>JAIUNV010000003.1:0-445814 GCA_020161435.1 Bacteroidota bacterium | reverse complement strand
GGTGTGGTAAAGAGGTTCAGTTTTTCGTAAGGGAACAATGGCGTCAGGTAATCGAACGGCACACGGTCACGCACTTCTTCAGGCGTTTTGCCGTTGATGTTGTCCACTTTTACCAAGGCAAAATATTTTTCGCCTTCTTTCGGTGGCCGCACCGTACCCAAAACAGTATCGCCGGTTTTGAGGCCAAAGAGTTTGATTTGGCTGGGGCTTACATATACATCATCGGGGCTGCTCAAATAGTTGTAATCGCTGCTGCGCAAAAAGCCATAGCCGTCGGGCATCATTTCCAATACGCCTTCACCATGTACAATGGCATCCAGTTCGATATTGAAAGCAGGTTCTTTGGGCTTTTGTACATGCAGTTGTTGCTGCTGGCGCTGCTGGTAAGGCTGCTGTGGCCTTGGGCGCTGCTCTGCCACAGGCGCTTCAGGGCTTTGTACTTCCGTATTTTCTGCCGGATCTTCTACCACTACTTCATCTTCGGAAATAGTAGGATTGTCCATGTTTTGCAGGGCATTCCGGAAAATATCTTCGATAGACTCACCATCTTCTAAAATCGGACCGGCCACTTTGTCTTTGCGGTGGTGCTGGCGGGTATTTTCCAATGGCAGTTCGGCCTGTTCTTCTTTCTTTGGAGCCGCTTTTTTCGGAGCCGCTTTTTTAGCAGGGCGGCCCGCCTTTTTTTCCTGAACCGGTTCTACTGCAGCAGGAGCAGCAGGTTGTGTTGGTTCCATTACTTCTGCCTCTTCAGTTACATTGGCTGTAGTGGCTTTTACAATGCGTTTGCGTTTTGGCTTATCGCCATCTTCATTTGCTTTCATAGCGCTTTCTATCACAGCTTGCTTGTCAAGAATTTTATAAATAAGATCCTGCTTGGCCAGTTTTTTGGCATCAGTTATTTTCAGGTTTTCTGCAATGTCCACCAGTTCAGGAACGAGCATGTCGTTCAGTTGCAAAATGTCGTACATACGGGGATAATAAATAAAGAATCGTTTACTTGAGTCAGTGAGACCGTAAAAGGAAAAGTGAGAATCGGTTTGATTTGGCGAAGCTGAGAGCCTTTGAGGGAGGAGAATCGCAAGGGCTCGAATCAGAATGCTGCTGCAATATTAGGAGTTTTTCTGAAAAAAGCTTGTAGCGCAGCGGCTACACCGTCATGAAACTGTTTTTTTTAAAATAATTAATAAGCGCCAACTTGAAAAAGCAACCGTGTTGATGAGCAACTTCGTTATTCAACATCGTTATGCCATGCCATTCAGAAAATTGATTGTGGGTTGTGTACTGCTGGCGGCTACTGCACAGGCACAGCAAAAGCGCCCCAATATTGTGGTCATCTTTTCCGACGATCATGCGCAGCAATCTATTAGTGCTTACGGCAGCAAACTGATGCAAACACCCGCCATCGACCGGCTGGCAAAAGAAGGGGCTTTGTTTAGCAACAGTTTTGTGACCAACTCTATTTGTGCTCCCAGCAGAGCGGTGTTGCTCACGGGTAAATACGGCCACAAATCGGGCCTGATAGACAACAGCGCCGGTAGAAGATTTGATGGCAGCCAGCAACAAATACAAAAATTGCTGGCGGCACAAGGCTATCAAACCGCATGGATTGGTAAATGGCATTTGCAAACATTGCCGCAAGGTTTTCAGCACTGGCATATACTGCCCGATCAGGGCCATTATTACAATCCCGATTTCATCAACATGAACAACGATACCCTGCGCCACGAAGGGTATGTTTCAACTGTCATCACAGATTTTTCTTTGGATTGGCTGCGGCAACAAACAGCAGCCGACAAACCTTTTTTTCTGGTGATTGGGCACAAAGCCACACACCGTACCTGGATACCAGATTTGCAAGAATTTGGCGCTTACGATTCGGTGCAGTTTGATTTGCCCGCAACCTTTTATGATGGCTACACTGGTCGCCGTGCTGCACAAGAGCAAGACATGAGCATCAAGCAAACCATGCTGCTCGATTATGATTTAAAAGTGAATGCTGATTTTGATAAGGGCTGGATGTATCGCCGGTTGAATGAACCGCAACGGCAGCAGCTGAAAAAATATTATTCAGGTGTAACAGCGTCGTACGAAAAAGTAAAAGCCGACAGCAATAAATTGACCGAGTGGAAATACCAACGCTACCTGAAAGATTATCTCGCCACTGCCAAATCAATGGACAGAAATATTGGCCGGGTGCTCAACTACCTGGACAGTGCAGGACTCAGCAACGAAACCATTGTGGTGTATGCATCAGATCAGGGTTTTTATTTGGGTGAACACGGCTGGTTCGACAAACGCTTTATGTATGAAGAAAGCATGCGAACGCCTTTGCTGATGCGGTATCCCAAGCACATTCAGCCGGGTACACAAGTGCCGCAATTGGTAATGAATATGGATTTGGCACCCACATTACTGCAATTGGCAGGAGTGCCGGTGCCAGCTGATATTCAGGGTAAAAGCATGGTGCCACTGTGGCAAAAAAAGAGCGACACAAACACATGGCGGTCTTCGTTGTACTATCACTATTACGAGTATCCAGAGCCACATCGGGTAGCGCCGCATATTGGTATTCGAACCGCACAGTACAAACTCATTTTCTTTTACGGACCGTTTGAGCAGTGGGAGTTGTACGATTTGGGCAGCGATCCTTCGGAAATGAAAAACATAGCGCAGCTGCCTGCCATGGCTACTGTGAAAGCATCGCTACAGCAGGCTTTGCTACAACTGGCCCGTGACTATGAAGACAAAGAAGCAGTGCAGCTGTTGCAAAAAGCACTGGTTACAACAAAGTAAAAGCTGTTAGAGCTTGTAGGATTTTCTGGTAGGCTGGCCTACATTTAGGCAGCTTAAAAATTTGCACATGAAACTCTGGATAGCACGGGTATTGATTTCGGCAGTGGTGATTGTTTTTCTGGCCTGGTTGCTGCCAGGTGTTGCAGTAGCCAGCAGCTGGAAAGCGGTAGTGGCAGCAGTGGTTTTGTCGCTTATCAATTCTTTTATAAAGCCGATACTGGTATTGCTCACCTTGCCCGTTACCATTGTTACCCTTGGGTTGTTTTTGTTTGTGGTAAATGCACTCATGGTACTGCTGGCTGCCAACTGGATTGATGGCTTTCGGGTGGATGGTTTTTGGTGGGCCTTGCTGTTCAGTTTCCTCTTATCCATCATCAATTCCTGGTTGCAAGGTTGGCTGCTGAGCAGTCACCAGCAAGAAGAATAAGTTCACCAATCTATGGTCATGGGGTTTGAAGCATTACTGGTAAATTGCGGCATCTTATCTGAACGATTGCCATGATGTACGACCGCAAACAATGGAGTGATGCCGAACTCATAGACATATACCAGCAACTGCTGCTGCCCCGCATGATAGAAGAAAAAATGCTGGTGCTGCTGCGGCAGGGAAAAATCAGCAAATGGTTTAGTGGCATTGGGCAGGAAGCCATTGCCTGCGGTGTAACACATGCGCTGCAGCAAGATGAATGGATTATGCCGCTGCACCGCAACCTCGGTGTGTTTACCGGCCGGCACATGCCGCTCTCAACATTATTTAAACAATGGCAGGGCAATAAAGATGGCTACAGCAAAGGCCGTGAAAGAAGCTTTCACTTTGGTAGTGCAGCGCATCATGTATGCGGTATGATTAGCCACCTGGGCCCACAGCTGGCTTTGGCAGATGGTGTGGCATTGGCCCACAAACTGAAAGGCGAAGCTAAAGTAGCCGTGGCATTTAGCGGTGATGGTGGAACAAGCGAAGGCGATTTTCACGAAGCACTGAACGTAGCCGCTGTGTGGGATTTGCCCGTGATTTTTATTGTAGAAAACAACGGCTACGGATTGAGTACGCCTACCAATGAACAGTTTCGATGTGCACAAATAGCTGATAAAGCCAAAGGCTACGGCATGGAAGGCATTACTATCGACGGCAACAATATATTGACCGTTATAGATACGCTGAAAGGAGTGCGGGAGTATTGCATCAAAGAGCAAAAGCCTTACCTCGTAGAATGCATGACGTTTAGAATGCGGGGCCACGAAGAGGCCAGTGGTACCAAATATGTGCCGCAGCATTTGTTTGATGAATGGAAGAAAAAAGATCCGGTGGAGAATTTTGAATTCTACTTGCAGCAAACGGGTGTGATAAACGCACAACAGATTGATGCACTCAAACAAAACCTGAAAGCACACATAGAAGCCGAACTCACCAAGGCTTACGATTCGGCTGAAATGATGCCCGATGAACAAGAGGAACTCGCAGATGTTTACGCACCTGTAAAGCCGATGCTAGTACCAGCTGTCAGCCCTACATCATTGATTACCGACAGCAACAACAGCCGGTTTATTGATGGCATCAGAGATGGCTTGTACCAAAGCATGCAGGTGCACACCAACCTGGTGCTGATGGGTCAGGATATTGCTGAATACGGCGGTGCATTCAAAATCACTGAAGGATTTGTTCAGGAGTTTGGTAAAGCCAGAGTACGGAATACGCCTTTGTGCGAAAGTGCTATTGTAGGCGCTGCTTTAGGCTTGTCACTTGAAGGGTACAAGAGCATGATGGAAATGCAGTTTGCCGATTTTGTAACGGTTGGCTTCAACCAAATCATCAACAACCTGGCGAAGATTTATTACCGCTGGGGGCAAAATGCCGATGTGGTGATTCGGATGCCATCAGGTGCTGGTGTGGGAGCCGGTCCTTTTCATAGCCAAAGCAATGAAGCGTGGTTTACGCATACACCCGGCTTAAAAGTGGTGTATCCATCTACTCCCGCCGATGCCAAGGGCCTGATGATTGCTGCGATTAATGATCCTAACCCGGTGATGTTTTTCGAGCACAAAGCTTTGTACCGTAGTGTGAGTGGTTATGTGCCGTCGCATTATTATGAAGTTGAAATTGGCAAAGCCCGTGTGGTGCAGGATGGTGAGGATATCTCCATCATTACTTATGGTAGCGGTGTGCATTGGGCCATGGAATATCAGCAGCGTCACATGCATGTATCGCTGCACATTTTGGACTTGCGGAGTTTGCTACCGCTGGATTACAGCGCCATTCGGGAAGCGGTACAAGCCACGGGCAAAGTGCTCATTTTGCATGAAGACAATTTGCTCGGCGGTATCGGTGGCGAAATCAGTGCATGGATCAGTGAGCATTGTTTTGATATGCTGGATGCACCTGTGGTGCGTTGTGCTTCGCTAGATACACCCATCCCATTCAATATTGAACTTGAACAACAATACCTCGCCAAAAGCCGTTTAGATGCAGCTGTGAAAAAGCTGATGAAATATTGATAACGGTTGAAAATACAACTGGCGGCTCGTTCAAAACGAGCCGCCAGTTTTTTATCTACAAATTCCTAAATACTAATCCCTCATTCTTCATTGCCTACATTCCCGGCTTGTACACACGTTCTTTGTATTTCAGCACATCGGCTTTATAGTACAGCACTGGCTTAAACTCGCCACTGGCGTACATGGCAGCCTGGTCGCTAAAATGTTTGGAAGAAGGGTTGTTGCTGTTGCCGCCGGCCAGCAATGATTTGGCAGATACCTTTTCGCCAAACTCTACGGCACAAATAAAGCTGTTGCCACTAAAGCCATAGCGTCGTGCACTGCCATTCATTTGGCGGCTTACGTAGCTCGGCAATGCACCCCAGGTAGCAGCGGCAAAACGTGCCGGAATACTGGGCAATGTATCGTTGTACATTTCTTGCAATTTACCTGTTAAGCGTTGGTAGCGGTTGATTTCTCCCCAGGGCACTTGCCACGATGGAAAGCGACTGCGTAAATCATTGAGCGTTGCTTGCAGTGGCTGAATGAGTTCCAGTGGAGCAGCTTGCTGCAGATAAGCTTGTGCTTTTTCAATAAAACCTGCATTGGGCGTATTGGGAGTAGGCATCCGCTGAATGGCGGGCAGCAACCGCTGCGCCCATTCAATGGCCAGCGTGGTCGCAATAGAACCATAATCAGATTGACGATCCCAGGCAGTCATCATACCAATGGCTTGTTCCAATTGCTTCACACTACTGTCTGCCAGGTAAGGTCTGTTGGCCCAGGCTTTGGCCAATGCGGGAATCATATCATCAAAAGCAGGCAGCTTGCGGGTGTAGCCACCAGCTATCACTTTGTCTATCGTCAATACCTGTGCGTTACGCCATACATTCACGGCATTGATGCCCCGGTAGTTTTCGGCATCGGGGGCCATGTATGTAGGAAAATTGCTGCGGTTGGGGCTGGCGGTACCTGCTGCAGTAAATGGCGTGGCATTACAGTTTTGCAACCAACCATTGGCAGGGTTGATGATGGTGACCATTTCTGCAGGCTCATGCAGGCCCTGCCATTCGGTAGCGCTGGTGGTACCATCTACGGGTTGGCTCCAGTCGTACTGCGGATTACGACGCGGCATAAAGTTGCCATGCCAATAACCGATGTTGCCTTCTTTGTCGGCGTACACGGTGTTGTTGCTGGTATTTTCTTTCATGGCCATCAGCTGCTGAAAGCCGGCGAAGTTTTTCACTTTGGTGCGGAGCCAGCTTTGCTCCAGTCCTTTGGCACTGCGGTTGTGGTGCTTGAGTGTCAGCCAGCGGTCGTTGCGCTTGGCCATCACAGGTCCGTGGTGCGTGAAAAAGGCGGTGAATTTTTTCGTGCTCTTCACCCCATTTTCTTGTACGGTAATGCGGATGTCTTTTTGCTGCACTTTACGCAATGCATTGTCGTATTGATACATGAGTTGGCCGGCGCTGTCTTGAATTTTTTCCGCATACAAATCGGCTACATCGGCCTGGCTGCTGGTATGCATCCAGCCACAGTTTTCATTAAAGCCCTGGTAAATAAAAAACTGCCCCCAGGTAACAGCACCGTAGGCATTCAAACCTTCTTCGCTGACCATGTGCACTTCGGGACGGAAGTAAAAAGTAACATGTGGATTGATGTACAAAATGGCTTTGCCCGATGCGGTAACGGATGGTGCAAAGGCAAAACCGTTACTACCGGTTTGCGGGTCATCACCAAGTTTGGGTGGCAGGGCGGCCACTGTTTCACCGGTGTAGAAACTTTGCAGCTCTTGTGGGGTAGCACCGCCGGTGCTGATGGCGCCAATGCTGCCATCGGTCCACATGAAAGGCCACCAAGGTTCGAAGCGGCGAAGCAAAGCCGGTTTCACTTTTGGATGCGTAGCGAGGTAATAATTAACGCCGTCTGCAAAGGCGATGCACAACTTTTTCATCCACGCAGGTGCGGTGGCAAAATCTTTTTTGGCAGCGGCACTATCCAGCACCAACCGATGCAGTAAATCTTCGTACAAGGCTTTGCTGCCCTGCACTTCTGCCTGGCGGCCGAGCTTTTCGATGTAGTTGGCTTCCACCCGTGGGAAGTCGTCTTCGCATTGGGCGAACAACAAACCAAACACGGCATCGGCATCGGTTTTGCCATACACATGTGGTATGCCCCATTTGTCGCGGATGATGGTGACACGTTGTGCCTGTTGCTTCCATTTGGCAACCTCGGCGGGGGTGAATGATTGTGCCAACGAGAAGGTAGGCAACAATAAGAGATACAGCAAGTATTTCATAATCATTAATGATGTGCAAGGGTTATGTGTGATACAAAAGGATGATGTGAAAAGATGCACAAAGCGATGCAGACGAAGGGAGTGACACAACGCAGCTGCCACAAGGCGCTTCTGTTGGTCGACCAAAAAAACTAATGTGATGGTTGAGCCGTTTTGCCTTGTCCGTACAAGATGGTGCCGGGGCGAGCCCCTGTGTGTTGTGCGTTATCTACAACCACTGCGCCATTCACCAGTACATATTGAAAGCCTTCGCTGTACTGATGCGGTTGCGCATAGGTTGATTTGTCAATGACGGTGTTGGCATCAAACACCACAATATCGGCCATCATGCCGGGCTTGAGCAAACCCCGATTGTGAAGGCCAAACTTTTGTGCAGGTAAAGAGGTCATTCTGCGAATGGCTTCTTCCAGCGACAATACTTTTTCTTGCCGAACATACTTACCTAACACTCTTGCATTGGTGCCGTAGCCACGAGGATGCGGCACACCGCTGTTGAACACCCGAATGCTGGCATCGCTGGCAAACATGTTGAAGGGATATTGCATGATGTTTTTGACATCAGCTTCGCTCATGCCATGAAACACCATGCTGGCGCCGCCTTTGTACATCATGTCGATGATGAGGTCGGCTTCGGCAGCTGCGTTGTGCTTTCTGCCCAGCATCAGGTTTACTTCTTCAATGTTTTTGCCATTCCAACTGGGATTAGCCCGATAGGAAGCAATTTGGCAATAAGTAAAATGTTTTTGTTGTCGCTTCTTGAGCTTGGCCAGCATGTAATTTTTGATGTAGGCTCTGGTAACTGGATTGTTGATTCTTGCCTTTACAGAATCAGCACCATCGGCCAGCATTTCATCGGGAAAAAGTGTAGACAGCGATGTACTCGACGCTGTGTACGGATATTGATCGATGGTGACTTCGATGCCTTCTGCTCTGGCTTGTTTTACAAGGCCCAAGGTTTCGTTGCTGCGGCCCCAGTTGTTTTGGCCGCTGAGTTTGAAATGCGAAATCTCCACGGGAATATTTGCCTGTCGGCCGATGTTGATGGCTTCGGCAATGGCTTCGTGTACCAAGTCGGCTTCGTTGCGCATGTGGGTGGCATATACGCCCTTGTATTGCGCTGCTACCTTGGCCAAACCCACTACTTCGGGTGTTGTAGAATACGTGCCCGGTATGTATATCAAACCCGTACTCAAACCAACTGCACCTGCCTGCATGGCTTTGGCCACGAGTGCTTCCATACGTTGTTGTTCTTCGGTAGTAGGTGTACGGTTGGCTTCGCCCATCACCAGTTGGCGTACGGTATTGTGCCCTACTAACGCAGCTACATTGATGGAGAGTTTCAAACTGTCGATGAAGCGGAAGTATTGCGCCATGTCGTCGGCACTTTCGCCACAGTTGCCGGCTACCACACTGGTTACACCATCGAGAATAAAACTTTTCGCATCTGGTGCTTTTGCTTCATCGCCTTCAATGTGTGTATGCACGTCGATGAAGCCGGGTGCTACATACAAGCCTTTGGCGTCGATGACTTTGCCGGCAGTGTAATGGGATAGTTTGCCGATGGCGATGATTTTTCCATTAGCGATGGCTACGTCGGCATAGTACCAGTTGTTGCCTGTGCCATCAATGATGCGGCCATTGCGAATGAGCACATCAGCTTGCTGAGCCTGCAGCAGCGAAGAGGAAAGAACGGCTATGACGAGAAGAATGTATTTCATGTGATTCTTTTTACCACAGAGGATATGGAGTACACACAGAGCACACAGTGTTTGTACATACTTCATAATTGGCTGTAGTTGAGTTTTATTTGTTTCAATTCTTTTTACTACAGAGGCGAAGGAGTACACACATAGCACACTGCGTTACTCGGTGTATACTTCATATTCCTCTGTGGTTAAATTTTCAATTCATTTATGATTTTACCACAGAGGCGAAGGAGTACACAGAGCACACTGTGTTACTCAGTGCATACCTCTTATTCCTCCGTGGTTAAACTGATTTTCATTTTTGCACAGCACTCATATCATCCAAAATCCACACGCCACGGCCGTAGGTGCCAATCACCAGTTTGTTGTCGCGGGGGTGCACAAACAAATCCTGCACCGAAACCGAAGCGGGCAAATTGCCCCGCAATGACTGCCAGCTGGCGCCTTTGTTGTGGCTCACATACACACCTATATCGGTGCCGAGGTAGAGGAGGTTGCTGTTGCGGGGATCTTCCCGAATCACATTTACCGGCGCAGCGGGCACATTGGCGGCAATGCTCTTCCAGGTAGCACCAAAATCGTGGCTCACAAATACGTATGGTTTATTGTTGTCTTCACGGCGGTCGCTTAGCGTAATGTACACCGTGCTCTTGTTGTACTTGCTGGCCACCAAGCGGGATACATGTGCATTCGCTGGCAATCCTTTTTCGATGTTTATCCAGTTGCTGCCATCGTTTTGGCTCAGCCAAACACGGCCATCATCGGTGCCTACATACAGCAGCCCTTGCTGCAGCGGACTTTCATCGGCTGCCGTAATGGCTTGGTGGTTGATGGCATAAGGTGTTTTACCCATTTTAGCAATGTTGTTGCTGGTCAAATCCGGGCTGATGCGTTTCCAATTGTTGCCGCTATCGGTACTTTTATACAAGTACTGAAAGCCATGGTACAAAGTGCCGGCATTGTGTGGCGATAAAAAAGTGTACGCCATCCATTCACCACGCAAGGGTTCCTCATCGGCCGATTTTTTGATGCCAATATCTTGCCACCACAAACTATCGGGCAGGTTCAAATTACTTTTTACCAAACGACCATAGAAACTACTGGCATACATGATGTTGTTGTGCACAGCAATGTGTGTGCCTTCGCCGCCGGGAGCATCCCGCCAGGCAATGCTTTGCATAGAAGCTTTGTCGTAGGTATACGCAGAGCTACCCATGCTGCTGCCCTGGTCTTGCACAGAACCATAGATGTGAAAAGGCTCCTGCATATCGTAGGTTACATTGTAGAAATGCGTGGTGGGCATGTTGTGGTAAAATGTTTTCCATGTTTTGCTGCCATCGTAGCTCACGGATACACCGCCATCGCTACCGTTGATGATGTATTTGCTGTTGGTTGGATCTATCCACATGGCATGATGGTCACCGTGTACATTATCGCCTTTGTAGTTGTTGCCCCATGTTTGAATGGTTTGAAAGGTTTTACCGCCATCGGTGCTTTTGGCAAAAGGAACGCCCATGATGTACACCGTGTTTTCATCATTCGGGTCTACCCGTATCTGGCTAAATACCCAACCGTAGGTACCTGCAAAGCGTTCCAGCTTTTCATCTTCGGTGCTCACCTTGCTCCAGCTTTCCCCTTTGTCGTTGCTGCGCCACACCTGCACACCCATCGGAATGATTTGAATGGGGCGACCGTAAGGATCGAGTTCGCCCGGCTTGGGTTCTCTTTTGGGCGTATGGTTGTCGATAAATGCATATACCACGTTGCTATTCTTTTTACTCATGGCCAGACCAATACGGCCGGTGTATTTTGTTTCGGGCAACCCATTGGTGAGGCGCTTCCATGTTTTGCCGGCATCGGTGCTTTTGTAGAGGTAGTCGCTATCTTCAGGTATGGGGTCGCTCCAGCGTTTGCGAATGCGGTTCCACATGCTGGCATACAACGTATTCGGATCGTTGGGATCCATCAGCAAATCATTACAACCACTGGCCGTTCCTTCTGCTAAAATTCTTTTCCATGTTTTGCCTCCGTCGGTGGTCAGGTACACCCCACGTTCGGGGTTGTGGCTCCACTCGTGTCCGCCGGCTGCTACATACACTACATCGGGGTTGGTGGGGTGTATAACAACACGACTAATGGTGCCGGTATTTTCCAAGCCAATATGCGTCCAAGTTTTACCAGCATCAGTGCTTTTAAACATACCCATGCCCGGCAGCGATGCCCGGAAAATATTGGCTTCGCCGGTGCCTGCGTACAAAATGTTGTGATTGCTTTGTGCAATAGCCATGGTACCCATGTTGAGGGTGGGCTGTTTATCGAACAAAGGTTGCCAGCTCAAACCAGCATCTGTGGTTTTCCAAAGACCACTGGTGGCCAATGCAGCATACATCACGTTTTTATTGCCTGGTATGCCCCACACATCTGTTACACGACCACTGATATAATTGGGACCCGTTTGCCGCCACTGCAGGTTTTTATACGGGCTGTTTTGGCTTAGCGTTTCATGCTGTTTGTATGCCGCCAGCCTTGCGGTGCCGGGCACAGAGCGGTTGTTGGTATGCGGTTGTGCGGTGGCCAGTAGGGTACAGGCCGCCAGCGACAACAAAAAAGGAAACTGTTTCATGAGCAGTACATGTTGATGGGTTGACAATAAGACGATGGTAAGATGAGAAAATGGTGCGCCGGGTGCGAAAAGTGAATATAGGAAAAGAATGTAGTTGCAAGGCAGGAGTAGGACGCATCATCTCATCAGCACACCGCCCTTCGGTCTTTGTGTTTCTTTGCGTGTCTAAGCCTTCGCTGTTCATCAAAACCCCGCAATTTTTCCTAACATTGATTGCTGCCTTACAACTACAGGCACTTGTCGTATGAGCCAACCTGCATTACTCCGGTCTACCTATGCGCTACTGGGCGAAGATTTATTGCAAGCCATCGAAACCCATGGCCAGTATATGGATGTGCCAGCCGGTACCACGCTGGTGCGTGAAGGTCAGTTTGTAAAAGTGGTACCACTGGTATTGCATGGCACGGTAAAAGTGTTTACCAAAACCGATGACAAAGAGCTGTTGCTCTACTACATCCGCCCCAGCGAAAGTTGTGTGATGAGTTTTGCTGCAGGCATGGGCGATGAGCCGAGTAAAATAATGGCCGTGGCTGAAGAAGCCACAACACTCTGGCTGCTGCCGGTGGCACAATTGCGGCAGTGGGTCACCGAATTTCCGCGAATCAATTTGTTGTTTTTTACGCAGTACAACCAGCGGTATGCCGAGCTCATCGATACCATCAATGCACTGCTTTTTAACCGGCTCGATAGCCGGGTGTATCAATACCTCAAAGAGAAAACCCGCATGAAAGGCGAGTTGGTACTCGACCTTCGGCACCGCCAGATTGCGCAAGATTTGGGCACTGCCCGTGAAGTGGTAACGAGGGTAATGAAGCGGCTGGAGCAAGAAGGAAAAATAAAACAGGCCGACGGCAAAATACTGCTCTTGTAAGCCGGTGACGCTGGTCACCAGATTGTGCCAAACGATGCTATTAGTTTTACTGCATGAAACAACCATGGTTGCGTCTGCTGCTGGTATGTATCCTTTGCCTGTTGTTGGTGTGGAGCATCGTAGTAGTTTGGCAAGCCATCCGGAGCTAAATCATTTGTAACCTCAAAAAACTTCCAGCATGAAAAAAACATGGGCGCTGTAGACCGCGTCATCCGCATTGTATTGGCCGCATTGTTTGCGGTATTGTATTTCACCGGCACAGTAACAGGTACACCTGGTTTGGTGCTGCTCGTATTGGGTGGTGTGTTCCTGGCTACCAGCCTCATCAGTTTTTGTCCGTTGTATACATTGGTAGGCCTCAATACCTGCCCCAAAAAATAAACCATAGGGGTTTGCTTATTTACTCGTTAGCAGCACCAGCCCATCAGCTGGTGTTGTTTTTTTGGGGGCCAGCCAGGTGCTGCTATGAAGCACCTGTTGCGTCGCACACTTGTACTGCAGTGCACAGCGGAGCTTTTCCTCTCGAGTGTTTTTTTGAACCACTAAGGCGTAAATAGTTTGCAGTAGACAGTTTGCAATTTGCAGGGCTTGCATTTTTTTCTTATTAACGAAGGATTGCATACAAAAAGGCCCATCCGACCAACAATTATTGATGTAACACATCCCCGAAAAAATTATATTCCTTAACCCAATGGATTGCCCATTTCCTCATTGTCCAACTAAACCACAAACCACAAACTACCAACCACCAACTACCAACTATCATCTACCTTCGCATCATGCCTGAAACATTACAAGCCGGACAGTTTTATACATTACCCGTAGAACGCATCGTTACTCCGGGTGCCTATTTGCGCCATGGCAATGAAGACGTGTTGTTGCCCAACCGCTGGTTGCCCGAAGGGTTGCAAAAGGGGGATGAAATAGAAGTTTTCATTTACCACGATAGCGAAAATCGCCTCATCGCCACTACACAAAAACCGTTTGCTGTAGTGGGCCAGTTTGCTTTTTTGAAAGTGGTCAGCACCAGCCCGGCCGGTGCCTTTCTCGATTGGGGGTTGAGCAAAGATTTGTTTGTAGCCAACAGCCAGCAACGGGAGCCTATGAGTGAAGGCAAAAGCTACCTCGTGTATGTGTACCGCGATGAAAAAACCGGCCGCTTAGCTGCCACCGAATGGACCAATCAGTTTTTAAAAACCGATACCACGGGCTTACAAGAAAAGCAACCCGTTACGTTGCTCGTACATCGCCAAACGCCACTGGGTTTTGCGGTGATGGTGGATGATTGCTATGAAGGATTGGTGCACCATGCCGATGCAGTGGTAGGCTTGCAGCCCGGTCAGCGTTTGCAAGGTTTCATTAAGCAGGTGCGGGAAGATGGCAAGCTGGACATTGTGCCCGGCAAACCCGGCTATGATAAAATTTCAGGCGAACCCGAACGTATTCTCGAGTTACTAAAACAACACAAAGGCGCATTGCCCTACAACGACAAAAGCGACCCGCAAGACATTTATGCCTTTTTCGGCCTCAGCAAAAAGAGTTTCAAAATGGCCATCGGTGCTTTGTACAAACAACGCTTGATTGAAATACTGCCGGGTGGTATAAAGTTGGTGGAGTAGGTTTTTAGTTGACGATTTTACTAGTTTACGTGTTCACTGGTTCCAATGTTTTAGTGTGCAACAGTTACAGTGTTGAAGCGCTTACAAATTGCACTGCATTCACATTGGCACATTTTCAAATTAGCTAATTAGCACATTACTCAATGGCACTATACACCAGCACTTTAAACTTGTCGTGAATATCGCCGTGGCTGGTAGGTGTTTGGTTTAAGAAAAATTGCGCTACAATTTTTTCTTTCGGGTCTATCCAGTAGGTGCTGCTAAAAGCGCCACCCCAACTATACGTGCCGGTACTTTGGCCCAGCTTGCCACTGCCTGTTTCCGTTACCAATCCAAAGCCCAGTCCAAATTTTTCATTCGGCCCACGGTCTACATTGCCTATTTGGTTTTGTGTCATCAGCTCCACACTGTTTTTGCTCAGGATGCGTTTGCCATTGTAAATGCCACCGTTCAATAGCATTTGCATAAATATGGCGTAGTCCATGGCCGTGCTCGAAAGGCCTGCGCCACCGCTGTACAACTGGCCTTTCGCTTTGGGGTAATCAACATCTATATTTTTAAGGTTTGCCGATTGCCCGGGCTGCAAAACCGTTACGTGCTGTTGTTTGTCTTCGGTATGCAATGCTACCAAACGGTTTTGTTTTTCAGCAGGCAAATAAAACCAGGTATCCCTCATGCCCAGTGGTTCAAAAATGCGGATGCGGAAAAAATCGGCCAGACTTTGCCCACTCATCACTTCTACAAAATAACCCAACACATCGGTATTGAGGCCGTAGGTAAAACGTTCACCGGGCTGGTGCTCCAGTGGCAGTGCAGCAATCTTCATTACCTGCTCTTTAAGGCTGGCAGCAGGCACACCAATTTGTGCATGCACACCGGCTTTGGCATACATGGCTTTGGCACGTGGGCTGCCTATTTGTGCATACCCAATACCCGATGTATGGGTAAGCAAATCACGGATGGTAACAGCCCGTTTGGCTTTTACCGTAGTAAAGCTGGTATCGGCCATGTTGAACTGATCAATCACCTGCTGGTTGGCAAATGCCGGGATGTATTTGGCAATGGGATCGTCGAGCAAAAACTTACCTTCTTCAAACAGCATCATTACAGCTGTGCTGGTAATGGCCTTGGTTTGCGAAGCAATGCGAAAGATGTCATCTTTTTGTTGTGGCACTTTGGTGGCTGTGCTACGAACTCCAAATGCCCGATGGTATACCACTTTGCCATTGCGGGCTACTATGCAGGTGGCGCCAGCAATCCACTGGCTGTCGATGTATTGTTGTACCAGCGCATCAATACGGTTGAGACGCAACGGGTCCATACCTTCTGTTTTGGGAGAAGTTGCCAGCGGTAGCTGGGCAAAAAGCGAAGCAATTAACAGATTGGCTGCAAGTGCAAGCACAAATGGTTTCATGTACAATCAATTTTGGGCAATTAAAGTACATGAAAATGAATTGCCAGCAGGGGCAATGCGGAGGTTATTACTTTCCTGCTACCCAACCTTCAATTACACTGGCAAAGTATTGGTGCTCCAGCTGGTGTATGCGGGCTGCCAAATCATCGGGTGTATCGCCGGGCATTACCGGGCATTTGGCCTGAAACAAATGCGCCCCGTGGTCGTACTGCTCATCTACCAAATGAATGGTGATGCCGCTTTCTGTTTCGCCGGCGGCTATTACCGCTTCGTGTACAAAATGGCCGTACATGCCTTTGCCACCATATTTGGGCAGCAGGGCGGGGTGAATATTGACGATATGGTTTGGAAAGGCGCTGATAAGGGTCGGGGGTATTTTCCATAAAAAACCCGCCAATACAATATAATCGATGCCAGCAGCCTGCAGTTCGGGCACGTAGGCATCGCCTTTTAAAAATTGCTCCCGGCTTATTATTAAGGTGCTTACCCCAAAATCGACGGCATGGTGCAAGGCTCCGGCGCCGGGCTTATTGCTCACCAGCATGGAGATTTTAATGCGGGGGTGGCCTTTGAAATGCTCCATGATTTTTCGGGCATTGCTGCCGGTGCCACTGGCAAAAATGGCCACATGTATGTGCGAATCACTATCGGAAGACGCGGCAGGAACGCTGCCAATGCCCAATTTGCTTCCCATTTTGCGTAAATAATTGCGAAAAAACCTGAATTGGCCAAAGGGAATGCTGATGAGCAGCACACAAACCGGCCACAACAGGGTAAGTATTATAAAATATAATGTACCATACAAAAATGGCTGCTGAATGGTAAATAGCCCCAGAATTTCCCGGGTAAAAAAGCCGCAAAGGCTGCCACCCAGGGCAAACGTGCAGAGAATAAGGGTGAGTTGCACCCCGGTAACCTTCCATTTTTGTTGCAGCCGGCCAAACATGCCTGCGAAGATGGGGTAAAAAAACGTGCAGATGATGGAATACAGCCCATGTGCTGATGCTTATCAGTAATAATGCTATGCCGGGCAAGGTTCTTTGCTGTCACATACTTCGATTCACTGAGAAATATTCTTTCGTTGAACCTTTGGAGATATGGCCTGCCAGCCTGTTGTCACAAACCTCTCCATTGGCTGAAACCCTTGTGGCACTAAGCGAAATTTTTTTTGATGATTACAGGTAATTGTCACGCCGAGGTCATATTTTTGCCCGCCTATCCGCGGATATGTTTCCATCGGTTATTCAATATCAGTGAGTTATGAGTAAAAAACGCAAAGCCAGCCTTCACATTATTACCAGTTTTCTAATGCTGTTTGTAGCCGGCTTTACCCAAGTGCAGGCGCAAGATGGAAAAGCGCTGTTCAATGCCAACTGTGCTTCCTGCCACAAAATCGATAAAGATTTGACCGGCCCGGCACTCCAAGGCATCGAAGATCGCTGGCCCAGTAAAGATTTGTTGAAGACCTGGATTAAAAACTGGCCCGACGCCGTAAAAACCGGCGATGCTTATGCATTGAAAATTAAGGACTGGAGCCCTGCTGCCATGACTTCTTTCACTTCTTTGCAGGATGCAGATATCGAAGCTATCCTCACCTACATCCGTGAGTGGAAGCCTGCAACTCCAGCCCCTGTAGCAGGTGCTACTGCTGCTGCTAAGTCTGAAGGCGACAATAGCTTGCTCTTTGGTGTTATCACTTTGGTGTTGGCTTTGGTAGCCCTCATTTTGTTGCAGGTAAACAGCAACCTCCGCAAGCTGGCCGACGAACGTGACGGCCTGCCCGTAGAAGCTGCGGTTCCTTTTTACAAAAACAAAACCTACCTCGCTTTAACCACCGTTATTTTATTTATTGTAGCGGGTGTTTACATTTCTAAAGGCGCAGTAGGCCTTGGTCGTAGCAAAGATTACCAGCCCGAGCAACCTATCTATTACAGCCACAAAGTACACGCCGGGGTTAACCAAATTAACTGTTTGTACTGCCATGGCGGTGCGCAAGAAGGTAAGCATGCCAACATTCCTTCTGTAAACGTGTGTATGAACTGCCACATGGCCATCAACGAGTATAAGGGCGAACCCCTGTATACCGCCGATGGTAAAGAAGTGAACGGCACTAACGAAATCAAGAAACTGTACGAATACGCAGGTTTCACACCTGGTCAGCCATGGGATCCTTCCAAAGCCAAGCCCATTGAGTGGATTAAAATTCACAACCTGCCCGACCACGTTTACTTCAACCACGCACAGCACGTGAAAGCTGGTCAGGTAGCCTGCCAAACTTGCCACGGCGAAATCCAGAACATGGGCGAAGTGAAGCAATTCAGTGATTTGAGCATGGGATGGTGTATCAATTGCCACCGCGAAACCAAGGTTCAGTTCAAAGACAACGGCTTCTACAGCATTTACGAGAAGTTCCACGAAGACATGAAGAATGGCAAAATGGACAGCGTAACTGTAGAAATGATTGGTGGTACCGAGTGCCAGAAATGTCACTACTAATTTGAATCTGCTGTCAGGTACATTCCTGATGATGCATCAGTTCAAGTTTTCAATTTTCAAATTCTCACATTAGTATAGTATGAGTAATAAAATCTGGCAAAGTTTCGGAGCCCTAGGCAAAAGCGAAGGCCATCAGGCCAATGTAGCTGATGAATTCAGGGAGGAACTGCCGTTTGAAGCGGATGATAAAGGATTGATGAGTGCCAATGCACCTCGTCGCGACTTCTTGAAATACCTCGGATTTAGCACTGTTGCTGCTACGGTAGCCGCCAGTTGCGAAATGCCGGTGAAAAAAGCCATTCCGTTTGTCAGCAAGCCAGACAATGTAATTCCTGGTGTGGCCAATTACTACGCCACCACCTATGTACAAGATGGCGATGTGGTAAGTGTGGTAGCCAAGGTGCGTGACGGCCGTCCCATCAAAATTGAAGGCAACGACCTGAGCCCCATTTTCCAAGGCGGTACC
This sequence comes from Bacteroidota bacterium, assembly GCA_020161435.1. Classification (GTDB taxonomy): domain Bacteria; phylum Bacteroidota; class Bacteroidia; order Chitinophagales; family Chitinophagaceae; genus Phnomibacter. The sequence continues at coordinate 427,055 of JAIUNV010000003.1, read as the reverse complement.
AGTGCCCGTGCACAGGCTTCTGTGCTGGATATGTACGACACCAAGCGTCTGCGTTTCCCCGCTCAAATTAAAGAAGGCAAGCTCGTAGAAGTATCTACGTTCGATGCATTTGATAAAATGATTGCTGATGAAATGGCGAAGTTGAACGGTGCTCCTGTAGTGCTGCTGACTTCTACCATTACTTCTCCTTCTACCAAGCAACTTGTAGGGGAGTTCCTCGCTAAGTTTCCCGGTAGCCGCCACGTAACTTACGATGCCGTAAGCTACAGCGGTATGCTGCTGGCCAACGAAGCGGCTTATGGCAAACGTGCCATTCCTTCTTATCACTTCGACAATGCGAAAGTGATTGTAAGCCTCGGCGCCGACTTCCTCGGTACCTGGCTTAGCCCTGTAGAGTTTGCCAAGCAATATTCTAAAGGCCGCAAAATCGACGAAAAAAATCCTACACTGAGCAAGCACTATCAGTTCGAAAGCATCATGAGCATGACGGGTGCCAATGCCGACGAACGCTTTACCCACAAACCCTCTGAAGCTGGTGTGGTAGCAGCTGCCTTGCTGGCTGCCGTAACCGGTGGTGCTGTAAACGTAGCCGATGCCAAACTGAAAGCCGGCCTTAGTAAAGCTGCTGCGGACCTGAAAGCTGCCGGCGGTGCTGCACTGGTGGTAAGCGGTAGCAACGACAGCAACGTTCAGCTGATTGTAAATGCTATTAACGAGGCCATTGGTGCCAATGGTAAAACCATCAACTGGGCTGTAACCAGCAACTACCGTCAAGGTGTGGATGCTGATTTCGAAACCCTGTTGGCCGATATGAGTGCCGGTAAAGTAGGCGCCCTGCTGATAGCCGGTGCTAACCCTGCTTATACCTACGCCAAAGCCGAAGCCTTCAAAAAGGCACTGGCTGCAGTAATACTCACCGTTTCTTTCAACACCCGTTTGGATGAAACAACCGAGCTCTGCAAATACGTGGTTCCCGATCATCACTACCTCGAAAGTTGGGGTGATGCCGAACCAAAATCTGGTTACTACTCTTTCATTCAGCCCACTATTGCTCCGCTTTTCAAAACACGCAACTGGCAAGACAACCTGTTGAAGTGGAGCGGTAATGCAACCACCGAATACGCCAACTACCTGAAAGCCTACTGGATGACCAAGCTGGGTAGTCAGGAAAATTGGGATGCTGCACTGCGTGACGGTGTAGTGGTTCCAGCGGAAGCAACTGTTGCTGCTGGTACATTCAACGGTGCCGGTGTAGCTGCTGCAGTTGCAGCCGCTGGTACTCCTGCAAAAGCAGGTACCTGGGAAGTGGTGCTATACGAAAAAACAGCCATTGGTTCGGGTGCACAAGCCAGCAACCCATGGTTGCAAGAAATGCCTGACCCTGTAACGAAAGCTACCTGGGATAACTACGCTACTATTTCTGCTGCTGCTGCCAAAGAATTGTTGGGCATCGACCTGACAAAAAATGGCGACGCTGACAGGTACGAAGTAAATCCGAAGAAACCCGTTATTGCCATTAAGGTAAACGGTAAGGAAATGAAGCTGCCGGTAATTATCGTTCCCGGTACGCAGAAAAATACTATCGGTATTGCTGTAGGTTACGGCCGCAGCGAAAACGTAGGTGTAGCAGTAAAAGGCGCCGGTCAAAATGCTTACCCACTGGCGACTATAGCCAATGGTGTAGTGACTTACGCTGCTTACGATGCCACCGTAACTGCTACTGATGAACTGTACGAAGTAGCTCAAAACCAAACCCACAACTCCTACGAAGGTCGTATGGAAGTGGTGAAGGAAACCTCACTGGCTACATTCAAAAAACATCCTGAGCTTTTCAAGGCTCAAAGAGATATGCTGGTGCACGACTACGCCAGCAAAACCGGCGACTATCGCAACGAAGGTTCTCTGTACGACCCTCGCCTGAACGACCGCCCGGGGGTACACTGGGGTATGAGCATAGACCTGAACACCTGTACCGGTTGCGGTGCTTGTGTGGTAGCTTGTAATGCTGAAAACAACGTGCCCGTTGTAGGTAAAACTGAAGTACTGCGTGGACACGACATGCACTGGATTCGTATTGACCGCTACTTTGTAAGCGATGCGGCCAACCCCGATGATGTGAAGGACGTGATATTTATGCCGATGATGTGCCAGCACTGCGACAACGCTCCTTGCGAAAACGTATGTCCGGTGGCAGCTACCAACCACAGCAGCGAAGGTCTCAACCAAATGACGTACAACCGTTGTATTGGTACCCGTTATTGCGCCAACAACTGTCCGTATAAAGTACGTCGCTTCAACTGGGCTGATTACACTGGTGCTGACAGCTTTGCTGACAACCAGGTAGGTCATGTAAGCGATGTAACACTGGAAATGAACGATGATTTGTACCGCATGGTACTGAACCCGGACGTAACTGTACGTAGCCGTGGTGTGATCGAAAAATGTTCTTTCTGCGTACAGCGCCTGCAGGCTGGTAAGCTCGAAGCGAAGAAGCAAAGCCGCCCCATTAAGGATGGTGAAGTAAAAACTGCTTGCCAGAGTGCCTGCCCAACCAATGCCATTGAATTTGGTGACAGCAACGATAAGAACAGTGTAGTGCGTAACATGCGTGACCATAGCCCGTTGCGTATGTACTATGCATTGGAGCAAATTCACGTATTGCCCAACGTAAACTACATGGCAAAAATCCGGAACACAGACGAAGTAATGGAAGTGGCTGCAGCGCATAAGCCTGCTGAAGAAGCTGCACATTAATGCGGGAAAAGCTGCCCGGAGATTAGAAAGTACAAGTGAGTGACACAACGCAGCGCCATCAGGGAACTGCTGCTGGTGACAAAAAAGAATAAAAGAACAAAAGCATACGGCGAAAGCCGATTGCCAAAAGCGAAGCGAATATGTCTGTAATTAAGTACGAAAGTGCCGTAAGGCCTCCCTTGGTGGATGGTTCAAAAACTTACCATCAGGTAACTGAAGACATCATCAGGCCTATTGAGACCACTCCCTCACGGTTGTGGAAGATTGGTTTTGCCATCTCTGTAGGGTTGCTGTTGTTTGGTGTGTACAGTGTATACCGCGAAGTAACCTATGGTATTGGCCAGTGGAACCTGAACAAAACCATCGGTTGGGGTTGGGACATTACCAACTTTGTATGGTGGGTAGGTATTGGTCACGCCGGTACATTGATCTCGGCCATCTTGTTACTTTTCCGCCAGGGCTGGCGTACGGGTGTAAACCGTGCTGCAGAAGCCATGACCATCTTTGCGGTAATGTGTGCTGGCCAGTTCCCCATCTTCCACATGGGTCGGGTTTGGATGGCCTTCTTTGTACTGCCTTACCCCAACAGTCGCGGACCACTCTGGGTAAACTTTACCTCTCCGTTGCTTTGGGACGTATTTGCGATTTCTACGTATTTCACAGTTTCATTGTTGTTTTGGTACGCAGGTTTGCTGCCCGATTTAGCCACTGTACGTGACCGTGCCAAACTGAAATGGCGCAAGCGTTTTTATGGTATTGCCGCCTTCGGTTGGACGGGTAGTACAAAGCACTGGCAGCGTCACGAAAGCCTTTCATTGGTATTGGCAGGTTTGAGTACTCCACTGGTACTTTCTGTACACACCATCGTATCTTTTGACTTCGCCACTTCTGTTATTCCTGGTTGGCATACCACCATCTTCCCGCCTTACTTTGTGGCTGGTGCGGTGTTCTCGGGTTTCGCCATGGTGCAAACCCTCATGATTATTACCCGTAAGGTGCTTAACCTGCAGGAGTACATTACCATGGAGCACATTGAAGTAATGAACAAGGTAATTGTACTGACAGGTTCTATTGTGGGTGTGGCTTACCTCACCGAACTGTTCATGGCCTGGTATAGCCAAAACCCATACGAAGGATACACATTCTGGTACAGCCGTGCCAACCTGTTCAGCCCTTATGGTTGGAGCTACTGGGGTATGATGGCTTGTAACGTACTGAGCCCGCAGATCTTTTGGTTCAAAAAATTGCGTCGCAACATCACCGTTACTTTCTTCATGAGTATCATCGTAAACATCGGTATGTGGTTCGAACGTTTCGTAATCATCGTAACCTCTTTGTATCGTGACTATGTACCATCGAGCTGGAGTTACTACTACAGCCCCACTATTTGGGAAATTGGTTTCTACCTCGGTACGTTCGGCTTGTTCTTTACTTGCTATTTCCTGTTTGCAAAATGGTTCCCTGTAATTGCAGTAGCAGAAATCAAGCACATCCTGAAAAAGAATGGCGATAGCTACAAGCAGCAAGGCGACCAACCAGAACTGGAGAAGAAGAGCCTCGAAGAGTTTGAACATGCCATGGCGCATTAGCGAAGACACAGGACTAATGACCTCAGACCACCGATTTAGTCCGGCAAACAAAAATTGAATTATACTACCGTGGTCCGATAGCGGTCGTCGGTAGTCAAACTAAATGATATGGACGTAAGAAAATTTGTTGTAGGACTGTTCGATGATGAGAAAGTGCTTTTTCCTGCCGTGAAGCAGGTGCGCAAAGCAGGCTTTCGTATTCACGATGTGTACACGCCATTCCCGATTCATGGATTGGATAAAGTGATGGGCCTGCGTGAAACCAGCTTGCATACAGCAGGCTTCATTTACGGCATCACAGGTACTACCATTGCATTGAGTTTCATGAGCTGGGTATTTACCAGCGACTGGCCTTTGAACATTGGCGGTAAGCCTCACCTGCCCCTGCCAGCATTTGTGCCCGTTACATTCGAATTTACAGTACTGTGTGCAGCGGTAGGTATGGTACTTACTTTTTGCTACTTGTGCCAGTTGGCACCGGGTGTAAAAAAGCATCACTTTGATGCAAGAGCTACCGACGACAAGTTTGTAATGGTGATTGAATGCACCAGCGAAACAACTGAAGCAGAAGCTACTGCACTGCTGAATGCCGCAGGTGCTCATGAAGTTCACACACAAATTGCAGAAGCAGGCTGGTGGTTTGGCACTTACGACAAAGAGCAAAAGTTGTACGACGAATCACAGGTTAAAGTGGCACACTAATCCATATTAGCATCAACGAATACTGAATATTTCGAAATGAAAAAACTTTCTATCCTACTCACTGCCGTATCTGCACTGTTGATAGTGGCATGTAGCAGCGAAGTGAAGCGTAAACCGGGAAGCATTTACATGCCCGACATGGCCAATAGCCGTGCTTACGAAACTTACGCCGACCACAGCAACCTGAAAGACAAAAACATCAATTACAACAACCAGCCTGTAGCTGGCACTGTAAGTAAAGGTGAAACCTATGTGTACCATTTGGCAAAAGATGCCAATGGCGATACTGCCAATTATTTTGCCAGTCGTTTGGTTGAAAACCCGGTGACATCGCTGAATGCCGATGAGCTGAAGGAAGCTGAGCGTCAATACCTGATCAACTGCGGCATTTGCCACGGCGAAAAGCTAGATGGTAATGGTCCGTTGTGGAAAGGCGGCGAAGGCCCATACCCCGCAAAACCTGCCACATTAGTAGGCGATGCGAAGTATGAAGCCATGACTGCCGGAACCATGTTTTACAGTATTACTTATGGCCGTAACCTGATGGGTGCTTATGCTTCACAGCTTACGCCAAAGCAACGCTGGGATATCATTCACTACATTAAGCTGAAGCAAGGTAAAGTAGCAGCTGCCGCTGCACCCGCTGCCACAGCTGCCGTAGTAGCCGACAGCACAAAAGCTACCAAGTAATTTTACCAGGAAACTGCCCATAGTATTAACCGATAATTTTTTTAGAATGGCTTCATATAGTAACCAATTTGTACAACCCGCCGGCATGAAAAAATGGGGCATGGTGCTTACTGCTATAGGTGCAGTAGCATTGGCTGCAGGTATTGCCTTTTTGGGTTTGAGTAAAGACGAGCATGCCAGCACCCGCTTTTGGGCGGTATTGCTGCAAAACAGTGTGTACTGGTTATTGGTAGTAAATGCTGCCATGTTCTTTTTGTGCGCTACTACGCTGGCTTGGGCTGGCTGGACTCAATCATTCCGACGTGTAGTAGAAGCCATTTCTGTAGTAGTTATTCCGTTTGGTATTTTGGCCTTTATAGTACTGATGGGATTGGTGTTTGGTCACCAACACCATATATACCATTGGTTAGATACCGAAGCAGTTGCCAACGACAAAATCTTGTCTGGCAAAAGCGGCTTCCTCAATCCTACATTCTTCACCATTTGGTCGGCTATTACTATTGGCGGATGGATTTTCCTGGGATGGAACATGCGTCGCATCAGCCGCGAAGCAGACGTTCAACCATTTACAGTAGAAGAAGGTAAAAAATGGATTTTCAAGAATACCGTTCATGCCTCTTTTTACATTGTTCTTTTTGCATTGACGGTTGCTTCTTCCATTCCGTGGTTGTGGCTCATGAGTATTGATGCACATTGGTACAGCACCATGTACAGCTGGTACACTTTTGCTTCATCATTTGTGGCAGGCATGGCATTGATAGCCTTGTTTGTTATTTATCTCAAAAATCAAGGCCATTTGCCTTACACTTCCGAAGAGCACCTGCACGACATTGCCAAGTTCATGTTTGCGTTTTCTGTGTTCTGGACGTACCTGTGGTTTAGCCAGTACATGCTTATCTGGTACGCCAATATTCCTGAGGAAACTGAATACTTCAAAGCCCGTGTTTGGGGTGAGTACCGTGGTCTGTTTTACCTTAATCTGGCACTCAACTTTTTGAGCCCGCTCCTTGTTTTGATGAAAGCCGGAGCCAAGCGTAACTATACCATTGTAAGCTTCATGGCTATCCTCATCATTATTGGCCACTGGGTTGATTTCTACCTGATGGTGATGCCAAAACCACTGGGTGATCATGCCAGCATAGGTTGGTTTGAACTGGGTATAGCCATTGGCTATGTAGGAATGATTATCTGGTTTGTAGGCCGTGCGTTGGAAAAAGCTCCGCTGGTACCTATGCACCATCCTTTCCTGAAAGAAAGTGTAATACACCACACCTAATTTGGATAGTTAGTAAAGATTTAGCGCCTTGCGACTTCAACAAAAGAGTTGTTGCAAAGCATTGGGATATTATTTTTGGAATCAATCATAAGCCACTAATATTATGAACATTTGGTTGTTGTTGCTGGTCGTTGCCATGGTTTTGCTGGTTATCTTTCAGATAGCCAAAGCAAGTGAGTATGTAAGCGTATTGAAGGGCGAGAAAAAAGCACGTGAGCAAAGCAATCGTGTGAATGCCTTTCTGATGCTGGCCTTTATGGTGCTCGGCCTCATTGGTGCCTATTGGTGCAATGAAAAATTAGCTCCTCAAACCTTGTTTGCTCAGGGTTCTGCGTCTGCCGAAGGAGAAGCTATTGATACCATGATGTTGATTACGATTGCCGTAACAGGTGTCGTGTTTGTCATCACACAAATATTGTTGTTTTGGTTCAGCTTTAAGTATCAGGAAAAAGAAGGCCGCAAAGCATTTTACTTTCCGCACAATAACAAGCTGGAAATGATTTGGACAATCGTTCCAGCTATCACCTTAACCATCCTCGTAGTATTCGGACTGCGCCACTGGTTTCTGATTACCGGCGATGCTCCCAAAGAATCTATGCTGGTTGAAATCACTGGTCAGCAGTTTGGTTGGACTTATCGCTACCCGGGTACCGATGGTGTATTGGGTAAAAAGAACTACAAGTTGATTGATGCCACTAATAATAACAGCCTCGGACAGGACTGGTCAGATAAGGCCAATCACGACGACGTAAGTCCTTCTGTAATGTACCTGGTAAAAGGTAAGCCCGTTAAAATTGTGATTGGCAGCAAGGATGTGATTCATAATGTGGGATTGCCTCACTTTCGTTTGAAAATGGATGCTGTTCCAGGTATTCCTACCACACTTTGGTTTACACCAACTATCACCACCGAAGAAATGCGCACCAAAACCGGCAATCCTGATTTCGAATACGAAATTGTATGCGATCAGTTGTGCGGCGCCAGCCATTACGCCATGCGTGGTGTTATTAAAGTGGTATCTCAAGAAGAGTTCGACGTAGAAATGGCCAAACTGAAGCCACTTTATTTCGCAGCAAATCCTGACAAAGACCCCTCAAACCAAGCTGCACCAGTTGCCGCAGCCGACTCAAGTAAGCCTGCAACCGCAGCTGTTGTTACAACAGTTGCTAAGCCTAAAATTTAAACCATTCTACGGTATTGTCCGTTAAATCCATAACAGAAGCATCGAATTATGAGCGAATTAGTGTTGAATCCGACTGTAGCCCACGGAGCTCACGAAACTGCCCATCATGATCATCATGAGCAGGGATTTGTGTCGAAGTATATCTTCAGCATGGATCACAAAACCATTTCCAAACAATTCCTGATTACCGGTATTGTTTGGGCCATCATCGGAGGATTGTTTTCTGTTTTCTTCCGTTTGCAACTTGGTTATCCAGAATCTACTTTCCCATGGCTGGAAGACATTCTTGGCCGTTGGGCAGAAGGTGGACGCATTAAGCAAGAGTTTTACTACGCACTGGTTACCATGCACGGTACGGTTCTCGTATTCTTTGTGTTGACTGCCGGTTTGAGTGGTACTTTTTCAAACCTGCTCATTCCTTTGCAAATAGGTGCCCGTGACATGGCCAGCCCAATGCTGAACATGCTTAGCTACTGGTTCTTTTTTGGTGCTAGTATAGTGATGATTTCATCTCTCTTCATCCAAACAGGACCATTCAGCGGCGGTTGGACAGCTTACCCACCATTGAGTGCTGTTGGAGATATGAGCCCAGGTTCTAAGTTGGGTGTTGACCTCTGGATTACAGCAATGGCCCTTTTTGTGGTGTCTTCGTTGCTGGGTAGTCTTAACTACATTGCCACTATTTTGAACATGCGTACAAAGGGTATGAGCATGACTCGTTTGCCTTTGACTATCTGGGCTTTCTTCTTTACAGCCGTATTGGGTGTATTGAGCTTCCCTGTATTGTTCAGTGGTTTCATTCTCCTGTTGTTCGACCGTAACCTCGGCACCAGCTTCTACCTGAGCGAAATTTATGTGCAGTCTACACAAACGGCATTGCCTAACGAAGGCGGTTCTGCCATTTTGTATCAGCACTTGTTCTGGTTCCTCGGTCACCCCGAAGTATACATCATTCTGTTGCCAGCCATGGGTATGGCCTCAGAAATTATGAGTACCAATGCACGTAAACCCATCTTTGGTTATATGGCCATGGTCGGTTCTATGTTTGCTATTGCTATTCTGGCTTTCTTGGTATGGGCTCACCACATGTTTGTTACCGGTCTGAATCCATTCCTCGGTGCTTTCTTCGTGCTGTTAACCTTGTTGATTGCCGTTCCTTCTGCTATCAAGGTGTTCAACTGGCTGACGACTATCTGGCGTGGTAATATCAGGTTTACTCCTGCTATGCTGTTTGCACTGGGCTTTGTAAGCCTGTTCATTAGTGGCGGTCTTACAGGTATTTTCCTGGGCAACTCTGCTTTGGACATCCACTTGCACGATACATACTTCGTAATTGCCCACTTTCACATTGTAATGGGTGTGGCCAGCTTCTTTGGCATGTTTGCCGGTGTGTACCACTGGTTCCCTAAAATGTTTGGCCGCTTTATGAATAACACCTTAGGGTACATTCATTTCTGGGGCACGTTAATTTGCGCCTACGTTATCTTCTGGCCAATGCACTACGAAGGTTTGGCTGGTATGCCTCGCCGTTACTACGATTACAGCCAGTGGCAATCATTCAAGCAGTTCGGCGAACTTAATGAGTTGATTACCATTGCTGCTATTATTAGCTTCTTGTTGCAGTTGGTATTTGTATTCAACTTTTTCTACAGCATTTTCAAAGGCCGTAAAATGTTGGTTCAAAACCCTTGGGAATCGAATACCCTGGAGTGGACTACACCTATCAATGCCGGACACGGCAACTGGCCTGGTGAAATTCCTGAAGTACACCGTTGGGCGTACGACTACGGTAAAGATGGAGTGGATTTCATTCCTCAAACCGAGCCCGTTGGTAAAGATGAATCAACACATCATTAATGAATGATTGAGAAATAATTGAAAAAACAGCCCCGTATCAAGCGGGGCTGTTTTTTTGCCAATACATTTGCGGCTCAATTACAACATGGCTATCACTACCAAAGTAAAAGACTACCTGCAGCTGATTAAGTTCACCCTGAATATTACGGTGGTCTTTTCCAGTGTGATCAGTTACTTGCTGGCACCCAATATTGATTTCAATTTTAAAATGGTGATGCTCCTCACCATTGCCGGATTATTAGTCACCGGTAGTGCCAATACTATCAATCAGATTTACGAAAAAGACTCGGATGCGCTGATGAAACGTACGGGTAACAGACCCATTGCGGCTGGCCGGATGAGCAAACAAGAAGCCTGGTTTTTTGCAGCCTTGTCTGGTGGAGTGGGTGTGTGGCTGATGTGGTATTTTTTTAATACCGAAGCCGCGTTGCTTTCCTTGTTGAGCTTGTTTATTTATGGGTTTGTATACACACCACTCAAAAAAGTAAGTGCCATCAGTGTGTTGGTGGGCGCCTTCCCCGGGGCCTTTCCCTGCCTTATTGGTTGGGTAGCCGGTGCCGATGGATTTACTGCTGGCGGCTGGGTACTTTTTGCCATTCAGTTCATTTGGCAGTTTCCGCATTTTTGGGCCATTGCCTGGGTAGCTCACCGCGATTATGATTTGGCCGGCTTTAAGTTGTTACCCAATCAAAACGAACCCACCAGAAATACTGCCATTCAAGCCATTGGCTATGCTTTGCTCATGGTGCCCTTGGGTTTTTTGCCCAACATAATTGGCATGTCGGGTGTTTTTAGCATGTGGATAGTGTTAGCCGCCAACGTGGCCATGGTGATACAATGCATCCGCTTATACAAAGACATGGATGTAGCCGCCGCCAGAAGGGTGATGTTTAGTAGTTACATTTACCTTCCGATTGTATTATTAAGTTTACTGTCTGATAAATTGTAAAAGAAAATGAGTGTGATGACAGCTGAGAAGAAGAAAATTCATCCTTACAAGTTTACACTGTGGGTGGCTATGGGTAGCATGCTCATGATGTTTGCCGGTTTTACGAGTGCTTATATTGTAAAAAGAAATCAGGCCAACTGGCAGGGTTTTGACTTGCCATCCATTTTTGCATACGGCACAGTGGTTATTTTGCTCAGCAGCGTAACCATGCAACTGGCGGTAAAAAACATTCGCAGCAGAAACATGCAGGCCTACCGCCAATTATTGTTGGTAACCGCCATTTTGGGTATCGCATTTCTGGCCATGCAGTGGACTGGTTTTATACAACTCAACGAAAGAGGTATCAGGCTGATTGGACAAGGCAGCAACGTGTCGGGTTCTTTTTTGGCAGTTATAGCTGGCATGCACATGCTGCACGTAGCAGGTGGAATAGTAGCCCTGGTGTGGATGCTCCGCAATGCCCTCTTTAGCAAAACTCGTAATTACAGTGCCGTACCGGCCGAAGTAGCCGCCCAGTACTGGCACTTTGTAGATTTGTTGTGGATTTACCTCTTCGTTTTTTTACAATTCGTGAGTTGATAGGCAGATAAAAAGGCTTGCTGCCACGGGTGTTTGAGATAAAAAGGATGCCTCAAATTTCTTTTGACCATTCTGTGACTTTTCACCCTCAGGCACTTATTTTTGCGAGGTTCTCAAAAAACTGAATCAATCAATCTTTCTATGTCTTCAGCAGCAATTCCTGCCGGTACTAAATGGTGGAGTGGTGGTAAAAGCCCATTTAACCTGAGCTATGGCAAAATGATGATGTGGTACTTCCTCATGAGTGACGCATTCACCTTCGGTGCTTTCTTGATCGCTTATGGCACCACAAGGTTTAGTGCTAACTACTGGCCCGACCCCAACCACGTGTTCGATTCTGCTCCTTTCATTCATGGTGGTGCGCCGCTGGTGTTCGTAAGTATCATGACGTTTATCCTGATTGTAAGTTCGGTAACAATGGTACTGGCTGTGCATGAAGGACACAACATGAACCGCAAGGGCGTAGAAAAATACATGCTGTGGACTATACTTGGTGGCTTGGCCTTCTTGGGCTGCCAGGCTTGGGAATGGACACACTTGCTGACCGGCGACAACCCCGTGCTGGTAAATGGCGAAATTGTAGAAATGGCTACCACTGTAAAAGTGAACCCCTGGGGCGAAGTAGTACCCGGTATGATGCACAACGGCCACCAGGTAACAACTCCCGGACCTGTAGCATTCGGCGGTTTCTTCTTTGGCATTACCGGCTTCCACGGTTTCCACGTACTGAGTGGTGTGGTTATCAATATCATTATGTACATCAAAACACGTCTCGGTCATTTCGACCAGCGTGGCCATTATGAAATGATTGAGAAAGCTGGTTTGTACTGGCACTTTGTAGATCTGGTATGGGTATTTGTATTCTTGTGCTTCTATCTGATCTAACTTGTTTGTTCAACACTTCATTCGCATTTTCAACTTATTAAGTATATGAGTCATTCATCTCCGGCTTCATCAGAAATTTCTTTTGTACAGCACCACGACGATGGCACGTTTAAAAAAACGGTACGGAAAGTAACCATCATTCTTTCTGTTGTCACCATCATTGAATTGTTGTGCGGTCTGGCTATTTTCAAACTGGGCCATGGCAGCCACATGGCAGTGCTCATGATTAAAGGTTTGGTTACCATCCTGTCTTTGGCCAAGGCTTTCTACATTACTTCTTACTTCATGCACCTGGGCGATGAAATCCGCAACTTCATCATGACCATCATTGTGCCGTTGTTGTTGTTTGTATGGTTTATTGCCGCATTCCTTATTGACGGAAGCAGCTGGAGAGAATTAAAAAACACTGCTGCTGGTTCAAAGCCTGCTACTGAGCAAGTAGAAAAAGCGGTAGCGCCTGGCGATAAAAAATAATCCGGCACCAGCGCCGAACATATTGTGCACCGCCACTGTATTCAATTACGGTGGCGGTTTGCTTTAACAGTTATCAGCATGGCTGTAGCCCGCATTCATCTGTCTTCCTCATTACATTTGCACCCATGAATAAAACAGCGTGGCGAGGCTTACTGGTAGCATTGTTTGTACCCATTGGCAGTTACTTCATTGTAAAATTATTGGGCGAAGATGCCGTGCAAATGCCGCCAAAATATTTTGCCGATTCAGTAGTAACAAACATCAAAGACGGCAAAACAACGTACGATACAGCATGGCATACCATCCCCGATTTTACGTTTACCAATCATTTGGGCAAACCACAATCGCTGCACGAACTGGAAGGCAAGATTGTAGTGGTAAATACTTTTTTTACCCGATGCCCCAACATTTGCCCCGGCCTTACCCGCAACATTAAAAAACTGCAGAAATCGTTTGAAAACCCCAAGCGTAAAAAGTTTGGTGATACTTCTGTGGTGTACTTTTTATCGCTCAGCATCGACCCGGAAAGAGACAGCGTAGCAGCTTTGAAAAAATGGGCCGACCGCTTTTTTGTAAACAGTGATAGCTGGAGCCTTATGACCGGCGACAAGCAAACTATTTATAATTTGCTGCTGAATGATTTTAAACTGGCTACACAAGACGGCGAAGGTGTCGACTCCAATTTTATTCATTCCGAAAAAGTAATGCTGCTCGACCGTAACAGAATAGTGCGTGGTTTTTACAATGGATTAGATAGTGCAGAAATAGGCCGCCTTGCAGGCGATATTGGCAAACTCTATTTGGAAAAAGACCGTCGTAAGCCATCCATTTTCCGCCAGTACATACCGTTAATTCCTGTGTTGGCCACCATTCCGCTCATCTTATTCATTGTGATGTTCTTCCTCAACAGAATCCGTAAGAAAGAACAGTTCTGATCTCAATGCATCAGTCAATACACATCATTCATCATTCCAAATTCATTATTCCTCATTGCCCATGTTATCCGCTACAATTAAAAAAAATGACAAACAAGCCCGCCTGCTCATTGTGGTGTTTTCATTTGTAGTATTTGCAGCCGTTGTGTTGCTCACCCGCATTAAGCTGGACGTAGACCTCGGGTTTGATGTGCACATATTTGCAACCATCAATGCATTCATCAATAGTGTGATTGCATTGCTGTTGGTAGCAGCATTGGTAGTAGTGAAGCAAGGCAAATATGCGCTGCATAAAAAACTGATGATGGGTGCTCTTGTGTTGAGCGTACTCTTTTTAGTAAGCTACATTGCACACCACTTGCTGGCCGGCGATACCCGTTATGGCGATGCCAATTTGGATGGCACTGTAGATGCTGCGGAATTAGCTGCTGTGGGTAGTATGCGCTATGTGTACCTCATTATTTTACTGACGCATATTTTTCTGGCTGCTATCATTTTGCCGTTCATTTTATTCACGGCTTACCGTGGCCTTACGGCAGAGTTTCCGGCGCATAAAAAGCTGGCGAAAATTACCTGGCCCTTGTGGTTGTATGTAGCCATTACAGGGCCGGTGGTGTACATAATGATTAGCCCTTATTACACGGCATAAATAAAAGCCCGCTACATTTTTGTAGCGGGCTTTTGTATTTCAACAGCAAAGAGTCTCATTCCTCTTCAATTCTTTCATCCACAGCATTGGCCACCATGCGTTGGCTCATACGGCGCATGGGATTGCTGCGTAAGTCGGCAAACTGACCGCGGCTCACTAGTATATCAATGGCTTTAAAAATAGCTGCCAAAAAACTGGAATGATCCGCTTCGCCCTTGCCTGCAATATCGAACGCAGTGCCATGGTCGGGGCTGGTGCGTACTGCCGGTAAGCCGGCTGTATAGTTTACACCTTCGCCTAAGGCTAAACTCTTGAAAGGAATCAATCCCTGATCGTGGTACATGGCCAGTATTGCATCAAAGTGTTCATAATGGCCACGGGCAAAAAAACCATCGGCAGGATAGGGGCCAAATACCATCATGCCTTTTTGCTTGGCATCTTTGATAGCAGGCTTGATGATTTCTTCTTCCTCTTTACCCACCAAACCATCATCGCCTGCATGCGGGTTTAGGCCAAGTACTGCAATCTTTGGTTTATCAATGCCAAAGTCTTTTTGCAACACAGGCACTAATACTTGCAACTTTTTGAAAATGTTTTCGCGGGTTACTTGCTGTGCTGCATCTTTCAGTGGCACGTGTTCGCTTAGCAGGGCCACTTTCATGTTGTCGGCCACCATCAGCATTACCACTTCGGGTACGCCAAATGCTTCTTTCAAAAATGGCGTATGGCCGGTGTGCTGAAAGTCGTCGCTTTGAATATTGTTTTTGTGAATGGGGGCCGTTACTAAGGCATGTATGTGACCGGCTTTCAATGCATCAGTAGCCGCCACCAAACTCAGTCTGCCGTACATGCCGCCGGTTTCATTGAGCTGGCCGGGCGTTATGAGCACTTCCTCTTCCCAACAGTTAAAAATGTTCAGCATTTTGGGATTGAGCTTGCTGAATTCGCGGATACTCTGATACTGAAAATTATTGTCGGGTAATGACTTACGGTAAAAGTTCACTGTTTTGTTGCTGGCAAATATCACGGGGGTGCACATTTCCAGCAAACGATTGTCAGCCAACGATTTCAGTATAATCTCAAGACCAATGCCATTGAGGTCGCCACAGCTGAATCCAATGATGGGTTTTTGAATGTCGGTCATATGGTCAAAGATAAGGCAATGATGGGGGATGAATGATGAATGCGGAATGATGAGTAGGGAGTAAGAAACAAGAAATAAGGAATGATGAATGTGGAATGATGAATAAGGAATAGGGAGGTGGAAAATGAGGTATGCGCAAATGACACATGTAATACTTACTGGTGATGAATAAGAGAAATTTAAATGCAACATGTGTTGTTCATAGCCCCGGCCTTTTTTAGGCCGGGGAAGCCAGAAGTACAGTTAGTGCTTGGTTGTAGCCACAGGTGTACAGATGGAACGAAATCCCATCAGCAAAAAACAAGAAGGATGTAGCTGCTATTGATAACGAAAGTAAACAGACAGATTTCTGTAGATTAACGACTTTTGCAGATTAAGACAAATCACGGCTCAACAATTATTGTACAAATTCACTTCATGCAATACACCCATAAAAAATCGCTGGGGCAGCACTTTCTGCACGACGAAAACATGTGCCGCAAAATTGTAGCTGCACTGCAGCAGCAACCTGTGCAACAGCTGGTAGAAGTGGGCCCCGGTGCTGGTGCCATCACCAAGTACCTCATGGAGCTGCCGGGTGTATCGCTCAAACTGATTGAAATTGATGATGAAAAAGTAGCTTATCTCTTACATACCTATCCGGCACTCGAAGGCAAAATCATTCACGAAAGTGTGTTAGATACAGGTGTTCCATTCGAAGGGCCTTTTACTGTGATCGGCAATTTTCCGTACAATATTTCTACCGAAATTGTTTTCAAAGTGCTCGACTGGAAAACGCAGGTCACTTCGGTGATTGGTATGTTTCAAAAAGAAGTGGCGCAACGGTTGGCAGCAGGCCCCGGTAGCAAAGTATATGGCGTAACCAGTGTGCTCACTCAAGCGTATTATAACGTAGAATATTTGTTTGATGTGCCACCGGATTGCTTTGCGCCACCACCCAAAGTAATGAGTGGTGTGATACGCATGACACCCGTACAAACACCCGTACACATGCGTAGTGAAAAACACTTTCGCATGTTGGTAAAAGCCGCATTTAACCAACGCAGAAAACAATTGCGCAATGCGGTACGTTCTTTGTTTAGTGCAGAAGTATTGCAAGATCCCCTTTTCCACCAACGGGCCGAACAACTCAGTATCGAACAATTTGCTGCGCTTACATTTCAAATGAATGAATAACATGCTTCCACGTGTACTCATAACGGCTAAGTGTCATCCATGGCTTATCGATAAACTTGATACGCAATTTCAGGTAGATTTTCGACCGACAATTACGTATGAAGAGCTGTTGACTTGCGTGGCAGATTTTGAAGGATTGATTGTAACCACCCGGTTGAATATTGATGCTGCTATTATCAATCAGGCAAGCAATCTCAAATGGATTGGCCGCCTTGGTTCGGGGCTCGAACTGATAGATGTAGCCTATGCCGAAAGCAAGGGCATAAAAGTGGTGAGCAGCCCCGAAGGCAACCGCAATGCAGTAGCAGAACATGCGTTGGGCATGCTGCTGAGCCTGCTCAATAAACTGCATACCAGCTTTGCAGAAGTAAAACAACGCATTTGGCTACGGGATGAAAACCGTGGTACAGAACTGACGGGGAAAACTGTAGGTATCATTGGTTATGGCAACACGGGCTCACAATTTGCCAAACTGCTGCAACCCTTTGGTGTAACAGTTTTAGCGTATGATGCCAACCGCTTTGGTTTTGCCAACGACTATGTAAAAGAAGCATCGCTGGAGCAAGTGCAACGCTATGCAGATGTGATTAGTTTTCATGTGCCGCTCAACGATGAAACCCGGTACATGGCTAATGACGATTTTTTTGCAGGGCTGCAACAGCAACCATGGATCATCAATACCAGTAGGGGTAAAGTATTGCAGCTTTCAGCCTTGCAATATGCGCTACAACATGGGCTGGTAGCCGGCGCAGCTCTCGATGTGCTGGAGAATGAAAAACTACACTCCTACACACCCGAAGAAATGCAGGTGCTTGATGCATTGTGTGCCATGCCCAACGTGATGGTTACGCCTCACATTGCAGGCTATTCGCATGAAGCCTATTTGAAAATGGCAGAAGTGGTGTGGCAGAAGCTGTTTGCTTAGGCTGCCATGTGATTTTCGAGTGTAGTAATTGCCTCTTGTAAGGTTTGCATAAATTCAGCTGCGGTACTTTGCCCTTTGTCTTTGGCATACCAGCCGTGCAATTTTTCTTTCACTATTTCGAAATCGGCATTTTCTGCTTTCAGTTCATCTATCACCGCTTGTGCACCGGCCGGTCTGGGCCCCCACCACCCGAGTACATCCAGGGTATCTGCCTTTAGCATAATGGTAACAGGAATAGATCGGCTGGTGCCGTTGGTAAGAAAGCGATCCATTACCGGCAAATGCTCATCACGCAAAATAATTTTGTGATCCCAGCTGGCTTTTGCGGCCACCATTTTTTCTATCACCGGTATGATTTGAGCGGCATCGCCACACCAACCTTCGCTAATGGTGAGGAACCACAAATCATTGGGCATCTTCTGAATTTGATGCCAATTTTTTTGTGGTACGGCAAAGGTTTTGTCGAGACGGTTCATGCGGGCAATGTTCAACCGGGCATACTCTACCAGCCAGTCCTCCTGATTGGTGCCGGTGGTTTTATTGTCTGCCATTAATGTCTGTAACATGTCCCTGTATTCAGGATAGCTTGCTGCACTGCGCCACAAAGATTCATTCAACTCAGGATAGATCATTGCTTGCTAATTGGGGGCGCAAGTTGCATCAACATGGCTAAACATGAAAACCTTAAAATGTTAAGGATTGCCATTTACGACTGAGCATGGTCAGTTTTTTGACAATATTGTGGCATTTGTCACAGCAGTGATGTCTGATGAATGAAAGCGAAAACGTTTGCGTGTACAGCTATTGCGGTGCTGGCAATAAATCATACTGCTTGATTTTTGCTTTGTATCAACGCTTCTTTCGACATAGTGGTAGGCAATGAATTGCAACGGTTTTGAAGTTATGCTAATTGGTATTCGCCTCCCGCTTGGCCAACCGGGAAGCATACACACTTATCACCAGTATTTGAAAGGCATGAAACAACATGAGCGGCAGCAGCATGAGGCCGGTAGTACCTGCCTGCGCAAACAATATTTTGGAAAACACGGTGCC
Organism: Bacteroidota bacterium; assembly: GCA_020161435.1. Classification (GTDB taxonomy): domain Bacteria; phylum Bacteroidota; class Bacteroidia; order Chitinophagales; family Chitinophagaceae; genus Phnomibacter. Next base: position 408,235 of record JAIUNV010000003.1, on the reverse strand, counting down.
ATGCACCAGCGATTTTTTGGTGCCGCAAAACTGTGCCGTTATCTGGTCTTCGATGCTGAAATGTAATCGCTTGCTGATAATACCAATCAATGCATACACCACATAAAACAATGCCAGCACTACCACAGCTATCAATGCGAAATCGAGCCACGCCACCTGCGCATACAAATCACCGGCAAACGATTCGGCAAAGCTTTTGTAAATGATGAGCAGAATGACAGATTTGTCGAACAGGCTGAGCTGCCGGTGATAGCGGATGGCCAGTTGGCCACCAAAGCGTTGCAACAAAATACCGAGTACTACGGGCAGTAAAATCTCCAACAGCAGTTTGCTGTAAATGCTGCTGAGATCGTAGTGGCCCGTTTGCTGCTGCATGAACAGGCCCATCCACAAGGGCGTGATGGCGATGCCAATGAGCCCTGAAATACTGGCATTGAAAATGGCTGCGGGCAAATTGCCTTTGGCAACTGACACCATTACCACCGAAGATGAAACGGTAGATGGCAAGGCGGCTAAAAACAACAACGCCAACCAAATACTGGCGTGGCTGCTTGATTGCATGAATGGATACAGTACCAAAACAAGTAAGGGAAACATCAGAAACGTAGACAACTGCACCAATACATGCAGGTGCCAGTTTTTGAGACCGGCTCTGAGCTTATCGGGGCTGAGGCGGAGGCCGTAAAAAAAGAAGATGAACGAAACGCCGATGCTACCAATGCGGTCGAGGGGAATGCCGCTTTGTGGCAAACCCCACTGCGGAAAAAACCACGCCAGCAAAATGACGATGAGTATGGCAACAACAAAACTATCCGGCTTAAACTTCATGCATGGCGTATTGAAAGGCAGCAATCAATAGAAGGGCATGAAGGTACGAGATTGGTTTATGTGCCGGGGTTGGGCCACTTGGCTTGCAAATGGGCCATGGTTTGTTGGGCTATCTGTTGCATCACCGCTGTATTGATGTGTTGCAACTGCTGAATGGTAATGCAACTCCGCCCCATTTTGTACTTGCCCAGTTGGCGCAGCAATGCCTCATTGGCTGGAGTATGGGCATAGATGTATAAAGAAATACCACTCTTACGAGGCGCAAAACCCACCAGCATAAAATCGGCTTCGCGGCCACTCTCGTATTTGTAATGGTATTGCCCAAAGCCTACAATGGCATCGCCCCACATGCGGGGTGGATGGCCGGTAGCTTCTTGTAACAATTGGGCTATTTGCAGGCAATCGGGCAGCTGTGCTGCTGTGGCAGCAGCTTCCAAAAAAGCCATGGGGTCGGCGCTGTTGAGGCTGGTTTTGTTGGGCTTGGCCATGGGGTAAATATGTGGATTGAATATACAAGGTAATGGTCGGAAATGCACTACAGCCGAAGGGCGGCGGTGCCTGGAGGGTGAGGCCGCAGGCCGAAGCCCCGGCAAAATATTGCCGGGGCCGAGCGGTAGCGAGCCCGAAAGGGACCGGACTGCTGCTGCCACTGGCACTGTAGCCGACCGCCCCCCAATCATTTCTTAAAAGAACAGAAAAGCTATGGCCGAAATTTTGCCCGTTCAGCAATTTTCCTACTTTTGAACCAATAGCAACGCTTTCACTACGTGGTGAAGGCGTTGTTATTTTTTTCTGTCCAAACCAAACTGAAACATCAGTAAAAAGCAAGGAGGAACGATATGAGTGCTGTGAACTATGTAACGCAGGAAACCTTTGAAAAAATGCAGGCAGAACTGCAGCACATGCGGGCAGTAGACCGGCCGGCAGCCAGCCGTGCCATTGCGGAAGCCCGTGAAAAAGGCGACCTGAAAGAGAATGCTGAATACGACGCGGCCAAAGAGGCGCAGGGTATGCTGGAAGCTAAAATCAAATCGCTGGAATCGGCTATTGCCAACAGCCGCATTGTAGATACCAATACCATTGACACCAGCAAGGTGAGCATACTCACCAAGGTGAAAATAACCAACCTGGCTACCAAAAAAACTGTGGAATACACCATTGTGGGCGAAAAGGAAGCCGACCTGAAAGCGGGTAAAATTTCGGCGACTTCACCCATTGGTAAGGGTCTGATTGGTAAAACCGTTGGCGAAGTGGCCGAAGTGCAGGCACCGACAGGCATCCTGAAATTTAAGATTGAAGAGATTGGGGTGTAGGGAATGATGAATGAGGAATGATAAATGATGAATTGGAAATGATGAATTGGGAATGATGAATCGGGAATGATGAATAGATTGTCCAAATAATGAAGCAAACACAATGAACAAGGACAATAAAATACAGCGACGCTTATGGCTGGGCATTGGTATGTGGTTGTATGTAATTGCCGTGTTGGTTTGGTTTGTGCTTGATGATTCTATCAGCAAGATGGATTACTTTATGAGAATAGTGATGGTCATCATTTTTGCCATAGCAGGCACCGACTATTTGTATCAATGGAAAAAAGCGAGGGAGCAAAATTGAGCTTGCTACATGCATAAAAAAACGCAGCGATGATAAATCGCTGCGCTTTGTGTTTGTATCAAAAGGAAGCAACAGACTAAGCGTTTCCCTGTTGCTGCTCTTTGGCTTCTTCTTTGTCGAGCCAGGCTTTTTCGGCTTTGTAGCTACCAACCAAACCCAGGCCGCCACCTATGCCGATGAAGGCAAAATACAAGGCCGGATTTTCTTCTTCATGCAGCACATGGCTGCACACAATGTAGGCCAGTGCCAAGCCAATGCCCGCACCAATGAGCAGCAATCCCCACCTGAGGTTTTGGTATGGCGCAGGACGCTGCTTATCCGTTTTGGGGTTCATGCCTTTTTCTATCATGGCCAGGTTTTGGCGGGTACGCAGGTACACCACGCCAAATACCATGGCAAAACTGCCGGCAAACATGGTGATGGGTACAAGTATTTCAGGACCGTTCATAGTAATTCAATTTATAAGGTTTGATAAATGAGGTGTGGTGGGTGTGTTTGCCGAATATGACTACGACCGATAAACAGAGGTTACAGGGGCCGGAAGATTTTTTTGACCGCGGAGGTTTTGGTTCGCACAACTTGTCCCGCAGCAGGCGGGAGAGGGTACGGAGAGCACGGAGGTTTTTGCTTTCAGCTTTCTGCAGCAATTGGTTTTATTCGTGCCCCTTCGCTCCATTAGTGTTACATGATATTCAATTCGTGTTATTCGTGCTCATTCGTCCCATTCGTGGCCATTCGATTCATCAGTGTTACTTATTCGTGTTTCCCTTGTAACCTCCGCACAATTTCCGTAGTCTTATCCTTGCATATGGGCCATCCCCTTACCGATCAGGAATTGATAGAACGCATTCTGCAAGGCCAGCAACAGTTGTTTGCTGTGCTGGTGGAGCGGTATCAGCAGTTGGTATTTACGGTGACCCATCGCATGGTGCCGCAGCGGGAAGATGCCGAAGAACTGGCGCAGTCGGCGTTTGTAAAAGCCTACCAAAACCTGGGCAACTACCGCGGCGAAGCTAAGTTCAGCACCTGGCTGTACACGATTGTGCATTCTGTTTGTCTTACCTTTTTGCGCAAGCGAACATTGGTGGTGCAATCACTAGACAATGAAAAGGTGTATGCCAGTGCGGATAATATTGATGGCGGCATGCGGGCCAATGTGGTAGAAACAAAATCGAAACAAGCCACACTAACGCAGGCCATACAGCAGCTGAGTGCCGATGATGCACAGGTGCTCACCTTGTTTTATCAGGCCGAGCAATCGCTGGAAGAAATTGGCCGCATTATGCAGATTGACCCCAACACGGTGAAAGTAAAACTGCACCGTGCCCGGCATCGGTTAAAGACATTACTCGAAAAAAACTATGCACAAGAAGTGCAGGATTGGCGACACTAAAAAATGAATGCCATGAACAACCACGCTGAAATGGAAGAACGCCTCTGGCAATGGATAGATGGCCAATGCAATGCTGCCGAAGCGCAGCAGCTGCAGCAACTGGTACAGCACCACGAAAGCTGGGGGGGCCTGCATGCCGAGCTGTTGGCCTTGCATAGCAGCCTGCAGCAAGAGGCGGAGCTGATGCAACCTTCTATGCGGTTTACCAAAAATGTAATGGAGCAAATCGCCCTGTTGAGCATTGAAACCACTGCCAAAAAATACCTCAATAAAAAGATCATCTATACCGTAGCAGGCGTGTTTGTAACCATGCTGGCTCTCGTATTGGCTGCTGCTTTTTCGTCTGTCAATTGGAAGGGTGGTGAAAGCAGTTTGCAACTGCCCGTACAAAACATAACGAGCACCAATTGGGGCCAATGGTTGGGCGGACAATTCGGCACCATTGCAACCGTACTTTTTGCAGTAGCTGCCTTGGCACTGTTGGATCAATACCTGCGGCCCAAACTCTTACAGAAAAAATAATCAGCGGTTGGCAGGTTCGCCTACTTCGGCCGCATTGTGAAACGGGCTTTGCATGAGGGTGCCAATGTTTTCATCTTCGGTATTGCTGTAATACCTGTCTAACCCATAACGGATTTGTGCAGGCGGCAGGTAGCTGAAAGTGCCCAGCAGCCTGTCCCAAATGCTGAGTGCTGTACCATAGTTGCTGTCGGTAAAGGGCTGCTTCCAGTGGTGGTGCACTTTGTGCATATTGGGGCTGATGAATATCCAGCTGATGGCTTTATCGAGCCGCTCCGGCAGGCGAATATTGGCATGGGTAAACATGGTGAACATGCTCATGAATGTTTGTGCCAGCATCACCGCATAAATGGGCAACCCCATGATGAAAATACCTGCCGCAAAAAACATCCAACGGTTTAAGGCTTCAAAAGGATGATGGCGCAAACCGCTGGTCACATCTACATTATTGTCGGCATGGTGCACAATGTGCATGCGCCAGAAAAACGGCACCTGATGCTCTACCCAATGCACCAGCCAGCCACCAAAAAAATCCATGCTCAGTACACCGGCTACCACAATGCCCCACACGGGCAGGCCCAACCAATGCACCACACCAAACTGCTGCCGCTGGCACCAGTCGGCTATGAACACAATGCCAAATGCCAGTGCCCCATGCACCACAAAATGCGTTAGTGTAAAAGTAAAATTGACTACGGCATGCCTGCCCTTGGAGCGTTTGTAATGCAGCTGTATCAACGGGTATCCGTTTTCGAGCAGCCACAGCAGCAACACCGGAATGGCAACCAGCAACAGCCGCAACAGCGGCCGGTTTTCCAGCCCGTTGAAAAATTCGAGGACGGCATTCATAGCAAGCAAAATATTTACGTGGGAAGATAAGGAAATCACTTCCCACGTAAATGGCTTGTGCAATTACTGTCGGTGCTTGTGGCCGGGTTCGTATATAATGCGGGCAAAAGAACTCAGCCGTTGGTTCTCTCTTTTTACCGGAATGCCTGCTACAATTCCAATCAATAAATTGTCGGAAATGCTCAGGCGCATTTGTGGCCGTATGGTTACATCAAGGTCTTGCTTTGTAGAAGAAGCATTCACTTCCACGCCAATAAAATTGCGGGTACCGGGCAGCATGTAATGGCTGCTTAGATTGTATTGCCCACTCAGGTGCCAGTGTTTGCTACTGGCATGGTATTGCCAAATGGGGCCCGTGTACAATAGTCCATGCCAGTTGCTGCCAAATCTTTTGGCTGCAATAAAAAACGGACTGAGTGTATGCCCAGCCAATAGGGCTGTTTTGCCATACGAATGAAATGCGGGCAATTCAAATTCGTGCAGGTAGCCAACCGCAACAGATGTTTTTGAAGGCTCGTGTACCAATGCCGTGTATTGCGCTGCCAGTTTAAGGCTGTTGAGTTTGTTTACCTGTTTTTGCCAACTGGATGAAGGCGTAAAAGTGAAAGGCAGTTCTACTTCTACACCTAACCTGTTCAATGGGGCCCATTCATATTCAATCAGCGCCTGGTACACATCGTAGGTATTGTTGTCTACAATGCCGGTACCAAAGTTCCATTCCCGTTCGCCTTTGCGGGCTCCTAAGTCACGTATCAAATCAATGTATAAAGGTTCGGCATGCATAATTTTTGCACGGCCTTTTTGTTTTTCAATACTGGCAATGTACAGGCTGTCTGTTGTCACATGGATGCTGTCGGCCTGCTGACTAACAGCTGTACCGCTGCAAACGAGCAGCAGTACTATAAAAATGTTTTTCATGTATGTAAATAGAAACGTACCACTCAGCAATGCTGCACAGTGGCAATGAGATAAAATAGAAATGTGGAGCAATGCCGGAATTTCACCGGCTTACAAAAGGTTACGCTTGCTGCAGATTTGGCGGAGTATAATGCTGTTGTAAAAAACCTTTTGACAAAGGCGCATGGTAAACCAGCATCAACGATGATGACCGACGTGCCTCCAACAAAATGGCTCCCTGCATGGGCATCATCAAATCTTTCACCCAATTGTATTTATGTAGCTGATGGGATTGTTCATCCTGATCGTCTTGGGTATTTTCCGGAAGCAGTTGGTCGTCGTCGGCTACTGTTTCGCATAGCCATTCTGCAAATGAATCAATGTCATCGTAGGCTTGTGCATGATTATTTGAAGCATGCCAGGTGTCGGCATTCAGCCAGGCGTTTGTCAGCAACAGCAGCATCAGCCACAACAGTGGTGTTGCCCATTTTTTACGCTGTTGCCATTGCATGCCCATGGGGTAAAAATAAAAGGCACCGATAGAAGTGTCGGTGCCTTTAAGAATAATTTATAGAGTGACTTAGCTGTTCAGCATCAGCGGCATTACCAGCATCAGCAGTTCTTCGCCATCGCCCATTTCGGTGGGTTTAATAATGCCCGCCTTGGTAGGAGTGCTCAGTTCCATCACCACTTCCTGTGTATCGGCGGCGTTCAGCATTTCAATCAAAAACTTGGCGTTGAAAGCAATTTGCAAATCCTGGCCGTTGTACTGGCAAGGCATGCGTTCGTTACCCTCAAAACTAAAGTCGATGTCTTGTGCGGCCAGCTGCAGTTGGCTGCCATTGATGGTAAGTGCCACCTGATTGGTGCTCTTGTTACTAAAGATGCTTACCCGGCGGAGTGCCTGCTGAAAATCAGCTTTGCTCACCGTCATTTTATACGGGTTGTCGGCAGGTATCACCACTTTGTAATCGGGGAAACGGGCATCAATCAAACGACAGCTCATTTGCGTAGTGCCATGCACCACAAACAGGTGGTTGGCATTATAGTTAATGGTGATTTCGTCTTCGTTGTCGGGCAAGGCACTCTTCAACAGGTTCAAAGGCTTTTTAGGCACAATAAACGAATCGGCTTTGGGGCAGCTCACATCGGTACGCTTGTATTTTACCAGGCGGTGAGCATCGGTGGCTACGGTTTGCAGGCCGTCTTTGCTCAGTTCAAAAAATACACCGGTCATGGCAGGGCGCAGGTCGTCGGTACTTACGGCAAACAAGGTTTTGTTGATGGCCGTTACCAATGCTGTGCTGGTCATAGTAAAACTGTTGGTATCATCGGCCGATGGCTCCTTGGGGAAGTTGTCGGGGTTTTCGCCCATTACCTTGTACTTACCGCTGTCGCTGGTGAGTTCAATGCCGTAGTTTTTATCGATGTTGAAAGTAAGCGGCTGATCGGGCAGGTTTTTGAGTGAGTCCATCAAAATTTTGGCGGGCACACAAACTTTGCCGCTGTCTTTGGCTTCCACATCCAGCTTCACCCGCATCACGGTTTCCAGGTCGGTAGCCGTTACTGTCAGCGTGTTTTTGTCTATTTCAAACAAAAAGTCTTCCAGAATGGGCAGCACGTTGTTGGCCTGAATCACACCATTGATTTGTTGCAGTTGCTTCAGTAATACGGAGGAGGAAACAATAAACTTCATATCGGCATTTTTTCTTAGTCAGTGAGTAATGCGAAGCGGACAGCAGAGCGTCAGCCACTTTCGCAAAGATGCAGGTTAGGCACCTGATGCGAACAAACCTAAAGCAATTTTTTTGGGGTTTTCCAGCCCCATTGGGCTCCTGTTGATAAATTGCACGACACATGCAGCAGCCCAACAACAGATGGACGCCCAACCAGGCCTGGGAAAAAATGAAGCACTTCTGCGCCTATCAGGAGCGGTGCCAGCAGGAGGTGTACCAAAAAATGCGGGCTGCCAGTCTTACGGCCGAAGAAGCCGATACCATCATCAGCCGGCTGATTGAAGAAAACTACCTGAACGAAGAGCGGTTTGCCCGCCAGTTTGCCGGCGGCCACTTTCGGCTGAAGAAATGGGGTAAACAAAAAATAGTGTATGCGCTGAAGCAAAAGCAAATCAGCGATTATTGCATACGCAAAGCCATGGAAGAGATAGGCGAGGATGACTACACACAGGCCTTGCACAAACTAGCCCGGGCCAAATGGGCCGCCATCCGCACCGGCACACCCGCCCAACGCTGGGCCAAAACCAAATTGTTTCTGCTGCAAAAAGGCTATCAGGGCAATGAGGTGCAGGCTGTGCTGCAACAATTGCAACGCGGCGATTTGGAGGAGTAAATCATCAACAGGCGCATGAGAAAATTGTACGGGCAGCTAACGGCTGTGTGTGGTATCATTTTGCTGTCGGGCCTTTCGGCCGTTGCCCAGCCGTTGGTTGAGGAAGACAGTATGCCGCCCCGAATTATCCGCAATCATTTCCGGCATGAGTCGCTCATCATCTCCGACAACGATAACTATGTACTGCAACTACGGGATGGGTATTATACCAACGGGTTGATGTTGCGTTTCAGCCACGCAGCTACTGCAAAGCCTGGTGGTAACCGCTTGGCTAAAGCGGTACACAGCTACGAGTTGGGCCAGCACATTTTCAATCCCGTTCGCTTCGATAGCCTCAATATTGCTACGCAAGACCGGCCGTTTGCGGGCTACCTCTATGGCCGGTTTAGCCGGCAATTGTTTTATAAGCACAATGCTTACCTGCAGCTCAGCGGTTCGCTGGGTGTAGTGGGGCCGGCCTCGGGGGCCAAACAGGTGCAGCGGTGGTACCACAACACCATTGGCATTTACGATGTGCAAGGTTGGAGCAATCAGGTGAAAAATGAGTTTCATGTACAGGGTTCGGTGCAGTATGTGCGTAGCGTTTGGCAAAAAGCACAACAGCAAAGACGTTACGATATTGCTACAGTAACCGAAGCCAATCTGGGCAATGCTTTTGTAAATGCCCAGGCCGGGTTGCTACTGCGGGCCGGGCTGATGGAAGCGTATCAAAACAGTGCTCATTTCAACGGCCGTGTTTCCCGTAAGGGTGCAGATGCTCCTGTGCACCACAAAGAGTTTTATTACTTCGTGCAGCCTACGCTGCAGTGGCAAGGCTACAATGCCAGCCTGCAAGGCGGCATGCTGCGCAGCGATAAAGGCCCGAAAACAGTAGCCATAGAACCTTGGGTGTGGCAACTGCAAACCGGATTTAAGCTGGCGCAAAACCGATGGACACTGTGCATGCATTATGTGTACCGCAGCAAACAAGCCGTGGGTCAGCAGCGAACGGAAAAGTTCTTGTCTATTCAAATCGCCTATCGTACCGGTGGCCATTAACTTCGCAGCATGCATACACTTCCCATCAACGCCTCCATTCAACTGGTACCCATACAAGATGCTGACAAAGCCATGGGCATCATCGACGAAGCCATTGCCCTCATCCGCACTTCAGGATTGGCCTACGAAGTGGGCCCGTTTGGTACTTCTGTAGAAGGATCGTATGAAGAGGTGATGGCCCTCATTCACCGCATCAATGCATGGATGGCGGCAAACAGCTCGGCCGAGTGGGTGTTGAACATTCAGCTGCATATAGCACCAGCACAAGCGGTAACCATGCAACAAAAAACCGCTAAGCACCGATAAACGTACCGCATATTTATGAAGACCATTGCCATGATACCGGCCCGCTATGCGGCCACCCGTTTTCCCGCCAAGCTCATGCAGCAGCTGGGTAATAAATCCGTTATACGCCATACCTACGACAATACCGTAGCCACGGGCTTGTTTGATGAAGTGATGGTGGTAACCGACAGCGACATCATTTACAACGAAATAGTGCAGCACGGTGGCAAGGCCAAAATGAGCATCCGCCAACACGAGAGTGGCAGTGACCGCATAGCCGAAGCTGTGGCCGATATGGAGGTAGACATTGTGGTAAATGTGCAGGGTGATGAGCCATTTGTAAAAGCCGCACCACTCAAAAAACTACTCGACGTATTTGCAGGCGAAGACGGACAAAACGTACAAGTGGCCAGTCTGATGCAAGTGCTGACGCATGCAGCCAGCATTGCCGATCCCAACTATGTAAAAGTGGCGGTAGACCTGCATATGAACAGCCTACTGTTTAGCCGTTCGCCCATACCATACCACCGCGACCAAAACCTGACGCCGGTGTATTACGAGCACATTGGTGTGTATGCTTTTCGCAAGCAGGCGCTACTCAACTTTACCAACTGGGCCATGACGCCACTGGAGGCCGCCGAAAAAATAGAATGCCTCCGCTACCTCGAGCATGGCATACCGCTGAAAATGGTGGTGGTAGATTACATGGGGGTAGAAATAGATACACCAGAAGACCTAGAGAGAGCAGCCCGATTGTTGTAATTTTATAGAGCAATTCATCTCAACTATTCCCTTATCTGCAAAGTATCTGATGCATCGTTTCCCCATCGCTTTTGTGCAACGGTTCAAGGCAGCCATGAACCAGCTACAGCCTGTTTCGAATGAAACGCTGGAGCAGTTTCTGGCGCATTTTGAATTGATGGAGGTAAAAAAAAGTACAATCCTGTTGCGGGAGGGAGAAGTGTGCAGGCACCTCTACTTTATTTTAAAAGGCAGCATCCGATGTTTCATGCACGACAATCAGGGGCGTGAAATCAACCTGCATTTTTATTTTGAAGATGAACTCGTCAGCGAATTTAAAAGCCTGCGGTTGCAAAAACCTTCCAGCAGGAACTTGATAACACTTTCTGCCTGCAATTTGCTGAAGGTGGCGAGACCAGACTATCTGTTGATGTTTGAGCAAAACATTGAATTTACTCAGGCGGCTTTTCGTTTTTTTCAAGAGTTATACATAGCCGAAGAAGCACACAGCGAAATGTTGAAGAAGCTTACCGCAGAAGAACGGTATTTGCACGTATGCACTCATCATCCGCACTTGCTGCAGCGGGTTTCGCTTACGCAACTGGCATCTTGGTTGGGTACCAGCCGCGAAAGCCTGAGCCGCATTCGTGCCCGCCTTAACAACTGATTTGCATTGATGCAAATTTCATGTTAAGGACATTGTTTTCTTTTAGATTTTATTCTGACAAAACTCCGTTAACGCCGGGCTATTGTGACATATAGCACAGAGCAGTCGCTTGGCAGCAGGCGATATTTGCATATACAAAAATGATCTGCTGTAAAAGATAAAAAGATAGTGGTGGGTGTAGAAAAACAGTGTTCGCTGCGGCTGTGTAGTTACCGCTGAAAAGCCATAACAGCAGGCATGCTTTGTAAAAAGTATGTATTGCCGTAGCGACCTGTTTATATTTTTTCCGAAGCCATCAAAAAAAGTATGACCCTTAAACTTTTTCCTAATAGGGTGTGTGGCGTAAGAGTGTGAGGAGTGAGTAGAGCGGACCTGCGAGGGTCCGCTTTTTTGTGCCGTTTTGTTGTGGGCATGCTGCCCGTCTTCGTGAATGCTGGCTCTGTAGAATGGCTATCTTCGCCAATCTTTAACCGAGCAATATGCAATTCAGAAACTTTAAAATGGTGGGCTACGTGGTGTATGGCCGTGGCAGCTTCAATCAGTTGGATGAAATAATTGCACCTCACCGCAAAGCCGGTGCCCCCATGGTGTTTTTACTTGATCATTATTTTCAGGGCAAGCCGTTGGAGACCCGCATTCCGCTGCGGGGCAACGATGTGTTGCTGTATGCCGATGTAACGTACGAACCCAAAACCACGCAGGTAGACCGCATAGCCAGCGAACTCAAAGAAGCCTATGGCACCGTAAGTGGTGTAATTGGTATTGGTGGCGGCAGTACCATGGATTTGGCCAAAGCCGTAAGCCTGATGATGGGCAACCCCGGCAGCAGTGCCGATTATCAGGGTTGGGATTTGGTGAAGCACCCCGGCGTGTACAAAGTGGGCATTCCTACCCTGAGTGGTACCGGTGCCGAAGTAAGCCGTACTACCGTGCTCACGGGCCCCACCCGTAAGCTGGGCATGAACAGCGATTTTACCCCATTCGATCAAATAGTGCTCGACCCCGAACTCACGAAAGATGCCCCGAAAAACCAACGCTTTTATACCGGCATGGATTGTTACATCCATTGCATCGAAAGTTTGGAAGGCACCTACCTGAATGAGTTTAGCAAAAGCTATGGTGAAAAGGCGTTGCAGCTTTGCCGCGAAGTGTTTTTGGAAGAACCAGCGTGGACCGATGACTGCGACGACAAACTGATGATGGCCAGCTACGCCGGTGGTATGAGCATTGCTTACAGTCAGGTAGGTGTGGCCCATGCTGTGAGCTATGGCCTCAGCTATTTGCTGGGTACCAAGCACGGCATTGGCAACTGCATTGTGTTCGATCAGTTGGAAGAGTTCTATCCTGCAGGTGTAGCAGAGTTCAAACGCATGGTGGCTAAAGATGGTTACGAAATACCCAAGGGCATTTGCGCCAACCTCACCGACGAGCAGTTTGATAAAATGATAGATGTAAGTCTGGGTATGAAACCACTGTGGGAAAATGCCCTCGGCAAAAATTGGGAAGCACAAATGACCCGCAGCAGGCTTCGTGCTCTGTATGAAAAGCTGTAACGAATTCGTTAGAAAGGTTTGCAGTAAACAGCTTTGTCATTTCGGTTGTACACAGTTATTCAAACAAATTATACAACAGTCGGCACTACGGTGTCGGCTGTTTTTTTATGGGGGCAAATGATGAATCCTGTACTTTTAGTATAAACTATCCCCCCCCCTTATAATATGTCTAACCGACGTACATTTATGCAGAAGCTGGCCGTATTGGGCACTTCGGCATTTACCGCCAATACACTGCTGCAAGAATTGCACGCCGCTCATTTGGAAGATGCCTACAAATTGCTCGATGCCGACAACCCAGAGTCGGATGCCCGCAATGAAGCCTTCTGGACCTTTTTTCAGCAAGCATATACCGTCAACCCAAACCTCATTAACTTGAATAATGGTGGCGTAAGCCCGGCACCTAAAGTGGTGCAGGAAGCGCTGCATCGCTACAACGATTTGGCCAATCAGGCACCGAGCTACTACATGTGGCGGATAATAGACATGAACCGCGAACCGCTACGCTACAAGCTGGCGCAACTGGCAGGTTGCAGCACCGAAGAAATTGCCATCAACCGCAATACAACGGAGTCGTTGAACACTGTGATTTTTGGATTGCCATTGCAGAAAGGCGATGAAGTCATTGGCACCTTGCAGGACTATCCGAACATGATACAAGCCTGGCGGCAGCGCCAAATGCGGGATGGTATTGTGTACAAGCAAATCTCTTTCGACTTTCCCATTGAAAGTGATGAAATCATCGTTCAAAAATTTGCGGAAGCCATGACGCCCAAAACCAAAGTGGTGCACATCACCCACATCGTCAACTGGGTAGGGCAAATATTGCCGGTGAAAAAAATAGCCGACATGGCACACAGCCGTGGTGCCGAAGTCATCATCGACGGAGCACACAGTTTTGGCTTGCTCAATTTCAAGATACCCGATTTGAGTGGCGATTATTATGGCACATCACTACACAAGTTTTTGAGTGCTCCCATTGGCAACGGCTTGCTCTGGATAAAAAAAGAAAAGATTGGAAAAATATGGCCGTTGTTGTGCAACGATAAGCCGCAGAGTGATGATATCCGCAAGTTTGAAACACTGGGTACCCGTAGCTTTTGCATAGAGCAGGCCATTGGTGAAGCCATCAATTTTCAGGAAGCCATTGGCAGTCAGCGGAAGGAAGACCGCATTCGTTACCTCAAAAACTATTGGGCCGAAAAAGCTGCACAAATACCCAAGGTCAAACTGCACACTTCATTAAAAGGGCCTTACTCCTGCGCCATTGCCGGTGTAAGTATTGATGGCCTGAAGCCTGAAGAACTGGATAGTAAACTATTCAACAAGTTCAAGATTCATGCGGTAGGCATTAACTGGGAAAACATTCATTGCGTAAGGGTAACGCCACATGTGTACACCCGCACCCAAGACCTCGACAAGCTGTTGTATGCACTGGAGCAAATAGCTGCGGGGAGAGCGTAAATAGTAAAACGTTATTCGATTGTAATTAGAGGTAATAATTGCTAGAGTTCAATTCTGGCACTCAACATAAAATTGAGTGGAACAAGCGGAATGCTGAAAAAACTTTGGGCATCAGGATTTTGCCATACAGTTTGCAGACGTTTTGCATTAAGCAGGTTTTCGGCTTTTATGCTGAAGCTATAAGGCTTTTCCGGTAGAGTATACAATAGTGCAAAGTCGAGTAGCAAAAGCTTATTGCTATTGGGGTTGCGTATGTTGTTGAGCAACCAATTCATTTCCATTTCACTTTTCAACCATTTATTCCAAACCATGCTGTTTTTAAGTTTGGCGCTGATGTTGAGAACTTTTTGTGTAATGCCTTTTTGGAGCTTGGCAGGCGGAATATTCCAGAAATGAGATCCTTGTAGTTGCGTAGTAACGTAATACTTTTTTTGCCAACTTTTAATCAGGATGATACTTCCCCACAAAGACTGAAGCTTGCCACTTAGAATCTCACCCAAAATGCTATATTGATTTGCTGTTTGGTACGAACCTATGGATGCTGTCCATTGAAAATTATGCTGCAAATAGTTTTGGTTCACATTATAGCCTACATGTAACCCGTCCATAGGAACCCTGTTGAAAGAGTCAATAGCAACTTGTACAAACTGAACATATCTGCTTGAAATGGCATTGCCATTCCAATGTCTGTTGATAATGCCATACACTTGGTGCATAGTGTTCCCTTTGCCATAAGATACACCTGCCTGTAGTTCATTGCTAATTTGTAGCAGCTTTGTATTGGCATACGATTTAAACGCCTGTAAACTGACGGGATAAACTGATTGAATTTGCTGATGTACTTTCAATGGTGATGCTTCGGCATTTATGGAGATGTTTACCGTCCAGTTTCTGCCAATTTGTTTTCGACTTTCCAATGCCGCAAGTAAAGCCGGCTGTATGTGGTTTGCTTTAACCGGGTAATTGGATTGATTCAACTGTACTCCGATATTGCTTTTGAATGTGATTGGCCATCCTTGCATCAAAAAGCTGCTTGAAGTGTAGATGGAAATATTGGTGTAGGCAAAGCGATCTTTAAACGATCCTGTATTGCTGATGAAACTATCAATAGGCTGCGTCGGCTGCGTAAAATATCGAAAAGGTTGAGTATGGATGGCTTCATGCTGAAGCTGAATACCATAGGTAAACAAGCGTTTGCGAGGCTTGTGCAACCATTCCATGCCAGTATTTGCATGCACTCTCCAAACATCCATTTGCTGCACCAATTGATGGTACTTAGCGGGCAGTTGAAAAATTTGTTGATAAACATTTGAAACACCAATACCAGTTTGTTGATTGAGTTGGGTGTTCGTACTGATCCACCATCTTTTTGCTTTAGTAGAATGAATGCGTTTGGTAAACTGTAGATGTAACTGTGCCGAACCCCAGCGATTGTTCATATCTTGAAATGCAGTATCGCTGGCTGCTATTGGATAGTTGTACATTGAACTACGCTGGTTTTTGCTAAAGTTTCCTGATGCAGAAATGAGCCACACCCACTGACTCAGTGAATCTGGTTTGGCAATGATTTCCTGATTGACTAAAAACGCTCTCGGTTTATTTATGAGTTTATTAATCTCTGTTCTTTCGAAAAAAGTATTTGCATTCAATAAAGATGACACAAGCGAAGATTCTTGCGATTGCTTGTCAGCAACAAAATTGATTTCTGTTTTTAGTTTGATCAACTTTCCTGCTGCCCAATTCAATTGAAGCCTTGTGTCAAAAAGCTCATTTCGGATGTATCTTCTTGCTGCTACATTGTTGATAACGGCAAGGGTAGAAGGCTGTAACATCCAAGGTTCAGCTGCACGTTGAACCGGTTGTTTCATTTCCTCTTGCATCTTCCAATCAAAACCTTCACCTAGGCTGTTGTAGTTGCCAATCAATCCGCCTTTGAGTTTTCCGTAAAGTGCAAACAATACAGGGCTAATAGTATAACGACCTTGCGTACCCATACCAATTTCACCATCGCCAAAAGCTGCTTTCAGTTTTTCTTTTTTCAAGGCCAGATTCACAAAAACTTGTTGCTCATTGTGCAGTCCTTTCAACAATGGATTGTTGGTCTGATTTTCCAACGCTTGTATTTGTTCAAGCACGTGCACTGGAAAGCTATTGAGCATGAGCTGTAATTTATCGGCAAAGATTTCTTCGCCGTCAATCGTGATTTGCTGAACAGCCTTCCTTTTATACAACAGTCTACCATCTTCATTCAGTTCGAAGCCTGGCAGTTTGGTGATAATGTCTTTTAATTTTCGATCACTTGGATCAGTATAGGCTGATACTCTGAAGAATGTAGTGTCGCCACGTTTCCAAGTGGGCGATGCTATCACATGTGCATCAGGAAGTGTAGTACGGGATGATCGTATTAGCGTTATGCGCCAATGGAAAGCGATATCAGTTGGTGAAAGCAATATGTGTTTATTCCAGGTGTCAAATCCAGCAGCCGATACAGATATTTCAATGCTGTCTGTAGTCATTGGGATACGTACGTTTACATAATTTTTTGTGCTAGCATTTGCATACCACAAAATGAGTTGTGAATGCAAGTTTTTTGCTTTCACAAAAAAGCCGGTTACTGGCTGTTGCACCGAATCGAATACTGAAATTTGGATATTGATTTGCTTCGAAGTTTGTTGTGTATTGCCAACAAAGCACATCAGCATTGTACAACATAACATGAAGCATCTGCTTTTGAGTAATTGCATCAGGGAGAACCTAAGTGTCTGATGAGTGTGCATGAATAGTTTCGGGTGAAAACAAAATGAAATTTAGGGGGCTTGTGTTCTCGGCTTTCTAATGATACCCTTATCTGTAAATGGCTCATTGAATTCTTGAGGCCAGAACGTGTTCGGTGGTATTTCACATTTTAGATTGAATGTGTCTATGCTGAATCGCATATTGGATGGAAGATGTGTGGCTTCAAGTACAAGGCCTGGTAAATCTATTATACCCCATGGACCAAATGCCATAGGAATGTCGGCACAAAACCATACTTCAAATATGGTATCACCTTTGGTGTTTTTGAGGATAGATTTTTGGGATTTCAGATTTCCGATTTGTTTTGTTTCATTTGTCATTTCCCATTGTTGGTAGCCCCGCTCAAAACGATAGAAAAGATTCATACCCATATCCATAAAGTCAGTTCTTGATCTTTTAATGGCAGAGTCTAGCCGAAAATAGGTGAGCAATTGCCTTGGAGCACTGGGAACCGTATGAGAAAAGACACCACCTGTTTCTTGAGTGAGCATGATATAGCCTTTGGGGTATTCTTGCAGAAATAATGGCTCTTGATAGTACAGCGATTGATTGCTGTCTGCAAATAAATAACCGGTAAAAGCTAACTCTACAGCACGCTTTTGACTACTGTTTGGCACCTGTACATGCAAGGTTTGATTTACTTTATAAATCACACATTGGGCGTACTGAGCATGAATGTGCTGCATGAATACGATAAAGAGTGTCAACGATATTGTGGTGTACTTGGTAGTTTTTTTCATAATAAAAAAAGATAAGGCCGGCAGGTGTGAATAATTGATACTGAAGAAATGCTCTTGAGTCAGAGCATTCTTACATTGTGTATAGACTAATTGATTTCAGAACAGGGAGGTGTTTGGGTCGGATTTATCACCTCAGCTTTGAACAAGTTAATAGCAGCAGCTGTAGCCTGTTGATAAGCTAAAGAATAGGCTTGAGTGCAGGTTGGGGCACACATATAGCCTGATGCGCTAACAGAAATTGGATAAGAGTTGCCATCACAGCCATCAACAAAGCCACTGGCAGTAGCAATTGCGAATTGACAACAGTCTTCCCATACTACTGTCGTGCTTTGGTGTTCTTGCTGCTGTATGATTGCAGTAATGCTACTCACAGCTTTAGATGGTTTTAGAAATGGGGGGGGGTAGAAGCTTTTGCCGTAAAGACAATTGAAGCCATAATTACACAGTTAATGATTTTTTTCATTTTGTAAAATTTGTCCGGCCTTATCTCTTCAAACATAATAAGAATACTGGAAAAACCCAATAAGCATAAATAAAAAAGAAAATCATAATCTTATAGTAGCTGCAATCAGCTCAATTGCAGATGCGATTACATCGTTTATTTATTGTGGAAATCACTTTCATTTCTCCTGTATAGATAAACTCAATTACTTTAATGCCTTCACCCAATGCAATAATCCTTCATACACTTTTTGTGCGATGCTGTGCTGAAAGCGGCTGCTGCGGATGAGTTGCTCATCTTGCTCATTGCTCAGAAATGCCACTTCTACCAAACAGCTCGGATAATCTGTAGGCTGCACCAGTTGAAAATTGAAACTGCCAATATTGCCAAACTCCGGCAGGTTATCTATCTCCAATAGCTGGCTGAGTATGTGTTGCGTTAGCGGTTGAAAAGCGGGATGCTTGTAGTAAGTGCTCACACCTCTCACGGTAGTGCGGCTGCTGCTATTGAGGTGAAAACTAATGAGTACATCGGGTTGCAACGGTTGCAGGTACAAAAGGCGGTCTTTGTTGTCAATGGTCGTGTCTTTATCCCGAATCATGATGGTTTGTATGCCTTTCTTTTGCAGCAATTGTTGCAGTTCTTTGGCAAAACGAATAGTGTAATCTTTCTCCAAAATTTTAGTGGCAATACCGCTGGCGCCGGTGTTG
Source organism: Bacteroidota bacterium (assembly GCA_020161435.1). GTDB lineage: Bacteria > Bacteroidota > Bacteroidia > Chitinophagales > Chitinophagaceae > Phnomibacter. The sequence goes on along the minus strand of JAIUNV010000003.1, from coordinate 389,344 downwards.
CTGCCACCATGTCCGGCATCAATGGCTACTACCATATCATGCAAATGCGGATGTGCCGGCTTGCGTTTGATGATGAGCTGCAACCGCTTGCCGCTGTAGCTGATGCGGTAGCCCAGGTGTTGGGCTTGCTTCAAACGAATACAAGCCTGTACCACATCGTTGTCTGTTTGCTTCCAGCTTACCGAGGCAATGCCTTTGGCTGTTTGCAGTTGAGTAATCCAATTCGTATTGGATTGTGCTCCGTAGAGTTCTACATAAATAGCTGTGGGTTCGGTTTCCATCCACGAGGTGTAGGGCACTTTACGGCTCAGGCTGACACTTACGGTATCGTACATATCGCCACCCCGCACATGCCACGATTCGGTGGTAGCTGGCTGTGCAGGTAAACTATCTGTTGTAAAACGTACAAACTCTTTGGCGAGGTAGGCGGTTCTGTGCTTCGACAATTGCAAGGTGTAATTGCCCTGAACACTGTCTATCACATTCACCACAATGCCAGTATCAATATAGCCGGCTTTGGCACTGCCCAATCTGTCGGCACCATTGCTGTACGAGAGTTGCGGCAGCTTGCCTGTAATAACAGCCGCAGATTGTGCCAATGCGATGCTGCTGCAGAGCAATAAAAAGCCGCATGAAATCCATGTCTTCATGCGGCAATTTAAGTATTGAGGATGGTTTGTGTTACTGCAATTTGGCCAGTGCGGCTTCCAGTTTTTCAAACATGGGTGCCAGGTCTTCTTTACGGCAGGTGCCCACACTCAGGCGGTACCAGCTACTGCTGTTATCGGCACCAAATGCATAAAACGGAACGATGGCCAATCCCGCTTCTTCCAGCAGGTATTGCGTTACGGCAGCCTGGTTGTCGAGCAGCTTTCCATCGGTAGTTTTTTTGCCCACCAATGCAAAACGAATGGTGAGGTACAAGGCTGCCTGAGGTGCTACTGCATCTACTGCAAAGCCTTTTGCTTTCAATTGCATCAATCCCTGATAGATATATTCCAAACGATAATGCAAATCCGCTTTAAATGAAGTCAGGTAGGCATCAATAGCCGCTTCCTGATGCAAAAACTTGGCAGTTGCTTTTTGCTCTGCCATGGGTGCCCATGCGCCGAGGTGGCTGAGGATGGCTTTCATTTTTGCAATCACTTGGCCAGGGCCAAACGACCAACCCACCCGTACACCGGTAGCGGCAAAGCATTTGCTGATGCCATCTACAAATATGGTGTAGTCTTTCATGGCAGGTACCAGGCTTACCGGGTTGTAATGCTGCGTATCGCCATAGGTGAGTGTCCAATACATTTGGTCGAACAGCACATACAGTTTCTTTTCGCCGGGGCCACGTTTAGCGTTTTCCGCCAATACGAGTTCACATATTTTTTCCAACTCCGATTTTACCAATGTGGTACCGGTTGGGTTTTGTGGCGTACACAAGCACAACAATGCAGCACCGGGAATGTGTGGCGCTACCTGCTCCGCTGTTGGCATAAAGTGGTTTTCAACAGTAGCATCTATCAGGCAATGCTCTGCATTGGTCAGATTGGTGTAGTGATTGTTGTTCCAGCTGGGCACAGCATAAATCACCTTGTCGCCGGCATCTACCAATGTTTTAAAAATGGTATAAATGAGCGGACGACCACCGGATGCAATTTGAATTTCGTTGCTGCCGTAATCGAGGCCGAGTGAACGTTTGTAAAAAGCACAAACCGCTTCTCTCAAATCGAGTTCGCCATCAGCCAATGGGTAACTGGTAAAACGATTTTTATACGCCTCAATAATGGCATCTTCTAAACCCTGCGGAATAGGAAACACCTGTGGGTCAAAATCGCCGATGGTAAAGTTGTAAATGGTATCGCCCAGGCGAATGCGTTCCCGAATCATGTTGCCCAACTTCACAATTTCACTGCCCTGCATACTTTCGGCCAGTGCACTCATTTTTACCTGTTCCATGGTTGCTATTGCCTTTTTAACGGCTGCGCAAAAATACAGTGCTCACCTGCCTTTTGCGCCGGAATTTGCAATTACAGACAACATCCAATGCTTTGCCGTACGCTATTCTACACCGTCTATGCTTTTGGGTAAAAGAGAAGAAAGCTGTTTAGTGTTTTTACGTTTCTGTTGAATGCAGGCGAATGCAAAAAACAGGGCATAAAAAAAGTGCCGCACCATGGCGACACTTTTTTCTATACGGGTTTACGTATGATTATTTCAAATCATTCAAATCGTTGAACAGTTTGATGGGCGTACTTTCTGCCAGCTGGCGATAGTTTTTCCAGGCACCGTTGCTCAACGCATTCACTTTGTCTACCGCTTGCTGCACCATTGCAGCAGCCACTTCCAATGCCTTTTCTTCTTGTGCACCGGGAAGGGTTCGCTTACCCATGATGAGCATCTGTGGTTCGCGAAGCTTGGTCATTACAGTAAGCTGGTATGCAGTGCCATAGCCTTGCTTTTCCTGTCGCTTGCCATTTATAAACTCACGAATGGCTTTGATAGAATCTTGCATGGCCTTGTTGGTTTTGCGGAGGCTGTCGGCTTGCTTGCCTTCTACATCCCGCAGTTGTCCATCCAGCTTTCTGGTGATGTCTTCCATTTCTGTGAGTCGGTCCATAGCGGCAGTCAAACGTTCTGAAGTTTGCCACAAACGCTGTAGCATAACTTTCTGTGCGTTATATACGGCTTCATCAAACTTCACTCGTGGGTCGTACTGCACATTCAGCATGCTGCTATCGGCTACATCGCCCATGCTTACTACGGCTTTGTACATGCCGGGAGCGGCCCGCATACCACCACCGGGTTCGGCAGCACCTCTGCGAGGTTTGGGGCTACCGGGCTGGCGAATGCCTTTGGTAGTAAAGTTCCAGGTAATGCGGTTGAAACCAGTATCAGCTTTGGCTTTGTACGTACGGATGGCTTCGTTGGCAGCGTTGTAAATTTTCACCGTTACAGAGTCGTTGCCTTTTGAAGGTTTTGCTTTGTCATTTTTCACAAAGAAATTGATGCTGGCATCGCTACCACGGTTGTCGGCAGCATACAAACCATAAGTGCTGTATTCAATGCCGGGAGGGCCGGTTTCAAATGCCTGATACGCAATGGGGCTTTCGTAAGTGCTCAACTTTTTATCGGCCAGCATGCCTTTGTTAGCAGCAATAGCCCGCAGCGGACGAATGTCATCCAAGATGTACAAGGCACGACCGAAAGTAGCAATCACCAAATCGGCTTCTCTTTCCTGAATGGCTAAATCGTAAGTGCTTACAGAAGGGTAGTTGTTGGTAAACTGCTGAAAGCTGTTTCCGTTATCAAAGCTTACCCAGAGGCCATTTTCTGTACCGGCAAACAACAGGTTGGGTTGCACAGGATCTTGCAACACACACAATGCATAGCCTTTCACATTGTTTTTACCCGCCATCATGTTCACCCAGGTTTTGCCGTAGTCGGTGCTGCGGAAAATATAAGTGCCCATATCGCCACGACGATAATCGTTGGCTATTACAAATACTTCGCCGGCATTGTAGCGGCTGGTGCGTATCTGCGGAATCCATGCGCCTTTAGGTAAGCCTTTGATGTTGGCAGTAAGGTTGGTCCAAGTTTTGCCGCCATCACGGGTTAGTTGCAGTTGTCCATCATCGGTACCTACCCACAGCACATCTTTTTCTTTTTTAGAAGGCTCAATAGCCACGATGGTGCAATGGTTTTCGGCATTGGTAATATCGATGGTGAGGCCACCATTTTCATCCTGCTTTTGCTTGGCCGGATCGTTGGTGGTGAGGTCGCCGCTGATGATGGTCCACTGGGCACCTTTGTTGGTGCTCTTGTGCACAAATTGGCTTCCGTAGTAAATGGTGTTGGCGTCAAAAGGATCTTGTGCCAGCGCTGCATTCCAGTTGAAACGAATGCGGGTGTTAGGATCGGGCATCGGTGGACGAATGCTCCAGCGTTCGCCGGTTTGGATGTTCATTCTGCCAAGATTGCCACCTTGGCTCATGCTGTATACCCACTTGCTGTCGCTCGGGTCGGGGGCTACATCAAATCCATCACCACCACCAACACTTTTCCAGTAGCTGTTGCGGATGCCACCATCTGCCCACACATACGCAGGTCCATGCCAGCTACCGTTATCCTGCAGGCCACCCATTACGTTGTACGGTATTTCATTGTCTACATTGATGTGGTAAAACTGACCGAGGGGCAATTTTTCATCAAACTGCCAGCTGCGGCCACGGTCGCGACTGATGGCAATGCCACCATCGTTGCCGTTGATGATGAAAGAAGGATCTTTTGGATGAATCCACCAGGCATGGTGGTCGGGGTGTACGCCATCGTAAGGAATGATGATGCGAAAAGATTTACCACCATCATCACTTTGTGCAATCATCTGGTAGATGTTGTACAAACGGTTTTCGTTTTGTGGATCTACCATGATGTCTTGAAAATAAAAAGGACGGTTGGTTACCCATTGTGGATCGCTGTTTACCAGTGTCCATTTCATGCCGCCATCTTCGCTGCGGTAGAGACCGTTTTTGGTAGCTTCTACCATGGCGTAAATCACATCCGGATCGCTGGGGGCAATGGCGATACCAATGCGGCCGGTAGTATCGGGCAAACCTTCTGCTTTGCCGAGTTTCTTCCAGTTTTTACCACCATCCCAGGTGCTGTAAAAACCGCTGCCTTTGCCACCACTAAAAAAGCTCCATGGGGTACGGTTGTGTTGCCACATACACACCAGCAGTTTGTTGGGGTTGCTGGGGTCCATCACCATATCGGCTACGCCGGTGCTGTCGTTGGTATGCAAAATGAGTTTCCAGGTATCGCCGCCGTCGGTGGTTTTGTACACGCCACGTTCGGGGTGTGCAGCAAAAGGATTGCCAATGGCACCGGCATACACCGTATTGGGATCGGTTGGGTCGATGAGAATGCGGTGAATGTTCATGGTTTTTTGCAGGCCCATGAGCTTCCAGCTTTTACCACCATCGATGCTTTTATACATGCCTTCGCCCAGGCTTACACTGTTGCGGGGGTTGCCTTCGCCGGTTCCTACCCAAATGACATTCGGGTTGCTTTGCTGAATGGCTATGGCACCAATGTTTTGTGTTGGCTGATCATCAAAAATGGGCGTCCAGCTGGCACCACCGTTGGTGGTTTTCCAAACACCGCCACTGGCTGCGCCAATGTAAATAATGTCGGGGTTGCTGTGTACTGCATCAATGGCAGTAACACGGCCACTCATACCGGCCGGCCCAATGTTGCGGGCTTTCAGGTTTTTAAAATCCGTAGCGAGGTTGACCAGTTGGGCCTGTGAAGCCTGTACCAACAGGAGCAACAGGCAAGCCCATAACAGTTTTTTCATCCGTATACCGTTTTGATTATTAATAAGAAGCTTCGTGGAGCAGAATCCGTCGAAGTTGGGAAAGTTTGCCGTAAAACGGGGAAGATGTCAAAGAAAAAATGAAGGATATATAATAAACAAGCGGGCCTGCAGCTAGAAAGTTGCAGGCCCTTTTTCTATACCCTATTCACCCTTATTAAAATGTAAAGCGTACGGCTACGCCCAACCAGTCTATGCTGTTGTAGTTGGCACCTATAAACGTAACTGACGGTTGCCAGTCGAGGCTGAGGTTGATGGGGGCACCGTTGAATTTGTAGTCGAGGCCAATCACACCATCCAAACCGGCAGCAGCACGGCCACTCGGACGGAAGCGGTTGCGGTATTCATCATCCCACAAGTCGATGTGGGCACCACCACCTACGTACCACTGCAGGCCCCGGGCACCTTTAATATCATCGTGCCATTCGTACAGGCCGGTGGCCCGGAAGCCATCCCGCCAGAAATAGGCCAGGCCTTCAATGGCAGCATTGCTTTTTACAAAGTGTTTTACTGTAACAGCTGTGGGTGAAAATTTGAAACCCAAAGCGGTTTTGTACGTGCTTCCGGTGGCCTGGGCGCCGGCGGTGTGAGCCAATCCTACTAATGCTGCAGCTACTAACAATTGTTTTACGTTCATACTTGTGTTTACAAGCATCCTTAAAAAAATCAGGCCAGAATGAGAAAAGCAGAAAACTGTTTGCAGTTCTTTAACGAAGTGATGGAAAAGTTGGAAGGTTGGCAGGATTGTAAGTTGAAAAGTTGGGAGTTCACAAGTTCCAGCGTTCACGGGTTCACAAGTTCTCGTCCCGAAAGCTAATGGGGAGCATAAGTTCACAAGTTGAGTGTTTGGTAAAGGCGAATGTCTTTTGTTCCGTAGGAGCAACTTCATCCAGCTATAAAATAAAAGAGGACCCCGAATGGAGTCCTCTTTTGTAAACATAAATAACCAACCGTTATTTAATGCCGTATTTGTATTTGTAGCGTTCAAACAATTGCTTGTGCTTATCATCGAGCAGCAGCTGACGACCCTGAATAAATGCCAGCGAAATTTTGCTGCTGCGCATATCCAAAATGTCGCCATCGCTTACCACAATGTTGGCGTCTTTGCCTGCTTCGATTGAACCGGTTCGGTTTTCAATACCCAACACTTTGGCCGCATTGAGAGTAATGGCAGTCAGTGCTTCCTCTTTGCTCATGCCATAGGCGGCAGCAGTACCCGCATTGAAGGGCAGGTTGCGGCCGCGGTTTTGCGGGTCATCGTCGTTGATGCAAAACAGTACACCCGCTTTTTGCAACACCGCTGGCGCAGCATAGGGCTGATCTACAGCATCATCATCGCTAGTAGGCAAGTTGTGCATTTGGCTCAGAATAACGCTAATGTTGTTTTGCTTCAGCAGATCGGCAATGCGGTACGCTTCGCTGGCACCCACCAGCACTACATCAAAGCCAAACTCTTTTACAAAATCAATGGCTACCAGCATTTGGTTTACCTGACTGGCATGCACATACAGCTTTTGTTTTTTCTCAAACAAAGGCTTCACGGCCTCGTATTTCAGATTTTTTTCTGCATGCACCGGTTCGGCATTCCATGCTTTGGCATCGCGGAAAAACTGCTTCACTTTTTCGATGGTTTCCAGTGCTTGTTTTACCGGGTCGGTTGGGGCACCACCCATTTGCGCAAAGAAGGCAGCAAAGCGGCCACCACCGGGGCGGGCCAGCAAGCTGGGCATGTAAAACTGCATGCCATTGTCGATGGCGTAAGCAGCATCTTCATAGTTCCAGGCATCCAGCTGCACTACAGAAGAAATGCCACCCACCACCTGACCTTGTGGTACAACGTTGGCCAGCAAAATGCCGTTGCTGCGCAAGGTGTTGGTTACTTTGCTATCGGCGTTGTATGCAGCAATAGCACGTACTGAGGCGTTGTTATCGCCAATTTCAAAAAAGTCGTTGCTGCCCCGTACACCGCTGCCAATTTCTTGCAAGCCCAGTTGGGTAGCAGGTAATATAAGACCGGGGTAAATGTGTTTGCCAGTTACATCTATCACTTTGGCATCGCCGGTAGCATTGATGTTTTGCCCTACCTGCTCAATTTTACCATTGTTGATTTTTACCGTGGCATTTTCTATCACCTGGCCATTGCCCACGTGAACGGTACCGCCCTTCAGCAGCACCACGCCCTTGGCCGCAGGAGCAGGGTACACATTGTCCTGCGCAAAGCCGCTGAACGATGCCAATACTGCGAGGCTAAAAAGTATTTTTTTCATTCTAGTTTTTTTAAATGATGTGTTGATCATTTTTAAGCGCTGCTATTAACCACCAGGACACAAAGGCTACACAACTGACACAAAGAATAATTTATCTGGAGCTCTTAGTGCCTTCATAGTGTCCTTGTGGTTCAATACCCTCACTTTATTTCTTCCAATTCATGCTCATCAAATTCCAGCAGGCCCATTTTGTGGCTGTGGTCGCCGCAGGTATGTACAAACTTGTACGAAGGCTGTGCGGGAACTACAGGACGACCGGCACCTTTTTCACCCATCATTTTTTTGATGAGGCGGGTCCGTTCTTCCTTCACTTGCTGTTGTACCTGCAGGTCTTTGGCACGGTCGAAAAACACAGTGCCATCAACAATGGTGTACAGTGACTTTGCATAAATACTCAGTGGGTTATCGCTCCACAATACGAGGTCGGCATCTTTGCCTACTTTGATAGAACCTACACGGTCATCCACATGCAGCATCTTAGCAGGGTTGATGGTGACCATGCGCAGTGCTTCTTCCTCAGACATGCCGCCATACTTTACCGCTTTCGCAGCTTCCTGGTTGAGGCGACGGGCCATTTCAGCATCATCACTGTTGATGGCTACATTCACACCTACTTTGTTCATGATATAGGCATTGTAAGGAATAGCATCCTGTACTTCCAATTTGTATGCCCACCAATCGCTGAAGGTGGATGCGTTGGCGCCATGTGCCTTCATTTTATCAGCTACTTTGTAGCCCTCCAAAATATGGGTGAAGGTGTTGATTTTAAAACCAAACTGCTCGGCAACACGCATGGTACTTACAATTTCACTGGCCACATAACTGTGGCAGGTAATGAAACGCTTCTGGTTCATGATTTCTACCAAGGCATCCAACTCGAGGTCGCGACGCACCACCATTGGTGTAGCGCCCTTCTTCTTGTTGTTTTCTTCGGCAGCCTTCAGTTGTGCCTCATAATCTTTGGCACGGGTAAAGGCATCAATCAACACTTGCTCTACGCCCATACGGGTATCGGGGAAGCGAGTATTGCCGTTGGTTGCGGTAGTACGCTTTACGTTTTCGCCCAAGGCAAACTTGATAAACGGATCCCAGTTTTGGAACATCAATCCCTGATCGTTAGTGCCCCAGCGCAACTTGATGAGCTGGGTTTGACCGCCAATGGTGTTGGCACTACCATGCAGCAAATGCGAAGTAGTAACACCACCACTCAGCTGGCGGTAAATGTTGATGTCATCCGGATCGAGGTTGTCTTTGATGCGTACTTCAGAAGTTACACTCTGTCCACCTTCGTTGATGCTGCTCACCGCAATGTGGCTGTGCTCATCAATCATACCAGCACTCAGGTGCTTGCCGGTACCATCAATTATACGGGCCGATGCATCGCTCAGGTTTTTACCTACGGCAGCAATTTTACCATTCTTCACCAGCACGTCTGTTGCTGTCAGTACACCTTCTTTTTCGCTGGTCCAAACGGTAGCGTTTTTAATGAGGATGGTTTCTTGCTTCGGCATTTCGGTAGCGCCAAAACCAACAAACGGATACATGAGGCTACCCACTTGTGGTGCGGCTTTCCTGGCTACGCTATCTGCTTTTACTTCGGTGGTTTTGGTACGAACTGCGGTCCATGTCAATGCGTTTCCGTTACTGTCGAGGCCGGTGCCCTGCCATACATCGCCATTGCTTACACCACTCAGGCGAATGGCGCTGGCGGGCAATGCTGCTGCAGCGCCGCCGCCCATCATCATGCCGGGGCGACCGCCACCCATGCCTGCACGGCGGGTACGGGGCGCAAAACCAATTTTCACCATTTTGCCATCAAAAGAAAACTGCGTGGTCAATGTGTCTTTTGCAGACACTTCTGCACTGCTGCTGCTTTTTACATCGAGGGTAAATTGCTGAGCACCTGATGGGCCATTTACAGTCAAAGCATAGCTACCATTGGTATTGTGCCAGTTGTCGTCTTTTACCACATAGGCATTGCCCTGCACCCAGTTGTGGTGGATGGTCGTTTTTTCGCTAAAGATGGGACCGTTGGTAATCACAAAGTTGGCCAGCTTGCCTGCATCGAGGCTGCCTACTTTATCATAGATACCCAATAGTGATGCGGGTGTTTTGGTCAGCGCTTCCATGGCAGCTGTTTCGCTGAGGCCATATTCCATGGCTTTGCGCAGGTTGCTCATAAATGTGCGTCCGTCACGAACATCACTCATGGTGAGTACGAAAGGAATGCCTGCTTTTTCAATAGCCGCAGGGTTGGTGGGTGCCAGCTCCCAATGCTTCATATCGGCCAGGCTTACGTAGCGGGCCGCATTGGGGTCTTCAACATCCTGCGCAGCAGGGTAGTTGAGGCTTACAATGAGCGGCGCTTTGGTAGCAGCCACATCGCTGATGCGCTGGTATTCTTTGCCACTGGCTTTGATGATGTACTGTACACCAAACTCATCGCCAATGCGGTCGGCCCGCATTACATTCCACAAGTCGCCGCCCTGGCTGGGGTCGAATACCTGTGGTAAGTTTTGCTGGTCGTTCCATGCTTTCAGCGTCAGGTTCACGCCTTCTGCTTTGGGGTTGCTTTTGTACCACTGCGCATCCAGATAAGTTTGGCGCAGCAGCGAAATGGTACCCATCAAACTACCGGGGTAGCTCTGAGTGCTGCTGCCTTTGCTGAAAGAATACAGCGCAGCGGCTTTCTCTTTTACCAGCACCTGATTGGCACGTACGCTGGCGAGTGTAACCACGGCACCGGTACCACGGGCAATACCATCGGGTTGATGTGTAAGCACTGTACCAAAGCCGGCATCCCGCAGGCTTTTGGCCTTGGCATCATCGGGTACAAACAGGCTGGCGGCATCTACATCTGCTTTGAGGGCCTGGTTCCAGCCGAAGGCACCTTTTACATTGGTTTCGAGCTGTGCCGGGGCACGAAAGTCGAATCCGCCGCGGCCTTGGGGGCGAGCAGGCATGCCATAATCACTTTGCAAATCAATGAAAGAAGGATAGATGAACTTGTCCTTACAATCAATCACCACGGCATCTTTTGGAATGCTGATGCCTGCACCAATGGCCACAATTTTGCCATCGCGGATGACCATGCTGGCATTGGGAATGGTGGTTTTGGCATCTTTTACAATGGTGGCGTTGGTAAACGCATAGGCGCCCGAACCCGGAGTGCTCACACCATTTACCGGGAAGGTAGGTTGGGCCTTCGCCTGTGCCATCAATAGCACAAGGCCTGCCAACCAAAGCTTCATTTTTCTCATAGTGCTTTAGTTTATTTGAAATGGAGGTTAAAAACGGAAAAACGGTAAACTACCGCATTTGACGATAATAGCACCGATAGGCAGCAGGAAAAGGGGAGTTTTTTTGAGATTGTTGATTCTGGTGCAACAAGGCGGCAATGACTGGTTTTAGTAATAGCTACAAATGCTACTGCCCTGTTGGTTACAGGGCAGTAGAAAATAAAAAAATTCGATGTGTTAGCGGACTGGTACTGCTTCTATTCTTTGATTGGCTTGCCGGCATCCACATCTTTCATAAAACGAATGAGGCCGGTGAAATACGTATCCTGATCGTCCCACATGGCGCAGTGGCTGCCTTTGGGGCAAATGAGGCTGCGGCCATTTTTTACTTGAGTGGCCATCCATTGCATGTGGTCGGGATCCATAGTGTCGTGGGTGGCGCCAATCACCAATGTAGGCACCGTTATCTTGGGTAAATCCTGGCTGCGGTTCCAGTTGATCAAGCGGCCGGCCACGCCAAACTCACTGGGGCCTTGCATGCACACATAAATATTGGGGTTGAGGTGCTTGAATGCACGGTAAATTGGCTCCGGATTGGGCACTACGCGGCACACATGTTTGTCGTAAAAATTAGGTCCAAGCAACTCCATGTATTTGGGGTTGCTGTAATCGCCTTTGGCTTCCAAACCACGAATGGTATCGAGCACTTTGGGATCCATTTGTTTGGCCAGCACTTCCTGTGCATATTTACCATATGCAGGCACATCACTCATCATATTGCTAATGATGAGCCCCTTAATGTGTTGCTGATATTTCAGCGCATACTCCATGGCCAGAATGCCGCCCCAGCTATGGCCGAGCACATAAAAATTACTACTGTCAGCACCCAGTGCTTTACGCACCTGTTCCACTTCTTCTACAAACCGTTCGGTGGTCCACAGGCTGCTGTCGTTGGGTTGATCGCTGTAGTAACTATCGAGTTGGTCGTACTCAATTATCTCGATGCCTTCGGCCGGCATAAAACTTTCAAAGCATTCAAAGGCTTCGTGGGTGCCACCGGGGCCGCCGTGCAGCAAGAACAGTTTCATGCGGGGATTGTTGCCAATGCGTTTGGTCCATACATGGAAGGTTCCCTTGGGTGTTTCAATGGGAATCATTTTGACACCACCTGTTTGCAGGCCGCTGTCGGTACGGGCAAAATAAGCTGTTGTAGCGGGCTGATGGTTGCCGCTGTTATTGCAGGCTGCAGCCATGATGGCGATACAAAATAGGAGCCAGTAGTTTTTCATGAAAAAGGATTGTTTGTTGTACACAAATACGTTTTACGTTGTCATTAAAACCAGCTCTTCTTTTTGCTTCTGCCACCGAGACCCAGGGCGCCCAGCAGGCTGCGGGTAATGGTGTTGGCGGCAGTACGCATGGCACTTTTTACAATGGTATTATCCAGTACCTGTTCTATCATGCCAGGTTCTTCTTTGGCTGTTTTTTTCTCTTCCTTTACCTCAGCCTCAGCCTGTGTTTTCTCCGCTGCTTCTTGCAGTTTGGCAGTGAGTATTTCGTAGGCGCTGTGGCTATCTACTTCCTGGTTGTATTTCTTCACCAGCTTGCTGTTGGCCACCAATGCATTTACTTCAGCTTCGGTAATCACATCCATGCGGCTGCGGGGCGGATTGAGCATTACATGCACCAGTGGTGTGGGAATGCCTTTTTCATTCAACAGTGTAATTAGTGCTTCACCAATACCTACTTGTGTGAGCAGTTCATCGGTTTGGTAAAAATCGCTGAGGGGATAGTTCTCTGCTGTTTGCTTAATGGTTTTGCGGTCGTTGGCGGTAAAAGCACGAAGGGCATGTTGCACTTTCATACCCAGCTGACCAAGTATGCTGGCGGGTACATCCATGGGGTTTTGGGTACAAAAGAAAATGCCGATGCCTTTGGAGCGAATGAGCTTGATGATGGTTTCAATTTGCTGCAGCAAGGCATCGCTGGCTTCCTGAAAAATGAGGTGCGCTTCGTCAATAAACAAAATGAGTTTGGGCTTATCGAGGTCGCCTTCTTCAGGGCAGCTGGCATAGAGTTCGGCCAGCATTTGCAGCATAAAGGTGCTGAAGAGTTTGGGCTTGTCTTGCAGGTCCATCACCCGCAAAATATTTACCACGCCACGGCCATCATCGCTTATGCGCATCAGGTCTTCTACTTCAAAACTTCTTTCACCAAAAAAATGGGTAGCACCCTGCTGTTCCAGTTCAATCACTTTGCGCAAAATGGTACCGGTGCTGGTGGTAGAAATTTTGCCATATTCTTTTTCCAGTTCGGCCTTGCCTTCTTCGGCGGCGTATTGAAGGAGCTTTTTAAAATCTTTCAAATCGAGCAAAGGCAGTTGCTGGTCATCGCTGTATTTAAACAGCATGGCCACCAGTCCGGCCTGTGTATCGTTGAGTCCTAAAATTTTGCTGAGCAGCACGGGGCCAAATTCGCTGACGGTAGCCCGAAGCCTTACGCCCGGCTGGTTTTCGCCCAGGGCCAGCAGTTCGCTGGGGTAGCCCGTAGGTGTGTACGTTATGTCGAGCAATTTGCTGCGGTCTTCAATTTTGGCATTGCTGGTACCGGCAGCGGCAATGCCACTCAGGTCGCCTTTGATGTCCATCACCAACACGGGTACGCTGGCATCGCTGAGCAGTTCACTGATCACTTGCAAGGTTTTGGTTTTACCGGTACCCGTGGCACCGGCAATGAGGCCATGGCGGTTCATGGTTTTGAGTGGCAGGTACACATCGGCACCCGGCACCACCTGACCCTCAAACATGGCCCGGCCAATTTTTACTTTTTCACCTTTGAATGTATAGCCGGCCTGAACGGCTTCAAGAAATTGTGCAGCGTCTGCCATAGAATGTGGTTTGAAGTAAAGATAGCAGAAATGCCTGCGCAGCAAAGCGGTACTGCCCGGCAAATTCAGCAAAGTAATTGCTGGTATTGGCTGTATTTTTGAGCGGAACATGTACAGCCATCATCATGAGTATTTTCAGCAAAATCATCGCCGGAGAAATTCCTTCTTTCAAGATTGCAGAGAACGATAAATTTTATGCTTTCCTCGATATTTTTCCAGCCACCGAAGGACATACATTGGTAGTGCCAAAGATTGAGGTCGACAAACTGTTTGACTTACCCGATGATTATCTGGATGGCTACCTGAGTTTTTGCAAACCCATTGCACAAGCCATCCAACAAGTAACGGGTTGCAACAGGGTCAACATTGTTACCATTGGTTTTGAAGTGCCGCATGCACACATTCATCTCGTACCCATGAATGGCATGCAGGACGCCGACATCCTCACCAAAAAAATTAAGCCTACGATGGAAGAACTGAAGGCGACACAGGAAAAAATATTGGCAGCGATACCCGCCTAAATCCCTGTCTGACGACTGGCTGGCTCCCTAAAGGGAGGACTTCAAAATGGCTTTAATGTAAAGGGGTTACACGTAGATATCAGCGTATTTTTTTTCTGCAATCCTTTTCTCCTTGTTCTTGATTTTCTTAAGGATGAATTTGATTGATTTACAATTTCTATTTTCCCTTCTTCAACCCTCCCTTGAGGGAGCTGGAAGGGTTAGGTAATTTGCCAGCACTTACCCGCTCCGGATTTTTCTTTAGAAAATCTTCCCAGCCCTTGCTTTTGTTAGTAAGCCCGGCCATTGGCGATTGCTGCTGATAATGATGGCACACCGCTACGGCCAATGCATCTGAAGCATCAAAGCCTTTGGGTTTTTCGGTGAGTTGCAGCAGGCGTTGCAGCATGCCCCACACCTGTTCTTTTTCTGCATTGCCATTTCCGGTCACCACCATTTTTACTTTTTTGGGTGAGTACTCCGTTACGGCCAGGTTGTGCTGCATGGCGCAGGCAATGGCCACACCTTGTGCACGGCCCAGCTTCAGCATACTCTGCACGTTTTTGCCAAAGAAGGGGGCTTCAATAGCAAAGTGCTGCGGCTGAAATTGCCGGATCACTTCGTCCATGGTTTTGTAAATGCGTTGCAGGCGTTCAAACACATCGTGCTCCCAACTCATGTTAAGGGTGCCCATGTGCAGCATCTCAATTTTTTGGCCGGTGCAGCGTATCACTGAGTAACCCATCACCACTGTGCCGGGGTCTACACCGAGTATAACGGTAGATGAAGGGATGATTTTTTGCGTAGCCATACAAAAAGAAATGCTGAAGTGCCGTTGTGCCAGCTGTTGTGTTTGTATCAACGGTCAATCGAAAGTAAACAGTATTTTGCAGGCACAAAAAAGCGGCATCCTTTGCAATCGGTTTCTCATCTCAAAAAATGGCTCAATTACGTTGCAGGTCCGCTGTTGTTTATCGCCATTGCATTTTCTATTTACAAACAGTTGTCTTCGCAGCAAGATCTGGCGCAGCATTGGCAGCAACTTGTACAAAACATACGAGAGCATGGCACGGTTCCACTCATCTGTATTGTGTTGCTCATGCTGCTCAACTGGAGCATTGAAGCACTCAAGTGGCAGCAACTAGTGAACCACCTAATGCCCATCGGTTGGTGGAAAGCGTTGCTGGGCGTGTTGGCCGGTGTATCATTTACCATGCTTACGCCCAACCGCATGGGCGAATTTTTGGGTCGTGTATTATACCTGCCCGATGGCAGCCGAATGAAAGCCGCTACTCTAACGGCCATGAGCAGCATGAGTCAGCTCATTATTACCATGACGGCAGGTATAATGGGCATACTGTACTGGTACAGCAGTAATGTGCTACCTGCAGATGGCGAACAACTGCTGATGCGGATATTGCTCTTTGGTACCCTGCTGGCTTGCATAGCGGTATTGTTGTTGTACTTCAATGCGGGCTGGATGGTGCGTTGGATGGAGAAGTGGCCAGCGGCGATGAAGTATGCACCCATTGTGCATGCCGTAGGAGAAATCAATCGTTTTGAGCTATTGAAAATACTGGGACTGGCGGCATTGCGCTACATCGTTTTTTTAATACAATATGTACTGGTATTTATGGCGCTGCAATTACCCATACATTGGCTGGATGCCATTGCCGCCACCGCCATTTTATTTCTGATATTGGCTGTAGTGCCTAGTATATCACTTGCAGAGCTGGGCATTCGGGGCAAAGTAAGCCTGCTGGTGTTTGGCTGGTATTGCCAGCAAGCCGTCGGCATTTTACTGGCGGCAGCCGTTATTTGGTTTATTAACATTATTTTACCCGCATTGGCGGGAAGTTTGATTTTGCTGGGCGTTAAACTGTTTGGTAAAAACACATTCGAAAAGGCATGAAGAAATTGTTGATAGCAGGGATATTGTTGCTGGCATTTGCACCCAAAGCCAGTACGGAAGGGTCTTGCAATACCAAGAACAAGGCCTTTAAGCATGGCGAAAAAGTTATTTTTCATGTGTACTACACCGTAGCCGGGTTGTGGGTACATGCGGGCAATGTGTCATTTACTGCTACACTCAGTATGCTCAACAATAAGCCTGCTTATCATGTAGTGGCCGATGGCAGTACCCTTAGCAGCTACGACTGGATATACCGGGTACGCGACCGCTATGAAACCTACATAGATACAGCTACGTTATTGCCGCAAAAATTCATTCGCAATGTGGATGAAGGCGGCTATAAAATTTATGAAAACGTAACCTTTTACCACGATAAAAAAACGGCCGTTACTAACCAAGGTGTATTTACAATACCCTCATGTGCACAAGATGTGCTCAGCGAAGTATACCTGGCCCGCAACATGGATTTTAATAAGCTCAAGCCCGGCGAAATGTTGCCCTTCGATTTGTTTTTAGATAATAAAGTGTACAACATGTATGTACGCTACCTCGGTAAGGAAACGATTAAAACCCGCTACGGAAAATTTCGTTGTATTAAGTTTAAGCCACTGCTGCTGAAGGGAAGCATTTTTGAAGGCGGTGAAAAAATGACCGTATGGGTAACCGATGATGGTAACCGCCTGCCGGTTCGTATTGAATCACCCATTACAGTTGGCAGCATTAAGGTAGACATGATGAGCTACTACAACCTGCGCTACCCATTGACATCGTTAATAGATATCCGTTAGTTTTTTTAAACGCTGAGCATTGCTTGCAGCGTACCCGTTTTATCGGCACGGATGCCTTTTTCTGTACGTACCAATGTGCAGCATTCTACGCTGGGGTCGTGTTCAAAATAGAGGATATAATTGTTGTCCACGGCTTCTTCCAGAAAACGTTTTTTCTCTTGCAGGGTAATGAGTGGAAACATATCATACGCCATTACATACGGCAGTGGTATGTGTGCAGGCGATGGCAGCAGGTCGGCCATGTACACTACTGTTTTATCACCAATCTTTATTTGCGGCAGCATCATGGCATCGGTGTGGCCAAAAGCAAAGCGAACACTGATGCCGGGCACATCATCAAAAGGCACGGTACCTTCTTCTGCCACAGGTACAAAACGCAGTTTGCCGCTGGCTTCGATAGGTAAAATATTTTCTTTCAGAAAAGAAGCCTTCTCCCGGTCGTTGGGTTGCGTGGCCCAGCGCCAGTGGCGTTCGTTGCTCCACAGCGTAGCATTGGGAAAAGCTGTTTGCAGCGCATCACCATTTCTTACAATGGTGCCACCGCAATGATCGAAATGCAGGTGGGTATGGAGAACATCTGTAATGTCTGATGCGTTATAGCCCAACTGCTGCAAACTATTGTGCAGGGTATCGTGGCCATTGAGGTAATAATGCCCGAAAAATTTCGCATCCTGTTTGTCGCCAATGCCGGTATCAACAAGTATGCGTCGGGCGCCGGTATCTATCAGCAGGCAACGCATAGCCCAGTTGCACAGGTTATTGTCATCGGGCGGGTTGAGTTTTTGCCACATTACTTTGGGCACTACGCCAAACATGGCGCCGCCATCAAGTTTAAAATAACCGGTATTGATGCTATGCAGTTTCATGAGCTGGAGTTTGCTTTTTTGCAGCTGCAGTGTACCAAAGCAGCAACAAACCAATAATGAAAAAGACCATTAATGCCAATACAGAATTGCGCTGCGAACCACCCGCTAATTCTGTAATAAAGCCAAAGCTAAACATGCCAATCACAATAGCAATTTTTTCTGTTACATCAAAGAAGCTAAAGAAGGAAGTGGTGTCTTTGGTTTCGGGCATAAGCTTGGCGTAGGTGCTGCGGCTGAGCGATTGAATGCCGCCCATTACAAAACCTACCACAGCGGCCAGCATATAAAATTCGTTGATGCCACCTTTAGGAATCATGTAGCCGGCAATACAGCAGCCAATCCATACTACTACGGCTACCATGAGTGTTTGAATATTCCCAATTTTGGCCGATAATTTTGACATGAGCAATGCTCCCGGTATAGCCACTAACTGAATCAGTAAAATGGCAATGATTAAATTATCGGTAGGAATAGCCAGTTCGCTTTTTCCGTAAAGCGTAGCCGCCAGCATGACGGTTTGAACGCCCATGTTGTAAAAGAAGAACGCCAGCAAAAATCGCTTCAGCATTTTCATGGCGGCCAGCTGATGCCACACTTTGCGGAGCTCAATAAAACCATTGGTAAACACATTGTGGTTGGGGCGGTTGGCACTAGGTGTACCCTTAGGTAAAATGGTTAATGGAATTTGCGAAAAGGCCAGCCACCAAATACCTACCAGCAAAAAGGATATTTGTAATGATTGCCCGGCAGTGCTCAGGCCAAACCATTCTTTTTTAAACAGCAATACAAAGCAAATAATTTGCAGCAACACACTGCCGATATAGCCCATGGAAAAACCTTTGGCGCTGACGCGGTCGCGGTCTTTTTCGGCCGCTATTTCGGGCAGGTATGAGTTGTAAAATACCAGGCTGCTCCAGTAGCCAATGCAGGCCACTATTACCAGGGCAATGCCAAAGCCCACATGATCGCCATCAAAAAAATACAAGCCACTGCAGGCAATGCTGCCAATGGTGCTAAAAAAGCGGAGGAACGATTTTTTGTTGCCCTTGTAATCGGCGATGGATGATAGAATGGGCGACAGCAGCGCTACAATCAGAAAGGCGAAACCGAGAGCATAGTTGTACAAAGCGTTATTCACAAAGGTTCTGCCCAACAGTTGTACTTCATTGCTGCCATCGGCCCCCTTGGTTACCTCCTCGTAATAGGCCGGAAACATGGTAGACGTAATAACCAGGTTGTATACGCTGTTGGCCCAATCGTACATGGCCCAGGCGTTCACTACTTTTTTGGGAGCTGTTTGCATGCGGTGGCAGGTTTAGCAGCGGAAAAAATAGGACTTTTTTTGAATGCGACAACAAGTAGTAAAATGTCTGCAGTAAAGATGTTCGGGATTGGTTGATAGTTGATAGGAATGCAGTTAAGACGGATGCATGCTATCGATTCAATACATACATCGAAAAGCATATACACGCATTGCCGATGGCAGTTCAGTTTACTGCCACCAACTATTTCAGGTAGCCCGTCCACAGCAACACCAGCAATACTATACCTGCTACAATACGGTACCAGCCAAACAGGCGAAAGCCATGCTTTTGCAAAAAGCCAATAAAGAATTTGATGGCCAGCAGTGCTACAATAAACGCCACCACATTGCCCAGCACAAATGCCTGTACGTTTTGCGTACTGCTCATAATAATTTCGTAGCCTTTTACGGCCACGCCGTTTTCTTCCCAGTCTTTCAAAAACAACGAATAGCCGGTAGCTGCCGCCATGGTAGGCACGGCCAGAAAGAATGAAAATTCGGCCGCCAAACTGCGGGTAAGTTTTTGCTGCATACCACCAATGATGCTGGCAGCGCTGCGGCTTACACCGGGTATCATGGCCAGGCATTGCCAAAGGCCAATGATGAAGGCCTTGCCAAAACTGATTTGTTCTTCTTCTTTAATCTTCGGTGTTTTAAATGCCTTATCAATCACAATAAGCACCACGCCACCCAGCAGCAGCGCAATGGCTACAGTGAGGGGGCTTTCGAGCAGGGCATCAATTTTTTCGGAAAACAATTTGCCCAGCAGCAACGCCGGAATAACGGCCACGACCAGCTTGGCATAAAACTGCCAATGCTTTACGTCGATGAATCTTTTCCAGTACAGCACCAGTACACTCAAGATGGCGCCCAGCTGTATGGCCACGGTAAATATTTTGGTGAAGTTGGTGCTCTCCACACCCAACAGGCGTTCGGCAATAATCATGTGGCCGGTGCTGCTCACAGGCAGGTATTCGGTCAGGCCTTCTACAATGGCAATAATGATGGCTTGAAATACGTCCATGCGGCAAGTGTAAATAAAAAAGGAACCGCTGAGGGTTCCTTTCAAAGTGGTTCCGAAAAATTATTTTTTGAAGATGGCGTACACTTCTACCACCAGGCCCAGCAAAATGAGGATGGGTGCTACGGTAATGCGCAGGGTGCTGTACACTTCTTTGTCGTTGAAAACAGTAGGGTCGGCGCTTTTGCCACCGGCCATTACCAGCATGCCGGCTGCAATAATCACCCCACCCAGCAGCATGAGCAGAAAGTTCTTTTTGCCAAAAAGCGGGGTGTGGTCTACCACACTGTGTTGCTTGTTATCTTTTTTAGTAGACATGCGTTCAAATGTTAGAGGGGCAAAGTAAAGGAAAACGGGGAAAGTTGGCGAGATAGCAAGTTTACGAGTTGACGTGTTGACGTGTTCACACGTTCAATCAGCGGAAATGGTATTCACTATCAACCACCAACCATCGACTATCAACTATGCTAATACAAATCATCCAGCTTCATCTTCAGGTATTTTACCACACTGCGGTGGGTGCTGAAGAGGCTGATGGCCACGCCCAATACGAGCAGGCTCAGCGCCAGCAATAGCAGCAGGCCGGTATCGTGTACGGCTTTTAGTTCGGGTACCCAGCCTTCGAGGGTAACCAGTATAATGCCACACACTACAATGGCAATGCCCCCGGCAATGCTGCCGTTGATGATGGCCCGTATGTTGAGCGGCCGGGCAATAAAGCCACGGGTGGCGCCCACCATTTGCATGGTTTTAATGAGGAAACGGTTGCTGAACATGGCCAGGCGAATGGTATTGTCGATGAGGACGATAACCACCACGGCCAGCACCAGTGCTACGGCCAGCAGGGCAAAACCAATTTTCGACAGGATGGTCATATTGCCCACCACATTCTGCGGGTACTTAATATCGGTTACGTAAGGGCTGGCTTTAAAAATGCCTTCAATTTTTTTGAGGGTATCGGCCACCACATACTGGCTTTTCAGGTTCATTTCAATACTGCGGGGCAAAATATTGGTATCAATAAACTGCGTAAAATCTTCGTTGCCCATGGCCTGCCACTCTTTCA
Source organism: Bacteroidota bacterium (assembly GCA_020161435.1). Lineage (GTDB taxonomy): Bacteria > Bacteroidota > Bacteroidia > Chitinophagales > Chitinophagaceae > Phnomibacter. The sequence continues at coordinate 368,133 of JAIUNV010000003.1, read as the reverse complement.
TGGCCGTGGTTTTGTCTTTGTAGGTGTAGGCTTTAATGTAAGGCAGGCCTTTTACCTGGGCTACCAGCGCATCTTTTTCGGCTTCGGTAGTGGTTTCGCGGAGAAACACCTGCACGGGTACACTTTCACGGAAATAATCGGCCAGCTTGGTATAGTTGATGCCAATCCAGCCCAGTACACCCATCAAAATCAAAACCAGCGATACACCTACAATAGCCATGGCGTATGATGTGCGGCCTTTGCGGGTACCCATTTTCCCTACTTGAGACATAAGCGTTTGTTGTATGTGGAGTTAGTAATGCCGAAGCAAAGTTTCAGCCTTGTGAACCGGACAAAAATAACGGAATAAGCCTTTCCTTATTTTTGCGCTCCTGTTTTAAACGATTGCGGCCGGGCACTATTGCCCTGCCATAGAAAAGATGGAAAGCCAATAACAGGCTTTTAACAGGAACCGCCCATGCGAAAAACCAACCACGCAGCAACTGCTGCCGACAGCGGATTTCTCCATGCACACATTTTTTTGAAACCATAACCCCAAGGGTGTTACTCATGGAATACAACTTCAACGCCATTGAAAAAAAATGGCAACAGCAGTGGAATGATACCAAAGCGTATCAGGTGCCCAACAACAGCAGCAAGCCCAAGTATTATGTGCTCGATATGTTTCCGTACCCCAGCGGTGCCGGCCTGCATGTGGGCCATCCGCTCGGCTACATTGCCAGCGATATTTTCAGCCGCTACAAACGCCTGAAAGGCTACAATGTGCTGCACCCCATGGGCTACGATGCTTTTGGCCTGCCTGCTGAGCAATATGCACTGGAGCATGGCGTACACCCTGCCGTAAGCACCGAGCAAAACATCAACAACTTTAGGGCACAGCTCGATAAGATTGGTTTTTGCTACGACTGGGACCGTGAGGTAAACACCAGCAAGCCGGAGTATTACAAATGGACGCAGAAGATTTTTCTGGATTTGTACAATAGCTATTTCTGCAATACACAACAAAAAGCAAGGCCCATAGCCGAACTGATTGCGAAATATGAAACCAGTGGCAGCAAACATTTTACCGCTGCCGAGTGGCAGGCTTTTTCTGTAGCCGAAAAAGAAGAATGGCTCATGAAACGCCGCCTGGCATTTTCTGCCTACGGCGAAGTAAACTGGTGCGAAGCCTTGGGCACCGTGCTGGCCAACGATGAAGTGGTGAATGGTGTAAGCGAACGTGGCGGACACCCTGTGATTAAAAAGAAAATGCGCCAATGGTATTTGCGCATTACGGCCTATGCCGACAGATTGCTGGAAGGCCTCAACCGGGTAGACTTTAGCGATAGCATGAAAGAAATGCAACGCAACTGGATTGGCCGCAGCGAAGGCGCTGAAATTGATTTTGCCATTAAAGGATCCGACCAAAAACTGAAAGTGTACACCACCCGGCCCGATACCATTTTCGGGGTTGATTTTATGGTGATAGCACCCGAGTTGGAATTGGTGAACCAAATAAAATCGTCCGAACAAGCCGAAGCGGTAGACAACTACGTGGCCTATGTAAAAAGCCGCAGCGACAGAGAACGCCAGGCGGAAGTGAAACAAATAACGGGATGTTTTACGGGTGGCTATGCTATTAATCCGTTTAACGGCGTTGAAATTCCCATTTACATAGCGGAGTATGTATTGGCTGGCTATGGCACAGGTGCAATTATGGCGGTGCCCTGCGGCGACGAACGTGATTTTAAATTTGCACAGCATTTCAATATTCCCATCACCAATATTATTGGTAAGCATTTTAATGGTCAGGAAGCCAACCCCACCAAAGATGCCGTGCTGGAAAACAGCGGCTTTCTCACGGGCTTGCTCATGAAAGATGCCATTGCGGTGGCCAACGATAAACTGGAAGAACTGGGCATCGGCAAGCGAAAAGTAAATTACAAAATGCGTGACGCCGGCTTTAGCCGTCAGCGCTACTGGGGCGAGCCATTCCCTATTTTGTGGAATGACGGAGTACCCACTGCCATGCCCGAAACGGCATTGCCACTCAACTTGCCACATGTAGAAAAATATGGCCCCGGCCCCGAAGGCGAAGGCCCGCTGGCCAACATTGCCGAATGGGTGAATACACCGGAAGGAAAACGCGAAACCTCTACCATGCCCGGCTACGCTGGTTCATCGTGGTATTTTTTGCGCTACATGGATCCGCACAACGAGGCTGAATTTTGCAACCGTGCAGTAAGCGACTACTGGAATCAGGTAGACTTGTATGTAGGCGGTACCGAGCATGCTGTTGGCCACTTGCTGTACAGCCGCATGTGGACCAAAGTGCTGTACGACCTTGGCTATATTGGTTTTGATGAACCGTTTAAGAAGTTGCTGAATCAGGGGATGATTCAGGGTGTTTCTCAAGTGGCATACATACGAAAATTCAGTAAGGATGATATAAATCCACTAGGAAGAAGTAATACTGTAATTATTCCAGGATTACCTCCATTTAGTCTCGAAGAACCAGAATTACAGTTGTATTCAGCTGAGTTTGTAACAGAAGATAACCGTGAATATTATGCAGAGTATAAGATTCCGATTGATGTAGTAAATGTGAATATGCAAAATCAAACGAGGAATAAAATGGATGTTGAAATTGCAGTCTCAAAGTATCCAGCTCGATTGAATTGTGTGTTCATCACATCAGAGGCATTTTTCTATAAGGGATTGTGGTGGAGCTGGAATGAAGAAAAGACAGAAGTAATAAATGTTTCAAGTCCGGATTTCTTCACTTCAAGCGTTGTAGAAAAAATGTCGAAGTCGAAGTTCAACACCGTAAACCCCGACGACCTCGTACATAAGTTTGGTGCCGATACTTTCCGCATGTACGAGATGTTCCTCGGTCCGGTGGAAGTGAGCAAACCATGGGATACCAAAGGCATCGAAGGCGTACACCGCTTTTTGAAAAAACTGTGGCGCCTGTATTTTGATGAAGTGAAAGGCCTGCAGGTTACGCAAGATGAACCCACCGCCGATGAGTTGAAAGTGCTGCACAAAACCATTAAGAAAGTAGAAGAAGACATTGAACGCTTCAGCTTCAACACGGTGGTAAGTGCGTTGATGGTATGTGTAAATGAACTCAACGATTTGAAATGCCGTAAGGCTGCCATATTGGAGCCGCTGGCTATTTTGCTGGCACCCTATGCGCCGCACATGGCTGCAGAACTCTATAGTGCGTTAGGCCACACCGACAGTGTGTTGGATGCCACATTCCCGGTATTCAATCCGGCACATGTGCTGGAGAGCACCAAGGAGTATCCGGTGAGTGTAAATGGCAAACTGCGCACCACCCTTATGCTGCCCGCCGATGCCGATCAGGCAGCAGCCGAAGCCGCCACCCTCGCCAACGAAGTGGTACAAAAATGGCTCGAAGGCAAAACGCCCAAGAAGTTCATTTTTGTAAAGGGCAGGATGATTAATGTGGTGATGTAAACGCATTTCAAGCAAATAAAAAAACACCGATGACTGAAAAAGTTATCGGTGTTTTTTATTGATATCTGTAAACATGATTCGAGTCTCATGAATCTTGGCTGTCTTATGGCAGCAATACAGCCTCGTTATTTTTTGCTGTAGCAAAGGCATGCAGCTTCTGCACAAAGGCCAACAGCTTTTCCATGCTGGTCATATCTGTTACTACCAGAATACCATTTTTACCTACTTGTTTCAGTTTGGCTTTGTTGGTTTCGGTTTGTATAAACTGCATGATTTTCATGAACACATCACTCTGGAAGTAAGGTGATTCATGATTGGGTACAAAGAAGCATTTGAGCACGTTGTCGCGGAGCAACATTTTCTCGAAACCCAATGCCACAGCCATTTTGCGGCTGCGTACGGTACGGAACAAATCTTCTACTTGTGGCGGCACTGCACCGAAGCGGTCGCTCAGTTCCTGATGAAATTCCTGTAGTTCTTCTTCACTGTCGTAGTTGTCGAGGCGGGTGTACAAACTCAACCGTTCGGCAATGTTTTCTACGTAAGTATCCGGTATCAAAATTTCCAGATCGGTTTCAATGGTACAGTCGCTTACATAATCGTCTTGCTGCGCTATCTCTTCTTTAAACAGGTCTTTGAATTGTTTGCGTTTGAGGTCACGAATGGCTTCATCCAAAATTTTGTGGTACATCTCAAAACCAATTTCGGCAATGAAACCACTTTGCTCACCACCCAATAAATTACCGGCACCACGTATATCGAGGTCTCGCATGGCAATTTGAAAACCACTGCCCAGTTCGCTAAACTGTTCCAGTGTTTGCAGGCGTTTGCGGCTATCGTGTGGCAGCGTACTCATGGGCGGAGCCAGCAGGTAGCAAAATGCTTTTTTATTGCTGCGACCAACACGGCCACGCAATTGGTGCAGGTCGCTCAAACCAAACTGATGCGCATTGTTTACGATGATGGTGTTCACATTCGGAATGTCTACACCACTTTCTACAATGTTGGTACACACCAGCACATCGTAGCGTTTGTCCATAAAGTCGAGGATGGTGTCTTCGAGCTGGTCGCCATCCATTTGACCATGAGCAAAAGCCACGCTCAGGTCGGGGCAAAGGCCACGAATGAGAGCTGCCATTTCGCCCAAACTGGCTACGCGGTTGTGAATGAAAAACACCTGCCCGCCACGTTCTGTTTCGTAGTAAATGGCATCGCGGATATTGTCTTCGTTAAACACCTGCACTTCGGTTTGTACCGGTTGCCGGTTGGGTGGTGGTGTGTTGATGATGCTCAAATCTCGGGCACCCATGAGGCTGAATTGTAAAGTGCGGGGGATGGGTGTTGCCGTCAGCGTCAGGCTGTCTACCGTTGTACGTAGTTGCTTCAGTTTTTCTTTGGCCGATACACCAAACTTTTGCTCTTCATCAATAATCATGATGCCGAGGTCTTTGAATTGAACCTCTTTTCCCAGCAGGGCATGTGTACCTACAATGATGTCTATTTTTCCTTCCTTCAGTTTTTGCAGCGTTTCTTTTTTCTCCTTGCTGCTTTTGAAACGATTGATGAAATCAACCGTCACCGGAAAATCTTCCAACCGCTTACTGAAGGTTTTATAATGCTGATACGCAAGGATGGTAGTGGGTACCAGAATAGCAGCCTGCTTGCCATCCACCACGCTTTTAAATGCTGCACGTATGGCCACTTCTGTTTTGCCAAAGCCTACATCGCCACACACCAAGCGGTCCATGGGGCCCTCTTTTTCCATGTCTTTCTTTACATCCGCACAAGCCTTGGCCTGGTCGGGTGTGTCTTCGTACATGAACGAAGCTTCCAGCTCCGTTTGCATGTAGTTGTCGGCGCTGTGGGCAAAGCCTTTCTGCGCCTTGCGTTCGGCGTACAATTTAATGAGGTCTTCAGCAATATCCTTGATTTGCTTGGTCGTCTTTTCTTTCAGTCGGTTCCATACATCGCTACCCAGTTTATTCATTTTGGGCACATGGCCTTCTTTGCCGGTGTACTTACTAATCTTGTGTAACGAAGACAGATTGACGTAGAGCAAATCGCCATCCTTATAGCGAAGGCGAACCGCTTCTTGCATGCGGCCGTTTACATCCATTTTTTCCAACCCGCTGAAGATGCCCACGCCATGATCGATATGGGTAACATAATCGCCGGGTTGCAGCTCCCGCAAGGTTTTGAGGGTGATGGCTTTGTTTTTGCTGAAAGCCTGCTTCACCTTGAACTTGTGGTAACGTTGGAAAATCTGGTGGTCGGTGTAGCACACTACTTTCAGGTCTTCATCAATATAGCCTTCGTGAATACTTACGGCTACCGGATTGAACTGAATTTCTGTATTGAGATCGGTGAGAATGTTATAAATGCGTTCGAGTTGCTTGGCCTGCTCGGCAAACAGGTAAATGGCAAATCCTTTTTGCTCCCAGCTTTTCAAATCGGCAATGAGCAAATTGAAATTACGGTTGAAACTGGGCTGTGGTTTGGTGTTGAAAGGCACCACCGTTGTTTCTGCATTACTATTGTTTGCTTGAGCACATTTTCCATCAAACACAATTTGATGACGCTGTGCCAGCAAGTCTTCAAATGCAGCAATGTCTACAAAATCGCCTTCGTTTACATTGTCTTTGGTGAGCGGTTTGTCTTCTTCGTCACCATTGTCCAAAGCTGCACCGGGGTTGTCTTTCAGGTATTCCAGAAAAATCTGCAGCTGTTCTTTTTCCTGCAGCATTTTTTCGTGAATGAATGACCAGTCGTTCATCCATACCACGGTATTTTCCGACATAAATTCGAACAGCGATGTTTTCTCTTCCTGTTCAAATTGCGTTTCAATATTGGGGATGATGTTGACCGACAACAGCTTGCGTTCGCTGAGCTGTGTTTCCGGATCGAAGATGCGGATGCTGTCTACTTCGTTGCCGAAAAGTTCGATGCGGTATGGCTTTTCGTTGCCAAAAGAATAGATGTCGAGAATGCCGCCACGTACGGCAAACTGACCGGGCTCATACACAAAATCGGTGCGGGTAAAGCCCAGCATCACCAGCAGTTCCAGTATGCCTTCTACATTCAGCTCTTCGGCTTGTTTGATGCTGATGATATTGCCCGACAGTGTTTTGCTCACCACCACTTTTTCAAAAATGGCTTCGGGGTAGGTTACCAGTATTTTCTTGTTGCCGCCCGTGGCTATTTTGGTGAGTGCTTCGGTCCGCAGCATCACGTGGCTGCTGTTGAGCAACCGAAAGTTTTTGCTGTTTTTGAAGGAGCTGGGAAAGTAAAACAGGTCCAGCGCATTGGTAATGTTTTCGAGACTGTTGTGGAAGTAAGCCGCGTCTTCTGCGTCTTCCAGAATTACCACATGGTTGAGACCTGCAGCAGCGGGGTGTTCAAAAACGGCCGCCATCGTCATGGCCTGGCTACTACCATGCAGCCCATGGGCGCTGATATGTTGGGGTTTGGCAAAAGCAAGCCTGTCCGCCAATTGAAAAATGCGGGGGTCATTGCGATACGTTTCCTTCAGCGCATCAAGATTCATAAGGGTGGCAAATGTAACAAATACCTAATGCCTGATACAAGCTTTTGGTTCGCTCTACTGTCATGTATTTGTCAGCTTCATCATTGCAGCAGCACTTCTTTCTGCATTGTGCCCTTGCTTTTCCTCATTGCGTAATCCGGTTTTCCGTTTACGTAACCTCTTTTTTTTTCGCAGCAAACAATTTTGCAACTGCAAAAAAATAAGTATGAGAAGCGTTTTATTGACGATAGCAGTAGCACTGAATGGATGGAGCAGTATGGCACAACAAACCGACACACTCACTGCAAAAGAAGGGTATGTAAAAGATGTGACTGTTGTGGGACAGCATAGTCGTGCAGATATACATCAGCTGCCCGAGGTAGTTGGCACGGCCATTATGGCGGGAAAAAAGAACAGCCTGATTGTAATGGACAATGTGAATGGAAATATTGTGACGAATACGATGCGGCAAGTAATGGCCAAAGTGCCGGGTGTGCATGTGTGGGAGAGTGATGGCAGCGGCATTCAGATTGGTGTGGCAGCACGTGGGTTGAGCCCTAACAGAAGCTGGGAGTTCAACACCCGGCAAAATGGCTACGATATTTCTGCCGATCCTTTTGGTTATCCTGAAGCATATTACACGCCGCAATTGCAAGCAGTGCAGCGTATTCAGGTGGTGCGTGGTGCCGGCTCCTTGCAGTACGGTCCGCAATTTGGCGGCATGCTCAACTTTGTGTTGAGAGATGGCAGCGATATTAATCAACCGTTTCAGTTTGAAACACAAAACACGATTGGATCCAATGGGTTGGTGAATACCTACAATGCATTGGGCGGCGAAACGGAGAAGCTACACTACTACGCCTTTTACGATCACCGGAGTGCTGATGGCTGGCGAGAAAATAGTCAATATAGGGTAGGTACAGGCTTTGCCACACTTACCTATAAAGTGAATAAGCAACTGAGTATAACTGCTGAATATACCAACTGGCATGCCCGTAGCCAACAGCCCGGAGGCCTTACAGATGCTCAGTTTACACAAAACGACCGGCAAAGTTTTCGTTCGAGAAATTGGTTTGATTTGCTGTGGAATATCGGCGCCCTAAAAGCCAATTATACCATCAATGAAAAAAGCAGATTACAAGCAACTTTATTTGCCTTTAGCGGTAATCGTAGCAGTGTTGGTTTTCTGGTTGCACCAAATGTAAAAGATAGCATCAATACAAATACGTTGGCATACAACAACAGAACCGTTTTTGTAGATGAGTACCGTAACTGGGGTGCTGAAGTACGGTATCTCACTGATTATAAGCTGTTGGGTGGCAATAGTACTTTTTCTGCCGGCGTTCGTTATTACAATGGGCTTACCCGTCGTTTCAACAATGGCAGAGGAACCACTAACGTAGATTATGACCTTACGCTTGTAGCGGACTATCAACAAAAGCTTCGTTTTAAAACCAGCAATGTGGCGGCCTTTGCGGAGAATATTTTTCGCATTGGTAAAAAGTTGTTGCTGATACCCGGCATCCGCTTTGAGCAGGTGAGCAATACTGTATCTGGCCAAACAGGAGTGAGTAATGGCGTGCCTGTAAAAGCGGCAGAAGCTAGCAGTAACCGTAGTTTTGCCTTGGCAGGAGTGGGAGCTGAATATCATATTGGCAGCACTGAATTGTATGCCAACTGGAGCCAGGCATACCGGCCTGTATTGTTTAGTGATCTTACTGCGCCTGTTACCATCGATGAAATAGACCCCAACCTCAAAGATGCCCGTGGGTACAATCTCGATTTGGGTTATCGTGGAAAGCTGAAAGACTACTTGTTTTTTGATGTCGGTTTGTTTTATCTGCAGTATAACAATCGCATCGGTTTGCTGGCACAGCAGCGGTTAGATGGTAGTTTTTACAACCTGCGTACCAATATTGGCAATAGTAACAGCAAAGGAGTGGAGGCACTGGTTGAGTTTAATCCGATAAAAGCATTTACAAATAATTTGAAAAGAGGTTCTTTTAGTGTGTTTGCATCTGTGGGTTATACCGATGCCCGCTATGCTGATTACAACGTGATCACCCGACAAGGAAATACATTGGTTACAACCAATTACTCCAATAAAAAAGTAGAGCATGCGCCGGAATGGATTGTGCGATATGGCATCAATTATTTTTGGAAAGGCCTTACTGCCACTATGCAATGGAGCTATGTGGGCGAAGCCTTTACGGATGCCAACAATACAGTGGCTCCCAGTGCCAATGGACAAAACGGTTTAATCCCCTCTTACCATGTTGGCGATATTAGTCTCAACTACGCTTTCAAAAAACGATTTACCATCAGGGCCGGGCTCAATAACATAACCGATAAAAGTTACTTTACCCGTAGGGCTGGCGGCTACCCCGGCCCCGGCTTAATGCCTGCTGATGGCAGAAATGCATATGTAACTTTCGGTGCAAAGTTTTAAATAATCACCCGTTGATTATTGAATGTATACAAGCAGAAAGGGTTGCAGACTTGCAACCCTTTCTGCTTGTAGTATAAGTCATTTACACTTATTGTAAAGAAACGAGTGAAGAGATAAACTTAGTTGGCTTTCACCATTTTGTGGTACCAACGTTGTGTGCCGTCGGTTACAGTTATGGTGTATACACCTGGTTGTAACTGTTGTGTATTGATGCTTTTTTTATCGGCTGTTGCATTGCTTTGCCATTTGCCATTCATCACTATTCTGCCTGCAGCATCGCTTATTTGCCACTGCACTTGTATAGGTGCGTTGTGTACCATTGCCAGCAGCAGTTGGTTTTGCACTGGGTTTGGATAGGTATGAATGCTGGTACGGATGCTGCCAAACTGAATACTGCGTACTGCACTGAATGAAAACTGTCCGTCACGATCTGTTTGTTTAATACGATACATGCGGATACCGGTTTTGCCTTCAGTTTTATCTGTAAAGAAGTATGTAGCAGCAGCTGCATTTTTGGCAGCCACAATGCCGATTGTTTCAAACTCAATTCCATTGGTACTTACCTGCACTTCGTACTGCAGTGCATTGCTTTCGTTGGCAGTTTGCCATTGCAATTGTACGTTTTGTTGTGCATCTTTTTTCGCATCATAAGCTACCCAGGTTACGGGCAATGCAATACTGTAACTACCATCAGTAATCCAAAATTCTGAGAAAGCATCCACTTCAAACTCTGCATAGTAGCCGCTGCCGTAGGGTGTAAATACAATGTTGTCGCTGACGATACTGCGCCACAAGCCGATGATGTTATTTTCGAGAGTGCCGTCTTCATTCGCCCCTTCAGAATAACGGGCAATATTGAGTTTGTTGTATGCAATTGGTGGTGTACAATCAGCACAATTGGTTGCCAGTCGCATTTCTTCTACATCGGTATCGGTAAAGTAAAGCCGAACGGTTACTGCATTGCCTAGTACCTGATTGGTAGGTTTTATAGTAAAGCTGCGGTTGGCAAAATATTGATGACCATCGTTGCGAACGTTTCCGGTATTGATCCATGCTTTTACAGCGGTACTACCCAAGTTATTGCCATTGGGGAAAAGTGTTGCAATCAGTTGTCCTCCATCAATAAAATCGAAACGATTGTTGCCGCTTACCACTTGTGTAACCGTATTGCTACTGGCTGCTTGTGCATAGATAGGAACAGCGTTATCAAAAACATGAATATCATCAATGGCTACACCTTCGCGGTTTACAGCGTCGTCGCTGGCTACTACAATGCGCAGGCTTATGTTGCCGGCTTGCTTAGGTAGTGCTGTGGTGGCCACATGCCAGTGTGTTTGGTTTTTGCTTACCCATGCTTGAGCGGCAGGAAAATCGTACCAGTTGGTACCACTGCCGGCAGCACCAAGTTTTGTCCAGCTGATGCCATCGTAAGAATATTCAACCCATACTGCGTCGCACACAATATTGTACATGCTGCAGTCTTCCATATCATACGCCATGCTAAAGCTGAGCGTTGGGGCAGTCATGCTGTTGATGTTGAAGCAGGGTGAGTACAAGTAGCTGCGTTCGTTATCGTTGTAATGTGCTGTCAATGAGGTTTTCCAGGCATTGTTGCCACTGGCGGCAGCAGTAATACCAGTATGTGCAGGTGTACCAAACTGCCAGCTGTTGTTGATGCCTTGCGTAAACCAGTTGCCGGTGCCATTTTCAAAATCTTCTTTGTAAGGAAAACTACTGATGACCGGTTGGTTGCGAATACTGGCAGTGGTACTGTTGTTATCGCTGATGTTATCGCCGGGCATGCTTACTGTAGCTACAATAGTGTATGCACCGTGATTGGCAAAGTTGGCAGGCGAAGCAAATGTGTAAGTGATGGTAGTGTGAGCAGGAATACTTGGAATTATTTCCTGCACTGTGCTGCCATTGTTGATACGGTAGGTAACAGGAATATTCAACATCGTTGTATTCATAGAATTGTACACGTGTACCCGAATAGGTACTGCCGCCGTAAGGCCACAACTAAAAATATACGGTGTATCAATAGCCACCATTTGCAAATCGTTGGATGCAAGTTGCAGACTAATGTCATCAAAACTGTAGCCGGCAAATCTGCGGTTATCAGCAGCTGCATACAAGCCAAACTGTCCAAACTTAATTTGAGTAGCCGGGCCAAACTGTTGACCTGCGTTTGCCAGCGCATCACTCAGTTCTATACTGTGTGTTTGCTTGTATTCTCCCGGCACTGCTGGCTGGTTGGCAGCCAGGTCGTACACTTCAATCCAGCTGTTGCTTTCATTACCTCTTGCCCACACTTTATTCTGTGGATGGCTTACTTGTGCAATGCCATGTTGCTGATAGAAAAACTGCAACCTTACTTCTTGACCGGTATTATACCCCGACAAGTTGAAGGTGCCGGTAAGTTCGTTGCTGGCAGTAGTGGCATATGGAGTGGACCGATGCACATCCATGGTGGCTGCTTTGCTGCCATTGTGTGCTACATCGCCAAAGGCACTGGTACGTAAGCGGCCAAAAATATCAGTGCTGCTGAAATCCCATCGGGTGCTGCCGGGTACACCGGTAGTAGCAGTGGTAAGTTGTACGTTTTCCGCGGTTTCAAATGTTTCTGTAAATGCAGGTATGAGGCTGATAGGCGCATTGGCTAATTGCTGAATACGCACCCGCAGTGTATCGTTGCTGCTATTGTTATCTGCTACTGCATTCGTAACTACCGCTGTAATGTTGTAAGTGCCTGGTGCAGAAAAATCGATGCCGTTAAAAATATGCACTGCAGTGCTGTTTACTGCCAACGGAGTGGTAATGTCTTGCTGCACAAATGAGCCGCCGTTGATGCTGTATTTTACAGCATAAGCGTTTGCAACTGCGTCATCCAGATTTTTGATACGGATGCTGACAGCAGCTGATGCGGTTAAGTCAGTGGCTGTATATTGGCGGCCTGTAACCGGACTTACAATGGCATCCAGTTTCAAATCGTTATTGCTGATTGTGCCACTGCAAGAGCCAGTGTTGGGTTGTCTTTCAATGGGCATGTTCCAACGGCTTGTTTGGCCGTTTTTAACTGTGCGAACAGAAACGTAATACACTGAATCTTTTGATAAACCACTTATAGTGTAAGAAAGCGTACTGTTGCTCACTTGTGCTATGGGTTGCATTTCTGCCCCTCTTTTCATAATCACCTGAAAAGAATCGGCCCCTGTTACATTCGTCCAGTTGAGTTTGATGTATCCTTCGCATTGCTCAGTAACTGGCGCAAGGCTTGCGCCAGGGTTAGCAATTAAAGCAAAGTTGCCCGTTGTGTCAAACACACCACTCGTATTATGGGTAATCCTGATTTTAGAAGTTGTGTTAATGGTGAGTGGTGCAGACCAGTTGTAAAAACGGGTTGCAGCAACTACATTGTTGCTTATCAGGTTCCAGGTATTGCCTCCATCGTAACTGTATTCCAGTGTGAGACTGCCCGCTGCATTGCCGTTGTAATCCCATGTAATCGGTACAGATGGGCCATTCGGTGTCCATGTTTCACCAGCAGCAGGGCTTAGTATTTCAATGCCGGATGGCACATAGTCAAATGCCACTGCATAAAGCTGTGGAGCGTTTACCATTACATCATAGCCTCTCACCCTTATGGTATAGTTGCCAGCTGTAGGCGTTGGTATTACTATTTGTTCAACGTTGTTTACATGGTCTGTGCCGGCAGTAGCTGCATTGGCCACGCCACTGGGCGAAGGATTCAGTACCAATGGATAAACAGTGGTACCTCCCGGAGTTATTACCTGAAGATCTAAATCGTTGATCAGTGCTTTTGCCGCTATCGGATTGGCAGCTGGGTCGTGCCAATACAGCATTACTTTCAGTTGGTGTGTGCCAACAGGAACGCTGATAACGGTGTCTTTTACAGCACCCTGGGTAATGTTGTTTTGCTGATAGTTGGCAGCTTCCAGCATCCGTAGGCTGTTGCTCAGTTGCATCATACCAAAGCCATGCCGGTAATCGGGGCCTGGCGTTCCTAAATCTCTGGCGCCATTCAGCAACAGTGCTTTCATGAGTGCACCCTGTGGGTTGCTGTTGCCATTGAGTTGGCGGTATCTTTCGTACAACAATGCCAGCCCGCCTGTAATGGCAGGTGCTGCCATGCTTGTGCCCCAGCTACCCCAATATGCATTATTGATATTGAAAAAACCGGTGGTGCTCATAATGGCTTCACCAAGTGCCACAATTTCTGGCTTTATCCGGCCATCTTTTACCGGGCCAGAACTACTGCTGCTGCTGGCTAACTGTACATAATCGGTACGGCCGCTGGTGATGGTGTTTTTTGCAGTTTGCATGCCAGAAAGTACAGTGGCATAATGGAAAGGATACGGTGAACAGGTGTATTCGCCATCATTGCCGGAAGCAAAAATGTGTAGTAGTTGCGGGAAGGTAAATGCTTGTTCATCCAGCAAATAACTGTTGAGGTCGTAGGTGCCGTTCATGTCGCAGTCGCCTGTGATATTGCCGTAGCTGTTGTTGGTGAGTACCATGTTGTAATCACGTACGTAGGTGGCGGCATTTTGCCAAATTCCACCAAACCACTGGCTTACAATAGTAGCCTTGGGTGCATACCCGGCCCGTTGTGGCAGCAGTATGCCGGCACCGGCTACGGTACCGGTGGTATGAGCTCCATGATCGTTTACAATACCGGGAGTATGGTTGATAATTCTGTCAGAAAGGTCGGGGTGCAGGCTGGGGTCGGCATCGTCGCCTACACCAACGGTTACGCCTTTGCCGGTAAGGCCGCGGCCACCACCAGCTATGGGCGATGAAAGTTGATTGGCACCAGCCATGTTACGGCTGCTTTGATTCAATATTTTTTCGGGAGGTGGAATGGTTTGTACATAAGCCACAAAAGGAAGTGCTGCCAGCTTTTGAATGTCGGCTTTGGCACAGGTAAGGCTAAACACACCCCACTGATTGGCAGGAGATGTGGCAGCATGAAAACCGGCTTGAGATAACAACATGCGTACTTCTGTAACGCCAATGCCTTTGTAGGTGGCCAACATAAGTTGCACCTGGTCGTTTCCCTGCAGTGCATGTGCCGGTATATTGCCTGCCGCCAGTGATGGCCGCATTTTATGTGCAGGTTCTAATACTGCGGTTGCATCTACGCCCCAGCGTTGTAAATCTGCAGATTGGGGTGCCTGATTGGTAGCTACCAAAAAAGTGTTGTTGTCTACCTTGGCCAGTATGCGTAAGGATGATTGAGCCGTTGCCGCAGCAAGCAACTCTTTTTGCTGGCTATGTACCAGGAAATAGTATTTGCCAGCTGCTTGCTGGCGGGTAATGGCTTGTAACGCCTTACTTTCTCCTGCCTGAGATAAGGTAATTTTTTGACCGGTAGCCAGCGTTGCTGCTACTTGCTTTTGGGCTACTGCTGAAAGTCCTGCTCCTGCTAATGCAATCATCAAGCACAGGACCCTACAAAAAGTGATCTTTTTCATAGAGTGTGTTTTGATAATCTACCAAGGCAGGATATTAGTTCATCCCTTTAATCTTGAACTTAGCTTTCTTTTCTGGTTTTTCTCCGGCCAAAACACGTTCGGCACCCATACTGGCACTGTTGCTGGGACAGCCACGTTTTTTACTGCTTGCACAAGACAGTAAGAACCCAGAAAATGCCAAAACCAGTAATCGTTTCTTCATTCAACGTAAGGTAAGCCAACAATAATTGTGGGGCTTGAGAAAACAAATGTCTGCATTAATCTATTATCAAACAATGTCTTTTGTCAGTTAATGGTCAATTATCTTTAAACCAACCGGAATACATTACGTAATTATTTGCTATCCGGTTTATCTCTCCTTCTATAAGTGCTGCTGAAATATCTTTTACTTTTTTGGCAGGCACTCCGGCAAATATGCTGCCAGCGGGTACGTGTGTCCCTTCCAGTACTACAGCGCCTGCTGCTATTATACTATTACTTTCTATTACAACGCCGTCCATTACAATGGCTCCCATGCCTATCAGTACATTATCGTGCACAGTGCAGCCATGTACAATTGCGTGGTGGCCAATGCTAACATTATTGCCAATAACGGTTGGGTATTTCTGATAAGTACAATGAATGCAAGCTCCATCTTGCACATTTACTTTATGGCCCATGGTTATGAAGTTCACATCGCCCCTGATGACGGCATTAAACCAAATACTGCAATCATCGCCCATGGTTACATCGCCCACTATGGTAGCATTAGGCGCTATAAACGGGTCTTTTCCCCAGCGGGGTTCCTTACCAAGCACGGGCAGAATTACAGGCATAAAAAAAGATTGAGTGGTTCAACAACGAAAATCGGGTATTTGCCTACAACTTCGTCAAACGTTTAAGCAATTTCAATAGCTATTGGTTATGAATTCAGGTAATCTTTTTGCCAAACACACACGGGTGGCTTTTTTGGTATACGCCGTTTTAGCTTTTACCCAACTGCCACTTTTTGCGCAGCAGCCCAGCACTTTTTTGTACCGTATTAGCGGCAACGGGTTGGCAAAGCCATCTTTCATCTGGGGTACCATTCATGTGGATGATCAGCAGGTGTTCAATTTTCCCGATTCATTGTACCGCTACCTGGAGCAAGCCGACGTATATGCCATGGAAGTGCATCCTGACAGTATTGTAGAAAAAGCACTGGACCACTATTTTACAAAAAAGCAACGCAAGCCAATTGCTGAAATGGTAGACGCTGCCGGTTTGCAACGCCTCAAAAAAAAGTACCAGTCGAAGCTGAGCAAGCCCTTGGAAAAAATGACAGTGGCCGAAGTGCTGATGGAGCAACAGGCAGCAAACAGCGGCAAACAGCAAGGCGGCAACATGGGCACTTTTATGGATATGTACCTGATGGTGGTGTCGAGGAGCATGGGCAAAAAAATCATAGGCCTGGAGCAGGTAGAAGATCAGCTGAACCTGTTGGACCAATTGGTTTCCGGTCAGGATCCGGAATACATTCTCAATGAATTTGCAGCGCCTAAAACCACACAGCAACTCATTAAATCTTACGTAGCCGGCGATTTGAATGCGGTGTTGAAAATGGTGAACACATTGCCTCCGGCAGTGGAAGTTCCCTTTTTATCGGCCCGCAATAAAATAATGCTGGAGCACCTTGTGCCTGCCATGCGGGAGGCGAGTGTTTTTACAGCAGTGGGTGTGGCACACTTGCCCGGCAATCTGGGGCTGCTCAAACTGTTGCAGCAGCAAGGCTACACGGTTACACCTGTTTTTGGCAAAAAAAACCTGCATGCATCCAAATACCAGCCGCCCACCGAAGGCTATGCCGCCAGTAACGATTGGTTTTTGCATCAGTCGCCCGAAGAGGGGTACACCGCCAGTTTTCCAGGCAAGCCTGTAACCAACGACCTGCAAAACACGGGCTTCAAAATGCACACGTATATTGATTGGGCCACCACTACTTATTACTACAGCATGCATGTGGCCGCACAGGTAGAAATAAACGATCAAAACCGGGATAGTATGCTTACCGCTACTGCCAATGCTTCCAGCAAAAACAGTAATGGTAAAAATGCGCCCATTTTGCGCAGCTTGGTATTTAAAAATATGGCTGCTAAAGAGGCCGTTTTTCCGAGCCGCGAAAACAGCACCATCCGTTTGCTGCTGGTAAGCCGGGCCGAAGATTTATACATGATGCTTGTAGCAGCCAAAGACACCAATAATTTGTTTAACACTGCCGCTGAAAGGTTCTTTCAATCGTTGACGGTATTGCCAAAGCAGGCATCTGCATCCAGCTGGTATCAGGATGATGAAGCACAGTTTAAAGTGCTGATACCGGGCAAGCCGCAAATCAATCCGCCAGGTATGCAGTCGGGCCAAGACGATGCCGATACGAAGGAAAAAACCATTTACAAAAGAGTAGATGGAACGGGCAATGAATTGATGATAAAAGTGATACACAGCACCAAAGGATATTTAGCCTCCGTGCAAAGCATGATGCAAAACGCCATGCTCGAAAGTGTAAAATCTATGTCGGACAAAGGAGCTATTCAAATTACAGACATACAATGGCTTGGCCGGAAAGTGCAGCGGGTAAGGGGCAACATGCCGGGTAATTTGCGGTATGAAATGCGCAACGTAATTCGCGGTGCCCGCTTATATTCTGTTTGGTATTTCGATAGTCAGAAAGCCTACAGCGAACCAAAGGCCGATAGCTTTTTTTCGAGCTTTACATTGTTGCCTTACCCCGAAGTACAGGTGAAAAATCAGCAAATGAAGGATATAACAATCGGCAGTTTTGGCGACTCGGCTACCTACGAAACCAACTATGCCGATGAAGCCGACAGCAGCATCCTGAAAGCATACAATCCGGCATTGGGTGTTTGGTTTACTGCTAAGCGAAAAGTGTTGTCGACTTTTGCCTGGGCTGCATCCGATTCATTGTTGCTCTCTGCCATGCTGCCTGCTGCAGCCAAAGCCAGCAACGCCAGCATTGTACAGCAACGCTATACTCACACCAACGGTATGCCTGCACTCACGGTGCTGGCAAAAGATACAGCTGCACAAATGTGGAGCCGCTATCAATTGATAAAAGCCGGCAACGAAATAGTTGAATTGAGCGTACAAACAGACAGCGTTGGTGTGCAGCATACATCGGTACCTGCGTGGTTTAATGCTTTTGCAATACGCAACAACACAGCTTATGTTGATGTAAGCAAAAGAACAGCCAAAACGGTGTTCGACTCGTTGCGTATTTGTAGCAATGAACAGTTTGAAAAATGGGTTAGTGATGTAGATGAATTGCCCTTTACAAAAGCTGATTTGCCACTGCTACTCAGCGAAGCCCGCATGCTATGGCCACGTGATACTGTCGGGTATCCATCGTTGGACGCACAGCTCTGGCAAATCATAGAAAAAGTATCCGACGCATCTCAACTCGACATGTTGAAAACTGCTTATCACAATGCCGATAGCAATTCATCTGCACAGGGTAAAATTGTATCTATGCTCATGAAAATGGATGATGCAAACGCATTGGCATTTGTGCAACAGGCTTTGCCACTCACCCGGCAGAAGGAAGTGTATCCCGGAGAAATTTTCGGTCGTTTTTACAACAACCTTGAGTTGGCAAAAAAACTGCTGCCCAACTGGTACCCGCTGCTGAGTGATACTACGTATGGGCCAGGCATTGTAAATACCTGCCTGCTACTGGCTGATAGCAATATGGCGCCAACGCCGCCAGCAGATATGCCGCAAAAAGTAATGGCCTTGTCACAGCATTTTTTGGAGTTACTTAGTAGGCCAGATCATGAATATTATTCCTACATGGATGCCATGCCCCGATACCTGGCGAAGATGAAAACACCTGAAGCGGATGCTTTGCTGTTCGACTTTACCATGAAACCTGTGGAGGAAGATTATTTACGTTTGGAAGCACTGGAGCAGCTTGCAGGCAATGGGGTTTTTCCGGCACAATCTATACAGTCGCTGGCAAAGGTTCCATGGCTTAGTTACTCGGTGTATGGCCTGTTGAAAAAGCATGACCGCTTGGCCGACCTGCCCGCTGAGTTGGCTACGCAGGCAGCTATTGGAGCTGCTTATTTATATGAATTAGCCGACGAAGATTTCGAAGATCCTTCCATTGAACTGGCAGCTGAAAAAGAGTTGCTGTTTATGGGCAAAAAGTATCGGTTTTTTGTATACAAATTCGTGGTTGCATATGATGATGAAAAAGAAGAGCTTTTTGCAGTGGCAGGCCCATTTGACATCGACAGAAAGAAGCTGGATATCGTTCTTCCAGAATTGTATGTGACTCAAATTTCGGAAGAGACTTTTCAGAAAAAACAGCTTGACAAATGGCTCACCCAATACCTGAAGGAAATTGAACAACAGCAAGCTGAAGTAGATGCTCCCAAAGAAGAAGAGTAAATTCGTCCGGTATTACCATGAACAATCGTCAGCTTTTTTTACAACACGTGGCGCAAACATCGCCGGCACCCATTGGTTTGGAAATTGTAAAAGCCGAAGGCATTTACATGTGGGATGTAGCCGGACAGCGCTATGTTGATGCCATCAGTGGCTTTAGTGTGATGAACATTGGGCATGGGCATCCGGCAGTAAAAGCGGCCATCAATAAGCAGGTGGAAGATTACATGCACTTGCTGGTGTATGGCGAAATCATCGAATCGCCACAGGTGCAGTATGCCAAACGCCTCAGTAGTTTGCTGCCTGCATCGCTAGACTGTGTGTATTTTACCAATAGCGGTGCCGAAGCTGTAGAAGGTGCCATGAAGCTGGCCAAAAGGGTGACGGGCCGTACACAAATCATTGCTTTCAACAATGCCTACCATGGCAGCACACAAGGAGCTCTCAGCATTATGGGTGGCGAGTATTGGCGCAATGCCTACCGGCCCTTGTTGCCCGATGTGTGGCATGTAGATTTTAATACAGCCGAAGCGTTGGAAAGCATCACCGAAAAAACAGCCTGTGTAGTGGCAGAAGTAGTACAGGCAGAAGCTGGCGCCAAACCTGCTCAACAATCATGGCTTACCGCCCTGCGCCAACGCTGTACAGATACGGGTACATTATTAGTGTTTGATGAAATACAAACGGGCTTTGGCCGTACTGGTTCACTCTGGGCATTTGAGCAATATGGTGTGGTACCTGATATTTTATTGTTGGGTAAGGCACTTGGTGGTGGGCTGCCGTTGGGTGCATTCATTGCATCGCATGCACACATGCAGCAGTTGACCTACAATCCGGTGCTGGGGCATATCAGCACTTTTGCGGGGCATCCGGTGTGTTGTGCCGCCGGCCATGCTGCCCTTGAGGAGCTAATCAAGTTTGCAAATATCAATTTGCAATTTGCAGGGCATTCTTCCTTGCAAACTGCAAACTGCATACTGGAAACTGTCATCGAAAAGGAACTGCAGTTTCGCAGCCAATTACATCATCCCGCTATCAAAGCCATTCACGGCCGAGGATTGTTGCTGGCTGTTGAGTTTGAATCGGCCGAATTGTGCCAGCGCATTTGCCATGCTGCTGTAAAAGCAGGTGTGGTAACCGATTGGTTTTTGTTTGCCCCTAATTGTTTGCGCATAGCGCCACCGCTCATTATTACACTTGCTCAAGTAGCACAGGTTTCCGAATTACTCATGCAAGTTGTTCAATCACAACTTGATTAATTGAGTTTGTATACTATCAAGCTAAAAGGACTGCTATTGACAGCACCGCCACGTAAAGTGTACAGCCTTATTTTACCATTAAGTATGCGAATACTAGTACCATAACTTGTCAAATCATCTGAAGAAGAAACATACAAGGCAGTAGCTTCTATAATATAATTATTTAGATTTATGTTTTGACCCGAAATGGTAATTTCATTTAAGCCACTTGCCAAGTTTTTTACTACTGATACATTGCCCGTACTACTTACCACCAGGCCCAAAGCATCTATTGATGCTATAGCTATGGGAACCACATTAGCAGTACCCGTGGCATTCGTGGTTACTTTACCTGCTACGTTCAAATTTCCAAATACACTGGCATCGCCGGTCATTTCTGTTACATCCTCTGCCCACAGCCTTATGCGACGGTTGTCAGGATTGGTGCCGCCTCCAATAATATCAAGAGTATTTGCTGTAAATAAAGCATACCCAATTCGCCCGGCATTGGCTTCTTTGCCTGCTAATCCGTTGCCTAAAAAAATGCCACTATTACCACCTTGGCCATTGCTCAGAATGCTCTGGTTTATATTCAGATTAGATACAAAAGCGGTAGCCCATCTATAATTTATGGTGCCTAAATCATAGGCGTTGGTCGATAGTGGTTCAAAATCCGCATTCGTGTAAATGCTTCCAGCAGCAGAAGTAGCAAAATAATTCCCCAATGTTCCTAAATACATGAAACCCTCTTTGGCTCTTATTCTCCCTTCCACATCCAATTTAAAACCAGGAGTGGCTGTGCCAATGCCTACATTTTGGCCATTGGTTACAGTTGCAAAAAATATAAATCCAGTTACAACACAACAAGTAAGCAGTCTTATTCGCATAATACAATATTTAAGGGTAAAAGATAGTAAGACGCTGGCAATATTGAAGTGCAGATACTGGGACCTTAGAAAAACTACTAGCCATATCGCCGGACTGCGGGTATTGGTGTAAGTGTTTTAATACGCTTCAGGTGGTTATCTAAATGGAATACCTGCATGTTGGGAATTCTACAATAAGTGACAGCAGGAACTTTTCTATTATGCCCCTTTGCGCTACTGCAAATGCGATGAATTTGTCTTTGGTATTCCATGTCGTGCTTTGGATTTTTTTCAAGGAGCGGGAGCCTTAAAACCCTGACTTTTCTAATGTTTTTGATAGAGGTTGCTCCCTTACATTTGTGACCATTCAATTTTGCTTTCCAATTATGAGTACAAGCCCCAAAGAGACTACCTTATTACAGGATGTAGTCATCAAGTTTGCCGGCGATAGCGGCGATGGCATGCAATTGACCGGCAGCCAGTTTACCAACAACACGGCATTGCTGGGTATCGATCTGGCCACGTTTCCCGATTTTCCGGCAGAAATTCGTGCCCCGCAGGGTACACTGGCGGGTGTGTCGGGTTTTCAGTTGCGCTTTAGCAGCAACCCCGTATTTACCCCCGGCGATTTGTGCGATGTACTCGTAGCCATGAACGCAGCCGCCCTCAAAGCCAATCTCAAGCAAATAAAAAAAGGCGCCAAAATCATCGCCAATACCGATGGGTTTGATGCCAAAAACCTGCGACTGGCTGGCTATCCCGAAGGCGTAAATCCTTTGGAAGACGGCAGCCTCGAAGGATATGAAGTCACCAAAATTGATGTCACCAAACTTACCCGTGAAGCCACCAAAGACTTTACCATGGGTACCAAAGAGAAAGACCGTGCCAAAAACATGTTTGTGCTCGGCTACCTCTACTGGATGTTCGACCGTGGTATGGATAGTACTGTCAGCTTTTTGCAGGAAAAGTTTGGTAAGAAAGATGAAATCCTGAACAGCAATATCAAAGTGTTGCAAGCAGGGTACAACTATGGCGATACCACCGAAACCTTTACCACCCGTTTTAAAGTGGAAAAGGCGAAAATGGAACCTGGTGTGTACCGCAGCATTATGGGCAATCAGGCACTCTCTTATGGTTTAATTGCTGCTGCCGAAAAAAGTGGTTTACCCCTGTTTTTGGGTAGTTACCCCATTACACCGGCCAGCGATATTTTGCATGAACTGAGCAAGTACAAAAACTTTGGTGTACGCACTTTTCAGGCCGAAGATGAAATTGCAGCGATTGCGACAGCGATAGGCGCTTCTTACGGAGGCAGCCTCGGCATTACCACAACGAGTGGCCCCGGCATGGCACTCAAAACAGAAGCCATGGGCCTGGCCATGATGATGGAAATTCCCTTGGTGATTGTGAACATACAGCGGGGTGGCCCCAGCACTGGTTTGCCTACCAAAACCGAGCAGAGCGACTTGCTGCAGGCTTACTACGGCCGTAATGGTGAAGCACCGATGCCGGTGATTAGCGCCAGCACTCCGGCCGATTGTTTTGAAGTAGCCATGGAAGCCTGCCGCATTGCCGTGCAGCATATGACGCCCATTATTTTGCTGAGCGACGGCTACATTGCCAATGGCGCCGAGCCGTGGAAGTTTCCCAATGCCGACGATCTGCCTGCCATTGAGGTGAAATTTAAAACACAACTCGCCGAAGGCGAAGAAAAATACCAACCATACCGCCGCGATGAAAAGCTGGCTCGTCCTTGGGCTGTACCTGGCACGCCGGGCCTGGAGCACCGCATTGGAGGTTTGGAAAAACAACACATTACCGGCAACGTAAGCTATGAAGCAGACAACCATGAATTCATGGTGAAACTGCGTCAGGAAAAAGTAGACAAGCTGGCGGAATTTTTGCCATTGCAAAAGCTGGATAGCGGTGTAGAAAAAGGTAAGGTTTTGGTACTGGGTTGGGGTAGTACTTACGGTGCTATCAAAACAGCTGTCAGCGATTTGCTGGCTGAAGGTCATGCAGTGGCCCATGCGCATTTGCGTTATGTGCGTCCTTTCCCCAAAAACCTGGGCGATATTTTGAAGAACTACGACACCGTACTGATTCCAGAAATCAACAACGGTCAGCTCATCAAAATCATCCGCGACCAATATTTGGTGGATGCCAAGGGCTACAACAAAATCAAGGGCAATCCTATTACCCGCACCGAGCTGGTAGAGGAAATCCGCAAGTATTTGTAATAGCATCTTTCAATAGCATACTCAACAAAGCCCGCTGTACACAGCGGGCTTTTTATTGGCATCATCCATCAGAAAAATGATCAGGATTGCAGTTCGGACACTTCGCTTTCGAGTGCCGTTTGTACCAGTACTTCCGGCTCAAATACAATGGTTGATTTGATGGAGTTGCTGATGAGGCAGGCGGCTTCACTTTTGTGCAGCACTTTCATGGCTTTTTCTACATCAGCTTCGCTGGCTACGTGTACAATTGGGCGCAGCACTACTTCACTCATCATAAACTTTTTGTCTACTATTTCCAACTTGCCCTTAGCATGGCTTTCAAAGTGGGAAAAGTCCAGTTTGAAATTTTCGGCCACGGCCAAAAAAGTAGTCATAAGGCAACTGTTGACAGCCGCTACAAACAAATGCTCGGGGCTCCAGATGCCCGGCATGCCTTTGGCAAACTCTGGCGGTGTAGCTACTTCAATAGATTGGTCGAGTACAGAAGATCGGGCGGTGCCTTTGCGGTCGGCTTCCCAGCGGATACAGGTATCGTAATAATGAACGTGTTCCATGTGGCAGATTTTTAGAAAGCTAAAGGTGAGAAAACAATCCTTGCCGCAAGGTGCCAAAGGTTACGTTGAGGAATGATGTTGGTTGGTTTTTGTCCATTTGGGCGGTCTTTTCATTCGTGTAAGCTTTTTTACCATTCATCCGAAAAGGATATCCGGGACAGCGGGCATTTATATCTTTGTGATATCAAAATAATATCAATTATGGAAAAGATTATCACACCCCGTTCTGGCTGGTTTATGCTGTTTGTGTCGCTCTTGTTGTTGGCTGCAGCTATCGTTTGTTTTGTGCTGGGCGCCGATGAAAACCCTGCCTTGATAGGCATTGGTGTTGTAGTGGTGCTGGCATTCACTGTTGCCGTATCCGGCTTTATTGCCATTGAGCCCAACAGCAGCCGGGTACTGACCCTGTTTGGTAAATATGTGGGTACCGTGAGCAGCAATGGTTTCTTTTGGGTAAACCCTTTTTTCACCAAAAAGAAAATCAGCCTGCGGGCCAATAACCTCGATACCAAGCCCATTAAAGTAAACGACAAGCATGGTAACCCTATTATGATTGGTGCCGTAGTGGTATGGAAAGTAGAAAATGCCTACAAGGCTGCTTTTGAAGTAGACAACTATCAAAGTTTTGTAGAAACACAAAGCGAAGCGGCCATACGTAAGTTGGCTGGCGCCTACGCCTACGACAACTTTGAACACGATACCGAAGAAATTACGTTGCGCAGCAGCTCTACTGAGGTGAACGATATGCTGGAGCATGAAGTAACAGAACGCTTAGCCATTGCCGGCATACAGGTAATAGAAGCCCGCCTGAGCCACCTGGCCTACTCTACAGAAATTGCAGGAGCCATGCTACAGCGCCAGCAAGCAACGGCTATAGTAGCGGCCCGTGCCAAAATAGTAGAAGGGGCTGTGGGCATGGTAGAAATGGCATTGGAGCAATTGAGCAAAAAGGAAATAGTACAACTGGATGAAGAACGCAAAGCTGCTATGGTGAGCAACCTGATGGTGGTACTGTGTAGCGAACGAAGTGCTCAGCCCGTGGTAAATGCCGGAAGCCTGTACTAAGTGATTGGTTAATTAGTTGAATGGTGTTTGGTTAATAGGGTAACCGTATAATTGATTCAAGAAGGGAAAAGAGGGAGTGAGCATTACAACCAGTTTAATCATTAACGAATGTGTAAACGGTATAAAGACACATTTGCCAATTAGCTAATTAGCAAATTGGGATTTGCGCCTTTGTGGTTCAAAAGAACAATGCGTTGCATTATGGCAAAAGAATCGAAAAAGAATTTTGTATTGCGTTTAGACGCTGCTACTTATCAGCTGCTCGAACAATGGGCGGCTGATGAGTTTCGCAGCATTAACGGGCAGTTGGAATATTTGATCAATAAGGCGTTGAAAGATGCAGGGCGTATGAAAAATACTTCGCCGCCTGTTACTGAAAAAAAACCTGAGAAATAAAAAAGTGGTTCTTATGTACACCAATACGTGTAAGTGAAAAAGTTTGCAGTCGTCAGTTTGCAATTGGCAAGGCAGTTGTATCAATAATAAAAATCCGTGAAAATCCCCTTTTGTCCGAGGCAATCAGCGTCCCATACATCCGCGTCCTATCTATCTGCTTATTTTTCTACACACCCTGCGGATATCGCCGCTCAGTTGCAGCATCATGTCCAGCTGATCGAGTATGCTTTTGAGGGCTACTAATTTGCCTCTTGTATGCGTTTCCATTTCGCCCCGTTCCAACTCTTGACGCCGTTGCTCCAGTAGCTGATTTACCTCATGGCGTATCGCCACCTCTTCCATGCCGGTGGCAGCTCCTTCCTGTTGTTCGCCGTCTGCTTCGCCTAAGTAGCTGAGAGCCGTTTGCAGGCGGTTACTAATTTGACGGGTGATCGGCAAAAAATCATCGAGCCATTCTTTTTCCTGCAGTTCATGCAGCTCATTGTAGAGTGCTGCCATGTGCGAAGCCAGTGTGTGATTGCTCACCAGCAACTGCTGCCAGTAAGGAGCATGCTGCTGCATGGCTTTGGGCTCATTGGTCATGCGTTGAAACGCATCGCTGAAATTAGCCAGCGAAACATACAGTTGCTTGCGATGCAATTTGTACTCACTAATGTGCAGTTGTTTCCCATCAAATGCCGTGCTGATGTAATCGAACCAACGTTTGTTATCATGAATGGTTTGGCGGGTGAGAGCACCTATCTGCAGCTTCTCCCATACAGGCGGAATCAGCAGCGTAAATACAAATGCGATAGCAGAACCAATCACAGTGTCAATGAGCCGGTCTTTGAGCAGCAATGTGAAGTTGCCGGGATTGAGCAACTGCATGGCCAGTACAATAAATACGGTCAACGTTAATACACTGATGAAGTATTTGTGCCGCCAAAAGCTGAACGACAAAATCATGAAGACCAACATGCAGCCGAGCAAAATGCCCGTGTGAGTGGTGCTGTACAAAATGCCGGCGCCAATGGCCACGCCAATAAATGTACCCAGCAAGCGGTCGATGTTTCGCTGGCGGGTGATGGCGTAAGCGGGTTTTAAAATCACCACAATGGTGAGCACCACCCAATAGGCATGGCCAATGGGCAACATTTGCGCCAGCCAGTAACCGGCCAGCATGGCCGTCATCATGCGAATGGAATACCGGAAAATATTGCTTCGCCAGCTCAGGTTGTTGAGTACCTGCCGTCCACTGAAATAACTGGGTACAATAAACCGCTGGTATTCTACTTTTCTACTCAGGTCTATGCCCTTATGGTAGGTGCTGTATTGCTGCAGCAATGCCAGCTTGTGATACACATCTTCCAAGGCATCCAATGCATGTCGCAGGGTAATGAATGCTTCAATTAAATCGGCATCGAGTATCTCGTGGCGGGATGCTTCAAACAACTGATTGAGCTCTTGAATAGCAGTGGCGGTATCGGGCACCGGCGGATAAGCATTGCCTTCGGCAAAAGCCTGCCCGGTTTGGTTGAGCTCCGTGGCCATGCGCTGCAGCAAGGCATGCATGCGGGGCAACAATGGATGTGTTTGCAAATGCGTTTGCATCAAACGGTAGTTGGGCTGCGAAGCCATCACACTATCAAACAGATCCACCAGATCCAGAAAGGCCAGCAGCAACACTTTACTGGTATGTGTACTTTCTTTAATAATGCTGCGGGTTTTAAACATAATCTCCCGCACATTTTGCTGCGCTGCATTGATGTGTACCTGAGCTTCGGTGAGTTCCTGATAGAGTGCATCGTAATTGGGCTGGGGCAGGTAGAAACGAGCTTTCAACTCCAGGTATACGGCTGTTTGCTGCATGCACTGGCCCAGCACTTGCTGTACCAGTTTGTAGGGCCGTAAGCGGTAGAGCAAAAGACTGAGCAGTAAATACATAAGGGCACCGGCAAGCGTCACCAATGCCAGCTCGTTGTACGAATGCACCACCCGGGTTTCATCTACCAGCAATGTAAGAATGACCAGACTGGCGGTACCAATTTGAGCGGCTCTGTTGCCATACACAGTGATGATGGCAAATGCAAAACCAGCTACTGCAATAAACAAACCCAATGCCCACGGGTGATGCATGAGCTGACCGGTGATGAGGGTAATGCCCACCACCGAAAGTGATACTGCTACAATACCATTGATGCGGTGATGAATGGGCCCGGGAAAATCGGTGATGCCTGCTGCCAATGCGCCAATGGCGGCTGCAATGCCCCAGCTATTGTGCCGGAAGTAAATGCCCAGCAACACGGGTAGCATAATGCCCACAGTAAGCCGCATGCCTTCGTAGAAATAAAACGAATGCATGAAACGGCGGTACTGCTGCCATTGTGTGGGAAGATTGAACAGTGTCATCTGCGGCAAAGGTGAATGAAATGCGGCAGATGTGTGAATGATGATAGAAGTACTACTGCTGATGGGCTGCGGGATATGAAAGGGAAGCCTCGACTAAGTCGAGGCCACAGCTCCCGATAGCTATCGGGAGCGGAGCCTGTAATAGCCCGGACCGTAGCTGAGAACTGCACTATGGTTGACAGCCCCTTATTATTGCTTTATCACTAATACATTGAACGTGATATTGGTTGGCATGTTAGAAAGGTCTTCGTTGTAAATGCACCAGCGGCTGTTGCCGGCTTCCCAAAACACACCTACCGCTTTGTTGAGGTAAGTGGCAGTGGGTGAGAAGTTGTGGGTAACAATAACGATATCGGTGGCAGATGGTATGGCATAAGTGAGATAGCTGAAGTTGCCACTGATGTTGCCAACAGCCGTGGTGTGTTTAAATGCAGTTTTGTTGTCTCCTGTTACCTTCAGAAAACCGTTTTTGAGTTCTACTGCTGTGCCGCCACTGCCATGCTCGGCGAGTATGGCTGCTGTGTAGCCAAAGGCATACACCCCATAATCGCCGAAGCCACCCACGCCGGCTGCGTAGGTGCCGCCTGCGCTGGTTCCGCCGGTATAGCCAATTACGCCATATCTATCGGTGCCTGCTCCATAGTTGATACCGGTAACTCCCGCCCACATGGGATTGCCAGATCTGGCAGTGCGGGTAACACCATATACACCGCTGCCTTCCAGTGTATTGCCATTCTCGCCATAAATAGCGCCAATTTCATACACCGGAGCAATATCTGAAGTGCCAGGGCGCTTTACATGCAGCTGTGCGTTTGTATTGGGGGTGGCAGTGGCAATGCCCATCGTGCCATTGCCTTGTATACGTGCCCGCTCCAGATTGCTGGTGCCAAACACCAGCGGAATGTTATTTTTATTACCCAAGGCCAGGGCATTTACTCCGGCATCGTTTGTATACATGGCCGAGAGGTTGCTGACGGGCAGTCCAAAAAGATTGCCGCCAATACTGGTGCCAAAACGGGCAATAACCAACGCAGCAGTTAGATCGTTGCCCATCATAAACCATTGGCGTATACCAATATCGCTGCTGCTTTTCAGCCTTACGGATGTTTCAGACAATATGCCGGCATCTACTTCCAATACACCTATCGGGTTGGTAACGCCTATGCCTACCTGGCCCGTGCCGTTTATGACCATACGTTCGGTAGCAGCAGTTACAAAGTGCAGGTTGTTGGCAGAACCTGTACCAATAATCATTCTGCCATCGCCCGACCAAAGTCTGGTGGCGTTGTTGGCATTGATGCCAGCAATAGTAGAGCCTGAATTGCTACCATAGCGTAAAAGGTCAGATGTGCTGCTGCCTGTGACAAGTTGCAAAGATGAAAAACTGGAATTCTGAATGGATTGTACGGCAACAGTGCTGTTTCCCGTAGTCTGGTACACATGTAGTTTTTCTGAAGGCGCATTTGTGCCAATGCCAACATTTTGAGCCATGCCCATGGCAGGAAAAAAGAGCCAGGAGAGTGCTACCAGGTAGCTTTTGTGTGAATTTGTCATGAGTATAAACTTTGTAGATAGTAATGTTGTAATGTAGAATTATTTAAGCAAAATGTCTATCCCCGATTGAACGATTCTTTGGGGATTTTGGATGTGAATCATGAGTAATACACTAATCTCGGTCAATAACCTGTCGAAGCAGTTTAAAGATGTACATGCCGTCAATGGCTTGTCGTTTACTGTGCAGCAGGGCGATATCTATGGTTTTTTGGGGCAAAACGGAGCGGGCAAAAGCACCAGCATCCGCATGCTGATGGGGCTGATACAACCCAGCGGCGGCGAAATAAACATGTTTGGCTACCGCATGCCGGAGCACAAAAAAGACGTGCTGCGCCAAATTGGGGCTATTATTGAACGCCCCGATTTGTACAAGTATCTGAGTGCTTACGACAATCTGGAAATGATGGCCCGGCTGAGTGGGTTAAAACCCACCCGCCAATTGCTGATGGACCAACTGGACAAAGTAGGACTGGCAGCCCGTGCCCAAAGCAAGGTGAAAACTTTTAGCCAGGGCATGAAGCAACGTCTGGGCATTGCCATTGCCATGGTGCACGACCCGCAGCTGATTATTTTAGATGAACCTACCAACGGCCTCGACCCACAGGGCATTGCCGAAATGCGCCACATGATCATCAACCTGCGCAAAGAGCATCAGAAAACAGTGATTGTGAGCAGCCACCTCCTCAACGAAATTGAACAGGTAGCAACGAGGATGATCATTATTGACAAGGGCCGGAAAGTAATAGAAGGCAGCACCAGCGAACTGTTTGACCCCGCCAATACCTTGGTAGAACTGCAAACCAATGATGCGGATGCGGCGGAAAAAATTGGTCGTAGCACCTGGGCCAGCCGCATGAAACCTGAAGCTGATGGATTGCTCTTTACCCTGCATGCCGATGATGTGCCGGCATTGGCCAAAGACCTGGTAGCCATGGATATTGCCATCGACAACCTGAGCAAACGTCATTCGCTGGAGAGTTTGTTTTTGACGCTGACGGGGAAGTGACAAGTTGCAGGTTGACAAGTTTATATGTTGACGAGTTGACAAGGAAGCGAACGACAAACAAAAAACAACAAACGAAAAACAACGATCGTGGTATTTACGCTGATACAAATAGAGCTCTATAAAATTTTTCGCAAGCCCCGCACCTACATTGGTTTTGTAGCCATCGCAGTTATTGTAGGGTTGATACAACTGGCCCTGAAAGCCGACGGGCAAACCTGGCTCAAGCTCATGTTTAGTGGCATGGACGACATGTTTGCCATACAAGATGGCAATGTGCTCAATGGCTATTTCGTGTGCTTTTTGGTGCTGAATACGCTGCTCATACAAGTGCCGCTATTGGTAGCACTCGTAACCGGCGATATGGTAGCCGGCGAAGCCAACCTCGGCACCTTGCGACTGTTGCTCACCAAGCCCATCAGTCGCTCAGAAGTAATGCTGGCCAAGTTTTCCGCAGGGTTAATCTACACATTCGTGTTGCTGTTCTGGATGGCCATTCTTGCATTGTTTTTAAGCATGGCCATGTTTGGCACCAGCGATTTGCTGGTGAATAAAAGCTATGCCATCATTCAGTTTTATGTAGATGCCGAGGGCGATGATGTGTTCTGGCGATACATTGTTGCATTTGGTTTTGCGTATGCGGCTTTGGCTACAGTGGCAGCCTTGTCATTCATGCTGAGTGTGTTTGCCGAAAACAGCATCGGCCCTATTGTTACCACCATGAGCATCATTTTGGTATGCACCATTATCAGCACCATGGATTTGCCATTGTTTACCAAAGTGAATCCGTTTCTCTTCACCAGTTACATGACTTCATGGAAGGGCATGTTCAACATGGCGGTGGATGAAAACGGCGCAGCTATTCGTGGTTCGGTGTACAGCATCAATGCACTCATGCAGGCCATGGGTGTACTTGTTGGCCATATCGTTTTGTTTTTTGGCGTGGCGCTATATGCCTTTAAAAAGAAAGATATTTTGAGTTGATAGCTTTTGCAATTGGAAAAAGGCCTGACGGTATTTGAATACTGTCAGGCCTTTGTATTTGTAGCAAAAATGAGAATGTGTAACGACTGCTGATTTATGCCCGTTTTTTGCGGGTGCGGTTCCACCACATAATGGTACCAGTAATGGGGAAGCTTACCCCAAACAAACACACAATGACCGAAATGATTTTGCCCGGCCAGCCAAAGATGGCGCCTGTATGTACAGGTTTGAATGTGCTGCGTACCCGCTGGCCAAGGTTGCGGTCTTTGTACAAATTGGTTTTAATCACCTGCCCTTTGTATTGATCGATAAACAACTGATCGCTGGCAGTATTGTGCGGTGCATCGGCAGTGAGTGCTGTAAGTGTAAACACATCGGTTGAATCTTTGGGCAATGCAAGGGTGTAGTAAGCGGCATCTTTCAATTGTGCCATGCCTGTTTGCAAAGCCTGCTCTGCAGCAATACGTGGTTGTTGTGCAGTGCTGTCGCTCTTGGGTGGCTTGGGGCGTTCCATGCTGCTGTTGGTTAAGGTGTAAATGCCTTTGTTGAACCACTCAAACGACCAGGCCAAACCAGTGAAGCCAAACACAAACAAAAAGATAAGGCTGTAAAAACCAAACACAATATGGAAGTCGTGGTTGAGGCGTTTGAAACCGGCCGTCCATTTTACAGACAACCGTTGCTTAATGAGCAACCGCGTTTTAGGCCACCAAAGTATAAGGCCTGTAATGAGAATAACGAGAAAGAGGATGGTACAAACACCCACAATCATTTTGCCAATATCTTCGCCCAGCAGCCAGCGGTGCAGCGCCATCATGGTATAGAAAAACGTGTCGCGGTAATTGTACAGTTCAATCAGCTGTCCGGTGTACGGATTGACAAACGCTGTTTTGCGGGCTTCATTATTGCCGGCTGCAGGTTTAGCACCGCCGCTTTTTTTCTCTTCTTTTTTCTTTTGTACAAAACTGATTTCTACGCTTCGGTCGGCACCGGCATACCATTTTACCTGCTGTACTTTGCTGCCTGCATGCTGTTGTTCAAAGCTGGCAATAATGGCATCAGTGGTCATGGCTTTGCCTTGCACGGGCACATAGTAGCGGTCTTTGTGAAAAGCATGTTGCAGCTCTTCTTCAAACACCAGCACAGCACCGGTGAAGCATACAACCATCACCACCAGGCCGGTGGCAAAACTTAAATACAGGTGAATGCGGCGGAAGAAAACTTTCATGTGGATTGGATAGAAATAGTGGATTGAAATGAATGGCTACGAAGTAATGGTTTTATGACGATTTATTGACTGACGCCCGTTGGTTACAGCCGGTATTGCAATCCAACCGACAGTATTCTTGGTGCAATAGGATTTACACTGTTATCATCGTGCACGTTGTAGCTGAGCACATTGGTGAGGTTGCTCAGCTTGGCCCGCAGGTTCAATTTTTGCCATGTATAGCCAGCATGTATATCAACTTGTGTATAGGGATCAACGGGCATCAACTTATAGCTGTCATTGGCTACATTGGTGCGGGTGCTGCGGCCTGCCACCCGTTCGCCCACATAATACACTACTATTCCTGCATTCAGGCCACGCAGTTTTCCATTGTTGATGGCATAGTAAATGCCCGTATTGGCCGTGTGCTGCGGACTGTAACGCAGCTTACTGCCTTTGATGTAGGTATTGCTGTTGCCATAGCGGGTATCGTTGTAGCTATATGCAGCAGTAATGCTAAAGCCGTGAACCGGCTTGCTAGCCACATCCAGTTCCACCCCTTTGCTGATGACTTCGCCGGCCAGTTCTTTGATGTTGCTGTTGTTGTTGGCATTGCCATTGGCATCTGTCAATGCCGTTTGGGCCAGGTTGCTGTTTTGAATGAGGTATACGGTAATATTTGCCGCCAGCAGCTTGTTGAACAGCTCCGTTTTTACACCCGCTTCATATTGATTGATGTATGAAGGATCGAGGGCTTTCAGGTAAATATCCGTGCCGGTATTGAGTGTAAATGAATTGCTATAGCTGGCAAATACACTCAATTGCTTATTGGGTTGATATACCAGTCCTGCTCTTGGAGAAAACGCAAAGTTTGAACTTAGTGCAGTAGGGGTGCGTTTGTTTTTGGTAAGAGAGTCGATATAGCCACCACCGTTTTCCATATAGCTGTACCGGATGCCAGCTAGCAGTTTAAAATGCTTTGATAGGCTGATGAGGTCTTGTGCATAAACACCAATGCGTTGTGTAGGTGTATGGGTGAGGGTTGTAGCTGTGGTGATGGGAATGTCACTGCGTTGCTTGAATTTGCTGAGGTCGAAAATATTGATGGTATCATAGATATTTCGATTTTGCAAAACCGGGTTGGCATAGGTAAATGCAGTAGCATCTACTTCGTATTTGTCAGCATCGGCGCCAAACAGTAACTGGTGTTCTATTTTTCCCGTTGTGAGTTTGCCGGTTATGTCAAACTGTGTCAGGTAATAATCTTCTTCGTTTTGAGTACGAACCAAACCACGAACCCAGTTACCATTGGCCTGTACAAAATTGCCGGCGTTGGGTCTGGTGGTACCAAATACTTCGTTGCTGTATCCTTGATAGGAGCTGATATTGCGCAATTCCCAGCCTTTTCCTAATTGGTGTGTAGTGGTTAAAGTAAGGGTTTGTTGCTGAATATTACTGTTGCTCCAACTGGCGCCTAAAAACCGGTTACGTGGAATATTGGCAATGCTGTAGTTAATAGCTCCTGTGCCATAATCCAATGTACGTTTATCTGTGAGGTAATCGCCTTCTAACAGTACCGTTGTTTTTTTGCCTGCTTTTATCAGTAGTGATGGATTGATGTAAAAGCGTTCGCTGCTTACATCGTCCCGAAAGCTATTGCCCTTTTCATAAGTAGTATTGATGCGAAACGCAACAGATTGACTATTGTTGATAGCGCCATACAGTTCAAATGAAGGTTTGTAGAAAGCATAACTGCCTGCACGAAAACCTATTTCCCCTCCTTTTTCAAACTGCGGTTTTTTGGTAACCAGATTGAGCACACCGCCTGCAGCTACGTTACCATACAAAATTGCCGCACTGCCTTTCAAAATTTCTACTTTTTCCAATGCACTCATCTCTGGCATGGCCCCATTGTTGTAGCGGGCTCCGTTTTTAAATGTGTTGCTGCTACCGTAGGCATAGCCACGCCCGGCT
The DNA here is from genome assembly GCA_020161435.1 of Bacteroidota bacterium. Taxonomy (GTDB): domain Bacteria; phylum Bacteroidota; class Bacteroidia; order Chitinophagales; family Chitinophagaceae; genus Phnomibacter. The sequence goes on along the minus strand of JAIUNV010000003.1, from coordinate 333,313 downwards.
ATTTCTTCTTGAGTGCCGCCAGTAGTGCTCATTACATAAATGCCACTGGCGTTCATAATGGCATCGCTCAGGCGAAGTACCTGCTGACGTTCCAGTACTTCTCTTCCAATGGTTACACTTGCTTGCGGCATATCCATGGGCTTGATGTTTCCTTTGCCAATAGCAGCCACTTTTTCATTGAGGCTGCGGTGGTGGGTAAACACCACTTCCTGTAATTCGCTATTGGTTTCGGCCAGTACAAATTCTACTAATACGGCCGTATTTTCGGTGGCTTCAATAGTTTTTTGCTGTGTATGCAAGCCAGTGTGCGAAACCACTAAGGTGTAATGCCCATTGGGCAATGCTGGTAAAATAAAAGTGCCATCTGGCTGTGTGGTAATGCCTGTTTTTAGTTCTTTAATAAACACATTTACATTGTGTACCGGTTGTCCGTCTTTACTGAGCACTTTGCCTTTGATAGCACCTGGTGTGCCTGATGCTATCAATGAAATGCAACAGAGAAGAAAATTTAAAAAAATCAATAGAAGGGTACGAAACAGTTTCATGTTGATTGCTTGTTGTGATGTTGGTTGGATAAATTCGGGATGCAAAAAAGCAACGCTTTCCTGGCCGCTTTTGTAGCAATCGGGAAAAACGGATTACGGAATCAGAAATGAGCAATCCAACAATTTTCAACTTTCAGTTTTGACAATATTGTGACGAAGTGTGTTGTTCATTATGATGCCAGTCAGTTTCTGTAGCAGCATTCTGTTGTCTTTTTGCAATATGAAGTCTCACGGTTTTGCTGCATTGGTGGCCCGCTACAATCAGCCGGTGCCCCGCTATACCAGTTATCCTACTGTACCGTATTGGTACGAACCTTTTACCGCTGCTGCGTGGATGCAACGCTGCCGCGAAACCTTTGCTGCCAGCAATCACCGTGAAGGCATCAGCCTCTACATTCACTTGCCTTTTTGCGAAAGCTTGTGTACCTACTGCGGTTGCAACAAAAAAATTACCACCAACCACAGCGTTGAAGATGTGTACCTGCAAGCGTTGGAAAAAGAATGGCGACTGTATCAGCAACAATTGGATGATGCACCGGTAATTCGGGAATTGCATTTGGGTGGTGGTACACCTACTTTTTTTTCGCCGGAAAATTTACAACGCCTCATGCAGTTTTTGCTGCAAGGCGCTACCCTGCATACCGATGCAGAACTGAGCATTGAAGGACATCCGAACAATACCACTGCTGAACATCTCGCCATGTTGTATGCACTCGGTTTTCGGCGCATCAGCTATGGGGTGCAAGATCTGGATGAAACCGTGCAGCGCATCATCAACCGCATACAGCCATTGGAAAATGTGGTACGGGCAACCACCGAAGCCAGACGCATTGGTTTTACTTCTGTCAATTTCGATTTGGTGTATGGCCTACCCAAACAACATTTGGCAGGTTTGCAACATACTGTTGAGGAAGTAATTGCGCTGCGACCCGACCGTATTGCATTTTACAGTTATGCACACGTACCATGGACCAGCCGGGGCCAGCGTTTGTATGACGAGCAAGACCTGCCTTCAGCAGATGAAAAAATGGCCTTGTATTTAGCAGGCCGCGACATGCTGACCGCAGCAGGCTATGCCGACATTGGCATGGATCACTACGCCTTGCCCCACGATCCGTTGTACAAGGCCTGGCAAGACGGCAGCTTGCACCGCAATTTCATGGGCTACACCACGCAGCAAACCCGTCTGCTCATTGGCTTGGGCGTTAGTAGCATCAGCGATGCAGGCCACGCTTTTGCACAAAATCACAAACAACTGGGCGATTATTATGCCAGCATTGAAAAAGGCGAACTGCCTATTTTTAAAGGGTATGAATTAAGTGAAGAAGATGTATTGTTCAGGAAATACATTCTTGATGTATGCTGCAGAGGCAAAGTGGAATTTGAGGAAGCTTTCGATGATGTGCTGGAGCAACATTGTAAACCTGCTCTACAAGCATTGCTGGCCGATGATTTAATTGAATGGCAACCCAATGGTATTACGATCACAGCTACGGGCAGAAATTTCATCCGCAACATTGCCCGTTGTTTTGATGTGCACTTGCTGCGCCAGCAGGCCGATGCACCAGCTAAACGGTTTAGTCAGGCGGTGTAGCATTGGTTGCTCACGGCAGACAATGCTGGTCATTTTTTCTGCCGGATGTTTTTGTAAATTTTGATGGCACTCATCAGCAAAACAATCAGTGCCAGCAGACCCACGAGGCCCCATACGAGGCTCATGTTTTCTTTTACCACCACCAGCATTACTACTGATACCAGCAGCAACGTGGGTACTTCATTCCAAATGCGCATTTGCTGCCCCGTATAAGGAAACAAACCTTTAGCATGCTTGCTCACAATGGCTTGCAGCGAACCATGATACGCATACAGCAATACCACGAGTATCAGCTTTATGACGAGCCATGAAGGAGTAGCGGGATACAGGTACCACATCCAGCCACCAAAAATGAGGGTGAGGATGGCGGATGGCCAGGTAATGCCATACCACAGTCGCTTGGTCATGAGCAGCAGCTGCGCCGTAAGAATGTTTTTTTCAGGCTCATTTTTTTGCTGTGCTTCTGCCAGATACACCAACAGCCTCGGCAGGTAAAACAACCCCGCAAACCAGGTGACGACGAAAATGATATGGATGGCTTTGACGTAGAAGTACATGGGGTGTTGATGTTGGTTGGTAAGTTGAAATGTTTACAAGTTTACGAGTTCACGGGTTCACAAGTTCCAATGTTTGTAGACTAAAAATGTAAACACAAACTAAGCCTCATTAGGTGGCTTTTGGACTGAAAACAAAACCACAAGTAGATAACCGCAAACCCAAAACGAAAAACCACAAACAGAAAATACTACACTGCTTCTTCAACCATGTCTACAATGGCTTCCACCCATTTCGGATGCACATTCAAACAAGGAATCATGGTGAAGCTTTCGCCACCGGCATGTATAAATTCTTCTTTGCCTTCTTCGGCTATTTCTTCCAGTGTTTCCAAACAGTCACTCACGAAAGCCGGGCATGCTACCAACAATTTTTTGATGCCTTCTTTGGGCATTTCTTCCAAACGCTTGGCGGTGTAGGGTTTCAGCCATTCATCTTGCCCCAAACGGCTTTGAAAACTGAAGCTGTACTTGTCTTTTGGAATACCCAGCATGCCCGCCACTAAATGCGTGGTGGTAACACACTGGTGGCGGTAGCATTGTGCATGTGCCGGCGAATCTACTTCACAACAATTGTCCACTTTGAGGCAATGACAACCTGTGGTGTCACCCTTGCGGATATGTCGTTCAGGCACGCCATGATAGCTGAACAAAATATGATCGTATTCCGCATTTAAATAAGGTTGAATGCTGCTGGCCAAGGCATCGAGATACGACTCATGCTTGTAATACGGTGGCAGTATGGTGAGTTTGAACTTATAGTTTTCTTTGGCATGAATTTCTTTGGCATATTCCACCGCTGTTTCATAGCTGCTCATGGCATAATGCGGATACAGCGGCACTACAATCACTTCTTCCAATTCGGGCACTTTGGCCAGCAATTCATCGTAAGCTTTTTTCGGATGCGGATTGCCATAGCGCATCGCAATGGTTACCGGAGCTGTTACTGCGTGTTGCAATGCTGCTTGCAATTGTTGTGTGAGTACAATGAGTGGCGAGCCTTCTTCCCACCAAATGCTTTTGTAAGCCTTGGCCGATTTGGGTGCACGGAAAGGAGAAATAATGCCTCTCACCAATAAGAACCGCAAGAGTTTGGGAATATCAATCACCCGTTCGTCCATCAAAAATTCGTTGAGGTAACGGCGTACATCTTTTACGGCAGTTGAGTCGGGCGAACCGAGGTTCATCAGTACAATTCCTTTCTTATGCATCATGACAGATTTTGACATTGTTTGATCCAACCAACAGGTCACCACGTATTTTGTTGGGGCTGCAAAACAACAGCAAAATGTACGGTTCCCTGCTGTTGTTTGGTTTACACATTGAAAATGACAATGATGTGACACAGTAATATGACAATGAAGTGACAGAACCAACGCACGGCCGTACCACGTGCCAAATACCTTTGCAACGTCCATGAAGCTGAATGAAGAACATATGCGGGATCGATTCTGCGTGGCGGCCATTGGGTATCGCCAGGCAGATACGGAGGTGAGAGGAATGTTTGCGGTAGATGCGGACATGAACCGCCAGATACTTGCTGTGGCAAAAACGGCGGGCTTCAAAAGTGTGTTTATTGTAAGCACCTGCAACCGCACCGAAATTTATGGTTATGCCAACCATCCGCATGAGTTGGCCGCTTTGCTCACCCGCTTTACCAAGGGCACAGTGGGAGAGTTTATACACCACGGTTTTTTTAAGCAAGGCAAAGACGCCATGCACCACCTGTTTCGGGTGGCGGCGGGTCTCGATTCTCAAATTATTGGCGATTACGAAATACAAGGCCAGCTCAAGCAGGCCATAGCTATGGCAAGAGCCGCCGATTTGATTGGGCCCATTATGGACCGCACTTTGAACTTCGTTTTTCAGGCGTCCAAAAAAATACGGGCCACCACATTGTTAAGCAGTGGTACGGTGTCCGTAAGCTTTGCAGCCATCGAATGGTTGCAGCAAAAAGTAAACCCATGGCCCATGAAAGCCCTGGTAATTGGTACAGGAAAATTCGGTACCAATGTGTGCAAAAACCTGCTCCATTATTTGCCACAATTGCAATTGCACATTTGCAACCGCACCAACGAAAAATCGGAAGAACTGGCCGCACAACTGCAAGCTGGTTATTTGCCTTACGATGAGCTGGCTGCGTCGCTCAATTCATTTGATGTGATCATTACCAGTACGGCAGCACCTGAGCCCATTGTATTGCCGCAGCATTTTGTGCCAGGCAAACAACGGTTTATTGTAGACCTGAGTGTGCCTGCCAATGTACACAAAGACGTGGCCAACATTGATGGTATAGAAATGGCGAACGTGGACGAAATTTCTGCCATACTAGAGCAAACCATTGCCCGCCGCCACATGGAAGTGCCCAAGGCCGAAGCCATCATTGCCGAATTTGAACAGGAGTTTTATGAATGGCTGCATACCTACAAGCATACACCGGCTATTAAGCTGGTGAAACAACACCTGGCTGGTTGGGCCAAGCAAAACAGCTGCGAATTTGCCGCTACTGCTACCAACGGTAGTCCCGAAGTGGATGCATTGGTAAAACAAACCGTAAACAACCTGATGGTAAATTTGAAACACAAATCGGAAAAGGGCTGTCATGTGATAGCTGCTTACGAACAGTTTCTCAATCATCCGGCCCTCAGCGTAGAAGCATCATGATAAAAATAGGAACCCGCGAAAGCAAGCTTGCCTTGTGGCAGGCCGAGCAGGTGCAGGCTGCGTTGTTGCAACAAGGCCATGCATCAGAATTGGTATTGGTAAAAAGCGAAGGCGACATTGACCTTGTAACACCCTTGTATGAAATGGGTGTGCAAGGTGTGTTTACCCGTACGCTGGATGCGGCGCTACTCAACAAACGCATTGACATCGCTGTGCACAGTATGAAAGATGTGCCCACACAATTGCCGCAGGGCATTGTGCAGGCTGCAGTGCTGCCCCGTGGTTTCACGGAAGATGTATTGGTGTACAAAGAATCTCCCTCCTTTTTTACAGATGCACAGCAACCCATGACCATTGGCACCAGTAGCATACGCCGCAAAGCCCAATGGTTGTATAAGTATCGCCATACATCTTTTCACAACATGCGGGGCAATATGCAAACACGCCTCGACAAGCTAGCGGAAAGTGATTGGAGCGGCGCCATTTTTGCCCGTGCCGGATTGGATCGCATTGGCTTGTTGCCTCAGCATCATTTGGTACTCGACTGGATGCTGCCAGCTCCTGCACAAGGTGCTGTAATGGTAGTTTGCCGCGAAGAGGATGCGCATACAATGGATGCCTGTGCTCTCATCAACGATGAGTTTACCGCGGTGTGTACCAAAATTGAAAGAGATTTTTTACGGGGGCTGATGGGCGGTTGTGCCACTCCCATTAGTGCTTTTGCGCAGCATAACTACAGCCACGTGAGTTTTACCGGCAATGTGTGCATGCCCGATGGCAGCGACCTACTGGAAGTAAGCTGCACGTTTGGTTTGGATGAACTGGAAGATGCCGGACACATTGCTGCAGAAAAACTGCTGGCCAATGGCGGCGGTGCTTTCATTGAAAAATTCAACAAATGAGCCAGCTATTTTCTTTACTCTGTACCCGCCCACTCGATGCTGCCAGTATTGCAGCATTGCAGCAGGCCGGTGTAGGGGTAGATGTGGTGGAATTCATACGCACAACTGCGGTACAAGACGCAACACTCACTCAACAGGTACTGGAGTTGGCTACGCAGCAACCGCTCATCATTTTTACCAGCATGAATGCGGTAGAAGCAGTGGCCGCCATGTTGCAAGGTCGTCAGCCTGAATGGCAGATTGCCTGCATCGGACAAACTACGCTGCAGTTGGCGCAGGAGCATTTCACCAAGAGTAATGTAGTAGCAACTGCCAGTTATGGATTGGATTTAGCGAAGGCCGTTGTGTCCTTGCATCCCAAGGATGGAGCGGTGTTTTTCTGTGGCAATATCCGCCGGCCGGAGCTGCCCGATTATTTGCAGGTGCATGAAGTGCCCTTGCAAGAGCTGGTGGTGTACCACACACATGAAATACCCGTTGCAGTAAACCAACCCTATGATGCGGTGTTGTTTTTCAGCCCGAGTGCTGTACGCAGTTTTTTTTCGGTGAACTCGGTGCCGCACACAACAGCGTTGTTTGCCATTGGCAGCACCACTGCGAATGCGTTACAAGATGCTGGATACAGCAACATTGTGGTTGCTAATGTTGCTGGTAAGGAAGCGATGATTGAAACATTTCTCAACTGGTATGCGGCTTCGCAAAAACCGGTTGAATAAAGCGATAAAACAAAAGCATGTTACAAAACGATTTGTTGTTGCGGGCATTGAAAGGAGAAAAACTCAAACGCCCACCTGTGTGGATGATGCGTCAGGCGGGCCGTTATTTGCCCGAGTACCTCGCTTTGAAAGCGAAGTATGATTTCTTTACCCGTGTACAAACGCCGGAGTTGGCAGCTGAAATCACGTTACAGCCCATTGATATTGTAGGTACAGATGCCGCCATTATTTTCTCCGATATTTTGGTGATACCTCAGGCCATGGGTGTAGAAGTATTGATGGAAGAAGGCAAGGGTCCTTCATTGCCCAACACCATCAAATCACAAGCAGATATTGATGCACTCATTACCGAAAATGTAGAAGAAAGTTTAGGCTATGTGATGCAGGCGCTGACACTCACCAAGCAACAACTCAATGGTCGTGTGCCGCTCATAGGTTTTGCCGGTGCACCATTTACCATTTTGTGCTACATGGTAGAAGGAAAGGGCAGCAAAACATGGGAGAAAGCCAAGAAGTTTTGCTTTACGCAACCACAGCTGGCCCATGCATTGCTGCAAAAAATCACAGACATTACCACCGCTTATCTGAAAGCACAAGTGGCAGCAGGCGCCGATGTGGTACAAGTATTTGATAGCTGGAGCGGTTCGCTCAGCAAGCAAGATTTTGAAGCCTTTGCACAACCTTATCTGGTGCAGATTGCACAGGCTTTACAGCCGCATGCGCCTGTTATTTTGTTCCCCAAGGGCAGCTGGTATGCATTGCCTGCATTGGCGGCCAGTGGTGCGTCGGGCATCGGTATCGATTGGTGTATCGATGCAGCTACTGCACGGTCACTCACCAACAACAGCATTACATTACAAGGCAATTTTGATCCGGCCTATTTGCTGGCACCCATACCGCAAATCAAACAGCGGGTGAAGCAAATGATTGATGCTTTTGGCACACAGCATTACATTGCCAACCTCGGTCACGGTATTACGCCCGATGTGCCGGTGGATCATGCCAAGGCATTTGTGGATGCAGTGAAGGAATACGAAGAATAAGTTAATTGGTTAATTAGGGAATAGGTAAAAAGGAAAGGTTGAATTACCCATTCCCCCTTCAGGGGGCTAGGGGGCTTGAAAAGCAAAACATCAATGATTGCCGAAGGCAATTCCCTCTGTGTCCTCCTTTCCTCTATGCGAAAAAAATAAAACTATAAGCAAACACACACTGTGCTCCTCTGTGCTCACCTCACACACCTCAGTGGTAAAAAAGTATTCATCAATACATGGACGTAAAAGAACAATTCATCGCATTCATTCATCAGTTGCAAGATGATCTTTGCTTCGCATTGGAGCAGGAAGACGGCAAAGCCCGTTTTGTAGAAGATGAGTGGCAGCGCCCCGAAGGCGGTGGTGGTAAAACCCGTGTGATAGCTCATGGCAATGTGTTTGAGAAAGGCGGGGTCAATACTTCTGTGGTATTTGGTAAAGTGACGCCGGTGATGCAGCGGCAACTCAACATCAATGGTAATCGTTGGTTTGCTGCAGGTATTTCTTCCGTCATTCATCCGTTCAATCCGTTGGTGCCTACTATACACTTCAACTACCGCATGTTTGAATTGTACAATGCAGCAGGTGAAGTAATTGACCGCTGGTTTGGTGGCGGAACCGATTTAACCCCTTACTATATCGATGCGCAATGCTGCCGTCATTTTCACCAAACTTTCAAGCAGGCTTGCGATGCGGTAGACAAAGCTTTTTATCCGGAGTTTAAAACTACCTGCGACAACTACTTTGTAAATACCCACCGGGGTAATGAACGGCGTGGCATTGGCGGTATTTTTTATGACCACAAAAGAGCTACAGACGGCTATAATGTCGACACCTGGCTAACATTGGCCCATAAATGCGGTTATGCATTTCTGGATGCGTATTTGCCTATTGTATCCAAGCATAAAGCACTTGCATTTACGCCAGAGCAAAAGTATTGGCAGGAAATTCGTCGTGGCCGCTATGTAGAGTTCAATTTGGTGCACGACCGAGGTACGTTGTTTGGCTTAAAAACCAATGGCCGTACAGAAAGCATTCTCATGAGTCTGCCGCCGACTGTTCGTTTCGAATACAATTATCAACCTGTTGAGGGTAGTGCAGAAGACGCTTTGTTGCAAGCTTGTCTACAGCCCATTGATTGGATTAATTACCTGTCGGATGAAGAACGCAACGATTGGGCACAACAATCCAATACCTGCTAATCATCCAAGTACTCCTACAGCTGTTGATTTGAGTTATACATTCACTTATTGACCTATTCACTCATTGACTAATTCTCTGTTATGATACTTACCAGACGCAACCGCATTCTTCGCCAGTCGCCAGCCATTCGCAGCATGGTGGCCGAAACCATGCTAACGCCTAATGATTTCATAGTGCCGTTGTTTGTAGTGGAAGGCACGGGTGTAAAAGAAGAAATTGCTTCTATGCCCAACTACTATCGCCTAAGCCTCGATAACCTGGCGAAAGAAGTGAAAGAGTTGTGGAGTATGGGCTTGAAAAGTGTGTTGCTGTTTATCAAGTGTGCCGATGAGCTGAAAGACAACAAAGGTACTGAAGCCATTAACCCAAATGGATTGATGCAGCGTAGTATTCGTACGGTGAAAGATGCTTGTCCGGATATGTATGTGATGACTGACGTAGCTCTTGATCCCTTTAGTTCATTTGGTCACGACGGCATTGTTGAGAATGGTGAAATAGTAAACGATGCTACAGTGGCAGTGCTGGCGCAAATGAGTGTGAGCCATGCGCAGGCAGGTGCCGATATGGTGGCGCCCAGCGACATGATGGATGGTCGCATTGAAGCCATTCGGCTGGCGTTGGAAGAAAATAATTTTACCACAACAGGCATCATGGCGTACAGTGCCAAGTATGCTTCATGCTTTTACGGACCCTTCCGCGATGCATTGGATAGTGCCCCCGGCTTTGGTGATAAGAAGACGTATCAGATGGATTATGCCAATCGTACCGAGGCAGTGAAAGAAGTAATGATGGATATAGAAGAAGGTGCTGATATTGTAATGGTAAAACCTGCACTGAGTTATCTCGACATCATCCGTGAAGTAAAAAACATCAGCGATGTACCCGTGAGTGCTTACAACATCAGTGGTGAGTATGCTATGATAAAAGCCGCCGCAAAAATGGGCTGGATCAATGAAGACAGAGCCATTCTGGAAGTACTCACGTCCATCAAAAGAGCCGGCGCCGATTTGATAGCGACCTACTTTGCAAAAGACGCAGTAAGATTAATAAACTAACCACTGAGGAATCAGAGGCCAACACAGAGTAACACAGTGTGCTCTGTGTATACCTCCTTTACCTCCGTGGTTTAAAGAATTATACCATGTATTCAAGAAGTCAACAACTATTCGAAAGAGCACAGCAATCCATACCCGGTGGCGTTAATTCTCCCGTACGGGCTTTTAAGCAAGTGGGTGGTACGCCGCTCTTTATTAAAAAAGCCAAAGGTGCTTATCTCTACGATGAAGATGGTCAGCAATACATTGATTACATCGCATCTTGGGGGCCTATGATTTTGGGGCATGCCTATGAGCCCATTGTGGAAGCTATTCGGGAAAAGGTATACGATTCTACTTCGTATGGTGCACCCACCGAACTGGAAATTGAAATGGCAGAGCTTATCAAAAGCATGGTGCCCAATGTCGATTTGATTCGCATGGTAAGCAGCGGTACCGAAGCTTGTATGAGTGCCATTCGACTGGCTCGTGGCTATACCGGCCGCAATAAAATCATCAAGTTTGAAGGTTGCTACCATGGCCATGCTGATAGCTTTTTAGTAAAAGCAGGTAGTGGTGTTGCTACGTTTAATATACAAACCGTACCGGGTGTAACTGCTGGTGTAAGTGCCGATACATTGACCTGTGCCTACAACGATTTGACCGCGGTACAGCAGTTGGTGGAAGCCAACAAAGGTGAAGTGGCTGCCATCATTGTAGAACCGGTGGCAGGCAACATGGGTTGCATATTACCACAGCCGGGTTTCCTCGAAGGCATCCGCAGTTTGTGCGATGCAGAAGGCATTGTATTCATTTTTGATGAAGTAATGACAGGTTTCCGCCTGGCACCGGGTGGTGCACAGGAAAAGCTGGGCATCAATGCAGACCTCGTTACCTATGGCAAAGTGATTGGCGCAGGCATGCCGGTGGGTGCCTTTGGTGGTAAAAGAGCCATTATGGAATGCATCGCACCGCTGGGCAATGTGTATCAGGCCGGTACTTTGAGCGGTAATCCTGTGGCCATGATTGCCGGATTTACGTTGCTCAATGAGCTGAAAGCAAAGCCTGAAATCTTTACGCAGTTAGAAGAGAAGACAGCTTATTTGCACAAGGGTTTGGATGAGGTGTTGAGTGCTTCCAATGTTGAATATACCATCAACCGATTGGGCAGTATGATTAGTGTTCATTTCGGCAAACATGCTGTTGTGGATTTTTCTACAGCGGCAGCTTGTAACATCGAACAGTATAAAACATATTTTCATCATATGCTCCGCAGCGGTATTTACCTGCCCCCCAGCGCTTACGAGAGCTGGTTTCTCAACAATGCGCTGAGCTACGAAGACCTTGATAAAACTATACAAGCCACCAAGGCTTTTGTATCGTGAGTCGTGATGATTACAGCTAAAGAAGGGCTTCAGCAATAGCTGGGGCTTTTTCTTTTCAGCAATGTGCAAGCGTTATTTACTGCATGTTCCAACGAAAACCCAGCAGCCATTTGGTGCCTTGCATGGGTGCGTAGTTATAACTCGGGTCGAAACTGTAAGCATTAGGGTTCGTAACGGAATTGGGTGTACCATTTGCATTCCAGTACAACCCACCACGCTGGTCAAACGGATCGTCGGGATGTAAAATGGGATTAGCTGGAATAAAGTTGAACATGTTTTTTACTGCCAGGTAAGTTTCAATTCCTCCAGGCCATTTTTTAGTGAGTTGTGCATTCAGCAAATTGTACGACGGGCTCATGGCTGGCCGAAAATCATTGGGCACCACCGGCAACCGCATAGAGCCTGTCCATTTACCAGTCAGGTCGATTGTTATGCCTGCTTTGCGGATGAGAAAATTCAGTGAATAATTGCCACTCCAGCGAGGGGCATATTGCTGCAGTGTTTTCACGTCATTTTCAACAGCATAAACATCCATATAAGTTGCACCAGCCATAGTTCGTAAGCCGTTGGTCATGGTCCAGCTGAATTGGGTGCTTACGCCTTTGCTTACTGCATAGCCATCCAAATTGTCGTAAATAATTTTCTGTGGATCAGTATCGTAATCAGGTATGATTTTATTGGTAAACCAGGTGTAAAACAACGACGCATCCCAACCAAAAATGCCTGCTGCTGTATGTACATCTCCACTATAGTTTAGGTTGGCATTCCAGCTTTGCTCTGGTTTCAAATCGTTTTGAATCACGATTTCTCGAAAGCCGCTGAGAGCCGCATGATCTTCAGTAAACAGATTCACCACTCTGAATCCGTTACCTGCACTCAGTCGAATGGTATGATGCGCTGCAGGCTGCCATTTTACAGCCAACCTCGGCGCTACCACAGCACCTTGTATATTGGAATGTTCAATCCGAATGCCAGTGAGCAAAGTGACATTTTTTCTTGCAGTCCATTCGTCTTGCAAGTAAAGGGCCGTCATGAGTTGTTTGCTGGGGGCATTGGCATTTAGCTTGGCTGTGGCAGGCGTGTTGTCGTCGTACCACAAATACCTGAGCGGTATGCCAGCCAATAATTGATGATTGCCCATGGTTTTGCTCCAACGGAGTTGGGTAAAAGCCGTGTGCTGTTGCCCTTTGTACCAGGTAGTGCCATAGTAGCTGTTTTGGAAATGAAAATTGTAGCTGTATTCCAGCACTAAGTCCTTGTGGATGCCATAGTTTCCAATGAGTTCAACTCTTCTGGTGTCAATGCTTTCACCATACACACTATCGCCGCCCAAAAACTTGCGTTGCCATTGCAGCTCACCACCCCAGCGTCTTTCCGTCAGCAGGCGAATAGCAATGCTGGCCGGTAAATCCTGTCGTCTGTCAATATCCCATTTGGTAAAAAGAGAGAACCTGTTTTGCAGGGTTACATCGGTGAAATTATCTCGGTTGATATCGTGCTGGCGATTGAAGAAAAAGCCATTCGCTGCCAGTAATCCGGTTGCTTTTTTGCTTGTGATTTTGGTTGATAGGTCAACACTGTATTCACCCAACGTGCTGGCATTTATGTCAACCGCCAAGCGGCTGCTGCTGAGTGGGTCTTTGGTAATGATGTTGATGAGTCCGCCAACCGCTTCGCTTCCATACAGCGTACTGGCCGGGCCTTTTACCACTTCTATTCGTTTGATGATGCTGTTGGGAATACCACTCAAACCATACACGGTGCTCAAACTGCTCACAATGGGCATGCCATCTATCAGCACCATGGTATAGGGGCCTTCCATACCGTTGATGCGGATATCGCCGGTGTTGCACACATTACAGGTGAGCTGTGGCTGAATGCCATTGACCATGGTCATGGCTTCAAACAAAGAGGGTGTAGGATTTTGCTTCAAAAAGCTTTGCGAAAAACTTTCTACGGGAATGGGACTATCCAACCGGCGCATGGGTTTGAGCGTACCACTCACTACCACATCCTGCAGGGCGTTGCTGGTTGCCAGCAGGTATACAGGAATGGTGTCTTTAGCTGATGGAGCTGTAACCTTTTGAGATTGATAGCCAACTGCTGTAATCAGCCAGGCATGGGTGCCTGCTGGCAATGGAATGTAACCACCATTGTTGGCTACCACTCTGGTGCTACCGTGGCTGGCCGTAGCACCCGCCAACGGTTGCTGGTTTTGGGCATCTGCAATGTGCAGCGTTGTTTGTGCCTTGCCAAGTGTGGTTATGAGGCAGGCGAGGAGTGCTGTATGGTATATATTTTTAGACAAGACTAAATATATGTTTTGATAAAAATAAAAAAGAACGACATACAGGCAAATAAAAACTCCCGGAATCCAAGATTCCGGGAGTTGAATAGTCGTAGAAGTCAGCAAAAAATTAACGAACGAGTAAGTCGCAAGGCTTAATACCCGTGTGCTTTTTAAACGCTGTACTAAAATGCGAGATAGAGGAGTAGCCCAGCAAAGCACTTACATCTGTTACACTCAGGCCTTTGTCGTACAGCAGGTATTTGGCATGTTCCATGCGCTGGCTTTGGTAAAAGTCGAAGATGGTGGTGCCAAACATTTCTTTGAAACCCTTCTTCAGGTAGCATTCGTTGGTCGCCACTTTGCGGGCCAGTTCTTTAATGGTGATGGGGTCGCCAATGTGCTGCAGCAAAATTTCTCTTGCCTGAGCAATAGCATTGCGGCCACGTTCATCTTCCAAAAACTTACACTGGTACACTTTGTCGCGGTCGCCTTCGCCAAACAGGCAGTCCATGCTGTACACTAGCAAAAACTGAATCTGGCTGTTAAGGTAAATATTCTCGAGAGCTCCGCTGTATTTGTGGTTAAAGAGGCTTGCCAAAATCATGCGGTTCTTGTTGCACAGCGGAATGATGTGCGAAATGGTTTGGTCGTGCTCAAAACTCAGGTAGCGTTCGGCTTCGCTTACGGCTGCTTTGGTGCTGGCAAACTGGTGCAGGTAAGTACTGGTAAACCGGAAAGAATAAATGTCTACGGTTTCTACTTCTTCGCTACAGTTTTCCAAACCGGTTTTGGAACAGGTAGTCCCGGGTTCGCATTCATCGCTATCGCAGTAGGCTTTGCCCGATACGCAAAATTTAAGTTCCAATGCATTTTGGGGGCTGCCCTGGCTTACGTAGGTATATTCCATCATGCCAATATCATCTACCTGCCAGCCGGGCATGCGCATAAACCTGCGCATGTCGTACTCCACCGAGTTGGGGATGCTTTTTTCCTGACGGGCTACCAGCCGCAACTGATCGACCATGAGGTCGCGTTGTACCGCCTCGGCCAAAATGGACAATGATTCCTGCATAAGGCGAAATTAATTCAAAAATGATTGTATGTACAAACATCTGCCATTCCTGACAGGATTCTTACAAAGGCTTAACAGTTTACATGCCGAAGGGTTGAAGACAGTGTTTTGTTTACTTTTAGCGTTCAGCCAAATATTGATACTATTATGAGCATTTATAATTGGATAATGACCATTTTTTCGGCACTTGCTATACTTGGCATGCTATACTTGCTGCTCAGTGGCAAAGCGGCCAAGCGGTCGCTCAGCAAAACCGAAAAGGTATTGTATCACCTTATTTTGTTGCTCTTGTTTGTGCAAATGTTATGGCGGCACACAGGGTTGGATAAGAAAGATTTTTCTGACATTTTTTAGGCGTAACTCGTGGTTGAGTTTATCCTTCTCAAATAACCCCGATTTTGGGGAAAAGTTAGGGGTATCTGGCCCCTGTCTGCATTGGCTGCCTGCCGCCGTTTCGTTACATTTGCCCGCCTCCGGGCCGGGTGTTTTTGCGGCTGTTGCTTACACAATGTTTCAGCCAATAAAAAATACCTGCCAAAGCAACCATTCCGCCCCAAAAAACGGAAGGTAAAAGTCTCCCTTTATGAGTACAGAAAATCAAGATTTGTTACCAGAAAATCAGGGTAACTACGGTGCCGATAGCATTCAGGTATTAGAAGGTTTGGAAGCGGTGCGAAAGCGCCCTGCCATGTACATTGGCGATGTGGGTGTAAAAGGCCTGCACCACCTGGTGTACGAAGTAGTCGACAACTCGATCGACGAAGCCTTGGCCGGCTATTGTAAAAACATTCAGGTTACCATTCACGAAGACAACAGCATCAGCGTTCAGGATGATGGCCGGGGTATACCTACCGCCATGCACAGCAAAGAAAAACGCAGTGCGTTGGAAGTAGTAATGACCGTGCTGCATGCCGGTGGTAAGTTTGATAAAAACACCTACAAGGTATCGGGCGGTTTGCACGGTGTGGGTGTGAGTTGCGTAAACGCCCTTAGTACCAAACTGCACGTAACCGTAAAGCGGGAAGGCAAAATATTTGAGCAGGAGTACAGCACAGGTATTCCCAAATACGCTGTGCGGGAAATTGGAGAAACCGACATAACCGGCACCAGGGTGCAGTTTTGGCCCGACCTGTCCATTTTTACTGCTTCGGTGTACAACAAAGACATTTTGGAAAGCCGCCTGCGGGAGCTGAGCTACCTCAACAAAGGCATTCGCATTCTCCTTACCGATTTGCGGGAAATAGTGGAGGAAACACAAGTCCCTTACACCTGCGAGTTTTACAGCGAAGGCGGTATTGTGGAGTTTGTAGAAATGCTCGACCGCACTGCCAACCGCAACAACCTTATTCCACAGGCCATTTTTTGCGAAGGCCGCGACGAAAGCACCAATGTGTGGGTAGAAGTAGCCATGAACTACAACAGCAGCTACAGCGAACACATTTTCAGCTATGTAAACAACATCAACACCATTGAAGGCGGTACCCACGTGACTGGTTTCCGGCAGGCCATCACCCGTGTGTTTAAAAACTACGGCGATAAAGAAGGCTTGTTTGAAAAAGCCAAGGTGGAAATTGAAGGTGATGACTTCCGTGAAGGCCTCAGTGCTGTAATTAGTGTAAAAGTGCCCGAACCACAGTTTGAAGGCCAAACCAAGACCAAGCTGGGCAACAGCGATGTAGCCGGTACCGTGCAAACCACGCTGAGTGCCGCATTGCAAAACTTTTTGGAAGAAAACCCCAGAGAAGCCAAAACTATTATTCAGAAAGTAATATTGGCTGCACAAGCCCGTGCTGCTGCCCGCAAAGCCCGTGAAATGGTACAGCGCAAAAGCGGCATGAGTGGCGGCGGACTGCCCGGCAAACTGGCCGACTGCTCCGAAAAAGACCCCACCAAATGTGAGCTCTACCTGGTGGAAGGTGACTCGGCCGGTGGTACTGCCAAGCAGGGCCGCGACCGTAGCTTCCAGGCCATTTTGCCACTGCGTGGTAAAATCCTGAACGTGGAAAAAGCCATGGAGCACAAGATTTACGACAACGAGGAAATCCGCAACATGTTTACCGCCCTTGGCGTAAAAATTGGTACCCCGGAAGATCCCAAAGCACTTGATTTATCGAAGCTCCGCTATCACAAGCTCATCATTATGACCGATGCCGATGTAGACGGAAGTCACATCGCTACGTTGATTCTCACATTCATTTTCCGCTACATGAAAGAAATGGTAGAAAATGGGTACGTATACATTGCCCAGCCGCCTTTGTACCTGGTGAAAAAAGGCAAGGTGCAGGAATATGCTTGGAATGAAGAACAACGCAAGGCATTGGTAGAAAAAATTGGTGGTGGCAGCGAATCAGGCATCAACATCCAGCGCTACAAGGGCTTGGGTGAAATGAATGCCGACCAGCTGCGGGATACCACCATGAACCCAGCCCACAGAACACTGAAAAAAGTAACCATCGAAAGCGCAGCAGAGGCCGACCGGGTATTTAGTATGCTCATGGGCGATGAAGTGGCTCCCCGCCGCGAATTCATCGAAAGCCACGCAAAGTATGCTAAGATTGATGTGTAACTTGGGTATGTCCGATAGTCAAGGCTTTATGAGTCCTTTCCAATTCGTAGCAGGCAGACGGCGTTAATCCTCCGTTTTAGGCTGGTATGCGGGCATTATATTAATGGTGGTTGGCATGGCTGATATATTAGCGAGTCATCCTCTCGTGAAGTGTAAAAAGCATTACTGACACACTGGCGGCAAGTTGTTTCTTTATAAACGCTTTGTTTTTTGTAAAGAAACAGCAGGGTATTCTTGCGAAAGCCCTAATTTCATATTTGTAAATGCCGTTTCTGTTGTCATGCCTCATGCCGCTGAAGAACATCCTTCACACGCCATTGGTTATAACTATCGGAAAGGCAACCTCAAGTATCGCATGAAAAACTTGCTATGTATTATGGGGCTGGTACTTTGCAGTACAGCCGTTGGTCAAATGGGTATCGGCACTAATACGCCCAATGCTAGTTCTATACTAGAGTTGAAGACTACAAATAAGGGTTTTTTGCCACCTCGTATGACCGATGTGCAAAGAGATTCCATTGTAGCGCCGGTGACAGGCCTTACGATATTTAATACCAACTCTGGTTGTCTGAACATCTACATCGATACTGCATGGTTTGAGTTTTGTGGTGTGCCGGTAGGTACTATAGCCGCCATTAGCTGTACAGATACGGTGCAAACTGGTAGTCTGCAAGCAGGAGTGGCTGCGACAGGCGTAAGCACAGTGCTGCGCTATACCAACGCCAATGGAGGTTCGCACAACGGCGTTACAGTCAACTCAACTGGAGTGGCAGGGCTTACCGCTACCTTAGCGGCTGGCAGCTTTGCAAAAGGCGCTGGCGAATTGGTATTTGCCATCAGCGGCACGCCTGTTTCAGCTGGTGAGGCAGCTTTCACTTTTAGTATCGGCGGTAAGGTTTGTACCATTACAAGGCAGGTGGCTGCTCAAACACCTGCACCAGCTTTGCCGCTGGCTGCAGCGGTACCTAGGCTGAAAACAGTTTTTTCAACAACCAGTAGCGGGTCGACTCCTCGGTTCTAAATAATGCTTGTGAAAAAGGCAAAATTTCCCGCTATCGCTGCGTTTAGGCATTACAAGGTCTTCGCTTTATTGTGCATTGTAGGCCTGCTGTTCAATGCTTCAGGTTTTTCTCAAATAGGTATTGGTTCCAATCCTCATCCGTCTGCTATTCTCGATTTGAGCAATTCCGGTAGAGGATTTTTGTTGCCCAGACTGAGTAGCGGCCAGCGAGACTCGATTGCAAATCCGGCTATCGGGTTGGTCATATTTAATACCAGTACCAAAACGCTTAATTCATACACGGCCCTGGGTTGGATGGAAAAGCAGGGAACGCTCATTGGCCGCATTGCCGGTTTGAACGAGCAACCGGCCCAACACCAGGGCAATTTGTACGCCGAAACCGAGGTAATTGGCATAAGCACTGTGATAAGCTATACCGGCGGAAATGGCGGTACTTATCATGCTATGAATGTTGCATCTAGTGGGGTGCAGGGGCTTATCGCACAATTGGCAGCTGGCAGCTTCGCCCAAGGCAACGGCACTCTCACTTTTCAAATAACCGGCACACCATTGAGTACGGGCATCGCCCAATTTGCCTTCAACATTGGTGGGCGTAGCACCACCTTTAGCCGAACCGTAACAAAAAAGGCCGAGTACCCAGCGGGTACCGTGCATTGCCTACCGGGTGGAGCCGCCATAGTAGAAGTGACCAACCCGGTAACCGGCAGAACTTGGATGGACAGAAACCTGGGGGCCAGCAATGTGGCCCGATGGGCTACCGATGCTACATCGTTTGGGGACCTCTATCAGTGGGGCCGTTTATCAGATGGACACCAATGCCGTGCCAACACTACTACAAGGTTTGAATGGAGCACAAGTGATACTCCGGGGCACAGTTCTTTTATTGGTATTAATACTGGTATGCAATTCTTGCCAGGCTGGAATGCCACTTTGGACTGGCGGGTGCCTCAAAACGATAACCTTTGGCAGGGCGTCGATGGTATCAATAATCCATGCCCATCTGGTTTCAGGCTGCCAACCCAAAACGAATGGGATGCCGAAGTACAAAGTTGGAGTGCTAATGATACCACCGGCGCATTTTCTTCACCTTTAAAGCTACCTGCTGCGGGCTTCAAAACGGCAACCTTTGCAACTATCCAAAGCGGGGTTTTCTCCTATTGGGTAAGCACAACCAACGGATACGGTGTAGGTGCTAGCGGAGGTATTCGCAGCAGCGGTGCATCTGTACGCTGCATTAAAGATAACGGAGCCCAACCTGCAGGCTCGATTAGCTCACTGGTATGCCCAGGGAGTGCTATCACAGGTAGGCTCACTGCTTTTCAACCTGCGGGTGATGTATTCCAGGCTTTCACTTATACAGGTGGTAATGGCGGTGTGCACAATGGGCAAGCTGTCGCGTCCACCGGTGTCACAGGCCTTACTGCCACTGTTAGCCCCGGTTCCTTCACTAATGGCAATGGGGCACTGGTGTATCGTATTTCGGGTACCCCTTTGGGAAGAGGAACAGCAAGTTTCAGTCTCAGCATCGGAGGACAAAGCTGCACTTTACAGTACATTGTAGCTGGCAATCCTGCTGTAATTGCAGGTGGTCTTGATTGTGCAGGGGCCGAGCATTTGGGAGGGCTGTACAGCGGTACGGCTGCCGCCGACTCTACACTGACCATCATTCGCTACACAAGGGGCAATGGCGGCACGTATGAAACGCAGGCAGTTGCTTCTACAGGCGTTACCGGATTGACTGCTACCCTTTCGGCTTGGCGGCTGGCCTCAGGCGACAGTTCGCTCAGTTTTGTAATCTCTGGAACACCAACCTCGGCCGGTGTAGCTAGTTTTGCCATCAGTGTAGGAGGGAAAACCTGCACTTTTAACCGCAATGTTAATCCTCCTCTTGCCGTTGTCAGTTCTTTGAACTGCGCTGGCGCTACCCATGCTGGCGTATTGGTAGATGGCACGACAGCTGTAAATGCGGCAAGCATTATCAATTATAGCGGCGGAAACGGCGGTATCGTAATAGCCCAATCAGTGCCGTCTACAGGAGTGGCAGGATTAACAGCTACATTGACTCAAGGAAACATCAATGAAGGTGGTGGCACCATTTCGATTCAAATTTCTGGTACTCCTTCATCTGCTGGCATAGCCCATTTTGTAATAAACCTGGGTGGCCAAAGCTGTATTCTTTCCCGTAAGGTTTTTGCAACTGCAAAGGTGGAAGCGCTTAATTGCGACGCAGTTGTCAATAGAGGCGTTCTGTCCAGCGGAGTGGCTGCCAGTGGCGTCAGCTTTACAGTTAGCTATACTGGGGGCAACGGGGGTGCACATGCCGGGCAAACGGCGACATCTACTGGTGTAACCGGCCTTACAGCAACCCTTTTCCCGGATAGTTTATCAGTTGGTACCGGGGTTCTTCCTTACTATATTTCAGGTACAGCAGCATCGGAGGGTACAGCTCATTTTGCACTGGCTATTGGCGGCAGTACTTGTACCGTCTCTGTGTCGGTAGCACCAACCCCGGTGTATGCGTCTGGTACAGTGCATTGCTTGCCGGGCGGCACGCCTGTAGTCGATGTTACCAATCCTCGCACAGGTCGCACCTGGATGGATAGAAATTTGGGTGCATCTGAAAAAGCAGTAAATGGACATTATCAATCGAATGCTGTTGGAGATTTGTATCAATGGGGAAGAGCGGCCGATGGCCACCAATGCCGTGAGTCCAACATCACATCCACGCTTAGTACTGCCGATATACCCGGTAATGGAAAGTTTATAACAAATAATCTCGACTGGCGTAATCCCTCCAATCCAAATCTTTGGCAGGGTCTTAATGGTGTGAATAATCCTTGTCCATCAGGCTATCGTTTACCAACTGCTGCAGAATGGTCGGACGAATTAGCAAGCTGGGTAAGTCAGGATGCGGGAGGTTCCTCTACATCACCGCTACGGTTGATTATGAGCGGATCCCGCTATGGCACTTTGGGAACATTGAATGAATATGAAAGTGCCTATTGGTCTTCTACCGTAAGCGGAACTGGCCAATCATTTACACTCAGGATACAACCCCTAATTGCATCCGTTGTTGGAGGTGTGAGGGCCAACGGCAACTCCGTTCGATGTATCAAGGACATTGGCGGAGCCGTAGTTAATCCAATCGGTTCAATCAATTGTAATTCGGGTACCACGGTCGGAACGCTATATAAAGATAGCATTGCGGTTGGTGTTACCTTTTCAATACCGTACACCGGAGGAAACGGCTCTGCCCACATGGGGCAGGTAGTACAGTCTACTGGTGTAACAGGGCTGACCGCCACCCTCGTGCCGGGCAACTTTGCGAACGGTAATGGAACGCTGACTTACCAAATCTCCGGTAGAGCCTCGACTTTAGGGAATGCTACATTCGCTATTAACATTGGCGGGCTGCAATGCTCCAGATACATATCTGTCATCCTGGGGCCCGGCTCTGTAGCGGGGTTGGACTCGGCTGGCACAACCCATAACGGCAGTCTGGTAAGGGGAACTGCTGCTGTTGGAGCAGGATTCAGCATTCCGTATACAGGTGGAAACGGTGGCACTTTTGCTGCTCAGTCGATAGAATCGACTGGCGTGTTGGGCCTAACTGCTTCAATTGGCGCCGGCACATTTAATGTTGGCAGCGGCACCCTACAATTTTCCATCAGCGGAACACCTGCAACTGCAGGAACGGTAATATTCACCGTAAATATTGGCGGCCGCAATTGTATCGTGATTCGAACAGTTGCACCTCCTCCCGGCACTTTGACAGGCCTGAATTGTGTGGCTGTAGATAGTACAGGTTTACTTCAAAAAGGTGTTGCCGCCACAGCTACTTCAACCATCAGCTACAATGGTGCCAATGCGGGTACTTACAGTGGCCAATCGGTTGCATCTACTGGTGTAACCGGCCTCACTGCCAGCTTACAAGCAGGCGTATTGGCCGATGGTAGTGGTACATTGACATTTAGCATTACAGGTACTCCGGGTAGTGCTGGCGTTGCCAGTTTTGCCATTTCTATCGGTGGTCAAAGTTGTGTACTTAGTAGAACGGTTGATTTGCCGCCTGGCCTGCTTTCCGAATTGCTTTGTGCAACTGCTGTATCTACCGGTACTCTGGTAAGCGGAGTACAAAGCAGCGGAGTTGCAGTTTCCATCAGCTACCTGGGTGGCAACGGGGGGCGTATAGCAAGCCAAACAGTTGCGTCTACGGGTGTAACGGGGCTAAGTGCTGTTTTGACTCCCGGTGTGTTGGCAAACGGTGCCGGTACGCTGAGCTTTCAAATTACTGGTACGCCTTCGTCGGCAGGTACAGCCAGCTTTTCTGTTGTAGTAGGCGGCCTTTCGTGTTCCTTTTCCATGTTTGTGGCACCTCAAGTAGGCTCCATTCTTTCGCTGTCATGTGCAGCCACGGATACCACGGGAGTTTTGGTGAGTGGATTGGTAGCAACCGGTGTTTCCTCCACAGTGCGCTACACCGGTGGCGATGGCGGCATGTATGCGGCACAGTCAATTCCTTCTTCAGGTGTTACCGGGCTTACCGCCACCTTATCGGCTGGCCAGTTTCAACTGGGCGACGGGACATTGACGTTGAACATAACTGGTACACCTTCTGCGGCAGGGATTGCCAGTTTTGCTATCAATATTGGTGGACAAACCTGTATACTACAGCGGAGTGTAGCGTTGAGAAACGGTGTAATAAGTGTCCTGTATTGTGCCTCTCCTGATTTTAGCGACATTTTTACTGAGGGAGAGCTGGCTGATAGTGTTTTATTGCGAATTATTTATGATGGCGGTAATGGTGGTAGCTATTCTGCATTATCTGTGCCATCTACTGGTATTACGGGTTTAACGGCCACGCTTGCTGCTGGCAACTTTGCTAGAGGACTCGACACACTAAGTTTCATTGTTACAGGTATACCTGCAAATGCTGGCACTGCAAACTTCGCATTAAATATCGGCGGACAGAGTTGTACAGTCACCTTTGCTGTTGTGGCAAAGGCAAGCTACAGGCAAGGAACTGTGCATTGTAGCGGGGGCAAAGCAGAATTGCAGCCAATTACCAGTGCTGGTACAGGGCGGATTTGGATGGATCGGAACCTGGGTGCAACCCGTCGTGCTGTATCTCAAGAAGATGCATCAGGCTGGGGAGATTTGTATCAATGGGGGCGTGGTGCAGATGGACATCAGTGCCGAAAATCAGCAGTGCGATCGGGAGCATTAAGCAGCCTTGACCAGCCCGGACATGGTGATTTTATTTTGCCAGACCCCAATTTAAAATCAGACTGGCGCAATCCGCAGAACGGGAATTTATGGCAAGGTGAGAATGGCATTAACAACCCTTGTCCCATTGGCTATAGAGTACCTACCTTGGCCGAGTGGACAAGTGAAATCACGGCAACTAATCAGAGCTTCTCTTATTTCAACTCACTTTTTCTGCCCCACGCAGGTTACCGATCGTTTGATCAAAACAGGTTTGATCTATTCGAGGGCACGCATGCATTTTATTGGACAAGTACAGTTTCTACACAAACAAGTGGATTTTCAACGGCCGTTTACTTTAATTCAAGCACACCGAAAGGACTGGTATCTGAACAGCCTCGAGGATACGGCTTCGCTGTAAGGTGTATCAAGGACTAGATATGTACGGAAGTGATTTGGAGTATCCTTTAGGCAGCGGTCACAATCAATTGCTCATTACCTTCTTTTTATTAAGCAAATGGAGATACTGAAAACTCAGCAGCGGAGATTAGCAGGAGCCATGGTATTTTTTTTCTGTGTCTTGCAACACTTCAATTCTGTTTGGGCTCAACAAAATGCGACGTTGGAAGGACGGCTTGCTGACCTTGCCAACCAATCCATTACACTGACAGGCTTTAATGGGTTGCAGGCATCAGTGTTGGATAGCACCAAAATTTTACCCAATGGTAGTTTTGTGCTGAGGTATCCTGCCGGTTATACAGGCATGGCTATTCTTACTGCTGGTCCTCAACAAAGCCATGTGTTGGTGCTGGAACCGGGGGGCGTAAAGTTGCAGGGATCTTCCCTTGCCGACAAGACAACCATCCGCATCACGAAGGGCTTACAGAACCAGTGGTTTGAGCAATACGCCACCGAGCATCCACGGCGAGAGCAAGCGCTAAGTGCTTGGTACTATCTGCAAAATCTTTACCAATCCGATCCGCTTTTTCGCCGGCATGCTGCGCCAAAAGCGGCCATTATGCAGGAAATGGCAAGAATCAACAAAGAAGACAGCAGTTTCCTCGCCACATTGCCTGCCGAAAGCTATATCCGATGGTACCTTCCCTACCGGGGCTTAGTAAGTAGTGTACAGACACTTGCCCAATATCGTACCAACGAAATACCTGCTGCCATCGCTGCCTTTCGGGCCATCGATTTTGCTGACCCCAAGTGGCTTACTAGTGGCATTATGCGTGATGCTATTGAAAAACATGTTTGGCTGATTGAAAACAGTGCCGGTCCCCTCGATTCGGTGAATGCTTCGATTAGGCAGTCTACCGATTTGCTGGTAAGCAAATTGAAGAGCCATCCATCCATTCTTTCAATCGTCACTGATCATTTGTTTGATTACCTCGAGGATCGCAGCTTGTTTGCTGCTGCCGAATACTTGGCATTGTCATTATTGAGTGATAATGGCTGTGAGTTGGGAGGCAACCTGACCAACAAGTTGGAGGCCTATCGAAGAATGAAAAGGGGAAATATAGCACCTGATATCTACTTTGGTGCCAATACCCTTTACCCAACAGGCAGCGAAGCGACCAACCGCCTTTCGGCTTTGAAATCAAAGTATAAACTGGTATTATTTGCTGCAGGTTGGTGCCCGCACTGCACAGAAATGATGCCACAGGTTGCTGATAAATATCCAGGCTGGAAACAGCAAGGGGTAGAAGTGGTATTGGTTTCGTTGGATGAAAATGCCAACAGCTTCATGCTGTTCGCCGGCAGTTTGCCTTTTTTGCGAACGTCCGATTTTCAAAAGTGGGAAACAAAGGCTGCGAAAGACTACCATGTGTACAGTACGCCTACCATGTATCTGCTAAATGAAAACCAGGAAATATTGCTTAAGCCAAATTCAGTAGCTCAAATGGATGCCTGGGTAGATTGGGTTTTAGTTAAAGGCAACAAGTAAAGGACATCCTTTGACTTGCTGGCGGCAGAGAGTCGGGTATCAACCAAAAAGCTATAGGCAAAAACCATATAGAAAAACGCTGACCTTATAAGTCAGCGTTTTTTGTTTTTATCCTATTGATGATTCATTCTTCTACTTCTTCTATAATAGCCGTGCCACTACCGCTGCGGTTGCCTGTCCATTCCCAGTCTTCGTACAGCGCAAGCCGGCCATTGTTCAGGTATTCTGTAGATGATTTTGAGAAACCCTGACCAAGGGTGCCGTCTTTTTCTATTTGCAAATAGTGAAATAAAATGTTGCGCTTTGCATTCATTTTACCTATCAGTACGCCCCGTTCTACACTACCGCCACTATACGTGCCCCACACGTAATCTCCATCCTGATAATACTGAAACAAAGTAGACTCATCCACCTGCCCGTTGGCACTGTTGATGCGGGGGCGCATCCGTTTGTTGTGCAGGCATATTTTCAATGGCTGCAACTGTTTAGATATGGTAGGAATAGCGGTAGACAAACGATTGCTGAAACCAGCCTGAATAAATATCTCTGCCAGCCAGTGGTTGTGGGGGTATGCTGGTGCCGTCAGCTGTTTCATGCAGGCATTTTGCCAGTAGTTCACAGCCGTGTCCAACAGGGCAGACGCAACTGTTTTGCGGTGCGCTTCGGGGTGCAACACAATACACTCTACTGTGGCAGCATTATGAAGGTTGGGGGAAAGCCATGAAATAATAATGCCCATAATTTGTTGAGTATCCGGTTGCACAGCCATCCAGATACTGGAGCAGTGGTGCATTATAAAAACGGCACTACTCTGTTGCAATCCGCCAGAATGCTGACGGATAAAAACAGCCACTCGCTGGCTGTCTTCAGGAAGTACGGCTTTAATAGAGGCGGTTGTTGTAGAAGGGTTCATCTGGCAAGTTCAAGAAAGGCGGAAGGTAATTCAGAGTGGGGTATTGCACAAAATATGCGCCCATTCAATGGTTATTTTGCCCCCCCCGATGACGCAATTTTGGCAAACTGTTGGGAGGCTAACCGGTTGTGCCACAGCGCAGTATCCCACATTTTATCAACCAATTAAGCGCCTGGCTTTTGAATGTTGGGGCAAAACCGTTTCCTTTAGTCATTATTCTACTTAAAAAATCGGTCACTATGGACAAATCAAAAATGCTGACGGCCTACTGCCTGAAGACAAAAGAAAAAAACGTACCCATGCAGGATGCCGTAATTACTAAGACTGCCAAAGGTGGTTATATGGCGCAGGGCCATGATGGTAAAGGCAATAAAATGACGGCATTGCTCGGAGAAGCCAAAGCATTGCAAGCCATTAAAGACGGCGTTGCTACCAAGGGTTTCTAATGGTAGCTGAAGACCTCAGCGTTGCTTAGCCATTTGAAAAGAAAGGCTGTTCAATACGAGCAGCCTTTCTTTTTTTATCAGCATTGCCATGCAGAAACCCCATATTTCAGCAAGGCTCCCTTGTGGGGTATCCTTACCTTTGCAGCCATTTTAGCCAATTTGTACCATGTCTGTACGTTATCAAGAGTTTGCAGGGTTGAACCTGCCCGCCATAGAACAGGAAATTTTAGCCAAATGGGCTGCCGAACAAGCCTTTGAAAAAAGTGTGCAGCTCCGCGAAGGCGCCGAACCATTTGTGTTTTACGAAGGCCCACCCAGTGCCAACGGCATGCCCGGCATTCACCACGTTATCAGCCGCACCATTAAAGATTTGGTGTGCCGCTACAAAACCATGCAGGGCTACCAGGTACACCGCAAGGGCGGCTGGGATACCCATGGCCTGCCCGTAGAGCTGGGGGTAGAAAAAGAACTGGGCATTACCAAAGAAGACATCGGTAAAAAAATTACCGTAGCCGAATACAACCAGAAATGCCGCGAGGCGGTGCTCCGCTTCAAAGACAAGTGGGACGACATTACCCGCAAAATGGGTTATTGGGTAGACCTCAACGATCCCTACATCACTTTTAAAAATGAATACATCGAAAGCCTGTGGTGGCTGCTCAAAAAAATGTACGACCGCGGTTTGCTCTACCAAAGTGTGAGCATTCAGCCATACAGTCCTGCTGCCGGCACCGGCCTCAGCAGCCATGAGCTCAACCAGCCGGGTACGTATAAAGATGTAAAAGATACCAGCGCCACGGTGATGTTCCGGGCGGTGCAAAATGACAAGAGCCACTTTTTACACGATGCCGTTCATGGTGCCGAAGTGTTTTTTATGGCCTGGACGACCACGCCATGGACATTGCCCAGTAATCTCGGTTTGACTGTAGGCCCCAATATTGACTATGTACTGGTAAAAACCTTCAACCCATACACCCACCTGCCGGTAAATGTGGTGTTGGCCAAAGCTTTGGTCTCCAAATACCTGAAGGCAGAAAATGAAAACGGCGATTTTGCAGCTTACGAAGCCAAAATTGCTGCCGGCGAGCAGGTAAAAGAAGGTGCCCCCTGGGCCGTGGTAAGCAGCTTCAAAGGCAGCCAGCTCGAAGGTTGCCACTACGAGCAGCTCTTACCCTACGAAGCCAACAGCCTCGAAGAAATCAAGAAGATTACCCCCGATGCCGATCCGTTTAAAGTGTTGGTGGGCGACTTTGTAACCACCGAAGACGGTACCGGTATTGTGCACACTGCACCTGCTTTTGGTGCCGATGACTACAAGGTGGGCAAAAAACACAACATCGGCATCCTCACCATGGTAGACCGCGAAGGCAAGTTTGTAGATGGCCTCGGTGAGTTTAGCGGCCGCTATGTAAAAAACTACAAAGACGAAAAAGATTATGTAGATGTAAACGTAGACATCTCCGTAAAACTGAAGCTCGAAAACCGGGCCTTCAAAGTAGAGAAATACGAACACAACTACCCCCATTGCTGGCGTACAGATAAGCCCATTTTGTACTATCCGCTGGATGCGTGGTTCATCCGCACCACAGCGCTGAAAGACCGCATGGTGGAGCTGAACAAAACCATCCGCTGGAAGCCCGAAAGTACCGGTACCGGCCGCTTTGGCAACTGGCTGGAAAACATGGTGGACTGGAACCTGAGCCGCAGCCGCTACTGGGGTACACCGCTGCCCATTTGGCGTACCGAAGATGGCAGCGAAGAGCTGTGCATTGGCAGTGTGGCCGATCTTAAAGCCAACCTGCATCCTGATAGTCCCATTCAGGACATTACAGATTTGCACAAGCCGCAGGTAGACGATATCATTTTGAAAAGCCCCTCGGGCAAACCCATGAAGCGGGTGGCCGACCTCATCGACGTATGGTTCGATAGTGGCGCCATGCCTTATGCCCAATGGCATTTCCCGTTTGAAAACAAAGAAATCTTCGCCAAAAACTATCCCGCCAGCTTTATTGCCGAAGGCGTAGATCAAACCCGTGGCTGGTTTTACACCCTTCATGCCATTGGAAGTTTGGTAAAAGAAGACATTGAGGCCGAACTGAAAGCCGCCGGCTTGCTCACCAATCAGGTAGATGGTCGTGCATACAAAACTGTCGTTTCCAATGGTTTGGTGCTCGACAAGAACGGCAACAAAATGAGCAAGCGCCTCGGCAACGTGGTGGATCCGTTCAAAACCATTGAAACCTACGGCGCCGATGCTACCCGCTGGTACCTCGTAACCAATGCCAGCCCATGGGACAACCTGAAGTTTGACCTGGCCGGTATTCAGGAAGTGCAGCGTAAGTTTTTTGGCACCTTGTACAATACCTACCAGTTTTTTGTGCTCTATGCCAATGTGGATGGTTTTGCTTTTAAAGAAGCTTACATACCCGTGGCAGATCGTCCCGAAATTGACCGTTGGATTTTGAGCAGCCTCAATACGCTGGTGAAAAAAGTAAACGAAGCCATGGACGACTACGAGCCTACCCAGGCCGGCCGTTTGATGGAGCAGTTTTTGGATGAACACCTGAGTAACTGGTACGTACGCCTCTGCCGCCGCCGTTTCTGGAAAGGCGATTACAGCACCGACAAAATCAGCGCTTACCAAACTTTGTACGAATGTTTGGAAACGCTGGTTCGCCTGATGGCTCCCATCTCGCCATTCTTCAGCGATGCAGTTTTCCGTCAGCTCAATGCGGTGACGGGGCGTTTTACTGCCGAAAGCATTCACCATGCGGCTTTCCCCAAAGCCACCGAATCGGCCATTGATGCAGCGTTGGAAGAACGCATGCAACTGGCACAGGATGCCACCAGCCTGGTACTGAGCATTCGCAAAAAGGTGAACCTGAAAGTGCGTCAGCCGCTGCAAAAAGTGCTGATACCTGTGCTGAACCCAGATATGAAGGCGCAGCTGGAAAAAGTGGAAGACCTGCTGAAAGCTGAGGTAAATGTGAAAGAAGTAGATTACCTCACCGAAACAGAAGGCTTCATCAACAAAAAAATCAAGCCCAATTTTGCCCTGCTGGGTAAAAAACTGGGGCCCAATATGAAGGCCGTTGGCGCTGCACTCACCGCATTTAGCCAGCAGCAAATTGCCGATTTGGAAAGAACGGGTGCTGTTGAATTAGACATCAACGGGCAGGCCATTTCCATATTGGTAAATGAGGTGGATATTAGTGCCGATGACATTCCAGGTTGGAGCGTGGCCAGCAAGGGTAGCCTCACCGTGGCACTGGATATTACCCTGACCGATGAACTGAAACAAGAGGGAGATGCGAGGGAGTTGGTGAACCGGATTCAGAACATTCGCAAGGAGAGCAACTTTGAACTGACCGACCGGATTGACGTGCAATACGCTGGACCTGAAAATATTGTGGATTCTTTCGATAAGTTCAAATCCTATATTTGCGCCGAAATTTTGGCAGATTCGCTGAGTTATGTGCCCGCACTAACCGACGGCGTTTTAGTGGAAGTGAATGATTTTCAATTGACCCTGAAAGTTTCAAAAAAGGAGTTATAACGATGGCTACCAACAACAAAGCAACCAAAGCAGCGGCCCCGGCCAAAAAAGCTGCTCCGGCAAAAAAAGCTGCCCCAGCAAAGGCTGCCCCCGCAAAAAAAGCAGTTGCACCTGCCGCCAAGCCCGCTGCAAAAAAAGCAGCCCCGGCCCCGGCAGTAAAACCTGCTCCGGCAAAAGCTGCCGCCCCAGCAAAAGCTGCCCCTAAAGCAGCCAAACCCGCACCTGCCGCCAAGCCAGCTCCTGCCAAAGCCGCAGCACCGGCCAAGGCCGTGCCTGCTAAAGCCGCTGCCCCTGCAAAGGCTGCCCCTGCAAAGGCTGTACCTGCAAAAGCAGCACCTGCTCCTGCAAAAGCTGCCACACCAGCGAAGCCTGTAGCTAAAAAAGCAGTAAAAAAACCAGCTGCAAGAAAACCAGAGCCGCTCCCTAAGCGGGATGAGGTGCCCGCCCGTTCGAATACCCCCCATCCCCCGCAAAAAAAGCGGCCGGTGGTGGAAGAAAAAAAGATTGTAAAAATGCCACCCATTACCGCAAAAGGTAAAGTGGCCTACGACCCCGACTTTACCGTATCCGTTCTGGATACACCCAAGGAAGAGTCCGTTATTTCAACACCCACTATGCGTTACAGCGACTCTGAATTAGCAGAATTTAAAGAACTCATTTTGCGTAAGCTGGAAGCAGCCCGCAAAGAGCTCAATTACCTGCAAGGCCTCATTACCCGTAAGGACGAAATGGGCGGCGACAACGATGACAACCGCTACATGACCATGGAAGACGGTAGCCTGAGCATGGAACGGGAGCAATTGAGCCAGATGGCCAGCCGCCAGATTCAGTTCATCGATCACCTGGAAAAAGCCATGATCCGGATTGAAAGCAAAACCTACGGTATTTGCCGCGTTACCGGAAAGCTTATTGAAAAAGCCCGCCTTCGTGCCGTGCCCCATGCCACTTTGAGCATGGAAGCCAAACTGGGCAAACGCTAATATTTTCTGATTATCAGAGATAAAAAAACCGACCTGCAGTAATGCGGGTCGATTTTTTTGTTAGCCCCCTTGCCCCCGGAGGAGGAAACAGCACTATAAGAATGCTACTGACTAAAAGTGAAAACAAGAAAGTCCTCAGAAGACTTGAAGCCCTTACTTTTAATGTTTCTGACTTCCAGTCTCCGGACTCCAGACTATCAACTTACTTCACTTCCTGCATATCTACCAACTTGCGGTAGTAACCATTGTGAGCCATCAGGCTGTCGTGAGTGCCCCGCTCTACAATGCGGCCTTTTTGCAACACTACTATTTCATCGGCATGCCGAATGGTACTGAGGCGATGCGCAATGACAATGGTAGTGCGGTCTTTCATTAAATGGTTGATAGCATCCTGCACCAGTTTTTCACTTTCCGTATCCAGCGAGGATGTGGCTTCATCCAAAATGAGAATGGGAGGATTTTTAAGCACGGCCCGGGCAATGGTAAGCCGCTGGCGTTCGCCGCCGCTGAGCTTGCTGCCGCGGTCGCCGATGTTGCTGTTGTAGCCATCTTCTTTTGCCGAAATAAAGCGGTGGGCATTGGCCACTGTGGCTGCTGCTTCTATGGCTTCGGTGCTGGCGTTGGGGTCGCCAAGGCTGATGTTGGCGGCAATGGTATCATTAAATAAAATAGGTTCCTGCGTAACAATGCCCATTTGCCGGCGAACTGTTTCCAGTTGATATTCCCGGATGTTTTTGCCGTCAATCAGCAGTTCGCCACTTGTTACATCATGAAAGCGGGGTACCAAATCGGCCAGGGTACTTTTACCAGCACCGCTACTGCCCACCAGTGCTACCGTGCTGCCTTTGGTAATGCGCAGGTTAATGTCTTGCAAAATGGTCACGTCTTCATAGCAGAACGATACGTTTCTGAATTCGATGGCGTTTTCGAATTGTAGTAATGGCTTGGCATCGGGTGCGTCGTTAATCACCAGCGGTGCTTTCAATACTTCTTCTATACGCTGTATCGCTGCCGAGCCTTTTTGCATATTGTAAAAAGAAGTGCTGAGTGCCTTGGCAGGATTAATCAAGCCATAAAATAAACCGAGGTAGGTAATGAACTCGCCACCAGTGAGGCCGGTGTGGTTGGTATCGCTGAGTACCAGCATACCACCGTACAGCAAAATGCAGCAAAACACAAAAATGCCCAGCGTTTCACTTACCGGCGATGCCAGGTCTCGCCGAAAACCCATCTTGTTTTTGGTGTGCAGCAAATCATCATTTACCTGAAAAAAGCGCATCCGCAGCAGGTTTTCGGCAGTAAATGCTTTTATCACCCTAAGACCGGTTAATGTTTCGTCGAGTATGGCTACCGATTCGCCCTGCTTGATGGCTGCTGCCTGGCTTTGTTTTTTTAAACTGCGGCTAATGCGGCCAATAACAAAACCAACTGTGGGCAGCATGATAAACAAGAATAATGTGAGCTGCGGGCTGAGTATCAGCAGTACTGCCAGGTGGGCAATAATCATGATGGGGTCACGAAACCAACCTTCCAGTGTACCAACTACGCTGTTTTCTACTTCGCCCACATCGTTCGACATGCGGCTCATCAGATCGCCCTTGCGCTGTTCGGTAAAATACCCAATGGGCAGCTCCAGAATTTTTTCGTACAGCTGTGCCCGAAGCGTAGATACCACCAGGTTTTTAAGCGGATTGAGGATATAGATGGCGAGGTATAGAAAAACATTTTTCAGTAAGATGGCACTGAGCATGAGGATGCAAATGAGCAGCAGCAAATCGAAATGGCTGTGTGTGGCGGCATATTCATTCATCCAGTTGCTCACCAGCTGCGAAACATCCAGTTTGCTACCAGCGGCTGCTGTTTCCAATGTGGCAGATTTGCCTTCAAAAATGAGTTGCAAAAACGGCATGAGCATGCCAATAGACGCAATGGAAAAAACGGTGCTCAGCAATATAAAAACCACGTAAGCCAGCATTTTACTGCGGTGCGGCTTTAGCAGCGAAAAGACCCTTGCATATTTGTTCATGTAAACGAATAAAAGTAAAGGCTGTAAAAGTAACTACTTTTACAGCGGCAGTACTTGTAGCACTGCCTTCACTCTTGTTATAATTGAGCAAAGGATATGGAAGAAACTAAACGTCAGAAGCAGGTAGCCGCATTACTCAATGAGGAACTCAGCGATATATTCAGAAGACTGGGATTGAACGTCATTCACAACGGCATGATATCAATTGCCGCTGTAAAAGTGACGCCCGACCTGCTGGAAGCACGGATTTACCTCAGCTTTTTTCAGATAGAAGACCAGGCCTCCATGTTGCAAAAAATAAAAGACCGTAACTGGGAAATAAAGCGGGAACTGGCCGGAAGAGTGGGCAAACAATTGCGCCGCATGCCCGAGCTCCAGTATTTTATCGACGACACGCTGGACTACGTATTTAAAATGGAAAAACTGTTTGGCGAAATTCAACAACCGCCAACACCTCCGGCCGGCACCGATGATTCTTCTGCATCTTAATTACATCAGCACAATCTGGTAGCCATTGACTACACTTTTTGCCTGGCGGTATTTTAAAAGCAAAAAAACGACCAATGCCATCAACCTGATAAGCTATATCAGCATGGTGGCGGTGGCAGTGGTTACGGCCGCACTGGTAGTAGTGCTGAGTGTGTTCAACGGGTTTGAGCAACTTGTACAAAACCTGTACGCCGATTTTTATACCGATATAAAAATTACTGCCACCAACGGCAAATGGCTGACTACTTCGCCGGCTATGCTGCAGCAAATAACCGGTACCAAAGGTGTGGCTGCTGTAGAACCTGTGATACAAGAACGGGCCATGCTGATGCAGGGCGAAGACAAATCTATTGTATGGCTGAAAGGCGTGGAGCCTGGCTATGCCAATGTAAGCGGTGTACCAAGGCATTTGCTTCGTGGGCAGTTTGCGCTGGGCAATGAAGAAACACCTGCTTTGGTAATGGGCAGTGGGGTAGAAAACGGGCTGCAGGTAATAGCCGGTCAGAATATTGCCCCTGTAACTATATACCTGCCCAACCGGCGAGCAACGCTGGATGCGGACCCGCTTACTGCTTTACATACTGCCAATGCATTTACAGCAGGTACATTTTCTATTCAGCAAGAATTCGATAATCAGTACGCCTTCACGAATGCTGCATTTATGCGATATATGCTCGACTTGCCACCCAACGAAGTAACGGCACTTGAAATAGCCGCTACACCCGGTACCGATGTTGAACACCTTACTGATCAACTGCAAGAACACTTAGGGAAATCATTTACTGTGCAAACAAGGTACCAGCAAAATCAGGCTTTGTTTGCCGCCATGAAAATTGAGAAACTTATCATTATGGCCGTGGCATTTCTCATTTTGCTGATAGCTGCTTTCAACATTATCAGCAGCCTTACCATGATGGTGCTGGAAAAAGAAAAAGACATAGCTGTGCTACAAGCCATGGGAGCAACTGGCACATCGGTGGCGGGTATCTTTTTAAAATTGGGTGCATTGCTGGCAGGAGTTGGCGGCTTCATTGGTGGATTGTTGGGAGTGCTTATTTGCATTGGCCAGCAGCAGTTTCATTGGGTAAAACTGGGTGGCCAAAGCTTTATTATCGATTATTATCCGGTGGAAATGCGGGCTACGGATTTCTTGTTGGTTGGAGTGATCATTTTTACCATTGCCATCATTGCAGGTTTTGCTCCGTCTCGCAGGGCACTACGCATACAGCAATCGCTACGCTGATGGAATACCTCATTAAAGACCAATGGCTTGAATTAAAGTATGTACCTGGCAAAGGTGCGTGGACGTATCATTTGCAAATACCCGGCACCAGGCATTTGGTGGGCCGTTGGGGTTCGCTCAAGGTTTCCGGCACAATTGATGGTGTACCAATTGAAGCAAAAAATCTGTTCACCATCAGCGGGCAAGACAAGCTGCTGTCCATAAACGCCGACATTCGGAAAGCCATAAAAAAGAGCGGCGGAGAATTGGTACAAGTGACATTGTATCTGATGGCTTCCATTGAAAAAATGACGGCAAGCGATGTGTTGGATATCTTTAGAAATGAAGCTGTATATACCGCATTTTCAGCAATGCCGAAGCAAGAGCAATCTGCTATAGTCGAAAACATTCTTGCCCAAAAAACAGATTCGCTTCAACTCAAAAAACTGGAACATTATCTGAAGCTGCTGGCTAAGTGAGGGCATCATCTTTCAATTTTTTTTCTGCATTTCTTCACAAAAAGAAACGGCTTGCACTGTTAAGTAGCAAGCCGCTGTATCTTCTTTTACAGACGTAATAACATTAGTAGTCGCCGAGTGTTTCGGGCAGTTGGGCCAGTGCCGCTTCCAGTTGTGCGTCACTCGGTGCAATGCCATGCCATTCGTGGCTGCCTTCCATAAAATCAACGCCTTTGCCCATGGCGGTTTTCATGAGTATGCATACGGGCTTTCCGTTGCCGGTACGGGCTTTAGCCTGCTCCAGGCCTGCCAGCATTTGGTCCATATCGTTGCCGTTTTCTACTACCAGTACATCCCAGCCAAACTCAGCAAACTTTGTTTCGAGGTTACCCAGTCTCATTACTTTATCGGTAGGGCCATCAATCTGTTGTCCGTTCCAGTCAATGGTTGAAATGAGGTTGTCTACTTTATGATGCGCCGCAAACATGATGGCTTCCCACACCTGGCCTTCCTGCAATTCGCCATCGCCATGCAAGCTGTATACAAGGTGATTGTCGTGTTTTAGCTTTTTTGCCAATGCAGCACCAATAGCCACACTCATTCCCTGTCCCAGTGAGCCGCTGGCAATGCGGATGCCGGGCAAATGTTCGTGGGTAGTGGGGTGCCCTTGAAGGCGGGTGTTGAGCTTGCGGAATGTTGCCAGTTCGGCTACATCAAAATATCCGCTGCGGGCCAGTGCGGAATAATACACCGGAGATATATGGCCATTGCTCAAAAAGAAAAGATCCTGGTTATTGCCATCCATATCAAAAGGCTGGGGCTGATGGCGCAGCACTTTGAAGAACAGCGCAGTAAAATAATCGGTACAACCAAGGGAGCCGCCAGGGTGGCCGCTTTGTACGGCATGCACCATTCGTACAATATCTCTTCTTATTTGGCTGGCTATTTGAGGCAATGTAGCTGTCATGCTGAAATTGAATTTGCGGGCAAAGCTAAAGTTTTGGGCAAATGAGGGAACAGATTTTTCAAACTGGCCACAGATGTTTCAAAATATCACCCGAACACGGGATTTTGTATAAATACACGCCCCGAAAGATGGAAAACCCAACCTGCTACACTTACTTTGTTAAAATACGGTTGCAGCAGCAAGCGTAGTTTCCTAAAACAACCTGCACACTCCGCGAAAATTTTTGAGTATGATTGAAATGCTTATGAGCCTGGCACTGGCATTTGGCATTAGCTTCTACGCACTACCGGCCATTATTAACATCACCATAGAGAAAGGGTTATTCGATTTTCCAGACGATCGTAAGCATCATCATAAACCCATTCCATCTTTAGGCGGGCTGGCTATTTATGCCGGCTTTATTATGGCTTTTCTCATCACGGTTTCATTTGCCGGCAGCCAGTTTGTATTTCAGTATTTTCTGGCCGCCACCCTGGTCATCTTTTTCATTGGGCTGAAAGACGATTTGCTAAATCTGGTACCTTTTAAAAAGTTTTTGGGGCAGGTACTGGCAGCCTCTTTACTGGTGTTTAAAGGGGGGCTGATTATTACCAACCTTGGTGGTGTATTTGGCATTCATGAGCTACAGCCATTAGTGGCCGAAGTGCTCACTGTTTTTACTTTGGTGGTAATTATTAACGCCTACAACCTGATAGATGGTGTAGACGGACTGGCCGGCACTTTATCGCTGATTTCCTCCGGCTTGTTTGCTGCCTTTTTTGCCATTAATGGCGATTATGCATATGCCTGCATGGCCACTGCCCTCATTGGCGCCACCTTGGCTTTTTTAATTTTCAATTATGCGCCGGCCCGCATTTTTATGGGCGATACAGGCTCTCTTTTATTGGGATTGGTAAATGGCGCCATGGTTATTCATTTTATTCACACGGCAGGTAGTGCACCAGTGTTGGTGGTAGAGTCTGCCGGGGCGGTGGGCTTTGCTATCATGTTTGTGCCTTTGTTCGATACGTTGCGGGTTTTTTCGTACAGAATTGTTCGGGGTATTTCTCCTTTTACCCCCGATAGAAATCATGTGCACCACATTTTGCTACGCTTTGGCTGGTCGCATACGCAGGTTACCATGGCACTTGCAGTAGCGGCACTACTATTTGCAGGCTTGGGTTGGATGCTTCAATCCCTGGGTAATAGCATTGTGCTGGTATCTATTATTGCTGTAGGATTTTTTATGATTGGCGGAGCACTGTGGAGTTATAAAATGTACCGCCGCCGCATGCTGGCCGATAAAAGCCCCCGTATACATTCAGCCCCTGTTATTCCGGTAAAAGCTAAAAAGGCCGCCAATTAATTCTTCCCCATTTTTTGCTTTGCAGGCAAGTATCTGTTCGTTGAACCATCGTTTTCTTTAGGTTTGCCAGCCCTAAAATTGCATACAGTATGTCGGTTGAAGTAGAACTCCTGATGAAGGATACAGAAGAGCTGATGCGTAAGTCCATCAGCCACCTCGAATCAGAATTGGCCAAGGTAAGAGCTGGTAAAGCAACCCCCCAAATGCTCGATGGCATTCATGTGGATTATTACGGCAACCCCACGCTTATATCTCAGGTGGCCAATATTTCTGTGGTAGATGCCCGTACGCTAACCATTCAGCCCTGGGAAAAAAATATGCTGCAGCCTATTGAGCGGTCTATTTTGCAAGCCAATATTGGTATTACTCCGCAAAACGATGGCAGTATCATCCGCATATTTTTGCCACCTATGACGGAAGAACGCCGGAAAGAATTGGTGAAAAGATCGAACAACGAAGGCGAACATGCCAAGGTAGCAGTGCGCAATATTCGCCGCGATGCTATTGAAAAAGTAAAGAAGGCACAAAAAGATGGCCTGAGCGAAGATGCTGCCAAAGACACCGAAGCCGACATTCAGGAAATGACCGACCGGTTTATTGCCTTGGTTGAAAAGCACCTGGCAGCCAAAGAAAAAGAAATCATGCACGTTTAATTAAGTCGGCAAAGCTGACTAAACAATGTGCTGTTGGTAATAAACCAGGAGCACATTTTTTATGCCTTTTTCCGAAGGGGAAATTGAAGATTGGCCAGGTAAACGCCGGTAAGAATGATGAGCAGGGCCAGCAATTGCATCCACACTATTTTTTCGCCATAGTAAATGCCCCAGCCAATGGCCACAAACGGAATACCGTAAGTAACCAGTGATGGAAAAACAATGCCCGCCCTTTTGACCAACATATAAAAAAGAATGGATGCCAGTGCTGTACCAAAAACACCCAATACCGCAGCAGCGGCTGTGGCCAGCAGTATTGGTGCCGAAAGCAGGGGCAGTGAAAAATAGCCCGTACCAATCAGCACGGCCAATGAAGGAATGGTAAGAAATACAAATGCCAGCGTGGCAATATCTACCGAAGAAATATGGAGCAGTTTGTGCTTCACCATGTTTACATTAAAACCATAAAACATAGTGGCCAGTACGGCAAACATGGCAAAAGCATTATTGCCACCCGACGTGCCATGCTGCCGAAACAACAATAACAAACAGCCCGCAAAACCAATGATAATGCCCAGCCATTTCATGGCAGGAATGCGGTTGTTGTACACTACAGTGGCCACCAGCAATACAAACAGCGGCGTCATGGCATTGATGGCTCCTGCAAGAGAACTATCGATAGCCGTTTCGGCTATGCAAAAAAGAAAAGCAGGAAAAAAGCTGCCCAGCAAACCAGATAGCAATACATACCACCGCACCGATGGCGTTGCTACCCGTGCCAATGCTGGCTTAGCCAGCGGCAACAACACCAGTCCTGCACTCAGCATTCTGATAGCCGCCACCTGATAGGCACTCAGCACCGGCTGCCCGTCGAGGCCATATAAGCCCAGCTTCATGAGCACAAATGAGCTACCCCAAATGAGGCAAAGCACCACAAAAATGAGCCAGTTGACCATTTTGCTAGTGAAAGAAAAGGAAGATACCCGTTTGGTTGTTGGTGCAGCCTTCATGAAAATAAATGACCTGATGAAGGTGTAAAGATGCAATGCTTAAGGCAACGGCTTTCTGCTGTTTTTTGTTTATAATTGAAAATTTTTTTTAATCCTAACCAACAAATTTTATTTATGGGCTTCCTAAAAGAATTTAAAGAGTTTGCCGTAAAAGGCAATGTAGTAGACCTTGCAATCGGCGTAATTATTGGCGGCGCATTCGGGTCTATTGTTAAGTCGTTTATCGACGATGTGATTACACCGCTGCTGCTGGCACCAGCACTCAAAGCCGCCAACCTGGAAAACATTCAGGACCTAAAAATGGGTGCCGTGAAGTATGGTAATTTTCTGTCGGCCATTATCTCATTTGCAGTGATAGCCTTGGTGCTTTTTTTGGTAGTAAAAGCCATTAATAAAATGAAAAAAGAAGAACCGGCACCACCACCAGCCGGGCCTACGCCTACTGAACAATTGCTTGCAGAAATACGCGATGCGTTGAAAAAATAGCCGGCATCTTTTTCGGTTCATTTTCTACATCAACAAAATGGTTGCACTTTTGCCAGTGCAACCATTTTGGTTTTTATAGCAAAATAGAATACCCATGACAATCAAATCAGGCTTAGTAGCTGTTGCTTGCCTGCTCCTCAGCCAATCTTTTGCACAGCAAACCCGTAAGGCAATTGATGAAGCAATGACTGCCAAAACAATGGTAGCAGATACATCTAAAAAAGGCCGCTGGAAAAGTGGCGGTACATTTACCCTG
This sequence comes from Bacteroidota bacterium, assembly GCA_020161435.1. Taxonomy (GTDB): domain Bacteria; phylum Bacteroidota; class Bacteroidia; order Chitinophagales; family Chitinophagaceae; genus Phnomibacter. Next base: position 292,773 of record JAIUNV010000003.1, on the reverse strand, counting down.
GCGCTGGCGCAACAAAACAGCTCGTACTGGGTAGGTGTAAATGAAAAGTTTGCCCTCAACGTGGGCCTGAACGTAGACCTGTACGCCAATCGGGCCTGGGGCAAAAGCACCCTGGATAACACGCTTAAAGCCAGCTATGCCTACCAAAACAACCAAACACAAGGCCTGCGCAAAACCGCTGATTTTTTCGATTGGTATACCAAATTCGGCCATTCACTCAACGAGAAGAAAACCTTGTCGCTGGCCGCCATTTTCAACCTCCGGTCGCAGTTTACCAACGGTTATGATTATGCCTTAACACCACGCCGCAGGGTGTCGGGCTTTTTTGCTCCGGCCAATATTTTGCTTACGCCCGGTCTCGACTGGAAACCCAACAAACATTTCAGTTTGTTCTTTTCTCCTTTTGCCGGCAAATGGATTGTAGTCTCCAACGATCCGTACAGCTACAGCACTACACCGCCACCTCCCGGGCAGCGGCCACTGGCAGCCCTGTACGGCGTAGATCCGGTGAAAAAAGTAGATGCTCAATTCGGTGCATTTTTATCGGCCAACTTCAACAAAGAGCTTGTGAAAAATGTAACCTACACATCGCGGCTCGACCTGTATTCCAATTACAAACACAATCCGCAAAACATCGATATGTTTTGGACCAACTCTTTCGGGTTTAAGGTAAACAAATGGCTCACCATGAGTTACCTGCTCAACCTGGCCTACGACGACGACCTTATACCTGAAGGCCGCACCAGCCCTACGATGCAGTTTTTGGGCACTTTTGGGGTGGGCGTTTCCGGAAAGTTTTAACCTCTTTTCCACATGTGTAAAAGGCCTGTACAACTACTGGGTACAGGCCTTTTTTGTGCCCGTATTTTTGAAAATACCGGGAGTAAGTACTGCATGTAGCAGGCAATCCGTTATTGTATTATATGGCCGCTATTTCTTATCAAATAAAATTGCCCCAGTTCGAGGGCCCGTTCGATCTCCTGCTGTTTTTCATTGAGAGAGATGAACTGGACATTTACAATATTCCGATTACCCGCATCATCAAAGATTTTTTGAGCTATGTACACAATCAGGAAAAGCTGAACATTGAACTCAGCAGTGAGTTTATCCTGTTTGTGAGCACACTAATGCGGATTAAAGCCAAAATGCTGCTGCCCCGCAAAGAACTCGACGCCCAAGGCAATGAAATTGATCCTCGCCAAGAACTGGTCGATAAAATTTTGGAGTACAAACGCTTTAAGGAAGCATCACTGAAAATGGCCGAACTAGAAGCCATTCGGATGCTGATGGTAAAGCGGGGCAACATACAGCAAGAGCTGAATAGCATAGGAGAAGATGCCGGCGAAGGCACCGAAATACAAAGCATAACGCTCTTTAAACTGATGAAGACCTTTGAGAAGGTGATGAAGCGGGTAAACGAGCGGAACAACAAGCCTCAGCACGTGGTATTTAAGTATAACTATACCATGGAAGAAAGCCGCGAATACATGCTGCATAAGGTGAAAAGAGAACGTTCCATGGGCTTCGAAAAAATATTTGAAACCTGCCAGGACCGTGTGCATGCCATTTTTCTTTTTTTAGGCATGCTGGAGCTGGTACAGCAGCAATATTTTCAAATAATGGTAGGCGAAGGACGCAATAACTTCATTATTGAATGGAATGAGGAGCGACCCGAAGATGCGACCGCATCATGGCCCATGGAGGTAAATCCTGTGTTGAACTAGCGAAAAATTGGTGTGCATTGGCACCAGAAACATAGTCTACATTAAAAAGGCCACTCAGTAAAATGAGTGGCCTTTTTGTTTATACAACTTAAAAGTTCGGTTTCATTAAAAATGGTGGGAGTTGTTCCAGTAAATAACGAGTGCCATTACAAATGCCCAAAGAAAAAATGCGAGTAAGTTACTTGGGTTAAGATAACGTTTGAGGTTCTCTTTCATAAGTGTAGTTTGAGTGTTGCAAAGTAAAAATTTTGAAACCATAGCAACAAAGCTTTATTTCTTAAATCGTGTTGAAAACAATTTGATAATAAAAATGCAGGTTTAAATGATGGCAAGGTGCTGATCTCTATACAAATGATAACGGTTGAAAGCTTTGCTTCAAAATTGGTGTAGGATCGGTTTTCAGCCATTGTTGCAAAACAGTAGCCAGTACCTGCCTGAAATCGATGTCGAAAGGGATATCGCCATTCACCAGTTGCTGTAGTTTGGGCATGCTGTTGAGTAAACCTTTTTCCTGCAGGCTTCCGCTTACGAAAAACATATTGTTGGCAGCTCCGTGGTCGGTGCCGGCGCTGGCATTTTGTGCTACCCTGCGGCCAAATTCGCTAAAGGTCATGAGCAGCACATCTTTAAACCGGTTCTGTTTTTTCATGTCGGCTACAAATGCTTCCACTGCGCCATTGAGTTCTGCAAGCAGGCGTTGTTGCTGTGCCGGTTGGTTTACATGTGTATCAAAACTGCCGAGGCTCAGATAATACACGCTGGTATTCATGCCTCCTGCAATGAGTGAGGCTACTGTTTTCAAATGTTTTGCCAACGCTGTGTTTGGGTAAGCACTATTAGTACGACCAGCTTTGGCTGCGGTAAAAATACTTTCGGCACTGTTGATGGTGTCGGCCAGCGTTTTATACAAATAATCAGCCAGCGGTTCATGAGGATGGTCGTGCTTGGCCAGTTGCTTAAAGTATGGTGCACTGCTGGTAGCAAATAATTGAGCAGGATCTTGCGTGGCAATGCCTTTGTGTTGTTCGCCTTTTAACGCAAGACTGAGCACATCATTTATTTCCAGCACCTGGGTGGGTTTGTCGCAGCCATGGCAGGCATGGTCGAGGTAGCGGCCCAGCCATCCGGTATTCCAATAATCTTGGCTATTACTGGCACTGTGCCAGATATCCATGCTTCTGAAATGGCTTCTGTCAGGGTTAGGATAGCCCACATTGTTGAGGATAGCGAGTTCGCCCTGATCGTACATTTTTTGAAAAGCCGTGAGTGCAGGGTGCAAAGCAGCATCGGTGTGAATAACGGCTGCTTTAGAAGCAGCAATACCAATGCCCGGTCTTGATTGGTAGTAAATATCGTTGCTGATGGGAATGACAGTATTGAGGCCGTCATTGCCACCACTAAGTTGAATAACAATAAGGATACGTTCGGGCTCGGCAGTGCCTTTGTACAAAGGGCCGGCAGCTGCCTGCAAAAATTTGGGCACAAATAAAGTACCCGCAGCGGCCAGTGATGATTGTGCTATAAATCGGCGACGTTTAATGAACATAACGGATTTGGATAGGGGTCAAAAAAATTAACACAACTGGTAGGCGGGAGTGGCCATAGCCAACAGCGTTGTTTGTTTAATAAAACTGTTGACAGGCAAGCCCGGTGCTACCTGTGCTTCAATGATGGAAGAGAGTTGATGCGGGCTTTGTAATAAGTGCTCACAAAGCTGTTGTACAATGTCACTCTTTTTGTATTTATGCAAGGCTTCTATTAATGGTTCCCATTCAATATCACCTTTGAGTTTAAAACGGTTGATGGCTTTTTTGCCGAGTGTATTTTGCATCTTACCCATTTGCATATCGTCATCGGCGGGGGTGCTAAGTTCAAACGGCTCAGCAAGGGCTACCAACTGCGGCAGCCGCATACGTAGCAGCAGCGAACTGCTGTCTATCCAATTAGTGCCGCCGGGCCAGCCTGCTACCGATGGCGGGTAGAGCAGTATTTGCCCGAGTGCTCTTTGCAACAACAATTGTATGTCGGGATTTTCTAACTGCATGGGTAGCATGCGGCGCATACCCACCCACAAAACCACAGGGCTTTTTACGATTTTTCCTTGATTGACGATATCATAAAACCAGTTGGCTGTAAAAATGTCGCCGAGTAGTTGTTTCATTTCATAACCACTATCATAAAATCTTTTCGACAGCCAGCTGACGTGTTCCTCATTCACCTCTTCATTTACCAAAAAGCGATACAGTTTGGCGGTAATGAAACGAGCTGTTTGCGGTTGTTTAAGCAGCATCGCCAATACGTCATCGCCATTAAAATTGCCGCTCATTCCAAAGATGGTTTTGCTGCCAACATCATGTTGGTTTTTTCTAAATACAAATTCGCCATTTGGATTGAAACCCCAGCCGGTAAAAGCTCTGGCTGCCTCTTTTACATCTTGCTCTGTGTAGTGCCCACGGCCAAGGGTAAAGAGCTCCATTACCTCACGGGCAAAGTTTTCGTTGGGCTGCAGTTTTCTGTTTTGCTGATTGTTGAGGAAGGCCAGCATGGCGGCAGATTTGCTCACGTTGGTAAGCAGTGTGGCAAAGTTGCCTAAAGCACCTTCACGTATTACGTGCAGCAATTGCTGCTGATGTAAGCTATTGAGGTTGCGGCAGGCAAAATGTCCATGCCAAAACAGGGCTATTTTTTCCCGCAGTTGTGCTTCGCTGTTTACCATTTCATCCAGCCAGTGGAGGTTCAACTGCTTAATGGCTTCTCTGCTTTGCTGCTGTAGTTTTTCACGTTGCTCTTTTTGCAGTGCAGCTTGGCCATTGTTGTTGCCAGCTATCATCGCAGGTAGCGATTCCAAAGATGGTTGCGGTACAGTTATGGGCCGGAGTGGTTGCTGTGATTGCTTCCAGTATTTATCAAAATGAGATTCGGCCTTCCATTTGCCATTCGAGAGTAAGGTGGCTGCAGTGGGGCCAAAGCCGGCCCGCCAGAAAAAATGTTGCGCAAGATTCATACAGCGAAATGCTTATGGCGTTGAGACGGCAATGTTGTGAAAAGGTTTAACGATTGCACAAAAAAGGCTACCCGAAGGTAGCCTTTACTATACTGAATTGTTGGAAGAGCTTATTGCTTTTGCAGCTTCAATGTTTGAATGAAATACTGACCTTTTGCCTGCATTTGATAAGTACCGGCAGGAAGCCCGTTCATATCAATCAAGATGTTGTTTTGACCTTTTGCGATAGCAGCATTCTGGCTTCTTACAACACGGCCGCTGGCATCGGTAAGTTGCCATTGCACCTTATCTTCTTTGTCGGCAAAAATGCTGAGGGTTGCCTGGCTCTTTACCGGGTTGGGGTAAACTTTTACAACAAAGGCTGCTGCAGAACGAGTAAGTGTTGCTACAGAAGAGTACACGTACTTTCCGTCGGCATCTTTCAACTTAAGCCTGTAGTAAAAAGTGGTACCAACAAGTCCACCAATGGTTGCATCGTTATACCGGTAAGTGTTTGTTGTGCTGCTGTTACCTTTTGCTTTTATAAAACCAATACTGGTAAAATAGCGGCCATCTGTACTTCTTTCAATATCGAAACCATCTGCGCCAGACTCCGATGAAGTTGCCCAGCTTAGAGATGCACTGCTACCGAGCCAGTTAGCTGTAAAGTCTTTGAGCTTAATTGGTAGTACCAATGAGCTGTTGTTGGCCACATAAAATGCACTAAAGCTGTTGATAGTAGCGGTCATTACATACCCATTGGAGCCAAACGCTTCTATTGAAGCACCAGCCACCTGAGCAGCGTTGCCAATCATGCCGGTAACACAGCCACTACCATTTGTTTTAAATATGCCCAAGTCTGCTGTTGTTTCAATACCACTGGCAAAACCTGAACTATTGGTACCATCGCGAAGTGCTTCAAATTCGGCCTTGGTGAGATAAATACGCACACCAACACCACCATTGGTGGTGAAAGGGCCGGCTCCGGAAACAGAAATAGTCATGTTGCGATTGAGGTACAAACGCTTTGAGCCATCTTCTCTTTGCGTGCCGCTTTTGTAAAGAACAGTAGAAACGGTACCCACATTATTTCCATTAGCACGAATCTCCGCTACAATGTTGCCATCAGCATCGGTAATGGGTACCCACAGGTTGGTGTTGTCCGCATTAATTACAACGGAGTTCACTGTTACGCAGGTATTATCGGTACCTGGGGCAATGGGAATGTGGGAAGGAATGGTGCTTTTTCCGGCGTTGTTATTGTAGCCTATGAATTCGTATTTCTGCACACATCCCGGGCAGCCCGGTACAATTGGGTTAAGGGCACTTGGGCCGGAGGTGGTGGCCGACTGGTCCATTATTACAAAAAGGGATTTTCCATCCGGAGCGTAAGTGACATCTCTGAATCGGTTTTGACTGCCAAATAATGTAACAGTGTCACGAACACCATCTACTGTTGTCATTGCCGAGCCATCAGCATTCAATTTCAATCGCAATATTCTACCCCATTTGAGAGATGAGAGCAGGAGGCTGTTTTTCCAGCCTGGAATAACGCTGCCGGTATATATTTCCATACCCGATGGTGCTTCGCTTGGCCAGGCACCATTATTAGTTTGGTTGTTGTAGATAGATGTTACTGTAGCAAGAGATGCATCGTAAAAAGCATAAATCGGATTGCGGTAATTGGCCCCGATAGCGGTAGCATTGTTTTGCTCACCATTGCTTGCCGGAATAGTAGGCAAAGAACCACCCGTTGCGCCTGCTTTCAAACCGTTGTAATTGCCATCATTCATACCTATGACCAAGGGGTGGCCGTAGTTTTTACCACCTTCAATCACGTTTATTTCATCATCGCTGAACGGGCCATGGCTGCTTCCGTATAAACGGCCCACTCCACCAATATTGGCATAAGAAAAGCCTTGGTTGTTGCGAATGCCAATCGACCAAACGGCACTGTTTGTACTGTAAGGGTTGTCGTTTGGTATCCACTTATTGTAATCTACAGCGCCTTGGTCTGCATCTGCATCTTCAGTTATATTAAAGCGCAATATTTTGCCCTGATACGAGGCAGGATCTTGAGCACGGATGATGCGGCTTTGATTGCTAAACTGACCGGCACCCATATCGCCCACGGAATAAAAAAGATAGTTGGTGCCACCTACCGGTGCAATGGTCATGCGGCCAGAGTTGTGGTCGTTGCTACCGGGCAGCGTATCGCACAAAATAATCGGGTTGGTTAATTTACCTAGTGTAGAGTTCCAGGTCCAGCGGGTAAGAAATGTTCTAAAATATTGGCCCTGACCATCTGGGTAAGTGCCCGACACAGTTGTTGTGGTATTTCTGCCCGTATAGGAGCGTACGTAAGCCAAAAAGACATAGGGGCTTGAACCGCTAAAGTCGGGATGAAAAGCCATGCCCATCATGCCGCCCTGCGGCCACTGAAAGTTGCTTTCGCTGCCTGTGAAAGTTCTTTTATGGGCATCAAAAACAGCATTGGTAAGGCCCGAAGTAGCAGCATTGTTTGTGGTATTGTGTTGGATATCTAAGGCAGTGGTAGCAGCACCTGTCGATGGATCAATTCTTCTCACCCGGTAGCCACGGGCTTCGGTTACCCACAAAAATCCATCGGGGCCGTAAGCCACATCCCAAGGGTCAAAAAAATTGGTTTGAAGATTGGTGGATTTAAACACTTCGCCATGACGGCCACCTACAACCTGAGCCTGAGTGCTGGAGTGAATGAGGAGCAACAGGCATAACATACGCACAAGCGTAAAAGTCTTTTGCATAGAAGCAAGGGGGTTAGTAAAAAAATGAATTTCCAGGGCAGTTTAAGGACGCTCAGGGTTTTGCTGCGAAACGTATGCTGGTTTTCAAAGCTCCTGGGTGGGGTGCGTTTGGCTTATTGGCTCACATACGCTCTGATGGGTATCTTATCTAAGCGTTAAAATTATTGTTTAGACATTTGACATTCATCAAAATCGTAAAAAAATAATTGGCAGTTATTTGCAAGATATTGATAATCAATGATTTAATAATTGTGCATTTGACGAAAATTTTATGCAGATGCTGCGCTTTCTGTGGAAAACGGTGTACCTTTACCCTTCAAATGGGTACTCCCATGCTGCTATTCGGATCAAATCCCTTCCTTCTTAAGCTGATTCACCTATACCCTGAACTTAAAAGCCCTGCGCTTTTGTTCAATACCTGACATTCCTTGGACATTCATGGGTTCATTAAGGTTTCACCACCTTAGTCCACCTGATTTTTCATCATACTAGCTGGAACATGTATGATAAAATGGGTCTATAGGATATTAATTATTTTGGGTTGTACCACACCGTTGATGAGCGGTGCACAACTAATTGGCGGCGATGTCAATAAACCAATTAATCAGGTCTATTACATCGGCAACTATAACGTGGGCGATTATATGCCTTCGTTTACTGTTACTGCGCCTACTACCTGCGCCGGTACAGGCTCTGTACGCATCGTATGGAACGGGGGTACTAAATCAACAACTGTTCGGCAAATAGCCCGGCACGGTGGTTTAACGTTCGGGGGTACTTTAATAGCAGGTTCGTCAAATAATCTTACAAGCGCCAACAGTTATACCTACACTTTTACCGGTCTGGCTCCCGGTACTTACACCTTTAGTTTATCAAGAGACCCGTATGATGATATTTTGACTACGAACAACGTAGCAGCAGGTGCCGCAGACGATTGGGCGATTGGGAATTATAATTCAATCGGTGACCAGCAACGTTGTGCCGTCATTGGCGTTATCATCATGCCAAGCACCGGAAACCTGCCTAATATTACCGCCACAGCTGAAGCTGCCACAAGTTGCATTAGTTCTGTGGGCCGCGTCGTTATCACCGGCCTTACACCAGGTACAACTTATGAATATGCCACCTTAGTTGGTGGTACTTACACCAGCACAGGTGTAATACCAGCTTCCGGGCAGTTTACAATTAATAATCTGTATCCTGGCAATTATCCGGTTAAGATAAGGGTGGCTGGTACCACTTGTTATCGTGAGTTGAACATTAAAGTACCAAGCCCTGTTGGGGTACCATGTTTTACTACCGATGAACTGATAGATTTTGCGCCAACTGGTACCAGTATCATTACCAATGGCAACTTTGGTACTGCTGCGGCAACCATGCCTAGTTTGGCAGGTACACCAGGTGTTACAGATTATACAGCGGTTGCAATTGGTAGTGGTCAGCCACAAGACTCCAGATATGCCATTGCCCGCTCTACCGATAATGCAGATAACGGTGGTGTTGTGGCTTTTAATGGTAGGCTGCGCAATTTGCAATATCCCCGACAGGGCAACCATATTTTTGCCTGTTTGCAAAAATCCAAAGATCATACAGGATCTGTAACTCAAGCCGATGGCACTACCAATGGATTTATGATGGTGGTAAATGCCCACTACAGAACCGACAAAGTATTGTTTTTACAAGGCCTTAACCTGATACAAGGCCGTACTTATCAGTTTTCTTTTTGGGCAAAAAACTTACAGCCATTTATGCCTAAAAATAAAAACAATGGTACTGCCGATGGCGAACCAACTTACCAACCTATTGTGCCAAGGTTGGGCCTGGTAGTAAATGGTATTATTTATGATTACGCTGAGTTGGGATATGTAGTAGAACCTGCTTCTTATTCCTCTTCTACCTACCTTACCCAAATGGGTTGGGAACAATTTAAAATTCGCTTTACTGCTCCGGTAAATAACAGCAATTCAAACGTGGGTATTTACAACCTCCAACAAGGAGGTTTTGGTAACGACTTTTTGATTGATGATGTGGAGTTGTATGAGATAACTTATATAGGCGATAAAGTATGGAACGACCTGAATAAAAATGGCCTGCAGGATGCCGACGAACCTGGTATGGCTAACATTACCGTTACCCTCAACGATGCTTCAGGAAACCCAATAAAAACAACCGTTTCAGACGCTTTTGGTAACTATAAATTCAACGTGCCTTACAATACCGATAACTATTCTGTTTCATTTATTGCACCACCAAACTACAGCTTTACTGCAAGGGTTGGTAGTGGTGCTACACAAGCAAATGATAGCGACCCAAATCCTGTAAACGGTCGCACGGCCAACTTTACACTTACGCCTGGTACCAGCCAGCGGGATATTGACTGCGGCCTCATTTTTAATACTCCTACTCAGTATGCTTCCATCGGCGATTTTGTGTGGATGGATAATGACGGCGATGGTATTCAGGATGCTGGTGAAGCAGGCGTATCTGGTGTAGTTATTTCTCTTTTCAATAGTAGCGATGTGCTGGTGGCCTCTACTATTTCAGACGCAAGGGGTTTTTACCGTTTCGACAGGGTGAATCCAGGACAATATCGTATTGGTGTTACTACCCCTCCAGGCACTATAGTTACGCTGATAAATCAAGGTGGGAATGATGCGGCAGATAATGACATAAATACAACAGGATTATACGCTGGTCGTACAGATTTGATAACCCTCACTACGGGTCAAACCATTTCTAATGTAGACATTGGCTTGTTTATTACCGATGCTACCCGCTACAGCATTGGCGACCGTGTATGGAACGATATCAACAATAACGGTATTCAGGACGCTGGCGAACCGGGCATACCCAGTGTTGAGCTTTCTCTGTACAAACCCGGAGCTGATGGATTGCCCAACACCGCCGACGATATCTACATCGCTACTACCATTACTGATGGTTTTGGGGTGTACCAATTCAATGATCTGGACATTACTTATTACTTCGTGAAGTTGACGCTGCCTGCCGGATATGCTGTGGTAGCAGCCGATCAGGGAAGCAATGATTATGCAGACAACGACATTCAACCCGCTACTTTGTGCTCTCCACTTATTGGTTTTTTGGTGTGGGATTTAAATGTGTACCATGTAGACATTGGCTTGCGCCTTACCAATCCTCCTGCCAATTGGTCATCTATTGGTGATGTGGTTTGGAACGATTTAGATGCCGATGGCATACAAGATGCGAATGAGCCTTACATGCCAGCTATTACAGTTACATTGTACAATGCCCTTGGTGCCGTGGTTAGCACCACTACTACCGACTCATTGGGGTATTACCGTTTTGTAAATGTGGCTCCAGCAAATTATGTATTGGGCTTTAGCAATTTGCCAGATGGTTATTTGTTTAGCCTGCAAGATCGGGGTGGTAATGATAATATCGACAGCGATGTAGATGCACTTACGGGTTTAACTAACTTGTTTGCACTGGCTGGTGGCGTTACCAACCTGAGTTTTGATGCAGCTATTCGCCAAGGCAAAAACCCAGGTACAGGTTCCGTCGGCAATCTGGTTTGGATAGATTTGGATGCCGATGGTGTTCAGGATGAAAATGAAACCGGCGTATCCGATGTTACTGTCACCCTACGTGAGGCGGGTGCTAACGGTATTTTAAATGATGCCGATGATGTATTGTACACAACCATAACCAATGCTTTGGGTGAATATTCATTTACCAATTTGCCGTCTTCTCACAAATACCGTGTAGAGTTTAGTAATATCAATACCTCTTGGTATACACTTACTACGCTGAATGCCGGCGCCGATGATAAGTACGATAGTGATGGCTTGCCATTGGTAGGAAGCACTTCTGTAACCAGTGATTTTGGCCTGGCTGAAGGCGAACAAAAAATTGACATTGCACTTGGTTTATTGCTTACTGCCAGCAGCAACAGAATAATTGGTGACCGTGTATGGCTGGACCTGAACCTGAATGGTATGCAAGAGGCAGGAGAACAAAGAGGTATACCCGGTGTAACCGTGGACCTGCTGGATGTAGGCGGTAATCTGGTGACCATTGGTGGCAAAAGAGTACAAACAACCACCAACAGGAGCGGCTACTATCGTTTTTATGGTTTGGCCGATGGTACATACTTTCCAAGATTCAGCAACTTGCCTGCGGGCTTTATGCTTTCACCCATTGACCAGGGTGGCAATGATCTTATTGATAGTGACGTGAATGGTGTAAATGGCCGTGTTACGGCTGGTTTACCAATTACATCTGTAGCTCGTACCAATTATACCGCCGATTTGGGTGTTATTCCTCTGGCTAGCTATATAGGCGACTATGTATGGAACGATTTGAATGGCGATGGTATACAAGATGCCGGCGAACCAGGCTTGGCAGGCGTAACCGTTACATTATATAGCGATATGGGAACACCGCTGGGTTCAACTGTTACTGATGCTGCTGGTAAATATTATTTCTTCAATGTACCGGCCGGTAATTATACCATGGGTTATAGTACCTATCCAACCATAATGGAGTTTACATTGCAAGAGGCTGCTCCCGCTGCTAATGGTAGCGATGTAAGCCGAACCACTGGTCGCACCAATGTATTTACAGTTGTATCTGGTGTAAATAATATTGATGTGGATGCTGGCCTTCGTGCATCATTCATTGGTCGTGTGGGAGATTATGTGTGGGACGACTACGATCAGGATGGCATACAAGATGCTAATGAGCCGGGCGTAGCAGGCATTACCGTGCAACTCATTAATCTAAACACAGGACAGGTAATAGGTGAAGCAGTTACAAAAGGCAATGGCTTCTTCCAATTCTTTACTGTACCAATTGATGTACCACTAAGAGCCATTTTTGCCAATGCCATAGCCAACTTTACCGTAGCCAATCAGGGCAATGGAAGTAACGACAGCAAAGTGGATGCCAGCGGTGTAACCATCAGCAACTTTACGCTGCCATACGCTTCCGGTATTTACAATATTGATGCTGGCTTAATCAGGCCTCCGGGTGCACTGCCTGTAAAAGGTTTGACACTTAGTGCCAGCAAACAACAAGAGCATGTAAACCTTACCTGGAAAACAATATGGGAAGCCAACACACAAACTTGTGTGATAGAAAGAAGTACGAACGGGCAAACCTTTACCCGTATTGCAGAAATGCCAGCTGTGGGTAATAGCAACAATGGCCACCAGTACTATTTCATCGACCGGAATGTACCTGCCGGCAGCTTGTATTACAGAATACGGGTAATGGATAAAGATGACAAGTCGCTTACTTCTAACATAGCAGTGGTGAGTAGCAATATAGCAGTAGCTACAACGGTGTACCCCAACCCCGTGCATAAGCAACTGTATATAACCTTGCCACAAAAAGGACTCTATCAGGTACACCTGATGAACACTGCCGGACAAACGGTGTACAGCCAAACGGTTGACGGCAGCCAGGGGGGCGCTACACATGCAATTACCCGGAAGCATTGGCCTGCCGGTGTATATCGGTTGGTGATCGCCGACACATCAGGAAAAACAGGAAGCAGTGCCTTCAATGTCATGTTCGATTGATGATTCCTCATCGCCGTCACGCTTACCCCCCAAATTACAAATGGCTGCCCATGCGGGCAGCCATATTGTTGCAGTTAGTGTTGATTGACCCATATATGACCAGCCACAATTCCTGAGTGCTGCACCATTATTAAATTTTTTTCTTTCAGAAATAATTGAAAGTTTAGAATGATTGCTGTAGTTTTATGTCATGCAATTAGCAGATGCCAAAAATCAATTTGTAGCCGCCTGGGGAAGCTTCGGCAGCAACTGGGGAATTAACCGAACTATGGCTCAAATTCATGCATACCTATTGGTGAGTACGCAGCCGCAAAGCACCGAAGACATTATGCAACAACTGAGTGTGAGCCGGGGAAATGCCAATATGAACATCAGGGAGCTCATTAATTGGGGGTTGGTAGACAGGGTAGTGGTGCATGGCGAACGCAAGGAATATTTTCAGGCAGAAAAAGATATTTGGAAAGTGGCCCGCATTATTGTACGGGAACGGAAAAAGCGGGAACTGGAGCCCATGCTCAAGTTTATTGAAAGCCTGCAGCAGGTAAACGAAGGTGGTACTGAAGCCGACATACAGGCATTTCAACAAACCATGGAAGGCATTCGCAAATTTGGCCGGCAAACAGACCAAGCTATGGAAGCCATGCTAAAAGCAGAGGAAAGCTGGCTGGTGAGCACCTTACTCAAGCTGGTGAAGTAAACAAGAAAGGCAAGGAGGGAAACCTCCTTTTTATAGAATTATAAGTTTCAATAATTTCTGAAAATATAAATAATTCAATCATGAAAATGCTGCACAAAATTGACTACTACGGACAGCTGTTGCTCTATGCCATCATAGCTGTGCTCATGCTTTGGAAAATCGATTATTTCTATTCGGCCTATCTGCTGATGGGTGGCTGGCAACTGCTGAGTGTGCTGTTGCATTTGCCCAACCGGTCGTCTTTCATCCTGTCAAAACAGCGGCAATATTATCAGTGGGTTTTACTTGCCATCATCATCATTTTTCTGGCAGGTATCATTTTACCTGTGCTGGTATGGTTTGGCCTCATGTTACTCATGTATGTTTCACCAGTACTCGCAGTTTGGTACACCATCATCACCCGAATAGAATACATGCACAACTATCGCCGCCAGCTCATCCCCACTCACTAACATATCTGTTCACCTTACAAATATTTTACCATGTCAGCAATACAATATCAGTGACTCTACGATGCCGACTGTCCGCTTTGTGTATGGTATACCGGATACTTCAAAAAACATGGCTATTTACAACCCGCAGAAGTAGTACCCATGCAGCAGGCTAACCTGCAACAATTACCGGGCCTTCACCGCCAAAAAATGACCAATGAAATTCCGTTGGTCAATATTGCACAACAGTCTGTGCGTTATGGTACAGATGCAATCATTGCGATCATTGGTAAAAAGCATCCAACCCTTGCTAAAATAGCTTCCTGGAGAGCTTTTCAGCCGTTCATCAAAACCTTGTACAGCTTCATTTCTTACAATAGAAAAGTAATTACAGGTACCTTGCCTTCTTGCAGCCACATGACTTGTGCACCTGCATTTCATTTGCGGTACCGCATAGCTTTTGTTGTGTTGATGCAGCTGCTCATGAGTTCGGTTTTTATATCTGGAATTGTTACAGGTTTTGACATCCCGTTTGCCCTGCATGCAGGCTGGTGGATGCTGGCCGTATCTGCTATATTGAGCATCGTTTTTTTCTTGTCACAAAAGCTGCAGCAGTTGTGGATGGAAATATTCGGTCAAATAACCGTGTGGTTGTTGTTGACTTCAGTAGGTGGTTGGTTGCTGGGTAATGTGCAGCAGTATTTGCAAAAGCCATGGTTAACAGCAATAGTAGGCACCTTTTACTTTTTGCAATTGCTTTGGCTGCAAAGCAAACAGCGCTGGCAATATGTACAACTGCAAATCAGCATGTATAAAAATAAATAGCCAATGGTGCATCTATAGTATTTTTAACCCATGAGTGAGAGCAAAAAAACGGTGATCATAGGCGCTTCAGACAACAGCAACAGGTATAGTTATATTGCAGCCAACCGATTGGTGGCGCATGGCCACGAAGTTGTGCCCATTGGTATAAAAAAAGGCAGGGTAGCAGGGCTCGATATCATTACCGACCATCCGGCGCTGGAGCAGGTTGATACCATTACGATGTACATCAATCCACAGCGCCAGCTGGCGTATTATGATTACATCCTCAGCCTGCATCCCAAGCGGGTGATTTTTAACCCCGGTACAGAAAACGACGAACTGGAGGAAATGCTGCAACAGCAAGGCATACAAACCATGGAAGCCTGCACCCTCGTTATGCTGAGTACCGGGCAGTTTTAATCAGGTTATTCACTCAATGCATAGCAAATTGTTCATAAAAGCATGACAAACATTGATGCGGGCAAAGGCTGTTCAACAGTAACTTTAAAAAACCCCTTCAAGTATGCGTTGGAGAAAATTCAATGGCGAAACCATTAGCCTTCCCATTAAGCAGGCAGTGGAAGACGCCATCAAAAGAGAACACGCCATTGGCAACAAACTCAAGGTGTGCATTGGTACCGATAGTCAGGTAAAAGGCATCGATACAGAATTTGCAACGGTCATTGTATTTCTGCGGGAACGTAGTGGCGGATTTATGTTCATTCACAATGAACGAACCACACAAAAATTCAGCATCAAAGAACGCATGTTGGTAGAAGTAGCCAAGAGCATTGAAATTGCTTATGAGCTTTGCGACTTGTTTACCCAATATGAGGTAGATATGGAAGTGCATGCGGACATCAACACCAACCCCAGTTTTAAAAGCAACGAGGCACTGCGGGAAGCCATGGGCTACATACTCGGCATGGGCTTTGCCTTTAAAGCCAAGCCAGAAGCCTTTGCCAGCAGCAGCTGTGCCAACAAAGTGGTGAATTAAATAAACACGGGACTGTATCAATTACAGTCCCGTGTTTATAATAGTCTTTGATGTTTGTTTAAATATTACAGCAATCCTTATGGAGAAGGCTGGCGCAACAATGCGCTATTTAAAGATTGTGCATTGTTGCAAACAATTTTGATGCTTTACGATACTGATTTCAAAATGCCCTGCACATAATTGAGTATTTCTTGCTTGCCACTTTTGTCGGTGCTGCTACTGATGAAAAAAGGCGGTAATGCTTCCCAATTTTCCCGCAGGGCAGCAGCAAATAAATCTACGTTGCGTTGCAACCCGCCTGGTTTCATTTTGTCGGCTTTGGTAAACACAATGGCAAAGGGCAACTGCCATTCACCCATCTGGTTCACAAATTCAAGGTCGATGGTTTGTGGTTCGTGCCTGCTATCAATGAGTACAAAAGTGGTGAGCAGGTTTTCTCTTTTGCGCAGATAATCTTCAATCATTTTGCCCCAGCTCTTGCGGTTTTTCTGGCTCACTTTAGCATAGCCATAGCCGGGCAAATCTACCATATACCATTCCGCTACCGATTTTGCAGTTGCACTGTTGCGGCTCTTTACCACAAAGTGGTTAATCATTTGTGTTTTGCCGGGAGCAGCCGATGTTTTGGCCAGCCGTTGTTGGCCGGTAAGCATGTTTAGCAAAGAACTTTTGCCCACGTTGCTGCGGCCAATAAAAGCGAACTCCGGCTTATCTCCCGCAGGGCATTGGGCTACTTCGGGTCTGCTAATCAGGTAGCTGGCATTGATGATTTCCATAGCTGGCAAAAATAGCCATTCTGAATCGGATGGCTCTGGCAACCCTTTTCCTGATTAATTTGCCACCTATGAGAGTAGTAATACAACGGGTAACCGAAGCCAGCGTAACGGTGGAGGAAAACGTAACCGGACAAATAGGATTGGGCCTGCTGGTGTTGGTAGGTATAGAAGATGCCGACAGCACAGAAGACATGCAATGGCTGTGTAATAAAATAGTAAACCTCCGCATTTTTGATGATGCTGACAAAGTACCCAACCTGTCGGTAAAAGACGTGGAAGGCGGCATCTTGCTCATCAGCCAGTTCACCCTGCATGCAGCTACCAAAAAGGGCAACCGGCCTTCGTACATCCGGGCCAGCAAGCCCGATTTTGCCAAGCCCATGTACGAAAAAATGATAGCGCAACTCAGCACCGAATTGGGCAAGCCCGTGGCCACCGGCATCTTTGGTGCCGATATGAAAGTGCAGCTCCTCAACGACGGCCCGCTGACGATTGTCATTGATTCAAAAAACAAAGAGTGAGGAAAGACCGAAAGTCGGGAAGACTGAAAGACTGAAAGACTGAAAGTCCGAAATAAGGAAAGACGGGCAAACGAAGTCCAATCCCCAATATCAACTACCTTACTCTACAGCACCTCTCCTTTGGAGAGGTCGGGAGAGGATAAAAGAATCGTAAAACGAAAGTCCGAAAGTCCGAAGTCTCCAATCTACCCCCGCCAACCACCAACCATCAACTATCATGACTATCGAACAAGCACAGCAGCAAGTAGACCAGTGGATCAAAACCGTGGGTGTCCGCTATTTTAATGAGCTCACCAACCTCGGCATACTCATGGAAGAAGTGGGCGAACTCAGCCGCCTCATGGTGCGAACCTACGGTGAGCAGTCGTTTAAAGAAAGCGACAAAGGCAAAGAACTGGCCGATGAAATGGCCGATGTATTATGGGTGCTCATATGCCTTGCCAACCAAACCGGTGTAGACCTCACCACGGCCCTGCAAAAAAACTTCGAAAAGAAAAATATCCGCGACGCCAACCGCCATCAGCAAAACGAAAAATTGCAGTAAAGTTTTACCGTACATTCAGGGCAGAAAAAAGCTATATGACTGCTCATGCTGCCACTCGTTTCAAAGCCCTCGATGTATTTCGTGGGCTCACCGTTTGCCTCATGATTATTGTAAACACGCCCGGCGATGGCAGTGTTTCTTTTTCGCCCTTGCAGCATGCTAACTGGCACGGCTTTACGCCCACCGATTTAGTGTTTCCCAGTTTTCTTTTCGCAGTAGGCAATGCTATGAGTTTTGTAATGCTCAAGTGGAGCAACATGCCGCAGTCGCAGGTGCTGCTCAAAATAGCCAAGCGAACATTCATTATTTTTCTGCTGGGCTATCTCATGTATTGGTTTCCATTTGTAAAGTATCAGAATGGAGCTTATGTTGCTTTTCCTTTTGCTGAAACACGGGTATTTGGTGTATTGCAGCGCATTGCGCTTTGCTATGGTGCTGCAGCACTCATGGTATATTACCTCAAGCCCAAAACCATGTATTGGCTTAGTGCAGGTATGTTGCTGTTGTATTGGGGTTTGGCCTATTGGTTGGCGCCTGCCGGGGCCGATGCATTGAGCCTCGAAGGCAATGCAACGGCAGTGCTCGATAAGTGGCTCATTGGCGAAGCCCATATGTACCATGGCGATAGCATTGCCTTCGACCCCGAAGGTTTGCTGAGCACACTGCCTGCTATTGTAAATGTGGTGGCCGGTTTTGCTGCCGGCCGGTACATACAGCAACAAGGCCGCAGTTATGAAATGCTGGCCAAACTGCTCATGGCTGGCGCTGTGTTGCTGGCCGCAGCCTATGCATGGGATCTTGCTTTTCCCATCAACAAAAAACTGTGGACCAGTTCTTTTGTGCTGCATACCGTTGGCCTCGATTTACTCATTTTATCCGTGGTGATGTATGTGCTCGATTTTGCCGGCCGCAACCGTTGGGCCTACTTCTTCGAAGTGTTTGGCAAAAATCCATTGTTCATTTACCTGCTCAGCGAAGTAATCGCCATCCTCTTGTGGTTCTTCCATACTGCCGATGGACAGCCCATGTATCAGTGGGTGTACCAAACCTTCTTCGGCTTCATTGGCGGGCCGGTAGGTTCCTTGCTCTTTGCCCTTGCTGTCATGATGGTTTGCTGGCTCACCGGCTATGTGATGGACAAACGCAAGTGGTATGTGCGGGTGTAACGACCTTTTATTGATGCAATACAAATGTGGGGCTGTCAGCAGCAGTACATCGCCCGGCTGCAGTCCGCCGTCTTACAGGCTCACTGCGTTCGGCCCTGCACTGCGTTGCGGGCTTCGGCCTGCGGCCTCACCTTCCAGCCAGCGCAGCCCTTCGGCAGTAGTGCAAGAATTGAATGAACATATTATTTAGAAGAATCCAAGAAAGATTGGATCTTCTGAATTGTAGATTCAATGTCATTTTTTAATATACCAGTTGGGTGGCGGACATTGCTATAAGCAAGCAGAAAGCTTTGTAGAAATCGTAATCCTTGATTGGAAAAGTGATTTGTAATTGCAGATGTTAAGAATTGTGACTCTAATAGGAAATCTCGTTCATTGCTTATGTCATGAATGAGATTTTTCTTTTTTAGATATTGGAAGAGGTCGCTTTTATTAAATGTGGTTTTTCTTTTTTCAACATAAGTTCCAAATTCAGAATTCTCATTAGAGATTAAATCAAGTTTATAAATGACACTTCCGCCATGAGCAAGTAAGTTTCTTAGTTTAAACAAGTGCTGGATATCCTCCCAAGATTTTTTGCCAATCGTTTTCAATTCGATTTCGGCTATGAGATTTGCTTTTGATTCAAGGTCTTTCCATTGAGATTTGAATAATTGTTCTATCAAGTCATCGAGAATTCTTCTTGTATCAAAGTCGTTTGTTCGATTTGCAGTTTTATAAGGTTTGCTATTATGAATATGTTGTATCAAAGTGCTTGTAATTGCTCCTTCAATTGCTGAAGCCGTTTGCATTAAAATCGTTGCATTCAACGCTTTTAAATCGCTGTTTTTTGTTACATGGTTCCTATAATCTTGAATGTTGATTACTCCATGAAGTAGAAATTTCCAAGTAGAACTTGTGATAATTGCTTGGCGAATCATCTTATTTTTTTGTAAGTATTGTATAGGAAAAGATTACAGATATATTTTGATGTATCAGAACTCGTTTTTTGGATTACGATTTCTATTCGAAGATCGAAATAGAATCCGCAAAATCCGTTTCATCCTCAGAATCCGCGTCCAAGAAATCCGTGAATTTGTGGCCATAAAATTATCACCGCCCTTTCAGGGCTCTACTTGTTGTATGCATATTCCACGGGCTACGCCCGTGGCTACAAAAGTATCGCCCTTTCAGGGCTTTGGCAGCCTATCAAATCATCACCAATAAATCTGTGAACATCCGTTCCATCCGCAAAAATCCGCGTATCATATATCCGCACCCCATTCATTATTCAAACATTAGTAACGGCTTCTCACAGGCCAGGAGGCCTGCGAGAGAATGCACCCAAAAAAGATCCGTGAAAATCCGACCCATCCGCAACATCCGCGTCCCATATATCCGTGTATCCCATCATCCACGTCCCATTCCATTTCCCCACCGGGGGCTGGGGGCGCTTACCCGCAACCCTTATCTTTGCCTCCCGCCAAAAAAACGGGTCATGTTCGCCTTGCTACTGCAGCATTGGTACATTTCCCAATTGGCTCATTCGCACATTTTCAAATTCTTCTCATGGCATACGAAGCAAACACATTTCAAAACCTCATTGGCCACGCCAAAGAATACGGATACATTTTTCAGAGCAGCGAAATATATGACGGCCTCAGCGCTGTGTACGACTATGGCCAAAACGGTGCCCAGCTCAAAAAGAACATCCGCGACGCCTGGTGGAAAACCATGACCCAGCTCAACGATAACATTGTGGGTATCGACGCAGCCATCTTTATGCATCCTACCACCTGGAAGGCCAGCGGCCACGTGGATAGCTTCAGCGATCCCATGATCGACAACAAAGACAGCAACAAACGCTACCGCGTAGACCACCTGATAGAAGCCCATGCAGAAAAGCTGAAAGCCGAAGGCGAAACGCAAAAGGCGGATGCCTTGATTGCGCAAATGGATCAACTGCTGGCGGCCGATGATTTGGCTGGCGTAAAACAGCTCATCATCGACAACAACATGAAGTGCTCCGTAAGTGGCACCTGCAACTGGACCGATGTGCGTCAGTTCAATCTCATGTTCAGCACGGAGCTGGGCAGCGTAACCGACGAAGCCAGCACCATTTACCTGCGTCCCGAAACGGCTCAGGGCATCTTCGTGAACTTCCTGAACGTGCAAAAAACCGGCCGCATGAAAATTCCGTTTGGCATTGCCCAAACCGGTAAGGCTTTCCGCAACGAAATTGTTGCCCGTCAGTTCATTTTTAGAATGCGGGAGTTTGAGCAAATGGAAATGCAGTTTTTCATTCGCCCCGGCAGCCAGAAAGAATGGTACGAACACTGGAAAACCGAACGTCTCAAGTGGCATAAGGAAATCATGGGCTTCCCTACTAACCGCCTGCAATACCACGACCACGTGAAGCTGGCCCACTACGCCGACGCTGCAGTGGACATTGAATTTGAATTTCCGTTCGGCTTCAAAGAGCTGGAAGGCATTCACAGCCGTACCGATTACGATTTGGGCCGCCACCAGGAGTTCAGCAAAAAGAAGCAGCAATACTTCGATACCGAAATCAACCAGAACTATGTGCCGTATGTGATTGAAACATCCGTAGGCCTCGACCGCCTGGTGCTGGCTACTTTGGCCAATGCCTATGCTGAAGAAAAATGGACCAAGGAAGATGGCAGCGAAGACAGCCGTGTGGTATTGAAAATTCCTGCTAACCTGGCGCCTACCAAGCTGGCCGTGTTGCCGCTCACCAAAAAAGACGGTCTGCCCGATCTTGCCCGTGAACTCATGAATGAATGTCGCCCGGCATTCAACTGTTTCTACGAAGAGAAGGATACCATTGGCAAACGCTACCGCCGGATGGATGCCGTGGGTACGCCGTTCTGTGTTACCATCGACCACCAAACCAAGGAAGACGGCACCGTAACCATTCGCTACCGCGATACCATGACGCAGGAACGCATCCACATGAACGAAGTGAAAGCGAAAGTGCTGGCGGCGATTACGAAGTAGGGAGTTGTGGATTGGGTGATTAGTTGATTGGTTAATTAGAGAAAGAAAAAAGCACTCCTTAAATAAAATGAACGGCCACTGCAAATTGCGGTGGCCGTTTTGTATGTAAAGTGATGGTGGTTAATGATAGGTTTTTACGCCACCACTTACCACTGTCATTTCATCGCCGGCATATTTTACAAAGTACACTTCTACTGCATAACTAATACCTGCTGTAACCGGAAAAAAGCCGGAGATGCTCACATCTGTTTGTCGTCCGTTTTTGGTTACAAATGCCTGCTTGTGGCTGTAAGCCACTGTGGCCCCCACCCGAAAAAACAATTGCAATTCAAATTCTGTGTCAGCGCCAAAAGTGTTGTTGATGTCTGTAACAATATACTTTGCCTGATAGTGTAGCATACTGGTTTCGGTAGTGCTAACATATGCCGGCGACAGAGTAGG
Organism: Bacteroidota bacterium; assembly: GCA_020161435.1. Taxonomy (GTDB): domain Bacteria; phylum Bacteroidota; class Bacteroidia; order Chitinophagales; family Chitinophagaceae; genus Phnomibacter. Next base: position 270,342 of record JAIUNV010000003.1, on the reverse strand, counting down.
TAGAATTTCATAAGTGCCGTTTACGGTTAAATATTGTGAGCCTGCCATGTTTACGTTCTGCATCCTGTTGGCATGGCTATAGCCGGGCACATGCCACTCTGGTACGCCGCTGCCGCTGCTGGTGAGTACCTGATAGTTTTGACCGCTGTTGCCATTGGGCATGAGGGTGCCACTAAATTTCACATTACCGGCTACATCCAGTTTCTGATCGGGAACCACATTGTTGATGCCAACATTACCATTGGGTAAAACGGTCAGGCGTTCTGTTTGCACCGTAAACAATCCCACACGGTTGCTGCCATCCGCCGCCACCGACATGATGTTTTGATACGCTTGCAGATAACCAACATAATTGTTGCCGTTGTAAAAAGTTTGAGCAGGGTTAAAACCACTGATGCGCAATGCTTCTACTGTGGTGCTGTGAATGTGTACATTGGCCAGCGGGTTGCTGTTATTGATGCCCACATTGCCGTTTGATAAAATACTGATTCGTTCATTGCTGCCACCATTGCTGTACAATCTCAGGCTTTGGCCTGCAGCACCACTCATGGTAATGCCATCTGTCCATGCTTGAATGTATCCACGCAACGAGCCGTTGTCGTAAAAAGTGGCGGCAGCACTCGGCCCCTGCAGGCGAAGGCTCTCGAATCCGGCAGACTGAACATGCAACTTGGCTACAGGGCTACTGGTGCCTATGCCCACATTTTGCGCAGCAGTAACAAGAACCAGACATTGAAAAAAGCAAACGAGAAAGTGTGAAGGCAGACGTTTCATACGGCGATAAAAAGTGTTGTGTGAACGAAAATGTTGAATTGAAATGGGAAAGTACAGTTTTCAGCGCTTTTACCAAATGCAGTCCTTTGTCCAGTCTTTCGCAATCGATGCCGTACGGTAAAAGCCTTGCCGCAGGCCATTTTTCGCATTGCTTCAAATTGATTTCCGGTTGGGCAGCCTTATTTAATTCATATTGCCGACTGACTTATATCAGCATTCGCCCAAGCGCTGGTTTCTAACTTGGATCTTCCATCAGGGGACATTGTGTGTCCTGAAAAAAGAGTGTTAGCTATGGCCATTTCCTACAACGACATTACCAAACCCGTAGACCTGCTGCAGCATGCATCCGGTACCGGTCACCTGCGCAGCCAACGCCCGGTGTATATGGATTTTATGCCACCCTGCAACAGCGCTTGCCCAGCTGGCGAAAACATTCAAGCCTGGCTCAGCTTTGCCCAGGCTGGCGATTTTGAAACAGCTTTCCAAAAAATTCTGGAAGACAATCCATTCCCCGGTATTATGGGCCGCATTTGCGTAAAGCCCTGCGAAACCGGCTGTAACCGCAACCATGTAGATGAAACCATTAACATACATGCGGTTGAACGCTACATAGCCGACGAAGCAATGGCACACAAATGGCCGGTGAAATTTGCAACACCTTTAGCCAGTGGAAAAAAAGTAATGGTTGTTGGTGCCGGCCCCAGTGGCCTTACAGCTGCCTACCATTTGGTACGCCTTGGCCACCAGGTAGAAGTGTTTGAAGCCAGCAGCGCAGCGGGTGGTTTAATGGAAATGGGTATTCCCGAATACCGCCTTCCCCGCGAAATATTGCATGCCGAAATACAACGCATATTAGATATGGGCGTAAAGCTCCACCTCAATCATAAAGTAACCGATCTGGAAGCTGAAAAAACAGCTGGTGGTTTTGATGCCGTATACCTTTCCATTGGTGCGCATTTGGGCAAAGCCATTGGCTACACCGGTAAGCCATCCATTCCTGTAATTCAGGCCATCGATTTTCTGCGCATGTTCAAAGCCAACGATGTGCCGGAGCCCGGTAGCAAAGTGGTGATTTATGGCGGTAGCAAAATGGCTATGTATCTCTCAAGGGTGGCTCGCCGACTGGGTTTGGTACCAGTTATTTTATATCCCGGCGACCGCAAGTTGATGCCCGCCTACGACTTTGAAGCCGACGACGCCATTGCCGAAGGTGTAGCAATAGACTTCCTTCGCAATATCAAATCCATTGAAGGCAATCAGATAACCGTGGAAGTAATGGAAATGCAGAAAGGCAAGCCCGTTGCAACCGGTGAAGAATTGGTGCTGGAAGCTGATGCCATCATTTTGGCCATGGGCCAGGAAGTAGACAGCAGCTTGTACTCATCACTCGAAGGAGTGCAGTGCAAGCCTGATGGCGGTATCGTTATCAATGGAGAACGCATGGCAGGTTATGCAGGTGTATTTGCCGGAGGCGATATGTTGCCCGGCGAACAGCGCAGTGCCACCATTGCCATTGGCAATGGTAAAAAAGCAGCCAAATACATGGATGCCTATCTGCGTGGTGAAACTTTCCAAAAGCCCGCCAAGCCACTCACAGCAGGCTATAAGCGCCTGCACATGTGGATGAAAACAGATGCCCCACAAAAAGAACAAGAGAAACTGGCACCACATATAGCTGTCCGTTCTTTCGACGAAGTGGTAGCTGGCATCAGCACAGCCGAAGCGTTGTACGAAGCCAAGCGTTGCCTTAGTTGTGGCAACTGTTTTGAATGTGACGGATGCTTTGGTGCCTGCCCCGAAGAAGCCATTATAAAACTGGGCAAAGGCAATCGCTACCAGTTTAATTACGATGCCTGCACCGGTTGTGGTATTTGCTACGAGCAATGCCCATGCCATGCCATCGAAATGATTCCTGAACCTGTAAACACAAAATAGCAATGGCCAGTAACGAAAAATTAATCGCAACAATTGATGGGAACGAAGCCGCTGCGTATGTGGCTTACAGGGTCAACGAAGTTTGTGCCATTTACCCCATCACTCCCAGCAGCACCATGGCCGAACTGGCCGATGAATGGGCTGCCAAAGGCACCAAAAATATTTGGGGCCATGTGCCCGATGTAATGGAAATGCAAAGTGAAGGTGGCGCAGCAGGAACTGTGCATGGTGCATTGCAAACCGGCTCTCTCACTACCACATTTACGGCATCGCAGGGCCTTATGCTCATGCTGCCAAACATGTATAAAATTGCTGGTGAATTAACGCCTGCAGTATTTCACGTTGCCGCCCGTTCGCTGGCTGCACAAGGCTTGTCCATCTTTGGCGATCATCAGGATGTAATGGCGGCTCGTACCACCGGCTTCGCCATGCTCAGCAGTGCATCGGTACAAGAAGCACACGACATGGCATTGATTGCACAAGCAGCAACCATGCGGTCCCGCATTCCGTTCATTCACTTTTTTGATGGCTTCCGTACATCTCACGAAGTGAGTAAAATTGAATTGATTCCTGAAGATGTAATGCGTAGTATGATACCCGATGATTTGTTGTTTGCGCATCGCAGTCGGGCTCTCAATCCAGACAATCCCTTCATTCGTGGTACTGCACAAAACCCTGATGTGTACTTCCAGGGCCGCGAAACTGTCAATAATTTCTATACAGCAACTCCGGGTATTGTGCATGGAGTAATGCAGGAGTTTGCACAGCATACTGGCCGTAAATACGAACTGTATGAATACTATGGTGCAGCCGATGCAGACCGGGTGATGATCATCATGGGTAGTGGTGGCGAAACCGCTGCCGAAACAGCAGCTGCCCTCAATGCCACCGGCGAAAAAACGGGTGTATTGCTCATTCGCCTGTATCGTCCGTTCGATATGGATTACTTCATCAAGGCATTGCCCGTTACAGTGCAAAGTATTGCTGTACTTGACCGTACCAAAGAACCCGGTGCCAGTGGCGAACCGCTGTTTCAGGATGTGTTGGCTTCTTTGGTGCAGGCATTCCAACAAGGCATGCTGGCTCAACTGCCCCGCCTCATTGGTGGTCGCTATGGTTTGAGTAGTAAAGAGTGGACACCCGCCATGGTGAAAGCCGTATTTGATGAGCTGAAAAAAGTGAAACCTAAAAATCATTTCACCATTGGTATCAATGATGACGTGTCGCATACCAGCCTCAGCTACGATCCATCTTACACACTCGATGAAAGCGGCTGGCGTCAGGCCTTGTTCTTTGGCCTTGGTGCTGATGGTACAGTAGGTGCCAACAAAAACAGCATCAAAATCATTGGTGAAAACACACCGATGTATGGTCAGGGTTATTTTGTGTACGACTCTAAAAAATCGGGTGCCAGAACAGTATCGCATTTACGCTTCGGAAAAAATCCGATTAAAGCACCTTACCTCGTATCACAGGCCGATTTCATTGCTTGTCACCAGTTCAACTTTACTGAAAAAGTAGAGATGCTGTCATTCGCTAAGCCGGGTGCTATTTTCCTGATCAATAGTCCGTTTAGTAAGGATGAAGTTTGGAATAACTTGCCCGGCAATGTGCAGCAAACCATTATTGATAAGCAGATAAAAGTGTACGTGATTGATGCCACTACCGTAGCCCGTGAAAACGGGATGGGTACCCGCATCAACACCATTATGCAAACCTGCTTTTTTGCACTGGCCGAAGTACTGCCAAAAGAAGAAGCCATTGCAGAAATTAAGCATGCAATTGAAAAAACATACAGCAAAAAAGGCCGGGCTATTGTAGAGAAAAACTTTCAGGCGGTAGATGCTACGCTGGATCACTTGCATCAGGTAACCATTCCTGCCACTGCTACTGCTGCCACAGCCAGCCTGCAAAGTGTAAGTAGTAACGCACCTGAGTTTGTGAAAAGTGTGATTGGGCCAATGCTGGCCGGTCATGGTGATGAATTACCGGTGAGTGCTATCAGCATCGACGGTACATGGCCCAGTGCTACCACGCAGTATGAAAAGCGCAACATCAGCGATTTGGTGCCCATTTGGGAACCCGATCTTTGTATACAATGCGGTAACTGTTCATTCGTTTGTCCGCACAGTGTTATCCGGGCCAAATTTTACCACGAAGAATATTTGGCGAAAGCACCCGAAGGTTTCAAGTCTGCACCAATCAATGCACGTGGTTTTCCTGAAACCAAGTACACCCTGGAAGTTTATCTTGAAGATTGTACGGGTTGCACATTATGCGTAGATGCTTGCCCTGCCAGTGATCCGAATGATCGCAGCAAGAAAGCCATCAACATGGCCGACAAAGCTCCGATTCTGGAAACAGAAAAGGCCAGCATCGAATATTTCGAAAACATTCCCTGGAATGACCGTTCCCGCATTAATTTTTCTACCGTGCATGGTGCACAGTTCCTCGAACCCTTGTTTGAGTTTAGTGGTGCCTGTGCGGGTTGTGGAGAAACACCTTACCTCAAGCTGCTCACCCAATTGTTTGGCGATCGCTTGCTGGTAGCCAATGCTACAGGTTGTTCTTCTATTTATGGTGGCAACCTGCCTACTACACCATGGGCAAAAAACAAAGACGGACAAGGCCCCGCATGGAGCAACTCTTTGTTTGAAGACAACGCTGAATTTGGTTTGGGTATGCGTATTACTGCTGATAAGCAGTTTGAAATGGCGGAAACCATGCTCCGTGAACTGGCACCGACTGTTGGTGAAGATTTGGCCAACAGTATTATAGATGCACCGCAAGAAATGGAAAGCGAAGTGGTGGCACAGCGGGCAAGAGTGAAAGAACTGAAAAGCATTTTGCGTACCAAAGAAGATTCATTGTCTCGCCAACTGCTGAGTGTAGCCGACCAACTGGTGAAACGCAGTGTGTGGTTGGTAGGTGGTGATGGATGGGCCTATGATATTGGCTACGGCGGCCTCGACCACGTACTGGCCAGTGGGCGTAACGTAAACGTAATTGTGCTGGATACAGAAGTGTACAGCAACACCGGTGGACAAAGTAGTAAGAGTACACCCACAGCGGCTACTGCCAAGTTTGCTGCAGCCGGTAAGCAGGTAGGTAAAAAAGACCTCGCCATGCAAGCCATTAGTTATGGCAATGTGTATGTGGCCCGTGTTGCATTTGGTGCCAACCCGCAGCAAGCATTGCTGGCCATGCGGGAAGCAGCGGCATACGATGGACCATCACTCATTTTGGCATACAGCCACTGTATTGCACACGGCTACGATTTGAAAGATGGCCTCAATCAGCAAACCAAAGCGGTACATAGTGGATACTGGCCACTGCTGCGCTACAACCCCATGTTGCGTCGCAAAAAACTAAATCCGTTTGTGCTCGATTCGCAACGACCTACAATGGGCATGAAAGATTATGCTTATAATGAGCTACGGTACAAAGTGTTGGTGAACTCTAATCCGGAGCAAGCTGAACGATTGATGAATTTGGCACAGGAGTTTGTAAACCTTCGTTGGAAAAACTATGAAGAAATGGCCACTAAATCGGCCAGCGACTTTATGCCCATTGCATAAATACAAATAGTATGAATTTCGTTCTTTCACCCTTTTAAAATATCTGGTGCATTACAGGCAGCTAAGCTGTAGTGCACCGGTTACAACGAATATGAATCTCTCTACAAATTATCTGGGCATTAAACTGGAATCGCCGGTGGTGGTTTCGGCCTGTACGCTGAGCGAAGATATCAGCAATGTACTGCGTATGGAAGATGCTGGTGCCGGTGCTGTTGTGATGTTTTCTTTGTTTGAAGAACAGATACGACAAGATGCAGCTCGTTATGATGCTATTTCACAAAGCACCAATAATCTTTTTGCAGAAGCGTCAGATTTTTTTCCAAGCATGGATGATTACCATGTAGGCCCTTATGAGTATTTAGAAAAAATTCGCCAGGCAAAAGCAAGAACATCTTTGCCTATCATTGGCAGCCTCAACGGTATTACCAATGAAGGTTGGATTGAATATGCCAAGCTGATTGAAGAAGCTGGAGCAGACGCATTGGAAGTAAACATCTTTTTCATTCCGGCTGATATTCATTCCACCGGAGAAGATGTTGAGCGGCGTTATATCGACATTGTAAAAGCGATTCGCAAATCGGTACGCATTCCTATTGCAGTTAAGCTCAGCCCATACTTCAGTGCTATCGGCAATATGGCTCGACGCTTGTACGAAGAAGGTGCCAATGGTTTGGTATTATTCAACCGTTTTTACCAACCCGATTTCGATATCCAACAGCTGAAAGTATTGCCCAACCTGCAATACAGCGAAGCCAGCGAAATTCGTTTGCCGCTGTTGTGGCTGGCTATATTGCATGGTCGTGTGCCGGTATCACTGGCGGCTACCAGTGGTGTCAACAGCGAGATTGAAGTGATTAAATATTTGCTGGCCGGTGCCGATGTTGCTATGACGGCTTCTACTTTGTACCGCAACGGTATTGATTACATCACGGTGATGAACCATGGCATTCGCAACTGGATGAAGGCAAAAGGTTTTGAAAGTATTCAGGCATTCAAAGGTGCCATGAGTCAGCAAAACATTTCTGACCCCACTGCTTACGAACGAGCCAACTACATCAAAATTTTGGAAAGCAAGCGATAAGCAATATCGCAACTATATCAACGGACGGCTGATTCAGTCGTCCGTTTTTTTATTTTTTAAAGAATGCAGGGTATGACGGTTCCTGATGGTTCTTCTTTTATTTTTAGCCGACTTAAGATTGGATGCCATGCAAAAAAATACCGTTACCAGTACTATAGGTTGGCTATTTGTGCTATTGCTGCAAAGCGCTGTGTTTACTCCGGCCCTTGCACAATCATCTTTACAATTGCTATACGATAAGCCAGCCCAAAAATGGACAGAAGCATTGCCTGTAGGCAACGGTCAGTTGGGTGCCATGGTGTTTGGGGGCATCGAACATGAATTGCTGCAGCTGAATGAAGCTACGTTATGGAGTGGTGGTCCCATCAATCCCAATCCCAATCCGGCTTCGGCTTCGTACTTACCCAAAGTAAGAGAAGCATTGTTTGCGGGTAAATATGAAGAGGCCAACCGCTTGGTAAAAAAGATGCAAGGCCTGTATTCGGAAAGCTACATGCCCATGGGCGATGTACACATTGAGCAAGACTTGGGCCATGCAACAGTAACCGATTATCAACGCACATTGAAGTTGGCTGATGCCATGGCCATTACTTCTTTCACTGCCAATGGAGTGCAGTACAAACGAGAAGTATTTGCTTCTGTAGCGCATCGAAATTTGATTGTACGCATCACGGCCAGCAAACAGGGGCAATTGAATCTGCGCATTCGTGCATCTAGCCTGATGCGGATACAGCCGGTAGCAATGGCCGCTCAGCAAATGCTGCTCATCAAAGGCAAGGCACCCGCACATGTTGATCCGAATTATTTCCGCGACAACAAAGAACCTGTGATTCAGAATGATACCAATGGTTGCAGGGGCATGCGTTTTGCCATAGGTATACAGGTAGCCTTGCAAGATGGTAGCCTGCAGATAGATACCAGCGGCCTGCAAATAAGCAATGCCACCACACTAACGTTGCACATTTCAGCAGCCACCAGTTTTAATGGCTTTGATAAATGCCCTGATAGTGAGGGAAAAGATGAGTTGATTTTGATGCAGCAATACCTGAACGTAACAAAAGCGTTGCCTTACTTTCAACTGCGCAGCAAACACAGCGAGGCATTTCAACATTATTTCAACCGGGTGACTATGTGGTTGAATGAAGAGCAAGATGCCATGGCTGCTGTGCCTACAGATCAGCGATTGGAAACCTACACCAAAGGTGCCAATGACCCCGGATTGGAAGTGCTCTATTTTCAGTACGGCCGTTACCTGCTCATCAGTAGTTCGCAAACGCCCAATGTGCCGGCGAATCTGCAAGGCATTTGGAACAAAGAGCTGCGGGCACCGTGGAGTTCCAACTATACCACGAACATCAATGTGCAAATGAACTACTGGCCGGCAGAGGCTACAAATCTTGCTGAAATGCACCAACCGTTATTAGGATTTTTAAACAAGCTGGCGGTTACAGGTGCAGTTACGGCGAAGAACTTTTACAACATCAACAGCGGTTGGGTGGTCAATCACAACTCAGATATTTGGGCGCTGAGCAACCCGGTAGGTGATACCGGCAAAGGCGATCCTAAATGGGCTAACTGGGCAATGGGTGCCAACTGGCTCAGCCGCCATGCGTGGGAGCATTATCAGTTTACAGGCAACAAAAAGTTCTTGAAAGACACCGCCTATCCGTTGATGAAAGGTGCTGCACAGTTTACAATGCAATGGTTGATACCCGATGCCAATGGCCGATTGGTAACAGCACCATCTACTTCGCCGGAAAATGATTATTACTACGATGGCAGCAAGCACACCGGCATGACCATTGCCTCTACCATGGATATGTCCATCATCAAAGATTTGTTTGACAACCTGATTGCAGCGCAACAAGTGTTGCAATCAGACAAAGCATTTATTGATTCTGTACAACAAGCAAAAGCATTATTGCATCCATTTCAAATTGGCAGCAAAGGACAATTGCAGGAGTGGTACAATGATGTAGAAGATGTAGAGCCTCATCACCGGCATGTGTCGCATTTGTATGCGTTGCATCCAGCTACTTTGATATCGCCCTTGCAAACGCCGGCATTAGCAGCAGCTGCCAAGCAAACCTTGCTGATGCGGGGTGATGATGGAACCGGCTGGAGCCTGGCCTGGAAAGTAAACTTTTGGGCACGACTGTTGGATGGCGATCATGCTTATAAACTCTACCGCAACCTCATGCGATTGGTGCGGGAAGGAGATCCCAACAGCCGTGGTGGTGGCGCTTATCCCAACCTGTTTGATGCGCATCCGCCTTTTCAAATTGATGGCAATTTTGCCGGCACGGCTGGCGTAACAGAAATGCTGCTGCAAAGCCAGCACAACGAATTGCATTTGCTGCCGGCATTGCCCACTGCATGGCATAGCGGGCATGTAAGTGGCCTGGTAGGCCGGGGCAATTTTGTAGTGTCGCTTACCTGGCAAAACAATGCCTTGCAAAGAGCAGGCATACTATCCCGCAACGGTGGTGTATGTTTGGTACGTAGTGCTGCACCACTATTGGTAAATGGTATGGCAGTAGCGGCAGAAAAAACAGCCATTGGTTATGTGATGCGTTTCAACACACAAGCTGGTAAATATTACTTGCTAACAGTAAAGCCTTAATCGGTAAAAGGTTTTGGGAAGGTAATTTTCCAAAGTCCGCGGATATCACCTTTCACAAATCCAAGGGCTTTATCTTTTGGATACAGTGAGTCGATAACGGCCAACACTTCGGGTTGCATGCCCATGGCTTTATTGCCATGACAATTACCGCAGAGCGGATTCATGATGATGGGTTTGTAAAAAACAAACGCAGTTTCCGTTTCCTGAACTACGTTGGTCAGGCTATCGCCTCTGGCTTTTAGCTGCGCAAATATTTGCCATTGCTTGCTGTCTACACTGTCTAATGCATTAGCTGGATTGCGAAATCGTTCCGCCACTCTTTGAATCGTAATACCATCTTTGGCCAGCGATGAGGTGATGGGTAATGCCTGCACGTTACAAAACCGAACGGCCCCTGCAATGCCTTTGGTTTCCATGGCTTGTAGCAACGATTTGCGAAGCGTATCAAACGTAGCAGTAGCAATGCTATCGCCACGTTGCAAGTACAGCTGCTGCGTTGCTATGGGTGTTTCTTCAATGCAACTTTGGTAGCCTATGGCTGCAAACAACAATGCGATGATGGCCCACTTTTTCATAGGTCAATGAGTCAATAGGTGAAGAAGTGAAAGAATGACGCTTATTGAAACAATGTCCGCTTTTCGTAGTACGGTGTTTCAGGGTCACTCACGGTTTCTTTTTGCAGCCAATAGGCTTGTGTTACAATCTGGCCAGTTGGTGTTTTTAACAAGCGACCAAACACCGCATTCACGGCGTTGAATTTTACATCGGTTACGCCAATGGTAAACAAGCTGGGCGCAGGCGGTGCTTCCACTGCCGGAGCCGCCTCGCCTTCAGCAGGTGCTGCCGCAGGTTTGGCTGCTTTGGGGGGCGCTGCAGCTGCTATTACTACTTCATAACCGTTGTGCTCCAGCAATGGCTTCAAAAAGTCGACTCTGTCTTGCGACACATTGGTTTCCACCACGGCGCATTTCACACCGTTCAGGTCTTCAAATGGATGATTTTTATTGATAGCCATAAGATCTGTTATTTATTTTTTGTTTGTGGTTTTTCGTTCTTCAGGTGAGGGCTCATTTGCTGAAAGTATCCGGTCGATGTTGATGAATCAGCTTGCATAAAGAACGACAAACCATAAACGACAAACTCAAAATACTTTACGAAACGAGTGAATAAATGTACTCGTAGGCGCCACTGTACAAGCCCGTTATTAAAATGCCAACGATGCAAATGATTAAAGCAATTTTGGGTGACAATGGTGTATTAATTTTTTCCAACGGCGCAGCATTGTGATCCATAAACATGGCTTTTACCACCCGCAGGTAGTAGTACAAAGAGATAATCATGTTCAGCGCAGCAATGGTAATGAGCAACCAGTTGCCTTTGGCCGCACCGGCCAGTATCAAAAAGAATTTACCAAAGAAACCAGCAGTGGGTGGAATACCCGCCAGTGAAAACAACGCAATGGCCAGTGTCCATGCCAGCAAGGGATTGGTTTGGTAGAAGCCTTTGTAATCATCCACTTTCTCTTTGCCGTAGGCGCTGCTTACCAGCGATACCACACCAAACGCAGCCAGATTGCTGAAGATATAAATGAGTACAAAAAAGATCAACGATGTACTGCTGGCAACGCTTTGTCCGCTGATGCCTAGCAGTATAAAACCAACCTGTGCAATAGAAGAAAAAGCAAGGAAGCGTTTCATGTTTTGCTGACGCATGGCAAACAGGTTGCCGATGAGCATGGTAGCCACAGACAAGATGTAGAGCATGTAATACCAGGTATCGCCCATGCTGCGGAATACGCTGTACAGCACGGTGATGAACACAAACAAAATAGCGCCTTTAGAAATTACACTCAGGTAAGACGTAACTGGGATGGGAGCACCTTCGTACACATCGGCCGTCCACAGGTGAAAGGGTACCGCAGAAATTTTAAAACCAAAACCTGCGAGTATCATTACAAAAGCGAGTATTTCCAACGGGCTGCCGGAGATGGCGGCTGCAATAGCAGAATAGCTGACACTACCTACTATGCCGTACATCCATGAAATACCCATCAGCAATAGTGCAGAAGAAAATGCTGATGACACAATCATTTTAAAAGCAGCTTCACTTGATTGTTTTTTGTGCAAATCGAAGTTGACCATGGCAGCCAGTGGAATGGTACTGAGTTCTAGACCGAGGTAAAACATGAGCAGGTTGGCACTCGACAGCATGAAGAACATGCCCAGCAAAGTGCTGATGAGCAACAGGTAAAATTCCATGGCATGTTTGTGCGCCTTCAACCACTGATAACTCTGCAATGAGATGATGAGGGTGCCGAGTGTCAGGATGTTTTTTTCCAGCCGGATTAAATCGGTGGTATGAAACATGTTGCCGAAGATCATGCCGGTATCCTTCACCAAAAAGCCCATGGCCAGTGTGGCAATTAATACCACATTCACCATGTTCATCACTGTTTCATTTTTCAAACGGGCATTGCCCAGTTTCAAAAAGAGCAACCCAAAAATGATGAGGATGAGCATCAGCTCAGAACGCATCAATAGGAAAAAATCTTGTACCATATATAAAAGGTGAATGAGTCAAAAAGTCAATTGTCATTGAGTGAAGTGAGTTATGGGTTGGCAACGAGTTTGTTCATGATGGCTTCGGTACCGGGTGTGATGAGGTGATTGATGAGGAAGGGCGTGATACCAATAACCAGTATGGCTGCTACGAGTATGATAGCTGCTGTTTTTTCATTCCAACGGGCATCTTTAAACTCGAAATAAGCTTCATGTTCTACAGGCCCCATTATGACTTTGCCAATGGCCCGCAAAATGTACACGGCTGTAACAACGATGGAGGCAGTTGCAGCAATCGTAGCTACTCTGTGCAGGGTGCCGCCATTTTCCCAACTACCAATAAACACCATCATTTCGGCCACAAATCCACTGAAGCCCGGCAGGCCCAAAGAAGTGAGACCGGCGATCATAAATACAGTTGAGATAAACGGAATGGTTTTGAGCAAGCCGCCCATTTTATCTACCATGCGGGTGTGGGTTCTTTCGTACACCATGCCAATAACGGCGAAGAAAAGCGCCGTCATCAAACCATGCGATACCATTTGAATAACTGCACCTGCAATGGCCGTTTTGGTAAGCATGCCAATGCCAAACAACACGAAGCCTGTATGACTTACGGATGAGTAAGCGTTGATGTATTTCAAATCGGTTTGCATCATGGTAGCGAAGGAGCCATACAAAATGGCGATGGCCGACAACACGATGATGTAAGGAGAATAATAATGTGCTGCTTCGGGCATGATGGTGGTGGCAACACGTAGGATACCGTAGCCGCCGAGCTTCATGCTGATGCCTGCCAAAAACATACTGGCTGCGGTGGGGGCGCTGCTGTGACCATCGGGCACCCAGGTATGAAACGGAAACAACGCCGTGAATACACCGAAGCCAATGAAGGCAAAAGGAAAGAAGAATTTCTGTTGTTCTACACTCAGCGGGTTGGCGGCCAGCTCACTCATGTTGAAGCTGAGGTTGCCACTCGCATTGTTGAAATACAAACCCGACAAACCAATAAACACCAATGCCGATGCACCCATGAGCATGAGCACCAGTTTGGTAGCACTGTATTCTTTTTTGCCACTGCCCCAAATGCCGATGAGCAAAAACTTGGGCACCACCGCCAGTTCTAAAAAGAAGAACATGGTAAATACATCGGTAGAAATAAAGTAACCGTAAGCACCGGCACTCAGCAGCATGAGCAGGAAGAAAAACTCACGGCTCATCTTTTCCATATTCCAGCTAATGAGTACACCTGCCAGCACTACGATGGCGGTAAGCATAATCATGGCAATGGAAATACCATCGACACCTACGCTGTGGTAAATGTGCAGTGGTTTGTACCAAGCGTAGCTGCTTTCAAACGCCAGTGAACCACTCATGCCTGATGCAGGATCTTGCATAAACACATAGAGCAGTACACACGATAACAACAACTGCAGTGTAGCGCCAATAGCAGCAATGCTGCGCACCTGCTTCAGTTGGCTGAAGGGCAGTATGGCCAGTGCCGATACAACAGGTAGTACAATAAGCCAGTTAAGATTCATACCATCAATATTTTAATGCCACAGGTAAATAAAAATGAAAGCCAACAACAAGGCGCCGGCAAAGAAGTACATAGCGTATTGCTGCACTTTACCGCTTTGCCATCCTTTAATCATAAACGATACATCATCGGTAGCACTGGCCACAGTGTTTACAGTACCGTCTACAATGTTTTTATCGGTCCATGCGGCAGGCTTGCCAATGAAGCGGAAAATGATTTTATGGGTAATGAACAGGTATAGTTCATCGATGTAAAACTTGCGGTAAGCGGCTTTGTACAAACCACCCATGGCATTCGCTAAATTGGTTGGTTTGTCGTTGGCTTTTTGATACAGCACATACGCAACGCCAATGCCAATAATCACCATGGCTACCGGTGCAATGGAAAACATCAGGTGCAGGTGCGTGTCAAACCCTTTGCCATTGCTGCTTACGTATTGCGCAAAAGGAATGAAGCCGGTTACAATCGTCAGCAGTGACAATACAATCAGCGGCAGTTTCATACTCATCGGACCTTCGCCATGATGAGGATCGTAGTGCTTTTCTTTTTGCCAGAAAATCATGAAGTACAAACGGAACATGTAGAAGGCAGTAAGGCCTGCGGTAAACAAGGCAATAAAGTAGATGGCTTTGTTGCCTTCGTAAGCAGCCAGCAATATTTCTTCTTTGCTGAAGAAACCACTCAGCGGCGGCACACCCGCAATGGCCAGGCAAGCCAGCAGAAATGTAGCATGTGTAACGGGCATGTGTTTACGCAAACCGCCCATGTCAGTCATGTCGTTGCTGTGTACGTAGTGTATCACAGCACCGGCACCAAGGAACAACAATGATTTGAAGAAGGCATGTGTAAACAAGTGGAACATGGAAGCCGTGAAGCCAAGGCCTGCTTCGCCACCATAACCTGATACACCTAATGAAAACATCATGTAACCAATCTGGGACATGGTACTGTACGCCAGCACCCGTTTGATATCGGTTTGCGTTGTAGCAATGATAGCCGCAAACAAGGCTGATGTTGCACCTACCCAGGCCACCACACTCATGGCTATTTCGTCGAGGTGAAACACGGGGAACAAACGGGCTACGAGGTATACACCGGCTACCACCATGGTGGCGGCATGTATCAATGCCGAAACAGGTGTAGGGCCTTCCATGGCATCGGGCAACCATATGTGCAAGGGGAACATGGCCGACTTACCAGCACCACCCATAAACACCAGTATCAATGCCCATGTAAGTGTAGACAAGCCCAAGAAGCCAGCACTGGTCATGCTGATGAATGCTTCGCTTTGTGGATTGCTCAACCGATCGATGATGGTGCTAAAATCCAATGTGCCGGTTTGAATACCGAGGATGAGAATGCCGATGAGAAAACCGAGATCGGCAAAGCGGGTAACGATGAATGCTTTTTTACTGGCCGCCACCGCACTGGGTTTGGTAAAGAAGAAACCAATAAGCAGGTAAGAAGACACGCCCACCAGTTCCCAAAACATATAAATCTGAAAGATGTTAACCGATATCACCAGACCCAACATGCTGAACGTAAACAGCGACAGGAAAGCGAAGTAGGTGCTGTAGCGTTCTTCATCTTTCATGTAGCCAAGGCTGAAGATGTGCACCATAAGTGATACCACAGTTATCACTACGAGCATCATTACTGAAATAGGATCGAGCAAGATGCCGATATCAATGCTCAGTTCTTTGTAGCCAAATTTGAGCCACTCTGTTTGCAAGGCAATGATGGGTTGATACGTGCCGTTGAGCTGTCCATCTACCAAAAAATACTGGCAGGCAATGTACACCGACAATGCAGCAATGGTGCCCAGTACGGCAGTGCCAATAATACCGGAGGCTTTGCGGAAAATGCTGCGTCCCCAAATGCCCAGTACCACAAAGCTGGCCAGTGGCAGCAGCAACAGCAGGGCAGAAAGTAATGCGTAATTCATGTGTTATGGCTGTTGGGGTTAATGTTTTAATTCAGCTGCGTCGTTTACATCAATGCTCAGGTGGCTACGATACAGGTTGATGACAATGGCGATGGCAATGGCTGCTTCGGCAGCGGCAATGGTGATGATGAAGATGGTAAAGAAGATACCATCCAACTGGCCGGGCCACACATATTTGTTGAATGCCACGAAGTTGATATTGATGCTGTTGAGCATGAGTTCGATACTCATGAGCAGGGCAATCATGTTGCGTCGGGTAAACAAGCCGTACATGCCTATAAAAAACAAGGCCGTACTGAGTAGTAAAATATGTGAAACAGGTACCATGGTTATTTATTTAAAAGCAGAAGGCTAAAGGCTGAAAGCTGAAAGCTGCTGCGTTTGATATTGTTGTTGTATTCTTTGTTGTTTTCTTTTTCACTAATTAACCAATCAACTCGTCAACTCACTCACTCTCCTTCATGGCAATTACAATAGCACCCACCATGGCGGCCAATAGCAAAATGCTCACTGCTTCAAACGGTAGAGCATAGCCATCAGAACCGGTGTTGAGCATGGCAGTACCAATGCGGCTCACTTCGTTGTCGAACGTCGCTTCTGTTTTGCTGAAGCCGTATTCGTACACCAGCAAGCCACACAGTGCAAGGCCCAGCAAGGATGCTACAGCTGCGGCTATTTTTCTTCCAAGTTTCGGTGATGGCATATCGGCAGCAGATTGCTGGGTAAGGAAAATGCTGAAGATGATGAGCACCACAATGCCGCCTACATACACTACTATTTGCACAGCCGCTATAAATTCTACTTCCATCCAGAAGTACAAAGAGGCAATGCCAATAAGGGTAAACAGCAGCCAGATGGCGGAGCGGAAAATTTGTTTTGCCGTAACGGCCAGCAGGGCCATGCCCAGTATGAAGGCCGCAATCAGGTAAAAGATGATGGTTGAAATATCCATGATGTTGGTGGCTTTGATCGGCAATAATTATTCTACACCTGCCCTGATTTTGGAGCCGGGTTTGTTCAATTGTTTCGTGAGTGTACTTCTGTCGAATACACTATGCTCAAATGTGTTGGCCATGCTAATGGCACCTGTGGGGCAAGCTTCTACACAGAGGTTGCACATGGTGCAGAGCTCCAGGTGATAGATGAAAGTGTCTACCGCTTTTTTCTTTTTGCCTTCGGGTGTCATGTCAAACTTGGTGATGACTTTGATGGTTCCATTGGGGCAGGCCAACTCGCAGGCAGTACAACCGGTGCAGGCATGCTCGTTGTTCTCGTCGTGCAGCATCACCACTTCACCGCGAAAACGTTCGGCCAGTACAAGCGTATCTCTGTTGTCGGGGTATTGCTCAGTGATTTTTTCTTTGTGGTGCCGCAGAAAATAACCACCGGTCACTTTCATGCCCGTAGCCAGCGACTTCACACCGTTGAAAATATCCGCGAAGTATTGTTTGAGGTTCATAATGCTTGTTTGTCGTTTTCGGTTTTGAGCAATCGACTTACAGTTTACTAATTACTTTGATTGCCATTACTATCATCCAACATCTACCAACTATCATCTATTCTAAAAATGCCATCCTGCCAATGCAATCACCGTTACCAATAAAATATTGAAGATGCTGATGGGCAGCAGGTATTTCCATTCGAGGTTCAACAACTGATCAATGCGCAAACGGGGGAAGGTCCACCGGAACCACATGATGACGAAAATGAGGAAGAAGGTTTTGCCAAAAAACCAGATGGGAGTGGGGATGTAATCCATGATATTGTTAAACTGTTCCCAGTTGCCTACATGAAATGGCATCCATCCGCCCAGAAAAAGCGTGGCACCAATGGCACACACCACAAATATGTTCACGTATTCGGCCAGAAAAAACAAGGCGAACTTCATGCCGGAGTATTCTGTATGAAAACCTGCGGTGAGTTCGCTTTCTGCTTCGGCCAAATCGAATGGAGCACGGTTGGTTTCGGCAGTAGCAGCAATAATGAAAATGACGAAAGCAATGATGGCGGGAATATGGCCTTTAAATAACCACCAGCCTGTTTCTTGTGCCTGAATAATATCCGACATTTTTAAACTGCCGGTAAGTACTACAATGGTGAGCATAGATAAGCCTGCCGATAATTCGTAGCTCACAATTTGAGCCCCGCTACGCATGGCTCCCAGCAAAGAGTATTTGTTGTTGCTGGCCCAGCCGGCCATTAAAATACCAATGATGGATAACGATGAAACAGCAGACACAAACAACACACCAATGTTTATGTCCCAAATTTGAAAGCCTTTGGCAAACATGATGGGAGCCATTATTACCATCGATACAATGATGACAAGAATGGGCGCCATATTGAACAGCAATTTGTCCACGTTATTCGGCGTCATACCTTCTTTTACAATCAGCTTTACGGTATCGGCCACGGTTTGAAACCAACCCCAAGGACCAATTCGATTGGGCCCAAGGCGCAGCTGCATCCAGGAACTTACTTTGCGTTCCATCATTACAAGCACCAGCCCCAAAAAGGCAAACAGCGCAATCACCAGTACACCAATAAAGGCAAACTCCACCATCAATGCCAGAGTGGGGTGCATGTTTTCGTACAGCCAGGTGTGTACTATTTGTGTTATGTTTTCTAAACTAAACATGAGTCAGTTTTATTGGCCCCCTAACCCCCGATGGGGGAAAAAGGATATTCGAATTATTTGCTACACTCCAATATCATTTATCTATCGCCTCTCATTCAATATCAGACATCGTACATCGTACATCAGACATCCAACATCCAACAACTATCATCTGTCTATATCCGGTATCACCAAATCAAGCGTACCCATAATGGCTACGAGGTCGCCTATTTTGTGGCCACGGGTCATGTGGTCTAACGCACTCAGATTGCTGAAGCCCGGCGAACGGAACTTGATGCGGTAAGGTGTGGTGCCACCTTCACTCACAATGTATACGCCAAGTTCTCCGCGGGGCGTTTCTACACGGCTGTAGAATTCGCCTTTAGGCAGTTTCAGCACCGCTTTTGTTTTTGCCAGATAGTCCCCTTCCGGAATATTGTCAATCAGTTGTTCAATAATGCTCATCGACTCCCGCATTTCTGCCAGTCGCATCAGATAGCGGGCATAACTATCGCCAGCAGTATGCGTTATTTCTGTAAAATCTATTTGGTTGTAGATTTCGTAAGGGAAATGTTTTCTTACATCGCAACTTACGCCGCTGGCACGGGCAGTAGGGCCGGTACAACCGTAGGAAATGGCATCTTCTTTACTCAGTTTGCCCACACCTTTCAGCCGGCTTTGGAAAATGATATTGCCGGTTACCAATTCATCATATTCATCAATCTTGCTGCGGAAGTGCCGCACAAAATCTTTCACACTTTGCTGAAATGTAGGATGGATATCTGCCATCACGCCACCGGGCACATTGTAGTTCATGGTAAGGCGGGCACCACAGGTTTCTTCCATAATGCTGTTAATCATTTCTCTTTCGCGGAAGGCGAGAAAAAATGGCGTAACAGCGCCGCAGTCCATGGCAATGCTGCCCCACCACAGGCAGTGCGATGCAATGCGGGTGAGTTCATCCATGAGCACCCGTATGTATTGTGCCCGCAGGGGTACTTCTATGCCCATGCCTTGCTCTACACAC
The DNA here is from genome assembly GCA_020161435.1 of Bacteroidota bacterium. Taxonomy (GTDB): domain Bacteria; phylum Bacteroidota; class Bacteroidia; order Chitinophagales; family Chitinophagaceae; genus Phnomibacter. Next base: position 250,664 of record JAIUNV010000003.1, on the reverse strand, counting down.
ATGGCACAAGCATGATTATTAGTATGTGCCGCCAGGTAATCCATGCGGCTGGTGCTGTAAATAAACTGCCGATAGGTAAGGCTTTCACACATCTTTTCGATGCTGCGGTGGATGTAGCCAATATGAGGTTCTACTTTCTTTACAATTTCACCATTGATGGTAAGCACCAGGTGCAATACCCCGTGAGTGCTGGGGTGCTGTGGCCCCACATTAATCACCATTTCATCGGTGCCGGGAATCGTTTGTATGATATCCGTTTCTCTGTACATAATGCGTGGCTTACAGTTTAATCATGTTTATGGGGTCGTCGTAGTCTTTGCGTAGCGGGTAGCCCACCCAATCGTCGGGCAAAATGAGTTTGCGCAAATCGGGGTGTTGCAAAAAGTTGACGCCAAACAATTCAAACACTTCTCTTTCGTGAAATTCTGCGGTACGCCAGATGTAGGCCGCAGAGGCAATTTCCGGTTGTTCGCGGTCGAGTTGGCACTTTACCACCAGCTCATGCTTGTGCGTGTAGCTGCGCAGGTGATACACCATGGTGAGGTGCTTGAGCCAATCAACGCAAGTGAGGCAAAACAAAAAATCGAATTGCATTTCCGGTGCATCCCGCAAAAAGTAGGCAATGTTGCTCCACTGTGCAGCGGGCACATGCATGGTTAAAAACTGGCCGCCTTCTTCAAACGTAAAGTCGGGGAAGCGACCGGTTAACTCTTGTTGCAAATCTTCACGTGTCATGCGTTGGTATATTTTGATCGCTGATATCTGATGTTTGATTTTCGAGAGCTGCTACTCTTAATTCATCATTCCTAATTCATCATTCCCGTCACGTCGTTTTCATTTCATCCCGAATTTGTTCTCTGGTCATGCCGGCTTTAATCTTCACCTGCAAGGTCATGAGGGCATGAATGAGTGCTTCGGGGCGTGGCGGGCAGCCTGCTACGTACACGTCTACGGGAATGACATGATCTGCACCTTTTACTACACTATAGGTATTGTAAAAAAACGGACCGCCGCTGGTGGCGCAGGCGCCCATAGCCACCACATATTTAGGGTCGGCCATTTGGTCGTAGAGGCGTTTGAGTACAGGCGCCATTTTGTTTACGATTGTTCCTGCAATGATAATTACATCGGCTTGGCGTGGAGAGGCACGGGCTACTTCGAAGCCAAACCTGCTCCAGTCGTATTTGGCGCTGTAAGCACTCATCATTTCAATAGCGCAGCAGCTGGTGCCAAATGTGAGTGGCCACAAACTGTTGCTACGTGCCCAGTTGATGACATCGTCCATGGCACTTACCAAAATGCCGCCACCGGGTGTTTCGTGTACCGTACCAGGAAAAGGAATGGGGCCCGCCAGTTCGGCAATGCTTTTGCGGGCCTCAGGCTGGGCGCCGGTGTCGGCGTTGGCAGCAATGTTTTCGTTGTTGGGCACTTCACTCATAGTTCCTTTTTTACAAATGATGATGTAGTAGCAAGGGTTGCCATCAACATCTTTGGGCGCATCGTTATTTCCACTGCAAGGCACCTTTTTTGTGGGCGTACAGCAATCCTAAAAACAAGATGAAAAAGAAAACGACGATTTCCACAAGGGCTATCCATCCTACACTTTTTACCACTACTGCCCAAGGGTATAAAAACACCAACTCTACATCAAAAATGAGGAAGACCAACGCAAACAAATAGTAGCCTACATTGAATTGAATCAGGTTGGGCCCCTGGCTGGGGATACCACATTCGTAGGCTTCGCCCTTCTGTTTGTTTTTGGTGGCTTTTGTTACCAGTTTGGCTACCATTAGAGCAATGGATGCAAAGGCAATGGCAGCAATGGCAAGGGCAATTAACGATCCGGCACCCATGGAAATTGATTTTAGCGAATGTAATTGTGTAGCAATCGGCAGTATACTGACGAATATCAGTTGCACTGAAAATTTATATCAGGAACGGGGGATAGCCAAATGTTTTTTTCGAATGCACTACCTGCTTCAGTATTCGCATAAAAAAACCGCCACATGGGCGGTTGGTATCAGTTGTCTTCTTCTGCAAAAAAGACCGTTCGTTTTTTGCGCAGCAAAAAAATAAATGCTGCCAGGCTGAAATAAAAAATGCTGATGCCTTCGTACACAAATGTGGCTTTGTGGTAGCCTTGCTTGTACAACTGCCAGGCTATTGCTGCCAGCACAGCTGCATGTAGTAGCAGCAATACACTGGTGCGCAATGGCAAATGCCTCCAAAAAAACGGATGTCGCCATGCTGCAAACATCATGCACACAGCCAATACGCAAAACACAGTAGCCATGGGCAGGTGCTCATCAAACAAAACCAATGCAAAGCCCAGTGTAAGCAGGGCCGCAAAGCCATATAGCAGAGACTTTATCAGCTGGTTGGCGTTCATGGTTGCTTATCCGTACAGTTCAAAATGAATGTCTTTTTTATCGTAGCCAATGGCCGCCAACCGTTGGCGGGCTTCATCTATCATACTCTTCCAACCGCACAGCATAAACTTGGCCGGGCTAAGTCCTGTGCCGCCATTTTGCTGGTGTAATATGGTGCGTTGTTTTATCAGCTCTTCATACACCTGGTGCACATAGCCGGTACGTTGCAGCAAAGCATTGTCGGGCAGTTCGCGGCTGTAGGTAGGTATAAATGTAAAGCCGGGCATGTCATCCTGCAATTGGCGCAGCTCGGTACCATACAGTGTATCGTTGAACTTGCGGCAGCCGAACAACAGGTAAATATTTTGATGGGCTTTTTGGTGCTGATGTATGTATTGCACCATGCTTCTAAAAGGAGCAATGCCTGTGCCGGTGCATATCAGGTACAAATCTTCGGAAAGGTCGGCAGGCATGGTAAACTTACCCTGCGGCCCACGCAGTGGCAGGCTGGTGCCCACTTCTGCATGTTGCCACAACCAGGTAGTGCCAGCGCCGGCATGGTTCAGCACAATGATGAGCTCAAACGTATTGCTGCCATTGGGTGCCGAGGCAATGCTGTAGCTGCGCCACCGTTTGTTTTTTTGTTCGTGTATGGGCAAATCGAGGGTTACAAACTGCCCCGGTTCAAACACAAAGTCTGTTTGCTCCGGCAATTCAAAAAAATAGCGTTTCGTATTGTGGGTTTCATCAATAATGCGGGTGATGACGCCTGTTTGCCATTCGAGCAATGCCATAAGAAAAAATGAATGTTTCGTGCCGAAAGATAAGGCTGTTTGCCACATGGGGCAATTGGCACCGGGCAGGCAAACCTGTTTCTGTTTGCTGCAACCCAACACTCAATTACAGCAGCGCCAATTTTTCAGCCATTGGTTCCAACCAATTTGTTACCTGGCAAGCTTAGTGCATGGTTTGCAGTATTTTTTCAGTAAAAGGAAAATATTTATTGTTATTCAATAAATATTTATAGTTTTGCGTCAGCATAAAAATGAAACGCATGAAAAAACAAACCGATTATGTGAAGATGGTCCTGTTGGCCATTTCGTGGCTCATATTTGTGGGCGTAAGTATTGAAGCCGCCGGCTTCATTGTCAACACCATTATTACCATTTTTTACGAACCACCGCTGGGTTATACCTATTGGTCGGGGCTCGATTTATCAGCCGTGTACCGCCATCATCAGGGAATGTATGTTACACTTACGGCCACCATCGCTATTGCATCGGTGCTTAAGGCCATCATGTTTTACATCATACTCACCATTTTGCACAATAAAAACTGGAACCTCGACAGACCATTTCAGGCGCATGCTGGCCGTTCCATTGCGTTAATTGCTTACCTCGCATTGGGCATTGGGTTCTTTTGCTCATGGGGCAGCAAAGTGCAGGCCAATATCGAAAGCCAGGGTGTGCCGGTGCTGAGCTTGCAGCAGCTGCACATAGCCGGTGCCGATGTGTGGTTGTTTATGGGGGTTATTCTGCTTGTAGTGGCCCGCATTATGAAAAAAGGAATTGACATGCAACTTGAAAACGACTTAACCGTATAAGCCATGCCCATAATAGTAAACTTAGATGTGATGATGGCCAAGCGAAAAATGTCGTTGAATGAGCTGTCTGAAAAAGTAGACCTTACACTGTCGAACCTATCCATTTTAAAAACCGGCAAAGCCAAAGCCATTCGGTTTTCAACGTTGGCGGCCATTTGCCGGGTGCTCCACTGCCAGCCCGGCGACATTTTGGAATATCAACACGGCCCCGAAGAACCGGAAGATTGATGATTGTTGGAGCATGCTTACTCCCATTCATTTTCTTTAATGGTATCGAATATGCTCAGGTAAGAAGCAAACCTGTCGGGCGAAATACTGCCATCACTCACGGCTTGTTTTACCGCACAGCCAGGCTCATTTACATGCAGGCAATTATTAAACTGACACTCCTGCAACACGGCCCGCATTTCCGGAAAATAATGACTCAGTTCTTCCCGCTCAATGTCTACAATACCAAACTCCCGAATGCCAGGCGTATCAATAATACGGCCGCCATCGGGCAGGTCAAACATTTCGGCAAACGTAGTGGTGTGCATGCCCTTGCCGCTCCAGCCACTCACTTCTTTGGTGCGCAGGGTAAAGCCGGGAATGAGGGCATTGAGCAAGCTGCTTTTGCCCACACCACTGTGGCCACTCACCAGCGTAGTTTTATTTTTTAAGAGTGCATGCAGCCCATCCATGCCCGTACCTTGCTGCACACTCACGGCCATTATCTGGTAGCCAATCTGGCTATAGATATCTTCCCATTCTTCAAACTTCGCTTTGTCTTTTTCCTTCCAGGCATCTTGCTTGTTGATGAGCAAAATGGCTGGTACATGATAGGCTTCGGCGGCCACCAAAAAACGGTCCATAAAACCATTGGACGTACGTGGGTCTTTAATGGTGGCTACCAGCAATACCTGATCGAGATTGCTGGCTACTATATGGTGCTGGCGGCGGTGGCTGGGGCTTTGTCGGCTGATGTAATTGTGCCGGTCGTGAATGCCAGCAATGGTAGCAATATGGTTGTCTTCATTTTCTATTTCCATGCTTACCACATCGCCCACCGCAATAGGGTTGGTGCTGCTCAGCCCTTCTATTTTAAACACGCCTTTGATGCGGGCCTTCCAAAGCTGGCCTGCTTCATCTTTTACATCGTACCAGCTGCCGGTACTGCGGTATACGGTGGCTTTCATGTGCACGGGCAAAGTACGGGAGAAATAACCAACCAAGGCTTTGAGTTCCGGGTTTCTTGAAGCCCGGTACGCAGTTGGTACAGTCATTGGCCTTATTGGTAAATTGGGCATAATGCCTTCGCAGTTTGAAGGCTAAATTGCTCCAATGTAAAACACAGACTCAAATGCGTTTACTTGTCACTACTCTTTGCATAGGTTGGTTGCTGGCTGGCCACACGGCCGCACATGGGCAGCTAACAACACTTATCAACCCTTTGGCCGAAGGAGGCTTTGAAGCACCTGGGGGCCTGGCTGCCAATGGTTGGACGGCTATCAATTCAGGCCAGGTGCATGGCTGGGCTGCCCATACAGGAGTAGCCGATGCTACCGGTACCCGTGCTGCTTTCATGACCAGTAATTATCAAAATGCAAACCCCGCAGTGGCGTTAAACGTGGCTGCCGGCACAGCCAGTATCAGCCATTTTTTCCGAGATGTAACGCTGCCCGTAAATGCGGGTAATATCGTGTTGGCTTTTAAGTACCGCAGTAACTACGCTGTGGCCAATCCATCGGCTAACCCGCCGCTGCGGGTTTATCTGGCCAGTAGCTTTACCGCCGGCACATTTACTGCCGGTGCCTTGCCCTCTGGTGTTACTACTGCTGCCGTCGCCATTTCCAGCGTCATGCAAAATTGGCAGCGGGTGGTGGTGCAACTGAGCCCATCGTTGGCCGGACAAACCATTCGCCTGGCGTTTACCAGTTCCATACCCGCCAGTGTGGCTACATCCAATCCGTTTGGTATGCAAATAGACAGCGTGGCTTTAACGGCCCGAGCTGGTGGTGCCAGCGTAACCAATGTAAATTCTACTGGGAAGTGGGCCGATCCGGCCAACTGGAGCGGCGGCTACATACCTGGCCCGGCTGACCAAGTGACGATTGCACAGGGTACAACTGTTACCTTATCGGGGTCTGGTGCACTTGCCGGCCAGCTCACATTGGCGCAAAATGCTACCCTCAACGCTTCAACCGGTATTGAATTGAGTGGTTCTTTGCTGGTAAATAACGGAGCTACATTATCGGCACCCAACTCCAATATTGTGCTACAGGGTAATTTTACGCTACAATCTGGCGCCAGTGCCAATCTGCAGGCAGCTACGCTCAATTTTGCCAATGCAGCTGGTACCGCTGCGCAAACGTTCAATTTCGTCAGCCCCAGTCAGTTTACCAATGGCAGACTGGCTGCTATCGAGGTCAATAATCCACAGGGGGTAAGCATTCCTGGTTCACCCGGGACTATTTCCGTGTACAGCCGTATCAATTTGGTGCGGGGCACTTTTACCCATAACAACAATATCATGCTCAATCATGCTGCTGCATCGTCTTCGGCACCACCCATTATTTTCAGCATACAAACAGGTCGCCTGAGTGCTTTTCCTCCGGCCGACCCAAATAACAATTTGGAATTGCGTTATGTACAAATAGCTGGTGCCGGTTATGATACCACCTATGTAATGGGTGCCGCCAATGAGTTACCTGCCAATCGAACTATCAGTCGACTTACGGTAGGCTCTGCCCGTTCGGTAGTAGAAGTAAATGATTCATTGTTTGTAACTGATAACAACGCCAATACACTTTTTTTATTTGGTATTGTAAAAGTGGCTCCGGGGAAGGCCATTGTTTGTACCAATAATACTTATGGTGGTGCAACAGGCAGCTCAATTGCCAATCAGGGCCATATACAGGGTGCCGTGGTATTTACCATCAATGGCACCAGTATTGCCGAAAGGATGTTTCCCGTGGGTAGTGGCGGCAGCAGGCGCATCTTCTCCCTACGGGGCATTACGGCTATCAATGCACGGGTGGCAGTAGAGTGTGTGCCTGCCGCAGGAGGTACATTGGGTGCTGGCCTCACTGCCCTGGGCGAAACACACCGCTGGTATGCCCGGCTGGTTAGTGGTACCCTCACCAGTGTAGATTCGGTTGATGTGCAGGCCTCCACTGCAGAAGGATTTGCAGCTGGCTCAGAAGCACAGCGACGTATCAGCAGGTCGGCTACTTTGGCTGGTACATATAACAATGTTGGCAACACGCTGGGCAGCTTTGTAAGCCCGTTGGGTGCTATTGGCGAAATTGTAAGAACCACAGCTGGCAACTACAACACACTCGGCTATTTTGCGCCAGCACTTACTGCCGGCAATTTTCTAAAAACATGGACGGGAAATGCCGGTACCAACAATTGGAGTGACGCTGCTAACTGGTCGGGTGGTACCCTGCCCTCCTGCAATAGCGATGTGAGTATTAGCAAGCCCTTCAGCCCCATTTTTATAACGGGCATTAGTGTATGCGGAAATTTGCAGTTGAACAACAGCAGTATTATTGAGGTAAAAAGTGGTGGCCGCCTTACGCTGGGCTGTAGCACTGGCAGCGGTAAACAAATTCAATTCAACGGTGCTTTCAATAAGATTGAGGTGCAGACAGGTGGTGAAGTGAGGGTACAATAGGTGGTTTTTTCACCTTTTCACCGTCTTGTTTTGTATCACATGAAACGAGGTAGCGAAAGTGGTTTTGGCGTCAAGAAAAAAATCAAAAGTGAGTGCTTACACATCACTCCGTAACAGCCCGTACACATACGTATCTACAAACTGTCCTTTATGGAAAAAGTTTTCTCTGAAATGTGCTTCCCGCCGAAAGCCGCACTGCTCTATGGTTTTCCATGAAGCAATGTTGGCGCTGTCTATTTTGGCTTCTATGGAATGCAGTGGCAATGCATCAAACACAAACTCGCAAGTTGCTTTTATCGCCGCTTTCATCAATCCTTTACCGTGATAACCGGTATGTAAGAGATAGCCAATTTCTGCCCGGTGATTTTCTGGCTCAATGCGCCAAAAGCCCAGCGTGCCAATGATGCGGTTGCTCGTATGCTCGGCAATGCCCCAGGTCAAACTATTGCCTTCGTGAAAGCCTTGTTGTATGGCGGCTATCAATTGTGTGGCTTCATCTACATGGGTAGCCAATGGCCGCGGCACATAGTGCATGATGTGCGGATTGCTGCGCAATACAAACAACGCCTCGGCATCTGTTGGCAGCATACCTCGCAGTGTAGCTTGTTCTAGTTGTATAACGGGGAATTCATTCCATTGAAAATAGCGCATGCTGTAAGTGTTTTGGCTGCCTTAGTTACCCGGTAAAACGGAGGGTCAATAAAATCCTAAGGTAATTTTTTAAAGAATGCCACTGTGAGCAACATTTCCAATATCAGTAATGCAATGGCAGCAGCCAGCCAGGGTAAAAACCGTTCGGTTCGCTTGGTAAAAATGGTTGATTCCACCCGGTTTTTTTCCAGTTGATTGATGGAGGCATAAATGCTGTCGAGTCTTTTGGTATTGGTAGCCCTGAAATATTGCCCACCTGTGGATTGCGCAATGTCTGTGAGCAAGGCTTCATCAATGTTTACTTTTTCTTCCCGCACTTGAGTGCCTGTAGGTGTTTGGTAGGGCATGGGGGCCAGGCCCTTGCTGCCCACACCAATGGTGTACACTTTTATGCCATAGGTCATGGCGAGTTGCTTGGCGGTTGCGGGGTCAAAAAAACCACCGGTGTCTTCGCCATCAGTCAGCAGTATCACCACTTTGCCCGGCGATTTACTTTGGCGCAAGCGGTCTACACTGCTGGCCAATCCGGTGCCGATAGAAGTGCCGTCTGCCAGTTGCCCGTATTCAATAGCGTTAATCTGGTGCAACACTGCTTGCAGGTCGCTGGTGAGTGGGCACAGTGCCAGGCTTTGGCCCGAAAAAATAACCAGCCCAATGCGGTCGCCTTTGCGGCCCTGCACAAAGTTGCGGGCCACTTCCATAGAAGCCCGCAGCCGGTCTGGCGTAAAATCACGGGCCAGCATACTACCACTCACATCCATACAGAGCATGATGTCGATGCCTTCGCCATTGTTCATTTCAATGGTTTGGTAATGCGCAGGTTTGGCCAATGCTACAATCAAACAAGCAACTGCTATGCCACGCAACCACATGGGAAAATGCATGAGGCGCAACCGCCAGCTTTGCTGCATCCAACCACGGTTGCCAGTGGTGGCTGCAATACCGGCTGTGTTTTTTTTGCGTTGGCGAATACTCCACCACACCCATACAGGCACCAATATCAGCAGTGCCAGCAACAAAGGCCAGTCAAATACAATATCGTTGAGATAGTCTCTTATCATGACTTCGCTTCAGGATGGGTAGATTGAAAAGTATGCGCCGCTACAGCTGCTACCTGTTGCAGTTGTTGGCTAAATATTTCTTGTGCCGGATGCATGCGGGCAAACTGCATACCGTAGCAAACACCCACCGCTTCTTGTAACGCTGTTTGCTGTTGTGCAGGCAAAATAGATTTGGCCAGCGGCAACAATTCTTCACCCGTAAGTGCTGCTGTTGGAATGCCTTTGAGCTGCAACATGGCCCGCACCAATTGCATGCATTGTGTAGCCGCCACGGGAGCGGATAGTTTTCCGGCTTGCCAGTTTTGTTGCAGCTTTTGCATTTGTTCCTGCCAGTGTTTGGGCCCCGTGATAGGATTGTCTATTTGCAATGCTTTGTTGCGTTTGCGGCGTAGCAGCCACCACAGCAATGCGATACTGGCTAAAGCACCCAATGCTGCCCACAAGTAGGGCCAATAATTGGTGCTGGCTTTTCCGGCAAAATAGGTTTTTACATCGCCATATTTTGCCAGCGAATCTTGCGGCATCGGCAATAGCAAAATGCTGTCGGGCAACGATTCAATTTTGCCAGCTATTTGGGGCAATGCATAGCTGCCGCTATCATAGCCAATGAGCAATACATCTTGTATTACTGAATCGCCTTGTTGGACGGCTTTTTCAAAACGTAATACTTCCAGGCGGCCAATGCTATCGGGCACGGGCAGGCTATCGGCCAGTGTACCTTTTTGGCTGATGCGCAACGGTACCGGCTGACCGGTATAGGCCATTGCCTGTGGGGAACGCATGTGTATTTGTGCGAACGAAATAGTGCCAGTGAGCAAAGCAAAGCAGACGAGTAGCGTTTTGTACATATCAATGATTTACTCGTTTGATGCGGTTGAGAAAAAACTGCTGCAGGGTAGGTACAAAATCATGGTCGGTGCGAAAACGGAGATAATCCCAGCCGGCAGCGGTAATGGCATCTTTTAACCGTTGCGTATAGCCCACAAATTGCTGCTGCCATTGTGCCAATGCTTTTGTGTCGTGGGTATCTACCCAGCTCACTTGCTGCGTTTCCGGATCTATTAAAGGAAGTAACGTATTGGCGGGTAGTTGAAAATCGAGCTGGTCAAACAAATGGATGGCGATGCAATCGTGCCGTACTGCGGTTGCTTTCATGGCTTTGCTGCAATTGGGCGCTGCAAAATCACTCAGCACAAAGCTGATGGTCGTTTGCTTCATGGTTTGCTGCAGCAGTTTGAGTGCTGGTTCTATATTGGTGCTGTTGCCCTTGGGTTCATGGGCTAATATTTTGCGCAGCATGTACAGCACATGCCCCTTGCCTTTGCCCGGCGGAATGAGCAGTTCTACTTCGTTGGTAAATAAGATGGCACCCACTTTATCGTTGTTGCCCAAAGCGGCAAAAGCCAGTGCAGCCGCCATTTCCGTCATGAGGGTGCGTTTGGTTTTTTGGCGGGTGCCAGTGCTGGTGCTGGCACTCATGTCGAGCAGCAGCATCAGTGTCAGCGAACGTTCTTCTTCGAACAACTTGCTAAACGGATGGCCGAAACGGGCACTCACATTCCAGTCGATGAAGCGGATGTCATCGCCGGGAAAATATTCCCGCACTTCTTTAAACGTCATGCCACGCCCTTTGAAGGCGGAGTGGTATTCACCCGCAAACACATGGTTCGACAAGCGCCTGGAGCGAATCTCCAGCCGCTGTATTTGTTTGAGTATGGCTTTTAAATCGGACAAGAGAAATGAATGTTGTAGCGAGAACCTTTTTTATAATCTATACTTTCATAAATACATGTAAGTATTCAATCTTGCTCAGATGTTACGGCGCTTTCACCTTGCCCAAAATTTTACCGATGATATCATCAGCAGTTACTTCTTCGGCCGCAGCTTCGTAGGTGAGGCCAATGCGGTGGCGAAGCACATCCACGGCAATTTGTTTTATATCATCGGGGATAACGTATGCCCGCTTGCTGAGCATAGCTACAGCACGGCTGGCCTGCGCCATACTAATGCTGGCACGGGGTGAGGCACCATAGCTGAGCAGTGGTTTCAACTCGGGCAAATCGGCATCGGCAGGGTAGCGGGTGGCCATCACTAAGTCCAGCAGGTAGTGTTCAATTTTTTCATCCATATACACCTGGCGGCAGAGCTCTCTGGCACGAAGAATATCTTGTGCACTGGCTACGGGCTGCAGGGTTATGTTGTCGATACCGGCAATGTTTTCCCGCACTATTTGCAGCTCTTCTTCCCGGGTGGGGTAGTCCACTTTTACCTTCAGCATGAAGCGGTCTTGCTGTGCTTCGGGCAGCGGATAAGTTCCTTCCTGCTCCAAGGGGTTTTGCGTAGCCAACACCAAAAAAGGCTGAGGTAGCTGGTATGTTGTATCGCCAATGGTCACCTGTTTTTCCTGCATGGCTTCCAGCAGGGCACTTTGCACTTTGGCCGGAGCACGGTTGATTTCATCGGCCAAAATAAAGTTGGCAAAAATGGGCCCTTTGCGAACGACAAATTCACCTTTTTGCTGGTTGTAAATCATGGTGCCCACTACGTCGGCGGGTAGCAGGTCGGGGGTAAACTGTATGCGGCTGAAAGCCATGTTCAGCGTTTTGGCCAGGCTTTTAATGGTAAGTGTTTTGGCCAGGCCGGGCACACCTTCAAGCAGCACGTGGCCATTGCAATACAAACCAATCAGCAGCCGGTCAATCATAGCGGGTTGTCCCACAATGATGCGGTGCAGCTGCTGACGAATGTTTTCGGTAACGGGGTGATGCTGGGCAATTGCTTCCTGTAGCTGGCGAATATCTTCGGCGGTACGCATGATGGTAGAAAAAAATTGAGGCGGTGAAAATACGTGCTGCAACTATGCAAATGCCATGCCGTGCAAAGCTGCCTGTAGAATTAACGTATGACTTGACTTGTATCATGCACAGGCTGGGCAGAATGAAGTATTTTCATGCCGGATAAAGGATTGACAGCCATAACGATTACCCACATTAAACACGATTGTATGCGTACCATTTTAGTTCCCACCGATTTTTCTGCCACCGCACAAAACAGCGCCCTGTATGCCCTTGGCTTGGCCAAAGAACTGGGTGCCAACAAGTTGGTGTTGTACAATGCGTACAGCATGCCATTGGCTACAGAAATGAGCTGGGCCATTTTGCAAACCGAAGAGTTGCAAAAAGCCAGTGAAGAAAATTTGCAACAACTGAAAGCTACCTTGCTCAAGGCCAGTGGCAATGAAGTAGCCATTGAAACCATTTCTGATTTTGGTTTTTTGCAGGAACGCATCAGTGAAGTGGCCGAAGAAGTAGTGGCCGATTTGATTGTGATGGGCATTACCGGTGGCGGCAAACTGGAGCAGGTGCTTATTGGTAGCAATACCACCCACATTATTCATCATGTGGCTGTGCCGGTGCTGATAGTACCGCCAGATGCCAGCTATAAACCCATTGAAAAAATTGGCTGGGCCTGCGATTACAAAGACGTAATGAAAACCACACCAGCCGAAGCTATCAAGAAAATTCTGGCTGTTTTAAAAGCCAAATTGGTGGTGGTACACAATGATCCTAATCCACAGGCGTTTGACCCCGATCTGTACCACAACAATGTAATTGTAGGCGAACTATTTGAAAAAATACAACCTGAATTTGTATTGGTGGAAGGCGAAGATTTTACCAATGCCATGGATGCCTTTATTGCGGAGCACAACATTGATATGATGCTGATGATTCCGAAAAAACATGGCTGGCTCGAATCCATTTTCCGCCGCAGCCACACTACAAGGCTGGCTTTTCATACCCATATTCCTTTGCTGTGTATCAAAGCCATCAATTAAAAAATGTCGACTGAAAATAAGAAGCGGGTCCGGTAGTGCCGGGCCCGCTTTTGTTGATCGTTACATCAAAATGTTATGCTTGATTTTTACTGAACCCACAGTACACAAACTCCTGCCTTGCTGCAGCTGGTGTAATGTGTGTCACCGTATCGCATTTCAATTTATGAAACCGTCCTTCCATCAGTGAGCACATGCTGCCTTCGCTGTATTGCTGTACAGGCAGGCCGCTGCATTTGCTGGGGCCTTCGGTGCTGAATGCTGCAATAATCACATTGCCTGCTACATTTTTTTCCAATAGTTGCAAGTAGCGTTGTACATCGGCCGGGTTGGTGAGAAAATGAAAAGCTGCCCGGTCGTGCCAGAGGGCGAAAGATTGTGTTGGTTCAAAAGCCAGCACATCACTTACCACCCATTGCACCGTTGCGGCAGCGTCGCCCAGCCGAACTTTGGCCCTCTCAAGGGCTGCGGCAGCAATATCTACCACGGTAATGTTGGTGTAGCCCTGCGCCAGCAAATGGTCTACCAGTTTGCTATCACCGCCGCCAATGTCGGCAATGGCAGCATCCTTCGGCAGGTTCAGTTCGGCAATCAGCGCCAGCGATTGTGCCGGTACTTCTTCCGTCCAACTTACTTGTTGCGACGTTTTGGTTTGGTACACCGTTTCCCAATGTTGTTGCAGCAGATTTTTCATAGTACAAAATTGCTGCTCCATGGTAGTGAAGGGTGTGACAAAAGTTACCCGGTTACATAGGGTTGGCTACCAGAGCAATCTCCTGTTTTCTTTCTTTCGGTCGCCATAGCCGTACTCTTCATCGGGTGTTAATTCAGGTCCGTGGTAAGGCGCTTTTAATGTAGCTATCGCTACCCAAATAATGATGATAGAAGATCCTGCAAACAGAGCGGATAATAACAAGAGGTCCGCCGATTGTTGAACTAAAATTGTATACACAATCAGATAGAGTGTGGCTACAAGAATGGCCCATTGATGAGGCTTCATTTTACTGATTTTATTTATAACAAAAGCAGCAAAAAAATAGTTTGATTGAAATAATGATACGGCAGTTAATTTTTTGTCTGAAAAAATCAAGTATGATACAGCGACTGGTTTTTTGACAGCGTTTACCAATCTGTATATTCAAGCCTTGATCATTTTTCTGAATACCCGAATGATGACTAAATCTGTGCCGGTCTATTGGTATTGAAAGGGCGAAGTGCCAAGCATGATAGAGCCTTGTTGCGTAAAGATGATGGCATTTGCAGTGTTCCCTTTTTTTCGGCCAAAGCCTGTGTAGGTACTGTTGTTGGCGCCTGTTTTAAAACCATAAAATTCATACTCTTCACCATTTACTATCCTGTAGCCGCTTTCGCATACGGTGAATGATCCGTAATAAGGTGTCAGTGTACTGATGCTCACCCTTTCAGGCGTTACTACCACTTCAATGGGTTCTTCATTGGCACTGCATTTCTGACCTTTAGATGGCAGACTGTACGGGCTTGATAAAAAGTAGTTGAAGCGAAGGCTGTAGGAAAATTGTAGCGTTGTGTTGCCGCACCCGCCTCCACTTTTTTTCCATGCTTCATATCGGGCAAGGTTTTCCCTTGTTTGTTTCTCAAAATCGATAGGTGGAGTATTCAAAAACGTAGCGATGATTTTGTTGATTCTGGCGGCTTCTGCTTTTTGTTGCAGCCACGAATCTATCCAGGGGTTTACGGTTTTACCATAGTCATAAAAGTTTTTGCCTGATGCATCTTTTAGTGCCGGGTTGGCGCCTGCTTTTATCATGTGATCAATTACAAGTTTGGCGGTAGTTACCCATTGTGGTTTGCTTACATAGTACAACAGTGGATTTTGTCCCGCTTTGTTCAAAATGTTTCTATCCATCATGAGCAGGTCTGTAACTTTTAATACGTAGGTGTCATCGAATGTTGCATTGTAGTCGTACATGGCAGCCAGGTGTAACAGGGTGTTGCCTTTGCTGTCTGTCACAGAAATATTGGGGTCGTGCCGGAGCATAATTTTCACTACCTGAATATTACCGCAGAGCATAGCCAGTTGCAAAGAATTGAGGCTGTCTTATGTTGCAGCCCGTATGCCATCATTGTCGTGTGGGGCAAGCAGTTTGGTCCACGCTTTAAATGGTGGCACTTTCATGCTTACTGACGCTTTTTTCTGTATCAGAAAATCTATCATTTCCCGGTGTTTGGCAGAGTCTTCTTTAGGGGCATTGGCTGTGCTCCAGATGAGTGCATGCAAAGGCGCAAATCCTGATTCGAAACGTCTGTTGACCGGATACTTTTTTTCTTCAACCAATGATTTCAAATCGTCGGGGCGGCAATACCGAATGGAGAGTGCCATCTGAAATTCCAAATCTTTCATCACTGCTGTTGAAGGTTGCTTGCTGCTTTGTGCTGTAGCCGGGCAGTGGCCAAAAAGTACAAAAACAACGGTTACAAATGCAGCTGCAAAAAAGGGTAAAGCGTCAACTTTTTTCATAGATGCTTTCATTTATTCAACCAATGAGTCTAAGATAACGAACGGTGATTACTGCTGTTTGAAATATGGGTTTTTGTTGGGGTAAAATTTGTATGAAACCTGGATGAAAAAAGTGAAGCGCAGCTATACTTATTAGTGCGTTACAACTGTAAATAAATGCAGCACCGCATTGGTGCCAAGATTAGCTAAGGCGCTGCTAGCGTTTTGCATGCGTATTCTCACAGTGCTTTGATTGCTATAACCAGCATCTGAAGGGTCAATGCTGTGTGGTGTAAATACTACGGCTCCCCAATTACTCGCACCTGTACCGGGCACCAGTTGCGCTACCATTATCCGCACATTGTTGTTGTTGCCTGCAAAAGTGGGCACAATAAAAGCAACGTCTGCAACTTGGCCTGCATTTAGTGAAACGGTAAATGCGCCACTAGAAAAACCTGACCGCAATGTGGTGCCAGAGTTGCTGAGCATAATGGCCCTTCCTTCACTGGTTAGTTTGCCATCTACCGTAAGTGTACTGTTGAGGTTGGCAGCACCATCTACCCGTATGCTGCCGTTTACACCAAGGTTGGTGCCTATGAGAGCATTGCCATTTACATTCAATCTGTAGGTACTGCTAAAGTTGGTGCCAATGCCCATGTAGTCGGCTACAAAAGCAGAGCTGTTCAAATAAGTGTTGCCCCCAATTGTAGTTATACCTGCAATGGACGCACCGCCAGATATAATTGCACTGGCATCTGTATATATACTACTGGTAGCATGAATGGCGCCGCCCACATCGAGCCGGTAGCTGGGTGCTGTGTTGTTGATACCTACAAAACCGCTGGTATTAATAATCATTCTTCGGTTATTGTTGGTCCAAAAATCTAAGCCGTTTGTATTTACACCTGCTACTCCTTTATTGCTGGAAATAGCTGCCATACCATTGGTGCCAAACCTTAAGCTGGCACTATCGCCGGCACCGGTATTCATATTGCCGGCATCTACCAGAATGGTGCCATTTACAGATAACAAACGGGTAGGGGTGCTGGTGCCTATACCTACATTTTGCGACAATGCGGCGTAGATACACAGAAGAAGTGAGCTGGTGAAAAGCAGTTTCATACGCAAGAGTTTTGAGTGAGGAGAATAGTTGAAATTGGAAATTATTTTTGCAGCAACGGGAAATGTGGGCTTGTACCAGAGGGCTGCAAGTAAAATACAATATACACGAGATTTGTACAAGGAACAATTTGCCCTATGTGCTGGCGTAGCAGAAGTGGAAAAAAAATAGCCGTGATAACAAGTGCGTTATCACGGCTATGCAGGTAGCGGTAGCTCAACATGTATCAGTGGTTTTCTACAGCAACTATCTTCAGTTTTTTTAGTCCGGATGGCATTTTCCAGGTTACCTCTTCACCGGCTCTAAACCCGATGATGGCTGCGGCCATGGGCGACAATACCGATATTTTTTGTGCTTTCACATCCGCTTCGCCAGGCATTACAATCTGAAAGTCTTTTTCCTTGCTGGTGTCCATATCCAATACGGTTATGTGTGAGCCAATACGGATAGTGTTGTTCGGAAATGCATTGTTTTTTACTACAATGGCCCGGCTTACTTCGTAGGCAAGGGTCATTTCATCTGCAGCTACCGTTTGCAGGTTGAGGATGTGCGACAGTTTGTTGTAATCTTCTTCGCAAAGAATAACTGGATTTGTATCAGTTTTCATGATAGCAATGGTTTATGTGTCTGTAAAAAAATAGTAGCAGGAAGCGCCTTACCCAACGGCTCGACAACGATTGGCCGGCAGGTAATTACACGAGAAAGACGAGGATATATCGGAGGCGCAAATTCATGGATGACAAATATAGTAATATCTTTAGTGCAGGTGTTGTTAAAGGATGGGAGCAATAGCTGCCATAAATAGGTGGCAGCAAATAATGACTAAAGCATGACGAAGCGAAGCATACTTTTCGGCCAAACCTTAATGGTACAAAAAGATTGTCACAGCAATGTCATCCTTTTATCATGGTCAGCATCATTTTAAAAGCTTGTGTAGCTTTTAGCGAATGTGGAATGTTGGCGGGCATCAGCAGGCATTGGCCGCTTTGCAATGTGTATGCCGTTGTTCCGATGGTAATTTCGGCTTCACCATCCAGTAGCTGCACTAATGCGGCATGGGGTGAGCTGTGTTCTGCCAGGCCTTCGCCGGCATCAAAGGCAAATAATGAAATGTTGCCGGCTGCATTTTTCAGTATCGTTTTACTTACCACAGCTCCGCTGGCATAGTCAATGTGTTGAGCAGCTATAAATGGCTGAGCGGTATTGTCAGTGGTTGATTTCATATTGAGTGTTTTTCAACGATAAAATTACCAACCGCTGCGTGGCTGTATTGTGCTTTCAATCATAAAAGAAGATGGAATGCAGCATTGTGCCAAAAGGAAACCAACATGAAATAGGCCAGATGATGCAGCTGTACAACAACGAGTATGAAAACGGCGTATCGAAGCAGATGTCACTCATCAATGAAAGCGGTACCAAAATGCCGCTCTACTTTACGCATCAGAACTTCTACATTAAAATGAACAACTACCTGAAGACGTATAAGACGACCAACGGTACGTATCCATCTACAGAAGATTACAGAAAGAAAGCCCTGGAAGTGTTGGCGACTTTGTAGTTACTCAACATGCACTTTTACAACACACGCTGTTTGGTAATGCGGTTACCGGGCAGCGTGTGTTTTTTTGATGAGTACGGTTTCGCCATTGCAAATGGCGAAGAGCGGAGGATTGTTTCAATGGTTCGTGAGCGACGAACCAAAGCGGAGTTATAGTCCTAACGTCCTAGTATAGCTTTTATAGCAGATTCTCTTGTGGTTCCTAATGCTAATTGCCTATCTACAAGCATTACATTTTCATCCTTACGAGAAATTATTTCATTTGGGTTATTTTGATGACCAATTTTTATTCGATTGAAATCAAGTGTATAGTCTGATGTTTTTATCGGCGAATTCTTTCCTCCAAAAGAAAGAAGTAAATCAACCTCATTGTTGTATTTCTCAATCAAGTCCTTTTTATTGAGTATAATTCTTTCAGAATGATAATAAGGCTCTCCATAATGCAATATCTTTATGTCATCATCAGATACATATTGGTGCCCATCTTCAGTATATCTATTTAAAATATTTAAATCCTGAGATGCTTCGAATACTCCTTGAGAACACAATAGTTTGAAAACAACTGTTTCTTCGTTTTGTAGAGGCGTAAAGTTAAACAATACAATACCGACCTCTAAAATGAAAATCGAATGATCATATTGAATATTATCTATTTTGAGATACCCTTCAATTTGCGGGAATGTTACCTTTTTAAATAGAGCATTTATAAGGTAATGTGGAGCAGGCTTAGATTGGCCATCTAATCTTGCAAAATAGGTATGCTTAAATTGATGAGGGGGATATGTGCTCTGCTGTATTTCGAAGACATAAACAAACAAGTTGTCATGTTTCAATATAGAAACTTTTATTCCAGTTGGTAGAGGAGTGATGGAATCCGAGATTTTACTTATCAGCCAATCTTTCGACTTGTATTCAGTTACAGCAGCTAATTTTCCTTGAAATACCTTCTCCTTTCGTTTGGGCTCAATGTGTCCTTCTGGGGCGCCCCAAATTATGATGCCACCTTCGGAGTTTAGCATGGCACAAATACCTCTAATTATCCCGTCTAGATTTTGATTGAAATTGCCATAAGTATTGGAAAAAGATTTAAACTCAATTTTAGTCGATTCTTCTCTCGGCTCATTAAAGAAGCTTATTATATCCTCAACAGAAACTTCGTCAATGGACTTGCCAAAATATGAAAGTGAATAATTCATTGGTTAATTGCTGTTCATTTTCTAAACTCAAAATTTCATATACAGACTGGATTCATTAATTCTTCTCAATCTGAATTCACATTCTCGAAAGCGGCTGTCCTTCTGACCATTAATCAATACTTTTTTTTCGTTTTGAAACCATACTCAACAGTTCAAAAATTACACCAACTAGTATTGCAATAATCATCACTTGCTTGAATCCTTCCCAGTTGAACTTGGAGTTTTTGAGCCAGCCAATTATTCCAATAATAAGTGCAACAACTAAGCCAAGTGTTGCTGTTCCCCAAACAGCATTTTTCGCTTTAAAGAAGGAAATAACTAATGCAATAACTGCGATAATGCCAAGAGTGTTCCAAACAGAAAGGGTGAGTAAAAGCATGGATAGAATTTTATACAAAGTACAACTCTAATAGTAAATGTAAAAGGTAATCTCACAATCACTGTAATCACATTTATGAAAGGGATTCTTCAGTCCAACAATCGAAGAGCAACCAATGTATCTCCGCGAAAATCCTTCTTCCATCCTTCCCATCCGCGTCCCAATAAATCCGCGTCCCAAAAATCAGCTTAAATATTTCCCCACTATCGGCATCCTTCTTCCTACACCAAAGGCCTTGGGGCTTACCCGTATGATGGGGCAAAACTGATTGCGTTTGTATTCGTTGATGTTTACCATGCGCAGCACCCGGTCTACCAGTGCCGCATCAAAGCCCATCGCTTTTATTTCGTTTGGCCCCTGTCTGCGTTCGATATACTGGTACAGCAGCGGGTCGAACACATCGTATTCCGGCAGGCTGTCGCTGTCTTTTTGGCCGGGGCGCAGCTCAGCACTCGGTGGTTTGGTAATGATGTTTTCCGGAATCACTTCTCCATCCTTATTGATGTAGCGGGCCAGTGCATACACCTGCAGTTTGTAGCAATCGCCCAGTACGCCCAAGCCACCGGCCATATCGCCGTAGAGGGTGCCGTAGCCGGTGCTCAGTTCACTTTTGTTGCTGGTGTTGAGCAGTATGTAGTTAAACTTATTGGCAATGGCCATCACCAGATTGCCCCGCACCCGGCTTTGGATGTTTTCTTCTGCTACATTAAACGGCAGGTTGCCAAACAAGGGGTGCAACTCTGTTGTAAACTGATCGAAAATGTTTTTAATGGGAACAATATCGTAAGGGTTCTGCAGGTTGCGGCTCAGCTGCACGGCATCGTCTACACTGTGGCCGGTGCTGTACTGCGAGGGCATGAGGATGGCCCGCACATTGGCCGCACCCAATGCCCGTACGGCCAGTGCCAGTGTAACCGCACTGTCAATACCACCGCTGCTGGCCACAATGGCTTGTTGAAAACCCATCTTGCCAAAATAATCCTGAATGCCGAGGATAATCGCATCGTGTATTTGTGCAATGTTCAGTTCGGCTTCCAGGCCATGCGGTGTCAGTTCTTTATCGGGCACCCGGCTGGCAGGTTCCAGTATGGGGGCATCTATGCTACCATCTTCCCGCAGGGTAAAGTATTGCAGCGATTCGGTAAACATCGGCAGCTGGCCACAGAGGTTGGCATCCTTATCAAACACGAGGCTGGCGCCATCAAACACAATCTCGGTTTGGCTGCCTACGGCATTGCAGTAAAACATGGGCAGCTTGTACTTCTGCACATTGGCTTTAATGGTGGCTTTGCGGTCTTCATCATGCGTGTAATCGAATGGTGAAGCACTGAGGTTGAGCATTACATCGGGTTGCTGTTTCATCAGCTCATCCATGGGGCAAATGCGGTACAGCGGATTGTCGCCGAGGTTCCAGATGTCTTCACAAATGGTGACTGCCAGCTTCCTGCCTTTGAAATGTACAATGTTCCATTCGTAAGCTGGTTCAAAGTAGCGGTTCTCATCAAAAACATCGTAGGTAGGCAGCAACGTTTTATGAATGGCCTGCTGCACTTTTCCTTCGTATAAAAAGTAAGCTGTATTGAAAAGGTCTTTGCCTTTAAGGTTGGGGTTGCGTTCGGGGGCACCCACCAGTGCAGCTATGCTGTTGCAATGTGCAGCAATCTGCGAGAGTGATTGTTGGCATTGATGAATGAAATCATCAAACTCCAGAAAGTCACGGGCGGGGTAGCCACAGATGCTGAGTTCGCTAAACAGAACGAGGTCTGCGCCTGCAGCTTTGGCTGTTTCAATGGCCTCAATAATGTGCTGCGTATTGCGGGCAAAATTGCCGATGTGATAGTTCTGTTGGGCGATGGCGATTTTCATAAATACAACAAATGAATGCTTTTGAAAGATAGGCCGCTAAGGTAGCAAGATGCAGTCATTGGCCGGGTAGTGCTACCTTTAAGCAGCAACAACGATTGGCGCCATGATTACAGGAGAACAAGTGTCACAATTATTGATGGCCTTATTGGTAGGCGGCATTATCGGCGCAGAGCGGGAATACCGCAGCAAGTCGGCTGGTTTTCGTACCATGATGCTCATCAGTATTGGGGCCTGTTTGTACACCATGCTCAGCCCCATGATTGGCAGTAGCATGGCGCCAGAACGCATTGCGTCCAACATTGTGGTGGGCATTGGTTTTGTAGGTGCCGGTGTTATTTTCAAAGGCAACGACCGTGCACATGGCCTCACCACAGCAGCCAGTATTTGGGTAACGGCGGCCCTGGGCATGGCCGTGGGAGCGGGGCATCCATGGTTTGCTTTGCTGGCCACGGGTATTGTGTTTGTGGTGATGGCTTTTTTGCCCAAGCTCGAAGTCATTATCGACCGGGTGAATTTGCAACGGACCTATTATCTCGTTACACATAGCCATCAGGGCGATTTGCTGCACATCGAAAACATGCTGAAAGCGGCAAAGTTGCAATACAAAATCAACAGCCACCGCCGGGCCAATGGCACGGTAGAAAGCAGCTGGTATGTTGAAGGCCCGCAAAAACGCCACCTGCGCCTGGTAGACAAAATGATGCACGACGAACGCATCCTCGAGTTCAGGTATTAGCCTTTCCACAGCTTTGTATTTTCCTTGTCCAATAAATTCCAACACACAACGTTCTTTTGCGGTATGGTAAAAAGAATAATGCTGTGGATGAGCCTGCTGGCGGGTGTGTATGCTTGTGACAGTGGCCAGCAAAAGCCTGATGTCAGCGCTTTTTCGGCCAGTGTAAAAACGGAACGTTTTGATCAGTCCTTTTTTGCATTGGATACCAATCAGCTGGTGCCCGGCCTCAACCAATTGCAGCAGCAGTACCCTGGTTTTTTACAAAACTACCTGAGCTCCATGCTCGGCATCAACCCCGGCGACCCGCAGGCGCTGGCGGCCATCACGGCTTTTTTGCGCAGCTATACACCCGTGTACGAGGTAGCCAATGGCGTGGCCAATCAGCATTTGCCGCAACTGGAAAAAGACATGGTAGAAGTGCTGCGCTACCTGCAGCATTATGTGCCCGGCTACAAACCCGATTCGCCCTTTGTCATCACCACGTTCATCAGTCCCATGGATGCGTATGAGCCGTTTGCCATTGGCGATTATGGCGATGTGCGTACCCAAAATGGCGTGGGCATTGCCCTGCAGTTGCACTTGGGCGAGCAGGCACAGGTGTACGACGAAGGCAAACGGGCCGGTGTGTTTTTCGATTATCAAACCCGCCGTTTTACCCCCGCCACTATGCTGGTGAATGCGACTAAAAATTTGATTGAAGATGCCTTTCCGTACAAGCCCGAAGGCCTGACGCTGCTGGAAGACATGGTAGAAAAAGGCAAACGCATGGCGCTGCTGCAACGCCTGCTGCCCGATGTGGCAGATAGCTTGCAACTCGGTTACACCGGCAAGCAGGTAAAAGGTTGCGAAGCCAACGAGGCACTTATCTGGAACTTCTTCATGAAAAACGATTTGCTCTACAGCAAAGATCCGCTCATCAACCAAGGCTATCTGAAAGATGGTCCCAAAACCCAGGAGCTGGGCGAGGGTGCTCCGGGTTACATTGCCTTGTTTGTAGGCCGGAAAATAGTGAACGCCTACCTGACCAAATTTCCCGACACCAAATTTCCCGACCTGATGAAAATGCCTGCCCGGCAGGTTTTTGAGCAAGCGGGGTATAAGCCTTGAGGAATAAGAAAGAAGGAATAACAAATAAAAAATGAGGAAGTAGGAGAAGGCCGCAAAAATGCCAAACAATCATCCCAACTTGTGAACTGGTAAAGCTTCAAATCAATTCCCCTTAAACGGGGCAATCATATCGAAGGCCGGAATATCCACGCTGAATTCTTTTTGCGAAAGCAAATTCATCATGGTATAAAAACCGTGCATTTTGCCCATGTCAGACTGCAGGTTGCAGCCACTTACATAGCGAAACACTTCGCCGGGGTTGAGCACCGGTTGCTGGCCCACCACGCCGTCGCCATCTACTTCGCGGTATTCGCCGTTGCTGTCGAAAATATCCCAATGGCGGCGCAGGAGTTGAACAGGAAAAGGATTGTGATTTTCTAACGTAATGCGGTACGCAAACATGTACTCATTGTGTGTCGGATTGCTGAAATCCGGCTGGTAGTAGGTTTCAACGGTGATCTCTACACCTTGTGTGATTAATGAATGCATGGGCTACTGCTTACCTGATTGGAAAGGTAGGGGCAATTTCAACGTTTGCCAGCAAAAAAAGTTGCAAAACTTACATCCACCGGTTATAAAAAACCATTCGCAAATTAACGTAGCCGCTGCGGCTGGCATCCTTACTTTTGCAACAATTTTTTACGGCCGGCTGGCCGTGTACATAACTATCAATCGCTTCATTTATGAAAATCGCAGTTGCCAAAGGAGATGGTATCGGTCCGGAAATAATGGACGCCGTGTTGGGAATCTTTAACGCTGCCGGCGTACCGCTGGAATACGAGTTTGTCGACATGGGCAAATGGGTGTTCGACAAAGGTTATAGCAATGGCATGACCCCCGAAGCCCAGCAGGCCATCGAAACACTGGGCATCCTGTTCAAAGGCCCCATGGAAACCCCCAAGGGCAAAGGCGTAAAAAGTGTAAACGTAACAGCCCGTAAAACCTGGAACACCTACGCCAACAAGCGGGTGTTTCAAACCCTGCACGGCGTAGATACCGTGTTTAGCAAAGCCGGCATCCCCATTGATGTAACCGTGGTTCGTGAAAACATTGAAGATACCTACGGTGGTATTGAACACATGCTCACCCACGACGTAGCCCTGAGCCGCCGTTTCATTACCCGCCCCGGTAGTGAGCAGGTGATTCGCTACGCTTTTGAAATGGCCAAGAAGAAAGGTGCCCGCCGCATTACCTGCGGTCACAAGGCCAATATCATGAAAATTACCGACGGCCTCTTCCTGGAAGTGTTTTACAAAGTGGCTGAAGAATACCCCGATTTGAAGGCCGACGATGTAATTGTAGATGACCTCTGCATGAAACTCGTAACCCGCCCCGACAGCTTTGATGTGGTGGTGCTCACCAACCTGCAGGGCGATATCGTCAGCGATCTTTGCGCTGGTTTGGTGGGTGGTTTGGGTTTTGCACCCAGCGCCAACATTGGCGACCATATCTGCATTTTCGAAGCCGTGCATGGCACTGCTCCTGATATTGCGGGTAAAAACATTGCCAACCCCACTGCGCTGTTGCTGAGCGGCATTGCTATGTTGCGTCATCTGGGCTTTATGGAAAGTGCAGCGCATATTGAAAATGCATTGCTCTTTACCCTCGAAAGCGGCATTCATACCGGCGACTTTGGCGATAAGAGCATTCCCAGTGTCAATACAACGGAGTTTGCCAATGCTATCATTGCCAACATTGGCAAGCTGCCTGCCCATGGTGCCAAGCCCGTGCTGCCCAATATGCCCATGACCCCAACGCATTTTAAGCTGGAAAAAAACCCCATGCTGGAAAGTGCTGAAATGGCCGGTGAGCAAATTGTTGGTGTCGATATTTTTCTGGAAAGCAATGAGCAGCCAACGGATTTGGCCAACAAGTTGCTGCAGCATACCGGTGTGCTGTTCAAACTGGTTACCATCAGCAACCGGGGTACGCAGGTATGGCCTAAGGGCAGTGTATTTACCAACCTGGTAAACCAATACCGTTGCCGCTTTGAAAGTGAAGATGATTCTCCGCTGACGCAAATTGATGTACTGGAACTGTACAAGCGGGTGATGAGTGAATACAAAGTATGCTCTCTGGAACTGCTGAACATGTGGGAAGGTAAAAAGGCCTACAGCCTGGCGCAGGGGCAATAGAAGGGTGATTGGATAATTAGTTGATTGGTTAATTAGGTCAATACAAAGGCTTTCAGGATGGATTCCTGGAAGCCTTTTTTGATGGATGCACACTTGTGGAAGCATCAGCAAATTGTGCACAGATTCCTGCATCAAAATGCAGCTGCCCATTGGCCAGGCCTTTACTTTGCTGCTCTGAAAAAACCGATGAGGAAACTGTTATGATCGCTTCTGTTCGTGTGCTGCTACTGGCAGCTGTGCTGATGATGTGTGTGCCTTCGAACATCTTTAGTCAGGCATTTGCTGTAACCTATGATTTTGCCAGTGTGGCCAGCGGCAGCGGCGGCTACACCGACCCTACACCGGTACCTACAGCTACCGGTGCCACATTCGACAAGTTTACTGCTGTGCCTGCTACGGGCAATCCTTACAGCATGGGCCTCAACCCCAACGCAACGGGGCGTTTTAGTTTTGTGGGCTGGCCAACCGGCGCCACCAATGGTAGCGATGTGTTTACGGGCAGCTTGCAAACCGGCCAATATTATCAGGTCACTATTACCCCAAATGCAGGCTTTTCGCTGAGTGTGAGCAGCATCAGTTTTACCATTCAGCGCAGTGGTACGGGCATTCGCCAGTATGCGGTACGCAGCAGTGCCGATGGCTATAGTGCCAACCTGCCCGCCAGTGTGAGTGGCAATGCGAACCTGAGTGTGGTGTCGGGCAATATTTTTCAGGTAAGCGATGCCAGCACTGCGGCCAATGCTGGCAGCACGATTACGCTGAGCAGCGGCCATACCGATGTAACGGGTCCGCTGACGTTTCGCTTTTATGGCTTCAATGCAGAAGGCAGTGCAGGTACATTTAGTATTGATAATGTCATTATCAATGGGTCGGTTGCCGCCGCAGGTTCTACACCCGTTATTTCACTCAGCAGCAATCTGTTGACGTTACCACTCACCAACATCGGTGCTACCAGTGTGGCGCATCAATACACTGTGAGTGGTACTGGCCTTACGGGTAATGTAAACCTGCAAACTGCAGCTCCTTTCAGCATTTCTACCGACAATGTTTCTTTTGGAACCACTGCCAGCATCACAATGTTTGAAGCAGCCGTTGGCAAAAATATTTATGTAAAATTTTCGCCCACCGTGGCAGGTATTGCCAATGGAAGCATTACGCACAACAGTGCCGGCGCTGCAGAAAAAACAATTACGTTGTCGGGTCAGGGATTTGACCCATCCAATTTGAATTTCGATTTCAATACTTGCACGGTAGCCGGTGAGCCCGGCAGTGGCTTTACACAATATAGTACCACAGGGGCCCAAGTGTGGAACTGCACCAGCTTTGGCCGCAGCAGCAATGGCATTCAAATGAATGGCTTTAGTGCTGGTGTGATAGAAAATGAAGACTGGCTGATATCGCCGCCGATTGATTTGAGTGCTGGTTTCAATATTCCGGTGTTGCGCTTTTGGAGCCGCACGGAGTTTAACGGTCCTGCCATGCAAGTGCTGATTAGCACCAACTATAGTGGTAGCGGCAACCCCGCCGCAGCCACCTGGACAGCCTTGCCTGCCAACCTGCCCGGCACTGCCAGCAATACATGGACGTTATCCGACAACATAGACCTGAGTGCCTACAAAACCAGTCATGTGTATGTCGCTTTTAAATACACATCTACAGTGGCATTAGGCGCAGCCCGCTGGACGTTGGATGATGTGCAAGTAGCTAACGTGAGCAGTTATATTCAGGCTTCGCCGGCAGCTGCCAATCTGGGTGAAGTGAGTGTGGGCAGCAGCAGTCCCGCACAAGCTGTAACCCTCACGGGTAAAGGCTTTGGCGATGTAACGCTGAGTATGAACAGCGGCTGGCAGCTCTCTGCCGACAACAGTAGTTTTGGTAGTAGTTTGCTGCTGAGCAATGCTTCACTGGCTGCGGGTGCCACTGTGTATGTGCGTTATACGCCACTGCAAAAACAACTGCGGGATACCGGCCGTTTGAAAGCCACTGCTACCGGCCTCGATAGTGTGTTGGCGATGTATGTTGCTTCCTCTTATCTCAAAACCGAAACGCTGGATGTAGCCACCTGGAACATGACATTTTTTGGCAGCAACAGTACCAACACAGCAACACAACCGTATAAAGAAACCCAGAAGCAGAATGCCAAGACCGTTATCAATCGATTGAATGTTGATGTAGTGGGTGTGCAGGAAATCAGCAGCGACTCGGTATGGAATGTATTGCTGAGTGAAATGCCGGGTTATGCAGCGGTATTATCTCCAAGATGGAGCCGTTCTTTTGATGCACCCGATCCAAATTTTCCGCCACAAAAAGTAGGGGTGTTGTACAACCCTGCCACCATGACTTTGGTAAGCAGCCGGGCCATGTTTGAAACCATTTATGATGCGGCACGTAGTGGTAGCAATACCTTGCCTTCGTATCCATCGCCACAGGGTGCCAGTGCATTTTGGGCGAGTGGACGTTTGCCGTTTATGGCTACGTTCAATGCGAATATCAATGGGGCACAACGTACGCTGCATGTAGTAGTGATACATGCCAAATCGGGCAGTGCTGCGGCAGAAGATTACAACCGCCGGGTGTACGATGCCCGTGTATTGAAAGACTCACTGGATGCGTATTATGCCAATGATGCGGTGATTATTGTTGGCGACTATAATGATGATGCCATCAACTCAACCTTCACGGGGCAGCCGTCGCCGTACAAGCCGTTTGTTGATGATGCGGCCAGTTATGCAGCTCTCACCGGAGGCTTTAGTGCAGCCGGCAAAGGCAGCTTTGTAGGCAGTGGCAACAGCATGATTGACCACTTGTTTGTGAGCAATGAAATGAATAGCCTATACATCAGCGGCAGTGCCGATGTGGAAGACCCGCGCACCTACGTAACCAGCTACACCAGCACCACCAGCGACCACCTGCCGGTGTTTGCCCGCTTTGTACTCGACCAGCCATTGCCAGCAACGCTGCAACCGTTGCAGGGCAAAGTGCAGCAGCAAACGGCGCAGCTGCAATGGCGTACGTTACAAGAGCAAAACACCAGTCATTTTGTAGTAGAAAGAGCAGCAGGCAACAGTGCTGTATTTGTGCCCGTGGCTACGTTGAAAGCCGCTGGCAACAGCAGTGTGGCCACGCAATATAAACTCAACGACGGACCGCTGGTGGCTGGCCATTATCGCTACCGGTTGCGGTTGGTAGATGTGGATGGTTCGGTGCAGTTGAGCAACATCATCAACTTGCGGGTACAGGCCACGCAGGGCTATGCCATTTACCCCAATCCTGTGCAGAGCCAGCTGCAATTGCAACTGCCAGCAGCGGTGCAAACCGTGCAGTGGGCTTTGCGCACAGCCGATGGCAAACTACTCGCATCAGGTAAAACCGCTGCAGCGGCTACACAGCCCGCCATTCAAACTGCGGTAACGGGCTTGCCTACGGGCTATTATTTGCTGCAGCTGAATGAAGTGCAGCTGAAGTTGGTGAAGCAGTAAATCGAAACGTTCTCCTTGCAAGCAACGTCTCCTGCAAGGGACGTTGCGTAGTTGGAAAAAATAAATTGAAACGCAACGTCCTCTGCGAGAGACGTTGCTGGTAAAAGAATCCCGTGCATTGTCATCACCCCAACCCCGAAGGGGTGCAATGATTATAGAAAGCCAAATGTTGTTGTAGTGCTCAAAACCCCGAAGGGGTGATATATTTTTTAGCCATTGAAAATGCCACCCCTTCGGGGTTGAGAAGACATGTTGTTGGATTTTTCTACAATCCTGTCAGCCCTTCGGGCTTGTGTGTTTTTTTGTTGGGTGCTGCTACTTAGCTGATGGGCTGCGCTGCCCGGAGAGTGAGACCCTCACCCCTGCCTCTCCCTAGAGGGAGAGGAGCCAAAAACCTGCGCAGATTGTCACACCAAGTCTGCTGGTCGTAGCGGTAAACTGACAGCCTTTCGGCCGGAGGGGAAACTTTGTCAGGCAGAGGCAGGCGGGCACCGAATTTGCCGTGTGTGTGCAGGTAATTTTCCCGACCTGCTCGGGCTTTCATTTTCACATAAAACACGTATCAATATGGCGACCGGAAACATTCGGGTGAGTTCGGAAAATATCTTTCCGATCATTAAAAAATTCCTGTACAGCGATCATGAAATTTTTATTCGTGAACTGGTGAGCAACGCCGTGGATGCCACCCGCAAACTGAAAACGCTGGCCAGCGTTGGCGAGTTTAGCGGCGAACTGGGCGAGCCCCGCATTGAAGTGGTGCTGGATGCCAAAAACAAAACCATCAGCATCATTGATCAGGGCATTGGTATGACCGCCGAAGAGGTAGACAAATACCTGAACCAGGTGGCGTTTAGCAGTGCCGAAGAGTTTTTGGCGAAATACAAAGGCCAGGCCGAAGCCAGCATCATCGGGCATTTTGGTTTGGGCTTTTACAGCTCGTTTATGGTGGCCCACAAAGTGGAAGTATTTACCAAGAGCTGGAAAGATGCACCGGCCGTACGTTGGGAGTGCGATGGCAGCCCCGAATATCAACTGGAAGAAACAACAGAACGCACTGAACGGGGTACAGAAATACGCCTGCATGTAGACAAAGACAGCGAAGAGTTTTTGGATGAATATCGCCTGAAAGGCATCCTCGAAAAGTTCTGTAAGTTTTTGCCTGTGCCTATTTTCTTCCGCGATGCGAATGCAAAGAAGGAGGACAAGGCTGAGGTTAAGGATAAGGCTGAGGGTGAAGTGGAAGAAGCCGAAGTGGTGGAAGAAGCCAAACCCATCAACAACACGCACCCTGCATGGGTACGCAAGCCCAGTGAGCTAAGCAAAGAAGACTACGAAAACTTTTACAAAGAGCTGTACGGACCCTTTAGCGAAACGCCGCTGTTTTGGATTCACCTGAACGTTGACTATCCGTTCAACCTCACGGGTGTGTTGTATTTCCCTAAAATCAAGAAGAGCTACGAAATACAGAAAGACAAGATTCAGTTGTACAGCAATCAGGTGTTTGTAACGGACGAAGTAAAAGACATCGTGCCTGAATTTCTGATGTTGCTGCATGGTGTAATTGACAGCCCCGATATTCCGCTGAACGTGAGCCGCAGCTACCTGCAGGGCGATCCGAATGTGAAGAAGATCAACGCCCACATTACCAAGAAAGTAGCTGACAAACTGGATGAAATATTCCGTAACGACCGGGCCGATTTTGAAAGCAAGTGGGAGAGTCTCGGTTTGTTTGTGAAGTATGGCATGATGACCGATGACAAGTTCTTCGACAAGGCCAAGAACTTCCTGATTATGCAGGATACCAACAGCGGAAATTTCCTCACCATTGAAGAATATAAAAAAGCAGTAGAAAGCCTGCAGGTAAACAAGGACAAGAAAACCGTGGTGCTGTATACCAGCGACGAAGTGCAGCAGGATGCGTTTGTAAAAGCAGCGCAGGGTAAGGGCTACTACGTGGTAAAACTGAACGACCTGATAGACCCCAGCTGGATGGGCCAAATGGAAGCTAAGTTGAGTGATGTGCAGTTTGTGCGGGTAGACAGCGATATTGCCGACAACCTGATTGACAAAGACGAAAAGAACGAAAGCGTATTGACGCAGGAGCAAAGCACCAACCTGATAGAGTGGTTTAAAAGAAAGCTCTCCAATCCAAGTGCCGTGGTAGAAGTAAAAGGCCTGAGCCCGGATACGGCGCCAGTGGTAGCCACCCGCCCCGAATGGAGCCGTCGTATGAAAGACATGGCAGCTATAAGTGGCGGTGGCGGAATGATGAGTTTTTACGCCAACATGCCCGATGAAGTAAACTTTACGCTGAATGGCAACCATCCCATTCACCAGCAAATTTTGCAGGAAGGCAATGAAGCGAAAAAGGAAAAGCTGACGCAAAATTTGATTGACCTGGCATTGCTGAGCCAAGGCATGCTCAAGGGAAGTGATTTGACTGCATTCATCCACCGCAGTGTAGAACTCATGGATAGCAAGCAGGCAGCATCTGCTGAAGCATAAAATAAAGCTGTGTAAAAAATATGGCCGGTTGCAAAGTGCAGCCGGCTTTTTTATTGTGGTATATAGCGCAGTATAGTGCCTTCGAGGTAATGCATTTTTTGCGATTGAAAAATGCTTTCAAATCCGGCTGCTTCCCAAATGTCTTTGTATAAGGAATTGCAGTAGAGCACATACATTTCACGGGGTTGTTGCTGCAAGCTTTCTGTTACCCGTTGTACAAACGCTTGCATTACAAAAGCGTCAAACGGATTGAATAAAAAGATAACGCTGGTGTGCAGGGGCACTTGTACATACATCGCATTTTGCTGCCAAGCATGAAAGCTGGCATGAGGGTAGTATGAAGCCCAGCTTGCGATGGCTGCGTTGGTATGAGCTATCATGGCGGCGGATAAATCAATGCCTTCAACCTGCTTAAATCCGTGGTATGCGGCCATGGCCATGGTACGGCCTTTGCCACAGCCGGCATCCAAAAAAGCTGTATGCAAAACGTGGTACGGCAGCTGTTGAAACAGTAGTTCTGCTATGTAAAAACTAACGGGTTGGTAAATACTGGCGTGTTGCAGGTCTTGCTCTGTAAGACTGCTGCGGAGTTCATCAATACCGGTAGAACGGGTATTGTATTTATGCTCTCCTTTTATTTCGTGGTACAGCACAAACGCTGCCAGCCGGACATCCCAGTGCCGGGCAATGAAAAAAAAGTATTGGATGTATGCCCAAGTTCTACGCATCATTCCTGATAGAGACTGCCGGCAGGCTTGAGGTCGAGGACCCGCAATTGTATCCGTTTGTTGCCCTGCCATTCATTTTCATCTAAGGTAAAAACCACATCGATTGGTTGGTTGGGCTGCAGCAGTGGAAACTTCTCTGCCATGCCAAAGCCAATGCCATCGAGCACCACAGCGCCCTGCTTTAAAGAGAATTTGATATGGGTTTCTTTTACTATGCGGGAAGCACCTGTTTCGTATACATTTTTGGCTACAAAAACGGGCCGCATGTTTTCCGGGCCAAATGGTTCCATTTGACAGAGAATATTGTAAAACTTCGGATTGATATCGGCAAACTCGATACAGGTATCTATGGTGATTTCGGGCGTCAGCATTTCTTCAGCAATTGTACGCTGCACCACTTCTTCAAAACGGGCACAAAAGGCGGGTACGTTTTCCGGTTTCATGGTGAGGCCGGCAGCGTAAAAATGACCACCGTAGCTTTCCAATAAATCCTTGCATTGATGAATGGCTTCGTATACATTGAAACCAATGACACTGCGGGCTGAGCCAGAAACTTTATCACCGCTATTGGTGAGGATAATGGTAGGGCGATAGTATTTATCAATTAGCCGGCTGGCTACAATACCCACTACGCCTTTGTGCCAATGACTTTGATAGAGTACAGTGGTTTTGCGATTGTCGCTGGCATCGAAGGATTCAATCATGGCCAGCGCCTCTTCTGTAATAGTGCTGTCTGCTTCCCGGCGATCGGTATTGTCTAAATGCAGTTGCTCTGCAATGGTCATTGCTTTGTCAATGTCCTTTTCAATAAACAGTTCGACTGCTTTTTTGGCATCGTCCATGCGGCCTGCTGCATTTACCCTTGGGGCAATGGCAAACACCAGATTGTTTACATGTACCGGCGCTTTCAATTCAGCAAGGTGCATTAATGCTTGTATGCCGGAAGAGGGATGATTATTTACCTGCTGCAATCCAAAGTACGTTAGGATGCGGTTTTCATCAACCATGGGTACAATATCGGCTGCAATAGCGGTGGCCACCAGATCGAGATAACGCATCCATTTTTCATCGGGCAGCTGCAGACGGGTGCAAATTGCCTGCATGAGTTTGAGGCCTACACCACAACCGCACAATTCTTTAAAAGGGTATGCGCAGTCTTTTTGTTTGGCATTTAAAATAGCCACGGCATCGGGTACTTCTTCATCTGGCATATGGTGGTCGCAAATCACAAAGTCTACCCCGTTGGCTTTTGCATAAGCCACCAACTCGACCGATTTGATGCCGCAGTCTAACGAAACAATTAGCGTGACGCCGTTTTGTATGGCAGTATCAATACCCGCTTTGGAAACACCGTAGCCTTCCCTATAGCGGTGTGGTATATAAAATTCAACATTGGGGTGAAGGTCGTGCAGAAACTGGTACATGCAAGCCACGGATGTGGTGCCATCCACATCGTAGTCGCCGTATACCATGATGCGTTCGCCTTGGTCAAAAGCTTGTAAAAGACGCACAACCGCTTTGCCCATGTCTTTCATCAGAAATGGATCATGAAGGCCGGTCAGCGATGGGCGGAAATAGGCTTTGGCTTTGTCAAATGAATCGGCATGGCGCTGCACCAAAAGGCGGCAAATAGCCGGGTGCACCTTGAGTGCTTGTTGCAAGGCATTCGTTTGGTCGGTATGTGTGGGCAGCAGCTTCCAACGCTTTTCCATGGCGTAAATGTAAGGGGCGGGCAAGAAAAGGAGTTGGCTAGTATTTACGGTTGGTGGTATATTCTACCAATTGCAGCAGGGCTTGCTTTACTTCCGAATCTTCAAATTCATTGAGAATAGCAGCTGCTTGTAAGCGGTATTCGTCCATTTTTTGGCTGGCGTATTCAATTCCTCCGGCTGCAATCACCTGATCGATGATCCATTTTACCCGGTCGGGTTTGCGGTTCTCATTTTTTATACTGTAAATGAGTTGCCTGCGAAGGTCGGCAGGAGCATGATTGATGGTATAAATGAGCGGCAGGGTAAGCTTTTTCTCTTTGATGTCGTTACCTGTGGGTTTGCCTACGTCATCAGTTCCGTAGTCAAACAGGTCGTCTTTCATTTGGAATGCCATGCCCACGAGTTCGCCAAACCGGTGCATTTTGTTGGCAATGTCCATGTTTTGGGTGGTGCTCCATGCACCAGCGGCACAGGCTGAAGCCAGCAGGGATGCGGTTTTGCTTCGTATAATTTCGAGGTAAACGTCTTCTTTCAGGTTGAGCCGGCGGGATTTTTCGAGTTGAAGCAGTTCTCCTTCAATAATGCTACGGATGGCCGAACTCATGATGCGGAGAATCTCAAAATCTTCATTGTCGACAGACATAAGCATGCCTTTGCTGAGCATATAGTCACCAACAAGAACGGCGACTTTATTTTTCCAAAGGGCGTTTATAGAGAAAAAACCCCGGCGTTCGAGGCTTTCATCCACTACGTCATCGTGTACCAATGTAGCAGTGTGCAGCAGCTCTACCAGGCTGGCGGCACGGTACGAAACATCGGTAATAGGGCCGAAAAGCTTGGCAGAAAGCAACACAAAGCGGGGGCGAAGTTGCTTACCTTTGCGGTTAATAATATAATGCGTAATACGGTCGAGCAGCGGGGCACGACTTTTCACCGCCTCCTTGAATTTTACTTCAAAGGCAGCCAATTCAGCGTCGATTACCGGGGAGTATGCAGCCAATTAAAAAAGTTTCGGGGCAAAATAATGGATTTATCTGCGACAAAAGACTGATGATTTCTGGCCAGACCATACTTTGTAAATCCTGTATTAAATAGATGAGATACAGCAGATTAAATTTGTTTATTAGTCCCACATGCATAAATTTGCCCCCGATTACCCCTTGCAATTCTATAATCACAACTAATTTTTCTATGGCAAGCAAAAAGTTCACACTGTTAGTGGTTTTGGTAGTAGCTGCCGTTTCTACTGGTTTTAGCCAGCTGGGCGGAGTACTCGATTACCTCGATTCAACCAAAGTAAGCTCACGTAACCTTCCCAAGTACAACGAGTGGAAAAGCAATTCAAAGTCTAACTTCTTCCCTCCAGTACCCAAGGCAATGGGCCAACTCTCAATAAACGGTGGTTTATTTATGTTGGATGCTGACTGTCCTCCACTTCCAGGCTGGAATATCGGCGTTTCTTACCGCAAAGCTCTTGGTTATACAGTGTCTCTCCGTGGAGGTATTAACTATGGCCAAACAAAAGGTTTGGATTACCGTGACAATGGCAACTTGTTGAACAACCCAGTTTTGGTTTCTACTTATGGCTCTTTGCCTCCCAATGCGTCTAAGTATGTTCACAACTACAAAACCACAATGATCACTCCAAGCTTGGATTTGATCATCAATTTCAACAATATCATGTTCCATCGTAAGTCAAGCAAGTTTGCTTTCTATGGTTTGGTTGGATATTCTCCAATGATCTATCAAACTAAGATGGATGTGTTGAACGGCAATGCTGCATATAATTATGCTTCACTCCCAGGATCATTTTTTATCCGTCCAAGAAAGGATATTCGTAATGATTTGAAGAATTTCTTTGACGGCTCTTACGAAACATTTGCAGCTGTAAATGATCGTTCACAGAACTTCAATAACGGCGGCAATGACAAGTATCAGTGGCGCCACGCTTTCAGCACCGGCCTCGGTACTGAACTCCGCATTGCTTCACGTATGTCACTTGGCTTTGAATTTAAGTACCTCTGGACTCGTGACGACTATGTTGACGGATGGTTCATGAACAATGGCAGCCTGTCTCCAGATAAAGATGGTGCCATCTTCACAAATCTCTTTGTAAACTTCAACCTGTAATTTTTGAAGTAAAACATTGGAGGCATTCGCTCACCCATCAAACTAATATCGACTATGAAAAACATGAAATATTTTCTGGTAGCCGCCATCATGCTTAGCCTCGGTGCTACTGCTTTTGGCCAAACCGCTGACAAAGCTGCTTACAAAAAGCAAACTGGTTCTACTGATAAGCGTGTTGCCCCCCTCTGGTGGTACAACCCATTGGCTTACCCATATAGCGAAATCAGCAATCCAAGCATTATGAAGTTTCCAAAACCCGTTTTGGATGACTCTGACAACGATGGTGTTGCTGACCAGTTCGACGTAGAACCAAATACTCCTGCCGGTTGCCCTGTAGATACAAAAGGCAAGAGCCGCGATACAGATGGCGACGGTGTTCCTGATTGCCGCGATAAAGAACTGATTACCCCAACTACTTGCCAGCCTGTTGATGCTGATGGTGTTGGTAAGTGCCCAGATCCTGAGTGCTGCAAAAACATCGTTCCTCCTCCTCCCGCTTGTAATATCGGAAGCCTCCCCAGCGTACAGTTTGGTGGTAGCGCTGTAAGCCTCAATGCTGCCGGTACTGCTATCCTCGATGCAGCTGCTGCAACTATCAAGGCTAACCCTAACTGTAAGATTTGTGTGGTAGGCCACGGTGGCGCCAGCAAGCGTGAACAGCAGTTGAGCTGGGATCGTACCAATGCTGTAATCAACTATCTGGTTGAAAAGCAGGGTATCAGCCGCGACCGCTTCGTATTCAAGTATGGTGAAGAAGGTGACGCCAATACTGTAGATCTGCAAGATTGCAGTGGCGAAGAAGGTCCAAACATGGTACCTGCACCACACCCACAATACCGCAAGAGCAAGTAATTCATTGAAACTTTTTGCTATAGAGCCCCTCCTTTTTGGAGGGGCTTTTTTGTGATACATTTACATCCGACCGACTTCTTTTTTTCCAGATTATGTGCATTTTCGCTTTTTACCTACTTTTGCCATCCTTATGCGTTTTTTAGTAAGTCTTTTTCTGTCGGCTGTGGTACTTGTTTCTTGCTCAGATGTGGGCAAGATTTTGAAAAGCAGCGATTATAATATGAAGTTGGCCAAAGCGAATGAGTACTATGATGCTAAAAAATATACTCAGGCCCAACTTATTTATGAAGATGTAATGCCTGTTATAAAAGGGTCTGCAGAATACGAAAACACGTATTACAAATGGGCCTACTGCCATTACAACCAAAAAGATTACCTGAACGCAGAGAATTTATTCAAGGGATTCTTTGAAAATTTTCCCAATAGCAGCCGTGCCGAAGAGGCCGAGTTCATGCGGGCCTTTTGCTACTACAAGCAATCGCCTAAACCGGAGCTCGACCAAACGACTACCATGAAGGCCATCACACATTTGCAAACTTTTGCCAATACGCACAGCAGTTCTCCAAAGGCAAAAGAGGCATTGCAAATGATTGAAGAACTGCGTCGTAAGCTGGAAATAAAAGATTTTAAGAGTGCAGAATTGTATTATCAGTTGGGATATTTCAGGGCATCGGCTACAGCCTTTACTGAGTTGTTGAATACCTATCCCGATTCAGATGAGGCCGACAAATACAAACTCATGGTGATACGTAGCTGGTTTAAGTATGCTGAAAACAGCTATACCAACAAGCAGGAAGAAAGATTTGAAACCGTACTCAACGAATGCGCAGATTTTACCGACCGTTTTCCGGATAGTAAATTAGGCGAGGAAGTTGTTCGTTATAAAACACAATCACAAAACATCATTAAATCCATAAAAGATGAGCAAACTCAGGCGTCAACTAAGCGTTAATACAGGCAGTTCTGTAGAAACCAAAAACCTGCTGGAGATAAAGGGTAAAACCGGCAACTTGTATGAATCAATTGCGATTATTGCAAAACGTGCCAACCAAATCAACATTTCTTTGAGAGAAGAATTGCACAATAAATTGGAAGAGTTTGCCAGCCATACCGATAGCCTGGAAGAAATTCATGAGAATAAGGAGCAGATTGAAATTTCACGGGCATATGAAAGAATGCCAAACCCAGCACTGTTGGCATCTCAGGAGTTTCTGGAAGATAAAATCTACCATCGCCGCAACGATCAGGATTTGTTCAGCTAATAATTTTCGTTGGTTTATGCCAACCTAAAATATTCCTTTAAAAAGCGATAGCACCAAGGCTATCGTTTTTTGTTTCAATACCTTTCATGTATGAATGGCATCTTGTCGGGAAAAAAAATATTGTTGGGCATAACGGGGGGCATTGCTGCTTACAAAAGCATTTTACTACTCCGGCTCTTGTTAAAGGAAGGCGCCACTGTACAAGTTGTGATGACTCCATCAGCTGCGTCATTTGTATCGCCCTTGGTTTTAGCTACGCTCAGCAAGCACCCGGTAGCAATAGAATGGGTGAAAGACGATGCACAGTGGGCAAACCATGTAATGCTGGGCAGATGGGCAGATATTATTGTTGTAGCTCCCGCTACATGTAATACCATTTCCAAACTTGCTACTGGCTTGTGTGATAATTTGTTGATGGCCGTGCTGCTGAGTGCTACGTGCCCCGTAATGATTGCGCCAGCTATGGATGAAGACATGTGGCTACATGCTGCCACTAATCGCAACATGGCCACACTGCGCAGCGACGGTCATATTGTGCTTCCTGTTGCACATGGCGAATTGGGCAGCGGACTTACAGGTGAAGGACGAATGTTGGAGCCGGAAATTATATTGGCCCATATTGTGCAAATGGTTTCGGGTTCAAAACCATTGGTGGGGCGCTCGGCCATTGTAACCGCCGGCCCCACTCATGAGCCTATTGATCCTGTCAGGTTCATTGGCAATCACTCCAGCGGGTTAATGGGCATTGAAATTGCGAATGCATTGCAGGCCGCTGGTGCACAAACCACGCTGGTATTGGGGCCAACGCACCTTCGGGCAAACAGTGCTGTAAATACCATATTGGTGACAACTGCACAGCAAATGTTTGATGCTGTGGCAAACGTATTTCCTCACACGCAAATTGGGGTAATGGCCGCAGCAGTGGCCGACTACCGTCCCGCCACAGTTGCTGATCAAAAAATTAAGAAGCAAGCCCACGAGTTGGGATTGTCGCTGGTAAAAAACCCAGACATTTTACAGCATTGTGGAATGAATAAAAGCGCCAATCAATTGTTGGTAGGCTTTGCACTTGAAACCAATAACGAAGCCGCAAATGCTATTGAAAAGCTGCAGCGCAAAAATGCCGACATGATTGTAATGAATTCACTGCAAGACGAAGGTGCTACGTTCGGTAGCGCCAACAACAAAGTCACTATTTTTGAGCCGGGCGGCTTGTCTCAATCTTTTCCGCTTATGTCCAAACAAGATTTGGCCAAAGAAATCGTTTCTCTGATTGCTAAACGAATCCATGAAAAAGCATAAAACGTTTTACTATATCGTGTTTGCATTGATGCTGATCATTAGCTGGCAAACCATACAGGCACAAGAAATAAGTGCCAAAGTAACGGTGTTGTCTAACCGCATTACCACACAGGTAGACAAACGAATTTTTAATACGCTGCAAACACAGCTGAACAACCTGCTGAACAATCGTAAATGGACAGAGGATAATTTTAAAGTAAACGAACGGATTGAATGCAACTTCGTGTTGAACCTTGATAAAATGGTGGAGCAAAACGTATATACTGCATCACTCATCATTCAGGCGGCCCGTCCGGTATTCAACAGCAGTTATCAATCGCCACTTATCAACTGGCAAGACAACGACATTCGTTTCCGCTATGTAGAATTTCAGCCTGTTGAGTTCAATGAAAACCGGCTATCCGGCTCCGACCCATTGGCCGTGAATTTGCCCGCTATTTTCGCTTACTACGTTAATATGATTTTGGGTGTTGATTACAACAGCTTTAGTATAAAAGGCGGCATGCCCTATTTTAAAAAAGCGTTGTTCATTGTCAATAATGCGCCTTCAGGAAATTCAATCTATGGTTGGTCGCAGTTTGATGGTTTGCGTAATCGATACTGGTTGGCCGAAAATTTAATGAACGAACGATACACGCTGATGCATGATGCTATCTATCAATATTACAGAAACAGCCTCGATTATTTTTACGATGACGAACGCCGTGCCAGAGATGAAATGATGAACGTGATAAACCTGTTGCATACTTACAATACCAGCAACCAAAACACTATGGTATTGCAGTTTTTTATGCAAAGCAAAAGCGATGAAATAATAGAAATACTGAAAAAAGCGCCACCCGATCAGCGGCAAAGAGCCGTAGCAATGTTGGAAAAAGTAGATGTAACTAACGCCAAAAAATACAGAGATCAGCTGAAATGATACGCCGCAATACTTGGTTCATATTTGCTTTTGCAACGATTATTTTGGCCGCATGCAATGCCGGGGCACACACAGAATTGGATAGCCAAAAAATGAAAGTGTTGATGTGGGATCTTTCCAAGGCGGAAGCTTTTCACACCTACTATCTTGTAAGAGATTCTGCCCGAAACGCTGACAGTGCGACCAAGGCAGTTTATGCAAAAATATTTGCCCTTCACAAAGTTTCTGCCGACGATTTCTTTTATACATTGGACATTTACCGCAACGATCCGATGCGGTACAGAGTTTTGATGGACTCGGTGAATACTTACGGCAGCAAGCAGCGAGAGTTATTGTTTGCTCCTGCAGAAACCACCACTGATACAGCAGCTCCTGCCCCTCCGCCTCAAAAGAAAAGACGATCTGCCAATGAATAAAGTATATACCGATGCGGCTGCTGCTGTAGCCGACATTCAAGATGGTGCCACCCTTATGCTGGGCGGTTTTGGTTTGTGTGGCATTCCCGAGAATAGTATTGCTGCACTGGTGGCAAAAAAAGTAACCGGCCTCACCTGTATTTCCAACAACGCTGGTGTAGATGATTTCGGTATCGGCCTGATGCTGCAACAGCGTCAGGTAAAAAAAATGATTTCCTCTTATGTAGGTGAGAATGCTGAATTCGAACGCCAACTGCTCAGTGGCGAATTGGAAGTAGAATTGATTCCGCAGGGAACATTGGCTACCCGCTGTTTGGCGGCTGGCTATGGTATGCCAGCCATCTTTACACCGGCTGGTGTTGGTACTGAAGTGGCACAAGGAAAAGAAGTGCGTCGATTTGAGTTTAACGGTGAAGAAAAAGACTACCTGATGGAGTACGCTTTCGAAGCAGACTTCGCCATTGTAAAAGCATGGAAAGGTGATACACAGGGCAACCTCATTTACAAAGACACGGCCCGCAACTTCAACCCCATGATGGCGATGGCGGGAAAAATTACGATTGCAGAAGTAGAAGAACTGGTGCCCGCTGGCGAACTTGATCCCAACTTCATTCATACACCCGGTATTTATGTGCACCGCATTTTCCAAGGGGTTAATTACGAAAAGCGCATCGAACAACGCACTGTTCGTAAACGGAATGCTGAATAACTCATTTACAGTTATGCAACCTGTTTTGAGTGAATCAGATTATCATGCTTGCTCTTCCATTGGCACATTTTCAAATCAGCACATTAGCACATTGAATCATGCTTGATAAAAATCAAATAGCGAAGCGTATTGCGCAGGAACTGCGTGATGGGATGTACGTAAACTTAGGTATAGGCATTCCCACATTGGTGGCTAACTATATTCCAGCAGGCGTAAACGTTGTGCTGCAAAGTGAAAACGGATTGCTGGGCATGGGCCCATTCCCATTTGAAGGAGAGGAAGACCCCGACCTGATTAATGCAGGCAAGCAAACCATTACCACCGTACCGGGCTC
This sequence comes from Bacteroidota bacterium, assembly GCA_020161435.1. Taxonomy (GTDB): domain Bacteria; phylum Bacteroidota; class Bacteroidia; order Chitinophagales; family Chitinophagaceae; genus Phnomibacter. The sequence continues at coordinate 208,569 of JAIUNV010000003.1, read as the reverse complement.
TGTTTTTTTCGACAGTGCTATGAGCTTTGGAATGATTCGTGCCGGCAAAGTAGACCTCACCGTACTAGGTGCCATGGAAGTAGCCGACAACGGTGATATTGCCAACTGGAAAATACCCGGTAAAATGGTGAAGGGCATGGGGGGGGCGATGGATTTGGTAGCCAGTGCCAAAAACATCATTGTGGCCATGCAACACGTAAACAAAGCAGGTGAAAGCAAACTGCTCAAGCAGTGTTCCTTGCCCATTACTGGTGTAGGTTGTGTCAAAAAAATTGTAACGGAGCTGGGATTGTTTGATGTAACGGAACGTGGATTTGAGCTGCGGGAATTGGCGCCGGGTGTAACCGTAGCAGAAGTACAAGCCAAAACTGAAGGCCGCCTCGTAGTAGAAGGTGATATCCCGGTCATGAACCTTTAATGCAGCTTTTTTCCCTACCCGTTAGATTACTGATACAGTTGTACTTTGCAGTCTACACAAGCAAGTACAACCTCCATTATGTTAGTCTATCTCAACGGACATTTTATCAACGAGCAAAAGGCAACGGTATCTGTCAATAACCGCTCCTTTCGGTATGGCGATGGTTGTTTTGAAACCATCAAACTCATGCATGGTAAAGTGTTGCAGCCGCAGTACCACACCGGGCGTTTGTTTGCATCCTTGGCGCAATTGTATTTCGATTGCCCATCCTATTTTACACCAACGTATATCATACAGCGCATAGAAGAACTGGCAGCAAAAAACCAGCATCAAACTTTGGCCCGCATTCGGGTAACGGTTTTTCGGGGCGATAGCGGCTTGTACGATCCATCGAACATGCGCCCCAATCTGCTCATTCAATCCTGGCCATTGAATGAAGAAAACAATCAGCTCAACAGCAACGGTTTGGTGCTCGACATTTACCGGGACGGCCACAAAGCCTGCGATACTTTGGCCAACATTAAAAGCAACAATTACCTGCTCTATGCCATGGCTGCCATAGCTGCAAAAGCACAGCATTGCAACGATATGTTGGTGCTCAATCAGCATGGACGAGTAGCGGATAGCAGCATTGCCAACCTCTGGTTGGTGGAAGGCGACACATTGGTAACGCCTGCATTAACCGAAGGCCCGGTAAGTGGTACCGTACGCAGGTACTTGCTGGAAAAGCTTGCCAGCAAAGGCTTTTCTACCATTGAATCGACAATAACTGAGGAACGGCTAATGGCTGCCGACGAAGTGTTTTTGACCAACGCCATTTACGGTTTGAAATGGGTGCAGCGCATTGGCAACCAATCATACGGTAGCAAATGGGCGGCCAAAATACATGCTCAATTGCTGCAACCCTTGTGGCAATAAACTATTTGCAGGGGTGCTTGTTTATTGCACACAACCTAATCGCATCAATATGTCTGCTGTCAATATCATGTGGTTTCGCCGTGACTTGCGCCTGACCGACAACGCTGCTTTGTACCATGCACTCAAGGCCGGCTTGCCGGTGGTGCCGGTGTTTATTTTCGACAGGCATATTTTGGATAAGCTGGAAGACAAGGCCGACAGAAGAGTAGAATTTATTCATGCGGCTTTGCAGGATATGCAACAGCAGCTGCAAGCTATGGGCAGCACAATGCATGTGTATTATGGTTTTGCTGATGCCGTGTGGCCACAAATTCTGAAGGACTATCCGGTAGCAAATGTGTTTACCAATCACGACTATGAACCCTACGCATTGGAGCGGGATGCTGCCGTGCAACAAATGCTGGCGGCTAACAACATCGGCTTTCATACCTACAAAGACCAGGTGATTTTTGAGAAAGGCGAAGTGCTGAAAGATGATGGCAAACCCTACACGGTGTTTACTCCTTACAGCAAAAAATGGAAAGCCAAGCTCAATGCTTTTTATCTGAAAGCCTATCCTACAGAAAAGTATTTCGCAGCGTTTTTACAACAGGATGTAAAACCAATTCCCAGTTTGGAGAGCATGGGTTTTCAGCAGGTAGACAAACCTTTTCCTGCACGGTTGCTGAAAGCGGAACTGATAAAAAAATACAAAGACCAGCGGGATATTCCGGCGATTGAAGGCACATCTCGACTGGGTGTACACCTGCGTTTTGGTACGCTCAGCATGCGCAAACTGGCTGCTTATGCGCAGCCACTCAGCGAAGGATTTTTGAACGAACTCATCTGGCGGGATTTTTACCACATGATACTCTGGCATTTTCCACAGGTGGGCAAAGGACAAGCATTTAAACCGCAATACGATTTGATTCAGTGGCGGAATAATGAAGCGGAATTTAAAGCGTGGTGCGAAGGCAATACCGGCTATCCCATTGTAGATGCCGGCATGCGGGAACTCAACGAGACTGGATTTATGCACAACCGTGTTCGTATGATTGTGGCTTCTTTCCTCACCAAACATTTGCTCATCGACTGGCGCTGGGGCGAAGCTTATTTTGCACAAAAACTACTCGACTTTGACTTGGCGGCCAACAACGGTGGCTGGCAATGGGCTGCCAGCAGCGGCTGCGATGCAGCGCCTTATTTCCGGGTGTTTAACCCCAGCCTGCAAACACAAAAGTTTGACCCGCAATTGAAATACGTTCGCAAATGGGTACCCGAATTTGAAAGCCTGACGAAGTATGTGCCGCCCATTGTGAATCATGAAATGGCCCGCAAACGGGTGCTGGAAGTGTACAAGCAAGCGTTGGGGTAAAGGAAGCTGTAGATGACTTGACGATAAGTTAAGTGCATCTTTTTGCAGAAACTTTCAACTGCACATTGTGCAAATGAATCATCATTGTCATCATAGCAAATGATGACAATGCAAATCAGTAAATACTTCATAGTACTATTACTTCTCTCTTGTAATAAATTACTTGCACAGTTTGAGTATAAAGAAGACTTGATTATACCCAACTGTGATGAAACCTATCCGGAATTTCCCGGTGGTATTAGTGCTATCCATCAGTATTTACACAATGCAATAAAGTACCCAAAGTGGGCGTACAAAAATGACATCACAGATACTGTTAGAATCACCTTCACCGTGGGTACTTCAGGAAAAATTGTAGCGATAAAAGCAGAAGGGTACAAGCATGAAAGACTGGCTCAAAGGGTAGTCAATGCTTTTCAAAAAATGCCTGCATGGAAGCCCGGCTCTATTGCAGGCAAACCAGTGGAAATGAAAGAGGCCATACGTATTTACTTTTTGGTACGATGAAATGGCAGCTACTTTTTCTTCGGCAATGCACCCGCCAAAATACTGGTGCTCAGTCCTACCAATGCGACCATGGCAAAGCTCCAGCGCAGGTTGGTGGCTTCGGCTACAAAACCAATAATGGGCGGGCCCGATAAAAAGCCGGCATAGCCAAATGTAGAGACCATGGCCAAGGCTTGTCCGGGTTGTAAAGTAGTACTACGACCTGCCTGGCTGTACACCAGTGGCACCACGCTGCTTACACCAAAACCCACCAGCATAAATCCAATGGTGGCTGCTACTATGGTGGGAAACAATACGGCTGTCATTAAGCCGGTGGCAATTAAACAACCGGCACCCCGCAGCATAAGACGGGAGCCAACCCGCATCACCACTTTATCGGCCATAAATCTGCCGGTGGCCATGCATCCCATAAATGCTGCATAACCCAAGCCCGTTAAAGAAGCAGGTACTTGCACGGCCTTTTTGAAATACACACCACTCCAGTCGAACATGGCGCCTTCGCAAAGCAAACAGGCAAATGCAATGGCACCGAGTTTGAGAATTTGTTTGTTGGGCAATGCAAATGCAGATTGCGATTTTTTTGCAGCAGTAGTAGGAATGGTTCTCGATAAAAAAATGAACGTGAGTGTGTACACTGTGGCGGCAATAATGGCGAAGTGTTGCCAGGTAAGCAGCTGCAATCCCATGAGCAATGCACCTACTGCGGCACCGCTAAAACCGGCCAAACTCCAAATGCCATGAAAGGAGGCCATGATGGTGCGGCCATACAATTTTTCAACGACCACGGCTTGTGTGTTTACCGATACATTCATCATATTGCCCGACAAGCCAAAGAAAAACAAGGCAACCACCAATTGCCATATTGCTTCCGTAAAACCAATAGACAATAAAATAGTAGGGTACGCAAACGCGGCTATGCGCAGCACATTGCGGCTGCCAAATTTGGTAACCATGGCACCCGAAATGAAGGAGCTCACCAACAAACCAAACGGCAATGCCAGCAACACGCTACCCAGTTGGGCTTCGTTCAGTTGCAGCTTTGCCTGCACTTGTGGTATGCGGCTGGCCCAACTGGCAAACGTAAATCCTGCGGTGAAAAAAAATACAGCCACAGCAATGCAGTGGCTTCGTGGCGATAAAGGACTGGCTACATTGGCTTCCATTCTACGAATTGTATGGTGGTGTAATGGCGGGCAATGTTGTAGAAATAATGCGTTGCAAATGTACAACCATCAACGCGAAGCAAAACTCAGGGCTGCGCAAAAACCGTTTGTGGTGGATAAGCTTTCTTACCCAAGGTTTCCATCATTTGTAATACCGCTGCCTTACCTGCATCGCCCAGGTTAAGTGAGTAATCATTCACATACAAATTGATGTGTTGACGCATTACATCCTCACTCATTTCCTGTGCATGACAACGTACATAGTCAGTTACAGCAGGGTAGTGGGCAAATGCATACTGCAGGCTTTCGTGTATCAATGCATCTACACGTTGAATGAGGGCTGCATCAAAACTTCTTTTCATCACAATGCCACCCAGTGGAATAGGATTGCCCGTGGTTTGCTCCCAATAATCGCCGAGGTCGATGATTTTGTGCAAGCCTTTTTCCTGGTACGTAAATCTGTTTTCGTGAATGATGACACCCATATCAAACCCTCCCAAACCCTCCCTAAAGGGCGGGCTTTGTGAATCGGCTGAAGCTTTTAAATCACTTCCATTATTCAACACCCAATTTTCTATTTCATCGAAGCGCATGAACACCTTGTTCTTTGCATTTGGAAAAGCCTGCGAAAACAAGAAATGCGCAGTAGTGTCTTCGCCGGGTACAGCAATGGTGGATGCATTCACCAACGCTTGTATTTCCTGCCAATTGTATTCATCCTTCGTACCTCGTACTTCGTTCTTCGAAATTAGCAATGGTCCTACGCCTTTGCCCAATGCGCCGCCACTATTCAGCACTACATAAGTGTCCGTAATTTTTGGTGTAACGCCGTAGCTGATTTTGCTGATGTCGAGCTTGCCTGCTTTCGCCCATTGGTTCAGCGTTTGTACGTCTTCCAGCACTACTTCAAATTCCAGATCGCTGCTGTCAATTTTGTTGTTGACCAGTGCATCAAAAATGAAGGTGTCGTTGGGACAGGGAGAAAAACCAAGTGTCAGTTTCATGCCAGAGAAATATGGGCAAAGAAACGACCGTTCCGTTCAATCGCAGTTGCGAAGATGGGAACGGTCGTCAATGTATTGTCAAAAAAAATTACAGCGAATCTATCAGTGCTTTTACGGCAGCATTGAGGTTGGCAATGGCCGTGGCCAGCATCCATTTGGTTTTGTCTCTTTCGCCTACATAGTTGCTGATGGCCCGCAGCTGCACAAAGGGCACGTTCTTTTTACTGCATACATAATGCAGGGCAGCGCCTTCCATGCTTTCAATATCGGCTTGCCATTTTTGCTGCAATGCTTGCACGTAAGGGGTGTAGTCTGTTACTGTGTTGATGGTAATAGATTTTACATGCGGCATTTGCAGTTTATTGATGATGTTGTGCGGATTGACCAGCCATTCCTTTTCGGTACTCAGGCCCAGCTGCTGCAGCGAATGAAACTGATTGGCTTCGTAGCTGCCGGCATCACCAAAAGCATCTTGCTTCACCGCTACTACATCGCCCATCTTGAGGCCGCTGCCTTCAAATGCACCTGCCACTCCCGCCTGTATCACCAAATCATAGCGATGTCCATGCAGTTGCTCAGATAGTTCGTACGTGGCTGCATGCAGGCCCACTCCGGTAATAAGGATGTCGTGGTGTGGCGCACTCAACACATAATCCTGAATCTCCAATTGCGTAGCCGAAACCAATAATATTTTCATAACGGGCTCAATAGTTTGATTAGAACAAAACTGATGGATTGCGAATGAACAAACAAAAACTTGTATCAGCTATTTTTTAAGTAAATACTACTTAATTCGGCACAGCAGCCAGCACCAATACAACCGTTTTTAACGCCGTATTGGCCCATAAAAAAACTGCAACAACCATTGGTTGTTGCAGCAATGCATTAGCGTTATGATGTATTGAAACCTTAGCGGCTATAGTTGGGTGCCTCACGGGTAATTTCAATATCGTGGGCATGGCTTTCTTTTATGCCGGCGCTGGTAATGCGTACAAACTGCGCTTTCTCCTGCAAGGTGTTGATATCTGCAGCACCACAGTAGCCCATGCCTGCCCGCAAGCCACCGGTGTATTGGTGTATTACTTCGCTCAGGTGGCCTTTGTAGGCTACGCGGCCTTCAATGCCTTCGGGTACCAGTTTTTTAATGCCGTCTTCCACATCCTGAAAATAGCGGTCGCCGCTGCCTTTTTGCATGGCACCAATGCTGCCCATGCCGCGATACTGCTTAAACTTACGGCCTTCGTAAATGATGGTATCGCCGGGGCTCTCTTCAGTACCGGCAAATACGCCACCCATCATCACGGTGCTGGCACCGGCTACCAATGCTTTTACCAAATCGCCGGTGTAGCGGATACCACCATCTGCAATTACAGGAACACCCTTGGCTTTGAGGGCTGCGCTGGCTTCCATTACGGCGGTTATTTGTGGTACACCTGCACCGGCTACAATGCGGGTGGTACAAATGCTACCGGGGCCAATGCCCACTTTCACACAATCGGCACCGGCATCGGCCAATGCTTTGGCACCTGCTGCGGTACCTACGTTGCCGGCTATTACCTGCAGGTTTTTAAAATTCTTCTTGAGTGTTTTCAGCGCATCAATCACGCCCTTGCTGTGGCCGTGGGCACTGTCGAGTGTTACCACATCCACACCTATTTTCATGAGGGCTTCGGCACGTTCCAGCATATCGCCGGTAATACCCAGTGCAGCGCCTACCAGCAGTCGGCCGTAAGCATCTTTCACTGCATTAGGATAGTTCTGCACTTTCTGAATATCGCGGTAGGTAATGAGGCCCACCAGAGTGCCGTCTTTTTTTACCACAGGCAGTTTCTCCACTTTGTACTTGCTCAAAATTTTGCGGGCACCTACCAGGTCGGTGCCTTCTGGTGCGGTAATGAGGCCTTCGCTGGTCATTACCTGCTTTATTTTTTTGCGGGGGTTGTCTTCAAACCGCAGGTCGCGGTTGGTGAGAATGCCCGTCAGTTTGTTCTTGCTGTCTACAATGGGAATGCCGCCAATTTTATTGTCGGCCATCAACTTGAGTGCATCGCCAATTGTGGCTTCTTCGTGCATCGTTACGGGGTCGATGATCAAGCCGCTTTCGCTGCGTTTCACCTTTCTAACCTGCTCGGCCTGCTGCTCAATGCTCATGTTTTTGTGCAGAATGCCAATGCCACCCTCCCGGGCCAGCGCAATGGCCAGTTGCCATTCGGTCACTGTGTCCATGGCGGCACTAATGATGGGAATGTTGAGGGTAATGTTTTTGGTGAGGCGGGTTTTGATGTCCACTTCACGGGGCAGTACCTGGCTGTAGGCCGGCACCAATAGTACATCGTCGAAGGTGAGGCCTTCGCCAAAAAACTTATCGACAGACTTGGTAAGGGGAGATTTTTTTGTTGCCATGGGCAAAAGTAGGGTAACGAACCTATTCGAGCCAAAAATGGACTGGGGCTGTCGGCAGTTGTACATGCTTCGGCTACAGTCCGGCGCCCTGCATGCTCCGCTTCGCTCCGGCCCCGACCGAAGCGTCGGGGGCTGGCTTCGTGCCTCAGCCACATTCCGGTCACCGCAGCCCATCAGCAGTTGATTTACTCATCATCCGCTTCCAGGTACGCCATTTTATAATCGCCAATGTGCTGCTCACTCTCTTTGATTTTGCGGCGGTGGTACAGGTAGTTGACAATACCAATGATGAGCAGGATAGCCGCAATGACCATAAAGCTGTATTCAACGATGCCGCCGTCTTTCATATCAATCAAATGATTGATGCTGATGCCCGCCACCAGAAAATACATGGCCGTACGCAAGAAGGCCAGAAACGTACTTTGGTTGGCCATAATGGTACGCTGCAGCGCCAGCTTTTCGCGGAGGATGAGGTCTTTGTTCATGCGGTGTTGATTGGGGTGTAAATATCTGTCTTATCTATTTTGCCAGCAACGTCTCCCACAGGGGACGTTGCGTTTGTCTTATATCTTTCCCTAAGTCATACAAAAAAATACAACGCAACGTCCCGTGCCGGAGACGATGCTTGGAAGTAAATCGTAAATGGTTTATCGTTCATAATCTGCGATAATCCGTCTTCATCTACAAAATCCGTGTCCCATCTCAAATAACCTTATACATCTTTCCCGGCAGGCTTGCTACTACACCCTGCAGCTCCAGTGTCAGCAGTGCAGTAGCTACTGCAGAGGCGGAGAGCTGGCTGCGCAAATTGATTTCATCAATGTGCAAGGGTGATGGTTGTAAAAGGTCGTACAGTATCCGTTCATCTGCACTCAGCTCTATAAACAAACTGCGTTGTGCCGGTGCTTTCTTTTCCTGTGGCAGCCAGTTCATCATTTCCAGTACATCTTGTCCACTGGTAATGAGTGCTGCTTTATTGGTTTTAATCAAATGGTTGCAGCCACGGCTGCGACTGTCTGTTATTTTACCGGGATACGCCAGCACATCGTGGTTGTAATTGTTGGCCAATTCGGCAGTAATCATGCTGCCACCTTTCACATCCGTTTCTACTACAATTGTAGCATCGGCCATACCCGCTACTATGCGGTTGCGGGTAGGAAAATTGTGTTTGTCGGGGCCGGTGCCACTCATGAATTCAGTGAGTATACCGCCGCCTTCTTCCAGCATTTGTTTGGCGAGTTTTTTGTTTTCCGCAGGATAGATGGTTTGTAAGCCATGTGCCAGCACAGCCACGGTCGGCAATGTATGTTTCAGCGCATCCCGATGGGCCAATGTGTCTATACCAAATGCCAGCCCACTTACAATGAGTACTTCGTGTGCTGCTAAACTTTCCATCAGTTCCTGTACACAATGCTTGCCGTAATCGCTGTTTTTACGAGTGCCAATGATGGATACTATCCTGCTTTGGTTGAGGTTGGCTTCTCCTTTGTAATACAGCATCGTGGGGCTGTCATAGCAATTGAGCAATCGCTTTGGGTACGCTTCATCCAGCAAGCACAATGGTTGTATGTGATGCTTCTCGATAAAAGCCACTTCGCTGCTGCATAGCTCAAAATCTGTGTATTGCTTGATGCTTTCTGCTCTGACTGTACCAATGCCATCAATAGCAGAGAGCATCGATTTTTTGGCTTTGAAAATATCGGTGGCGTTACCAAAATGTTGGAGCAATGTTTTGGCCGCTACGCAACCAATTTGTGGTACCTGTGTGAGGGCAATGCGGTATTCGAGTTCGGTGGGCATGTTGGGGGTTCGGGTGTTTTTTAGTTCCAAAGTTCCAAAGTTCACAAGCAAGGTTTCAGCAAATGCTTCCCTACTTCCATATTTCTTATTGCTTATTCCTTATTGAATCTTTTTTCAGTTGAACTTACCAACGAACAAACAAAAAACCAAAAACAACAAACGATGAACTGACGGAAGCAACTACAAACCCACAATCTGCAATTCTGTGCGGCGGTTTTTTGCCCGACCTGCTTCTGTGCTGTTGTCTGCAATGGGTTTGCTGCTACCAAAACCTTTTGCCGTCAGGCGGGTTGCAACCACGCCTTTGCTCACCAAATAGGCTACCACACTTTTGGCCCGGTTGGTGCTCAGCAGCAGGTTGTCGGCGGGCTTGCCTACATTATCAGTATGCCCGTTGATTTGCACTTTTACCGAAGGATTGTCTTGCAGCAATTGCACCAGTTTATCGAGTTCTACATAGGAGCTGGGGTTGAGTTGGAAGGAGTTGGTTTCGTATAAAATATTCTTCAACTCTAATGAGCTATTGATGCGAATGGGTTGCAACAAAATGTTGTTGGTGTAAGTGCTGTCAGCTGGTTGTGCTGCCAGTTCAAACCGATCGCTGTAAAACAAATACCCCTGTCTGTTTACCGTGAAAGAATAATCATTGCCTACAGGCAATGTTACCAGGTAATTGCCCGTTTCATCTGTGACTACTTTTTGCAACACTTCACCGCTGTTCAGGTTTTTCAATTCAATGGCAGAGGGCAAACCTTTTTTCGTTTCAGCATCTTGCACCACGCCTTTTACCCATAATGTTTTAAACGGCCGGTCGTATTCTGGTAGTTCAAAACGATACAAATCCAATGCACCACGGCTATCGCTACGGGCACTGGCAAAGAAGGCGGTTTTGCCATCGGCCGCTACACTCAGGCTGCCATCATCTTCAATGGTATTGATGGGAAAGCCGAGGTTTTGCGGCACACTCCACTGTCCGCCGGGTCCTTTACGGCTCACATAAATATCGCTGCCACCATAGCCGGGATGTCCGCCCGAAGTGAAATACAAGGTTTGATTATCGGCATGAATAAACGGTGCCAATTCATCAGAAGTAGTATTGAAATTGGGCCCCATGTTTTCGGCCTTGCTCCATTGGCCATTGGGCAATCTTTTTACCGCATACAAATCTTTGCCACCAAAACCACCGGGCCGGTTGCTGCTGAAATACAAAGTTTGTTTATCGGGGCTCAGCGTAGGACTGCTCTCCCAAAACTCCGTGTTGATATTGCTGCCCAAATTGAAGGGTTCGCTCCAGCCATTGTTGTCGGCGTAGCAGATGTACAAATCAAAATCGCCAAAGCCTTCTTCAAAATTGCCGGCAAAAATGAGCCAGCTGCCATCCTGCGAAATCATCAATCCACCTTTCGATTCTTCTTCGTTGAGCGGTCCCGCAATAGGCTTGGCCAAGCTGTAGCCATCGCTGGTTTTGAAAGCCTGATAAAAATCTTCCCGAAAGCCAATGCCCCTGCGGGTAAATACCAAACGGCTATCATCAATCGTGAAGGATGGATAGTATTCGCTACGATTGCTGTTGATGCTATCGCCCAAATTGAGCGGATGAAATTCCTTGCTGCTTTTGTTGTTGGCAATGGCTTGCAAAGCAAATGCATAAGTGCCCGACCGATATGTGGCGGCTTGTTTGCTGCGGGGGTGCAGGTTGGGCAGGTTTAGGTAGCGTTGAATAATGTGTTGCGCTTCTTCAAAACGCCCGGCACCAGCAAGGTTGATGGAGTAGGGCAGGTAATAATCACGACTGTAAATGCTGTCGAGTGCAATGCCTGTTTCGTAGCACAGAATGGCACTGTCGTATTGCTTTTGCTGTCCGCAGGCGCCTGCCAAACTCAGCCAGGCATCTACAAATTTGGGGTCTTGCTTCAATGCTTTTACCAGCAAGGCTTTGCCTGCAGCAAACTGACCATCGGTGAGCTGCTCAATGGCGCCGCTGTACATAAACTGCAGCTTGCTGTTTACTTTTTCAGGATTGTACCATTGGGCATTTCCTGAAAAGTGGAAGAGCAATAAAAAGAACAACAGACGAAGCGTTTTCATGTACAATATTATGGTGGCTGAAATTAGGCGGTTTTGTGTTAATGGCCTGTCAAGGAAGAGGGCCGCAAACTTGTATGGTTTATTTCTCTAATCCATGTAACTTTTGCCCGGTATCCAAGTCTACCCAACTCAACTGCTTACTATGGATCGGAGAGATTTCTTCCGTACATCAATCAATACCAGTGATGCTGCTACTGCAACTACCTTGCCAGCAGCAACTCCACCACCTACCAACCGCAAAGTACGCCTGCAATCAGGCGTACAGTTGTACGGCGGTGCATGGGGTAAAAACGAACTCATCCATTTGCTGAAACGAACCATGTTTGGTGCCCGAAAAGCAGATGTTGATTTTTTCAGCGGACAGTCGATGTCGGCAGTGGTAGATGCATTGCTTACGGTGCCGGGTAACAGCAGCACCGTGCCGGTAAAAGTGTACACGCCCAATGCGCAAACCACACCGGCTAACGATCCGGATTTGGCATTGGCACAAGGCCAGCCATGGGTGGCGGTACATACCAACGATGGCTCTGTGAACAGTGGCAGACGGGCAGCTTTCAAAGCCTGGTGGGTAGGGCAAATGGTGAATCAGGAGCGAAACATTCAGGAGAAAATGGTGCTTTTTTGGCACAATCATTTTGCTACAGAAACGGTGGATATCAGCTATGGCATTGGTTGCTATCAACACAATGTATTGCTGCGCAAATATGCGTTGGGCAACTTTAAAGAAATGGTGAAAGCCATTACGCTGGACCCGGCCATGCTGCGCTACCTCAATGGTGAAAAGAATTTGAAAAATGCTCCCGATGAAAACTATGCCCGTGAGTTGCAGGAGTTATTTACATTGGGCAAAGGGCCCGACAGCAAATACACAGAAGAAGATGTAAAACAAGCAGCCAGAGTGCTCACTGGTTTTCGAATAAAGTATGCCGATGTAACCAGTTACTTTGATGCCAACCAACATGATACCGGCAACAAAACATTCAGTAGTTTTTACAACAACAAAATCATTACAGGAAAAACTGGTACCAACGGAGCACAGGAGTTAGATGAGCTGCTCGATATGATTTTTGCGCAGCCCGAAGTGGCGAAACACATTGTGCGAAAACTATACCGTTGGTTTGTGTATTACGATATTGATGCACAAGTAGAAGCTGATGTGATAACACCTTTAGCCAATCTTTTCCGCCAAGGCAATTATGAAATAAAAACGGTGATGGCGGCGCTGCTCAAAAGCGAACATTTTTTTGACCCACTCAATCAGGGATGCCAGATAAAAAGCCCGGCCGATTTGGTCATTGGTGCGGTTCGTGAGTTCAATGTGCAGTTTCCGGTGGCGACCGATTTTGCCAACAACTATACCATGTGGAATTGGCTGCAAACCAACACCACCAATCAGCAACAAAACATTGGCGACCCGCCCGATGTAAGTGGTTGGAAAGCGTACTATCAGGAGCCGCAGTTTTACGAAATCTGGATCAACAGCGACACGCTGCCGAAGCGCATTCAGTTTACTGATACGATGATCATCAATGGCTATACCCGCAACGGACAAACCATTCGTTTTGATGCCATCGCTTTTGCCAAAACGCTGCCTAATCCCGGCGACCCGAATACATTGATTGATGATTCGCTGTTGTATCTCTACCGCATTCCTTTGACTGTTGCGTCTAAAGCACAAATCAAAAAAGATATTTTACTCAGCGGTCAGTCCAGCGATCATTACTGGACTGATGCGTGGAATGCCTACATGGCTAACCCGAACGACAATATGGCCATGACCACGGTACGCAACAGGCTCCGCAGTTTGTATCAATATTTCATGAACCTGGCCGAGTACCAGTTGGCATAAATGCACAACAGTGATGAAAAGACGTTCCTTTTTACAACAAACACTACAAGGCGTAACACTGCCTGCATTGGTAGGTGGTTTTTCGGTAAAAGCTTTTGGCGAAGCCTCTCCATTTTTCGACATGTTTGGCCTGGCAGAAGATACCGACCACGTGCTGGTATTGGTGCAACTTAATGGTGGCAACGATGGATTGAATACCGTGATTCCGCTGGATCAGTACAGCCTCTATAACAATGCCCGCAGCAATATTGCCATTCCGGAAAGTAAAGTGCTTAGCCTCACCAACAACAAAGCCACCGGTTTGCATACCGCTATGGCGGGTATGCAATCTTTGTACAACGATGGTAAAATGGCCATTGTGCAGGCCGTGGGTTATCCTTCACCCAACTTTTCGCATTTCAGAGCTACGGATATTTGGATGAGTGCCAGCGACAGCAATCAGTTTGTGAACTCTGGTTGGGCGGGCCGCTACCTCAACCAATACTATCCCAATTATCCATCGGGTTATCCCAACAGCAACATGCCCGATCCTGTGGCCATACAAATTGGTTCGGTTACATCGTTGGCGCTGCAAGGCCCGGCGGTAAACATGGGCATGAGCATTACCAACCCCAGTAGTTTTTACAATTTGGTAAATGGTGTACAAGACACAGCACCCAATACACCTGCAGGTAAAGAACTGACTTACATCCGCACCGTAGCCCGGCAAACCCAACAGTACGCCGACACTATTAAAACTGCTGCTGCCAAAGTAGTGCAGCAGTCTGCGTACCCCACAGGCAACAGCCTGGCCGACCAACTCAAAATTGTTGCCCGTTTGGTAAAAGGCGGCTTGAAAACAAGGGTGTACATGGTAAGCATGGGTGGTTTCGATAACCACGCCAATCAGGTAAACAATACCGATAAAACCACGGGCACCCATGCAAATCTGTTGAAAACACTCAGCGATGCAGTAAAAGCTTTTCAGGATGACCTGAAGTTTTTGGGGGTAGAAGACCGGGTACTCGGCATGACCTTTAGTGAGTTTGGCCGGCGCATCAAAAGCAACGGCAGCGTAGGCACCGACCATGGTGCTGCGGCCCCGGTTTTTTTGTTTGGTAAAAATGTACAGCCTGGTGTAGTGGGCACCAATCCTATTATTCCTGCCAACCCCACAGTGCAGGATAATGTGGCTTTTCAATACGATTTCCGCAGTGTGTATGCCAGCATTTTGGAGAGTTGGTTTTGTGTAGACAATACCACCATTCAGGGCCTGCTGCTCAAAAATTTTCAACGCCTGCCAGTGGTGAATGGAACAGGCTGTGGCATTACACCACCTGCTGCCAGTGCGGGAAAAATCCGTAACTATCCTAACCCGTTTGAGAGCCAAACCACTATCGAGTTTACAAGCAATGGTGGCCATACTTTACTGCAAGTCATTGACATGACCGGCCGGGTGATTGCGGTGCTGCTCGATAAAGACTATGTGGGCCCCACTACCGACCGGGTGGTTTTTCAGGGCGGCACTTTGCCGGCAGGCAGCTACTATGCCCGCCTACAAAACGGCACCGACACCAAAGTTTGCCTCATGATGAAGCTTCGTTAAACTTTACTTGTTGCAAAAAAATGTTGCAATAAATTTTTGGGCAGCAATATGCCTGCACTTATAAATTTGCAACGTGGTTACAAAAACGAATTCCCAGATTCAAAGGCCCAAAAAGGCTTGGCGTGGTATTGCTAAAACAGCGTTGCTGTTGCTGGCAGGCATGCTTTGGCAGTTGGTGGCTATGGCTCAATGTATACTCAGCATTGCCGGCACTGTAACCGATGAAGACACGAAGCAACCTTTGTCGGCGGCTACCATCACCATCATCGAAACCGGCGAAAAAGGGGTGACGGATGCTGAGGGTCGTTTTCTGCTCAAAGGTATTTGCCCCGGCAACTACACTGTGAAAGTAACCCACAACCAATGCCGCCCGGTACAAATGCATGTGCATGTGCAAAAAGATGTGCAGCTGAGTTTTGTAATGCCCCATACAGTAAATGAACTGCAGGAAGTAACCGTGGTGGCGGCGGCCAATACCAAATCCGGAGCCATTGGCGCAGAGCTGAAGGGAAAAGAAATGGATGCCACAAGAGGGCAATCATTGGCAGAAGCATTGCAACGATTGAGTGGCGTAACCATGCTACAAACGGGCACTAATATTGCCAAGCCGGTAATACATGGCCTGCACAGCAACCGGGTGCTGATGCTTAACAATGGCATTCGTCAGGAGGGCCAGCAGTGGGGTAGCGAACATGCACCGGAGATAGATCCGTTTATTGCCAACAGATTAACCGTTATTAAAGGCGCCAGTACGCTGCGCTACGGGGCAGATGCCATTGGTGGTGTAGTGTTGGTAGAGCCCAAACTGCTGCGATATCAGCCCGGTATCGGGGGTGAAATTTCTACTGGTTTTTTCAGCAATAACCGACAGGCATTTATGTCGGGCATGATAGAGGGCAATGCCAAAAAACATCCTGCTTTTTCGTGGCGGGTGCAAGGCACGTTCAAGCGGGGCGGCAATGCCCGAACGCCTAATTATTGGTTGGCCAACTCCGGCATGCAGGAAATGAATTTTTCTACTGCCGCTGGTTGGAAAAAACCAAATAAAGGACTGGAGTTGTTTTACAGCCAGTTCAATACCAAACTCGGAATTTTCTCTGGAGCACATATTGGCAACGTAACAGACTTGATGAACATCATCAACAACGGGCAACCGCCGGCATATGTTACCGATGCTCCGTTTACTTACAACATCGACAGGCCGAATCAGCAAATACAACACCATTTGGCCAAGGCCAAAGCCTTTGTAAAAACGGGGACCAACAGCCGGTTGAATGCTATTGTTTCTTATCAATACAACTGGCGGAGAGAATACGATATCAAACGCTTTAGCAGCAGTAGTAATGCACCACAATTAGACATTAGTTTGCAAACAGTAGGAGCCGACGTAGTATGGGATCATTATGCAGGAAAGCAAATTCGTGGCTCGGTGGGGGTGCAATCATCTTACCAACTGAATAGCTATTCACAAAGGTTTTTTATACCTAACTATCAGGCGATTAACGCTGGCGTATTTGCGATTGAAAAATACAGTCACAAACAATTTGCTGCAGAGTTGGGTGTACGATACGATGTTCGCAGCATCTTCGACATCAACCGTAATAACGGCCGCACTTATTACGATAGAAACTATGGTAGCCTGAGTGCCAATGGCGGCGCCAGCTATCACTTGAATGACTGGCTCACAGCAGCCATCAACCTGAGTACTGCATGGCGGGCGCCACAGGTAAATGAACTATACAGCGATGGCTTGCATCATGGTTCAGCCCGCATTGAAAAAGGTAATCCGAATCTCAATCCGGAACGGGCCAACAGTGTGATGCTGTCGCTGAATGTACAGCGCAAAAACTGGCAGGCAGAAGTGGTTTGGTACCACAAGCAAATCAACGATTTCATTTTTCTGCGACCTACTTTTCCGCCACAGCTTACCATTCGTGGTGCATTCCCCACGTTCTTGTACGATCAAACAAATGCTCGTATCAGTGGAGTTGATTTTTCATCGCAATATGCATTCAATAGTCATATTGCATGGCAGTTAAAAGCATCATTTGTAAGAGCTTTTGATAAAAAGGCAAACGACTGGATTATTCAAATGCCTGCCGACCGGTTCGAGAATGCATTGACTTATCAGTTTGCAGATGGCAAGCGTTGGAAAGATCCGTTTATCAAATTGCAATGGCAATGGGTGCTGGAGCAAACAAGGGTGCCGGCTACCGGCGATATAGAAGTTACGCTACCCAATGGCAGCAAACAAATGGCCAGCGATTATGCGGCGCCACCGGCTGCCTATCATTTGCTGGGCATGGAAGCAGGCATTACGCAAACCATTGGCAAAAAGCCGGTGAAGTGGTTGCTCACAGGTAGCAATTTGCTCAACACGGTGTACCGCGATTACATGAATGCTTTCAGGTATTATGCCGATGAAATGGGCATCAACATTGCTTTTAAAGTGCAGGTGCCCATAGGTAAATAAGTTTCCAATTTTCAAATCCAAATAAGAACAAAAAAGCTATGAAGAAGTATCAGAAAATGCTGCTCGGCCTGGTAGTTGTTGCAAGCATAGCTACAGGTTGTAAGAAGAACAAAGAAGAGTTGAATGAAGAGGAGTTGATTACAACAGTACAACTCAAGTTTACAGAAACAGGAACTACTAACGTAAGCACATTTACGTTTAGAGATATAGATGGCGATGGTGGTAATGCACCAACTGCTTTCGACAACATTGTGCTGGCTCCCGGTAAAACCTACGACATGGCCATTGAGCTGAAAGATGAATCAAAAACGCCAGCCGTTGATATTACCGATGAAGTAAAAGAAGAAGGAGACGAGCATCAGTTCTATTTTGTTGTATCTGCAGCCAACGTCACCATTTCCAATTTAAACAATGATGCAAATGGTTTGCCCTTGGGTACTACCGCACGTTGGGTAACAGGTGATGCAAGTACAGGTACTGTAAAAGTGGTATTGAAGCACAAGCCTGGTGGTATCAAGGCTGCCGGCGACCCAATCACCAAAGGTGAAACAGATATCGAATTGAATTTTAACATTCGGGTTCAATAATTCAATGAGACATCAAGGTAGTAAGAAAGGCTGTTCTGCTTATTGCAGAGCAGCCTTTCTTATAGCATATAGTTGAGTAAATCTGCTGCAGTATTTGCAGTAGCATTGTTATCAAACTGTTGCGGAAACCATTGAACAAGTTGCTGAATACAACGTCGGATATCTGGTAATGGAGGGTGCATTTGCAAATGGGCATCACCTGCAGACTTCGATATCTTTTCGCCCGTTTCACTCTGCATCAATGGGTGATGAAGAAAACGACATTGTAGAAATGCATCCAATTGTAGCAGCGATGCGATGTGCAATTGCAAAGCAGTAGACGATAATAAATCTTCACCCCGTACAATGCAGTTGATGCCGAAATGCACATCGTCGGCTAAGGATGCAATGTGATAGGCGGGTAGTCCATTGCTGCGTTTCACTATGGGTGCATGCTGCACTTCGTTCAGTTGTATACTTACATTGCTCAACGCTTCATCATGCCATTGAATATTGGTGTTGTCGGGTATATGCAATCGCCATGCAGCTTGGGGTGTATGCTGCGGCAGTTTTTGTTGAAAGCATTTGCACTGATGTTTTGCTATTTGTTGCCGGCTGCAAGTGCAGGCATATAAATGGCCGGTTTGCCACAGTTGTTGCAGGTATATTTCGTACATCGGCAGGCGCAGCTGTTGCGACCATTGAGTGTGACATTCTTGCGCATTTGTCGGCCCTGTTTGATAGCTTATGCCAGTGGCTTGCAATACTTCAAAAATGTAGTTCAGGTAGGCTTCACGAAAACGTTCATTGTCGAGGTCGTCAATGCGCAGCAGGAGTTCGCCATTGGCTTTTTGTACCAGCAGCCAGGTGTATAAAAAAGCGGCGATGTTGCCTTCGTGTAAGAAGCCGCTGGGTGTGGGTGCTATTCTGCTGCGAAGCATCACGTGTTTGTATTTATTCTTTTACTTCAGCTTCCAATACAGATAGTAATCCATTTACCGGCGCATCTTCTCGTAGCTCCCAAAACATGATGCCACCCAATCCGTATTTTTTCATGTAAGCCACTTTTGCTTGAATGGATTGTGGATCGTCGGTGGTGGCAAAGAGTTGTTTTTCGGCATTGTAAAAATGCGTGGCTTTTGCTGTGTCGTCCCAATAAGCAGTGAAGCCTTGTGCCGGTGTAAGTTTCTCCTGAAAATGTTTGTAAGAAACGCCTGCAGTATGTTGACCGCTTTGGTCGAGGCCATTGTTGGTAGCAGCTACATTAGCCCATACCCGGCTGTAAAAAGCAGCACCAATTACCAGTTTGTTTGCCGGTACACCCAGCTTAAGCAATTGTTGTACGCAGTTGTCGGTCGATTCTTTTTGTGATGGCCGGCTATACAATGCTGTGTGGTGACCGGTGACTTTGCTATAGCCGTTGATGAGGTCATAGGTCATCAAATTGATGCGGTTAACCAATGGCGTAACTGCGGCCCAATCCACCGATTGCTCAATGAATTTATCGAAGCCACCCGCTGCAAAACTCAGTTCGTATTTGTTGCCCATCGTTTTCCGTAATCGCTGAATGAGATCCGTAAAATTTGCTTTGTCATCAGCGCTGTACGGATGGCCGGGTGGGCCTGGAATAGTGGGATATTCCCAATCCAAATCAATGCCATCTGTTTGGGTGGTTTGCAAAATTTGCAGTACGGAGTTGGCAAATGCCTGCCGGTTTTCTGCCGTAGCAAATACGGGAGAGCAAGTAGCACAACCGCCCCATCCACCCAGCGAAATCAACACTTTCATGGATGGGTTGCGTTTGTTTTTGAGGGCCACAATCTGAAGCAAATCTTGCTTTCGCTGCTCATTGTCGAAAGCCAGTTCATTGCCTTTGAGGTGCAAAAAACTAAAAATGAGCTGAGTGAGTTTTTCAATGGGATATGCTGACAATGCTTTGCCATCGCCACTATAGTAGCCAATGATATCGTAATGTTTGGCAGGTTGTGCGTAGCTGCAATGGATGGCCAAAAGAGCCGCCAACATCAGGAGTGTTTTTTTCATAAGCCTCTCGGGTTATGCTAACAATACTACTGACTTCTTTGCTAAGAATTTTTCGGAATATCGGCAGACAGGTATGTAAACTGCCCGGGGTGTTGTTGCAACACACATTGCACCAGTCCATCTGCAATGGCGCTGGCCTTAATGGCTTTGTAATGCCGGAGCGAACCCATCATCAGCGGATGCATGAGTTTGGTAAATGCCAAACCAAACTTTTCCATCGGTCGGCTTTCCTGTCTTGAGCCGTCAATGATAGAAGGACGTAGTATGTGTAATGAAGTGAAGCCAATTTTTTTCAGGTCTTCTTCCATATCGCCTTTTACACGTGTATAAAAAAACGGTGAAGAAGGCGAAGCGGACATAGAAGAAACCACAGCCATGCAACTGCAACCACGTGCATGCAGTTGTGTAGCCAGTTGTACAGGCAAGGTTCTGTCCACTTCAATAAATGCTGCTTTGCTGCCAGCTTTCTTAATGGTGGTGCCAATGCAGCAGATGAAGGCATCAACAGTTGGCAATGTATCTGGCAGTGCCTGCAGTTGAAACTGCTGCAATTTGTGGTGCGTTACAGGCGATGGCCTTCTGCCAAACACGATGACTGAAGTAACAGCATCATGTTGCAGCAACCTTTCGAGGGTAAGCTGCCCGGTAAGACCGGTGGCGCCCAATAACGCTACAATCATTTTTTACTCTTTTGAAAATACTTCAACAAGCGTACTTCTTTTTCTGAGAGGTAACGCCATTTGCCGCGGTCTACATTTTTCTTGGTGAGGTTGGCAAACATCACCCGGTCGAGGTTTTTTACATCGTAGCCGAGGTGCTCAAACATGCGGCGTACAATTCGGTTGCGGCCACTGTGAATTTCTACACCAATCACCGATTTATCGGATGGGTCGGCGTAGGCAGCAGAGTCGGCAGCAATGGGGCCATCCTCTAATGTCATGCCTTGTACCAGTTGGTCAAGGTCGGCCTTTGTCATGGGTTTATCCAGCTTGGCTTCGTATATTTTTTTGATCTCAAATTTTGGATGGGTGAGCTGCTGTGCCAGATCTCCGTCGTTGGTGAGCAGCATAACGCCCGTTGTATTTCTGTCGAGCCGGCCTACGGGATACACCCGCTCTGTGGTAGCCGTTTTTATAATGTCCATCACTGTTTTGCGGCCTTTATCGTCGCTGGCAGTGGTAATGAAATCTTTGGGTTTGTTCAGTAAAATGTACACCAGGTTTTTTATGCGTTGTACTTTTTTACCATTGGCAATAATGATATCGTCGGGCTGCACTTTGTAGGCGGGTTCCAGTACCACTTGCCCGTTCACTTTCACCTTGCCTTCTTTTACCATTATAGCAGCATCGCGGCGGCTGCAAATGCCACCATGAGCCAGGTATTTATTGAGGGGCATCTGATCTTCCAAAGGCACGGCGCTGTTATTTGATGCGGCCCCGATTTTCAACTCAGGCTTTATGCCTTTGCTGTCTACAGCTTTTTTGTCCACCGTTTTTTTAGCAGCCACCGGCCCTTTCTTTTCAAAGGCATCCACAGGAATGCTGCCCTTTTTTTGTTGTGCTTTTTTGGCTTTAAAAAAAGCGGCGGTTTCTTGTTTGGCCTGACGTTTGTCTTGCCTGTAAGCCTCTTTCTTTTTGGCCCCGGTTATTTCTTTCTTCGAAAATTTATCAAAATTACCCATGGATGCTGCTTTTGTGCAGTGCTGCAAAGATGCTTCTATTGTGGCCAGCAAACAAACATGGCTTTGGCCAGCCATGGTAAGGGTATGGTAAAACAACAGCCGGCTGCATTATGCAGCCGGCTGTAATAAAGGAAACGTTACTGTTTACTTGGCAGCGGTCGGACCATTGCGCATGCCTTCATGATGACGATGCATGCCCTTGCCGCCTTTGTGCATGCCCGGCTTTGGCCCTTGCTGACGCAGTTCTTTCCACTGCTTCAGTTGGTCGGCGTTTAAAATGCTTGCCATGGCTTGTTCATGTTCAGCTTTAATTTTATCCATGCTGGCTTTGCGTTCTTCGCGGCTCAGTTTGTCGTTTTTCAGCACTGCATCCATTTTTGTTTTTACCGTTGTATGGCTGGCTTTCACTTTGGCTACCTGCTCTGTGCTGAGTTGTAGTTTGTCGGCCATTTTGGCCAGGTATTGCGCTTGCATTTCACCCGCTTTGGCACGGGCCTTGGCACGTTTGTCGGCCAGTTGTTTTTTCTGATCGGCTGTCAGCAGTTTGTCTACCGCTTCTTTGTGTTTTTTCAGCAAGGCTTCGCGGCGGTCGCGTTGTTCTTTTACCGTAATGCTTTCATTGCGGTTGAGGGCTTGCATTTGCTGGCGCAATTCATCTTGCAGCTTTTGCATAGCCACTTTTTGTTCCGGCGTCAGGTCAATGTCTTTCATCATTTCCATACCTGCTTTGCCGCCCGGGCCTTTGCCGGGCTTGCCAGCGGGGTGTGGTGGTTGAGCTATGGCCACTATGGCTACAAAGAAGGGAAGCATCAGGAGCATTGTCTTTTTCATGGTATTGTTTTTTTGTGTGTTATAATCAAGAGACAATACAATGACCAGCGCCTATCCCTAACGTTTAAGGTATTAACCATAATTAACCGCCGATAACAAACGCGGTCGCCCCGGTAAGAGGCGACCGCTTGGTCTATGGAAAAGGCTGTTGTAATTACAATGCAGCCAGTTGCACTTTCTGCGTCAATTCGAGTACGTTTTCTTTGAAAACGCTGTCGGTGTCCATCAGGTCTTTTACCGTTTGGCAGCTGTGAATAACAGTAGTATGGTCGCGGCCACCAAAATGCTCCCCAATGGTTTTGAGTGAGTTTTTGGTAAAAGCTTTGGCGAGATACATGGTAATCTGACGAGCCTGCACAATTTCCCGTTTCCGGGTTTTTTGCTGCAGTTTT
Organism: Bacteroidota bacterium; assembly: GCA_020161435.1. GTDB lineage: Bacteria > Bacteroidota > Bacteroidia > Chitinophagales > Chitinophagaceae > Phnomibacter. The sequence goes on along the minus strand of JAIUNV010000003.1, from coordinate 185,494 downwards.
TCGTATGGCACATCAAAGTATTCGCATACCATCTTCTGAATATTTTCGATGGTAATTTCTTTGCTGCTGGTTTTGATGTGGTTGCGCAATACTTTCTTCGCCAGTTCCAAATCAATTTCGCGTTTATTGAGCGATGATTGAGCCAACAGGCTAATCAACGCACCTTCGAGTTCACGAATGTTGGTATTGATATTATAGGCGAGATACTTTACTACTTCACGTGGCATGTCAAGGCCATCGTTTTTCATTTTGCGTTCCAGAATTTCAATGCGGGTTTCGTAGTCCGGCATTTGCAAATCGGCGCTGAGGCCCCAACGGAAACGGCTCAGCAAACGCTCCTGCAAACCATCGAGGTCTTTGGGGGCTTTGTCTGATGTAAGTACCAGCTGCTTGCCACTCTGGTGCAGGTGGTTGAAGATGGCAAAGAAAGCATCCTGAGATTTTTCGGCACGGGCAAAAAACTGCACGTCGTCAATAATCAGGATATCGATGAGTTGATAAAAATGAATGAAGTCGTTGATAGCGTTGTTACGGCTATGATCCTGAAACTGGTTGATAAACTTTTCGCTGCTTACATACAACACTACTTTATTAGGGTGTTGCTTTTTTACTTCGTTGCCAATGGCCTGCGCCAAATGCGTTTTACCCAAACCAACGCCACCATAAATAACGAGTGGGTTGAATGAGTTGGCGCCGGGCTTGTCGGCTACGGTTTTGCCGGCACGACGAGCCACACGGTTACAATCGCCTTCAATAAAACTTTCGAAGGTGTAAGTAGGATTCAGTTGTGGATCAATCTGAATCTTTTTGAGGCCGGGAATCACGAATGGATTCTTTACAGGATTTGTCGTCACCAGTGGAAAGTCCATTACATTGTTATTATACAATTTGATGTTGTTGGTCGGCAGGTCTACCGTTTGTGGTTGGTGTGAGCTATTGCCACTGTCCACCATGATGCGGTATTCCAATCTTGCTTCTTTGCCAAGTTCACGTTTGAGTGTTTTTGCAAGCAGGTTTACATAGTGTTCTTCAATATATTCATAAAAGAACTGGCTTGGTACCTGAATGGTGAGAACTTTATTTTTGAGTGATACGGGAGTGATGGGTTCGAACCAGGTTTTGAAATGTTGCCAATCAACGATGTCCTTTATTATTTCCAGACAATTTTGCCAAACTATTTCGCAAGTCTTCGTCATTTCTTCGGATAGCAATTTGTAGAGTTACTAAGAATCCTTTGTTGGTGGTTCACATATTTACAGTATACTGTTCTGCATGACTGTGAATAAGTGAGGATAAAGCGAATATCAACTCTTTCTGTTGAAAAAAAAATTTTTTAGATGTCAGTTTTTTTCGCAATGGAGATCGATTTGCTTCCAAAAAACTTTTTCTTATTTGTGTCAGAAAAAACGTAATCTAAGCGACCCAAAATAAGGCCGCCAAAACCCACCTGATTGATGAGTACATCGCTGCCTTGTTTGTTTTTTACCAGCTCAGGTTCAGCCATAAACGTATGTGTATGTCCGCCTATTATCAGGTCGATATACTGTGTTTCTGCTGCTAATATTTTATCGCTTACTTTTTTGCTGCCTCTGTAATCGTAGCCCAGGTGGCTCAGGCAAATAATCATGTCGCACTTTTCTTTGCGCTTCAGCAAGTCTGCAGTTTCGTTGGCTTTTACAATCGGGTCCTGATAAATGGTTTTGCCATATAAATTTTCAGGCACCAAACCTTCCAGTTCAATGCCTACGCCAAATACACCAATTTTCAATCTTCCTTTCTTGAATATTTTATAAGGCAGCGCCTTGTATTCCATGGCGGTACCGGTGAAATCGTAGTTGCTGACGAGCACTGGAAAAGCAGCATGCTGTAGTTGAGTAGCAAAATTGTCGAGGCCGGCATCAAAGTCGTGGTTGCCCATGGTGCAGGCATCGTATTGCATGGCGGCCATGGCTTTAATCTCGGGTTCGCCTTTGTACAGGTTGAAATAGGGTGTACCCTGAAAAATATCGCCGGCATCGAGCAGCAGCACATGTTCGTGCTGGCTGCGTATTTCATTAATCACAGCAGCACGACTGGCCACGCCGCCCAATCCCTGGTTGCGGCCACCATCCATTGGAAAAGGATCGATGCGGCTGTGCACATCATTGGTGTGCAAAATCACCAGCTGTTGTGTGGCATTGTCTTCGGCCATGCTCCAGTTGGGCAGCAGCAGGCTACCGGCAGCCAGCGTCGATTGTGTCAAAAAATGTCTTCTATTCATAACAGCCGAAAGGGGTTGAGCAAAAATTAGAGAATGTTGACACGCTTGCCAGCAGGTATGTCCAGCTTTTTACCGGCAGCCGTCAGGCTTTTTACATAATCAATCAAGGCATCGCGTTGCAAATAGCCTTTGTTGATTTGCTTCAGTTTGGTAAGCATGCTGCAGTCATCGCCACCATTGGCTACATAATCGCTGAGGGCTACGGTGTATTGTTTGTTGGGTTGCAATGCTGCATCAGCAATGCGTACATCCACCGCTTGTTTGTTTTGAATGTTGTAGCTGCCGCCGCTAATGGGCCAGCCACCACGGCCAGCTACATGATTGAGCAACTGCTGCAATTCTGTACCACTCATAGTCACCAATACCATCAGGTTATCAAAGGGCATCAGTTCGTAAATCGTGCCCACGGTAATGTTGCCCTTTTGCATGGCAGGCGAACGAATGCCACCAAAGTTCATCAAGGCAATGTCTACGGGCTGTTGAAATACTTTTTTTGATTCACTCAAAAAAGCATCGGTCATGAAGTAGCCGAGGGTATTGTCGCTTTGCTTTTTTTCGAGGGTGCTGGTGAGTTCGCCAATCACCGCCGTCATGGTGCTGTTGATTTGCTGCGCATAGGGCGCCATCAGCTGCTGTACGCTGCTGTCTTTTTTCCCGGGTTTGATGTCGTATCGGGTGTAGGCCATTTGGCCCGCCTGATAATAGGAGGGGGCACAGCTTTGCCAGCCTAATGCCAGTATCAAAAAATAGCGGAACAGTGGTTTCATAAGAGCCTGCAAAAATGCAGTGCAAATCAATAGGGATAGCTGATTCCGGTTTGTTTTCTCAATAAAAAATAGAAAATAAAAAATGCCCGTAGTTTTGGCGCCAAACTTTCCATTACAACAGGCCCGTTTTTTTGATAGCTGTCAAAGAACTTGCCCAAAAATTTCAACATTTCATGTCTTACGAACTGACTGGCAAAATTGCCGCCATTTATCCTGTAATGCAGCGCAGCGAAACTTTCAAAACCCGTGAATTTGTGGTAGAGAAAACAGAAGATATTGGCAGCCGAACCATCACTAACTACGCTAAGTTTCAATGTGTGCAGGATAAAACTGCATTGCTGGATAAATTTAAATTAGGTGAAGAAGTAAAAGTGCATTTCAACATCAAAGGCACCAAGTGGATGAAGGATGGTCGTGAAAATTACATCACCAACCTCGATGCCTGGCGTATTGAAGGCTTTGTGCAATCTGGCGCACAAGGTTCGGCTCCCGATCAGTTCATTGATCCGCCCACACCAGACATGGGTGCCGACGATTTGCCGTTCTAATTTCTCTCACCGTTTTTTAGGATAACTACCTAACACGAGTACATGCAACAGCTCCTCAACATGAAGGTGCTTCCTCAGGAAGCTGCCGATACACAACGCATTACCCAACTGATAGCTGCCGAAGCCGGTGTAAAGGTTTCGGCGGTTACGGGGTATTATATCCGCCGCCAATCTATTGATGCCCGCAGCAAAACTGTTTGGATGAACCTGCAGGTGCAGGCTTACATCAACGAACCTTTTCTGGAGCGGCCAGCATTGCACATTCAACATCACGATGTTCGCCATGCCGATAAACGCATGGTAATTGTTGGCGCCGGCCCCGCAGGCTTGTTTGCCGCCATGTGCTGTTTGGAGCATGGCATCAAACCCATTGTGCTCGAAAGGGGTAAAGATGTACGCAGCCGCCGCCGCGACCTGGCCGCCATGAACAAGCAGGGCGAAGTAAATGCAGAAAGTAATTATTGTTTTGGTGAAGGTGGTGCCGGCACCTACAGCGATGGTAAACTCTACACCCGCAGCACCAAGCGGGGCGATGTACACCGCATATTGCAACTGCTCGTAAATTATGGTGCTGATGAACGTATTTTATACGAAGCGCATCCGCATATTGGTACCAATAAATTGCCGCATATCATTACCGCCATACGTGAAACGATTGAAGCACATGGCGGCGAAGTTCATTTCAATAGCAAAGTGGTGAAGTTGCATATTGATGGTGATCGATTCACCGCAGTGCAAACGGCCAATGGCGATGTGATGAAAGCCGATCATTGTTTGTTGGCCACAGGTCATTCTGCCCGTGATGTTTTTCAAATGTTGCATCAGCAAGGCATTGCCATTGAAGCAAAGCCATTTGCATTGGGCGTTCGCATTGAGCATCCGCAAACGGTGATTGATGCGGCACAGTATCATTGCCTCATTCGCAGCGAATTTTTACCACCGGCTTCTTACAGTTTGGTGCACCAGGCTGCGGGCCGTGGCGTGTTTTCTTTTTGCATGTGTCCCGGTGGTATTATTGCGCCGGCCGCTACTGCACCCGGCGAAATTGTGGTGAATGGCTGGAGCCCCAGCAAACGCAATAATCCTTATGCCAATAGTGGTACTGTGGTGGAAATTCGCCTCAATGATGTGCCGCATATTTACAAAGATTTTTCGCAGGTGATGGACATGCCGAAGTCGGTATTGGAATCGCCATTGGGCATGATGTATTTGCAGCAATACGTAGAACGTAAAGCGTATGCTGCAGGTGGCGGCAAGTTGGTAGCACCGGCACAACGTATGGTAGATTTTGTGCAACGCAAAGCTTCCGGCGATTTGCCCGATTGTTCTTATTTACCGGGCATTACCGCCGCCGATGTGAGCTCGGTATTACCCCGTTTTGTAGCCGATGCCCTGCGGGAAGGAGTGCAGGCTTTTGGTAAAAAAATGAAAGGCTATTATACCAACGAAGCAGTATTGGTAGCTACGGAAAGCCGCACCAGTTCACCAGTTCGCATTCCTCGCTTGGCCGATACGCATGCACATCCGCAGATTAAAGGCTTGTACCCCTGTGCCGAAGGTGCTGGCTATGCCGGTGGCATTGTAAGTGCTGCCATGGATGGCGAGAACACCGTGAAAAAAATAGCGGGTGTTTACCAATAATTCGTTCCTATTTTCGCTGCATAACATTAGCGTTTTCTTTCGCTACGATTAACGTTTTGCTGGCGCAGTGGCATTGCCAATCGCTGTTACTTGCTCTGTAAATTCTGTTGTATGAGAGAGCTCATTTCCGGCATCTTGTTGTGCCTTGCTGCTACTGTATTGCATGCGCAAACAACTATTGTACGTACACCTGCTTCGCTGCATCCGTTGCCATTGGTATATACTGGCAAAACACCTGCCATATTTTTACCCGACAGCAAACCAACGCAGCCGTATATCGCTACGCATATTGTAGAAGTGAGTGCTGATATTTCGGTAGAAACAAACGAACTCATCAGCAAACTGCAGGAGCTTGGAAAGGCCGAAGGTGTAGATGCGATTTTGTTGTATGGTCTTGGGCAAAAAATAATTGGCCCAGCCGGAGGAGTTGCTACACTCAATGGTGTGGGCATTAAATACAAAGACTCCATTAATTATCTCGACAATATTATTCGCCAACGGGTGGTTACTACCTATGATGCTGACGGCAAAGCAGGTCCCAGTGTAATCCTCAACTACAACTGGCGGGGCAGTTTTACAGATGCCATGGATGATGAAGGCCAGAATTTCATGGCAGATTCTATCCTGCCATTCGACGTTCATCTTTTACTGTTACAAAAGCCAGAGATGTACGAATATCAAATGGGCTTCAACAATAAATTATCCCGGATAAGGGTGAGTAAAAATGTGGCTAATGAAAAAACAATTCAATGGATACCCGATGAATTGAAGCTGGATAAATATGCCGTTCGTGTAACAGATAGCTACAACAGCATTGAGGCTCGTTATACTATCGAATTGATGCAGGAAAAGGGCGCTGCTGTAAATGGCGCCAGTATTTCATACAAGCAAGACCCCTTCATTTACTTGTATTTTGAATACGATGCCAAAGGCCGCATTGTGGCAGAAAAATGGTACAGAATAAAAGGGAGCAAAAAATGGTTATGGCTTTCGTTCGACAATCGCTTTCATAGCAATGACCCGGCGCAATGGCCTGTAAAGTAGCGGGGCATGTATTGCAATTCCTACTGCGCTATTGTAACTGATAAGCCGCTGCAACCACTGGTGTAGAAAGATGAAGTGAGTAGAGGTAGTGCCTATCTTCATGGCTCCAACCTATCACTTATGAACATTCTAGAGGTCAATCACCTGGTGAAGCATTTTGCTTCGCAAAAAGCCGTCGACGACATTTCTTTCTCCATTGCACCGGGTAGCATCTTTGGTTTGCTCGGGCCCAATGGCGCCGGCAAAACCACGCTCATCCGTATGATTACGGGTATCTTTTTTCCCGACGCTGGCAGCATCAGTTTTGATGGCCGCAAGTTTCAGCCGGAAGAAGATATTGCCCAGATTGGTTACATGCCCGAAGAAAGAGGCTTGTACAAAAAAATGAAAATTGGTGAGCAGGCACTGTATCTGGCACAGCTGCGGGGCATGAGCCGTGCCGATGCCATGGCCGCTATTAAAGACTGGTTTGTACGCCTCGAAATGGAAAGCTGGTGGAACAAAAAAGTTGAAGACCTGAGCAAGGGTATGAGCCAGAAACTGCAGTTTGTAACCACCGTACTGCACCGCCCCAAACTGATCATTCTCGATGAACCATTCAGCGGTCTCGATCCGGTGAATGCTAACCTTATTAAAGACGAAATTTTCCGTTTGGCACAGGAAGGTGCTACTATTATTTTTTCTACACACCGCATGGAGCAGGTAGAAGAAATCTGTAAACAAATAGTGCTGGTAAACAAAGGCAAAAAAGTACTGGACGGCACCGTGGATCAGGTAAAGCAAGACTTTAAAGAACATCTGTTTGCTGTAGGTGCTGCTGCCGATGCAGGGCAATGGCAAACGCCTCTCTTTAATGTCATTGGGCAAAAAGACCAGAAAGCCATCATCAAACTGCAAGACGGTGTGAGCAACAACGAAGTGCTGCAATACCTCATTCAGCAGGGTGTGTCTATTCAATCCTTCAATGAAATTCTGCCTTCTCTCAACGACATCTTCATCAAAATTGTAGAAGGCACGCCCACTGCCCGCAAGTTTGATGCATCGTTGTAATGCCCTTCACTTTTTCTTTTACCTACAAGCTTATTTTCTATGAATAAAACCTGGTTAATCATCAAACGGGAATACCTGACCAGGGTATCCAAAAAAACTTTTGTTCTCAGTACTTTTCTGACACCGATTTTACTGGCAGGCATTATTGCGGCTGTCATTTTTATGACGGTAAAAAATGTGCAGCAGGAAAAAATTGCAGTGGCTGATAAGAACGGTTTGCTCAAAGAATTTCTGGAGCCCGGCGAGCAACTCAAATTTGAGTTTTTGCCCGGTGCAGATACTTCTTTATTGTCGAAAGGTTATTCTGCTGTACTGTTGGCGCCGGGCAACGGCATGAACAGCACCACAGAACGCTTCGAAATTTACACCAGAAAAAACCTGAGCGTTATTACCGAAGGCAGCATTCGCCGCAGGCTGAACGATGCTATTGAAACCCGCATGGTTACACAGCAGGGCGGCATGAGTAAAGCTGCTTATGATTCTATCCGCAGCCAGGCCAAAGAAGTGGGCTTCGACAACAAAGTGCTTGATGGCGGCAGCGAAGTAAAAGCCGGTAATAGCGGCGTGGCGTATGCAGTGGGATATGGCGCAGGCTTTCTCATTTACATTACGTTGTTTTTGTACGGCGCCATGGTAATGCGTGGTGTGATGGAAGAAAAAACCAACCGCATAGCCGAAGTGGTGGTGAGCAGCGTAAAGCCAAAGCAGTTAATGCTGGGAAAAATCATTGGCATTGGTGCGGTGGGTGTTACGCAGTTTGTGTTGTGGGTGTTGCTCATTGTGGGACTCACGTCTCTCATTGGGCTGTTTGTACCCGCCGAAGTAATGGAGCAGGTAAATGCCATGAACAAAGGTGTACCCGGTGCGGGCATGGCTGTTCAGGCCAATCAGGCTACCATGGCTTTTGCTGAAGCTAAGCATACATTGAGCAGCGTTAACTGGTGGTTCATTGTAGGTTGTTTCTTGTTCTACTTTGTATTTGGCTACCTGTTTTATGCAGCGTTGTTTGCGGCCGTAGGTAGTGCAGTAAATGAAGATCCGCAGGATGCACAAAGCCTGATGATGCCCATTACCATGCCCATTATTTTCAGTATTGTCATTATGATGAATGCGGTAACTCGTCCCGAAAGTGCCTTGGCTACCTGGGCCAGTATCATTCCGTTTAGCTCACCCATTGTAATGATGGCCCGCCTGCCCTTTGGCGTACCGGGTACAGTGCCTTACTGGCAACTGGCGTTGAGCATGGTATCGCTGGTGTTGGGCTTTTTGGGTACTACCTGGCTGAGTGCCAAAATTTACCGCACAGGCATTTTGATGTACGGAAAAAAAGTAACACTGAAAGAAATGTGGAAATGGGCTTTTAGAAAAGACTAATGCTCATTGATGAATAAAACAAAAGGCTGAAGTGTTTGCTTCAGCCTTTTTGTTATTGTATCACGAAAGTGCAGTTATGCAACCGGCGGGTAGTCGGCCAATTCTTTCAAACTACCTTTCAGTTCTTCTTCGGTGAGGTAGTGGTCTTGCAACTTACCATCGAAGTAGTCGTTGTAGGCCTGCAGGTCGAGGTGGCCATGGCCGCAAAGGTTGAAGAGAATGGTTTTGCTTTCACCCGATTCTTTGCACAGCTTTGCTTCGCGGATGGCTTGCGCCACAGCATGGTTAGCTTCCGGTGCCGGAATAATGCCTTCTGCCTTGGCAAACTGAATACCTGCTTCGAAGCACTCCAATTGTTGCAGGGCTTTGGCTTCAATCAAACCATCTTTCAGCAGCTGGCTGCACAATACACTGGCGCCATGGTAGCGCAGGCCACCGGCATGTATGGCTGCGGGCCGAAAGTTGTGGCCCAAGGTGTACATGGGCAGCAATGGGGTATAACCTGCAGAGTCGCCAAAGTCGTAGCGGAATTCGCCCTGCGTAAGTTTGGGGCAACTGGCGGGCTCTACAGCTATGCAACGGGTTTGTTTGCCATCCACCAAATTGTGACGCAAAAACGGAAAGGCCATGCCCGCAAAATTGCTGCCGCCGCCCAGCGGTGCAATCACGATATCGGGATAGTCGCCGGCTTTTTCTAATTGTAATAAGCACTCTTGCCCAATGATGGTTTGGTGCATGAGTACGTGGTTGAGCACACTGCCCAATGCATATTTTGTATGCTCATCTTGCACAGCCATTTCAATGGCTTCGCTGATGGCAATGCCCAGGCTGCCCGCTGTGTTGGGGTCGGTAGCAAGTATGTGCCGGCCGGCATTGGTAAGGTTGGTGGGAGAGCTGAATACTTTGGCACCAAAGGCATTCATGAGTGCTTTGCGGTATGGCTTTTGCTCAAAGCTGATGCGCACCATGTACACTTCGCATTCGATGCCAAACATTTGGCAGGCAATACTGAGTGCAGTGCCCCACTGGCCCGCACCTGTTTCGGTAGTGATGCGTTTTACCCCTTCTTGTTTGTTGTAATAAGCCTGTGCAACTGCTGTGTTGGTTTTGTGGCTGCCACTGGGACTCACCCCTTCGTATTTGTAGTAAATCTTAGCGGGTGTATCCAGCAGCTTTTCTAACCGGCGTGCCCTGAACAATGGCGAGGGGCGCCACTGGCGGTAAATGTCCCGCACTTCGTCGGGTATTTCAATCCATGGGTCCTGACTTACTTCCTGCTTGATAAGTTCCATGGGAAAAAGCGGTGCCAGATCTTGCGGGCCCACCGGCTTTTTGGTGCCGGGGTGCAAGGGTGGCAATGGCTTGTTGGGCATATCGGCCTGGATATTGTACCAGTGCCGGGGCATTTCATCTTCGCTCAGTAAAATTTTTACATCCTTCATATGACTGCTTGTCTTTTAAGGTGTGAAAATTAAGCAGTCTGCGCATTTGAAAAGATGTTGTCAATGTTTTTGCCTCAAAATCGAAACATTACTACAGCATTCGGCGCTTTCGTCAGGGTTTTATCAAAACCGATAAGAGCTCATTGGCATGCTCCACCTGAATAAAATTTTTGTGCTCCACCTGGTGGTCGATGCGTTCGTGCTCCCATATGGTATGAAAGGGTACATGCACCGCATGACCACCCATTTCGAGCACCGGCAGCACATCGCTTTTCAGTGAGTTGCCAATCATCATGAACTCAGAAGGCTGAATGTCTAAATGGCGGATGAGTTTCTCATAATCGGCCACCTGCTTGTCGCTCATGATTTCGATGTGGTGAAAATATTTTTCCAAACCACTTTTTTTGAGTTTGCGTTCCTGATCGAGCAGGTCGCCTTTGGTAGCTACCACAATGCGGTAGTGTGGTTGTAATTTCTCCAAGACCTCTTCTACGCCCGGCAGTAGTTCTATCGGCTTTTCCAACAGCTCTTTTCCGAAAGCCAATATCTTTTCATACACGAGAGGCTTTGCCTGATGGTTGCTGATTTCCAAAGCAGATTCAATCATGCTGAGCATAAAGCCTTTTACGCCGTAGCCATAGAGTTTCAGGTTTTTCATTTCCATCTGAAACAGTGCTTTTTGCGCTGTATGCAGCGGCATAAAATCTTCGAGCAGGGCGCAAAACTTATCTTCCGTTTCGCGGAAGTAAGGTTCGTTTACCCAGAGGGTATCATCGGCGTCGAAGGCTATGACTTTGAGGTGTTGCATGGGGTAAGGAAGTTGGTAAGTTTACAAGTTTACGAGTTCACAAGTTTGAGCTTTCAAAAGTTCCAGCGTTCCAGTGTTCGAGGGGTTCACGAGTTGAATAGACTTGTGATGGCTGTTTGTATTTCCTTATTTCTTATTCTTTATTGCTTATTTGTTATTGCCTTTCCATTAGCCAATTTTCAAATTGGATGTAAACGCAGTAGCTGTTTGTTGCAAACTGCGTTGGCAATCTTGCCAGAGTTCGTGCACAATTGCTGCAGCTGGTTGTATGCTATTGATTAAAGCACTCACCTGACCAATTTCCAGTTCTCCTTCTTGCATATCACCTTCAAACATGCCTTTTTTGGCACGGCCGCGGCCCAGCAATGCGGCAAGTTCTTCTTTGCCGGCAGCATTGTTTTCGGCAGCTTCAACAGCCTGGTAAAATTCGTTTTTCAGCAATCTGACTGGCGTTAGGGTTTTCAGCATGAGTTTGGTGTCGCCTTCTTGTGCTTGCACCACGGCTTGCTTAAAAGCCTCGTGGCTGCTGGCTTCGTGGCTGGCCACAAAGCGGCTGCCTACCTGTACGGCTTCTGCACCCAGGCATAACGCAGCGGCCATTTGTGCACCGGTGCCAATGCCACCGGCTGCAATCACCGGTATGTCTACCGCTTTTGCTACAGCAGGAATGAGCACCAACGTGGTGGTTTCTTCACGGCCGTTGTGGCCACCGGCTTCAAAACCTTCAGCCACCACTGCATCACAGCCTGCTTCTTGTGCCTTTAGTGCAAACTTGCTGCTGCTTACTACATGCACCACTTTTATGCCATTACTTTTCAGCATACCCGTCCATGTTTTTGGATTGCCGGCGCTGGTAAAAACGATGGGCACTTTTTCTTCAATAATTATTTGAATGTGCTTGTCGATATCGGGATAAAGCAGCGGCAGATTTACGGCAAAGGGCTTACTGCTGGCGGCTTTGTATTGGCGGATATGTGATTGTAACACTTCAGGATACATGCTGCCGGCGCCTAGCATGCCAAGGCCGCCGGCATTGCCTACGGCACTGGCCAGTCGCCAGCCGCTGGCCCAAATCATACCGGCCTGAATGATGGGTAATTCAATATCGAATAAAGAGATGATTCTGTTTTGCATGCAGGCAATTTAGTGAAACACGGATTAACCAACTTTCACGAATGAGTAAAGCACAAATTGGAATACACTCGATAATCACGAATGACACGAATTTATTCAGAATAGATGCCTTCTGTTGCCTGTGCTTCTCTGTGGTAAAATCCTTAGCTACCTTGCGGCTTTTCGTTTCAAAATATTACCCAAAGTCAATCTCAGTATTGTCGCCAATGTTGAGGCTTCGGCTCAGGCCTTTTACACTGGCATCGCTACCAATCAGGCTGTTGTCGAGCACTACTTCAAACAGGTTGGTGTACGAACCAATAATGCTGTCGCGGATGATGGAATAGTTGACCGTGGTGTTGCTGCCGATGGCCACATGCGGACCAATGATAGAATTTTTGATGCTGCAACCCGGAGCAATGCTCACCGGCGGAATGATGATAGTGTTTTCAAACGTGTGTTGTAACGGATTTACATTGCCGCCATTTTTTTTGAGCAGGGTGGCGTTGCTTTCCAGCAAGGTTTCTTTCTTACCGCAGTCGAACCAGTTTTGCACCCGAAAGCCTTTAAAATTGGCTCCTTTACCAATCATACATTGCAATGCATCAGTAAGGTTATAATCACCGTTGGTACGTATGTCTTGCGATAAAATTTGGTGCAGGCATTCAAACAATAAATGGGTTTCCCTGATTTTATAGATACCCACCAGGGCCATATTGCTTTTGGGAATAGCTGGTTTTTCCACCACCCGTTCTACATGGCCATCATCGTCGAGCTCGGCTACACCAAAACTGCGGGGGTCATCTACCTTTTTAATGCCGAGCATACTCACCAGGCTGTTCACCACATCTTTTACGTCATACTCACAAATAGTGTCGCCCAGTACTACTATAAGTTCGTCATCTTGTACAATGTCTTGCGAAAGCAAAATGGCGTGGCCGGTACCCTGACGTTCATTTTGGTATACAAAATGCGTTTGCAAATGCGGGTATGCTTGTTGTACAAAGTCCCTGATTTTTTCGCCGAGGTAGCCTACTATAAAGATGTATTCTTTTACACCGGCTTCCTGCAGTTGATCTACAATAAAGCTGAGGATGGTTTTGCCGGCAATGGGAATCAATGCTTTTGGCTGTGTATATGTATGTGGCCGGAGTTTGGTGCCGGCTCCCGCTACGGGAATGATTGCTTTCACCTGAATATGTTTTTGCAGGCAATAGGACTGAGTTGTTCACGTTTTCAGCCTCCTTTTTGCTTGCTATGATAAATCTGTAAGTTGAGCCTGACAGGGGCTACAACAGGGAATGAAAATGCTAGGAAGCAGGTGTGAAAGCCGTTGCCGGCTGATGAGGGGAAGCGAAATTACAGGAATTCAAACAAGCAAAAGCGGTGAAACAACACATCTTTTTAGCCTGCAACAAGCAGCCATTGGCGAAGTTTCCCCAATCAGTTGTACACAAAAAGGGAGGTTTATTTGTTTGTTTCTCAAAAACTCTATTTTTGCGCCGTACTAAAATCTCATATCATGAGCGACATCGCAACTCGAGTAAAGAAAATAATTGTCGACAAGCTTGGTGTTGACGAAGCAGAAGTAACTACAGAAGCTTCATTCACCAACGATCTCGGTGCCGATTCTTTGGATACCGTAGAGCTCATCATGGAATTTGAAAAAGAATTCAACATTTCTATCCCCGACGAGCAGGCAGAAACAATTACAACGGTAGGTCAGGCTGTAACATACCTGGAAGAACACGCCAAGTAATCGTTTTCTTTAATCTTATTGGGAACACTCCTTTTTTGGCATGCGCCAGAGGTGTGTTCCCCATTTTTTATTCAGCAGATATCCGATTGTTTATGAGCCAAAAAAGAGTAGTAGTTACCGGCATTGGTGCCCTCAGCGCCTTGGGAAATACAGTAGCAGATACTTGGCAAAACATGGTAAATGGTGTAAGTGGCGCTGGTCCCATCACCCTTTTCGATGCATCGAAATTCAAAACCCGTTTTGCTTGCGAACTGAAAAATTTTGACCCGCAGGACTATCTCGACCGAAAGGAAGCTCGTAAACTCGACCGGTATTGTCAGTTGGCTTTGGTAGTAAGCGACCAGGCCATGGCAGACGCCGGTTTGAATAAAGACAATATAGACGTAGACCGTGCCGGTGTCATTTTTGCCAGCGGTATTGGTGGCCTCATCACCTTTCAGGAAGAAGTAATCAATTTCGCCAAAGGCGATGGAACGCCTCGTTTCAATCCCTTCTTTATTCCCAAAATGATTTTGGACATTGCTGCAGGCCAAATTTCGATGCGGCATGGTTTGCGTGGTCCCAACTTTGCTGTTACCAGTGCTTGTGCTTCTTCTACCAATGCCATTGGCGTAGCCCTCGACCTCATTCGGGCAGGCAAGGCCGATGTGATTTTGGCTGGTGGCTCCGAAGCGGTGATTAGCGAAGCAGGTGTTGGTGGCTTTAACTCTATGAAGGCCATGAGCGAACGCAACGACAGCCCCGAAACAGCCAGCCGTCCTTACGACAAAGACCGCGATGGTTTTGTAATGGGAGAAGGTGCCGGTGCCCTGATCCTCGAAAGCCTGGAACATGCTCAGGCCCGTGGTGCCCGCATTATTTGCGAACTCGCCGGTAGCGGAGCCAGTGCCGATGCCTATCATATTACCGCCCCTCACCCCGAAGGGTTGGGTGCCAAGCATGTAATGCTGGCAGCCTTGGCCGATGCCGGCATGCGCCCCGAAGAAATTGACTACATCAATACCCACGGTACATCTACCCCCATTGGTGATGGTGCCGAGGTAAAAGCCATACAAGCTGTTTTTGGCGAACACGCCTACAAGCTCAACATCAGTGCCACCAAATCTATGACCGGCCACTGCCTGGGTGCCGCAGGCGTAATAGAAACAGTAGCCTGCATACAAGCTGTGTTGCATGATGTGGTTCCTCCCACCATTAATCACTTTACCGATGATCCTGAACTGGATCCACGCTTAAACTTCACCTTCAATAAAGCACAATACCGTACGGTAAATGCTGCGCTGAGCAACACCTTTGGTTTTGGCGGGCACAATGCTTGTGTGATTGTGAAGAAGTTTGTAGCATAAGGCGCAGCAGCATGGCTATTTTCATTTCTTAATTACGTCTGTTGTGTGAGTTGGATTACCGATTTATTTAGCACCGATAAGCATCGGGAAAATTTCAGGGAGCAGCTGAAAAATGTGCTTGGTTTTAAACCAGGCAACGTAGAACTGTACCTGACGGCACTGAGCCACCGCTCGGTAAAAGAAACTGCCGAAGAAAACAACGAACGCCTCGAATATTTGGGCGATGCTATTTTGAGTGCAGTGGTAGCTGATTACCTGTTTATGCGCTATCCTAAAAAAGGCGAAGGCTTTTTGACGGAAATGCGGAGTAAAATGGTAAACCGACAAATGCTCAATGATATTGCCCTTAAAATGGGGGTGAAAAAAATTACCCAGTTCAACAAAATTGACAGTGCCCTCAAAAACAGCCAGATTTTTGGCAACACGCTGGAAGCCTTGGTTGGCGCCATCTATTTAGATAAGGGCTACAAGCAAACATTGCGTTGGGTTACCAAACGCATCATATTGCCCCACCTATTGCTCGATGATCTGGAACTGCAAGACATCAACATCAAAAACAAGCTTATTGGCTGGGCCAACAAGCAAAGTCGCAGTATTGATTTTGAAACACTGGAAGAAAAGCAGGAGCGGGGCCGACGCCTGTTTATTGTGGGCGTAAAGCTGGATGGCGAAGTGATTGCCGCCGGCCGTGGATTCAACAAAAAAGACGCCAGCCAAATGGCGGCACTGCAAGCGGTAGAGAAATTGGGATTATAGACCGAAAGACCGAAAGTCCGGAGTCCGGAGACGGAAAGACCGGAGTCGGTGACGAAGTCTGAGCTTGTTAAAGTCCGGAGACCGAAAGGCTATAGCTTTCTCCCTTCCTTGGGGAGTACCCTTTAGGGCGGGCTGTGTTGAAAGTCTGCAGTCCGAAAGACCGAAAGCATTCGGTTCCGATGTCATTACTTATTCATCATTCATCATTCCTCATTCCTTATTCTTCCTTTCCTGACAAAGTTCTACCAACACGCCATTAGTGCCTTTTGGGTGTACAAAACAAACCAGTTTATTATCTGCGCCCTGCTTGGGTTGCTCATTCAGCAGCACAAATCCCGCCGCTTTTAACCGCTCCATTTCGGCGAAAATATCTGTTACCTCAAAGGCCATGTGGTGCAGGCCTTCGCCTTTTTTGCCAATGAATTTTGTAATGACGCCGTCGGGGTCGGTACTTTCTAAAAGCTCTATTTTATTGGGACCCACCTGAAAAAAGGCCGTTTTTACATTTTCTGAAGCTACTTCCTCAGTTTTGTAGCAGGGGGTGTTGAGCAGGGCTTCGTATACAGGAATGGCAGTTTCAAGGGTAGAAACGGCAATGCCGATGTGTTCAATTTTTTTCATGACTGGCAGGCTTTGTTGTCAGTGCAAATTTACCCCATCCTAGCCTTACGATTTGTGGAAAAAGCCTTGTGCCATACGGGTTTGGATTTTTGCAGGCAACCAAATGAACTACATTTGTGTTGTTAGTACTGATTAGCCAGCACCTGCTACCGGTGCAGGCTATTATTTTCGTAAAATACCAAGTGAAAAATATGAATCTTCAATTACCTGTTTACCTCGACAACAATGCAACTACCCCTTGCGACCCACGTGTGGTAGACGCTATGGTACCTTACTTTACCCAACAGTTTGGCAACGCCGCCAGCCGCAACCACCCTTTTGGCTGGGCGGCAGAAGAAGCCGTAGACTATGCCCGTGAGCAGGTAGCTCAGCTCATCAATGCTGATCCGAAAGAAATTATTTTTACCAGTGGTGCTACCGAAGGCGACAACCTCGGCATCAAGGGCGTATTTGAAATGTATGCCAGCAAGGGTAACCACATCATCACCATGAACATTGAGCACAAGGCTGTGCTCGATACCTGCAAGCACCTCGAAAAGCAGGGTGCAGAAGTAACTTACCTCGATGTAAAGCCCAGTGGTTTGATAGACCTGGCAGAATTGGAAGCGGCCATTAAGCCTACTACCATCCTCATTGCCATCATGTACGCCAACAACGAAATTGGTGTGATTCAGCCTATCCGCGAAATCAGTGCCATTGCCAAAAAGCACGGCGTATTGTTGTTCAGCGATGCGGTACAAGCAGTGGGTAAAATTCCTGTAGATGTAAAAGCCGACGGCATCGACATCATGGCATTTACCGGCCATAAAATGTACGGTCCAAAAGGCGTTGGTGCCCTGTATGTACGCCGCAAAAACCCAAGGGTAAAAGTAACTGCCCAAATGGACGGTGGCGGTCACGAACGTGGCATGCGTAGCGGTACGCTGAACGTACCCGGCATTGTAGGTTTTGGTAAAGCCTGCGAACTGGCCCGCCTCGAAATGGACAAAGATGCTGCGCATACCAGCCGCCTCCGCGACAAGCTGGAGCAGGCTCTGCTGAAAATAGAAGAAGCCTACGTAAACGGCGATCCTGCTCATCGTTTGCCCCATGTGAGCAACATCAGCTTTAAGTATGTAGAAGGTGAAGGTTTGTTGATGGGCTTCAATAAGAACATTGCACTCAGCTCTGGTTCGGCTTGTACCAGCGCCAGCCTCGAGCCTAGCTATGTGCTCAAAGCCCTGGGCCTGGGTGACGATCTGGCCCACTCTTCATTGCGTTTTGGCCTCAGCCGTTTCACTACCGAAGAACAAATTGATTATACCATTGAGCAAATCACCAACACCGTGCTCAAGCTCCGCGAAATGAGCCCGTTGTGGGAGATGTTCAAAGAAGGCATCGACCTCAATACCATTGAGTGGGCACACCACTAATGGAGTTGGAAAGTTGGAAGGTTGACCAGTTGATAAGTGTTGGCCACCTTCTACTAATTTGTATTTCACTTGTCAACCTGTTAACCAGTCAACTAAAAAACTAAACACCATGGCATACTCAGAAAAAGTAATTGACCACTACCAGAACCCCAAGAATGTGGGCACACTGGACAAAGCAAAAAAGAATGTAGGTACCGGCCTCGTGGGTGCTCCTGAGTGCGGCGACGTAATGCGTTTGCAAATTGAAGTAGACGACGCTACCGGCACCATCACCGATGCCAAATTCAAAACATTTGGCTGCGGCTCTGCCATCGCTTCTTCAAGCCTGGCTACAGAATGGCTCAAGGGCAAAACCATTGACCAAGCCCTTACTGTAGACAACATGGAGTTTGTAGAAGAGCTGAACCTGCCACCTGTAAAAATTCACTGCTCAGTACTGGCCGAAGACGCCATTAAAGCAGCCATCAACGACTACCGTGTAAAAAATGGCATGGAAGCGTTGCAATTTGAAGACAGCGTGGTACACTAATACACGGATTTTTTTCAAGGTAATCTAAGATGCAAAGCAGCCATTACCGGCTGTTTTGCGCTTTCAGGAATCCTTGTTTTGAAATGAGGAAATTGCCAGCTACCTCTTCATTTGTACGTACAAATTGGCAGTACATTTGCCACGGAACGGTTTTTGACAATAGCCAACCAACCAATTGATTTGGATATGAGTATAGCAGTAGACAATGCCATTACGGTAAGCGATAAGGCCAAAAAGAAAGTAGACGCCCTGATGACGGACGCAGGTATTGCCGGCGACGACAGCTACTTTTTGCGGGTAAGTGTAGTAGGTGGTGGATGTAGCGGTCTTACCTACAAAATGGATTTCGACAATGAGCAAAAGCCCATGGATCAGGTGTTTGAAGACAAAGGCCTGAAACTGGTGTGCGACCTCAAAAGCTTTTTGTATCTGGTAAATACCGAACTCGATTTTAGCGATGGCCTCAATGGCAAAGGGTTTTATTTCAACAACCCCAATGCCAGCCGCAGCTGTGGTTGTGGCGAAAGTTTTGCGGTATAAATAGTAGCGAATTAGTTTTTGTCAACATAGGCGACTGCTCTTTTGGGCAGTCGTTTTTTTATAAAACATTAGAAAAGCTTTGGATAAACCGCCTGATTGCATCGCATTGATGTCAGTTCTTAGCCGTTAATTTGTACACTTTATGCAAGCACTTTTTCTAAAAGAACTCCGGCAGTTTTTCAGCAGTCTTACGGGCTACCTGAGCATTGGCTTGTTTTTGCTGCTCATGGGCCTGTTTCTGTTTGTTTTTCCCGATACCAGCATTTTCGATTTTGGCTATGCCACTCTCGATAAATATTTTGAACTGGCACCTTGGGTGCTGCTACTGTTGGTACCTGCCGTTACCATGCGCAGCCTGAGCGATGAGTTTAAGAGCGGCACTTGGGAACTGTTGAAAACAAGACCTGTCAGCCTTTGGCAAATTGTATGGGCCAAATATGCGGCATCGCTTACTGTGGTGTTGCTGGCATTATTGCCTACTTTGTTGTATGTCGTTACTATCAGCATGCTCAGCATCAACGGCAGTATTGATACAGGCGGCATAGCAGGTTCTTATATCGGATTGATATTATTAGCTGGTGCATTCACCGCTATTGGTATTGCCAGCAGTGCCCTCACTGCCAATCCCATCGTCAGTTTTTTGCTGGCGGCTTTCATGAGCTTTGTGTTGTACAGTGCTTTTGCAGCGGTTGCAGGCATTCCTGCATTACAAGGTGGTGCTGATTATTGGGTGGCGTTGCTGGGTATGGATGAACATTATAAAAATGTGAGCCGCGGTGTAATTGCGTTGAATGATGTGTTGTATTTCAGTGTCATCATTGGCTTGTTTTTGTATGGCACCCGTTCGTTGCTGGCCCGTCGTTAATTGATTTTTTTTGAAGCAAACAGGATGATGAAAAAATATACCGGTTGGTTAGTGGTAGTGGCAGCTGTAGCCCTCATTTTGGTGAGTGCACAGTGGCAATACCGCGTAGATCTCACTGCAGAGCAACGCTACACTGTGAGCAATGCCAGTGAGCAATTGCTGCAGCAGCTGAAAGCGCCAGTAGAAATAACCGTACTGTTGGGTGGCGATGATTTGCCATCGGGCTTTCGCAAACTGGCACAAGCCACCGATCGTTTTTTGGCCGACTGTCGCAGTATCAGCAACGGCAATCTAACGTACCGGTTTGTGTCGCCAGACGATTTCATGAACGACTCCGTTCGTTTTCCGCTGGATGATACGTTTAAAACCACGTGGCTCAAAAGCAGTGCGGTAAAATTGAATGAGGTTACTAAAACAGGTTCCGCTGCGGTGTTCAACTATCCGGTAGCACTGGTGCGTAGCGGCGATGATTTTACTACCGTGAATTTATTGGAAGGTCAGGGCAATAAAGGTTTTCTCAATCCCAATGCTGCAGGCCTGCAGTTTGAAACCATCAACAATGCTGAGGCGCAAATGGAATACCTGTTTGCGTCGGCCATCAATAGCCTGCAAAACAGCTATGTGCCTACCGTGGCCTATGCGGTGGGCAATGGCGAGCCCATGGGGCCCGAAACCTACGACCTCAGCCAAACACTGCAATCGAAGTATCGTTTCTTCTTGCTGAACCTGCAGCAGCAACCTTACATCAGCGATAGCATCAAAGCATTGATGATTGTAAAACCGTCTACGCCATTTAGCGATGAAGACAAATTAAAAATTGACCAGTACCTGATGCGGGGTGGCAAACTGTTGTTGCTGATGGATGCCCTGCATGCTGACATGGACAGCCTGGTGCGCAGCGGTAAAGATTTTACAGCCTATGGCCGTGATTTGCGCATTGATGATTTGATGTTCAAATACGGAGCCCGCATCAATCAAAATCTGGTGCAGGATAAGCAGAGCGATGTGCTGCCGCAAGCCGTGGGCATGGTAGGCGATCAACCACAAATTGAATTGTTGCCATGGCCGTATTTTCCTTTACTATACAGCCAAAGCAATCACCCCATTGCCAAAAATCTGGATGCGGTGGTCATGCAGTTTCCCAACAGCATTGACACTGTAAAAGCGGAAGGCATTGAGAAAAATATTTTGCTTACCAGTAGCAATACTACCCGTACCGAAAATGCACCGCTGATAGTAACTGTAGAGATACTAAAGAAGCTGGATAACGCATCTGCATTTAAGCAGAGCAATGTGCCACTGGCGGTTTTGTTGCAAGGCAAATTCAATAGTTTGTTTGCGAACCGCTTGCCGAGAACTGTGGCAGATTCTTTGGCTGCAATGGGTACTCCTTTTTTGGCTAGTGCCAGCAAGCCCGGCCAGGTGTTGATTACCGGCGATGGCGACTGGGTACTCAACGGTTTCAGCCGCGAAGGCCCGCTGGCCATGGGTACCAACCCCTACACACAATACCAGTTTGCCAACAGAAACTTTTTGCTCAATGCCATTGATTACATGACGGACGAGACTGGCATCATGGCCACACGAAGCAAGGACTTTACACTCCGCCTGCTCGATCCTAAAAAGCTGGAAGCCTCCGGCAACCAATGGCGGATGCTGAACATTGGCTTACCATTGCTGTTGCTTTTGATGGCCGCAGGCATTATGCAATGGCTGCGCCGCAAACGCTACACCCGCTAAAACATTTCAATTTTCAATTATACCATAAGGCATGAGTGCACATCAAATTGTTTACCTCGTTTTCGGCATCGTATTGTCCATTGCATTGGTAATGGATCTGGGTTTGTTGAGTAAGAAAAACAAAATCATCAGCATTAAATCGGCTTTGTACCAAACCTTCTTTTGGGTGAGTTTGGCACTGGCTTTTTTTGTTTTTTTGTTGTTTGAAGGGCCGCAACTGGCTACAGAAAATACGACTGCCGATGTAGCTGTAGGTAAGTACCAACTGGCTTTCGAATTTTTGAGTGCCTACCTTATGGAATGGAGCCTGAGCATCGATAACATTTTCGTGTTCATTCTCATTTTCAACTCTTTTAATGTGCAGCCCAAAAACTATTCGAGGGTGTTGCTCATTGGTATTTTAATGGCTATTGTATTCCGCATTTTGTTCATTACGGTGGGTGTGGCATTGGTGGCTAAGTTTCATTGGGTATTGTACATTTTCGGGGTGTTTCTGGTGTACACCGGCTACAAAATGTTTACCTCCAATGAAGATGAAGCCTTCGATCCGCATGAATCGAAAATCTACAAGCTGCTCAAAAAGTTTATGCCACTCACAGCAACTGATGGCGATGGTAAATTCATGATTCGGGAAAATGGCAAGCCTGTGTACACTACCTTGTTTGTAGTGGTGGTATTGCTGGCGGCTATCGATCTTGTATTTGCGTTGGATTCTATTCCTGCAGTCATGGGCATCTCCCGTGATCCGTTGATTATTTACACCAGCAATATTTTTGCCGTGTTGGGTTTGCGTTCATTGTTCTTCCTGCTGCGGGGTGCGGTTAATAAGTTTGATTACCTGCAGCAAGGCATTGCCATAGTGCTCGTATTTATTGGTGTAAAAATGCTGGGTGAGCACTGGATAAATATGTGGGTGAGTAAACCCGTTCAGGTGGGTATTTCACTCGGTGTAATTGCATTGTGTATCACAGGGTCTATTTTCTATTCATTGTTTATGAAAAAGAAAAATATGCCACCAGATGTGGTAGACGACTCTGTATTGCCTAAACAATAACTGCATGACAGAAACGTATCATACATCTGTGCTGGCTGCTATGATGCAAGCAACGCAGCATGGCAGCAATGATGTAGCCATCCGTTACTTGTCTGTCGATTCGCGGCGAATGGCATTTCCTGCAGAAACGCTTTTCGTTGCTATTGATACCGCACAGCGCAGCGGCCATAGTTTTATACCAGATGCTTATCAGCAAGGGGTACGTGTTTTTCTCTGTCATCATTTGCCAGAAAAAACAATGGAAGATGCGGTGTTCCTGCAAGTACCTGATACGTTGACAGCTTTGCAACAATTGGCTGCTGCACATCGCCGGCAATTTCATTGTCCGGTTATTGGCATTACGGGTAGCAATGGAAAAACAATTGTTAAGGAATGGCTGTACGAAGTGTTGCATCACGATGTACAAATTGCCCGTAGCCCCAAGAGTTATAACTCACAAATAGGTGTGCCGTTGAGTGTGTGGCTCATGCAGGCTGATACTCAACTCGCCATTATTGAAGCTGGCATTTCACAGCGGGGTGAGATGCAGGCTTTGCAATCCATCATTCAACCGACCATTGGCATCTTCACCATGCTGGGCGATGCACATGCAGAAGGCTTTGCCACTGTAGAGGAAAAGTTGCAGGAAAAATGGCGACTCTTTCAAAGCTGTACAGCCATCATTTGCAATACGGATGATGCGGCTGTGGCATCAATAGCAAAAAAATTCAAAGGGCAATTGCTCAACTGGGGTTATCATGATGGAGTATGGTTGCAGTTATTGGAAATAAAAAAAGAGCCATCATTTGCAAAGGTGGATTTTCAATACGAGGCAGCATATTATTCATTGCGTTACCCATTTGCCGACGATGCCAGCATCATGAATGCGATGCATGTAGTGTGCTATATGCTGTATGCAGGTTATGGTTGGGACATCATTCAACAACGAATTGCGCAGCTACGGCCATTGGATATGCGGATGCAATGGAAAAAAGGCATTCGTCATTGCAACCTGCTCAACGATAG
Organism: Bacteroidota bacterium; assembly: GCA_020161435.1. GTDB lineage: Bacteria > Bacteroidota > Bacteroidia > Chitinophagales > Chitinophagaceae > Phnomibacter. The sequence goes on along the minus strand of JAIUNV010000003.1, from coordinate 161,820 downwards.
TTATAGCAACGATTTTACGTCGCTGGTACAAGCCATTGAATTACTGTTTCAGCCAAGCAGAAATGAACACCGCAGCATTGTGCTGAGCGACTTGTCTGTAGGAATCGGCAATCTTGGAAATTATCAGCAACTGCTGCAATTGTTGCAAACCAAAGCAATTCATCGCCTCGTTACAGTAGGGCCGGTGTGGCAGCAGGTATTGCAGCAAACGGAAATGTTATCTTTTCCCGTGCATACATTTATGCAAACCAGCGAATTGCTGGCAGCATTGCCAAACTTGCATTTTGAAAGAGAAGACATACTCATCAAAGGTGGCCGTCAGTTTGCTCTGGAAAAAGTAGCGCAGCAACTGGAAGCACAGCAACACCAAACGGTGCTGGAGATTCATTTGCCAGCGGTACAGCACAACCTGCAGTTTTATAAAAAACATGTGCAGCCCGGTGTAAAAATAATGGCTATGGTAAAAGCCTCCGGTTACGGCAGTGGCGATGCAGAAATTGCGAGGGCCTTACAGTTTAGTGGTGTAGATTATCTGGCAGTGGCCTATCCCGATGAGGGTGTGGCATTGCGTCAGGCGGGCATTCATTTGCCCATTATGGTATTGAATACCGATCCCCCATCTTTCGATGTAATGGAGCAATACAATCTGGAACCCGAAGTGTATTCATTTGAATTGCTACAGGCATTGCTGGAATGGTGCAAACAACGCGGTGTGCAGAGCTGGCCCGTTCATATTAAAGTAGATACGGGCATGCATCGCCTGGGCTTTGCTGTTGAAGACGTGCCCATGCTATTGCAACTGCTGCAGCAACAGCAGGTATTACAAGTACGTTCTGTATTTACACATTTGGTGGCTAGTGAAGATGCTGCTGCTGATGCATTTACCCAAGAGCAGATTAGGTTGTTCAGCAATGCATGCTCGTTATTGTCGGCCGGATTGGGATATTCATTTATACAGCATTGCGCCAACACAGCGGCAATCTTGCGGCATCCTTCTGCACATTTTGATATGGTGCGGTTGGGTGTTGGTTTGTATGGTGGCACTTCAGGCCTTCAACCGGTGATGAAACTCTACACCACCGTAGCACAGGTAAAAAAAGTAGCTGCAGGTGAAACAGTGGGCTATGGCCGCAAGGCAGTGTTGCAACGGCCTTCTGTAATAGCCACCGTTCGCATTGGTTATGCCGATGGCTATCCGCGGCAGTTGGGCAATGGAGTGGGCAGCATGTGGTTGCATGGACAAACAGCCCCTGTGGTGGGCAATGTATGTATGGATATGACCATGTTGGATGTTACGGATTTACCACCTGTTCAGCCTGGCGATTTGGTAGAAGTATTTGGCGACCACATCAGTATACAAGCGGTAGCCGGCTGGTGCCACACCATTACGTACGAAATTATGACGGGCATTAGCCAGCGGGTAAAGCGGGTGTATGTAGAAGCCGAGTAGCTAAGGCCATAGGTTTTTCTTAATACCCACAGCACCTATTTTGCAGGGGCTATTCCGGTTATCTTTGCCACCAACATTTTCAAATTCATTCTGTGAAAAAGCGACACATCATTGCCCTCATTCTGCTGATTTTGATTGTAGACCAGTGGTTCAAGTTTTACATTAAAACCAATTATTTTTTGGGCGAAGAGCACAATATGATTGGCGACTGGTTTAAACTACATTTTGTAGAAAATGAAGGCATGGCATGGGGCTGGAAACTTGGCGGTAGCGGTAGCTGGGGCAAAATTGCACTCACCGTATTCAGAATGGTGGCGGTAGTGTTTGGCTTGTACTATGTGGGCAAGCTGATTAAAAAGAAAGAACATCCGGGGTTCATCATTTGTGTAGGATTGATTATTGCAGGTGCTATTGGCAACCTCATCGACTCTATGTTTTACGGAATGATTTTTGAAGCCAGTGAATACGGAACCGGAAAAGTAGCGGCCTTTATGCCCGAAGGTGGTGGCTACGCTGGTTTTTTACACGGCAAAGTGGTGGACATGTTGTACTTCCCGTTGGTAGAAGGCACGTTTCCAAAATGGCTGCCGGTATGGGGAGGCGAACCGTTTTTGTTTTTTAGCCCTGTGTTCAATATTGCCGATGCCAGCATTTCTATCGGGCTAATTATAATATTACTCTTTCAAAATCGTTTTTTCAAAAAAGAAGAACCAGCAAAAACGCATCCCACTGTTGAAACAAACTCTGCTACCACAGATGATGCACAGGTTTCCTGATAGTGACATAAAAATTGCACATGAAAAAAAGCTTACCATATCTCACACTGCTTGCCGCTTTTGTTTGGATCGGTTGCTCCAAAGAACTAAGCCTCGAATCTGGCGCACTGCCTGTAGGTAACACAGCAGAAGGTCGGCTGGTCGGAGACCCCTATGCCTGCGCTAATATTACGATTGCAGGTGTCTATGGGCAAGGTATTGCCAGTGATACTGCAGAATATCTTTTGGTGGATGTGAACTTTACAAAGGCAGGTGATTACATCATTTTTACTGAGACTGAAAACGGACTATATTTTTCTGACACTGGCAGTGTATCAAACGTAGGTATTTCAACAATAAAATTACAGGCATGGGGCACACCCCTCAATCCTGGCTTATTTAACTACACAGTAAAATTTAAAGCCAGCAGCTGTACTTTTTCATTAGAAGTGCTGCCTGTTGTTGCGAGTACCGGGCTCGATTATTTCCCCACCACATTAAACAGCTGGTGGAACTATGTTTCCAACGATCCGGCAGCTGCGCCATCAGATACGGTGCGATCTATAGCTACAGGTACAACCATCACGCTGGCAGCTACGGGCAGGCAGTACGATATTTTCCAAAATGTATATCACACTGCTGTTACAGACACTTCTTTGTACAGAAAAGCACCGGGCGAATATTTTGCTTACGATGATTTAGACCAGTTTGGCTTGTCTGACTCAGTGATTGCCGGAGAATGGATTTTTTTGAAAGACAATGCAGCTGCAGGTACTACATGGTTTAGCCCCGAAGTAAATACAACTGCAGCATCAGTACCGGTGAAAATGCGTTTGAAAATGGACATAACGCAACGCAATATTGATGCGGCAGTAGATGGCAAAGTGTATAGAAACGTAATTAAAGTGAGAACTACGCAGCAGCTACAAGCCACGGCTGTAGCACCTTTTGTAGATGTGGTAAGCTTCGAAAGCTGGTACGCCAGAGGCATCGGCCTCATTCAGGTGGCAGCACCCGATCCGTTTTTTGGCTATCGCTTACAAGCGTTCCAGGTCAATTAAAATCAGTTCAATATTTATCAATAAAAAACTGCTGATATTGTCAGCAGGTTTTTTATTTGAAGCATAGTCGTTTCGGTTAAAACAAACCAAACAACTGGCTGTCTATCTTTTGCAAAATTTCGCCGAGGTCTTCTTCCCGCTCTGCAAATTTGTTTTTGTCTACATCAATCACCAGCACAGGTCCTTCGGTGTACGACTCAATGAAACGGGTGTAGTATTCGTTCAGTTTTTTCAAATAATCGAGGCGAATGTTTTCTTCGTATTCACGGCCACGCTTTTGAATTTGACCTACCAGCGTGGGTACCGATGCTTTGAGGTAAATGAGCAAGTCTGGTGGTTGAACCATGCTACGCAGTGTTTCAAAAAACTTGTAGTAGTTATCGAAATCACGTTTGCTCATGAGGCCCATGTCGTGCAGGTTGGGCGCAAAAATCATGGCATCTTCATAAATGGTTCTGTCCTGAATAATGGTTTCATTACCACGCTGAATTTCCAGAATCTGGTTGAGGCGGCTATTCAGAAAATAAATCTGCAGGTTGAAACTCCAGCGGGGCATGTCCTCATAAAAATCGTTGAGGTAGGGGTTGTGTTCTACATCTTCGAATTGAGGTATCCAGCGGTAGTGTTTACTCAGTTGCTCGGTCAGGGTGGTTTTGCCGGCACCAATATTGCCTGCAATCGCTATGTGTTTCGGCTTCTTCGATTTTGCCATGAGCAGAAAGTGCTATTTAAAATGGATCAAAAATGTTGATATGGCGGCAATACAGCAGCGGGGTACAAGTTAGGGAAAACGACCTTTCTGCCAACCAATTGCCGACCTACAGATAAAAAATGATTAATAGTATTTCACACCAACGGCTTCCCGCACCATGCGGATGGTTTCGGCGGCGCTGGCCCGGGCTTTGTCTTTGCCGGCCTGCATCACCTTGCCCAGTGCTTCGGGGTTGTTGAGCAGCTCATTGGTTTTTTCGCGGATGGGTTGCAGAAAATTCACCATGTCTTCGGCCAGTTGCTTTTTCATATCGCCATAGCGAATCACCACATTGCCGGTGCTGCTGTTGTTGTAGTCGGCTTCAAACTTGGCCACGGTATCGGCGCTGCTCACCAGCTTCATGAGGGTAAACAGGTTTTCGATATAATCGGGCTTGGGGCTGTTGGGCTCTGCAGGTCCCTGGTCGGTTTTGGCCTTCATAATTTTTTTGCGCAGCAAATCAGCTTCGTCGCAGAGGTAAATGGTGTTCATCGCATTTTCGCTCTTGCTCATTTTGCCATTGCCATCGAGGCTCAAAATTTTAATGAGTTCACCGCCGCTGTAGTTGAACGCTTGTGGTTCAGGTAAAATTTCCTCACCAGCACCATAGCGGAAATTGAAACGCTGCGCAAAGTTGCGGGCCATTTCCAGGTGTTGCTCCTGGTCTTTGCCCACGGGCACTTTGCCTGCCCGGTGTATGAGAATATCAGCCGCCTGCAACACCGGATAGGTGAGCAAACCGGCATTCACATTGTCGGGGTGCTGACGAACTTTTTCTTTAAACGTAGTGGTCTTTTCCAACTCGCCTTTGTAGGCCAGCATATTCAGGTAGAGATAGAGCTCCGAAATTTCGGGCACATCGCTTTGCACGTACAAGGTTATTTCGTCGGGATTGAGACCGCAGGCAATGTTTTCGGCTACCACACGGCGTACGCTGTTTTGCAGTTCCTTGGTATCGGGGTGTGTGGTGAGGCTATGCCAGTCGGCCACAAACACATAACAATCGTACGCTTGTTGCATTTGCAAAAAATTGCGGGTGGCCCCGAAATAGTTGCCCAAATGCAGAAAACCGGTGGGCCTGATGCCCGTCAACACTCGTTCTTTACTCATAGGGCGGCGAAGATAACATTTCACCCGTGTTGAAACCGTGCTTTCTGCGCTGCTGCAAGGCTTTTCAGAAAAAATGCCTGCATAAAAAAAGCCATCACATGGATGGCTTTTTACGATCAACTTTCCAGGGGTTATTTATTTCAACAATGTGACGGTTTCGAGCTTGGTGGTTTCCCCTTTTTTCACCACTACATTTGTCTTGGTTTGGGCAATGTAGGGGGCTATACCTTCAAAGGTTACAGTGTACGTACCATCGGGCAGGCCACGCAGTTTGTAGTTGCCTTCGCGGTTGGGCAGTGCTACGGCATTGAAACCGGCGCCATCGCTGATGCGCACCACAGCTTTGGCTTCAGCAGGTTTTACGGTACCGGCTACCGTACCAAAATTGGCGTTGCAGAAAGGACGAATCACCGGCTTCAGGAAAAACTGACCATTCACTTCTACAATAGAGCTGGCCACGTCGAAATCCATCCATACTTTGATGCCATTGCCAATGCCTCTTTCGCGGTGCTTGTCAAACAGTTGGATGTACACATAATTGTTCACCGGATTGAAAAGGGTGAGGTTGTAGGTAACACCATTTTTTACCACGGTGTTGTTGCTGCCGAGGGTAATGCGCACCTTACGCACCGTGCCACCGCTAATGCCGGCTTCGCCCAGCTTTTGCTCAATACCATTGCGCAAAGTGAGTACGTCAATCACGCCCGGTGTTACGTTCAGATCTACCCAAAAACCAAAGGCATCGCTGCGGCCCAAATGATCATCATTGTCATTGTCGCCACGGCCAAAGTTGTCATCGTTTTTGTGTGCCCGGTTGGTGTCTACTTTTACTTCCACCTTTTGAATGTCGATGTTGACGGCATCGAACTCACCCGGTCCGTCCGTCAGGTAGAGTGCCACTGACGAACTACTTTCATCGGCTCCCGATTTAGAACAGGCAGCAAAAACAAGGGTAAAAGCAAGCAGCAACAGGGAAAGGCCAAATGAAAAATGGTTGCGTTTCATAGTGTTTGTTTTGTTGATTAATGCAATGAACAAGTGTTGTTAGCAAGAGTAGAGATGGGAAAAAACAATGATGGTTTAACTGCTCATGAAGTTTTTTTCTTGCCTGTGTAGCATGCATTTTATTGTGTTTGCCACAATAAATTTTCTGTAAAAAATGCATCTTCAAATGGCAAATACTCTCCGCTTGCATGCATGATGTATTTTAGCCACGCATGCAGCATGGACCATCCATATTAGAGTCGCCCATTGAATACCTGAAAGGTGTGGGACCGCAACGGGGCGATATGCTGCGCAAAGAATTGAACATTCACAGCTTTGGCGATTTGCTGGAGCATTTTCCGTACAGGCACATTGATAAAACACGGGTGTTTCCTATATCGGCCATAGCGCCGGGTATGGAAATGGTGCAGGTGCGGGGCATACTTGGCGAGCCGGAAGAAATAGGCGACAAGGGTCGCAAAAGGCTGTCGGCTATTTTGCGGGATGGCACGGGAGAATTAGAACTCACCTGGTTTCAGGGCGTGCAATGGGTGAAGAAAATGCTGGTGCCCGGCAGGCAATATGTAGTGTATGGCAAAGTAGCCTGGTTTAAAAACCGACCCAGCATTACACATCCCGAAATAGAACCCGCTGATGAGGAAAATGTAGCAGGCAGAAATTTTTTGGAACCTGTATATCCGACTACCGAAAAGCTCAAGACAAAATTTATAACGGGCAGGGCACTGGGCAAGTTAACAGCTGCATTATTGCCGCAAATTTCTCCCCGTGATGTGCCCGAGTTTTTACCGGCATCTATTATGGCAGCGGGTAAACTCATGCCCCGGTTTGATGCATATCGTAACATTCATTTTCCGCCAGACCAAGCCACTTATGATGCCGCACTCCGTCGCTTGAAGTTTGAAGAATTGTTTGTGCTGCAAATCAAACTCAATCAAGTAAAAATCAAACGCCATCAGTTGAGCAAGGGCGTCATCTTTCATCAGGTGGGGGCGTTGTTCAATGAGTTTTATGCAAATCATTTGCCCTTTGCACTCACCAATGCGCAAAAACGGGTGATTAAAGAGATACGCACCGACTGTGGTCGTGGCCATCAAATGAACCGCTTGCTGCAAGGCGATGTGGGCAGTGGCAAAACCATTGTGGCTTTGCTCAGCATGTTGTTGGCCGCCGACAATGGTTTTCAAAGCTGCCTGATGGCACCCACGGAAATACTGGCGCAGCAACACTTTGCGGGCATTAGCCAATTGCTGAAAGACATGCCCGTTACGGTGGCCTTACTTACGGGTAGTGTAAAAGCCGCCGAACGCAGGAAGATTTTACAACGGGCTGTTGATGGAGAAATTCATATCCTCATTGGTACCCATGCACTCATAGAAGACACGGTGCAATTCAAAAACCTCGGTTTTGTGGTGATTGATGAACAGCATCGTTTTGGGGTAGAGCAGCGCAGTAAGCTGTGGCAAAAAAATGAGATACCACCGCATGTATTGGTGATGACGGCAACACCCATCCCCCGTACACTCAGCATGAGTTTGTTTGGCGACTTGGATTGTTCGGTGATGGATGAACTGCCACCCGGCAGGCAACCCATTACCACTGTGCACCGCTACGAAAGCAGCCGGCATAACGTGCTGGAATTTGTGGGCGAAGAAATTCAGAAGGGCCGTCAGGCATACATCATTTTTCCGCTGATAGAAGAAAGCAGCAAACTGGAATATGAAAACCTGATGCGGGGCTACGAAAATGTGAAAGCATTTTTTCCGGAACCGAAGTTTTACATCAGCATGGTGCATGGTCGTATGAGTGCCGAAGAAAAAGACACCAACATGCAACGGTTTGTAAAAGGCGACACTCAGATTATGGTGAGTACAACCGTAATTGAAGTGGGGGTGAACGTACCCAACGCCAGTGTGATGGTAATAGAAAGTGCCGAAAAGTTTGGTTTGAGCCAATTGCACCAGCTGCGGGGCAGGGTGGGCCGCGGCAGCGAAAAAAGCTTTTGTATTTTATTAACCGGCCCTAAATTAACCACCGATGCCCGGGAGCGGTTAAAGATTATGTGTGAAACCAACGATGGTTTTCGCATAGCAGAAAAAGACATGGAGTTGCGTGGCCCCGGCGATATAGAAGGCACCCGCCAAAGCGGAATGCTCAATTTTAAACTGGCCTCTATTATGCACGACAAAGCATTGATGGAAGCTGCGCAACGAATGGCAGAGAATTTGCTGGAAGAAGATGTAGAACTTATAAGGCCGGAGCATGCTGCTTTGCGTCAACATTTGCTGGCAAAAAAAGGAAAAACGTTCTGGTCTAAGATTTCTTAACAAGAAATATAGGCTGCTAAGCGTTTGTAATCGTAACTTAAATATTGCTTTGAAATACATATACCTATACCTCGTTATTGTAGCCTGCCTGTTTGCGGGGCAGGTGCAGGCCCAAACTTTTGAGTACACCGAAAACAAAGGCCAGTGGCATCAGGATGTACTGTTCAAAGGCGAACTATCTACGGGTGCATTTTTCCTGAAAAAGAATGGTTACCGGGTGCTACAGCATCCGCCCGAAGAACTGCAGGCGGTTAAAAATGCGTTGACCGGCCATGGACTCGAAAACATTTCCCCGAAAGCTGCAGCTGCAATTCAAGCCAGTAATATAAACGATGGTGAATCGGGTAGTGGAAATGAACCAGTGTTAACCTTACGTTCGCATGCCTATGATGTTTCTTTTGTAAATGCCAATGCTAAAGTTGTTTTTAAACAAGCGAAACAGCTGCCGGGCTATTTCAATTACATTATTGGAAATGACCCTTCTAAATGGGCCAGTAACGTACATGCTTTTGCCGAAGTATGGGCAGAAGGCATGTATCCCGGTATAGATGTGCGGTATTACAGCGAAAGCGGTTTTCTGAAATATGATTTGGTGTTGCAACCTAATGCCCGTCTGCAAGATGTAGCCATTGCCTACACGGGAGATGTCAAATTGTCTTTGCGTAGCAATGGCGATTTAGCGATAAAAACTTCTATTGGCGAAGTGGTAGAAAAAGCCCCCTACAGCTATCAGTTAATCAACGGCCAGCGCAAAGAAATCAGTTGCCGTTATGTACTCGATGGCAATACTGTTCGCATAAAAGCAAACGGATATGATCCTGCTCAAACCTTAGTTATAGATCCAACGTTGGTGTTTTCATCTTTTACCGGTAGTACATCTGACAACTGGGGCTATACTGCAACCTATGATGCTGCGGGCAATTTGTACGCAGGCGGCATTGTGTTTGGCAGTGGCTATCCTGTTACTCCCGGGGCTTTTCAAACTACCTATCGTGGCGGCAACAATGGCACAGGTGAGGTTCGTGGTTTTGATATAGCCATCATGAAGTTTAATGCCACCGGAACGGCACGTATTTATGCCACTTTCTTAGGGGGTACCGGCAATGAGCAGCCACACAGTTTGATAGTAGATAATGCCAACAATTTGGTGATGGCAGGGCGTACAACGTCGACCGATTATCCTACCACTACACCCCGTTTAGGCCCCGGTGGCAAATGGGATATTGTGGTAACAAAGCTTAATGCTGCAGGTTCTGGCTTGGTAGGTTCGATTATGCTCGGTGGATTGGAAGATGATGGTGTAAATATTAAACATAAATATACCACGCCTGTTTCTGCCAGCAGTTTACAACAAAACTATGGCGATGACGCCCGAAGTGAAGTTATCTTAGACGCAGCCGGTAATATTTTGGTAGCCAGTTGTAGCCGGAGTGGCGATTTTCCAATAACGCCAGGGGCTATACAAACAACGCTGCAAGGCAGTCAGGATGCATTATTGCTCAAATTTCCACCCAACCTTGCCGGTCTCACTTTTTCTACCTATTTAGGAGGTACTGCAGACGATGCTGCGTATGTGTTGGCTGTTAGTCCTGCGGGAAATATTTACGTAGGCGGTGGTACAACAAGTGCCAATTTTCCGGGTAATAAAACTGGCACTGTAGGTGCAACATATCAGGGTGGTTTGGCAGATGGGTTTATAGCAGAAGTAACAGCTACGGGCAGCAGTCTTATACGATCAACTTTTATTGGCACTGGTGGCCTCGATCAGGTGTATGGTATTCAATTCGACCGTTTCGGATTTGTGTATTGCATGGGTACATCAACAGGTGCTTTTCCCGTTCGCAATGCTGCTTTTTCTCAAACTGGCGGTAAGCAGTTTATAGCGAAACTTACTAATGATTTAAGTACATGGATATACAGCACCGTTTTTGGCACCAACGTTGGTACGCCCAATATTAGCCCCACCGCATTTTTGGTAGATAGATGCGAGAATGTGTATGTAAGTGGCTGGGGCGGCCCGGTAATAAACGTAACACCAGGTAACAACTCATTTGCAGCAAGTGGTACACTTGGTCTTACCATTACACCGGATGCCATACAATCACAAACCGATGGTCGTGATTTTTACTTTTTTGTATTAGAAAAAGATGCTACCCGTCAATTGTTTGGTTCCTATTTCGGGCAGCAAAATGCACCAGGTGACAATGCTGGTGCTGACCACGTAGATGGTGGTACCAGTAGGTTCGATGCGGCTGGCGCTATCTATCAAGGCATTTGTGCCAACTGTAGCCCCGGCCAGTTTCCAATTACGCCCGGTGTAGTTGGCCCAACCAACCCTTCCGGCAACTGTAACCAGGCAGTTATCAAAGTCAATTTCGATTTATCGGGCATTCGTAGTGGTGTAAAATCATCTATTGGCTCCATAGATGGCGACACATCGGGTTGTGTACCTATCACCGTGAATTTTCGTGATACTGTGAATTTAGCCCGTTCTTACGAATGGGATTTTGGCGATGGAACGCAATCAATCACCAACACGAATAACATTGCGCATACTTTCAATGTTGTGGGTAGTTATAGGGTACGCTTGATATCAGTAGACAGTACTAAATGTTATCCGCGAGATACCAGCTATGTAACCATTCGCATTCGGGATGATATTGCCAGTGTTAGTGCTGCTGCTACCAAATTGGCACCTTGCGAAAGCAATACTTACAGGTTCGATAATTTGAGCGTACCATTTACCGGAAAGCCATTCCGCTCCAATTCTTTTACATGGATTTTTGGTGATAATTCTGCACCTGTAGTCACAGGCAATGGTCCTGTTACACATGCCTTTCCGGGTGCAGGTACGTACAATGTACAATTAGTATTAACGGACACGAATTACTGCAATGCGCCAGACACATTCAGGTTGTTGCTTCGGGTGAGTCCTTTGGTTGATGCCCGTTTTGATACGCCTGTATCTGGCTGTGCTCCTTATGCAGCTGTATTTTCCAACAACAGTTTAGGCGGGCAGCAATTTTTATGGCAGTTTGGCGATGGTACTACCAGCACCGCAGCCAATCCTGTAAAAACCTACTCCGTACCTGGTATTTATGTAGTAAAGCTGGTGGTGATTGATAGCAATACTTGCAACATTATTGACTCTGTGCAGCAAACCATTACTGTAAGCGGCAAGCCAACAGCAGACTTTTCTTTTACGCCACTGCCTGCTCAGGAAAATGTAATTACAACATTTACAAACCTCAGCACAGTAGTACCACAATACAAGTGGCTTTTTGGCGATGGCGATTCATTGCTTACATCCAGGAGAGACACCACTGTTCGCCACCAGTACAACCAAACCGGAACCTACAATGCCTGTTTGATTGCTGTCAATGAGTTTGGTTGCCCCGATACAGTATGTAAGCCAGTTCCTTCAATCATCAATCCTGTAATAGATGTGGTTTCTGCATTTACCCCCAATGGCGATGGTGTAAATGACAGAGCTGTGGTATTTGGATACGGCGTAAGCAAAATGATGTTTAGGATTTATAACCGCTGGGGCCAGCTGATGTACGAAACTACTGTGCCACGCAGTGGCTGGGATGGTATTTTTAAAGGCAAACCACAGCCCATGGATGCTTACGGGTATACATTAGAAGCGGAGTTGGTGTCAGGAGAGAAGGTGAAAAAATCGGGCAGTATTACATTAATCAGGTAAGGAGAGCAAGCTATGACGGGTGCATATCAACAATTGAAAAAGAGGGCACATCTGGTAATCGGCGGAGCACTGCTGTTTACTGCCATGTGCATCAGTACAAAACCGTTGTTGGCGCAGGATCTTCATTTCAGCCAGTTTATGAACAATCCTTTGCTCACTAATCCTGCCAATACCGGCTTCAACCCGGATTTTGATTACCGCATTGGAGGCAGCTACCGCAATCAGTGGTGGGGCTTGCCTGTGCCTTATAAAACAATGAGCTTGTGGGGAGATGTGCAATTGTTGCGGGATGAATCGTCAACTGGTTGGTTGGGGGTAGGTGGTGTATTGTTGAGAGATGTTGCGGGTTCCGGCAATCTTACTTCTACCAAAGCTTACGGTAGCATTGCCTGGCATCAGGAACTTGGCTACAACAGTTTGATTTCAGCTGGCTTTAATGTTGGTGTTGCATCCAAAAGAATTGACATTGCCAATTTCACCTGGGAAAATCAGTGGAACGGTAAATTCTTTGATGCCAATATTACCAGTGGTGAAGCATTCGCCTTTTCACAAATTGGTTACCTCGATTTGCAAGCGGGGCTTAACTATGCATTGTTTCCATCCGATAAAGTTTACTTCAATGCCGGAGTGAGCATGTTGCATTTAAACAGGCCCAGAGAATCTTTTTTTAATGATGCATTGAGCAACAACAGAGTGCCTGCAAGGTACAACGCATTTGTAAATGCAACAGTAAAATTGAACGACCAATGGATCATTAACCCCAACGTGTATTACAGTCAGCAGGCTGGTAGCAGCGAAATAGTTGGGGGCTTAATGGCACAATACAATTTGGGCGAATACGGAGAGCAGCAAGTAATTGGTGGTGCTTATTTCAGGCCGGGCGATGCGGCTATTGCCATGCTGGGGTTACAATGGAAAGATGTTCGGTTTACCATGAGTTATGATGCCACTACTTCTTCATTAAAGCAATACAATAATGGCAATGGGGCCATTGAATTTTCAGTAATTAAGTTCGGCACATTTAGTGGCCGTACTCCACGGGCCAGCAGGTGTCCTACTTTTTAAGTAAGTACACTTGGCTGGGAAGTTCAAGTGATGCAGAAATGATTATAAAATCAAAAGGGTTGTATGAACTGAATCATACAACCCTTTTTACGTTGCAACAATGCTGTAAATAATAAATGTTTATTGCTTCATCAGTTTTTGTACGCTGCGTTGGCCATCCTGGGTTTGAATTTGCAGGTACAAAATACCAGCTGGCATGCGGCTTACATCTACACTTACCTGAGCCATTCCTGTTTGAACGGTTTGCTTGTTATTCATTAGTATCCGGCCCGCAGCATCAGCAATGCTGTAGGTAATTTGCTGTGTAGTGGCAGCGTACATTTCTATGCGTACTGTACTGCTGGTGATTGTTGGTTTTACTGCAATAATGCGGCTGCTGTTTTGTTTGCCATTGAGCATGCTTACAGTTCTGCTGTAAGTGCTTTTTCCCATTTTATCCGTCATATAAAGGCGGTAAAAAATAAGGCCGTTGTGGCTGCTCTTGTGCTGAAAGCCGTAGCTGCTGTTTGCTCCTTTTTTAATGTTGCCTACTGTGCTGAATGATGAACCATCTGTGCTGTATTCAATGGTAAAGCCGGCTACTTCTTCATTGTTGGCTACACTCCAAAACAGTTGGCTCATACCATTGCTGAGCATAGTGCCATCAAAACTGTTGAGTGTAATGGGCAAAGTGGTAGTACCCAGTAAAAAGGCGCAGGCCGTACAACCTATCGTTACATTGGCATTGCCTTTGTTGGTACTGGTGAAGCTATTGCCAACATTTACACCATTGCTGGGTAAGCAAACTTTCAAAGTAGCATCGTCAGTAATGGGTTGGAAACCATTATTCTGAGTGTTGAGCCTTCCGCTTGGACCATACAACCCAAAGCAACCGGCACCAGGTCCCATCCTCATTACGTTGCGTTGATTGTTTTCTTCGTACACGCTGGTTTCAACACTGGCACCCTGTGCCATTTCAAAACTGGCACCGCCACGGGTTACCATTTCATTATTCCTAAATTCACCACCATTTACCAGTGTGAAGCTTTGTCCATTCATAGTAAATGATCCATTTACTACAAGGCGACCAGTACCGCCAATAAATAATTTTGAATCTCCATTAATAGTGAGGTTACCATTAATTACAACAGTACCATAAATGCGGAGATGTCCACCACCATTTACTGTAAAGGCACCGGCTACATTGAGAGTAGCTCCATTAGCCACAAACAAATTGGAGTTGTTATTCAGCTGGCTGTTGGCCGGAAAATTTGTGGTAGACGATTGATCAGCAATAAAGCTCGAACCACTACTGAAATTAACGTTGTTAAAAGTCAAGCTCCCGCCCTTGTTTACAAAAGTGGCGGCAGCTGTACTCATGTTCAGGCTTAACCCACTGGCATTTCCATTTCTGCTTGTTATACCGTTGGATGAAATATTGTAGTTCTGATTGTTAGATGCAGGACTTGTGCTTACTACTGGAAAATTGAAATAATACTCAGCAGGTGCCAGTCTAATACCGATGGCTGCCCAGTTACCGGTCATATCCGTCAAGCGGGCACTATTGTCGTAGGTATTCAGCGCATAGCTAATACCCGCACTCAGGTTTTCACTCGATATATCAACGTTGGAAAGCATATCCCAACCATTCTCCTCTTGGCCTGCAAAGGCATTGTCATTAGTAGCAAAAATGCCCAGCATGCCTGTACCGGCAAAATCAATTGCTCCACCCACGGTTATTATGGCGGTACTGCTAGTTCCAGTTGCAGTATTTATTGCGGCAAAGGCGTCGCTCCCATTGGTGCCGGTTACTTCTACACCCACCAATTCGATGATTTGAATGGTAGCACTTCTACGGCGCTGACCATTTCCTTCTCCGGGAAAGTTTACAGTAAAACCGCCTTGTGTTACATTATTTCCTGTATATGCTCTGAAAATAGTAAGGCGGCGATTGTTACTGGCAAACAACACACTGTTCATGCGGGTCCAGGTTAGGCCATTGCCAGTTGCACTTGTAGGTTGTGCATAGCTATCAGCATTATTGGCAGTACCACTACTATTGGTTACTATCGCTAAAAGTACACTGCCTGCTCTTGGCGTGTAAGCATCTGTAGTAAATGAAAAACCGTCTGTAGAGGATTCCTCCCTGTCTAACAAACGGATACCAATTTGCGCCTGTACACTTGCTCCGGTAAATGATAAAAGGAGAAATAAAAGCGTTGTTCGAACAGCCAATCTTTGCTTGAGCATGCTTGCATTAGGCGCATAAAGGCCCCAATGCTCCAGCAGCATTCTCAGGTTCTGCATTCTAAAAGTGTTTTGTCCGCACCGGATTGGGTTTGTCCGGAATAGGGATGATTAAGGCGGGGCGGGGGATATTAATCAGATCTAGGGTGAGGGTAACGATAAGGGTGTAGTGGAGAAAGTGTCAGGGTGTAGAATACTAACCGGTGTGTCTTGTAGTATTTATACGGCAAAACTCTATGTTGCAACTTGAATAGCCAAATATTCAGCCTTCAAAATTTGACATATGTCAAATTTTAACAGTTGCGGTCCGCAACTAAATTGGCCATGAAATGCAGGATTTTCAGCCCATTCTCATTTTCCCGCACAGCTGTGTACAAATAGCCATTTTCTAAATCATTGAATTACAGTGAATTTGTTGCAACCTGAATGGAAGTAACTACTACATATCAGGTATATCCACAGGTTATACACAGCTATCCACAGCTTATTCTATATTAAACTGTCCAAAATGGCCCCAAACCCTTGCTGCCAAATGGTTTCGTGTTGTGGAAAAGTGGGGGATTTTCATTTGGTGTTAGAAAGTGGGAAAAAATGTTATTTTGTGTAACCAAGTGGTAAAACATTCAAATGGCAGGATTTCTCGGAGAATATGAAGCAACAGTAGACGCCAAAGGGCGTTTCCTGTTACCTGCCGGCCTCAAAAAACAGATGCCGGAGGGCACCACTACGCTGGTGATCAACCGGGGGATGGATGAATGCCTGTGGATGTACCTGCTTGATGACTGGAAAAAAGTAGAAGACCGCCTCCGCGAAGTGAACCCTTACGACAGCCGCGAAAACCGCATGGTGCGCAAAGCCCTCATAGCTGGTGCCGTGTATGTAGAGTTCGATTCTGCGGGCCGTCTCAACTTGTCCAAAATCCTGTCGGAGTACGCTGGCCTCGACAAAGACATTGTGCTGGCAGGTGACATTGATAAAATTGAGATCTGGGATAAAACCAAATACAATAAGCTCTTTGAATCACTGACTCCTGAAAAACTCAGTGGTATGGCTTCGGCAATTTTAGGTAGCGGTTCTTCTACTCAGGGCTAAAAGCAACGGGTATGGGAAAGAAACAACGCCAACAGAATGCCGCCGCCTCCAGCAACGCTGCCGCAATGGGGGGCAATAGCTACCACATACCGGTAATGCTGAAGGAAACCATTGAAGCCCTCAACATACGCCCCGACGGGATTTATGTGGATTGCACTTTTGGTGGTGGCGGTCATAGCCGTGCCATCCTCAGTCAACTGGGCCCCAAGGGCAAGCTCATTGCCTTCGACCAGGATGCGGACGCTGCGGCCAACCTGCCCGCCGATTCCCGCATTTTGTTTGTGCCAGAAAACTTTCGCTACATGCACCGTTTTTTACGGTTACACGGTGCATTGCCGGTGGATGGTGTTTTGGCCGATCTGGGTGTAAGCAGCCATCAGTTTGATGAAGCCAGCCGGGGATTCAGCTTTCGTTTTGATGCGGAGCTGGATATGCGGATGGACCAGCGCCAGCCCAAAACTGCAGCTACTATTATAAATGAATACAATGCTGCTGCGCTGCAAAACATGTTTTCCATGTATGGCGAAGTGACCAATGCCCGCACCCTTGCCGCAACTATTGTGCAAGAGCGTAGCAAAAGGCCGCTGCAAACCATCCAGGATTTGCTGACCGTGCTGGAGCCGCTGGCAAAGGGAAACCCCAATCGTTACTACGCACAGGTTTTTCAAGCCATCCGCATAGAAGTAAACGAAGAACTGGCCGTGCTGAAAGAGTGGCTGGAGCAACTGCCTCAGGTGCTAAAGCCTGATGGAAGAGTGGCCGTCATCACCTTTCACT
The DNA here is from genome assembly GCA_020161435.1 of Bacteroidota bacterium. GTDB lineage: Bacteria > Bacteroidota > Bacteroidia > Chitinophagales > Chitinophagaceae > Phnomibacter. The sequence continues at coordinate 144,498 of JAIUNV010000003.1, read as the reverse complement.
CGCTGGAAGACAGGCTGGTAAAGCTGTTTCTGCGAGATGGCACTTTCAGTCGCGAAGCAGATCCGATTTACGGGCACAGCAGCGCTTCTCCATTTGAGCTCATTAGCAAAAAGCCCATAGAAGCCAGTGCTGAAGAAGTAAAAATGAACGACAGAAGCAGAAGTGCCCGACTTAGGGTAGCCGCTATGAAAGAAGGAGCAAAGTGAACAAAGCAAGAACTGAAACAACATTACTAACCCTGTAACACAAACGAAACGAGTGCAAGAAACGGCCGCCGGACAAAAACCAGCCAAAACTAATTGGCGCAAATGGCTTCAAGGCCAATGGATGGTACAGCATGTGCCGTTCATCTTTTTCCTCGCCATACTTGCCGTACTCTATATCGGAAACGGGCATTACGCCGACAACAATATTCGCAATACCGGCAAAGCCACCCGGGAACTGAAGCAACTGCAATACCACTATAAAACATTACAAGCCGAACTTATTTACCGAAGTAAAGAAAGCGAGTTGGCCAAAGCCGTAGCGCCGCTCGGATTACAACGAAGTATGGAGCCTCCTGCTCAGCTACGTGCCGATTCGCTGCAAACATCTTCCAATCCCCCGACGCCATAGATTTAAAACATTTACTGATAAAACTGAGCCGCCACTTTCATGGAAACCAAAAAAGAAATACTAACCCGCACCTACATCGTATTCCTGGTGTTGGTAGGGGTATGCCTTTTGGTGTTGGGGCAGGTATTATTTATTCAGTTGGGCGAAGGAAAGTACTGGCGCAGCATGGCCGATAGTGCTCATATTCGTTTTGAATCCATAGCTGCTGAGCGGGGCACTATTTACAGTGAATCAGGTGAAGTGCTCAGTACATCTGTTCCGGAGTTTGATATCTATATCGATTTTCAAGCCGATGGTTTGATTGAAAAAGAAGGGCAGCTCTATCATCAGTATGCCGATTCATTGGCTATAGGCTTGGCCAAACTCTTCAAAGACCGTACAGTAAAAGAATACAAGAAGTTGCTCGATAAGGGCTTCCGCAGCAAAGACCGTTTTGTGTTACTCAAGCGGAAAATTTCATTTGCCAACTACGAAGACTTCAAGCAATTGCCCTTGGTAAAACTGGGCAAAAACAAAAGCGGTTTCATTGCAGTGGTGCGGATGAAGCGACTTTATCCTTATAAATTGTTGGCGAACCGTACCATTGGTATTGCCCGTGAAAGCAACAAAGTAGGATTGGAGAAAAAGTATGATCAATACCTCGGTGGTACCGATGGTAAGCGTCTTGTACGCTATATCGCCGGAGGAGCGGGTGTGCCAATAGAAGGCACCGACCAAGAGCCGCAGGATGGCAGCGATTTGGTTACAACACTGGATGTTAACATTCAGGAAATAGCCCAGCAGGCTTTGCAGAAAATGATGGTAGAAAATGAAGCATTGCGTGGCACCTGCATTGTGATGGAAGTAAAAACCGGAAAGGTAAAAGCTATAGCCAACCTAGGTCGGCAAAGCGATGGTAACTACTGGGAAGATTACAACTATGCACTCTCTGCCAGTGAGCCCGGCTCTACCTGGAAGTTGGTAACACTGATGGCAGTATTGCAAGACAAGAAAGTGTCGCTGAATAGCATAATAGATTTAGAAGGTGGTCGTTGGCCAGTGGCTGGTCAGGTAGTTTTTGATAGTGAAGTACACGGCATGCATGCAGCAACCATTCAGCAGTCATTTGAAAAGAGCAGCAACGTGGGCATGGCCAAGTTGACCTACTATCATTACGGCAATAAGCCATCTGAATTTTTGCAACACTTGCACAACTGGCGTATGGATTCAATTACAGGTATTGATTTACCGGGTGAATCTCGCCCCAATATTTATAAACCCGGTAGTCGGCATTGGAGCAATACCACATTGCCTTGGATGGGTTTTGGCTACAACCTCACCATTACGCCCATGCATACAGCCATGCTGTACAACGCTGTGGCCAACGGCGGAAAAATGATGAAACCTTATGTGGTAAATGCTTTGCTGAAAGATGGTAAAATAGTGCAGCAATACGAGCCCGTTGTATTGAATGCACAGATAGCCGACCGCGAAGTAATTGCACAGGTTCGCCAAAGCCTGGAAGGTGTGGTACTGAATGGCACCGGCCGTGGAATGAAAACTGATGCATACTCTTTCGCTGGTAAAACAGGTACCTCATTGGTAGCCGATAAAGGCATCACCTACGCCGATAAAATGTACCAGTCTTCGTTTGCCGGTTATTTTCCTGCCAACGATCCGCAGTACACCATTGTAGTGGTGATTCGCAACAAGGCGCATGCTGCTAAGTTTTACGGTGCTTCTGTAGCAGGACCAGTGTTCCGCGAAGTAGCTGACCGCATTTATGCTACCCATTTGTTTAAGCAGCCACAGGTGCAACCTGGCAAAGCAGACAGTACTTCTTTTCAACTTTATGCACGTCAGCAAACGCTGAAAAAACTGGCTGGCTTTTTTGGCTGGCGCATGAGCGACAGCAGCGCCAATAGCATGGTAGCCTTGTTTGAAAATAGCGCTGGCAAAGGAAAGATTTTGCGCAGCGCAGATAAACAAGATGCGGCGATGCCTCCGCTGCAAGGTGTAGGCTTGAAAGACGCACTGGCAGTATGTGAGGAAAAAGGGTTGATGGTAACGGTTGCAGGCAGGGGCAAGGTAGTGGCACAATCTATTTTACCCGGTACACCCATCAGCAAAGGACAAACCATTCATCTACAATTGAACTAAACAAGTGAAAACGCTTCGCAACATATTACAAGAAGTTGAGGTGCTGCAGTTGACCGGCAAGGCCGATCAGTCTGTGGCTGGTTTGGCTATTGATAGCCGTAAAGTGAAGTCTGGCTATATGTTTGCCGCTATTGTGGGCTGGCAGCAAGATGGTCACCAGTACATCAATACAGCCATTGCAAATGGTGCTACCGTTGTATTGTGTAGCACTTTGCCATCAACGTTGGAAGATGCTGTGACCTATTTGCTGGTGAAGAATACCTCTGAAGCACTGGCGATTGTTGCCAATGAATTTTTCAATCACCCATCTAAAGCAGTAAAGCTGGTTGGTGTAACAGGCACCAACGGCAAAACAACGGTTGCTACATTGCTGTATCAACTTTTTACTGCATTGGGCTACAAATGTGGCCTCATTTCTACCGTTAATAATTTGATTGGCGATGAAGCGTACACCGCAGAACATACTACGCCCGATGCCATCAGCCTCAATGGTTTGATGCGGACGATGGTAGATGCGGGTTGCACTCACGTGTTCATGGAATGCAGCAGTCATGCTATTCATCAGCATCGTATTACAGGTTTGCATTTCGATGGCGCATTGTTTACCAACATCACCCACGACCACCTCGATTATCACAAAACATTTGATGAGTACATCCGGGTGAAGAAAGCTTTCTTCGATGGTTTGTCTGCCGATGCATTTGCGATTAGCAATGCCGACGACAAACGCGGAACCATCATGCTGCAAAACTGCAACGGACGCCGATTGATGTATGCGCTGAAAACAGCAGCTGACTTCAAAGGCAAGATTGTAGAAAACAACCTGACTGGTTTAATCATGGATATCAATGGCAAGGAAGTACACTTCCGCATGATTGGCGAGTTCAATGCTTACAATCTGCTGGCTGTGTATGGCGCTGCTGTAAACCTGGGCGAAGATGCCGATCAGGTGCTGGCGGTGCTCAGCAATTTGCATGGTGCTGAAGGCCGTTTTGATTATACCGTTTCAGCCAATGAAAAAGTAATCGGCATTGTAGACTATGCACATACGCCAGATGCATTGCTCAATGTACTGGCCACTATTAAAAAGTTGCAGCAAGGTAATGAGCAAGTGATTACAGTAGTTGGCTGTGGTGGCGACCGCGATAAAACCAAACGACCACTGATGGCTGCCGCTGCTTGTGAATACAGCACCAAGGCCATCTTGACCAGCGATAATCCACGCACCGAAGACCCGCAGGAAATTTTGAACGATATGCTGCGGGATATGAAGAGTGAGCATAAACGCAAGTGCGTGGTGATTGCCGATAGAAGGGAAGCAATTCGTACAGCTATCATGCTGTCTCAACCCGGAGATATCATTTTGGTGGCAGGAAAAGGCCACGAAAAATACCAGGATATCAACGGAGTGAAACATCACTTCGACGACAAAGAAGAACTCATCAACAACTTTCAGGAACTCAGTAAATAATTAACAACCGAACAACCAACCAGCTATGCTCTACCACCTGTTCAATTGGCTTCACAGCGAGTTTGACCTTTCGGGTGCCGGACTGTTTCAGTTCATCACCTTTAGGGTGGCGTTGGCTGTTATGTTGTCGTTGGTAATCACCACCGTTTTTGGAAAACGCATCATCAAGCGTTTGCAAAACATGCAGGTGGGCGAAGCGGTACGTGAGCTCGGTTTGCCCGGCGAAGTTGACAAAGCCAACACACCAACCATGGGTGGCTTTATCATTTTGCTGGCCATTTTGGTACCCACTTTGCTGTTTGCCAAAATTGAAAACATTTACATCATACTCATGCTGCTTGTAACGGTATGGTGTGGTATGATTGGTTTTATTGATGACTACCTGAAACTACGTGCCAAGCGGATAGCCAAGGCCAAAGGTATCCAGTATAAAAAAGCCGATGCCGATGGTTTGGCTGGCAAGTTCAAAGTAGCCGGACAAATAGGCTTGGGTTTGATTGTTGGCGCCTCCTTGTACTTCAATCAATCGGTAGTGGTAGAAAGAGAAGTGGTGGGCACCAACCAACAGGTAGTGCTTCAATCTAAAGAACGTTTGGTAGGTGAAACCGTAAAAATCATTGATGGTGAAGAACACCGTTTTGTAAAAGTACAAACGCCTATCACTACCATTCCTTTTGTAAAAGGACATGAATTCAACTACGCCAAGTTGCTGCCAAAAACATGGGAAGACTACACATACATTCTGTACATCATTGTAGTCATCTTCATTATTACAGCGGTTAGCAATGGTTCAAACATTACTGATGGTCTGGATGGATTGGCCACAGGCGTGTCGGCAATCATCGGTGCAGTATTAGGATTGTTTGCTTACACGAGTGGTAACATCCGCTTTGCCGAGTATCTCAATATCATGTACATCCCCAATTTGGGTGAGCTCTCAATTTTCATTGGTGCTTTCATAGGAGCATGCGTAGGCTTCTTGTGGTACAATGCATATCCCGCACAAGTATTCATGGGTGATACAGGTAGTTTGGCATTGGGCGGCATCATTGCTTCACTGGCCATCATTGTGCGTAAAGAATTACTTATTCCTATTTTCTGCGGTGTATTCCTCATTGAAAATCTGAGTGTGATTCTGCAGGTATCCTACTTCAAATACACCAAAAGAAAATACGGTGAGGGGCGGCGCATTTTTCTCATGAGTCCGCTGCATCACCACTACCAAAAACTCGGCTACCACGAAAGCAAGATTGCGGTGCGGTTCTGGGTTATCACACTCATTCTGGCCATCTTCTCAGTGATTACACTCAAAATGCGATAAACGAAATTGGGTAAACAACTCATCATATTAGGTGCAGGCGAAAGCGGTGTTGGTGCAGCCATATTGGCGAAAGCCAAAGGATACGACGTGTTTGTATCTGATGGCGGAGCTATCAGCAAACCTTACGAGGCTGAATTGATGCAGCATGGCATTGCTTATGAATCTGGTTCGCACAGCATGGAACGGATACTGCAAGCTGATGAAGTAGTGAAGAGCCCCGGCATTCCTGAGAAAGCTGCCGTAGTAAAAGCCATTCGTGCCCGAGTCATTCCGGTGATTAGCGAAGTGGAATTTGCATACCGCTACAAAGGCGATAGCAAAATCATCGGCATTACCGGTAGCAATGGCAAAAGCACCACTACCTCACTCATCTATGCTATTTGCAAAGCTGGCGGATTAGATTGTGCTCTGGTGGGCAACATTGGTTATTCCATTGCCCGTCAGGTAGCCATCGATCCAAAGCCTTTGTATGTAGCCGAAATCAGCAGCTTTCAGCTGGATGATATCGTTACGTTTCGACCTGACATTGCCGTGTTGGTCAACATTACGGAAGACCATCTCGACCGTTACAACTATCAATTCGAAAACTATATCAATGCGAAGTTTCGCATCACCGAAAATCAGCAGCCGGGTGACTATTGCATCTACTGCGCCGACGACGAAGTAACCGTAGCTAACCAACATAAATTCTGTAACCTAACTAACCTATTGCCATTCACCATGAAAAAAGAAGTACGCCAGGGCGCTTATATCAAAGACGAGGAGATGCTCATAAAAGTAAAGGAACAAGAAGTAAGGATGAGTATTCATGACTTCGCATTGAAAGGAAAACACAATCAATACAATACTATGGCTGCGGGGATTGCTGCAACGGTGCTGGACATCAGGAAGGACAAGATTAGAGAAGCCATTCAAACATTCGAAAGTCTCGAGCATCGCATGGAGCCCGTAGCTACCATTCGTGGTGTTGAATACATCAACGATAGCAAGGCTACCAACATCAACAGCACCTGGTATGCATTGGAAAGCATGACCAAGCCAACGGTGCTCATTTTGGGTGGTGTAGATAAAGGCAATGACTACACCGTGATTGAAGATTTGGTTACAGAAAAGGTAAAAGCAATTATCTGCATGGGTGTAGACAATGCTAAAATACATGAAGCGTTTGCAGGTAAAGTACCAGCGATTGTTGATGCAGATAGTGCAAAAGCAGCTGTAATGGCAGCATACAAACTGGCGGAGAAAGGTGATGCAGTATTGCTCTCTCCTGCATGTGCCAGCTTCGATTTGTTTAAGAACTACGAAGACCGCGGAACACAATTTAAAATGGCCGTAAAAGAACTGTAATTGGGCGCCTGGAAAAACATATCGGATGAACTGAACCTGGGAGATTTCTCAGCAGGTAAACTCTTATTGCTGTCGGGCAAAACCCGTGGCGACCGGGTGATCTGGAGCATCGTGGCCGTACTGGTGGTCATCAGTTTGTTGGCAGTGTACAGCTCCACCGGATCGCTGGCATACAAACAAAACAAGGGCAATACCGAGTATTATCTTTTCCGCCAGATTACGTTTATTGTAATAGGTGTTGGTATTATCTACTTCACACATTTGGTCGATTACCGCTTCTTCAGCAAAGTGGCGTTGTGGTTGTACATCGCTTCCATTCCGCTCTTGCTGTATACTTTGTTGTTTGGTGCCAATCTCAACGAAGCAAACCGTTGGATTAAACTCCCGCTAATCAACCTTACTTTTCAAACTTCTGACTTTGCACGTCTGGCTTTGTTCATGTATTTGGCAAGGCAAATCAGCCGAAAGCAAAATGTGATTACTGATTTTAAGAAGGGCTATCTACCGATGTTGTTACCCATCGGCATTACTTGTTTGTTGATTGCACCGGCCAACCTCAGTACTTGTTTGCTCACGGGTGCTACGGGTTTGTTGGTGTTGTTTATGGGTCGTGCTTCCATCAAGCATTTGTTGTTGACTATCGGTATTGCTGCTATTCCAGTTGTAATGTTGATTGCTGCTGCAGTGTTTACACACAAGTCGGAAGCAGCAACTGTAGCAGCCAATAACGAAAGCGGAGTGGTGCAGAATATCCGCAAGCAAGGCCGGATTGGTACATGGGTAAGCCGCATTCAGGATTTTATCTATGCCGAAGGCGATGCCGTTCCTTATCAGGTGCAACAAGCCAAGGTAGCTATTGCTAAAGGCAGCTGGATTGGTCTTGGCCCCGGCAATAGTGAACAGCGCAACTTTTTACCCCATCCGTACAGCGATTTTATTTACGCCATCATTATTGAAGAGTATGGCTTTTTGGGTGGCATGCTGATGGTGTTTTTGTACCTCGCATTTCTCTATCGCTGCATACGCATTGTGGGCAAATGTCCTTATGCATTCGGAACGTTTCTGGCGTTGGCACTCGGTGTTACGCTGGCCATTCAGGCCATCAGTAACATGGCGGTCAACGTAAATATAGTGCCCGTTACAGGTGTTACCCTGCCCCTCGTAAGTATGGGTGGTACATCCTTTTTGTTCACTTGTTTTTCTATTGGCATCCTGCTCAGCATTGCCCGCAATATTGAGCAACTCGAAGGCAAAGAAGAACCAGCAAAAGCGGAGGTGGCAGCATGAGTAAGGCAAGAATCATTATAGCTGGTGGCGGTACTGGTGGCCATATTTTTCCTGCAGTAGCGGTGGCCAAAGCCATTAAAACATTGCAGCCCGATGCCGACATTTTATTTGTTGGCGCCAAGGGTAAAATGGAAATGGAAAAAGTACCACAAGCTGGTTTCAATATTGAAGGATTGGACATCGCTGGATTCAACAGAACGCATCTCTGGAAGAACTGGTCGTTGCCATTCAAGCTCATCCAAAGTTTTTGGCAGGTGCGTAGCATCTTCAAACGCTTTCAACCAACAGCCGCGTTTGGTGTAGGTGGTTACAGCAGTTTTCCGGTGCTGAAGTTGGCACAGCAAAAAGGCATTCCCACTTTCCTGCATGAGAGCAATGCCTTTGCAGGAAAGGCCAATCAAATGCTGGGTAAAAATGCCAGCAAAGTTTTTGTGGCGGGTGCAGGCATGGAAAAATTCTTTCCTGCCAGCAAACTGATGATTACGGGCAATCCGGTGCGCAAAGAAATTGAGGCTCCTCAAAAAGATGCTGCTGCAGCCCGCCAGCAGTTTGGCTTGCAGCCTAATGTGCCTGTGCTGCTCATAATTGGTGGTAGCCTCGGTGCCCGCAGCATCAATCAGGCTATCGAACATAACCTGCCTGCATTGCTGCAATCGGGTTGGCAAGTGATATGGCAAACCGGTAAGTTGTTTGCAGCAGAAGCGAAAGCAGCCGCTGCCAATAACCCACAAGTGTGGACGAGTGCATTTATTGAAGACATGAGTGCTGCCTATGCAGCAGCAGATATAGTGGTGAGCAGGGCAGGTGCTATGAGTGTAGCTGAGCTCTGCATTGTAGCCAAACCTGCAGTGTTTGTGCCTTTCCCTTTTGCAGCGGAAGATCACCAAACGGCCAACGCTATGCAACTGGTAAATGCCGGAGCTGCTGCCATTGTAGCCGATGCAGATGCCAAACAAAAATTGGTGCCTACCGTACTCGAACTCATGCACAACCAACACACACGCCAACACATGCAGCAGCAACTGAAGCAACTGGCCAGGTTGGATGCTGATACCATTATTGCTAAAGAGATATTGAATTCGATACATGCTATCGCTTAAAGACATACAACGCATCTACTTCATCGGTATCGGTGGTATTGGCATGAGTGCCATTGCCCGCTTCTTCCTGCACAAAGGCGTGGTAGTGAGTGGATACGATAAAACCGAAACCATACTCACCAAACAGCTGAGTGAAGAAGGTGCATTGATTCATTATACAGATGAGGTAGCGCTGCTGGACAAAGACGTTCAACTCGTAGTGTACACGCCTGCTATTCCTGCTCAGCACGAAGAGTTGAACTGGTACCGCAACAATGGTTATACAGTAGTGAAGCGCAGCGATATTTTGCAAATCATTACAGCTGATAGCTTCAACATCTGCATTGCCGGTACGCATGGCAAAACCAGCATCAGCACCATGGTGGGCCACTTACTGCGCCACACTGGGTATGGATGCAATGTGTTTTTGGGTGGTGTGTCTGTCAACTACGGCACCAACTTCTGGGGCAGTGAAAATAACGTGTGTGTAGTAGAAGCCGATGAGTTTGACAGAAGCTTCCACAAGCTGTCGCCCGATATCGCCGCCATCACTTCGATGGATGCCGATCACCTCGATATCTACGGAACGGTAGAAGCCATGGAAGATGCTTTTGTAGAGTTTGCACAACGCATTAAATCAGCTGGTGTACTCATTCGCAAAAAGCAATTGAAGCGGTTGGATGAAGCACCCATTCAACGGCAGCTCACCTATAGTTTGATTAACGAACTGCATACGCATGATTGTGGCGAAGATTGCCACAGTCATGATGATATACCGGCTGATATTCATGCGGACAACATTCGCATTGAGCAAGGCGGTTATTTGTTTGATGCGTATGTGGCTGGTCAGTGGATTCGCAATGTGCAGCTGAACATTGGCGGCATGCACAATGTAGAAAACATGCTGGTGGCGATTGCTGTGGCGAAAATGTTGCGTATTGATGATGATAAAATCATTGCAGCAGTAGCTGATTACAAAGGGGTGAAGCGTCGCTTTGAATACCTGTGGAATAATCAATCGACCGGCACACAAGTAGCTATCGATGATTACGCACATCATCCCGAAGAACTGCGGGCATTGCTCAACAGTGCCAAACAATTGTATCCTGCACTCGCCATGACGGTGGTGTTTCAGCCGCATTTGTTTAGCCGCACCAAAGACCATGCTGCTGCCTTTGCAGAAGTGCTGAGCATCGCCGACAGAGTAGTGCTGTTACCCATTTATCCGGCCAGAGAATTGCCCATGCCCGGTGTAACCAGTGAGCTCATAGCTGCAGGTATGCCGAAGGATAAAGTACAGGTATTGACGAAGGAAGAATGGATGGCCGATTTAGATATTCATCAACCCGACATGCTGGTAACAGCAGGTGCCGGTGACATAGACACATTGCTGCCATTGGTAAAAGAAAAACTGTATCACGCCAATTGAGTAAAAGAAAAATATATCGCATACTGGGCAACACGGTTTGGTTGCTGCTGATAGCAGGAGTTGTGGTACTCATGTTTACTAGCATGCAGGTACGTGAAACAAAACCATGTGCTGGTGTTATCATCAATATCGATGCTGTAGAAGGCAAAATCTTTATTGAAGAGAAAGATGTACGCAACATGCTGGCAGCATCAGTAGGCGGCAACCTGAAATCAGATATCCATCAGTTTGATTTGCGCAAAATGGAAGAGCGACTGCGTAAAGAAATCTGGATACAAGATGCACAGTTGTATGTGGACAATGAAGCGGTGCTGCATGTGAATATTCAGGAGCGGGTACCGCTGGCCAGAATTTTTGATACACAAGGTTCTACTTTCTATATAGACAGTGCCGGTATGCAGTTGCCCATCAGCCGCAGCGACCGTGCCGAAGTGCCTGTGTTCACTGGTTTGCCAGCGTTGAACAACAACAATAAAGCATTGCACAAGCAAGCCATTGCAGCAGTCTTAAAAGTGGTGGCCGCTATGCATCAAGATGAATTTTGGGATGCGCAGGCTGCACAAATTGAATACATGCCGGGCAATCGTTTTGAGTTGTATCCTGCCATTGGTTTTCATACCGTAGACCTGGGTGATACCAGCGATATGAAAAACAAACTGCAACGTTTGAAACTCTTTTACCAGCAGGTAATGGCGAAGCAACCCATTGATGCGTATTCACGGATTAGCGTGGCTTTCAAAAATCAAATTGTGGCATCGAAAGGCGCCGACAGTTTGCGTAGTGTAGATGCCGCACAGGCATTGAAACTTTTCAATCAGTTGGTAGAGCAAAGCAAGAATGAAGTGAATGCTACCGCTATTGAAATGACTGCCGGACAAGGACGAATTGTACAAGAAGCAGAAACCGGTATCAAAACAGAATTGCCGGCAACAACCAACAACAAAACACCTGCTGCCAACAATAAACCCATCACACCAAAAAACAATGATTCAGTCAAAACCCCGAAAGCGATTTTATCACCCAACAATAACAACAACTAAAACACGATCTATATGAGTAACACGAATCCCATCATTGTAGGCCTTGATATAGGCACTACCAAAATTGCTGCTATTGCCGGCCGCAAGAATGAGTATGGAAAGCTGGAGATTCTTGGCTTTGGTAAAGCCAGCTCCAACAACTCAGTACAGCATGGCCAGGTACTCAACATCGACAACGCTGTATTGGCGGTAAAAGAAGCTATGGCCGCTTGTCGCCAGAGCAACCCCAGTCTCAACATCAGCGAAGTGTATGTGGGCATTGCCGGCCATCACATCAAGAGCTTGCAAACCCGTGGCGACCTCGTTCGTCAGGAAATGGAAATGGAAATTTCTCAGGCTGATGTAGATAAACTGATTGCTGATCAGCGCAAAACCTACATCCCTGCAGGCGATCAAATTATCGACGTTATTCCGCAAGAATTCAACGTAGATAATTTTCAAAACATTAAAAATCCTATTGGCTACAGTGGTGTAAAACTGGGTGCCAATTTTCATATCATTACCGGTGATAAATACGCTATCCGTAACATCACCCGTGCTGTAAACCGCAGCGAACTCAGCATCAAAGATATTGTGCTGCAGCCCCTCGCTTCTGCAGATGCTGTTATGTGTGATCATGACCTCGAAGCAGGTGTGGCCATCCTCGATATTGGTGGCGGAACCAGCGACCTCGCTGTTTTTCACGAAGGCATATTGAAGCACACTGCGGTGATTCCTTTTGGTGGCGAAAACATCACCAACGATATCAAAACCGGATTGGGTGTACTCAAGAGCCAGGCCGAAGCCATGAAGGTGCAGTTTGGTAGTGCGCTGAGTCAGGAAGCAAAAGCAAATGCCATCATTACCATCCCCGGTATTCGTGGCATGCAGCCCAAGCAGGTTGGTGTAAAAACCTTGTCGCAAATCATTCAGGCCCGCATGAGTGAAATTCTCGACTTCGTGATTTATCACCTCAAGCAGGTAGGCATGGACAACAAGCAGCTCAATGGCGGCATCATCCTTACCGGTGGTGGTTCGCAGCTCAAGCACTTGTTGCAGCTCACCGAATATCAAACCGGTTTGAATGCCCGCATTGGTTACCCCAACGAGCATTTGAGCAGTGGTTACATTGATGAGCTGACCAAGCCGATGTATGCTACCTGTATTGGTTTGATTTTAAAAGGATACTCAGATTTCGAACGGAAGAAGAAAGAATTCGTGACTTCAAATGCTGAGTTTTCAATTAAAGTGCCCGAGCAGTTTAAAGCACCGGAAGTGACTATCGTTGCCGACGAGTTTCCTGAAGAAACACCAGTGCCTCCTGCCACCATGGAAGGTCGCAAGAGCATCTGGGATAAGCTCAAGGATTCGATCTACGACATTTTCAAAGAAGAGGACGATACAGAATTAAAATAATCACCTCCCCATATATCCATTCGTTTTTTACTTACTAACCCGCCTGTGAAGAAGGCAACAAAAAACAAACATTATGATCCACTTTGATATGCCTCAGGAAAAGTCCAACATCATCAAGGTTTTAGGTTTTGGTGGTGGTGGCGGCAATGCGGTGAACCACATGTTTCGGCAGCAAATTCAAAATGTTGATTTCATCATTTGCAATACCGATGCACAAGCATTGAATAGTTCACCCGTTCCGTATAAAATTCAGTTGGGCCCACACCTCACACAAGGTTTGGGTGCAGGTGCCAACCCTCAGGTTGGTAAAGAAGCTACTGAAGAAAGCCTCGAAGAAATTCGCCGCATTCTCGAAAGCGATACCAAGATGGCTTTTATCACTGCCGGTATGGGTGGTGGTACAGGTACTGGTGGCGCACCAACTGTAGCCAGAATTTGTAAAGACCTTGGCATTCTTACCGTTGGTATTGTTACTACGCCTTTTCAGTTTGAAGGCCCCAAGCGTATGGCGCAAGCCCGCAAAGGCATTGAAGAATTGAAAGAGCATGTAGACACCTTGCTAGTGATCAGCAACGATAAACTGCGCAGTCAGTTTGGCAACCTGAAGATGAAAGAAGCATTTTCAAAAGCCGATGATGTTTTGACTACTGCGGCCCGTTGTATCACCGATGTGATCAACGCCAACGGTCACATCAACGTTGACTTTGCCGACGTGTGTACTGTAATGCGCAATGGCGGTGTGGCCATCCTCGGTAGTGCTACTGCCGCTGGTGAAAACCGTGCCATCAAAGCCATCGAAGCTGCTACTAATTCACCATTGCTCAACGACAATGACATTCGCGGTGCCAAATGGATTCTGCTCAACATCAGCTCTGCTGAAGGTGAGTATGAATACACCATGGAAGAACTGGAAGCCATTCAGAACTATGTACGTGAGCAAAGCGGTGACGATACCGACGTTATCATGGGTATGGGCTACGATGAAAATCTGGGCGACCAATTGGGTGTAACTATCATAGCTACGGGTTTTGATCACAAAGACCCGTTTGAAAAAGCAAGTGCTGTAAAAACAGCTTCTCCCAAAGCCATGCCGGTAGCTGAGCCTCAAATTGTGCTCACCCTCGACATGAATGCTACTGAGGCTAAAACTGAAGAAGTATTTTTTCATAAGCCAACAGAAGTAGCTCCCGCTGCACCCGTTGTGAATGAAGAAACAGCTGAAGTGTTTACACTGGAAACACCCGAGCTGACTGCAACAGTAGCAACTCCTGCCACACCTGAAGTGGAAACAGAAGAGGAGGAAACTATTGTAGCCATGGCACCAGAAACCATCGCTCCTGAAACAACGGTGATGGAAACACTTCGTGCTGTAGAAGAAGAACCGACCATGCCATTCATGTTTGAATTGCAGGTAGAAGATGCACCTACTGTTATTCCTCCTGCGGTAGAAGAAGTAAAAGAAGAAGTTGTTATTCCTACACCGGGCTTTTTAAGCAGACCAGCACAGATTTATGCAGAAACACCTGCGGTGCAAAAAGAGGAAACGTCTGCTGAGGAAAATGTAATGCCCACCATGCAGGAAATGCCTGAAGTAGAAGCACCTGCGGCACCTGTGGCACCCATGGTAACGGAAACACCGGCAGACCCTTGGAAGCCTACTTTGCAGGAAGAGTACAACGAAGAAGCCGCTGCAGTATCTGGCATCAGCCTCTCTTTCGAAGAGTCAACTTCACCTGTTGCAGAGCATGGCCAAATCAGCATGTTCGACAATAGCAGTGCACAAGATTTATCTGAAGATGAAGAGCAAAAGCGCCGGGCAAAGGAACGCATCAACCGGTTGCGCAACCTGAGCTACAATCCTTCTCACCTCGATACCAACAGCGAGTTTGAGCAGGTGCCTGCTTACTTGCGCCGTGACATGAACCTGCACAACAGCATTGCCAATGTAGAAGATTTCTACAGCCGTGCTCAGGTAAAATCAGATGATAACAACCAGGCCACCATCAGTACGTTGAACAACTTCCTGCATGGTGAAAAGCCTGATTAGTCGTATTAGCTTAGATTGTGTTTTTAGTTGAAGTAAGGCCCCGCTATTTTTAGCGGGGCAATTTTTTTGTGGGCATCTTTGCCGAACAGTGTAGCAGCGTTGCTGTTATATCATAAATTGTACACATGCATCCTAAAACCATATTGATTACTGGTGGCACAGGCTTGGTAGGGCAATACCTCACCAACATGTTGTTGGCGGCGGGTCACGAAGTGATTGTGCTTACCCGAAAGCCCGCCCATCAGCCTGCCAAACAAGGATTGTCTTTTGCCAAATGGGATGTAGCATCTGGCTTTATAGATGCTGCTGCGGTGGCAGCAGCAGATGCGGTGGTGCATTTGGCTGGCGCCCCTGTGGTAGCCAAGCCATGGACCGATGCTTACAAAAAAGAAATTGTTGACAGTCGTGTACAAAGCGGGCAGCTCATTGCGGAAGCTTTGCGTACCCTCGACAATAAAATCAGTACAGTAGTGAGTGCATCAGCCATTGGTTGGTATGGTGCCGATGTGCCGGGTCATCCGGCGTTTGTAGAAACGGATCCTGCAGATGCACAGTTTTTGGGTGAAACCTGCCGTTTGTGGGAAGCCGCTATAACACCCGTAGCCAGCATGGGCCGCCGCTTGGTGATACCCCGCATTGGTATTGTACTGGCGAAAGATGGCGGCGCTTTGGCTGAGTTTAAAAAACCGCTGCAATTCAGGGTGGCAGGTGTACTTGGCAATGGCAGGCAAATGGTGAGCTGGATTCACATTCACGACCTCTGCCGCATGATTATTTACGCCTTGTATGAACCTTCGGTAAATGGTGTGTACAATGCGGTAGCCCCACATCCTATAAGCAACGAAGCATTGACGCTAATACTGGCAAAAGCCATGCACGGCAAAGCGTTCGTCAAAATGAACGTACCCGAATTTGTGCTCAAAACTATGATGGGCGAACGCAGTGTGGAAGTATTGAAAAGCACGAATGTTTCGGCACATAAAATTCAATCAGCGGGCTTTGCTTTTCAGTTTCCAACCATAGAAAAAGCATTGCAAGATTTGGCTGGGAAGTAAGCAATTATCAAACTATCGGTAGTGCATTTTTAGGGTAGACTTTGTTTAAAAAATGGATTTGTCATTGAGTGCCACAGGGGGAGGCGTTGGCCGGGCAAAACGGCCGGAGGCATCGGGTTTGCCTTGAATTTTCTTTGGTTACTTTCTTTTTTTCAAGAAAAAGAAAGTAACAATGACACATTACAATCAGTTTCGTAGTTGTAAGCGAATCTGTTCGCAACAACAAGAAAAAATTGAGAAATAATAAAAACGGGCAAGCATCCAGATGCTTGCCCGTTTTTATTGATACAGATTGTTTGCTTTACAAATCCTGTTTTTCAAATTTGCGCAGCGATATAAAGTGGTAGAACACAATCCATGCAGCAATAATGACCAGCAGAATCCACAGCTCTGGCCGGTTGGGCAGCATTTTACCAATAAACGGAATCTGAAACAAATCATCAGCCACCTGCAATGGTGCTATGTAGCTACCCAATGGCGTGTTGGTTTGCCCGCTAATGAAACCACTAATCAGGTTATCGAAAATAAGGGCGTAGATAAAGAAGATGCCCACCGACAACGCCGCTCTCCGCAGAAACAACGCCAGCATAAATGCAAAGAGCATATATGTGTAGCTGGTAAGGAAAAAGTACCCGATAAACTCGAGGTTGCTTACAGAAAATGAAGTGCCCGAAGCAAAGCCAAACACCAGCGATGCCAACACCATCATGAGGGTGCAAATAGCAGCAAGGATGGCAGCCATCACCAGTTTTACATTCACAAACTGTTTGCGGCTCCAGCCATCAATAATGTTTTGCCGGTGGGTGCGGTAGGTAAATTCATTGGTCACCAAAAAGATCATGATGAAGCCCGGAAAATACAGCAGCCAGCCGGTGAGCCAGCCAACAGTTTTCCATACTTCGGGAAAGCCAAAAGGCCCGCTGGTCATGGCTTTCAGCAAGGGGTCGGCTTCGTCAATGGCTTGTTTTACTTTGAACACAATCATGTTCAAACCAAACACGGAGATGATGAAGAGGGCAAACAAAATCCAGAAGGTTTTGTAGTGCCTTATTTTCATCCATTCTATTTGTAGTAGCGATTTCATAATATGTTTTTTAAGAGGCTAAAAGCAGAAGGCTGAAAGCAAAAAGCGAAATGCAAAAAGGCAAATAAATCAGAGTAAGTTTTTCAATTTCTTATTCTTCATTCCTTATTTCTTATTCAATATTTCCTGCTCATTCAGTCAGTTCAATAAACTTGCTTTCGAGGCTTTTCTTTTTCTGTTGTAAATGATTGAGTACAATGCCCTGGTCAAAACAATATTTGTTTACCGCAGCCAGATCGGCGGTGCCCTGTGCAAAGTGAATGCTGCATTTGCCAGCTTCGGCTTCGTGCACACCGGTATTGAGTGGCATGCTGCGGAGTGCCTGCATTAATGCAGCTCCGTTAGCGGCACCAACTTCTACTACATCATCATGCGCCAGTATTTCATCTACATGACCGCTGGCTATGAGTTCGCCTTTTTTCAAAATGGCTACATGGGTACACACCTTTTCAACCTCATCCAGCAGGTGGCTGGCCATAATAATGGTTTTGCCTTCGAGTGCCAGCTTTTTAATCAGGTCACGTATTTCTGCAATGCCCACGGGGTCGAGGCCGTTGGTGGGCTCGTCAAACACCATCACTTCCGGGTTGCCAATGAGGCAACTGGCTATGGCCAGGCGTTGTTTCATACCCAGCGAGTAGGTTTGAAACGGACTGTCTTTGCGTTGCAGCAGGTTTACCCTTTCCAGTACGCCATCTATGTCGGGGTTGCTCACTCCTTTAATGGCGGCTGCAATGCGCAGGTTTTGCACGGCACTCAGGTAGTGGTAAAAGTTGGGCGTTTCCAACAGGGTGCCAATCTTTTTGCGATGGTTTGCGGTGGGTGTTTCGCCAAACAGTTGAATGCTGCCCGAGGTGGGTTGCAATATGTTCATAATTAGGCCCAGCATAGTGGTTTTGCCACTGCCGTTGGGGCCAAGAATGCCATACACCGTGCCTTTAGGTATCGTAAGGCTTACACCTTTGAGTGCCTGTATGCGGCCATAGTGTTTTACAAGGTTGTTTACTTCGAGTACGTGTGCCATGTAGTGAAAATAAGTGCTGCACTGCATTTGCCCAACATTTCATGACCATCGGCATATACCATGGCTGATTGGGAAAAAACGACTCGAAAGCAATTGCACAACCAGTCAGCAAACTATGAGCCAAGCTACTTTTTACCACATGAAAATAACCTGCAATTAAACTTTCCTTTCGAGGAAAGCCCAACTTGTTTTGGTACTTTTATATGCTTTGCGTTGCCAATTATTGCAGAGAAATAATGCCTGTTGCAGTTGATATAAAAATTATAGTCTTTGACTATAATTCGATAATAATTATAAATAAAACTTATGCTGCCGATGTTCTATGTTTGGCGGCCTGAGAAATATCAATCAATTAAAAAAGTATATGGAACAAAACACAGCTTCGCATGCTATGGGCGACATTAGTAAGTGCCCGTTTCACAACGGTTCTATGAACAAAGGAACCGCTGGCTCTGCGCCCACCAACCGCGATTGGTGGCCCAATCAGTTGAAATTGAACATCCTGCGTCAGCATTCATCGATGAGTAACCCCATGGAGCCAGGCTTCAACTATGCCGAGGCTTTCAAGAAATTGGATTTGGCGGCGGTGAAAAAAGACCTGGCTGAGTTGATGACCACTTCACAAGACTGGTGGCCTGCCGACTACAACCATTACGGCCCCTTCATGATTAGGATGGCCTGGCATAGCGCCGGTACCTACCGCATAGCCGACGGCCGTGGTGGCGCCAGCAGTGGCAGCCAGCGTTTTGCGCCGCTCAACAGCTGGCCCGACAATGGTAACCTCGACAAGGCCCGCCTGCTGCTGTGGCCCATCAAACAGAAATATGGTAAAAGCCTTAGCTGGGCCGACCTGATGATTTTGGCTGGCAACGTGGCATTGGAAACCATGGGTTTCAACACCTTTGGCTTTGCCGGCGGCCGCGAAGACATTTGGGAACCCGAAGAAGACATTTACTGGGGTAGCGAAAGCGAGTGGCTGGGCGACAAACGCTACACCGGCGACCGCGATTTGGAAAACCCGCTGGGTGCGGTGCAAATGGGTTTGATTTATGTAAACCCCGAAGGCCCCAACGGCAACCCTGACCCTATTGCAGCAGCACGTGACATCCGCGAAACATTTGCCCGCATGGCTATGGATGACGAAGAAACTGTTGCCCTTATTGCCGGCGGCCACACTTTTGGTAAAACCCATGGTGCCGCCGATCCAAGCAAGTACGTAGGCCGCGAACCAGCCGGTGCTCCTATTGAAGAAATGAGCTTGGGCTGGAAAAACAGCTTCGGCAAAGGCAATGCAGAAGATACCATTACCAGCGGTTTGGAAGGTGCCTGGACAACCACGCCTGCAAAATGGAGCCACGATTTTTTCCGCCATTTGTTTGAATACGAATGGGAGCTGAGCAAGAGCCCTGCCGGTGCTCACCAGTGGATTGCTAAAAATGCAGAAGCCACCGTGCCCGATGCACATGTGGCCGGTAAGTTTCATAAGCCATTCATGCTTACTACCGACTTATCATTGCGTTTTGATCCGGCATACGAAAAAATCTCCCGCCGTTTCTACGAAAATCCCGACCAGTTTGCCGATGCATTTGCCCGTGCCTGGTTCAAGCTTACTCACCGCGACATGGGTCCGCTGAGCCGCTACCTTGGCCCCGAAGTTCCAAAGGAAGTGCTCATTTGGCAAGACCCCGTGCCTGCCGTACAGCACGAACTGGTAAGTGATGCAGATGTAGCCGAATTGAAAAAGCAGCTGTTGGCCAGCGGCCTCACGGTGGCAGAATTAGTGTCTACTGCATGGGCTTCGGCTTCTACCTTCCGCGGCAGCGATAAGCGTGGCGGTGCCAATGGCGGCCGTTTGCGCCTGGCACCTCAGAAATACTGGGAAGCCAACAACCCGGCACAATTGAGCAAGGTGCTCGATGTGCTGGCAGGCATTCAGCAGGCATTTAATGCGGCGCAAACAAGCAAGCAAATTTCTATAGCCGACCTGATTGTGCTGGGTGGTGTAGCTGCTATTGAAAAAGCAGCAGCCGATGCAGGTGTAGCTGTAAAAGTACCCTTCACCCCCGGCCGTACCGACGCCTCTCAAGACCAAACCGATGTAGCTTCATTTGCTGTGCTCGAACCCATGGCAGATGGCTTCCGCAACTATGCCAAAAACCACCGCTGTGCGGCCATGGCTGAAGATATACTGGTAGACAAAGCACAGTTGATGACCCTGACTGCGCCTGAAATGACTGCCCTGGTGGGTGGCATGAGGGTGTTGGGCGCCAATTATGATGGCTCGGCTCATGGTGTATTTACCAACCGCCCCGGTGTACTGAGCAACGATTACTTTGTAAACCTGCTCGACCTGAGCACCACCTGGCGTGCTACCAGCGATAAGCAGGATTTGTTTGAAGGCCGCGACCGCAAAACCGGTGCTGTAAAATGGACCGGTACCCGTGTTGATCTCATCTTTGGCAGCAACACAGAACTTCGTGCCATAGCCGAAGTATATGGCTGCGCCGATGGTGCCGAAAAGTTTGTACACGACTTTGTAGCCGCCTGGCATAAGGTAATGAACCTCGACCGCTTCGAGCTGGCATAAGCTGCAACGAAGCAAAACATACAAAGCCGGCTCAGGTAATACTGGGCCGGCTTTTTTTGATGGGTAAAGTGGCTGGTGTTTTACAAGCTTTTCCATCATAAGTCTATAGCAAAAAGCTGCACTCAGGCTTTTCCCATCTTCTTCATCAGGTCTTCGAGATAGTCTATTTGAATGGCTTGTATTTCCAGCAGTTTTTTGTTTTGATGAATAAGGAGGTGATCCATTTTTTCACTCAGTAGTTTTATTTCCAACTCTGCTTTCAGGTTGATTTTATAGTCCTGCTCGGCCCTTTGCCGGTCTTTTTGCTCCTGCCGGTTTTGGCTCATCATGATGATGGGGGCCTGAATAGCGGCCACACATGATAAAATAAGGTTGAGCAAAATGAAGGGATAGGGGTCAAAGGCTTTGCTGTTGAGTGCCCAGATATTGACGGACATCCATGCCAGAATAAATCCGAAAAAGAGCAAAATGAATCCCCAGCTGCCGCCAAAGCTGGCAATTTTATCTGCTGCTTTTTGGCCGGCTGTGAGTTGGGCTTCTATATTGGGTTCAATGTTTTCGGTGAGAATGGTGTTTGTTTGAATGGCGGCCATTACATCTTGGTCGATGGCTGCCAGTTCACCTTTTTCCTGCATCACCAGTTCTGCCAGGTATTGCCGCCTAAATTGGTTCAGTTCGTCTATCGACAGTACACTGTCTGCTGTAAAATCGGGATGGCTGGCCAGTATGAGGTTGAAAATGGCCGTTCTTATGTCGTGGCCAAAAATGGCCTCTGAATGGCGAACCGGTTTTTTTGAGATATGGGATTGAAGCATAGGAAGGGGCCTGTCATTTTTTAAAATGAAGTAGTATTTAAAATTACAACACAAGCCCAAAGCAAAAGAGGAATACCCGTTGGTATTCCTCTTTTGCTTTTTTATGTCTACTACTTTCAGGAGTTTACTTCAGCACTTCGGCCAGCTTAGCGGATAGGGCCGGGCCACGCAGGTCACGGGCAATAATGCGGCCTTCTTTATCCAGCAAAAAGTTGGCAGGAATAGATTGCACTTTGTACAACTTGGCAGCGGCGTTGTCCCAGTATTTCAGGTCGCTTACATGCGTCCACGCAAGCTTATCATCTACAATGGCTTTTTCCCAAGCGGCTTTGTCTTTATCCAACGATACGCCGAATACAGTAAAGCCTTTGTCTTTAAACTGATTGTAAGCGGCCACCACGTTGGGGTTTTCTTCGCGGCAGGGAGCACACCAGCTGGCCCAAAAATCTACCAGTACCACTTTGCCTTTGAAAGAGCTGAGCGAAACGGGTTTGCCGCTGGCATCGTTCATGGCAAACTCAGGAGCGGGTGAGCCAATGGAAGTAGCTGCAGACGCAGTTACAATCTCATTCATCTTTTTACCAAAGAATGTATTTTTTACTGCGGGAGAAAGGGTGTCGTACAGTTTCTTCAATTCGCTTTCGCTACCGGGCTGCTGGCCGAGGTATACCAGGCCGAGGTAAGCTGCAATAACACTGCCGTTGTTGGCTTTGGCAAACTTTACGGCTTCTTCTTTGGCTTGCGCCTGCAGGCCCATCATTTGCTGCTCTATACGCTGCATTTCCTGCATGTTTTGCTGCTGCTGCGCCGCCATGTAGCTGGCGTACAGGGGTTGTCCTTTTTCCATAATGGAGCGAACCTTGCCTTCTACATCTTTAAACAGTTTTTGGGTAGCGCCGCCTTCTACTTTCGATGTCCACATCGAGTCTTTATTGGCAGTAACGGTTACTGTACCGGGGTCGCCCCAAAAGGCCAGCTCTGCACCCTGAGTGCCCGATAAACGCATCACCAGCAGGTCGGGCGATTTTACATCCAGCTTATATTCAAAGCTGGCTTTATCAATTTTAATGGAATCTATTTTTTCAGATTCACGGGAAGGCACAATCATTTCAATCCAGCCTGTATCTACACCGGCAATGGTACCTTTAATTTTTACCGAACCTCCTTCGAGGCTGTTGGCGTCTTTTTGTTTGCATGCACCCAACAGCGCTACGGCGGCCAGTGCCAGAATCAGCTTGTTCATTTGTCAGAATAAATTAGGTGGCAAAGAAAGGTGTATTTGTTAAACCGATGGGTAATGTTTGATACTTATGGCTCCCCTTTTGCAGTTCTTTACATCCGCCGCCTGCCATAGCCCGCTTTGGGGCCGCGGCAAACCGGCCTGTTAATGGGACCTACTTGTTTTGCTGCGCTTTCTGTGTGACGAATATCCCCTTCAGTTGCTGTGATGGGGGCTACATTTGTGCTACATCCATTCCAATTCAAACATTTGTAAACGATTTATTATGGCAACAATAAAAATGACCACCGCCGATTTTAAGGCTAAAGTATTTAACTACGAAAACGCTACCGAATGGGCGTTTAGCGGCGATAAGCCCGCCCTCATTGATTTTTATGCCGACTGGTGCGGCCCCTGCAAAGCTGTGGCTCCCGTGCTGGAGCAACTTAGCGATGAATACGCCGGGCAGGTAGACATTTATAAAGTAGACACCGATGCCGAACAAGAACTCTCCATGGTGTTTGGTATTCAGAGCATTCCTTCTTTGCTGTTCATACCCATGGAAGGCAAACCTATGATGCAGGCCGGAGCACTGCCCAAGCATGTACTGAAATCAGTGATTGATAAAGAACTGCTGGGCCAAACGGCAACAGAACAATAAGCGTTTTACGAACAACTTGGTTTTAATGACAGCATGCACAGGCTTTGGCTTGTGCATGTTTTTTTTAAAAGATGATGAAGGTCTTTTTGTAAAAAAGGAATGGCCTGTAGTTTGCGGCAGGTTTAAAATGCATAAATTTCTGACGTTTACACATGGTACAATTTGATGGATATTGCCCCGAATGTTTGTTGCATGGCGAGCAGGTGCTCATGCAGCTCAACAACGATGGCTATTTGGAATGTCCGCAGAGCCGGCTGCAAATAGTACTGCAAGGCAATTGTGCCGGCATACTTCGCTGGCGGGGCAATGGGCAAGTGCAACCTGCTATCACAGCTTTTGAAACGCCTGTGCTACTTACAGAAACAATGAAACTGGATTCGGAAGAAGCAGTACCCGATGATGCTTTTATTTTGCAAGACAGCTGGGCATTGGAATGGTACCTGCACGAAGTGTACGATCATTACAAGGCTTACAAACGGCATCAGTTCAATGCAAAAGATCCGGTGTTTGAGCGGCAGCGTCAATTGCTGAGCGATATAACGCCAGCCCAATGGCAGCAACTGTTTGAAGGCTATCTGCATTTTTGCAATACTGGCATTACTATTAATGTGCTTCATCATCCGGTGTTTAAAAAATGGCATCAGTTATTGCTGAGTTATGGGGTGGTGTTCGAGTTCAACTGGCATGCATGGCATAGAGGTTGGGTCAACCTGCGCAATCCTAAGTTTAGTTTTTACCGCTCATCGCTGCTGGAGCTGTCCATGTATTTATCCGCCATTATTTTATCCGAACCTTTCGACGAAGGCAGCATTGAATTTTATTACAACAACAAAACCATCGAACGCATCATCATAGCCATGGAGCAACGCACCGGTGTGCAAGTACTCACCCTCGATTAGCGGGGCATGGTCAAAATCCGTTGTATCATTGCGGCATGGATTCTTTAACGCACATAGCCATTGGCGCCTGCATTGGCGAAGCCATGCTGGGCAAAAAGCTGGGCAAAAAAGCCATGCTGTGGGGCGCACTGGCCAATAGCCTGCCCGACATCGATTTTGTAGCTGGCTTTTGGATGCCTACTGCGGAAGAATTGCTAGCTCATCGTGGCTTTACGCATTCGCTGCTGTTTGGGTTAATTGCTACGCCAGCACTGGCGTTGGCCGCCGACAGGCTGCACCGCCCACACAACATTCGCATGGCACAGTGGCTGTTGTTTTTTGGGGTGGCAGTTGGATTGCACCTGTTTATGGATGCGTTTAATAACTATGGCATCGGTTGGTTTGAACCATTCAGTCATGAGCGGATTTCTTTCAATGCTGTGTATGTGGCCGATCCGTTTTTCAGCATCATTCCGGCAATGGCTTGTGTGGCTATTTGGTGGAGCAAAAAGCCTGCGGCAAAAAGAAAAATGTGGTGGATGATGGGCTTACTCATGCCCGCATTATACCTCGTGTATTGCAGCTTCAATAAATGGACGATAGATAGTACGGTGAAGAAGGCTTTTGCACAACAGCACATTCCACACCAACGATATTTTACCACACCGGCTCCGCTCAACAACTGGCTGTGGTTTGTGGTGGCTGGTAACGATAGCGGCTATCATGTAGGCTTTCGTTCTTTATTTGATACAACCGACAGCATACACTTCGAATATTTTCCCCGCAATCAACACTTGCTCGATACCATAGCTGATCATACGGATGTGCAGCAACTCATTCGTTTTTCGCAAGAGTTTTATACGGTAGAACAATGGAATGACAGCCTGGTGTTCAACGACCTTCGGTTTGGCCAAATGCTGGGCTGGCAAAACCCACGGGGTCGTTTTGTGTTCCATTATTTTTTACAACATCCCGATGACAACAAAGTGATTGTGCAGCGTGGTCGTTTTAAAGGCTGGAACTGGCAGGTAGCAAAGGGGCTGGTCAAGAGAACAATTGGAGAGTAGCTAGCGTTGACGCTTTTCTTGTTTGAAGTAAAACGTAAATAAGAAGAACGTGATGCGGATGAAATCGTAATTGATGCGGTACCACAGGCGATGATACCACTTGGTTTGTCGGGTAAACGAGTCATTGTCGACCAACGTACATTGGTGCTGCATGATGTATTTGAGTTGCACTTCCACGTCTTGTGCAAAGCGGTCGTTCAATACATCCATGTTTAATTCTACACTGGCAAAAGTACTGATGTTGTTCACGTTGAATGAGCCAACAGTTACCCATTTGCCGTCGTAGGTGCTGAGTTTGCCATGCAAAATATGGGGCATGTATTCATAGATCTGCATGTTGTGGCGCAGCATCCAATTGTATAAATACCGCTCTGCATATTTTGCGGTTTTTACATCTGATTTTCCTGCAGTAATCACACAAACCTTGACGCCTCTGTTGGCAGCTTGCTGCATGGCTTTGCGCATTTTTCTGCCGGGCAAAAAATAACTCGACATCATCATGATGTGCGATTGGGCCTCCCGAAACATTTCCAGATAGCTGCGGGTAATTTGCACATGGCCTCGTACCCAATCGTTTCTGCGTACTCTTACGGGCATGCAGTTGTGCAAGCTGGTATCACAGTCGAATTGTTGAGCGGTCAGTCTTTTTTTGCGGCTCACATCCCGCTGCCAAATGCGTAGGCAAACTACATCGAGTATAGCTGCGGCAGGACCTTCGCAGTACAATGCCCAGTCGAGCCAGGCAGGGTCATTGGGCAAATCATTGTACCGGTTGCTGATGTTGACACCACCTACCAAACAACGTTGCGCATCGGCCACTACCACTTTGTGGTGCAGCCTGCGACCAAGATAAAAATGCTGATTGTTGGCAACGCTGCTAAACCAACGAAAATGAACACCTGCTGCTTCCAGTGCGGCAGGCCAGCTTTGTTTCCAGCCTTCTGAGCCGTAGCTATCGAGCAATACATATACCGCCACACCACGACCCGCAGCTGCTATCAGGGCTTGCGTAACCTGCTGCCCTGTTGCGTCATTTTCATAAATATATGTTTGTAAATGGATGCAATTGCTGGCACTATCAATCATTGCAATCAGCTTATCAAAATACGATTTACCACCATGCACCAATTGCACGGCATGGTTGTGATGATACTGACTCAATAAAAACTGATGGCGGTTGCGTTTCATGATGTGATTATCATGAAGGTACAATCTCATTCAACTACTTGAAACAGATATGGTGTTAGTATGAATGAAGAAGTTTTGGCGTATGTTTCGATAGCGTCTGAAATACCTATGCGTCTCTTTTCTGCCATGGCCAATGAATAGGCTCTCTTTTCTTTTTAGCAGGCCGGGCTTTTTTAATAAAAATGTAGCGGGCCGATAATCCGGTCTGGCTGTCGAAGGTTTGCCAACCGCCTTTGATGTTGACAGCTGGTTTGTAATCAGCACTCAGTAGTAGCTTGCCGAGTTTGATTTCAAGGCCCGCAATTACCGTGGCACCATACAGCAATTGGTTGTTGCTGTTTGCTTCGGGGTTGCGCCGTCCCCAGTGCCCAATATGCGGACCAGCCCCGGCATAGAGGTTAAAGCCTTTGCCTGCCAATGGGAAATGTTTTTCCAGCAAGACCGTGCCGGTGGTTTGGCGATGTAAAATGCGCTGTTGCAGTAAGGCTTCTACCGTTATATTTTTTGCCACCTGTTGTTGTAAGGTAAGTCCAATGTCGCCACCCAATCTGATGCCTGCAGCAGTGCTGTATTGTTGGGCAAAAACTTGGGTAAAAACAACGCTGAGCAATAGCAGCATTCTTATTCGCATCATGTTTTTCGTTTCTGTAAAAACGAATCACCATAGAGGCATGATACAATGCAGATGATATAGTTTGGTTAAAGACCAACAAGCAACCACCTATCATTTTTAAAGATTGCTGAATATCTGTTGTACAACTATTGTTTTGCTGTTTTAATCTGTGCATTTATGGCGAAAAAAATAGCCGCAGATTCACAGATTTTCCCGCCAACTGCCAACTTTCCGGGATGATGATTCTCTTCGAAATTCAATCCACCAAACCAACGCAATGCCGGCTACATAGCACCACATATCGGCCCAGGCAAAATCGGTACCAATGATGGTGCGGGCCAGCCGGTTGTGTTGCAAACCTAGTAAACGCACCAGCTTCAAGTATTGCAGGCCTTCAATGGCAAAGGCAAAAAGCAATACTGCTATGGCGGTGCTGCGCCATGGCAAAGAAGGTTTCACAGATTTAACGCTGCAATAGATGAGGACAACCACCAACACATCGCCAATGTAAGGCCGTACAAAGCGGTCGTGAACAAACAGGGCTATCGCTATTTCGATGAGCAACAGCAATAGCGCCGCCACAGCATATTGCCAACGGGAGAAGCCTGATAGATTTGCCATGTTCATGGCTACGAATATAACGGAAACCAATTGGCGCAAAAACAACAACGCCGACCAATGGCCGGCGTTGTATCGTATTATTCTAGCAGGTCTTTATTGCAGCAATGCGCCGCTGGTTACCTGTACTTTGTCTTTCATCAGTTCTTTTACAGTAGCTACAATGGCGTTGGCGTCGTAACCGCATTCTGCATGCAGCTCTTTCAGTGTGCCATGCTCTACCAGGCGATCGGGGATGCCCAGCATTTTCACCTGAGCACTGTAACCATGCTGTGCCATAAATTCTAGTATAGCACTACCGAAACCACCAATAGTGGTGCCGTCTTCAATGGTTACAATCTTGCTGTATTTGCTGAATACTTCGTGCAGCAAGGCTTCATCCAATGGCTTGGCAAAACGCATATCGTAGTGGCCGGGGTTGATGCCGTACTGATGCAGTTCTACCATGGCACTTTTGGCAAAATTGCCCGGGTGACCAAAGCTCAGAATCGCTACCTCTTCACCATCTTTCAGCTTGCGGCCCTTGCCAATTTCAATGGCTTCAAATGGCGTCCGCCATTCAGGCATTACACCTTCGCCACGGGGGTAGCGAATTACCATGGGCAGCGTAGTGCTTTCCAGTTGCGAAGTGTACATCAGGTTGCGCAATTCCTGCTCATTCATCGGGGCACTGATGATCATGTTGGGAATGCAACGGAAATACGGTATATCATAAGCACCATGATGCGTAGGACCATCTTCGCCTACCAAACCGGCACGGTCGAGGCAAAGCGTTACGGGTAGTTTTTGAATAGCAATATCATGCACTACCTGATCGTAGGCTCTTTGCATAAAGCTGCTGTAGATATTGCAAAACACCCGCATGCCTTGTGTAGCCAAACCGGCACTCACAGTAGCTGCATGTTGTTCGCAAATGCCCACGTCGATGGCACGGTCAGGCATTTTCTCCATCATAAACTTCAGCGAAGAACCGCTGGGCATAGCCGGCGTAACACCCCAAATTTTGGGATTCATTTCTGCCAGTTCTATGATGCTGTGACCAAACACATCCTGGTACTTGGGCGGCTGAGGCGTATTGAATTTCTTCTTGACGATTTCGCCGGACACTTTATCAAACAAACCGGGAGCATGCCACAAGGTTTGGTCTTTTTCGGCCAGGGCATAGCCTTTACCTTTTACCGTAACAATGTGCAGGATTTTTGGTCCCGGAATTTTCTTGAGGTCTTCCAGTGTATCTACCAGCTTGGCTATGTTGTGCCCGTCGATGGGGCCAAAATAGCGGAGCTTCAATGCTTCAAACAGGTTGCTGCTGCTGCTGATGGCGCCTTTAATGCCTTCGGCCACTTTGTGGGCCATGGCACGGGTAAAGCTTTTGCCTACGGGCAGTTTGCCAATGGCATTCCACACGTCATCTTTCAGCTTATTGTAGGTGGGGCTCAGCGAAATGTCTGTCAGGTATTCTTTCAACGCACCCACGTTGGGGTCGATGCTCATGCAGTTGTCGTTGAGGATGATGAGCATGTCTGCGTCGCTGACACCTGCGTGGTTCATGGCTTCAAAAGCCATACCGGCAGTCATGGCGCCATCGCCAATCACGGCCACGCTTTTGCGGTCTTCGCCTTTGTACTTGGCCGCCAGTGCCATGCCCAACGCTGCAGAAATAGAGGTAGAACTATGGCCTACGCCAAAGGTGTCGTATTCGCTTTCGCTGCGTTTGGGAAAGCCACTCAGGCCTTTGTATTTGCGGTTGCTGGGAAAAATATCGCGGCGACCGGTGAGTATTTTATGGCCATAAGCCTGATGGCCTACGTCCCATACCAGCTGGTCGTAAGGCGTATTGTATACATAATGCAATGCCACAGACAGTTCTACCACACCAAGGCTGGCGCCAAAGTGGCCACCGTGCACACTTACCACGTCAATAATGTATTGGCGCAGTTCATTGCACACCTGGTGTAGTTGCTCACGGCTCAATTTTTTCAAATCGGCCGGGCTGTCTATTTGTTTGAGTAATGCTCCGGGGGTTATTTCCATGTTCAATTGAGGTAGGCGCAAAAATAGGATTAATACGTAGGTAAATTGCTTATGCAAATAGCATCATCATAACAGGCAATCTGACGGATTGTTGTTTACATTATGACGTATTCGGTAAAATCCCTGGTTCTCAATTCTGGTTTTTCGTAGTATATAATTCCGCTGATTTCCCCAAAGAATCAAACGAATTTATTCTTTGGCAATTTAGGGTTACGGGTAAATCAAATCCACTAATAGACAATATCAATTGCTTGGTGTTAATTAAATATTAATAGACTTTGATGGTATATTTATGTCAGAAATACCTTTTCATCTTATGTGCGATTTAGCATCAACTAAAATATATACTTTGAAAAACTCATTTTCTTTTATCATTTGCTTGCTTTTGTTCACTTCGTGTTCTAAAGTCAAATTTGATATCATTAACATCGAAAACCTTAGTGTTGCAACCCAAAAAGTAATAGCCTCTTCTAATATTCCTGAAATGAAGGAGCGTTATTTAGACTTAACAATGAATGAAAAAGAGCTACTGTGGAAGGCCAAACTAAAACATATCATTACAGATGAAAAGAAAGATTTAAATGCAAAGCAAATTGAAATTGTACAAAAAGTTTTAGATTTCATCAGTCTCCATGGAATGGAAAAATTGTTTCGTAATCCCGAATTGGGAGAATCTTTTATAGATCACTATAGTCCGGAAATCGAAGAAAACTTTTCAAGATCTCAGCAATTTTTATTAATTGAATTACCCTATTTCTCAAATGATTTTTCTTTATTGGATTCTGAGAAAATATTAGCGAAACTTAACCCTAAAACACTGGCCGTTTCGATGCTTGCAGCAACCTGCAATTGCCTTTACAATATTTCATGCCCTGGTTCAGGAAATAATTGTAATAAAACAGCTGGCTTTTGTGAGCCTACCAAAGATGGAGGATGCGGTCTTACAGGCACTTCTAATTGTAAAGGACGTTGTGAAGTTTTTCCCTGATTATATAATTTTAAATTCTTGTCACATAAGACATCACAAGTGGTAATTAATTCATATGAGCTCTTCGCAAATTTCAAATGCAAAAACTTTATTAGTTTTTGCATTTGTTTTTCTATCTGTTGTGGTTATCTATAATGCAACCTTCATATTGGGTTTACTCAATATGTCTTATAAATTCTCTTATGGCAAAGTCTATGTGCAAACAACATTTATTCATTTTTTTCTTGCAATTTTCTTGTTAAGGGGTTACCCGCCATCTTTAAGGTTATTTATCATTTGCATTATTATTCCTATAATAATTGATTGTTTAACTTTCTTTAATGGACAGGATTTAGTTCCTCTGCGGGCTCCACTAGCAACCATTTTTCCTATATTAGGAACGGCCCTTGCATTTATTTATAAGAGTTGTAGCAAAGTGAAAGTTGCCCTTGCATTTTTTTTGTCTATTGTTTTTCTGTTTGTGATAAACTTCTATGTAGTGCCATTGGCCCGGAAGTCTATGATTGCTAAAAAGACGCCGATAGTTTTAAAAACTATTGCAAACAGTACTTTCAAAACAGTTGATGGTAAATGGGTTAAGTTTCAGGATACAGCCCGTGCACCAGTGCGATTGGTAGAATGTTACTTTGTGGGATGTCCCCCTTGTGAGGATAAAGCACACATGCTCAAAAAGCTCAGACAAAATACATCTACCATTTCGGTTGATATTGTCATGATTTGTGCAGGGAAAGTCAGCAAATGGGAATCCTTTTTGCAGCATGCGGCCAAAAATGTTACGCCAGGAATTATCTATTTGTATGACGTCAATAACGCATTGGATTCTATCACAAATACTCCAATGGCTTCTTTCCCTATGGAATTCTTGTTTCTCGGTAAATATGAAAACTCAATAAGCGCTTTAGGATATGATGCGAAAGATTCCTTAATCATCTATAAAAAAAAACTGGGACAGATAAATAATTGGCTTGGTAAGCACTATAGTCAGAAGGAATAAATAAGAATTATTCAATAGTGTTATCTCATTATTTATTTCCCTACGTTTTTCGCAAAATGCAATCTCCAAACTCGTAATTTATTAGCTATCTCAACTTTTTCCTAATTCTTATGGTACCGTTGGTGGCCAGGCTGCTGGAGAGGTTCAGGTCGTAGCGTTGGGTGCCTGCGTACACAATGCAGAGGGCGGTATTGGGCGGTATTTCGCCCAGGTTTTCGGCAAACAGGGCTATTTCATTTTCGCCGGCGGCGAGTACCAATGGTATTTCTATGGGGGTGAGGCCCAGTAGTTTGTGCTCGGCCACCGGCTGCCGGTTGAAGAAAACCGACACCGTGTCGAAATCCATTTTGCCATTGTCGTACAGGTGTAGCATAATGGTGTCGGTATCCACTTCAATCAGCGGGCCTTTTACAAAAGTTCGCTGCTGCAGGGCTGATACGGAGGCGGGCACCTGAAACTGTTGTGCGATAGACGTATCGGCATTTTTGGCGGACATTGCAGAAATGGCCGCACCGGCACCGGCCTGTGTTTTTTTGAGGCTGGCCGTGGGTTGGGGCTTGGCTTTTTGCAGGCTGATATTAATAATGGGGCAGCCGTAGCGGTAGTTTTCCAGTGGGTTGAGCTGGCCATAGAGCACACTGTCGGGCCCGTTGGTGTACAAAGTGAGAGAGCCGTCCATTTGGCAATCGGGGGCATTATTGTCTTTGGCAAAAAAACTGATGAGCTTAAAAGGTTTGAACTCAATGGTGCCCGATTCGGGCCAGTACACACCGCTTACCTTGGTGCTGTATTCGTGCTGGCCAAAAAAGTAGTTGAGGGTGCCGGTAATGTTGTTGCCTTTTTTCAGCAAAATGAGTTCGCACAGGTAGCTGTTGTAGGTAAGGCCCGCTTTCGATTCGCCGCGGCCATACCAGCTGCCGGTAATTATATACTGAGCTGAAGCCGCCTGCAGCAGCAAGCCCATTATAAGAGTAAGGAAAAAATGACGCATCATGAGGTTGGCAGTACAATTTAAACGCCAAACCCCTTCCGGCAGGTAAATATTAATAAAGCATTGGGGAAAAGACCTGCCGGAAAAGCCGCAAACAACTACAATGAGCACTGAATTTCAGCGGGTTGTTGGGGCTTTGGGTAAAGAAAATTGAAGGGGAAGGTTAGCCGTCCCGTTTTTTATTGCATTTTTGTTGCACACTCAATGCGAATGAAGCACAGGCTGTACGACATATTTGTAGAGAGGAAGCAGAAAGGCCAAAAGAGTTTTGCCGTGCTGATTGATCCCGATAAAGTGAACCGCAACGGTTTGGATGAGCTGGTGCGGTTGGCTATTGATGCGAGGGTCGATTATTTTTTGCTGGGGGGCAGTCTGGTCATCAGCAACCATTTGGATGATTGTGTACAGCACATTAAAGCACAAACCGATATCCCCGTTATTCTTTTTCCCGGCAGCCCTAGTCAGGTAAGCAAGTATGCCGATGCATTGTTGTACCTCAGCCTCATCAGTGGTCGCAATCCGGAGTTGCTCATAGGTCAGCATGTGATAAGTGCACCAGTAGTAAAACAAAGCGGGCTCGAAATAATGCCCACCGGCTATATGGTAATTGATGGAGGTGCGCCAACAACGGTATCGTACATTTCGAATGCAGCTCCCATACCTGCCGATAAAAATGAAATTGCCATGTGCACTGCCATGGCTGGCGAAATGCTGGGCATGAAACTCATTTACATGGATGCCGGCAGTGGTGCCCGCAAGCCCATTACTGAAAGCATGATTGAAAAAGTGGCCGGAATAATTGAAGCCCCGCTGATTATTGGTGGCGGCATTACCGAGCCCGAAAAAGCGTATCGCAATTGCAAGGCCGGTGCCGATGTAATTGTGGTGGGCAATGCCATTGAAAAAGATCCATTGCTGATAAAAGAAATTGCTGCTGCTGTGCACAGCAGTCGCGTAAATGCCTGACCATAGTCAGTACTCAACTATTTGTTTTCAAATTCATTTATTGATTCTTCTTTTTGCTTTGCCTGTAATGTGTAGCTGTATTGATGTTTCACTGACAGTTTAAGGAAGAATAATCAGCGGAGTACGACCATCATACACTACTTCATTCACCAATAATTTTCTGAAGAAGATATCCGTTAAATCACGTGTACCTTTTTGCATTACCAAAATTTCTTGCCGGGGGTGTTGAATAATCATTTGCAAATCGGAAGCCGTATCTGCCCCTTCATAAATGGCAATGCCGCTGGTATAAGTATTGCTATACTGGTTGCTCAATGTTTGTAAGGATTGCTCAATGGGGAAGATGTTCTCGTTTTTTTGAGCAATGGAAAAGAAGGTAATGCTTGTTTCATTTTTCGGAAATAAGGACAGCAACTGATGAAAAGAATTGGTGTTGAATGCATGCTTTTCAGCAATGGCTACCCACAAATGCCGATGGGTAAAAGATGAAAAGTCGGAAGGCATCACCACTAAAGTGGTATTGGTATGTTCAATAATATCGACAGTTTTTGTTCCGAGAAAAAGCCGCTTGATGAGTCCGGTTGTTTTTGCTCCTGCAAAAATCATTTGCTCAAAAGGTGCTGCCAGCAGCTCTTCTAATTGTTCGAGCAGGTGTGTAGATGAAACGCGATATTGAACAACAGCTTCTGGGGGCAATGTGTTTTGAACCAATGCTTCCAAATCACGTAAGGCTTCTTCATTGCCGTTGTTGGTGAGTGTTTGTTTGTACTCGGCATGAGAAAGACCCGGCACAACAATGTTTGTTTGGTGCAGCAGCAACAGTGCTGCATTGGCCAATTGGCTCCATTCGTATGCATAGCGAAGCAACGCTGCTGAATGTTCTCCTAAATCGAGTAGCACAATGAATCGTTTTTCCATACCAAAACATTTTAGTGAGTGTTAATCATGGCGACATCTTACTGAAAGGACTGTTGATTGCCGAAGCATTAGGAGGCAAGCGGTTTTTTTAAATACTGAATTTTCTTTTTGTCGCCTACAATCCAAATCATGTCACCCCATTCAAATACCATGGAGGAATCTGGGTTTAAATACTGCTGGTTTTTTCTAATGATGCCTATCACCAAACCATTTGTTTTTTCGCGGATACCAGAGTTACGAATGGACAAACCTTTCAGCTGCGTGTATTCATTCACCAATACTTTTTCAAGACCAATAGTGTCGGTGCTTTCGAGCTGTGCATTGTCGGTAGTAATCAACGTATCAAATACCGGTTTGAAGTTTTGAAGTTGGTTGTCGGTAGCAATCAAACCAATCAAATCATGAGGCAGTAAAATCTGCTGTTTATCTGGCGTGGCAATGACGCCTTCGCCTCGTTTGATATACACGATGTTGATGCCAAATTGCTCCCGCCACATTAGCTCCTGCAATGTTCTGCCTATGTACCAGGCTTGTGCAGGTACTTCCAGTTGTACAATGTGTGCATCCCAATTGTACAGCTCTGTTTGCAGGGCATCTTGATTGCGTTGTACGGTAGCAGTGAGTGATTGATACTCTTCCGTTTCACGGGCATGCAGATTGCGGAGGAAACGACTTTCAATGCGTTGGTAAAACAGTTGCAATCTTTTGGCAAACAGCCAAATGATTACACCACTTATGGGCACCGCTATCACAATAGCAGTAAGATTATTGTATACTTTAAACACCACAAATACAATAATGCTGATGCCTGCCAATGCCCTGAAAATTTCGATAATAAGGAGCGGCCCTCTATTGTAAGCTTTATTTAACCACAGTTCTTTATGCGCATGTGTTTTCGGTTGCTTATTGATGAGTGCAACAATGAAAGGTGCACTAAGTACCAGTGTGGCAATCATGCTTAGCAAATTGCTGATTTGTATATTGTCAATCGATGTTTGGAAAAATGGCCAAATAAACCGGATGGATGCTATTACAATGGCAACAATGATAATCAAATTGCTAACCATGATTTTGCTATAAGCAGCAACCACTGTTTTCCATTCAGATTCTGCTTGAATTTTTTGCGTACTCGATGCGTATCGGTTCAACTTTTGTGTCCACTTTGCCGGCAGTTTTTTCTCCAGCCAATTGTACAGCGGTTCAGAATATTTAATGAGGTATGGAGTGGTAAAAGTAGTAACAGCGGATGCGCCTACGGCTACCGGAAAAAGGAAATCGGAGATAACCCCCAGCGATAAGCCAAGCGTAGCCACAATGAATGCGAATTCACCAATTTGCGCCATACTCATGCCTACCTGCACCGATTGTTTGAGCGGCTGGCCGGATAGCACAGCGCCCAATGTAGTGCTGAATAATTTTCCGAAAAGAGTGAGCATGGTAACGGCAAATACCGGCCAGCCATATTGTACAATAGCCTCCGGATTAATCATCATACCCACAGATACAAAGAATATCGCACCAAACAAATCTTTGACAGATTTTATCAGGTGTTCAACTTTTTCGGCAAAGGTTGTTTCTGCAATAATGGAGCCCATAATAAAGGCACCCAACTCTGCACTAAAACCAACTTGAGTAGCCAGTATCACCATGCCCAAACAAAGGCCCAGTGCCAGTATCAGCAAGGTTTCTTCATCCAGTAAGTGTTTGGCTTTTTTAAGAATTGTAGGCAGCAAAAAGATACCTGCTATAAACCAAATAGCTAAGAAGAATAACAGTTTGGATACGGTAAAAATAATTTCGCTTCCCTGAAACTGTTGTGTAACCGCAATGGTGGATAGCAATACCATTAATAAAATCACTACAATGTCTTCTACCACCAATACTCCAAAAACGATGCGGGCAAATTGTTTATTTTTTACACCTAGCTCATCAAATGCACGTATGATAATAGTGGTGGAAGAACTGGCCAGCATACCTCCTAAAAACAAACTGTCCATAGATGACCAACCCAACCATTTGCCTGTAAAAAATCCGGCAACGGTAATGAATGCAATTTCAACAAATGCAGTGATGGAAGCGGTGCCGCCAACCCGCATGAGTTTTTTAAAACTGAATTCTAAACCCAGGCTAAAGAGTAAAAAGATGACACCAATTTCTGCCAGCGTTTTAATGTTTTCTGTATCGGCTACCGTAGGTAAAAAATGAAAATACGGGCCTACAAAAAAGCCTGCAATAATGTACCCTAATACAAGTGGCTGTTTAATTTGCCGGAATAACAATGTGGCTACTGCACCAGTAATCAGTATTAATGCTAAGTCATGTATTAATGCTGGTAAATGCGCCATAATCAAGGTTACTTAAGTGAAAAAATTAAAACTTGAAATCACCATTGTTGCAATAATATAGAAAAAAATATTGAATGCCGTTGGAGTAGCTGTGCAGCCTTTTTAATATTGATGATGATAATAAATAGCTGATATAATATTGGAACAATCAGATGAAAGTAGAAATCGTTGAAAAGCCACTGTTTCCAGTTAGTAGGGCACATCAACATGATGATGATACCGAAGCAAAAAGCCTTCAACATATGTATGTAGAAGGCTTTTATGAAAGTGTTAAAAAACGCTATGGCAGTAGCTGTAAATGCTCATTGAGCAATATGTATGCAGCCATTAAGTTTGCTCCACATATTGCCTGAAATTTTCCAAAATGGCACCCCAGCCAGCGTATTGCAATTCGAAGCTGTTTTCATATTCCGGATCGAAAGATTCGTGTACCTGTGTGCCCGTATCTGTTTCCGTGAAAGTAACGTTGACCTTACGGCCATCCTCCATATGATACGCCAGGCGGGTAAAAGGTTCTACCACATCAAACGTGCCGATAAAATCAAATCCCATGCTACCATCTTTGGCTTCCATGCGGTGGGTAAAAGTACCTCCTACCCGCAGGTCAGTTTCGGCATGTGGGGTATGCCAGTCGTCAGATGCCTGATTCCATTGTGTAACGTGCTCGGGTTGTGTAAAGCATTGCCATACGGTTTCAATATCAGCCAGCACATGGGTGCTGATGTGTATCTGAAAATCTTCTGATAATGTTTTTACTATGGCCAAAGCTTTTGGAAACATGTCTTCAAATGGACCGCAGTATGCTTCCAGTGTATCTACCGACACATGCAGCTTGGTGCCTGCAGCAGTTGCTTCCAATTGATACGCTTCAATGGCATCAGACCAATTTTCCGGAGGTGTTGTTTCTTCAAAATCTACTATCTCGCCCAAGTGTTTGAACCGCATGCTGTGTGGTGCTTCCATCTCCACAATATCGGCATACATGCCGCGGCCGCCCGGCGATAAAAAATGGATGCGGCTGCCTGGCTCCCAGGTGCTCACCACATAAGAACCTTCGCAAAAAGCGGTTGTCCATTTACGGTAGAGCTCATCGTTCCAGAGTACGAACCATACGGTGTCGGGTGATGCATTGATGTCAATGGAAAAAGAAAGTGTTTGCATAGCAGTTGGTTGAAGGAAGGGCTGAAAAGTACAACGCCATGCTGTAAGAAATGCATGGCGTTGTAAAAAAGAAAATCAGAGGGTAGCTGGTGGCGGTACTACAATGTGTTTATTGTTATCTATTACCGGAATCATTTCACCGTTGCTACGTATGCTTTGCAACTCCTTCATGCCGCGGCGAAGTACATCATCCAGGTCGGTGCTAAGTTCTGTCAATTCTTCTTGCGTAAATGTGCGTGGTTTACGTTTGTTGATGAATTTCAACAACCGTTCCATTCGCTTGGTATCTGCCGGGTCTACCTGTACCAGTTCAACTCCGGCTTTAATGCCACCCATTTGCGGTTGTGCCTCTATAAAATAAACCTTGCCTGCTTCGAGATGCCCGCTGATGAACGACTTGTTTTCTGAACGTGCCCAAAAAATATGTGGTCCCGGTGCACATTCATACAGCATGTATTTTTCGCCATTGAAGCGGCCTATGACTTGTGCACTATCGAAAAAACTAAAGTTGATGAGTGCCCCCAGGCCAGAAGGGCGAAGAAAATACACAAGGGCTTTGTCGGCCGGGGCTTCCTTCATGCCCTGTGCCATGGCTGCATGCATGCTCAGCAGCAGCAGTGGTAATACATACAAATGCTTTCTCATACGCCTCAATATAATGAACGTCAAAAGTAGAAAGTGTTCGATAAACGACCACGCCGCTGTTACAGTCGGGAAGCCCTTCGTAACAACGTCATCTTTCTAAAGGCGATTGTTATGGCAGTTGATACTGCTGAAAAAATTCCCAGAGCAAATCATTGGCATTAATGGCGGTGGAGGGAATATCGGAGCTGGGGCCGCCGGGCAATCCTCCGGGCCAGCCGTGGCCGCCATCGTTGGTCAGGTAAAAATGGACGCTGCTGTTGTTGCTGCAGTTCAGCCATTTGGTAAGGCTATAGCTGCTGTTGCTAAAGCTCAGCTGGTTGGGATTGGTGCAACCGTTTTTGCCCGACCACACGGTAAATACGGAATCGAGTGGCGGCACTGAAATGCCGGTTACACCATTGCCCACACCACCCTGATAAGGCACATGCTGGTCGAGTTTGGAATGCATGTGCAAAATGGGTACTGGCCTTGCGGGGTTGCATGGGGTAGACATCACCATGCTGCAACCATTGGGTGCAATGGCGGCAATTTTATTGGATAGTTCGCAGGCGAGGCGGTAGCAAAGCATGCCGCCGTTGGAGTGGCCGGTGGCGTACACTTTTTTGGGATTGATTTTGTAATCGGCCAGCAGTTTATCTATGAGTTGGCTGATGAATTTTACATCATCCACTTTGTTGTTCATGGCAGAGCCGCAGCAGCGGCCTGCATTCCAGGTTTTGATGATGCCGGTACCATCGGGGTACACCACAATGAAACCGGAGGCATTGGCCTTGGGGGTGAGCCTATTGGTGCTTTCGAACTGGGCACCACTGCCACCGCCGCCGTGCAGGGCTATCACCAGCGACAAATTGTTGGCTTCGTAGTAATTGGGTGGCAGGTTGACAGTGTAAGTACGGGTGAGGCCGTCTACGGATATGCTGCTGGTAAAGCGGTATACTTTGGGGGTAGTAGGTGTGTCATCTTTTTTGCAGGCGGCCAGCAACAGCAGCAGGCCGGCGAGGCAGCAGGTGATTTGGTTTTTCATAAGAGGGTAAAAGAGGATTGGAGGGTAAGACGGGCAAATGTGCGGAATGTTTAAACAGGAGGGAGATGACAGGGTAATACGAAAATGACTTGCATAAATACAATTACGTTTGAGTAAGGTGTTGGTTGAGGTGTGTTGTGCTGCTGATGGGCTGCCGGATGCGGAGGGCCACGCTGCAGGCGTGGGTGCCCCCAACGCAGTGGGGGCACGGCACCCCGAAGCAGCCGGAACTGCTGTTGCTCAGGTCGTTGCGGCTCACGGCCCCTTTCACAAAACTTTTTCGGTTGCTTCAAGAAAAAGGGGCAAAGCATGGAAATAATTCAGTTTCTTTGCCCCGCAATCGAAATTTTACAGACTTCTTTGATTCTGAACTGAAAATGTCAAAAAACTCACCCATACAGCTGATCACTGAAATGATCATGCACGCCTTCAACAAGCGTGGGTTTTTTACTGTGCCGTGCAGGCCGGGTTTTTTTGTACGTCCATACCCCGTGGCGGTGCGACGATAATTTCCCCAATTGTATATCAACACATAGGTTTTGTTGGTAGCTGCGCCGGGGCGTAGCCTTTGTTCGTTCACCGTATTACCATTACTTTTTTCCCCCATTTGGGATATGCAGCAGAATGATTTTTTGATTATGACGGCCAATGCTACGCATGTAGACTTTGCCCAGATAATATGCGACGAATATGAAAGCAGTGCCAAGGCCCGTGGCACGGGGATTGCGAAGCGCAGTCCTGACTACGTAAAACAGAAAATGCTGGAAGGCAAATCGGTTATTGCCTTTGAAAAAGCCACCGGCATTTGGGCGGGCTTTTGCTACATCGAA
Organism: Bacteroidota bacterium; assembly: GCA_020161435.1. Classification (GTDB taxonomy): domain Bacteria; phylum Bacteroidota; class Bacteroidia; order Chitinophagales; family Chitinophagaceae; genus Phnomibacter. The sequence goes on along the minus strand of JAIUNV010000003.1, from coordinate 103,623 downwards.
ACATGGAGCCACGGCGAGTATGTGGCCAACAGTGGTTTGATTGTAGCACCACAGTACCGTAAGGCTGGGTTGGCAAAATCCATCAAACAAGAGATTTTTAAACTGAGCCGCAAACTGTACCCCGAAGCCAAAATATTTGGTTTGACCACCGGTCTTGCGGTGATGAAAATAAACAGCGACCTGGGCTACGAGCCGGTTACCTACAGCGAACTGACACAGGATGATGCTTTTTGGGCCGGCTGCAAAAGCTGTGTGAACTACGACATTCTGATGAGTAAGGAACGCAAGAACTGCATGTGCACTGCCATGCTCTACGATCCCAAAGACCATTATCAGCCAGAAGAAACCGCCGAAATGTTTAGGGCCAACAGCAAAGTGTACGAACGCTGGCTACGCATTAAGCAAACCTGGCGTGGCATACTGGGCAAAAAAAATGAAGCCGCCGGCAAAGAGAAAAAATCTTTGCTGTTGAGCCTCTTTATGCAATGGTAACAAATGGTTGCCCCTGCCTCCATGCGTTATTCTTTTTTGATTTCAACCTTTAATGATAGACCAACATGAGCACAGCCAAAAAAGTAGTATTGGGATTTAGTGGTGGCCTCGATACCACCTACTGCGTAAAATACCTGAGTGAAGACAAGGGGTACGAGATACACAGTGTGATTGTAAACACTGGTGGCTTTAGTGCTGCCGAACTGCAGCAAATTGAAGCCCATGCGTACAAGCTGGGTGTAAAAAGCCACACCACCGTAGATGCGGTGAAGCCTTACTACGACCGCATTATAAAATACCTGGTATATGGCAATGTGCTCAAAAACAATACGTACCCGCTGAGTGTGAGTGCCGAACGCCTGATGCAGGCTCTGCACATAGCCGAGCATGCCAAAAACCTGAAGGCCGATGCGGTAGCCCATGGCAGCACCGGTGCCGGCAACGACCAGGTACGTTTTGATATGATTTTTCACATCATGATTCCCGGTGTAGAAATCATTACGCCCATCCGCGACATGAAGCTGAGCCGTGAGGTAGAAATTGAGTACCTCAAAAGCAAAGGCGTAGACATGAATTTTGAAAAAGCCGCTTACTCCATCAATAAGGGGTTGTGGGGCACCAGCGTGGGTGGCCGCGAAACCCTCAACAGCAAAGAATGGTTGCCCGAAAGCGCATGGCCTACACAGGTAACAGAAACCGGTACCCGTACGTTGGAATTGGGCTTCGATAAAGGCCAGCTCACCAGTGTAGATGGTCAGTTGTTTGCGCATCCGGTGGATGCGATTAATCACTTGCACGGCATTGCAGCACCTTATGGTGTGGGTCGAGATATTCATGTGGGCGACACCATCATTGGCATTAAAGGCCGTGTGGGTTTTGAAGCTGCCGCTCCCATGATTATCATTAAAGCACACCACCTGCTGGAAAAACATGTACTCACCAAAAACCAACTGAGCTGGAAAGATCAGCTGTCATTGTTCTACGGCAACTGGCTGCACGAAGGCCAGATTATGGATCCGGTGATGCGCAATATTGAAGCCTTCTTTGAAAGCACCCAGCACAATGTAACCGGAAAGGTATTTGTGCAATTGCAGCCTTATCATTTTCAGGTAACGGGCATTGAAAGTGCTTACGACCTCATGAGCAGCAAGTTTGGCAAGTACGGCGAAATGAATACCGGATTTACCGGCGATGATGTGCGTGGCTTTAGCAAAATCTTTGGCAACCAAACAGTGATTTGGCACAAGGTGAATGAAGAATAAGGAATAATTAATAAGGAAGTGGGAAGTGTGGGTTGTTGTGGAGAAATGGAACAACTACACACAACAATCCAAAAACTCCAAACCAAAAACGTTGACAAACAACCCGGCTTGATGAGTAACCACAAAAGCATTATTGTATCTGACGCAGCACCGCTTGAGCAATACAAGTGGGGCAATGATTGTGATGCCTATGTGCTGGTAGATGAGCCGGAGTTGAGTGTGAAGCTGGAGCAAATGCCTGTTGGTACTTGTGAGCTGGTGCATTTTCACCGCCACTGTCAGCAGTTTTTTTATGTATTGGCCGGTGAAGCCAGCATGGAAATTGATGAGGACGCCATTCAGTTGAAACAAAGTGAAGGTGTGTTGATAGCGCCGGGTGCTAAGCATCGCATTTGCAACCATGGTACCAGCACTCTTCGTTTTGTGGTGACCAGTCAGCCCGCTGTTGGTACCGACAGGATAGCCGTTTAAAAAATACAATCATGAAAATCAGAGCAGGCATTATTGGTGGTGCAGGATACACCGGCGGCGAACTCATTCGTTTGCTCATCAATCATCCGCAGGTAGAACTCAGCTTTGTGCAGAGCGGCAGCAATGCCGGCAATCCTTTGCATCAGGTACATGCCGATTTGCTGGGCGATACAGAGCAAACTTTTGCCGCTACGCATCACTTCGATATTGATGTGCTGTTTTTCTGCGCCGGTCATGGCGAAGCCAAAAAGTTTGTGCAGGCAAATGACATTCCTGCTTCTGTAAAACTGATTGACATTGGCAACGACTTTCGCTTGCATGCCGATGCGGTGCAAGGCGAACGCACATTTATTTATGGTTTGCCCGAATTGAATAAAGAGCAAATCTCCAATGCGCAAAACATAGCCAACCCTGGTTGCTTTGCTACCGCTATTCAGTTGGGATTATTGCCGCTGGCAAAAGCCGGCTTGCTGACAGAAGTTTATACAACGGGCATTACAGGTAGCACCGGTGCAGGCCAAAGCCTGAGTGCCACTTCGCATTTCAGCTGGCGGGCCAATAATATTCAAGCATACAAAACACTGACGCATCAGCACCTGGGCGAAATCACCGAATCGTTGCAGCAGTTGCAACCTACTTTCTCTTCCCCCACTGGGGGAGGCCGGGAGGGGGCCATAAACTTTGTGCCCTGGCGGGGCGATTTTACCAGAGGGATTTTCATTTCAAGCACACTGCCTTGCGACCTCGAACTGCCCGAAGCATACTCCATGTATGAAAGCTTTTACGCAGGAGCAGCATTTACGCATGTTACCCGTTCTGCGGTGTTTTTAAAGCAGGTGGTCAACAGCAACAAGTGCATCATTCAGCTGGAAAAAATTGGCAACAAACTCGTGGTGCATTCTGTCATCGACAACCTGCTCAAAGGCGCCAGCGGCCAGGCTGTACAGAACATGAATCTGCTATTTGGCTTAGCTGAAAAAACAGGACTCAATCTTAAAGCAACATACTTCTAGAAAACACTTTGTGTCCATTGTGCTTTCACAGTGCCTTGGTGGTTCAAAACAAATACATCAACATGAAACTTTTCGACGTTTATCCAATTAATGACATCACCATTGAAAGAGCAGCCGGCAGCTATGTGTGGGATAACAATGGTGTGCAGTATCTCGATATGTATGGCGGCCATGCGGTCATCAGCATTGGCCATACACATCCGCATTGGGTGCGCCGCATAGAAGAACAACTGAATAAAATTGCTTTCTATTCTAACTCCGTTCGTATTCCCATTCAACAACAGTTGGCAGAAAAGCTGGCACAGGTAAGTGGTAAAACCGATTACCAATTGTTTTTGGTAAACAGTGGGGCAGAAGCTAACGAGAACGCATTGAAGCTGGCATCTTTTCACAATGGCCGCAAGAAAATCATTGCATTCAGCAAAGCTTTTCATGGTCGTACCTCACTGGCAGTCGCTGTGACTGATAATCCAAAAATTGTAGCGCCAGTCAACGAAACCGACAATGTAATTTTTCTACCCTTCAACGATTCCGCTGCATTAAAAGCCTGTTTCCAACAACAAGGCGATGACATCGCGGCCGTTATCATCGAAGGTATTCAGGGCGTAGGGGGAATTGTAGAAGCTGATGCGAGTTTCCTGACACTCATTCGTGAATTGTGTGATACACATGGTGCCGTGTACATAGCAGATAGTGTGCAGTGTGGCTATGGCCGTACTGGTCAGTTTTTTGCGCATGATATTGCTGGCGTCAATGCCGACATCTATACCATGGCCAAAGGCATGGGCAATGGATTTCCCATTGGTGGTATTTTAATTGCACCACATATTTTGCCCAAGCATGGCATGCTCGGCACCACGTTTGGCGGCAACCATTTGGCATGCGCTGCTGCTTTGGCAGTGTTGGAAGTGATAGAAAAGGAAAACCTCATCAGCATGGCGAAGCAACGCGGCATGTACATCAAAAGCCAGTTGCAGAAAATTGACGGTATTGACAACATTCGCGGTCGTGGTTTGATGATTGGCTTTGATCTGCCCGAGTCGTTGAAAGAGCTGCGCAAGGTATTGCTCAATGATTTTAATGTATTTACCGGCGAAGCAAAACCTAACGTAGTTAGATTGCTGCCATCGTTGGCGCTGAGCCGTAAGCAAGCCGATGAATTTTTGGAAGCCCTGCAGGAAGCGATTGCTGCTGTGCAGGAGAAAGAGGAGGAGTAGGTCGATTGGTTAATTAGTTAATGAGTTGATTGATTGAATGGCGGTGTAGTAGATGCTTGCGGGAAATGCGGTGCGATTGAGATCTTGGTAACAGCCCTTCTTTGCTTTGATTCGTGTAATTAGTATAATCTGTGTAATTCGTGTAACTGACATTAAAATAGTTTGATTGTGAAACAGTTTATTTCCGTGCATGATGTGCCTTCGGTGAAGGAAATGGTGGAGCAGGCACTTGCCTACAAAACCAATCCATTGCAAGACAAGCAACTGGGTGCGAACAAACGCATCGGTTTGTTATTCCTCAATCCATCTATGCGTACCAGATTGAGCACACAGGTAGCTGCGGCTAATTTGAGCATGGAATCAATCGTGTTTAATGTGGGTGGCGAAGGATGGAAACTGGAGTTTGAAGACGAAGCCATCATGAGCGGCGATACCGTAGAACATGTGAAAGATGCAGCGCCTATCATGGGTAAGTATTTTGACATATTAGCCATTCGCACATTTCCTTCCTTGCAAAACAAAGCGGATGATTACAGCGAACTCTACATCAATCAATTCATCAAATACGCAGGCATTCCCATTGTGAGTTTAGAAAGTGCCACGCTTCATCCATTGCAGTCACTCACGGATATTGCTACTATGACAGAGTCGCTCCGCAAAAATCCATTGCCTGCTGGTAGAAAACCCAAAGTAGTACTTACATGGGCACCGCATGTAAAACCATTGCCGCAGTGTGTAGCCAACAGCTTTGCCCAATGGGTAAATGCATGGGATGGCCCCAACGGAGAAGGAGTTGATTTTGTGATTACTCATCCTGAAGATTACGAACTGGATGAACAGTTTACCAATGGCGCAACCATTACGCATAAACAGGATGAAGCGTTGAAAGATGCAGACTTTGTGTATGTAAAAAATTGGAGCACCTACAGCGACTACGGAAAAATTTACTGCAACGATCCGGCTTGGATGCTCAATAATGAAAAGCTGGCACTAACGAATAATGCCAAAGTGATGCACTGCCTGCCGGTGCGCCGCAATGTAGAATTGAGTGATGAAATTTTGGATGGCCCCAATAGTTTGGTTACAGAAGAAGCAGGCAACAGGGTATGGGCAGCACAAGCTGTATTGGCGGCGTTGTTACGTAAATAGTCGAATCATTAACCATTCAATTTTGTATTTATATCAATGATCTGAAACGGTGAAATATCCGGTCACAAATTGTGACGGGAGGCACGGAGTGGACAGGGTAAAAGATGGCAATGAAAAAATGAAATATGATCATCATGTAAAATCTTCAAGTGAATAAGTGAAACTTTTAGAATGAAACAACCATTATTCGTCATCAAAATTGGCGGCAATGTGATAGATGATGAAGCCAAGCTGGCTTCGTTTCTACATGACTTTGCCAGCATTCAGCATCCATGCATTTTGGTGCATGGTGGTGGTAAAATTGCAACCCGCATTGGCGATCAAATGGGTGTTACATCAAACTATGTAGACGGGCGACGAATTACTGATGATGATACCATTGATATTGTAACCATGGTGTACGGTGGGTTGGTCAACAAAAAGATTGTCGCACAGCTACAGGCTTTGGGTTGCAATGCCATTGGCCTTACCGGTGCCGATGCCAACATGATGCCAGCCACCAAGCGTCCTGTAAAAACCATTGACTATGGTTGGGTGGGCGATGTAACGCCGCAACAAATTGCAGCCACTACGCTGCAAGGCTTGCTGCAACTGGGTTTGCAGCCTGTGTTTGCTCCACTCACTCACGACAGTGCAGGACACATACTCAACACCAATGCAGATACTATTGCATCTTCTTTGGCTATTGCGTTGAGTGAATACTATACTGTAAGGTTGTTGTATTGCTTCGAAAAGAAAGGAGTATTGGGAAATGTGGATGATGACAATTCTGTTATTGCCAGCATCACCCAACACAACTACCAACAGCTGAAAGATGAAGGCAAATTATTTGCGGGCATTCTGCCAAAGATCGATAATGCATTTGCCGCCATTCAAGCTGGTGTGCACGAAGTATTGATTGGCCATGCAGATGACCTGCTGCAAAACACAACTGAAAAAACATCGGGTACATTGATAAAATAAACGATGGCATTAGAAGCAGTCATATTCGATATGGATGGCACACTGGTAGATAGTTTGCCTTATCACCATCAGTCATGGGAAGTGTTTTTTGCGCAGCAAGGCATTCACATGACGCCCGAAGAATTTGACCGCATTCATCATGGTACATTGTTCGACATCATGCCCCGCATTTTTGGCGATCATTTGACGGATGAAGAATCGTTTCGCTTGGGCAGCATGAAAGAAGCGGCTTTCAGAGAATTATACAAAGATGAAATCAAACCCATTGATGGATTGATTGATTGGCTGGAACAATTAAAAGCTACGGGATTGAAAATTGGACTGGCAACCGCTGCTGATTTTTCTAATGCTGATTTTACTGTAGATGCCATTCATATCCGCCATTATTTCGACTGCATTGTAACGAGTGATATTGTGAAAGAAGGAAAGCCGTCGCCGGCAGTGTATTTGTATGCAGCACAACAGTTGCAGGTAAATCCTGCCAATTGTTTGGTGTTTGAAGACACAGCATCCGGTATTCAGGCAGCCACCGCTGCAGGCATGAAAGTAATTGGTGTGGCTACCAGTTTGTCGGAAGAAGCCATGCAGCAATTGCCTGTGCAAAAAGTTATCAAAGATTATTGTTCGCTTGCCACACATCATATCACTTCTTTATTCTAACCAACTATGGAAAACTCCATTCTGTTTCAAGATGCCGTGGCGCTGCTTAAGCAGCTCATTGCTACGCCTTCATTTTCAAAAGAAGAAAATGAAACAGCAGAAATCATCTGTGTTTTTTTTGAAAAACATGGTGTTACCTACAAGCGTGTAGGCAACAATGTGTATGCGTTTAACCGCCACTACAATCCTGCAAAGCCCAGTGTGTTGCTCAACTCTCATCATGATACCGTAAAGCCCAACAAGGGCTATACGGTTGATCCATTTACACCCATTGAAAAAGATGGGAAATTGTTTGGTCTCGGTAGCAATGATGCAGGCGGTTGTCTGGTATCGTTGATTGCTACTTTCCTGTACTTCGTCGACAAAGAACATTTATCACACAATGTAGTATTTGCGGCCAGTGCCGAAGAAGAAATCAGTGGCGTTAACGGTATTGAATTGGTGTTGCCTTATTTAGGTCATATCGATTTTGGTATTGTAGGTGAACCCACCAAACTCGAAATGGCAGTGGCCGAAAGAGGCCTGATGGTGATTGATTGTGTAGCGCCAGGCAGAGCAGGTCACGCAGCCCGCAATGAAGGCGAAAATGCTTTGTACAATGCATTGGATGACATCAACTGGATTCGCAATTGCACATTCGATAAAGTGAGTGATTTGCTCGGTCCCAGTCGCATGACCGTTACCGTAATTGGTACAGAAAATGTGCAGCACAATGTGGTGCCTTCCACCTGCAAGTTTGTGATTGATGTGCGGGTAAATGAACTGTATACGTTTGAAGAAATGCTGGAGATGCTCAGGCAAAATTTGAAGAGCAGTTTTAAGCCACGCACCACTCGTATGAAGAGTACTTCTATTGCGTTGGATCATCCGTTGGTAAAAGCAGGTTTGGAATTGGGTAAAGGCTACTACGGTTCACCCACCACCAGCGATAAGGCTTTGATGCCTTTCCCAACATTGAAGATTGGCCCTGGTGACAGTGCCCGCAGCCATACTGCAGATGAATTTATTTATCTGTCAGAAATTGAAGATGGCATCAATACGTATATTCAATTGGTATCAAAAGTGGTCAGCTAAAAATTACAATCATGAAGCTTTGGTCGAAAGATGCTACAGCAACCTCACAACTGGTAGAGCAGTTTACAGTAGGCAGAGACAAAGAATTTGATGCCCTGATGGCACCGTTTGATGTACAAGGCTCCATGGCACATGTAGCCATGCTCAAGGAGCAAGGTTTGATGACTGCTGAAGAAAATGAATTGGTACAAAAGGAACTGGCCAATATTCATACAGAAGTATTGCAGCAGGGATTTGTGCTGCCTGCAGATGTAGAAGACATTCATTCTTACGTAGAGTTGCTGCTTACCCAACGCATTGGTGAAGCAGGTAAAAAAATTCATACCGGCCGTAGCCGAAACGATCAGGTGGCGGTAGATATAAAGTTGTTTTTGAGGGCTACACTGCAAGAAGTGAAGCAAGAAACCGAAACCTTGTTTTCATTGCTCATCACCCTAAGCGAACAGCACAAAGACAAACTCATTCCCGGCTATACGCATTTGCAAATCGCCATGCCTTCTTCTGCTGGTATGTGGCTGAGTGCTTACGCCGAAAGCCTGGTAGATGACATGGAAATGTTAGCTGCAGCTTATGCCATCACCAATAAAAACCCATTGGGTAGTGGTGCCGGTTATGGTTCTTCTTTTCCATTAAATAGAAAAAGCACTACGGAAAAATTACAGTTTGCTACCCTTAACTGGAACAGCGTGTATGCGCAAATGAGTCGTGGTAAAACTGAGAAAGCGGTGGCTACAGGCATCAGTTATATTGCTGCCACGTTGAGCAAACTGGCGTATGATTGTTGCCTGTACATCAACCAGAATTTTGGTTTCATCAAGTTTCCGGATGAGCTCACCACGGGCAGCAGCATTATGCCGCACAAAAAAAATCCGGATGTGTTTGAATTGATTCGTGCCAAGTGCAACCGCATTCAGTCTACACCCAACGAATTGACGCTGCTCATCAACAACCTGCCCAGCGGTTATCACCGTGATATGCAGCTGACCAAAGAAATTTTGTATCCTGCTATCAGCGATTTGAAAGCTTGCTTGCAAATGACCTGCCTCATGCTGAGCCACATGGAAGTGAAGCCAGACATTTTGAAAGATGAAAAATACAAGTACCTCTTTACGGTGGAAGCCATGAATGACTTGGTGAACAAAGGTGTTTCTTACAGAGATGCTTACCGCGAAGTGGGCAATCAGGTAGATGCCGGCACTTTCAGTTACGACTACAAGCAGCTCTTACATACGCATGAAGGCAGCATCAGCAATTTGTGTCTGGATGATATTACCGCTGAAATGAAAAAAGTGCTTGCTAAGTTTTAGCAAGCACTAACCAATTACCAAATTTACCAACACAATATGGTGGCGCTTTACGCTTAATGTTTATCGGGTTCCAATTCTTCCACTTCACCCATCTGCTGCAGGTACTGAAAGGTTTGTTGCGCTTCAGCCTCGTCTACTACACTAATGGCTACACCTACGTGTACCATTACATAGTCGCCCACATTCGCCTCGGGCACCATACACAGATTGACCTCTTTTACAATACCGCCAAAAGATACTTTGCCAGTTCTGAAGGTTTCATCGAGCTGGCCGGCAATGCTGGCTATTTTTCCGGGTATGGCTAAGCACATAAGTGTAACGGTTGTAGATTAATGATGATGTACATGGTGAACATGCAACTGGTTGTGCAGCCATTCTTGCCATGCCTCCAACCCTTCTTCTTTATAAGCCGACAGTTCAATGAATTGTAAGTGGTGGTTCACTTTCAGTGCATTGGCTTTAAATGCTGCTACATCAAAAGGAACGTACGGCAGTAAATCCGTTTTGTTGATGATACAGAGCTGTGCACTATGAAACATGTCGGGATACTTCAACGGTTTGTCGACGCCTTCCGTTACAGAGGCAATCACCACTCTGGTTTGTTCGCCCAGGTCGAACATAGCAGGACAAACGAGGTTGCCCACGTTTTCAATAAACACGATGCTGTTGTCAGCCGGCTTCAATTGTTTTAAGGCATTGTTTACCATATCTGCATCGAGGTGGCACCCTTTACCTGTATTAATTTGTACCACCTTAGCGCCGGTTGCAGCTATGCGGTTGGCATCTTGCATGGTTTGCTGATCGCCTTCAATCACAGTACAAGGCATGCTGTCTTTTAATCGGACCAATGTTTTTTCCAGCAAAGTAGTTTTACCACTGCCGGGAGAACTCACCAAATTGATGGCCAGTATTTGTTTGGCTTCAAAATAGCCACGGTTGCGTTCCGCTAATTTATTGTTGTGTTGCAGCACATCTATCTCCAGCTGTATGCTGTGCGTATGGCTGTGGTCATGTGCATGTTCATGATGATGCGAATGCGCATGATCTCCATGATGGTGGTGATGATGACCATGCTCATGCGGATGGTCGTGATGATGGTGCTCATGATGGTGCTCATGATGGTGGTCATGCGTATGCTCATGCGGAGCTGCTTGTTGGGCAGGGTCGATGGCATGATAGGTAATGCTGGCGCCGGCGTCGCAACCACAGGTGGTACACATAAGTTGGGGCTTTTAAAATTTCCGTTATCGAACACTGATGGCTTTTACCCTCAGTTCTTTTCCTTGTTGTATATCTATAAAATGACTGCCACAGTTGGGGCAGGGCGTAGCATAATGGTCCAGTAAAAAAGTAGTGTCGCACATCATGCATTTGGCTTTGCCTTCTATGCTGTTGATGATAGGTTTTGCATCAGCCATCACCGTGTTTTTCACCGCCTGACTCCATGCAAAATGAAAGGCTGATAATTCTACACCACTCATGGTGCCAATGTCCAGTTCCACTTCATCTACTTGCCGGCTATTGGCGGCTGTAGCTTCAGCAGTTACAATTTGTACAATACTTTGTACAATGGACAATTCATGCATCGCTTATGATTTGTTGCGTTGCTTTTTGATGGCATACACTGCAGCAGCAACTACTAAAAGTGCAATTACCAATAGCATGGCATGCATTGGCTCTGCTACATAGTGTAATGGATTGTTGCCGGCTACATGTCCGTGTCCTTCGTGGGCCAGTAGCGATAATGGAGATGCTGCAAATACAAGCAAGAGGGCGTTTTTCATATGGCAATACATTAAAATGGTTTCTAAGTTACCAGCTGCCCTCACCTGCAATTGCTGACGAATGTCATGCATCAATTTGATTGTTCTCATTTATCACAGTTCATAGTCATGAGTAATCTTATATCCGGTATTTCTTCTATCACTTCCAACTTTTGTCTATGCCATTTTTTCCTTCCAGGGAAATGCCTACTTATTTAGAAGAGGCAACCCGCAAGGGCTACTCCCGCCGCGACTTTGCAAAGTTTTGTACGATGATGGGCGCCTTCATGGGATTGGAGGCATCGGGTGTGGCGCAGGTTACCAAAGCGCTGGAAACCAAAAAGCGTTTGCCCGTTATCTGGCTGCACTTTCAGGAATGTACCTGTTGCAGCGAAAGCTTCATTCGTTCATCGCATCCAATGGTAGCCGATATGCTGCTCGATCAAATTTCGCTGGACTATAGCGAAACATTGATGGCTGCTTCCGGTTTTCAGGCTGAAGAAGCCATGAAGCATACCATGGAAGCACACAAGGGCGAATACATCCTCTGTGTAGAAGGTAGTGTGCCAACTGCGGCAGATGGTGTGTATTGTATGATTGGTGGTAAAACCTCCTTACAAATACTGGAAGAAGCTGCAGAAAATGCCAAAGCAATTATTGCATGGGGTAGTTGCGCCAGCAATGGTTGTGTGCAGGCGGCTAAACCCAATCCTACATCAGCTACACCTATACATAAATTGGTGAAAGGAAAACCAGTAATAAAAGTGCCCGGCTGTCCGCCAATTGGTGAAGTAATGGCTGGCGTAATTGTACACGTGGTTACGTTCGATCGTTTGCCTGAACTCGACAATATCGGTCGTCCGAAAGCCTTCTACAGCAAGCGTGTACACGATACCTGCTACCGTCGTCCGTTCTACGATGCAGGCTTGTATGTTGAATCATTCGACGATCAAAATGCGAAGAAAGGTTACTGCCTTTACAAGGTGGGTTGCAAAGGGCCAAGCACCTATAACGCTTGTGGAGTGATGCGATGGAACAATGGGGTGAGTTTCCCCATTCAGAGTGGGCACGGCTGTTTTGGTTGTAGCGAAGAAAATTATTGGGACAATGGTCGTTTGTATGAAAGAGCTTCAGCTTTCCCTGGCTTTGGTATTGAAGCCGATGCCGACAAGGTAGGTATGGCTGCCCTTGGTGTAACAGTCGGTGCATTGGCAGTACATGCAGTAGCTACCAACTTGCGTAAGAAAAACTTGGTCAGCAACCTTGAAAAAGAAGGCAAGCAAAGCGAAAAGGATCTCGAATAATTCAATGAACGATTAACTCATTTGTTATGACCAAACGTATAGTTGTTGACCCCGTAACCCGTATTGAAGGACACCTGCGGGTAGAAGCTGAAATTGAAAACGGGAAAATAAAAGACGCTTACAGCAGTGGTACCATGGTACGCCTGCTCGAAGAAATACTCAAAGGCCGCGACCCACGTGATGCATGGGCGTTTGTGGGCCGTGTGTGTGGAGTATGTACTTCAACCCACTCGCTTACTTCTGTAAGGTGTGTAGAAGATGCCCTCGGCATTGTAGTGCCACCCAACGCAGAGCTGGTGCGCAATCTCATGTTCTGCGCCTTGTACATGCACGACCACGTAGTGCATTTCTATCACCTGCATGCTATGGATTGGGTAGATGTGGTAAATGCCCTGAAAGCTGACCCTAAGAAAACATCTGAGCTGGCACAGAGCATTTCTAATTGGCCCAAAAGTTCTGTTGGCTATTTCACCGATATCCAAAACAGAATTAAAAAGTTCGTAGAGAGTGGTCAGTTGGGCATTTTTGCCAATGGCTATTGGGGACACCCCGCCTACAAGCTTCCGGCCGAGGTAAACCTGATTGGTTTGGCGCATTATCTGGAAGCCCTTGACTGGCAAAAGGAAATTGTAAAAGTGCAAACCATTTTTGGTGGTAAAAACCCGCACCCCAACTACTTGGTGGGCGGTATGGCTTGTGCCATTGCTACAGATGATGTAAGTGGTATTAATGCAGAACGCCTTGCATACGTGCATCATTTGCTGAAGCAGGGCAAAGATTTTATTGAGCAAGTGTACATTCCTGATTTAATGGCCATTGCTTCATTCTACAAAGACTGGGGCGGTATTGGTGGCGGCTTGGGCAACTTTATGGCTTATGGCGATTTGAGTGCCAATGGCAGCAAAGACCCTGCAACATTCCTTTTCCCATCGGGTGTAATTCTCAACAAAGACTTGTCGAAAGTGCACGAAGTGGATGTAAGAAAAAATGATGAAATCCAGGAATTCATCACCAACTCGTGGTACGATTATGAAGGTGGAAAAGACAAAGGTTTGCATCCATGGGAAGGCGAAAGTAAAATCAATTACACCGGTCCAAAACCTCCGTTTGAACAGCTCGATGTTTCGCAGGCTTACAGCTTTTTGAAAACACCCCGCTGGAAAGGTCATGCCATGGAAGTAGGTCCGCTGGCCCGTGTACTCATTGGCTATGCCAAAGGTGTACCAGCGTTTAAAGAAGTAGTAGATGCAGCATTGTCACAGTTGCAAGTACCTGCCACCGCACTGTTTTCTACACTTGGCCGTACTGCTGCACGTGGCTTAGAATGCAAGCTCGTAGCTATATGGGCACTCGATTTTTACGATCAGCTCATCGACAACATTAAGAAGGGCGATACCCGCATGGCCAATACCGATAAATTCGATCCATCTACATGGCCTGCTGAAGCCAAAGGTGTAGGCACTGGTGAAGCGCCAAGGGGTGCATTGGCACATTACATCAATATAAAGGACGGTAAAATTGCCAACTATCAATTGGTAGTACCTACTACGTGGAATGCCTCGCCAAGAGATGGTAAAGGCCAGCGGTCGGCTTACGAAGCAGCATTGCTCGATACGCCTGTACACGACCCCAATTTGCCACTTGAAATTATCCGCACCATTCACAGCTTCGATCCATGCCTGGCTTGCAGTGTACACATTTACGATGAGCACGGCAACCATGTATCACGGGTGTCTGTGCTGGGCGAATAACACGGTATAAACTAACCCAAACCAATTCGTTGTGTGGCATGCCTTGTGTATGCTGCACAGCACTTGGGTTGGTTTCAACTTCATTGCTGATTGTTTTAAATCAACTTGTATGGACGCAACTGTAAATACAAAAAAGCCACACATCAAATACCTGCGCAGGGTGTTTGTGTGGGAATTGCCGGTGCGCATTTACCATTGGCTGAATGCATTGGCGATACTGGTGCTCATCGTTACCGGATTGTACATAGGCAACCCACTGGCGGTGCAAAGCAACCGCGAAGCTGCCGAAACATTCAACATGGGCTATATGCGCATCATTCACTTCATTGCTGCGTATATCTTCTTTTTCAATTTTGTATTTCGTATCTACTGGGGTTTTGTAGGAAACAAATACGCCAACTGGCGCAACTTTATTCCTACCACCAAAAAGTATTGGAAAGAATTTATGCATGTCATCAAAATTGATGTGCTGATGATGAAAGACAAAGGCCACCACCTGGAAGTAGGACACAATGCAGTGGCGGGCTTCACTTATTTTCTCACGTTTATTGCTTTTCTGATTCAGTGCCTCACAGGCTTTGGCTTATACAGCAGTATGGGCACCTGGTGGTTTCCAAAAATGTTTGGCTGGGTACAAGTCATCTTTGGTGGTGATATCATGATGCGCCAGATTCACCATTGGGCTACCTGGTTTTTTGTACTGTTTTCTGTGGTGCATGTGTACC
The DNA here is from genome assembly GCA_020161435.1 of Bacteroidota bacterium. Classification (GTDB taxonomy): domain Bacteria; phylum Bacteroidota; class Bacteroidia; order Chitinophagales; family Chitinophagaceae; genus Phnomibacter. The sequence goes on along the minus strand of JAIUNV010000003.1, from coordinate 88,472 downwards.
TGGTTTTCTACCACGATTATGTAGAAGGCCGTGGCGAAATCAGCAGCATGGGTGGTGGCTGGAAGTTTATTGAACAAGAATATTTCGATCATCACCAAGAGCAGAAAGCCAATGCCGCCGGAACTGACAACACAGACAACACACAAAAAGAAACAACTGTATGAGTGTAACTCCCCGCATATTGGTGTTGGGTATTGGCAACTACCTGATGGGCGATGAAGGCGTAGGCGTTCACCTCGCTGAATACCTGCAGCAACAGCAGCTTTTGCCCCAAGGCGTAGACGTAATTGATGGCGGCACAGGCGGCTTTCACCTGCTCGAATTTTTTGAACAGTATGGTGTGGTCATCCTTATTGATGCTGCGCTGGACAATTACGACATTGGTACCATTCGGGTAATACGACCAAAATTTGCAGCCGATTTTCCAAGGGCCATGAGCACTCACGACATTGGTATGCGAGACCTCATTAATGCTTTACAAATATTGGGTAAAATGCCAGATGTATGGCTGGTGGTGATTAGCATAGAATCGCTGCAGCAACAAGGCATTGAAATGACTTCAACCATCAGGGAGCGAATTCCTGCATTGGCCAATACCGTACAGCAGCTGGTGGCAAAGGCAATGGAGCCTGCCTCGCCGGCAATGGCTGTTTCAGGCGCATGAAGCTGATGGATGTTGGTAAATGGGCTGCCACGTAAGTGAACAGCCCTTTTTGATGTATGCAAATGCGATTAACGAAGGCTTTGTGTATCTACTCTTGATGGAGAATCTGCGCCGCTTACAATACTGCGGCTGCTCAGCGCAATGGCCCTGATGATTTCAGCCATGTTCTTCGTATCCAACGTGCCAATTTCATCGCTGGCTTTGTGGTAGTGAGGTTCACTATCCATTTTGCTAGTGCTGATGGTATGCGCAGGTACACCCAGTCGGGCCAACGTGGCATTGTCGCTGCGGTAGAAGAGTTGTTGGTCGGGGTAGGGGTCGGGGTAAAACTTAAACGCTGTACCCTGCAGATTCTTTTCCAAAATGGTACCCATGCTGCTTTTTTCATAACCGGTAATGTAAGCAGAGTTAGTGCCCCACTTGCTGTCGGTGCCAATCATTTCTATGTTGAACATCGCCATCACCTGTTCGGGTTTGTACTGCTTTGAAAAGTAAGTGGCACCATAGCCGCCCACTTCTTCTGCAGTAAATGCTGCAAACACCAATGTGCGTTCGTTATTGCCCAAGGCTTTAAAATATTTCGCCAGCAAAATTGCAGCCGTTGTGCCCGAAGCGTCATCGTTGGCGCCATTGTACAGGCTGTCACCTTTTTCGTTGGGCTTGCCATAACCAAGGTGGTCGTAGTGGCCGCTGAAGATTACATACTCATTGGGCTTGCTTTTGCCGGGCAGCACAGCTACCACGTTAGCCAGCTTTTTTTCTTCTATGCGCATGGTTAAGTCAAGCTGGAAGGCAGCAGGCTTTACCTGGCTGCTCAGCACATACACCTGGCTGTTGTTGCTGGCAAACTGTGGGCCACCTGCGAACGACTTCAACCGCTGAAAACTGTTGCGGTGTGCGGTGTCTACAAAAATGATAAGGTTGTTTGTTTTGTTGCGCAGGGTGCGGTACTGAGCAAAAAAGTTATCCTTGGCGTTAATACTTACTACTTCATAATTGCCGGTATTGCTAACCGTTACTTTTGGTGAAGTTGTTTGGCAAATGATATCTGTGGTAGCAACGGACTGACCATCAACATTGGCAGTGCCTCCAGCTACCGAAGCCTGATACATGCTGAAACTTTGCAAAAAGCTTCCGTTGGTGCCACCGGGTTGCAAGCCCGATTTTTTAAACTCTTCGGCAATGAAAGCTGCAGCCTTATCAATACCGGGTGTAAAGGTGCGACGGCCTTCCATAGCATCGCTGCTGAGGGTGCCTAATACACGGGTTACTTCAGCAGCCGTAATAACGTTGTCGGCTTTTTGTGCAGTGCAGGCAATTGCTGCGGAAATAACAAATACAGTTGTAAGAATGAATTTCATGAACGGATTGGATATTTATGAACCACGAAGCCACAAAGGAGGCTCAAGGAACACGAAGTTTTTAATTGTATGGTTTGACGTTTTAATTTGTCTGTTCCGGTTTCATCGCACTGCAAATTGCAAACTGCAAATTCCCTTTGACTTTCTTCTTTCCTACAGGCTCATCATCTCTTTAAACTTCACCGTTTGCCGGCGGCTTACTTCTATTTTATCGCCGCCTTTCAGTTCGAGCAGCAGCCCGCCGTTGAAGTAGTTTTCTACTTTGTCTACTAGGCGTAGATTGACGATGTGTTTTCTGTTGGCACGGAAAAATACCTTTTCATCCAACCGTTCTTCCAGTGCATTCAGGCTTTTAAGAATGAGGGGTTTGTTGTTGCCGAAAAATACTTTGGCATAGTTGCCTACACTTTCAAACAAACGGATATCGCCCAACTTTACAAACCAGCAGCGTTCACCATCTTTTACAAACACCTGATCTTCTTCGGTGAGTTTGCCTTTTTGTGCAGCTTCTTGTACAGCCTGTTTTTCCTTTTGTACCAGTTCGCCCACTTTGTGTATGGCATCGGCCAACCGCTTGGGGTCAATGGGTTTCAGCAAATAGTCAAGTGCATTTACTTCAAAAGCTTTTACGGCATATTCATCATATGCTGTGGTAAAAATTACATACGGAGAATGATCGAGTTCCTGCAACAAATCAAAACCCGTTTTGCCAGGCATATTGATGTCGAGAAAAATAATATCCGGATTGAGCAGCTCTATTTTTTCCAGTCCTTCTTCTACATTGCCGGCCTCGTCTACTATTTCAATATCCGGATAATCGGCCAGCATTTTGCGGAGCTCATTGCGGGCCAGTCGTTCGTCGTCTATGAGGATGGCTTTCTTTGTCATGGCGAAAAAGTTTTATAACGGTTACGGAATGATGTAATGTTAGTTGACGGTAACAGGCATAATGATTTTTGCTTCCACAGTATGCCCAGCCAGGTTTTGAATATTGAAAGACGCTTTGTTGCCAAACAGCAATTGCAACCGGTTGGTGGTGCTGCTGATGCCGAAGCCTTCTTCAGAATCTGTACTTACCAGGTGGCCGGTGTTGCGTACTACCAGCTCATGATGGTCTGCTACAAAATCGGAGCCAATAAATACTTCGCCGCCATGCATTTCTTTACTGATGCCATGTTTGATGGCATTTTCCACCAAAGTTTGCAGCATCATGGGCGGTACTTTTTGCTTGAGTGTATCGGGGTCTATATCGAGTTGTACTCTGAGCCGGTCTTCAAACCTGATTTGCTCCAGGGCCAGATAGTTGTTCACGATTTTCAACTCTCGTTCGAGGCTCACCAATTCTTCTTTGTCGGCATTCATGCTGCTGCGCAGCAGTTGGCTCAGTTCTGTAACGGCAGTACGGGCACGGTCGGGGTTTTCATCAATCAAAGCACGTATGCTATTGAGGGCATTGAAAATAAAGTGCGGATTGATATGCGCCTTAATGGTTTTGAGTTCGAGGTCTTTTACCACGGCTTCCAGCTTTACCTGATTGAGGCGCTGCCGCTGGGTACTGGCCACATAATGATACATGAGGTACAGCAAGCTCCAGATAGTAAAAAACAAAGCACCGCCCACAGCAGTACGGGCCAGTTTGTATTCAAACGTGGCGCCAATAAAGTATTCGGGTTCCCAACCCATTTGGTCTTCTACTATTACTACTACGCTGCTGTATATCAAACCAAAAATGAGGGTGGTAATAATCATCCACACAATTTGTTTCAGCAGGCTTAAATCGAGCAGTTTCGATTCTTTAATAACGGTACGCATCAGGTGCGAAATGACCAGGCCGGTTCCTGCTTCGCAAAACACCGTATGAAAGTAAAACTGGTAGTCGCTATAGTAAGCATTGATGCTGTAATAGTAAAAAGTATACAAGAGCACGTAGAAGCCCCAACCACCCAATTGGGCTATCCAGTAATATGGTAATCGTTTTTTGAACATAATGAAGAATGGCTGGCAAATTAGGGCAAAGTGCAGGGCCGGGGCCTTAAAAAGGCATCCTTTTTCTACTGCTGGTAAAATTACCCTCAGCACCTCTTTTTAGCTCCGCTACTACGTAACTGGTTGGCATTGAAGGTTAAAAGGTTGCAGTTCGGGTTGAGCAGCAGGCGGATAGCTGCCAAATCCAATTATAAAGGGGGTTTCCCAACATCTTGGCTACTTGTGTACCCCCATTTTTTTCACATGGTTTGGGGAAAATTCACGGAATGCAGATGGGGCTAAGGCTGGGCTGCGAAATCCACAGAGCCCGTGGATAATGTGCAGATTAACATTGGGTTTTTTGGGAGTTAGGAGGATATTTTCGTTATCCACTTAACCTTTTGGTAACAGACAATTTTCCTCGCTAACCCGCTAAAAATTTGATTAACAATGGCTGCTAAAAAAACCGCTGCTAAGGGCCTCGCCTTCTCCCGCCACTACACCCGGGAAGGCATTAGCCCCTACGAAATGTTTGAGTACGACTATCGTACTTCAATGATTAAAGACCCTTCGGGCAAAATCATTTTTCAAATGGACAATGTGGAAGTGCCCAAGCACTGGAGCCAGATTGCCACTGATATTTTAGCACAAAAATATTTCCGTAAAGCTGGCGTACCCCAGCCCGACGGCACCACCGGCCGCGAAACCAGCAGTAAGCAGGTGGCGCATCGCATGGCCGATTGCTGGCGCCAGTGGGGTGAGCAGTATGGCTACTTCGCCAGCAGCCAGGATGCACAGGTGTTCTACGAAGAACTGGTGTACAGCATCCTCAACCAAATGGCCGTACCCAACAGCCCGCAGTGGTTCAACACCGGACTGTACACTGCTTACGGCATTGCCGGCAAGCCACAAGGCCACTACTATGTAGATGCTAAAGATGGCCAGCTGAAAAAATCAACTTCGGCTTACGAACGTCCTCAGCCACATGCCTGCTTTATCCTCAGTGTTAGCGACGATCTGGTAAACGACGGCGGCATTATGGACCTGTGGATTCGTGAAGCCCGCATTTTCAAATACGGTTCTGGTGTTGGTACCAACTTCAGCCAAATTCGTGGCGAAGGCGAAAAGCTGAGCGGCGGTGGTACCAGCAGTGGCCTGATGAGCTTCTTGAAAATTGGTGACCGTGCAGCCGGCGCCATTAAAAGCGGTGGTACTACCCGCCGTGCAGCCAAAATGGTGTGCCTCGATATGGACCACCCAGAGATTGTGAACTTTGTAGACTGGAAAGTAGAGGAAGAAAATAAAGTAGCTGCACTGGTAGCTGCAGGCTATAGCAACGATTACGAAGGAGAAGCTTACCGCACTGTAAGCGGACAAAACAGCAACAACTCTGTTCGTATTCCTAATGAATTTTTTAAAGTGCTGGACGAAGACGGCGATTGGGAACTGAAAGCCCGTACCGATGGCCACACCATGAAGAAAATTAAGGCCAACGAACTGTGGAATAAAATCTGCTACGCTGCATGGCGCTGCGCCGACCCCGGCACACAGTATGATACCACCATCAACGAGTGGCACACTTGCCCCGAGGGTGGCCGAATCAACGCCAGCAACCCCTGCTCAGAGTACATGTTCCTCGACAACACGGCATGTAACCTGGCCAGTGCCAACCTCCGTCGTTTCTTCAACGAAGACACCCAGGTGTTCGACGTAGCCGGTTTTGAATACATCTGCCGCCTGTGGACTGTAGTGCTCGAAATAAGCGTACTCATGGCGCAGTTCCCCAGCAAAGAAGTAGCACAGCTCAGCTACGACTACCGCACCCTCGGCCTCGGCTTTGCCAACCTGGGTAGCATGCTCATGGTAAGCGGTATTCCTTACGATAGCCCCGAAGCACAAGCCATTGGTGGTGCCATTAGCGCCATCATGACTGGCGTAGCCTACAAAACTTCTGCTGAAATGGCCGAAGTACTGGGTGCCTTCCCCCGCTACCAGGAAAATGCCCACCACATGATGCGGGTAATGCGCAACCACCGTGCTGCAGCATACGATGCCAGCGATGCCTACGAAGGCCTGAGCATCAAACCCATGGGTATCGACAGCAAATACTGCCCCGATTACATGCTGAAAGCCGCTTGCAAAGCATGGGATGAAGCCGTAATTCTGGGTGAAAAGCATGGCTACCGCAACGCCCAAACCACCGTAATTGCCCCAACAGGTACTATTGGTTTGGTAATGGATTGCGATACAACAGGTGTAGAGCCAGACTTTGCCTTGGTGAAGTTTAAGAAACTCAGCGGTGGTGGTTACTTCAAAATCATCAACCAAAGCGTACCAACGGCTTTGAAAAAGCTGGGCTACAACGAAAAAGAAATTGAAAGCATCGTTAACTACGCCAAGGGATCTGCCAGCTTGCATGGTGCACCGCACATCAACCACCAGAGCCTGAGCGAAAAAGGCCTGATTGGCGAAGAAATAGCCAAACTCGAAGCGGGCATGGCTTCTGCCTTCCACATCAAGTTTGCCTTCAATGTGTACAGCCTCGGCGAAGCCTGCATGGAGCGGTTGGGCTTTAAGCCAGAAGAATACAACGATTGGAACTGGAACATGCTCGAAGCACTGGGCTACACCCAGGAGCAAATTGATGCCGCCAATGAGTACATCTGCGGTACCATGACCATCGAAGGGGCACCTTACCTCAAGCAGGAGCATTATGCCGTATTCGACTGCGCCAACAAGTGCGGCGAAAAAGGACAGCGCTACATTCATGCGCATGGCCACATCAAAATGATGGGTGCTTGCCAGCCCTTCCTGAGCGGTGCTATCAGCAAAACCATCAACCTGCCGCATGAGGCCAGCATTGAAGAAATAAGCGACTGTTACCGCATGAGCTGGGAGCTTGGCCTAAAAGCCAACGCCCTGTACCGCGATGGCAGCAAGCTGAGCCAGCCGCTGAGCAACAAGAGCGACGATAAGAAAAAAGAAGCCACCGACGAAGCTGCAGAAGAAGCAACAACGGCAGCAGAAGGCAGCAATATTGTAGACCTTGGCCAGCTGACTGTAGAAGAACTGCTGCAGGAAGTAACCAAGCGGATGCAGGCTAGCCCCGATACACAATTGAAGCGTCAACTCGCCAAAATTGTGGAGCGTAGAACACTGCCCGCCAAGCGTCGCGGCTTTACGCAAAAAGCCAAAATCAACGGTCAGGCCATCTTCCTGCGTACCGGCGAATACAACGATGGTACCTTGGGAGAAATCTTCATCGATCTGGCCAAAGAGGGCAGCACTTTACGCAGCCTCATGAACAGCTTTGCGATTGCAATTTCTGTAGGCCTGCAGTACGGTGTGCCGCTGGAAGAGTTTGTAGAAAAATTTGTGTTTACCAAGTTTGAGCCGGCTGGTATGGTAGACCACCCGAACATTAAAACCACTACTTCTATTGTAGACTTTGTGTTCCGTGCATTGGCTTACGAATACCTCAACCGTACCGATTTGGTGCACGTACTCGACCGCCCCGAAATTGGCAACACCGGCGATGACGATGATGCCAGCGAAGTGGTGCTCGTAAAAACGGAACCAGTTGCTGAAAAAAAAACTGAAGAACTGAGCAGTGTTCGCATTACGCCCAAAAGCAGCAGCCAGATTAAACCCGCCAAAGTACAGGTAGAGCAACCCGCTCCGGCTCCGGTAACTGTAAGCGGTGCTGATACCGTGCTGAAGCAGATGAATGAGCAAATGAAAGGCAACCAAAGCGATGCACCAGCCTGTAACGTGTGTGGAGCCATCATGATGCGCAGCGGCGCCTGCTACAAGTGCAACAACTGTGGCAATCAGGGTGGTTGCAGTTAAGCCAGCTTTTTCCAACATTTCAATACAGAGCCATCGCCTTAGGGCGGTGGCTTTTTTGCTGCACTGTTGCAAAAAGAGTATGCACTTTCACATCCTCCTAATAGTCAAACCTCTTTCCTTTGTGGCTCAATTGTATTCAACAAAAAAAAGATTGTATATGAAAAAAATCCGTGTATTCCTCGTAGCCGTAATGGCCATTGTTTCTGTAGCTGCATTCGCTTTTCAGGAAAAGCAACACAAGCATGGCAAGAAAGAAGCTGCAAAGTATGAGTGCCCCATGAAATGCGAAGCTCCCAGCGACAAGCCCGGTAAGTGTGGCAAATGCGGCATGGAACTGAAAAAGCAAAAAGAAGCTACAGCACAATACGAATGCCCCATGAAGTGTGAGCCTGCCAAAGACAAGCCCGGCAAATGCGGCAAGTGTGGCATGGACCTGAAAAAGAAAGCGTAACTACATCACGTGCCTATATTGACGAAGCATCGTTGGTCAAAAGCCGACGATGCTTTTTTGTTTCATGCTGGTTTTACTTTTTCTCAGTTGAGTCTTGATGAATGAGGAGTACCACATTCCCTTTTTTACGGCCGCTGTCTACATACTGGTGTGCCGCAACTACATCCTCCATATTGTAAACTTTGTCTATCACCGCATGGTAAGCATCTTGCTCAAACAGGTCTTTCAATAGCTGCAGTTGTGCAATGGTTTCTGTGGCTACTTCCCATCCGCCCACCGTTTTGTACATGCCATTGGGTAGCAAGAGTGGTTGGCATTGTTTTTTGTTGGTTTTGCCTACAGCATCAAATACAATGTCAAATTTTTCGGTGCAGGCGGTAAAATTTTCTTTGTCGTACAGGATTACTTTTTCTACACCTAACTGCTGCACCAATGCCAAACCGTTACTACTACACACGGCTGTAATTTCTGCGTTAAAGTGCTTTGCAATTTGAATGGCAGCAGTACCTACGGCACCTGTAGCGCCAATAATCAACACTTTTGGAGAAGTTCTTTTTTGAATACCTGCTTTTAGTAAAAAGTGAATGGCCGTTTGTCCGCCAAACACATTGGCCGCAGCTTCAGCATGTGAAGCATTGTTGGGTTTTAGCAGCAGGTTTTTGGTTTCGGCAATGCACATATACTCCGCATAAGTGCCCATGCTAAAGCCAGTCATCCCAAATACATTATCCCCTTTTTTGTATTTCGTCACCGCAATGCCGGTGGCCACAACCTCACCCGAAAAAACATTGCCCAGTATTTTTTTGCGAGGACCTTTCCAGCCCATCACCAACAGCATCAGCCATTTCATCATACCTTCTACTGCTAACCCTCGTATGCGAACATCACCAGAGTTAACAGCTGTTGCATGAATTTTTACCAGCACTTCATGATTGCGAGGTGTGGGGGTGGATACAGTTTGTAATTGCAGTACTTCTGGTGGCCCGTATTGTGTGCAGATGATAGCTTTCATGAGTGGTAAAATACATGGCAGTTATCAAAAAAATACTTTTCTATAGCAGATATTGATGAGTGGCAAACAGGCTTCTATAATTGGCATATGCACCTGTATAAGCCAGCATCAATACATCCGTGAAACCTGTTTCTTTGCAGCATGCCTGCTACGTCTTTCCACGATCCTGTTGTACAATACAAGCAATTCGCCGCCGATTATGAAACCACTGCGGCACAACTACGGCGCAAACGTAGCTGGTTGTCGTGGAGCCGGTTACTGACTATGGTGCTGGCTATTGTTTGGCTGTATTGGCAATGGCCAATCAGCAGTTGGTGGGTTGTATTGCCATCGGTTTTCCTGATAGCTGTTTTTCTTCGGTTAGTGGTACTGAGCATGAATGTGCAACATAAGCTGCAACATGTAGAGCAACTCATTTTAATCAATCAGGCAGAACTGCGGCAGTTGCAACAGCACTACTACAAAGACCGTTATGATGGCGCTGCGTATTTGCCGCCCAATCATGCTTACGCCCACGACCTCGATGTGTTTGGCGAAGCCTCGCTGTACCAATACTTGCAGCGGGCAGAAAGTGACGCCGGAAGAACCACTTTAGCAGCTTGGTTGTTGCAGCCGGCATCGCCCGAAGAATTGCCGGCGAGGCAAGCGGCTGTGCAGCAATTGGCACCACATGTAGGCTGGCGGCAGCACTTACAAGCCAGTGGACGGGAGCATCCGGTGAGTGCTGCTACAGCGCAAAAGCTGCAGCAGTGGATGCAATCGAAAGAAGATGTATTTGCTGCAACAGGTTGGTACTTGTTGCGTTGGGTAGGCCCCATTGTTTCTATCGGTTTGTTTACAGCTTATTGGTTTGATTATTTGCCGGGCTTTTGGTTCAATATTTACTTTTTGGTTTTCTTTTTAGGTACTGGTTATATCAGCAAGTTGGCTACGCCTACCTGGCAAATGCTCGGCCGTATGAGTAAAGAAATTAATGGACTTGCTGCTTCGCTGCAATATGTGGAGCAAATGCCGGTGGGCAACAGCCCCTGGTTGGCACAGCGTCAATCTGTACTCGTTGTAAACGGACAACCCATGGCCAGCAAAGCAGTGGCCGGCCTAAATCAGTTGCTCAGCCGTTTTGATTACCGGCTCAATCCGGTGGCGTTTATTCCACTCAACATTTTGCTGTTTTGGGACTTGCAGCAAATGTTGCTTTTTGCCCAATGGAAAAAACAACATGCAGCAGCTGCTACAAAATGGCTGGAAGTGTTGGGCGAAGTGGAGGCTGCTTCATCGCTGGCCACATTGGCGTACAACATGCCACATTGGTGCTTTCCGCAAATGCTGGCACAGCATGGCAGTTTTGAGGCCAATGCCTTGGGGCATCCATTAATAGCTGCCGACAAAAGAGTAGTGAGTGATATAGCTACGGAGGGTGTAGCACAGGTAAATATTATTACCGGCAGCAACATGGCGGGCAAGAGTACTTTTTTGCGCAGCGTAGGCTTGGCCATGGTGATGGCGCAGGCTGGCGCACCGGTTTGTGCGTTGCATTGCCGCATGAGTTACATGCAGGTGATGAGTAGCATGCGCATTGCTGATAACCTGGCAGAAAGTACCAGTACCTTTTATGCCGAACTCAAAAAGTTGAAAAGCATTATTGATGCGGTGAAAGCCCAGCAACCTGTGTATTTGTTGCTGGATGAAATACTACGTGGTACTAATAGTGGCGACAGGCATGCTGGTTCTGCGGCACTCATTAAGCAGCTCATTGCGCAGCAAGCATGTGGTATGATAGCCACACATGATTTAGCGTTGGCGGAGCTCGTACATCAATATCCCGATCACATTCACAATTATCATTTTGATGTGCAGGTGTCGGGTGAAGAATTGTATTTCGATTACCAATTGAAGCAGGGCATTTGCCAGAGTCTCAATGCCTCCATCCTCATGAAAAAAATTGGGATAGATATGTAATGTAAGCGCCGCATTGATACATCATCAATGCGGCGCTTACATGTTTTATACTGTCAATAGTAGCGGTTCATCTGTTGTACAGTTGTAACTGATTCTGCCTGATAATATTTCTTGTAGTTCATCTTCAAAAAAGAATTTGCTTTCACCGAAAGCCGGTTTCAATTCATCTATCCAGATAGCTTTTTCGTTGTACTCGGCAAAGAACGGACGGCCCACCCAATCGGGATTGCGACCTTGTAAAAACCGGAGTACCATCACTTTTTGTCCGTTGATTTCTGATGTGCCCAGCATTTGAACTTTTCCCGGTGTGCAGCTCATGCTGGGGCCACGCACTGTGCGGCAAACACCACTGGCACGTTGCCAAGCTTGTCGCCAAATTTCCTGTGCTTCAACCAATGGTAAGCCGAAGAAATGTTGAGCACCTGTATCTCTCACCGCAAACATGTAGTACGGAATCAAATTCAGGTTTACTTGTTTGCGCCACATTTCTGTCCATATTTCAGGCTTGTCGTTGATGCCTCGCAAAATGGGTGACTGTGTACGTATTTGTGCACGGGTATAGCGAATGCGAATGATGGCTTCTTTTACAGCAGGGGTATCCAACTCTGCGGGATGATTAAAGTGTGCCATGAAGGCCAGATTTTTCCCCTTGCGGGTAATTTCTGTAAACAAAGCCAGTGTATCTTCTGCATCATCATCTGTAATGTATTTGTAGGGCCAGTACGCCAACGATTTTGAACCAATGCGAATGGTTTGCACATTCCACAATTCATCGCTCAGCAATGGTTCGATATAAGCCCGCAGGAGTTTTGATTTCATCACCATAGGATCGCCGCCGGTAAACAACACATCCGTTACTTCACGATGTTCTTTCAGGTATTGCACTAGCTGATCGGTTTCTTTCATCGCAAATTTCATTTCATCCATGCCCACAAACTGTGGCCATCGAAAACAGAAGCTGCAATAAGCATGACAGGTTTGCCCTTGGCTGGGAAAGAACAACACTGTTTCGCGGTACTTGTGCTGTACACCACTCAGTTTTACATCGCCAAGCATGGGCACATTTTTATCCTGCCCGGCAGGGTGCGGATTTAGTTCCATGCGTATTTCATTCGCAACTGCTTTTATCTCGTCTTTACTCAAGCCTGCATCCAGTGCAGCTTTCATTCTTTTGTAATGATGCGGCTGCAACATTTCTTTGCGTGGAAATGTCAGCGTAAATATGGGGTCGTTAGGTACCTGATCCCAATTGATCAATTCATCCACCACATAGTTGTTGGTTTTGAAAGGAAGCACATGGCCAACCACTTCAATGGCTTCTAACAATTCTTCCGGCAGTGCTTGTACCTGTGGAATGGTTTTGTAATTGTGCAAGGCGTACGATTTGTACTTCATGCTGTTGGTGATGTTGTCGAGCATTTGTTCCATTGGATAAAAGGGATTTTGGTGAAGAAAACATTTGCTTTAGTGTGGGCATACCATGGGCATGCAGGTGAGTGAAGTGAAGCAGCCTGTAATACAAAAAGTACAGTAGCGAAAACTGCAAAAAATACAAGAGAACATGTATGCGTAAAACATCAACACATACATTCAGGCTGCAACGTTGGGTACAAACGAATATAGCCAAGCTGCCTTTTTTAGGCAAGCTGATGCTACAAGTGGTAGCAGCATTGCGACTATATTTTAACAGTCGGTCAATAGGTGTTTTTGTTCATGATAAAGTGCTGAAACAGTTTGATACTGTTTGATTCGTCGTCGCCCTTCTATGAATGATGAGCAGCACAAATGCATCATTTTTTTTAACAGGTTTTGCTGTTTCCCGTAATTCAACACAATGCAGTAGCTTGCCACAAAATTCAGTACAATGAAACGGTTAGGGATAACATTGTTGGCCATGTGCAGCGGATTGTGGCTCATGGCACAAACAGCAGTTGGTCCTGTATTGGGGCCAGTATCGATGCGGACTGCAAAATTGTGGGCCGCAACTGAAAGCAAAACTGCGATAGCTACAGTGCAAGTGTGGGCAAAAGGAAAACCACAACAAAAGCAAGTGGTAAGAACATTGCCCACAGATAAAAATGCGCCCTATCATTTTCAGCAATTCGAGGTCGTTAATCTGGAACCTGCTACAACGTATGAATACGAAGTGACGCTGAAAGATGGGCCCACGCACCAGCCGCCGGTTGTAATGGGCAAGGGCTCATTTACCACACAAGCCTTGTTTCAGTGGCGAAGCAATGCACCGGATTTTAGTTTCATTACAGGCAGTTGTGCGTACTTCAATGAACCTCGCTTCGACAGGCCCGGAAAACCTTACGGCGGCGATAGCAGCATCTTTGAAACGATGGCCAAAGAACAAGCTGCATTCATGATGTGGCTCGGCGATAACTGGTATACCCGCGATGTGGATTACAGCAATGAATGGGGCATGTGGTACCGTGCTTACCGCGACCGCAGCAGTCCATCATTAAAACAACTTTGGGCCAACATGCCGCACCTCGCTATATGGGATGATCATGATTATGGTCCCAATGATTATGGCAAAAGTTTTCAATTCAAACAAACCAGTCGTGAGGTGTTTCGCCACATGTGGATGAACCCGACTTATGGAGAAAACAATGAAGGGATTTATGGCAAGTATACTTATGCCGACGTCGATTTCTTTATGATGGATGACCGTTGGTGGCGTGATTTTGATGAACTGCCCGACAGCCTCAATGGCAAACCCAATGCACACAAACGCATGTATGGCAAGCAACAATTGGAGTGGTTGAAAAATGAATTGCGTTATTCTAAAAACAATCCACACATCAGTTTTCGTGTGATTGTAACCGGAAGCCAGGTGCTCAATCCCGGCAGCCCGTTTGACAAGTTGCTCGATTTTCCCGTTGAATACAATGAGTTGATGGAGTTCATCAAAACAGAAAAAATTCCAGGCATTCTTTTCCTCACCGGCGACAGGCACCATACAGAAATTATTAAAGTACAGCATGACGGTTTGTATCCGATGTACGATATCACTTGTTCGCCACTCACTAGTGGTACACATGCATTTGGTGGCAAAGAAGCCAACAATCCTTGGCGGATACTGGGTATTGATAAATTGCAGAATTACGGTCGCATCAGCATTAGCGGTCCACGGAGTAAGCGGGTGATGAAAGTGGAATTCTTGGGTATCAAAGGCGAAGCTCTTGGTCAGTGGCAAGTGGGAGAACAGGAGCTAAGATTTTAAAAACGCAACCGCTGGCTTTACCTTCAGGTATTTATATAAAGAGCAAGGACTTTATGTTCTTGCTCTTTATAATTTTGAATGCATCATCATTTTCTTACACATCTCCTTCATCAAAAGAGAGTTCAATTTTTTTTACCTGTGTGGTTACTTTCCGATAGCTCACTCCAGCGGTATCAAACATGTGCTTGGAAGCGACAAATGAATCATTGCCGGCGTATTTGTCACTCAGAAAAACTACTTCTTTAATACCCGATTGAATGATGGCTTTGGCGCATTCGTTGCAAGGAAACAACGCTGTATAAATGCGGCAACCACTGAGGTCCATGCCAATATTGTTGAGAATGGCATTGAGCTCTGCATGGCACACGTACGGATATTTTGTTTGCAAAAAATCGCCCTGTTTACCCCATGGAAAATCATCATCACTGCAACCAATAGGTAAGCCATTGTAGCCCGCACCAACAATTTTGTTTTGCTTGTTTACAATGCAGGCACCTACTTGTGTGCTGGGGTCTTTGCTGCGTCGGCCGCTCAGCAGCGCCACGCCCATAAAATATTCATCCCAGCTAATGTAATCGGTTCTTTTTGCCATGAGGTTAATTGTCTGATACTGCAATATACCGTAGGCCAATCATATTGCCACCAGGTGCTATTTTTCTACCACAACATCGCCTGCACAGGCCTGACATTGCATGGCAGCCAAGCCCCATTGTGCCACTGCATTGGTGCTTACTCCCGGTGCTTCATCAATGGCATTCATCACTACCGGCGGCAGTATTTTGTTGGTTTGTAAAACGGGTTTTCGAATGCCCGCACCTCCAGCATAAAACTCTTGCCAGGCCCGCTTACCCAATGCAGCATCCTGCAAGCGTTGCGCTGCGTACGCCGTCAATCGGGAATGGCCCTGCGCCAGATTCAGTTTGCTCAAAGCCTGTCCCAATTCAGCTTGTTGTTCTTGTGCTGAAGCGTTGTACAATCGGCAGTATTGTAGCCATGCATTTTCAAATGCTTTGTCTTCAAACGTTTGAATGAGCTCTGCACAAACCTCGGGTAATCCAAAAGCAGCACTCAGGTGCGAAACGGATAGTTTGCCTGTTTTGTCGATGATGAATTTACCATTGTCTATATCCATGGGGGCACCGCCGGTGAAAAAACCTTTGGGTTGCGCTGCAATGCTGGCCATGCTGTTGCGCAATAGCGTCAATACCTTTGCGTTGCCTGTTCGCTCCCAGTGCATCAACCATGCAGCTGCGGCCGAACCCCAGTCGGTGCCAAAGCCCATGTTTACATGGTTGGCTGTTGCCGATACTTGTTGAACATCGCCTTTTGGCAGTTTGCGGCCGGGAGCTATCAGCGCTAATGTTTTGTAAGCATTCACTTGTTCGTCCATCAAATTGCCCACCCGTTCATCGGCAGTAAGGTAATAATAGATGCGCCTGTTGGCCACGGTGCTGATGCGCAATTGCTTGGCGCTACAACCCCAGTGTTGCACATTGTGCCTGCTGCCCAATGGTGCAAATTTTCCCAAGTGATGCACATCTACTTCTCCTGTGTGGCGTGTCATGGCTTCTGCAAATCGAAATACATCGGCACGACCGGTACGCAAAAAATAGAACCACAACCAGAGGTCGGTGCTCAACTCTGAGTTATCCCATGCAAAGCCGCCTACATCGTATTTCCAAACATGCCGGTCGGTATCATAGCTATGCATTACATCGCCAAAATGCCAGAAGCCATACCACCTGCGCTGTTCTACCTGCTGTTGGTAATGCGCAAAATAAAAATCGAGTTGCTCATCTATTTGTTTGAAGGCAGCATTACCTGGATCGGGCAAGCTCCAAAATCCGGCAAATGCTGCTGCGGATTTCATGTAGGCTGATGTGGCCAGCAATTGCGGCGGTGCTTCGTTACGCTTGGCTATTTGTGCAAGGGTTTCATTGTCGGGCGTTGCGGCCAATACCTGGCAAAACAATTCGCTGGTGCGGGCAATGCCCATGGCCGTACCAAAGCCCGGTTCATAATCTTCATAAGTAATGTCTAATCCGGCCAGTTGCTTTTCGTAGCTGTCTTGTCCCATGCCATCATGGTAAAAGCGCAGGTCCATGGCCGGCGCTTCGGGAGCCCACATCCACAAGGTGATTGAGCCTACACTGCTATGTGCATTACGAATGTCTATTTGTGCAGGGTGGCTTTGCCAAAAATGCCGCAGGCCCAACGCCAGTCCACCATTGGGTGAGCCAAGGTAAGCCGTGCCCAAGGCCCTGTGCCCGGCAGTACTTTGTATCCAGCCAAATTGTTCGCCCGTTCTTTTTTTGATGCTGTAGCCATCTGCTGTAGGTTGGCATAGTGTGTAGTCGCCAAACTGTGGAATGTAGGGCAATCCTTTACGAATGGGCTCAGGCCAGCTGTTGCTGTCTGATACAGCACGGCCTTGTATTTGTGCAGTACGAATGTTCGGGCCTGCATCGCGGCGCAGCCCCGTGAGGCCTTGCACAGCTTCTGCAAATACACCGCCATTGGCACCACAAAAACGCACATGCCGGTTGTAGGCTGGCGTATCAAAAGGTACATCAAAGCGAATGCCAATGCCGCTAATAAAATCCTGTAGCTCATTACCATCAAATACAATGCTGTGTACCAACCGAATGCAATCGCTGCCGGCATATACGTACATACGCACCGTAAATGGTATCCAGCTGCGGCCTTGCTGGCTTTTGTGTTTACCTGTCCATTTTACAACGGCTCTTATGGGGCCTTGCTGTTCCAGTTGGGCTTGTTCTATAATGCCTTCAAATGATGTTGTGGTTAATGCGTGATGAGCAGCAGCAGTAGCTTGTTGTTGGCTTTGCAATACCAAGCGGCCATGCTGCCCAATTGTTTTGTTATTGCGTTGCAAAGCAGGTATGAGTACGTTGCCTCTATTCGCCACGGTTAATTGTATCACACCCGTGTCAATCGTCCAGCCATTTTGTTGTTTGGAAACTTGCAATATTTTACTGCTGCTTTCTTTTTGCTCTTGCACCAATACAAGGTTGTTGGTATAGGTACCTGCAGGAATACTATGTGCTGTCCATTTGGCAGAGCCATCGGGCCAGCGACCGGTAATCCAGCTTTGTGTAGGAATATTTTCGGTGCCGGAGTTTACTTGCAGTTTGCGTGTATCAGTCAGTACGCCCTTTGGCCATGGCACGCCCCAGGTGTTGCCCACACAGTTTGTTTTTTCTTGTTCATCAATCCAGCGTAGCGGAATGTATATTCCTTCATCTTTGGGAGATGAGGATGCCGCAAAGGAGGACAGCGAACCAACAACAGGGGCGGCTATAGCAAGACGGGAAGTTTGCTGTACAAACAATCGGCGGGACAATTTCTTTTTACCCATGGCAAAGCATTTACGTGTATCAAATTTGCACATTGCAACCGGGCTGTCTGTCCGTGTCTGTCATGCCTGATGGCGGAGTATTTTTTTGAGCACAACAATTTGCCCGAGGTGATAATGCAAGTGCTCAATCAGTCCATGCATTTGCCAGTAGTAAGTATGGTATGCTGGTTTGATGAAGTCTTGCCACAATTGGCATTCCGGCAAATTGGCCAATGCCGCTGCAAATGCCTCAGCTTGCTGCCAGGCTTGTGTTTTGTAGGCTTCCCATTCTGCTTCATTGTGTACAGGCGGGTGTACAAAACTTTCTTTGTCGCTGCCTTGCAGTGGTCCGCCCTGCAATACTTTAAGCACAATGCCAATGTAATATTGCGTGTGAAAAAACAAGCTGGCAATGCTGTTGCAACCGCCCATAGTTTGGTTGGCCATCGTCCAGTCAACATCAGCCATCACGGCTTTGTAATGACTGCTGGCCCAGTTGCCACCATGGTATACTTGCTGAAAATGAACAGCTATTTGTGCTGGAAGAAGGGGTTGCATAAGCAATAATTTTTACAAGAATGGGAATGGTTGCTGTATTGATGCACAAGCTACAGGTCCGCATTGTCAATATTGAAAGATACTGCACCGCCAACTATCTGTGGGTGCAAGCTGAATCTTCTTTATCAGCATCCTGTATCTTCGCGGCGTTTCCAAAAATTTTGGCCAGCCTGCAACTGGCGTTGGATGCAACATCTCGCTTCGGCGTGACCTTAAAATTTTATTGACCATGGCGTTACTCCACAACCGGGTTTCCAACAAGGAACTCAAAGAGCGGCTGATGCAAGAAACCGAGCCGCGTACTACCATCAGTTTTTACATGTACCATCCTATTGCCAATCCGCAGGCATTTCGGGATGAGCTTTGGAAGGGACTGCATGCCCTCAAAGTGTTTGGCCGCATTTATGTGGCACATGAAGGCATCAATGCACAAATCAGTGTGCCTTCTTCCAACTTTGATGCATTGCGGCAATACCTGTACAGTTACGAATGGATGAATGGCATGCGCCTGAACATTGCTGTAGAAGATGACGGTAAAAGTTTTTGGGTGCTGCGTATAAAAGTGCGGGATAAAATTGTAGCCGATGGTATTGATGATCCCAACTTCAGCATGGAGCGAAAAGGGAAGTACCTGAAGGCGAAAGAAGTAAATGAACTCATGCAAAACCCCGACGTTTTGGTGATTGACATGCGCAACCATTACGAGTACGAAGTGGGCCATTTTGATAACGCCATTGAAATACCCAGCGATACTTTTCGGGAGCAACTACCCATGGCGGTAGACATGATGAAGGGCCGCGAAGACAAGCCCGTGATTATGTATTGCACCGGCGGTATCCGCTGCGAGAAGGCCAGTGCGTACATGCTGCACCGTGGTTTTAAAAATGTGTTTCACATTGAAGGTGGTATCATCAACTATGTGCATCAGGTAAAAGAACAAGGACTGGAGCAAAAGTTTATTGGTAAAAACTTTGTGTTCGATAATCGCCTGGGCGAAAGAGTTACAGAAGATGTGATTGCAAAATGCCACCAGTGCGGACAGCCCGCTGACACGCATACCAACTGCGCCAACGATGCCTGCCACCTGCTGTTTATACAATGCGATGCTTGCAAAGCAACCTATGAAGGCTGCTGCAGTACAGCTTGCCAGGAAGTGATTCATTTACCCGAAGAAGCACAAAAAGAATTGCGCAAAGGCAAAGACAATGGGGCTCATATTTTCAGCAAGAGCCGGGAGCGGTTGAGACCGAGATTAGATGGTAGATGATAGTTGGTTGTTGATGGGAAGAGTTGTTAGATGACTGATGTTGGATGTTAGAAAGGCGGGTGAGGATTTTTTCTTTCTGGCATTTCGTTTTCCATCAGATAAGAGGATGGATTGAAGTATTCAATACAAAAAGGGAGTCATTCAATATTTGAATGACTCCCTTTGCTATTCAGTAAACTATTATCGCAAAGTAACGTATCTGTATTTCAGTAGCAGTTAATCCTTATTGCAACTTTGCCAGCGAAGCTTCGATAGCTTCTACTGTTGCTTCATCGCTCCATGCTTGGGGTACAAATTTTTCACCCACTACTTTTTCGTACAGGGTAATGTAACGCTGGCTAATGGTGTCAATCCATTCATCAGTCATTTCCGGCACGGTTTGGCCTTCTTTACCCATGAAGTTGTTGGCGATGAGCCATTCCCGCACAAACTCTTTGCTGAGTTGCTGTTGCTTTTCGCCAGCGGCTTGTCTTTCTTCAAAGCCATCGGCATAAAAATAGCGGCTGCTATCGGGGGTATGAATTTCATCCATCAGGTAGATGGTGTCGCCAATTTTTCCAAACTCATATTTGGTATCCACCAGTATCAATCCTTGCTTGGCTGCAATGGCTTTGCCTCTTTCAAACAATGCCAATGTGTATTGCTCCAGCACCGCATAGTCCTCGGCATTTACAATGCCTTGTGCAATGATGTCTTCGCGGCTGATGTCTTCATCGTGGCCAGCTTCGGCCTTGGTACTGGGTGTAATAATGGGTGTGGGGAAGTAATCATTTTCTTTCATGCCCTCGGGCAGTGCCACGCCGCAAAGGGTACGAAGGCCGCTGTTGTAGGTGCGCCAGGCATGGCCGGTGAGGTTGCCCCGCACCACCATTTCTACCCGAAAGGGAACGCAACGTTTGCCAATGCTCACATTCGGTGCCGGTACATCGAGCAGCCAGTTGGGGCAAATGTCGGCCGTGGCTTGCAGCATGTGGGCCGCTATCTGGTTCAGCACCTGTCCTTTGTAGGGGATGGGTTTTGGTAAAATCACATCGAAGGCGGAAATGCGGTTGCTGGCCACCATCACCAGTAAGTTTTGACCGATGCTGTAAACATCCCGCACCTTTCCTTTGTAATAGGCGGTAGTATTAGAAATGGTAAGATTGCTCATGCCGCAAAGAAAAACGATTCGCTTGGTTACTGCATCTTCACTTTAAGTTTTCGCATAAATCTGCATAAGCTGTGCATTGGTTAAAACCATTTGTAAAGTATGTGTCACAATTGTACCTAAAACCCCCATATTTGCTTAGATAAAAAACATACTTATGAGAAAAGTGCTACCACTAGTGGCAGTGCTGATCATGGTAAATGCATTCACGATTGCAGCCATCGCTCAGGCGGTGACCATAAAGGGCACCGTAAAAGACGCCACCACGAAAGGGACCATTTCCGCAGTATCTGTTGTAATTAAAGGCACCAACATTGGTACCTACACAGATGATAAAGGAAACTTCACACTCTCCACCTCACAATCCCTTCCTGTCACACTGGAAATATCCGCTGTCAACTTTGCCACCAAAACCATTACGGTTACGCAGGCAGAGGGTAACGAAGTTCAATTGGAACAAAGCTCTGCGCTGGGGCAGGAGGTTGTGGTGAGTGCCACCCGAACGCCTTCCCGCATTTTAGAATCGCCGGTAAGTATTGAGCGGGTGGGCAACACTGCCATTCGCAATGCACCTGCAGCCAACTACTACGACATGATCAGCAACCTCAAGGGTGTTGACGTAGTAACCAGCTCTCTTACATTTAAAACCCCAGCCACTCGTGGTTTCAATGGTAGCGGTAACACCCGTGTAAACCAAATGATGGATGGCATGGATAACCAGGCACCGGGTCTTAACTTTTCGGTGGGTAGCGTTATCGGCCTTACCGAACTGGATGTAGACAACTTCGAACTGCTACAGGGTGCTTCTTCTGCTTTGTACGGCCCCGGCGGTATGAACGGTACCATCCTCATCAATGGTAAAAACCCCTTTAAATATCAGGGCCTGTCTTTCCAGATTAAAACCGGTTTGATGCACACCGACCGTAGCCAGCGGCCTACATCGGGCTATCACAACTGGGCGGTGCGTTATGGCAAAAAAGTAAGCGAAAAATTTGCTTATAAAATTGGTGCCGAATTTATACAAGCCAAAGACTGGTTGGCAGATGACATGCGCAACTACCGCAGGGTAGGTTCAACCTCAGGTTCTTTGGTAGATGGTACCCGCAACACCGATCCTAACTATGATGGTGTAAACGTGTATGGCGATGAAACCAGCACTAACCTACGTAGCGTATTAAATCTGATAGGTGCTCAGGCTCCGTTCTGGCAAGGGTATATCAATACATTACCTACCAATATTCCTGTAAGCCGCACTGGCTATACTGAAAAAGAAGTGACCAATCCGAATACTTTCAACTTCAAGTTTTCTGGTGCCATGCACTATAAAATTGCTAAGAATGTTGAAGCCATTTTGGCCGGCCACTGGGGTACGGGCAACAGTGTGTACACCGGAAGCCAGCGCTACTCTTTGAAAGATTTTAAAATTGGTCAGTACAAACTTGAGTTCCAGGGTAAAAACTGGTTCCTCCGTGGCTTTACCACACAGGAAAACTCTGGCGAATCGTACAACCTTACTGTTACTTCACAGCTATTCAACGAAGCCTGGAAGCCCAGCACCACCTGGTATCCTGAGTATGCCATTGCATACATGAATGCAAAGTTGGGTGGTCGTCCTGATTTGGAAGCCCACAACATAGCCCGTGGTGTTGCCGATGCTGGTCGTCCTGCTGCAGGTACTCAACAGTTCCGTACTATTTTCGATCAGGTTCGTCGCAGGCCAATTCCACAAGGCGGGTTGTTCCTCGACCGCAGTGATTTGTACATGGTAGAAGGTCAGTACAACTTTGCCGACATCATCAAGTTTGCCGACATTATGGTGGGTGGCAACTGGAAGCAATATGTGCTCAATAGCCAGGGTACCTTGTTTGCCGACAAAGTAGGTGAGCCAATCAAAATCAATGAAATTGGCGGCTATATCCAAATTGCCAAGTCTTTCTTCGACGAAAAACTGCGTTTGCTGGCATCGGGCCGTTACGACAAAAACGAAAACTTCGAAGGTCGCTTTACACCACGGGTTACAGCTCTCTTCAAACCTGCCAAAAACCACAATATTCGTTTTTCTTATCAAACAGCGTATCGTTTCCCCTCTACTCAGCAGCAGTGGATCAACCTGAACGTGGGTACCGGTATTTTGCTGGGCGAAAACAGGGCTTTGTATGAAAAGTATAACCTTATCAGCAACCCTGCATACAACCCCACCAACCTCAGCGAACGCATTCAATATGTACAAACCAAGCCAGAAAGCGTAACCTCTTTCGAGCTGGGTTACAAAACAGTGGTAAAGGGCAAGTTGCTGTTTGATGTGTACGGTTATGTAGGAACTTATCAAAACTTCCTCAGCCGTCGCGATGGTATTCAGTTTGCCAGTGGCGTTCCATCACAAGGTGGCGCATCGCAGGGCTTTAGCCTGGTGGTTAATGCTCCCGGCAATGTAAAAACCTACGGTTGGGGGGCCAGCATCGATTACCTGTTGCCTGTGGGTTTCACCCTCGGTTTGAACGCTTCATCTGATGTGTTGAATGATGTGCCGGCTGGTTTCCGTGCCTTCTTCAATGCGCCTAAGTACCGTACAAACGTATCGATTGGCAATACCGGATTTGGTGCTAAAAAACTGGTTGGCTTTAACCTTACCTGGCGTTGGCAGGAAGCATTCTTTTATGAGAGTGATTTCATTCAGGGGCAATTACCAGCGTACCACACAGTGGATGCCAGCGTAAACTTCAAAGCGCCAAAAATCAAATCGGTTATCAAAGTAGGTGCCAACAACTTGTTGAACTCTTACTACCGTACAGCTGTAGCCAACCCAAGCATTGGTGGCCTGTACTACGTAAGTTTCGCCTACAATGTTTTGTAATTCAACCCCAACGTTTTAAAACTACTTCTGTATGAAAAATATTTTCAGCAAATGGTGGGGCACAGCAACCGTACTTGTAGCGGGAGCTGCTATGCTGTCTTCGTGCAATAAAGAATTGCCGAAGGCTACACCAATCGTACCGCCAGCACCCACTGGCCAAACCATTACGCAGCTGCTTGCAGGCAATGCTAAATATTCCATTTTACGTGCAGCCATTACCCGTGCCGGTACTGCGCTTACGTTCAATCCTTCAGATGCTTCTGCAGTATACACCGTTTTTGCACCGGATAATGATGCGTTTATTGCCAGCGGTATTCCTAACGAAACCGTAGTTGGTGGCTTGCCTGCTGCTACAGTTGCATCCATTGTAAATGCCCATGTTATTCCGGGTGTTGAGTTGAAAGCTGCAGACCTGAGCACGGCATTCCCTAATATGTACCTGCAAAGCGGTTTGGTGCTGTCTTCTACGCCACCTATTCCGTACCGCATGCCTGTGTTCCCCAGCCGTCGCACCGGCGGTGCCTGGTTCAACGACATAGCTATTAAGGCTACAGATATTGACGCCTCAAACGGCGTGATACATGATATATCCAGAGTATTTTTTCCACCATCACAAGTAATTGCTCAGGTGGCTGCAGCCAATAGCAATCTTACTTACCTGATGGCAGCCTTGCAACGTGCCGATGCTGGTCCGCCAGCTGGTGCTCCAAAACTCATTCCTGTTTTGAGCAATGCTGCTGCCAACCTTACTGTATTTGCGCCTACCAATCAGGCTTTCCAAAACCTGTTTACAGCGTTGGGCTTGCCTACAGATATTACCACTATCAATGCCTTGCCTACCGAAACTGTTTGGGGTATTGTGGCCTTCCACGTGTTGGGTAGCCGTGCATTTTCTGTAAACCTGGCAGCAGGTAACAGTACCGCAGCCAGCATTATGGGGGTAGCACAGCAAATAAATGTAACAGGTGGAACAGTTACTGTTCGCGGACCAGGCAATGTATTGCCTACCACCCCGCCGACTCCATATTCAGCTACTGTGGTTACACCCAATATCAACGCCATCAATGGTGTGGTACATGTGGTTGATGCAGTATTACTGCCACAATAATCATTTACCAGCGTATAGAAAAGCCGGCTTTTACAGCCGGCTTTTTTTGTGGGCACGATTGCGGTTAATCAAAATTTTCTTTTTGCCCCCCAGCCTTTACTTTTGCCATCCTAAAAAGCAGAGAAACTAAGCATGGGACGTATAATAGCATTCAGAGAAGCACTCCGCGAAGCCATGAGTGAAGAAATGCGCCGCGATGAGCGGGTATTGCTGATGGGTGAAGAAGTGGCCGAGTACAATGGCGCCTATAAAGTAAGCCAGGGTATGCTGGCCGAATTTGGCCCCAAGCGTATTATTGATACGCCCATTGCAGAGCTGGGCTTTGCGGCTATTGCCGTAGGCGCTGCGCAAAATGGTTTGCGTCCGATTGTAGAATTCATGACCTGGAACTTTGCCGTATTGCCACTGGATCAGATTTTGAATACTGCATCTAAAATGATGGCCATGAGTGGTGGTCAGGTAGGTTGCCCAATCGTATTTCGTGGCCCCAACGGTAGCGCCGGTCAGCTGGGTGCTCAGCACTCTACTGCTTTCGAAAGCTATCTGGCCAATATTCCTGGTATTAAAGTTATCAGCCCCAGCACTCCTTACGATGCTAAGGGTTTGATGAAAGCCGCCATCCGCGACGACAACCCCGTGATGTTCATGGAAAGTGAAGTGATGTATGGCGATAAAGGCGAAGTGCCCGAAGAAGAATACCTGATTGAAATTGGCAAAGCCGATATCAAACGTGCCGGTACCGATGTTACTATCGTATCGTACAACAAAATGGTGAAAGTTGCCCTGGGCGCTGCTGATGAACTGGCCAAAGAAGGCATTAGTGCAGAAGTAATTGACCTGCGCAGCATTCGTCCGCTGGACTGGCACACCATGGTAGAAAGTGTAAAGAAAACCAACCGTATGGTAATTGTAGAAGAGCAGTGGCCTATGTGCTCTGTTTCTTCTGAAATAGCTTACCGCATTCAGAAAGAAGCCTTTGATTACCTCGATGCACCCATCCTGCGTATTACCAGTGTCGATGCCCCCATGCACTATGCGCCCAACCTGGCAGCATTGGCCATACCCGACGTGCCCCGCACCGTAAAGCTGGTAAAAGATGTGCTGTACATGAAAAAGTAAATTGTTGCTGTCAAATAAAAAGCGCCGTCATGATGTATTTCATGACGGCGCTTTTGCATTGCTACGATTTATTCTGTTACAACATCAGGTCATCTACAATTTCTCTTGGCCGCATGTCTTTAAGTTGAAAGGCATACATCATGACAAAGGCTACCGAAAAAATGCTTTGCGCCACTGCGGAAATAATGCCCGGAATAGTATTGACACCAAACAAATACAGCGGTGTGCCAATGTGTAACAAAGAACCCGCTACATACAATCCAAAGCCCCAGGGACGCTGGGTAAACATGATGATGGCAGCAACAAGTGTCAGCAAATTGCCTGCCAATAAACCCACTGCCTGCTGGCGAAGCTTGGTTTCGTCCAGCATCATCAGTGCATCTTCCATCACTTTATTGTACCGGTCTTGCTTGCCCGATGCACCAATGTTTGCAGCACGGCTGCGGTCAATTTGTTGTTTGCCCACACGGGCTACTTCAGCGGCATTGTTGTATAACCGGATATTGCTGAATATGTAGTAGCTGCTCACCAGCACAGTAATCACACACAAAATGATTAATGCAGTGCTGCGTGGAGGTTTGGCAAATACTACAAGATCGGCCATGGTATTTTTCTTTTACCCAATAATAATGCCTGCAATACAAGCCGACAGATAGGATGCCAGCGTACCACAAAGCAGTGCCCGCATGCCTAATTGTGCAAGGTCGGCACGGCGGGTAGGCGCCAGCTCTCCAATGCCTCCAATTTGCATGCCCACACTACTAAAGTTGGCAAAGCCACAAATGGCAATACTCACAATCAGCAATCCTTTTTCTGTAACCAACGGAATGGTTTTGGTGGTGAGGTTGTTGAAAGCCACAAACTCATTGATGGTGAGTTTCTGTCCGAATAACGTAGCTGCATTGGTGACGTCTTCTGAAGGTACACCCATGGCCCATGCAAATGGCGTAAAGAGCTTACCAAAAATATAGTTGAGGCTGAGGTCGAACTCGGGAGAAATGAGGTGGCCAACACTTACCAGCAGATAGTCAATCATGGTGATGAGGGCAATGAAACCGATGAGCATCGCAATCACGTTGATGCCTATTTTCATACCATCACTGGCACCATGGCTTACGGCATCTATCAGGTTGCTGTATTGGCTTTTTACATCCAGTTTTACCTTGCCCATGGTTTGGCTTTCTTCCGTTTCGGGGTACACAATTTTGGCAATGACCAATGCACCCGGTGCAGCCATCAAACTTGCAGTGATAAGCTTTGGCGCCAGGTCCATACCGGCTTTGGCACCCATGTTGGCATACACCACCAAAATGCCGCCTGCAATACAAGCCAGGCTACCGCTCATACTGGCCAGCAGTTCGCTGCGGGTCATGCCGGCGAGGTAGGGCCGAATCATTACCTGTGCTTCTACCTGTCCCACAAAGGCACTGGCGACGTTGCTCAACGACTCGGCACCACTCACCCGCATGATGAAGTTCATGCCCTTGGCTATGATGGAGACAATGCGTTGCATAACCCGCAGGTGATACAGCACAGCTACAATAACCGTTACAAGTATAATGGTGGACACAACGTTGAATGCAAACACAAACATGCCCAGTGCACTGTAATTCGCAGCCTGTCCATCAAACCCAATGGTAGCAATGCCGCCATATACAAAGTTGGCACCAGCCTTGGCAAACTCTTCAATCTTTTGCATACCATGCCCAAGCTTTTGAAACATGGCCGTCATAAATGGTACCTGCAACACAAGAATGCCGATGATGACCTGCAACAGCATGCCACTGCCAATCACCCGAAAGTTGATGCGCTTTTTATTGTTCGAAAAAAGAAAGGCGATGCCGAGAATCAGCACAATGCCAATAATACCATGAAAACGACCCATGAGTACTGCTTAGAATGAGAAAAAATGTTGACTGCCGAAAATAGGCATTAACCACTACGCTTGATGGTTTCCCCGCATGTTTTTACGCAGGTCTTATCCATTCATGTAAAAAGAAAGCAGTCGCTTTTTGCAGCACATCATTTTCAGCAAAAACCTCACTACTTTGGTCGTTCATTAAAAACATTGTTGTTGCATGATAAACAAACTTCCCGCTGCTGCTGCACTGCTGGCACTGGCTGCTGGTGGATGGTGGATGGCCGGTCAGCCATTGCCTTCCATTATGGCTGCCGATAACTGGCAAGAGCTGGCTGCAGACAGCACCAAAAAGGATACGATGTCTTACACGGCATTCAAAGATTTGCCGCTCAAGCCCGAACGGGAAATCAAGTTCAACACACAGGAAGGTACCTGGATGAGTGTGGATGTAAGCCCCGATGGAAAAACCATTGCCTTCGATTTGATGGGCGACATTTATACCATGCCTATTGAAGGGGGTAAGGCCACACCCGTTACCACGGGTATGGCGTATGAAACGCATCCACGGTTTAGCCCCGATGGCAAAAAGTTGTTGTTTACCAGCGACCGTAGCGGCAACGACAACCTGTGGTACATCGACATGGAAAAGAAAGATACCGTGCAGGTAACCCGCGACCGCCAGGGCGATGTGCCCGGTGCTGCATGGACGCCCGATGGCGATTACATTGTGGTATCAAAAGGACGCAGGGTGAGCAAGCTCTACCTCTACCACAAAGACGGTGGCGGCGGCACCCAGCTCAACGATGCACCGGCCAGCATGAAAACCATCGACCCCGTAGTGAGCCCCGATGGTAAAAAGATTTACTTCAGCTGGCGCACCGGCTCATGGAATTACAACGCCTTGTTGCCGCAATATCAGATTGGTACGTACGACAGAGACAAGGGCACCATCACCAGCATTACCACCCGCTACGGTTCGGCCTTTACACCTACACTGAGCAAAGACGGCAACTGGATGGTGTATGGCAGCCGCTGGCAAGACAAAACCGGCCTGGTGCTGCGCAATATGAAAAACGGTGATGAAAAATGGTTGGCTTATCCCGTACAGCGGGATGAGCAGGAAAGCATTGCGCCGCAAGGTGTGTTGCCTGCCATGAGCTTTACACCCGACAGCAAATTTGTGATTGCCTCTTACGGTGGTAAAATCTGGAAGCTGCCCGTTGACGGCAGCGCTGCACAAGAAATTCCTTTCAATGCCGATGTACGATTGGAAATGGGCCCCCGCTTGTATTTTAACTATGCCATCAAAGACACATCGCACAAGCTGGCTACACAAATACGTGATGCGGTACCCAGCCCCGATGGCAAGAAGTTGGCTTTTACGGTGCTCAACCGTTTGTACGTGATGGATTATCCAAATGGAACACCCAAGCGGGTTACCACGCACAACTTTGTAGAAGCCATGCCAGCCTGGAGTCCTGATGGCAACCAGCTTGTATTTGTGAGCTGGGATGAAAAAGATGGCGGCAACTTGTGGAAAGCCGTGCTGGCACCGAAACCCGCAGTGAGCAAGCTTTCCAGCGAAGCAGCTTTTTACATGCAACCTGCGTGGAGCTTCAACAACCGCATTACCTATTTCAAAGCAGCCAAGCGGGTGTTTAAAGATTCTGAAGATCCTTTTTTCGACGGATCGGAAGCACAACTGCTGTGGATACCTGCCATCGGCGGTACGCCTAAAAAAATTGATGTGCCCAACGACCGTGGCAATGTGCATTTTACCAAAGACACGAATCGTGTATTTATGAACGGCGGTGGCGGTACCCTTATTAGTGTAAACTGGGAAGGCCACGACGAAAAAACACATGTGCGGATTAGCGGCATTACCACTTTTGGTTCTGTAGCAGAAGCCGATGACCATAGCAATCACGGTCACACCAGTGAACTACCTGCTGCCGCAGATGCCTTACCCGGCATTCGCTATGTAATGGGCAAACCCATGATGCAATACGATGCGGTAAGCTATTGCATGCTGCCAGAAGGCGCCAGCATGAAAGAGCCACAGCAAATGCCTTCACCTGCAGGTACCATTCTCATGGCGCCGGTGGGCAACATGGCGGTTGCACAAGTCAACAATAACGTATACGTTGTTACGATACCTGAAACCGGCAAAGTGCCCAGCATCAATGTGGGTGAACCTTCTGCTGCTTCATTCCCTTCTAAGCAGCTCACAGAAATTGGTGGCGAATGGCCCTTTTGGGAAGCCGATGGTAAAAAAGTACACTGGAGTTTGGGTAACGGTCACTGGGTGTATGATGTGGCCCGTGCCAAGTTTGTAGATGACTCTGTGAAGGCCGCGAAAAAAGCAGAAAGCCTCCGTGCCGCCGACAGTGTAAAAGCGTTGCTGGCCAAAGGACCCGATGCTAAAAAGCTGGCCGATAGCCTGGCGAAAAAAGCCAAAGACTCACTGACTGCTTTGTACAAAGCCGATACAGTGAGAGCCAAGGCAGACAGCATAGCCAAAGCAGATTTGAAAAAGAAAGAGAAATACACGCCTGAAGAAACACAGGTGAAAGTATTTTTTGCGAAAGACAATCCTGCCGGAACAATCTTGCTGAAAAATGCCCGTATTGTAAGCATGAAGGGCGATGAAGTGATTGAAAATGGTGATGTACTCATTGTCAATAATCGCATCAAAGCTGTTGGTAAAACAGGAAGCCTGCAAGTGCCTGCCGGTGCACAGGTGATTGATTGTACGGGTAAAACCATTACGCCTGGCTTTGTTGATACGCATTCGCACATGTGGCCGCAGTGGGGCATGCACAAGAACTCAGTTTGGATTTATGCAGCCAACCTCGCTTATGGTGTAACCACCACCCGAGACCCACAAACGGCTACCACCGATGTGCTCACTTACAGCGACATGGTGGAAGCCGGCATGATGCCTGGCCCACGTGTGTACAGCACAGGCCCCGGTGTTGGTTTTTGGATGTACAACCTTCAGAGCTACGAGCAAACCAAAAATGTACTGAAGCAGTACAGCAAGTATTTCAATACGCAATACATCAAAATGTATTTGGTGGGCAACCGCCAGCACAGGCAGTGGGTGATACAGGCTGCGAAAGAACAACAGCTGATGCCTACTACCGAAGGTGGCTTGGATTATAAACTCAACATGACACAATTGTTTGATGGCTATCCGGGTCATGAGCATGCCATTCCCATTCATCCGTTGTACAACGATGTAACCCGCACCATTGCTGAAAGCAAGATGGCCGTTACACCTACACTGCTGGTATCGTACGGCGGTCCTTGGGCCGAAAACTACTATTACACTACCGAGAGCCCCGTGCACGATGCCAAGCTCAACCGCTTTACACCATACGAAGAGTTGAGTGAGAAATCTCGCCGCAGAGTGGGTGGTTTGGGTGGTTGGTTTACACCGGAAGATCATGTGTTTCAAAAGCATGCCAAGGGTGTGAACAGCATTGTAACAAAAGGCGGTTTGGCTGGCGTGGGCAGCCACGGTCAGCTGCAAGGTTTGGGTTATCATTGGGAACTGTGGAGTGTAGCCAGCGGTGGTATGAGCAATCTCAATGCCTTGAAAACGGCCACCATTTTAGGTGCTACGGCACTGGGCCTCGATCAGGAATTGGGTAGTGTAGAACCCGGTAAACTGGCCGACCTGGTGATTATGGATGCCAACCCATTGCTGAACATTCGCAACACCAATACCATTCGCTATGTAGTGAAAAACGGCCGCTTGTATGATGGCAATACGCTGGACGAAATTTATCCCACCCCACGCAAACTGGACGTGAGTTTATGGACAAAAGAAGCGCCAAAAGTTACCACACAGGTACCAGAGTAATTGTAGAATAGTTTTTAAAAGCGGCTGTCTCTATCAAATGTGGCAGCCGCTTTTTTGTGTTGTAAGCATTGCTTGCAAACTATGTATCTTGACTGCATGAATTTTTTCGGAGAAATGAGATAACCCCCTTTAGTATTTGCTTATGAAGAAAGTATGCTTGATTATTACAGTGCTGTTTTTTACTGTTGTAGGTGTAGCACAACGCACAGCCATTGATGCTGCATTTGATAGTGCGGTGCAGCAGGGCTTCAGCGGTGTATTGTTGGTGGCCAAAAAGGGAAAGCCCATCGCAAATCGTGTTGCGGGTTTTCGTCATTTTGAAACTCAAACACCCTTGCAGTTTAGCGATGTGTTTGAGCTGGCATCGGTGAGCAAGCAGTTTACCGCCATGGCTATTATGATGCTGCAGGAAGAAGGCCGCTTGCAATACGATGATTCATTGTCGAAATACATTGAGTTGCCATATACCGGCATTACCATTCGGCAACTACTCAATCATACCAGCGGCCTGCCCGATTATCAGGCCGTGATGGATGCGCATTGGGACAAAACGAAAGTGGCGGGCAATGACGATTGCATCCGTTTGTTGCGGCAGTACCAACCGCCCATGCTGTTTACACCCGGTGCACAATACCGTTACAGCAATACCGGCTATTTGCTTTTGGCCAGTGTGGTAGAAAAAGTAAGTGGCGAAGATTTTATTTCTTTTTTAAGGCAACGAATTTTTGCACCACTGAAAATGAAACATTCGGATATCCGAACGTTGGAAGCCAAGGCAGCTACATTAAATTTTGCTGCGGGTCATTTAAAAGATGCAACTGGTACGTACATCAATGCCAACAAGTTTCACAGCAGCGATTACACGGTGTGGTTGGGCAATCGCAAAGGACCGGGCCGTATCAGCAGTACCGCTACCGATTTGCTGCGTTGGGACAAAGCCTTGTACAAAAACAAACTGGTGCAGCACAGCACTTTGCAGCAGGCGTTTACACCGGCAACACTCAACAACGGACAGCTCAGCATGTATGGTTTTGGCTGGGAAATAGAAACGCATCCTGTACTCGGCAATATTGTAAAACACAATGGCGACAATCCGGGTTACAGTACCCAAATTATTCGTTGCATAGATAAACGTTACACAGTCATTGTGCTGTGCAACAATGCACATCCATCTTTTAGAAAACTACTCAGCAATATTATGCAAGCTTTGGCGGCTGAAGAAAGAATGTGAAGCGCTTTGTATTTAGTGTAGTCTGTGTAGGGTAATCCTATCTCCGAACCGTTTAAAAGGGCGTACATTTTGAGTGCAAAAACAACTTACACAGAGGGAGGCGTTGGCTTGGCAAAACGGCCGGAGGCATCGGGTTTGCCTTGAATTTTCTTTGGTTACTTTCTTTTTTTCAAGAAAAAGAAAGTAACAAGGCTGATAAGTAGGAATGGCAAGGAAAAATGAAAGGGCTTGTTTAGTAACAAGCCCTTTCATTAAAAGTTTTTCGAAGCAATTACAAAGGCCGAATCCAAATATTCCGAAAGCTGACGAGATCGCCATGATCTTGTAAGAAAATGGGTTCGAGGTCGGCATGTTTTTCATAATTGGCAATGCCGATGTATTGCGTTTGCCCCCAGATTTCTACATTGTTTTGTACCAGCACACCGTTGTGTATCACAGTTATTCTGGCAGCAGATTTTACCCGGCCATCGGCATAAAAACGAGGCGCTGTAAAAATGATGTCGTAGGTCTGCCATTCACCGGGCTGGCGGCTGGCATTGGCCAGTGGAATATGTTGTTTGTAAATACTACCTGCCTGTCCGTTGCTATACGTGGTATTGTTGTAGCTGTCAAGTACCTGCAGTTCGTAGCGGCTCATTAAAAAAATACCGCTGTTGCCCCGCATTTGTCCTTCGCCTTTTACCACGGCAGGCGACCGCCATTCTACATGCAGCTGGCAATCGCCAAAACCCTGCTTGGTTTTAATACCACCACTTTGGGGTTTCACCGTTAGGGCACCATCGGCTATGGTCCATGGAGCAGCACCGCCTTTTTCACTTTCCCATTGATTAAGGTTGCTGCCGTTGAACAATACAATGGCATCGGATGGCGCATCCGCAGCAGTTTTTCCCGGCGATACAATGGGTGCTTTGGGTTCCCAGAGTTCGGTCATTTTCGGATCTCCGGTGCGTTGTGCTTGTGCAGTAATACTTGCAGCAAAAGCCACAGCTAGTAGGCAGACAATTTTCATTCCGTTGTTTTTGTGAAAATTAAGGTATTCATAAGAAAGGGCATTATCTTGAAAATATATGGTTGCATTGGAGAATTGTACACATTTGCAGGCTTGCTGTATGAAGCAAAACAGGGAAGTGATATATTGCAATTTGTGAATGGGATTTTCTGATGCTTTTAATTGAGGAAAAGCCTGTAACAGGAAAATGAAAATTGAGCTTGCTTGCTACTGTACTTATGTCCGCTGATACACGATTCAAACTGTCAATAGACGATTTTTTTGAACTGCTCGATACTAGCGAAGTGGCAGTGGTAGACGTACGCAATTACGACGAGCTGCCTGTAATAGATGGATTTGCTGACCGCCGACTACCTATGGCTGTGCTGGCCGATCACCTTGACGAGTTGGATGCCGATGCCATTGTATTTGTGAGCCAGCATGGCAATCGCAGTCTTGCTGCTGCTGCCATGGCTGCCCAACACGGACTGGGCATGCAACTCTACAGTTTAGAAGGAGGTTTTGCAGCATGGCTGCGCTACAAAGCAGCATGCAATGAGTAAAATAGACGCACACTTTTTTACTGCACATCAATCCCACAAAGTGCCGTCGAGGCCTGCCACCGTGCCCATCCACAAGGCAATGACGTAGCCTACTAAACACAACAGGTACACGACAAATTTCGGCCAGTTGTTTTTGGCCTGCCAGTCCAGCAATACATGTATAATAGCTGCAGCCAGTCCACCTGCAACGGGTACCACCAGTAGGGGCCGCAGCATCCACAGCTTGCTCCACTCGGGCTTTGGGTGAAGAATTGAGGGCATTATAAAAATGGTAATCAGAAACAGGGCAACACCTGCTCCAATCAGTACTCTTTTGAGCAATAAAGAAGAACGGCCGGAGCTAACTGCAGCAGACATAAGGAGGAGATTTTAGTTGTTTGTAAAAGTGCTTTGAAATTCAAAGTTAATGCGAAAGTTGAGACGGCCAAGAACTGGAAGGTGGAATTTGATGAGTGGTAGAGTTGGATATTGAGTGTTGTACAGACCATGTCAATGAAATTTATCGGAAGGCGTCAACTACAGCCAATATTGGCAATATTGTTTTTATTGAGTATTAGTGTCTTCAGCCGATAAGGACAGTATAATGAAATTACAGTTGGCCGTCATGCCCATTCGATTTACATCAATCCTGCTATTGAACAGTTTACCCGATATTCGGCCCATTACATTTTTCTTTACTGCCTTCAACGACAAATGCCATGCACCAAACCAGTACTGCTTTTGCCGATAGCAAACAACATTACCCAATACTCGACGGACTACGGGGTGTAGCCGCCGTGATGGTGGTGGTCTTCCACATTTTGGAAACCTTTGCTGGCGGCGACCACAGTAAGCAAATCATCAACCACGGTTATCTGGCGGTTGATTTTTTCTTTCTGCTTTCGGGGTTTGTGATTGGGTATGCCTACGACGATCGCTGGCACAAAATGACACGTAGCGGTTTTTTTAAACGCCGCCTCATTCGCCTGCACCCCATGATTGTAATGGGTATGCTCATTGGCGGCATCCTCTTTTACACACAGGCTGGGCTGGTTTTTCCGGGTATTGAGCAAACGCCCGTTTGGAAGATGCTGCTGATAATGCTGTTTGGCTTCTCGTTGTTGCCCCTACCTACACGGTATGATATTCGGGGCTGGTCAGAAATGCACCCGCTGAATGGGCCAGCATGGTCATTGTTTTTTGAGTACATCGCCAACATATTGTATGCATTGGTACTGCGTAAATTGCCAAACGTTATCCTCGGCATTTTGGTAGTGCTGGCCGGTGCAAACCTGCTGCATTACTGCCTCACGGGGCCAAATGGCGATGTGATTGGTGGCTGGTCGCTGGAGCCGCAGCAACTGCGCATTGGGTTCACCCGTTTGCTGTATCCGTTTTTGGCAGGCCTCTTACTTTCTCGTTTGGCAAAGCCCGGAAAGTTGCAGAATGCTTTTACATGGAGTAGCCTGATACTGGTGCTGGCATTGGCATGGCCACGGGTGGGCAGCGAAGATGCCAAATGGGTAAACGGTTTGTACGATGCCTTGGTGATACTATTGGTGTTTCCGGCGGTGGTATACATTGGTGCCAGTGGTCAGTTAGGCAATGGAGCTGTATCAAAAATCAGCCGTTTCCTCGGAGATATTTCTTATCCCATTTACATCATTCATTACCCCTTCATATACTGGTACACCAATTGGGCCATTGTAAATAAAGAATTCCTGTTTGGCTCAACTTCGGGATACATCGTGCTTGTATTGGTGAGTGTGGCAGTGCTGCTGGTGAGTATTTTGGTGGCTTACTTGTGCCTCAAACTGTACGATGAACCGGTACGCCGCTGGCTAACCCGCAAATGGATGAAGAGGGGTTAGGTGGAAAGGTTGGAATGTTGCTGCCGGTAAAGCTTTGCCGGATGTATGTTTCTATGCTTCTGGCAAAATTGTATTATTGTAAATAGCAATAAAACTACTGCGCTGATGGAGAACAGCCCCGCTACTGCGTATAGCATACCCATGAAGTACCGCATGATGGAAAACCTGCACATCGTGTTTTGGCTCTTCAAAGATTTGGCCTGGTGCATGATTTGGAAACCACTCGGCATCGCCATGATTTTCCCTACGTTCATTATTTCTGTAGTGATAGCGTGGAGAACCCGCACCATTATGAGTGAGCTCTGCCACAACCTGGCGGTGAGTATTTGGATTGCGGCCAACAGCTATTGGATGGTGAGTGAGTTTCTGGGATTTGCAGAAGACATTTGGTTTGCGCATTACACGTACAAACAAATTTCCGTATTGCCTTTTGTAGCCGGACTGCTCATTTTGGGTTATTACTATTTGTATTACAAGCCGTTTAAGAAGGGGGAGTAGTTTGGTTGACGAGTTGGTTTGTTTACAAGTGCACAAGTTTGCGTGTTCCAAAGTTCACGTGTTCACAAGTTCCAGCGTGTAGAAGTTGATGGAAAGCAGAAGTGGATTGTCTTTCCTTATTTCTTATTTTTTGGTTTTTATTCCTCATTGGCTTATGCTCACCTGCTGCATCCGGTTGTACCCTTCAAACACGGGAAAGTACATGAGAGCAATATGTGCCGGATTGAGCCGGAAGATGCCATTGAAACGGGTGTCGAGTTCTACGCGGTAGCGGTGGGTGCCCGCAGGTAATTTTTCAATAAACACACTCAGTTTTTCCTTGCGGTATTCCCGGTGTTCATTCCAATAGCCGGACGGCTTGCTGTGGTAGCTGCAACCCGCCGGAATGGGAATATCGAGCTGTACATACTCGCCGTCTTTATTGGCATGCACGGTTACTTCCAATATAATAGTAGTGCCGCTTTTTACCTGTTGCATTTGTAGCGTATCGCCTTGCTTGCTCATCAATCGGGTATGCACGGCAAAGAGGGAATCTTTCGCCACCTGCGGCACCACATGCTTTTGCTGCGACAGACCAAGATACACCAACCCGGGGCCTTCTTTACGAATGTGTACAGTACCGGTGCCGGGCAATTTGGCGCTGTTAGGAAACTGCGTAAATCTGTGCTCGTTTACCTGCAGTGTGGTGCTGCTGTTCGTTTGCATTTTTTTAGCCAACGCATCACTCAACAGCAGGTTGATGATTTCTGCTTGTTCCACTGTATTGCGGTAATACACCGATTGCTTTTCCGCTATAAAGTATTGTTTGATTTGCGGACTATATTGACGGTACGCACTATCGGCGGCAATGGTTTTTCCAGCAATCACCATGGTGCTTTGGCGGTTGCGGTACCACAGCCAGTTGTCTTCGCCCCAATAAATACTGCCGGTAAAAGTTTGTTGTTTTTGTTGCCAGAGTTTGGTCAGCTCTTTGCTGTACGGCAGTCCTGCTTTTTGCTTAATGCGTACATACTGCCATTGAGCATGTATGTGCAGGCTGTCAAATGGAATGCTATCGAGCACAAACTGATACGGATAAATATGGCCGCCTTCGCTCAGGCTGTACAAGGCTTCGAGTTGAGCCAATCTGCCGTTTTTGGGCAGTTCGTTTTGCAGGTAAATGTATCCTTCTCTAATGGCTTGTTTCACACTTGCGCTGCTGTCTGCATGGCGCAATGCCTGCAATACTTTGGTGGTAATGTAAAGGTTGGGCGAAGATTTTTCCCACCAGCCCCAGCCGCCACCGTACTGCTGGTTTTCGAGCAAACGGGTTTGCAGTTGTGCAATTTGTTTGTCGTATTTGAATGCTTTGTTCATCCGCTCATTGATTTGTTTCATCATGAGTAATCCCCACATTTTATTGGCGGTTTGTTCCATACAAGCCTGCGGGTAATTGCGCAGCGATTCCAACTCTTTTTCCAACACGTTCAGCAGGTTGTTTTCGGTGTACACCTGCAGTGGTACATCTGTGTAAGCCGGTGTGTATGTAAAGCTGGTGTCATGGTCAAGTACAAAAAAGCGTCCCTTGGTATCGAGAGTGCCGGCGGGCAAAACAGGAATGGTTCTTTCTTCACCATCGCTGTTGCGAAGACTATCTGCCACAGT
This sequence comes from Bacteroidota bacterium, assembly GCA_020161435.1. GTDB lineage: Bacteria > Bacteroidota > Bacteroidia > Chitinophagales > Chitinophagaceae > Phnomibacter. The sequence goes on along the minus strand of JAIUNV010000003.1, from coordinate 50,065 downwards.
GAATTGTACTTTGAGTGTATCGAATGCAGCTGGTGCTTTGATGCCAAAATAGCTAATGGCTGATTGGCCTTCGTTGGCCAGCACTGTTTGAGTAGTTTGTTGTCCACGCATGCCAAAGCTGGTCTTGATCTGCTTTGTTTGCTGGCTGTAGTTTATGGCTTTGCCACTGAGGTAAATGCTGTCACCTTCGGTAAGGAATGCAGGCACCTGCAGCATGCCTTGCAATAGTTTGAAGGTTTTGCTTACAATGGCAGCACTGCCATATTTACCCTTGGGCGCAGCGGCATACACCACATGCTGCCAGCCTGTTATGTTTTCTGGGTAACGGATAGGTATACGGGCCAAACCATTTTTGTCGGTACTGGCATCGGGTACAAAGTAGGCATCGTCGCTAAAGCGGGTACGAATGCTGGGCGCTTTGTTGCCGCTTGTTGTAATCACAATTACACCATTTGCTCCACGACTTCCATAAATAGCAGTGGCCACAGCATCTTTCAGCACTTCAATGCTCACCGTGTTGGGGTCGAGGTTGCCGGGCATGGCATCCATGAGTATACCATCTACCACATAGAGTGGGCTGATATCGCCATTCATGCTGTTGACACCTCTTATCTGAATGCTGGTTTCAGCCATGGCGCCGTTGTTGCCCGTTACATTTACACCAGCTACTCTCCCTTGTAGTGCGTTACCAGAAATAGTAGTTACACTGGCAGTCATACTTCTTTTTTTGGTTGTGCCATAGCCAATTACCACTACTTCTTCCAACGAACTATGTGATACATGCAATGCTGCATCTACCGTGTTGTGGGCATACAACCGGGCAAAGCGTTGGCGTTCCAGAGTGCCGTAGCCAACGTACTGAAACACTAATGTATACTGAGCACTGGCAATATTGCTGAATTGATACATGCCATCGGCTCCTGTGCTTACTGCACGTTTGGTGTTTTTCAGCTGCACTGTTACGCCGCTTAGTGGCATGCCCGTTACTGCGTCCGTTACTTTACCGGAAATGCTAGCCAAGCCCGGCAACACTTCTTCCATTTTGGTGAGTGATTCTTCTTGTTTAGCGGCTGACTGCTGCCATTTCTCAAATTCCCTGCGGAGTTGTGCAGCGTATATTTCGTAGGCTGCTGTATTGGTAGCGGTAAATGCTTTTGCATGAATGCGCAAGGCATTGGCGCCTGCAGTGTGTATGTAAAACGGAGTTGTGTTGAAAGCCAAATCATGCTTGTCAACCAGTACCAGTTGGTAATAGCCGGTATCCAGTTGATGAATAATATTCGGTTGCCCGCCAAATACCATGGCCGTATTGTATTGACCCGCTTTAATGAGGATGGTAAACCGAATGCTGCTGTCTGTTTTGTATTGCAAATGCAGACTGCCATGCCTACGGTCGGTGCTGTAAGAATGCAATAAATAGTTACTGAAATTTCTTCTGTTGTCTGCTACTTTCTTTTCAATCAACGGCAATTCATAATTCCAGGTGGTATCGCCCAAACGCCACGCCATAGATTGATTACGCAGTTTTATTTTACCTGGCAGTAGTTCCGTTTTTTCTAACCGCACCAGATGTTGTGAAATGCGGTAGCGGTAGTTGCTTTCAAAAGGAAATTTGGTGTGGAGGTTAGTGCTGCTGTTGTAAATGGTAATACTATCGAATGTCATGAATGGCCCTGCGATGTAAGTGCCATTGGCATAAGAAAGTTTTGCTTGCAAACTATAATTCCACAACCAGGCGCCGCTGCTGTTGCGGTCGTTTTCAATTTGTATGAAATAGCGCTGCAGCTGAGTTTTCTCTGCATGGGTCAAGGTGTCGGGCATGGGTGTAATGCGTACGTGTGGATGCCATGCCGCACTATCCAACTGAATAAACACATCGTGTTTTTGGTAAGGCTGCATGTATACGCTGTCTATCTCAATGAGTTTGTTCCAGGTGCGCAGGCTGATTTTGCTGTAACCGGGATAGACAATGTTGCTGTTGGCTTGTATGGCATTTTGCCACCACATATGTACAGGAAGATTATTTATATGGGTAACATAAATAGCTGCGGGCTTTCCTTTTTCTATGGCGTAAATGCTTGCCTCAGGATATGCATTGTTAAGAGGTGAACGCACAATGCGGATGGCGCCGGTATCCATTAGTCGTTGGTAATAAAACATGGTATCGCCATGCAGCTGATGAAGTATTTGCGCAAATCTCGTTGCCACAGTATCTGTTTTGAATGCTATTTCACTGTTGTCAAATTCGCCGGGTTGCACTACTTTTTTGTAGCGCTTCAGCCGAATGCGAACGGGCATATCGGGGTAGCGGAAATGCTGTTGCAATTGTGTGTTGTTGGCCACGGCAGTGAGGTTGGCATGGGCAACAGGCTTGCCTTTGTAGTCGGTCACTTTTACAGTGAGTGTATCTGCTGCACCTGGTTGCGCTGTCGGGGCAACGGTAGGTGTTACCTGTAGCAGGTTGTATTGCAGTTGTAATCGTTCTGTCAGCAATCGTTCCTGATCACCTTCCCAATAATTGACCTGTACCAAATAGCGGTCGCCTTTGCGGGCATGTTGTTGCCAGCTGTAGGTGGTTTGGCGCAGCATCATGCGTTGGATGCGGCCTTTGTTTTTGGTAATGGCCAGCCACACCGGCATGCCGGTTGGATTGTTGAGCACAAAGCTTACCGTATCGCCTTTGGAAGTGTTGCTGATAGCAGGAGTGCTGCGCATTTGTGACAGGTCGTAGTTTTTTGTAACGACCTTTTTTCCCAACGCATCCAGCACTGTTACATCATAATCGCTGGCCATTGGATGAATGCGCATGTTCAATGGCAACTGCACAACGGTATCGAGGTTGTACCAGTCACCCATACTTTCTATTTGTGCTGTAGCCACAGTGGGTATGCCATCCGTTTCATAGCGAATGTGCAGGCTATCGCTGTTGCGTTCTATTACAATGCGCTGCTGCCGGGCATAGTGGGTAAGTGTGAGTTGTTGCTCCTTCAATTCATTCGAACTATTGCGGAGTTGTGCAAACAACTGTGTTTCCATATTGGCTTCCGGCAAAGCATACGCAGGAATGTACACTAGCGTAGGACCATCTGTTAGCAAGGCTATTTTTTTACGCCAGAGTGTATCAGGTACAAACAAACTATCGGGGTAAAAATGTTGCAGCGTTTTTCGGGTAAGAAACAGCTCCACACTACCATCGGGCAGCAGAATGCCACTGGCATCTTTAGCTTCCAGCGTAATACGCAGGCTGTCTTTGCGCAGCCACCAGTTTTGTAACGTAGTTACATTAAAGCTGGAAATATCCGGTAGTTGATACTCTTCAGTTTTGAAACGGCTATTGAGTTTGTTGTAAGCTTTTGGACCTTGTAAATGCAAGTCGTAATGCACATCCATGGGCAGGCTGTCGGGTAGTGGCCAGCTCATGTGGTAGCTGCCGGGTACGGTAGGTTCCAATTGGCCGAGTTCTATTTTTTTGCTGCTGTTTTTGTAGTAGTACTGTATGCTCACGGTTTGTGTGCTGCGTATGGGATTGCCTTTTCTGTCAGTAATCCATGCTTTGAATTTGAGGGTATCCGCTGGTTTGTACAGCGGTTTGTTGAAAAGCACAAAGCCTCTGTATAATTGGCGGCGGCTTTTGTTGCTGTTGTAGTAAGTATCGCCAGAAAAAATGCGGCTAATTTTTCTGCCTGTATTCAACACCTGTTTAATGACCGGCCATTGGCGCAACGGTTTTTGATAATGATAACGAGATGATTCCTCATAACTCAGCCAGCTAATGAGTGTATCTGTAGCGGTGCTAATGATCAGCAGGCGATCGTCCATGTCTTTCTTTCGCTTAGGCAAAACAAAGCCGGCCGACTGCGCCGACCATTTGAGTTTTTTGCCCTGTAAACTAGCTTGCATTTGTGCAGGCACTTCGCCTTGCAGATTGTACACAGAGAGCAATCGTTGATCGCCGTTGGCAATGTTGTTGAAAGACAATCCGGTGCGAACATCCAGCCAGGCATGCAGGCTTTCAGCCACGGCACGTACCCACACAAAGTGGCCATTGGGCAAAGGAATATCGCTGTACTGAATGCTGTCGTAACCTACCCATACGGGCTGCAATTGATTGATGTAGTCAAAGTTGATGTGTTCCTGCAATGTCCATTTGGCCATGCTGTCAGCCGGAATGCGGTACGCGGCTTTGTAGTGCGTGAAGGCTTTCTGGTTTTGTAAAAAATGCAAACTGCTTTGCTGGTCTCGTTGTGCCCGGGCAGGCATCATCATCACAGCTATTATCCAACAACAACAAAGTATCCCTCGCATATCTATTTGTTTGAAACGTACTACCGCAGCAGCTATCCGGCATTCATTGCCGGCACGGCAAAAAATCAGCTTCGCTGTACAGAAAGAGGGCGAAACAGGAACGATGGTTGGAAGGGTTGCTGGTTTTTTTATTCATCAGGCTCCGGCAACTGCTGTTTTCTGGCAGTTTTGCCATGCCCGCTTGCCCGCCTTGCCGTACATTTGCGGCCCAACCCCCAACCCCCTAAAGGGGGCTAAGCCTCGTTGGGATTGAATCTTACGTGATTCTACAAATCAGACATCAAAAAATCAGACATCATTATGTATCGTACCCATACTTGTGGCGAATTGAGACTGGAACATGCCGGCACCGAAGTAACCCTGGCCGGCTGGGTGCAAACTGTACGCAAATTTGGCGCCATCACCTTTGTAGACCTGAGGGACCGCTACGGCATTACGCAGCTGGTATTTGCCGAAACTTTGAATGACCAACTCGACAGCAACCCGCTGGGCCGTGAGTTTGTGCTGCAGGCAAAAGGTGTGGTACGTGAAAGAACCAGCAAAAACGCCAACATTGCCACAGGTGATGTTGAAATTGCCATCAGCGAATTCAGCATTCTTAACAAAGCGGCCACGCCACCTTTCACCATTCAGGACGATACCGATGGTGGCGACGACCTGCGGATGAAATACCGCTACCTCGACCTGCGCCGCAATGCGGTAAAGAAAAATATTGAACTGCGCTATGCGGTAAACCGTGCCACACGTGATTATCTGCACCAGAATAGTTTCATGGATATTGAAACGCCTTTTCTCATCAAGAGCACTCCCGAAGGTGCCCGAGATTTTGTGGTGCCCAGTCGCATGAATGCAGGACAGTTTTATGCGCTGCCGCAAAGTCCGCAAACCTTTAAGCAACTGCTGATGGTGAGTGGCTACGACCGCTACTATCAGATTGTAAAATGCTTCCGCGATGAAGACCTGCGGGCCGACCGCCAGCCGGAGTTTACGCAGATCGACTGCGAAATGAGCTTCGTGGAGCAAAACGATATCCTTAACATGTTTGAGGGTTTGGTGAAATACATTTTCAAAACGGTAAAAGGCATCGACTATAACGAAGCTGTGCAGCGCATGACTTATGACGATGCACTGTGGAACTACGGCAACGATAAGCCCGATATTCGTTTCGACATGCGGTTGTTGAACCTGAAGAAACCGCACCATGTATTGGTAGATTACAAAGACAACCGTGAACTGATTGAAGGTGCAGGTTTTGGTGTGTTTGACAATGCAGAAACGGTGTTGGCCATTGCTGTGCCTGGTGCTGCCGAATATACCCGCAAGCAAATAGACGAACTCACCGAATGGGTGAAGCGTCCGCAAATTGGCATGCAGGGTTTGGTGAACATTAAGTGCAATGCCGATGGTTCTTTCAAGAGTAGCGTTGATAAATTCTATAGCGAAGAAAAACTGAAAGCCATTGCTGATGCTGCGAATGCAAAAGCCGGCGATTTGATATTGATACTGGCAGGCAAAGAAGAGCTGACCCGCAAAGCAACCAGTACGCTACGCCTCGAAATGGCAGAGCGTTTGGGCCTCCGCAATCCCGAAGTTTTCAAAATGCTGTGGGTGATAGACTTCCCGCTGTTTGAGTTTGCACTGGAAGACCAGGACGGCGGTGGAGCAGGCCGTTGGGTGGCCCGTCACCATCCGTTTACCAGTCCCAAGCCCGATCATATTTCCATCATGATTGAGAATGGGCCAAAGGTGGAAGACCTCGACAAATACCTCGAACATCCGTATGCACGTATCAAGGCCAATGCGTACGATTTGGTGCTGAACGGTAACGAGATTGGCGGTGGTTCTATCCGGATTTTCCAAAGAGAATTACAGGAAAAAATGTTTGCGGCTCTTGGTTTGGATGAGCATGAGCAAAAAGAAAAGTTCGGCTTCCTGTTGGGCGCTTTTGAATACGGTGCACCGCCGCATGGAGGTTTAGCTTTCGGCTTCGACCGTCTCTGTGCTATCCTCGGTGGCAGCGAAAGCATTCGTGATTTCATTGCCTTCCCCAAAAACAATGCGGGCCGCGATGTAATGCTGGATGCACCGGGCGAAATAGCCGCCAAGCAATACGCAGAGCTGCACATAAAGCCGGCATAAAGGCACAATCGATATGCAACAACAACGCAACCGCTGGAAATGGTATTTGCTAAGGGTAACAGCCCTGTTGCAATGCGCATTTGCAGTGCTGTTGTTCGGTTTATTATTTTATTCTTTGGCTGACGAACCAATCAATTGGTGGTCGGAAGATTTTTGGGCAACAGTGGCCGTTTGCATTTGGGGTTTGCTGGTATTGTGTAGCGCTTACGGACAATTGAAAGCGGTGGCTTCGCTGATGCGTAGCGATGCAGGAATGGATGGTTTGTATTCGCTACGGAAAATGGGTTGGACACTGGCTGCAGCAACAGTTGCGTTTGTCATTCAGCTGTTTATTTCAGGGTCTTCCTTTTATGCATACCTGCAAATGGAAAAGATTACCCAACGCCCGATAGAAGCAGCTTTCTACCGCATTTTCATTGTGCTGTTGTGCACAGGCTTATTGGCACTCACAAATTATTTGCTCAGCATCAAAGCCTATTTCGAATTGCAGTTTGCCAAAATGGAAGCCGAAGAACTGATGCTGGCACAACTGAACAATCCTTTAGAAAAACCATTGTATTAATCGAACAATCATGACGCTTATTTACCGCATATTAACCTATCTGTTTTTGCCCGTTGCTGTATTACTTAGTTTGAGTGCTCTTTCATTTTTTATGATGGCACTTGGCCAGCCAGCATTGTTGTTGCCCACGTTTATTATTGTTGCCATGATCATTTACGTGTTTGCCAGTTTTTCTTTTGTACAAAAAGCTATTGTACAACAGCAGGCTGTAAAAGCAAGGCTACGGGATTGGATACGGGTAAATGCTTTTGTAACAGGAGCCATCGCATTGCTCAACATTGGCCAAAGTGTGCTGCTCATGCTCAATCCTGAACAAATTAAATTGGTCATCGATCAGTTGGCCGAAGTAATGGCACAAACACCCGGTGCACCTGCCTACAATTTGCAATTGTTGGTAAAATGGGTGCTCATCATTTCAACAGCGTTGAGCAGCCTGCTGGTAGTGCATATCGTGTTGGGCTTTGTGTTGCAAAAAAAATATGCTGCCTATTTTTCAAAGTAGGATATTCTTTTCTGCAGCGCCATTCATTTTCTGAAATGTTTATTGGTTGCCATCCTCTCAAATTTAAGAGGAGGCTCAATTGCTATTTATTTTTTCCCTAATTTCCCAACAAACGAAAGCCGCCATAGAAAAAGCTGTTTTGATGCTGCCGCAAGCAATAACAAAACAGCAGTCATCCCTCACATAATGTAGTCTGGCAGCTACAGGGCAGAGGTGCTGGTGGCGTACCTGCACCGCTTACCGCACAAGGCTTTTACAAGAGCGTTTGCGGTTGGCGATTTCCGCCCCAAGATGTACCCGCATCAATGCTGCCCTTCATGAGTGCAGGATATTCATTTTGAAATGATCAAAACTAACAGCCTATGAGCAACATGCCTGCCAACCAGGTTATTTGGGATGAAATGTTTGCGCCTGAAGGGGTACGCAACCGCTACAAAGTAGTGTATGAAGCGCTTCAGCAAATGAGTGGCGACGCCCTGCAGGCTAAAGATTTGCAGGCTGCAGATTTTTTCATGAATCAGGGCATCACCTTTACCGTATACAGCGACAATAAAGGGATTGAACGCATTTTTCCTTTCGACATTATTCCCCGCATTATCACTGGTAAAGAATGGGATCATGTAGAGAAAGGCATTCAGCAACGACTGAAGGCTCTCAACATGTTTCTGAAAGATATTTACAGTGAGCAGCAAATCATCAAGGATGGTATTATACCTGCTTCACTCATTGCCAGTTGTCCGCATTTTTTGAAAGAAGCAGTTGGCATTAAAGTGCCGCATGATATTTATGTACACATCAGTGGCATTGATTTGATACGCGGCAACGATGGCAAATTTTATGTATTGGAAGACAACCTGCGTACACCCAGCGGTGTAAGTTATATGCTCGAAAACCGGGAAGTAACCAAGCGTATTTTTCCGGATTTGCTGGCGCAAAACCAGGTGCGGATGGTGAACAACTATCCCATGAAGTTGCTCAATATTTTATCATCGCTTTCGCCTCGGCCCGTAGATCAACCCAATGTGGTGATACTAACCCCGGGTGTATACAACTCTGCCTATTATGAGCATACTTTTTTGGCCCGTACCATGGGCATCCCGCTGGTAGAAGGCCGCGATTTGGTGGTGGACAACCAAAAGGTATTTATGAAAACGACGGCCGGTCTGCAACCCGTTGATGTTATCTACCGTCGTATTGATGATGAATACATTGATCCGCTGGTTTTCAGGCCCGACAGTGTGTTGGGTGTGCCCGGCATTATGAGTGCTTACAGAAAAGGCAATGTTGCGCTGGTAAATGCTATTGGCAACGGCGTTGCCGATGATAAAGCCGTGTATGCCTACGTGCCTGATATGATAAAGTACTACCTGAACGAAGAATCTATTTTGTCGAACGTGCCTACCTATCGTATGGAAAAAGAAGACGAACGTAAATATGTGTTCGATAATCTGAATAGCATGGTGGTAAAACAGACCAACCAAAGTGGAGGCTACGGATTGGTAATGGGTAATAAAGCAACAGACGCCGAGCTGAACGAATTGAAAGTGGCTATTTTGGATAACCCCCGCAATTTTATTGCACAGCCTATTATACAACTTAGTACAGTGCCTTGCCTGGTAGATGGTAAACTGGAAAGCCGCCACGTAGACCTTCGGCCTTATGCACTCTGCGGTCCGGATGGCATTGAGATTGTACCCGGTGGATTAACAAGGGTGGCACTGCGTAAAGGCAGCCTCGTGGTAAACAGTAGCCAGGGCGGTGGTAGTAAGGATACCTGGGTGGTAGATATTGAGGAGTAAGTTGATTGGTTTGACAATAGAATGGTATCAACCATTAACTGCAAACCAAAAACAAAAAACATCAAATAGTTTTTTATGATGCTAAGCAGAATTGCAGACAATATGTTTTGGCTGAACCGCTATATGGAGCGGGCCGACGGACTGGCAAGGGCTACCCGGTATTTTTATATTCTTGGCTTCGATTCGTGGGAAGGAGACACACTGGGCTATGGCCCCTTGTTGCAAAGTTTCACCTCGCTGTCGGCAGAAGAACGGGTGACCATGCAAGCAGATTCACAGCATTTGTTGCGCTTTGTCATTCAGGATGCGGCCAACATTAACTCGCTGAAAGTATTGCTGAGCAAGGCCCGTGAAAATGCCCGTGGCTCGCAAGACCGTGTAACAAAGGAATTGTGGGAGCAGGTAAATGCGATGTATCATTTTATTACCAACGAAGGATTGGTAAATAAACTGAAAGGCGAAGAAACACTGAAAGTGCTCGACCAATTGGAAAAGCATTGCCTGTTATATAACGGCATTGTTGACAGCACTATGCCCCGTGGCCTGGGGTGGGAATTTATGAACCTCGGTAAGTTTATAGAACGCAGCCTGCAAACGGTAGATTTGGTTGATGCCTACCTCAGCCCTATGCAGTACGATTTGGAGCAAAATGATAACCTGCTATACTGGAGGCGTTTGCTGTATGCGTTGTCGGGCTACGAGCTGTATCTCAAAACCAACCGTGGTTCACACCACAGCCGTCAGGTAATATGCCAGGTGATATTCAATGCTGATTTTCCACGGAGTGTCATCTACAGTCTCAAGCGGATTGAAAAATACCTGCAATCGCTGCTCGAAGAAAATCCACATCCCGATGCTGCGGTTATCATTCGTCGTTTTGGCCGTTTGAAAAGTATGGTAGAGTTTACCGATACTGCTAATATGAATGGTCAGGAATTGAAAGAGTTGGTAAAGCAAATTCGCCATCAACTCTGGGATTTTTCTGCAGAGTTTTCGCGGTTGTTCTTTTCATATACCTAGTATTAATTATCAACAGCCTGCATAATTATCAGGCTGCTGCAACCGCTGATACCTGTAGTTTCGGCGCATTGCCATCAATATAGCACATGCCGGTATTTCAAATTCATCATATTACGCAGTATCAGTACGACCGACCGGTAAAGGAAAGCGTTAGTCAAATCCGCATTTTTCCGCTGGCTACGCCGGCGCAGCACATACGCCAGTTTGAATTGCTCATTACATCCGATCCTGTGGTAGCTACCTATGCCGATTACTTTGGCAATACAGTCGGCGATTTTACCGTATTGCATCCGCACCAAAGCCTGACTATCGATAGCCGGCTAACCGTAGAAACGATAGAGAAAAAAACGGCAACACCAGAAGATGATATAACGATTGCAGATTTACGTAAGCATATAGACACAGATATTTCAATGCTTCGGCTGTCTGATCCGGAGCGAATTGCTGCGCAGGAAAGCATTAATGATATTGTGCAAAGTATTACCAATCCGGTGCAGCATGTGCGCCACATGGCATGGGCTTGCAGCGAATATATTTTCCGGCATTTCAAATATGAAAAGGGCATCACATCTGTTGAAACTACTATAGATGAAATTTTGCAACACAAAAGTGGTGTGTGCCAGGATTTTGCACATGTGCTATTGCAGATGCTGCGCAGCTTGGGCATTCCTGCCCGCTATGTGAGTGGCTACATTTGTCCCAACAAAAGCGGCATGCGTGGCGAAGGTGCTACCCATGCATGGGTTGAATTTTATACGCCCGGCGATGGTTGGGTAGGCATTGACCCTACCAACAACGTATGGGTAAATGGCTATCATGTGGTGTTGGCAACCGGCCGCGATTTTAATGATTGCTCACCTGTGAAGGGTACGTTTAAAGGCATCGCCCGGCAAACCCTTTCGGTGTTTGTATCTGTTGGCTACGAAGATGGCCATGTGTTTGAAGAAGTAAATGAAGTAAAACTCGAAACGGTATCATCAGACGAAGTGGAGCCCTGGCAAAACGATTGGATGCAGGCCCAGCAACAGCAGCAATAAATTTTTTGTTTTAAGTTTTTAGTTTGTGGTTTTTTGTTCTTCAGTTTGCAATGTCCTTCAGTTTGCTTGTTGCGAGTTTTAGGTAGCTTTAAAATGAGTCAAACTGCATGGCTTGCTGAACTATAAACTACAAACAATAAATAATCATGTCTTCAAACATACCTCTTGCCGAACGTTTACGTCCGCAAACCATCGACGAAATTGTGGGACAGCAACATATCGTGGGCGAGGGCACAGTGCTTCGCAATGCCTTACTGCACGGGCATATTCATTCCATCATTTTCTGGGGACCTCCCGGCGTAGGTAAAACCACTTTGGCCAATGTGATTTCGCATCATTTACAATTGCCTTTCTATCAGCTTTCTGCCATCAGCAGTGGGGTAAAAGAAATTCGGGAAGTGATTGATGTGGCCAAAAAACAACGCGGTGCTATTTTGTTTATTGATGAAATACATCGCTTCAATAAAAGCCAGCAAGATGCATTGCTGGGTGCGGTAGAAAAAGGCATCATCACCCTGATTGGCGCTACTACCGAAAATCCTTCTTTCGAAGTAAACAGTGCCTTGCTTAGCAGAAGCCAGGTGTATGTGCTGAAGGCATTGGAGCGAAGCGAACTGGAGCAGCTGTTGCAAATAGCCATCAGCAAAGATGAAGTGCTGAAAGAGCTGCCGATTCAACTGAAAGAAACGGAAGCGCTGATTCGCATAAGTGCTGGTGATGGCCGAAAGTTGCTCAATCTACTCGACATAACCGTACAATCGTTACAATCCAAAACTGGCAATGGCGAGTTGCTCATTACCGACAAGGCAGTGATGGATGCGGCTCAGAGCAGGGTGGCTTTGTACGATAAAAAAGGAGAGCAACACTACGATATTATTTCAGCCTTCATTAAGAGTATGCGGGGCAGCGATCCGAATGCTGCCGTGTATTGGATGGCCCGCATGATTGCCGGTGGCGAAGACATTGAATTCATTGCCCGCCGCATGGTCATTTTTGCCAGCGAAGACATTGGCAATGCCAACCCCACCGCTATGGTAATGGCCAATGCCTGTTACGATGCCGTACGCAAACTCGGTTATCCGGAAGGGCGGATTGTACTGGGCCAGTGTTGTACTTACCTCGCATCATCGCCCAAGAGCAATGCGGCATATATGGCCATTGATGAAGCATTGGCATTGGTAGAAAAAACAGGCGATCAACCTGTGCCGTTGCATATCCGCAATGCACCAACCAAGCTCATGAAAAATTTGGGCTACGGAAAAGAATACCAATACTCACACATGGGCGAAGGCAACTTTATTGCACAAGAGTATTTTCCGGACGCACTGCGGGGCACCAAACTGTACGACCCCGGCAAAAATGCACGGGAAGAAGAACTGCGAAAGTTTCTGAAATCGAGATGGGGTGAGAAGTATGGGTATTAATAAGTTTGGGGTTTTTAGTTTTTGTTTTGGAAGTATTCCTGTTTACAAATTCGAGAATATCCAAACATAAAATTGCCCCACACTTTCTTATTCCTTATTTATCATTCTTTGTTCCTTATTCAATATTCATTTTCCCTTTATTCAACTGAAAGGTTTTGGTAATGCAAGCAGGTTTGCTGTGTTGATAATGCGTAATAAAAATCAGCGTCTTGTTGCAGTGCAGGCAGAGGGCATAAATCCATTGCAGCATGTTGGCTTCCTGTGTTTCATCAAGCCCCTGGCAGGGTTCATCCAGCACCAGCATGGGTGGGTTTTTAATCATGGCTCTGGCCAATAACAGCAGTCGTTGCTCACCGGCCGAAAAGCTGCGCAACCATTTGTGTGCACGGTTGCTAAAAGCAAACAGCGCCAGCCATTGCTGCACCATTGCTTCTTGTGCCGGCGAAAGCTTTCTGAACAAACCAATGGTATCAAACAAGCCACTGGCGACGGTATCAAAAGCGGAAGCCGTGGTTTCAAAATACAAGTGCAATTCGGGCGATACAAAACCCATTTGTTTTTTGATGTCCCAAATGGTTTCGCCCTTGCCGCGGCGTTTGCCATACAGGTAAATTTTGTTAGCATACACTTGCGGATGGTCGGCGGTGATGAGGCTGAGCAACGTGCTTTTGCCAGCACCATTGGGGCCGTACACCAACCATCGTTCGCCATGCTGCACCGTCCAGTTGATGTGTTGCAATACTGGTTTGCCATCATAACTCACCTGCACGTTTTCCATGTGCAAAGCTTCCGGATGAAGATTGGTATTGATATCTTTTGGTAACAAACTTTGCAGTTGTGCTAATTTCTCTTGTAAGTCATTTTGCAACGCAACCGGATGAAAGTTTTGTAGATATACATCCTTACTACTGTAAACCGGTGTTGCTGTTTTACTCAATTGTAATACATGCGTGATACATGCTGGCAAATCATAGCCACTGCTGATGAGCACAATTGCTACGCCAGTGTTGGCCAGTGTTTCCAGCATTCCTTGCAGGTGTTGGCGGGATGCCACGTCCAGTCCAATAAACGGCTGATCCAGCACCAGTAAGCCCGGGTGTTGTTGCAGGGCTTTTACCAGTTGCATCTTTTTGTGTTCACCATTGGAAAGATGCGTAAGTGGCTCATCCAATACATGTGCTACAGACAATTGCTCAATATGCTGCAGTGTTGTGCTGTCTATATTGTCGAGCCATTCTCTGGCAGTAAGTGCATCATCGGCATCGCAACTGTTGTAGCGTTGCTGATAATACATATCACTGGTATTGGATTTGTTTTTAAAATGGTGCATTTGCGACACAAACACCGGATGCTTCTCTGCAGCTAAGGCTTTGTGGCCAAAGTGCTGCAAGGCACCGCAAATGGCTTGTCCCAGCATGGTTTTGCCACTGCCCGACGGGCCGGTGATGGCGAGGTGTTCTCCTGCCTGCAGGTTGAGGTCGAAGGCAGGTATAATGGTATGCCCGTCCCGAACTATGGAAAAGGATTGAAGTGAAAGCACAGCAGGCATGGATTGCAGAATTAGTTGTTCGCAAAATTGCCGATTTCATACTACAATTCTTTCTTTGCTAATTAGCATGTGTTGATGCCTGTACACAAACAATTGGATTATGGCTCTTCGTTGGAAATTCAAAACATTTGATGCATTGTCTGCTGCAGAAATGTATGCACTGTTGCGATTGCGCAGTGAAGTGTTTGTAGTAGAACAAAATTGTGTGTTCTTAGATATGGATGATAAGGATCAATTGTGTCATCATTTGCTGGGATATAAAGAGGATTTATTGGCTGCTTATACCCGCATCGTTCCGGCCGGTGTTTCTTATACTGAGTATCCTTCTATTGGCCGGGTGGTTACTTCGCCACAGGCAAGGGGCGAAGGATTGGGCAAAGAACTGATGGAAGAATCCATTCAGCGTTTGTTTTTGTTATATGGCGAAGGCCCCATTAAAATTGGTGCTCAGTTGTACCTCAAAAAATTCTACGAGTCGCTTGGTTTTTCGCAATGTGGCGATGTGTACGATGAAGATGGCATTGGCCATATACCCATGATACGTTTTGGTAAGGGATTATAATTTTACATTAATCGTTAATATTTTACGGATATTATTTTTTAAAACGACAAGCTTTTATGAAAAGTAAAGCGTTGATTGTGAATGGAATCAGGTTGCATTATCTGGACAATGATTTGATTCATAGGCCGGCACTTGTATTTATCCATGGAAATTCTCAGTCTGTTTCAGCTTGGATGTTTCAATTGAATAATCCAGCACTCAACGCTTTTCGGTTAATTGCTTTTGACTTGCCATCACATGGTGCATCCGAGGCTTCTTTGCAACCTGATATAGACTATACGTTGATTGGTATTGGAAAACTGATGGCAGATGCTGTGATGCAGCTTCAATTAGATAAGTTTATTTTGGGTGGTCTTTCGTTGGGTACAAACTTTGTGATCGAAATGTTGAATCACCTTAGTCCAAATGCGATCTTTTTATTTGGAAGTTCATTTACAGGAGATAAACGAGGATTGTCCGATATCATGCTTGAAAGTGTTGATGCTACCTGTTTGTTTACTGACGAAGTTGATATAGGTGCATTTGAGAAGTTTTTGAACGAGGTATTTAAAGGGCATCCGGCATCCTTTAAAAAAATGGTTTTAAAAGATTATGTTGGCGTAAAATCTCCATTCC
Organism: Bacteroidota bacterium; assembly: GCA_020161435.1. Taxonomy (GTDB): domain Bacteria; phylum Bacteroidota; class Bacteroidia; order Chitinophagales; family Chitinophagaceae; genus Phnomibacter. The sequence continues at coordinate 34,551 of JAIUNV010000003.1, read as the reverse complement.
GATCCCTGATTTTAAAGAGCTATTTGGCTGGGCAATTTTCTGATGGATTTGTACAGTTAAGGAATTTCAAAGGAGTCGTTTTAGTAGTATTTGGTGAGGAGGAAAGCATTGTGAACCCTCACTATTTGAATGATATCGAATGCAATAGATTTCAGGGAGAAGTCATGTTAGTGAAAGATGCAAACCATTTTGTAAATATTGATCAACCGGCGATCGTCAATGATGTATTGCTGCGTTTTGCAAAGCAAGTGTTGATAGATAATTAGTCCGCCGATTAGGAAAAACATTCGTGGCCTTTTTTGAAAGGCACTGCATGTTAAATATCCTAAACTAGTTCAAATTGATTCAAGAAGTCCGTTGTCAATTGCATATCGGATAAGTTCAGTTACGGTACTTGCGCCACTCTTGCGTAGCAGGCTTTTTCGGTGATTCCGAATGGTATGTATACTGATATTTAGTTTGTCTGCAATTACCTTATTGCCTAAACCTTCAAGTATCAGCATCAACACTTCAAGCTCCCGTTCACTAAACGCTGATTTGGTACTGCTTGGGAAGTACACATTTTTGTAAATGAGTTCAGGAGCAGCTTGCATTGTAGGTGATGCTATTTTTTCAATCGTATGTATGATAGAATTGTCTTTTTTGAAATGCGTGACATCAATGATAAAACCGGCAACGATTATTGGAATACCGGATTTGTCAACTACAGGATAGCTATGGCGTTGAATAAATTTCCTGTATGTCCCGTTTGAGCTTTTTAATCTAAAGTTGATAGTAAAGGAGTATAATCCGTATTCCTTTTTTACAAAAGTTTTTAAGAACTGAAGATTTACAGGAGTGATTTTTTTGCTTAGGATGTGAAAATCATCTGGATGCATTAGTGAAACAAAGAAAGATGGTCCGGAATCTGCAAGCCAGCTGTTCTTAAATCCTAAAATCAATTCAGCCGATGGATCAATATATAGGTATTTGTTTTTAGAATAGTCGGCGATGTATAAAACCGGCGCCTGCGACTGTTGTGAAAGGTTTTGAAAGCCTAAGCGGTCAATAAGTTCTTGTGTATCTAAAGGCTCAAGTAGTTCATGGTTCTTTGCCAGTTTTAAAAGGTCGCAATAAGAATGGGCTACAGGTAATGCCATACATGCTACTATTAAAAATGACTCAATTGGGCTATTGTGCCGATGCTTTTTTTAGGGGTATTTCGGTCTTGAAAAATACAAAGTTTTATGCGATCGATCATCAGCTTTCTTTTGTCCGTAGTGCTTACTTTTTCTTTTTTGAATACGGCTGCCCAATACGTAGGCATAGGCACCACCAACCCGCAATATCCTTTGGATGTGAAGGGGATGGTACGACTGGACAGTGGCCTTATCATCAACAATATTATGGTGATCAACAAAGATGGCAAGGTGAATAGTGATACCGGTAGTTTTAAGCGGATTAATGTAATGGGCAATATTTTTTTGGATAGTATTTTGTATTTACGAGGATCCAGATTTGCCAGGGTACAAGGCGACAATTTTATAATCGGTCAGGGTGGTGTTTCGGTTAATGGCTTCGCTAATACCTTTTTTGGCAATTTGGCTGGAAATGCTACTACATCGGGTTCAAGAAACTTATTTATCGGCTATGCGTCAGGCTTTTCTAATACAACCGGCAGTAAAAATACAGTGATAGGGACGGAAGCTGGTGCGGGAAATACTACAGGCGAGTCTAATACTATTGTGGGTGAGCACGCAGGAAAATTTAATAGCATTGGTGCTTTTAATACTTTTATTGGAACAGAAGCTGGTTTCTCTAATACAACTGCTACAAATAACACTTTTATTGGTCAAGCAGCAGGGAGGTTAAACACGACAGGTGGAGCGCATACTTTTGTTGGGTCTGCTGCTGGTTTAGCAAATACTACTGGTGTTTCAAATACCATTATTGGAAATGCAGCGGGTACAAGCAATACTACTGGTAATGATAATGTTTTTGTTGGAGCCTCTGCTGGTGCAGTTAATACAGCGGGATCAAACAATGTTATAATAGGTACTGCTGCAGGTTTACTTGGCAGCAATTTGGTAAACAATACTTTTATAGGCTGGCGTTCGGGGTATCAAACCACCAGTGCCAACAATACATTTGTGGGCTATAGTACAGGCATCGCCAATACAACAGGTGGCGAAAATTCTTTTTTTGGTGTAGGGTCAGGCCTGGCCAATACAACCGGTTCAGGAAATACTTTAATTGGAAATGGCGCAGGATCAAGAAACACTACCGCAAACTTCAATACGTATATAGGTCATGCGGCTGGTTTATTCAATACTACCGGTGCAGAAAACGCCTTTGTTGGCGCTGGCTCAGGCCAAACAAATACAACTGGAAGTAACAATGCTTTCTTTGGTCGCACATCGGGCTTTGCCAATACAACCGGCTCCAGTAATACCTTTATTGGCAATGGTGCAGGGTACAGCAATACCACAGGAAGCTTCAACACTTTTGTAGGCCGCGAAGCAGGTGTATTTGGCACCACGGGAAGTGAGAACACCTTTGTAGGCCGTTCGGCTGGCGGCAACACAAACACAGGTAGTTTAAATACTATGATGGGTCATTATGCTGGTGTATCAAATTCTGCTGGCAATGCCAATTCATTTTTTGGCAATGGCGCATTTTACAAAAACACCACGGGAAGCAACAATACTGGTGTTGGATATTTTACTGGATATGAAAATGTAACTGGTGCACGTAATACTTATCTAGGATTTAACGCAGGATACTATAATACAGGAAATGATAATACATGTGTTGGTTATCAGGCTTGGAGCAATGCTAATGTGGGCACTATTGCTATTGGAGGAAATGCATTTGTAAACAGAGGAAACTTCGGCATTGCAATCGGAAAAAATAGTAGGGTTGGAGATAGCATTACGAATAGTGTCTTAGTGCAAGCTCCTTATGGAATTGCCATTGGTACAAACAGTCGGGCACATGCCGAGGGTAGCATTGCCATTGGGGGCAATGCATGGTGTACTTATAATAGCATTGCCATTGGATACAACGTTTTTGCGGGGGATAATTCTATTGCGATTGGTAACGGTTCCGTGGTTGGCATTTACCTTCCTGTAGCTCCTACCATTACTTCCGATGCCAACCTGAAGGAAAATTTTGTAGTGCCCAATGAAGAAGAAGTGTTGCAAAAACTCGTTGTCGTTCCTGTTAGTTCCTGGAACCTGAAAGGCCACAATGCGCAACAAAACCGCCACTACGGCCCTATGGCGCAAGATTTCTATGCAGCATTCGGCCGCGATGGCTATGGTACCATTGGTAGCGATACCACCATCAATACCCACGATCTCACAAGTATTAATACCCTTGCCATTCAAGCTTTGGAAAAAAGGAGCAGAAAATATGAAGAATTGATAAAAGAAAATGAATCACTCAAACAAGAAATTCAATTATTGAAAACGGCCTTCATGGAAGAAAATGCAACATTGAGAGAGATGGTGAATGCTTTGGCAAAACAAATGGCTTTGAACATGAAACAGTAGTTCCCCTCTTGAGAAATGTTGGTTGAATATTAAGAGTGGTTTTTGCAGACAACAATAATTTGCAAATCAGCACTGTTGGAAAGAGAAATAAAACCCTCAACTCAAAACAAACCCCACTCATCTTCAAATTCATCTTTCTCAAAACCCGCTACCCACTCTTTAAACAGTTCTCTGAATTTGTCTATTTCATTACGCACCAAATCGATGTCTTCATCGCTGGCTACTTTCATCATACCAATGTTAGCAGTAGACTGTTGAATGCCGGCAGCTATCTGGCGGATGATGGCTGCATTTTCCATACGTTGCACATATATGTCAGCTGCTTCGGCGCCTCGAATTTTAGCAGGTATAATCATGCTGTCGTCTAGCAGTTCGTGAGTCATGTCTTCTATAAACTGTTCGTCAAAGCTTTCGATGGCATACGCAAGATGTTCGTCTGTTTCTTCGCCAGGTTTTGCTTCAGGTTTTTGCAAACTGGCGGCCAATGCCTGAAGCAAAGAATACACCTGCCGCCACTGGTTGTACAGGTTAGCGGCACGTTCATCTTTCATTTGATGTTTCCACTCATCGCCTTCGTCATCATCTCTGCGATATTTACGCAAATCAGCAAAGTGTTCATCATCCCAATCTGGTATGGGATTAATGCTGTGCATATTGCTGAACAGCGATGGCTCTTTTGCAGGAGGTGCATTGAAAATAAAATCACGGATGAGCAGATTCTCTTTGGCATCGCCGTTACGAATAATAATGCGGGCTCCTTTCAAAAATGCATATTCTTTCAGTATGGGTTCTATGGCTTCAAAAATGGCATTTGCATCGGGCCCGAAAAAGAAATAACTGCCATCGGCATTGTTCATTTCAATCTCATGGCCATCGTATTCGCCAATGGTCTTTTTGTCAAACAATTGGAAAAAGCGGTCGCTTAAATCATAGAAAGGCCGGTCGTCGGGCAATCCGTATTCAAACAAAATGGTGAGTGACTGTTCCATGTAAATACCTGTTACTTAAACTTACACTGCACTTTTAATCCGGTTGGTGCCACATATTGGTTCATTACCTCGCAAATTCTGTCGCGACTGGCCTGCAGGTATCGGAGGTTTTGTTCAAGCTGTGTACGGCTTTTCGCATACAGCTGTTGTTGAAAAGCAGTATAAAACTCATCATCAGAAAAAACCAATAAACCCTTGCGATTGCTGGTTTCCATGCGGTCGAGGCGCAGCTCATAGCTCAGCAGTTTTGCGGGTGGAAATGTAATAATGAGTACACTGTCTTGATGTGAAATAGTAATAGAATCTTTCGATACATCTACACCATATTTGGCTTGGTAGGGCACCATAATGGTAGCAGATTTCTCCGTAAAAAATGCTGACACTGAACTCCACCACGATGCTTGCTGATCTACATTGGTTGATTTGTATGTAGTAGTGCCACTTACTTCCAGAGTTGCCAATTCGGCTATGTTTTTTACAAAAGCATAATTCTCAATTAACCGGGTCGTACCTTTTTGAGTGCCCATCCATTTGCCAATAAAAAAAGCTGCTACAATGAGCATAACTGCTGATATAAGAAAGCGAAGATTATTGCCAATTGTTTTCACACCAGATAAATTTTAAGTTGAGAGGTAGATATTATTTATGAAGCAAATTGGCAGCAATGATCCGGCTTATTCTGGTAAATTGTAGGGATTTTTCCTGATGTTGTAAAGGGTGAAATAAAACCAACTTCTGCGGCGGGCCGAGGTTGCCGACCATCCGGCTGCAATCCTTGATACATCGGTAAATTTAATGCTGGCTCTACGTGTGCTTCCTTCAATGATTTCTCCAATGGCCACTGTTTGATCCCAACTGCCATTGCCAACTGGTGTTATCATTAATAGCATGCTGTCTCTATAAAATGGATGACCAGTCATAGTTAATGTGTACCAATTGTTTACAGCGTCGAATGCAATTTCAAAATTATTACTGCCATTTTTTTCTGTACCAAAACTATCAATGGTACCCCATGCTATCATCTGCGGTCCGGTGGCAATTGGTTGCCATCTGTTTAATGCAAATGTGTTTCCACTATAAACGATGGTGCTAAACCGCATATATCCATACAACTGGTGATGTGTGGTGTTGTACACCAGCATACCATATTCATCGTTGCTTACTGCATTCATTTGTGTATTGGTAAGCCTTGGAATAATCAACGGCTTGTTGCCTGATCCCAAATCCAGTACAGCACTGGTATTTGGTGTAAGTGTGCCAATGCCCACCGACTGACTATTGCCCACTAAAAATGCAACCGATGCGAGTAGGGTGTACAGGTATTTCATGCGGCTAATTTGCAGCAAGGTAGGTACAAACTATCCTATTTAAAAGCCTTGTTTCTAATTATAGCTCCAGTTTCAAATACTTGCCGGTGTGGCTTTCTTTTACTTTTACCAGTTCTTCCGGCGTGCCTTCAAATAAGATGCGGCCACCACCACTGCCGCCTTCGGGGCCCAGGTCGATGATGTGGTCTGCTACTTTAATCACATCCATGTTGTGCTCAATCACCAGCACCGTATTGCCCCGGTCTACCAATTTGTTCAGCACATCCAGCAGCATTTTGATGTCTTGAAAATGCAGGCCGGTAGTGGGTTCATCCAGTATATAAAAAGTTTTGCCGGTATCTTTTTTGCCGAGCTCTGTGGCCAGCTTCACCCGCTGTGCTTCGCCGCCACTTAGGGTGACGGCACTTTGCCCCAAGGTGATGTAACCCAAGCCCACATCCTGCAACACTTTTATTTTTCGGTACAGCCAAGGCACAGCCTGAAAAAATTCTACGGCATCTTCCACGGTCATATCCAGTACATCGGCAATGCTCTTGCCTTTGTAGCGTATTTCCAGCGTTTCGCGGTTATAGCGTTTGCCCTGGCATTTTTCGCAGGGCACATACACGTCGGGCAAAAAGTTCATTTCAATCACCCGCATACCGCCACCTTCACATACATCGCAGCGGCCGCCTTTTACATTAAATGAAAAACGCCCCGGTTGATAGCCCCTGATTTTTGCTTCGGGCACACTGGCAAACAACTGTCGTATTTCGGTAAAGAAACCGCAGTAGGTAGCAGGGTTGCTACGAGGCGTTCTGCCAATGGGGCTCTGGTCTATTTCAATCACTTTGTCAATATGCTCCAGCCCTTTGATGGCCTTGTAAGGCATCACACTCATTCGGCTGGCTTTAAAAGAATGATTGCTCAGCAGCGGATACAAAGTATCGTTGATGAGAGTGCTCTTGCCACTGCCGCTTACGCCACTCACCACAATCATTTTACCCAGCGGCAGTTTCACCGAAACGTTTTGCAACGTGTGTCCGCTGGCCCCTTTCAGTTCAATGGTTTTGCCATTGCCCTTGCGCCGCTGTTCGGGCACAGGTATGGCTTGCTGACCACTCAAAAAGTCGGCGGTTTCGCTGCTGTTTTGCATTACCTCTTGCGGTGTGCCGCTTACCACTACACGGCCACCATGCCGTCCGGCTTTCGGGCCAATGTCTACCAGAAAATCGCTGGCCAGCATGATGTCTTTATCATGCTCTACTACCAGCACACTGTTGCCAATATCCCGCAGGTGTTGCAATGCTGTAATCAGCCGGTGGTTGTCCCGCTGGTGCAAACCAATGGAAGGCTCGTCGAGTATGTAGGTAATGCCCTGTAACTGACTTCCGATTTGTGTAGCCAGCCGGATGCGTTGGCTTTCGCCGCCGCTCAGCGTTTTGGTAGGGCGGTTCAAAGTGAGATAGGTGAGGCCTACATTAATCATGAACTGCAGGCGTTCCCGAATTTCTTTCAGCACATCTTTGGCAATGGCATTTTGCTTGTTGCTCAGTTGTGTTTCAATGCCATCAAACCACAGGGCCAGTTTATCCAAATCAATATTGCTGAGTTCGGCAATGTTTTTGCCCGCTACTTTAAACCACAGGCTTTCTTTTTTCAACCGGGCACCGTTGCAGGTGGGGCAGGTGTCGAGCTTCATGTAGCCTTCGGCCCAGTCACGAATGCTATCACTGCTGCTGCTGTTGAACCAGCGCTTAATCATCGGCACCACACCTTCAAACACCGTGTCGTAATAGCCGCCGCTGTGTTTGGGTAAACCATCATCTTCAATCCCGATAGCTATCGGGACTACAAGCAATGAATCTTCATGTGCCGTTTCGCTGCCGTGCAGTATGATGTTCAGTTGAGCTTCCGTGAGTTCACCAACCGGTTTTTTCAAATTGATTTTGTGCTTCTTCGCCAGTGCTTCCACCTGTTTGTAAATCCACGCATCCCGCTGTTCGCCCAGTGGCGCTATGCCGCCTTCGGCAATGGGTATGCTGGCATCGGGTACCACCGCTTCCATATCAATGGTGTACACCGTGCCCAAGCCTTTGCAGTGCGGGCAGGCACCATAGGGGCTGTTGAACGAAAAAGAGTTGGGCGAAGGTTCGTCGTAGCTAATGCCCGTGTCTTCGCACATCAGGCTTTTGCTGTATTGTGTTACTTTATCCGTGTCGTTGTCCAGCACCTGCATCAGGCCCTTGCCTTGCTGCAGTGTTTTCTGCACACTCTGGCTCAGCCGTACTTTCATATCGGGCGTTACGGCCAGGCGGTCTATCACCAATTCAATGTCGTGAATTTTGTAGCGGTCCACCTGCATCTTCGGCACCAGGTCTTTCACTTCGCCATCTACCCGCACTTTCAGGTAGCCTTTTTTGCGCAGGTCTTCAAACAGCTCCCGGTAGTGGCCCTTTCGGCCACGCACTATCGGCGCCAGCAGACTTATTTTTTTCTTCGCATACTTGCTGCTGATGTTCTCTACAATTTCTTCTTCGCTAAACTTCACCATTTGCTTGCCCGTTTCGTAGCTGTACGCATCGGCAGCACGGGCAAACAACAGGCGCATGAAATCGTAAATCTCCGTGACCGTACCCACGGTACTGCGTGGGTTTTTGTTGGTGGTTTTTTGCTCTATCGAAATCACGGGGCTCAGGCCGGTAATCTTGTCTACATCGGGGCGTTCCATATCGCCCATAAACTGGCGGGCATAGGCGCTAAAGCTTTCCATGTAGCGGCGCTGGCCTTCGTTGTAAATGGTATCAAAAGCCAGCGACGATTTGCCGCTGCCACTCACCCCGGTAAACACCACCAGTTTGTTTTTAGGGATGCGCAGGTCAATGTTTTTGAGGTTGTGCTCCCGGGCACCTACAATCTCAATCACGTCGTTGGTATGGACTGCCGCAGCAGCCGAGGGGGAAGTTTTTTTGCTGGCCATAGTTGGAGATGCGAATGTAAAACAACCAGCAGTAGTAAAGGTTGCAGAAAGTGAGTTTGAAAGTTCACAAGTTCCAGCGTTCACAAGTTCACCGCAGCACTCATCCCCTTTTACTTTCAGGATGTCGAAGGGAAGTTCAACGGTTTCGATTCAATGGTTACAGCGTTACTCACTCTATTCCTTATTTCCCTTGGGGCTCTCATCACCTGTACAAAGCCCAGCAGCCGTTCCGGTGCCTGTGGGCTTCGCTGCGCTACGGCCCCGCCACAAGGGCGTGGCTACCCCGTCGGCCCCGGCAGCCCTTCTGCATAAGTGCAGGAATGAGCAACCATCCATGCAAAAGCTTTTCACCAGCACAGGCATGAGCCAAGTTGAATTATTCATTCTTGCAAAAGCATTCCTCTCATCACACTTTCCTTTGGCACATGTTTTTGCGTACATTACGTGTTCTCCAGCTAAAGAAAGCCATTCTATCTGTCGCATCAAAATATGAGCAGTCCTCGTAGTATTATATCCATGTTGTGTAGCAACAGCTTTCGCTGGCTGCTTTGCTGCGCTGGCATGCTTGTACAGTTAGCTATTCATGCTCAAACCTGCCCGCCCAATATCGATTTTGAAAAAGGAACCCTCGAAGGCTGGCGCTGCTACACAGGAAGTGTGCTCGATCAGGGTGGCGTCAATGTTTTTGATTTGACAGAAACGCCGGGTCCGGTTGATGGCCGACATACCATTATTCCTGCTTCCGGGGCCGGGATAGATCCGTTTGGTAATTTTCCGACACGTAGCCCCAATGGCAGCGATTATTGTGTGATGCTTGGCAACAATACCGGCGGCGGCCAGGGCGAAGCTATCACTTACGAATTTACCATTCCGGCCAACAGAAATACCTACAGTTTGCTCTATTACTATGCCGTGGTGTTTGAAGGCCCCAACCACGAAGAGCAACAGCAACCCCGCATGGAGATTGAAGTGCAAAATCTTACCAAGGGCGAAAAAATCGAATGTGCTTCTTTTGCCTTCATCCCGTTTGGCACCACATTGCCGGGCTTCTTCGAATCGCCGGTAGCACAGAGCACCGCTCCTGTCTATTGCAAAAATTGGACACCTGTTACCATCAATCTCGATGGCAATGCCGGCAGCACCATTCGCCTCACATTCCGCACCGGAGATTGCACCTTTCGCCGGCATTTTGGCTACGCCTATATCGATGTGGCTTCCGATTGCAGTGGCGAGTTTACGGGAGCATCCTTTTGTGCGAAAGATCCTGAAGTAACAGTGTCTGCTCCATTCGGTTTTAAAACCTACACCTGGTTCAATGCCGACATGACGCAGCAAATTGGTACCGGCCAATCCATTACGCTACGGCCACCACCACCGCCCGGCACGGTATTGCAGGTGCGCCTCGAACCCTTTGAAGGCTTCGGTTGCCCGCAAACACTCACGGCCAGGTTGGAAGACAACCTGAATTTTGCTGCAGTAGCCGGCCCCGATACTTTATCCTGCAATCTTGCACCCGTACGCTTGGGCGAACCTGCCCGGCCTGGCTTACTGTATCAATGGAATCCACCTGATGGATTATCAAACCCGGCAGCAGCAAATCCGATTGCAACACCCGGCGTTACCACCAACTACATGCTTACGGTACGCAGCCCCGGAGGTGGCTGTATCAGTACAGATACCGTAACAGTAACGGCCAGCAATCTGGGCAATAGCTTACAGGTGCTGGGCAAGCCACAATATTGCATTGGCAGTGGCGATAGTGCCGTGCTGGAGGTGAACAATGCATTGCAAATACAATGGTATAAAAATGGCGTTGTGCTGCCGGGAGAAAATACCCAACGATACAAGCCAACTACTTCAGGTTTGTATCGGGCATTTTTGCAAGATGAGTTTGGCTGCAGTGCTACCACCCCCGATGAGGTAATTGATATTGCCAGCATTCCCAAGGCAGCATTTGCTGTGGCCAATGCTGCGCAATGTTTAATAGGTAACCAGTTTGTATTTACGAACAATAGTAGCAATGCCGTAGGTGCCATGCGCTACCGTTGGGAGTATGGCAATGCAGCAACGGCTACTACAACCAATGTGAGCTACAGCTATCCTGCAGCAGGTACTTATCAGGTAAAGCTGGTGGTGAATAGTAATGATGTATGTGCTGATAGTACAGTAGCTACGGTGCAGGTGTATCCCAACCCTGTGCCGCAATTTGATGCTGTTACTACTTGCATTGGCTTACCATTTGTACCAATCAATCAAACCAATGAAAATATTGGTTCGCCCATTACGTACAGCTGGCGCTATGGCAATGTGCAAGAGTCAGACAAGCGTACGCCAGATGCCAAGGTGTTTGCCAATAGTGGTACATATAGCATTACATTATCTGTAAGTAGTGCACAATGCCCCACGCCGGTACAATCGCTTACTAAAAATTTAGTTGTAGAAAGGCCTGCTACACCACAACGCTACACAGCAGCATTTGCTATACGCAATGTGCCACTGCAATTGGATGCCCGCAACATTGGTGTAAGTGCTCAATGGCTGCCGGCGTTGATGCTCAACAACGCCAATATTTACAAACCCATTTTTACCGGTGCGGCCGATCAGGATTATACCATTGTACTCACCACTATTGGTGGTTGTAAAACCGTAGATACTATGTTGGTACAAATTGTGTCGCAGGCCAATATTGAAGTGCCCAATGCCTTTACACCCAACGCCGATGGACGCAATGATTTTTTGCGTCCCGTACCCATGGGCGTTGCTACCATCAAATACTTCCGCATATTCAGCCGTTGGGGTGAGTTGCTGTTTGAATCGCAAAACAGCAAACCCGGTTGGGATGGCACACACCGCGGCATGCCCATGCCTGCACAAACGGTAGTGTGGATGGTAGAAGGCATTGGCCTCGATGGAAAAATCATTACCAAAAAAGGAACGAGTGTGTTGATTCGGTAGCGTATGTATTTAACCACCAAGGCACGAAGCGTACACGAAGACACTAAGTGATTTTCTTAATCTCCCTTCGTGTCTTTGTGGTTCAAAACACTTCTTAGTTGACATGCAATAACGGACTCGTATGTATGCCGGGCTTTTGCAAGTCGTTGCGCAGGTCATCTATAAAAGCATCAATTTGTGCTTTGGTAACTCCGGGCATGCAAATGATGTGGCTCCACTCGCCGTCTGTAGCCAGCTGCCACTGCATCCGTAGTTTTTCTGACGGTGCTTCAAATACTACAGTGATTGCTCCTTCATTGCACCAGGCATGTATGCCCAGTTCTTGCAATTGCTGCAATGTGTAAGCCGCTAAATCAAGACTGGCCAAGGCTCTTTGACGCATGCCTTCTTTGCCCAGTTTACGTAAGGCATACCATAAAAAAATGGGGCTGTGGCCGTTGCGGCTACCAGTGATGGTGGTGTCTACGGTGCCAATGTATGGAATGGCTTTGCCAATGCGTTCTTTGTAATTCTTCTTAACCAAAACCACACCACAGGGAATAGGGACACCCAAAAACTTGTGACCACTAATGGCGATGCTATCGGCGCCGGCAGCAAAGTCGAAAGGCTTGCCGCTGTTAAGCAAGGCTGCATAAATACCTGCCAGTGCTCCATCGGCATGTATGTAGTGGCTCTTAATCGCTAACTGTTTTAAAATGCCTTTGATGTGTGGAATATCATCAATGGCTTCCGTCATGGTAGTGCCGATATTGGCAATGATGATGGCTGGTTTATCCCGATGCTGCATCAGCATTTGTTGTAAATCGTCGTAGTCGATTTCGCCGTTTTCCTGCTGGCGAATTACAATGCTGCGCAGGTTGAGCAACTGAATGTTTTTTTGTACGCTGTAGTGGGTGGCTTCGGAGTAATACACGATGCCGTCGGGATACAACTCACGGCTCAGGTACAAACTGTACAGGTTGCCTTCGGAGCCGCCATTGGTAACATAGCCCCACCAGTTTTGTGCGGGTGCCTGAAAGAGCTGTGCAAAAAAGCTCAGCACTTCCCGCTCAAACTTGCGGGAGTTGATTTGGCTGGTAGAACCTACCATGGGGTCGCCAATATTGTTGAGCCGGTAGCGGAGCAACGGGTAGAGTTCTGAATAATCAATGTCGGTAGCGGATGGGTAACCAATGAAATGTTCACTGCGTTCTTGCATGCGTTCGGTAAAATGATTGAGGCATGCCTGGTCTTGCTCACTTAAATCGTATGTCATGGTCTTGCTTGTTCGGGCAAATCTATTTTCGCAGACAATATTTATGGCTGATGTTTATCATCGCAGCAAATTATGCTGAATGTCATGGTTTGCTCAGTAGTTTATTGCGGACTTTTGCCATTATACAATACCGAACAGAAAAAAGTGATGGGCGTAAAATTGGATCATATAGACATTGCGATGCTAAACTTGCTGCAGCAGGATGCATCGCTGGGGGTGAAAGAAATAGCAGCCCGGGTGGGGCTGAGTCAGTCGCCCACTTTTGAGCGGCTGAAAAAGCTGAAGCAGGAAGGCTATATCAAAAAAATTGTAGCCTTGGTCGACAACAAGAAGCTCGATAAAAACCTGGTGGCCATTTGCATGATTACACTCAAAGAGCAAAGCATCGAAACCAAGCAAAACTTTGAGGCACAAACGGCGCAAATGCAGGAAGTGATGGAAGTGCTTTGTGTGTCGGGCGGTTGGGATTACATTTTAAAAGTGGCTACCAAAGACATGCCATCGTTTCACCATTTCATCAGCAACCGGCTGGCGCCTATTCAGCACATTGCCAACATCAACAGCAACTTTATCTTGAATGAAGTAAAATACGATACGGCTTTTTTAATGGAGCCCTGATGTTTTATTCACTCGACTCTTGCATCATGCCACTGCCGAGATCGTATATTTGGCGTATTTCTGAAAGGATACTTTCGAAATCGATATGCAAATCAATGAGTTCACCGCTGTGTATATCAAACACCCAACCATGTACCGATGGAAAGCCTTGTTGCAAATAGGCTTTTTGCAATGCCGCCGTTTTAATCACATTGATGCATTGCTCTTGCACGTTTAGTTCTACGAGGCGTTTGTATTTTTCTTCTTCATCCGCAATGGCATTCAGTTCTTCTTTGTGCAATCGGTACACGTCGCGGATATTGCGCAGCCATGGGTTGAGTATGCCCATGTCTTTAGCCTGCATGGCCGCTTTTACGCCACCGCAATTGTAATGCCCACATACCACCACGTGCTTTACCCGCAAATGTTTAATCGCATAGTCGATGACGGCGGCTGAGTTGGGGTCGGTGCTGGGAATGATGTTGCCCACATTGCGGTGCACAAACATTTCGCCCGGGTGAATGCCCGTCATTTCTTCGGCCGATACGCGGCTATCGCTACAGCCGATGTATAAAATCTCTGGCGACTGGCTTTGGGCGAGTTGTTCAAAAAAATGTTGGTCACCTGCTTTTTTGCTGGCAGCCCAGCGGCGGTTGTTGTCAAATATTTGGTCGTAAAAATTCATGTTGTTGTATTGGGCTTTCGCAAGACGTCGTTTGCGGTTGTAAAAATACGTATGCCCGTTGTTGTGGCATCATGTCTGTTCTGATGGTAGCTGGCGACAAAATGCGTATCTCGAAAATACACAGCGATGAATGGCTGTACCTTTGCCCACTAAAATTTTATGTATGGAATCATTACAGAATAAAGTGGCGTTGGTAACAGGTGCCAGCAAAGGAATTGGTAAAGCCATTGCGGTAGCTTTGGCTGCAGAAGGAGCACATGTAGGTTTGATTGCCCGTGGAGAAGCCGACCTGAAAAAACTGGCCGATGAAATAAGTGCCAAGGGTGTGAAAGTAGCGTATGCAACTGCCGACATGAGTGACCGTGCCGCAGTAGAAAGTGCCGTGCAAAACATCACTGCTGCATTGGGTAACATCAACATTCTCATCAACAATGCGGGTACCGGTAAGTTTGGAAAATTTTTGGAACTGCAGCCTGATGAGTGGGAGCAACAAATCAAAGTGAATTTGTTTGGCGTGTACTACTGCACCCGGGCGGTGTTGCCGCAAATGATAGCGCAGCAATCTGGCGATATCATCAACGTATCATCAACTGCGGGAAAAAATGGGGCAGCGGTAACCAGTGCTTACAGTGCGTCTAAGTTTGGTGTGTTTGGTTTGTCTGAAAGTTTGATGCAGGAAGTAAGAAAGCAAAACATTCGGGTAACTACATTGGCACCCAGCACCATTGTAACAGACTTGGCGTACAGTGCTAATCTTATTACGGGTGATGCAGAAAGAGTAATGCATCCGGAAGACTTTGCAGAGCTGGTGATTGCACAGTTGAAACTTAACCGGAGAATGCTGGTAAAAGAAACCACTGTGTTTTCTACCAATCCATAAGCAACTATCACGAGCAGGTATTGCTGCTGAAAAAATAGTTGAGAAAAAATTTGGATGGAATGTAAATGAATACACAACTTTGCGCATCAATAAAAAATAAAAGATCACGTCAAGTGCTACAACAATTCAAACATATCAACGCTGACAGCCCTTTGTACATAGGGGTTTGCGGGATGTTATCATATTTCAGGTAAGCGCTGCCTGAGTAGGAAAACCCCGCACCATGCGGGGTTTTTTTATGGCTTTATTGTAGTAAAAAAGAATGCCTATGCGATACCAGCTATCAGTGCATAACAGCAAGCAAGTGACACTTTGTATACATCAGTGGCTATTGCTTACATCATTCATCATCACCTCCACGTGGTAATGCGGTAAAGGTTTGCCCATACCCAACGCCCCGTGGATATTCATCACCACGGGGCGTTTGCTTTTGCAGCGGTCTGTACAAAAGCAGGAGGAATCTATGCTTCAATTTTTGTGGCGAAGAAGGATTGGTTCACTATCTTCTTTGCTCAGCCAACAGTATCTCGATAGCCGGGCGGTATTCATGTACTTGTGCCATGATTTACCCAGCATGGCGGTCATCACTCAAATCAATGGAGGCGATGCTTTAAGCATGCTGAAAGAGGTAGAAAACTGGAACATACAACGGGCGTGGCAGCACAGCCATTTTGATGCGGATACCAAAGAATTGTGTTTCAATATCACCTTAATCTAGTTGTTTGACAATCGGATGATTGAGATTGGCCCAAACTATGTAGAGCTGTTGTACAGCCCACAACATCAGGCTTGGGCAAAGCAATTGGTGCAACAGCTGGCTGCTTTGCAACAACCCGCTGCTGAAATGTCTATTGCTTTGGCTCAACCTTTAACTGTGTTGGGTTTTGCCCGACGTTTTCAAGAAAACTAACGCTGGGGGTAATTGCTCTCAGCGTTGATTACCGCTTCGGCGGAAACAAATTTTAACTTTAATAACTATTGTATGAAATCGAACATCATTACAGCCAAATCATTGCGGGCCATGGGTTTTCCTGAGAGCCCCGTGATTCCTGTAGTATTGGAGGCCGTGAAAAAACATTTGAAACACACTGCATCCGCCGACATCGAGGCACAATTAAAAGCCTTGTTGCAAGCACCCGAAAACTTTTACAACGATTCTGTATTTGCGACGGCTGCTCAGAAGCTGAAACCACCCGTAGAAGACACTACTACAGGTTGTGATATCAGCCTGAACAACACGGGTATTCCATTTGCTATTTATGGTGCCCATGGTATTGAGGCAGGAGCCATGCACCAGATGTATACAGCAGCTAAATTGCCTGTGGCGGTTGCCGGTGCTTTGATGCCCGATGCGCATCAGGGCTATGGATTGCCGATTGGTGGCGTATTGGCCACTAACAATGCAGTGATACCCTACGGTGTAGGCGTTGACATCGGTTGCAGAATGTGCCTGAGCATTTTTGATATTGTGCCCACAGAACTGGCGCAGCGGGAAAATTTCTTTACCCGGGAATTGCTGGAAGCCACCTTGTTTGGCAGCGGGGCGCAGTTTAAGCAGCCTGCCAATCATGCGGTGATGGATAGCGATGTATTTGATGCATTGCCATTGCTCAAAAGCCTGAAAGACAGGGCTTGGCGACAGTTGGGAAGCAGCGGAAGCGGCAACCACTTTGCAGAGTTTGGTGCTGTGCACATTGTAGATGCAGATACTTTGCCGGGTGTTCCTGCCGGAACGTATATCGGATTGCTGACGCACAGTGGCTCGAGAGCTTTAGGGGCCAACATTGCGGCACATTATACCAAACTGGCCAAGCAACAGCGGCGGTTGCCCGGAGAAGCAGCCAACCTGGCTTGGCTGACACTGGATGAAGAAGCTGGTATCGAATACTGGATGGCCATGAATTTAGCTGGCGATTATGCATCGGCTTGTCACCACATCATTCATGCCAAAGTAGCAAAGCAGTTGGGTCGCAAGCCCTTAACCATGGTAGAAAATCACCACAATTTTGCCTGGAAAGAAACGTGGAACGGGCAAGAAGTGATTGTGCACAGAAAGGGGGCTACACCTGCAGCCGCTGGTGTGTTGGGCATCATTCCAGGTAGCATGACCGCTCCCGGTTTTATAGTGCAAGGCCGGGGAGAAATGGCGTCTGTCAATTCTGCTTCGCATGGGGCAGGCCGACTGATGAGCCGCAGTAAAGCCATGCAAAACATTACTCACGAAGCCATGAAAGCCGAGCTGAAAAAGCATGGTGTGAAGTTGCTGGGTGGTGATTTGGATGAAGCGCCATTTGCTTACAAAGACATCCATACCGTAATGCAGGAGCAAACATCTTTGGTAGACATTATCGGTTCATTTCAACCTAAGATTGTGCAAATGTGTGGCGATGCACAAAGAGGTTGGAGAAGAGGCCCGAGAGAAAAATGGCACAATGATTTTGTAGAAGGCGAATAAATCAATCCCGGACAAATGGTCCGGGATTTTGCATACATCTATGATCGTTGCTTTCTTTTTTACCACCAAACACTGGCAGAGAGCAGCCAGCTAAACGTTGAAGTTGCTGAAACGCCATTGTATAAAGCGGTGCCGTTTGCAAGTTGAATGTATCGCCACTCGCTGCGCAGCATGCCCCATTTTACAGGTAGAAAATCAACGTTTAGCGATGCGCCGGTGGCTTTAAAATGATTGGGTAAATATTGATTGACAATTACTCCCTCTGGATCGCTGTAATACTCTGCCCGGCCAGCTATTGCCCACTGAGTACTTGGTTTGTGCTGAGCTACCAATGCAGTACCCCACCATTGTTGTTGCTGTTGCGTACCTATATCAAACATGTAAGCAAACCGCCATTTTGATGTGGCCGTATAGTTGGCATACAGGTTGTGAAACCATCGTAGTTGTTTCGGTTGGCTGCTGTTTTGTTCGTTGCCAATAAAAGTAGAAGAATTGATAAGCCAGTTTTCATTTGGGAGAAACTGTAATTGCGTTCCATAGGCAAGGCTTCGATTGTTATTGCTGATGCGTTGCCAGCCATTGAGCAGCAATACCGATGCTGTCCATTTTGCATGAAAGGCTACATTAAGCTTTGCACCGGTTTCGTAATAGGGCGAGTTTTCTGCTATAAAACTTCTGCTCAGCGTTAAGGCATCTTTGCTGATAGCTGATTCTAATCCGATATGTGATGGAAGTATGCCTGCTTCCAGGGAAATTGCAGAAGAAAACTTCCAACCAATATTGGCTTCATAAACATGCCTGAGTAGAGCCGGCTCTGAAGCCAGATTATAACGGGCATAATCACCGGCCATCAATCCAACATTTACCTGCAACCGCTTGCCTTTGTAGCTGGCTTTGGCCATGGCCAAATTGATACCCGGGGTGTATTGCTGTTTGTGATTGTATAAAAAATCGGGTCTGTCAAATGGCTTTTGCTGCGGGAAAGTAGTGTGAAAGTAAACATCTGCAAATGCACTGAAATGAAATGAATGGTTCTTTATACTATCCTGTCCAAATGCATGCGATACAGCCAACAAAAACAATGCTGATGGGGCAACATATTTCATGTTGGTAAAGGTAATTGCACTCGTTCAGTTTCAAGTGAAGTCATTTACTCCGACTAACCAGAACTATCCTATACTGTCTGCTTTCGTTAATTATGGTTAATACATCGGCCACTACCAATGGAATATGCTCATTCGGGCGTCACTTTGTACGTAAATGAATAAACAAGTCAGCTTGTTTTTTTACCTTAATCAAACAAACTTTGGGTTGGCAGCCGCCACTTGTATGAAAAATTGCTCACTCCTCACCATCGCCTGCTTACTCTCAGTGTTGGCTTTTGCTCAACCATCGGTTGTTGTAAAAGGCTTTGTGGTAGATAGTGCCGGCATCATGCTGCCCAACGCCTCCATCAAAGTAAAGTTTGCCAAAGACAGTTTGTTTACCCAAACCAAAAAAGACGGTAGTTTCAATTTTCGCTTACAGGGTAGTACGCAATTTGACATGCTGATTACCATGGTTGGTTTTGCGGCATATCAAAAAAAGTTCAGCATCAATGCAGGAGATACGACATTGGCACTGGGTCGTATTTTATTACTGCCAAACGATATGGAACTGGAAGGCGTAGTGGTGGTGGCGCAAACACCGGTGAAAGTAATGGAAGACACTACACAATATGCGGTGAGTGCTTTTAAAGTGCGGGAAGGTGCCATGGCCGAAGAAGTGATAAAAAAACTACCCGGCCTCGAAGTAGATAAAGATGGCAACATTACCAGCCAGGGCAAACCGGTAAAACGGATTCGGGTAAATGGAAAAGACTTTTTTGGTGGCGATGTACAAACAGCTACACAAAATCTGCCTGCCGAAGTGTTGGAAAATATTCAGATAATTGAAGACTACGGCGATCAGGCAAACCTTACAGGTATTAAAACCGGAGAGCCCGAAACAATCATTAACATCAATACAAGAAAGGATAAAAACAAGGGCAAGTTTGGCACTATGAGTGGGGGCGTAGGCACCCGTGAGAGATACATGGCCGGACTCATGTACAATATTTTTGATAATGAGCAACAGATTAGTTTCCTCGGCTCATTCAACAACACCAATGTAGCTACGTTCAACTTTAATGGTGGCGGCCGGGGCGGTGGTGCCCGTGCTGGCAATCTTGGTGGCGCTGAGCGGGGTGGCTTTGGTGGCAACGGTCTTACGCAGGCCATTTCTGGCGGTATCAACTACCGCGATAAATGGAACGAGAAAATGAGTGTGAATGGAAGCTACAGTGTAAACTGGAGCAGCAACGAAACCATTAGCGAAAACCAAAGTCAGGATATCAATCCGCTGATCAATCGCATTACAAAAAGCAACCGGGTGAGTGAATCGAGCAACAGCAACCATCGGTTTACCTTCAACTTCGATTACCGGATGGATTCGGTGAATTTTCTGAAAATCACGCCTTACTTTTCCTACTCCCACAATGAAGGTCAAAACCAAAGCAACAGTCAGCTTCGGCGAAACAAATATTACACATACAATGTGGGCA
Organism: Bacteroidota bacterium; assembly: GCA_020161435.1. Taxonomy (GTDB): domain Bacteria; phylum Bacteroidota; class Bacteroidia; order Chitinophagales; family Chitinophagaceae; genus Phnomibacter. The sequence goes on along the minus strand of JAIUNV010000003.1, from coordinate 14,334 downwards.
GAAGCGATAACAAAAGCTATGCACCCAACTACGGCGGCACGGTTTTGTTCAACCATAAATTCAATCAGCGGTCACGCAATTTGAGCATTTCGTTGAGCTCCAACTTTAGTGCCCGTACTCAAGCAGGCAATACCCTCAACAATTATCGCAACATTGACTCTGGTTATGTGCCGCCCAGCATCCGCGATACCATTCAACAACAACAAAGCGAAACACTGAGCGACAACCTGACTTCCAACGCCAGAATATCGTACACAGAACCGCTCGATAATAAACGCAACAAGTTTTTGGAGATGAGTTATGAATGGAACCGCTCTGCCAACTTTAGCGATCGCAATGTGTTTGATGTATTGCAAACGAGCAAAGACCCGATGCCCAACATCAACCAAAGCAACGAGTTGAATTATCAGTTTACCACACACCGCACCGCACTTACATTTAAAGGAGTGTATGCCAAATACAATTATCTGATAGGCATAGTGGCACAGCCCAGCCTGCTCAATGGCGAATCTGTAGAAAAAAACATTCGCATCAACTATCGCAACATGAACTGGTTGCCTTCTGCTCGTTTTGCGTACAATATTGGCAAAGACCACACCATAAATATGAATGTAGGAGGCCGCAGCCGGGAACCAAGTTTTAATCAACTGCAACCCATTAGCGATAGCAGCAACCTTAATAATATTGTAAAAGGGAATCCTGATTTGAATGCTGAAACAACCTACAACCTTAGCATCCGCTACAACAAATCAGATCGAAAAACAGGGAAAGTGTTTTTTGCTAATTTGAATTATGATATTACCGATGATAAAATTGTAAGTGCCCGTTTCAACAATGTGAGTGGTACCGGCCGAACTACCACTTACATGAATACGGATGGCTTTTATAGAATTTCTACCAATAGTTCATTTACACAGCCATTTAAAAAACGGATATTTAGTGTGACAACAAAGCTTGATATGAGCTATGATAACAATGTTTCTTTCACCGATAGTTTTCAAAACAAAGGGCAGAACTGGAATCTGCGGCCAGGCTTAGTTTTCAGAATGGATATACCGAATGTAATTGACCTGAATGTTGACGGTGGCTTCACCTATTACAAAACCACCACCCGGTACAGTACATACACCACCAATAATGAAGCACGTACTTATCGAATTGGTGTAAGTGGCAAGCATTTCTTTTTTAAAGACCTGACAATCGGGTATGATTTATATAAAAATTTCAACTCCGGTTTCGGAAGTGTAGGCGCTGTCAATCCCTTTATCATCAACACATATGCCGAGTATCGATTCCTGAAAGGAAAGGTAGCAACGGTTCGTTTTCAGGCATATGATTTGTTGGATCAAAACACAGGCATCAATCGCATTATCAACGAAACTACCATTACAGACAGTCGCACTAACCGGCTGAGCCGTTTCTTCTTTCTCACCTTCAGTTATAGACTGATGAAGTTTGCTGCAGGTGCTAAGAAGGCACCACAGCGGCCAGCCACTTCAAGACCTGCCGTAGGTAAGCCTGCCGGTATTTAGGGGCTATATAACGCTTTTGTATTGCTGCTTATGGAACAATGGTGTAGGTACGCAAGCTAGTTTCATCATCGGTGTTGATGGTGGGCTGTGTAGGAATCACAATGTTTACTTTGGAGCGATTGTAAATACGACCAACGCCTGCCGCATAGTAAGTATTGATATCTGTAACAGGAGTGATAGCTACTGGCAAACCGGGAATGGTAATATTGCCCATCACTGTTTTAATGTGTATCACTTTGTTGTAGGCTTTACCATTTACTGTGTGCGAAATATTGCTGGCTTGCACCGTGTTGGTGAGTTTTACTGTGGTGCTGCCCACTACAGGAATGGTAATGGTTACGTTTTGTTCCCAACTGGATCCTGCACTCAGATTGTCTTTCAAATACAACAATTCTAATTGTTGATTGAGTGCCTCGAAATTGGCCAGCTGATAGTAGTCGCTGCCACTTTTGCCAAAGTAAACATTTGCACCCGCAGTACTGCTTACTACCCGGTAAGTACGGCCATTGAAACTGCTGTCTTTGCTGGTAGCGGTAAATGTAAAACTACCCGTAGCGCTGCTGATATTATTCTTGGTGTCGTAGGTCCAGGTACTTCCAGCTTTGGCAGGCTGATAGTCTGTAGCAGCAGGCGCAGGTGTTGTTTCTTTATTGCACTGCGCCGCCAATAGTGGCAGTGTGAGCAGAAGGAGCAAAGCATTTTTCATAATCAAGGTTTGAGAAAGTATTGCAATAAATGTACCACGAAGCTTGCTGGTGATTGGTTTATGTGGAAGCGGTTTTTTGCAGCAGTAGCGTAGCCATGCTTCTTTGCCCCATTACTAATGTGCTTTTTACAGGTTCTATCAATTGAAAGCTGGTCTGCTGTAAAAGATCATCGAGCATAAATTGATGCAGTATATACCGCCAGCTGCCATCGGGCATCAGCATGGGTTGTGTAACGTTTACGGGCATGGCCTTTTCCATACCAAAATTGGAAGCCATGCGAATGAACAGTGTTCCTCCGGGTTTCAGTGCCCTGTGTAATGCCTGAATCATTTGCATGAAGTCATCGTCGCTTTTAGCAAAATGCAAAACAGCACTGCAAATAATGTGGTCAAAACTTTCCGGCGCAAAAGGCATCTGGTTGATGGAGCAAGAATGTACATTTTCCTGATTCAACATGGGCAGTTGTGCAAGCAATTGTTGTAAGGCTTCAGCGTTGTTGTCAATGGCAGTTACTTCAAAACCATGCTGCACAAACCAAGGCAGGTTACGGCCATTGCCACATCCTGCATCCAGTAGCTGTTGGCCGGGCACATACCGGCCTTTGAAAATCTGATCAATCAGGTAAATATCTGTATGCCGCAGCAATTCTATATCCGTCATTTGGGTACTCATTTTTCTACAATGATGCGCAGCAATTTTTCCACCGCTGCTTCATTTTGGTAAGGACTTTTGTACACAAATCGATTACTGTCGGTACCCACAGCACTGGCTTTAAAAAACCACAATTGTTGCTCGGGCTGGCCGGGCATGGTGGCCGCTTCACCTATTTGCGAACGGGTGAATTTAACATTGGCAGCCGTTTTACTCATGCTCCACACATAGTCTTTGCGGTTGGGTACCCACAGCTCTACCAAAAAGTTGTCGCCTTTGCGTATGGTTACACTGGTATCGTTGCCGGTGAATTTCACCACAGCTGCAACGGTTTTTTGTGCACTGGCTTGCTGCTCAAAGCCAAGCAGCACAAGCAACAATATCAAAATTGAGTTGTACTTCTTCATGTTTAAATGATTACAGGTTAAAAGTAAGTGTGAACCCTTAATTTCATCGCTTAACGATTGCCTGCACTCATTTATTGAACACAAGTGCCGGATTATGACTGCTGAATTACAACGCCTGAAAGTAAATGCCACCAGCCGTGTGCCCCTCGAACAATGGGGGCCATACGTTAGTGACCGACAGTGGGGTACCGTAAGGGAAGACTATAGCGCCAATGGCGATGCGTGGAATTATCTGCCCTTTAGCCAATCGCATTATCGTGCCTACAAGTGGGGCGAAGATGCCATTGCAGGCATCTGCGATTATTTTCAAAACCTCTGCTTTGGTGTGGCCATGTGGAATGGCAAAGATGATGTATTGAAGGAGCGTTTGTTTGGCTTGGGCAATAGCGAAGGTAACCATGGCGAAGACGTAAAAGAGCTATATTATTACCTCGACAATACACCTACGCATGTGTACATGCAAATGCTGTACAAGTACCCGCAGCAGGCATTTCCGTACAAGCAGTTGGTGGAAGAAAACAAACGACGCAGCAAGCTGGAAACAGAATATGAATTGCTCGATACCGGTGTGTTCGACTACGATGAATATTTTGATGTATGTATCACCTATGCTAAGTACAGCAAAACAGACATCGGTATAAAAATTGCGGTCACTAACCGGGCTGCAAAAGCAGCACCGATAACATTGTTGCCTACGCTGTGGTTTTATAATCGTGATTCGAACAAAAGGCTGGAACAGCAACCACTCATTGAATGGATGGATGAGGGTGTGGTGAAAGCGACGCATCAACGGCAGGGTACGTACTATCTGTATTTTCAAAAAACAGATGAGTGGTTATTTACCGATAACATCACCAATATGTACAAGGTGAATGGAACGCCTAATGATTCCATTTTTACTAAAGATGCTTTTCATGATGCAGTAATAAATGGCAGTAACAAAGAAGCATTGCGCAGCAGAAAAAAGGGTACCAAGTTTGCACCGGTGTATCAGGCAACTATTGCGGCGGGTGCTACCAAAGTGTATCACCTGCGGTTGAGCAATCAATTGCAAACCGATCCGTTTGAAGGCAATGCAGAACGCATTTTTCAAAAGCGCCAGCGGGAAGCCGATGAATTTTACAACAGTATTTTTCCAGCCAATGCCAGTGCCGATTGGAAAAACATTCAGCGGCAAGCACTTGCTGGTTTGCTGTGGAGCAAGCAGTTTTATCATTTCGACATTGAACGTTGGCTCAATAGCAACGATGGCATTAGCCCAACGCATGCCAGTAGAAAAACAGGTCGCAACAACGACTGGAAACACCTGAAAAATCAGGACATTATTTTGATGCCCGATAAATGGGAGTATCCTTGGTATGCCGCATGGGACCTGGCTTTTCATTGTATCAGCATGGCGATAGTCGATCCGGTGTTTGCCAAGCACCAACTGCAATTACTAATGCGGGAATGGTACATGAAACCTGACGGACAACTGCCGGCATACGAATGGAATTTCAGCGATGTGAATCCACCGGTACATGCATTTGCAGCGTTACAGGTGTACAATATTGAAAAGCAAAAAACGGGGAAGGGCGATATTGATTTTCTCAAGAAAATCTTTCACAAACTCATCATCAATTTTACCTGGTGGATTAATCGTAAGGACACGAACGGTAACAACATTTTCGAAGGTGGCTTTTTAGGGCTCGATAATATTGGTGTGTTCAATAGAAGCATTCAGCTTAGCCATGATGCACGTTTAGACCAGGCAGATGGTACCAGCTGGATGGGTATGTATGCCTTAAACATGATGGACATTGCGTTGGAAATAGCCAAAGCCGACAGCAGTTTTGAAGACAGTGCTACCAAGTTTTTTGAGCATTTTGTGTTGATAGCAGAAGCGTTGAACGAACTGGGCTTATGGTGTCCTGAAGACAAATTTTTCTATGATGTTTTGACCCGCCCGGGTGCGGAACCATTGCTGATGCGCATTCAATCGGTGGTAGGTTTGTCTTCTTTGTTTGCAGTTTCCATCATCGATAAAAAGACGATGCAATTGCTGCCGGATTTTACACGCCGTACCAATTGGTTTGAGAAATACCGCAAACGAAATGGTAAGTATTGGCCCAATGAAGAGAAGGCAGAAGATGAAAAAATTCTGGTGTCACTCATTGCCAAAGAACGCTTGCTGGCATTGATTGAACGCATGATCAATGAAGCAGAATTTTTATCGGAAGGCGGCATTCGTGCCTTGTCGAAATACCATAAAAAACATCCGTACTCCGTCAATATTGATGGAAACATTTACAGCATTCAGTACGACCCCGGCGACAGCACATCCGACTTTTTTGGTGGCAACAGCAACTGGCGTGGCCCTGTGTGGTTGCCTATCAATTTTTTGCTGATACAATCCGTAAAAAAGTATGGCGAGTTTTATGGCGATAGTTTGCAAATGGAATATCCCAAAGGTTCTGGAGTGCAAATGAACTTGAAACAAATTGCTGCTGAATTATCGAAGCGGGTGATTAGTTTGTTTGAGCTCGACGAGAAAAAGCATCGCAAACTACATGCAGAATACAACTGGTTTTACAGCAAGCCCGAAAACCAACAGCTCATTTTATTCTATGAATATTTTCATGGCGATACCGGCCGTGGATTGGGTGCCAACCATCAAACCGGCTGGACGGCGTTGGTGGCAGAATTGATGAGTGAGTTGGTGGCTTAACAAAACAATTTTTTAATGAACATAGGTTGAGCTAATGCTGAGAAAGCTGCAATGGAATCGCCTTAATTTCATTCCATCGGCCTCGAAAAGTGCTCAGCGAAAACACTTCTGCTGCAGGTACTTTCGCAAGGGTTGTAGCTGTGTCGCCAGTTACCATTACTATGTAAAAACTTCTTGGCGTAAACAGGTAATCATTGTTTCGGGGTATCATACAATATCTTTCCGATTGGTTGAGTACCACAGCGAGGTATCCTTTTTTCATGAAGTCTGCTTTTTTTGCATATTCTTTTGCCTGGCGGGTCCAGGTGGCGTTTTGGTAACGGTTTTGAATGAGCACGTCGGCTGGAGTTTGAAAACGTATTTGTATTGGTGAAGTTTCAAAACGGCAGGAATCGGATACTACTGAAAGCTCCCTTAGTTCCAAATGGCTATTGGCGGGCAAACGGCTTTCTTTCAACTGTATTATAACGGTATAAGAGCCTACAAACGGGTGGGTTTGTGCCTGGCTTGTGGTTGTGGCCAACAGCAGCAAACAACTAAGCAGCAGTCCGACAATGCTGTTGTAAACACCCAAGTTTGCGCCATTCAATTGGCCAGGTTTCAACGGGCTATTGCTTTGAATATTCAATCTCATTGTAAGAGAAATTTTGGAAATGAATACAAGAAAACTACTTCATTAATGTATAACATTGCCAGTTACCATTGAATACCGTTAGCAGGGTATCTTGTTGTGAGAGAAAATAATTGCATCGCATGTTTTTGTGAAAACATGCGATGCATACTAAAAGGGATGCTGCAAAAAAAAGCTTACTTGATTTTGAAACGGAAACCTGCGTAAATCATGCGGCCGGTGATTGGGCCCCAAATCAGCGAAGCATCGAAGTAGCTGCCAAACGGATTCATGGGGTCGACAATGGCATTCTGCTGAAAATAGTTGCCCAGATTTTCGCCGCCAAGGTAAATTTCCAATGGTTTTTTACCCGACAGTGTTTTGCTGATTTGCGCATTCATCAGCACATAATCTGGCGACTGAGTAGGTTGCACCAATGCGCTTGGGTTACTGGCGGTAGAAGGAATGCGTTTGCTGCTGTTGTAGTTGATGGTAAAGTCAAATTTCCAGCCATTTTTTTCATACGCCAGATTGGCAAATGCACGGTGGCGGCTCAGCAATGGCTTTTCGAGCAGCTTGCCAACATAGGTACTTTTTACATCAAACAAACGGTAGGCCAATCTTACGTCAAACTTGTACAAGGGCGAAAAATTCAACTCTGTTTGAAAGCTGTTGGAGTAAGATTTTCCATCCAGATTGTAGAAGCTTGTTTTGCGTGGGTCTTCCATGTCTACTACTACCTGTTGGGTAAAATCGTTGCGGAAGAAATCGATACCCAATGAAGCATCGCGGCTAAACAGTTTGAACTTCTGATCAATGCTGATGCCTTTGTTCCAGGCCACTTCAGGGTTGAGGCCGTAGGCTTTACCGTTTTGTGTACCCAGTATTTCAAACTGGCGGGCACTTACCAATACAGCCGTATTTTCTGCAATAATGTTGGCGGTACGCTGGCCACGACCAACACTCAGCCGAACCGTTGTGTTGCGGAGTGGTTGATAACGCAAGTGTAAACGAGGCGTGGCAAACCAACCAAACAAACTGTTGTGGTCGGCACGAATGCCGGCTACCACACTAAACTTGGTGAGGTATTCATACGTGTATTCGAAGAAGGCGCCGGGCACCGCTTCTGTCCGCTGAAAGTGTTGCGCATTCAGGGTTTCATGGTACTTGTCTTGCACATAACTCAGGCCAGTTCTAAACTTATGATTGGTGTTGTTGATGATAGACTGATAGATGAGGTTAGCATAAAAGTTTTGCTGTTTGGCATTGTAGGTGGTAGTGCCAAAGTAGCTATCCTGTTTGTGGTCGAAGCCTGAGAGTTGCAAGCCAATGCTTTGGTATTTTTTCTCCGGAAATACATAGCCGATTTTAGCAAAGCCTTCGTAGCGGTCGGTATTAAAACCCAAACCATACATGTGGGTAGAACCCCTGTGCGGATTGGCTTTGAAATCCATGTCGCCGCCTACTTTTCTATCAGTAAGTACTTTGGCACCAAACTGTGTCATCCAGCCATTGGTGCCTTCGTATTTCCAGCGGTTGAGTGCGGTAAATAAATTGCCCGTAGGTAAGTCACGATACATGTCTTTATTGAAGTCCATGTTATTGTACAAGAAGGCATCGTGCAGCAACAATTCGGTGTTCCATTGCTTGCCCACTTTTTGTGCCAGGTTCAGGTTGATGTCTGTTTTGCCCATGCTGTTTACATACACATTGGCATACAGTTTTTCTGCCGTTTCGGGCTTTTTCATTTCCACATTTATCTGTCCGGCAATGCTTTCAAAACCATTGACCACACTGCCTGCACCCTTTGTAAGCTGAATGCTTTCTACCCATGTGCCGGGTATGTAATTGAGGCCCATGGGTGTTGCCAAACCTCTTGGCCCGGGCAGGTTTTCGACCGTAAGCTGTGTGTAGTTGCCACTCAAGCCAAGTAGTTGTATTTGCTTGTTGCCCGTTACCGCATCGGTAAAAGAAACATCCACTGAAGGGTTGGTTTCAAAGCTTTCGCTGAGGTTGCAACAGGCTGCTTTGTATAGTTCTTTTTCCGTCATTACCTGTGTACGAAAAGCATTGGTGGTGCTGATGTACAACGACCGCTGGCGGGCAGTTACTTTCACCTCTTGCAGTGTACCATTCTTGGCCATTACAACCATCACGGCTTCTTGCGGATTAATGGTAATGGTGTCTGATTTGAAACCGGTATAACTGATTACAATTTGGTCGGCACCGCTGAGTTGATGAATAGAAAAAACGCCCTGCTCATTCGTAACTGTACCTTGTGTGGTACCGAGCCAAAGCACAGATGCGCCTTGCAAAGGTTTGAAAGCGCCTTTGTCATTCTCTTCCAGTACCACACCTTGTATGAGTGGACCATTGCCAGTGCCATTCATCAAAGCTTCTCCGCTGCCATCGCGGTAGTGGCAGCAGGCTGGCAAATCTTCGTACACTGCGTTGTTGGCTTTCTTTTCGCCTATGTCGTGGCCCACGGCAACAATGCGATTTTCAATTTTATCCAGCGTGGTGCTCTTGGGGTTGAAAGTGAGTTTCAACTGTTTTGTTTCGGCACTCCACTCGGCGAGGCTAACACCCTTGCCTTTGGCGGCTTTCTCAATGCGGTCTTTACACATTACACAAAGACCTTGCACGGTAATATTAACAGTAGTGTCTGCAGTTTGTGCCAGGCTTTTGCCGACAAAAAACAGCACTAATACAACAGAAAAAATATAACGGAAATAAGTTTGTGTTTTCATAATACTTGGTTCAATGATGAACAATAGAAATACCCGCTGCTCCAATGGGAGAGCGGTTGGCATCATGAACAAGTATTAATTTCTGAAAACACAGTTGGCCAGATAAAGCGGCACTGTGTGTAATGGAGGCGAACCTCGAATAGCAGCGTTGGTTGTACTGTTGCTATTGTACACCGGAACGGTAATAGTAGCAAAGCTGTGTTGCAGCAAAGCTACCGGTACTTCGGGCACGGCTACGGTATGCGCCGAGCCTTGATTGTCGTCTGTATCGATATTGATTTGATCGTCGATACAGCAGCCGGGCATGGTTTTTTTCATGCCATGCTTGCAGCCTTTTTCGGTTTGCTTTTCGTAACCGATAGACATACCCGCTACTTTGCCACAGCAATAATGCAGGTGTACCGACATGCCGGAAACCGACAGTCCGTACAAACTCAGGAGCAATATGGTGAGTAGCTTTTTCAACAGCGCAAAAGTAGGCAGGCTTTTACCAAACCACCAAGCAATGCTTACTCAATGGGTGTTTTCATTCCTTTTTTAGGAAGATGTTGGGTAATTCACTCCAAAGTTTACGCAAGTTTATCCAGCGATTGTACAATGTCGCCCAGAATATCATCGATGTGCTCCAGACCAACGCTGATGCGGATGAGCCCTTTGCTAATGCCCACTGACAGGCGTTCATCCTCGGTGAGTTTGCTGTGAGTAGTGCTGGCCGGATGGCTGGCAATGCTGCGGGTATCGCCGAGGTTGCTGGTGAGGGTAAGCAATTGCAAATGGTTCATGAATTGAATACCGGCTTCCAGTCCGCCTTTCAACTCAAACACCACAATACCACCGCCGCGGCACATTTGTTTTTTGGCAATGGCATAATGCGGATGGCTGGGCAGCGTTGGATATTTTACCCAGTTGATGGCAGGATGTTGTTCCAGCTTAGCGGCTAGTATTTCGGCATTGTCGCAATGGCGCTGCATGCGTACATCCAGCGTTTCCAAACTTTTGCTCAGTATCCATGCATTAAACGGCGACATGCTGGGGCCGGTTTGGCGGCAAAACAAATACACTTCCCGCACCAGTTCTTTTTTGCCCACTACAATGCCGCCGAGCACACGGCCTTGTCCGTCCATCCATTTGGTAGCAGAGTGAATCACCAAATCGGCACCATACTGAATGGGCGTTTGCAACAGCGGAGTAGCAAAGCAGTTGTCTACCACGAGCATAATGTTATGCTGTTTGCACAAAGCACCAATCCATTCCAAATCGTACACGTCAAGGCCGGGGTTGGTGGGCGTTTCGAGGTACATCATTTTGGTGTTGGGCTTAATGGCTGCCGCTACTGCTTCTTTGCTGCTGAAATCGGCGTAGCTGTACTGTATGCCCCAGCGCCCCATGTATTTGGTAAGGATGGTATGGGTGCTGCCAAAAACAGCCGGGCTGCTCACAATGTGATCGCCGCTGCTCAAAAAAGTCATGAATGTGCCAAAGATGGCGGCCATACCGGTAGCTGTGGCGAAGCCGTCTTCTGCCCCTTCAAGGGCACACACTTTATCAATAAACTCACGTACTGTGGGGTTGATAAAACGGCTGTAAATATTGTGGTCGTTTTTTTCTTCAAATGCACCCTGCATGTCTTCCGCCGTATCAAACTGAAAGCTACTGGTGAGGAACAGCGGAGTGCTGTGTTCCATTTCATCTGTCAGCGGGTTTTGAATGCGGATGGCTTTTGTTTGCGGATGCATGATGCTTGTTTTTGTTGATGGCGGATGCGAAGGTAAGTGGGATGGTTGGTTGGTTCGTAAGTTGGAAGGTTGGAAAGTTCCAGAGTTCACAAGTTCCAGAGTTGGAGCGTTCCAGTGTTCGATAGGTTCACGAGTTGAACAGCCTCGTAATTGCTTTCCCTACTTCTTTATTTCTTATTTCCTATTGCCTTTTCATTAGCACATTGGCTAATTAGCTAATCAGCTAATTAGCTAGCTTTCCCCGTCCAGCGGTACACCTGCAGGCCCACTATTTCTTTCAGCAGGTATTGCCATTGGCTGAGTAAAGAAAGGTCGGGAACGAGCACTGTTTCCCAATTGGATTGGTTGCGTACCAATATGTAATCGGCCACATGCGCTTTTACCGGAATGCCGGCTTTTGCAAAACAACCCAAGGCCCGTGGCATGTGCATGGCAGAGGTAATAAGTATACTGGTATCCTGCACTTGTTTGCTGACTAAAAAAGGTTTTGCTGCTTCGGCACTTTCGTAGGTGTTGCGGCTTTTGTCTTCTACTAAAATGGCAGAATCGGGTACCTGTAGGGCCCGTAATTCCTTGCGTAAAAAAGGGGCTTCGCCGGGGCGGTTTTGTTGCAAGCTGCCATCGCCGCCACTTAGTAAAATGTATTGCACTTTGCCTGTATGATACAATCTGGCTGCCTGAATAAAACGGCTGGCCGTGCTGCCAAAATACCGCTGCAGGCTATCATCGGCATAGCTCATGCCACCCAGTAAAATACCCATGCGATAGTTGCGCTGATGCACTTGTGGCTCCACTTTGGGTTGCCAGTGCCAGGCCACGGTTTGGTACAACCATTGATTGCTGGCCAGCAACGTAATGATGAGTGCTGCCCAACCCAATCGTTTTTTCCAAACGGTTTTGCGCAGCAGCCACATGCCTGCCAACAACAGCAGCACCCAATGATAAGGCACCAGCAGGAAGTACAGGATTTTTGAGAAGGTGAAAAACATGCGGCGAAAATAACGCGTAAGTAATGCATCTATTAAAATTCCCAATACGGGAACTTTTGCTACATTTGTCAAAACGGAAAGCTTGCGGGTAATAGCGAAGAAAATATTACGAGACTTTTGGGAAAAGCATCCAGACTGCCAGCAACAGTTACAGGCTTGGTATCAGGAAGCAAGCAAAGCCACATGGAAGACACCGGCATTTATCAAAAGAGAGTATCCGTCGGCAAGCATTTTGGAAGGTAACAGGGTTGTTTTTAATATCAAAGGCAACCATTACCGCTTGATTGTAAAAATCAATTATGATTATCAAATGGTATGGATTCGCTTTATTGGAACCCATGCCGAATACGACAATATTGACGCTTCTAAAATCTAAGCCATGACAGTAAAACCTATCAAAACAAAAAAAGAATATCAGCAAGCTATGGAACGACTGGAGGTGCTGTTTGATGCTAAAAAAGGAACTCCCGAAGGTGATGAGTTAGAAGTGCTGAGTATCCTGATTGAAAAATATGAGGATGAACATGTTGATATCGGATTTCCTGACCCTATTGAGGCCATTAAATTTCGCATGGAGCAATTGGGCTATAATCAGGCTGACCTTGCCAATGTGGTAGGACTCAAAAGCAGGGCCAGCGAAATCCTGAACAAAAAACGGAAGCTATCGCTGGAAATGATTCGGCAACTGCATGAAAAATTACATATCCCAACAGATGTGTTAATACAGCCGTATTGATGAGTGAAGTTCTTCAATATTTATTCTGAGCTCTTCGAGATTTGCAAAGTCGATGTTTCTGCGGCCGATTTGCAATCGGCGTTCTGGTGCAAGGGTCTTAATTTCATTTTTTCGGGTTATTATACTCTAAAAATTTATTTACATGACAAAGCAGCAAGGTCGAATAAATTTGAAATCTAGCAAATGCTTAAACATTTACTTGATAACAGTTCTGCTTTTATCTATTCTATTAGTTGCTACCTATTTTTCAAAATTCAATTCGTTCAAGCTTTCATCAAATCATAGTGATTGGGGAAACTTTGGGAGCTATTTGGGAGGTACGTTGGGGATTGCTTTATCAGGAATCTCAATCTACCTGCTTTATGAAACTTATTTGAGTCAAAAAAAACAGATTCAATTACAGGCGTTTGAATCAAAAGTTCGTTATTTAGACCTTCAGTATACTCAGATAATTAACGACATTAATGATTTGTCATTTGACGATAAAAAAGGTATTAATGCTCTTTATTCATGGAACGAGTCACACACTAATACGCCAAATAATGTGGTAAACTCATTGAACTTCATAGCACATACTTTTTCGATACATATAACTACTATAAAGGAGCTTGCCGAGAGTGACGAGAGTGTTAGAAACTATTTGCTTGTAAGAGCATATCTAATGTTTCACTCAAAGATTATTTGGCCTGTATTCGCAAAAATATATGATGACCCAGCATTTAGAAATCACGATGACAATCTATTCGAAAATCTCAATAAATTAATTTGTGAAACATATACAGTTTTGCTTCGGCATAAAAAATTAACTCCACCAAAAGACGAAAGAATTTGTTCCATTTTAAAAAGTCAACATAGCTAACTTAGGGTTTTAATAATGGTATAATAGCTTATCAGCCAATTGTAATGTTCAACTTCACACTCATTAAATATTACTCAGTGAAAAAGCACTAACAATCCTATCCTGCTTTGTGTCTATAATTGCTGCTGCCCAAATAGAATTACCTCTGCAAGACAGCAGCATAGTTTATGAAGAAGTTATTGCTGCTGATAGCGTTACTAAAAACCAACTCTTCGACAACATAAAACTTTGGTTTGCAAATTCATTTCAAAGTAGCAATGAAGTCATTCAAAGCTCAGATAAGGAAAGTGGTTACATCATAGGTAAAGGATCACAAGTTCTCACCCCAAGTATTGCAGGTAGTGCTATTTATTATCTAAAATTTTCAATTAGAGTTGATGTTAAGGATAATAAGTTCAGATTCCGACTCTACGACTTTTTAGTCTACAGTCCGCCTTGGAGAAATAGCGGGGAGTATTCTGTATCTCTTTCAGAACTTTACAAATATTATAAGTTGGGAGAAAAGTCGAAATCGTATCAACTTTTCATGGAGTCGAAATCAGCTTTCCTTACTAGAGTTGAATCTTATTGTTCTGTAGGCGGACCCAAAATTCGGCAGTTAATAATTAGAGTATCTGTCTAATTTTAAACTGTCAAAAAATGAAAAAGAG
>JAIUNV010000002.1 GCA_020161435.1 Bacteroidota bacterium | reverse complement strand
TACCTTCATACAACACTACAACCAACACCAAGAATCCTGCAACAATCATGTGAAGGTGATTGTAGAAGATGATTGTACACCCAACAGCAATAATCACATTGGATTAATATTCCTTAAATGAATTGACTCATTTGGTATTAAAAAATGTGTGTTTTCAATATCCAGTGACTTTTACCTTTTCCACCTTTTAGTTTCTGTTACACTTTACTTAGATGTGGATGAAACATTTCTGTCTGTAATGTGCATCCACTTTTACCAATCGTCGGTACGGAAACTGGAAACAGGTAAACCTTCCGTGTTGTATAATTCTCCTACCACAAAATCTTTAAACGCATAGCGTACAGCTACCGGATTTGGAATTTCTGGTGAAGACACAACGACATTGCCTGCATTGATAACTGCTGTGGCCGGACGAAAAACCTTGTTGGGGCCTGCAATTTCGAACTGCATTAGTTTTTTGCCGTAGGGAGTCAGCCCGTTGGGTGCATGGCTGAATTTCAGCGTAATACTGTTACCATTGATGTGCATAGATTCATACGCAGGGCTTTCGGCAGCAAAGCCTTTGAGGCCGTATGTATTGGCCAGTGCCAGATAGGCCAGCCTTTTGCTGCCAGTAGCTTTGTCTGCCGGGTGAATGTTGAATTCTTCGCCTAAATCCATTAGGACCGCCATGCCACTATTAGGAATTGTTTTGAGTGCTTTGCGCTGTGCATCCCGTAGATAGGCAGAGTTGGCCGCAGTTGTATTTACAACGCCGAAATTGAAATAATTGTAGGGTGCAATCTGGCAATAGTAAAATGGAAAATCGCCTTGCTTGCTTTGTGCTCTTATTTGCTGCACAAATGCAGGAAACAGTTTTTCGTATTGCGCAGCACGTTCGTTGTTGCTTTCGCCCTGGTACCAGATAGCACCGCGAATACTGAAGCCTAAAAACGGATGCAACATTCCATTGTATAGTACAGTCGCATTTCTGTTGTTGAGCTTGTTGGTATCATTGGCAGCAGGCACAGCAATTTCAGGAAAAGCCTTTAAGCTGGCAGCATCCATAAATGCTTCTACTGGTGAGCCGCCATAGCTAATGTTGATGAGAGCCACAGGCACTTTCAGTTTTTCTTGCAGCATTTTACCAAAGAAATAGGCAGTAGCACTAAAACCGCCAACTGTTTCGGCGTTGCAAATTTTCCATGCAGATTGCTTGCTGGTATCTTGTGGCAACCGCTGTACAGCACGGGGTACGGTGTACAACCTGATTTGATCGTTGGCCGAATTGAAAATAGCATCGTTGCTGCCGAGTATGGGTTGGTCACGAAAACCTTTCATGGGCATTTCCATATTGCTTTGTCCGCTGCACAACCATACTTCGCCAATCAAAATGTTTTGCAAGGTGATGGCTTCACCATCGCTGATACTGATAGTGTATGGACCGCCAGCAACTGGTGTGGCTACAGCTGTTTTCCATTTGCCCTGTGCATCAACTGTGGTTGTGTATTTGGCTTTGTTCCATGAAGTTTGGATGATGATGCTGGCGCCGGGTTTTGCCCAACCCCAAATGGCCGCATTAGTTTGCTGTTGCAATACCATGTTGTCGGCAAAAAAATAGGGGAGTTTTACTTTGGCTATGCCGTTGATACTGGCCAACAGCATCAGCAAAAGGCTGTACAAACGAAGTGTCATTTTCATAAGGCAATTTTTCTGTGTTGTTTGTTGCCCGAATGTACTGCGCAACTGCTGAATGCAGGCTGCATGGGTTACTCAATCGTATGCGTGGAAGATTTGGCATCATTTTGTTGGATAACCGACCTTGCCCTCCTGCTTTTTTCCTAATTTTTCAGCCAATTGTTGCGGTTGCCATGAAAGACAATAAAGAAGGTTCACATAAAAATATCTGGTACGGCGTTGGCCGGCAGCGCATTGAAATTCCCCGGATTGTACTAAAGGGCAAAGTGCAAAACAATCCAGTGCATAGCCAATTGCACATTTGTTCTATTGGTCATTATCCCAAAGCCAAGGGCCACTATACCTATCGTAAAAAAGGGCTTCCTGAAAACTTCTTGTTTTATTGTGTAGATGGCCATGGCTGGTACCAGTTGGGCAAGCAACGCTTCGAAGTAGGCCCCAACGAATTTTTCATTTTGCCTCAACATGCAGAGCATGCTTATGGAAGCGATGAAGAACATCCATGGACTATTTACTGGGTTCATTTTAGTGGCGAAGCCTTGCCCGAAATGAACAGCATGCAATCGGTGCAGCGCTGTTTTAAACCACAGCATGTTCGCAACAGCGGCGAAATTTTACCGTTGTTTTCGAAAATGTACAAGACGCTGGAGCTGGGTTATAGTAGTGATAACCTGCTGTTCGCCAATCTTTGTTTGTCGCAGTTTTTGAGCTTGTTTTTGTACAACGATCGGCACTACGAAGCCACATCAAAAGAAAGTCTTGATTGTGTAGACAGCGCCATTTTGTTTATGCAAGAGCACATCAACGATAATCTATCGCTTATTGATTTAAGCAAACGTTACAACTATTCGGTGTCACGTTTTTCCAGCCTCTTCAGGCAAAAAACAGGGTATGCTCCCATCGATTATTTTTTGCAAATGAAAATGCAGAAAGCCTGCCAGCAGCTCGATTTTAGTGACAGGGCCATTAAGGACATTGCTTTCAGCATGGGCTTCGATGATCCGTATTATTTTTCGAAACGCTTTCGCAAAATCATTGGCATGTCGCCCAAAAAATACCGCACTGTTCGAACCAGTGTTACCAAAAGCGAATAGCCGTCTTTGTTGCAGTAGCTCAGCCGTAGTTGTACACAGTTTGAATAACTCCGTTTCATTCCCGTTGCAGAAATGGGTATCGTTGCAATTGTTTAATAGTGTACGGCATGCGCATTGTTACCATACTTCTTTTTGCAGGGCTTAGTTGTGCCATGGCACAAGCACAAGAGCACAACCTGAGTGCCAAATACATTGCACCATCCGATCAGTTGGTAGCAGCCAAGCTGGCACAATGGAAGCAGCTTAAATTTGGCCTGCTCATGCATTGGGGTACCTATAGCCAATGGGGCATTGTAGAAAGCTGGAGCCTGTGCCCCGAAGATGAAAACTGGTGCATACGCCGCGGCCCTTTTGCCAACGATTGGTTCGCTTACAAAAAAGCATACGAAGGTTTGCAGCAACAGTTCAATCCTGTGCTGTTTAATCCAGATAAGTGGGCCGATGCAGCCGCAACAGCCGGTATGAAATACATGGTGTTTACCACCAAGCACCACGATGGTTTTTGCATGTTCGATAGTAAATACACCGACTATCGCATTACACATTCTTCTTCGCCATTCAGTACACATCCTAAAGCCAATGTGGCCAAAGAAGTGTTTGATGCGTTTCGCAAAAAAGGGTTCATGATTGGGGCGTATTTCAGCAAGCCCGATTGGCACACACCCGATTATTGGTGGCGTTATTTTCCACCCAAAGACCGCAATGTGAGTTACAATCCGGCAAAATATCCGGAGCGGTGGAATGCTTACAAAACATTTACACACAATCAAATGCTGGAGCTGGCCACTGGCTATGGACCGTTAGATATTTTTTGGCTCGATGGTGGCTGGGTTCGTCCCAAGCACAGCATCGATACTGCGGTGGAGTGGCAGCGTACCATTGCCTACGATCAGGACATTGATATGCAGGCTATTGCGGCCAAAGTGCGGCAGCATCAGCCGGGTATGTTGTTTGTAGACAGAACCGTGCCGGGCGAATATGAAAACTACGCTACCCCCGAGCAGAGTGTGCCCAATCAATACTTGCCCTACCCATGGGAGAGTTGCATGACACTGGGCAATTCATGGAGTCATGTGCCCAATGATGAATACAAGCCGGCGAGAAAAGTGATTCATCTACTCACCAGCATTGTGAGCAGAAATGGCAGCCTGCTGCTAAACGTAGGCCCACGGCCCGATGGCGAATGGGACAGTACTGCCTACCAGCGCCTGCAACAAATTGGGAGTTGGATGCAACAAAACGGTTCGGCTATTTATGCTGCCGAAGCTGATCCACAATTGCCGTCTGCAGGTCCATGGGTATTCACCAAAAAAACGAATGAAGTATTTGCCATTTATCAGGTGCCGGAAAATGAAACAGCAATGCCCGCCACTGTGCTCATTCCGTACACACCCAAGCGTACAGTAACTGCCGTACAGTTGTTGGGAAGTACAAAGAAACTCTCGTTTACGGTAATTGAAAAAGGCATTGTGGTCAACATTCCAAAGTCTTTGGTTGCAGCACCACCCAATGCATGGGCTTGGGTATTTCAAATAGTTGCGCCATAATGTATTGATGATGAAAAAACTGATGTGGATATTGCTGTTTGCAAGCAGCTCTCTGGCTGTGTTGGCGCAGCCTTATAAAAATGCGCAGTTACCAGTAGAGCAGCGGGTGGCCGATTTGCTCAGCCGCATGACACCCGAGGAAAAGTTTTGGCAGCTCTTCATGATACCCGGCGAAGTAAAGCCCGGCGAAGAGCAGCAATACAAGCACGGTATATTTGGTTTTCAGGTGAGTGCCAGTGGCCAAACGGCGAATGCTGCAGGGCAAATGCTCCAATACAATGCTACCGAAAATGCCCGTGAGCTGGCATTGAAAATTAACCGCCAACAACAGTATTTTATCACCCATAGCAGGCTGGGCATTCCCATCATTCCATTTGATGAAGCCCTGCATGGTTTGGTGAGAGCTGGTGCAACTGCATTTCCGCAAAGCATTGGTTTGGCTGCCACCTGGGATACAGCTTTGATGCGTTCTGTGGCCAGTGCCATTGGCAAAGAAGCAAAGGCAAGAGGCATTCGGCAAGTGTTGTCACCAGTTATCAATCTGGCCAACGATGTACGCTGGGGCAGGGTAGAAGAAACCTACGGTGAAGACCCTTGGCTGAGTGCACAAATGGGCATTGCGTTCATGCAGCCCATTGAGCAAATGGGTGTGGTAACAACCCCCAAGCATTTACTCGCCAATGTAGGCGATGGCGGCCGCGATAGTTATCCCATTTACTGGAGTGAATGGTTTTTGCGCCAAACACATTTGTTGCCTTTTCAGGAAGCATTTGCACTGGCTGGCACCCGCAGTGTGATGACTTCGTACAACAGTGTAAATGGACAGCCAGCTACAGCCAACAACTGGATATTGAACCAATGGTTGAAGCAAGAACAAGGGTTCAAAGGCTTTGTGATTTCGGATGCTTCAGCCGTGGGTGGTGCCAACGTGCTGCATATGACCGGAAAAGATTATCCGCAGAGCAGTGCTCTGTCGATACAGAACGGATTGGATGTTATTTTTCAAACCGATTATGCACATCACAAATTGTTTATGCCGCCTTTTCTCGATGGCAGTATTGATACAGCCATCATCAACGCGGCAGTACGGCGGGTGTTGCGTATCAAGTTTGAGCTGGGTTTGTTTGAACATCCCTATGTAGATGAAAATGTAATAGCCAATAGCATCAATATTGCCCGGCATAAATCCATAGCCCGTGAAGCGGCTGCTAAAAGTTTTGTGTTGCTCAAAAATGACGGCATGCTGCCGTTGCAAAAAGTACAACGACTCGCAGTAATTGGCGAAGATGCCGTTGCTGCAAGGCTTGGCGGATACAGCGGCCCGGGCAATGGCAAGGTGAGTATTCTTGATGGTTTGCAAACTGCATTAAAAGGCCAATCGACGGTTCGGTTTGTGCCGGGTTATTCCAGGGCATTGAAAGAATGGAACGTAGTGCCTGCTTCAGTTTTATCGCATCTGAAAGATGGGAAAAAAGCAGCGGGTTTGCAGGCATCGTATTATAACAATATGGAGCTGAGTGGCAAACCTGTGTTAGAAAGAACAGATGCGCAGGTCGACTTTCATTGGACTTTGTATGCACCGGATGCTGCGCTACAAAGAGATTTCTTCGCAGTCCGCTGGACAGGTGAGATCACCTCAGATGTGACTGACAGCATCGCCATTGGCCTTGATGGCAACGATGGGTATCGATTGTATTTGAATGATGTGCTGCATGTAGATGCCTGGGAGAAAAGCAGCTATCATACTTTGTTGAAACCTTATGCTTTTGCTGCAGGTAAATCGGTACGTGTTCGCATTGAGTTTAAAGAACCAGTGGGCAATGCCCACATTCGTTTAGTGTGGAATAAAGATGTTTTGAATCATTGGCAGCAATTGCAGCAGGAAGCCTTGCTACTGGCGCAAAGCAGCGATGCAGTTGTGGTAGTTGCGGGTATTCATGAAGGAGAATTTCAAGACCGTGCTTACCTCAGCCTCGATTGCCATCAGGAAGAATTGATAGAAGCATTGGCAGCCACCGGCAAACCTGTAACCGTATTGTTGGTAGGAGGCAGTGCCATTACCATGCAGCGTTGGTTGCATAAAGTGAAATCCGTGATGATGCTGTGGTATCCCGGCGAAGAAGGCGGCCATGCAGTGGCAGATGTATTGTTGGGCAAACGCAATCCTGCTGGCCGGTTGCCCATAACTTTTCCTGTGCATGAGTCGCAATTGCCGCTGAGCTATTGGCACCTGCCCACCGGTCGCGGCGATGATTATCACAACCTCAGTGGAGAACCCTTGTTTCCGTTTGGCTTTGGCTTGAGTTATACGACTTTTACATACAGCAATCTGCGGCTTTCTTCTCCCAGCATAAGAGCGGGAGCATCTGTTGAGCTGAGTGTTGATATAACCAACTCCGGCAACATGAATGGCGATGAAGTGGTGCAGTTGTATATCCGCGACGAGTTGGCTTCGTTGGCACGGCCGGTGATGGAGCTGAAAGGATTTCAACGCATTGCATTGCGCAAAGGCGAAAGCAAAACGGTTAGCTTTACCATTACGCCGGCCATGCTGAGCATGATAAACCTCGATGGAAAAGCGGTGTTGGAGCCCGGCGATTTTCGCATCATGATCGGCGCTTCTTCTAAAGACCTGCGGTTGAAAACAAACGTAAGGGGCCTGTAGATTTTATGGTGTGGTAAAATTACGTTAGAGCTATCCACCAGCATTTTTCGAGAATGCAATAAAAAAAGACCATGCAAGTAATGCATGGTCTTTTTTTATTGTTCTAACAATTTCGATTAATAGTAATCTTTCATAACTACAAGGGCGTGAATAAGACCCGGCAGCCAGAAGAGGAATGTCAGAATCAGGTTAATCCACCAATTGTTGCCACTCCAGTTGTCCATAATGCCCATGGCTAACCAGCCAAATCCAAAGATGGCAAGTACAATATACAAGCCTTTGGGAATGCTGCTATTGCCTGCTTTTTTAAGTTGCTTTTTTACCATGGCTTGAGCAGCTTTCAGTTGAATCTTTTCTTTCAATGAAAGCTTTTGACCAGTGAGCTTTTGATACTCGTCAGGGGTGAGTTTGATAAATCCTTCGAGGTTGCCGGCGAATTGCTGTGCAATGTTTTCATTTACAAACAACTCACTTTTGTAAGTTGGAGCCGTGCTCACATAAGGTGTAAATGCAGCCTGGGTGGTGCTTACAATCAGCAGCATGGCTGCCATCAACAGGGGTAATGCTTTTCTCATGGGGTATGTATTTGTGTTAAGTGAAAAACAAATCTAATTAATCAGCAGTGGAATGTGAAAACCATTCATCAAAACTTTTTTCTACAGGGGGCTTCTGCCAAAATCATCTTGAAGTCGAATGATATCATCTTCGTCGCTGGGTTGCTCCGGATCAGTATGTTGCCATATTTCTGCCACTACACCATAATTTTCTGGAGCACCAATAAGGCGATGGCGTGTACCCTTGCTCAGCACAATGATATTGCCATCCTCATAAAACTGGCCGGGCGTTTCTTCATCTGTTTCGCTGATGGCCACTTTAATGGGTCCGCTTACCACCCGCCATATTTCTGCACGGCGAAAATGGTATTGCCAGCTCAGCCTTTTATTTGGTGCCACTACCAAAAACTTCGGACTAAGTTTTTCGCCAATCATCAGTTCTTCCTTGGTGTAGCCAGGAAAATAAGTTTCTATAAACAGGTCTGCCTGCGTTTCGTCAATGACGAAAAAGCCCCCCCATGGTCTGTCAAAATCTTTGTCGGCAATCCGAAAGCCTGCAGTTGACAACTGCTTTTCTACGGCTCTAAAAACTTCAGAACGGTTGTTCATAGGTATTAAAATGAGTGACAAAGAAAAAGGAATTGTAATTACAAAGCTCTGATTTTGGTTTCTTTTGATGGATGCTGTAGGTTTGGAATAAACCACATTATGTTGCATCCCGATCAAATCCATCCCAAAACCATTCGGCAAATATTGCTGTTGCTGATTGTAGTGGGCCTTGGGTATTTGTTGTATGCGCAAATGAGTTTTATGCTTGGCGCTTTTTTGGGTGCACTGGCTTTGTACATGCTCATGCGGATGCCATTATTTTTTCTGGTGTACCACAAAAAATGGCCGGTAACCCTGGTGGCGGTACTCATGATGGTTTTATCGTTAGTGGTTATTGTGTTGCCGTTGGCTTGGGTAGTAAATGTACTGATAGATGCTCTGAAGCCATTGCTGCAAGACACCAGCAAGCTAGAGGCTGCCGTTCAAAGCATTGATCAGTTTTTACATGACAAATACAGCCTGGATATTTTAAGCACAGATGCCGTAAAAAAAATACCTGGTTATGTAGCTAATTGGGGTGGATCAATGATTGCTGCCACGCTGAATGCCATTACCAATTTATTCATTATGTATTTTCTGCTGTATTTCATGCTGGTAAAAAATGGGGAAATGGAACGCTGGCTGCGCAATAATTTACCTATGAAACACACCAACACTTCGAGGTTACTTTCAGAAGTGCGGGAAGTAGTGGTAAGCAATACAGTGGGTATACCTGTATTGGGTGCAGTACAAGGTGTGGTGGCCATGATTGGCTACTACATGTTTGATATAGATAAGCCAATGCTTTGGGGAGTGATTACTGGTATAGCGTCAGTGATTCCTTTTGTAGGTACTATGGCTGCATGGGTGCCGCTTACTATTCTCACTTTTGCCAATGGCGATACCACAAATGGTTACTGGCTCACCTTTTGGGGCCTCATTGTAATTGGCGGTAGCGATAATGTATTTCGATTTGTGTTGCAGAAATACATGGCCGATATTCATCCAATCATCACAGTGTTTGGTGTAATTATTGGGTTGAATATGTTTGGATTTCTCGGCCTTATTTTCGGCCCGCTGCTCATTAGTTTATTCATTATGCTGGTGCGTATTTACTACGATGAGTTTGTGATTGCTCATGATGATGAATAACAACACAGCCGTCATAGCAGCACATGATTTTTATAAAACATATTCGCTGTGTTGCTCTGGAATTTCTACATGTTTGTAGCCTTTGCGTTTCAGCCTGTCGGCAAATTGTATTTGTACATCATATTCGCCATGTACCAAAAACAGGCGTTTAATCTGGTCGGTTTGCTGGCAAGCCAACCATTGCAGCATGTCGTCGTAATCGCCATGGGCACTCATACTGCGCATTTCACCAATTTCGGCATGCACTTCGTGTGGCAGGCCAAAAATATTTACCTCTTTAGGTTTCAGTTTCAATCTTCCACCCAACGATCTGGGTTCACAATAGCCAACCAGCAAAATGGTGTTGCGGCTGTTTTGAATGTTGTTGCTAATGTGATGCTTCACACGGCCGGCTTCTGCCATGCCGCTGGCACTAATGATTACACAGGGTTCTTTGCGATAGTTCAGCTGTTTGCTTTCTTCTGCACTGCCTATAAAATGCAGGCCTTTAAACTTAAACGGATCATGGTCTGTCTTCAATACTTCCTGCAATGATTCATTATAGTTTTCAGGATGATTTTTCACTACCAGCGTTGCCTCACTACTAAGGGGGCTATCTACATAATAATCAATGGGGGGCAGGCGTTTTTCCAATTCAAGCTGATTGAGGAAATACAATATTTCCTGCGTACGTCCAACGCTGAATGCAGGTATAATGAGCTTACCTTTTTTCTGCAAACATGTTTTTGTAATCCACTCCAGCAGTACATCTATGGAAGAATAGACATCGTTGTGCAAGCTATTGCCATACGTACTCTCCATAATGATATAATCAGCCTGCGGAAAGGTTTCTGGGCTACGCAAAATTGCATCTCTGTATCTGCCAATATCTCCGCTAAAAGTTAGGTGTTTAGTTTCACCATCTTCTTGAATTCGTAAGTGTACACAAGCACTGCCAATAATATGGCCTGCATCTGTAAACATGCACTCTACATCTTTTATAACTGTAAACCATTCCTGATACGGATGCTCGATGAGCAATGCACTGGCTGCTTTAGCATCATCTTCTGTGTACAATGGTTCAAGGGGAGGACGACCCTCTTGTTTGCGTCGTTTGTTTAAATATTTTATATCGTTGGCTTGTATGCCGGCACTGTCTTCCATGAGTAAGGTAGCCAAATCTTTGGTGGCCGGTGTACAATGGATAGACTTTAGGTAGCCCTGCTGCACCAATTTCGGGAGCAATCCACTATGATCAATGTGTGCATGACTGAGTACTACAGCATCTATATCTGTAGGTACAAATCCAAAGTTAGAATTCAGTCCAACGGTTTCTTTTCCCATACCCTGAAACATGCCGCAGTCGAGCAATACTTTGCGGCCATCATTCAGGTGTACAATGTGTTTGGAGCCAGTAACGGTGCGGGTTGCACCATGAAAACTTATTTTCATAGAATCAAAAATTCAAGCAATGAAATGATGCTACAATGTAACGGTTCTTTATGAAGATTGCGCATAAAATGCTGTCTGTACTGTAAGTTTATGCTGCAGTAGAAACACTCTGCTGACACCTGCGTCATAAAAATATTTCTATTTAGATAAGCTCATGTGCATTGGGTACTATTCGTAAAAGCTGGTGGAAATTTTTCTTGTAATTCTTTTTATCGAGCTTGTAATAAAAGGCACCCTTTTTGGAACTGCCTTTGTCTTTGTCTGTTTGTTTGAGCAGTAACCCGGTAGAGAGCATTTTGCGGGAAAAGTTGCCCTTGTCAAATTCGGTTTCGTACATATCTTCAAACAGATTTTGCAGTACCGGTAAGGTGAACTTTTGCGGCAGCAATTCAAACAACACCGGATGGCTGGCCGCTTTATAGCGTAAACGCTGGCGGGCCATTTTCACCATTTGATTGTGGTCGAAAATTAGGGAAGGGATTTCTTTCATTGAAAACCAAGCAGCCTGATAATCATCTGTCAATTGCTGTTGATATTGTTTGATATCGATGAGGGCAAAATAGGCAATGGAAATGGTACGTGCAAACGGGTCGCGGTCTGGCGCAGAAAAGCTGTGCAGCTGTTCCAGGTAAATGCCTTCCAGGCCAGTGAGTTGTTTTAGTACCCGGTTGGCAGCATCGTCGGTGCTTTCATCGGGTTGTACAAAGCCACCCATCAAACTCCACTTGCCTTTCATGGGTTCGAGGCCCCTTTTAATGAGCAGTAGTTGTAATTGCTGACCATCAAAGCCAAAAACAATACAGTCGATGGCCACATGATAAGTAGATACTTGGGGATAAGCAGGCATAAATCGTTGGTATTCTTCGTTGATAGAGCAGCTGTTGCTACAGCCATTCGTGTGTGCTAAAATAAATAATAATTGTTGTTTTGACAATTAAAAGAGAACTGTTACTTTCGAAAGGCAATCAGGCACAGCATTCCTTTGGCCGGTCATAACAATGTTTATTTAGCAAAGGTATCGGAAGGTTGTACATGATGGCGATTTTCAACCAATGCATTGCTAAGCGCCAACCACATGAAAAAAATAGTATTCACGGTTGCTGTTGCCTTTCTTTCGGGCAGCGCTGCCATTGCGCAGCATCAGGTTTTGCTGCAACCTGCCAAAGCCACCACTACCATTAGCCGCCACATTTACGGTCATTTTGCGGAGCACCTGGGCCGTTGTATTTACGATGGTATTTACGTGGGTGATACCAATAAGGTAATACCCAACACTGATGGTGTTCGCAACGACATCATTGCGGCTTTACAACAACTGAAAGTGCCCAACCTACGCTGGCCCGGCGGTTGCTTTGCCGATACCTATCATTGGAAAGATGGTGTGGGGCCCAAAGCCAATCGTCCGTCAATCGTCAACCGTTGGTGGGGAGGTGTTACTGAAGACAACAGCTTCGGTACGCATGATTTTCTCAACCTCTGCGAACGCATTGGTGCTGAGCCATACCTGGCGGGCAATGTGGGCAGTGGTACGGTGCAAGAATTGTCTGACTGGGTGCAATATGTAAGTGCCCCGGCCAATGCATCGCCCATGAGTAAATGGCGGGCACAAAACGGAAGAGAAAAACCGTGGAGTGTAAAATACTGGGGCGTTGGTAATGAAGTGTGGGGTTGTGGTGGCAATATGACACCGGAATACTATGCAAACATTTACAAGCAGTACGCCACCTTCATGAGCAGTTGGAATAATGATGATAAAATTTTCCGTGTTGCATCGGGTGCCAATGGCGATAATTACCATTGGACGGAAGTGATGATGCGGGATATTCCGCACCACATGCTGGAAGGTGTAGGCGTACATCATTATGCAGTTATTAACTGGAACAAGAAAGGCTCAGCCACACAGTTTACAGAGGCAGATTACTTCAATACAATGAAATCGGCTTTGTATATGGAAGAGCTGGTGACCAAGCATGCTGCGGTAATGGATAAATATGATCCGAAGAAAAAAGTGGCGATGCTGGTAGATGAATGGGGTGGTTGGTATGATGTAGAACCCGGCACCAATCCTGGTTTTTTGTATCAGCAAAACACCATGCGTGATGCCATGATTGCAGGCGCTACGCTCAATATTTTCAATAACCATGCAGACCGGGTACGTATGGCTAATTTGGCACAAACAGTAAACGTGTTGCAGGCGGTGATTTTAACCAAGGGTGCCAAAATGATTTTGACACCTACTTATCATGTAATGCAGATGTACAATGTGCATCAGGATGCAACACTCATACCCGTACAGGCACAAACAGCAACCAACTATACATTGGGGGCGGCGCAATTGCCTGCTATTTCCATCAGTGCATCAAAAAATAAAGCTGGTGTAACGCATATTTCATTGGTGAACATTGATGCCACTAAAAGCAACACCGTAAAATTGAATGTAGACGGCGCAACGTACAAGAAAGTAAGCGGTCAAATATTGACAGCTGCTTCACTACAAACCTTTAATGATTTTGATGCGCCGAACCGTATTCAACCTGCTGCTTTCAATGGCGCCAGGTTGATTGGAAACAATTTGGAAGTAACGATGCCGCCATTATCTGTAGTGGTGCTGGCAGTAAATGAATAATCATGCACAACAGATTAGTACAGATTGTAACCGGATTGCTTTGTTTTTTCAGTATACCACTGATGGCACAACCCATTGTTGTAAATCCGGCCATTAAAACTGCCAGTATTTCGCCCAACATGTGGGGCGTGTTTTTTGAAGACATCAACATGGGAGCCGATGGCGGTATTTATGCTGAAATGATTAAGAACCGCTCCTTCGAATTTCAGAAGCCACTCATGGGTTGGAAGCTGGACAACAAGCCATTCAGAGAGGGAGCAATTACCGTGCAGAACCGTCAACAAGCCAATACCAACAATCCACGTTTTATTCGGGTGCAGGCTACAGATGTTGCCGGTAGTGTACTAAGCATGACGAACGAGGGCTTCCGTGGCATGGCTGTAAAAAAAGATTTACGGTATGATTTCAGTTGCCTCTATCAACATGCCGATAACCAAACGGATGTACGCATGCAGCTGGAGCTGATTGATACACTTGGCAAAACACTCGGCGGTGCAATTATACAGCCTGCTGTATCTGCCGGAAAGTGGTCGAAGTTTACCGCCAGTTTTACCGCCACGGCTACAAATGCCAAAGCAAAATTCAGAATAACGTTTACAGGCAGGGGCAGTATTGATTTGGATATGATTTCGCTGTTTCCGGAAGACACCTGGAAAAAAAGACCGGGAGGCATGCGGGCTGATATGATACAGCTGCTGGCCGATATGAAGCCCGGATTTATTCGTTTTCCCGGCGGTTGTATTGTAGAAGGATTTGATTTGAACAATCGTTATCAATGGAAAAAAACGATTGGCCCCATCGAAGAACGCCAGCTCATCATGAACCGCTGGAACGTTGAGTTTGCACATCGCCCGGCACCCGATTATTTTCAAACGTTTGGGTTGGGTTTCTTCGAATATTTTCAACTGGCGGAAGACATCGGCGCTAAACCATTGCCCATTTTAAATTGTGGTATGGCCTGCCAGTTCAATTCTGCAGAATTGGTACCTATGGATCAACTCGATCCTTACATACAGGATGCATTGGATTTGGTTGAATTTGCCAATGGTGATACCAATACTGTTTGGGGTAAAAAGCGGGCCGCCATGGGGCATGCGGCGCCATTCAATCTTACAATGATTGGCATAGGTAATGAAAACTGGGGACCACAATATGTAGAACGTTTGCAGGCATTTACCAAGGCCATTCGCAGCAAGTATCCCGGTATTCAAATTATTGCCAGTTCTGGCACCGATCCTGTAGGGGAACGCTTCGATTTTCTTAATCAATCATTGCGGGCCATGCAGGTTGATTTTGTAGATGAACATTACTACCGCAAGCCGGATTGGTTTTTGAGCAATGCATCCCGCTACGATGCTTACACCAGAAACGGTTCAAAAGTATTTGCCGGTGAGTATGCGGCACACAGCGACAGCAAACAGACCGCAGAAAAAAGAAACAACTGGCAGGCAGCATTGAGTGAAGCGGCTTTTCTGACTGGCTTAGAACGCAATGCTGATGTAGTGCAAATGGCTTCGTATGCACCGCTGTTTGCACACGTGGAAGGCTGGCAATGGAACCCTGATTTGATTTGGGTAAACAACCAGCAAGTGATTGGCAGTGCCAGCTATCAGGTGCAAAAAATGTATGCACTCAACAAGGGCACACATGCTGTGACCATCAGTCGCAATGGCGCAGTAATGGCTGGTAAAGACAGCTTGTATGCCAGCGCTGTAATTGACGCCAATACACAAGTGCTTCTGATAAAAATTGCAAATGTGTCGGCAACAACTCAAACGCTGCCCATAGACATTGCCGGTGTAAAAATGCAGGGAAAAATGGTGCAGCAAACATTGTTGCAGCATCCCGATTTGATGGCGGCCAACAGTTTTGATCAGCCGGATAACATTGTGCCTGTGCAGACTACCGTTTTGTGCAAGAGCAAAACATTTACCTACGAAGCGAAACCTTATTCTTTTGTATTGCTGCGCATTGCGCTAAAAAAATAATTACACATCTCCCTACTGAAAACGAAACATGCTATGAAAAAAATCTCCTGGATGCTTGGCCTCGTGTTGATGTTGGCCGCTTGCCAATCTGCTACTGAGCCTACTACAGAAACCACAACCAGCAAGGCTGTTAGCAGCATCAATTGGGGTACTGTAGATGGCAAAGAAGTGAAGCTGTACACGCTTACTAATAAAAATGGGGTAGAGGTAAAAATTACCAATTACGGCGGCATTGTTACATCATGGATTACTGCCGATAAAAAGGGCAACAAAAGCAATGTGGTGCTCGGTTTTGATAGCCTCAGTGGTTATCTGGCAAAGCCTCCTTACTTCGGTGCCATCATTGGCCGCTATGGCAATCGGATTGGCAATGCCACTTTCAAAATTGATACTGCCACTTATCAACTGGCTGCCAACGATGGCAAGCAACACCTGCATGGTGGCAACAAGGGATATGATAAAGTAGTGTGGGATGCACAGCCTTCGGATAGTACAGCATCACTAACCCTTACGTATTTGAGTAAAGATGGTGAAGAAGGTTATCCCGGCAACTTGTCTATCACCGTGGTGTACACCTTAACCGATACTGACGAACTGCTGATGGAATACAGTGCAGAGACCGACAAAACAACACCGGTGAATTTGACGAATCACAGCTACTTCAACCTTACCGGTGATGTAGCCAATACCATACTTAGCCATCAGTTGCAGGTGCATGCAAATAAGTACACACCTGTTGAAGCAGGCCTTATTCCCACTGGCGAATTGAAGGCGGTGAAAGATGGTCCGTTTGATTTTTTGCAACCCCACCAGATTGGCGAACGCATTGCACAAGTACCCGGTGGTTATGATCACAACTTTGTGCTGAACCGCACCAGTGCAGACTTGGAACTGGTAGCTACTTTGAGCGACAGCATCAGCGGCCGCAAATTGGAAGTGTACACCACTGAACCCGGTTTGCAATTTTACAGTGGTAATTTTTTGGATGGTAGTGTTAAAACCAGCAGTGGACAGCCGATTCAACAACATGCGGCGCTTTGTCTGGAAACACAGCATTTTCCCGATTCACCCAACAAGCCTGCTTTTCCTTCAACACTCTTGAAGCCGGGCGAAAAATACCACACAGTAACGAAGTATAAAATTACGCTGCAATAGTAGTGCCGATAAAATGACCAACATGTATAGCGAAGTGTCGTATGTGATAGGCGTTGATTATGGTTCAGATTCTGTTCGAACCATCATCGTAAATGCAAAGACCGGTGAAGAACTGGCGGCCGATGTTTTTTATTATCCAAGATGGCAAAAGCAATTGTACTGCAACATGCAGGCAAACCAGTTTCGCCAGCATCCGTTGGATTATGTAGAAGGCTTGGAAACGACCATTAAAAATTGCGTAGCAAAAGTTGGTGCATCAGTAGCGGCCAACATCAAAGCATTGTCGGTTGATACCACCGGTTCTACACCAGTGGGTACTGATAAGCATGGTACACCTCTGGCTATGTTGCCGGGTTTTGAAGAAAATCCCAACGCCATGTTTGTACTGTGGAAAGACCACACTGGTGTAGGTGAAGCTGCGGAAATAAATGCTCATGCCGAAAAATTTGAAACCAATTACCTGCAGTTTGTGGGCGGTATTTATTCCAGCGAATGGTTTTGGGCCAAGCTCTTACATGTACTTCGTGCAGATGAAGCCGTTCGCAACAATATTTACTCATTTGTAGAGCATTGCGATTGGATTCCTTTCTTGCTTACAGGTGGCAATGACGTGCATCAAATGAAACGCAGCGTGTGTGCTGCAGGCCATAAAATTTTGTGGGCGAAAGAATGGGATGGTTTACCCCCCAATGAATTTTTTGCTACACTCGATCCTGTATTGGACGGTATCACTACAAGGTTGTTCAAAGACACATACGCCTCCAACGAAGCAGCAGGCATCATTAGTAAAGAATGGGCACAACGATTGGGCTTACCCGAAACAGTGGTAATAGGTGTAGGCGCTTACGATGCTCATATGGGTGCTGTTGGCGGACAAATTGAACCGTATCACCTGAGCAAGGTAATGGGTACCTCTACCTGCGATATGATGGTAGCGCCAGCCAATGAAGTAGCCGGTAAATTGGTGAAAGGCATTTGCGGGCAAGTACCCGGTTCTGTTATACCCGGCATGATTGGTTTGGAGGCTGGTCAGTCTGCATTTGGCGATGCGTATGCATGGTTCAAAAGATTGATTAGCTGGCCGCTGCAAACATTGTTGGCCAACTCCAATTTGCTGGATGAAGCTACCAAACAACAACTCATACAGGAAACGGAAAATGCCATTATACCTGCGCTGAGCAAAGCCGCTGAAAAAATAGAAGTGACTGTGCACAGTGAGTTGGCAGTAGACTGGTTCAACGGACGCAGAACGCCTGATGCCAACCAGTTGCTCACTGCTTCTATAACGGGCCTGGATTTAGGTAGCGATGCAGTACACCTGTTTCGGGCAGTAGTTGAGTCTACCTGCTTTGGTGCCAAAGCCATTGTAGAACGTTTTCAGGAGCAAGGCATTCCCGTAAAAGGGTTGATTGGTTTAGGTGGTGTGGCTCGTAAATCGCCGTTCGTTATGCAAATGATGGCCGACGTAATGAACATGCCCATCCGCATTCACCGTTCCGAACAAACCTGTGCATTGGGGGCTGCCATGTTTGCCGCTACAGCGGCTGGTATTTATAACAAAGTGGAAGATGCTATGCAGGCTATGGGGCAAGGTTTTGATACGGTGTACGAACCTGATGCAGCAAAAGTGGCACTGTATCAGCAACGCTACGAACAGTATAAAAAAGTAGGTGCGTTTATGGAGGCGCAGGTTATACATTAATTAATTCAACATCCTGCACTTGACACAACAGTGAGTGGACTCGGTGCCTTCTTTGTGTCTTGATGGTAAATGATTTTTCAATGAGTAAGTATCAACACATACAACAAGAGGCTTATGAAGCCAACATGCAGTTGCCCAAGCTGGGGCTGGTGCTGTTTACCTTCGGTAATGTGAGTGCTGCCGATCGCAGCCTTGGTGTGTTCGCCATAAAACCCAGTGGTGTAGCCTATGAAGATTTGACACCCGGCAAAATGGTGATCGTCGATTTTGAAGGTAAAACGGTGGAAGGCGATTTGCGCCCTTCTTCTGATACATTGACCCATGCTGTGTTGTACAAGCATTGGGAAAAAATTGGCGGCATTGTGCATACGCATTCTACCTATGCTACATCGTGGGCACAGTCGCAGCGGGATATTCCCATTTTTGGTACCACGCATGCCGATTACAACACTGTCGATATCCCATGTGCACCACCTATGAGTGATGAAATGATTCAAGGCAATTATGAACATGAAACCGGTTTTCAAATCATGAATTGCTTTGCTGCCAAAGGCCTTAGCTACGAAGAAGTAGAAATGGTATTGGTGGGCAATCATGCACCATTTACCTGGGGTAAAAATGCTGCGAAAGCCGTGCACAATAGTGCTGTACTGGAGCAGGTGGCACAAATGGCATTGCTCACCGAACAAATCAATCCGAAAGCGCCGCGGTTAAAAGATGCGTTGATTCGGAAACACTATGAACGCAAGCACGGACCAGATAGTTACTACGGTCAGTAATCAATAGCATTAGTAAAACTGAATGTATGCGTGTTAAACAGATTCATCGTCGTTGGCAGCTCAGCTTCTTATGTGTAGTTATGAGTGTGACGACTTTTGCGCAGCAGCGGGATTATCCTTACACTGCTGTTCCGTTTACACAAATACAGCTGAGTGATCAGTTTTGGTTGCCCCGAATCAAAGTCAATCATACCGTTACCATTCCGGCTTCTTTTGAACGATGTGAAAGCACGGGCCGTGTTCGCAACTTCGAAATGGCTGCGGCACAATCGGGTAAGTTTTGCACTACGTTTCCGTTTGATGATACAGACATTTACAAAACCATTGAAGGCGCTTCTTTTTCGCTGAGTTTGTTTCCGGATAAACAACTGGAAGCTTACATTGATACGCTGATTGACAAAGTGAGTAAGGCGCAGGAAGCGGATGGGTATTTGTACACGGCCCGCACCATCAATCCGGCACAACCGCATGCCTGGGCTGGCCCCAACCGTTGGGAAAAAGAAAGAGAGCTCAGCCATGAGTTGTACAACAGCGGTCATTTGTATGAAGCTGCAGCAGCTCATTTTGCAGCTACAGGCAAAAAAAATTTGCTCAACATTGCGTTGAAAAATGCGGACCTCGTTTGCCATGTTTTTGGTAAGGACAAACTGCATGTTGCTCCCGGCCATCAGGTAGTGGAAATGGGATTGGTGAAACTCTATCGCATTACGGGCAACAAAGCGTATTTAGAAACGGCCCGCTTTTTTATTGAAGAAAGAGGCCACTACAAAGGCTACGATGCAAAGAGCAACGACCCTTGGCGCAATGGTGCGTACTGGCAAGATCATTTGCCTGTAACACAGCAGCGTGAAGCCATAGGCCATGCCGTACGAGCCGGTTATTTATACGCCGCCGTAGCCGATGTTGCTGCACTCACCGGCGATAGTTTGTTGCTACATGCAGTAGACAGCATCTGGCAAAATTTGGTGAGTAAGAAATTGTATGTGCAAGGTGGTGCAGGAGCAGTGTCGAGTGGCGAACGCTACGGCAACAATTATGAACTGCCCAATGGCACGGCTTACAACGAAACCTGTGCCGCCATTGCCAACGTGTATTGGAACCAACGCATGTTTCAATTGCATGGCGATGCTAAGTACATGGATGTGCTGGAAAAAATTCTGTACAACGGTTTAATCTCGGGCGTTGGTCTCGATGGTAAATCTTTTTTCTACACCAATGCCATGCAGGTGACCAACAACTTTAATCACTCAGCACTGGAAAGAGAACGTGCAGGTTGGTTTGAATGCAGTTGCTGCCCTACCAATATGACCCGTTTGCTGCCTTCAGTGCCGGGATATATGTATGCACAACGTGGCAGTGATGTGTATGTCAATTTGTTCATCAACAGCATGGCTTCACTCAGCATCAATACAAAGCAGGTGAGCATTGAGCAAAAAAACAATTACCCCTGGGATGGCGATTTACAATTTGTGATTACGCCGGCTAAAGGGGAACTCAATTTTGCTTTGAAAATGCGCATCCCCGGCTGGGCACAGCAAGTAGCCATTCCATCCGATTTATATCGTTTTGTACCCGCCAATGCAGCGCCGGTGCAGCTTTTTGTAAATGGTACTGCGGTGCCACTGAGCTTGGAGAAAGGATATGCTGTGTTGCAACGCAACTGGAAAAAGGGTGATGTAGTTACCTTGAAATTACCCATGGATGTACAGCGGGTAGCCGCTAATAATAAGCTTACCGAAAATGCGGGGAAGGTAGCCTTGCAACGTGGTCCTTTGATGTACTGCGCCGAATGGGCAGATAACAATGGTCGTGCTGCCAATTTGATATTGCCGGCACAAGCATCGTTTACCAGTAGCTGGGAGCCAGCCATGCTCAATGGTGTAATGCTGTTGAAAAGTACAGCGAATGCCTTACAGATAAACGGCAGCAATGTGCAGACCGTTACGCAACCTTTTGTAGCCATTCCTTACTATGCCTGGGCCAACAGGGGCAAAGGCGAAATGATGTTGTGGCTGCCCGAGCAAATTGCCGATGTACAAATTATTACACAACAAACTTTGGCGAACAGCCAACCAAAATAAGTCGTTCACTTTTTTATTCCTTCAACTATGACAGATTTAAAACAATTAGAAGTTTGGTTCTTAACAGGAAGCCAGGATTTATATGGCGAGCAAACCCTGCGTCAGGTAGCTGCCCACTCGCAGGAAATTGCCGCTTCGCTGCATGCCGCAGATATACCTGTGAGTGTGGTGTTTAAACCAACTGTAAAATCACCAGAAGAGATTTATGCCATTTGCGCCGAAGCGAATGCTTCGTCGAAGTGTATCGGTCTCATTGCATGGATGCATACTTTTTCACCGGCAAAAATGTGGATACGTGGCCTGAAGATTTTGCACAAGCCACTCCTGCATTTGCATACCCAATTCAACCGCGATATTCCGTGGGGTGAAATTGATATGGACTTTATGAACCTGAACCAGAGTGCACACGGCGACCGTGAATTTGGTTTTATCATGAGCCGTATGCGCCTGAATCGTAAAGTAGTGGTAGGCCATTGGCAAGACTCGGTGGTGATTGCTAAAATCAATGCGTGGACAAGAGCTGCTGCGGGTTGGAACGATTGGCAGGGTGCCCGTTTTGTTCGCTTTGGCGACAACATGCGGTATGTGGCCGTAACAGATGGCGACAAAGTGGAAGCAGAAATGCAGTTTGGTTTTAGTGTCAACACTCACGGCATTGGCGACCTCGTAAAAGTAATTGATGCAGTAAGCGATGCTGATGTAGATAAACTAGTGCGGGAATATTTTGACACTTACACGGTAACGGCCAGCCTCAAAAAAGAGGGGACACAATATGCATCGTTGCGTGATGCGGCCCGTATCGAATTGGGCCTCGAATACTTTTTGAAAGATGGTAATTACAAAGGCTATAGTGATACGTTTGAAGATTTGCATGGCATGAAACAATTGCCAGGTATAGCTTCACAACGCATGATGGGTAAGGGGTACGGTTTTGCCGGCGAAGGCGATTGGAAAACTGCAGCTCTTGTACGGGCCATGAAAGTGATGGGCCGGGGCATGCCCGGTGGCAATAGTTTTATGGAAGATTATACCTATCATTTTGACCCGGCCAATCCGTTGGTACTGGGCTCACATATGCTGGAAATTTGTGAGAGCATTGCCAGCCATACACCCAATGTAGAAATTCATCCGTTGGGTATTGGAGGAAAAGAAGATCCTGTTCGCCTGGTATTTAATAGTGCAGCTGGCCCGGCTATCAATGCATCGGTTGTAGACATGGGCAATCGTTTCCGTTTGTTGGTAAATGAAGTGGAAGCCATTGACCCGATTGCAGAACTGCCTAAGTTGCCTGTGGCCCGTGTGTTGTGGAAGCCTTATCCCAACATGCACGATGGCTGTGCTGCCTGGATATTGGCAGGCGGTGCACACCACACCTGCTACAGTCAAAACCTCACGGCTGAGCACATGGAAGACTTTGCAGACATTGCCGGCATTGAGTATGTACGCATTGGTAAAAACACCGATCTCTATCAGTTGAAAAACGAACTGCGCTGGAGCGAAGTGTATTACAAATAACCCCTTTAAAAGAACCATCTGTGCAAGGTATTTTCCCTAACATTGGTGGTTCACTTTTTTCTCACTTTCCTTTACAACGATTATGAATAACAAATTAGTGATGACTGACTTCATAGTGTTCGGCATCTACTTCGTGTTGCTGGCTGCCTATGGATACATGATTTATCGCAAGAAGAAAAAACAAGAAACTTCTGCTACGCATGATTTCTTTCTGGCAGAAGGTTCGCTTACCTGGTGGGCCATTGGTGCTTCACTCATTGCCTCCAATATTTCTGCGGAGCAATTTATTGGCATGAGTGGTGATGGCTTTTTTGTAGGTACAGCGGTGGCTGCCTACGAATGGATAGCCGCTATTGCCCTTATCATCATTGCAGTTTGGTTTATGCCGGTATATCTCAAAAACAAGATTTACACCATGCCGCAGTTTTTGAAAACACGGTACAATGAATCTGTGGCGCTGATTATGGCGGTATTTTGGTTGTTCTTGTATGTGTTTGTCAATCTTACATCCATCTTGTATCTCGGTGCAGTGGCCATCAATGGATTGGCGGGTGGTGAGTACTTGCATTTCATCATGATTGCACTGGCTGTAATGGGCCTCATCATTACGCTTGGTGGCATGAAGGTGATTGGCTTTACCGATGTGTTGCAGGTAGGTGTTCTTATTCTGGGTGGTTTGGCTACTACTTATCTGGCACTTACCAAAGTGAGTGAATCATTTGGTTTGGGTCATGATGCCATTGCCGGTTTGAAAATGTTGTTCAAAGATTCTCCCGATCACTTCAAGATGATTTTGTCGAAGCCAGATTCCGGCACCGTATCTGCGGCACTTGCCGGCGATGCTGCTTCACAAAACTATATCAACAAATACCTGCTGCTGCCCGGCATCACCATGTACTTTGCCGGACAGTGGATTGTAAACCTCAATTACTGGGGTTGTAACCAGTACATTACCCAACGTGCTTTGGGCGCAGATTTAAAAACTGCCCGTACGGGTATTTTGTTTGCCGCCTTCCTCAAACTGATGATGCCCATCATCGTGATGTTGCCCGGTATTGCAGCGTATGTGTTGCATCGCAATGGCGGCCTCGAAGGTTTTAATGGTGTAAAAGACACCGCCTATTCTTCTGTGCTGGCCTTTTTGCCCGAAGGGCTGAAAGGCTTGTCTGTAGCGGCTTTAACCGCTGCCATCGTTGCCTCATTGGCGGGTAAGCTCAACAGCATTTCTACCATCTTCACGTTGGATGTGTACAAGAAATACCTGAACAAAGAAGCGGATGAAAACAAACAGGTTTGGGTTGGCCGATTAACGGTATTGGTAGCTATGATATTGGCCATTGCCTTTACCTGGAAAGACCTGTTGGGCATTGGTGGCGAAGGTGGTTTTACTTTCATTCAGAAATATACCGGCTTCATTAGTCCGGGTGTATTTGCCATGTTTATTTTGGGTATGTTCTGGAAGCGTACTACGGGTACTGCAGCCGTGGCCGGTTTGCTTACCGGTTTCTTGCTGGCAATATTCTTCAACAGCTATGCCATCAATATTTTTGGTACAGAAACCTTGCTGTACACCGCTTTCCCGAATGGTAAAGGGGCTTATGAAATTCCGTTCCAAATCAACATGGGCTGGTCGTTCTTCTTTACCATGCTGGTGATGATTGTACTGAGCC
The DNA here is from genome assembly GCA_020161435.1 of Bacteroidota bacterium. Lineage (GTDB taxonomy): Bacteria > Bacteroidota > Bacteroidia > Chitinophagales > Chitinophagaceae > Phnomibacter. The sequence goes on along the minus strand of JAIUNV010000002.1, from coordinate 891,898 downwards.
TGGTAGGCAAAGGTGGCGAACAAAAAGCCTTTGTACTGGATAAAGCCATGTTCAAAGTACAGCCCATTCATACAGTCATGATTGTAGCCATTTTGCTCATCATTACTGCCTTGTATGCTTATCTCTGGTAAATACGTAGATTGAATACATGCAACAACGCCTGCTGTCTTCTGATGGCAGGCGTTGTGGTTTTGTAGAGCGGTTGCATCTTGTTTTCTTTGCGCCACTATGAACGCCAGCAATACCAAAGCTTACCTGTTCGATTTGAACGGTACCATGATTGATGACATGCATTATCATATACAAGCATGGCATGAAATACTTTGTTCGCATGGCGCTGCGCTGAGCCTTGCAGAAGTAAAACTGCAGTGCTATGGCAAGAATGATGAATTGCTGGAACGTATTTTCCCCGGTCGTTTTTCAGCTGCAGAAAAAACAGCCATGAGCTATGCCAAAGAAGAAGCATATCAGGCCGCATTTAAACCGCAGCTGAAACTGCTCGATGGTTTGGGCGATTATCTGGAAGCCGCTAAAATGCAAGGAATCCGCATGGCCATTGGTTCTGCCGCTATTATGTTCAATATCGATTTTGTGTTGGACAATTTGCACATCCGGCACTACTTCGATGCATTGGTAAGTGCCGATGATGTGCAGCAAAGCAAGCCCGACCCGGAAACCTATCTCAAGTGTGCAGCGGCATTGCAGGTGGCGCCACAGCATTGTGTGGTGTACGAAGATTCGCCCAAAGGAGTGGAGAGTGCTGAAAGGGCCGGTATGTCATCTGTGGTGTTGCTTACCCTGCATGAAGTGCATGAGTTTGCACAGTTTGAAAAAGTACTGTGCCATGTGCCAGATTACAAAGGACTGGCATTGCAGTAAATACTTGACCACGAAGACTCGAAGAAGGCGCAAAGGGCACAAAGTATTTTCGAGTTAATTGACATTGTGTTCATCGTGCAATCCTTGTGTCTTGGTGGTTTAATGCCTGGAAGCGCTAATCAAATTTGCAACCCGTACGAACGCAATCTCTGGCGCCACCCATGATGCGGTAGAGCAAAGTAAATTCGAAGCCTCCCCGCAATTGTGAAGCCACGGTGAGCTTTGAAATATTGGCATCATAACTGGCCCCCACACTCCACTGATTGAAGTTGAGTTTTATGACGGGGCAAATCGCATCGGCCCAACGATAAATGGCACCCATGGTAAGGCTTACGCCCTGGTCGCTTTCGCCGGTTTCGTTGTACAGCCATTTTTTATACAGGGTACTGATGAGTACTTCGTTGTGTGGCTGCTGCCAAATCACATCGGCATGAAAAATAATGCGGTCATCCATATCATTGATGGCTGTAGCCAAGCCGCCACTCAGGGTGAGTTTCATGGGCAGTTTGCTATCAATACTGTTGGCAGCACCAAAGCCAACGGATGGTTTGTTGATGTGGTGCAAAGCCACACCTGTATACCATTGCATAGATGCGTACTGGTTACCACCATTGAGCGAAAGCCCGGCACTCAAATCGAAATAATTTCTGCCAGAGTTGATGATGGGTTGCCGTGTTGGTTGTGTTGGGTCGAACACACCATTGACAAATTGATCGTCCCATTTCAAGCCACGAGGATCGAAGCTGCTGCTTACCGGCCCCGCCAAAAAACCGCCGGCTATGTAGAGTTGGTTGCTGAGTTTGCGGCGGTAGCTGATGGCTGCCTGTAGCTGCGTCCGTTGCAGTTTGCTGTCGCCGGCTTCATCCCGCATTACCTGTATGCCCAGGTTGATGTTTTCTAAATCATCTTCACACAAACCATTGAGTTTGTATTCTACCGCAGCACCCATGGTTTTGTACGGCACCGTTACACTTTGCCATTGGTTGCGAAACACAGCCGATGCCCGCAGCTGCCCGTTGTAAATGCCCGCCAGCGAAGGATTGCGCAAAAACGGCGATTCGTACAATTGGGTAAAGTGAATGTCTTGCCCCAGCAGTGGCGCCGATGCCAACAGCAGTGGCAGCATCAGTAGTCGTATGAAAAGTGTACGCATGTGTGGCTGCTGTTATTGCATGTAAAATAAGGTAACGTTTCCGGTTTGGGTAAAAGTGCCGCCTGCTGTGCAAATGGTTTCCACCCGATACACATACACATCCTGCGCTGCTTTTTTACCCGTGTTTTTCATGATGCCATTCCAACCTGCGGTAGGATCGTTGGCAGCAAAATTTTGCGCTTCAAACACCACCTGTCCCCAGCGGTTGAAAATGATGAAGGATTTCACCATGCTCAGGCCTTTGCCCCGTACCATCAATACATCATTCACCCCATCACCATCGGGGCTGAACGCATTGGGTACATACACTTGTTCGTTTTGCTTGCACTGAACCGTGTAGCTAATCGTGTCTGTTGCCAAACAGCCGTAAATGTTTTCAATGCTGAGGCGATACAAAATATTGTTGTTGATGGTGGCCACCGGATTGGGGCAGTTATTGCAACTCAGGTCTTTGTTTGGTGTCCAGGTATAGCGCTTTATGGGCCCGTTGGTAATGATGGGATTGTGGGTAACCGCAGTACCTGCAACAACAAGACTACCTGTGCCCACTTCCAGTGTGGGCAGGTAGCCCACCGCTACTGTTACAAAAGCAGTATCGGTAAAGCAATTGTCGTCATCATAACCAATCACGGTGTATGCAGTGGTGCTGGCTGGCCGTGCAATGGGGTTGGGAATATTGCTCGCATTCAAACCCACAGCAGGCGACCAAACATAACGCTTGGCACCAGTGGCAAACAGTTGGGCCGATTCATTTTGCGGGAAGCAAATGGTATCATTGGGCGATACACTTACCTGGAAAGGTTGTACCACCGTTACCAGCACGGTGTCTGTATTGCTGCAACCAAAAGCATTGCTGCCAGTCACCACATAGGCCGTGGTTTGTGTGGGCGAAGCAACGGTGCTGCTGCAATCATTACAACTCAGCGATTGCTGCGGACTCCAGGTATAACTGTTGGCACCCCGAACTTGCAGCGTCGTACTCTGTCCCAAACAAATTTTCGCATCGTTGCTGGCTACCACTACAGGTGTGGGGTTGATGCGGATGGTTTTGTACACCGTATCGGCGCAGCCAAAATCGGTACGGCCAATCATGCGGATTGTAGCGGTACCTGCAGTAAAATAGCGGGTGCTGGCAGTGCTGCCGGTAGCTTGCTGGTTGTTGCCAAAGTTCCAGTTGTATTGAATATTACCTACAGTATTGCTCATCGCTTGCAGCATAAATGGCTGTCCGATACAAGCGGTGCTATCGCCTTGTATGGCAATGGAAGGCACCTGTTGTACAGGCACATCTATGACTTGCAGGGCAGAGTCTTCGCAACCACTGATGCCCGTAATGCGCATTACTACCCGATAGGTGCCCGCCTGCAGGAATGTTTTGTTGACGGTTGGGGAAGAGGCTGTACTGCCATCGCCAAAGCGCCAGCTGATTTGTGCACGGCCGAGAAATACACTGCTGGTATCAGTAAAGCTTATTGTAGTGCTGCCACAGCTTTGATTGATGCTGTAGCGGAAGCCGGCTTTGATACGGTCAACAAACACTGTATCGGTTCCGGGCAGTAATATGGTACAATTGCCGGCAAACACTTTTACCGAAGGAACATACCTGCCGGGAGCAGTATAGCGATAGGTAACGTTGCTGGCATTGCTGATGATGCTATCGCCATTGCCGGGATAGAAGATATACCTGTTGCCATTGCTGTTGAGTACTTCCAGTTGTATGCTTTGGTTTTGGCAGTAATAACCACTGCGGTATTGGAAGCTGCCCGTAGGCGCCTGCACTTGTATGTTGGCTACTGCACTATCGGTACAGCCAAAACCCTGCGGGAAAATTTTGGTGCCACGCAATACAATGCGGTAGTTGCCTGCCTGCGTGTACAAATGCTTACCCGGATTGCGCAGGCTACTGCTGCTGCCATCGCCAAAGCTCCAGGCCCATGCCAGCGATTCGGTGCTGGTGTTGGTGATGCTTACAGAATCACCAATGCAGATTTGTGCAGGCATTGCGGTGAAGGAAACGGTGGGTCCTTGCACCACGGTAATGGTTTCGGTAGTGCTGGTATCACTACAACCATTGCTGGCATCAAGCGTAACTGTATAGGTACCCGGCTGGGTGTACACATGCACCAGCGTATCAAACCCTTTGGTGCTGGTGAGGATGGGAGAGCCATCACCAAAATTCCATACAAAGCGGTTGGCACCAGTGGTGTTGTTGATGAACCGAACGGTGTGTTGCACACAACCAAAGAGTTCATTGCCATTCACGGCCATGTCGAGGCGGATGCGGTTGGGATTGACCACAATGGCAAAAGTGGCTGTGTCGGTGCCGCAATCGTTGCTGGCAAAGAGGCGAACAAAGAAGGTATCGAGCACACCTGTGGTAAACGTATGCGAAAGGCTTGGCGCATTGCTGGAAATGCGTGGTGAGCCATCACCAAAATCCCAAATGAAACTGGCATTGCTGCCGGCGCTGTTGTTGTTGAATGTAACGGTCATAGGGCTGCAGCCAATGCTTTTGTCGGGTGTAAACAATGCTCTTGGTCTTGCACGAACCCTGATTTTTTGTGTGGCCACGATGGTATCACAACCGGCAGTGGCTTTGAGTGTAACGGTGTACACGGTATCCCCACGGTTGGGGTTGATGGCAAAGCGAATGGTGCCCGGCTGTGCAGCGGTGCTGGTTTGTCCGTTGCCAAAATCCCAGCGGTAGGTAAAGGCGCTGCTGTTGGCCGTTGTGTTGTTGATGGTAATATCGAACGGCCCGCAACCCACGGTATCACTCAGGGTAAATGACGGTGTAGGGCCGGCAAAGGTTGATATGTTAACAGTTGCGGAATCAGACAAGCAACCAAACAAACTCTGTGCTACTACTTTGATAGTGACGGTTTGTCCGCTGCCGCTGATGGTATAGCCGGGGAAGCTTTGGCTGCTTCCAATCAATACATTGTTGACATACCAGCGATAGCTGCCATTGCGGGTAGCAAAGTGCTGCACCGAAATGTTGTTGGGCGTTAAGATGAATGGAGCACAACCCAATGTTTGGTTGGCATTCAACACGGCCACTGCATTGGGGTTGACTGTAACGGTTATTGTATTGCTGTTGCTGCTTTGCGGGCCTGCACACAGCGATGTGGTGACAACTCTGCGGTAGCGGGTGGTTTGCGTTAATACGCCCGGTTGGTAATTAATGCTGTTGGCGCCGGGGATGGTTTGCCAGCTGTTGCCGCCATCGGTACTCATTTCCCAGGCATACAGCATGGTACCGCCACCACCTGCAGGTGTGCTACCCGTAAGCTGCGCTGGTGTAGTGTTGATGCAAATGTTTTGATTGGCCGCAATGGTATTGTTGCTCACAGCAGCCTGAATCACAACGGAGGTGGTAGCCGGGGCAGATACACAACCGTTTTGTGTAATGGTAACGGTGTAGATACCAGCGTTGTTGGTGGTTACGTTGCTCAGTACCGGATTTTGCTGATTGCTGCTGAAACCATTGGGACCTGTCCAGCTGTAGGTGATGCCCGTAGCTGTGCTCGTGGCAGATAGTTGCAGGTTGCTGCCGGTACATACGGGGCCATTGTTGGCCGCTACAGGCGTCGGTGGCGGGTTGGGGGCTACGAGTGTTGCATCATTCGCATTGTTCGACACACAACCATTGAGTGTTACCCGAATGTTGGTATAGTTGCCGGGTGCCAATCCGCTGATGACCACATGGCCACTGGCGTTGGCGGTAAGGTTGCGGGTTTGCGGATTGCCGTTGAAAGTATAGTTGACCTGATAAGTAGTGGAAGCGATCAACCCTTGCAGGGTAATGCTGCCATCGGCCACGGTACAGCTGGTGGGCTGTGTAACAACGGTGTTGGTGATGCCAGGTGTTGGCCGCACCAATACGTTGACCGTTGCGGGAGTGGCCGGGCATCCGTTTAAAGAACTCGTAAGAGTATAGGTGCCGCTGGCTGCCAGCGAAGCATTGGCAATGCTGGCGTTGAGACCGGTGGCATTAAACCCGTTGGGGCCGCTCCAAACCACAATGCCACCTGTAGGTGCCACAGTGCCATTGAGTTGGATGGTGCCGTTTTCACACACCGGGCTATTGGCAGCAGCTGTGAGTACAGGTGTTTGATTGATGACGACTGTTGTGCTTGCTGCTGCAGAAACGCAACCATTGAGAATGGCCGTAACACTATAAGTACCGGCACGGTTGAGTTGTGCATTGTTGATGACCAGGTTTTGCTGATTGCTGCTAAAGCCGGCCGGGCCGCTCCAGTTGTATGTTACACCCGTAGTAGATGAAATGGCAGTGAGGTTGAGGTTGTTGCCTGAGCAAACCGGGCCATTGTTGGCTGCTACGGGTACTGCTGGTGGATTAGGATCGCTGAGGGATATGGGGCCTTGCGGCAAGGAAGGACAGAAGCCGCCGGTGGCTACCCGAATTTGGTCGTACACGGCTGCATTGAGCAGGTTGAGTACAATGCGTCCTGATACATCGGATGATGTATTGGTGCTAACGGGAGCACCGTTGCGGGTGTAGGAAACCGTATAGCTAGTGAGTGGCGTCAATCCGTTAATCGTGATGCTGCCTGTGGATGAGCCACAAGTGGTGGGGTTGCTGCTGGTAATGGTAATGACCGGCACCATGCGTACGGTGACGGTGATGGAAGATCTCGGGCCTTCGCAGCCGTTGGCGCTGTTGGTTTGGCTTACCCACCAGGTGAAAGTACCCGGTGCTGATGTGGTGGGTGTTGGGGCTGTGCCCAATGCGGTACCACCTGTTGCTACTGTATACCAATTGAGGCTGTGGCCATTGAGAGCAGTTGCTGTTAATGGCGTGGCGGCATCACCCACACAATAATTGAGGTTGCTGACAACCGGTGCTAACGGACGTGGATTGACGGTGATGGTAAAAGATTGTGTTGGGCCGTTGCAAGTATTGACCGGCCTAACGGTTACGGTGGCAGTTACAGGCGCAGTGCCGTTGTTGATGGCTGTAAAACTGCCGATGTTTCCATTGCCATTGGCGGCCAAGCCAATGCTGCTGTTGTTGTTGGTCCAGGTAAAACTGGTGCCGGCAAGCGTACTGCTAAAAGTAAACGGACCCACCGTTTGCCCGGCACAAACCACTACGTTGGCAGGAACGGTTACATCCGGGGCAGGATTCACGGTCAACGGATTGCTGACAGTTGTAGTGCCGCAATCATTGGTTACAGCAAGGCTTACGGTATAATTTCCGGGTGTATTGTAGATGACATTGCCCGGTGAGGCAAGTGTAGAACCTGTGGGATTGCCGCCGGGAAAACTCCAGGCATAGGTGGCAGGATTGGTTGACGTACAAAGGTTGGTAATGGCGGTAGGCGTAATGCTTTGATTTTGGCAAATGGGATTGCTGAAAGCCAGCGTGGCAGCAGGTTTCGCTTTTACCAGTACATCCATGAAAACAGGCGCAGATGTACAAGCGCCATTGCCAAAATTGGTGGTGAGGGTTATGCGATAGCGGCCCGGATTATTGAACTGAAACCGCGGCGCTGCACTGGTAAGCGTGGTGCCGTTGAGCAAGCTATAATTACTGCCGCTTGGCACACAGCCAGCTACCGAAGCATAGCTCACCGTCCAGTTGTAGCCAATCACACCGCAGAGCGGTTGATTGCCCACGCTGCTGGCGTTTACTACCATGGGGGCACAGCCTTCGGTTTGGTCGAGGCTCATGGCTGCAACGGGTGTTGGATTTACGCAGATGGTTTTTACGGTATCCTTAAATCCACAAACAGGGTTTCCGATACGTAAGGTAATTTGATAGATACCAGGTGTATTGAAGTTAACAGAAATATTCTCTGTTCCACTTTGCCATAAATCGGGATCATTTTGACCGAAATCATTCCCCCGAGAACCAGCCGAAATAGTAAATCCAGTTGCCGGAGCAATTTTCCATATTACTTTTCCATTATCACAATTACTTCCGTTTACATATTTGCCAGATCCTAATCTGGCTCTTATTTGTACTACACCAACACAAACGGTGTCTTTTGGTAAAACTTCAATATCTGGTTGGGGTCTGTCTGATACACTAATAGGTTCAACGGTAGCGGATGATTGAAAACAAGGATTAGATGCTGTAATGGAAGCCGAAAAAGAATTAGCAAACTGTCCGCTGGTGGTGCCGCAGGAGGTTTTAGTAAATAAGTGTGTAATGCTAGCTGGTGCAGGGTGAGGAAAAGTTTGACTATTGCTGCCATCATTGAAAGTGACCGTATATATTGTGCCTGGTGTGTTTTGGCTTGTATTAAAGATTGGGAAAGTCAGAGAACTGCCAGTACAAATTGATGTGTTACCAGGATTGCCTAATCCTACCGCTGGATTACTTCCTACAAAAACTCCATAATCTGTTGTGTCAACGCAACCATTTTGTCCAGTAACAATAAACTTCAAATTGTAGATACCAACGGCATATAGATGAGAAGTGGTTGCAAAAGAATTACTAGTAAAGTCGGTTGAATTATCACCCCAGATGATTTTGTAGTTTGTATTGTTGGTCGTAGATTGATTCGTTACACTGATTGTTCCGGAATTGTTGGTGCATATTGCAAAATAGGTTTTACCTTGATATTGTCTATTCCCAGTACCTCCTAACTGAGTTCCCGGTGTTTCCAACATATTCACTGTTTTGGTAACCGAATCTTTACAACCATTGCTGTTGGTGACCACCAGTTTTACGGGAAAATTTTGAGTGCTATTGCCTACAGTGCCCACAAAGCGGTGACTGGGGTTGGTGGCGTTGCTGCTGTTGTTGCCACCCGAATTGGGGTCGCCAAAACTCCATGCATAGGTATTGCCGCTACCCGGCGTGGTATTGGTAAAAAAGACGGGCACACTGGCACAACTGCCAGCAGGTGAAAAAGTAAAGTCGGGTGTTGTTTTGGGTAATTGGGTGATTTGAATGGTATCGTAAGGAATTGGATTTCCGCCGATGATAAGCGAGACTCTGTACCACTGTGGCGTACTTACCGTGGCCGTGGCTATCGAGCTAACTGTTGTCCAAGGCCCGGCAAGTGTTGCGGCGCTTTGCCATAAGTAGCCCGGGTTGGCAGGTCCATTGGGCAGGTTGAGGCTGAGTTGGGTGCTGGTGCCGGGGCACAGGGCAAAGCCAAAGCTACTGCGGATGGTATCGGCCGGGCCGGGGGGCTGTGCGAAGGCGGTGCTTACATAGCACACCAAAATACATATCAGCACAGATGTCCGCAGTGGGGGTAGTATTGAAGAGAATACAAAGGTTAGCAGCATGCCGAAACAGCGTTTGTTGAGGTTGTAAGGAAGCTTGAAACAAAAACTGCGCCTAAATGACTGCAAGTGTTTTTATGGTCACCGTAGCTGGTATTTCAGGGCTATTTGCTTGTTTTTTTAATCAATGGGTTAAAATAAACATTTACTGGCGAATAAGAATACACGGGCTGACTTTTACCGCTATAAAAAAACACCAATGCGTATGTTCGCATTGGTCTTTTTGAGATTTGGTAAATAATCTTTCGTGTTTACTTGCTTCTGGCTTTTGAACTGCTGATCATGTTTGTGTGATGACTGTTGATGGAAGGCTCAAGATGATACCCACCATTAATTACCCCGGTAGGTGGCATAACCGTAAGCTGAGAGGGTAATAGGAACGTGATAATGTTCATTGTCTGCCAGTTCAAACACTACTTCAATGAAGGGATAAAATGACTGTTGACCAAGTTGCTTAAAGTAAGGTTTGGTGTGAAAGGTGAGTTTGTAAATACCAAGATTATTGCTCGTTTGCGGTAGAAAATCTTTAATCCGCCCATTGGCATCTGTTTTTTTTTCGTCAATGATTTTCCATTGATCATTGTTCTCTTTTTTAGAAAGGGTAATGGTAACACCTGCCGCTGGTTTGCCGGTCGAGATGTCCAGAATATGACTCGATAACTGGTAGGTTTTTTCCTGTGCTATACCCTGAAAGGAGAGTGCAAAGCAACAGCAGGTGAGTATAAAAAAACGGAGCTGATTGGAAAAGATTCTGTTGTACATGGTGTCATTTTTTTATGGATTTCTGAATACTAAGACTGCTATTGGACACCGAATGAATGACTGGCAAGTGGTAGGATTTGTTAAAAGACATTTCTTCTTTATTCCCGGTATTTGCCAAACCAACTTGTGCAAATGAGTTGTAAGAAGCAATACTTTTTTGCAAATAATTTACTGTAGCTGCAGGGCTTGTGGCTAATGATTAAGTTTTAGCCACTGCAGTTGATCGTTTTTTTATCTGGCCTTTGATAGCTACTGTAAGTTGTTTCGCCTGTTTATTTCCAGCCCATTGTTTGTGCTACAAATGCACTCAATTCTTCGGCCATTTGTGCATGCTCTGCCATGGTAGGGTGGCTATCGCAGCCGCTGGCATAGCGCTGGCGATAGAAGTAATGGGTGATGCGGCTGATGCCCAGTTGCCGGCTTTGCTGCACCACCGCCAGTATGTAGCGTTGCAATACAGTGTTGAGTTCTGCATGCGCCATTGGGCTATTGAGTAAAATAAATGTAGCCTTGGGGTAATGCTGTTGCATTTGTTGCAGCAGTTGTAGGTAGGCGTTGGTAAAGGCAAGAGAATCTTGAATGCCATCGTTTTGACCGAGGCAAATGGTTACCACATCGGGCTGGTAGCGGCTAAAGCTCCATGGCAGGGCGTTGTCTGTCATGTTGATTTTGTCGTACACCTGCGGCATAACGGTTGTTTTATTACAGCAGCTGTGTATGAGCCCAATGCCAGACACGGATGAGAGTTGCCATTGGGCGTTCAATTTTCTTGCCGTAAGCGGTCCGTATGCCATGTAGGCCCGGTGTTGGTCGTACCATTGACCAGTATTGCAGGGTATGTTTTGCATGTCCATGCCGGAGCCGCAGGTAATGGAGTTGCCATACAATTCGATGCGGCGAGTGGGGGCTTTGGGCAAGGGGAGCAGTTTGTTGCAGCGAATACCCCGAAGTTCGAGGTAGCCCATTTCTGCTTCTGTGTTTTTGGTGATGATTACACGGTGTGCAGGTTGTTTCTTGCTGGCTGTAATGCGTAGTACGTTATCTTTTTCTTTGAGCCATACTTTGTATGAGGGTTCATTGTCTACCTGTATTTCCACACAGTTGTGACTGGTGCCCCATTTCATTTCGTCGCCCAGCAGCACGGTGCAGGTATCACCACGAAATGCCAATTCAATATACACACCCGGTGCCCAAAAACGAGGCTGTTGCGGTTGTTCATCACTCACTCTTCCGGTGATGCGGATGTTTGGATGATTGGCTGCATAGAGCTTGCTGACATTCTTTTGAGCTACAACAGTGAGCATGCCCATACACAGCATGCTGCTCCATAAAAAACGATGAATCATGATGTACTGATATAACAACAATTATCGACGTAAATAAGGGGCGATGAGTGGTTGCCAGATGGCATAGCCCTGTTTGTTCATGTGTAATTTGTCCGACAGAAAAATGTCTTCCCTAATACTGCCATCTGCGTTGAGCATGTGGCTGTACACATCAATGTATTCGAGCCTTTTGGTGCGGTTGGCAAAGGCTTTGATGAGCTCGTTGGCGGCTTGCATTTGCGGGAGTACTTTTTGCCGAAAGGGACTGGGCTTCATGGAGATGTAAACAATGGGCACTTTGGGCATTTTGCTGCGGATGTAATCGTGTAATCTTTTGAAGCGAGTAAGGATGCTGTCGGCAGTAATGTGTGGGCCGCCACCAAAGTCATTTTCACCGCAGTAAATCACAATTTGTTTGGGATTGTATGGAAAAATAATCTCATCGGCATAGAGCAGTAAGTGCGGCAGCGAAGAACCGCCAAAGCCGCGGTTGAGAATGGGATAGCCCGGGAAATAATCCTGCACATCTTTCCAGTTGGTAAAGCTGGAGCTGCCAATAAAAAGGATGGGTTTGCGTGGTGTAGGTTTGATAGAATCCTGTTTTTTAAACCACGCAATTTCATTGGCAAATGGTGCGGCGGTTTGTGCATGTGTGGTATAGGTTTTTGTGGCCAGCAGCATGCAGAGGGCTGGTAATATCCAATTGCATTGTACTAATGTCTTTCTCATATAAACACACGTTTTTCGTAACTGTAATTTTCACGGAATTCTTTTGGGGTGCAGTTTTTCTTTTTGCGGAACAGGCGGTTGAAATTGGATATGTTGTTGAAGCCGCAGTGATAAGCTACTTCAGCAACGGGCTGATGCGTATCTATTAGTAATCTTGAGGCATGGCCCAGTCGTATTTCGAGCAGGTTGTCCATAAAGCTGATGCCGGTGTGAGATTTGAAGAAGCGGCTGAAAGAAACCTGTGTCATGTTGGCTAGTTTGGCGGCATCAGCGAGGGCTATGGGTTTGTCAAAATTTTGCTTCATGTACTCCATCACTTTTTCTACGCGGCGGCTGGTGTAGCTGCTTTGTACATTGTTGAAACTGCCATTGGATAAAATGCGCATGTTTCTGGAAATGGAGAGGTCGTGTAAAATGGACATGAGTTCGAGCACCGAATCAAACCCTTGTTTGGTGCGCAGTTGTTTCAGCCGTGGACTGATTTGCTGAATGGTAGATTTGGAAAAGAGAATGCCCCGTGTGGATTTGTCGAACATGTCGCGGATAAAATGCAGTTGATTGCGTCGCAGCATTTTGTCGTCAAACAAGTCTTTGTGAAACTGAATGGTGATTTCTTGTATATCACGGCTTTTGCATTGATGTGTTTTCCAAACATGCGGCAGGTTAGGGCCCACCAATACCAACTCCGCCTGGTCAATCACTTCAATATGATCGCCAATGACGCGTTTGGCTCCTTTTGCATTTAAGATGCAGTTGAGTTCATATTCTTCATGATAGTGCAGGGGAAAATCGAACTCGGTTTTGGTACGTTCGAAAATGGTAAAGCAGTCGCTTGCCGTAAGCGGAGTAATTTCTTTCAGGATGTTTCGTTGATTGGCCATGATAAAATAATATCATTTTTGAATGCTACATCAACCTGACGGAATGAGCTTGAATTAGGCTGTTATTACAGTGTGTGAAGTAAGATAATTGCGATGAGATTGATGCTGATTTTCAGAAAAGTACAATTATTGGATAAAATAGTACTATTTAATAGGTTCATTCGAAATCTACATTTGAACAAACAATCTTGCTGTATGAGAAAATTCATGTCGTGTTGTTTGCTGCTGTGTCTTTTCGTGCTATACGAAGCTCAGGCGCAAATAAGAAAAGTAACCGGTAAGGTTACTGACGAACAAGGCGCTGCATTGAGTGGTGCTACCGTTTCGGTAAAGCAAATAGCCATTTCAACCCTCACCGATGCCAAGGGTGCGTTTACGATTGAAGTGCCGGCCACGGGCAAAATATTGCTGGTGTCGTATGTGGGCATGGAAACGGTGGAGCTGCCTATTCAGGGAAAAACAAATGTAACCGTGCAATTGAAAACGCAGGCCAGTGCTTTGGGTGATGTGGTGGTGATTGGTTATGGTAGTGTTCGTAAAACGGATGCTACCGGTGCGGTGCAACGCCTTACCAGAGAAGATTTGTTGCGGGACAACCCTACTAATATTTTACAAGCCATGCAGGGAAAGCTGGCCGGTGTAAACGTGACACAAAATGATGGTGCACCAGGTGCCGGCCTCAGCATTCGGGTGCGTGGTTCCAATTCTTTTTTAGGTGGTACTGAACCCTTGTATGTGATAGACGGTGTGCCGTTCAACAACAGCAACAGTGGTGGCACACCTGCATCTATAGGTGAAGATGAAAAGCAAACGCTGAATGTGTTGGCCTTTCTTAACCCCAACGATATTGAATCCATCGACATTTTGAAAGATGCTTCGGCAACGGCTATCTACGGTTCTCGTGGTGCCAATGGTGTGGTGCTCATTACCACCCGCAAGGGCAGGCTGGGCAAAGACCGTGTAGAACTCACGGTGAATTTGGGCATGGCAGAAGTAAGCCGCAAGCTACCGATGCTGTCGCCACAAGACTTTGCCCGCTATCAAAATCTCTCGTACGAAAATGCCAACTATTATGATGGCACTTCGTACAACATTCCTTACTCACCCGAGCAAATTGATTCGTTGGGTAGCGACAAGAACAACTGGCAGGATGCCATTTTCAGAAAAGGGTTTTCGCAGCAGTATGCATTGAATGTATCGGGTGCTACAGAGTCTGGCAGCCACAGTTTGTCTTTTCAATACCTCAATCAGGAGGGTACAATCATTCAATCTGATTTCAGAAAGATTGGTTTAAATGCCAACCTGCATCGAAACGTAGGCAAATTTGTGAAAGTGGGCACCAGTACGTCTATTGCCAACTCTCGAACCAATGGTGTAAAAACCGGTACAGATAAATCGGATGCGGCCAGTGCCGGCGTTATTCGTTCTGCACTTACTTATCCGCCTACCATTCAGCAAGAAGAAGAATTTGATGGTACCGGTGAAGGCTTCTTCATTACGAACCCCGTTATTTATTCAAGAGATGTACTCAACCGGGTGACGGGTTACACCATCTTTTCTTCCAACTATGCTGAAGTCAGTTTTTTGAAAGACTTCAAGTTTCGGCAGAACCTGGGTTTTAACTACGGTGCCAACACCCGAGATCAGTATTATCCCCGGACTGTGTTTGAAGGATTTAGCGTAAAAGGTTCGGCATTGAAGGCGGATAATATCTGGACCAGCATGGTGTCGGAAAGCATCCTGACTTTCAACAAGAAACTAGACAATCACAGCATTAATGTAATGGGTGCGTCTACATTTGAAAGAACCAATGGTCAATCAAAAAGAGCGGAAGCGAAAACTTTCCCCAACGATTTGTTGCAAAATGAAAACATGCAATCTGCTGAGCAGGTGTTGCCCATCATTACCAACAAGTATCAGTCTACACTGATTTCATTTTTGGGCCGTATCAATTATACCTACAAAGACAAACTGTTGCTAACGCTTTCATACCGGCAGGATGGTTCCAGCAAGTTTGGTAAAAACAACAAGTGGTCTGGTTTCCCGTCTGCTGCAGTAGCGTGGAAGTTGCATCAGGAAAACTGGTTACAAAAATCAAAAGCAATTTCTAACCTCACCATGCGGTTGAGCTATGGTCAAACCGGCAATCAGGGTATTGGTTCTTATGCTTCGCTGTCGAAGTTGGCAGTGTACAACTACACATTCAACGGTACTACACAAACCGGATTGGCCGATGACGTGTATGCCGGTCCTGCGAACCCCGGATTGAAGTGGGAAACCACTACTGCGTACAATGCCGGAATCGATTTGGGCTTGTTCAACAACCGCCTGCAGTTGCATGCCGATGCGTATGTAAAAAGAACAGATGATTTGCTGCAATACATCACCACGCCGGCTTCTACAGGTTTTCAACGCCAGCTGCGCAACTCTGGTTCTGTAGAAAACAAAGGCCTTGAGTTGTCGGTAGAAGGTTTGATTGTAAAAAACAAAAACTTTCAGTGGAAAGCCAATGCCAATATTGCTTTCAACCGCAATAAAATCCTGAGTTTGGGTGGCGATGTGAAGGAGCAATTTGCCAGCAATATTTCTACCCGTGATGCACCGTTTATTCAGGTAGCGGGTCAGCCCATTGGTGCTTTGTATGGCTATGTGGAAGACGGCTATTACGACAACGAAGCAGAAGTGCGTAATTCGATGGTGTATGTGAATCAGCCCTGGGCCATCATACGCCGTATGATTGGTGAAGTGAAATATCTGAACCTCGACAATGATCCTACTTCCATTGCGGCCACTGATAGAATGGTGATTGGTGATGTAAACCCCGATTACACTTTTGGTTTCATCAACAACTTCAGCTACAAAAATTTCGACCTCAGCATTTTTATCAATGGGGTGCAGGGCAATGACGTGGTGAACATGAACAAAGTGTTCAATGGCAATATCGGTTCGTCTAAAAACATCAGCGAAGAGATGCTGGCTGGTGCGTGGACGCAGGGCAAAGACAACAGCATGGCTACTGAACCCAAGGCCATCCGTCAGTTTTGGCGTACACTGTTGTTCTCCCGCCGTTTTATTGAAGATGGCAGTTTTGTCCGCATCAAGAATGTAGCATTGGGCTACACGTTGCCCAAGAAGCTGGTGAAGGGTATCAACTCCATCCGGGTGGTAGCCAGCGTTAATAACCTGTACACATTTACGAAGTACACAGGTTTTGATCCGGAAGTGAACAGCTATGGTGATAATCCTGCTTTGTTTGGTGTAGACCTGGGTGGTTATCCCAATGCCAGAACCTACAATTTGACCATTCGTTGCGGCTTCTAATTGTGCACGTCAAAAAAAGAAAGAGGAATGAAAAAGAGTATACAAATAAAAACGATACTGGCTGCACTCACGGGCATGTTGTTGCTCAGCGCCTGTAGCAAAGAGCTGGAAGAAAAACCGTTTTCGTTTTTGTCGCCGGAAAACTTTTACAAAAATGAAAGCGACGCTAAAACCGCCATCAATGGGGTGTACAACGCTCTATACACCTATGATATGTATCTACAGCCGTTTTGGAATCTTACGGTGTTGGATGACGATCATGTATCTGGTGTAGACTGGTTTTTGGGTACCAGTGGCGCCGGCAACCCGCAAGGTTATTGGGGTGTGAACGGACCATGGGTGGGGTGCTACAGCATCATTGCCCGTGCCAATACCGTGCTGGAAAATGTGGCCAATATTGAAACACAAATAGACCCCGAGATTAAAACCCGCATTATGGGTGAAGCCCACTTCTTGCGGGCATGGTCTTATTTTCAGCTGGTGCAGTTGTACGGGCCTGTGCCGGTACGTTTGAAATCATTGTCGGCAGATGCGAATGCTGCTGTGCCCCGTACACCGGTGAAAGAAGTGTACCAGGTAATTATTGATGAGTTGAAGCTGGCCGAAACGATGTTGTTCCCGGTTGGTCATAGCAAGGCTGGTGAGCCCGGCCGTGCCACCCGTGGATTGGCAAAGGGATTGCTGGCCAAAGTGTATCTCACTATGGCATCGGGTGGCGTGGCATCGGGCACGGTATCGGTGCGTGGTGGTCAAGACAATGCGGTGTATGTGCATACAAAAAATGTGGTGGCAGGTTTAGAAGGTCTCGATACCAAACAATATTTTGAACTGGCACGGGATAAAGCCATGGAAGTAATCAGCAGTGGTGAATACAGTTTGTTTACCAGCTGGAAAGAACTGTGGAGCAAGGCGGGCCGCAACAAGCAGGAACATATGTGGATGCTGCAATCGCAGGCAGGCACCCAGTTTGTCAATAACCTGAGTATTTATTTTTCTGCTTACTCTACGTTTGGCCGTGGTGCGGTGTGGGTAACCAACAACCATTATTCCGATTACGAAGACAAAGACAAACGTGCATTGGATGGTGTAGCACACAACTATGAAACCAACACGGGCACTAAGTATTACTACCCTTCGTGGCAGGCCGATTTGTACCGTATTGTAAATGGTGTAACCTACAACAACAATGGCACAACAGATAATAGGGCATATGTTATCAAATACGCCGATGTGAACGATCCCACTGTGGCCAACAGTGATGCGCATTATCCGCTGATGCGGTATTCCGAAGTTTTGCTTACGTATGCAGAAGCTGCGAATGAAGCCAATAGCGGCCCGACAACAGAAGCCTACAAGCAGTTGAATGCTGTACGTACCCGTGCAGCCGCTACAGAAGCACCCGCCGGTATGACGCAGGAGCAATTCAGAAGTTTTGTGATTGCTGAAAGAGCCCGGGAATTTGCCCTCGAAGGTGTTCGTCGCTTCGATCTAATGCGTTGGGGTATCTACCTGCAGGTAATGAACAAAATTTCTGCAGGACAAAACAATATTTCCAAAGTGCGGAGTTTGCGCAATCTGTTGCTGCCTATTCCGCAGGCTGAACTGAACTCCAATCCGATGATTACAGAAAACAATCCCGGTTGGTAAATTTCTTCATCCATCACTACCTTCTTATTTATGAAAAACAATTTGCATAACCTCTACCGGCTGTTGCCGCTGCTACTGCTCAGTGCATTGAATGCCTGCGATAAGGACAAGCTGGATGCGTCAGCCGCACCACCAGAAATCTCAGGTGTTACGTACCTCACCAATCGTGAAGTGCAGCAGACATCTGTCAACTATGGCGATTGGATCATCATCAAAGGCCAGCATTTGGCCACCACGTACAAGGTTGATTTTAGTGGAGTATTAGCTGCAGATTCCTTGACCTATGCCGATGATACATCGGTGACGGTGAAGATTCCTCCCACACTGCCGGCACCTGCCGATAACCCTATCACTGTCACTACCAAGTATGGGACTGCTACTTACAATTTCCGCATTTTGCAACCGGCTCCTGAGATATTGTCTGTAGAGCCGATGGCGGGTGCTGCCAATCAGGAAATCACCATCCGCGGTTATTATTTTGGTGGTGTTACCAGTGTGAAGTTTGGCGATACGCCGGCCGAAATTGTAAGCAATACCAAAGAGGAAATCAAAGTGAAAATTCCTGCTGGCATTACGACGGCTTATATTACTGTAACGACGCCCAGTGGTACGGTTCAATTTTCCAAAATCTTCGGGTTTAAGTACGAAGTGTTTACCGATGGCTTGCCCGCTGGCTGGACTTACAGCCCATCATCGGCCAATGTAACCTATGATGCTACTGTGACGACGCCTGTACGCAGAGGAACCAACGCCCTGAAGATTGAGTATAAAGCTGCCTGGTCTTTTTTACGCTTGGTGAAAACAGCAGCACTCAGTACTACTGGCTATCAGGGAGTGAAGTTTTCGATGTATGCGCCGGATAATTTTTTGAACAAGAAAGTGCGGATTTACCTCAACGGTTCTACAGCGGCTACTTACACCATTACGGTTACCAAAACGAATGAATGGATAGATTATCAGTTGCCGTTTACCAACTTCAATAATCCGGCTACCATTACGCAGATTATTTTCAATGAGTTTAGCGGAACGGCCACTTTCCCCCGTCAGATTTATGTAGATGATATTGGCTTGTATTAAAATAACAGAATGCTGAAAAGGATACGGAAGTTTTGGGTTGTGTTGTGTGTAGGCTGTTGTGCAGGCTGGCTATTGCCGGCATCCGCACAGCAGGTGTCGGATAAGCATGCTACCAAAGAAGCCAAGCGGTTGTTTCAACGGCTCTATACTTTGCAGTCGAAGTACCGCATTTTTGGCCATCAGGATGCACTGGCCTATGGTGTAGGCTGGAAAGGCATTCCGGGTAAAAGTGATGTGGCCACAGTGGTAGGTGAACATCCGGGGTTGATGGGCTGGGATATTGGTCACCTGGAATTAGATGCTGCTAAAAATTTGGATGATGTACCCTTTGATAGCATGAAGCAATACATCCGTCAGGTGCATGCAGCCGGTTCTGTTATCACCATCAGCTGGCATTTGCGCAATCCGCTTACAGGTGGCTCGGCATGGGATACCACACATGGCACTGTTGCATCCATTTTACCCGGTGGCAGTAAGCATGCAGTGTTCAATAGCTGGCTCGATAAAGTAGCTGTATTTATGCAAGACCTGAAAGATGACAACGGCAGGTATATTCCTGTGTTGTTTCGGCCCTTTCATGAAGTAACGGGCAACTGGTTTTGGTGGTGTAAAAACAATGCAACAGCAGAAAATATACAGCAATTGTGGCGCTATACGGTACAGTATTTGCGGGAGCAAAAAAAGCTCCATCATTTGCTGTATGTATACAACACAGCCGAGTTTGCCGATGCACAGGCTTTCCTACAATATTACCCCGGTGATGATGTGGTGGATGTGATGAGCTTCGATCAGTATCAGCATGAACCGGTAGCACAAAAGCAGCAGTTTATACAAATCATGCAGCAGCGGGTGCAGGTATTGTGTGCTACGGCACAGTCGCACAAGAAAATTGCAGCTCTTGCTGAAACAGGCATGGAAGCTGTACCCGATCCGCAATGGTGGACAACCGTGTTGTTGCCCATTGTGGAAAGGTATCCATTGTCGTATGTGTTGGTGTGGCGCAATCATGGTTATATGCCTTCCACAGGCAAAATGCATTATTACGGACCCTATGCAGGGCAGGTATCGGCGGCCGATTTTCTTCGATTCTATCAGCACCCCGTGATGTTGTTTCAACAAAAACTGGCCAATCAAAAAGTGAATAAGCGTAAGAGATGATACAATTACAATGGCTGGATATTTCGATTGTGCTGGCTTACCTCGCCACCATGGTGTTTATTGGTTTTTACATGCGCAAAAAAGCACGTGAAAACAAAGAGAGCTACCTCATGGGCGGCAAAAAACTGCCCTGGTATATGTTGGGCCTGAGTGATGCCAGCGATATGTTTGACATCAGCGGAACCATGTGGATGGTGTCGCTGTGTTTTGTGTACGGGCTCAAGAGTATCTGGATTCCTTGGTTGTGGCCTGTGTTCAATCAGGTATTCATGATGATGTTTTTATCGAAGTGGTTGCGTCGCTCCAATGCCAATACCGGTGCTGAGTGGCTGGCTACCCGCTTTGGTACACAAGGCAAGGGCGTGAAAGGTTCGCACCATGTGGTGGTGGTATTTGCCCTCATTGGTTGCTTTGGTTTTCTGGCCTATGGTTTTATTGGTTTGGGTAAATTCATGGAAATATTTGTGCCGTGGGAAGTAGTGAAAGGGTATGTGCCTTTTGATGTGCCGGCAGGATATGTGGCACATTTCTACGGAATTGTATTTACGCTGTTTGCCATGTTCTATTCTATATTGGGTGGCATGCACAGCATTGTATTGGGTGATGTTATCAAGTACGTCATCATGACGGTGGCTTGTGTGGCCATTGCCATCATTGCCATGCAACATTTGCATAGTAGTACACAGCCGCTGCATGTGCCTGAAGGTTGGCTCAATCCGTTTTTTGGTTGGCACCTCAATCTTGATTGGTCAGCCATTGTGCCTGCTGCCAATGAAAAAATTGCCAACGATGGTTTTGAATTGTTCGGCATCTTTTTCATGATGATGTTATTCAAAGGGGTATTTGCCAGTTTGGCCGGCCCGGCGCCGAACTACGACATGCAAAAAATATTGTCGACCCGTTCGCCAAAGGAAGCCAGCAAGATGACCGGTTTTGTGTCCATCATATTGCTCCCGGTTCGTTACTCCATGGTCATAGGATTAACGGTGTTGGCATTGCTGTATTTTCCGCAATTGAATTTGGCCGGCGAGTCGGGAACAGACTTTGAAAGAATTTTGCCTGCTGCTGTCAATCAGTTTTTACCCGTAGGTATTTTAGGTCTTGTACTCACAGGTTTATTGGGTGCATTTATGGGTACATTTTCCGGCACCCTCAATGCCGCACAGGCCTACATCGTCAATGATGTGTATTTGCGCTATATCCGTCCGGAGGCCAGCAACACGCAAATCATTCGTACCAATTACATCGTAGGTGTTTTGGTGGTGGTTATAGGCATTGTACTTGGCTTTTTTGCCAAAGACGTCAACAGTGTGTTGCAATGGATAGTGGGCGGTTTGTATGGCGGTTATATTGCGGCCAACCTGATGAAGTGGTATTGGTGGCGCTTTAATGCCAATGGCTTTTTTTGGGGCATGGCCAGTGGCATTGGCTCGGCACTTGTTTTTTTGAAGCTGTACGACGGATTGTTTTTGTACATCTGGCCATTGTTGTTTGTGATTTCTATTGCAGGTTGTTTGATAGGTACCTACACAGCGCCGGCAACAGACATGGCTACGCTTACACGTTTTTACAGTACCGTAAAACCATGGGGTTTTTGGAAGCCGGTGCATGAAGTGCTATTGAAAGAGCAGCCCGATTTTGTAGCCAATAAAAGATTCAAACTCGACATGTTCAATGTGGTGTTGGGCATCATAGCACAGTGCTGCCTTACCATACTGCCCATGTACATTGTATTGTGGATGAAGCTGCCATTGCTCATCACCATCGCAGTATTAACGGTTATTGTAATGGTGCTGAAATACACCTGGTGGAATAAACTGGAAGATTAGCACATAAAAAGACAAGCATGAAAGAAAACTTTTACAGCCGTTTGGCTCAACTGACTGCACAGCATGAGTTGCTGTTGCATCGGCCCAATGAGGCCTGTGCCGGTACGAACGGAATTGTTCAACGATACACACATCCTGTACTCACAGCAGCACATGTGCCGCTGGAGTGGCGATATGATTTGAATCCGGAAGACAATCCTTATTTGATGGAACGCATTGCTGTGAATGCAGTGCTCAATGCCGGTGCCATGAAGTGGCAAAACAAATATGTACTGATGGCCAGGGTAGAGGGTGCCGACCGCAAATCATTTTTTGCGATTGCAGAAAGTGAGGATGGCATTCAGGGATTTCGTTTTTGGGATACACCCTGTGTCATTCCTGAAACGTATGATCCTGATACGAACGTTTACGATATACGATTGGTGCAGCATGAAGATGGCTGGATTTACGGATTGTTTTGTACAGAAAGAAAAGCTAAAGGTGTACCAGCTTCTGATCAGTCGTCGGCGGTAGCACAGTGCGGCATTGTACGCACCACCGATTTAAAAACATGGGAACGCTTGCCCGATTTGGTGACGCCTTCTCCACAGCAACGCAATGTGGTATTGCATCCCGAGTTTGTGGATGGTAAGTATGTGTTTTATACCCGTCCGCAAGATGGCTTTATTGATGCCGGCAGAGGTGGTGGTATCGGACTTGGATTTGCGACAAGTATGGAACAGGCGGTTATTACTGAAGAACTACTACTGGATAAAAAAATGTACCATACGGTATATGAATTGAAAAACGGGTTGGGGCCAGCACCCATCAAAACAGCACATGGTTGGTTGCACCTGGCACATGGTGTACGTAATACTGCAGCAGGACTTCGTTATGTGTTGTATCTGTTTATGACAGATTTGGCAGATATTGGCAAAGTGATATACAAACCTGCCGGATATTTTATGGCGCCGGAAGGCGAAGAACGCATTGGTGATGTGTCCAATGTATTGTTCAGCAATGGTTGGATTGCCGATGAGGATGGTCGTGTATTGATTTATTATGCTTCCTCTGACACCCGCATGCATGTAGCTGTGAGCAGCATTGATCAACTGCTGGATTATGTGATGCATACACCTGCTGACACATTTCGTTCTGCCGGTTCGGTAGCTAATATTTTGTCGCTTATTCAAAAAAACAATGCTCAGGCAGTTGTAGCTGCAACACTCTATGCAAGCGTTTAAACAAGCCATGCTGCAACTGCCACCCTTGTCGCCGCTGCAAGTGGAATTGCTGCATACCTATCATCAGCAATGCATAGCAGAGCTGGATGAGATTGTGGATTGGTGGAGCACACATATGCAAGATGATGCAGGTGTTTTTCATGGCCGCATGACGCATGCCGGCGCTATAGAACCTGCGGCAGCAAGGGGCCTGGTGTTGTACAGCCGTTTACTGTGGACATACTCAGCCGCTTATAGCTTTCGCAAGAAAGCGTCTGATGCTGCAACCGCACATCGTTTGTATCAATACCTGCGGCACTATTTTTTCGATCCGCAATTTGGCGGGTTTTACTGGAGTGTTGATTGCGAAGGGAAATGTCTCAACGACCGAAAGCAAACCTATGGGCAGGCGTTTGCCTTGTATGCGGTAAGCACTTACGCCAGCACTTTTCAATCGGCGGAGGCCACTGCTGTTGCCATGGATGTTTTTCTCCTGATTGAAGGGCGTTGTAAAGATGTACATGCAGGTGGTTACATCGAAGCCTTTGCCCGAAACTTTACTGCCATAGACGATTTGCGCCTGAGCGATAAAGATGCCAATGTGAGTAAATCTATGAATACGCATCTGCACGTACTGGAAGCGTATAGTAGTCTGTATCATGCTACAGGCAATCAGCAGGTACGACAGGCTATCATTGATTTGTTGCATCTTTTTCAGCAGCACATAGTCTCTCCACAGCGTTTTACTCAACACTTATTTTTTGATGTTGATTGGCAGGTTCAATCGCATATCATTTCTTACGGGCATGATATAGAAGCATCATGGTTGTTGTACGAAGCTGCCTGTTGTACTGCAGACAAAGAGCTGATGCAACAGGTTGCATCGTTATCGGTTTCGATGGCTACAGCTGCAATGAAAGGTGTGGATGACGATGGCGGCATGTGGTATGAACAGCACACGGATACAGGCGTATTGAACAAGGAGAAACATTGGTGGCCACAAGCAGAGGCCATGGTTGGTTTTATGCATGCCTATTGCATGGGGGGCAATGAACTGATGCTGGAGCAATCGGTGAAAAGCTGGTTGTATATCCGTAACCATTTGAAATCCGAATCACCTGGTGAGTGGCACTGGGGCATTGATGAAAGCGGTCGTGCCATGCAAGAAGACCGTGCCGGTTTCTGGAAATGTCCGTATCACAACAGCCGTGCCTGTATCGAAACAGCGCAACGTATTGACTGGTTGCTGAAAGGATAATGAATCCAGATCAGCATTAGCCTGATTAAAATGTTTTAAACCTCGCTGCATACAAGCCCGGGGTGGTGCCGGTTACTTTTTTAAACACCCGGTTGAAGTTGGGTACACTGTTGAAGCCTGTTTGCCAGGCCACGGCACTTACATTTTCTGTTTGTGCTTGTTGCAGTAGTTTACAAGCTTCTTGTATGCGCAGCTCCGTTACAAAATTGATGTAAGTTTTGCGGGTATGTTGTTTGAAATACCGGCAAAATGCCTGCGGTGTCATATGAATGGTGCGGGCCACATCTGCTATGGCAATATGACCGGTATAATGCTGCAGGGTGTATTGTATCACGTTGTTGATGCGCTGCCCCGCAGCATCGCTCAGTACCCGCTGACTTCCGCCAAAAGCCATTGGCGATTTCGCAGTAGTTAACCCATGCATCAATGCGATGAGGCTGCTGAGGCGTTTGGCTCCTTCCTCTTTTACTACCTGTTGCAATAGTTCGGTGAGAGCAACGGTTTGTTTTCCCTGAATGCAACAGCCGGCCTGGTATTTAGTCAGCCATTTGTCGATGCTGCGCATTTCGGGTAGTGCCAATAGCGATTGTAGCCCTGCATCGGTACTAAAGAATACGCTGTACGCTTCTGCGTAAATCTGTTTGCGTTTGGTTTTATTGTTGTGCAGGTCGCTTTTGAATACATGCGGTAGCTGGGCACCAAATACAAACAGTTGCCCGGGTTCAAATGGAATGAGCACATTGCCTGCTAGGAGCGTTCCTGTTCCTTTCAGAACGGCGGTGATTTGCCATTCTTTGTGCCGGTGCAGGTGCGGATAAAATGCCGGCAACGCTTCGTGCTGTACATGAATGCTGCTGCCATCGGGCACTGGTATGGTAAACGGGATAATCTTCATTTCACCAATATAAACGCAAAGTATGCAATGATTGCTAAAACTGGTTAATATCGGTAAATGATTGACCAAGTGCCGCAAACTGTCACGATTGTAACCGGAATAGTTTTGTGTATCATCTTTTAAAATTCATTTTGCTATGCAACCTCAATGGAACGGTGTTTATCCCGCTATTACTACCAAGTTTACTGCCGATGATCAACTGGATATGGATTTGTACCTGCATAATATTGATGTGCAAGTAAGCTCCGGTGTAGATGGCATCATCATTGGTGGCTCATTGGGCGAAGCCAGTACCCTGACCGAAGCAGAAAAAGAAGTGCTGGTAAAAGAGACACTGAAAGGTTTTGGCAGTAAAATTCCGGTGTTGCTGAATGTGGCTGAAGGCAGCACCAACGAAGCCATTCGTCAGGCACAACTGGCCGAAAAATGGGGTGTAGATGGCCTGATGCTGTTGCCACCCATGCGGTACAAAAGCGACGACCGCGAAACCCTGTTTCATTTTACTTCGGTGGCTAAAAATACCAGCCTCCCTATTTTGATTTACAACAACCCCGTTGATTATAAAATTGACTGTACTCCTGAAATGTTTGATACGTTGCTGCAATACAAAAACATTCAGGCGGTGAAAGAATCAACCCGTGATATTACCAATGTCACAAGACTCATCAATCGTTTTGGCAACGACCTGAAAATATTGTGTGGTGTGGACACCCTCGCCATGGAAGAACTGGTGATGGGAGCACATGGCTGGGTGGCTGGCCTCGTCTGTGCCTTCCCTGCCGAAACGGTATGCATTTACAGGCTGGTTAAGGCTGGCCGCATTGCAGAAGCAGCGGCTATTTACCGTTGGTTTATGCCATTGCTAGAGCTCGATATTCATGCCAAGTTGGTGCAATACATCAAGCTGTGCGAAGCCAAAGTGGGCATTGGCAGCGAGTATGTACGTGCACCCCGCCTTACACTCGTAGGTGAGGAGCGTCAGCGTATTGAATCGGTGATCGATAAAGCCCTGGCAGTGCGTCCAACGTTGCCCGATTATTTGTCGATAGCGTTGTAATCTCATTCGTATAATTATAGGCCATGTAGGTAGGGGCAATCGCTGTCATTTGCCTACATTGCTGCATCATTCAATAAAATATTTTTCATGAACTATACAGACGCTACCGCTGATCTGATTCATGCCGTAATGGAAGCCGCTTACACGGCTTCTGTTGCATTTAGAAAAGTGCCGCTGCAGCAGCGGGCAGCATTGATGTATGCCATTGCCGATACACTGGAAAACAGCGGCGATGGGTTGATACACACCGCCATGGCCGAAACGCATTTGCCCGAAGCCAGACTGCGTGGTGAAAGGGGGCGGACCATCTTTCAATTGCGTAGCTATGCCGATGCAACAGTGCAGGGCGATTGGCTCGAAGCAAGAATTGACACGGCCAATGCCGAGAAAGTACCTGCGAAACCTGACATCCGAAAAATGCTGGTGGGCATTGGTCCTGTAGTGGTGTTTGGTTCCAGTAATTTTCCTTTTGCATACTCTACTGCTGGTGGCGATACCGCCACTGCTTTGGCAGCAGGTTGTCCGGTGATAGTAAAAGCACATCCGGCGCATCCGCAAACCAGCCAACTGGTTGCCGATATGATACATGCGGCTGTGGCTGCTTGTGGTTTGCCAGCGGCTGTATTTACACACGTGCATGGTGCCTCATTCGAAGTGGGGCAGGCGTTGGTGTTGCATCCACGCACCAAGGCTGTAGGTTTTACGGGTTCGTTTGCCGGTGGCAAAGCCTTGTTCGATCTGGCCAATCAGCGCAAAGAACCCATTCCGGTGTTTGCCGAAATGGGCAGTGTCAATCCGGTGTATTTGCTGCCCGAAAAACTGGCCGGGGATGCTGTGAGTATTGCCAATGCATATGCCGGTTCTATTACATTAGGCGTTGGACAGTTTTGCACCAACCCCGGTATTTTGGTGGGCATAAAGGGAAGTGCGTTAGTCAATTTTGCAACGGCGCTGGCTACGGCTGTTGCGGCTATCCCTGCAGGCAATATGCTGCATGCAGGCATACAAAAAGCCTACGTGGCTAAAAGGGCTGCAGCATTGGCGCAGCAAGGCATTACGCTGTTGGCAGCGGGTTTGGAAAGTGCAGATGATGCGCAGGCAGTGGCCACTATTGCCACTGTAGATGCCGCTACATTTTTACACAATCCGTTGTTGCATCAGGAAGTATTTGGTCCGTTTAGTTTGCTGGTACAGTGTGCTGATGAACAGGAACTCCTGGCTGTAGCACATGCTATGGAAGGACAATTGACATCTACCGTTATGGGTACGGAAAATGATTTGCAATTGCATACTGCTTTGCTGGATGCCATCGCAGAAAAATGTGGCCGCTTTATTTTGAATGGTGTGCCAACGGGTGTAGAAGTTTGCCACGCCATGCATCATGGCGGACCGTTTCCTGCTACTACTGATAGCCGTTTTACTTCTGTAGGCGCAGATGCGATCAAGCGTTTTGCACGTCCTATTGCCTATCAAAGCTGGCCCGACCATTGGCTGCCTGCCGAACTGCAAAATGCCAATCCGTTGCAGCTGCTGCGCAGCATTAATGGACAGTTGTCGAAAGATGCGATTGCTTAATTGAACGATCATGCATTGATGTAGTCGTTCATGCTCTGAGAGTCTAACGTGTATTGGCAAATCTAATATCGTGTATCCATTTTAATGTTCTGAAAAGCAAGTGAAAAAATAAGTATGCCGAAGTCTGTATTTCATTGTGTGGATGCACATACCTGTGGCAATCCGGTGCGGTTGGTAAAAGAAGGTGGACCTGTGTTGCAGGGTGCTAATATGAGTGAAAAGCGCCAGCACTTTATGCAGGAGTATGATTGGATACGACAAGGACTCATGTTTGAGCCCCGCGGACATGACATGATGAGTGGCAGCATTTTGTATGCACCACACGACCCGGCCAATGATGTAGCGGTGCTGTTTATTGAAACCAGTGGCTGTTTGCCCATGTGTGGCCATGGAACCATTGGCACCATTACCATTGCCATTGAAGAAGGATTGATTCAACCCAAAACACCGGGCATTGTTCGAATGGAAGCACCGGCGGGTTTGGTCATGATTGAATACCAACAAGAAGGCAGCAAGGTAAAGTCCGTTAAACTCACCAACGTGCCTGCATTTTTGCATAGTACGGAGTTGACAGCACAATGTCCGGGCTTGGGAGAGCTGGTGATTGATGTAGCGTATGGCGGAAACTTTTATGCCATTGTGGATGTACAAAAAAATTTCAAAGGCCTGGAACATTACAGCGCCGATCAATTGGTAGCATGGGCCAGAGAGCTGCGCAAAAACATCAATGCACAATATGAATTTGTGCATCCGGATAATCCCACCATTCATGGTTGCAGCCATATTTTATGGACTGGTGCTGTGATAGACAAAACATCTACCGCCAGAAATGCTGTGTTCTATGGTGATAAAGCCATTGACCGTTCGCCTTGTGGCACGGGCACTTCTTCAAGAATGGCGCAGTGGTATGCCAAAGGCTTATTGAAGAAAGGGGATGCCTTCATTCATGAAAGCATCATTGGCAGTAAGTTTATTGGTCGTATTGAGGAAGAACTGACGGTGCATGGCAAGCCAGCCATGCGTCCCAGTATTGAAGGTTGGGCCCGTATTTATGGCTACAATAATATTTGGATTGATACTGACGATGATCCGTATGCGTATGGATTTCAGGTGATATAAACGATGCGATATGAAACAGTATGTGATAATAGCCAAGGATGGAGTTGATGCGGATGCATTGGAAAGAAGAATGCAGGCCAGGCCTTTTCATTTGGCCGGTGCCAGCCGGCTAAAAGCCAATGGCCAGTTTGTGGTGGGTGGCGCCACGCTCAACGAACAGGGGCAAATGAATGGCAGTGTTATGATTGTGCAGTTTGAAACCGAAGCCGACTTTGAGCATTGGTATAACAATGAGCCATACATACAGCAGGGAGTGTGGCAAGAAATTTCAGTACAGCCATTTATAGTGGCCAATGTGGAGTAACAATTTTAATCAGCAAGTGATATGGCAACAGCAGTAGTGATTGGCGGCGGCATTGTTGGATTGAGCAGTGCCTACTATTTACAACAGGAAGGTTTTGATGTAACCATTGTGGACAGGGGCGATTTCAATGACAACTGCAGCTATGGCAATGCCGGATATGTTTGTCCCAGTCACTTTGTGCCATTGGCGTCGCCGGGTATCATTAGCCAGGGCTTGCGTTGGATGCTCAATCCGGAGAGCCCTTTTTATATCAAGCCCCGCCTCGATTGGGGGCTTATCAGTTGGGGTTTGAAATTTGTAAAACATGCTACACCGCAAAATGTAGCGAAGAATGCGGTGCCGCTCCGAGACATTGCGTTGCTGAGTAAAAAACTGTATGAAGACTGGTTGTCATTGCCAGGGTTCGAGTTTGCGTATCAGCGCAAAGGATTGCTGGAATATTTTCAAACGGCAGAGAAAGAACATCATGCGCATCACACGGTGAAAGAGGCACTGGCATTGGGTTTGGCTGGTACCCGTGTGTTGACGGCTGATGAAGTTCAAGCCATGGAGCCACAGGTAAAACTCAATATCAAAGGGGCATTGTATTTTGAATGCGATGCGCATTTGCATCCCAATAAAGTAATGCAGCAAATGCAGAAACATCTCAGACAAGCTGGTGTTCGCTTTGTGCCGAATGCTGCAGTTGATGAAGTAGAGAAGCAGGGAGGACGCATCAGTAAAGTGAAAGCAGGCAATGAATGGTTGTCGGCAGATGTGGTGGTGATTGCCACCGGCTCGTGGAGCAGGGAAGTAGCGAAACTGGTGAATGTATCGCTGCCGTTGGTTGGCGGCCGTGGCTACAGCATGGTATTTGGCAATGGCGAACTACCGCTGCAACATCCTGCGGTGCTGATGGAAGGCCGGGTGGCGTTGACACCCTTTGATGCACAGCATACCCGCCTGGGCGGCACCATGGAAATAACGAATCTGGATGCACCGCCCCGCATGAACCGGGTGTTGGGCATTGTGAAAGCGGCACAGGGGTATTTCCCTGAATCCAACATACCGACACCTGAATTGAAAGATGTATGGTATGGCTACCGCCCTTGCAGTGCCGATGGTATGCCTTTTATCGGTCGAACGGAAAAATATGGCAACTGTATTGTAGCCACAGGGCATGCCATGGTAGGCATGAGCCTGGGTGCTGCAACGGGTAAACTGGTAAGCGAACTGGCTGCAGAAAAATCAACTTCTGTGGATTTGGCTCCATACGCTGTGCACCGGTTTGATTGATTTTACTGCCGTAAAATCTTCTCCATTTTTTTGCCCTTGGCAAGTTCGTCTACAAGCTTGTCGAGGTAGCGTACCTGTTGCGTCAGTGGGTGCTCAATGTCTTCTACGCGGTAGCCGCAGATAACGCCTGTAATGAGGTGGGCATTGGGATGTAACCGTGCCTGTCCAAAAAAGTTTTCGAAGTTGGTTTTGTTGTTGATGTGGGCTTGCAATTCATCTGCCGTGTAGCCGGTAAGCCACAGAATGACTTCATCAAGCTCGGCTTTGCTGCGGCCCTTCTTTTCAACTTTGGCAATGTAGTGAGGGTAAACGGATGCAAAGCTCATGTTGGCAATGCGTTGTTGCTGGGCTTCGTTGATTTGCATGGCTGGTTGGTTGTACATTGCAAGTATAGCAAATGTTGAGCAGGCAAAAACAGCTGTTGGCCTGGAGATCTGTTTGCAAAATAGAATTACGAAAGCTGAAGGGCTGCACGATGTGCAGGGGGAGCCCCGACGCAGGAGGGGCCGGAGCGGTAGCGGAGCCCGGAGCAGCGTGAACGACTGATGCTATGAGTACAAGAGTAGAGAGCCCCTGTGTATGCATTGTATAACGTGCATATACAGGGGCTTTAATGTTGAGTTATTCAATAGCTAAAAAGTCTTAATACCGCAGTGTAGCGCCGAGCCAGGCCATGATGCCGACGCCATTTTGAATGGCGGCTTCGTCAACATTGAAAGTGGGCGTATGTACGCCGCTGGTAATGCCTTTGGATTCGTTCATGACGCCGAGGCGGAAGAAGCAGGCTGGTATTTGCTGGGCATAATAGCCGAAGTCTTCGGCACCCATCCGCATTTCGGTTTCTTCAATGTGGCTGTCGCCAAAATAAGTGGCGGCTAACACTCTTGCATTGCTGTTGAGGCGTTCGTTGTTGAGCACAGTGGGATAGCCTACATCGATATGTACACTCATATCTACACCCATAGCTTCGCCGAGGTGCTGCACATGGCGGCGAATGAGTGCGTGTGCTTTGAAACGCCACTCTTCGTTCATGCAGCGCAAAGTGCCCATGAGCTTTACTTCGCTGGGAATAACGTTGGTGGTATGCCCGCCCTGAAAAGAGGAAATGCTGAGCACGGAAGGGTTGAAAGGATTGTTGTTGCGACTGATGATTTGCTGTAGTGAAATCACCAAGTGTGAGGCTGCCAAAATGGTATCGCTGGTGAGGTGCGGAGCAGCAGCATGGCCACCTTTGCTCTTCACGGTAAAATACAATTCATCGGCGCTGGCCATAACGGTGCCACTGCGAAAACTCAACTGACCGGTAGGCAAGCCCGGATGTACATGCAGCGCTATAATGCCGTCGGGTTTGGGGTTGCTGAGTACGCCATCTTTAATCATGAGGCTGGCGCCACCGGGATTTTTTTCTTCGCCGGGTTGAAAAATGAGTTTCACCGTGCCTTCCCAATGTTCTTTTGTTTCATGAAGAATGCGGGCTGCGCCCAACAGGCAAGTGGTGTGTACATCGTGCCCACAAGCATGCATAATGCCTGGTCGGGTACTTTTGTAGGGCAGATCATTTTCTTCCTGAATGGGGAGTGCATCAATATCTGCACGGAGTGCAATGATCCGGCTGTCGGGATCCTTGCCTTCTATAAGCGCCACTACGCCGGTGGTAGCCATTACTACGAAAGGAATCCCCAGCTTATTGAGTTCGACTTGTATAAAAGCGGATGTTTCAAATTCCTGATAGCTGAGCTCCGGATGGCTGTGTAAATGATGGCGTATGGCTATGCAGTCCGATTGATATGCAGCTGCTTTTTGTTGTATAATTTCTTGTAGAGTTACAGTCATCCTTAATATTCTTTTTCGCCTTTTTCGGCGGCTAATATTTTGGCTTCTTCTTCGGCAGTTACTTTAATGATGTCGTTCATCACAAACAAACTACCCGTAAAATATTTGCTGAGTTCTTTCCTGAATTTTTCTGCGTCTTCCCGTTTTACAAAATCGCCGGCTTTGAGTTTGAAATACGGTGCCTGATAGGCCATGTACACGCCTTTGTCGGGAAAGTATTTGAGCAGGTCGGCCTTGGTTTTGTTGGCCAGGTCGCGGTTGTTGCTGTTGAGCACCATCACCCGGTAGCCTTTCCATTGGCCTGCGCTGTTTTTGTACACCGATACCTTGTTGATTTGCGCCTGCTTTTCTGCCAGCCAGTTTACTCTTGGGTCGGCATGTACCACTGCGGTAGCGGTGCTGTCTGTTTGTTGAGCATGCAATGCGAAGCTGCACAGGAGCAAGGCTGCAATGACGGGTAAAAATTTAGTCCAGTTCATAGCTGCAAATTTAACGGTGGGGGTGTAGTAGCTGTTGCGCAGCCTGTTAATATTGGGTAGTGGATGCTTTGCCCTGTGCCAATGCAATGCCGCTGCTGGTACCTAGGCGGGTGGCGCCGGCATCCATTAGTGCTTCAGCAAAAGCTGCATCTCTGATGCCACCAGAAGCTTTGATTTGGATGTGGGCAGGCAGGTGTTTGCGCATCAGTTCAACGGCATGAACGCTGGCACCTTTTTCGGCGTAGCCGGTAGAGGTTTTCATAAAATGCACACCTGCTGCACCATAAATTTCGCAGCATTTGATGATTTCATCATCGGTGAGAACGCCACTTTCGATAATTACTTTGATGGTTCTGTTGTTGGCAGTAATCACTGGCATCAGGTGGTTGATTTCATTCGCCACAAATGTCCAGTCGTTATTTTTGATGGCCGTAAAGTTGATGACCACATCGAGTTCATCGGCACCATCTACAATTGCCAGCAAGGTCTCGGCCAGTTTGGCTTCGATGGCCGAGTAGCCAAAGGGGAAACCGATAACAGTAGCCACTTTTACGCTGCTATCTTCCAAAGCCTGCTTGGCTTGTTTTACAAACAGCGGTGATACACATACGGCGGCAAAACCATGTGTTTTGGCTTCTTCGCAGAGTAACTCAACCTGGCTGGCCAGCATACCAGGTTTGAGTAATGTATGGTCAACGGCGGCGGCTATATTATGCTTCATGTTCGATGCGGTGTTTTTTGTTTTCAAAAAGATTGTGCAGCGTCCACGGAATGCTGCGTACAAAATGTTGCTTGCGGTGTGGGCATTCTTGCACCTGACAAATGCGGCAGCTGAAGGGCAGGCAGCCATCGGTGTGGGTGAAGATTTCTAAACTACTACCAAACTCATGCCGCACTGCATTGGTGAGCAGGTCTACTTCGGCGTGGGCTTCGTGTACATTGAGGTACCATGGAATGGTGAGGTGGCAATCAACATGCATTTGATTGCCGTATTTGATGATGCGCAGGTTGTGCAAGTCAATCCAGTTTGGCTGGCGTTCTTTGTTGAGCAGCGTTACCATTTGTTGCAACAAATCGGTGTCGGCTTCATCCATAATGCCGGCTACGCTTTTGCGTACAATACCAATGCCGGTGAAGATGATGAGCAAGCCAAACAGCAATGCCACGGCACTATCCACCCATTGCCATTGGGTAAACATGAGTAGCAATAAACCGGCTACCAATCCTGCTGTGGAGTAAGCATCACTCTTAAGGTGCTTACCGGTAGCTACAATGGCCAGCGAATTGTTTTTCCTTCCTGTATTTTCAGCAATCATGCCGGCAAAATAGTTGACCACCCCGCTTATAGCAATGAGCACAATGCCAAAATCTAACTGATGCACAGGCGATGGATGCAACAATTTTTGAATGGCTTCATACATAATCCAAACACCTGCTACGGCAATGAGTGTACCTTCTACACCGGCCGATAAAAATTCAGCCTTCCCATGTCCGTAAGGGTGATCTTTGTCGCGGGGTTTTGCCGCCACGTACAAGCTGTACAAACTGATGCCCCCGGCTACCACATTTACAATACTTTCCAGTGCATCGGTAAGTATGGCCACGGAGTGGGTGAGGTAGTACGCTGCAAATTTGAGCAACAGCAGTACAACGCCTACCAATGTTATCCAGCGTTGTATCCGAAAGGATTGTAGCGTTGCTTCACGTGCAGGCATTTGTGTAAATTTATATCAAGGTTATTTTTGGAACGATGGCGCTGTTTTTGCGTAGCATGGCCGCTACACCACAGTATTTTTCCAACGAAAGAGATACTGCTCTTTTTACTTTGTCTTCATCTGCTGGTGCGGCATCAATTTTGTATTCAATAATAATGTCTTGAAAAACCTTTGGATGCTCAGCTACAGGTTCGCTTTCGGCTTCTATTTCCAGCTGTGTAAAAGGCACTTTCATTTTGGAGAGAATTTCCACTACATCAATGCCACTGCAGCCGGCAAGGCCGCTGAGCAACAATGCTTTCGGGCTAAAGGCCAGTCGCTTACCGTCGGGGCCGGTAGCACCATTTAGTTCAATAGCATGTCCGTCATATTCACTTTCAAAAGCCATGTCTTTCGACCATCGGGTGATTGTCTTCATTGGTTTATTATTGATGTTTTAATGTTGCAGCAATACAGATGCGTTACTTAAGTGCAAACTCGTACCGGGCATTTACTTCTTCCCAGTTTACTATGTTCCACCAGGCAGCTATGTAATCAGCCCGTTTGTTTTGGTATTTCAAATAGTAAGCATGTTCCCATACATCTAATCCTAAAATGGGATAGCCTTTCAATTCACTCACATCCATCAGCGGATTGTCTTGGTTGGGGGTGCTGCCAATTTTCAATTGTTTATTAGCATCTACTACCAGCCAAGCCCAGCCACTGCCAAAGCGGCCCGTACCCGCAGCGGCAAAAGCAGTTCGCATGTCGGCTGCTGAACCAAACTGTTTTTCGATGGCGGTTTTGAGTGCAGCAGGCATAGCCGCACCACCGGGTTTCATAAAGCGCCAAAAACTTTCGTGGTTGTAATGGCCGCCGGCATTGTTGCGCAGCTTTGCACTGTACTTGCTCATGTTGGCAAACAAAGTTTCTAATTGCTTGGTATCAGGAGCTTCAGCAGTCAATGCTTCGGTCATATTTTTTGTGTATGCAGCTGCATGCTTCGTGTAATGTATTTCCATGGTAGCTGCATCTATGGAGGGCAGCAAAGCATTGTAATCATAACCCAAAGCACGTTGTGTGAGTGCGGGGGTGCCTGCATAGAATTTGCTGGCAGTAGCTTGAGCCTTATTGCCACAAGCACTGAGGCTGGCCAATGCACCACCTGCTACCACAATACCTGCAGCAGCTTTCGAACCTTCGGTTAAGAAATGTCTTCTTTTCATGCGTTATTTTTTGTGGCATTGCGCCGGATGAATTTTTTAAATTGTACTGCTGTTCTGTAGTAAAATTCTTTGTTGAAAAGCTGCGAATCCCGCATGGCTTTGTAACCCAGAAAAATACCAATGGGCACCAGCACAATGGAAGGCAACCAAGTGCCTACAAAGGGAGAAAGTACCGCTTCTTTGGCCAGCTTTTCGCCAGTAGTATTGAGCAAATGGAAAATGGCAAAAAAGATAACGGCAAAAACGAGCGGGGTGCCAATGCCGCCTTTGCGAATGATGGAGCCCAGCGGTGCACCAATCAAAAACATTACAAAGCATGCAAAAGATAACGCAAACTTTTGGTGCAGGCCAATCATATACTCCCTTATTTCGCGGCTGCGGCTATTGTAGTCTGCATAAAATAAATCCATCGAAGTTTTAGCTGCATTAATTTTCGACAATGCCATATCGGCCAGTATTGTTTTGGTACTATCGGGGAAAATAGCTTGCAAATTTTTTGGGGCTTTTTGTACAATGGGCAGCTTGAGTTTACCACTGTCGTATTGCGTAGCAAAACTAAAATTGGCACTCACTTCATTGCGAATGCGTTTGCTGAGTGAATCTTTT
This sequence comes from Bacteroidota bacterium, assembly GCA_020161435.1. Lineage (GTDB taxonomy): Bacteria > Bacteroidota > Bacteroidia > Chitinophagales > Chitinophagaceae > Phnomibacter. Next base: position 855,348 of record JAIUNV010000002.1, on the reverse strand, counting down.
TTTACCACCACCGAATCCATAAAATGCTTGAGCTGCCTTACACTCAGCATCCGGTAGTTGTCTTTAAACAAACTGTCGTTTGATTGTACCCTGAAAAAACTGGTGAGGTCAAATATTTTTTCATATTCATCAAAGCCAACCCTTATGAGTTCAGTGTTGGTAGTGCTTCGCATGCCTCGTTCTTCGTAGCGGGTGCCGTGCTTCAGGTGAAACTTGAGGAAACGCTTGTCATTGCTCACCGTCATGGAGCCACTGTCGGCCAGCAGCAGATTATCTTGCAGGTAGTTGCCTTTTTCGTAAATGATCACATCTTTAATCAACTGCCCGTCGTTTTCTTTGCTACCCAGTTTAATTACATAGCCTTCTATGTTGTCGTAAAAAACACCAGGCTTAATATCGAATGCTGGTTTGGAATACACAATCTCGTACTTCAGTTTATTCAGTTTGAGATTGACAATAGGAATGATGTTGTTGTTGAATAAAAAAGCCACACCTACAATAAGTAAACTGGCTAAAAAAATGGGCCGCATAAATCTCAGCAACGATATGCCGGCAGATTTAATGGCAACGAGTTCATAGCTTTCGCCGAGGTTGCCAAAGGTCATAATGGTGGAGAGCAGCATAGCCAGTGGTAATGCCACAGGCACCCAGCTGGCGGCTACATACAACACTACTTCGCCCAGCGTGGCCATATCTATACCTTTGCCCACAAAATCATCAATCCATAGCCAGAAGAATTGCAGGATGAGTACAAAAATGGCGATTAGAAAAGTGGCAAGAAATGGACCGATGAAAGCCCGTAGTATCAGTTTGTCTAATTGTTTAATCACTCCGTGTAATGGATTTGCCCGTAAGGTCGCCAAAATTAGCACTTTCAGCTGCAGAATGGCAGTTGGCTTCGCAGGATGCTTTCATTTTAACGAAGCACCGCATTATTGCTGATGTGTATGAAATTTTCGGATGTCTGGCCGATGTGTATCGCCAGCAGGCGGCATCGTTGACTGTGCAACACCCGCAGGCTTTTTTGGGGCAGCCCAAAATTTCGAAAGGGGAGCAGTATGAACAAATGCCGTGGGTAATGCTCGATTATCCCCGTTGTTTTGACAAACATGGAAATTTTGCCATCCGTAGCTTTTTCTGGTGGGGGCATCATTTCAGCATCCGTTTGCAGCTATCCGGTGAGTATGCATCAAGATTTAGGCCGATACTGCCACAACTACAACAGCAGGGTTGGCTTTGCGGCAGCACCAGCAATCCGTGGAATTATGAGTTGCCTAATGCTGAGTGGAATGAGCATACGGATTGCACTGACACAGCAGCCAACGTTTTTTACATAGCTGCAAAAAAAATACCTGTATCCCAATGGGTACAGGCATTTCAATTTTATGCGGAGGCATACCAGCAATTGGTAGCCGCTTTGCAAAAGTGCTAGTTGCCAAGGCGGTGAAACAGGTCTTTCACCTGATATCCCCACAGCTGGCTCTGGTCTTTGATTTCGTTTTTTTCGGCAAAATCGGTAATCACCAAAATTGTTTGGTTGCTTACTTCCGTTTTTTCAATCCGAAATTCAAAAAACTCTTCGGAAGGGGCATGCAGCCAACGAAATTTTACAAATTTGTCTTGTTCCTGCTCTACTACTTCGGCTTTTTCGGTACTACCATTCCAGGTAAAGAGCCAAACGTTGTCTTTATCATCTACTTTATCTGCAAACCATTCCTGCAAACCGTTGGAGGTTGCCAGAAATTCGTACAAAATGGTGGGTGAGCACCTAACAGGATATTCCAGTGTGAATTTTTGCTTCTTAGTCATCTACTCGCAGAAGTTATTGTGGTTCAATGTTGCGATCGGTGCAATAATAGAAAATTAATCGACGCCTCAAAATAAATTTTACAGGTCCGTCTGTTGAGATGAATTACCTGAAACCCTCCACAAACAAGGGTTTGCGGGATTATTTTTCTGTTTTATCACTAGTTTTTTTTGGATTGGGGTTTCACTATCCCTTAACTTTCCTACTGAGAGTAAGGCCCCGGAGTGCGAGATTTTGGCATACGACCACTAACTACTACCCATAACAAACACACATTTTCAACCACCAAAAATTCTGCTCTATGAGTATGCGCCAACTCAAGATTACTAAATCTATTACCAACCGGGAATCGCAAAGCCTGGAAAAGTATCTGCAAGAAATTGGTCGGGTGGAACTCATCTCACCCGAAGAAGAAGTTCAATTAGCCATCCGCATTAAACAAGGCGATCAGCGGGCACTCGACCGGCTGGTAGGGGCCAACCTGCGTTTTGTGGTAAGTGTGGCTAAGCAGTATCAAAATCAGGGGCTTACCCTGAGCGACCTCATCAACGAAGGCAACCTCGGCCTCATTCGTGCCGCCCAGCGGTTTGATGAAACAAGGGGGGTCAAATTCATTTCTTACGCCGTTTGGTGGATTCGCCAAAGCATTTTGCAGGCCCTGGCCGAGCAAAGCCGCATTGTACGGCTGCCGCTCAACAAAGTGGGGCTCACCAACAAAATAACCCGGTCTTTCAACCAGCTGGAGCAGGAGTACGAACGGGAGCCCACGCCGGAAGAACTGGCCGATGTGCTGGAAATGGGAACCGATGAAGTGGCTGCCACACTGAGTATTGGCGGCAGGCATATCAGCATGGATGCACCCGTTTCTGATAGTGAAGATGGCTCATTGATAGACCTGATGGCCAACCCCAATGCCGATCAGGCCAATGCCAACCTCGACCACCACGAATCGTTGAAAACAGAAATCACCCGCAGCCTCAATACCCTCACCGAAAGGCAAAAAGAAGTGCTCTGCTATTTCTTTGGCATCGGTATCGATAATCCACTGAGCCTCGAAGACATTGGCCATCGCTTTCACCTCACCCGGGAGCGGGTGCGGCAAATAAAAGACAAGGCCCTGGCAAAACTCCAAAGCACCAACCGATCCAAGCTGCTGAAAGTTTATTTGGGAACCTGATTCGGTTCGGTTCCTTCCCTTAATTTCGCACCTCATTTTTAGGATGTAATCTTGCTTGATTGCATCCTTTTTTCTTTGTGTATTAAAAATCAAGTTTCATGTTCGAATCATTATCGGAGCGGTTAGAGTCGGCGTTTAAAAATATTAAAGGCCAGGGGCGCATCAACGAACTGAACATAGCCAATACGGTAAAAGACATTCGCCGGGCACTGGTAGATGCCGACGTAAACTATAAGATAGCCAAGGATTTTACCGATAAGGTGAAAGACAAGGCCATGGGCGAAAAAGTACTGCTGAGTGTGAGCCCCGGCCAGCAAATGGTGAAGATTGTACAAGACGAACTCACCGAACTGATGGGCGGCAAAGCCAGCGAATTCAACATCACCGGCAATCCTGCAGTTATTTTAATTGCCGGCTTGCAGGGTAGCGGTAAAACCACTTTCAGTGGCAAACTGGCCAATTATCTCAAGAGCCAAAAGAAAAGTCCGTTGCTGGTAGCAGCCGATATTTATCGCCCTGCGGCCATCGATCAGCTGCATGTGCTGGGCGAGCAAGTACAGGTGGATGTGTACAGCGACAGGGAGAATAAAGATGCGGTGAGCATAGCCAAAGCTGCCATTGCCGAAGCCAAAGCCAAAAATAAAAACGTAGTCATCATCGATACTGCCGGCCGCCTGGCGGTAGACGAAGTGATGATGACCGAAGTAGCCAACATTAAAGCCGCCGTGAATCCCACAGAGATTTTGTTTGTGGTGGATAGTATGACCGGTCAGGATGCGGTGAACACGGCTAAGGCCTTCAACGACCGCCTCGACTTCAGCGGCGTGGTGCTCACCAAACTCGATGGCGATACCCGGGGTGGTGCTGCCATTTCCATACAGTACACGGTAGATAAGCCCATAAAGTTTGTAAGCAACGGCGAAAAAATGGATGCACTCGATGTGTTCTATCCCGACCGTATGGCGCAGCGTATTTTGGGCATGGGTGATATTACCACTCTCGTAGAAAAAGCGCAGGCTCAGTTTGACGAAGAGCAAGCCAAAAAGCTGGAAAAGAAAATCCGTAAAAACCAGTTCGACTTCGAAGACTTTTTGCAGCAGATTCAGCAAATCAAAAAAATGGGAAACATGAAAGATTTGCTGGGCATGATACCCGGTTTGGGCAAGCAGGTAAAAGACCTGGATATTCCCGATGATGCATTCAAAGGCATTGAAGCCATGATACACAGCATGACGCCCGAAGAAAGAGCCAATCCTGATCTTATCAACCCTTCCCGCAAAAACCGCATTGCCAAAGGCAGCGGCAAAAAACTGGAAGAGGTAAATGCCTTCATGAAGCAGTTTGAGCAAATGAAGCAGATGATGAAGATGATGAACAAAATGCCGATGGGTGGCATGATGGGACGTCGATAAGTCGTTGAAAAATAATAAGCAAGTGGCGCCGGGATCATTCGGCGCCACTTCTTTTTTTGCTTACCATTGCGCCGCATTTTTTAGTCTGAAAAATCTTATCGCATCTTCACATGAAACAACTGCTCACCGCCTGCATGCTGTTGCTGGCACCAACGCTATTTGCCCAAAACAATATTGCCATTGGCAATAATGCGCCAGACTCTTCGGCCCGCCTCGATGTGCAGAGTAGCACACAGGGCCTGCTCATTCCCCGGCTGACTTCTGCGCAGCGCAATGCCATGCCCAAAAAAGCCGTAGGCTTGCTGGTGTACGATACCGACAAACAAACTGTAATGATGTACAATGGCAGCAGTTGGAGTGCCTTGCTTTTTGGAGACCCTTCTTCTCTGCCACCAGCTTATAGTCAGCCACCTACTTCATTCTTCGGGCAGGGCTATGGCTGTAGTGTATCCATCTCTGGCAACTGGGCTGCAGTAGGTGCTTTTGGCCACCACGACCAATTTGAAAACGGCGAATACGGTGCTGTATTTATGTACGAAAAAGTAAATGGCAGCTGGACCTTTCGCCAATTGCTGAAAGCCAGCGACCGTGCCAGTGGCGACCGCTTTGGTTTTAGTGTAAGTGTAAACGGCACTGCAATGGTATTAGGAGCCAGCCTCGCTGATTTACCCTCCAAAGCTGATGCCGGAAAAGCCTATGCTTTTCGCTACAATGGCAGTACTTGGGTACAGGAAAAAATAATGACCGCCAGTGATGCCGCGGCTGAAGATTACTTCGGTACCAGTGTGGCGCTTGATGGCACATTGGCCATTATTGGCGCACCTGGCAAAGAGTATGTAAACCAGCCGCCCACCCGCAACAATGAAGGCGCCATTTACATTTGGCGTTACGCTTCGTTTTTGCCCGATTGGGTGCAGGACTACCGCGATATCTGGGATCAGGGAACCGGGAATTCTAAATACGGCAGCAGTGTTTCCATTGATGCTACTACGGGTATTGCAGCCATTGGGGCACCGGGCAACAACAGCAACAAAGGCGTGGTGGCCATCAAGTACCGGCAGAGCAATCCTGAGTGGGCATTAACTTTTTATACCAACTCGGTTGCTACGGGTGGCCAGTATGGTACCAGTGTTTCCCTCAAAGGCAATTATCTGGCAGTGGGTTCTCCTTATGAAACTGGCGTAGGCTCCATCGCCGGTGCAGGACGTGCATACGTGTACAAATTGGAGTATGGCACTTGGAACTACCACGCCGACGTGGCCGTATCCGATGCCCAAAATGGGGATATGATTGGCGCCAGTGTTTCACTAAATGGAGACTATCTGGTGGTAGGTATGCCGGGTAAAAATGTAAATGGCTATGCGGCACAAGGGCAGGCATTGGTGTACAAACTTGGTACCACACAAGGCGCTTTTGGTACAGTAACAGCCTGCCTTCGTCAGCGGTCTATTACCGATGGTACTACTACCCCCAATAATAATTTCGGAACTACGGTTACTGTAAATGCAGGCAACGTAGCCGTTGGCGGGTACTTTTTTAATATGGGTAATGGCAAAGTGGCCTTTATCAACGTAGAATAACCATGCCAGCCGGGTTTGGGGTAATTTTTCGCTTTGATAAATGTCAAAAAATAGCCATTTCGACAAGCATTTTTAAAAGAGAATTGCTCATATAATCGTCGGGCGCTACTTTTGCCATCCCAAATCATTGGGAGAGTTTTAAAATTTATTGTTTCACGCATTTAAATGTCTATTTAAGATGCCAGTTAAAATCCGCTTGCAGCGTCACGGATCGAAGAAGCGTCCGTTTTATTTCATCGTAGTGGCAGATGCCCGTTCACCCCGCGATGGAAAGTTCATTCAGAAATTAGGTACTTACAATCCCCTGACTGTACCTGCTACTATTCAAATTGACCGTCAGAAGTCATTGGAGTGGTTGCACAAAGGTGCTCAGCCTACCGACACTGTTCGTCGTATCCTGAGCTTCAAAGGCGTATTGTACCTGAAACACCTGCTGCGTGGTGTAAAGCTGGGTCTGTTCGACGAAGCTACTGCTATGGTTAAATTCCAGGCTTGGCACGAAGAACATGAAGCCAACAACGCCCGCCGCTCAGCCGCCAATCGCCGTCAGGTGAAAGACAGCCGTCAGGCTCCAGTAATTAAAAAGGTAGAAGCCGCCGCTCCTGTAGCAGAAGCTCCTGCTCAAGAAGCTGCTCCTGAGGCTCCTGCCGCAGATGCTGCTGCTGAATAATTACTCGTTCAGACAAATTATCGTCCCGCTTCGATTCTATCGGAGCGGGATTTTTTTATGTGCATCGCCAATACTTTTGTACCATGATAGAAACAGTTTCGGTGGGTAAGTTGGTAGCCGTAGTAGGCTTGAAAGGCGAAATGATTTTGCAACACGCTCTGGGCAAAAAAACAGATTTGCAAGGGGTGGCCGCCTTGATGATTGAAGAGAAAAGCGGTTCCAAACTGCCTTATTTTTTGCAGGCAGCCAAGGGCAAAGCCCCCGATGAAGTAGTGGTGCAATTAGAAGGTATCGATAGTCGGGAAAAAGCCACGGCTTTATTGCAAAAGCAAGTGTGGCTGAAGAAAGACGATTTTGACAAACATGTGGCCAAGCATGCATCCATCTCGCTGCTCGGTTTTATGGTGATTGACCATGGGAAAACGCTGGGCGAAATAGCGGAAGTGATTGAACAACCGCACCAATTGCTCTGTACCATTTTCATCAACGAAAAAGAAGTATTGATACCCCTGCACGAAGACAGCCTGCTGAAAATAGATCAGCAAAAAAAGCACGTGCATGTACTGTTGCCAGAAGGGTTGTTGGAGATTTATTTGAATGCCTAAATAAGTTTGCAGTTTGCAATTCGCAGTTTCCAATCATCAACGTATTTGGATTTTCAGCAGTTATCTTTTGGACAGATGATTAGCGTTCCTGCAAACTGCCCACTGCAAATTGCAAACTCTCGTTGCGAACTACCACTCCCAAACAATAAAAGCTTTTTCTATCAACCGCCGCATTGCCCATATTGATCTCGATTCGTTTTTTGTTTCGGTAGAGCGGCTACTGAACCCCGACCTTATTGGCAAACCCGTAATTGTGGGCGGCACCAGCAACCGTGGTGTGGTGTGCTCTGCCAGCTACGAGGCCCGCAAGTTTGGTGTACACAGTGCCATGCCCACGGCTCAGGCTGCCAAGCTTTGACCGCAAGCCATTTTTGTATGGAGCGGCTCCGGCCATTATCACCATTATAGCCGCATGGTAACGGATATTATATTGGCGAAAGTGCCGCTGGTAGAAAAAGCCAGCGTGGATGAATTTTACCTCGACCTCACGGGTATGGACAAGTTTTATCCGGTTTTCCCGTATCTGTTGTCGTTGAAAAAAACGATAGTGCAGGAAACAGGATTGCCCATTTCATTTGCCCTTGCCAGCAACAAACTCATTAGCAAAATAGCCACCAATGAAGCCAAACCCAATGGCGAAATAGAAATACCTGCCGGCACCGAGCAGGCTTATCTGGCACCCATGCCCATTGGCAAAATACCTGGCTGCGGTAGCAAAACCGTAGAACTGCTGCAAGCCAAAGGCTTACGCTTGATTGGCGATGTAGTAAAAAACGGGCCGGAAAAACTGGAGCATTGGCTGGGCAAATGGGGCCTCGATTTGTACCGCAAATCGCTGGGGCAGGATAATGGTGCTGTGACGCCTTACCACGAACAGAAAAGCATCAGCAGCGAAGAAACGTTTAGCGAAGACACCAATGACATTGCATTTCTGGAAAAAGAAATCAGCCGCTTGGCTGAAAAGATAGGCTACGAACTACGGCAGGATGGTAAACTGGCTGGTTGTGTGGCCATCAAAATCCGTTACGAAAATTTCGAGACCCATACCCGCCAACAGGTGATTGATCATTCGGCTTCCGATTTGGTGTTCATCCGCAAAGCCAAGGCTTTGTTTCATGAAGCCTATGACCGAAGCCGCAAAGTGCGGCTTATTGGTGTAAAGCTCAGCCAGCTGGATACCGATGTGTTTCAAATGAATTTGTTTGACAATCCGGAGCAGGACAAGCCTTTATTCAATGCCATTGACGATATAAAAAAACAATTCGGTAAAACGGCATTGTTTAGGGCAGGGGCACAAAACACCGCCAAAGACAAGGCCCGCAAGCCCGATGATTTGTGGATTAACCGCAACGCTAACAATAAGAATGAGTAGCCTTCCGGAGGCTTTTACAACAGGCCTGTTTTCCAGCCCCAGCCTGCTACGGCCACCACTATTACCAGCAGCCAGAAGAACAACAATTGCCCAAAGCCTTTGCCTTCTGATACGAAAGCATTGGCCATGAGGCTGCCTGCCGGAAAGCTGAGCAGGGCCAACATGCCGGCTGTATTGCCTTGCGGCAGTAGCAGTCCGGGTAGCATGAACAGCCCCATCATCAGCAGGCTGTACCAGTTTTTTCTGCCTTGAATAACCATGCGGCGGGTTTGCTGCTGCCAACTGTTAAAGCCTGCCAGCAACCACACCAATGCCATGCTGATGCACAGCCACCCGTACCACGACATGGCAGTTGGCCATTGTATGTGGCCCAATGTTGGCAAATGCGAAGCAGGGTGCCAATGATTGGTCAAAAACTCTGTGGCCAGTACAAAATAAACCGGCGTAAGCATGCCTGCGAGCAGCAGTACCCACTCTGCCAGCCTGAACGGCCGCATAAATGCCAAACCGATAAAACAACCGGGCAAAACCCAAATAAAAGGATGATACAACAAGTAGCCCAGGCCCGATAAAATACCTGCGTTGATAATGCTTGTACGTGGGTGCTCTGATTGGTACAAGCGGGTGAGTGAAGCAAATGTGCCAATGAGCAATGGCAGCACCAGCAGTGCAGGTAACATTACATTGCTAAAAGGAAACAATGAGCTGAACAACAGCATACTCATGGGTACCAGCACGTGGCGCTGTGCAAACATGCGGCGATTGCTGGTTACAAAACCACCATACAGCACGGAAGCCATTAATGCTACCAATCCAAAGCCAAATAAAAAACCGGGAGTGAAAGAGCCGCTATTCGAATTGAGCCATTGCGACAGCATGCCACCATCTGGCATGTACATGGGTTGTGATACAGGTGCCGATACATAGCCCACCTTTAGTAAGATGGCCAGCAATAACAGTGCAGGCACTTGCAGCGAACTCCTTTCTTTAAAATACCCAATCAACGGTTGCAGCTTTTTGTGAAAGGCACAAATGTAGGTATTGATACAAAGGGTAGCAGGCTTTCTTTGAAGGAAGATGACAATCGTTTATTTCAAAAATTCGAGACGGGCAAAGCACAGCGAATTGCGGTACAATGTGGGAATGATAACGACTTTGCGATCTACCTGCTTTGAAAAACGTGGCATAAACTTATAGTCTCTCGTTTGGCTTTTTATAGTGGGGTTGCGAATCACCCGGCCTTCCGGCGTCAGTGTTTGATAGGCCAAAACAGTGTTGCGGGCTTCCTGATCGTTGTACAGATAATGCAAGCCAGCGCCGGTATTGACAGCCTGATAGCTAATCATGCCACTGTTGTTATCATCTAATTGAGATTTTATCACCTGATTGGTGAGCAGCATTTTACCATTTTTATCGAAGGCCAGAATGATGATATTTTCGGCGTGGTAGCGGGTAATGTCGTTGCCGCCATAGCTCCAAGGCGAACGCAAACCCCATGGTGAACCCCAACCCATGCCTCCCCAAGAATAATAACCCAAAGGGGGCGCAAATGGGTTAAACATATTCCAACGGTTATAGGTCATACTGCCACGGCTGGTGGTATAGTTGCTTTCAGCATTCATCAGAAAAGCACCATCGCTACGGATGGTAATGTCGTGAATGTAAAAATCGTTGAAAGCATTTTTAGCGGTGTTGGGGCCGCGGTTATCTTCTCTTAATTGTGCATCGAAAGGCACGGTGTTTTGCACCACCCAGTTGTCGGCAGCTTTGTCAAAAATGGCATTGGCTACACCTTCAATTACCGTTTTGCGGCCGGGGTAGTAAAAGCCGGTAAAAAGATACCGGTTGTTGTAGTTGTCAATTTTCAGTTTTACCTCATCAAGGCTGTAATTATTCAGTACCAATTCACGGGTATGAAATGAATCTGTATTGGCAGCTTTCAACAGCAGAAAAAACTTGGTGATGTTATCGTTGCTGCCCACCCTGATGCCGCGTCCAAACACCATGTTGCCGTTATTGTCGATATCAAAGTCGGTGAGGAAATCGTTGCGGTCATTCATGTTCAGTCCCAGTTGCTGTGTGCTGTGCTTGAGGTTTAGCTCTTTATCAAACAGTAAGGTTTTGAACTGATAGCGACGTTCATTTTTAGTATTGATGCGGAAAGCCATGATCTGGCTTTTGTCTTCGCTGGCAATAACGGAGTAAATTTTTTCGTCGGAAAAATTGCCGATGATGGTGGTGTCAATGGTGATAGGTTCTGTCAGGTTTTTTCCATTGGCATCCAGCTTTACAGCCATCAGCGATACCACCCCTTTTTTCTGAAACTGATAAAACATAAAAGCATAATCGGGGTAGGCTACAAAACTGGCTTCTATGGTTTTTTCGGGCATAAAAGTCAGGTCGTTTTTGGCCACCAGCTTCATCTCCTGATTGTACACCGAAATGTAATTGATGCTGCGGTAGTTTTTATAAATCAGGTATTGATTATTGTACTGACCAATGATTTCAAAATTGATTTGGCGGGCCTCGTCGCGGTCGGGCTCACTGTAGGTAAGTTTTTGCGACAGCAAATTATTACTTATAAAAGCCAGGCTGCAGAGGGTCAAAATATGGCGGAAGTATTGCATAATCATCAATTAATCGTTTTTCAATGCCGTTGTATCTATAACAAATTTGAGCCCCGTTTGGTATCATCGGTTATAAGGCGGCAAAAAATTAACCTTCTTATCGCACAAACACGTCTTTTTTCAAGAAGCCTGTTAAGGTAAACCATTGGGAGTACATGGTATACCGGCCTTTAATTTCTTGTCCTCTCAGGGCAAACAATACCCATAACAACAAAGAAGCGCCCCATTTGATGAGATATTCCACGGCTTTTTTTGCAACGGCTGTTTTTCCATTTTCCATGGCCACCCGTATGCGTTCTTCACTACCCGTTTTCAAAAACAGTTTTTTGAAATAACCAAACGTGAGGCGGTGAGCATCTATGTTGTGATACACCAATGCTTCGGGCAAAAAATACACGGCTTTGTTGAGCTGCGTAACTGCATGATAGATATGCTTGTCATCGCCCCGGAAAGTCAACTGATTGTTGAAGCCTCCGGCTTGCAACATTAGCTCTTTGCGGTAGGTCATGTTGCAACCTATGGGATACTTCATCTTGCCTTCAAAAATGCGGATGGGTTCGCCATGATCTACCCGGCCAATAAAACCGTTGAGGTATTTGTTCATCCAGGCCGGCTCGGGGCTTTCGGAATACTTGGGTAGCACCCGGCCTCCGGCACCGGCGGCCTCGGGGTGAGCTTCCATAAAAGTAGCAATGCTGGCTACAAAATGAGGCACGGCTTCTGCATCATCATCAATAAACGTAACAATGCCGGCACGGGCTTCGGCAATGCTGCGGTTGCGGGCATAGCTCAAACCTTTTTGCGGCTCATGCACATACCTAAAAGGCAGCTGCGGATGTGCCGCTATAAATGCCTTTACGATTGATGCGGTATCGTCGGTGCTGGCATTGTCTACTACTATCACTTCCCACTCATGGGCGGGCATGGTTTGCTCGGCCAAACAGGCCAAACATGCACCAATAAATTTTTGCCGGTTGTACGTACAGATTGCTACAGAAATGCGGGGCGCAGTTTGCATAGGCCTGCAATTTACCGAGGCCACAGTTTTGTACGCCATTTTTCCCACAGGGCTTGCAATTCTTCACTCAGGTGAAACCGCAGCACCATGAACACGAAGAGGGCACCAAACAGCAGGCTGCGCAAAATGCCATCTATAAACAAATTGCTGTATGCCGGAATGAAGTACACTGCCGCAATGAGAGCACTGCCACCCAGCAACACGGCGGCATTGCGCCAGGTAAAGGGTTGCAGCCCGAATTTTTTCCAGAGAAAAACAAAGCGGATGCCATTGTAAATGCTCATGGCAATCACATTGGCCAGTGCAGCGCCCATCATGCCATAGTTGCGGATGAGCAGGTAGTTGAGCGGAATGCCAATAACAGAATAAACCAGTGTGCTGGCAAAATCGAAACGCCAAAAAGTAGAGAGCTGAATGAGCATGGAGTTGAGACCCGTGCCCAGGTTGATCCAGCGGCTTACAATGAGTACTGCCAGTGGCATCACCATGGCGGCGTAGGCACTGGGAAAATAGCGTTCGATGTTGTGCAGGTTTACCAAAATAAGGCCGCCCAAACCCATGCCTGCCACCAGCAGGTTGATGCAGCTTTTGCGGTACACACTTAGCAGGCCGGTCATGTTTTTGGCCCGCCAGTATTCGCTAATAAGGGGCACACTGCTCGTTTGCATGCTGCGCATCGGCACTTCTACCACCTGCCCAAAATACTGGGCCACGGCATACACACCCGCCTGGCTGAAATTGTACATGCTGGCCAAAAACAAAGTGTCGCACACCACAAACGCAATCTGGCTGATGGTGGTCATGAAAACAAAACTGCCGAGGCTCAGCATTTTGTACTTGAGCCTGCGGGTAACCTTGCTGATGCGGAAGTGGAGGGGGAGCCCATGGTGCTTCCGAATCATGTAAATGAGAATGGCTGTAGCTGGCAGGTAAATGCAAGCGAAGAGTTGCATAAAGCCATCGAAGCTGACCATCTGCCAGCCAAAAAGTAACAAGCATGCAGTGGTGAGCAATCGAAACACCAGTTCTTTGAGCGTATTGGCCAAAATGGTTTTGCCGGCAAACCAGGCATACAACTCCATGTATAAAAAAGTGCCCTGAAAAAGAATGAACAAACTCAACGTAAAATAGTAGGGCGAAAACAGCGGATTGTTTTTGCCAAATACCATGACTATTTGTGGTTTGAGTATTTGTAACAACAATAACACCATGCCCATGCCAATGGCAAAAAAGCCCATGGTAATGGCGGGCAAGTCTATTTCGTTTGGCCGTAGGTGGCGTTTGTAAAAGGGGAAGAATTTAGCAATAACAGGAGTAGTGCCCAGCGTGGCAACATTGGCCAGTAATACCGCCGCTTCTGTAATCACTCTTGTAAGCCCCCACTGCTCTGTACTCAAAATTTTGGGCTGCAGTACAATGAGGTTAAGAGCCCCCACGCCAAAGCCGGCAAAAATAACCAGCGTAGACAGAATTGATTGGCGTTGAATGGTGGTTTGGCTCATAGTGTTGCCTTGCAAAGAAATAGAAAGCAGCACATATGCCGAGAGAATGCTAGCGAATCAGGGAGAATAAACCTTTGTGCTCTACAATTCCACAGGCGGTTTCTGCAACTACAATGTAGGCATACTGACCGGAAGGCTGAGCAGTACCATTGCGTTTGCCATTCCAGCAGTCACTCGCTTTTGTGGTGGTAAAAATCAATTCTCCCCAACGGTTATAAATTTCAAACTTGTACACTTTTACATCGCCCCATTTACCTATACCAAAACAATCGTTTAGCCCATCGTTGTTGGGAGTAAAAGCTGTTGGCATTTGAAATAAGCCCATATTCTGGCTCATTGAAATTTTTAAGTTTACGGTATCCGCCGCTACGCAGCCAACATCATTCACCACTTTTACCCAATAAGTACCAGATTGACTGATGTCAATTTTCTGTGTTGTACTACCAGTGCTCCACAAATAGCTGGTGCCATCGTTTCCGGCAGAAAGTGGAAAGGAATTTTTGATACACAGCACGGTATCATCACCGAGGAAAACGTTGGGTACCTGTAATTGACTATAGTTTATACTGTCTGCAAAACTGTTACCGCAGGCATCTGAAATGGTAAGCCAGTAGTCGCCTGGTGAAGTAATTCGGGTGCTGATGTTTTGCGAGTTGTTGCTCCAGGCATAAGTGGCGGCATTAGAGGGCCCCGTCAGTGTAAAACTGCTGTCACCGCAACTTCGGATATCATTGCCCAGTGAAAACGGACTGGCCTTGGGCATTTGCCGAATGATAATACTGTCTCTGTAAGTATTGTTGCACAAATCCTTTACCTCTGCCCAATAAATACCCGGCTGTGTAATTGTAATGCTGGAGCTGTTTTCATTGGTACTCCAAGTAAATGATGGCATTTGCATATTCGCATGGAGTGTCTGTGAAAAATTTCCACAATACAATGTATCGTTGCCCAGATTGGTGTAAGCAGGAGCGTGTTGTGTAATGTTAATCGTATCACTCATCGCTTGATCACATATATCCCAGGCAGTTAACCAATAGGTGCCGCTGGCTGTACTGCTGGTAAAGTTTGTCGTATCGCCATTGCTCCATAAATATCTTGCGTACTGATTGGGAACCGACATTGGCCATTTATTGACGCAAACAGTAGTGTCATTTCCTAAAGAAAGAGGCGAGGTGTTTTGGGCTCTGTTGATGCGAATCGTATCAGAGTATTGCTTGCCGCAGCTATCTGTCACGGTTAAATAAAAAGTGCCTCCAACCGAAGTGTTGATAGATCGGGCAGTACTGCCATCATTCCACACATAGCGAAGCATACCCGGTGGGCCATCTAGGGTAATAGGACCGCTTTGGCAGATGTTTGTATCAATGCCTAAATCAAATATTGCACTTGGTGGCAGGCGAACAAATACGGAATCTCTGGCAGAACAGCCGCTTCGAAATTGCGCATCTAACCAATACCAACCCGGTTGGGTGGGTTGAATTAAAGCTGTTGTTTCTCCGGTATTCCAACTATAGTTTGTCGCATCATTCAATTGTTTTCCTATAGTCAGTGTCTCGCCTGAACATTGGGTAAGCGTATCTCCAAGATCGATTGATGGCGCTTCCATTACAACAATGGTTTTGCAGAAAACAGACTGATTCGCCTGCCCTTCATTCATGTGTAAGGTCACATTATAAATACCGGGCTGGTTGTACGAATAAACCGGCGGATTGAAAGCATCGGAAGTCGGAATGTTTGTACTGGAGCAGTTGGCAAACGAGAACACAGTGAACGTGTTATTACGCACATTGGTTACAAAAAAATTAAGTTGATTACCTGTTCTGAAAATGGTAGAAATACTATGCGGAAAGTTCATGTTTCCGATATTACCTAAATCAGTGGCGGCAGGAGCATCATTCAGGAGTGAGTTGCCAAAATCAAGTTTCGTGAGTGCCGAAGAATTGGCATTGACCACAAAGCCGAAACTATTACCGCAGTCTCGTATCAGTGTAATGTCTCTCGGGGCATTGAGGGAATTGTTGCTGATGGTAAGATCTTTTACAACCGGTACAGTAGTCACATCGTTGCCAAAATTCAATCGGATGATCCGGTTGTCATCCTGACTGACTACAAACAAATAATAATTGCTGTTGTCGTCAATGCCAAAAACGCCTGTAGGAAATCGTAGGTTGCCAACATTGCCTAAGTTGGTAGCAACGGGTGTACTATTCAGGTCACTGCCAAAATCAAAACGTGTTAAGGTGTTGTTGTTGGCACTAACAGTAAAACCATGCCACTTGCCGTTTTTATAGAAAATTGAAATGTCTACAGGAAAGTCAATGCCGCCTATAACTCCATAGTTTATCGCCGTTGGTGCATTCAAAAGACTACTGCCAAAATCAAGTTTGATAAAAGATGATTGAAGACCCTGGCCACCTACAATAAACGCCAGCCATTGGTTGCCATTTTTGATAATTTGAATGCCTTCCAGATAAAGTGGCATAATGCCAAAATTGCCAAGCTCTGTTTTCGTAGGGTTGTTGTTGAGGCTGTTGCCAAAGCGGAACCTGGTTACGGTTCCGCTAATATGGTTTACAACCAATCCAACCCATTCGCCTTTGTCGAAAGCATAATCCATAAAAACCGGTGTGGTAGATTCGGGTGCAACAGAATAATTATTGGCGGTTGGAATTTGATTGAGATCTCCGGCACAAAAATTCCAGAAATAGGGTTGGCCAAATGGGCTGGTGTTTTGTATTTGAACAGCTGCACTCACGCAAACGGTGTCAGGTGCTACAAAAGAGGCTGTCTGTCCTGCTGTAGTTACCGGCAGTACAACCCATTGCAATAGAAAGAGTATCCAAAATAATGAAGTCGGCCTCATGAATGCTGCAATAACTGTGTGATTTTGTTAGGTAGTTGTGCGAAATGTTTGATAGCTGTAAAATCGAGGAAGGACTAAAGGAAAGGGAATTGTTTTTTCTGATAGCAAGATAAGTTTGATTGAGAAATAAGCCTTTTTTATTTACAAATGATGTCGTGAATTTGGGGTAAAAAATGCTACTTGCAGCAATTGGTAAGGTTTATCTTCTTTCCCTGTTGCATACGTTTTTACCAGGCGCAAAAACATTTGATACGTAATTGGCAAATGGAGATGAGGAGTTAACAGCCATCAAAAGTTTAGCTCTGCTAAGCCTATCGGGTTAAAAGCATCAACCAGACAGGACTAGCACTAGACTGAGCGTTTTTTATGCAGTCGTTTTTATTAAAATTCTGCCGGTATAATCAATCCTGTTCAGCAGTACAGGCTGTTTGTCAAAATATTCCAGCACTGCTTTTTTGGCTCCCTGCCAATGGCCGAAGTCATCGATGATGAGTGCTCCTTGCGGAGCCAGCAAGGGATACAAATGCTCAAGTTCATGTTTGGTGCTTTCATACCAATCGGTATCCAGTCGAAGCAGCGCAATGGCGGCTGGTATGGTAGCTGGAATGGTATCTTCTACCTTGCCCTGCACGTAATGAATATTTGCAGTAGGGTAGCCGGTGAGTTGCATGTTTTGCTGTACATCTTGTAAATCGGCAAAGGCCCAAATACCGGCCGTTTTATCATGCGTAGCTAATAGTTGTGCTGCATCGCCACCGGCCAAATCTTTGTCGGCCTCGGTAGGTTCGCTCATGCCTTCAAATGTATCATAGAGGTACAGGTGCCTGTTTTGTACACCCAGTTGTTTCAATGTAAGGGCAATCATCATGCTGCTGCCGCCCCGCCACACGCCGCATTCTACAAAATCGCCGGGCAAGTTCTTCTCAATGGTATAGAGCACTGCTTTATGCAATGCATACAGCCTTTCGGGGCTGGTCATGGTATAGGGTTTTACCTGTTGGTACAACTCCATAAAAGGTTCATCGCCCATCATATCGCCGGCAACGGGTTCTTCCATTTGTTTTTTGGTAATTACGTAGCCGAGTTTGCCCAACACCTTATTGGCGAGTTTGATAACCATTGAATTGCCTGATTTTCGGGCAAATTAATGGAATCGTTAGTTTTGGCCCTCATGAATTATACCGCCGCTATATCATCGGTTCCAAAGGCTTTCAATCCGGGCATCACTTCCCCCACATGGATTACCAGAAAACTTTTGCTGCATGCCGTGCTGCAACATGCACCTGCACTCAAAGGCAAGCTGCTCGATTTTGGCTGCGGTGCCAAACCTTACCGGTCTTTGTTTTCGGTAGATGAATACATCGGCGTAGATTTTCAAGGAGAAGGGCACGACCACAGCAACGAACAAATTGATGTGTACTATGATGGCAAAACATTGCCATTTGATAACCATAGTTTCGACAGCATTTTTTCAACAGAAGTGTTCGAGCATGTATTCAACCTGCCGGAGATGCTCGATGAATTGAACCGGGTACTGAAGCCTGGCGGGCAAATGCTCATCACCTGTCCTTTTGCCATTTGTGAGCATGAACAACCCAACGATTTTGCCCGTTATACTTCATTTGCCATCCGGCATTTGCTACAGCAGCATGGGTTTGAAGTAGTACAGCAAGAAAAACTGGGTACCTCTGTGCAAGCACTCTGGCAAATGCGCATTACCTATTGGAACTTACATGTATTGTACAAGGTGCGCAATATTCCTGTGATAAGAAGTGGTGCAAGATTATTTTTCAATAGCATGATGAACGCAGCTGCATGGTTGTGTAATGCTATTCTTCCTTTCTCTAATGATTTATACCTGAACAACCTGGTGTTGGCCAGAAAAAAGTAAAAAAACAGGTATGAAAATCGGCATCATTTCAGTCATACACGAACCTTGGGGCGGCAGCGAAGAGCTATGGGCCAGCATGGCCGAAATAGCTTTGCAACAAGGGCACGAAGTGTTGTACTGTACATTGCGTTTTCCTCGGCAAGCCACCAAGGTAAAAGCCTTGCAGGCAAAGGGTTTGAAGCTGGTGTACAGAAAGGGTTACGTGCCAAAGCCTGAAGCTTCGTGGAAAAGGCAATTGAAAAAAGCAGGCTTGCTGTTGCAAAGCCAATGGCGCAATCCATTTCAATCATTGATGGATGCAAAGCCTGATCTTGTTATTTACAATGGCACTACTTTTTCAGCCATTGAGCATCCGGAAATTTTTGATTGGTGGAAAACATCGACTGCCACAAAAATTATATTGTCTCATTTTTTGCCCGAATACAATGCAGTCTTGCATCCGCATAGGCGAAATCAGTTAGCTGATTTTTTTCAGCAAGCAGCCCATTGTTTTTTTGTAAGTGAACGCAGCAAACAAAATACGCAAAAGGCATTGGCGGTGGCGTTGCACAACAGCAGCATCATTCGCAATCCCGTGAATATGCCGGACATCACGGCGTTGCCGTTTCCTCCTTTTCAAAAAGGAGTAGTGCAAGTGGCTATGGTGGGCAACCTGCTGGTGATGCACAAAGGACAGGATACGATGCTGCAAACGCTGGCACAACCAACTTGGAAACAATTGCCCTGGCACCTCAACGTGTATGGCCAAGGCATGGACCAACCTTACTTGGAGCAATTGGCTGCCCTATACGGCATTGCCGAAAAAATTACTTTTCATGGACGAGTGGCGGATATACGGCAACTTTGGTCGCAGAACCATTTGTTGCTGATGCCATCCGTAATGGAAGGCATGCCATTGGCAGTGGTAGAAGCCATGCTTTGCGGCAGGCCGGTACTGGCTACAGATGTAGGCGGACACACTGAGTGGATCACCAATAATGTGGATGGATTTATTGCTGCGGCCGCTTCTGTACAATGCCTGAGCGATGCGTTGCAAAGGGCCTGGCAACGGCAACATGAATGGGCCCGCATTGGGCAAATGGCACACGAAAAAGCTATGCATTTGTATGACCCGCATCCGGGACAAACACTACTCACACAATTAGAAACAATAGTTGCTTCCCGGCAATCGAAGTAGCAAATAGATGAAGTAATAGCATGAAGAAAAAAATCCTGTTCATATTCGGTACCCGGCCCGAAGCCATTAAGATGGCCCCGTTGGTAAAAGCCTTTCAGCAAGAAAATGATTGGTGCGAACCCTTGGTGTGTTTGACAGCACAACACCGTCAGATGCTGGATCAGGTGATTGATTTTTTTGGCCTGCCTGTGCATGCCGACCTGAACATGATGAAGCCGAATCAAACACTGTTTCATATTACTGCCGATGCATTGCTGGGCTTGGAAAAAGTGTTGGATGACATGCAGCCAGATTTGGTGATTGTACAGGGAGATACCACCACTGCCTTTACCGGGGCGCTGGCAGCTTTCTATAAAAAAATTCCGGTAGCACATCTGGAAGCCGGCTTACGGAGTGGTAATCATTACTCGCCGTTTCCGGAAGAGATCAACAGAAAACTCATTGGACAAATTGCAGATTGGCATTTTGCACCCACGCCATTGGCGGTGGAAAATTTGCAACACAAGGATATTCACGGACAGGTATTGCTGACAGGCAACACCGTGATTGATGCTCTACTCATGGGCTTGGAAAAAGTGAAGGATGACAAGGCATTGGCAGCACGTTTTTCCTTTATTGATGCCAGCAAAAAAATGATCTTGGTGACGGGTCACCGACGTGAAAGCTTTGGGCAGGCGTTTGAAGATATCTGTCGTTCATTGTTACAACTGGTAGAAGAAAATGAGGAGGTGCAAATGGTATATCCTGTACATCTCAATCCCAATGTTCGGGAGCCGGTTTTCCGTTTCTTGGGCAATCATCCTCGCATTCATTTGATAGACCCGGTTGATTATCCGGCCATGATTTGGTTGATGCATGCCAGCTATTTGATATTAACGGACTCTGGAGGTGTGCAGGAAGAAGCCCCAACCTTAGGTAAACCTGTATTGGTAATGCGGGAAGTAACGGAGCGTACTGAGGGCATTGCTGCCGGCACCGCAAAATTGGTGGGTACCAATCCGGATGTAATTTTAAGCGAAGCCAGAAAACTATTGCATGACCATGAAGCTTACGCTGCCATGGCCAACGCTGTAAATCCTTATGGTGATGGCACTACTTCGCAAACCATTGTTCAGTATGTAAAAGCCCAATTGGCATGAGCAATCCGGCGTTGATTTCTATAGTACTACCTACTTACAATGGATCCAGGTATTTGGCTACTTCCATTGAAAGCTGCATGGCACAGTCCTATCCGCATTGGGAGCTCATTATCATCAACGATTGTTCTACAGACAATACCTTGGAGATAGCCAATGCTTTTGCCGAAAAAGATCAGCGCATTAGGGTGGAAAGCAACGAGCAAAACCTGAAGTTGCCCATGTCGCTGAACAAGGGGTTCGGTTTGGCCAATGGTGAATATTTCACCTGGACATCCGATGATAATTATTACAACAAAGATGCATTGGCAGTAATGCTGGAAACATTGCAACAGCAGCCAGCTGCAACCCTGGTGTATGCCGATGAAACCCTGATAGATGATGATGGAAAAGTAACTGGCATATGGCAAATGGGTGATGTGAACCAACAGGTGGCCACATGGAAAGGATGCGGCGGTTGCTTCTTGTACAAACGCAACATGCAACAAGTGCTGAAGGGCTACGATCCTGCCATGTTCATGATTGAAGATTACGATTTCTTCCTGCGTGGATTTGTGCAGTTTCAATATTGCTATTTGCAGCGGGCCGATTTGTATTATTACCGGTTTCACCCGGCCTCACTTACCGGGCGGTTCATGCCTTATGTAGCGGTATTGCAAAAGCTGGTGATTGAAAAACAACTGGATGCACTCTCAAAGAAAATACAGCCCGATGATTATGCTTTACTATTGCGCAAACTGAGTGTGCATTACATGGTCAACAAAGGCCATGCTGTGAAGTATGCGCATTACATGCAACTGCTGCGTAAGGTTTCATTTCGTCAATGGCTGATGACTTTATTGTACGTGCCGGTAAAAGGCCTTATGCGTTTTGCATTGCAAATGGTGAAGACTGTTCAGCTGTTTTTTACTCAATTATTCGGTTAATCTTTACGAATTGCAGCCCGCTTTATCCATCATATTAGTCAACTACCACTCTGGTGCATTCATGTACAATTGTGTGCAAAGCATTGTGCAGGAAACTGCAGGGGTGGAGTATGAAATCATATTGATTGACAATAGCCCGCAAGATGGTGCAGCCAATGGGTTGCTTCAATCATTTCCGCAGATTAGATACCAGGCATTACCAGCCAACGAAGGATTTGCCAGAGCCAACAATGCAGGCATTGCTATGGCCAAGAGCGAAACAGTATTGTTGTTGAATACCGATACCATCATTCGGCAAAATGCCATTGGTGTTTGCTTCGAAAGATTGCAACAAAAAGATGAATTGATTGCTGCTGGTGTGCAACTTGAATATGCAGATGGGAGCCCACAGGTCAGCGGGAGTTTTAACCTGACAGGAGGGCTTAATTTTTTAATGGCCATTCCTTATTTCGGCCGGGTGCTGCGTTGGCTCTCCATGCAAATTGGGGTAAAGAAACCCAGCATAGCAGAAGCCGTTTCTGATACTGAAGTAGACTGGATTAGCGGCGCCTTTTTAATGGTAAAAAGGTCTGCTATTCTCCAGGCAGGACCACTTGATCCAGACTTTTTTTTGTACCATGAAGAAAGCGAGTGGTGTGGCCGATTGCAGCAGTACGGAAAACTATGTTTGTATGGCGATTTGCGGGTGACACATTTGGAAGGTGCTTCTGCTAATACTGCTTTCCAGTCAAAGACAAATGCCTACAGCAACCTGTCTGATAGAAAAGGTTTTCAATTGCTGTTGTCCATGATGGTACGCATCAGAAAACAGTTTGGGTTGCACTGGTTTCTATTGCATCTCAGCATTCATTTATTGGCAAGTATTATGGGGGTACCCATTGCTTTTTTACATTCTTTTTTGGGAGGATTTAATCAGCTCAAACAAACATGGGGCTACACAAAAAATGTATGGCGCTTATTGCCTTTTGTGATAACCATCATTCAAAAGCAACCTTTCTTTTATAAAGTGTTGTAGTCAATCAACAACATAAAAAAAGGCTGGATGCTAATGGTAACATCCAGCCTTTTTGTTGCGTTCATGTATTTATGATTCGCTTCTTTTTCTAAAATACTGCATGTACAAACCGAGCAATAACAGCACTAAAACAATAGCAGAAGTAATGGTGGTGATGCTTGATCCCATTTTATAACTCTCCGGCTCAAACTTCAATTCCAGTTTTTGTGTACCGGCGGGCAGGGCTACACCGCGGAGAACGTAGTTCGTTTTTACAATGGGTACTTGTTTGCCATCGGCATAAGCATTCCAGCCACGGCTGTAATAAATTTCGCTGAGCACGGCAAACTGTGGCTTGCCGGCAGTGTTCACTGCATAGCTGATGTCGTTGTTGCGGTATTGCTGCAACTTGATGCTGGCTGTGCTATCCCATTGTGGCAATGCGGCAATTTGCGTTTTGAATGTGTCTTGCACCGCCACGCTGTCTTTCAGGTTGCTGCCTTTGAGGGCATTCATTTCTGCAGCAGCATCTTTTACAAAATCGATATGTTTGGCCAACCAGGCAGCACCAAAAGCATACGGGTTTTGTTGTACTTCGGGGCCTTGCTGACCGGGCACAATAAAGTATTTCGTATCGAGCATACTCAGCACCTGCATGTTGGGACTGCCGCTGCTCAATTGGTATTCAATCAGGTCTTGGTAAATGCTCAGCTTGGCCGGGTGATACCCACCAATAGAACGCACAAACGCTGAAGTCAATGCATCATTAAACACATCGCCGGTTACATTAAACACCCTGAAATGTGGATCAGGATCTTGTTTAATTTGTGTGAGCACCTGATTGAGTGCCGGATTGCTGGATGCCACAAATTGCATGGCTTCTGTGTTGTCGGCTTCTTCAAAGTTGGCATCGTTTAAGTAACGGCGACCAATGGCCAGCAAATCAAATGAACTCAACAAGAGTAATCCTGCCATAGCAATGCGCAGGTTGAGTTTGTTTTTTACAAAAGCAAACAACAACAGGAATCCGGCACCTGCAAAAGCGAGGCTGCGTAAGAAATCGTTCATGAAGAGTTCCTTGCGGTCTTCGCCGGCAGCATTGATGATGGCTTTGGCGGGTTCGGCAATTTGCGGAGCACTCTTGGTGATGGTCGACATCATTTCCTGCTCAGTGCCAGAACGGAAGCTGGCGGTGAAATAGTACAACAACGCCAGCACCAATACGCCACCGGTAAATATGCCCGCCATGCGAACGGTTTTCCATTTGGCAGCAGCATCTTCATTGCCAAACAAAATGGCTTGCAAACCAATCATACCTATCATGGCAAACAACAATTGCGGTACCACCAGTATCATGGCTGGTGCCCGAAACTTGTTGTACATGGGCAAGTAGTTGAACAGGAATGTGTTGAAGCCTTCGAAGTTGCTGCCCCATGCCATGAGTATTGAAAGTACCACAGCGGCCAGTGCCCACCAGCGGTGCTCATTGTTTTTGATGAGCATGCCCAAGGCAAACAACAAACATATAATGGCACCGAGATACACGGGGCCTGACGTAAAAGGTTGATCGCCCCAGTAAGCGGTACCAAAGCGGCTCAATTGTTGTGCCGTTTGTTGGTCGAGCTGGCCCGACTGAAACGCACCCATCAACGCTTCATAAAATTTAGAGTCTTCGCCCAGCGATTCGCTGGCACCACCATTTACGTTGGGCACCAACAAACTTAGCGTTTCGGGCTTGCCATAACTCCAGCGAAAAGCGTACTCAGCATCGAGACCTGAAGAAGCGGCGGCTTTTCCATCGGCCTTAGCTACGGGCAACAGGTTGGCCTTGCCACCACGCATACTTTCTTTACTATAATCGTAAGTGGTAAATAAGTTGACAGCGCTGGTGAGAGCACCAATGCCTGCAGCTGCCAGTGCAATGCTGCCAGCAATAAACATGTGCTTGTATTCACCTGCTTTTATCCAACGAATGACATAAGCGATGGTCATAAACAGCACCACAATCATCATGTAAAAAATGATTTGCAGGTGGTTGTTTACAATGAGGGCTGCGGTAAATGCTGCCGTAAGTGCACCGCCTGCCCAATACTTTTTATTGTATAGTAAAATGAGTGCTCCCAACAGTGCCGGCATCAGCGCCATGGTGATCATTTTGGTATGATGACCAACAGCAATAATGATAGGATCGTAGCTGCAAAATGCAAAGCCAATACTGCCGAGTATTCCTATCCAAGGATTGATGCGCAACACCTGGCTCAGGAAGTAAAAACACACACAGGCCAAAAAGAAATAACTGAATGGCTCGGGCAGGTACAGCGACATGGCTTTGATGATGTGTGCCGGAACGTAGGCATTGCTGGGGAAAGCAATATTGTACGTAGGCATGCCACCAAACAGACTATTGGTCCACAGCGGGAAGACGCCGTTTGCGTCTCTATAATTAAAGGCATCCTGCGCCATGCCTTTCCACTGCGTAAGGTCATGTTGTGCCACGGCTTTGCCTTCGAGGGCTGGCTTGCAATACAGCAGGGTTACTACCAGAAAAATACCGATGGCCAGCAAGTGTGGCAACCATTTTTTGAAATCAATCTTCACCATTTGTTTGTGTATTTAGCACCCGCTGCGGCGGGGCGAGGCAAATTAATAGTATTTTGCCTGCTTTGGCTAATCCACTTTGCTATGAACGGACAGCTGCAAAAAGTACTCATCATCCTCAATACTTGCTTTTGGCTCACGGTGTCGTTTGCCCTGTGGCAACATAGCGGGGGCTTTCCGCAGCAGCTGGTGAGCACGGTAATTGTGTTGGGGGTATTGTCGGTGTTGGCCAACGGTTATTTCTGGGCGCAGTTTTGGTGGAAAAGGAAAAGCCGCCGCACACCGAACAATTGGTTGTTTTTGGCATTTATAGGGCTGTCTTCACTAGCTCAATTGTACCTCCTCATTTTTACCCGCTCATGATACAAGACATCATTCGCAACAAAGCCACCCGGCTCTTCATCATTCTTGGTGGTTTCTTTATTGCCAATGCATTGATAGCTGAATTTATCGGCGTCAAAATCTTTTCATTGGAAAAAACCCTTGGCATGGAGCCCATGAGTTTACGCTTGTTCGGTTCCGACTTTTCTTTCAACCTCACAGCGGGTGTATTGCTTTGGCCGGTGGTATTCATCATGACCGATATCATCAATGAATATTACGGGCAAAAAGGAGTGAAATTTTTGAGTTACCTCACAGCAGGTTTGATTTCGTTTGCTTTTCTCTTGTTCTTTTTTGCTATCAGGCTCACCCCTGCCGATTGGTGGGTAGGCAGCAAAGCCAATGCAGGTGTAAATGATATGCAGGCAGCATATGGCGCAGTATTCGGGCAAGGTTTGTGGATTATCATTGGTTCACTCACCGCCTTTTTGATTGGACAAATTTTGGATGTGCTGGTCTTTCACAAAATCAAAAGCATCACAGGTGAAAAAGCCATTTGGGCCAGGGCAACGGGCAGTACATTAGTGAGCCAACTCATTGACAGTTTTGTGGTGCTGGGCATTGCGTTTTATGTTGGCCCCACGTTAGATCCATCCAACGGCACACCTTGGACATTGAGCATGTTACTCAGCATAGGCACGGGCAACTACATCTACAAATTTGTAGTAGCCATTGTAATGACGCCGGTGATTTACGCCGTACATGCAGCCATTGAAAAATACCTCGGCCACGATTTGGCAGCGCAAATGAAACGTGCTGCTATGCAGCGGTAGGGGCTATTTTGATGCACATATCTTTTTCATAACGAGTTTGTATAAGGTAGGCTCCCTTATTTTGCAGAAAAATTCAAGCACAGTGAATATCAGAATCACTTTATTGGCACTCAGCCTTATATTCTTGAGTGCCTGCAAAATCTTACAGGTAAATGAAACGAAGACAATTGCCAATACCCCTTCGCTCGGTGTAGAGTGGGATTTTACAGGAAAAATTAATCCGGAGTTGCAACCTCAGGTAGATAGTGTGGTGCGCAAAGCCATCGATGATTTCAATGCTAAAAATGGTCAGCTGAAGTTGCACCTCAAGGGTAAAAAAGACAAAGACTTTATTTCGCTGGATTTTACTAGAGTGAGAAAGGTTTCTGCCGGGGGCAAAGCCGCGGGTTATGCAGTTACAACCATCGGGTTGATTGGAGCACCTGTTGCAATGATTGCTGCAGAAGCAGGAGTGGTGATAGCCTTTTGGTATTGGCCCGAGCACGAAGTAACCAGCAGTGCCGACTTGTCGCCCAATATGTCTGCCGAAAAGTATAGCCGCGGTTTAGTAGGCTCACGGGCAGGGGCTTTATTTGCACGCAATTCCCGCCAAATACCCAAAATGCTCAACCGCTATTATCTCAATCTTATGAGGGCATTCAGCATCATCGAAGCCCAACTTATTCAGCATGGGAAAGCACAACCAGCAGGCAAATAAGCCAGGAATTTTTTATCCAAATAAATCCGAACTCAGATAGCGGTCGCCGCGGTCGCAGGCAATAAATACGATGACACCGCTTTCCAGTTCGCTGGCCAGTTGTATGGCTGCAAATGCAGCACCGCCACTACTCATGCCCGAAAAGATGGCTTCTTCTTTGGCCAGTCTTCTCGCCATCAGCGTTGCATCTTGCTGGCTCACATCAATAATGCGGTCCACCCGTGATGGATCATAAATTTTAGGCAGGTATTCCACAGGCCAGCGGCGTATGCCGGGTATCGAAGATTCTTCGGTGGGCTGGCATCCTACAATTTGTATCGCAGGGTTCATTTCTTTCAAAAACATGGAAGTGCCCATGATGGTACCCGTGGTGCCCATGCTACTCACAAAGTGTGTTACGGCACCATCTGTATCCCTTAAAATTTCAGGGCCTGTGGTTTTATAGTGGGCCAAATAATTATCGGGGTTGGCAAACTGATTCAAAATAAAATGCGAACCACTCGCTGCTTTTGCTTCTGCATAGTCACGGCATTTTTCAATGCCTTCCAGCAGCGTTACTTTCGCCCCAAATGCCTCCATGGTCAGCGTCCGTTCCTTGGTGCTGTTGCTGGGCATTACCAATTCAATTTCCAAATTGTACAAGCGGGCTATCATGGCCAATGCAATGCCCGTGTTGCCGCTGGTGGCTTCAATCAACGGCATGCCGGGTCGAATATCGCCCCGCTCCACGGCACTGCGAATCATATTGAGTGCCGGCCGGTCTTTTACGCTGCCGCCAGGGTTGTGGCCTTCCAGTTTTGCGTAAATAGATACGTTGGGGTTGGGGTTGATGTGCTGCAATTTTACCAGGGGGGTATTGCCTACCAAATCGAGAATGCTTGTCATGAGGTTGTTTTTAGTGCTACTAAAAAAATCAGCATGCCTTGGGCAGCTGCCGTTGCAAATAGCAAATTATTCGGCAGCAACCATCCTGCAATCGGAAAAATTGCAGTAATCGTCTTGAAAAATGGCCATCCTTTTACACAATGCCATTTGGCAGGGTATAAAAGCGACGTTAAGGGTCTTTTTTGCCATGCCTGTTTCCCTACCTTTACCGCCCCTCAAAAAAGGCTGACAGTTTGGCTCATTTTCCAACCGAAGCATGATTTTTGGGCAACAGCATTTCAACCATAACCAACACATTGCCTCAGGCACTAATTCGATTATATGTTAGGATTCTTATCGAAAATTTTTGGCGGTAGTAAAAGTGAAAAAGACGTCAAGCAAATTGAACCGCTGGTAGCCAAAATCAACCAGTTTTTCCAGCAATATCAGTCGCTCAGCAACGATGAACTGCGCCACAACACGCAGCTTTTTCGTGCCCGTATTAAAGCCAAACTGGAAAACATCAACGCCGAAATAGCGGCCCAAAAAGAAGCAGCCGAGGCATTGCCTACTGACCAATTGTCGGAGAAAGATGGCATTTACCGCCAGATAGACGAACTGATAAAAGACCGCGACAAGCAAATAGAAGAAGTGCTGCAAGAGATACTGCCCGAAGCATTCGCTACTATTAAAGAAGCAGCCCGCAGGTTTAAAGAAAACACCACGCTGGTATCCAAAGCTACCGAACTCGACCGTCAACTGGCGGGCCGTGGTAAGCAATACATTACCATAGAAGGAGAGAACGCCGTTTTCCAAAATACCTGGACTGCCGCCGGTGGAACCGTTACCTGGAACATGGTGCACTACGATGTGCAGCTGATTGGTGGTATTGTACTGCACCAGGGCAAGATTGCAGAAATGGCCACCGGCGAAGGTAAAACGCTGGTGAGTACCCTGCCTTCCTACCTCAACGCATTGGCCGGCGAAGGCGTACACCTCGTAACGGTGAACGACTATCTGGCCCGTCGTGACTCGGAGTGGAACGGCCCAGTATTTGAGTGGCTGGGTATTACTGTGGATTGCATCGACAAGCACCAGCCCAACAGCGAAGAACGCCGCAATGCCTACCTCGCCGATATTACCTATGGTACCAACAACGAATTTGGTTTCGACTACCTGCGGGATAACATGGTGCACAGCCCCGAAGAAATGGTGCAGCGCAAACACCATTTTGCCATGGTGGATGAGGTGGACAGCGTATTGATTGACGATGCCCGTACACCACTCATCATCAGCGGCCCTGTACCAAAAGGCGATGAACAACAATACCATTTACTGAAACCACGGGTGGCGCAGCTGGTAGAAGAGCAGCGCAAGGTGGTGAACAGCAGCCTTATTGAAGCCAAAAAGAAAATAGCCGAAGGCAACGACGACCCCAAAGACGGTGGATTGGCGCTGATGCGGGCCTACCGTGGTTTGCCCAAAACCGGAGCTCTTATTAAGTTTTTGAGTGAGCCCGGCATCAAGGTAAAACTGCAGAAAACCGAGAACTACTACCTCGCCGATCAGCAAAAGGAAATGCCCAAGGTGGACCAGGGATTGTTCTTTTACATCGATGAAAAAAACAATCAGGTAGACCTTACAGATAAAGGCTTGCAATACATCACCGGTAATGCAGAAGACCCCGAATTTTTTGTACTGCCCGACCTGAGTGTGAAGCTGGCAGCCATTGAAAAAGCCGATGCTACCCCCGAAGAAAAAATGCAGCAAAAAGAAGTGCTGCTGAATGAATATTCTGCCAAAGCCGACCGCATTCATACTGTACAGCAATTGCTGAAAGCATATACCCTGTTTGAAAAAGATGTGGAGTATGTGGTGATGGATGGTGCCGTAAAAATTGTAGACGAACAAACAGGCCGTATCCTCGATGGCCGCCGCTACAGCGATGGCTTGCACCAAGCCATTGAAGCCAAGGAAAATGTGAAGATTGAAGCCGCTACACAAACCTATGCAACCATAACACTGCAAAACTATTTCCGGATGTACCACAAGCTGGCCGGTATGACCGGTACAGCGGAAACGGAAGCCGGTGAATTCTGGGACATTTACAAACTGGATGTGGTAACCATTCCTACCAACGTAAATGTGATTCGGAAAGATCAAGAAGATTTGGTGTACAAAACCAAGCGGGAAAAATTCAATGCGGTAATTGAAGAAATTGAAAAGCTTCGTGCTGCAGGTCGCCCCGTGCTGGTTGGTACTACCGATGTAGCAGTGAGTGAATTGCTTAGCCGGATGCTCACAGTAAAAAAGATTCCGCACAATGTGCTCAACGCCAAGCAGCATGCCCGTGAAGCACAAATTGTAGCCGAAGCAGGTATGCCGGGCAACGTTACCATTGCTACCAACATGGCCGGCCGTGGTACCGATATCAAACTCGGACCTGGTGTAAAAGATGCCGGAGGTTTGGCCATCTTGGGTACCGAACGCCACGATAGCCGCCGGGTAGACCGCCAGTTGCGTGGTCGTGCCGGTCGTCAGGGCGACCCCGGTTCATCGCAGTTTTTTGTAAGCCTCGAAGATGATTTGATGCGGATGTTTGGTAGCGATCGTATTGCTTCGCTCATGGACCGTATGGGCTACAAAGAAGGTGAAGTCATACAGCACAGCATGATTACCAAGAGCATCGAACGTGCTCAGAAAAAAGTAGAAGAAAACAACTTTGGTATCCGTAAGCGTTTGCTGGAATACGATGATGTGATGAACAAACAGCGGAAGGTGATTTATGCCCGCCGTCATCACGCCCTGTTTGGCGAACGCCTGGCGTTGGATATCGACAACGCATTTTTTACCGCTGCTTCCGATACCGTAACAGGCTTCAAAGAGCAAAACGATTATGAAGGCTTTAAATTAGGCGCCATCGTCAATCTGTCTATCGATACCAAAATTTCGGAGCAGGAGTTTGACAAAGACAACGAGAAAGACCTTGCGCAAAAGTTGTACGATGAGGCGATGCAAAACTATCAGCGTAAAAAAGGTGAGATAGCTCGTCAGGCATTGCCGGTATTTAGCAATATTCGTCAGCAGCAGGGTGCTCATATCATGAATGTCATTGTACCATTTACCGATGGTCGCAAAGGCATGCAGGTATTGGCCAACCTCGATAAAACCCTGCAAACACAAGGTGCTGAGCTGGCCAATGCTATGGAACGCAGCGTAGCCCTTGGTTTGATAGATGATTCGTGGAAAGAGCACCTACGTGCCATGGACGACCTGAAGCAAAGCGTACAAACCGCCAGCTACGAACAAAAAGATCCGTTGGTGATTTATAAAATTGAAGCCTTCAATTTGTTTAGCCGCATGGAAAGCGAACTCAACAAAGAGTTGGTACAATTCCTTTGCCATGCAGGTATACCGCTGGAGCAGCAGCAAGACATCCGCGAAGGCCGCGAAGAAAAAACAGACCTGAGCAAACTGCGGGAGCAAAAAACCGAACTTGATAGCCGCGGTGTTGAGGAAATTGGCGGCGATGAGTACCACGATCCCAGTGGCCATGCGGTAAAACAGCAGCCTGTGCAAGTGGGTCCAAAAATTGGTCGCAACGATCCATGCCCATGTGGTAGTGGCAAAAAATACAAACAGTGCCACGGTAGAGATTTATAATCTTCGACTGAAGCAACACAAGAGCCGCTTGCAATACTTGCAGGCGGCTTTTTTATGGTCAAATGGTTAAATGGTCATTTATCGGTTGGTGAATGGGCAAAAGCGCAAAGGCGAACAAAGAATACTTAACTCCTTTGCATAATTCGAGTCCTTCGCTTAATTCGTGTAATTCGTGTTACCTATTTTCGCAGCATGCTGAGCAAGCTACATATCCGCAATTATGCCATTATAGATGAGCTGACGATTGAATTTCAACCGGGATTCAACATCATTACGGGTGAAACCGGTGCCGGTAAAAGTATTTTGATGGGTGCCCTTGGTTTGGTGCTGGGCGACCGTGCCGATAGCGCCGTTTTGTTTACCACCACAGAAAAATGTGTGGTTGAAGCCAGCTTTCAACCTACAGATAAAGCTGCCATGCTGGCTTTGTTGCAAGCCAACGATTTGGATGAAGACAATCAACTGGTGGTACGCCGCGAAATAAGTACGGCCGGCAAAAGCAGAAGTTTTATTAATGATACGCCGGTAACGTTGCAGGTGCTGCGCCAGTTTGCTGGTATATTGGTCGATTTGCATCGTCAGTTTGATACACTCGAATTGGGTGAAGACGATTTTCAACGCAAAGTGATTGATGCACTGGCGGGCACTGCCACGCTACTGCAACAGTATCAGCGACACTACCAGTTATTTGCACAAGCCCAAAGTACGTTGCAGCAACTACAAGCCCGGCAACAGCAGGTGAGTAAAGAACTCGACTATCACCGCTTCCTGTTTACAGAACTGGAAGAAGCCGCTTTTTCTCCGAATGAGATAGAAGAGGCCGAAACAGAAATACAAGTACTGTCGAATGCGGAAAGCATCAAGCAGGTGCTGGCTTCGGCAGCCTTTACCATGCAAAATGGCGATGCGCCGGTAACCGTACAGGTAAAAACGGTGGTGCAACAATTGCAGCAATTGAAAACCCGTCCTGAAGGGTTGGATGCCTTGCAAGAGCGGCTGCAATCGGCCCTGGTAGAACTGAAAGACATAGCGGCAGAGTTGGAAAGCATGGAAGAAAACGTGCAGATGGATGCAGAACGGCTGGCGCATTTGTCGGACCGGATAAACATGGGCAACAAACTGCTGAAAAAACACAACGTACTTACTACAAATGAGTTGCTGGCCATTCAGCAGGAGCTGGATGCATCGCTGCAGGCCGTTACCAATTTGAGTGAGCAAATTGAGCAATGGCAACAAGCACAGGATGCGGCATTGCAATTGGTACGCAAAACAGGAAAAGAGCTTACCGCTTTGCGGAGCAAGGCTTTGGCCAACTTTGAAACAGCAATAAAAGCTTTGCTGCAACAAGTAGGCATGCCCAATGCAGCGCTAAAAGTAAAATTAGAACCATTGGCTACTCCGGCACTGCATGGCTTGGATGCCATTCAGTTTTTGTTTGATGCCAACAAAAGCGGTCGTTTTGAACCGCTGGAAAAAGTAGCGAGTGGCGGCGAACTTAGCCGACTGATGCTGAGCATAAAAAGTTTGGTAGCAGGTGGCTTAAATATGCCTACGTTAATCTTCGATGAAATTGACTCAGGCATTAGTGGGGAGGCTGCACGACAAGTCGGTATCATCATGCAATCATTGGCGCAAAAGCACCAGCTGATTGCTATTACCCACCAGCCTCAAATTGCAGCCCGTGCCGGTGCGCATTACTTTGTGTACAAGCAAGAAAAAAACAACGCTATTAAAACAGGGGTAAGAGTGCTGAGCACAGATGAACGGATTCAAACCATTGCACACATGCTGAGTGGCAATGAGCATACCGAAGCTTCTGCCAAAATAGCCCGTGAAATGCTGGGCGCTTTGTAAGCAACTGCGTAAATAACCGTCCGTGAAAAGAATCATTCGTTACATATTGGTGCTCCCATTGGCATTACTGGCTACTTATTGGCTGGCGGGTAAGTATGGCGATTCGTTGGAAGAACCTGTTCGAAAATTATTGTTTGCCGCCAAAGGCGATTCTATTCCTAATTATGCGCCGGAGTTTGTTGATGAAAAAGGGATACCCTACGTAGTGTATGCTACGGAAAACGGCATTACACCCGGCAAGCAATACAACGCTACCATTGTGGCCAACTATGCATTGGAGTATGCTAATCAATATGAGGCTACAAAAGATGCAGCCCTAAAAAAATCATTCATGCATTGTGTGCAGTGGCTTATGGCCAATGCTACTGTGCAAGGCGATACAGCATTGTACACATACCCATGGCGGCAAGCATGGTACCCCGCTATACCAGCGCCATACACCAGCGGCATGACGAGTGGCATGGTGTTGCAGGTATTACTTAAAGCGCAGCAATTACAACCCGATACCAGCTATGCCACACTTGGCCGGCAATTGGTAAACGGCTGCTTTCGTACTATTGATAGCGGTGGCTTTACCATACAAGAACCACAGGGCTGGTGGTACGAAGAGCTTGCAGCTCCGGGTGTGGCTACACCCCGCATTCTCGACGGGCACATTTTCACCATTATTGGATTGCTGCAATACCGCAATGCAAAGCAAGATACCATGGCCGCTATTGCAGCAGAAATGGGGCTTCAATCGCTGCGGTACTATTTACCATTCTACGATGCTGGCAACGGCAACATGTACTACGACCATTTGCATAAACCTGCAGACCGTAAGTATAAAAAAGTAATTACGGGTCAAATGCAAACCTTGTTTGAGCTTACGGGTGACAGCATTTATCTGCAATACCAACAGCGTTGGACAGCCCCCATGAAAAAGCATTACCTGCAACGGATGTATACAGAAGGCAATAAAACTGCGTGGATTATTGTGCTGGCCCTGCTACTGGCAAGCTGGCTCAGTTTTTATGCATTGCTAAAAGCATTTATCCGCAGAAAAATGAAAAAGCACCGTAAATAAAAAAAACCGGCTCAACACTGAGCCGGTTTTTTTGTGGGTAAGACAGGACGCTGGATTAACGCAGTGTGATTTCTTTTACAACACCATCTTTTGTAATGGTGGCTTTATTATCGCAGGTACCATTGCCAAAGTTGAGCACGGCAGTCTGATCGTTGCGGGTCACTTTTACCACGCCTTTGTCTTTCCAGCGGCAGGTAGCAGCCTTATGCAGCGGCTCCATAATCTGGCGGCTCCAGGTGGTGGTAATATTGCGGCGGAATGTTTCTCCACGGGCACCACCGGTAATATTCCATTCGTCATCACGAGGGAAGAGTGGAGTACCCAAGCCTGCAACTTGTGTAATGGTATGCTCAGCATTCCATTTTACATAGCTACCGTTGGGGCGGGTGAGTTTGCCATTTTGTACCAGTCGGCTCATTACTAATACGGCAGATGTGCTGTTGTTTCTAATCACATGGCGTCCCTCCACTTTTACTGAATCAACATAGTAATTGTTGAATTCGGTAACGGCTTGTGCACCCGGTGCTACCAATGGTTTGCTGTATACAGTAATGATTTTTCCGCTGCGCAATTTTCCGTCGCGGCCTTTGCAGCCAGTGCCATAATCAATAGTAATGGTTTTGGGAAAAACACCCGGGTCTTTTGGAACTACGGTAATGGTAAAACAGCGGTTGGCGGGATTGTTGGGGTCGTAGGTTACATCGCCTTCCAATAGTGGCAGGTCGCTGTTGCCGCCGGTGTTGGCGCCACCAAACAATTCAATTTGTCCCAAGCCGGCTTCGGCATCAGCGCCCATGGCCTGGTCGCCTACATCGCCAAAGGTTACTTCGGCTTCGGCATCGTCTTCAGTGGCTTCAAAAGTGAGTGTGCTGGCATCTTCAGTTTCGGTGCCGTTGTTTATTTGTTTCTGACAGCTGGTAAGGGTAGCTGTGGCAAAAAGCAGTGTTGCAGCGAGGGCAAGTTGCAGTGGCTTGCGTATCATTTAAATTGGTTTTTGTGCTAATGGGACTGAGGGCTTTCTTTAGGGTTTAAATTTTGCCAAAAAAAAGATAAAAAACATTTTTTGACGCTTGGGCTATCCAAATGCTGCCGTAATGGTTTGCCTTATTTTCGCCGCATGATGCTTATTGATACACATACTCATTTGTACCAGCCTGCTTTCGATAATGACCGTGCCGACATGATTGCCCGTGCCAAAGCCATTGGTGTTTCCCGGTTTTATATGCCCGGTATTGATAGCGAAGTAATACAGCGAATGGAAGAAGTGGAGCAGGCTTTTCCTGAGTGTATCATGATGCCCGGCCTGCACCCTTGTTCGGTAAAAGAAAACTATCTGGATGAGCTGGCGATTGTGGCCCGGCAACTGGAGCAGCGGGCATTTCCAGCGTTGGGCGAAATTGGTCTCGATTACTATTGGGATAAAACCTTTGCCAATGAGCAGGTTGATGCCTTTCACCGGCAAATAGAAATGGCCTTGCAATATGAACTGCCCATCGTTATTCATACCCGCAATGCCATGCAGGAAACTATTGATTTGGTAAAGCAGTATAAAAGCCGTGGACTCAGGGGCATTTTTCATTGTTTTAGCGGCAGCTACGAGAGTGCCGTACAAATCATTGACCTCGGATTTTTGCTGGGCATTGGGGGAGTGGTTACGTATAAAAATGCCGGCTTGCCAGAGGTGCTGGCCAAGCTGCCACTGGAGCATATTGTGCTTGAAACAGATGCTCCGTATTTAACGCCGGTGCCTTTTAGGGGCAAGCGTAATGAAAGCAGCTACCTGCAATATGTGGTGAGCACATTGGCACAGGTGTACGGTGTGGAAGCCGAGGCTATTGCCACAGCTACCACCACCAATGCACAGCAATTGTTTAAATACTAATGACCGCTAAACTGCGCTTTGCGTTTTTCTAAAAATGCCGTGGCACCTTCCTTGGCATCAGCGGTATCAAAGAGTTCGCCAAAGAGGGTGACTTCTTTTGCCAGGCCTTCTTCTGGCGCAAACGATGCGGTGTTGACCAAATCAATAATGCGGGAAATAGCCAGCGGGGCCTTTGCAATGATGGTTTGTAACAAAGCCTTTGTTTGAGAAAGCAAATCTTCAGGAGTTGTTACATGATTCACCAAGCCCAATTGTTGCGCTTCTGCAGCATTAATCATGTTGCCGGTCATGAGTAGTTCCATGGCTTTGCCTTTACCAATGAGTTGCACCAAACGCTGTGTACCACCGTAGCCGGGTATTAAACCTAGGTTTACTTCGGGCTGGCCAAATTTGGCATTATCTGATGCCAGTCGAAAATGACAGGCCATGGCCAGTTCGCAACCGCCGCCCAGTGCAAAACCATTTACAGCAGCTACAATAGGTTTAGGCGAATTTTCAATCGTTGAAAATACAAGGTCCTGCCCCCGCTGTGCAAGTGCTGCGCCGGCACTGGCATCCAACGCTACAAATTCGCTGATGTCGGCACCGGCTACAAATGCCTTGGCACCCGCACCGGTTATGATGGCTGCTTTTACTTCTGGATTGGTGTACACTTCTGCCAACGCCAGCCCCAATTCGGTAATTACTTCCTTGTTGAGGGCATTCAGTTTTTCGGGCCGGTTGATGGTGATGGTAAGGATATTTTCGGCTATCTCCGTAAGCAATTGTTGGTACATAAATTTTTTTTTCAAACCTACAGCAACAGGCCGAAGACACAAAAGGCAGGTTTTGTTTAACTAACGTCGTTTTTTACCAAACAGTTGATTGTTTTTTACACTGAAAGGATGAACTTTCGCGGGTTAACATTCGATTTGCCTGTTCCTTTGCGCCAGCCTGATTGAAAGCAGAAGAGCAGCATTCACCAAACATCAACCCATGAAGACTTTCGAGCACGTAGATTGTAGCCGTTGCGATAAAAGACAAAGCTCTGTTTTTTGCAATACTCACGGTGAACCATTAGAAAATTTAAGTGATTCTAAAACGTGCTCAGTTTACAAAAAGGGTCAGGTTATTTTTCATGAAGGTGGTCATCCATTTGGTGTTTATTGTGTGAATAAAGGCAAAATAAAACTCTCGATTATTGGCGATGAAGGCAAAGAGCAAATTGTACGCCTTGCCCGTGACGGCGATGTACTCGGCTACCGCAGCATGCTGGTAAATGAGCGGTACAATGCCACAGCCACTGTACTCGAAGATTCGCAAGTGTGCTTTATTCCCCGCGAAATTTTCATGAAAACTTTGCGCAGCGACTCATCGCTGAGTTTTGAAATGATGAAACTGCTGAGCAACCAACTTAGAGAAGCAGAGGTAAAGCTGACCCACCTGGCGCAAAAGCCTGTACGGGAAAGACTGGCCGAAACACTACTCTTTTTGAAAGAAACCTATGGTTACGAGCCTGATAGCACACAAATAGCAGTACAACTTACCCGTGAAGAAATTGCCAACCTGGTTGGTACAGCCACAGAAACCGCCATTCGCTTGCTGAGCGAACTCAATAAGGAAGGAGTGATTGAACTTTCAGGTAAAAAAATATCGATTAAAGATGTTCGTGAACTATCTAGGGTAGCCAACTTAAATGATTGACTACTGACAATACAACGCCTTGCCAGCCATAGAAAAGAGAAGCTTTTGCTTCTCTTTTTTTGTTGAAGCACCCCGAGGCAGAACTGATAAAAATCATAATGAAAATTGAGTGCAGTCATGCAGCACTTGCTTTTGCCAACATAGTTTCGTATCAAGCTAAACTATTTGTTATGATGGCATCCCACCTGGTAGAAGTGAATGAATTAACGCCACCGCAACTGTGTCATTACATAGAACAAAAGCATTATGCCCCCATCCGTCAATCGTTGATAACCTTGGCGGAATATTCGAATCTGATGCAGCACTCCGATGTAGAGCCCGATAAGCTCAGCGTTGGTCATATGCTGTTTGGCCGATTGAAAGAAGAAATGGAACAAGTCATCAGAAATGACAGCATGATTCTTTTTCCCCTGATAGCACAGGCCGATGCCAAGGGTAGAATCAGAGAAGCAACGATACCCGCACAAATGATTCGGGATAAGAATAAAAAAATTCTCAGCCTCTTAGAAAAGCTTCGCCTCATTGCCAACAACTTTATACTCAAACCAGAATGGGATACAGACACCCGCCTGTTTTTTGAAGAGTTGTTTAGCCTTGATCAGCTTATTACACAAGCCATTTACCTGAAAGAAAATGTTTTGCTGCCCCGTATTCAAAAAGCATCGGAGCAGGCCGGTTAAATACCTATTAACGATTGATAGCCATTCTGTAGAGTTGAGTGGTTCCTTCAGTAAACAGCCGGCACCTTATAACCGGCTGTTTCTTTTACAACAACAAAAAGCCCAACGCAGCAGCAATACTTATGGATACAGCAACCCAAACGGAAGTTTCCTGTTTTCATTGCGGCGAAGATTTGCCCGCACAGCCTATTCAATACGACGATAAAAATTTTTGCTGCGCCGGTTGTAAAACTGTGTATCAGGTGCTCAACCAACACGGCCTCTGCGACTATTACGACCGCTCCGAAAAACCCGGCATTAACCAGCGGGTGCAGGTGCGCAAAGACAAGTTTGCCTTTCTGGAAAATGAAGACATCCGTCAAAAGCTGGTACAGTTTTCAGATGGCGAACAAACGCAAGTGATTTTTTACCTGCCACAAATGCACTGCGCCAGTTGCCTGTGGCTGCTGGAGCATTTGTATAAAATGGATGCAGGCATTTCGCACAGCCGAGTCGATTTTCCGAAAAAAGAAGTGTCGGTACTGTTCAACGAAAAGAAAATTTCATTGCGCAAAGTAGCGGAAATCCTTACCAGCATTGGCTATGAACCACACATCAGCCTTAACGATTTAGGAAAAAAGCCCCGCAACCTTTTCAACCGGGAACGTATTTATAAACTGGGAGTGGCCGGCTTTTGCTTTGGCAACATTATGATGATGAGCTTTCCGGAATATGTTGGGCTCGATGGCGTAAAAGAAGCATATGATTTAACGCCGGTTTTTCGCTACCTCAACCTGTTATTGAGTTTGCCCGTTTTATTCTATAGTGCGTCCGAATTTTTCATTAGCGGTTGGGCAGGTTTAAAAAATCGTTTCCTCAATATTGATGCGCCCATTGCGCTGGCCATACTCATTACTTTTTCACGAAGCGTCTACGAAATTTTTTCGGGTACCGGTGCCGGCTATCTCGATAGCATGAGTGGCATTGTGTTCTTTATGCTCATTGGTCGGATACTGCAAGACCGCACCCAGCAATCACTGAGTTTCGATAGAGATTATACCTCTTATTTTCCTATAGCCGTAAATAAGCTAATGGATGGCAAAGAAGTGCCGGTGCCACTGCCCGAATTACGCAATGGCGACAGCATTATTATCCATAGCCACGAAATCATTCCGGCAGATGGTATTTTAGTAAGGGGCGAAGCAGCTATTGATTACAGTTTTGTTACCGGTGAAAGTGTACCCGTTGAAAAAAAGATCAGCGAAATTATATATGCCGGAGGCCGCCAAATGGCTGGTAAAATAGAGCTGCTGTTGGTGAAAGATGTGAGCCAGAGCTACCTCACCAATTTGTGGAATAAAGAAAGTATGCGGAGCGAAGACAGCAATCAGGATTCGTGGGTGCATCCGGTGAGTCGCTACTTTACTGTGGTGCTGTTTACGCTTACTGCCATTGCAGGCATTTACTGGTGGATAAATGACCCTACGAAAATGTGGCCAGCCATCACAACTGCTTTAATTGTAGCATGCCCCTGCACTTTGCTGCTCAGCAATTCATTTACCAACGGGCATGTAATACGGGCATTCGACCGTGCAGGCATGTATGTACGCAATGCTGCCGTGGTAGAGCGGTTGGTAAAAATTACTACGGTAGTATTCGACAAAACTGGTACGTTGACCGATGGCCGTCAGTTTGACATTAACTATAAAGGAGATACGCTTGACGAACAACTTCGCCAATTGCTGGCTTCGGTAGCGGCGCAAACACAACACCCGCTTAGTAAAGCGGTGCTACAATACCTGCAGGTAAAACCTCAGCCATTGCAACATGTGAAAGAGCATGCAGGCCGTGGGGTAGAGGCGTGGGTAAATGACCAATACATCAAACTGGGTAGCCCCATGTTTGTATGGGGGCAAGATCATTTCGACCGCAATACTTCTGTTGTAGCCTGGAAGTTGGATGATGGTCGTCAGGGCCTGTTCTTGCTGAAAAACCACTACCGGAATGGATTGGATAAAATGCTGAAAAAACTGCTGCACAATAAAAAAACAGCAGTACTGAGTGGCGACAATGATGCTGAAAAGAACAACATTCTGCAATTGCTGGGCAAGCCAGCCGATGTAAAATTCAATCAGGCACCTGCCGACAAGCTGGCATATATAGAGGCACTGAAGCTCAACGGTGAGTATGTACTGATGGTGGGCGATGGCCTCAATGATGCGGGTGCGTTGAAAGTGGCCAATGTGGGCATTGCTGTTACGGATGATGTCAATAATTTTTCACCCGGTTGCGATGCCATTTTGGATGCCGGTAAGCTGGAAAAATTGCATGCCTTTGTAGCCATGGCACACCGTGGCCGTAAAGTGGTGATTGGTTCTTTCATCATATCACTGCTGTACAATGTTGTGGGTTTATCCATTGCTTTTCAGGGAATGATGAGCCCGTTGGTGGCAGCCATTTTAATGCCATCCAGCAGTATATCCATTATCATCATCACCTGGCTGGGTATAGAAACCGGCCGCAGAAAGTTAGGTTCTACCAATAAAACGCAGCGCAGGAACTAAAGTAACCTATATTGTTGAAGCAAAAGAGAAAGAGAAGGTATCTCGATTGCACGTTGTGACTAAAACATGACAAAAATCATAGCACACAGTGAGTGCTATCATCCAACAGCGTAGTGTGTCCAAATAGTTTTGACCCCGTTCCATAGCCCACCAACCACTCTCTTTAATCGTAAATCAATCCGCATAGCGATGGCAGTAATACTTATACTCCTTGGAGCCAGCATTTTAGTAGCAGGTGGTTTTCTGGTAGCCTTTTTAGTAAGTGCCAAAAGCGGTCAGTTTGATGACAGCTACGGCCCACCCATGCGTATGCTGTACGACGATCAACCAACAACAAAACTCTAATTACATCAAATATGCAACAACCACTTGAGAGATTCGCTTATGACAACAGGCTTGTAAAAGCCTTTGCCTACGCAACCATTATCTGGGGATTG
This sequence comes from Bacteroidota bacterium, assembly GCA_020161435.1. Classification (GTDB taxonomy): domain Bacteria; phylum Bacteroidota; class Bacteroidia; order Chitinophagales; family Chitinophagaceae; genus Phnomibacter. The sequence goes on along the minus strand of JAIUNV010000002.1, from coordinate 813,470 downwards.
GTGGGTATGCTCGTTGGATTGCTCATTGCATTCCAAATTGCATTTCCTGCACTCAACTTCGACATGGCTTACACCACATTTGGCAGGGTAAGGCCGGTACACACCAATGCGGTGATTTTCGCATTTGTAGGTAACGCCATTTACATGACCATTTATTATGCATTGCCACGGTTGATGAAGGCATCCATGTATAGCCCTAAGCTAGGCTGGATACACTTTTGGGGCTGGCAGGCCATTATTGTAGCTGCTGCGGTTACACTGCTGGCAGGCTACACTTCGGGTAAAGAATACGCCGAACTGGAATGGCCCATCGACATTGCCATTACACTTGTTTGGGTGGTGTTTGGTATTAATATGTTCATGACCATTATTCAGCGTCGTGAACGGCACATGTATGTAGCTGTTTGGTTTTGGATAGCCACCTGGGTTACTGTGGCCATGTTGCATATTGTCAACTCTTTCGAACTGCCTTTTAGTGCATTAAAAAGTTACAGCTGGTATGCAGGTGTGCAAGATGCGCTGGTGCAGTGGTGGTATGGTCACAATGCGGTAGCGTTTTTCCTTACCACGCCTTTCATTGGTGTGATGTATTACTTTGTACCAAAGGCGGCTAATCGCCCGGTATACAGTTACCGTTGGAGTATCATACACTTTTGGGCGTTGATTTTCTTGTACATCTGGGCTGGTCCGCACCACCTGTTATATACTTCGCTACCCGATTGGGCACAGAGCCTCGGTACCGTGTTTAGTGTTATGCTCATTTTCCCATCTTGGGCTGGTATGCTCAATGGCTTGATGACCTTGCGTGGAGCCTGGGATAAAGTACGTGAAGAACCCATTCTGAAATTTTTTGTAGTGGCGCTTACCTGCTATGGTATGAGCACTTTTGAAGGCCCAATGCTGAGCCTGAAAAACGTAAACGCCATTTCGCACTTTACCGACTGGACTGTTGCACACGTACACGTAGGTGCGTTGGGCTGGAACGGCTTCCTCACTTTTGGTGCCCTGTATTTTTTGGTGCCCCGCTTGTGGAATACACCTTTGTATAGCAAGAAGATGGCTGCACAACATTTCTGGATTGGTACCCTCGGTATAATTCTCTACGCCATCCCCATGTACTGGGCTGGTTTCTCTCAGGCTTTGATGTGGAAAGAGTTTACACCAGAAGGCACTTTGAAATATCAGTTTCTGCAAACGGTAACCAACATTCGCCCCATGTACATTTTGCGTGGCGTAGGTGGTACGTTGTACTTCATTGGTTTCCTTATGCTTGTTGTAAACATTTGGAAAACCATTGCTGCTGGCAAATTCGTTCCTACAGAATATGGCGAAGCACCTGCACTCGAAAAGAATTTTGTACCACATGGCGGTTACAGTTTCTGGCACTCCTGGATTGAGCGTCGCCCTGTACAAATGCTGATTGTGAGCCTCGTAGTAGTAGCCATTGGTGGTTTGCTCGAACTCATTCCTACATTCCTCATTAAATCAAACGTACCCACCATTGCTTCGGTAAAACCATATACTCCGTTGGAGTTGGAAGGTCGTGACATCTATGTTCGTGAAGGTTGCTATACCTGTCACTCACAAATGGTGCGTCCCTTCCGCGATGAAGTGGCCCGCTATGGCGAATACAGCAAGGCCGGCGAGTTTGTGTACGATCACCCATTTCAGTGGGGTAGTAAAAGAACAGGCCCAGATTTGCACCGCATTGGTGGCAAGTATCCTGATAGCTGGCACTACAACCACATGATGAAGCCAACGCTGATGAGCCCTGGTAGTTTGATGCCGAATTATCCCTGGTTGCTCGATGATGATTTGGATACATCCTTAACCGGTGCCAAAATCAGGGCCATGCAAACATTGGGTGTGCCATATCCTGCAGGATACGATCAGATAGCGGTAGCCGACCTGAATAAGCAAGCTGCACAAATAGCTGATGGTTTGAAAAAGGATAAGATCAATACAGCACCCAACAAGGAAATTGTTGCTTTGATTGCTTACTTGCAACGTTTGGGTAAAGACATTAAAGTGAAAGACGAAACCGTAGTCATTAAATAAGCAGTTATGAAATTTATCAATTATCTGCAGAGCATAACCGGTGTGTCTATTTACCCTTTAATCGGTTTGCTGTTGTTTGTAACCTTTTTTATTGGCGTTGCATTTTATGTGTACGGAGCCGATAAAAAAAGCTGGCAGCAAAAAAGTAAACTGCCATTAGATAACTAACATCATTCACCCATCGAATACTTTAGTATATGAGGCTTAAAACATTCAATTATAAATGGCTCGCCATGTTTGGCGGAATGCTGCTGCTGGCGCAGGTAGCAGAAGCGCAACCCAAAGAACCCAGCACCCTCAGCAATCCGCTGGCACAGGTGATGGTACTGATAATGGTGATGCTGGCATTAGCCATAGCCCTGCTGGGCAATGTGGTAAATAATGCCGCCGATTTATTCAGAACAAAACTGCGGAAAGCCCGTGCCGAAAAAAACAGCGGCAATGCAGCTACCGTTATACTGTTGCTGGGTGCCGGTTTGCTGGCTTCCATCACGGGCAATGCTCAAGCCGCAGCCGATGCTGCTGCTACAGCTGCACCTGCAGTAGACAATAGCATCAACGGTTTGTCGCCCTTCACCTTTTACATGATGGTGTCGGTTATAGCAGTAGAAATTATCATTCTGGTGGTATTGGTGTATCAGTTGAAATTTCTTGTTGGTATTGAATCGAAAAAAGTAACAGCAGCAACAGTTGATGCAGTAGCAGCACCCAAAGTAAGCTGGTGGGACAAAATCAATAAATCGGCTAAGATTGAAGAAGAAGCAGCCATTGACCTGAGCCATGATTATGATGGTATTAGCGAACTGGACAATAAACTTCCACCATGGTGGATTGCCGCTTTTGCACTCACCATTTTGTTCTCCGTTGTGTATCTGTATCGTTATCATGTTTCTCACACTGCGCCTTTGCAAATTGAAGAACTGCAAATAGCCATGAAGCAAGCCGAAGAAGAGAAGGCAGCATACCTGGCAAAAACATCGAGCAACGTAGATGAAAACTCAGTGGTGATGCTGGATGCAGGTGCCATAGCTTCCGGTAAATCTTTGTTTGCTGCAAACTGTATAGCCTGCCACGGCACCGCCGGTGAAGGCAATGCTGTTGGGCCAAACCTTACCGATAATTACTGGATACATGGTGGCGATATTAAAGATGTATTTAAGAGTATTAAATATGGTTGGGTAGAAAAAGGCATGCGTAGTTGGAAAGAAGATTTTTCTCCCATGCAAATGGCACAGCTGGCCAGTTATGTAAAATCACTTAAAGGCACCAACCCGCCCAATGCCAAAGAGCCTCAAGGAGAATTATATGATGAAAATCAGGCCGCTGGTGCAACCAGTGTGACTGATAGCACGGCTGCCGCAGCTCCTGCTAAATAGCTTTGACACACGAATGCCTCAAGCCGGCATTCATACCAGATTATGAGTACAGAAAAATCAACCGTTGAGCAGTTAGAAGAGTCGTTTCGCGACAGGATGCCATCTGTAACCAAGGACGGAAAACGGAATTGGATTTATGCATGGCAGCCAAAAGGAAAATGGTACACCCGCCGTACCGTGCTGAGTGTGCTGTATGTGGTGCTGTTTTTTGCTTTGCCTTTTATAAAAATAAATGGTAATCCTGCGCTACAGATAAATTTGGTTGAAGGGAAGTTCTCGATTTTCGGTATGATTTTTTGGCCTCAGGATTTTTTCATCTTTGGCGTAGGCATGGTAACCATGGTAATTTTTATTTACCTGTTTACCATGATCTATGGCCGGGTTTTTTGCGGTTGGGCTTGCCCGCAAACTATTTTCATGGAAATGATTTTCCGTAGAATGGAGTGGATGGTTGAAGGCAATCCTAATGAACAACGCAAACTGAATAATGGCCCCTGGAATGGTAATAAAATTGTTCGCAAAACACTAAAGCATTTTCTGTTTTTTGCTTTCTCTTTTTTAATTGCGAATACATTTCTGGCTTACATAATTGGTGTTGAGGATTTATTCAAAATCATTCAGGAGCCGGTAACACAACATGTTGGCGGATTTATTGCCCTCGTCATTTTTACCCTTGCTTTTTATGGCGTGTATGCTTTTGCCCGTGAAATTATCTGTACCGTTATTTGCCCGTATGGCCGATTGCAAAGTGTGTTGCTCGATCATAACTCTATGATTGTTGCATACGATTACAACCGTGGTGAACCTCGTGGCAAAGGCCGTCGTACGGAAGAAAATAAACTTGGCGATTGTATTGATTGTAAGCAATGCGTGGTGGTTTGCCCCACTGGTATTGATATCAGAAATGGCACGCAATTGGAATGTATCAACTGTACCGCTTGTATTGATGCCTGCGATAATGTGATGGATAAAGTGGGGTCGCCCAGAGGATTAATACGCTACGCCAGCGAAGCACAGCTGGCCGATAATCAGCCATTCAAGTTTACAGGCCGCATGAAGTTTTACTCGGTGGTGCTGGTATTGCTGTTGGCAGGTTTAACAACGCTCTTGCTTACCCGCAACGATGTGGACGTAACATTGCTACGGGCCCGTGGCCAACTCTTTCAGGAGGTAGGAAAAGATAGTTTGAGTAATTTGTACCACCTGAACATGGTGAACAAAACCGTGAAAGATATTGACGTGGTATTAAAGGTGGAAGAACTGCCCGGCGTCATCAAACTGGTAGGTGGCCATCAGCTCCATACACCGGCAGAAGGACAAGCGGAAAGCACGTTCTTTTTGGTGCTGCCCAAGTCGGCCATTAAACGCCGCGACACTGATGTAAAAATTGGTGTGTATAAAGACGGAAAACGAATCAGAACAGTGAAGACCAGCTTCCTGGGATACACTGAATAAAACATCAAGCCTATGACCATCAAATGGAACTGGGGAACCAAAATATTTTTGGTGTACACAGGATTTGTGGTATTCATGCTCGGCATGGTTTACCTGTGTACCCGCCAGAATTACGATCTGGTATCTACCGATTACTACGCACAAGAACTGAAATACCAGCAAGTGATTGATGGCAAAAACAACGCCAATCAATTGGGCAAAGCCATGACCATAGCTGCAACTGATAATGGTGTAGCCGTGCAATTGCCGGTGGCTGCTGTAGAAGGTGAAGGTGAATTACATTTTTACCGCCCCGACAATGCCAGCTACGATTTTAAAGTGCCTGTAAAAGGCGATGGATTAGTGAACATTCCTGCCAATCAATTGAAGACTGGTAAGTACACGGTGAAAGCTAGATATCAGTACGCAGGTAAGCCGTATTACAACGAGGTAATTTATTACGCACCATAATCTTTTTGAACATGGATGCCTTGTACCTCAGCGCTTTGGTTTTAGGACTGGCCGGTAGCCTGCATTGTGTAGGCATGTGCGGTCCTATTGCTTTATCGCTGCCGTTTGCTTCGGCCAATGGATGGGGTAGAGGTATGGGCATACTTGCCTACTTCGGCGGCAAAACATTTACCTACGCGGCATTGGGTGCTTTGTTTGGTATTGTTGGCCAGCAACTGGTGCTGGCCGGATGGCAGCAGGCACTGAGTTTGGTGCTGGGCGTTGCCATGTTGTTTTTTGCGATTGTGACCATTTTCAAACCCGCCATATTCCACAGTAATCAGCTTACCATTTACATGGGTAACAAACTATCGCCGCTCATGGGAGCCATGATGGGTAAGCGGGCCTACTCTGCCACTTTTGTGCTGGGTATGCTCAACGGTTTGTTGCCTTGTGGATTGGTGTATGTTGCATTGAGTGCAGCAGTAGCAACCGGTAGCGTAGTATCGGCTGCTGCATTTATGTCGGTGTTTGGCATAGCCACGGCACCGCTTATGTTGTTCCTGTTATTATTTGCTGCGCAGTTGAGTGCCAAGTATCGCAGTAAGATGCGGCAATGGCTGCCTGTGTTTACCGGCATTGTAGCCATTCTGCTTATTCTTCGTGGGCTCGATTTGGGCATACCATACATTTCGCCAGCATTAGACGGACTGCCCGCCGCCAGCAGAGGCGCCGAAACAATTCCTTGCCACGAATAAAGAGATTATTCTTTCTTTCGGACTTCCCGTCTTCCCGACTTTCGGTCTTCTCTAAAAACTCCGATGCTCCTTCACCCATGCCAAAATGAAATCGGCAATATCATGTGTATTGGTGCCGGGCTGAAAGAGTTTGCCAACACCCATGTCTTGCAGGGTTTTGCTATCGTCATCAGGAATGATGCCGCCGCCGGTAAGCAGTACATCGTGCATGCCTTTTTCATCCATCAGGCTTTTGATGCGGGGAAAAACGGTCATGTGAGCACCGCTCAAAATGCTCACACCAATGGCATCCACGTCTTCTTGCAATGCAGCGTTTACCACCATCTCAGGCGTTTGGCGCAGGCCGGTATAAATCACTTCCATGCCGGCATCCCGCAGGGCAGTGGCAATAATTTTCGCTCCTCTGTCGTGGCCGTCTAATCCTACTTTGGCTACCAGTACCCGTATTGGTCTGTTCATGATGTACAGTTTTTATGCAGCAGCAACATGCTCACTCAGCAGGTTGCAATCGTTGTGTGCTGTTGTTACAAAGCTGCACAAAGGTAGGAGGCCAACTGCTTTCCGCCATTGCATTTACCCGCTGCTTCATTGCTTTCACCACAAATGGTCATCGCTGAAATGCGGCTACTGTCCAGCTATTTTACCTTTTAACCGATTTTGCCCGGGGAATACCGATTTTGTAGCAATTTGTCCACCAATTAAATATTCCTCTATGAGATCTACAACACAATGGTTGCTACCGGCAGCATTGTTGCTGAGCATGACTAGCATGGCACAGCGCAATGATAAAACGGCCGTAGTTGCCCCTCCGGCCGCAGCGGCAGACACCGCTAAAAAGGCTGCTCCCAAACCACTTTCTATTGCCGACAAAATCAAGTCGAGTAAAAAACACGCCGGCTTGTTTACCGTGTATCAGGATACTGCCACAGGTACCACGCAATTGTATGTACGCAAAGACCAGCTCGGTCAGGAATTCATTTACCAGAGCTTTTCACTGAGCGGCCCCACCAGTTTGTTCCTCAACCAAAGCATGCACCGCTCTACCCTCATTTTTGCTATCCGCAAAGTGTACGATAAAGTCGAGTTTGCAACTCAAAACACCAACTTCTTTTACGACCCCAACAATGCTGTAACCAAGTCGGCCAATGTGGATGTACAGGAAGCTGTTTTCTTGTCTGAAAAAATTGCCGGTGAAGATTCTACCGGTTACCTCATTGCCGCCGATGGTTTGTTTGTAGGCGAAAAACTCGATCCGGTGAAGCCGTTGAATCCTCCGGGTTTGCCGCCAACGGCCATTTTCAATCTGGGTGGCCTCAACCCCATGAAAAGCCGTGTGACGGGTGTGCGTAGCTATCCCAACAACACCGATGTGGTGGTGGATTTGGCTTACGACAACCCCATGCCTTTCAACCAGGGTGGTAAAGACATTACTGATGCCCGCTTCAATAAAGTGCGGATGCAGCACTCCTTTATTGAAGTGCCGAAAAATGATTTCCGACCCCGCCGCGACGATCCACGGGTGGGCTATTTTGGTTCGGAAATAGACGACATGACGTCTCTGTCACCAACGCCATTTAAAGACGTGATCAACCGCTGGCATTTAGTGAAGAAAGATCCGAATGCAGCCATCAGCGAACCGGTAGAACCCATTGTGTGGTGGGTAGAAAACACCACGCCTGTAGAGCTGCGTCCATACGTAATGGAAGCCGGCAACAAATGGAACGAAGCCTTTGAAAAAGCGGGTTTCAAAAACGCCGTGGTGATGAAGCAAATGCCGGATGATGCCACCTGGGATCCTGCCGATATCCGCTACAATGTGATTCGTTGGGTGAGCAGTGCCTATCCTTCGTACGGTGCCATCGGACCCAGCTTTACCAACCCCCGCACCGGCCAAATTTTGGGTTCAGATATTACCGTAGAATGGCGCAGCGGTGCCGGTACACCCATCCAAAGTGAGCTGTACGAAAAAGCTGCTGCTACTTCTTGGGAAGAAGCGTTTGCCCAAAACAAAACCGTACAGCAATTGCTGCCTGCCGGTGCCCACAAACATTGGGCTACCTGCAATATGGCGCAAGAGTTGGCCATGCAGTTTATGACCGGCGCCACTGCTGTAGAAGTGCTGGATGGAGATGCTGCTGAAGTGCCGGAAATGCACAAGCAGTTTTTGTATTACCTCATTTTGCACGAAATGGGGCATACACTCGGCCTTAACCACAATATGAAAGCCAGCCAAATGCTGAGCCCCGCCGAAGTACACAACAAGAGCATTACCCGCAGCCTTGGCTTGCAGGGTAGTGTAATGGATTATCCTGCCGTAAACGTATCGCTGGACCGCAGCAAGCAGGGCGATTATTACACCACCAAAGTAGGCCCTTACGATGTGTGGGCGATTGAATATGGTTACACGCCATTCAGTGCTGCAACAGAAGAGGAAAGCCTGAAGAAAATCCTGTCTCGCAGCAACGATCCCAAACTGGCTTTTGGCAACGATGCAGACGACATGCGTGGCGCCGGTAGCGGTATCGACCCCCGTGTAATGGTGAACGATATGAGTAACGATATGGTGGCTTATGCCGAAGATCGCTTTAAGCTGGTGAATACCATGCTGGGCAAACTCAAAGACCGTTACACAGACCCCAACGAATCGTGGGCTAAACTGCGCAGCCGGTATTATACTGTTATCAGCCAGCGTAGTCAAATGGCCGGTGCCGTGGCCAACTACATTGGTGGTGTGTATGTAGACCGCAGCTTCCCCGGACAGCAAAGCGGTAACAAACCATTTACACCAGTGCCTGTGGCGTATCAGAAAAAAGCCATGAGCCTGCTGGCGAAGAATGTGTTTGCGCCCAACGCTTTTGATGCCGATGCACAACTGTTTCCTTACCTGCAATCACAGCGTCGTGGTTTCGGTTTTTTTGGTGCTACCGAAGATCCTAAGCCACAAAACACCGTGATTGGTTTGCAAATGAGTGTTCTGTCTCGCATCCTCAATCCCGTAAGCTTGCAGCGCCTCAACAGCAGCAGCTTGTATGGCAATACCTACAGCGTAGCTGATGTAATGAGTGATTTGGTAGGCGCCATTTTTACCGCCGATTTAAAAACCGGTGTAAACCTGTACCGCCAAAACTTGCAAACAGAGTTTGTAAAAGGTGCCAGCGGTATTGCTACCACAGCTCCCGGCTACGACAATGCTTCTAGAGCCGCTGCATTGAGCACCCTCAAGAAAATTAAAACACAACTGGCTACTGCTGTAAGCCCCGATGAGCAAAGCCGTGCACACCGTGCCAATTTGCAATTCCTCATTGAGAAGGCATTGGCGGTGAAATAGAGTGGATCGGTTAATTAGTTGACTGGTTAATTAGGAAATACAGTCACCATAAAAAAACATCCCACTGGCGAAGGCTGGTGGGATGTTTTTTTATGTCAATGAGTGAAAGAAGTCAATGAGTGAATGAATTATAAAACTCCTTCTCCTCTGTGTTTACCTCAATCGCCTCTGTGGTAAAAACCTCACAACAAACTCAACGTATGTTTAATTCTTGCAATGGTTGCTTCTTTACCAATAATGGCAGCAATATCAAACACGGCCGGGCCAAACTTGCCACCCACCAGCATGATGCGGAAGGGCAACATCAGTTCGCCGGGCTTTAAGCCATTCACTGCAGCAATCTCTTTGAACGCATGTTCCAAATCAGCAGCCTGCCACAGTTGCGTCAGTTCATAGTTGCGGATGAGCTCAGTAAAGAACAAAGTCTTCTGTTCATTCCATTTTCCTTTGATGCTTTCAGTATCAATGCTGGCCGGTGCCTGAAAGAAAAAGCCTGACTGCTCGTAAAAATCATGGAGTAATGTGCAGCGTTCTTTCACCAAGTCAATCACTTGCAGTAATACCTGATCGTTACAATCAGTAATGCCATGCTGCGCCAGTACTTGTTGCACTTCAGGCAGCAGACGCTGTGCAGTGCTGCGCTTTATCCATTCGTGGTTGTACCACTTGGCTTTTTCAAAATCAAACTGTGCACCGGCGCTGTGTACCCGCTCCATGCTGAAGCGTTGTACCATTTCATCGAGGGTAAAAATTTCCTGTCCGCTGCCATCGTTCCAACCCATGAGTGCCAGCAGGTTTACAAATGCCTCGGGCAAAAAACCTCTTTCGCGGAAGCCTTCGGTGAATTCATTTTTCAAAGGGTCGGTCCAGTTCATGGCAAAAATGGGGAAGTCATATTTGTTGCCATGGCGCTTGCTCAGTTTGGCACCATCAGGACCCATAATCAGCGGCAAGTGAGCCCATGCAGGCATGCTGTCTTCCCAGCCCAGTTTCTTCCAGAGCATCAGGTGAACAGGCGCACTGCTCAGCCATTCTTCTCCACGAAACGCATGGGTAATTTTCATGAGGTAATCATCTACCACCACCGCCAAATGATAGGTAGGCATACCATCGGCTTTCAGCAACACTTTATCATCTACCTGGCTGGTATTCACATTTACTTCGCCACGCACCATATCCGTAAAACCAATTACTTCATCTACCGGCATTTTGATGCGCACCACATACGGAGTGCCTTCAGCAATCAATTCTCTGGCCGCTTCCAGCTCCATATTCAGGCTGTTGCGCATGTGTCGTCGAACCTGCTGGTTGTAGGTAGGCGAAGGGTTCTCCGGCGTTTTGTATTGCTCCCGCATGGCTTCAAGTTCTGCAGGCGTATCAAATGCATAATAGGCATCGCCCTGCTCTACCAAACGATGAGCATATTGCTGGTACATTTCCTTGCGTTCGCTTTGGCGATAGGGCCCATAAGCGCCGGGCTTCACCACACTTTCGTCGGGTTCGAGGCCGCACCATTTCAGGCAATCCAAAATGTAGGCTTCTGCACCGGGCACGAAACGGGTTTGGTCGGTGTCTTCGATGCGCAACACAAAATCGCCGCCGTGCTGGCGGGCAAACAGGTAATTGTACAATACGGTACGCACACCACCCAGGTGCAATCCACCCGTAGGCGACGGGGCAAAACGAACTCTTACTCTCTGACTCATAGGCGGCAAAGATAGTTTGTAGAAAGGAGTCAGGAAGATGGGAAGAAGGAAAGTCCGAAAGTTGGGAGTCCGGAGTCAGTAGACCGGAGTCCGAAGATAATAGCCTCCATTCTACATCACCTCTCCTTTGGAGAGGCCGGGAGAGGTAATGAAATGTCGGGAAGAGGGAAAGTCCGAAAGACTGAAAGTCAGGAGTCAGGAGTTTGTAGACCTGAGTCCGAAGATAATAGCCTCTATTCTACGTCACCTCTCCCTTGGGAGAGGCCGGGAGAGGTAAAATAGAAACCCTAAGTCTTACAACAAACAACAAACGATAAACGATAAACGACCAACCATCAACTACAAACCATCAACCACCAACTATCATCTATCATCTATCTTGCGCCCATGTTTTACTTGCATCATACACCGTGGTGGTTGCGCATGCTGTTTCCGAAAGGATTGCAGTGGCAGGGGCCGGTGTTGCAGGGCAACGAAGTGTACCTCACTTTTGATGATGGACCTCACCCCGAAGCCACGCCTTTTGTGCTGGATCAACTGCAAGCTGCAGGCATGCAGGGAACCTTTTTTTGCATTGGTAAAAATGTACTGCTGCACCCCGACATCTATCAACGCATTTTGGCCGAAGGGCATGCGGTGGGCAATCATACCATGCATCACCTCAATGGAAGAAAAGCTACTACGAGTGATTATGTGGCGGATGTGGATGCAGCTGCCGGCGTCATCGATAGCCAACTATTTCGTCCACCATATGGGCAACTGACCAAAGATGAAGCAACACAAATCCGTTCCCGATATCCTGACATGTCTGTGCTGATGTGGAGTGTGCTTACCGGCGACTTTGATACGAAGAAAAATGGGCAGCATTGTTTTGCTGCTGTCAAAAAACATACCCGTCCCGGCAGCATCATTGTATTTCACGATAGCGCCAAAGCCATGCCCCGCTTACATGAAGCATTGTCGCTTACCTTGGCATGGTTACAAGAAAAAGGCTTGCACAGCAAAGCCTTGCCATCTGTTTTTTAATGATGTCCGTAATCTTTTTCTCCCGCTTCAATAGCCATCGTTAACTGATTTTGCTTGGGCGGCAACGGACAAGTGGCAAATGGTGTAAACGCACAAGGTGGATTGATGGCCTTGTTGAAATCGAGCACTGTTTTGCCATTGCCATCGGGCATGGGAGCGTACAAAAAACGACCTGCACCGTAAGTGCTTTCACCATTGGTGTCATCTGCAAACAAGATGAACAATTCATCACCTTCGGTAAGTGCCTGCAGGCTGTACGATTGGCCATGCAGGGTAAACAACAACGTACCTGCTAATGGTTGCTCGTTGGTTTGCCCCAGCACATTGCTGATGGCAATGGTTTTGGGAAAAGCAGGCTTCATCAGTGTTGCCTGCACTTTGTACGTTGTGTCTGTTGCAAAACGATCTGTGCCGTGAAAAGCTGCCACAGCAGGGTGATTCAACTGCCGCAAACGGATACCCGTTTTATCACCCCGTTGAATGATGCTAAACTGCCAGTCGCCCATTTTCACCACGCTTGATATTCCCTTTTTTGCATCGAATACAATGCCTTGCGTAAATGTCTTTCCGTTAATATTTGCGGCTACGCCCGGTTTCAATTGTAGACTTACCTGAGCATCCGTCCATATGAACTCGCCAGATTTTGCATAAGGGAAGCTGGCCGGGAAAACAGTCTTGTTTTCGGCACTGCTGCCAAAGCTGTTGTTGCCTGGTTGCAACCACAGTAATCCTGCCAAATTCAACCATCCATCGGTTGATTTCAGGTAAGCGATTCTTTTACTTATCCATTGCTGCAATTCAGCATCGTAGGCAGGATTGCTGCGTTGAGCAAGTAAGCTGCTGCTGCAGATAACAGTGGTCAGTAATGTAAAGACGATTCGTTTTTTCATGCCAGTAAAACAAGTGCAGGGGCAAGATAGCGGAATTGGAAAAAGTTCATCAAAATGATGCGGTATTTCTCAGTTCATTGCGCTGATTTTGCTCATGTTTCTGCAAATAGCCGGCCGGTAGATTTGTTACTATAGCAATTCCGATAACCCCATCCCGCACTTGCGGCCTTGCTGTTGCTCGCCTTGCTTTCATCGTTCAGTTTCTAAGTAAAGAACGTTATGAAACGACCATTTGCCAATGCCTCATCGGGGCTTTCTGCCACCGATCCACGGGTGAAATTATTAGACACCCGCATGAAGAAAGAGAATTTTCGTCCGGATGCACTCATTGAAATTTTGCATGCAGCTCAAAATGCGTATGGTTATTTGCCCATGCCTGTGCTACAGCATATATCCAACAAGTTGCATATTCCTCCTGCACGGGTATTTTCTACCGTTACTTTCTATCATTTCTTTTCGCTCAAGTCGAGAGGAGATCATACCTGCCTGGTGTGCACCGGTACTGCCTGCTATGTAAAAGGTGCCCAGCAATTGCTGGATGCCGTGGAGCAAAGCTTTGGTATCAAAGCGGGTGAAGTGTCGGCCGATAACAAACTCGGCTTGCAAGTGGCCCGTTGCATTGGCGCCTGTGGTTTGGCGCCTGCTGTAGTGATAGACGAAGAAGTGCAGGCAAAAACCGATGGCCATCAACTCGTGGCAATAATTCATGAAAAACTGGAGGCATTATGAACCGGCAGGAGTTGACGGTGATGGCAGATCAGGCCAAAACAAAACACCATCATTTCAGTAAAAAAGTATGTGTGTGCTGTGGTACCAGTTGCATGGCTTCCAATGCAGAAAAAGTATTGGAACAAGTACAGCAAAATATTGATGCACTGGGTTTGAAAGACGAAGTAGAAGCCAACCTGACGGGTTGCATGGGATTGTGCAATCAGGGACCGCTGGTAAAAGTGTTGCCCGATCATACCATTTACCAAAAAGTGGAGCCGGAAGAAGTAGGTGACTTGCTGAAGGCACAGTTTGTTGACAAGCAACCGAAGAAAGATAAACTCTTGTTTGCCGATACCAGACCCGAACCTTTTGTGAATGCCAATGAGGATCCGTTCTTCAAAAAGCAACACAAAATTATTTTGAAAAATTGTGGTGTCATCAATCCGGAAGACATTGAAGAATACATAGCGTATGACGGGTACAAAGCTTTTGACAAAGCCTTGAACAGCATGCTGCCGGAAGATGTGATAGCTGAAATAAAGCACAGCCGTTTGCGGGGGCGTGGTGGTGCAGGTTACCCCACGGGTATGAAGTGGGAAACGGTGTACAAATACGTCAACAATCAGAAGTACGTGGTGTGCAATGGCGATGAAGGCGACCCTGGCGCATTTATGAATCGCAGTGTGCTCGAAGGCAATCCGCACAGTGTGCTCGAAGGCATGATGATTGCGGGTTATGCTGTGGGTGCCAGCAAAGGCTACGCCTACATTCGCGGTGAATATCGCTTGGCGATTAAGCGTTTTGAAACAGCCCTGAAACAAGCTAAAAAACTGGGCTTGCTGGGTAAAAATATTTTGGGAAGCAACTTCTCTTTCGATGTAGAGGTTCGCATTGGTGCAGGTGCATTTGTATGTGGTGAAGAAACCGCATTGATTGCTTCCATTGAAGGGAAAAGAGGTACACCAAGTCCGCGGCCGCCATACCCTGCAGAATGTGGTTTGTGGGGTAAGCCAACACTCATCAACAACGTAGAAACCTATGCCAACATAGCGCCGATTATTTTGAATGGCGGTGAATGGTTTAGTGAAACCGGAACGGCTAAAAGTGCCGGCACCAAAGTGTTTGCACTGGCCGGCAAAATCAAATACAGCGGCCTGATTGAAGTGCCGATGGGTACCAGCCTCCGCGAAATTGTGTTCGACATTGGCGGTGGTATTCCTGGCGATGGCGAATTTAAAGCGGCGCAAACCGGTGGCCCTTCGGGTGGTTGTATTCCGGAGCAACATTTGGATGTAGGCATGGATTACGAATCACTCATGAGCCTTGGCAGCATCATGGGTTCGGGTGGATTGATTGTGATGGACAAGAGCAGCGACATGGTGGATGTGGCTCGTTTCTTCATGGAGTTTTGTATGGATGAAAGCTGCGGCAAATGTGCTCCGTGCAGGGTAGGCACCCGCATGATGCACGACCTGCTGCAACGCATTGTAGACGGCAAAGGCACTCAACATGATGTGGACAGATTGCAAGAGTTGGCAGTGTATGTAAAAGAAGCCAGCCTCTGTGGTTTGGGTGGTAGTGCTCCCAATCCGTTGCTTAGCACACTCCGCCATTTTCCCGAAGAATATGCCAATCGCCTGGTGTCACCGGAAGTATTGATACATCAACATCTCGAACTGTAAAGCCACTTGTATATGCCCATCATTACTGTGTATATCAATGGACAAAAAATCCTCACCGAATCTGGTGTAACGATTTTGGAGGTATGCAAAGCCAATAACATACCGATGCTTACGCTTTGTCACCTCAAAGGCCTGCATGATATTGGTGCCTGCCGCTTGTGTTTGGTAGAAATAGAAGGTGTGAACAGATTGCTGAGTGGCTGTACCACACAGGTAGCCGACAACATGATAATACGCACCGATACCGACCGTATCAAGCGGTATCAACGCATCACGGTTGAACTGTTTTTTGCAGAGCGAAACCATGTATGTGCCGTATGTGTGGCCAATGGCAATTGCGAACTGCAACAAGCTGGCTATGCTGTAGGACTTGACCACATCCGTTATCCTTTTTTGTATCCGGAGTGCAACGTAGATACCTCGCATCCTTGGTTTGTGATGGATCACAACCGCTGCATTATGTGCACCCGTTGTGTGCGGGTTTGCACCCAAGTAGAAGGTGCCGGAAACTGGGGTGTGATGAACCGTGGTCATGATGTACGCATCATTTCCGATTTCAATACGCCTTGGGGCGAAAGCATTACCTGTACCGATTGTGGTAAATGTGTACATGCCTGCCCAACCGGTGCTATATGGCCCAAAGCCGTGGCACAAGGCCAACTCACAAAGTATCCGGAAATGATAGGAGAACTGGTAGAAAAAAGAAAACTGCTGCAATAGCTGCACGTTGTATTGCGCCAAAAACTGGAGCCAATGAAAAAGAAATTAGCCACTGTATGGTTGGGCGGCTGTTCGGGTTGCCACATGTCGCTGCTGGATATAGACGAACGCATTTTGGAAGTTGCCAAACTCGCCGACATTGTAAAGTGTCCCATTGTAGATGGAAAGCCTTTTCCTGAAGTAGACATTGCCTTGGTAGAAGGGTCGGTAACCAGCGATGAACACTACGAAGAAATATTACACATCCGCAAGCAGGCCAAAGTGTTGGTGGCCTTGGGCGATTGTGCCGTGATGACCAACATCACCGGTATGCGCAACTACTTTCCGCTGCAAGAGGTGATGGCTGCTGCTTACACGCATTCGCCCAGCAATGATGGTGAAGGAATGTGGCCCAATCATGCGGCCTTGTTGAAACTGCATGGTAAAGTGTTGCCCCTGCAATCGGTAGTAACGGTAGATGTAGTTGTGCCGGGTTGTCCGCCCAGCGCCGATACCATTTTTTATGTGCTATACGAATTGTTGAACGATCGCATGCCCGATTTAAGTACCGCTCAAAAATTGAAATATGGATAAGCCTGCAGCTAAAAAAATACTCATCTCGCCGGTCACCCGCATCGAAGGCCATGCCAAAATTACCATTGCACTCAAAGACAATGGCGAAGTAGATCAGGCGCAGTTTCATGTGAATGAGTTTCGGGGTTTTGAAAAATTTTGCGAGGGCAGAATGTATACAGAAATGCCCACCATTACGCCCCGCATTTGTGGCATTTGTCCGGTGAGTCATACCATTGCCAGTGTAAAAGCCTGCGAAATGATACAGGGCATTCAGCCTACGTACACAGCCAATCTGTTACGCCGGCTCATGCACATCGGGCAAAACATTTCTTCGCATGCTTTGTCGTTTTTTCATTTGTCATCTCCCGATTTTTTATTGGGCTACGATAGCGATCCGGCCAGCAGAAATATCATTGGCCTGGCTGAAAAATTTCCGGATGTGGCGTTGAAAGGTATTCGCCTCCGCAAGTTTGGGCAGGAAATCAGCGAACGCATTACGGGTAAAAAAATTCATGCGATGGGCATTGTGCCCGGTGGTATGAGCTATCCGCTCACAATAGATAACCAACAGGCATTGATGCAGTGGATACCCGAAGCGTTGGATGCAGTGCAGACAGGCATTCGCATTATCAAAGAATTTCATGCTGCCAATGCCGACATGATCAACAGTTTTGCTACGTCGCCTACCATGTACCTAGGTACAGTTGGCCCGCATGGCGAGCATGAATTGTATGATGGATTGCTGCGTTTTGTAGATGCAGAAGGCAATGTGTTGCAAGACCAGTTATCGCTTACAAGGTATCTGGAATTTATTGCTGAAAGAGCGGTGGAATGGTCGTACCTCAAGTATCCGTATTACAAACCGTTGGGTATCGAAAAAGGCATTTACAGAGTAGGGCCGTTGGCCAGATTGAATGTAGCCGACAGGATGAAAACACCGTTGGCTCAGGCAGAATTTTTACAGTTCAGGGCCTTGGGCAATGGACAGCCTGTGCATGGAACTTTCTTTTACCACTACGCCCGTTTGATTGAAACACTGGCAGGAGTAGAAGAAGCCGCCATGTATTTGCAAGACCCCGAAGTAACAGGTACGCATTTGCAAACATTGGGCAGGTGGAATAACGCAATTGGTATTGGTGCTTCAGAAGCTCCGAGAGGTACTTTGTTCCATCATTACGAAACAGATGACAGCGGCAAGCTAACGATGGTCAATCTGCTGATAGCCACGGGGCAAAACAATCCCTCCATGAACCGCTCCATTACGGATGTGGCCCGCCAATATGTGCATGGCGCTGATGTAGCAGAAGGCATGCTGAACAGAGTGGAAAGTGCCATTCGTTGCTATGACCCATGTCTGAGTTGCTCCACTCATGCCATGGGCAAAATGCCGATGCAAATTGACATCGTGAATGCCGGCGGCGAAGTGCTGCTGTCTTTACAGCGTTGATTCGTTGAGGATTTGTTGTAGCCACTGCTGCCAAAGGGCATAGGCCGCTTGTGCATGTTCTATGCAGGCGGGGCTGATGGCTGTTCCCATCTCAAACTGCTGTGCGGCTATGCGCAGCGTAAACCAATCAATCGGTTGCTGATACAAATTACGATGCAGCTGCATCAGCGTCACCACATCTGCCTGATGCGATTCGGCATGTGCAGGGGTGTCTTGTGGAGCGATAGCGGAGAGCAGTGCCGGTTCATTTTGTATGGCAGCATCTATCACCATCACGTGTTTGTATTGCTGCAATTGTTCTAGTACCTCAATGTGTAACTGATGCATGGTTTGTACGGTTACAAACGGATGTGCATCAGCGGCAATTTTGTCTGCCAGCCAATGGCCCACAGCATCATCGCCACGAAGGATGTTGCCAATGCCAATGCATAATATGCGGAGCGGAGTATTCATGTTTGCCGGGTAAAGATACAGTGGTTGATGGGCTGCGGGATGCGAAGGGGCACCTCGACGCAGTAGAGGCGTAGCCCGTAGCAGCCCGAACTACAGCTGAATCATGTTCTTTTGTTGACAGCCCCAAAAACACAACAGCCACCTGTGCTGTACAGATGGCTGCTGGCAGCAATAGCTGTACGTTATTTATTGCAAATGAAATGCGATAACGCTGTTTTTGTAAAAGGTTGGGGCATACACGATGCGTTTGCTGTCATCGTAGCCAATGTCGGCGGTGTTTATTTTTTCGTTGCGGTAGTCGAGCAGTTTTTCCACTTTGCCATCGGCATGCACATAGTAGATGACACCGGCCCAAGAGCTCACAATGAAATCTTTGCCGCCCACTCTCTCCACGCCATCGCTGCCGCCTTCGAGGCCTTCCGCAATTTTGCTGCGGTTTTGGCCATTGGCATCGAGTTTGTACAACACGCCATTGTCAAGTACAAAAATGCCATCGGGCTGCCACAGCACTCCGTTGGGGCGGGTAAAACCATCGGCAAAGAGGCTCACTTTGTCGCCTTCAATTTTGTGCACTTTCTTTTCCTGACTATCGCTTACATACACTTCGCCCTTGGGGCCAACGCTGATGTCGTTGAGAAAATTTGCTCCTTCAACAGGTATCTTTTTGATAATGGCGCCTTGCTTGATATCGATGATCACCACTTCATTCATATCGGCTACATACAGCAGGTTGCCATGCTGACCCATGCCCTTGGGTGCGTTCAGGCCTTTTACCCATTCTATGGCAATGGGTTTGCCATCGCGGCCGAGTTTGCCTATAGAACCATTGCCGTCTTTGCCCCCGGGAGCACCATCAATATTACTTACGTAGAGCACATTGTTTTTGGTATCTACAAGCACAGATTCGGGCACTTTCCAGGTGCTGTCGGTTTGCCACATTTTGTGCAGGGCATGCTGTGCTTGTGCGGTTGCAAAAAGGAAAATGGAGCAAACGGGAAGGAGTATTTTTTTCATATCAACAATTGAGCGGATGAACTGCAACTTACAACTATTGCGTATAACTTTTTGTTGGCCCGGCCTGGCCTTGGGCAAAAGAAAAAAGCCAATGGAGCGTCTAAACTCACATTGAATGATTTACTTAGACGTTCATTCTTTTTTCAAAACAATTGTATGAGAAAATACGCATGTATGTTGCTGGCAATGAGCCTGGCAGCGGGCCAGTTATCGGCACAAAAAAAGCCACTCGACCACAGTGTGTACGATGGTTGGGAAAGCATTCAGGAGCGGGTACTCAGCAACAATGGTGAGTACACGGCTTTTACGGTTAATCCGCAGGAAGGCGATGGCCGCTTGGTACTGGCCAACAAGGCCAACAGCTGGCGGTTGGAAGTGCCCCGCGGCTACATGGTGAGCCTGAGTGCCGACAGCCGCTATGCGGTGTTTAAAATTAAACCTACCTATCAGGAAACGAGGGATGCCCGCATTAAAAAGAAGCGCCCCGATGATATGCCCAAAGACAGTTTGGGTATAGTACAACTGGGTAGCAGCAATGTGCTGAAAATAGCCCGGGTGAAGGCGTACAAAATGCCCAGCGATGCTGGCGGCTGGATGGCTTACCACATGGACAAACCTTTGCCCGATACGGCCAAAAAAGCGCCGGTGGTTCCCAAAAATCCGCAAGCCGATAGCCTGCGCAAAGTGGTGGACAGCCTTACGGCATTGTTGCAAAAGTTTCCGGAAAAAGTGCAGCAGAAATACTTGAAAGATGCTGAAGGCTTAGGGCTGAATGCTGAAGGCTTGGATGCAGATGAACCTGCGGGTGCTGCAGCGGGTGGCGGCGATGCCGGCACCGAGCTGGTATGGTACGAGCTGGCCACCGGCAAAAAACTGACATGGAAAAATGCCCTCGATTTTACTACCGATAAAATGGGCAATAAACTGGTGATTAAAACGGCCAAAGTGGGCAAGGGTAATGCGTATGTGTTATCTGTAGATGTTGCTGCTGCCAAAGTGGATACGGTGATGACCGCCTTCAACGATGTAAAAAACCTGACGCTGGATGAGGAGGGTTTGCAGTTGGCTTTTGTAGCCGAAAGAGACAGCAGCGCCAAAGCCATCCAGAAGTTTTACAAACTGTGGTACTGGCGCCATGGCACCGATAGTGCCATGCTGATAGCTGACCGTACTACTGCCGGAAAAACCAACGGCTGGACGGTGAGTGAATTTGCCAACCTCAGCTTTAGCAAAAGTGGCGAACGTTTAATGTTTGGTGTGGCTCCTGTAATGCCACCGAAAGACACCACCGTGCCCGAATTTGAAAAAGCACAACTCGATATCTGGCATTATAAAGATGATTATTTGCAGCCCTATCAACTGCGTAACCTGACCCGTGAGCTCAACAGAAGTTACCTCACGGTGTATCATGTAGGGTTGAAAAAAGTGGTGCAACTCGCCGATCAGCAATTGCAGGACGTTAGACCAAGTGGCAACGGCGATGGCAAATGGTTTTGGGCGGTGGATGATAAAGCCAGCCGCATTGCCAGCCAGTGGGCCGGCCGTGGCAAAGGAGATATGTATGTGATAGACCCCGTTACAGGAAGCAAGCAATTGGTAAAAGCCGGTGTAGATGGCATGCCCATGGGCACCAGCATGGATGGTACTACTTTGCTGTGGTATGAAAATGGGGACAAGCAATACCACACATGGAAGGATGGCAAAGAATTTGTGCCCTCCAAAGGCATTAAAGTAGCCTTGTATGACGAAGACAACGATGTGCCCGATGATCCTTCTCCTTATGGCGCTTTGAGTTGGGAGAAAGATGGTTCTGCTTTGTATGTATACGACAAATACGATATCTGGAAACTGGACCCAATGGCTGCTAAAGCGCCAGAGATGATTACCGGTGGTATTGGCCGCAGCTACAAGTGGACCATACGCTGGCAAAACCTCAACCGCGAAGAAAATTTCGTAGAGTCGGGCAAGCCTTATCTGTTTACCATTTTCAACAATACTGATAAAACCGCTGCCATTAAATGGCAGGCTATCGGAAAGCCATTTGTGCTGAACAAAATGGCGCAGCAAACATTGCCTACCCGTCTGGCTTCTTTTGTAAAAGCGAAGGATGCTGATGTGCTGAGTTTCAGTACGGAGAACTATCAGCAAACACCTGACATTCGGGTAGCTACGCTGGCTGATGCCGTGAGTCAGCCCATGCAGGCCGTTGTGCTTTGTCAGCCCAATCCGCAGCAAAGCCAGTACCTGTGGGGTACAGCAGAGCTGATTGAATGGAAAGCTTACGATGGCAAAATGACGCA
Organism: Bacteroidota bacterium; assembly: GCA_020161435.1. Lineage (GTDB taxonomy): Bacteria > Bacteroidota > Bacteroidia > Chitinophagales > Chitinophagaceae > Phnomibacter. The sequence goes on along the minus strand of JAIUNV010000002.1, from coordinate 791,562 downwards.
AGGCATTGTGTACAAGCCGGAAAACTTCGATCCCAAAAAGAAGTATCCGATGATCGCCTATTTCTACGAAACATTGAGTGATGGTTTGTACAGCTACACTGCACCTGCACCTACACCCAGCCGCTTGAACATTCCGTTCTTTGTGAGCCGTGGTTATGTAGTACTGGCGCCAGATATTCATTACCGCAAGGGTGAGCCCGGACAGAGTGCTTACGATTACATTGTGAGTGGTGCCCGCCACCTGGTAAAACTGGGTTATGTAGACAGCACCAAGATGGGTTTGCAAGGCCAAAGCTGGGGTGGTTATCAAACCGTGCAGCTGATTACTATGACTAAATTGTTTGCTGCTGCATGGGCTGGTGCGCCTGTGGCCAACATGACCAGTGCGTATGGTGGCATTCGTTGGGAGAGTGGCCTCAACCGTCAGTTTCAATACGAAAAAACGCAGAGCCGCATTGGGGCTACTTTGTGGGAGCGTCAAGATTTGTATTTGAAAAATTCACCGCTGTTTCATTTGCCTAAAAACAAAACACCGTTGGTGGTAATGCACAACGATGCTGATGGTGCCGTGCCTTGGTATCAGGGTATTGAGCTGTTTACCGCCATGCGTCGTTTGGGTCAGCCGGTATGGTTGCTGCAGTATAACAATGAAGCCCACAACCTGGTGGAACGCCGCAACCGCAAAGACATTCAGATTCGGGAGCAGCAGTTCTTCGACTGGTTTTTGAAAGGCGAAAAGCCAGCCAAGTGGCTCACAGAAGGCGTGCCTGCCACCATGAAAGGCCGCGATTATGGATTGGAATAATGTTGTTGTATCCTAATATAAAAAAGAGGGCGTTTGCCCTCTTTTTTGTTTACATAGTCCTTGTCTCGGGAGAGAAGGATTTGGTGGAAGACCGGAGACAGAAAATCAGATAGTCGGGAGTTGAAGGTCCGGAGTCCGTAGATGGCAGACTACTCTACGGCACCTCTCCTTTGGAGAGGCAGGGAGAGGTAAAAAAAATGTGATGCACCCATCAGTAATCTGTAGTCAGTGGTCGGTTGTCACACAGCATTTACGCAAACCACTTGTCTTTCATTTTAAGCAGTGGCTGCTCAATGAATTTGAAAGACAGATGAGCCACGCCAATGGCCAGGGCGGTGTACAACACAATTTTCACAACCCATACCTGATGCTGCAAACCAGCCAGCGGGCCGAGTGCTTTGAAGTTGATTTTACTCCAGATATACGGATTGAAAATGTACTTGGTGAAATACACTGACACTGGAATATGGTAGAGATAAATACCATAGGAAATGCGGCCCAGGTACATCACCCAGCGCAGTTGTAAAAAGCGGTCGATGATGGCAAACTGAATCCTGTGGTAGTAAATTTTTACCAACCAAAACGTAGCGATGCAAGGTGCAATCACATACATCGACCTGTGCGGAATGGTCAGCGAAAGTATCAACACAATGACGCTGACAGGCTCCAGCCATTTGAGTTGCAACCAGCGATGCGGTACAGGATTTTTTTCGCAGAGTAAGGCTGCTAACCCGCCAAGTGCCAATGCATACGCCCTTGGAAACAAACCTAAATAGGTGTAGCCTTCACGCATGGGAAAAACGAGAAATACCATTTGCAACCAACCCAACAAAATGATGCTTCCTAAGGCCGCAAGTAACCATTTGAAACGCTGGCGCAGTAGCAAAATGAGAAAGGGCCAAATGATGTAAAACTGTTCTTCTACACACAACGACCATACATGTATGAAGGGCATGCCTTTGAGTCCTTGCTCCGCAATGGTATAGTTGAACGTGTAGGTAGAGAGCGGTACAATGTATTTGTTGGCCCATGGGTCGCCGGTGAAATACAGGATGCCAATCACCAAATAGTAAATCGGAAAAATGCGCAGGGCTCTGCGGCCGATGAACTTTTTGTATATGCTACCAATGCTGCCGCGGCTGTCGTAAATGATGCGGGTGATGAGAAAGCCGCTTAACGCAAAAAACAATTCTACACCAAAGTAACCGGCAGACATACGGTTGCCAATGGAGTAGGCAAAATGCTGCAGCAATACCAATGCAATGGCGATGAAACGAATACCGTCGAACTGTTTGATGTAGCGCATGCTGCTCATAAATGGCGGCAAACTTACAGGAAATGCTTGTGCACCCTGTTGTTTACAAAAAACGACCCATATGGCTATCCTTGCATTTCTTCAGGTCTTGCGGCAGGCCGGCAAATACCAAAGTACCACCGCCATCACCGGCTTCCGGGCCGAGGTCTATCACCCAATCAGCATGTTTGATGACATCGGTATTGTGTTCAATTACCAAAATGCTGTGGCCTTGGGCTATGAGTGCATGAAAAGAGTTGAGCAGTTTTTGAATGTCGTGAAAATGCAGGCCGGTGGTGGGTTCATCAAAAATAAAGAGCACATGACCGGCACTTTTTCCTTTGCCCAAAAAGCTGGCCAGTTTTACCCGCTGTGCTTCGCCGCCACTCAATGTATCGCTACTTTGTCCCAGTTTTACATAGCCAAGACCCACATCACTCAATGGTTGAATGGCAGCTAAAATAGCTTTCTGATCGGCAAAAAAAGCAATGGCTTCATCCACACTCATTTCGAGTACATCGAAAATGTTTTTTTCGAGATAGGTTACTTCCAGCACTTCGTCTTTAAAGCGTTGGCCTTTGCAGCTTTCGCATTGCAAATGCACATCGGCCAAAAACTGCATTTCTACAATTTGTTCGCCTTCGCCTTTGCAGGTATCGCAGCGGCCGCCATCTACGTTGAAGCTGAAATGCTTGGGTTGAAAGCCGCGAATTTTACTGAGCGGTTGTGCGGCGTACAAATCACGGATGGCATCCCATGCTTTTACATAAGTAACGGGGTTGCTACGGCTGCTTTTGCCGATGGGGTTTTGATCCACCATTTCAATAGCGGTGATGCTATCGATATCGCCGCTTATTTTTTTATGTGCTCCTACTTTATCGCCGTATTCACCTTTTATTTTTTGCAGGGCGGGATACAAAATTTGTTTGACCAACGTGGTTTTGCCACTGCCACTTACACCACTCACCACTGTGAGTACGCCCAGCGGAAAAGTGACATCAATATTCCGCAGATTGTTTTGCCGGGCACCTTCTACTGTAATGCTTTTCTTCCACTTGTGCAGCTTGGCAGGGCCGGTTATTTGCATAGCGCCATTCAGGTACTGGCCGGTCAGGCTTTTGGGGTTAGCTGTGAGTTCGGCATAGTTGCCGGCGGCTACCACTTCGCCGCCCATGTGGCTGGCCAGTGGGCCCATGTCAATGATGTAATCGGCTTCCCGCATCATCATTTCATCGTGCTCTACCACCACCACCGTGTTGCCCAAGTCCCGCAGGTTTTTCAGCACCTGTATCAGGCGTTTGGTATCGCGGCTGTGCAGGCCAATGGATGGTTCATCGAGTATGTACAACGAGTTGGTAAGGTTGCTGCCCAGCGAACGGGTAAGTTGTATGCGTTGGCTTTCACCACCGCTCAGCGTGTTAGCCAAGCGGTTGAGGGTAAGATACCCAAGACCTACATCCATCATGGTTTGCAGGCGTACTTCCAGCTCCATCAGTAGGCGTTTGCCCACTTCAGCATCGTATTCACTCAGGCGGAGATGTGCAAACCACTGCTGCAAATCACGGATGGGCATTTCACAAAGTTCGCCAATGTGTTTGCCGCCAATTTTTACATACAAAGCTTCTTTGCGCAGCCGGTAGCCATCACATTCGTGACATTGGGTGCGGCCACGGTAGCGGCTCAGCAGTACCCTGTATTGTACTTTGTACAGGTTCTGTTCTACTTCTTTAAAAAAAGCATTGAGGCCATCAAAATAGGCGTTGCCCGTCCACAGCAGTTTGTATTCGGCAGGCGTTAAATCATGCACCGGTTTGTGGATGGGAAAATTTGATGCCTTGGCCGCCCGGATAAGCGCCTTGTTCCATTCGCCCAGTTTTTCGCCCCGCCAGGGGGCTATGGCACCCTCGTATACACTCAGGCGTTTGTCGGGTATCACCAGGTCGGGGTCAATGCCCAGCACTTGTCCAAAACCCTCGCAGGTAGGGCAGGCGCCAAAAGGATTGTTGAATGAAAACAGGTTGGGTACGGGTTCTTCAAACTGCATGTCATCCAGCTCAAAACGGTTGCTGAACGAGAGCATTTTGCCGCTGTTGATTTCCAGCTGGCAGCTGCCTTCCCCTTCGTAAAAAGCCGTATCCACAGAGTCGGAAATGCGGTGCAAATCGTCTTCATCAAAATCCCGAATCACCAGTCGGTCCACCAACACATAGCCGGGCGTTTTGGCCGTCATCTTTTTATCAAAAGCGGCAATTGCTGTGTCGTCTTCCAGCAGGTCTTCTATGCGCAGGGTTTCGTCTTTTACATATACCCGTGTAAAACCCTTTTGCAGTAAAATATTCAGTTCTTCCTTGGTGTTGCGGTTGGCATGTTTTTTAAACGCCACCAGCAGCAATACTTTATCGCCTTCGGGCAGTGCTTTGATGCTGTTGATGACATCTGTGACATCATCTTTTTTCACCTCGCGGCCGCTTACTGGCGAAATGGTGTGGCCAATGCGGGCATACAGCAGGCGGAGGTAATCGTACATTTCCGTCATGCTGCCCACGGTGCTGCGAGGCGTACGGGTGATGACTTTTTGCTCAATAGCAATGGCAGGGCAGAGGCCTTTGATGTAATCCACATCGGGCTTGTTCATGCGCTGCATAAACTGCCGGGCATAGGCACTCAGGCTTTCAGCATAACGGCGCTGGCCTTCGGCAAAAAGAGTGTCGATGGTAAGGGAAGATTTGCCTGACCCGGAAACGCCGGTTACCACCACTAGTTTGTTGCGGGGGATGGCCACATCCACATTTTTCAGGTTGTGGGTACGGGCACCTTTTATGAAAATATGATCTGCTGGTTCGATGGCGGTTTCAGCGGGCTTTTTTCCCTTTTGTGACACTTTCATGCGGTATTTGCGTATAAATTCTTTAGCTTGCTCTCAAATCGGTGTCGAAACAATAACGCCCCGGCCGGTTAGCAACTTCGAAGATAATTCTAACAGACGGGCTGTTTTTTTTGTTTTAGCATATTTTTTGCAGCACCAATAAAATACCTGGCTGGGTTACGCACTATTTTCATTCTTTACCAAAAAGCATTTGCCTATCGCAATCATTTCTACTCTACTTTCTATTCACCACTTAAAGGGAGAAATGATGCTTTCTTACGCTAATCGTTCCGATTCGCAGCTGATACACGCCTATCACAATGGCGATGGTTTTGCTTTGGAAGAACTTGTCAGCCGGCACAAAGACAGGGTGTACACCTCTATTTTATTTCTGGTAAAAGACAAATACCTCGCCGAGGATTTGTTTCAGGATGTGTTCATCAAAATCATTGACACCATCCGCCAAAACCGCTACAACGATGAAGGCAAATTCATCAGTTGGGCCATGCGCATTGCCCACAACCTGTGTGTCGATCATTTCCGCAGGGTAAAGCGTAGCCCCACGATGATTAATGGCGAGGGCAAAGATGTTTTTGACTGGCTGCATTTTTCGGATGAAACTGCTGAGAGTAACATGATGCGCCGCCAAAGCCACGACCGGGTACAACGGATGCTGGAGCAATTGCCCGAAGAACAAAAGGAAGTAATTGTATTGCGCCATTACGGCAACCTTAGTTTTAAAGAAATTGCAGAGATTACCAACTGTAGTATCAACACTGCTTTGGGCAGAATGCGTTATGGCCTCATCAACCTGCGCAAACTGATGACGGAGAAGCAAATTTCTTTATAAACATTGGTGATAAAATGTGCCCGATTTTGAGGTTTTGTAAACATCATTTCGGTGTAACATTGCATTACAAAATTTGCAGTTAGTTATTGACAGACATACTTGTCGCTCTGCAGTTCCAACTGCAGCATTTAGGCTTAACGATTCGCCTGTCATAGTAAAGCGGACGGCTATTGCAGAGTGACAACCAAATTGGCTTACAGTTTTTGTATAGCACTAAAAACCCCGGAATGTCCGGGGTTTTTCTATATCGTTACTTTTTGTCGGTGAAAAGTTTTTTCACTTTGTCCAGATGCGCCAAAAAGCCCGGTATACTTGGGTTGTAGCCATATCCTTCGGGAGTGAGTAGCTTACCTTCTGTATCAACAAACACATAGTAAGGCTGTGCATTATTGTTGGTGAGGGCAACTTCAAAGTCGAGGTTTTTTTCGCCCATGCGTTTCAATACTTTGCCATCCAGCTTGGAAGTGGTCCATTCATTTTCAGGCAATTGAAACTTGTCATCTACATACAAAGACACTACCACAAAATCATTTTGCAACCGTTGCATTACTTCAGGGTTGCTCAGCACTTCCCGTTCCATTTTGCGACAGTTGGCGCAGCTGTGTCCGGTGAAGTCTATCATCAACGGTTTGTTGAGTGATTTGGCTGCTGCCAGTGCTTCATCGTAATCAAAAAAGCTGTTGACGCCGGGTATCTCCGATTCGAGTAAATCGGTGTATTTTTTTGGCTGCGGACCAGTAGATAACGTAGCTGTATTGCTGCTGTTGAAATTGCCGGCTGCCAGTTTAAAATCCTGCGTTTTCATTTCGGGCAGCCAGGCACTGATGCCATTGAGTGGTGCCCCCCACAAACCCGGTATCATGTACACAGTAAACGATAGTGAAGCAATGGCAAAAAACAAACGGGTAACCGAGAGGTAAGGTTGACCGTAATCGTTTTTCGGCAGCTCATTATCGTGGTGAAATTTGAGCTTGCCCAACAGGTACAAACCCAGCAAACCAAAGATGACAATCCAGAGGCTGAGGTACACTTCGCGGTCGAGGATGCCCCAGTGGTAAGCGAGGTCGGCGCTGCTGAAAAACTTGAGGGCCAATGCGAGTTCAATAAAGCCTAGCGATACTTTGATGGTATTGAGCCAGTCGCCGCTTTTGGCCATATTGTTCAGCAAGCTGGGGAAGATGGTAAACACAGCAAACGGCAGCGACAATGCCAGCGAAAACGCAAAGAAACCAACCAGCGGCGCCCAAAAACTACCCTTGGCAATGAGCACCGTAAGGGCACCAATAAACGGCACCGTACAGCTAAACGACACAATCACCAACGTGAGGGCCAAAAAGAAAATACCGCTGTAACTGTTGAGTCCACTTTTGCTGTCGATTTTATTGCTCCAGCTGGCGGGCAATGTTATTTCAAAAGCACCCAGGAAGGAGATACCGAATATCATGAAGAGCACAAACACACCCACGTTGAACCAGGCGGAGCTGGCCATTTCGTTGAGGGCACCTTTGCCAAAAACAACCGTAATGAGAAACCCGATGAGGGTGAAAATACCAATGATGGAGCCGGTGTACACAGCCGCATTTTTAATGCCTTGCTTGCGGGTTTTGCTCCGCTTGGTAAAGAAACTAACTGTTACTGGCACCATGGCGTAAATACAAGGCATGATGAAGGCACCCAAACCTGCCAGGAAGCCTTCGAGGAAAATTTGCCACATGGATTTTTCTTCTTCTGTGCCGGTGGCTGCGGTAGAAGCAGCATCGCTGCCGGCAGGAATAGTAGCGGTAAAAGAGTACTCACCATTCGGAAACTCATCGCCTTTTATGCCCAGCCACACCAGTTTGCCAGATACAGATCCGGTTTCTGTATTTACCAGAAGGGGCAAGTGAAATTCCACTGAATCTTGGTACACCCGGTAGCTGCCGCCACTGCCGTCGGGAAGGGTTTGCAGCTGGCCATTTTCAGTAATGGTAGCTCCGGAAGCCAGCAGGGTAGCACTGCTGCTATCGAGCACTATGCTGCTGATAAGCGGGTCGTCTGCCGAGGCGGCCTGACTGGTAAACAGCGCCAGTGAATCTTTCAGCAAGGCTTTGATGATGAGCACGGCACTGGTATCGCTGGTGCGTTGTACGCTACTACTAAACCGAACGGGTTCCTGCTGTGCCAATGCAGGCAGCACGGCCAGCCACAACAGCAGGGCAAACAAAGTTTTTTTCATAAACATCAAGGTGCTTACCGAAGATTATTGCAATGCAATGGTGAAAGGCTTTTCCGTAGGGGGCAGGCACTGTTTGTCGTCGCAAGCCATGTATTCTACTGTGCCGGAAAACGATGTTTTCAGCGGCTTTTTCAGTTTTACCACCTGCACAAAATCAACCGTCTTTTCATAAAACTTCACCATTTCAGCAGTGCTGGGGTCGCGGAGCGAAACGGCTTTGCCCACCACTTTTACCTTACCCTGCGGGGTTGCCAGCGGGTTGCTTTTGAGCACAATGCTGGTGGCTACGCCAATATCGGCGCTGTGGTCGATGGTATAAATATGCCAACCCGGGTCGATGCTGGCCGTCAGGTGCAGCTCGTAGGTAGTGGCATCAATTTTTTTTGCTGTAAAATTCCATTTAACGGGATTTTTTACCTGGCTCATGGCCATGCTGCTCAGCAAAAGGGCTGTCAATAAAGAGAAGAATTGCTTCATGGTCTTCAATTAAGTATAGGTATAGCAACAACGAATGGCGGTTGTGGATGCAATGATAACCAAACCCTTGCATGCACAAGGCGACTTAGAGCACAAGGGCCCGCCAATTAGCAAAATGTTTAGGCAAATCAGCCTCAGGCTGATGGTAACGATTTAAGAAACAAGGCCCAGCTCACGAAACACCTGAACGCCGTCGGTATTGCCAAGAGCATTGCTGCAGGCACGTTCTGGGTGAGGCATCATGCCAAATACATTGCGGCTGCTGTTGCAAATGCCGGCAATATTGCGGGTGGCGCCATTAGGGTTGGCCTCGTCGTTTACTTCACCTTCGGGAGTCGCGTAGCGATAAATGACCTGCTGGTTGGCTTCGAGGCTATCTAATGTAGACTCGTCGGCAAAATAGCGGCCCTCACCATGGGCAATTGGAATTTGCAGACCCTTGGTATTGGCACCGTTGAGGTACACGTTTTTACAAATAAATTGTTGATTGGCATTGCGGAGCAATACGCCGGGCAGCAGGCCGGCTTCGCACAAAATCTGAAAGCCGTTGCACACTCCCAACACTTTGCCGCCTTTGTTGGCAAACTCAATCACACTTTGCATCATGGGGCTAAAGCGGGCAATGGCACCACAGCGCAGGTAATCACCGTAGCTGAAACCGCCGGGCAGTACAATGCAGTCGTCGGTGGTAAACATGCTCAGGTCTTTGTCTTTGTGCCACAGCATGATTACTTCCTGGCCCAAATCGTACGCCAGTGCATCGTGCATATCTCTGTCGCAATTAGAGCCGGGGAAAACAACTACACCAAATTTCATGGATTGTGATTTTGATTGAGGCCGCGAAGATAAAGGTTTGCTGGTTTAGGGTTGGTAAGTTGGAAAGTTCACATGTTCACAAGTTTGCAAGTTCAATTGATAAATGTCTGATTTAACAAAGGCGGTTGCAGCAATAACTTGCAAATTAAACATGTGGGGCAGAATAGATGGGCAGATCAACTCGTCACTTCATGCGTATTTGTTACCACCGTTATCTCAGGCTTATGGTACACGGTACTGTATGGAGATACACTTTTGGTGAGCCATACGTTACCGCCAATAATGCTGTGGTGTCCTATTACGGTTTCGCCACCTAAGATGGTAGCGCCGGAGTATATCACGGCATAGTCTTCCACTGTTGGGTGGCGTTTACTGTTGGCCATGCTTTTGTCTACGCTTAAAGCTCCGAGCGTTACACCTTGGTACAGCTTTACATGATTGCCAATGTTCGTAGTTTCACCAATCACAATGCCTGTGCCGTGGTCTATAAAAAAATGATGGCCGATACTGGCCCCGGGGTGAATGTCGATACCTGTTTGTGCATGTGCCTGCTCGGTCAAAATGCGGGGAATGAGGGGCACATTTAGTGAATACAAAGCATGCGCCAAACGATACAAACTAATAGCCTGAAAACCAGGGTAAGCACGTACTACTTCAAAGCTGTTGGTGGCTGCGGGGTCGCCGGCTACAATGGCGTTAATGTCGGTATTGAGCAACGCATATACTTCGGGGAGTTGTGTAAAAAAGGCTTCGGCGATTTCCTGATTGTTGCAGCTGTGGCAGGCCTTGGTGGCGTTCAGAATGCTCACCAATTCATCTTGCAATGCAGCCAGTTGATGGTCAATCGCATCAGGCGTTTCGTAGCGGTACTCGGCTTTTTCCGGAAACAAAATACAGAGCAGCGACATGGCCCATTGGGCAATGCGATGATTGGACGGAACGGGCTCTACACCGGCTTGCTTTTGAAACAACTGCTGCGCAAATGAAGTAGACATGTTGGTAAATGTGCATGCATATACATGCGGTAACAAAAGTAATGGCTACCCAATCAATGAAGATTGGGGCTTTGTTAAACCAGCCGAAGCTCGGGGAGAATTACCTTTTTCGCAACCCGCTCAATACTGCTGCTTCACCATATCGGCCACAATCTTATCGATGGGAAGGGTGAGTTGTTCGCTGCTGAATTCATTCCATTGCACAAAGCGGGCTGTTTCAATTTCGCCGGTCTTTTGGTAAATGGCCATTTGCTGTTCGTCAAAATCAAATGGCTTTTCCCGCAGAGGAGCCGTAATGGGTGCTAAGGCAAATGCTTCGTAGTAAATGCTGATGATTTGAAACTTATTATTGAACGCACTGATCTGAAAAAAATCGGTTGTGTAAAGGTGTTTACCCACTTCCACTTTCAGGTTGAGCTCTTCCATAAACTCACGGGCCAGGCAGTCTCGGGTGCCTTCGCCAAACTCCAACCCGCCACCGGGAAATTTGGTAATGAGCATACCACGGATGTATTCATCACTTACCAGTACCCGTTTGTTATGGTCCATCAAAATGCCATACACACGAATGCTGAAATCACTCATCGGGAAGTTTTTTTACGTACAAAATACCAAGCCAGCCACAAGCCAAGGCTTACTGATAATAAAACAGGTATGTAAAATGCGTAATGCGACTCCTGGCCTGGTAACGGCACGTTCATACCATAAATGCTGGCTACTAATACCGGTATTTGCAGGGCAATGGTTACGTAGGTCAGTCGCTTCAATACCACGTTTTGGTTATTGCTGATGATGCTGGCGAAAGCATCCAGCGTACTGCTCAAAATGTTGGTGTAAATATTGGCCATTTCAAGGGCTTGACTGTTGTCTACAATCAGGTCATTTAAAATGTCTCGTTCTTCTTCGTTTAAGCTTAAGAAATTGGTTCGTTCCAGTTTCATCATCAGTAGTTCGTTGCTACGCAAAGCTGTTACAAAATACACCAGACTTTTTTGAATGCGCACCAGTTCCAGCAGGTCTTCGTTGCTGTTGCTATCGTACAGTTTTTGCTCCAGCAAATTACGGCGGTGGTTGATTTCTTTCAGAAAATCCATGAAGTTCACCACCACTTTTTCAAACACTTTCAGCACCATCAATTTCCTGTTATCAGGCTTGCGGTTTTGAAAGGTGTTGAAGAATTTTTTGATAGCTGCATTCTCAAAGCTGTTGACCGTTACAATTTGGTTGTGGGTCAAAATAATACAAATAGGAATGGTGATGTAAAACGCATCGCTGTCGTTGAACGAGTTGTTTTCCGCAGGGGTTTTAATCACAATCAACCGTACGTTGTCGTCTATTTCGTAGCGGCTTCTTTCGTCGATATCGAGGGAGTCGCTCAAAAAGTCGAGAGGTATTTCCAGATTGTCCGACAGTTGCTGGAATTCTTCCTGTTTGAGTGGCGGTAGCACATTTACCCATGCACCCGGCTCGGGGGCATGAATTTCAATGGTGCGTTGGTCCTGATTTTTGAAGTATTGTATCACTGGATGGCAAAGATGCGGCATTCTGCCATTGGCTTGCATGAAGTTTCTGCGGTCATTTTATGCCCGGTGTTTCCGAACCATTGGTGCCACACATTGTTGATGGCATCATGCGACAGGCGGTGGTAGTTGTATGGCTGAAAAGAGACTTGCGGTGGCAAGATCATGCTCCCTTGCAGGCGGCCATTGGTACAGGCTTGCCGGTACTGCCGCTGTATGTATTTGAGCCTGCTTTGCTACAGGCGCCCGATAGCGATGTGCGGCATTGGTGGTTTGTGTGGCAATCGTTGCAAGCTATGCAGCAAGCTCAACCTGCTGTGCCAATGTTGAAGCTTCACACATCTGCGTCTAATGCATTTCAATGGTTGCTACAGCACTATAACGTCAAAGGCTTGTACAGCCATCAGGAAACAGGTAACGACCTTACATTTCAGCGGGATAAATGGGTGGCCAAATGGTGCCAATCCAACAACATCCTTTGGTATGAAACGGCCGACCGTGGCGTACAGCGGGGTTTGCGCCGCCGCCATCAATGGAATCTGCAATGGATGGAATACATGGAGGCGCCCATTTGTCAGCCGCAATTTGAAAGAGCGGTTTGGGCAAACCTGCCATCGGGTGGACCCATCCTTCGTTCTTTTGATGAACTTTTTCCTGCTTTCTCAAGTTTGCAAATACAGCGGCAACCCGGTGGCTCGGCGCTTGGTTGGCTATACTTGAATGGCTTTTTACAAGAAAGAGGGTTGTTGTATCAAAAGCATATTTCCAAACCCTTGCTTTCCCGCACTTCTTGCAGTCGGTTGTCGCCATACTTGGCCTATGGCAATGTATCCATCCGGCAAGTGTGGCAGGCCACGCAACTGCGCATTGCTGCTGAGCCATCTATGAAAAGACCATTGCGTTTTTTCAGCCAGCGGTTGCTGTGGCATAGCCATTTTGTGCAAAAGCTGGAAACCCGCTCCGGGCTGGAGTTTGCCAATACCAACTATGGATTCAAAACCGTTCGGCAAACAGTAAATGACGAATTTGTAGCAGCCTGGCAGCAAGGTCAAACGGGTGTGCCCATGGTTGATGCCTGTATGCGCTGTGTAACCGCAACTGGTTATCTTAACTTCAGGATGCGGGCCATGCTGGTGAGCTTTTTTACGCACCATGGCTGGCAGCCCTGGCAGGCGGGTGTGCATTGGCTGGCCCGGCAGTTTCTGGATTACGAACCTGGTATTCATTTCCCGCAGTTTCAGATGCAGGCAGGTGTTACCGGCATCAATACTATCCGCATTTACAATCCTATTAAACAGGGCCTCGATCATGATGCTGAAGGCTTGTTCATAAGGCAGTGGGTACCTGAGTTGGCCAAGGTGCCGGCGCCATTCATTCATCAGCCTTGGCTGCTGAATGTGTTTGAGCAACGGGAATTTGGCGTGGCTTTAGGCAGTTCTTATCCGGCTCCTATTTTAGAGGTAGATGCGGCAGCCCGTTTTGCCCGGGAGCAATTGTGGCAATTGAAAAAATCCAGCACTGTTCGGCAGGCCAATCAGAACATACTCGGTACACTTACCAGCCGCCGCACCGAAGAAGACGCTATGGGAGCTTAATGCTTCGGCATGGGCAAGCCCATCAGCCAGTCGAGTTGTGGATCTTTACCTAAAACGAACGTATCGGTGCCAATGATGGCAAATCCCATTTTCTTGTAAAAGGCAATGGCCGCTTCGTTTTGCTGCCACACACCCAGCCACAGATAGTCGTGGCCATGCTCGGCGGCATGTGCTTTGGCAGCAGCCATCAGTATGCGACCAATGCCTTGCCCCTTGGCTTCGGGGTGTACGTAAATGCGGGAAATCTGCAGCGGATTATCGAACGGCATGGGCATGGGCGGCTGGCTCCATTGCAATTTCAGCAGGCCAACAATGTGGTCGTTTACCAGCGCCAGCAGGTACAGCACATCATCCTGATGCATTTCAGCTGCCAGCACTTCCGGAGCATAGGCCTGGCTGCAATACAGCTCCATATCCTCGGGAGTATTATGGGCCGCATAAGTATCTCTGAAAGTCATTTCGGCAAAGCCGGCCACGGCTGCAAGATCTGCAGCAGTGGCCGGTCGCATCCAGCATTGGGTAAAATCCATGTATCGAATTATTCAGCTAATGATGACAAAGATTGATGAATAATCTGAACACATTCCCTGATTTGCGCTTCGTTGATGCACAGGGGAGGAGCAAAGCGAATTTTATCGCCATGGGTGGGCTTGGCCAGCAAGCCGTTTTCTTTCAGCGTCAGGCAAAAATCCCAGGCGGCTTCGGGGTTGCTGTGTTTGATAACGATGGCATTGAGCAAGCCCTTGCCCCGCACTTCTGCTATGTAGGGCGATTGCAAGGCTTCCAGTTCGCTGCGCAATAAAGCACCGAGTCGTTCAGCGTTGTCCGCCATTTGTTCATCTTTCAGTACCTGCAGGGCCTCCATAGCTACAGCGCAGGCCAGCGGATTGCCGCCATAAGTGCTGCCATGCTCACCGGGTTGTATGTTCATCATAATGAAGTCGTCGCAAAGCACAGCACTCACAGGCATGGTGCCGCCGCTGAGAGCTTTACCCAAAATGAGAATGTCGGGGCGAACGTCCTCATGGTCGCAGGCCAGCATTTTGCCGGTACGGCAAAGACCAGTTTGTATTTCATCGGCGATGAACAATACATTGTACTGGTCGCACAAAGCCCTTACGCCTTTCAGGTAGCCATCGTGTGGCACCACCACGCCGGCTTCTCCTTGTATGGGTTCTACCATAAATGCCGCCACGTTGGGGTCTTGCAGGGCACGTTCCAAATCGGAGAGGTCGTTGTAATTCACCAAATCGAAGCCAGGCATAAACGGACCAAAGTTGTGGTAACTGCTGGGGTCGGTGCTGCTACTGATGGCGGCAAGGGTACGGCCCCAAAAATTGCCCTTGGCAAATACAATTTTCGCCTCATTTTCGGGGATGCCTTTTTTTACATACCCCCAGCGCCGGGCCAGCTTAATGGCGGTTTCACCACCCTCTACGCCGGTGTTCATGGGCAATACCTTGTCGTATCCGAAATAAGTGGTGATGAATTTTTCATATTCACCCAGCAGGTTGCTGTGAAAAGCCCGGCTGGTGAGGGTAAGCTGTTGGGCCTGCTCGGTAAGGCGCTGAATAATGCGGGGGTGGCAGTGGCCTTGATTGACAGCGGAATAGCCGCTTAAAAAATCGTAATAGCGTTTGCCGTCTACGTCCCACACAAACACGCCGCTGCCTTTTTCCAGTACAACTGGCAAGGGGTGATAATTGTGAGCTCCGTGCTCTAGTTCCAAATCAATAAAATATGCCGACCGAGCCGAAAGGGCAGCTGTTGAAGTATGTGCCATAATAATAAATGAATAAAACAATGCTGCTACCGGTGAAGCCGATAACAGGGATGAAAAAAAGTAGCATGCGGAAAAAATCAGGCCCGGGCCATGGGGTGGTCCAAAAAGTCGAGGTTGGTACCTAAAAATGATATGTTGGGATGGTTGGCCATTATGAACAGGATGGCAAGTAACGTTTTTTTTGGCAAACCCTGGTTATGGCGCAAAAAAGATTGCTGAATTGCATCGCAAAAGAGTGAACTTGCACCTTTTAGAAAAAAAGAGGGTAGAAATTGCGGTAATTGTTCAAATTTCATTTTGTTGTTTGATACAGATGCTGCACCTTTGCCGTCCGAAAAAAACAAGATCATGGCAAGAGTATGTCAGGTAACAGGTAAGAAACCAATGACTGGTCATCATGTTAGTCACTCTAACATTAAGACTAAACGCCGATTCAATCCGAATTTGCAAAAAAAGCGTTTTTTCCTGGCCGAAGAAGATAAGTGGATTACCCTGAAGGTTTCAGCTGATGCAATTCGTACCATCAACAAGAAAGGACTTTTTGCAGTGGTAAAAGAGCTTCGTGAAAGTGGCGTAGCTATCTAATACAATCCTTTTTTAACACTCGAAATATCTATATATCATGGCAAAGAAAAGCAAAGGCAACCGGGTTCAGGTTATTCTGGAGTGCACCGAGCACAAGCATAGCGGTGTTGCTGGTACAAGCCGTTACATTTCTGTAAAGAATAAAAAGAATACTCCTGAGCGTTTGGAACTGAAGAAGTACAACCCCATCCTGAAAAAGGTGACTGTACACAAAGAAATCAAGTAATCCGCTCCGTTACCTGTCTAACTGTCAACCGTTAACCTGTCAACTCATTTCATATGGCAAAAGTAGCTTCAAAAAACTCGAAAGTAAAAGATGCTAAGGCGGCAGCCGAAGCCAAAAACTGGACCAAAGTAATTAAGGCTGTACGCAGCCCTAAGACTGGTGCTTATACTTTCAAAGAAGTGATCGTTCACAAAGACAAAGTGAAAGATTTCCTCGCTGAAAAGTAATTTTCGCAGGATGAAAATACCAGAGCTGTCATTCCTATTGGTTTGATGGCTTTTTTTATTTTCTACAACGGAGTACTATCATTCCCGTTTCCAAATCATTCTTTTTTCTACATCAGGAATTCAATGCATTATGGGCTTTTTCGATAAACTTTTTGGCAAAAAAGAAAAGCAAACCCTCGATCAGGGACTGGAAAAAACCAAGGAAAGTTTTTTTGCAAAAATTACCAAGGCAGTAGCCGGTAAAAGCACTATCGACGATGAAGTGCTCGACAACCTGGAAGAAGCCCTGGTAGGTGCCGATGTTGGTATTGAAACAACCGTGGCACTCATCGATCGCATCAGCGAACGGGTAAAAAAAGATAAATACCTCGGCACCGCCGATCTCAACCGCATCATGCAGGAAGAGATGGCTGGCATTTTGGTAGATGCCCCGACTGGGCTGGCTTCAGGCTTCGACTTGCAAGGCATGCCCAAACCTTACGTAATACTGGTGGTAGGAGTAAATGGCGTGGGTAAAACAACCAGTATTGGTAAGCTGGCCCACCAATTTAAGCTGGCGGGCAAATCGGTGGTACTGGGTGCTGCCGATACTTTTAGGGCTGCAGCGGTAGACCAGCTGACCATTTGGAGCGAAAGAGTAGGTGTACCCATTGTAAAACAAGCCATGGGTAGTGATCCTGCTTCTGTAGCATTTGATACCGTACAAAGCGGCATGGCCCGTGGTGCAGATGTAATCATCATTGACACTGCTGGCCGCCTGCACAACAAGCTGCACCTGATGGAAGAACTCAGTAAAATCCGTCGGGTTATCAAAAAACAACTGCCCGAAGCGCCGCATGAAGTGCTGTTGGTGCTCGACGGTAGTACGGGTCAAAATGCGCTGGAACAAGCCCGTCAATTTACGGCTGCTACCGAGGTAACCAGTCTTGCCATTACCAAACTTGACGGCACAGCCAAAGGTGGTGTGGTGCTGGCCATCAGCCATCAAATGAACATTCCGGTGCGGTACATTGGCGTTGGCGAAAGAATGGAAGACCTCCTGGTGTTTGATAAAAAAGAATTCGTACATAGTTTGTTTGCCATACAATAGCCGGCGATAAATTAATGTGTACACATTGAAGGGATGCCTAAATTGCACGGGTATCCCTTTATTGTTTTCCGGATGAAGCGAATTGTTATTGCATTTTCAGTGTTGATAGCTGTACTGGCAGCATTAGTACTGATGCCCAGTATACTGCCCGACGGACAGGAGGTGAAACCTGCACCCGTGCTGGAAGTGAGCCCGCAAAACAGGCCCGCCGGTATGGTATGGATTGAGGGTGGATTATTTACAATGGGCAGTGATGAACGCTATGCAGCACCCGACGAAAAGCCTGCGCATCTGGTAAAAGTTGAGGGGTTTTGGATGGATGCTCATGAAGTAACGGTAGCTGCCTTCGACAGTTTTGTGCGGGCAACCAACTACCGCACAGAGGCAGAGCAGGTTCGCTTGGCGAGTGATTTAAAAAAAAGTTGGCCCAAGGGGCTGCCCTTTATCGACAGCATTCGCCAACCAGGATCTTTTGTAGCGCAAATAAAAACTGGAAATGTTGAATGGAAATGGATAACCGGAGCCAACTGGCGCCAACCGCTTGGGCCGGGAAGTGCATCAGATCCTCTGGAACCAGTGCGGCATATATCATGGAACGATGCCATTGCATATTGTGCCTGGCAAGGTACACGGCTACCCACAGAAGCTGAGTGGGAATTTGCAGCAATAGCCGGCAGAAATATCAATGATTTGCCTTGGGTTCGTGCTTCCAACAGTATAGCTGATAGTTTACAGGCAGTGCTAAATAGCACAACACCCAACGGAGTGAAGCGTGTAAAACAGTATTTGCCCAACCCTTGGAAATTATACGATATGGCGGGCAATGTACAAGAGTGGTGTGCCGATTGGTACAGCGCCAATTATTATAAAATCAATTACGATGTACTGGCACTAAATAATCCATTGGGGCCAGCAGAGCCGTCTGCAGGGCTGCAACCTGAGCGGGTAGTAAAAGGAGGAGATTACACCTGTGCAGGGCCGAAGTATTTGGCAGCAAGGCCATCGGCAAGGGCATCGCTACCTCCGGATTTTACCGCCAGCACTACGGGGTTTCGAACGGTGATGTCGGCACCCATGTGGGACGCTAAAAAAGCATTGGCTGACAAATAAAATTGCATCAGTAACCATTGTAAAAATCAGCTGCTCGTTGATGCTTTTTTACAAAATGCTGCCAAACCACACTACCACTGTAGCGCCCAGGTCCTGCAAAAGATTTTCTGTTTCCCGGCCATTTATGATTACCGGGTTTTACCAACCAGTTTACGTAGGCAACCCATGCTTTCATTACGGCCAAAGCATTGCTGTTGTTGCCTGCCAGCAGCATTTGCAGTGCCGCAACTATATCTAAGCCAAACCTCAGCGGTAGTAGCAAAAACAGCCAGCCAAGCGGCATGTTGCGGCTAATCATGATCAGGTTGTTCCGAAAGTTAAACCAGGTTTTGCGAGGATTTTCTTTTGCTAAACTGCCACCACCAAGGTGGTACACAACTTCGTGTCCGTTATAGCCTATCTTATACCCTTTGTTCAGCATGCGCCAGCACCAGTCTATTTCTTCATTGTGCATGAAAAAATAAGGGTAGAAACCGCCTGCATCATCAAAGAGTTTTTTGCGCATGAGCATGGCTGCCCCCGATGCCCAAAACACGAGTTGTTCATCATTGTACTGGCCTTCATCCTTTTCCACCGATTCAAACAAACGGCCTCGGCAAAAGGGATATCCGAGCATATCCATGTAACCGCCGGCAGCACCGGCGTATTCAAAATAGTGCCGGTGGGTATCTGCACAAATGCGAGGTTGTATAGCTGCCATGCCGGCATTTTTTTCCATGCTATCTACCAATGGCTGCAGTACGTTGGGCGTTACAGCCACATCTGTATTCAGCAGAAAAATATAAGGCGATTCAATATGGCGTAAGCCCATGTTGTATCCTTGGGCGAAGCCGCCATTGAGTGGATTTACTACCAGTTGTACTTGCGGGTATTGCTGTTGTAAAAATGATACAGAGTCGTCGGTTGATGCATTGTCAATAACCCATACGCTCAGGTTGGGGTAGGTGAGGCTGAGTACAGTTGGCAGGTATTTTTCCAAATGATTACGGCCATTGTAGTTGAGCAGTGCTACTGCTACATGAGGGTGTTTTTGCATATACAAAAAGCCTGTTTTATACGCCAAGTTCTTTCCAGCGGGCAAGGTATTTACCTACCATGTCAAATTCAATATTTACTTTTTGCCCGGCTTGCAAAAATTGCATATTGGTATGCTCAAATGTGTAGGGAATGATTGCCACAGAAAAGCGATTATCAACAAGGTTAAATACCGTGAGGCTAATGCCATTGAGGCAAATGCTCCCTTTTTCGATGATGAGATGGGCAAACAGCTTCGGGTATTCAAACGTGTACAACCAGCTGCCATCTTGGTTTTCTACAAAAAGGCAGGAAGCAGTGCTGTCTACATGACCCTGCACCAAATGGCCATCGAGGCGGCCGTTCATGGGTACGCAGCGTTCAATGTTTACCGCTGTGCCGGCTTGCCAATGGCCCAGGTTGGTTTTGCTAAGGGTTTCGGCAATAGCCGTTACAGTGTGTTGCCCATCGGCCACTGTTTCTACGGTAAGGCAAACGCCATTGTGGCTTACGCTTTGATCTGTTTTGAGGGTTTCGCTCAATGAACTTGCTATAGTAAATGTTCTGTTGCTGCCCGATTGACTCACGGCTACAACGGTTCCTGTGGTTTCTACAATGCCTGTAAACATGATTTCTGCAAACTGTTTCAACAAAATTGCAGGAAAAGGTTGGCTGATAATGAAATAATCCTATTTTTGCGCCCTTAAAAATTCCTAAAGGGGGTATCATTCCATGTTAATCATTGATTCGAAAGACTGCGAAAACATCGACAAGGCACTCAAGAAGTACAAGAAGAAATTTGAACGTGCCAAAACGCTGACTCAATTGCGTGAACGTCAAAGCTTTACTAAGCCTTCTATTAAGCGTCGTGCTCAGGTGCTGAAAGCCGTTTACAAGCAGCAGATCGCCAGCGGTAAAATCGAAGCTTAATTTTCCCGGATCAACCGACGAATATTTTATAGCCATAAGGGGTTTACCTTTATGGCTATTCTTGTGTATGGATGTATCAACTGCGGTAGCCCGTTTTCTCGAGTATTTAAAATACGAAAAGCGTTATTCGGAGCATTCAATCATTGCTTATCAGCACGATTTGGGCCAGTGTGCTTTTTTTTTGCAACAGCAATTTGATGTTCATGCCGAAGTGGGGGAGATTACTACTTCCATGATCAGAACATGGATGGCGCAGTTGAAGGACGATGGTATGGAGGCCCGCACCATCAACCGAAAGTTGAGTGCTCTCAAATCGTGGTACCGGTTTATGCGGCGCCAGCACTGGGTTACTGCCAACCCATTGGCCATCATTAATGGCCCAAAGGCGCCCCGCAAATTGCCCGGTTTTGCCAGCGAAGCAGAAATCGAAAAATTGTGGAGCAGTATTGAATATACCAATGGCTGGATGGGGCAAACTGAAAAAATGATACTTCAGTTGCTTTATCAAACTGGGATGCGGAGGGCAGAACTCATAGGGTTAAAGGAAAGTCAGGTTGACACCGGGCAGCGGGTATTGCGCATTTTGGGCAAAGGCAATAAAGAAAGACTGATACCTGTAAGTGCGGCACTGCTGCAAGAACTGGCAGCGTATACTGCGGCAAAAAGAAGCGAACTGGAAAACGCCGATACCAATTTTCTACTGGTAAATGAGAAGGGAAAGAAGTTGTCGCCGGATGTGGTGTATCGTACTGTGGTTAAATACCTTGGCGAAGTGTCTACGTTGGCCAAAAAAAGTCCGCATGTGCTGCGGCACAGCTTTGCCACACATTTAGCCAATGCCGGTGCCGACCTCAATGCTATTAAAGAATTGCTGGGCCACAGCAGCCTGGCCGCCACTCAGATTTATACGCATAACAGTATCGAAAAATTAAAAGATGCGTATCGGCAGGCACATCCAAAGGCATGAGTATGTGGGTTTGATAATATTTCCTGAAATCGGTTGGCTACTTTGTTTTTTACAGATGTTTTTGTGTAACTTCCAATAAAATAAAAGCCTATGTAGTACTTAACGGATGTTTCTCTGAAGTTCTTTATTTATTCACTTAAAATTGAGTTGTTTATGACCTTGAACATTCAATCTGTGCGGTTTGATGCCGATGAAAAACTGATCGATCATGTGAGCAAGAAAATTGCCAAACTTAGTACCTATCATGACCGCATTATTAAAGTAGATGTGTTTTTGAAACTGGATAATGTGGTGCACACCATTAAAGACAAAGTAGCAGAAATCAAAGTGAGCGTTCCCAGAAACGAAATTTTCGTAAAATCTAGCAGCAAATCTTTCGAAGAGTCTTTTGACAATGCATTTGAAAGTGTTTGTACTCAAATAAAAAGAAAAAAAGAAAAACTTGCCTAATCGAAAAACAGCCCTGTAGTACACAGGGCTGTTTTTTTATCCCTATTGTTTTAAAATGCGATTTAGTCTCTGGCCATGCTGGCTTCTTGGTTGTTTCATTTTCGCAGCCTGCAGTTCTATCGAACCTGACAATGAAACCAAGAGGATTCCATCCTCGGTTATTGCCCGTGTACTTATCCAGCCCCTGAACGATGCTGATACTGCCAGCATACATTTTTTGCAGCAAGGCATTCAAGATTCGCTGGGCGCTGAGGTGCAGATATTACCTTTTCGCAACATGCCTGCCCATGCATGGTATGCGGCCCGCAAACGCTACTGGGCCGACACTGTGCTTCAATGGTTACAACCTTTATCCGCAAAACGTTCCGAAAAAATCTTGGCCGTTACCGGCAAAGACATTTCAACCAGCACCATTAAGCAATACAACTGGGGCATAATGGGCCTTGCATTTCAGCCCGGCGCTGTTTGTATTGTGTCGGACTATCGGCTACACAGTGCCAGTGTTGGCGCCGTGCAGCGGCGGCATAAATTGCTGAAAGTGGCGCTGCATGAACTGGGGCATACAACAGGATTGCCGCATTGTGCGGTGGCTACCTGCCTTATGGCCGATGCCGAAGGCAAGGACAAAACAGCTCAGTTGACGGGCTTTTGCAACAGCTGTAGCACACACATTTTCAAGCACTAAAAAAGTTTTCTCCAATTTTTTTTGGTGTATACCTAATTCGCTTACTTTTGCCATCCCGAAAAAACGGGGTAGTTCTTTCAACAGATTTTTATGGGCACATAAAAATCAACAAAAACGCCACTTTAGCTCAGCTGGTAGAGCAACTGATTTGTAATCAGTAGGTCGTTGGTTCGATTCCGACAAGTGGCTCAGCAAAAGAGTGAATAACAGAGTTTGCAGTCTAAGTAAATACAACTTACTTCGCGGCTCCATATTCAAACTCACTGGGGCAGTTTCCAGAGCGGCCAAATGGGGCGGACTGTAAATCCGCTGTCTTTCGACTTCGGAGGTTCGAATCCTCCACTGCCCACTTCTACAAAAGCAAGTAACAAACGGCTATGGTCTGTTTGTTGCTTTTTTTGCTGAAAAAAGTTCTTTGATGCAAAATGTATTACCACGTACATTTTAATCAAGCTTCTGCGGGAGTAGCTCATTTGGTAGAGCGATAGCCTTCCAAGCTATAGGTGGCGAGTTCGAGCCTCGTCTCCCGCTCATTGCAGCTTGCAGTTTGCCAATGAGCAGAAAAGTTGGTTCTTAAAAAGAGTCAATGGATAGCTGAGCAACTGACAGCTGAACTACGCCGTTGTAGCTCAGTGGTAGAGCACTTCCTTGGTAAGGAAGAGGTCGTGAGTTCAATTCTCATCAACGGCTCAACACAATTCATCGGGGCAAAAAGCCGGCTGCTCCGATTAAGGATAATGACTCACCTCATTGTCCGGCCGGTCAACTAAGTTTTTAATTTCCGGTTCGCCGGCCATTAGAATAAATAAACCACAACAAAAACAAATAAAAATGGCAAAAGAGACCTTTAAGAGGGAAAAACCTCACGTTAACGTAGGTACAATCGGCCACGTTGACCACGGTAAAACCACCCTTACCGCTGCCATCACTAACACCCTTGCTAACAAGGGCTTGGCAGAAAAAAAGGGTTATGATGAAATTGATGCTGCTCCCGAAGAAAAAGAGCGTGGTATCACCATCAACACCGCTCACGTAGAGTATCAGACAGCTAACCGTCACTATGCTCACGTTGACTGCCCTGGCCACGCTGACTATGTGAAGAACATGATCACCGGTGCCGCCCAAATGGATGGTGCAATTCTGGTTGTGGCTGCTACAGACGGTCCTATGCCTCAAACTAAAGAACACATCCTCCTTGCTCGTCAGGTAGGTGTTCCTAGAATTGTTGTGTTCATGAACAAAGTAGACCTGGTTGACGACCCTGAGTTGCTCGAACTGGTTGAAATGGAAATTCGTGACCTCCTCAGCTCTTACGGTTTCGACGGTGACAACACTCCAATCATCAAGGGTTCAGCTACTGGCGCCCTGGCTGGTGAAGACAAGTGGTTGGGTGCTATCGACGAACTGATGGAAGCTGTTGATACATACATTCCTCTTCCTCCCCGCCCAGTTGATCAGGCTTTCCTGATGAGCGTGGAAGACGTATTCTCTATCACTGGTCGTGGTACAGTTGCCACAGGTCGTATCGAACGTGGCCGTATCAAAGTTGGTGAAGGTGTAGAAATTGTAGGCATGATGTCTGAGAAACTCACCTCTACTGTAACCGGTGTAGAAATGTTCAAAAAGATCCTCGACGAAGGTGAAGCTGGAGACAACGCTGGTCTGCTCCTCCGTGGTATTGAAAAAACTCAGATCCGTCGTGGTATGGTAATCTGTAAGCCAGGTTCTATTACTCCGCACACTGAGTTCAAAGGTGAAGTGTATGTACTGAGCAAAGAAGAAGGTGGTCGTCATACTCCTTTCTTCAACAAATACCGTCCTCAGTTTTACTTCCGTACAACGGACGTAACTGGTGAGTGTACGCTCCCAGCTGGTACTGAAATGGTAATGCCTGGTGATAACACATCACTGCACGTTACTTTGATTCAGCCAATCGCTATGGAAAAAGGTCTGAAGTTCGCTATCCGCGAAGGTGGCCGTACCGTAGGTGCTGGTCAGGTAACTGAGATCATCAAGTAATTTTCAAGTACGAAGTACGAGGTACGAAAGCAGAAGTTCTCCAAAACTTCTACTTTCGTTCTTCAACCCTCGTACTTCTTTTTTACGGGCATAGTTCAATGGTAGAATAGCGGTCTCCAAAACCGTTGATACGGGTTCGAATCCTGTTGCCCGTGCTTCTTTTCGAGAAAAGCACCTCATAGTATGAAAAAAATTGGATCTCATTTTCAGGAAAGCTACCACGAGCTGGTAGAAAAAGTGACCTGGCCAACGTGGAACCAGCTGCAGCAATCTACTGTGATTGTGCTGGTAGCTACGCTGCTTATTACTGCCATGGTATGGGTCATGGATATCGCTTCTGAAAATCTTCTCAAACTCGTTTACTCATTCTTTAAGTAATGGATACACCAACTACGCCTCAGGTAGACACGAAGTGGTATGTGCTGCGTGTGGTAAGTGGCAAGGAACGTTCTGTAAAAGAATACCTTGACAAAGACGTGGTACGCCAAGGCTGGGCCGACCGTATTGTACAGGTTTTTTTGCCCATGGATAAGGTGTACAAAGTGCAGAATGGTAAGAAGGTAATGCGGGAAAAGAACTTCTATCCCGGTTACGTTTTTATGGAAGTAGTAGATGGCAAGCTGAACGAAGACATGATTCAGCACATCAGCAATATTTCCAACATCATGCACTTCCTTACAGATGGTAAGGGCTCAAAAGGAAAAATCATTTGCCTCCGCAAAGCCGAAGTAAACAAGATGCTCGGCAAAATGGATGAAATGAGTGAGCAGGGCATGACCATGAGCGAACCTTTCATTGTTGGCGAAACCATCAAGATTATCGACGGTGCTTTCAACGATTTCAATGGCGTAATTGAAGAAGTAAACGATGAAAAGAAAAAGCTGAAGGTGATTGTAAAAATCTTTGGCCGCTCTACTCCAGTAGAACTCAATTACATGCAAGTAGAAAAACTCAGCTAAGGCTGATTTGTTGAATAATATTAAGCCGGAGCTTACGCTTCGGCTTTTTTATGTTTGTATGAAGTGTTCCCCGCTATAAACAAAATCGGCCCGTTTTACAACGGGCCAATTTTTACCAAAAAACACATTGCTTAAAACTGTAACGGCACTACCACTTTGGTTTGGTCCCAGGCAATAGTCATGCTACTACTGCTGAGCGTAATGGTGAGTTGCTCTGTTACATCAGAAGTTGTTTGAGCAGGCACTTTTACTTCCAGTACATTTTTGTCTTTAATCTTATCGTAGTTGTAAGCGCCCCACTGTTTCAGTTCGCTGTTGAGGATTACTGTCCATTCGCCTTTTTCAGGAACAGTGAAGAGGGTATAAGTGCCGGCTTTCACGGCTTTACCGCCAAACATGCCGTCTTTTTTGAACGTAATTTCTGTGGCTTCATTGGCTCCTGTGCGCCATACTTTGCCAAACTTTTCCAACTCGCCAAAAATCACCCGGCCTTTTTTAGAAGGACGGCCGTATGAAACACTTACATCTGCAGTACTCACGGTTTCACGAGGGCTGGCAGGTTTCTTTTCCTGTCCAAAACAACTGGTCATTACTACGGCCAGGCTGGCAAACAATAAAAACTTCTTCATGGGATTTTTCTTTTGATGAATGAGAGATGAAAACTAAAACCTTTCCTGCATTGCTGCACATAAATAATGCCAAACAGGGCCGATTGGTTCATGAACGGAAAGCGTTGGGCCTACTTCTTTTGGCCTAAGCATCAGCGCAGCACGGGTGCCATGGCATCGGCCAGTAGTGCCGCCCACTTGGCATATTCCTTACCACTGGGGTGCAGGCCGTCGCCGGCAATGAGGCTGGCATCTGTGCGGCCTTCGCGGCTACCGGGTGTAATGTCAATGTACACAATGCCTGCGGCCATCGTAATTTCTTTGTTGATGCGGTTGAATTCATCAATCTCCCGGGCAATTTTGGCGGTATCGGCGTTGCGGGCAAATGGGGTAACACTATAGTCGGGAATGCTGAGTACAAACACCCGGTTTTTGCGGTTGCCGGCCAGCCGTATGGCCTGCTGCAGGCAGCTGCTGAACTGCTGCCGGTATTCATCCTGACTGCGCTGCTGGTATTGGTTGTTGACGCCAATCAACAAACTCACCACATCATAGTTGGCGGTTGGGTTTTGTGTTTGAATGGCATTGAGTAAGGCGCCGGTTGTCCAGCCGGTTTGAGCAATGTATTGCGGTTCATTGAGCCGGTAGCCACGGCTGTTGAGAATAGCCACCGCCTGATGCGGAAACCTGGAATCTACCGCCACACTTTGGCCAATGGTATAGCTATCGCCCAGCGCTAAATAGTTGAGTTTGGCAAGAGTAGGAAGTGTGTCGGGAGGTGGCACCACTACATTGGGAATGCTGGTAGCTGTACGCTTGTTACAGCCCGCAAACGATAACGCTACTAGTGTTGGTATAGTGGCTAAAACGAATAGCCCAAACAGGTATCTTTGTTGCCCTTTCATTGAAAAAAATGTAATGCAGGTTGAAATAACAAATCAATCTGAATTACGAGTAGAACCTACAAAAAGTTTATTCAGCTATGGCAGCAAAAATTAAAGTAGCCAATCCTGTGGTAGAACTCGATGGCGACGAAATGACACGCATTATCTGGAAGTTCATCAAAGACAAACTGATTCTTCCTTACCTCGACCTCGACATTAAATACTATGACCTGGGCGTGGAGTACCGCGACCAAACCAACGATCAGGTAACAGTGGATGCCGCCAACGCCATCAAAGAATATGGTGTGGGTATTAAGTGTGCTACCATTACCCCCGATGAGGCCCGTGTGAAGGAGTTTAACCTGAAGCAAATGTGGAAGAGCCCCAATGGTACCATCCGCAACATTCTGGACGGCACTGTATTTCGTGAGCCCATCGTGATCAACAATATTCCCCGCCTCGTTACCACCTGGGATGCACCAATTATTGTTGGCCGTCATGCATTTGGCGATCAGTACCGTGCTGCCGATTTTGTAGTGCCCGGTAAAGGCAAGCTCACTGTGAAGTTTGAAGGTGAAGATGGTCAGGTGATTGAGCATGAAGTGTTCCAGTTCAAAGGCCCCGGCGTAGCTATGAGCATGTACAATGTGGATGAAAGCATTAAAGGCTTTGCCCGCAGCTGTATGAACATGAGCTTGCAAAAAGGCTGGCCCTTGTACATGAGTACTAAAAACACCATCCTGAAAAAATATGATGGCCGTTTCAAAGACATCTTCCAGGAGATTTACGACAACGAATTCAAAGCGCAGTTTGAAGCAGCCGGCATCACTTACGAGCACCGCCTCATTGATGACATGGTAGCCAGCGCCCTGAAGTGGAATGGCAACTTTGTATGGGCTTGTAAAAACTACGACGGCGACGTACAAAGCGATACGGTAGCACAAGGTTTCGGCTCACTCGGTCTCATGACTTCTGTATTGGTTACGCCTGATGGCAAAACCATGGAAGCAGAAGCGGCACACGGTACCGTAACCCGCCACTACCGCGAACACCAAAAAGGTAAGCCTACCAGCACTAACCCCATCGCCAGCATATTTGCGTGGACACGTGGTTTGGCTTTCCGTGGTAAGCTCGATGGCAACGATGCCCTTATTAACTTTGCCAATGCACTCGAAGCTGTGTGTATTGAAACCGTTGAAAGCGGCAAAATGACCAAGGACCTTGCTGTATGTATCCATGGCAATAAAGTAAGTCATGGCGAACACTATCTGTATACAGAAGAGTTCCTCGATGCCATTGACAGCAACCTGCAAGCCAAACTGGGTGCTTAATTTATTGCAACAATCATTATTTGTAAACGGTCTGTACCAAACGGTGCGGGCCGTTTCTTTTTTTTGTACAGGTGGCCACTGGTTGTATTTTCAGTGCATGAAAAATATTTGTTTCTGGTTGTTGTTGTGTTGCAGTTTTTCCGCCTTTGCACAATCCAATTATCATACAGTAGCTAATCTGTCCTATTATCCAGAAGACACAAAGCAGGATGCTTACCAGGCATCGCAATGTGTACTTGATGTATATTATCCCGTGGGTAAAAAAGAGGTAGCTACCGTTGTGTGGTTTCATGGTGGTGGCATTACCGGCGGCAAAAAGGAATTGCCCAAAGCCTTGCAGGAAAAGGGTTACATAGTGGTAGGTGTTGGCTATCGATTATCACCCAAGGTACAATCACCTGCATATATTGAAGATGCTGCTGCTGCAGTAGCATGGGTATATAAAAACATCAGTCGCTTTGGTGGCAGCTCAAAAAAGATTGTGGTGAGTGGTCACTCGGCAGGAGGTTACTTGGGCATGATGATAACGCTGGATAAAAAGTATTTACAGGTGCATGACGTGGATGCGGACAGCATTGCTGCGTTGGTGCCTTTCAGCGGGCAGGCCATTACCCATTTTACCATCCGAAAAGAAAACGGCATTGCTGAGAAGCAACCCACTGTTGATGCCATGGCGCCGTTATATCATGTGCGGCCCAATGCACCACCCATTACCCTCATCACCGGCGACCGTAACAAAGAGCTATTGGGCCGCTACGAAGAAAATGCGTACCTGTGGCGAATGTTGCAATTGGTAGGCCACAAGCAGGTGCAGCTGTTTGAGCTCGAAGGTTTCGACCACGGCACGATGGCAGAGCCTGCTTTTCCATTATTACTACAAGTGCTGAAATCCTTGCAATAAGACGTCGTATTATTAATCTCTATTTTGCTCATCTACTTTTATTTAATTCATTGTATGAAACAACTGACTTATGTATTGCTTTTGTGCTTGCTTACGGGTACCATGGCTCAAGCACAGAAGAAAACAGCAAAATCAACAACGGCTACGCAACCTGCTGCTAATCTTTTTGAAAATGCTGCTGAAGATTTGCGGTCTGTGAAGTTTCGCAGCATCGGGCCATTTCGTGGTGGCCGGTCTGTTACTGCCACAGGCGTAAAAGGCAACCCACTGGTATACTATATGGGTACAACTGGTGGCGGTGTTTGGAAAACAGAAAATGCCGGGCAAACCTGGTTCAATATTTCTGACGGCTATTTCAACACAGGATCTGTTGGTGCAGTAGCTGTAAGCGAAAGCGACATAAATGTACTATACGTGGGTATGGGAGAGCATGCACCCCGTGGTGTAATGACCAGCTACGGCGATGGTGTGTACAAAAGCACTGATGCTGGCAAAACCTGGAAGCATGTTGGTTTGAAAGCAACCGAGCAAATCAGCTGGATACGCATTCACCCCAGCAATCCTGATATAGTATATGTTGCAGCGCAGGGCAATTTGTATGGCCCAAATCCGGAGCGGGGGGTATACAAATCTGTAGATGGCGGCGCTACCTGGAAGCAAGTGTTGTTTGTTGACAATAGCACCGGCTGTGCCGATTTGGATATTGACGTCAGCAATCCAAGAGTGTTATATGCCGCCATGTGGGATCATCAGCGCTATCCATGGGAAGTACGCAGTGGGGGCAAAGGCAGTGGCTTGTACAAGAGTGTAGATGGCGGCGAAACCTGGGATAAAATTGAACAAGGCATTCCCAAGCAATTGGGTAAAATGAGTGTGAGTATTTCCAGGGCCAACCCCAATAAAGTGTATGCCCTGATTGAAAGTGACTGGGACAAAGAGCAAGGTGGATTGTACATCAGCAACGATGCCGGCGCTTCATTTTTTCAGGCCAGCAAAGATCACCTCCTTACACAACGGGCTTGGTACTATGTAGAAGTGTTTGCTGATCCGCAAAACGAGAACACGGTGTATGTATTGAATTCACCCGGTTTGAAATCGGTAGATGCGGGTAAAACATGGACCAACATTCGCGGTACGCATGGCGATTATCATCAGCTATGGATTAACCCCGCCAACAACCAAAACCAAATCATCGCCAATGATGGTGGTGCAGCGGTTACATTCAATGCAGGTGGTAACTGGAGTACGCAAAGCAATCAGCCTACTGCACAGTTTTATCGCATCAATGTAGATAACCAGTGGCCGTATCATATTTATGCCGGCCAGCAAGACAATACCAGCGTAAAAATTATGAGCAGCAACCCCGCAGGTTGGAGCATCAGCGAAAGAGAATGGACCTACAGTGCCGGTGGTGAAAGTGCTTTTCTGGCTTTCGATCCCAACAATCCACGCTGGGTAATGGGGGGTAGTTATCAGGGCACTATCGAGCTGCTTGACACAGATGCCAAAGAAGGGAAAGGTGTGATGGTAGCACCAATCCAATATCAGGCACTCATGCCCAAAGACATGAAGTATCGCTTCAACTGGAATGCCCCCATTATATACAGCATGCACGAAGCCAACACTTTTTATCATGCCGGTAATGTGTTGTTTAAAACCAGCGATGGCGGTAAAACATGGGCAGCAGTATCACCCGATCTTACCCGCAACGATAAAAGCAAGCAGGGCATGAGTGGTACGCCATTTACCAACGAAGGTGCAGGTGGCGAAAACTATGGCACCATTGCTTATGTTTCAGAATCGAAGCATGAGAAAGGCGTGATGTACACAGGAAGTGATGATGGTTTTGTACAGCTCACCAAAGATGGCGGCATAAACTGGAAGAACGTTACACCTGCCAATTTGGAAGAGTGCCTCATCAATAGTATTGAAGTATCGCCACACGATAAGGCGACTGTATACATTGCTGCTACTACCTTCAAGTTCAATAGCAAGCAGCCTATTTTGTACAAGTCGAATGATTATGGTACAACATGGACGAAAATCGTAAACGGCATTCCTGATGGTGCTTACACCAGAGTGATTCGGGAAGACGACACTCGCAAAGGTTTGTTGTTTGCCGGCACCGAAACGGGTTTGTATGTTTCATGGAATGATGGTGCCAACTGGCAGCAGCTGCAATTGGGATTACCCGTTACGCCAGTTACAGATTTGCGGATTCATCAAAACAATCTCATTGCTGCCACCATGGGCCGTTCTTTTTGGGTGTTGGATGATTTGCATATGTTGCGTCAATACAAAGGACGTGAGTCTGCCAATAGCTTTGCCATTTACAAACCCAACGATGTAATACGCACCAGCTCTGGCAGTATGCTCGATGGAGAGTATGATCCGGCGGCTAAGGAAATTGGAGCCGCTACACTTTCTGCTGGTGTGAATGCTGCGAGTGGCGTAGTGGTGTATTATCAATTATCCGAAGATGTGGCAGATTCAGCCACTTTATACCTCGACGTGATTGATGACATCGGTAAAGTAGTTCGTACTTATTCTTCCAAAGCTGATGCGGAGTTTGTATCATTCCCCGGCGGGCCCGATGCAGATCCTGTATTGCCTGCCAGCAAAGGGTTGCACCGTTTTGTATGGGACCTTCGTTATCCAACCCTGAAGGGTGTGCCAAGAGTATTCATCGAAGGCAGTTATCAGGGACGCAAAGTGGCGCCAGGTGCGTATTTGCTGCGGTTGCGTATGGGTAGCAAAGAAGCTACGACCCAAGTACGTGTATTGCCTCATCCAAAAATTACAGCCAGCAAAGCTGAGTATGTCGAGCAGCAACAATGGCAAAAGAAAGTGGAAGATGATATCAACGATATTCATCAGTCGGTGCTGAACATGCGGAAAGTGCGGCAGCAGGTTGCAGGCATCAATGATCGGTTGGCGAAAAATGCCGCACAGAAAACATTGTATGAGCAAGGACAATCCATTGTGAAAAAGCTACAGCTCTGGGAAGATGAACTGGTACAGAACAAGGCTCAATCCAATGATGATATCATCAATTTCGTAAACAAACTTTCTGCCGACTACATTTTCCTGCGTGGAGAAATGGATGCCAATATTCCTTATGTAACCAAAGGACAAAAGGAGCAGTTTGATGCCATGCATGCAATTTGGGAAAAGCAAAAAGCAGCCATGCAGCAAATGCTGGCCAATGAAATAACAGCCTTCAACAAGTTGTATCAGCAAGCAGGTTTGCCAGCGGTAGTTATTCCAAATTAGTACACAGTATTGAAATGAAAACACTAAGGGAAGCATTTGCTTCCCTTAGTGTTTTTGATGAAGTATCGGTTTTATTCATAAGGTACATCCACAATAATAGTGGTGCCAATACCTGGCGCAGTGGCTACATCAAAGTAGGCATTGAGTACGGCTGCCCTGCTGGCCATTATTTGCAGGCCAATGCCATTTTCCGGCGAATTAATTTGGCGTTTATCAAAGCCAACGCCATTGTCTTGAATCGTTAGTATTAATCGGTTGCCAGCTTCCGAAAGGGTGATGATAATTTTTGTAGCAGCCGCATGCTTGATAATATTGTTGATGGCTTCCTGAGTAATTCTAAACAGGTTGGTGCCAAACTTTCCATCGTTCAGCATGAGGTCAGGATGATTGAATTCAACCTCAATTTTCTTATCGAGGTTGGCTATTAAATGTTCTACAGCCACTACATAACCATACTCATTTACCTGCTTGGGCATAAGCGAATGGGCAATGCTTCTTGCCTCTGTTATTCCCTGATCGAGCAAGTCTATTCCATTGTTGTATTTCTCCAGCAATCTGCCACCCAATTGATCAATATCTTTTCTGATGGAAGATATCATGAGCTTACTGGCTACCAGCGTTTGCTGTATGCCATCGTGTATTTCGTGTGATATACGGGTGCGTTCTGCTTCGGCTGCATCGTATGCAGCACTCAGCTTCATTTCTTCGTTGGTAATTCTGTTGGTAATATCGAAGATGATGCCATCAATTCTTTTGTCTTTCGATGGTCCTTCGTAAGATTGAAATTCGCCAATTTCGTATACCCACCTGTAGCTGCCATCTTTATTGAGTAAGCGGTAGCTAAAGTTGTACATGCTCTTGTGAGCATAGGCGTCTTCAACAGCAATATCAAACTTCGGAATATCTTCCGGATGAATGAGCATGCGGTAATGGATGGTGTTGTTATTATTAATTTCTGCTGCAGTGTATCCGGTTATCTCCTGAATGTAATCGTTGATGAAATTCATTCTGTTGTCTTCATTGTTGTAGCAATTAAACACAACACCGGGTATGCTTTGAATTAATAAATTGAGTTGTTTGTTCTTTTCTATCAAATCGGCTTCTGCTCTTTTTTTTGCAGAAACGTCATGAATGATTTCGTGTATAATCAATTTGCCATTGATGCTGAGCAGGCTGCCGAAAACTTCCATTTCGCAAAGTGTTCCATTGCTCAGGCGATGCACTATTTCGAATCGTACATTCTTTTCTGCGCATGCAGTTTGAATGCTGTGTTTAGCTTTTTCGGGGTGAAGACAAATATCAGTAATCTTTAACTGTTTAAAATTTTCTGCTGTCCATCCGTAAAACTTTTCTGCAGCCGGGTTAATGTCGATAATGTTGTAAGTATCTACATCAATCAACAACATAATTGAAGCGTTATCATTGAACATTGACCTGAACCTTTGCTCACTTTCCGCCAAAGCAAGTTCAGATATTTTCTGTGTGGTGATGTCTTTGCCAAAGCAGGACACGCCTACTGCTTCGTCATTGGCTATAATCGGAAACATGGTTACTTCTACCCACATTTGGCCAGTTGGAAATTCGTATTGCTCCTCAAAACTGTTGCGGCTTTTGTTTTGCAACACATAGTCGTAGTGTGCCTGCCACATAGCTTTAAGCTGCGTGGGTAGCTTGGTGAGAATATTGTCTCCTTTTTGCAACCTTACGCCAAAGCTTTTTTCGAATGCATCACGAAATACAGCATTGATGTAGAGTATTTCATATTGGTTATTGACAGACCAAATATTATCAGAAGTTGTTTCGATAATGGCTTCTAACCTCGATTCACTTTCTTTCAATGCTTCTTGCGAAACTTGTTTTTCGAGTTCAGCTTTTTTCCTTTCGGTAATATTTCTGCTTACGCCTAATACTTCCAGTTCATTGTCTGCATTCAGTTGCAGTTTGGCTACTGTTTCCACCCAAACTATAGTGCCATTTTTGTGGTACTGCTGTAGTTCCAGCATTTGTGACCGTGGTATGCTGCCAGTGCTTTGGTACAACTCAATGTTTTCCTTGATTATTTGCATCACCAGAGAATAAGACGATGCTGTCATCGTATCTTCGATGGGTAGACGCAAGGTTTCTGCTACTGTATATCCATGTAATTCAATGCAACTCGGGCTTACATATTTCAATGCATGTTTTCCAATGTCATAAATCCAGATAACGTCGGTCGAGTTTTCGGCTAGTAAACGATAGCTGGCTTCGCTTTTTACCACGGCCAGTTCCATGGTTTTTCTGTTCGTAATATCTGTATCGCCACCTCTGAAACCGATTAATTCACCTGCTTCGTTGGTGATGGGCATTCCGGATGTAGCCAGCCACACAAGCTGCCCGTTTTTATGTACCGCTTTGTGTTCATACTCATGAAAGGAAGCGTTGCTATGTAAAATCTTTTGAGTGGTTTCAATAAAATGAGCTCTGTTTTTTTCAGGATGCAAATCGCAGTAATGCATTTTACCAATTAGTTCGTCGGGCGTATATCCGAGCACAAGGGATACTACATTACTAACGTATGTGTACTTGCCATCTGTATCGGTTTCCCAGGCAATGGTGCGGCTTTGCGAAGTGAGTTCCACCAGTCGGGTTTCATTTTCCCGAAGGAGTGTTTCTGCTTTTTTGCGCAGCATACCATTGGTTACAATTTCTGCCAGTACCTGCAGTAGTTGTATTTCTGTTTCTGTAAATGTGCGGGCCTCTTTTACTGCGTCAAAACCAATAAAGCCAATCAGGTTAGTATTATGTATTAGCGGGAATATTACTAATGACTTTATATTTTGTGCCCGAAGGTGATTGTAATAAACAAGGTTTTGTTTGATAGATTCAATATCTGGAATATGATATACTTTGCCTGCCTTATGGGCATTCAAAATATCAGAAAATAGTTCGTATGACTGATGTTGTAAATTGTTTTTTTCTTTCGAAATGCCTTCTGCACACCATTCATAAGTATTGCTGGAAGTTTTAAGAACATCGTCGTTTTCAAAAATATACACACGGTCTGTGTTGGTAGCTCTGCCTACTTTTTCCAACATGCTGTTCATTAGCTCATCAAACTGATTGGTAGGAGAGTTAATAAATTCTGTAGCCAGCATCACGAGTAAATGCTGAAATGCTTCCTGCTCTTGCAAGCGTATTATGGCAGATTTTCTTTCTGTGATATCTTCTGCAATACCAGCATGAGCTACAATGTTTCCCTCGTTATCTTTTACCGGAAGCGATTTGTTTCTTATCCAACGTACTTCGCCGGTAGGCAATACAATCCGGTATTCCATATCGAACTGAAACGATTGTAAATACTCATGATAGCCTGAAATTACTATTGCAGCATCATCCGGATGTATGGCTTTTAAAATGAACTTTTCCTCCTTGTACAATTCTTCTATGCTTCGGCCAAAAACTTTTTCGTAAGCTGGATTGATGTATAATAATTCTTTGATGTCGGCCGATCTTAGCCAAAATACTTCTTCTACTGTTTCAGCTATTTGGCGGAAACGGTTTTCACTGGCTGCCAGTTCGAGCTGCGCTATCTTTCTTTCGTGTATATCATTATATGAAATGAGGCTGATGTTTCCAGCCTGTTCAAACCCAATTTCAAAAAATCTGGAACTTCCGTTTTTGCAATAAAT
Source organism: Bacteroidota bacterium (assembly GCA_020161435.1). Taxonomy (GTDB): domain Bacteria; phylum Bacteroidota; class Bacteroidia; order Chitinophagales; family Chitinophagaceae; genus Phnomibacter. The sequence continues at coordinate 755,419 of JAIUNV010000002.1, read as the reverse complement.
AGTTGCCTCGAATGGTGGCATTTTGGTTTGTGTAGAAACGGCTTGTTGCAAAGCTGTTTCCCATGCCGTCCTTATGTGTTTTCGGTATGCTTCGTCGGGGTAAGCTATTCGCCACCAGTCTTCAATGCCAGGTATTTCGGCATGTATGTAGCCTGTAAGCTTGGTCATTGCCTTGTTGATGAGCAAAACGCTTCCTTTGTCATCCATTGCAACCAATCCTACTGATATAGCCTCAAAAACCAACTTGTATTTTTGTTCGCTTTCTTCTAACAGCAATGCTGTTTTTTTCTGAGTGGTTACATCTCTGGAAAGAATGAGTACACTGTTGTTATGCATGAGCTGAAGCTTGGCTTCAAAGTGCTTTACCTCACCTCCAAGTGTGATGCTATACTGCCAGGAGTCGGTTTGCTCTCCATTGCGAACATGTGCAAGCATCGGCTCAAATTCACGGGCTAAATATTCGGGTAAAACATCTTTATAATTTTTGCCTATGAATGCTTCAGGCGGCAGCATCAGGTTGTCTTCACGTGCTGATTTAAAAGTGGTAAAACAATCGTTTTCATCCAACGCAAACAGCAAATAAGGTATAGCCTCCAGCAAAGATTGAATGTAGTCTTTCTGCGCTTGTATTTCAGCAGTGGCTTTTTGTGCTTCTGTAATATCGGCAACTGCACCTATTGACTTAATGGCTTTACCGGCCTCATCATAAAATGTTTGACAGCGTTGTTGTACATATTTAATTTCTCCGCTGGGGGTTATTATGCGATGAATAATATCGAAAGGCGTTTTTTCTTTCAGGTGTTGCTGGTACACTTTGTCTACCCGTATTGCATCTTCTGTAGGCAGTGCTTTGAAAAAATCTTCGTATGATAGTGCTTCACCGCTTGCATCAAGTCCAAAAATATTGAATACATCTTCCGACCAGGTAATGTAATTGCTAATGTGGTTATGCTCCCAGTGGCCAGATAAGCCAATCTTTTGTACTTGTTTCAGTATTAACTCCCGGGCTTCTGCTTTTTCTTTTGCCTCTACGAGAGCCTTTTCTGTAAGTACTTGTTTGGTTACATCAGTCATTATACCAATGGTGTACAATGGCTTCCCCGTTTCCAGATTGTAATTGGTAATGGCACTGGCATTGATGTGTTTTACTGTGCCGTTGTGCAAAATAATGCGGTGCCTTATTTCGTATGGCTGATGGTTATGTACGTGGTTTTGGAAAGCATCGTCCAATAATTGCTTGTCGTCGGGATGCACAAAACTCTGGTAGAGTTTGTAGGTTGGTGTTACTGAGTCTGGTATCAGTCCAAGTATTTCAAATATTGAGTCTGACCATTGGAGCTGATCTTGTACATAATCCAACGTCCATGAACCCATGAGGGCTATGTGCTGTGCCTGTTTCAGCAATAGTTCATTTTCTTCCGCTTTGTCTTTGGCCAATTGGAGTGCTCTGCTGGCTTGTATCTTTTCTGTTACATCAGTAAATACCCCTGCAATAGCTTTTTCGCCGTTATATTCTACAAAAAGCGGCGATATTTCTACCTGCAGCATATTGCCTGCTTTTGTAATGGTATCGAACAACAGCGGTGCTTCTTCGCTGCCATTTTCTAACCGTTCAATTACTTCCACTACCCGGTCATGTTTATAATCAGGATGCAAATTGAGCGGAGTCAATTGGGTTAATTCTGTAGCAGTATACCCAAGCATTTTGCAAAGTGATGCATTTACATACAGGTATTTTTGCGAATGCATATCCAATATGCCCACACCTTGTGGCATACTGCTCATCAGGTTTTGCAGGTTTTCTGATGCTCTTGCTATTGCTTGTTGTGCTACTCTAAGGTCGTGTACATCGGTAAAGCTGATAATGTTGAAATCATCGCCTGGCATATAGCCCAATTGAAAATAGCGGGCTTTTCCATCTTTACAAGTAATGAGGGCTTCAAAAGAAGTGATGGGACAGTTCGTTGTATTTGCAATTTCTATTGATTTCAACCACTCTTTCGAAATAACTGAACGATACCGGGCATCGGGGTAGGCCTGTTGCCACCAGGTTTCCGGGTTCTTTACGTCATCATAATCATAACCAGTTAATGAAGTAAAACTGCTGTTGCCCAGTAAAATTTCATTTTGGCTGTTGGTTAGTACAATGCCTACCGGCGATCCCTCAAATAATGTTCTGTACCGGGCCTCACTTTGTGTTAATGCGATTTCTGCTTTTTTGCGGTCTGTTATATCACCGCTTACACCCATTATACCCACGGGTTGCAGGTTTTCGTCGCACAATATTTTGGTGCTGCTTCTTATCCAAATAGGGGTGCCGTCTTTTTTAAAGGCTTCAATTTCTATGGTCACTTCCCGGCTTTGCAGGGCAGCGTTGGCCTGTAGTTCTGCTATGAGGGTTTGGTGTACTTTTTTAAAAATATCAATGGAGTGCTGCGGAAATCTTTTTTCTAATGGCGTGGTAAAAAAATCTTCAACCGTTAGTCCATAAATCTTTTCAACCGATGGGCTTACGTAGCTGGCTTTGTAGTTGAGGTCGCCAATCCATACCACATCTGTCATCTGCTCCGCTATCTTTCTGAATTTAGCTTCATTGGCTGCCAGTGTTTCTTCTGCTACTTTTCGTTGGGTAATGTCTACCAGAGTCATCAGCTGATACTCGCCGGTGTACACGTAGCCAACTTCTACGTACTTGCTGCTGCCATCTTTACATACAATGGCCGATTCTATCGGGTTGGCCGAAGATTTCTTTGCCCTGCTTTGGGTAAAAATTTGTTTCCATTTTTTTTGCGCCGTTGCCCTGGCAGATTCATCGGGGTATGCTTGTTGCCACCAGTCGTTCAGGCTATCAAAATCGGTGGTTTCGTATCCTGTAATTTGTGTAAACTTTTGATTGGTAAAAAATAAATCATCTTCCTTGCCAATGGCTACAATGCCTACAGGAGCATGCTCAATCAGCGCCTGGTACTTTTGGCGTTCTTTTTTAAGCGATAGCTCGGTTAGTTTTTGCTTGGTAATGTCGAGTACCACACCCACCGTTCTCAGCGGTTTTCCATGGGCATCATACTCGGTTTTGCATTTTTCGTGTACGTATTTCAGCTTGTTGTGGGCAGTAATAATCCTGAAAACGATATTGAAATCTGACCGCTGTTCTATGTGGTTGGCAAATGCAGTATCCAGCAGCGGAACGTCTTCCTCGTACACAAGCTGCATAAAGCTGTGGTGAGTGGGAGTAAATATAGAAGGATCCACTTCAAAAATACGGTACGTTGCATCCGACCATTTTATGCTGTAATCTGCATGCAATATTTCCCAAGAACCCATGTTTGCTACTTCCTGAGCCTGGCGCATCAGCAATTCGCTGGCCGTTATTTGTGCCTTGGCCTGCTGCTCCAGCAAGCGTAGCCGCTTTTGCTCAGTTACATCTTTAAACAAGCCCGATATGCATTGCCTGCCTTTGTACATTACCAGTACAGCATCTATTTCTACGGTAAAAATGCTTCCGTTTTTGTGCACCGAATCAAGGTTGTGTAAGCGGGTAGTGTTCCCTTCCAGCATGCCTTCAAATGCAGCTATTACCCGCTCGGTTTCATAGTCGGGGTGCAAGTGTATGGGTGATAATTTTTCAAACTCGGTTGGGGAGTAGCCAAACATTTGGCAAATGGCCTGATTGGCGTACACAAACTGCCGTGTTTCAATATCGGCCAGCAGCATGCCCAGTGGCAGGCCATCCATCAGCCGTTGCATATTGTCGCAGGCTTCGTTGCGGGCTTTGTTGGTTTGTTCATAGCCGCTCAGTGTTTCAATAAAAACCGACAATCCTTGAGCGTCTGGGTAAATGCGGTGTACATGCCATTGGGCCGATTGTGGGGCTGGCACTTCCAACAATTGTTGCTGCTGCGTACGGTAAGCTTCCCGGTAAAGATCCAATACCTCGGGGGTGAAAAATGGGAGGGTTGCAATGTCCATGCTTTGGCCCATCAGGTCTGCTTTGCTTTGGCCCAGCAGCATGGCGGCACTCTCATTGGCAAAAATGCAATGCAGCTGGCTGTTCAACGCCAGGCAGGCATCTCCAATTCTTTCAAGCGATACCTGAAGTTGTTTCAAAAGATTGGCTATTGCCGCTGCAGATGCTTGCTGGTTGGCCATTCGGCTATGGTTTGTTTAGCGGTTCGTGTTTTGTGCAAAAAAATCCGGCTGAGCTTGTTTTGCAGCTTCATGTTTGCAAATGGGTGGTCGCCACCTATTTGTATCCGCTTTCGAGTTTGTTGAATGCGAATTTTTCCCCCCACAGGAAACTACTTAAAAATACAATGTAAAAGGCTTCGGAAAACTGTTCTTTATCAGCTATGAGGCCTATTTCGACGAATAGAGATGTGGGCCATTGGGATAGGGGAAATGATAGTTGGCCAGCCATCCACATCATGCGCAAAAACCTTCTTGTTTCCTCACGGGCAAGTCTTACTTTTGCGGCCCAAAAGCGTTAATCCGAATGAGTGGTGCATTAAAAGAGGTTCGTAACCGAATCAAAAGCGTACAAAGTACCCAGCAAATTACCAAGGCCATGAAAATGGTGAGTGCCGCCAAGCTGCGCCGTGCACAAGATGGTATCCAGCAAATGAGGCCCTATGCCAAAAAATTGCAGGAAATGCTGAGCAATATTGTGAGCAATACCGAGGTAGAAGCCGGCGGTGCCCTCACCGTGGAGCGTCCTGTAGAAAAAGTGCTCGTAATCCTCATTACCAGCGACCGCGGCCTTTGCGGTGGCTACAATGCCAACCTGGTAAAGCTGGCTAAAACCACCATACTGGAGCAGTACGCCGCCCAGCATGCCAAGAAAAACGTAACCGTTTGGAACATTGGTAAAAAAGGTTGGGAAAGCCTGAGCAAACAGGGTTTCAATACCGATGCTACCCACAAAGATATTTTCCTCCACCTCAGCTTCGAAGCCGTGCAGGCTTGTGCTCAGGCTGCCATCAACGGCTTCCTGGCCAAAGAGTTTGATGTGGTAGAAGTGGTATACAGCGAATTCAAGAATGCCGCCTCACAGCGTTTTCAGGTAGAACGTTTCCTGCCCATTCCTAAAATGGAAAAGAAAGCGGGTGCTGCTAAGGCCGACTTCATTTTTGAGCCCAACAAGGAGCAACTCATTGCGGAGTTGATGCCCAAAATTTTGAACACCCAACTGTACAAGGCCGTGCTGGATGCCCACGCCAGTGAGCATGGTGCCCGCATGACTGCCATGGACAAAGCAACCGAAAACGCCGGCGAACTGCTGAAGAGCCTCAAAATTAGCTACAACCGTGCCCGCCAGGCTGCCATCACCACCGAACTGACCGAGATTGTGAGTGGTGCCGCCGCCCTGCAGGGATAAGCTTTGCCGACAGTTCGAAAAAACAACGCATAAAATTGAACATGAAGAATTGCTTTTCGGTAATTCTTCATTTTTTTGGTACCCCATTCAGCCCCGCTGATTTTATACTTTAAAGCATTCAGGCATGGAAATATCTGTGATTATACCGCATGTGGAAGCCCTCATTTTCGCCAGCGAAAAACCGGTAACCACCCTCGACCTGCTCGAACTGGTAAACAATGCCATTGCCTTTATGGAAGAGCGGGCTACCCTCGACCAGGTGGAGAGTGCCATTGAAGCCGTTCGTGAAAAATACAGCAGCGAGTTTTATCCCTTTGAAGTGCGGGAAAGCGGCGGCGGCTGGCAGTTTCTCACCAAGGGTACCTATCACAAAACCGTGGCCGTGCTCAATGGCGATAAGTTTTTGAAACGCCTGAGCTCTGCCGCTTTAGAAACCCTCGCCATCATTGCTTACAAACAGCCCATTACCAAAGGTGAAATTGAAAGCATCCGCGGGGTAAACAGCGATTATGCCGTGCAAAAACTACTGGAAAAAGAACTGGTTATCATCACCGGTCGTAAAGAAGATGCCCCCGGCCATCCGCTCATTTATGCCACCAGCAAAACCTTCATGGATTACTTCGGCATCAATAGCCCCGATGAGCTGCCCAAGCTCAGCGATATTGTACCCAACGATATGGTGATGCCCACCGCCGTTGGCGAAGCCCACATGGTAGACAGCGATGTGGAAGCCGAGCAGCAGCCTGATAGCATTGCTCCACTTGAAAACACCGGCGATGAAAACAGCGCTGAGGTAAACATGCTGGCGGTAAATGCCGATGGCGAAATGGAGGAAATTATGCTGAATGCAGAAGCCACCATAGATGCGGCCGAAGCCATAGAAGAAGTGCAGGAAGAAACCACTGAAATAGAAACGGCTGAAGAAGATGCGGAAGATGATGACACAGCTGCTGATGCACCTGATGAAGATGCCGCAGCACCTGCCAACGACGAACCAACACAAGCTTAATTTATTGACCTATACCTGCAAACCCGCCCCACGACGGCGGGTTTGTAACAACAAGCAATCTGATACAGCATCATGAGCCTGGAGCAACACCTGAGCAACGAACAGCTCACCGCAATAGCCGCCGAATACGGCACGCCCGTTTACGTGTACAACGCCGATAAAATTACTACGCAGTACCAGCAGCTAACCACGGCTTTTGCCGGACAGCAAGTGCGTTTTTTTTATGCTTGCAAAGCCCTTACCAATCCGCATATTTTGCGCCATGTGCACAGCATGGGTGCCGGTATTGATTGCAGCTCTATCAACGAAGTAAAACTGGCCTTGTATGCCGGTGCACAGCCCGGCAATATTTTGTACACCAGTAATGGCATTGCTTTTGAAGAGATAGCAGAAGCCGTGAGCCTGGGGGTACATGTAAACATTGACAGCCTCAGCAATCTGGAAAAATTTGGTGCCCGCTTTGGCAACAGCTATCCGGTGGGTTTACGGCTTCGCCCCAACATTATGGCAGGAGGGAACCTCAAAATTTCTACCGGGCATGATAAGAGCAAATTTGGTATACCGGTAGATCAGGTGCAGCAGGTGCTGGCGCTGGTGCAGCAATACAACATCCGTGTGAATTGCCTGCACATACACACCGGCAGCGAAATAAAAGACGTAGACGTATTTGTGCAGGGTATAGAAGTACTGTTTGATATTGTGCCCCTGTTTCAGCATTTGCAATACATCGACCTGGGCGGCGGCTTTAAAGTAGCCTATCGTAAAGGCGAGCAGGTGACAGACATCAATGAGCTGGCAGCAAAAGTTGGAGCTGCCTTTGCCAACCATCCCAACCCCAACGGGCAGCCGCTGGAAGTATGGTTTGAGCCGGGTAAATACATGGTGAGTGAGTGTGGTTATTTCCTCGCCAGTGTAAACGTGATAAAAGCAACGGCAGCTGCCACTTTTGTGGGCATCAATACCGGTTTCAATCACCTGATACGCCCTATGTTTTACGATAGTTATCACTACATCAAAAACATCAGCAACCCTGATGGGGAGCCGAGGCAGTACGCAGTTGTTGGTAACATTTGCGAAACCGACACTTTTGCCTGGGACCGCAAACTCAACGAAGTGCGGGAAGGTGATTTGCTGCTGTTTTATAACGCAGGCGCCTACGGGTTTGAAATGAGCAGCAACTTCAACAGTCGCTACAAACCCGCCGAAGTAATGGTGAAGGATGGGCAAGTGACTCTCATTCGCCGCCGCGACACATTTGATGATTTGCTGCGCAATGTAGCGCCCCTGTAACAGGTGACTTTCATATTAATTTGATTGTTGAGAATGAAGGCCTGTAAAAGGCTATGTTACTGCTATACATGCAAGCGTTGGTAGCCGCCATCAGCTGCCGTAGTTTGGCAGTGTACTATTGTAATACATTATGGTGTACTATTGGTTAGCCAAAGGGTTTACATTCTTCGTATCAAAAACGCTTACCAGATGCCTTTTTTCTTCAATAAAAAAGTACTCGATTTTATCAATCTTCACCAAGGCGAAGAGCAGCGGGAAAAAGTACTGGCCAATATAAAATCGAATACTTCATTTCGTGGTTCCAACATCTGGATACTTGCCTGTGCCATTGTCATTGCTTCAATTGGTCTCAATGTCAATTCTGGTGCTGTTATTATTGGCGCCATGCTCATTTCTCCCCTCATGGGGCCTATTGTAGGTATGGGTTTTGCACTGGCCATTTACGATTTTGCCCTGTTGAAAAAATCGGCTAAAAACCTGCTCATAGCCACCGTGGTAAGCTTACTGGTGGCAGGAATATACTTTATGGTAAGCCCGTTTAAAGACGCCCAATCGGAACTGCTGGCACGAACCTCGCCCACCATTTACGATGTGCTGATTGCTTTTTTTGGCGGGCTGGTTGGCGTCATTGCACTCACCAGGGTAGAAAAAGGAAATCCTATACCAGGTGTAGCTATTGCAACTGCTTTAATGCCACCGCTGTGTACAGCAGGCTATGGCTGGGCCATTGGCAATTACGTTTATTTTTTCGGGGCCATGTATTTGTACACGATCAATTGTGTATTCATCTGCATTTCTACTTTTATTATTGTAAAGTACCTGCGGTATGAGCCAGTGTCGCATTACAAACCCGCATTCGAAAAACGCATTAAGCTCGGTATTTCCACCCTTATTTTTCTCATCATCATTCCCAGTGTGTATTTGGCTTATAACCTTTACCGAGAAAAAAGCTTTAACCAAAAAGCTGACCGCTTTATTACTGCTGAGTTCAGCAACAATAACTACACTCTCATCTATAAAAAAATAAAATACAACGCTAATCCCAAATCCATAGAACTGGCATTTCTTACCAAAAAAGTAACGCCAGAAGAACTTGCCAAGCTCAAGCAAAAATTGAAAGATTATGGGTTGCCCAACACCGACCTTATCATACGGCAAGAACTCAAAGACATAAAAGGCGAAATACTTGCTGAGTTGAAAAAAGAAGACAAGGAGTTGGCGGATAAGGACATACTCATCAATAATCTTCAAAAAGAACTGAAAAATTTCCAGCCTTTTGATTCGGAAACGGGTAAAGAGGTGGCTATTCTTTTTCCGGAATTGAAGCAGGTAACTATGGGTAGCCATTTGCTCTATCCTGAAACGGATAGTGCCCGGATACTATTGGTGTTTGTAGGTACAATTGAAGATAAAAAAAGCATATTCGATCAGCAAAAACTACAACAGTGGCTTAGTGAGAAATACGATACAAAACTGGTAAAAGTGGTTATAGAAGGACCCTGATGTCTTTGTTCAAATAGCTTGCTGTACTTGAATTCCTGTTTTGCGGTTGCAAAGGTTCGAATCATTTTAGCCCCCTTGGTTCGTGCCCTCACGAAACCATATTTTGCTGCTGCATACAACCAGCCGGTATAATTTCCTGTACCCTTTTAGCCAACCATTTTCCCGCTTCATCCGTACTATTAACACAGTTACGCTGTATTGCCTCACAGGCAAGCTGTTATTTATTTAAGTTTGAATCAAATCCTTTCCGGTCATGATGAAATTTACTCCCTCCTTTCTTGCACGAATGTTGATGCTGCTTTTGCTGCTCAACAGTACGTTGGCCGCAGTAGCACAAACCATTACCGGCACACCCGTTACGGCAGGTATGCCCGTTACCCTCACCGTAGCCGAGCTCGAAAAAAGAGCCAACAATATTGTACGGCAAAATGTGGTTAAAATTCGGGAAGAACTCAACACCAAGAAAACCCGCCGGCCACAGCAATCACCCAATGCATTGCAAACAGCCAGCTACCCTAAGGGTACCGCCAGCCCGGTTATCACCCAGCAAAATACACAGGCCATCCACAGCAATTTTGCCGCCCTGCATACCTACGAGACACCACAGGTAGTAGTTACGCCGCCCGATTGCATGGGCGATGTAGGCCCCACACAAATTTGTATAGCCAGCAACAACCGCCTCAAATGGTACAGCAAACCCACGGTGTGCGATGCGCCACTTACCACCAGTACTACTTCGGGTGCAAGCTCCCTTTCTGGTGCGTCATTCTCCGTTTACATTGAAGATTTTTTTGCGAGTGTGAGCAATGGTTCCGAAGTAACAGATCCACATGTACAGTACGACCGCCTGAGCCAACGCTGGTATATTGTGGCCATTAATACCAGCAATGCCAGCAACCGTATTATGATTGCAGTGAGCAATGGTCCCACTATTACTAATCTATCTTCGTTTTCTTTTTATCAGTTTGCACACGACCTTGGCGCTGCACCCGGCAGCCCCGATCAGGGTCAGTTTTGCGATTACCCTACATTGGGGGTCGATAGAAATGCGTTATACATCGGCGGTCTCATTTTTGATGCTATTTCCGGCGATTACAGGAGCAGCAGTGTATATGTAGTGCGCAAGTCTTCGTTGATTGCTGGCGGCCCGCTTGTGTTTACGGCTTTTCGTGGGCTGGGCACTGCTACCACTGGCATCTTTTGCCCGCAGGGCGTACAAAACGATGATCCCAATGCAACACAAGGTTACTTTTTGGGTGTAAGTGCTGAGTTTTTTGGGGTGCTCGATTTCATTGTGGTCAATAACCCCGGGGGTACACCAAGCATTACCAGTGGTTCTATTAATGTTCCAAACACATCTTTTCCTTTTGATGTGCCGGCGCTAAACAGTACCAAAGATTTGGATGGCGGCGATGACCGCTTGCTGAATGCGGTACTGGTACGCAACAAAAACACTGGCACTGCAGCCATTTGGGCTACGCACAATATTGGGGTGGTAAGTACGGGTACTGCCAATAGTAGCCTGGCCGATAGAGTGGCTACCCGCTGGTATGCAGTGAATGTTAGCGGCAGCAATTTGTCGTTGCAGCAATCAGGTACTTTGTTCGACAATACTTTTGACTCACCCAGAAATTATTGGATGGGCAGTATTTCGGCCTCCGGACAGGGGCACGCAGTAGTTGGTGCCACTCAAGCCGGCGAAACTACAACTGCCAATGCTGTGATTGCTGGCCGGTATGCAAGTACTGCAGCAGGCTCATTGTTTGCTCCGGTACAAACTACCAGCTACAATCAATCGTACAATTTGCAAACAGATGGAACCCAGCGCTGGGGCGATTATTCTCAAACGGTAACAGACCCCAGCGATGATATGACCATGTGGACGTTTCAGCAGTTTGTATCGGCGCCAGACCAGTGGGCGGTGCGGGCTACGCAAATAAAAGCACCACCACCAGCCGCCGTCAGCAATATGACAGCCGTTACCTGCACCGGCGATCGCACCATCAACATTACCCTCAATGGCACAGCAGGCGCCAACTTTGCCGGCTACTATGACCCCGGTGCCGATGCCAATGGCCCCGGCTATGCCCGTCGCCTGGCAGTGAGCAGCACTGGCGGTGTTGTTATCAGCAATCTGAACTACGTGAGCCCAACACAGCTCAGCTTTACGCTCAATTATGCCAGCGCCACATTGGGTTCGCAGCAAACACTTACCATTACCAACCCCGATTGCCAATCGGTAACTTTTAATTACACTTTGCCCACCGGCTGTAATCCGCTACCGGTAAGCTGGGTAAGTGTAGATGCGGTGTGGGTAAATGCAAAGGCTGTAGTAAAATGGAAAGTAACCAACGAAGTAAACCTGAAAGAATATGTGGTAGAACGCAGCAGTGACGGCCGTCAGTACACCGCTATTGGTACGGTAGCTGCTTCCGTAGCATTGGGCGGCCAATACCAGTTTCCCGACGAGCAACCGGGTGCGGAAAATTATTACCGCATTCGCCAGGTAGATCTTGATGGCGCCATGTCTTACTCGGGCAGTGTGTTGCTGCGCAAAGCCGCTGCTATCAGTAAGTTGGGTGTATATCCCAACCCTGCCCGTGAAGCCGTGAGGTTTACACTGCCTGCAGCATCGGGTACGGTACGCCTGCTGGATGTAAAAGGCACGGTGCTGTACAGCAGCAAGGTGGCGGGCAATCTGCTCGACCTGCCGGTAGCCAACTATCCACGTGGTGTGTATGTAGTGGAGTTTGTATCTGCCGCAGGCAAGGCCGAACAAGAAAAGTTGATATTGAAATAACAGCCACTACCCAATAATGAATTGCATAACTCCCTGCCCGTTTGGCGGGGAGTTTTTTTTGTGATTACTCCGCCCTTGTTGGTCGCCGGACCAACAAGGCATTACAAATCCTGAACAACTGTTTGAAAATGAAAGTTTGAAAGGCTACGGCCTTTGCATAACCACGGCTTTTAAGCCTTGGGAGAAATGCTATTGCTGCTGCCTGGCTTTATCTACTGATAATTGAGAGCCACGCAATGTTCCCTGCTGTAGACGGTGCTGGGAAGAAAAACAGTTGCCGGACACAGTCCGGTGGGATTATTAAGACACCAGTGGCCCGCTATGCGGAACACTGGCGCCAGTGGGGGGTACATACTCCATCAGTTCTTAACTATTTTTGAATCCCGATGCAGACTCTGAATAACAGCTAGCTGAAATCGTTTACACAAAATATTTTACAGTCTCATAGAAGAACAAAGCTCCAAGTTTGCACGTCACCCCGCCTGACGCAAAACCCGTGTTATATGCCGTTATTCTCATCTGTCCGTTTTTTGTAATTCTCAATTCTTGTCAGTAGGTCAGTTAATGTCTTTGCTACTGTCGAGATGTCAACATCAGTGTCGAACTTCTCAAATATAAGTCTTTCACCCCTTTCATAACTGTCAAACGGTTTAGGCAGGAAATCTTTGTCTTTGCACATAGTATTGAAAATAAAATCGGTCGATTGGCTATTACGTCCAAAAAGTTGAATCTCCCATCCATTTATTTCAATATAAGTGTCAACAGCCACTTTATATTTCGAGTTAACCGTATAGTCGTGAACAAGACAATACCCTTCATATATCCATTGCCTGTAAACTGATGGTGCAAATTCATTTTGAGGAAGTGTGTCTTTCAATTGATATATTTTTTGATAAAGAGAGTTTCTGTATTCGTTAAAACTGTCCGTTAACTCCTGAATTGATTCTGAGTTATTTTTAAAGAATGTCCAGAGAGCTTTATTTTCCATTGTCTTTGGTGTTAGATTTTCTATTGATTTAATAAAGTCGGTCAAGTGGTTAATGTAGCTTATGTTTGAGTTCGTCAGGTTTCTACCAATATTTTGTTTAATGTTTTCAAAAAGTTGCTCGTAAGTTACATTTATAAAATTATTGGTTGTAGTCTTTTCAATGTCTTCTTTTGATGTCAATTTGTTCAAGGATAATACGATGCAGATTGGTTTTCTTGAGTTATAGCAATACAATAAAACAGTGTTGTTATAATCGGTCAAGTCATTGTGTAAGTGATGAAATATTTTGTTCTCAATGCCTATCGAATAATTTTCTGTCAGTATAAGTAAGTCAAGTCTATTTTCGGCAATAGTCTTATGTTCTCTATAAATTTCAATTGCTTCAAAGTCATTATCAAATTTGAAATCTCTGTCTATTAGATGCATTAACGAATTAAGCACTAAGTCTTTTAGTCCGTGTTCATTGTTTGGGTCAAGGTAAAACTGCAATATATTACTACAAACATTTTCGTAATGTGGATAGCCACAGATTTCCATAAACGTTTTAGTCCGCTTATGTCGAGGAATTGATTTGAAGTCGAGAAGTATTTTAGTAAAGTCTTTTTGCACTATGTCGTCTTTTTATAATGGCGCCTAACACATAAATATATGATACGGTTTTCAAAAAAGGCCTAACGAAATATCATTGATAATCAACACCATTTTGTTATACAATTTGTATTGTTATTAGTACAATCCACCCGGTTATACATGTTGTATTGTCATGCATTTTCCCAACCCTTCCCTTACATTTACCCCATGGACCCACGTTATCCCATCGGTCAGTATGCGCCACAGGCTTTTTCGGAGGCACAGCTTCGTGAGTGGCTCATTGATATTGCCCAGCTGCCCCACCTGCTGGAGGCGGCCATCGAAAACCTCGATGCAGCGCAGTTGCATACCCCTTACCGCGATGGCGGCTGGACGGTGCATCAGGTGGTGCACCATGTATGCGATAGCCACATCAATGCGCTGTGCCGCATGAAGCTCACCCTCAGCGAAAACAACCCCACCGTAAAAGCCTACGAAGAAAACGACTGGGTACACATGGCAGATGCACAGCTACCCATCAACAATGCGCTGACCTTGCTGCATGCTTTGCACCAACGTATGTACGTGCTGCTTAAAGCGGTTACGCCGGAGCAGTGGCAAAGAACCTATGTGCATTCGGCCACGCAGCAGCAACATACCCTCTGGCATTTGCTGGGCATGTATGCGTGGCATGGCCGCCATCATGTGGCGCATATTACCAGCCTTCGCCAAAGGCAAGGTTGGTAACTGCATACAGCTGCATTCGTTAGTTAATGACCACCTCTGTAAAGTACTGCCTGAAGATTGTTGCCACCTCGTTCAGCTGGGTTTGGGTGGGCGGAGGCACATCGTTGAGTTGGTAAGGCATATTCAGCACTTCCCACTTATGAACCCCCAACCGGTGGTAGGGTTGTATCTCCAGCTTTTTTATGCTTTTGTAATGGGCAAAATGCCTGCCCAGCTGGTGCAGGTATTCGGGTTGGTCGCTCCAGCCCGGCACCAGTACATAGCGTAGCCACATTTCTTTACCGGTTTGTTCGCGGTAGGCAGCTACCTGCAGCACACTTTCGTTGCTTACACCGGTCAGTTGTTTGTGCCAGTCGTCGTTGATGTGTTTTACATCCAGCAACAGATAATCCGTTTCAGCCAGCAGGTCTTTTACTTCATCGTTCAGTAAGCGGCCATTGCTGTCGAGGGCAGTGTTGATGCCCGCTGCATGCAATTGTTGAAACAGTTCGAGTAATACAACCCGTTGTAAAGTGGGCTCGCCACCAGAAATGGTAACGCCACCCCGCTTACCAAAAAACGGTTGCTGACTAATGGCCAGTTGTACTATTTCATCAATGTGCATTTCTCTGCCGCCATGTGGGTCCCAGGTGTCGGGGTTGGCGCAGTACAGGCACCTGAACTGGCAGCCCTGTGCAAAAATGACGAGGCGAATGCCCGGCCCATCGTGTGTACCAAAACTTTCTATGCTATGTATGCGTAAATGATGTGCAGCAACCATTGGCTGGGGATGATTTTTCCGTTTAGTGAAGTACAAACATAACTAATTGCAGGTGTTGGTGTAAGTAACCAGCACCTGCATTAGAGTTATGCTATGGCAAGCAATTACATGTTTTCGTGGAAGGTGCGGGTAATTACTTCCAGCTGATGATTTTTAGAAAGGCGGGAAAAATTGACCGCATAACCAGACACACGAATGGTGAGCTGCGGATATTTTTCGGGGTGCTCGTAAGCGTCCATGAGCATATCGCGGTCCAGTACATTTACATTCAGGTGAAAGCCTTTTTTAGCAAAGTATCCGTCGAGTAAATCGGTAAGGTTTTCTACCTGAGCGGCTTTGTTGTGGCCCAGGCTTTTTGGTACCAAACTCATGGTGTTGCTAATGCCATCCATGGCGCTGTTGTAATCAAATTTCGCTACAGAGTTCAGCGATGCAATAGCACCATTTACATCGCGGCCATGCATGGGGTTGGCACCGGGTGCAAAAGGCTCTCCGGCCAGGCGGCCATCGGGTGTGGCACCGGTCATTTTACCATACATCACATTGCTGGTGATGGTGAGCAGGCTCATGGTATGCGTAGCGTTTTTGTAGGTTTTGTGGCTGCGCAATGCGGCAAAAAAGTAGTCGGTTATTTCGCAGGCAATTTGGTCTACGCGGTCATCGTCATTGCCAAACATGGGGTATTCGCCGGTTACTTCAAAACCCTCGGTTAAGCCAGCCTCATTGCGGATGGCTTTTACTTTGGCATGCTTAATAGCACTCAGCGAATCGGCAATGATGGAAATGCCTGCGGCACCGTAGGCAATGTCTATGCCTGGGTCGGTATCTATGAGTGCCAGCTGTGCTTTTTCGTAATAGTATTTATCGTGCATGTAGTGGATGATGTTCATGGCTTTGGTATACACCCTTGCCACTTCATCCATGCTTTTTTTGAAATTTGCCATCACGGCATCATAGTCGAGATACTCGCCTTCGAGTGGGGCTATTCCTTTCAGCAGTGTGGTGCCTTCTTTTTCTTCGCGGCCTTCATTCAGTGCCAGCAGCAGTGTTTTTACCAGGTTGGTACGGGCTCCAAAAAACTGAATGCGTTTGCCAATTTCCTGATGCGATACACAGCAGGCAATACCATAGTCATCGGTACCGCGGCACTCCCGCATCATATCATCGTTTTCGTATTGTATGCTGCTGGTATCAATACTTACCTGAGCACAAAAGGCTTTGAAACCTTCGGGCAGTTGATTGCTCCACAGCACGGTAAGGTTGGGCTCTGGCGAAGCGCCAAGGTTGTACAGCGTTTGCAAAAAGCGGAAAGCAGTTTTGGTTACTTTGGTTCTGCCGTCTGCGAGTTGTCCGCCTATGGCTTCTGTTACCCAGGTAGGATCGCCGCCAAAAATATCATCGTAAGCACCGGGGCGCAGGTGGCGTATCATGCGCAGCTTCATCACAAAATGATCTACCAGTTCTTGTGCTTCGGCTTCAGTTATCAGGCCAGCCTGTAAGTCTCTTTCAATATAGATGTCTAAAAATGCAGAAGCATTGCCCAGCGACATGGCGGCACCATCTTGCTCTTTTACCGCAGCGAGGTAAGCCATATACACCCACTGCACAGCTTCCTGTGCGTTTTGTGCGGGGCGGCTCAAATCAAGACCATACATGGCGCCCATGGCTTTGATGTCTTCCAGGGCTTTTATCTGCATGGATACTTCTTCTCTCAGCCGGATAGTGTGCTCAGTCAATTCACCATCAATAGCCAGTTTGTCGGCTTTTTTGGCAGCTATCAAAGCATTGGCGCCATAGAGTGCCAGGCGGCGGTAGTCGCCAATAATGCGGCCACGGGCATAGTTATCGGGCAGGCCGGTAAGTACGCCTTTGCTGCGAAAGGCCAGAATTTCGGGGTCGTATGCCTGAAACACAGCTGAGTTGTGGTCTTTTACATATTCAAATACTTCCCGAACGTGCTGTGCTACCTGTTGGCCTTTTTCTTTTACCGCACCATCTACTACTCTAAAGCCACCAAAGGGCTTCATGGCACGACGCAATAACTGGTTGGTTTGCAGGCCTACTATTTTTTCCAAATCCCGATTGATGTATCCGGGAGCATGGCTGGTAATAGTGCTGATGGTATCGGTATCAATACTCAGGCAGCCACCATTATCTCTTTCTGCTTTGAGTGCATCGAGGCAAAGCTGCCACAGTTGTTGCGTGGCTTTTGTAGGGCCTTCCAAAAAGCTGGCATCACCGGTGTAGGGTGTCAGGTTTTGCTGAATAAAATCTCTAACGTCGATGTGTTGCTGCCAACGGCCGGTGGCAAACGGAGCGGGGGTGGAAATAATTGCGTCCATATATTTTAATCTTTCAATATTTGCCTGCAGAAAATTGTATGAAATAATACAACGCACCACAGACTGGTGATAAAATAATGGCAGGCAATTGCTGTGGAATAAATGCAGCTGATACAAGCGGAGCTTGTGTTTCAGCAAAGGCGAATCGTTGGTGGCCTTGCATTTGATGTATCAAAAATACCTATGCAAAAAAGCGAAAAAGGTGATTCAAATCAGTTAATCAGAAATTATTATAACTGTTTGGAATTAATTGAGTTGAACCGGTTTTTCAGTATTCTTTTTTGCGGTGTGGGTGTGTTTGTTGTTGGTGTGTATTTCAGGAAAAATGTCGGCTGTTTTACTTTGTTTTTTTCCATACAAAAAATAATAGGGTAGTGCTACCAGCAACATGCCGCCAGCTATATTGCCCAGCGTAGCAGGTACCAGGTTGTGCCACAAAAAATCGGCGAGGCTAATGGGGGCGCCCAGCATCATGGCGGTAGGAATAAAAAACATATTAGCAATGCTGTGCTCCCAACCCAGTGCTACAAATGCCATTACAGGCATCCATATTAATATGACTTTGCCACTGATTCTATCGGATGCATAGGCCATCCATACCGCCAGGCAAACCATCATGTTAGCACCAATGCCTTTTGCAAATACCGTCCAAAATGAACTGTGCGTTTTGTGCAGGGCAAGGTTAATAGCCGATGTTCGCCAGGGCTCTGGGGTGAGTGTGCCGGTTTGCACTGCCAATAGCCATGCCACCAGCAACGCCCCGGCAAAATTGGCGAAGTAGCCAACTACGGCAATTCTGCCTGCTGTGCCAAGCGATAGTTTTTGTTGCCACAATGCGTAAGGCAATACGGCGCAGTCGCTGGTAAACAAACTGCCTCCGGCAATGATCACTAATACCAATCCGATAGGAAACAATGCGCCGGCAATAAATTTGGTAATGCCTGGTGCAGTGGCTGCAACCGTAGGCATGCCGCCACTTACAAACAAGGCCAGCAAACCACCAAGGGCGATAAAAGCACCGCCCAACAAAGCATACACAAAAAACTGGCTTGTAGAAAACTGCGCTTTAATGAATCCGCTTTTGTAAAATACGCTGGCAATTTTATCCGGAGATAGTGTGCCATTGCCGGTGGATGTTTCGTTCATGAGTACAAAAATACCTGCTGTGTGTCGGCTAAAATATGAGAGGAGTCATGCCAACGTTTGCGTAATGTTTGGCACAGGTGAGTGCCATTTTATTCAGCCTTATTTATTGTACTACTGCCTTTATCTTCGGGCGGTGGTTACAAAAAAATACAGTGAATTATGAGTGATTTGAAGCCTTGGCAGCACATCAGCAGCCGTTACCTGCACGAAGAAAAATGGTTTAAGTTTCGTGCCGATAAAGTGCAGAAAGGCAATGGTGATACCATGGAGCCATACTATGTGCTGGAGTACAGCAACTGGGTAAATGTATTGCCCGTAACCACCGATGGTAAAGTGATTTTAGTGAAGCAATACCGCTATGCACTCGGCACATTCAGCATAGAACTGCCGGGCGGTATTATGGATGCACATGAAACCAATCCGCTGGAAGCAGCCCGCCGCGAATTGCTGGAAGAAACAGGGTACAGTTGCAATGAAATAATTCAAACAGGTATTGTGGCTACCAATCCGGCTACGCAAAACAACCGCTTGTTTTGCTACCTCGCCACCGGTTGCACAGCCACCCACAACATCTCCCTCGACGACAACGAAGAACTGGAAGTGCTGTTGGTAACAACAGACGAATTGCTGCATATGCTGCGCAACAATGAGATCATTCAATCGCTGCATGTGAGCAGCATTTTTTACGGACTGCAGGCGATGGGAAAAATTTAGATTTAAAGATGAATGAGGAACAGGAGAACAAGAAATAAGGAAGTGGTGAGGGGTGACACTCAAAGCCGGAGTAGCATCTGACAACCACGTACATTGCTCCTTACATCCTTTAGGCCCTGGTGATTCAATAAAGGTTTGCGTACGCCTCTCTGTATTCTCCTTTACCCCTGTGGTAAACATACTTTTACAGTTTCGTAAAAAAATGATTACAAGGCTCACTTAGGAAAGCATGACGAAAGTAATAGATGGCCGCTGTGCTTGCTCCTGAACTTTACACCTGTTGTTTTCTTCTTGACGTTTTGTAACACTTAGTACAAAACCTCATTACCATCATTGTTGGTTTTTCAATGATGTGTAAGATTAGATGCTGCTCCGCCAGAGCCAACACCAACACCTACTTTCATGAGTAATTTGTTGGGCAATACTGCTGGCACGTATTCATTGCTCGATGGTGCTATGTCATTGTTTGATATTACGTATGTAAAAGACATTACAGACGGCAACGACATTGCAAAACTTGAAAATGCAAATGAACAGTTAGCTATCAGCAGACGTGGATCATTGCTGGCATGGGAGGCACGACCTGAAGTAGATTATTGGGACACCGTATTCCTGAACATCCAAAATTTGCAACAAAGAAATTATGCACTGGAATTGTTTGGAGATGATTTGGGTTCATTAGCAATGAGTGCAAGGCTTCTCGATGATTTCCTGAACACCGAAACAACATTGGATTTATCCGGTGGCGTAAATACATACCCGTTCAGCGTTACGGCAGATCCTGCCAGTTATGCACCCGATAGGTTTATGGTGGTGTTCAGAGGTCCGTTGGTATTGCCGGTAAATGTGTTATCCGCCAAAGCGTATCGTCAGCAAGCAGTCAATATCGTTTCATGGAAAACAACTGATGAAACCAACCTGAAACAATTTGAAGTAGAACGAAGCAGTAACGGTCAGCAGTTTGAAAAAATGGCCACAGTATTTGGGAAAGGCGGAAGAATCACTAACGAGTATGTATGTACAGATGCCACGCCTTTTGCAGGCAACAATTACTACCGAATTAAAATTGTGTTGCAAAACGGAAACGTACAATACAGTCAGGTAATGTTAGTTATGCCTGCTTCGCAAACAGCAATGGTACAAGTATATCCGCTGCCGGTGCAAAATGGCCGCTTCAATTTGCAGTTAGCAGGCTTGGCCGAAGGAAAGTATCAGATGCGGTTAATCAATGCACTTGGCCAACCGGTTGCTGGTTCAGTGTTGCTGCACAAAGGCTCATCAGCTGTTTATCAGATAGACCTAAACAACACCGTATTGCCGGCAGGCATGTATCAGTTGCAAGTAGCGGTTACAAACCAACAGATGTATACCAAACCAATACTGGTGCAATAACCGCTTCCATAAAAATATGACTATCCTTGGTTTGAAAGAGAAAAGCCCCGCTAAGCGGGGCTTTCTTAATTTACCATTACCTTATCCTATGAAAATTCGAAGCTAATATGACGAAAGGAAACGAATTAAACAAAAAAAATATGTGTTTGAGAAGGCGGAAGACCTACAGCAAAAGGCGTAAAGCTGCCTGCAATAAGAAATGAGGAACAAAAAATAAGAAAGGCTGGAAGTATTATTTTGCGCCCCTTAGCCCCTTCGTGTCTTGGTGGGTCAAAAAAACTTTGTGTTCCACTGTGCCAACCTCCATCTCCTCTGTGGTCAAATTCTTTACGCCTAAGTGTCTTCGTGGTAAAAAACTCATTTCCATTTCCCGCTAAACTGCCGCTGATAGCTCACAAAATCCATTTGCTCATTGGCACGGCTACCGTAGTATTTCAGCACCAACTCCAAATCTTTTGGCTTAATGGCACCGGGAATGACCTGCCATTCACCTTTAGCAGGAATAATGACGGTGGACGGATACACCATATTTCCCCTCAATAATTTTACCGCCAGTTGATGCACTTTATACTTGGGCTGATAGCGAAACACTTCGCCCTCCCACAGCACACTGTCTTTGCGTTCGGCATTGAGTTTAACAGGCACGTAATTGGTATGTATGTATTGCACCACTGAGTCGTGCTGCCAGGTAGTTGCATCCATGAGTTTGCAATAGGTGCACCAATCGGTGTACACATCCACAATCACTGGTTTGCCATCGGCAGGCAGCTGCTTTGCCATTGCAGATACGGGCTGCCATTGCACCTTTTTTTTCCCGGCAGGTGCAAATGACGGCAACAGGATTGCTCCATAAAAAAAAGCCAACAAAAACCAGATTGAAACCTTTCGCATGCAATGCTGTTATTTTGAACAAAGCTAAGTGAAGCACATGCAAAAAATTGTTGTAGCTATAACCGGAGCCAGTGGTTCCATTTACGCCAAATTGTTGTTGGATAAACTGGTACTGCTCCGCAGTCAGATTGAGGAGCTTGCGGTGGTAATGTCGCCCAATGGAGCTGATGTAGCCCGCCACGAACTGGGCAGCGATGTGCTGGAGCAATATCCGGTGCAATATTTCGACCGCAACGATTTTATGGCCCCATTTGCCAGTGGCAGCGGCCGCTACAAAACCATGTTGGTAGTGCCATGCAGCATGGGTACGCTGGGCCGCATTGCGCAAGGCATGAGCAACGATTTAGTAACCCGTGCCGCCGATGTGGTGTTGAAAGAACGCCGCAAACTCATTCTCGCCGTTCGGGAAACACCTTACAACCTCATCCACATTAAAAACATGGAAACCGTAACGTTGGCTGGCGGCATCATTTGCCCCTGTACGCCTTCGTTTTATAGCCGCCCCCAAACCGTAGAAGAGGTTGCTGCAACTGTAACCGACCGCCTGATTGATTTAATCGGACTGGAACAAGAGACATATCGTTGGGGTAGCAAAGGTTGATGGTTGGTAGGCTTAATGGTAGAAAGCAATCAACGAATGATGCCCCTTACTAAAAACGGCGGAGAAAGCATCACACTTCCTCCGCCGTTTTTATTGCAGCAAGCTGCAAGCGTTATTGTTCTATCACTTCTACGCCGGGGTACTTGGCTTTGTCGAAAGCAAACAGGTTGTCGGCGAGGGCTGCATTTGTTTTCAGGTTGCTGATGCTGTAGTTGTAAATGTTGCCGCTGTTTTCATAAATCTTGCTGCTCACAATCATGTTCTGCGCTTCATCTATATACACATACACTTTAAAGAATGATTTCCGCTTATCCGTGGGGGTCATTTCTATTTCCTGCACTTTCTTGCCATTTACATTTGCAGATCCGTTGAGCTTGTACAAAAAGTCTTTATCGTAAAAATTGGTAAAGAGTTTTTGCGGAGTGATGGCACCGCTGCTATTATCAACCGCACTTACGCTTACCTCATTGGCAGCTGGTTCGTACTTCCATACTTTTTTGCCGTCGCACAAAATCTGCATGCTTTGCTCGGTGATTTTATACTTGGTGCCTTTTACAAAAATCTGCCCCGATTTTTTGCCTGCTGGCTTGCCGGCACGGGTGGTCACAGTCAGGCTGTAACTGCCCTGAACCGTGGTTAATCCTTTAAACTTTTTACTCACTTTATCGAGGAGTGCCTTGGCGGCAGGGTCATTCTGACTGATAGCGGGCAGGGCTAAGAGTAGGGCAATCGCAAATAAAATATGCTTCATGTTATGGTTTTAAAACTGGGCAAATGTAATCCTCAGACGCCGTTTCCTGTGCAAGGTTGCACACACAGCATTTTTTTACAGGTATTTAAACATTTCCAATTTTCATCATGGGCTAGTTTGCCGGCAATGTTTTACCATAGAAATGGCTTCTAATGGTTAGTTTTCAACCTCTAAAAATAGCGCTGATGAAGAAATGGATTTGGCTGGTCTGCCTCGGGCTAAGCCTCAATGTAATGGCACAAACACTGCCCGCCATCGAAGACAAGGTAAAAAACATGGCTGCCAAACCAGGCTTTCTGCCCATGTACATCGATGAAGAAGCAGGTAAAATTTACCTCGAAATCAGTCGGTGGAATCAGGAAATGCTGTACAATACCTCTTTGCCCGCAGGCCTGGGCAGCAATGATGTGGGCCTCGACCGCGGCAAAATGGGAGAGGAGCGAATTGTGCGGTTTGTGCGCCAAGGCAAAAAGATAATGATGATTCAGCCCAACTATGCCTACCGTGCTGTGAGCAACGATGCTGCTGAAAAACGGGCCGTGGAGCAATCCTTTGCACAAAGCATGCTGTGGGCATTTACCGCCGAAGCAGCCACAGGCCAGCGGGTGCTGGTAGATGCCACTGATTTCATGTTGCGGGATGCAGTAAAAGTAGCCAACACCCTGCGGCGTAGCAATCAGGGTAGCTATCAGTTGGATAAAAACCGGTCGCTGTTGTACCTGCCCAATACCCGCAATTTTCCGTTGAATACCGAAATTGAAACCACCATCACATTTGCCAATACCGATGGCCAAACGGGAGCTTTTGTGCGTTCGGTTACGCCCAGCGATGAAGCCATAACGCTACGAATGCACCACAGCTTTGTGCAACTGCCCGATGCTAATTATAAGCCCCGTGTGTTTGATGCCCGCAGCAGCTTTATTCCTATGTCGTTTTATGATTATGCCACGCCGGTGAATGAGCCCATCGAAAAGATTTATGCCGTGCGGCATCGCCTGGAAAAGAAAGACAAAAAAGCGGCGAAAAGTGAGGCTGTAAAACCAATTGTGTACTACCTCGACAATGGAACACCAGAACCCATTCGCAGTGCATTGCTCGAAGGTGCCAGTTGGTGGAATCAGGCTTTTGAAGCAGCTGGTTTTATCAATGCCTTTCAGGTGAAAATATTACCTGATACTGCAGATCCCATGGATATTCGCTACAACATGATTAACTGGGTGCACCGCAGTACACGTGGCTGGAGTTATGGCGCTTCGGTAGTAGACCCCCGCACAGGAGAAATTATTAAAGGCAATGTAACGCTCGGCTCTTTACGGGTTCGGCAAGACTACCTCATTTTTAGCGCATTATTATCTCCTTATGCAAAAGGGTTACCTGCAAACGATCCTATGCTGAAAGCCGCACTGGACAGGCTTCGGCAGCTCTCTGCTCATGAAGTGGGGCATACCATTGGCCTCATGCACAACTATGCCAGCAGTGTAGGCAACCGTGCTTCTGTCATGGATTATCCGCACCCTGTGGTAACGCTGAATGCGAAGGGTGAAATAGACATGAGTCAGGTATACGACAAAGGCATTGGTGCTTGGGATAAAGTAGCCATTAACTGGGGATACAGAGAAATGGCTCCCGGCGAAAATGAACAAACCGTACTCAACACAATTCTCACAACTGCTGCAAAAAATGGTTTGCAATTCATCAGCGACCGTGATGCCCGAGCTCCTGGTGGATTACATAAAGATGCTCACCTGTGGGACAATGGCCGTAGTGTGGTAGAAGAGTTGAAAAACGTGCTGGCGGTTCGCCAAAAAGCCCTTGAGAATTTTGGAGAAAACAATGTGCGGCCCGGTACACCCATGGCCTTTTTAGAAGATGCGTTGGTGCCCTTGTATTTCTACCATCGCTATCAGGTAGAAGCGGTAGCCAAACTGGTGGGTGGTGCGCATTACAACTATGCTTTACGTGGCGATGGCCAAAGCATTTATACGCCACTTTCTAAAGCAGAACAAATGGCTGCTCTTGAAGGGATCATGAAAACTTTGCAGCCCGAAGTGCTCAATATTCCTGAACGCATTGCCAATTTAATTCCACCTCGTCCTGCAGGATACGATTTCAACAGAGAGCTGTTTAAAAAACGTACGGGCCTCGCTTTCGACAGATTAACACCTGCAGAAACAGCCGCCGATTTGCCGCTGTCATTCCTCTTTCACCCCGAAAGGCTGAACCGCTTGATACAGCAGCAAACAACCGTGGGCCTTGGCCTGGAAGAAGTATTGCAATACATGATTGACCAAACCTGGAAAGCACCTCGTAAGTCTGGTTTTGAAAAGCAAATACAACATCAAACGGAGCAGGTATTGCTGACGTATTTGTTAGGTGCCAGCATAAATGACGACAATGGTTTTGAAGTAAAAGCACAACTGCAACAAGCGTTAGAAAACCTGAAAGTATGGCTTACTGAACAAGTAAAAGCAAACACAGGTGCAGACAAGGCACATTATCAATTAGGTATCGACAGAATGAAAGCTCCCGAAAAAGCAAAACCAACCTTGCATAAAGAAGCGCCGCCGGGTGCGCCTATTGGTTGTGATTTGGAGTGGTAGAAATACCAGTTGCAAAAGAAGAAGGTATTTTCTTGCAAAGCCATCAATGAATGATGATGGCTTTGCTTTTTTGTGTCAGCATTTACCATTCAGCGCTGCTGCCATTTTGCGGATGCGTTCCTCCAGATTCTCGGAAGACAGGTTGTTGCGGTTGAGTCCGTCGGCAATAATGGGGAAGGAGAGTGGTGTAAATTTTTCGGGCCAGCGAATGATGATGTCGTGCTGCTGAATGCGCTGCAAGGCTTGCCGCAACCGCACTTCTTCCATTTGTTGCTCGTACACTTCCTGATAGGCCTGTCGCAGCAGCAGGTTGTCGGGGTCAAAATCTTTGAACACTTTAAATATCAGCGATGCTGATGCCTGCAGGTGCCGGGCTTTTTTTTGTTCACCGGGCATGCCCTGGAAAATGAGGCCACCAATCACGGCAATGTCTCTGAATTTGCGCATGGCCATTTCTACATGGTTGGCGCTTTGCTGCATGGCCAAAAACAAATCGTCGGTGCTGAATAACGCATGCACATTGCTGTCGTCTACTGGTATGGGTTTGTCGCTCAGCAGTTCAAAGCCATAATCATTCATGGCAATGGAAAAAGTGATGGGCATGCTGCGGCTGATGCGGTAGGCCAGAATGGCACTCATGGCTTCGTGTACGGCCCGGCCTTCAAAGGGATACACCAGCAGGTGAAAGCCTTCTTTGCTTTCGTGGTGCTCTATCAGCAGCTCGTTGTTGCGGGGGATGTGGGAGAGTTGGGCTTGCAGCTCGAAGAGGGGGATGAGGGCCTGGAGTTCGGGGGAATGTGCTGTCTTTGCCCCCCTCTCCACCGGAGAGGTGCTGGGGGTGAGGTAAATTGTTTCATAGGTTTCTCCCTCCCCATTAGATACGCTGGGGGTGAGCAAGTCGTTTTCTGTCTTTGCCCCCCTCTCCACCGGAGAGGGGCTGGGGGTGAGCAAGTCGTTTTCTGTCTTTGCCCCCCTCTCCACCGGAGAGGGGCTGGGGGTGAGGCCGTTCTTCAAATGCTGTCCCTCAAGTCTATTCCCTAAATACACCCTCCACCATTCCGGCCTTGCTTTTTGCAGTCTTTCCTGAATGGTCGCTACACTATCAACTACTGCTAACCTATTCCTGATTTTTTCCAAAACGGCGATTTGATTTTTTTCTATCTCACTGTTCCAGAATCGCATGATGCTGTAGCCATGTTCCGATAGTTGGCAGGCCCTGAAAAAATCGGCTTTGGCGTTGTCCGGGTCTCTGTGCACCGAACCATCTAATTCAATGATGAGTTTTTTCTCGAGGCAAACAAAATCGGGAATGCAGCATAACACAGGGTGCTGTCTTCTGAATTTGTATCCATCCAGTTTTCTATTGCGCAGGTTTTGCCACAGTAGTTTTTCAGCAACGGTGGGCTCTTTGCGCATTTCTTTTGCATGCTTGAGCAGGGTAGGCCACTGCTCGGGGCTGGTGGTCATGTAGCGGGGGCGGTTATCCTCTTCAATTGACCTCAGCTCTTGCTGCTCTATGGTGGAAGTAGATTTTTGTGTTTGTTCTTGAGCGGAGTTGCTACTCTTGTCAGCGGGTTCTGTTGTTGTTTCGTTTGACCTCGCCCCTTGCCCCTCTCCAAGGGAGAGGGGTAGAAACGATTGCATTTCAATCATTGACGCAGCTTCCCCAATCGTCCTTCTCAACACCATACCCAAATTCGCAGTAAGACTCATACGACCGCCCATCCAGCTGGGTACAATGGCTTTTTTCTTGCTGCTTTTGCGCACCATCACGGTCATGTCTTTCAGCTGTACTAGTTCGAGGTTGCGGCCGGCCAGTGTAAACACATCGCCGGGCTCCAGCCGGCTGATAAACCACTCTTCAATATGCCCCACATAGACGCCGGTTACAAATTTTACTTTCATCATGGCATCGCTTACAATGGTGCCAATGTTCATGCGGTGGCGCAGTGTCAGTCTTCTGCTGGTGATCTTATACACGCCTTCTATCACTTCCACTTTGCGGTATTCATCGTATTGCTGCAGGGCCTTGCCACCTTCGGTAATGTGTAGCAATACCTGCCACCATTCATCTTCCGTCATGGATTGAAAGCACCAGGTGTTTTGCACCATGGGTAGTATTTGCTCCGGCCGAAAGCCATCGCCCACGGCCAGCGTACACAAAAACTGACACAGCACATCAAAGCACAAGGCCAGCGGATCCTTGCTTTCCATTTCGCCATCCTCAATGGCGGTCTTCAACGCAGCGGCTTCTACCAGTTCCAACGCATGAGTGGGCAAAAAATACACGTTGCTCACTTCACCGGGTTGGTGACCTGCCCTGCCAGCCCGTTGCAAAAAACGAGAGACACCCTTGGGTGAACCCACTTGTATCACCGTATCAACCGGACGAAAATCAACACCCAAATCGAGGCTGGCCGTGGCGACTACAGCTTTAAGTGTATGGGTATGCAAAGCTTCTTCTACCCACAGGCGCAGTTCTTGCTCTATGCTGCCGTGGTGCAGGGCAATGGCACCGGCCAACTGCGGGGCCACATCCAGCAGGGTTTGGTACCAACGCTCTGCCATCCCTCTTGTATTGATGAAGATGAGAGTGGTGTTGCTTCGCTCAATAATGGGCACCACTTTTTCGGCCAGCTTAATGCCGAGGTGTCCAGCCCATGGATATTTTTCTATCTCATCAGGTATGATGCTATGCACGGCAATGTCTTTGCGCATTTGTGCTTTTACAATTACACCGGGTTGCTGCAAGGGGCGGAGCAATACTTCACGGGCTTCATCGAGGTTGCCAATGGTGGCGGAAATACCCCAGAGTAATGGTTGATGATTGCTGGTTGGTAGTTGGTAGGAAGAATCTGTATCGTCTTCGTATTGCTGCAGGTGGCCGGCGGCGTATTGGCCTTGGAGGTAGGCAATGGCTAATTCAACTTGTACGCCACGTTTGCTGCCGAGCAGTTCATGCCATTCATCTACAGCAATCACTTTTAGTTGGGTAAAAAAAGAAAGATGCCCTTTCATGGCCAGTAGCAACTGCAGGCTTTCGGGCGTTATGATGAGCACTTCAGGCATTTGCTTTTTTTGCCGTGCTCTTTCGCTGGTATCAGTATCACCATTGCGGATGCCTACCTGCCAGGGTAACCCAATGTCGTTGATAGCTTCCTGCATGGCACGCCCCAAATCTTTGGCCAATGCCCGCAGTGGTGTAATCCACAGCAATTGAAGTCCGTTATTTTTTTGTTTTTGCCAATCGTTGGGATGCGCATCAATAAACTGAATAATGCTGCCGAGAAAAACAGAAAAGGTTTTACCACAACCCGTTGGTGCATTCACGATACCGCTGTCGCCCCGCAGCATGTGTGCCCATGTTTCTTCTTGAAAGGCAAAGGGCGACAATCCTTGCCCCGCCAACCATTGCGTAATGATGGTGGTGCCGGGAGAAGGCGTGATATGTGGCTGTTGGTTTTTCACGAATAAGCTTGGTCAAATGTAGCGGCATTATTTGCTGCTGCTGTTGCCATACTGCTGCAACAATTGTTTCAAATCATCAAGGGTGTTTATTTCAGTTGCGGGTTTGTCTTTGCGCCAGCGGTTGATGCGGGGAAAGCGCAGTGCCACACCGCTTTTGTGCCGGTTGCTGGCGGCAATGCCTTCAAAAGCAATTTCAAAAACGAGTTCTGGTTTTACTGTTCGTACCGGGCCAAATTTTTCAATGGCATGCTTTTTTACAAAGGCATCCACCTCGGCAAATTCTTTATCGGTGAGGCCGCTATAAGCTTTGGTGAATGATACCAGTTTGTCGCCATCTCTTACGGCAAAAGTGTAATCGGTGTAGAGGTTGCTCCTTCGACCGTGGCCCTTTTGCGCATAAATCATCACGGCATCAATGGTGAGCGGCTCTATTTTCCATTTCCACCAGTCGCCTATTTTGCGGCCCGTTTGGTACACACTGTTGCAGCGCTTCAGCATCAGGCCTTCTGCTTTTTGGTCGCGGCTGTAGCGGCGTTGTTCGGTGAGTGATGTCCAGTCGTCCGCCGTTACGACGGGTGAAATAAACAAGCCCGGCAGCGGATGTTCTTGCAATAATTGTTCCAGCAAGGCACGTCTTTCACTGAGCGGCGTTTGGCGAATATCTTCGCTTTTCCATTCCAGCAAATCGTAGGCAATAAAACCCACAGGTGATTGCTGCAATAATTTTTTCGACACTATTTTACGGTTGATACGTGTTTGCAGTTGTGCAAAGGGACCAATGTGTTCGGGAATGCTGTTGGCATCGGGCAGCAAAGCCACAATTTCTCCATCCAGCACAGTGCCGGCAGGCAAACTTTTTTCCCAGCCATGAAACTCCGGCAAATGATCGGTGAGCAATTCTTCGCCTCGGCTCCAGATGTACAAGGCATCCCGCACAATCACTTGTCCTCGTATGCCGTCCCATTTCCATTCGGCCTGCCAATCGGCAATGGGGCCAAGGGTTTCGGGCTCGGTTGCCAATGGATACGCCAGGTAAAACGGATAAGGTTTGCTGCTGTCGGCAGTGGTATCGCCGCTGAGTACCAGCTCTGCAAAAGAGGTATTCGATGGATCCCAGTTGCCGCTAATGCGATGCGCCAAAACGGATGCATCAATGCCCGTGGCTTTTTGCAAAGCATTCACCATGGTTTGCTGGCTTACGCCAATGCGAAAGCCACCGGTGATGAGTTTGTTGAACACAAAGCAGGCGTCAAAATCCATTTGCTGCCAATGGTGAAGGATAAACGCTTTACGGGTTTCTTCATCTGCTTTTTGCAGGGAGATGAAAGAAGCAATGAGCTGGGATAAACTGGGTAACGCTTCAGGTATTGCTGCTGTGTTTTTTTGTGTCGCCAGCAAGGCAATGGTTTCTGCCAGATCGCCCACAGTATGGTAGCATTCTTCAAACAGCCAGGCAGGCGTTTGTGTGAGTTCAATGCAGCAATCGGTAAGCATGCGGGTGTTGACAAAACGCCTGGGTCTGCGACCGCTGAAGATGGCAATGGTCCACACTTTGTCAGCGTCGTCAGCGGTTTGGAAGTACTGCAACAATGCCTGTAACTTCTCGTTGGTTTTGGTGCTGCTGCCCACTTGCTGTACCAGTTGTGCAAAGGCTTTCATGCGGCACCTCCTGTTGTTTCGATGGCATCTTCTTCGCCGCCGTATTGCGTTTGCACCGCTTCGCTCCAGGTGTTTTTTTCTTCCCGCAGGTAGCGGCTAAAGCTGTCGGTAAATCCGTGGGTGCTGTACACTTTTTCAGCACCGCACAATTGCACCGCTTGCAGCAGCGATGGCCAATCGGCATGATCGCAGAGTACAAAACCGGCATCTGAATTGTTGCGGCGTTTGTTGCCCCTCACTTGCATCCAGCCGCTGCAGTTGGCATCGCGGTAGCGGCCTGCTTTTTTTAGCCAAGAAGAGCCCGCAGCACTGGGTGGGGCAATCACAATCTGCCCTTCACAATCTGCTTTGCTTGTATCTGCAGTAATGCGATGGCATTCGGGCAATACAATGCCATCTGCTTGCAATGCTTCATTAGCATTGGCAATGGCGCCATGCAACCAAATGCGTAAACCGGTTGCAGCCAGTGCCCGTTGTATCCGTTGTGCTTTACCCAGCGAATACGCATAAAAAACGGACGTGCATTGCTGCTGCTGATTTTGCGCTACCCATGTACACATCTCGTTGTACACTTGCTGTTGTGGTTGCCATTGGTAAATGGGTAAACCAAACGTGCATTCTGTAACCATGTGGGTGCAGGCCACGGGTTGCCAGGCAGTGCTAAGGCCATCATCTTCCAGTTTGTAATCGCCGGTGATGAGCCATGTTTCGCCATGCGCTGCTACACGTACCATGCTGCTGCCCACAATATGCCCTGCGGGAAACAAGGTCAGCTCTACATCGTGAATGCGCAGTGGCTCTTCCCACCCAATGGTTTGCAGGGCAATGTCTTGCCCGAGGCGCTGCCGCAGCATGCCTTTGCTGAGGTGATGGCTGAGGTAACGGGCCGAACCCCAACGGGCATGGTCGCTGTGGGCATGTGTAATGACGGCCCTTTGCACCGGCCGCCACGGGTCGATGTAAAAATCGCCGGCGGGGCAGTACAATCCTTTATCGGTAAATTGAATGAGCGACATGCGGGTGCTGGTTGTTGTTTCGAAGAAAGCAGAAAAAACAACAGCGAACAAAGCAAATTGTTAGGACTGGTGCGGAGTAATTTGATTTGGAAAAATGCCTGATGTGGTTTTTAAAACGATCAGGCTATTCCCCGCAAATTATTGTTGTAGAGATAGCGGTAGTACAGGTTTTGCTTGCTGGGAATGAGCCAGCCTTCCTGGCGCATCCACATGCCGGTTTGCACTAGTGCATCGGCTTCGGCACCAGAAAAATAATCTCGTACGGAAAACATGGCATCGTTGGGATGCGTTTCGTAGAGCATGGCCATTTTCAAAGTGGCTTCCTGCAAAATATCGGCAGCAGTCATCAGTTCCATATCCAGCATTTTACTGATTAAAAATTGGGTGATTCTAAGTTCATGCAGCGTAGCGAAACAGGACCTGCACAGTTTTGCACGGGTAGTGCATACCATCGTTTGGTGCCTGCTCTGCCTGCATAAAAGTTTCTGCAAAAAGCGCAGTAACTTACCACAGCAACGATTTGTTTACGCATCAATCAGCTTGTTATGCAACATTCAACTCCATTGTACCCCTGCTTGTGGTTTGATGGCAATGCCCGAACTGCCGTACAGTTTTACTGCGAAGTTTTTGATGGCGACATCATTTCAGAAAACCCCATGGTACTGATATTCCGCATTCGGGGCCAGCAATACATGGCATTGAATGGAGGTCCGCAATATCAGTTTACACCTGCCATTTCGCTTGTCGTGACCTGCGATACGCAGGATGAAATTGATTTGTATTGGGAGATGCTGGGCAACAATGGCCATTACCAACCATGCGGCTGGCTGACGGATCAGTTTGGCGTTTCGTGGCAGGTGGTGCCCAAGGTATTGCCAACGCTCATGAACAATCCGCAGCGTGGCGCAGCAGTGCTGCAGGCATTGCTGAAAATGCAAAAGATTGACATTGCAGTTTTGGAGCAGGCATCAGCTTAGAATCGCCTACATTGTGATGATTGTATCTGCTTATGACTGCTAATTCGCCCACTCGTTTTGCCACATACAAAGCCATTGTTTTGGCTGTAGTTTTTTGCAGCTGCTTTACGCTGCTGCTCATGTTGTTTTCGATGGGTAAGCAGCTGTTTCCGGCATCGGCAGAAAGGTGGGCTTATGGTTTGCTGGGTACTGCGGCCGGTTTGCTGACAACGCTGTTATTTGTACGAATAGAAAAACTGCGTTTTGCTGATGTGGGGTTGCAGTGGCGAAAAACAACACTGCTGCATTTTTCACAAGGTGTAATGTTAGGCGTATTGGTAATGGGTAGCATGGCGGCCATGGTGTTTGTATTGGGTGGCCTACACCTGCAATGGAATACTCATGCAACGGTATGGGGATTACTGCTGGCCATTTTGCCGTTGATACCACTGGCTTTGATGGAGGAAATAGGTTTTAGAGGTTACGCGTTGCAACGATTGCAAAAAGCCATTGGCATCAGAACTGCGATTTGCATAACGGCATTGTTGTTTGGGGTGTATCATTTGCTGAATGGATGGAGCTGGCAGGCGGCTATGTTGGGAACTACCATTTGGGGATTGCTGTTTGCATGGGCGGCTTGTAAGCAGCAAGGCGTTGCCATGAGCACCGGTATCCATTTTGCTGCCAACATGACGACCAGTTTGTATACAGCTGATCAGCCAACTTTTCAACTATGGCAGATACAAATGGCCAATGGCAGTAGCATGCAAACCTATCAGCAAACATGGCTGACCGAATGGCTGCCACATGTGGCATTGTTGCTGCTAAGTGTATGGTTGATAGAAAGATTGGTGAAGCAGCAATCAAAGTTGAGAGGTGCCTAATGCTGATGGGCTGCGGTGGGTGGAGGCTACGCTGCAGGCGTGGGTACGCAGCGCAGCGAAGTACCGGAGCGAAGCGGAGCCGGAACACGCCGGACAGCTGATGCCATCTGCATTTCTGCTGACAGCCCCTTATTTCGTTGTTAACTGCGTTTTTAGCCTGTTGAGTACAGCAGAGACTACAGGCTTAATAAAATTAGCAACCGGTTTCTCAATTTTTTTATGGATAAGGTTGGCAACAATAAGCATAGCAAATGTTGTAATACCAACTAAAAGATACTTGTTGATATATGCACCAGTGTTGTTGAAAATGATGAAGCCGATGTTTTCGTGAATGAGATACAATGGATAAGTAAGTACACCCAATTTCAAAAATGATTGCTTATTAAACCTCATGAGTTGTTTAGTTGAAATCAATAGCATAATGAGGTAAAAGCAAATTATAACGGATGCTACAATCATGATTGAAAAATTAGTATTGTAAAAGGCTGTTGCCTCTGTTACTCTTTGGTTAGAAAAATAAACAGAGAGTAGGAGGGATACAATAATGCCGAGCATTCTGAAGGGTGAATATCCGTGTTTGTAAATGTTGTAAAATAAGATACCGGCTATGAAATAGGAGCTCCAGTTTAGAATAAATAGATAGTTGAGTATAGTTTTCAAATTGCTAGCAGGCATTAAAGCATAGCAAATGCTTAAGATAAGCCAGGCGTAGCTAAAAGTGTCGATATTGATCTTTAATTTCTTTTGCAGAAACAGTAGAAGGACGATGAGTATGTAAAATTTCAACTCGATATACAAACTCCAGTAAACGCCGTCAATCATGTCTACCCTGAAGAAACTTTGAAGCATTGTAAGATTTACTCCGAGTTGAAAGAAGCTGGCATCAAATACCGGGTTGCCGAATAATTTTATAAAAAGAAAAGTAAGTATAACGCAGAACCAATATGCAGGATAAAGTCTTGTGATTCTGGAGGTGATAAATGCTGATACAGATTTACTCTTTAATGACATGGCAATGACAAATCCGCTGATGATAAAGAATATGTCTACGCCAAGATAGCCGTACTTAAAAAAGTGTCCTATTTCATCAAATCTGAGTATGGATAAATCTCCGTTGATGTAACCACGAAATAAGTAATGAAACAGCAAAACACTGAGTGCTGCAAAAAAACGGAGTAAATCGATTTGATAAATACGTTCGGGTGTCATTAACAATGAATCTACAGTTTACGTAGTGTGTAAGAGAGATTCAAATGTAGGAAATGATTCGGTAGGATATTTTTATTTATGAATCGGGTTTGTTACTCAGGCTCTTTTTCGATAATTGAGTATGGCCCATACATTGAGCACCACTGCAAAAATAGCCATGATGCCGAGGTGGCGGCTGATATCGGTAAAGCCACTGCCTTTGAGTACAACCATCCGCATGACATCGATGAAATAAGACACCGGATTGAATTGGGTAATGACTTGCGCCCAGTGGGGCATACTATCGATGGGTGTGTAGAGGCCGCCGAGCAAAATGAAAATCATCATGAGGAAAAAGGCGATGAGCATGGCTTGCTGCTGTGTGTGGGCATAGGTGCTGATGAGCAGGCCAAGGCCGAGCACAGCCATCATGTACACGGCCGCAAATGCATAGAGCAGTGGCAGGCTGCCGACGGGTGCGATACCATACGCTACACGTGCAATAATAAGCCCAAGACTGAGTGACACCATACCCAATACCCAAAAGGGAATGAGTTTGCCGAGAATAAAATATTGTTTGCGGACTGGAGTAACGTTGATTTGTTCAATGGTGCCAATTTCTTTTTCCCGAACGATATTTAGGGCCGTTAGAAATGCTCCCACCATGGTGAGCAAAATGGCAAGGATGCCGGGCACCATGAATTTTTGATAACTCATACGCACATTGAACCAGTTGGTGTTTGTAGTGAGTATTTGCGGCTGCTGGCTGTGACGCGGCAATTGCAACCAATGCTGCCTTATGTCGGTATTAAACTGCCGGATGATGGTATTGAGATAACCTGCGCCAATGTTGGCCTTGGTGCCATTGACTGCATTCACACTCATGTGCAGGGGCGCTTCGTTTTCCCGTATCAGTGTGCGTTCGAAATGTTGCGGTATGTCGAGAATAATATCCGCTTCATCGGTTTCAATATAGGACAGCGCCTGTGTGTAGGAGGCTGGCATGGCCACG
The DNA here is from genome assembly GCA_020161435.1 of Bacteroidota bacterium. Lineage (GTDB taxonomy): Bacteria > Bacteroidota > Bacteroidia > Chitinophagales > Chitinophagaceae > Phnomibacter. The sequence continues at coordinate 719,758 of JAIUNV010000002.1, read as the reverse complement.
AGTTTGAAATAACCGGAAGCGGTAATCTGTTGTGTGAGTTGGCGGCTGTAGGTGCTGTGGTCGTGGTCTACTACTGCAATGTTTACATTCTTCACTTCGTAATCGGCCGCCAATGGCATCACTACCAGCTGAATGATGGGCATGATGAAGATCATCCGCAGGATGGCTGGATCGCGGAAGATTTGGCGGAATTCTTTTTCGATGAGGAAGCGCAGCATGGGGGGAGAGTTGATTAGTTTACGAGTTCACGTGTTTACGGATTTGTTTAGCGTTTGTTGTTTTTGGTTTGTGGTTCTTTGTATTCCTGCTTTCTTATTTTTTATTCCTTATTCCAAGCGAATCTTAAACTTCCTTGCAGTTAATGCAATCAGGCCGATGGTCATGCCGGTGAGTATGAGGGTCTCTTTCCAGATGGCGGTAATGCCCAGTCCTTTAATCATGATGCTTTTGACAATAATGAAATACCACTTGGCTGGAATGATGTTACTCATGACTTGTAACGGAATGGGCATGTTTTCAATAGGGAACATAAAGCCGCTCAACATGAGTGTGGGTAAGAACATACCGACCAGGGAAATAAGCATGGCTATTTGTTGCGAAGCGGTGAGTGTGCTAATAAGTAAGCCCAACGACAATGCTGTGATGGTAAACAGCATGCTGGTGGCCAATAATAAACCCAAGCTGCCGGCAATGGGTAAATCGAGGGCATAGACACTCAGCAATAAGATGGTACCAATGTTGACCATACTGAGCAATAAATACGGTATGGCTTTGGCAATGATGATGAGAATGGGCCGCAAGGGCGACGCCAGCAAAATTTCCATGGTGCCGTTTTCTTTTTCCCGCACTACGGAAATAGAAGTCATCATGGTACTGACCAATAACAATATCATAGCCATTACACCGGGTACAAAATTGTACGCCCCTTTTAACTGCGGGTTGTACAGCATCCTCATACTGGTGTTGATGTTGTATGGTAGTTTACTACCAAGCAATGCTTGTTGCTCATCGCCAATAATGGCATTGGCATAGTTGGTAACCGTTGTAGCCACGTTGGGGTCTGAAGCATCGGCAATGATTTGAATGGTTGCTTGTCCGCCATGCTGCAGGTTGTATTCAAACTGTGTCGGAAAAATCAACGCCATTTTGATTTTACCTTCTTTAAAAGCTGATTCGATTTGCTGCGGCGATTGCAGTTCCTGTTCAATATCGAAATACTGGCTGGCGGCAAAGCGTTGGGTAATGCGCAGGCTGCTGGCATCTTTTGATGGATCGAGTATGGCGATTTTGGCATTCTTTACTTCGTTGGATAGCGCAAAGCCAAACAACGTGATTTGAACCACGGGCATGCCAAACAAAATGAACAATGTTCGCTTGTCTCTCCAGATGTGGAGAAACTCTTTTTTTACAAATGAGAGGAATTGAGCGAACATGTTTTTTTTTAGTTTTAAATACAGCGTTTACAAGTTCACGTCCCGATAGCTATCGGGATCACAAGTTTGAAGTGTTTGTTATTTGATGTTTTTGGTTTGTAAACTTTCTTATTCCTTATTTTATGCTTCTTATTACTTATTCTTCAATCGCCACTGCGTGTTGCTTTTCTGGCTAGTTGCAAAAACACATCTTCCATTCCTTTGGCATGAAACTGTTGGCGGAGTTGTGCAGGCGTATCCATGGCTTCAATTTTTCCATCTACCATTATGCATACGCGGTTGCAATATTCTGCTTCATCCATATAGTGTGTGGTTACAAACACAGTGGTGCCGGCATTGGCAGCCCGGTAAATCATTTCCCAAAATTCCCGACGTGTAATTGGGTCAACACCGCCGGTGGGTTCATCTAAAAACACAAGTGGTGGATTGTGAAAAATAGCTACGCTGAATGCCAGTTTTTGCTTCCAACCGAGGGGCAATGTTTTTACAAGGCTGTTAAGTTCGTGTTGTAAATGAAGTTCCTCTACAATGGCGGCGGTTTTCTGTTTGATGGCAGCTGAGCTCATTCCATAAATTCCACCATAGAGGCGCATGTTTTCTCGTACCGTGAGGTCTTCGTACAAGCTAAACTTCTGGCTCATGTAGCCAATGTTGCGCTTGATCATTTCCGATTGGGTTCGCACATCAAAACCCGCTACACTGGCTTCGCCGGAAGTAGGAGAGAGCAGGCCGCAGAACATGCGCATGGCGGTACTTTTACCTGCGCCATTGGCGCCAAGAAAACCAAAGATTTCGCCCTTATGTACATCCAGACTAATGGCATCCACAGCGGTGAAATCGCCAAAGGTTTTGGTGAGCTTATTGGCCGTGATGATATGTGAATTAGAGTCAATCATGGGGTTGGTTCATGAGGTGCATAAACACGTCTTCGATATTGGCGGTGATTTGTTGTATGTTGATTTGCTCGTGGCCTAATTGCTGTAAATATTGTTGCAGTGCTTCCGGCGATTGCCAGGAATGAGAAGCAGTGATGTGATAGGTTTCGCCAAAAGGAAAAACGGTATCAATGCCTTTGTAATCTCTCAGGTGTTGCAATAGTGCGTACATGCTACTGGCCTTCACCGACCACAATGGTTGTGTGTAAGAATGAATGATATCAGCTGGCGGATTAATCTGTAAAAAACGACCGTCTTGCATGAGGGCTACACGGTCGCACAAAGCGGCTTCATCCATGTAAGGCGTAGCCACCAATATGCTCAGCCCTTCTTGTTTCAGATGTTGCAGCATTTGCCAAAATTCTTTGCGGCTTACTACATCTACACCAGTGGTGGGCTCATCCAAAAACAGCACTTCGGGTTTGTGAATGAGGGCACAACTCAATGCCAGCTTTTGTTTCATGCCACCGCTGAGCTTACCAGCCTTGCGGTCTTTGAAAGGTGCAATCTGTTCGTAAATGTCTTTGATGAGGTGATAGTTCGCTTCGATGCTGGTATTGAAAATGCTGGCAAAAAAATCGAGGTTTTCCTGTACCGATAAATCCTGGTACAAAGAAAACCGCCCTGGCATGTAGCCAATTTTTTGTCTGATTTTTTTGAAGTCTTTTACGACATCCAAACCTGCTACAGATGCAGTGCCTTTGGAGGGTAACAGCAACGTAGTGAGGATGCGGATGAGTGAAGTTTTGCCAGCGCCATCCGGACCAATGAGGCCAAACAGTTCGCCGGCTTTTACCTGCAGCGATACATCCCGCAATGCTGACACCACGGCCTTGCCGTTTTGGTAGTCTTTGCTGATGTTATGTGCGGTGATGCTGTACATGTTTTTGGCTTAATGCTGAAGGCTAAAAGTTTAAAGCTCAAGGCTGAGGTTTATTTGTTTGTGGTTTGTAGTTTTTAGTTGTCGAAATGCGCTACTGATAAAGTACACTCATCATTCCTAAATCCTAATTCATCATTCTTACCAGTCCACTTCTCCATACTGTCCAATTTTCAAATAGCCATCGTTGGGTACCAGTACTTTGATGGCATACACGAGGTTTGCCCGTTCATCTTTGGTTTGTATGGTTTTGGGGGTGAACTCAGCTTTGTCGGCAATCCATATGATAGCGCCGCTGTAGGTTTTATAGTTCTTCTTGCCATCGTCTACCAACACTTTTACCTGCTGGCCCAACTTAATCTGACTCAGTTGGTCACCGGTGATGTAGGCTCTTAGTTGCAACTTGCTTAGGTCAGCAATTTTGTACAAGGCTTTGCCGGCACCTACCACTTCGCCGGCGTTGGCATATTTCAGCAATACCGTTCCGTTAATCGGGTTGATGACATTGCTGCGATTGATTTGATCCGCAATGATGTCAGCTCTTTTCGTAAGCGGTGCTTGCTCACTCAAAATGCTTCTGTTGGCAGTACCCACGGTGCTTTGCTGCACATTCATTTGCTGGCGGGTTACCAGCATTTGTTGTTGCAGTACATTGATTTGCGCCACTATATCATCGAGTTGTTTGGGTGTGGCAGCATCTGCTTTTACCAATGCCTCAAAGCGACGTTTTTCTTTTTCCAACGTGGCCATTTGTGCCTGCTGTACCTGCAGTTGCTCCTGCAGTAGTTTGAGTTGTGGTTGTACATCGTTCGTCTTTTGTTGCAATGCATCAGCACTCGCTTCAATTTGTGCTTTTTGCAATGCCAGATTACCTGCATCAATTTTAACCACTACGCTGTCTTGTGCAATAGTCTGGCCTTCTTCAATGGGCATCCACAATATTTTGCCAGGTACTTCGGCTGATACAATTACTTCATCGGCTTCAAAAGTGCCGGTGGCATCGTATGCGGGGCCCTTGTTGCTGCAAGCTTGCAAAAGCCCTGCTAAGGCTATGAGTATGCTGATTTTTTTCATGATGATTTATTTTCCTGCTGTGGTAGAGTAGTTGAGTAATGCTTGAAGCAATTGCAATTGATGCAGTGCCAGTGCTTGCCGTGCCTGGTCTTCTGCATTCACTTCGCGGAGGTAATCGCTGGCAGCGATGACGCCATTTTCCAGTTGTGCTTTTGCGGCTTCTTTTACCTGTGTTTTCAATGCAATGATTTGTTTATCGGTGCCAATGAGTGCCTGCAATTTGCTGATGGCCGACTGCTGCTGGCGCAGTTGTGCCGTGGTTTGCTGCACAAAGTTTTCCTGTTGTGCCTGTATGTCTTTGCGGTTGATGGCCGCTTGAATTTTGTCGTTGTTCTTGTTGTAAAAATTGCTGAGGTTCCAGCTAAAGCGAACGCCTGTTGTTGCAAACGGTGCAAATTCATTTTTCAGCATGTTCAAACCCGGGCGGCCATAACCGGCATTGGCAAAAGCACTGATGCGTGGTTGCAGTTTGTTTGTAACGGTCGCAGCTTGCAGTTGGTACAAACTGTCTTGCAGTTGGTAGAGTTGCAACTCCGGACGGCTAATGTCATTGGCACTCACCATGGCAGGTACTTCAGGGGCTTCCAGCACAGCATCGGCTGGTATTTGTTGACCGGTGTACAATGCCAACACACTCAATAAACCTTCGCGGTCGTTTTGCAATTCTATGCTTCGCTGTTGGGCTTTCAATTGTTCCGCTTCCATTAGTGCCAGATTAGAGCGAAAGGCGGTGCCAAATTGAACCTGCGCTTTTACTTTGGCTATGCCGGCTTCTATGTCTTTAAACAGAATGTTGAGTTGCTGTTGTTGCTCATCAATCAGCATTACATTCAGGTAAAGATTATTGATGCGTTCTTTCAGTTGCTGCAGTGCTATGTTTACTTCTTCTTCCCGCAACAGTTGCTGCAAGTGCGTCATCTCTTTTTGCCTGCGGTTGATGCCGCCGTCGTATATCAGTTGATTCACATCCAAAGTAGCCCTGTATTGATCTTTACTCAGTGGCTCTATTTTCGGGAAGCCCGGAATATTGCCCACATTCAAAGCCGTTACATCCGATTGCCAGCTGGCTTGCGCATTCACACTGAGTTGTGGCAAAAAGTTATTATTGAGATTAGCCGTTTGCGTTTTGGCCGTTTCTGCCGCCAATGCTTTTCGTTTCAACAGGGGCAGTTGTGCCGCTGCCTGCTGTTGTACTTGTGGTAGCGAAAGCCGCTGCTGTGCCTGGCTCCACCATGGCCCACAACAAAGCAACAAGAAAGAGAGTAGGAGTGCTTTCATCAATTATGGTTTTATGGCTTGAATGATGAACTGGCTGACAGCCGTTTTGCGTTCTTGGAGCAATTGCATAAATGCAGCATCATTTACATGCAACATGCGTTGCAGCATGGGCCGGGCTACAAAGGGAAACACACAAAGACTCATCACATTCATTATCAGTTGGCGTGGGTCAATGGGCCGAATGATGCCTTGCTGTGCGGCCACTGCAAACTGCTGTGCGATAATTTGAATATTGCCTGCCAGTTCCGGCCGTATGTATGTATCGAAAAACTCATCGGGGTTGCGGTGTATTTCGCTGAGCACAAATACGGGAATGAAGGGGTGCTCCATTACAATCGAAATGTAGGCCTCGGTAAAGCGTTCAATTTTTTCGAACACAGAACCAGGTTGCTGAAAAATGTCTGCCAGTTCGGGCAGCAGTTTGCCAAAAGATTCCTTGAAAATCACTTCGAACAACTTTTCCTTACTCCGGAAATAATAGTGCAGTAGGGCTTTGTTGATGCCGGCTTCATCGGCTATTTCCTGCATGCGGGCACCGGCAAACCCCTTGCGGATAAAGACATTGCGGGCCGCTGTCAATATTTTTTGTTCTGCGTTTTCTATGCTGATTTCAGTGTTACCCACTTGGTTTAACCATTTGGTTAAATGCAAAGAAAGGTAGAATCTCCAAATTTTACAAACTATTTGTTGGGTAAATGAGTATGGCAAAAAAGAAACCCCGTCTGCCATAGCAAACGGGGTTTGTATAAAAGGAGACTTTTGTCTTCGGACTCCGGTCTTCTGACTTTCGGTCTTTCCCGACTTTCCGTCTCCCGACTTTCTTAATAATCCATTCCGCCCATGCCTGGGTGGCCACCTGCTGGTGCTGCAGATTTAGGCTCTGGCTTGTCGGCTACCACACACTCGGTAGTGAGGAGCATACCGGCAATTGAAGCGGCATTTTCCAAGGCTACGCGGCTTACTTTGGTTGGGTCAATTACACCAGCCTTGAAGAGGTTTTCATACACTTCAGTGCGGGCATTGAAACCAAAGTCGGCTTTGCCTTCGCGGATCTTCTGCACCACGATAGAACCGTCGATGCCTGCGTTGGCAGTAAGGGTGCGGATGGGCTCTTCCAATGCACGGCGTACAATAGCCATACCTGTTTGCTCATCAGCAATCTGTCCTTTTACCTTGGCTTCCAAAGCTTCGATGGCACGGATGTACGCCACACCACCACCAGGTACAATGCCTTCTTCTACAGCGGCACGGGTAGCATGCAGGGCATCATCTACGCGGTCTTTCTTCTCTTTCATTTCTACTTCGGTAGTAGCACCTACGTACAGTACGGCTACACCACCGGCCAGTTTCGCCAAACGCTCCTGGAGCTTTTCACGATCGTAGTCGGAAGTAGTGGTTTCAATCTGCGCTTTAATTTGGTTGACACGGGCTGCAATGTCTTTCTTGTCGCCCTTGCCACCTACGATAGTCGTATTGTCTTTGTCGATGGTTACGCTGGCAGCCTGACCGAGGTAAGTGAGGTCAGCATTCTCCAACTTGTAACCCTGCTCTTCGCTAATCACGATACCCTTGGTAAGGATAGCGATGTCCTGGAGCATTTCTTTGCGACGGTCACCAAAGCCGGGGGCTTTTACAGCAGCCACTTTCAGGGTACCACGCAGTTTGTTTACTACCAGGGTAGCCAGTGCTTCACCTTCCAGGTCTTCGGCAATAATCAGCAGCGGACGACCGCCCTGAGCTACTTTCTCGAGGATGTGGAGGATGTCTTTCATGGCGCTGATTTTCTTATCGAAAATCAGGATGTAGGGGTTCTGCAGTTCAGCTTCCATCTTCTCGCTGTTGGTTACAAAGTATGGGCTGATATAACCGCGGTCAAACTGCATACCTTCTACTACGTCTACGGTAGTGTCGGTGCCTTTGGCTTCTTCTACGGTAATTACACCTTCTTTACCCACTTTGGCAAAAGCTTCGGCAATGAGTTTACCAATGGTTTCGTCGTTGTTGGCAGAGATAGTTGCTACCTGTTGAATTTTCTTGCTGTCGTTGCCTACAGCCTGGCTTTGCCCTTTCAGGTTGGCTACTACGAGGCTTACTGCCTTGTCAATGCCACGCTTCAGGTCCATGGGGTTGGCACCAGCGGCTACCATTTTCAGGCCTTCGCTAATGATAGATTGAGCCAGTACGGTGGCAGTAGTGGTACCGTCGCCGGCAATGTCAGCAGTTTTGCTGGCTACTTCCTTCACCATTTGGGCTCCCATGTTTTCAATGGCGTCTTCCAGTTCAATTTCTTTTGCTACGCTTACACCATCCTTGGTTACTGCAGGAGCACCAAATTTCTTTTCGATAACAACGTTGCGGCCTTTAGGACCGAGGGTTACTTTCACGGCATTTGCCAGGGTATCTACGCCCTTTTTCATTTTGTTGCGGGCTTCGATATCGAAGAAAATTTGCTTAGCCATATTTTAATGTTTGGAGTTTTTTGTTTTTGGTTATCGGCGACAGCAATGCTATAAAGCTTTGGTTGCGTCGCACACTTCAACTGTTGGTAATACTATTGGGCAAAAGCTTGAACAACCATTGTGGGCTTTCCTTTACCCAAGGGTCTGGCTTTATACAATAGCCAGAATGTCGCTTTCACGCATGATGAGATAGTCGGCACCTTCGATGCTGATTTCTGTACCGGCGTATTTGCCATACAATACGGTATTACCAGCTTTTACTGTTACGGGCTCATCTTTTTTGCCAGGGCCAGCAGCAACTACAGTACCACGCTGTGGCTTTTCTTTGGCTGTATCGGGAATGATGATGCCACCGGCAGTTTTTTCTTCAGCAGCGGCTGGCTTTACAATTACTCTGTCATGCAGGGGAGTCACCGACAGTTTTTTTTCTTTGGCCATAAAACGTATTGTTTTAGTGTTTTAAATGAATGTGTTATGTGCCAGAGGGAAAGCCATAACTGTGCCATGGCCATTTTTTGCAGTTGTTAAAGCCATTTTTGCAGGTTAGCCCGTATATCCACAACCTGTTGGCGCAAATTCTGTACAATTTTTCAGCACTAATTGCCAAAAAGACATTCACCAGTTGAATATGGCGGGGCCAAGTTTTGTATGTTAGCAACCCAATACTTACCTATGATAAAATTTACCCCCTACTTGTTGTTGATGGCTGGCCTGGCTGCCAGCGGCATTGTAGCATTTGAAGAGCAGCGGCTGACCGCAACTACACGACAGCAAGGCGAGAAACCCCTTAGCCTTTTAAAGCGGGAAGCAAAGCAAGACGGCATCGACAGGGCTATTTCGTGGGATTACCAACTCACCAAAGACCCATCTTCGGGCAGGGTGCCGGTAGAAAAACTAATAGAAGCCCGCAAACTGAGGGACCAGATTGTTGCGGCTAAAAAAATTAATCCTTTGGCCCCCGTAACCGGTATCAGCTGGACGGAGCGTGGCCCCAACAATGTGGGTGGCCGCAGCCGTGTAGCCTGGTTCGATTTGGGCGATGCCGCCAATGGCTACAAAAAAGTGTGGGCAGGCTCAGTAGGCGGTGGATTGTGGTACACAAACGACATTACGGCAGTAAACCCCACATGGGTTAAAGTGAACGACTTTTTCGACAACATAGCCGTTACCTCATTTGCGCAAAGCGCTACTAACCCGCAGGTAATGTACTTTGGCACCGGCGAAGGTTGGTTTAATGCCGATGCCATTGAAGGGTTGGGTATCTGGAAAAGTACCAACGGCGGTACCACCTGGACACGCCTTACCAGTACTTCCAACTTTGCCTATGTGCAAGATTTGCAGATTGACAATGCCGGCAATGTATATGCATCGTTGCGGAATAGAACGGCAACGCAGGCTTTGGGTATTCAAAAATCAATTGATGGCGGCCTCAGCTGGACGCAGGTGTTAGGCAGCCCGGTTTTTGGTTCCAGTAGTCGAGGTGCCGATTTGGAACTGGCAGGCAACGGCGATATGTATGCATCTCTCGGCTTTTTTGCTCAGGGAAGAGTGTACAGGAGTGTAGCCAGTGTTCATGGCATTAATACAGGTAATGCAGGTACATGGGAAGATATTACCCCCGATCCATCAACCAATGTGGTACCACTGGCCACCAATTCCGATGCGTATGACAGAATTGAACTGGCTGTAGCACCAAGCAACCCAGATATCGTGTACGCAATATTTGAAGGAAACGGAACTCGAAATGCCAGCCATATCAAGCAGTTCGATGGCATTACATATAACTGGCTGAACAGAGCTGTGCCTACCATTATTGACCAGGGCGATAATTCGAACTTTACCCGTGGTCAGGCCTGGTATGATTTGATAGCTGCGGTCGATCCTAACAATGCCAACCGGCTTTATATTGGTGGCGTTGATGCATTGCGGTCAGATAATGGAGGTTCGTCGTGGGGACAAAAAACCACCTGGAGTTTGTTTGCTGCCACCGGGTATACAAACGCACAAAACGTACATGCAGATCATCATGCCTTTTCTTATTCGCCCGGTAGTAGCTCCCGTTTAATTATGGGAACAGATGGTGGAATTGATTTTACCAATGATGCAGATAACCCCGGACCTGGTACTTTCCCCAGCTTTGCACGTAAAAACAGCGGGTACAACGTAACACAGTTTTATGCAGTTGCCAATCACCCTACCAATCCTAATTTCTTTTTGGCCGGTTCGCAGGATAATGGCAGCCATCGCTTTACTGCCGCAGGCATGAACAGTACCGTTCAGGTTACAGGTGGCGACGGGGCTTTTTGCCATATTGACCAGAATGAGCCCAACATTATGATTACATCGTACGTGTACAATAATTACTACGTATCTACAGATGGAGGCAATTCATTTTCCAGCAGAAGTAAAGGCAATACAGGAGGCTTTATAAACCCTACAGATTATGATGACTATGCCAACATACTGTATGGTGGAAATACCAGCGGCAGCTATTTCCGTTGGCTTAGCCCTGCAACCAACGGTGCCAATACCAATGTATCTGTAAGTAATTTTGGTGGCGCTTCAGTAACACATGTTGCTGTATCGCCAAGCCTTACCAATGCCGTGTATTTTGGCACCAATAATGGCCGTGTGGTGTTGGTAAATGATGCGCATTCAGGCACCAGCAAAACAGGTACTATTATTTTCAATTCTGGCATCAGTGGTTCGGTTTCTTGCGTAGCAGTAGACCCTGCCAATGAGCAACACATACTTGTTACATTTAGTAATTACGGAGTAAATAGTGTATGGGAAACCACCAATGGTGGCACCAGCTGGACATCAGTAGAAGGTAATCTGCCTGATATGCCTGTGCGCTGGGCCATTTTCGATCCGCGTAACAGCGACCAGGCTTTACTGGCTACAGACATGGGTGTGTGGAGTACCGATAACCTGAATGGCAGCAGTACCGCATGGGATCCTACCAATACAGGATTGGCCAATGTTCGTGTAGACATGCTGCAATACACCCCCGGTACAAGGGTATTGTCTGCAGCTACGCATGGCCGCGGATTGTTTACCTCATTGGTACCAGCCCGCACTACGGCTGATATTAATTTTGAAGCGCCAAAACTGCTGGCTGCAGAAGCGGTAACGGGTACTATTGATTGTCGTAAATACCGTGATTATACCATTAACCTTACTATAGCCACTGCGCCTGTTGGCGATGCACAGGTAACTGTACAGGTTGCGGCTGGTTCTACAGCTACACCTGGTACCGATTATTTAATTACCACCAATGGCAACTTTACCAGCCCCAGCATGACGACTACTTTTGCCAGTGGTTCTACTACTTCCAAGCCCATTACCATTCGTGTATTTGATGATACTGAAATTGAAGGAGAAGAAGTGGTGCGACTTACTTACTCATTGAGTGGCAGTACCACAGCCATTCCTGGTGCTGGTCCGCAAACAGTAAGTATTTCTCTACCAGATAATGATGTGCTGCCTTCCAGTGGAAGCGCCATCACTGTAACGGCAGGTGTTTATGAAGCCACATTCTCACAACCCTTCCGTGCTGAGTTTACTGACTCTAAAACACAAATGATTTTTACTGCTGCAGAGTTGAATGCACTTGGGATTGGTGCAGGTACCATTACGCAACTTGGTTTTGATATTGCTACCAAAAACACTTTAGGTACTTATGAAAATTTCCGTTTGGGAATGAAGCAAGTGGCTCTTGGCAGTTTCAATGAAAATCTAGCCTTTCAAACCGGTCTTACAACAGTCTATACTGCTGCTAATTTTACCAGTCAAGTTGGTATCAACGACTTCATACTACAAACGCCATTTGTATGGGATGGCGTAAGCAATATTTTGGTGGAAATGTGCTTCGACAATGAGTTTTCTACACCGGCTGCAGGCGGCACCCCAGATGCAGCTAAAGTTGAAATAACTGGTACCAGCAATGATGCTAACCCACTCATAATGGCGGTTTGGAACCGGGAAAACAGCAGTACATGTGATGGACTCAATTCAGTAGGTTCATTATTTACCGGTGCAGGAAGCGATCCTACGCGTTACATCCGTCCTGTGGTTCGTTTCAGGGCTACAGCCAGCGGTTCTGTCAACATCGCATCTACGCTCAATACCACAAACACATATTACCTCGGGCCTTTCTCCGACATCTACATTTATAATACAGCCGGCAACGAAGTGGTAGCCCGTATTAAAAACCTGAGTGCCCACGACTATGGTTGTACGCAAATCACCATTGACAGAAGTGGAGCCACTGCTAAAGCCTTCTGGAATGGCACTGCCAGCAACCAAATTGCTGACAAAACCCTTTCTGTAGTGCCGGCCAACAATAATCCAAACGGTGCTTTTGAAATAACCCTGTATTACACAGAAGCAGAAGTAACCGGTTGGCAAACCGCTACCGGCCGCAACTGGAGCGAAGCCCAGTTGGTAAAAACCACTAACCCCATTAGCAGCTACACACCGGGTGCTGTACCTGTAAATCAGGTAGCTATTAACGCTACTACTGCCAAGGGGTTGTATGGTAGTGTTGGCCGAACCATTATGGGCTACTTTGCCAGTGGCTTCTCCGGCTTTGGTGTAGGCGTGCCCGACGCAACCTTGCCCGTAAGCTGGCTGGATGTGACTGCCAAAGCACAAGCCGATCATAACCTTATTAGTTGGGCTACTGCTACCGAGCAGGGTAATGCCCGCTTTGAGGTACAAATCAGCCGCAATGGCAATACATTCACCACTTTAGGAACAGTTGGTGGTGCAGGCCATAGCAATAGCAGAAAGGATTACAGTTTCAAACACCTGAAGCCCGAAGCGGGTATCAACTACTACCGCATTCGCCAGATTGATGCCAACGGCGATGCCAGTATCAGCAAAGTTGTATCTGTAAGAAGTGTGGCTACGGCAAGCGTTCAGCCATTTATTTTCCCAACGGTGGCTACAAGTAGCATAACCCTTAACATGGGGCAGCTGGTGGCACAACAAGTACAGTGGGAGATCTTCAGCAATGATATGCGCCTGCTGAAACGTAGTGCCAACCTGAGCAATTTTGTTCAAACCGGCATTGATGTAAGCACATTACCGGCCGGCAGCTACATCCTTCGGGTGAGCACTGGCGGCACACAGCAAGCACTGCGGTTTGTGAAGCAATAAGCTTGAAAACAATCACTAATGCCAAGGGCGGTTTCTTCAACAGGAGCCGCCCTTTTTTTAATCGCGGCTCGGAGCTGTGGTTAAATAAATGCAGCAATTGCAGCCATGTTGGGTTTAGCAATGGGGGTTACAATGCGAACCATTACCTTTGCCCGCCTTCAAAAAAGTTCTTTATCTATGATTAGCAGGCGAAATATCAGGGTGAAAGTGATGCAATGCTTGTATGCTTTGCGTACCGGCAATGAGCTGCCCTTTCCATCAAAAGTTTTTCAAAACAGCAAAAAGCCACTTACACCGGCCGCCAGCGAAAGCACAGCAGAAAAGTTGCTTCGCCGCCAGTTCGATTACACCATTTCATTGTTTATTTATCAGGTTTGGTTTTTAACCGAAGTAGCCCGCTATGCCGAAACCGATGCCCGTAACAAAGCTGCCAAACATTTACCTACGGCCGAAGATTTGGCAGTGCCGGTAAAAATTGCCGGCAACGATTTGCTGTGGCGCATCCTGGAAAGCAGTTTGTACAAAGAGGGTGTAGAGCAGTTTCAACCGGAGCTGATTGAGGAAAGTAATGAGTGGGTGAAGAAGGTGTACACATCTCTTACACAAAGCACTCCTTATGCCGTGTACAACACTGCAGAGGGCCGCGATAAAAAAGCCGAAAAAGAAATCCTCGAGTTCATTTACAACGACCTGATGCTGGCCAACGAAGATTGGGTGGGTTTTGTAGAAGAACTTTACACCAACTGGGATGATGATGCCGAAATGCTGCAATTATTGTTCATGCACTTTTTGCAAAAGCCCGGTGTGTTTCAGCTGAAAGAAATGCTGGGTAATGAAAAGTTTGTTTTTGCATGCCAACTGTTGGATGCAGCTGAAAAAAAGAAGGCTGTATTAGACGAATGGATTACCCCAAAACTGCGCAACTGGGATGCCGATCGCCTGGCACAAATTGATATGATTTTGCTGGAGCTGGGTGTGGCAGAGTTCCTGTTTTTCGAGACCATTCCACCAAAAGTTACCATCAACGAATACATTGATTTGGCCAAAGCTTACAGCACTCCGCAAAGTGGCCAGTTCATCAATGGTATTTTAGACAACATCCGTAAGGAGTTGGAAGAAGCGGGAAAAATGGAGAAGGTAGCCTATAAAAAATAGTAGGAAATTGACAGTGAATGCAGCAATTTGCAAGCACTTCAACAAAGCAAAATTGTACACATGAAATTCGTTTATCTTTTTGCAGCACTGCTTGGGTTTACAGCCTGCATTAGCGAAGAGGAAAGTAAGGCTGCTGCCCAAGCTGGTTTAGACAGGGCTACAGTTTTAAACGACTCTGCCAATTATACCACCGTGCAGTGGAGCGACAGCATTCAAAATCTCGGCACAGTACGTGAAGGTGAGAAACTGGAAGTGTTATTTAAAATGAAAAACACCGGCACCAAACCGTTGGTGGTACAAAGCGTGGCAGCCAGCTGTGGTTGCACAGTTCCATCTAAGCCCGACGAACCTGTAATGCCCGGTGCAGAAGCTGCTATAAAAGCAGTATTTGATAGCCAGGGCAGAAGTGGTACCAACCATAAAACCATCACCGTAGTTACCAATACCATTGGCAATCAAAACCACGTATTAGAATTTAATGTGGAAGTAATTGGCAGTAAAGAAGGCCCCAAAGCCACCAACATTCAGCCAGTGAAAACAGGGATTTAATCAACTTTTTTAAACCAATAAAAGCAAAGTATAATGAGTCAGTTATTAACGCTGTTGGCAGCACCCGGCGGCAAAAGCAGTGGTTTCGAGTTTATCTTTTTAGGATTGATGATCCTTGTATTTTGGTTGTTCATGATTCGTCCGCAGGCAAAAAAAGCCAAAGAGCAAAAGAAGTTTGTAGAGAACCTGCAAAAGGGCGATAAAATTGTAACAATCGCCGGCATTCACGGTACGGTAAATAAGGTGAATGAAGACGGCACCCTCCAACTGGAAGTGAGCCCCGGTAGCTACATCAAAATTGAAAAAAGTGCATTGAGCATGGAGTGGACGGCCAATATCAACAAGCCACAAGCCGCAGCCAAGTAATCATTGCCTGTAATTTTTTTTACACAAACCCCGCCAACGCAATGGCGGGGTTTGTGCTATTATTGTGGCTGTAAAAAATGAGGAATGAAAAAGATTGTTGCTTATACTGCGCTGCCGCTGATGGCCCTGCTGCTACTGGGCTTCGGCTTGTTTGAACCTCTTAAAGGCACGTGGCAAAATCCCAACGGCCAAACCATGTGTTTTACCAAAGGCAACCAATGCGAATGGATTTTATCTTCAGGCGGCAGAAGCGATACTTTTCGCATTACCTACCACTATGAAAAAACGAGTAAGACAACGGGCATACTCGATTTAGGACCATTTAACCGTGGTTATTTAAAAGGAAAAACTTTGTACGGCATTGTAGAGTGGAGCAAAAAGAAAGACAGTTTTCGATACGATGCTGAACCCGGTAAAACCGATAAAGTAAGGCCCAAAGCCATGAACCCCGATCAGGTGCAAACCTACCAACGCCAATAGCTGCTGCGGTTTAACATTGCTACTGCCACCCGCTTACCCAACATTCTGTTTCTTTACCGCCACTTATGCGATTACTCGGTATTTGTTTTTTTATACTCCTGGCTGCCCTTAGCATGGCGCAAACACCCGTAGCGGTGGATAGTACCCGTCGGTTGGAAATATTGCAGGCAAAGCGATACAATTTCGAAAAACGGGACTCAGCCAGCAGCTTCCTGTCATTAGCGGGCAATGTGCAACTACGTCAGCAAGGCACGTTGTTTTTTGCTGACAGTGTTGTGCTCAATGAAATTACTAACGTAATGGAAGCCTTTGGCAACATCCATATCAACGATGGCGACTCGCTGCATACCTACAGCAAGTATCTCCGCTATAAAGGCAATGAAAAACAGGCTTACCTAAAAACCAATGTACGGTTGGTAGACAACAAAGGTTCGGTACTTACTACAAATGAACTTAACTATGACATGAACCTGGGCATAGCAGATTACATTTCGGGTGGTAAAGTGCTGAATAAAAAAACGGTACTCACCAGTAAAAACGCCCGTTACTATGAGGCTACTAAAGACGTAGTGTTTTCGAAAAATGTAGTGCTTAAAGACCCGGAGTACAACATGGCTACAGATTCTTTGCAGTACAACTCCCGTACCGAAGTAGCCACCTTTATTGCTCCAACCACCATCATCAACGGCAAACGAAAAATTTATACCAGCAGCGGCTACTACGATCTTAAAAACAGCAAGGCTGTATTTGGTAAAAGACCGGTAATTGAAGACAGTACGTACACCATTGTAAGCGACGATATGGCTTTTGATGACAAAGAAGGTTTGGGGCAGTTTAATGGCAATGTGGTGTACAGAGATACTGCCAACGGAGTGGCTGTTTTATCCAATCAATTATTTGCCAATAAAAAAACGTCGTCGTTCTTGGCTACGCAAATGCCCTTGCTCATTTTGAAGCAGGATCAGGATTCCGTTTTCATCACTGCAGATACTTTATTCAGTGGAAAAATAACAGCACAGCCCAACAGGGAAATTCCCATAATACTTGATACGGCAGGCAAAGATTATATAGCCCCCGACCTGACAGGAAAGGACAGCAGTATGAATCGTTTTTTTGAAGCCTGGCATCATGTACGCATCTTTTCCGACTCGGTGCAAGCCGTGGCCGATAGCATGTATTATGCCGGCACCGACTCGGCTTTCCGGTTATTTACCGAACCAATTGTATGGGCCAACCAAAGCCAGATTACCGCAGATACAATGTACCTGTTTACAAAGAATAAAAAAGCCGACAGGCTGTATGCATACTACAACGGATTTGTGATAAACAGGGTGCAGGGCGAAGCATACAATCAGGTGAAAGGCAATACCATTAATGCACTTTTTGTAGATGGAAATATTAGTTATGTAAGAACAAAAGGCCGTGCAGAAAGTGTGTACTATGCTTTGGATGATTACGACAAATTTGTAGGCATGAACAAGAGCACTGCCGATGCTATCGATATGTTTTTTGAAAACAAAAAAGCAGTGAAAGTAAAGTTCATCAACGACTTGAAAGGAACCACATATCCTGTACGAAAAATTCCACCCGGCGAAAGCCAATTGAAAGGTTTTAACTGGCTGGATGCTAAACGCCCCAAAAGCTTTGTAGAGCTGCTGGGCCGATAGCATTTAGCTGTGTTATTTTTCATCCATCATCTCAAAAATTTCAGCGTATGCCTGTGCTGTTTTTGAAAAGACGATTCATAAATTATTTGCAAGAGTTTATACATGATAGCAGGGCTATAGGCATCATTTTGTTGGTGAATACCGTACTTGCTCTAGCCTTGGCTAACTCTCCGTGGGGCCAGTCTTTTTTGGATGCACTGCATACGGAGTTCGGTTTTCTGCATCATTGGCATTTGCCTCATTCTGCTTTGCATATTATTAATGATGGGCTGATGGCTGTTTTCTTTTTTCTGGTGGGTATGGAAATAAAAAGAGAACTGCTGTTTGGCGAAATGTCATCTGTAAAAAAAGCGGTGTTACCCATAGGTGCGGCCATCGGCGGCATGCTCATTCCAGCTGTATTTTATTTGTTGTTTAATAAGGGTACGATGTACCAAAACGGTTGGGGCGTACCCACCGCTACCGATATTGCTTTTTCATTGGGAGTGGCCAGTATGTTAGGATCCCGCTTTCCGGTAGCACTAAAAATATTTTTGACTGCCCTTGCCATTATAGATGATTTGGGTGCCATTTTGGTAATTGCTTTTTTTTATGGCGGATCTATCAATGGCATCTATTTATTGCTGGCAGCTTTTGTGATGTTGCTATTGTATTTTATGAATCGAAGAAAAATGCCTTTCGGCGTTCTTCATATACTGCTAGGCCTGTTCCTGTGGTATTTCATTTTTAACTCAGGCATTCATTCCACCATAGCAGGAGTACTTTTTGCCTTTATGATTCCCGGTAAGCAGCTGCCCGCCCTTGAAATGAAAATGCACAACCCGGTCAATTTTTTCATTCTCCCGGTGTTTGCGTTGGCCAATACAGCTATAGTAGTAAACACCGGTATGATAGCCGATGCCATGCATAGCACCATGAGTTTGGGCATAATGGTTGGCTTGGTATTGGGCAAACCAGTAGGCATATTGCTGGCATGCTGGCTAATGGTGCAAAAGCGGGTGGCCCGACTGCCCAAGAACATTGGATGGTTTCATATTGTAGGGGCCGGCATTTTGGCGGGGATCGGATTTACCATGTCCATTTTTATTACAGCATTGGCATTTACTAATAATGCCGATCAGCAAATTGGGAAAATTGCCATTTTAGCCGCTGCACTTCTTAGTGTCTTGCTGGCGTTCTTTTGGTTTACCAATCCCTGGCTCAAAAAGTTGTTTCAGCAAAAAGAACCAGCACCTCTTAAGAAGGCCGCCTAAACCAATATTTTTTGGACGATGACAACAACCCATTGTCAAAATCCTATATTTATGCAGGTTTATGCAGGTTTTTATGCTCAAACAAGAACGACACGCTTTTATCATTCAGCAACTGAACGTACACAACCGGGTGTATAGTACCGATTTGCAAACACGCCTCGATGTATCAGAAGATACCATTCGCCGCGACCTCCAAGAGTTGGCTGAAGATGGCTTGTTGATAAAAGTGCATGGTGGTGCGGTGTCGAAAAGTTTTCATTTTACACTTTCTAACAACAATGTTTACGCCTCAAAGGCCAAGCAGGATATTGCCCGGAAAGCTTGCCACCTCATTGCCAACGATATGGTTGTGCTACTTACGGGAGGCACCACTATTCGTGAAATGGTTAATGAGCTGTCGCCCATGCTCAAAGCTACCTTCATTACCCCCAGTATTCCGATTGCGCTGGAGCTGATGAATCACCCCCGTGTGGATGTGATATTTATTGGTAATCAATTGAATAAGAACGCTCAAATGGCAACAGGAGCTGAGGTTGTGAAAATGTTGTCGACCATAAGGGCCGACCTTTGCTTTTTGGGTACCAACGCTATTGAGGCAGGTGTTGGCATTACCGAAAGTTCCTGGGAAGTAGTGGAAGTAAAAAGAGCCATGATTAAAGCGACCGATAAGCTTGTTTCGATGGTGATTGCCGAAAAATTGAATACGATTCAGCCCATGCAGGTATGTGGTATCGGAGAAATTGATACCCTCATAACTGAACTGGCACCGGATGATGAATTGCTTGCTCCTTACCACAATAAAGGCCTGAGTTTATTGTAAGCGAAGTGTAACAGCTGATTTCGCCACACATGGAATAGTTGTTAACAGTTGATTAAAATAAAATGGTCAATGGTTTGGATGCAATATAACTTACGTCTATTTTTATGCGGCTTTTTGCGGTTTTTTCAAGAAACCCCAAAATGTTGCCAATTTAGAATAATAGCGAGAGCTAAATGTTAACCCGAACGCCAGCAATGCTGGTAGAACTAACTAAAAACTGCTTATGAGAAGGATTCAGCTATTGGTGCTGCTTTCCGGTCTGTTATTGACCGGCCTGTTTGCGGTAGCACAATCACCACAGTACTCCGGTACAGTTTTAGCCGATGATGATGGTAGCGCCTTGGTAGGTGTTACAGTAACCAATCTGGCTAACAGTAAAAGAACCCAAACCAACAAAGCCGGCTATTTTGCCCTCGAAGCTTCAAAGGGCCAGGTGTTGCGTTTCAGCTACATTGGGTATGCAACCAAAGAAGTGCCGTTAAGTGATGATCGGGTGATTAGTGTACGAATGGTACCTAATGAAAAAGATTTGGAAAACGTAGTAGTTACCGGTTATGGTCAGGTACGTAGTAAAAAGGAACTTTCTTATCAGGCACCAGTAGTGAAAGGTGAGGAGATTGCCGCTACCCGCCGCGACAACTTTCTCAATGCACTCAACGGTCGGGTACCCGGCCTTACAGTAACTTCTACCAGTGGTTTGCCCGGTGCTAGTGCTCAAATCATTCTGCGTGGTGCTACCTCTATTGGTGGTAACAACCAACCGCTGTTTGTGGTAGATGGTGTGCCTTTGGACAATTCTACACTGAACCAGGAATCGCTGATTGCTGCCAGTAACGCCAACGCCGTTGGTTTTGCCAACAGAAACAGTGACTACACTAACCGTATTGCGGATTTGAACCCCGAAGACATTGAGAACGTAACCATCCTGAAGGGACCCGAAGCCACTGCTTTGTATGGTTCTGATGGTGCATCTGGCGCTATTGTAATTACTACCAAAAAGGGTGGTACAGGCCGGGTTCGGGTAAACTTCGACAACTCTTATCGTTTTGATGAAGTGTACCGCTTCCCTCAAATTCAGCAGCAGTATGCCCGTGGTACCAATGGTATCTTCGATCCTACGGCTTATTCAGCTACTTATGGTTTCCGTTACTTCGGACCAGAGTACCCTGCCAATACAAAGTTTTACAACAACATCAAAGACTTCTTCCAGCGTGGTTTCTCTCAGCAGTACAATCTGGGTGTTGAAGCAGGTACCGACCAGTCAAGTTTCCGCTTTTCTACAGGGTATGTAAGTAGTGATGGTGTAGTGCCAAACACCGGCTATGAGCGTCTTACCTTCCGTTTGTCTGGTTCTACCAAGCTCGGAAAGAAAGTGAACCTGTCGTCTTCTTGGGCTTATATCCTGAGCACAAACGACAAAGTTCCTAAAGGTGCTGGTTCATACTACAATACACTCATTACCTGGCCTCAAGATGATGATGCAAGTCAGTACATAAACCCTGATGGTTCTCGTAAAACAGTGCGGGCCATTACCAACCTGGCTACTGAGTTTGATAACCCTTATTGGGATGTAAACAAAAACAGAAGTCAGGACCGTACCGACCGTTTGACAGGTAACGTGAACATGAATGCTCAGCTGACCAAATGGCTCACTATGAATACCATTGTAGGTCTCGATCATTTTGCCACCGAGGGTAATTATGTTACTCACCCACAGTCTCGATATGGTTTTGCTACCAAGGGTTTCCTTTCTTCTTACGTGCAAAATTTCCGCAACATCAACGGTACTTTCCGTTTGACCATGAAGAAGAACATTGGCAAGATTATCAGCAATACATTCAGCCTTTCCGGTTATGCTGAAAGCAGCCGCCGTACCATTAATGCACAACGTGGTGAACAATTTTATGAGCCCAATTTTGTGTCTATCAACAATACGGCACCGCTTACACGTGATGCTAAGTTGACACAGGAAGAAATTCGTAAGGTTCGCTTTTTTGCCAACTATACTTTTGGTTACAAAGACCTCCTGTTCCTGAACTTCTCAGGTGTTCGTGAAGGTATCTCAACCCTGTCTTCTCGCTTGTACAACAATCAACCATTCTACAATTATGGTAGTGCTTCTGCAAGCTTTGTGTTCAGCGATTTGGATTTCTTCGAACCTGCTAAAGACTGGTTATCTTATGGTAAACTCCGGGTGTCTTATGCCACTACCGGTAAAGGCCCCATTGTTCCTTACCGTATCGACCCTCAGTTTACAGTAGCAACTACAACAGGTGGTGGATTCGCTTATGATGTATTTGCCAGCAACCGCAACCTGAAGCCTGAGTTTTCCAGAAACCTTGAAGTAGGTGGTGAATTCCAGTTTTTCAAAAAGCGCATTACCCTCGATGTTGCCTATTACCTCATCAACAGTAAAGACCAGATTGTAGCCAACCGCCTGAGCTATGGTACAGGTGGTGTACTCAAGTATATCAACGGTGGTGAAGTAGAAAATAAGGGTATTGAAATTCAGCTGAAAGCCACGCCCGTTAGAAAGAAGAACTTTGTGTGGAATACCATTGTCAACTTCGATCGCAACCGCGGTATCGTTAAGAAAATGCCTGCTGACCTGCCTCTGTATTATGATTCCGATACCTGGTTGTTTGGCAACGTACGTTCTCAGGTTTCTGTGGGTACATCTATCACCAACCTGGTGGGTTACAACTTCCAGCGCAACAACCAGGGTCAGTTGCTGATTAACCCAACTACAGGTTTGCCTTTGGTATTGTCTACTTACGAAACTATTGGCGACCGTACGCCTGATTTCAAAATTGGATTTATCAACACCTTTACTCTGTTTAAAAACTGGGATCTGAGCTTCAACATCGATATACGCAAAGGTGGCGATGTATTCAACGGAAACGAAGCTATGATGGTGTTAACAGGTACCAGTATGAAAACACTTGATCGCCTGCAGCCCCGTATTATCAATGGTGTGTTGGCCGATGGATTACAGAACTCAGAAACACCTACCAAAAACACCATTTCTATAACACCTTACTACCGCAACGATTACTACGATGTAGCATTTGCTGAAGCTGATTTTATAGAAGAAGTAAACTGGGTAAGACTTCGTGATTTGACACTTTCTTACAACTTGTCCGACAAGTTTTTGAAGCGTCAAAAAGTATTCCGTACCGGTTCAGTTTTTGTAACCGCTACTGATTTGTTCCTGATTACTAACTACAGTGGTATGGATCCAAATGTGAACGGCCTGAATGCTGCTACCTCTCGTGGTGTAGGTGGTGCCGGTATCGACTACGGTGCTATTCCCACTCCCAGAGGTATCAACTTCGGTATCAGGGCTTCTTTCTAAATCATTTCAAAAGACTACTTTATGAAGAAAAAGACACTAAATATTGCACTGGTGACTTTGATGCTGGTAGGGACTGTAGGTTGCAAAAAGTTTCTTGATGTAAACACCGACCCCGATACCACTCAGGCACCCTCTAATAGCTCTGTAATGCCTGCCATGCTGGCTGGTATTCCCAGGGGCGTACAATACGATGCCCGCTACGTAGGCAAATACATTCAAAACTGGTTGGCTGTCGCCAACGGCAACAACGATACATGGGACCGCCATGGCTACGTTGCTTCCAGCGATGCCTCCGGTGATATCTGGCGCCAAACCTATTTTGGTTTGGGTGGCAACCTGGAGTACATGATTAAAAACGGCCTCAACAAAAACGAACTCGATTATGTAGGTGCGGCTTACGCATTGAAAGCATTGATGTTCCAAATGGCGGCCGATTATCATGGCATGATTATCTATCGTCAGGCATTTGAAGAAGGACGTTATTATTTTGAATTTGACGATCAGGATGTAGTGTATCGTGGTGTTGATTCTCTTTGCCGTCTTGCTATCGATAATCTTACCAAAGCAGCCACGGGTAATATTACGCTTGGCCGTGGTGATATTGTGTACAGTGGCAACCTCGACAAGTGGAAGAAATTTACCTATGCTATCATGGCAAAAAACTTCCACCGCTATAGCCTCAAAGCAGATTATAAGGCAGATTCTGTAATTAAGTATTGCGATTTGGCAATGACCTCCGTGGAAGATGATTTTGTAGTGCCATTCGACGGTACCAAAAACGACGACACCAACTTCTTCGGTACCTACCGCGATAACCTTGGTTCATTCCGTCAGAGCAACTTTATTGTGAAGTTGTTGGATGGAACAACAATGACAGGAAGTTCTGCAGGCCCCAATCGTGACCCTCGTTTGCGTCATATGCTCAGTGCATCGCAGGATACCACAAATGGTAATGGTGGTTTCAGAGGTGTAGATCCAGGTTTGGGGGATCCTTTCAGTGCTCTTACCGGTACTTATGCAGTAGGTTCTGCCAACTGGGTAAATGCTCGTAAGCGTGTTGCAGTTCCTTGGGCTGACAGCTTGTATGTAAACCCAAGTGTTGCTGTCTTCTCTACACAGTATGGTAAATATCTCTTCCGCGATAAAGCGGTAATGCCGGTAATTTGCTATCCTGAAATTCAGTTCATCAAAGCTGAAGCTGCTTTTAGAAAAGGGGATAAGAACCTGGCCTATACCGCTTATCTGGCTGGTATCAATGGTCACTTCGATTTCATCAACCGTAGCTACTCATCTGTCCGTGGCAACTCCAACATCTTTAACGGTAGTGCTATTACAGCTGCGCAACGTTCAGCTTATCTGGCGTCACCCAATGTAAAAAGCGCAGCAGGCTCACTCAATATTTCTGACATCATGCAGCAGAAGTACATTGCCTTGTGGGGCTGGGGTTGGGTTGAAACATGGGTTGACCTCCGTCGTTTCCACTACACTGATTTAGATCCTGAAACTGGTGAACAGGTGTACAAAAACTTCACCCTGCCTGTAAGTTACTTTGCCAATAACCTGAACAAGCCTGTACAGCGGGTTCGTCCTCGTTTCAACTCAGAATATGTATGGAACCTTGAGGAACTAAAGAAATACGGTGGAGATAAAGCAGATTATCATACATATGAAGTATGGTTCAGCAAACCCTAATTAATCAACTGAAAAAAAGAAACTATGCGCAATAATCTTTTCATGCTCCTTCTGGCAGCAGTTGGCTTTGCAGGGTTGGTTTCCTGTGAGAAAAATAGCTTTGCGGCAAAAGACAACATCTTTGTAGAAGGAAAGTCTAAGCTAAAAATCAACTTTTTTTCCAGCTATCAAAGCAACCCCTCTTTCCATATCAAAATTGATGGAATACGTGTGAGTAATTTGTTGACCTATGCCACGCCATTCCCAGGCGGCGGTCTCAATACCGGTGGTGGTAGTTATGCCGATTACCTTTCTGTAGAGCCAGGTACACATAAGGTAACCATTGCCCGTCCTTTCACGGGTACTAACGGCGATTCTGTAGAACTGGCCAGCGCCACCATTAGTATTGCTGCAGATAAAGTGTACTCTTTGTACCTGGCAGATACTGCTGCTAATACAATTTCAGTATTGGCTGAAGACAATCTGAATTCACCTGACTCAGGTTTCTGCCGCTATCGCTTCATCAACCTGATGCCAGACTTGCCTGAGGTGGATCTCTACTTTGGTACAGGTGCTACATCTACTACGTCTACAAAAGTGGCTGGACCGGTAAAGTACAAGGAGCTCAGTGATTATTTTAATGTGGCCCTCAACTCCGGTAGCGTTTGGTCTATTCGCCCTGCAGGTGCCGCTGCTACAACCACTGCACTCACCAGCTACACCAGCACCAGTTCGGTAGTTAACCAACGTGTATTTACGATTAGTACCCGTGGGTACAACGCAATCACTACTTCTACGGACCCCCGCAGACGATTGGTGAGCCTGATTTATAACCGTTAATCTTGTAGAAATTTCAAAAAACTCCGGTAGCTTGTACCGGAGTTTTTTTATGTCTGTTTTATCTCAATGAGTATGAAAAGGTCTGCCACACTACAACGTTTGCTGATTTCTCTCAGCCTTATTTGCAGCTGCTTTGCAGCATTGTCACAAACAATTGATTACAAACAAGTGCTCGACAATTGGAAGAAAGATTATCCGCAGGAAAAAGTGTTTCTGCAAACGGATAAAGCGCATTACCTGCCTGGCGAAGTTATTTTCATGAAAGCGTGGTGTAGTGTTGACGGCGAGCCCAGTTTTTTGAGTCGCATAATATATGTAGATCTGGTTAATGAAAAGGGAGAAGTAATAGCCAAGAATATGTACAAGCTGGATAGCTTGAGTAGCACTGGCGCCGATATTGAACTTCCCAAGAACATTGCATCAGGAAAGTATAATATCAATGCCTATACCTTATGGATGCTCAATTTTCCGGAGTTTGTCGCTTCCAAACCTATTTACATTTATGCGGATGATTTTTTGGAAAAACAACAGCAATCGAAGGCAGTCGCTAAAATTCAATTGCATTTTTTTCCGGAAGGAGGCCAATGGGTAGCAGGTGCTGCGGGTAGAATGGCATTTAAAGCCACCAACGAAAAAGGATTGCCTGTAGCGGTGAAAGCTATAGTGAAAAATGCCAATGGATCTCGCAGCTATAGCCTCGATGCCTGGCACGACGGTATGGGAATGTTTGAATACGAGGCACCACAGTTAGGTGAAAAGTATGTGGCGGAAGTAATGAGTACTTCCGGGCAACTGTTGCAGTTTCCGCTGCCTGCTGTTCAGCCATTCGGCATCAGTATGCGGTTGGAAAATGATCAGCCTGGAAAGTTGTTTGTGCTATTGGAAGCCCCTGCAATGGTAACAGATAGTTTGAAGAAAATACAAGTGGTTGCACAAATACACGGGCAGGTTTGTTTCAGGGCCTGGCTCAATGTGGCGGAAGGCGAAATGGCTGTACCCATCAGTAAAAAATATCTGCCACCGGGTATTGTGCAAGTCACCTTATTTGATGCCATCAATCGCCCGTTGGCCGAAAGATTAGCCTTTATCGGCGGAGTAGCATATCAACAGGCTTTGGTAAATACAGATAGTGTTCATCTCAAAGCAAGAGCAAAAAGTATGGTCAGTTTTAAAATGCCACTACAAGAGGCCAGATCGATATCAGTGCTGGTTACAGATGGCGATTTACACAAAGACAGTCGCGATGAAACGATTGTGTCTTCTTTGATACTCACCAGCGATATCAAAGGTTATGTGCACAATCCGGGGCAATACATCACTGATACTGCTGCCACCGCCGCCGCCAAAATTGATTTACTCATGATGACGAATGGCTGGCGCAGATTTGTGTGGAAAGAATTGCTGACTGGTCAATTTCCTGCTATCCGTTACCCTGTAGAAACCGGCATTGCACTGATGGGTGAAATGACCAAAAGTGACCGCAAAGAAGCAGTGACGGATGGCTATGTTTCTTTCATCATTAAAAACAAAGATTCGGCATCTATTTTGGCAGAAGCAGGCGTTACAGACAAAGGACAATTTTTGCTGAATAACCTGGACCTGAATGGCAAAACGCAAGTAGCGTACATGGGTACCAACAGGAAAAAAGAAGGATTTATAGTAGATGTTAAACTGAAGCCCCGCTTTATTGATACGCTAAAGCGAAGCTCCCGTTTACCACTCGTATCATTTGATACAGCCGACCTGCGTAATCGTAGCAGTGCATGGGCCAATTATTTGCAGGCCAAAGTAAACCTGCTGGATACGCCTTCTTTTAATGGATTTAATTTTCTGGGCAATGTGGTAGTGAAAGCAAGAAAATTGTCGCCAACCGATTCATTGAACAATGAGTATACGACAGGTCCTTTTGCCATGGGACAAAGTGTGAATCCTGAAGACATGAAGAACTACAGAACAGTATGGCAGGTGCTGCAGGCCAGTCTGCCCGGTATTACTGTAGAAGGCGATTTCTTTAATCCTACTGTTTTCTTCAATCGTTTTCAGGGATTAAACATGTTTAGTTCCAATAACAGTAATTCGGCCAACATCATTGCCGGCTCTAATGGTGAAGAAGTAAACATGTTGCTGGAGAGCAATGGCATCGCCTATTTTTTAAACGAAGTGAACGTAAGTAAAGATGTCATCAATACGCTCAACCCCAATGAAGTTGCCCTTATCAAGGTGCTGAAAAACGAAGGTGCCATGCTGGGCGCATCAGCAGGTGTATTGGCATTTTATACCAAGAACAATGCAGTAAATGCCACAGATGCGATTTACCAGAAAAATTACACCCGTACCACTATTCAGGGTTATGCTGCGGTTAGAGAGTTTTATATGCCTGATTATATTGCAATGCCCGGATTGAATAGTATGTCAACTGATAGCCGCTATACCCTCTATTGGAGTAGCAAGCTGCAGCCGGGTAAAGACGGCACCTATCGCTTCCAGTATTTTCACAACGATATCAGTAAAAAAATCAAGCTCATCATACAAGGAATCACAGCCAGTGGGCAATTGATTTATACAGAAAAAATTGTAGAGTAAGTTTGTGGTCTGATATCAGTACGAAAGTTCGCAAACCATGTCGCCAGAACGCTCCGAAAAACTCAATGCAGTATTAGACAAGCGTCAGCCCGATCTGACGGTTATTTTAGAAAACGTATTTGATCCGCATAACGTAAGCGCAGTGATGCGTACTTGCGATTGCGTAGGCATACAAGAAATCTTTGTGCTCAATACGAAGATTGCACGGCATAAAAACTGGGGATTCAAAAGCAGCCGCAGTGCCAGCAAATGGGTGACTGTGCATCAGTTTGAAGATTTTGATGCTTGCATGCAAATGGTGCGAAGCCGCTATAGCAAAATCATCACCGCCCATTTGGCCGATGATGCAACAGATTTGTACAGCATAGATTTTACCCCATCGATGGCAGTGGTGTTTGGCAATGAACAACATGGTTGTACACCTGAAATGATTGCAGCATCCGATGGCCATTTACGCATTCCGCAGGTGGGTATCATTCAGTCGCTCAACATTTCAGTCGCCTGTGCCGTTACTATTTACGAAGCCTTCCGCCAAAAGCGAGACGCCGGACATTACAACCAAGCGAAACTTACGCTGGAGCAACGGCATCTGCTGGAGCTGGAATGGAAAATGAAATATGAAAGAGGAGCGTAGTATGTTGACCAAGCGAATAGTCATACTTCTACTTTGTATTTGTGCAGCAGTGAATATTACTGCTGCGCAAACGATTCGTGCTATGAAAATGCCTGAGCTTGTACAACACTACAAGCAGGCTAAGGGCATACTGGTAGTGAATTTCTGGAGCACCTGGTGCCCGCCCTGTATTGAAGAAATACCACATTTTATAGATATTACTAACCAATACAAAAAGGATAGTGTGCAGCTGTGGCTGGTCAGTCAGGATACAAAAAAACTGTACGAAAGCGGTGCATTGCAACAATACGTACAACAGAAAAAATGGAAAGCCAATATGCTATGGCTGAATGAAACAAACGCCGACTATTACTGCCCACTTCTTGATGCCCGCTGGAGTGGTGCTATACCGGCCACCGTTATCATCAGGCCATCAACAGGCTACTATGAGTTTTACGAAGAATCGCTTTCAAAAGAAGCATTGCGAAGTGCTATTCAAAAAGCGATAAATTCGGTAAAGTAAGGTTGGAAAGTTGACATAAAACATACCTCGTACTTCTCACTTATTACCTCGTCCTTCTTACCTCAGTATGTTCTGGTCATATCCTCGTCTACCACAATAATAAAATCGGCCTTGCCCAGGTGTTCTTTTTCGAGCCGGGCAAGGTCTTTTTGTGTAACGGTACTAATGGTGCCAATGCGCAGACCAGGCCGGCTTTGTTTCAGATACCAGTTGATGCTTTCATAATTGTCGCTATGGTAGGCGCCATTGTAGTGAATGAAAGGCACGCCGGGCTGCAGGTGTTGCAAAATGAAATACGCCATCGTTGCATCTTTTACGGCTTGTGCTTTGGGCAGGTTGCTGCTGCCATGGCCACCCATCATTTGCAACATGTTTTTGTAGCAGGGCAATAAAGAATCATATGCCACCGGCAATGGCATCATCCAGGTTTTGGCTTCTGCCGAAATGGTGTCCAACACTTCAAATCCTCCCTTGGCTACCATGCTGGCGTAGCGCCGCGGAATATTGGTGGCAATAAAAACGTAGTTTTTTTCCTTGGCATATTTTACCAGTGGCGCATAATCGGTGGGATAATTTTTCCAAAGCCGTGCATTACTGTCAAGCCCTTTGGACGACAACTTTCCCGCTAAAAAAGCATTGAGGGCTTGCTGATTGTCGGCTTCAAACATTTCGGCACCCAGTGTAATTTGTTGCTGATCGCCAAGGCTGCGTGTCAGCTCCAGTTGCAACCAATGCGATATGGGATTGTCGTGGTATTCGCCAAACAAAATCACTTCTTGTTGCTGCATGGCTTTTACCACATCGCCCCATTTGGCTTTTTTGCCCTTAGCAGTAAAAATTTGATACGCAGCCAGCGTTTGTGCCGACAATTGTGCGGTCATAAAAAATGCAGCAATACAAAGTACGATACGCATAAGCAATGGTTTCATGAAGCTTTCAAAGCGGCATGAATATAAAACTTTGCGCAGTAGGGGAGAGGAAGCTTTAAAAATTCTCGAGAATTTGTTCCAGTTCGTGTTCGGTTTTTACCAATACTTCACGGGCTTTGCTGCCTTGGTTGGCACCTACAATGCCTGCAGCTTCCAATTGATCCATCAGCCGACCGGCACGGTTGTAGCCCAGCTTCATGCGGCGTTGGATTAGGCTGGTGCTACCCATTTGGTTTTGTACAATCAAGCGGGCTGCATCGGCAAACAATACATCCCGGTCGCTCAGGTCGAAGTCGCGGCCTTCCTGTTCTTTTTCATCTACATATTCGGGCAGCAGGAAGGCATCGGGGTAGCCTCGTTGGGTGCCAATAAATTCACACACTTTCTCTACCTCGGGTGTATCAACAAACGCACATTGCAAACGAATGAGTTCGCCATTGTGGCTAATGAGCATGTCGCCCTTGCCAATGAGCTGCTCAGCACCGCCTGCATCGAGGATGGTACGGCTGTCAATTTTCGAACTCACTTTAAAAGCAATACGGCTCGGGAAGTTGGCCTTGATGGTACCGGTAATGATATTGACCGAAGGACGCTGCGTAGCAATGATGAGGTGAATACCCACAGCACGGGCCAGCTGCGCCAATCGGGCAATCGGCATTTCCACTTCTTTGCCGGCAGTCATAATGAGGTCGGCAAATTCATCTACCACCAACACAATAAACGGCAGGTACTGATGTCCTTTTTGCGGATTGAGTTTGCGTTTGATGAACTTCTCGTTGTACTCTTTGATATTGCGTACATGGGCCTCTTTCAGCAGGTCGTAGCGGTTGTCCATTTCAATACACAAAGCGTTGAGTGTATTGATTACTTTTTTGGTATCGGTGATGATGCTTTCATCTTCACCGGGCAGTTTGGCCAAAAAGTGTTTTTCGATGACGCGGTACAAACTCAGTTCTACCTTCTTCGGATCGACCAGTACAAACTTGAGTTGCGAAGGATGTTTTTTGTACAACAAACTAACGAGTACTGTATTGATGCCGACCGATTTACCCTGGCCGGTAGCACCAGCCATCAGCAAGTGCGGCATGCTGGCAAGGTCGGCTACGAAATGCTCGTTGGCAATGGTTTTGCCAATGGCAATGGGCAGGCTGTATTTGTTGTTGAGATACTTGTCGCTGCTCAGCAGGCTTTTCATGCTTACCACATTCTTCCGCACATTGGGTACTTCAATACCAATGGTACCCTTACCCGGAATGGGTGCAATGATGCGGATGCCCAATGCTGCGAGACTCAACGCAATATCATCTTCCAGATTTTTGATGCGGCTGATGCGGACACCCGGCGCCGGCACAATTTCATAGAGTGTTACAGTAGGACCTACCGTTGCAGAAATCCGCTGAATGGTGATGTCGTAATTCTTGAGGGTGCCGATGATCTGATTCTTATTTTGCTCCAGTTCTTCGGGGTCGGCAATTACTTTTTCGCTGCCATGTGTATCGAGCAAATCAAGACCGGGAAACTTGTAGCCTTTCAAATCCAGAGCAGGATCGTAGGGCTCTAAATCCTGCGTAATTTCAGGAATGCTGCCGGTTGCATTGGCCACCATTTCGTCAATGTCTTCTTCTTCGTCCAGATCGTTGTTCAGCTCCAGTTCCAAATCGCTTTTGGGCAGTTGATTGGGCAGTATTTCACGAACGGCGATGGGCGTAATTTTTTTAGGTTGAACGGGTTCTGGTTCCGGTTCTGAATCCGCTACAGGTGCTGGTGGATTGGGCTTGGGCGGAAGTGCTACCGCTATGGTTTCTACCGATTCATCGGTCTCCATTACATCCAGCGCATTCACCGGGTCTTCATTCACCGGCGTTGATGGTTGGGGCAAAACCACGGCAATACCATCACCATCCATGCTGTTGCCATTGGCCGCCACCGGCTGGTTGGTCAGCGGATTAATTTCTTCGGGTACAAATACCTGCATGGCAGGCGTTTTACCTTCAGCATACAAGTCGTTGATGCTTTTGCCCGAAGGAATGGGCGTTGGCTGAAAACGGGCATCACTTTGTGCAGCAGGCGATTCTGGAATGGTTGTTTCTTCCACTGCTTCCGGCACCACTGCAGCTACCGCTTCGGGTTTGGTGAGGTTGGCTTCGGCATCGGTGGAACCGGATTTTTCCAAACGCTTAGGCAGTTTGAAAACAGGATTGACCCGCCAAATAAACCAACTGAAACCAGCTACAAACAACAGCAAACCGGTGCCGGCTTTACCCATCAGGTTGCTCAGGTAATTGCTGCAAAATTCACCCACGGCACCGCCATAGCTAAAGCCGCTGTCGGGCAGCGCAAAAGCCAGTGCTACGCTAAAAAACACCAGCCCGGTGAATGTGTACTTCACATTGCGCCAAACAGAAAAAAGTTTTTTACCAAAAATGAGGTTGACACCCGCTACAAACGGCAACGTGCACAGCAGAAAGGCAGCCAGTCCAAAACCTTTGTAAATGAGGGTGTGGCCCGTCCACGCACCGAGGCGGCCCAGCATATTGTCAACCTGTAAATTGTCTGCAAACAAAAAGTCGGCGCCTGCTTTGAATACCTTGTCCTGATCTTCCTGCCAGGTAAAGCAATAGGAGCCAAGCGCAATGAGCAATAGAATACTTAGCACCAGCAGGCTGAACCCGCTGATTTTGTGGGTGCGTTCATCTTTCACCACTTCCTGCACACTCACGGTTTGCTCTTTTTCTTGCTTCAGTCCGGGGGTGCTGGTTTCCTTCTTTTGCTTTGCTTTTACTGCCATTGTACCAAAGATAAATGCCGCCCAAATGTAGCGGCTAATACAAGAAACCCACGGGGTGGGGATTTATTGCAGCCCTAACAACAGCCGATTGGTCCCGATGTGTATAACTAACGATAAAATCGGTGGATTATTTGGCCTTTCGCTGCCATTCGAGTCCTTCCAACAGCAGCAACGCCAGCGCCGCTACTGCCATCAGGTACAAGCCCAACTGCGGCTGACCGCTGAATTGTTTGTCTGCCAACTCGGGCATTTGCCACAACCGAACCATGCGCAGCAAGGCAAAAGCCAGCAGCAATAGACCGCTAATAATGCCCGGCCAAACGAGCCATTGCTGTTTTTTAAGTTGCCAAATCCACTGCAGGGAAATGAGCACTACAGCTACACCAACCATGGCCCAGGCCGACTGCTGGAAATACATAGCCACAGTATGGGTTTCGCCATTCAGGCGGATGCTTTCGGCGGGTATGAACAGGCTAATGAGCAACAACAAATAGCTGCCCAACAACCAACGACGATGTGTAGAAATGGCATTCATGAACTGCAAAGATGCGGGAAGCCGGCTTTGCGCTGCACAGAATTGCACACAGGTTGATAGCACAAGTGAATGCCGTGCGGCAAAAAACTTTAGGTTTGCTGCAATGGTTGCTAAATCAATGGATATCGGAACACATGCACTGCTGCCTTACGAGGCGCACAACCGTCAGCTGCTGCTGGAGTGGTCGCCGCTGCACTTGCATGTATTACTCTTCAACAACAATACGGCCTCGGTAGAAGCCCTCGAATCGTTTAGCGGAAGCATTGATGACGAGGACGAATGGGATGTGCTGTTGGGCCAAAGCAAACTGCTGCAATTGCACGATGTAGCCGTGAAGCTGGTGGCTGCGGCGCCACGTTTTTTGCCCTGCCCGCTGGAAGTGCTTGATAACGACCGCTGCAAACAAGAACTCGATTTGCTGTTGGGGGCTGTCTTGTGGCAGCATACCAGCTCCGATATTTTGCAACACCGCGACATGGCGGTGATTTGGCAAATGCCTGAATTGTTGCTGCAAAGAATGCGCAAACATTTTCAGGTAATGCAGGTGCAACATGTGCAGTCGATGCTCTTGCAACGACCTGTAGCTAAGGGCACCATTGGTCAACTGCTGCTGGCGCCACAACAATGTATGCTGCAATTGCAACAAGATGGCCGGTTGATTTTTGCGGCTTGCCTGCCGGTATTGAATGCTGATGATTTGGCGTATCGATTGTTGCAGGTTTGTCAGCAATACGGGCCCGATGCGGCCGATGTACAATGGCAATGCTCGGGTTTGATAGCCACCGATGCCGACCTGTACATTGCTCTGCAGAAATATCTCCAGCAGTTTCAGTTGCAAACAACCGAAGTGTCGATGCCGGCAGAAGCCACCACACATTATTTTGCTCACCTCTTAGCATTTGTGTCATGAGAATTATTGGAGGAGAATGGGGAGGACGAAAAATTCATCCGCCAACCAAAATGCCTTACACCAGGCCTACTACAGATATTGCCAAAGAAGGCCTGTTCAATATTTTGCAAAATCAGGTTGATTTTGAAGGAGCAAAAACACTCGATTTGTTTGGCGGCACCGGTGCCATTTCGTACGAACTCATCAGCCGTGGCGCTACCGATAGCACCATTGTAGAAAAAGATGTGCAGATGTATCAGTTCATCAGCGACAACCTGAAAAAACTGGGTGCACCTCCGGTAAAAATGTTTCGCCTGGATGTGTTCAAATTTTTGGAAACCTGTACCGAACAATACGATTTCATTTTTGCAGGCCCGCCGTATGCACTCACTACCATCGATGATATACCACGCATCATCATCGATAGAAAACTGATTGCACCGGATGGCGTATTTGTGCTGGAGCATACGCCCCGCAACAATTACGAGCAGTATGCGGGTTTTGTAAAACAGCGCAACTACGGTACCACCGTTTTTTCATTTTTTGAAAGAGTAGACTAACCGCACATGACTAAAGCCAGCATTCGCAAAAGCTATACGGCGCAACGCCAGGCGTTGACCACCGAAGCCATGCACGAAATGCTGACGCCCATGTTGCACCAGTTTTTATCCTTGTCGTTGCCAGCGCCTGCTATGTACATGAGCTACCGCAGCATGGACAATCGTCATGAGGTACCCGTGCATTATTTTGAATCGGTACTGAGCGATGAAGTGGCGGGCATACAATTCTGTTATCCCCGCATCCAAATGGCCGATGGTAGCATGGATGCTATTGCCGATGATGATGCTGTGCAGTGGGAAGAAACCGTGTTTGGTTTGGAAGAACCGGTGGAAGGCAATATTGTTTCGCCGGAAAAAATTGATGTAGTGCTGGTGCCCATGCTGGCTTTTGATACCTGTGGTTTTCGGGTGGGCTATGGCAAAGGATTTTATGACCGTTTTTTAACACGCTGTAAGAAGGATGTGTTAACAATCGGGCTCAGTTGGTTTCCGCCAGTTGAGAGCATTGACGATATCCATGCTAATGATGTACCTTTAAAATATTGTATCACGCCGCAACGGATCTATGCATTTTAATTTTTACCTGTTACGTGGTCTCCGGTTATTGTTGTTCCCTTTTTCATTTGTAATGGCGCTGGTGGTGATGCTGCGCAACAAGCTCTACGACTGGAATTTTTTCAAAACAACATCGTTCAATCTGCCACTCATTTGTGTGGGCAATGTGAGTGTAGGTGGTACGGGCAAAAGCCCCATGACCGAAATGCTGATTGGCTGGCTGCAGGAAGATTTTCAGCTGGCCACTTTGAGCCGTGGATACAAAAGAAAAACGAAAGGCTACCTGCTGGCAGGCGAGGGTACCACTGCATTGGAAATAGGCGATGAACCTATGCAGTTTCATCAGAAGTTTCCGCATGTAGCCGTGGCTGTGGGTGAGGAACGTATTGTAGCTGTACCGCAATTGCTGCAAGACCGTCCCGATACCAATGTGATTATTTTAGATGATGCATTTCAGCACAGAGCCATTAGTGCAGGCCTCAATATTTTGCTGACTGATTATAGCAATCCATATTGGTACGATTGGTTTTTGCCGAGCGGCGATTTGCGGGATGAACGCCGCAGTGCACAACGGGCACAGATAATCGTCGTTACCAAATGCCCGCCGGATATGGGCCCTACGGAAAAGCAAAAAATCATTCAGCGTATTAAACCCTTGACGCATCAGCAAGTGTTTTTTACCTGCTTGCAATATGCTACACCGTACCATATTCTCACGGCCGAAACTAAAGCGCTGCCTGTAGAAGCCGCGGTGTTGTTGGTGTGTGGTATTGCCAATCCGGTGCCACTCAAAAAACATTTGGAAAAACATGTAGCCGAGTATCATCAGCTCAGTTACAGCGATCATCATATTTTCAGCATTGATGATTTGCGGGAGATGGAAAAACGCTTCACTCAGCTGGAGCATAACGAAAAGCTATTGCTGACAACAGAAAAGGATGCGGTTCGCCTCCTCAAGTTTGGCGACGAATTGAAACGACTGCCCTTGTACGTGCAGCCCGTGCAGCATCAGGTGTTGTTTGGCGAAGCTGATTTATTTAAAAAAGCCGTGGTAGACTTTGTGCTGCATTTCGGCAAAACACAAACACATGCATAAGAAAGATCAACATAAAAAGAAGTCATTCAATGAAGAAGTGGCTGGCACACTCGACATCACTCGTTCGGGTTTAGGATTTGTGATTACAGGTAAAGGTGATGGCGATATTTTGGTTCGCCCCAACGATTTCAACCGGGCCTTTCATGGCGATAAAGTAAGGGTACGCATTACCCGCGGCGGCTTTTGTGGCGGCAAGCGGGAGGGCAAAGTGGTGGCCGTAGTACAACGCAAGTTGTCGCAATACATGGGCACGTTGAAAGGCCATGCGGGCCGATGGTTTTTTATGCCCGACAGCGACCGGCCCATGCCCAATTTTGTAGTAGAAGAGGAACCCGATTTTGAAGTAAAAGATGATATGAAAGTGATTGCAGCGTTTGTACGTTGGGATCATGATGACCGCAGACCCATCGCCCGGATTATTGAGGAAGTAGCCATGCACGACCTCAACGATGTGGCCATGAAAGACATCCTGATGGAGAATGGTTTTCCATTGCAGTTTAGCGAAGATGCGATGGAAGAAGCAGCCCGCATGAACGACCATATTACTGCTGCTGATTTGGCAAAACGCAAAGATTTCCGTGATGTATTTACCGTAACCATCGACCCGGTGGATGCAAGAGATTTTGATGATGCATTGAGCATTCGCCCCATCAGCAATGGCTTGTATGAAGTGGGTGTGCACATTGCCGATGTCAGTCATTTTGTAACGGAAGGCAGCAAGCTCGACGAAGAAGCCTACCAACGGGCTACGAGTGTGTATTTACCCGACAGGGTGAATCCCATGCTGCCCGAACGTATCAGCAATGAGCTGTGTTCACTGCGGCCGCATGAAGACAAGTTTACTTTTTCGGCGGTGTTTACCATCACGGAAAAAGGCGTGGTAAAGGACCACTGGTTGGGCAGAACACTGATTCACTCCAACCATCGTTTTACCTACGAAGAAGTGCAGGATATTATCGAAACAAAAGAAGGATTGCACAGCGAGGAAATTTTGATTTTAAATACGATGGCCCGCAAGCTGCGGCAAGACCGGTTTGATAAAGGGGCCATCAATTTCAGTTCGCAGGAAGTGCGGTTTAAACTTGATGAAACAGGTGCTCCCATTGGCATAGTGGTAAAAGAAAGCAAGGAGTCGCACCAACTGATTGAAGAGTTTATGCTGCTGGCCAACCGTACCGTGGCCGAAGTAGTGGGCAAAATAAAAGTGGGTGATAAAGCATTGCCTTTTCCATATCGTGTACACGACCAACCCGATGAAGAAAAGCTCATGCCTTTCATCGCCTTTGCCCGCAAGTTTGGCTACACTTTCGATACAAAAGATGCTGACGCCATTGCCTACTCTTTCAACGAAATGCTGAAGGCTGCGCAAGGCACACCACAGCAACATGTGCTGGAGCAATTGGGCATTCGCACCATGGCCAAAGCCATTTACACCAAAGAAAACATTGGTCACTACGGGCTGGGTTTTGAATACTACTGCCATTTTACTTCACCCATTCGCCGCTACCCCGATGTATTGGTGCACCGCATTTTGCAGCAGGTGCTCGATCATCAGTTGCAGCCCGATAAAAAGCTGGAAGAAAAATGCAAACACTGCAGCGAAAGGGAACGTGCTGCTATGGATTGCGAACGCAATGCCAACAAGTACAAACAAGTTGAATACCTCGGTCAATACATTGGTGAAGAATTTGATGCAGTCATCAGTGGTGTTTCTACGTTTGGTTTTTGGGCCGAAACCGTGGCACATAAATGCGAGGGTTTGGTGAGCATCAAAGACCTGAGCGACCACGATGATTTCCGGTTGATTGAATCTGATTACAGTTTGGTAGGTCTGCGAACGGGCCGCAAGTTCCGCATGGGCGATGGGGTACACATCAAAGTGATAGCCGCCAATCTGGAAAAACGCCAGCTGGATTTTGAATGGGTAAAAGGCAGCGCCGTTATCAGCAATCCTGATGCCGTGATGATGCCGCCTATGCCAGCGAAGAAAGCTGCGGCCAAAAAGAAAGCCGTTTCCGCCAAAGCACCCATACCAAAAGACCTGCTGAAAAAGCGCCGCAAGAAGTAGCAAATTTTATTCGTTGATTGATGCATTTGACTGCAGGATGTTTCAACGGTTGGGCGTACCTTTAAAAGAATCCCAACCGTTATGGCTATCTATCTACATTCCGATGCGGCAATATGGCGTGGCCGCGTTGATGGCGACGAACCCGATGTGCTTCGCTGGCATCAAATTATGCATTGCATCAATCTGGAGACCGATGCACTACCGGTGATTGGCAGCAAGCATCAGGGTGTTGCTTTTATTGGCTTTTGCAGTGATGAAGGAGTGCGGCGTAATGAAGGCCGGGTGGGTGCCATGCAGGCGCCGCGTTTCATTCGTGAAGCCTGCAAAAATTTTCCATTGATAGCCTCGCATATTGTGCTGGCCGATGTCGGCGATATTGTGTGTGATGACGGCGATTTGGAAACCGCACAACAAGCACTCGGCAAGCTGGTAGCACAAGTAAAAGCAGCTAATTATTTACCCATAGTATTGGGTGGCGGCCACGAAACAGCCTGGGCCAATTTCCTCGGTATTCAACCCGATAAACCCAAGCAGGAAATGGGCGTTATCAATTTTGATGCGCATTTCGATTTGCGCCAGCCTGGCGAAAAAGGCATTAGTTCCGGCACCGGTTTTTGGCAAATGCTGCAATGGTGTCGCGAAACAAAACATCCATTTCATTATCTCGTATTGGGCATTCAGCAGTACAGTAATACAAAGCGGTTATTTACCACGGCCGATGATGCCGGCTGCCGGTATTTTTTAGCAGAGCAATTCACCAACGATCAGTTGGAAGACATCATCACGGCCATCAACGGCGTGATAGCCAACAGCGATGTGCTGCAACTCAGCATCGATCTGGATGTATTTGCGGCTTGCCATGCACCGGGTGTAAGTGCCCAATCTTTCAATGGTATTGCGCCCAACAGCATGTTCAAGCGGTTGCTGCGGCATATCATT
Organism: Bacteroidota bacterium; assembly: GCA_020161435.1. Taxonomy (GTDB): domain Bacteria; phylum Bacteroidota; class Bacteroidia; order Chitinophagales; family Chitinophagaceae; genus Phnomibacter. The sequence goes on along the minus strand of JAIUNV010000002.1, from coordinate 680,302 downwards.
TTGAGCGGCAAGGTAGCCTCGGTAGATATTGCAGAAGTAAACCCTGCCTACGATATTGACAACCGCACGGCTAGGTTGGCCGCTGCACTCATTTTTGATATGGTGCAGGCTGCTGATATGAATGCAGAATATCCGGGTTAATGAGCGGTTTCAAAAAATGGTTGTAATACCGTCACTAACGCATCCGGCATTTGGATGGGGCGCATGGTTTTGGCATCTACAAAATAGAGGGTAATGTCGCTCATGGTGCAACGTTCGCCAGCTTCGTTGTGAATCTCTCCGTGAAAAGTAATCTTCTTGCCAATGGGCCATTCTTTTACCGTAACAGATACGGTAATCAATTCATCGTACCGGATGGGTTTGCGGTAGTGAATGTGCATGTCACTCACGGGCATCATTACGCCCATCGCTTCTAATTCTTTGTAGGTAAAACCCAACTGCCGGATGGCTTCCGTACGGGCTATTTCAAAAAACTGAGCATAGTTGCCATAGTATACCACGCCCATTTGGTCGGTAAGGGCATAGTGAATGCGGATTTGGGTACTGTGCGTATACATAAGTTAGAAGCGTATTTTTTTGGCCAGAATAATCATACGGGGCGAGTGGCGAACATCGTAAGCGCCAAGGTTGTAATCGCCAAACACTTCGGTGATTTGCATGCCCTGAAAAGCCAGCATGTCAGTAAAATCACCCAGCGAAAACTTGGCCACTTTTTCGGTGTACACATGCGGCTCAGTAAAGTCGTCGTGTTCTACTTCAATCTTTTTGTAAAAATGGGTTTCATCCATCCATTTGGTGACATGAAAATTGTAGCCGTTCAGAGTAGTATCCGACTGGTATTGGAAATGATCTTCGGCATAATGCACGTTGAGAAAATCAATCACCAATGTGCCGTTCATTTTGATGGATTGTGCAATAGTCCGCAATGCAGCATCGTGTTCACGCCGGGTGTTAAAGTAGCCGAAGCTGGTAAAAAAGTTGAAAGCGTAATCGAAGTAATTGATCCAGAAAGGCTGGCGCATATCGTGTACAAAAAACTGCAACTGATCATGTGCCTGTTGGTTGGCTGCAGCAATGGATTGTGCCGAAATATCAATGCCGGTTACATCAAAACCTTGTTGTGACAGTTGCAGGCTGTGCCGGCCTTTGCCGCAGGCCACATCCAGCATTTTGCTACCGGCTGCAGGTTGCAAATATTGCAACAGCCGGTTGATGAAAGCGGCGGCTTCCTGTGCATCTCGTTGAAAATATAACTGATGATAATAAGGCGTATCGAACCAGTCATCAAACCATTCTTTGGCGGCCATGCTGAAGTGTCATTTGGGACGCAAACCTACTGAATTGGTGCATTGGCCGACTGCTTATTCTCCATTGCGTAAACAAGGCTATCCTTTTTTGTTTTTGCATTGTATATTGAAACCTCTTGGTGCAAAAGGCTGATGAAACTGTTTTGGCAATGGTCGAACGGCAAAGCACGATGCACCTGGCCTGCTAATTTTACAATCTAAAACACAACACTTATGAAGAAGGTATTGCTACCCCTCATGCTCATTTTTTCAGCAGTAACGGCCATGGCCCAAACCGCTGACGAAATCATCGACAAACACATTGCGGCCATCGGCGGCAAGGAAAAATGGCTCAAGGTAAAATCGGTACAAATGGAAGGTACTGTGAATGTAATGGGTCGCGAAGTTGGTGTAAAAGTGACCAATGTGCACAATATAGGTTCACGCCAGGATATTTCTGTAGCCGGTATGACAGGCTACGCCATTGTTACTCCTACCAATGGCTGGCAGTTCATGCCTTTTCAGGGCCAAACCAAACCCGAACCATTGCCTGCCGATGCTGTAAAAGCCAGCCTGGACGACCTCGATTTACAGGGCAATTTTATTGACTACAAAGCCAAGGGCCACACTGTTGAGTACCTGGGTACAGAAGATATTGAAGGAACTGAGTGCCACAAGCTGAAAGTAACCCGTAAGAACAGCGGCGATCAAACAGTATTTATCGACGCTGAAACTTTTTATGTGATTCGTACGAGTACGAAGATTAACATGAACGGTCAGGAAATTGAAACCAAAACCGATATGAGCGACTACCGCGATGTAAATGGCATCAAGCTAGCATTTTCTATTACCCAGCCTTTTGGTACTGTAGTAATGACCAGTGTGAAAGTAAATGAATCGGTGGACGAAAAAATCTTTGCTGATCCTACTAAATAATTCATCTCCTCATTCATTGAGATAAATAGAGCCACTCATTCATTGCCGCTGATGACTGCATGTTTGTGTGGCTCTTGTTTTTCTCTTCACCCAAAAACTTTTTTGCATGAAGAAATTACTCACGGCCCTGTTGTGTGTGCCTGCCACATTGAGCATGGCACAAACCAAAATCAACAGCGCCACTTTTGGTATGATGGAAGCCCGCTGGCTGGGCCCCGGCACCATGAGTGGACGCATTACTGCCATTCAGGGCGTTAATAACGAACCCAAAACCATTTACATCGGCACAGCCGGTGGTGGTGTTTGGAAAACCACCAACAGTGGCGCTTCTTTCAAACCCATTTTCGATAAATATTGCCAAAGCATTGGCGCCGTTGCAGTCGATCAAAAAAATCCGAAAGTAATTTTTGTAGGTACTGGCGAAAGCAACATGCGTAACTCGGTATCTATTGGCAATGGCCTGTACAAAACCACCGATGCCGGGGACAACTGGACCAAAGTGGGTGGCCTCGATAGTACAGAACACATTGCAGAAATCGTCATCAATCCCAAGAACAGCAACGAAGTGTATGTGGCTGCTCCCGGCCCATTGTGGAGCGATAGCAAACACCGCGGTTTGTACAAAAGCGAAGACGGTGGCAAAACTTTTAAGCAGGTGTTGTACATCAGCGAAAAAGCCGGTGCTGCCGATGTAGCCATCGATCCGGAAAATCCGAATGTGGTGTATGCTACTACGTGGGAGTTTCGCCGGAAGCCATACTCTTTCAACAGTGGCGGCCCCGGTGGCGGCATTTGGAAAAGCCTCGACGGTGGTAAAAACTGGCGCCGCATTCAGAGCGGATTGCCACAAGGTTTGATTGGCCGTGTGGCCCTGGCCATGGCGCCATCTTCACCCAAAAATCTGGTGGCCATTGCCGAGTTGGAAAACAACAAAACCGGTTTGTACATCAGCGATGACGGTGGCGAAAACTGGAAGGCGCAAAGTGCTTCGCTCAATGTGGTGAGCCGGCCTTTTTATTTTGCTTGCATAGAAGTGGATCCGAAAGATCCCAAGCGGGTGTATCGTCCTGCATTTTCATTTGCGTACAGCGTAGACGGTGGCTACAGCTTTGCCGAAGCCAGCAGCGAAGGTGGCTGGGTACACAGCGACCATCATGCGTTGTGGATTAATCCTAACGCTACCAACGAACTTTGGTTAGGTACCGATGGGGGCGTTTATCTGAGTTTGGATAAAGGCGCCACCTGGTCGTTCAAAGGCAATTTACCCGTGGGTCAGTTTTATCATGTAGCTGTAGACAATGCTAACCCATATCGTATTTATGGCGGCTTGCAAGACAATGGCAGTTGGGTAGCACCCAGTGCTGCACCCGGTGGTGTAAGCAATGCGGTGTGGCAAGATGTATATGGTGGCGATGGTTTCTGGACCGTGCCCGATGCCAAAGACCCCAACATTTGCTTTGCCGAATATCAGGGTGGCAACATGGCCCGTGTAAACCTTACCAATGGAAAAGCAGTAGCCATTCAACCCCAAAAGGGCCCCGGCGATGAAGACCTGCGCTGGAACTGGAATACGCCGTTGTATGTAGGTACTTATACAGGGGCATTGTATTGCGGGGCGCAGTACGTGTACCGCAGCACCGATCAGGGCCGCAACTGGACCCGCATTTCGCCAGACCTTACTACCAACGACAAAAACAAACAAAAGCAAGAAGAGAGTGGTGGCCTGAGTGCAGATAACACGTCTGCCGAAAATCACTGTACTGTATTTACGATAGCCGAAAGTCCGGTGGATGGCAACATGATATGGGCCGGCACCGACGATGGCAATTTGCAATACACATTGGATGGCGGTAAAACCTGGACCAACGTGGCTGCCAACTATGCCGCTGCGGGCATACCTGCACAAACATGGGTGAGCAGCATTGAGCCCAGCGGGTTTGATAAAAATGTTGTGTACGCTACGTTTGACAACCACATGTACGGCGATCACAAAACCTATGTGGCCCGTAGCAACGACATGGGTAAAACATGGACCCTGCTAAAAGGCAGTGAAGCCATGGAAGGTTTTGCCCATAAAATAAAAGAAGACCTGAAGAACAAAGACCTGTTGTTTGCCGGTACCGAAATGGGTTTGTATTGCTCTACCAATGGCGGTAAAGAATGGTTCCGCATGAAGAACAACATTCCATGGTATGCTTTGGTAAGAGACATAGCCATTCATCCAACCAAGCATGATTTGGTGTTGGGTACGCATGGCCGTGGTGTCATTGTCGTAGATGATATCAGCCCGATACGTAACATGACTGAAGATGTAGCTGCAAAAGACATTGTGCTGCTGAAGCCTGAAAAACTCACGTTGAGAGATGGTCAGTTTGGTGGTGGTGGTTTCCCAGGCACCGGCGGCTGGAATGGTGGCAACCCGCCCAGCATTCAGCCCATTAAGTATTACCTGAAAGACAGGGTAAGCAGTGGCGATGTAAAAGTGGAAATTGTAGACAAAGATGGCAAGCTGGTGCAGAGCATTCCTGCTACCAAGCGTAAGGGCATCAACATGGTGACCTGGAACCTGCGGGGTACGCCACCCAAAATGGCAGAAGGCGGTGTGAAGCTCGACTTTGGCGCCTTTACTGCCCCCATGGTATTGCCCGGCGAGTACACCGTAAAACTCGTGGTAGGCGACAAAGTGGTAACGGAACAGATAACGGTGGTACACGATGAAAAAGGCGACATGACACTTGAAGAACGCAAGCAGCAATATGATGCTGCTATGAAGTTGTTCAACATGCAGGAGGAGCTGGCAGCTTTAGTAGACACTATTAGCAAAACACAAGAAAAGCTGAAGGGAAATATTGAAAAACTGCAAAACAAAAAAAACCGACAGGCTGCTCAGGAGTACTACGATAAACTGGAAGAACTGCGGGGCAAACTAATGGCTACCAAAAACAAAAGCATGTTTGCCGATGAAAAGCGTTTGAAAGAAGAAATCAGCGAAGTGTACACGGCTGTGGCAGGCAATGAGGCTGCACCCAGCAACATGCAAATACAGCGTATTGATTTGCTGAAACAAGATTTGCAAAAGCAGGACGGAGCCACCAAAGCTGTGATGCAACAGTATCATCAAAAAGTAATGCAGGCTTTTGAAAAAGAAAAAATCTATCTCGGGCCAAAACTAAAAGTGAGTGGCGCTGGAACTAGCGGCTAAATCTTACAATAGTTATTGATACAGCCCGGCACGTTTGTGTCGGGCTGTTTTGTACCGTACATTTCCTGTAAAATCAACCCTCATGAAAGCCATTCTTTTTTCATGCCTGTGCATGCTGCTGATAACGCCAACCAATGCGCAACAAACCAACAAAGCAGAAACGCCGAAATACGAAATGAAGCAATACTGGTTTGTAATGCTTACAAAAGGCAAAGACCGGGATAAGATTACAGACACGGCTGTCATTAATAAGTTGCAGGCAGGGCACATGGCCAATATGCAGGTAATGGCAGATATGGGCAAACTCATTGTAGCCGGGCCTTTTGGCGACGACGGCAACTGGCGGGGTATTTTTATTTTTGATGCCGCCAGCAAAGAAGAAGTAGAAAAATTATTGCAAACAGATCCGGCCATCAAAGCAGGCAGGCTCGATTATGAAATTCATCCCTGGTGGACGGCCAAGGGAACGACGTTTAAATAAAACATGAAAGATTTGTTTTCAGCACATGCTGCAGCCTATGCAGTTTACCGGCCAACTTATCCGGTTGCATTGGGTAAAGCCATTGCAAAACTGCAGCGGTACAAAGGGGTGGCTTGGGATTGTGCCACTGGTAACGGTCAGCTGGCTATGCAACTGGCTGAGCACTTCACCTTGGTGTGTGCTTCTGATACCAGTGCTGCGCAACTCCGGCAAGCACCGGCCAACAATTCCATTCACTACAGTGTGCAGCCTGCCGAGCATACCGATTATCCCGATCATTATTTTGATGTGGTTACCGTGGCGCAAGCCATTCACTGGTTGGATTTGGAAGCTTTTTACAATGAAGTACGCCGTGTAGCCAAACCGGAAGGACACCTGGTAGTGATTGGGTATGGTTTGTGCAACATCAACAAAGCAGTAGATGCTTGGTTGCATGAGTTTTATTATAATACGATACACGCCTACTGGGAGCCTGAAAGAAAAATGTTGGATGATGGTTATGCCTCTTTACCGTTTCCTTTTCGGGAAGTGTCGTTTCCTTCACTACAGATGAAAATGGAATGGACAGCAACGCAGTTTATTCACTACCTGAACACCTGGTCTGCTGTGCAAAAATGCATGGCTGAAACAAAAGTCAATCCACTTGACGACGCCTCAGAAAAATTATGGAAAATTTGGCCAGCTGCAGAAAAGCGCATCGTTCGCTGGCCATTGTTTATTAAAGCTGGTGCTATGCGTTAATAGCTCATGTATTTGCCAGCAGTTCCATTTCATACTGATGCAAAGCCTGCATTAATTCTAGTGTTACTTTGCCTGGTTGGCCATTGCCCACTGGCATTCCATCAATTGTAGTAACGGGTAATATGCCCTTAGTAGTACTGGTGATGAATACTTCTGCAGCGTTGCGTAAATCAGCAATCGTTACATAGGTACATTCAACAGAAACATGTTGGCTGGCAATGCTCAATACTTGCTGACGGGTAATGCCTTTCAGCATGTTGTGCTCAGGGGTAAGCAACACGCCTTCTACATTTACAACGAACACATTGCTACGGGGACTTTCGGTGAGTAAGCCATTGGCATAATACAATACATCGCTGGCACCGGCTGCGGCTATCTGCGGCAGCAGCCAAATGCCACGGGTGTAGTTGATGCTTTTTACATCTGGCATTTCCCGCTGGTATTCATGGGTGATAACTGCGATGCCTTTGGCATAATCGTCTTCTTTTTTTGCAGGCAATGGTTGTGTAGTGATGATGATGTTAGGACTGGCAATGCTGTAGCCATTGGGTGCATAGCCGGCAGTCACCAATATTTTAACACCGGCATCCTGCACATGGTTGGCGTTCAGCAATTGCTGAATAAGACTTTTCCAACGCTCCACATCTTCATCTATTGGCAAATGCATGTGTTGGGCAGAGTGAAACAATCGTTTCAAATGTGCATCGAGGTGCATGGGTATGCCTTGCATCACTTTAAAAAAATCGAACACACCGTAGCCTCTGTTTAGTGCCATATCATCGAGCCCGATGGCTGCTGTGCTGCGGGGTTGCAGGCTACCATTGATGATGCAGTAAGGATGAAGATTTGCCATACGCAAATGTGCAAATTGCTTTTGGGATTGACCAATAAAAGAAACCCCTCCGCTCTGTTTCAAACGAAGGGGTAATGTATAGCTGAGAAAAATGCTTATGGATCGATGCGGGCAGAAATTTCACCTGCAATGGTAGCCTGTGCAAAACTGTAGAGCAACCAGGTACCCACTGTAGTGGCAGATACATCAATGGCACTGTACAATAAAATCATGGCGGGCAAAGAAGCAATCAATGCATACACCAAGCCCAGTTCCAAACCTTTCAGCATCCAGTTGCCGGCAAATGATTCTTTAAAACGAGTCCAGAACCAAGACAGCGCAAATGCTAATACAATGGGTTGTATAAAGTACAACAGGTTTCGGTTTTCATCATTGGTGAATGATGGCTTAAAATAATCTTCAACTATGCTCTCTGGCAAGTTGGGCATAATAATGAGGCACAAGTATGCAAAGAGAACAAGCACAATACTTGAAACCGAAGCGGCAATCAAATGTTTTTTCATTGGTTAGATGTTATGGTACAAATCTAATCTGCATACATATGTTTAATTAATGACAAACATCAGGTCGCAACCTGTTATTTAACGGCTTTGTGGATTGCTGTGGAAATCGTATACAATAAAAAAAGCCTCCGGGGGGAGGCCTTTTTTATTGTATCAATAATGGCTTACGCTGAAGCATCTGCATAGGCTGATGTTGGCTCACAGGTACATATCAGGTTTCTATCGCCATGCGTATTGTTGATGCGGCTTACGGTTGGCCAAAACTTGTTTTGCATCACATAAGGCAGCGGAAATACGGCTACCTGACGGCTGTAGGGTCTGTCCCAGCCATCATTCATGGCTACTTCCAGCGTATGTGGTGCATGCTTCAGCGGGTTGTTGGCTTTGTCCATTTGGCCGTTTTCAATAGCCGCTATCTCTGCCCGAATGCTAATCAATGCATCGCAAAAACGATCGAGTTCTGCTTTGTCTTCGCTTTCGGTAGGTTCAATCATAATGGTGCCTGGTACCGGGAAGCTCATGGTTGGCGCATGGAAACCATAATCCATCAAACGCTTGGCCACATCTTCTGCTTCTACACCGGCTGTATTTTTAAACGGCCGCAGGTCTACAATAAATTCATGGGCACAAGTGCCATTGATACCCGTGTACAAAATGGGGTAATGCTCTTGCAAGCGGGCCCGCATGTAGTTGGCATTCAAAATGGCGTACTCAGTGGCTTTGCGCAAACCAACCGCACCCAGCATACGGATGTACGCATAGCTGATGAGCAGGATAGAAGCAGAACCAAACGGGGCTGCACTTACGCCACGCATGCTGCCATTGCTTTGAGCAATTTCTTGCATGGGCATGCTCATAAAGCTATCTTTCAAATGGCTGCGGAAGCAAATGGGGCCCATGCCAGGACCGCCACCGCCATGCGGAATAGCAAATGTTTTGTGCAGGTTGAGGTGGCATACATCGGCACCAATGGCTGCAGGTGAGGTGAGGCCAACCTGCGCATTCATGTTGGCACCATCCATATACACTTGTCCGCCGTGCTCATGCACCAGGGCGCAAATGTCTTTTACGGTTTCTTCGAAAATACCATAGGTGCTGGGGTAAGTAATCATGGTGCCGGCCAGCTCATTACTGTATTGAGCCACTTTTGCTTTGAAGTCTTCTACATCAATGTAGCCGTTATCCAAAGCCTTTACCACAACCACTTTCATACCAGCCATTACAGCACTGGCAGGGTTGGTGCCGTGGGCACTAATCGGAATCAGCATCACATTGCGCTGCGGCTGATTGTTTTTGAGGTGATAGTTGCGAATGGCCAGCAAACCAGCGTATTCGCCCTGTGCACCACTGTTGGGTTGCAACCAGCACTCATCAAAGCCTGTAACGGAACACAGGTACTGATTAAGCGATGCCATCATTTCATGATAGCCCTGTACCTGAGCTACCGGTGCAAACGGATGCAACTTGCTCCAGTTCGGAGAGCTCAAAGGCATCATTTCGCTGGCAGCGTTCAGTTTCATGGTACAGCTGCCGAGGCTAATCATACTGGTATTGAGCGACAGGTCTTTGTTTTCGAGGCTCTTGATGTAACGCATCATCTGGCTTTCGCTGCGGTGTGTGTTGAACACGGCATGCTCCAAAAACGCAGAAGTGCGAACAGCAAATGTTGGAATATTGCTGAGTGATGCTTCATCATCAAACACAATGCTGGCTGCTTCGTGCTGAACGGCCAGCGCAAATACCTGTGCGATATCGAGCACATCATGCTGCGTGGTGGTTTCATCCAGCGAAATGCTGATTTGCGTAGCACCTGCATAGCGGAAGTTCATTTTGTAAGCCTCCGCTATTTCTTTAATGGCTGCTGCTTTATCTGTGCTGATACTCAGCGTATCGAAATAATGTGTATGCGCTACGGTAAAGCCTAACTCTGTAAGCGCAGTGGCCAACACATTCGTCAGCAGGCTTACACGTTTGGCAATTTTCTTCAGGCCATCGGGGCCGTGGTACACGGCATACATGGCGGCCATATTGGCCAGCAATGCCTGTGCCGTACAAATATTGGAAGTGGCTTTTTCCCGCTTGATGTGTTGCTCACGGGTTTGCAGCGCCATCCGCAAGGCCCGCTTGCCTTGTGCATCAATGCTGATACCAATAATGCGGCCGGGCATGGCTCTTTTGAATTCGTCTTTGGCTGCAAAGAATGCAGCATGCGGGCCACCAAAACCCATGGGTACACCAAAGCGTTGAGCAGAGCCAAACGCAATATCAGCACCCAGTTCGCCGGGGCTGGTGAGCAGGGTAAGGGCCAACAAATCGGTACCCATGGCTACGCCGGCACCTGCTGCATGTACTTTATCAATGAAAGAACGATAGTCTTCGATGCTGCCCGAAGCATTGGGGTACTGGAGCAACGCACCAAAGAAAGTGTTGTCGATGGTGGCTGTTTTGTAATCGCCGATTATTACTTCAATGTTCAGCGGAGTAGCACGGGTAATCACTACGTCTACCACCTGCGGAAATACTTGTGCATCTACAAAAAACTTAGGGGCCTGCGCTACATCCGATTTGTTCACGTTGTGAAACAACAGGTTCATGGCTTCTGCAGCAGCGGTGGCTTCGTCGAGCAGGCTGGCGTTGGCAATGGGCAAACCTGTCAGGTCGGTTACCATGGTTTGGTAGTTCAGCAGGCTTTCCAAACGGCCCTGACTAATCTCGGCCTGGTAAGGCGTGTATTGTGTATACCAACCTGGGTTCTCAAAAATGTTGCGCAAAATCACACTCGGTGTATGCGTATCGTAATAGCCCTGACCTATGTAGCTTTTGAATACCTCATTTTTTTGCGACAGCTCATGCAGGTGCTGCAGCAAAGCGGCCTCGCTGAGGGCATCGGGTACGTTGAGCGGCGCCTGCAGTCGGATGGCTTCAGGAACGGTTTTGTCTACCAATGCATCTACGCTTTTTTCTCCAATCACTACGAGCATTGCGGCTTCGCTTCCCAGTGTGCCAATATGCCTGCCCTGAAATTCATTCGACTGTTGCTCAAACAAGTTCATACCCGGTTGTTATTTTAAAAATGATATACGGTTGATAACGGAAACAATGACGATTGGACGCTAAAGCAGCATCGAACCATGATTTTAACCCAGTAAGACCGTAGAAAGTTTGAAAATTTGCGCTGCAAAGGTAACATAGTGCATCCGAAGGCCATCTTTGTGTGAGCATTGGTGTGCATAAAATTGAATAGCGTTTAACATGGCGAATGAACTGCCGCAAAACTGGCAAAAGAAAGCGGCCGAATACCAGAAGAAATACAAGCATTGGCTGCAAAAAGTAGAAGTGCGTAAGGTGCTGAAAGTGCTGCCCGAAGTACATGAGGCCGTATTTGAAGAAGTGGACTGCCTGAGCTGTGCGGCCTGCTGCAAAAACTATTCGCCGCGGTTTAAAACACCCGATATCAAACGCATCAGCAAGGTGCTCCGGATGAAGGAGTCGGCCTTTATTGACACTTACCTGCGGCTGGATGATGAGTGCGACTATGTGGTGAAGCAATCGCCCTGCCCGTTTTTGGGTGCCGATAATTTTTGCAGCATTTACGAAGATCGCCCTTCCGATTGTAGCCGTTTTCCCTACACCGATGAAGATGTGTTGCTGCTGCGCAAAAACATCACCTTGAAAAATGCCAGCTTTTGCCCGGCTGTTTTTGTGGCCTTGGAAAAACTCACCCTGCGCTTTCCCTGATGACCATTCAACAACTGCTTTTGCTGTAACATTGTACTGATTGTAAACAACTAACCCATGTCTGTAGCCAGAGTATTGATTGCTGATGCACCCATCCCTTCGCCGGGCTATGGATCATGGTCGCAGCGCATTACATATTTGCTGGAGCAGTATCCGGGCAATGTGGTGGATTATGTGATTGGAAATAATGGTGCCGATGCATTTCATTCGGCCCGCACCAAAAGGTACAACCTGCAACTGCGCCACAACCGACTCATGAACCGGTTGCTGAAACACTGGAAATTTCAGGCCTACAAAACAGCCTTGCAGGAGATAGCCGCCCAACATGAGCAGTTAATCATTTGTATTGTTGATTCCATTCGTACCAAGCATGCTGTGTGGCATTTTTTGGGGCAAATGAATATGCGGCACAAATGCAAAATCATTTACTACCAGTGTGGTTATTCTACCTACTTACCCAGCGATAAATACGAAGCGTTGATGGAAGGGGTGGATGAAGTCATTTACTTGAGCAAGCATTCCTATTTATACGAACTGGAGCACAATCCATCATTGCCTTTTACGGCGCATGTGTTGCACAATCCTATTGACAACAAGCGATGCTTTCCCCTGACGCCTGCGGCAAAGCAAGCATTACGGAAAGAACTCGGCATGCATAACGGATGCCAATTTGTGTGGTCGAGCCAGCACCGCAAAAAGAAGGGATTGGAAGTGATTTTGAAAGCGTGGAAACAACTCGATCATAAGGCCTTACACGCAACCCTGCATGTGGTAGGTGCCGATACGGGTGAGCAAATTCCGGGTGTTGTTTTTCATGGGCGCCAACCCAACCACGAAGTACACCGCTACTTGCAGGCGGCGGATATTGGTTTGTTCTCACCCTTATGGACGGAAGGCTTTGGCCTGAGCCTGGCTGAGCAAATGAGTTGTGGTTTGTATTGCATTTCGTCTTGGGTAGGAGGTGTAAAAGATTATTTCGATGCGGCCCGTTTTGGCGAAGCCATTGAAACACCGAACATGCCTGCCGCTTGGGCAGCAGCCATGCAACGGGCAGTAGAAAAAGTTTCCGGTTTTCAATCACCTGCACTGCAAGGTCCCGTGTTTCTCACCTACGATGAATGGTGTGAACGGTTCTGCGATCTTCTCGCATAAAAAATCGGCCATGGCATTGCTGCCATGGCCGATGAATATTCATAGATATTGTCAGTTATCCTTTACGCCAATTTTTAAAGGCGTTGATCAAACCGTTGGTGCTGCTGTCGTGGCTGCTGATGCTGTCGGCATCTTTCAACTCAGGCAAAATTTTATTGGCCAGCTGCTTGCCCAGCTCTACACCCCACTGATCGAAGCTGTAAATATTCCAGATGACGCCTTGCACAAAAATCTTGTGTTCGTACATGGCAATCAGTTGCCCCAATACAAAGGGCGTTATCTGTTTTACCAAAATGCTGTTGGTAGGTTTGTTGCCTTCAAACACTTTGAATGGAATCAAATCCGCCGGTACATTTTCTGCAGCACAGGCTGCTGCCGTTTTGCCATTCATGAGGGCTTCTGTTTGCGCAAAAAAGTTGCTCAACAGTTTTTCATGATGATCGCCAATGGGGTTGTGGCTGATAGCGGGTGCAATAAAATCGCAGGGTATCAGCTGTGTGCCCTGATGAATGAGCTGGTAAAAAGCATGCTGCCCGTTGGTGCCGGGTTCACCCCAAATAATGGGGCCAGTGCTGTAGGTCACCCGGTTGCCATTGCGATCTGTGGTTTTACCGTTGCTTTCCATATTGCCTTGTTGGAAATAAGCAGCAAAGCGGTGCAGGTATTGGTCGTAAGGCAAAATGGCTTCGCTGGCAGCATCAAAAAAATTCGTGTACCAGAGGCCAATTAAAGCCAGCAGTACGGGCATGTTTTTATCAAACGAGCTGTGGCGAAAATGCTGGTCCATGCTGCGGGCACCCTGCAGTAGTTGCGCAAAATTGTTGTAGCCAATGGTGAGGGCAATGCTCAGTCCAATGGCACTCCATAAGCTGTAGCGACCGCCCACCCAATCCCAAAACGCAAACATGTTGCTGGGGTGAATACCAAATGCTGTAACGGCCTTTTCATTGGTGCTGAGGGCAGCAAAATGTTTGGCTACAAAAGCTTCATCCTTCGCATGCTCCAGAAACCAGCTACGAGCCGTGTGAGCATTCGTCATGGTTTCTTGCGTGGTAAAGGTTTTGCTGGCTACCAAAAACAGCGTTTCATCCGGCGTTACTTTTTTCAACGTTTCCGCCATGTGCGTACCGTCGATATTGCTTACAAAATAGGTTTGTATGCCGGGCACCCAGTAAGGCTTCAATGCCTCGGTGACCATCACGGGGCCAAGGTCGCTGCCACCAATACCAATGTTCACAATGTATTTGATGGGCTTGCCGGTGTAGCCTTTCCATTCGCCGCTATGGATGCGTTGGCAAAAGGCTTCCATTTGTTGCAGCACGGCATGCACTTGCGGCACTACATTTTCGCCCTGTGCTGTAAATGTATCAGTAGGGTTGGAGCGAAGAGCCACATGCAATACGCTGCGGTTTTCGGTATGGTTGATGGCTTCGCCGCCAAACATGGCTTCAATGGCTTGTGGCAGGCCACATTCATTGGCCAACTGTTGCAGCAGTGTCAGCGTTTCTTCGGTAATGATGTTTTTAGAATAGTCGAGCAACACATCGCCTTCGCTGAGGCTAAACTGTTGAAAACGGTCGGGCGTTTGTGCAAACAGGTCTTTGATGTGCAGCTGCTTCATGCGTTGTGCATGCGTGGCCAGCTGTTGCCATGCCTGCGTATTGGTTGGAGCTATTTTCGGGAACATAGATTGCTTGTGTTTTGCTTGTGATTTGCGGCCGCAAGTTAGCCAGAAATGCCAACTGCCGCCTGATGTAACTCATGTTTCGGTAAATGGCTTACGCTGGCATTTGCTGCAGTATGTCGCACAGTTTATCGGTGTCGGTATCGCTTACACCAAGGTGAAACACAAACCGTATGCTCTGCGAATTGATGGCAAGGCAACGCACATCCTGCTCCTGCAATTGCTGCACCAACTTGGCGGCGGGCATGGCATCGGTAGTGTTGAAAATGAGGATATTGGTTTCTACTGGCAGCACTTCTTTTACCCAGCTCTTGCTTTGCAATACCTGCGCTACGGCTGCCGCATGGGCATGGTCTTTGGCTAGCAGCGGCAAATGATGATTAACGGCATAGATACCTGCTGCTGCCAGATAACCGGCCTGCCGCATGCCACCACCCAGCACCTTGCGTATGCGGCGGGCTTTTTTTATGTCGGCAGCAGTGCCGAGCAGCACACTGCCTACGGGAGTGCCCATGCCCTTGCTCAGGCAAACAGAAATGCTGTTGAACACACGGCCATATTGGGCGGGTGTTTCCTGCTTGGCTACCAGTGCATTCCACAGGCGGGCACCATCCAGGTGCAGCTTCAGGCCATTGGCTACGCACACTTCTTTAATGGCTTCAATGTCGGCGAAGTTGTAGCAGGCACCACCGCCACGGTTGCTGGTATTTTCCAGTACCACCAGGCTGCTGTGCGGTTTGTGTACATCATCGGGTTGAATGGCTGCGGCCACTTGTGGGGCAGTAATGCGGCCACGGTTGCCCTGCAGCAGCGTTACCGAACAGGCAGAATTAACGGCAATGCCACCGCCTTCGTATTGGTACACATGGCTCAGCTGGTCGCAAATCACATCGTCGCCGGGCTGGGTATGCATTTTAATGCCAATCTGATTGGTCATGGTTCCACTGGGACAAAACAGACCTGCTTCCATGCCAAATTGTTGGGCCAGCATGGTTTCGAGTTCGTTTACCGTGGGGTCTTCGCCAAACACGTCGTCGCCTACAGGTGCAGCCATCATGGCTTGCAGCATGCCGGGCGTGGGTTGGGTAAATGTATCGGAGCGGAGTTCTATGGCCATATTATTTGCTTGTGTTGAAGAATAACGGCCACGAAAATAACCAAGCACAGTCAACTCGTTGCGGGGCTTCGATGGCCCCTACCGGTTTTGCCCTTTTGTGGCCCATGCGGGCAAAAGTTTTCCACCCCAATGCTTCCCGTTTCGTTAATGGACTGTCATTTTTTGGAGCTTCCTGTACCTTTTTGCAGTAAAACTGTTGGTAATAGCGTCTTATACACCAGGAATGCAGCAGGTGCCGGCCGATTAAATGAAAACAGGCTATGAAAAGCAGAAAATGAACAGTACCTTTGCAGCCCTTTTGCAATGGCTTTATTCACATTGTGAACAAACCAATGATACAGGGCATGAAAAAGAAGTGGGGCAGCACCTATCTTCCAAACTCGTAAAAGGAGAACCATTTTAATATGAGGCAATTAAAAATTGCTACCCAGATCACGAACCGTGATTCGCAGGCGGTAGAGAAGTACTTACAGGAAATTTCCAAAATTGGCATGATCACTCCGGAAGAGGAAACCATTTTGGCGCAACGCATCAAAATGGGTGATCAGAAGGCTCTGGAACGCCTGACCACCGCCAACCTGCGCTTTGTGGTATCAGTAGCCAAGCAGTACCAACACCAGGGTTTGTCGCTGAGCGATCTGATTAATGAAGGTAATCTGGGGCTGATCAAAGCAGCCCAGCGTTTTGATGAAACCAAGGGTTTCAAATTCATTTCTTACGCTGTATGGTGGATTCGCCAGTCCATCCTGCAGGCGTTGGCAGAGCAGGGTAGATTAGTCCGCCTGCCTCAAAACAAAATTGGCACCTACAACAAAGCCAACAAGGCTTACATGGCTTTCGAGCAAGAACATGAGCGGGAACCTTCTACAGAAGAACTGGCTGATATTCTTGAAATGAGCGAAACCGAAATCAACAACATTTTCCAGAGCAACACCCGCCACAGCAGCCTCGATGCACCCGTGCACGAAGCCGAAGACGTGGCCATGGGTGACCTGCTGGAAGGTAGCGACGACACTGACGACGATGTGATGAAAGACTCACTTCGTGAAGAAATTCGCCGTGTGCTGAAATCGTTGAGCCCTCGTGAAGCAGAAATCGTATCGGCTTACTTTGGTTTGGATGGAGAAAATGGTGTAACCATTGAGCAAATTGGTCAGAAGTATGATTTGACCAAGGAGCGTATCCGTCAGATTAAAGAAAGAGCTATTAAGCGTTTGCAAAAAGCCCGCTACAGCAACTCGCTGAAGTCGTATTTGGGATAATGCACCCCTGCATGTATCCCAAGCGAAGCGGTAGCTCATAATTTGGGATAATATGTACGGATTTCGCTCCAACGCGAAAAACGACATTGGCCCCTCGGATGTACATCTGAGGGGTTTTTTTGTGGGGGAAAGTCGGAAACCTGTATTTACATCAGTATGAAATAGCATAGTGCAAATGCAGCCTCAAGCAAGTACGTTGTATTTCCTAATTATTGGCTTCAAATTCTTCATCTACCAACAAATTGCTGCCATCGGCCGCAGATGTAGCAAGTTCGTCGCAGCGGTTGTTGTAGGGGTTATCGGCATGGCCTTTTACCCATACAAAACGCACCTGATGTTGCTTGTAAATGGCATGAAAACGCCGCCATAAATCGGGGTTTTTTTTGCCCCCGGCAAAGTTGTTGCGCAGCCATCCGTTGAGCCAGCCTTTTTCCACAGCATCCACCACATATTTGCTATCGCTGTATACTACGACTCTGGTGTTGGGTTTCTTGAGTGCTTCAAGCCCTTTGATAACGGCCAGCAGTTCCATACGGTTGTTGGTGGTGCGGCGGAAGCCTTCGGCCAATTCTTTGCGCAGCGTGCCGGCCATGAGCACCACACCATAGCCACCGGGGCCGGGGTTGCCGCGGCTGCTGCCATCGGTGTAAATAATTACTTGTGGACGAAATACTTCTTTGGATGCCATCATAGCGGCGGCGAATGTAGGAAAAATGGAGAGGGCAGCGGCATGCGATACCCACACAGGTGGATTAAGGATAACACTTGCCCAATGCCTTTTTGTGTTAAAGGCCAGGATACAATCGGATCAATGATGCCAACGGTTCGGGTATTGCCGAAGGCGGGGCGTCTCTGCACTACTTTTGATTTGAAAAACTAAAGTTCGGTTAAGCACAAAAGTGTCATAGTAGCTCGTCACCCCCGATTTTGGCAATACCTTGTTACAGGCTGGCGTTCTTTCTATTCGACCATTTTTGTACATGGATGTCACGCTAATTTTTTCTTTTTCTTGAATTGACAGAATTTGTAAATACCACAAAGCTCACATTTAGGGTTACTTGACAAACAAATTCCTTCTTTTAAGCCAAATTCAGGTTTTGCATCTACTTGTCCATAAGCAACAAAAATAATGTCGATGTAACGAATTGGAAGTCCTGTGGCTGATGCAAACTTGCGTCCTGCTGCAATTACTCCTAACAAATCTTCTTCACTGTCAACTAATCCCAGTCTATAAAAAATACGGCAGAGCACTCTGTCGGGTTTTAGCACGTTATATCCGATGTCAGTTAGGAAATGAAAAACAGTTATACCGCCAAGGTATTTAAACCGCTTTTTTAAGTCTTTGATAAGCTCAAATAAATTTTTGTCATTGTCTGTGTCGCCAAATGAATTGAGATATTTGTCAAATGTGCCAAATTGCTTTTTGATAACTTTAATTTGGTTTGCATTATGAATAATTCCATTAATTTTTAGCCTGTGTCCAATGACCTTTTTGCTGGCAATAATTTTCTGAACTTTTGTTTCATCATATTTGGCAACCTTTTCATAGTCACCGAATATTTTTTCAATCTCTTGTATTTTGTCCGTAACCGTTTTGGCTTTAAAACCTGAATAAAAAGTCACATAAACCATTACCCAGAAATAGTCGTTGTCTTCTCGTTTTTGTTTTTTAATCTTTTTGAAGCTTTCAAGGCTTTTAGTTAGTTCACTTGCTGTTAAGTCGGACTGGGAAAAAAAAGTCTTTTCAAGTTTTTCAAAAATGGTTTTGTAGTCTGCCGATTTAAGGGTTGTCATATAAATCTTGTTTTACTGTTTATTAATTCGTGGTGTCGTCTTTACGCTTGCCGCTAACTCAAAAATAGACGAAAGTTTTCAGCCCTTTACACTTTCGCAATTTTTCATAACTCATTGTCCGTTCGTTCGTTGTAACAAATTGCGAAACGCAAAAAACTTTCGCCAATACAACTTCGGCTGTACACATCCAGCTCATCTACAGGGCTTATGATGTTCAACAATCTCATTGTTCGGGGTGTACAATTCCTGAACTAACATCACTCCGAGCCGAATGTATTTTCGGCTGGTATCCTCAACATCCAATAATCATTATTCTACACCTGAAACACCCCCGTTTTGAAATCATCCAGCTGCGGGTTGTGATTGGCTGCTGTAATGGCTTCGCTAATAACGGTTCGTGTTGCTGCCGGATCAATAATGGCATCTACCCAAAGTCTGGCCGCTGCATAATAAGGACTAGTTTGTTTTTCGTAGCGGTTTTTAATGTCGTTCAGCAATTGCTGTTCATCTTCGGGGCTCACCGTTTTGCCTTGTGCTTTCATATTGGCTACTTGTATTTGCAGCAATGTTTTGGCGGCTTGTTCGCCACCCATCACCGCAATTTTTGCCGAAGGCCATGCATAAATAAACCGTGGGTCATAGGCTTTGCCACACATGGCATAGTTGCCCGCACCAAAGCTGTTGCCTACAATGATGGTGATTTTTGGTACTACAGAATTGGCCACCGCATTCACCAACTTGGCACCATCTTTTATAATGCCGCTGTGTTCACTGCGGCTGCCCACCATAAAGCCGGTTACGTCCTGCAAAAACAGCAACGGTATTTTTTTCTGGTTGCAGTTCATGATGAAGCGGGCTGCTTTATCTGCACTGTCGTTGTAAATAACGCCGCCCATTTGCATTTCGCCTTTGGCACTTTTTACCACCAATCGTTGGTTGGCTACAATGCCCACTGCCCAGCCATCAATGCGGGCATAACCACAGATAATGCTTTTGCCATAATCGTTTTTAAAAGCATCAAAACTGTTGGCATCTACAATGCAATCAATGAGCGTTTGCATATCGTAGGGCTTGCTGTTGTTGGGCGCCTGAATGCCATAGATATAATCGGCAGGCAGCGCTGGCGCAACAGCTGCGCTGCGGTTGAAACCTGCAGTTGCAGTTGGGCCGAGTTTGGCTACCAACCGCTTTACCTGATCGAGACATGCCTGCTCGGTGGCAAACTTGTAATCAGCAATACCGCTGATAGCATTGTGTGTGTTGGCACCACCCAGAGTTTCTGCATCAACGTCTTCACCAATGGCCGCTTTTACCAAATAAGGGCCTGCTAAAAAAATGCTGCCATTGCCTTCTACCATCAGCGTTTCATCGCTCATGATGGGCAGGTAGGCACCACCCGCCACACAGGCGCCCATTACCGCTGCAATTTGCGGAATGCCCATGGCACTCATTTTGGCATTGTTGCGGAATATGCGACCAAAATGTTCTTTGTCGGGAAAGATTTCATCTTGCATGGGCAGGTATACACCGGCACTATCAACGAGGTAGATCACAGGCAAATGATTTTCCATGGCAATTTCTTGCATGCGTAAATTCTTTTTGCCAGTAATAGGAAACCACGCACCGGCTTTCACCGTTTGATCGTTGGCCACAATCATGCATTGCCTGCCGCTGATATAGCCAATGCCGGATATCGTGCCACCTGCAGGACAGCCACCTTCGGCTTCATACATTTCATAGCCGGCAAAAGCACCGAGTTCTATGAAAGGTTTGTCATTATCAATCAGGTATTGAATGCGTTCTCTCGGGGTGAGTTTGTTGCGTTCTTTTTGGCGGGCTATGGCTTTGTCGCCACCACCTTTGGCTATTTGTGCTACACGTTGTTTTACCTGGCTCCAGGCCAGTTTCATCGCATCTTCATTGCGATTGAATTCCAGGTTCATAGGCAAGCTGTTGTATAGCAAATATAACCGCTCACCCTGCTTTAGGTTGGCAGGTGTACAAAATGATTGTTCAAGAATGTCAACGTAGAAAACCGGTGGTTATACAATGCCCATTTTGGCAGCAAGAATTGGAATCATCATGACTGCAATAAATGCAAGAATGCAGAGGTAAAACAATGACGTAAGCCGGTTGCATAGCATCAGCGTACTCCGTCTTTTGGCTGAATAGGACCCGTCAATTTCCATATTGGAAAAACGGCCGAAGAGATTAAACGCTACAGGTTCATCTTCTTTGCCACTGTTGTAACGAAGGATGTTGATTGTTTTCAGCACAATTAGCCCAATACCGATAGCAGCTATAGAAATTTTGGCTGTTGCCAGTGTTTCAGGTGAAATCATAGAATTGCAGGGTTCCTTATTTGCGGGTTAAGATAAAGAATAGTTCTCTTCCTTTTCTTGCAGGAACAGAATTATAGCAGGCTGCCATTTGTTTTATGTGAAAATCTGTTGAAAACAATGCTAAGTAATCGTTTGCGGAACCGCCAAATGGGGGTGATTGTTCGAAATGGTCATTAAATAATAATCCTACGAGCTTGCCATTTGGCGCTAACAGCTGATGCATATGCTGTGCATACGCTTTTCGCTGCGATGGATGCAAGGCGCAAAAGAAGGTTTGCTCCAAAATGAGGTCATATTTTTCAGTGTGGTCAAAAAAGTTTTGGTGCAAAATGCGGGCCTGCTGCAACATAGGGTTTTGTTGTAATTGCTGTACCAGATAGGCCGAGATATCAATGAGGGTAACATTGGTAAAACCTTGCTGCAGCAAGTAAATGGCTTCATACGCATTGCCACAGCCGGGTATGAGCATGCGTAGGTTTTTATCTGTCAGCTGATCGATATACTGCGTCAACGGTGGCGATGGCATGCCCATGTCCCATGCATCGGTATGTGCCTGGTAGCGTTGGCTCCAATATTCGTCATCAAATAAAATGGGTTGCATCAGAGTTGTGGTATCCAGTTCATGATATCGTACACAATTTTAGGTGTGGCATTGCGCAGCACCTGGCTTTTTACTTTACCCAAACGCACCACCACTGCATTTTGAGAGGGAATCACCATGATGTATTGCCCCAGGATGCCCCGTGCATAAAACACACCATCATGCTCTGGCGATACCCACCACTGATAACCATAGTATTGGCAGGGTTGGCCCGATTCGTCGGGTATGTTGCAAGCTTTGCCACTGGCCGCCACATACGCCGAGTCAATGAGTTGACGACCATTCCATTGACCGCCATGCAGCATTAACTGGCCCAGCTTGGCAAAGTCACGGGCATTGGTATTGAAGCAACAATAGGCCTTGGTATTGCCGCCGGCTTTATCAGTGCTCCACAAAGCTGCATGGGTGGCGCCCAATGGTTGCCAGAGTTTTTCTGATGCATATTGTGCCAGTTTTTTGCCGGTTACTTTTTCTACAATCAGCCCGAGCAATTGAGTGTCACCACTTTTGTATTTATGCAAAGTGCCGGGCTTTGTGGCCATGCTTACATCATTGGCGGTGCTTACCAAATCATCGCCATAATACAAGTTGGCGGTAATGGAAAAAGGATTGATGTAAGACTCACTAAAATCGGTGCCACTGCTCATGGTGAGCAGGTGGCGGATGCTTACGTTTTCTTTGCCGCCGCCGGTAAACCAAGGCAGGTATTGTTGCACCTTATCATCGATTGATTTAATGTGGCCTTCTTGCACGGCAATGCCCAGCAACATGCTGGTAATGCTTTTGGCTACAGAAAATGAACCCGACAATCCATCGGCACTAAACTCATCCCAGTACTCTTCAAATACCACCGAATCGTTTTTGATGACCAGCAATGCACCCGTTTCAATGGATTGCAGATAGGCTTTCATAGAGTCTGGCAGCGTGGCTTTGTTGTAACGGCTGCTGTTGGCAATGGGCTGAGGTACCGCAATGGCTACCGTGTCGTTGTCAAACTTTTTGTAGTCATCTACATTGGCAAAATTGTACAGGGCAGATTTTACCATATAGCTGTTGCCTGTGGCATAGGCCAGCAGGGTAGCAGTTGCTAACGAAACGGCTATGTACAGCAGTATTTTCTTTGCTTTTTTCATGAAACAATTGGTCGTTTAAAGGGTTACCGTTGCTTGTATGGGAATGATGAAGGCAATCAAATCCTCCAATGCAATGCCGGCTCTTTCACAGGCATCGTTGATGTCGTCGCGGCTTACATTGGCGGCGAAGCTTTTTTCTTTCAACCGCTTTTTTACGCCTTTTACATCCATGCCTTCGTAGCCACCTGGTCGCATCAGGCTGTAGGCATGAATGAGGCCGCTGAGTTCATCAAATGCAAAGAGCATTTTGTCCATGCGGGTTACAGGTACAACTCCAAAATGAGCATGGCCATGGCTGGCAATGGCCCGAATAATTTCAGGGTCGATGTGTAAGGCTTCGAGATGTTCAATGATTTTTTTACAATGCAGCTCGGGCCATTGGTCCCAGTCGGCGTCGTGCAGCAGGCCGGCCATTTCCCAACGCCATTGGTCGGTTTCGGTGGCTTGTTCTTTTGCAGCCGCCCAGCTACGCATGAGCTGTGCCACCTGCAGCATGTGCAGTTGCAGCTTGGGGTTGAGCACCCAATCATGAAAGAGTTGGAAGGCTTCTTGGCGGCTGAGCACACGGCCGGCATCTTCGGGGCGGCCAAACTCCTGGCGGCTTAATTGTAATGACATACTTCAATCGTTGACTACAAATATGCTGTAAAACTGTTGTGTGTAAATGGGCCGGAAAATTTGCCATTGAACGAATTCTATTTTTTTACAGCCTTCTGGCAGAAATACATCAGTAAATGGGCGAGGGGGTTGGATGGCTGTTTGCCCGTAGCTGATTGGAGAAAAAGAATTGCTAATTGTACACAAATAGTTCAATCGTCAACAATTTTGCAGCACCCATCGCCGCTATTTTTGACACTTATTATCGATTGCCTTATGAATTTTCAATTAACCGAAGAGCAACTGGCCGTTCGCCAGGCAGCCCGTGATTTTGCGCAGCAGGAATGCTTGCCGGGTGTAATAGAACGAGACGACAAGATGATTTTTCCAAAAGAGCAGGTGAGCCAGCTGGCCGACCTGGGCTTTATGGGCATGATGGTGAAACCGGAGTATGGCGGCAGTGGCATGGATACGGTGAGCTATGTATTGGCCATGGAAGAAATCAGCAAGATTGATGCGAGTGTGAGTGTGTGCATGAGTGTAAACAACAGCCTGGTGTGCTATGGTTTGCAAGAGTATTGTACCGAAGAGCAAAAGCAGCAATACCTGGTGCCATTGGCGCAGGGCAAAAAAGATGGCGAACTCTACATTGGGGCGTTTTTGCTGAGCGAACCCGAAGCAGGAAGCGATGCTACCAGCCAGCGTACCACCGCTATAGATATGGGTGATCACTATTTACTCAATGGTATCAAAAACTGGATTACCAATGGTAGCAGTGCCAGTGTGTATTTGGTTATGGCCCAAACCGATGCCAGCAAGGGCAGTAAGGGCATTAACGCATTTATTGTAGAAAAAAACTGGCCCGGCGTGTCGGTGGGTGCCAAAGAAAACAAGATGGGCATTCGCGGTAGCGATACACATAGCATTAGTTTTACCGATGTAAAAGTGCCTAAGGCCAACCGCATTGGCGAAGATGGATTTGGTTTCAAGTTTGCTATGAAAACCCTGGCCGGCGGCCGCATTGGTATTGCCGCACAAGCACTGGGTATTGCCGCCGGCAGCTATGAGCTGGCGCTGAAATATTCAAAAGAACGGAAAGCGTTTGGCAAAGAAATTATGCACCACCAGGCCATTCAGTTTAAGTTGGCCGATATGGCTACTAAAGTGGAAGCCGCAAGATTGCTGTGCCTGAAAGCCGCATGGGAAAAAGACAACGGCATTGATTACACACTTAGCTCAAGCATGGCCAAAGTATTTGCCAGCGAAGCGGCTATGTGGTGCAGTACCGAGGCCGTACAAGTGCACGGTGGTTACGGTTATGTAAAAGAATTTCATGTAGAACGCCTGATGCGGGATGCCAAGATTACGCAGATATACGAAGGCACCAGCGAAGTGCAGCGCATTGTAATCAGCAGAAGTATTTTAAGCTAAGCAATTGTGTGTGTGTTACATAACAGCCGCTTGCCAATAAGGTGAGCGGCTGTTTTATTATTGTAAGCACCCTGCCGACTCCTGTATAAGTTGGCGAACGGCTGCCAGCCTTTCTGCGGTGTTCATTTCTGCAGTAATGAATCCATTCTTTGTCAGTCTCAATCGTTCTTTTATTGCCGGGCATTTTACAAACAAGGCATACATACTAATTTTATTGCCTTCGAGAGTAGGACTGCTGAGCATGGTGTAGCTCGAAAGATTTCTGTAATGTAAAATCCATTTTTCAGGATCGTCTTTTGTGCCCCATTGATAAAGTCCAAGTTTTGGGCTGCCTTCTTTCAGCCGAAGGCAACAGTATTCGTAGCGTTTGTTTTCTGCATACTCTATGCTGGCTATTTTGTAGCTGATGCTGTCAATGGTGATCAACAATATGGATGCCATATTGAGCTTAATAGATTGCTTCGTTTTTTGCCAGCCGCCTTTTTCCTTCACCTTTTCTTCAAATAGTGTAATACTTAGCATCTCATCGTTGGGGCCATCTAAGTCAATGGCAATTTCACCTGTGTAGGAACCTAAAAAAGATTGTACCGTACCAAAATGGGTAGGTGTTTTCTTAGCGTTTGCATGTAATGAGCTTGCTGTGATGAGCAGCAGCATACAACACCTGATGCAATAGCGGAGTAGCGGAAGTTGCTTTTTCATATTTACTAAAGTGCTTCATTAAAACTACACCCCAATACCCACACAACGGTATTTGGGTAGAAAATACTGCCAATCGTTTTGCTACGGGTGGTAAGTATAGCGCAATGGTTGTATTACAGTTTCAGTTGTTTGTTATGAAATAATTACTGAATTGTAAAGCATTCATTCTGGTAACATTCCAATGATGTTTTGTTAATGCCACCACAACGATTCGGTAATACACGCCGGATAGGTTTGCCGCAAATTAAAACTGTTTATGAAGCAGCGACTACTCCCTTGGCAGTGGGTTTTCTCCATTGTTTTTTTATGTGTATTATTTACGGCAAATGCAGTGCTGGCGCAGGATGCCGGCATACGTGGAAAGGTGATTGATGCCAATACCAATGCGCCGCTGGCAGGCGTTACCGTTAAGTTGTTATCGAAAGGAAGTATCGTGACTACTTCCGGTGAAGGCGAGTTTACGCTGAATGCACAAAAAGGTGATCGACTTGAAATTAGTTATGTAGGTTATGTTACTGAAACAGTTCAAGTAAGTAGTGTAGCCTATTTGGAAATTGACCTCAGTACTAATGCTTCGCAATTGGGTGAAGTAGTGGTAACGGCTTTGGGCATTCGCAAAGAGAAAAAGAAGCTCGGCTACGCCATACAGGATGTAAAAGGCGAAGACCTGACTGTAGCCCGTGAAACCAACGTAGTAAACCAACTGGCTGGTAAAGTGGCCGGTGTTACTGTGGTGGGTAGTGCATCGGGTGTGGGTGGTTCTTCTCGTGTTACCATTCGTGGAGAACGTTCTGTTGATCTTAATAAAAACCAGCCCTTGTATGTGATAGATGGTGTGCCTGTGAGCAACGCTATTACCGGTGCCAGCGGCCGTGGCAATATGGAAGTGGATTTTGGTAACGGCGCCGGATTTATCAACCCCGACGATATTGAAAGCATGAGTGTACTCAAAGGACCTGCGGCTTCTGCATTGTATGGTTCACGTGCTGCCAATGGTGTGATTTTGATTAAAACAAAATCAGGTAAAAAATCAAAAGGCATTGGCGTAGAAATCAATACCAACGCCACTTTCGAAACGGCATTGAAATTGCCTGAGTATCAAAAAGTATATGGACAGGGCAATGGCAACGGTGGCGATTTTGCTTTTGTAAACGGTGGTGGTGCAGGCCTTACCGATGGTACCGATGAAGGTTGGGGCCCTGCTTTTCGTGGTCAGTTGTATCCGCAGTTCAACTCGCCCCGTACCCTCAATGGTCAGCCCATTGATTTTTTTGGTGGTGATTTGAATGCACCTGCAGGTAGTGTCATTACACCAACACTGTGGGAGCCCGATATCGACAACCTGAAAAACTTTTTGGAAACAGGTAAAACATTCACCAACAACGTAGCCTTGGTAGGTGGTAATAAAAACGGCGATTTCCGTTTGAGCTATACCAACCTCGATCAAAAAGGCATGGTGCCCAACACCGATTTGAAACGGAATACAGTTTCGTTTTCTGGTGGTTACAACTTCAACGATAAGTTATCTGCAAAGGCTTTTGTCAGCTATATCAAAAGTGAAAGTGGCAACCGTCCTTCTATCAGTTATGGTACCGAAAGTTTGATGTATCTCTTCAACTGCTGGCTGCCAGCATCGGTAAAAGTGTCTGACATGAAACGCTTATGGATGAAGGGTGCAGACGGCCTGCGTCAGTACAGCTGGAACTACAACTACCACGACAACCCGTACCTCACCGTGTACGAAAATACCAATGGTCAATACTATGATCGCATCATTGGAAATGCATCATTGAAATATGATTTTACAAAGTGGTTGAACCTGCAGGTTCGTGCTGCCACCGATTGGAGCAACGAACGTCGGGAATACCGCCGCGGCTTTAGCACACAGCGTTTTCCTTTTGGTCAGTACCGTGAGGTAAGCATCATCAACGAAGAACGTAACGCTGACGTCTTATTGAGTTTCAATAAAGAACTGGGAACTGATTTTGTTGTAACCGCCAACGCTGGTGGCAACCAAATGCGCCAGAGCAGCCGCTTCAACGAAACCGTTGCGGGGCAATTAAATATTCCCGGTATTTACAACCTTACCAACAGCCGTATTGCATTAGAAACTGCACAACGTAATGTAGCCAAGCGTATCAACAGTTTTTACGGTTCAGCCGGTGTGGCATACCAAAATAAAATCTTCCTCGATTTTACTGGTCGCAACGACTGGAGTAGTGCCCTCACTTTGCCCGAAGATTTGAAATCATTTGGCAACGAAGACAATTCTTATTTCTATTCATCAGTTGCCCTGAGTGCCATTATCAGCGATATGGTGAAGCTACCAAAGACCATCAGCTTTGCAAAAGTTCGGGGTAGCTTTGCACAGGTGGGTAACGATACAGATCCTTTCACTTTCACACAATCGTTTAACCCCAGCACTCCTTATGGTTCATCACAAGTGTATGGCGAAACCGATCGCCTCACCAACCTGAACCTGAAGCCTGAAATTAGTTCGGCTTGGGAATTGGGTGCTGATGTTCGTTTTCTCAACAACCGTATTGGTGTTGATGTAACATTTTACACCAGTACCACTAAAAACCAGATTCTCAATATTCCATTGTCGCTTACCAGCGGTTACAACAGCCGCAGCATCAATGCCGGTAAAATCAAAAACTGGGGATGGGAAGCCATGTTGAATTTCCAAACCATCAAGAAAAAAGATTTCACCTGGACTACCGACATCAATTTCAGCGCCAACAGAAGCGAAGTAATTGAATTACGTGATGGCCTCACCAACTTTGTAATGGCCAGTCGTAGCGTAAGCGTAGAGGCCCGTGTAGGCGAACGCATGGGTGATTTGTACGGCATTGGTTTTGCCCGTGTACAAAACAGCGATAAAAATGCTCCTTATTACGATGCCAGTGGTCAGTACGTTGGTCAAATGGTGTTCGATGCCAACGGCCGTCCGGTAAGAACCACCAACCGCATTAAGCTCGGCAACTACAATCCTGATTGGCTGATGGGCATCAGCAACAGCTTTAATTACAAAGGTGTACGTCTCAGCTTCCTCTTCGACATCCGCAGTGGTGGCGAAATCTACAGCCACACACAAACCGTAGGTCGTGAAGGCGGTATCATCATCGAATCACTCGAAGGCCGTGCCGATGGATATGATTTAAGCAAGCCAGGCAATGGTGTAGTTGGCCAGGGTGTGGTATTTGTAAATGGTGTGCCTTCTCCAAATACCAAAAAAGTGAGTGCCCGTGAATGGCACACTGCCTGGACTGGCGGTCGTGGTATTGCTGAAGGTGTGATGTACGACGCCTCATTCGTAAAGCTCCGTGAGCTACAAATTGGTTACAACATTCCCGATAGAGTGTGGGGCAAGTTGCCATTCCGTGGTGTTGCCGTTTCACTGGTAGGCCGCAACCTGTTTGTGTGGGACAATGTACCTCACGTAGATCCTGAAAACATGAGCTACTCCGGTGGTACTGCATTGCCTGGTATAGAATACATGGCCATTCCTTCGGCCCGAAGCTATGGTTTCAACCTGAGCCTGAAACTTTAATCGCTTTGCCACGCAAGCAGATTGATGAAGACTTTTATTTCTAACAAGAAGATCAACCCAACGAATATGAAACTTGTACAAATGATGACTGCAGTAGCCTTGGTAGCGGCCACGCTTACCGGTTGCGATAAAGATTTCCGTAGCATCAATACCGATACCAACGTGCCTACACAAGTAACGCCAGACTTGCTGTTGAGTGGCGTTATCCGCAACATCATGAACCAACAGGTGAGTGATGCATGGGGCATTGGCAATATTGTGGTGCAATACCATGCTAAAATTCAGTTTGTAAACGAAGACCGCTATCTCTGGAACGAGCAAAACGGTGTTTGGAACAGTGTGTATGGCAACTACCGCAACCTGCAAAATATTTTGACACAGGTGAGTGGCGATAATAAAAATGCCTACCACGGTGTTGCATTGATTTTGAAATCGTGGATGTTTAGTCTGGTGGCCGATGCCTATGGCGATGCTCCTTACAGCGAAGCCGGCAAAGCCAAAACAGACGGTTTGTATCAACCAAAGTATGATAAGCAGGAAGATATTTACACCGGCATTTTGGCTGACCTGAAAAAGGCCAACGAAATACTGGCTGCCAGCACCAATACCATCTCTGGCGATTTGCTGTATGGAGGTGGTGCATCTGCCAATTTGAAATGGCGGAAACTCGCCAACTCACTGCGTTTGCGTTTGCTGATGCGGTTGTCGAAAAAGAAAAACGTGAATGCAGATATGCAGGCGATTCTCAACGATGCCAACACGTATCCTGTATTTATGAGCAATGCTGATAATGCAGAAATGAAGTACCTGGCCGCAGCACCCAACCAATGGCCGCTGTACGGCACCCGTGTGGGTAGCTTCGATGAGTTTCGGGTGAGCAAAACATTGGCCGATCGTTTGTCTTCAATGGCCGATCCACGTTTGGCGGTGTTTGGTCGTCCTTCACAAAAATCAGTAGCGGCTGGCACGCCGGTGATTGAAGGTATTCCCAATGGCTTGGGCGATGTTCAAGCATTGAACTACAATGGTGGCCCCCAAGGAGTATCTCGTGTAGGTTACACATTTGCTTGTCTGGTGTGCAACGATAACGGACAGGCTGTGCCCGATCCTGCAGCGGCACGTGCCGTACTCATGAGCTATGCTGAGTTGCAATTTATTTTGGCAGAAGCAAGAGAGAAAGGCATGATTACAAATGGTGATGCTGCTACTTTTT
This sequence comes from Bacteroidota bacterium, assembly GCA_020161435.1. Taxonomy (GTDB): domain Bacteria; phylum Bacteroidota; class Bacteroidia; order Chitinophagales; family Chitinophagaceae; genus Phnomibacter. The sequence continues at coordinate 649,981 of JAIUNV010000002.1, read as the reverse complement.
ATCGCAATGGTATCGATGCCAACATGGCTTACTGGAAGTCGTTGGTGCCAGTGCAGTACAACATCAACCTTGATGTGCCTGCCAGCTACTACACGCAAACTACAGTAGCGTACACCGGCACCAGTACAGAAAAACTCGATAAAATCTATTTGCAAAAATGGGTGGCCTTGTACTTCACCGGTTTGGAAGGATGGCACGATTGGAAGCGTACCGGGAAACCTGAAATTGTACCCGGCGCCAACAACCTGAACAATAACAAAGTGCCTGTGCGTTTCATTTATCCGCAAAGTGAGCAATCACTCAATGGCACTTTCCGTGCCGAAGCGGTAACTCGTCAGGGTGCTGATGATATCAACACCCGCACCTGGATTGCCCAATAATTATCACACAAGTTTTGCAGCCTGCGTCGCTTTTGATGCAGGCTGTTTTTTTCTTTCCTAAATTTCGCCATGTTTAGAATTCTTGCCTCTGTTGTATTGCTTGCTGTGTATGCGCAGGCAGCTGCACAATCCAATCCGTTCATCTTGTCGGTGCCCGGTGTAAACCAATATGCCAAAATTGATACAGCCGGCTTTTCTGTGTTGCCCAGTGGCCGCTATGTAACGCCCGTGGGTCAAACCATTCGCATTACGCATGATCCGTTTGGTATGGCTGTTTCGCCCGATGGCAAAACAGTCATCACATTGCACAATGGTGTGTTCAGCATCATTGATGTTGCATCGATGCAAGCCACCCGTGTGCCCGATTATGCTGGTAAGATTCCATCGCCGTTGAGCAATGGTTCTTTTTTGGGAGTAGCATTTCATCCCACACAAAGCCTCGTGTATTTAAGTGGTGGCGATAACGGCGCTGTCATTGTGTACGATTACAAACGCCTGCAAAAAGTAGATTCCATTTCGCTGAACGGCGTGTTTGCAGGACAAACATTCGACGACAGCTTTACCAGCGATTTGATTTTTAATACAGCCAACAACGAGCTGCTGGTGTTGGATCGAGGCAATTTTCGTTTGGTGCGAATTAATTTGGCCAACAAGAAAATCACGGCTTCAATTGAAACCGGCCGACAGCCTTTTGGTCTGGCCATTTCGCCAGATAAAAAAACAGTGTTGGTAGCCAATGTGGGCATGTATAGTTATCCGTTGGTAAAAGGTGCTACACCTGAAAATGCCAATGAGAAAATGATTGACTATCATCCTTACGGCAACAACACAAAAGCTTCAAAAGAAGGCACCATCATTGATGGAAAAGAAATTCCAGGCGTAGGCGATCCCAATGCGCCGGAAGCCATGAGTGTGTACAGCATTAACCTGGCTACTAATAAAGTAACACATCGCTTAAAGACCGGCCACCTGATTGGTGAACTGGTGGAAGATGCGGAAGTGATTGGCGGTGTCAGTCCCAACTCAATTGTGATGGGCAAGCAATATGCGTATGTAACCAATGCTACCAACGACAACATTTCGGTGATTGATTACCGCAAGGGAAAAATCGTTGACCATATCGATATTAAAGTAGACCCGCTGTTGGATAAATACCGCGGTTTGTTGCCCTTCGGTATTACTATGAGTGCTGATGAAAAAACATTGTATGTAGCACTGTTGGGTTTTAATGCTGTTGCAGTGATAGACATTGCCAGCAAAACCACCAAGGGCTTGCTGCCCACTGGTTGGGGACCGACAAGAGTGCTGCTAAGCAAAGAGCAGCAATACCTGTACGTGATTTCTTGCCGTGGTTATGGTGCGGGACCTAACGGTGGTAAAAACTTTGTAGCACCGCCACAGGGTACTTTTGTGGGCGATATTCAATTGGCTACTTTTCAAAAAATTGCTATGCCCGATGCAGCGCAATTGAAGGCTTACACTACAAAAGCCATTCAGAATACGTATCAGAAAATTCCGGTAAGTCAGGTGGCGAATACACCGCTGCCTGCATTGCCGGGTTTGGGTGCAACGCCTATCAAGCACATTGTTTTCATCAGTAAAGAAAACCGTACCTACGATGAAGTGTTTGGCCAAATGAGCAGGGCAAAAGGTGATGCTACACTGGCCCGGTTTGGTACAGGTGTCAACATTATAACCAAAACAGATTCGTTGTACAATGTAGACGTAATGCCCAATCACAAACGCATTGGCAGCCAGTTTGCATTCAGCGACAATTTTTATTGCGATAGCGATGCCTCCATTCATGGGCATCATTGGATGGTGGGCGTTATTCCCAACGAATGGGTGGAAGCCAACTCGAGTGTGAGCAAAACGGCAAAGCTGTTTTCGAATGCACCGGGCCGTCGTTTTCCGGGTAGTACCGGAAGTATTGATCCCGAAGATTATGCCGAAATTGGCGGCTTGTGGGAAGCATTGGAACGCAAAGGCATTTCGTTTTACAACTTTGGTCAGGCCAATGAAACAGCCCATGTACGGGAAGAGTGGAATGACACTGCCACTGGTGCTGCACACTTGGTAATGGTGCCCATGCAAAACGCCTTGTGGACCAGAACCTCTCACAACTTTGCCGGCTACAACACCAACATTCCCGATCAGTTTCGGATGAAACAATTTGAACAAGAGTTTACCAAAAAATGGTTGAACGGAAAGGATAGTTTGCCTCAATTGCTTACGGTGATGTTGCCCAACGATCATGGTGCCAGACCAAGGCCCGAAGACGGCTATCCATTTACACATTCTTACATGGCCGACAATGATTTGGCTCTAGGTAGAATGCTGCATTTTTTGAGCAGAACTCCATATTGGAAAAACATGCTGGTGATTGTAACGGAAGATGATCCGCAGGGAGGTGTAGACCATGTGGATGGTCACCGCAGTATCCTCATGATGGCGGGTCCTTATGTCAAGAAAAACCATGTGTCGCATACGCATGCCAACTTCGGTACCATTCTTAAAACCATGTACAATATTTTGGGCGTGCCGTATGTAAATCAGTATGATGTTACGGCCAGTTTGCTCAGCGATTTCTTTACCAACATACCCGATTTTTCACCTTATGATTTGGTATTGCCCGACAAGCGGGTGTTCGATTGGGACAAGGCCATGGAGAAATACAAGCAACCCATCGACTGGCGTAAAATTCAGCAAGGACCCAAGATGGATGATGCCGGTGAACAACGGGTGGAGCATTATAAAACAGGTGGTCAATAATTTTTCGGGAAACATACAATTGCTGTGATATGAAACATTTACTCTTTGCTGCATTGCTGTTGGGCATACTGCCGGGTACTACCGGAGTAGCGCAGGCACAAACAAAAAAAGTAACCTTGCCCAATGGCTGGTCACTCACGCCTGCAGGTAAGCAACTCCCACTCGGCGATTTGCCGTTGAACGTGGTGGTTTCGCCCGACAAGAAATTACTGGCCGTTACCAACAACGGACAAAGTGTGCAATCCATTCAGCTCGTAGATGCGGTGAATGATAAAGTATTGCACAGCGTAGAAATTCCAAAGAGTTGGTATGGTTTACACTTTAGTGCCGATGGCAAAAAGTTGTATGCATCGGGTGGTAACGATAACCGCATTGTGCAGTACAATATTGTAAACAAGCAACTGCAGTTGACTGATAGTTTTTTGCTAGGTAAAAAATGGCCCAACAAAATTTCACCTGCTGGTTTCGATCTGGATGAAGCCAAAAACCTGATGTACGTGGTGACCAAAGAAAACGATGCCTTGTACATTATTGATTTGGCCACCAAGAAAATGGAGCAGTTTCCATTGGGTGCGAAAGCGTATACCTGTTTGCTGAGTCCCGATAGAAAGAAACTCTACATTTCATTGTGGGGGGCAGACAGGTTGTTGATTTGGGATACGCAAACCAAAACAGAAATCAGCCGCATTGCCGTGGGTGATAACCCCAATGAATTGCTGCTGACTAAAGACGGTCAGTATTTGTATGTGGCCAATGCCAATGACAATAGTGTGGCTGTTATTAAAACAGCAACGACTGCTATTGTAGAAGTGTTGAACACCGCTTTGTATCCCAATGCGCCCAATGGTTCTACTACCAATGGTATGGCATTGAATGAAACAGAAACCACTTTGTATGTAGCCAACGCCGACAACAACTGCCTGGCCGTTTTTGATGTGGAAGAAAAAGGAGAGAGCCGCAGCAAAGGGTTTATCCCAACCGGTTGGTATCCTACCAGTGTGAAAGTTGTAGGGAAGAAACTCTTCGTCAGCAATGGCAAGGGCGTTACTTCACTCGCCAATCCTTACGGGCCCAATCCTGCAGTGCGTAAGCAGGCCGTTACCTATCAGGCAGGCGATGCCAAAAAGCCACAGGAAGTGCAATACATTGGCGGCTTGTTCAAAGGTACCCTCAGTATTATTCCTGAACCCGATGCACAACAGCTGAAAGTGATGGCCAAACAGGTGTACGACAACACACCTTATACCAAACTGAAAGAATTAATGGCAGCAGGTGAACCTGGCAATCCCATTCCCATGAAAGTTGGCGATGCATCACCCATCAAGCATGTGTTTTACATCATCAAAGAAAACAGAACCTACGACCAGGTATTGGGCGATTTACCACAAGGCAATGGCGATACATCGCTGGTATTGTTTGGTAGAAAAATTACCCCTAACCAACATGCGTTGGCTGAGCAGTTTGTGTTGCTCGATAACTTTTATGTAGATGCTGAAGTAAGTGCCGATGGCCACAACTGGAGCACGGCTGCGTATGCCAATGATTACACCGAAAAAAACTGGCCCACCAGCTATGGCGGCCGTGGCGGTACCTATGATTTTGAAGGACAGAAAACCATTGCGCATCCCCGTGGTGGTTTCATTTGGGATCATTGCTTGCGGGCAGGCATCAGTTACCGCACCTATGGCGAGTTTGCCGATGATGGTCAGCCAAACATTCCAGCGTTGGTGGGCAGGGTGTGTGCCAACTTCACCAGCTGGGACGAAAGTGTGAGAGATACAACGAGATTTTATCAGTGGCGCCACGATTTCGATTCATTAGTAGCGGCCAATTCGCTGCCACAGTTGAATACACTTCGTTTCATCAATGATCACACAGAAGGATTGCGTGTAGGCCGGCCAACACCTTTTGCTCACGTTGCCGATAATGATTATGCCGTGGGTTTGTTTATTGAACATTTGAGCAAAAGCCCGGTGTGGGAAAAATCAGTGGTATTCATTTTGGAAGACGATGCGCAAAACGGTCCCGACCATGTGGATGCACACCGCTCTACCGCCTATGTGGTAGGCCCTCACGTAAAACGGAGTTATGTAGATCATACCATGTATTCTACTTCTTCTATGTTGCGTACCATCGAGCTTATTTTGGGGCTGCCACCCATGAGTCAGTACGATGCGGCTGCCATGCCCATGTGGCGTTGTTTTACACCACAAGCCAATACAACAGCATTCACTGCCATTGCACCCAATGTTGATTTGAATGAAAAGAATCAGAAAGTAAATGCATTATCCAAACTGAGTGAAACATTTGATTTTTCGAAAGAAGACATGGCGCCGGATGTGGCATTCAGCGAAGTGATTTGGAAAGCGGTGAAGGGAGAAAATAGTGTGATGCCAGCACCCCGCCGCAGTGCATTTGTATGGAGCGATGAAGAGGAAGAAGAAAAAGAAAAAGAAAAAGCCAATGTGAAGCAACCATTGCCTGCAAAGGCCTCGGGTAAAACCAAACGATAATTCATGCAGCGAACAGGATTAATGATTATAGCAGCATTGGCTGCGCAAACGAGTATTGCACAACAGAGCGTTGATGCAAAAGATTCTACATACAGCACACTGCAACAGGTGGTGGTGAGTGCTACACACAAAGCCCGTGAACGCAGCCAAACGCCCTACAGCATTGAAGTGCTGCAACAACCAGCACAACAAATGCAGCAGGCCCGTACCACTCCCGAAGCATTGGCCTACGTACAAGGTGTATTTGTGCAAAAGACCAATCATGGCGGCGGCTCACCTTTTTTACGTGGTCTCACGGGCAATCAAACACTCATCATGATTGATGGCATTCGTTTCAACAATGCCAGCTTTCGTTTTGGCCCTAATCAATATTTCAATCTGATAGATGCATTTAGCATTGATAGGATTGAAGTGCTGAAGGGAAGCGGCAGTGTGCAGTACGGTAGTGATGCTATGGGTGGCGTAATTCATGTGTTGACAAAGAAACAAGACTACACAGCAAAACCAATCTGGCACGCCAATGCCACCGGGCGTATTACCACGCAAGACATGGAATATACAGGCCGAGCTTCCGCAGCTTATAGCAGTAATCATTTTATGATGCAAGCAGGCTACACGTTTCGGCAGTTTGGCGATTTGGTAGGGGGCGATACAACGGGAGTGCAACGTCCTTCGGGTTATGACGAAAGAGATTGGGATGTAAAGATGGCAATGCAGCTCTCTGATAAAACGGAATTGATTGTGTCGAGTCAGCAGGTAGTGCAGCGGCACGTGCCATTGTACCATCGGGTGAAGTTGGAAAACTTTGCTTATTACCGCTTTTCACCACAGGTGATGCAGGTATCGTATGCGAGGCTCAACTGGAAGCCGGGTATGCGTTTGGTAAATGAAGCCAGTTTTACTGCTTTGTATAAATACAGCAAAGAAGGCCGCCAATACAACCGCAATGGCAATGCCAATTTTTATGATGAACTGGACAAAGTGAATAGTGTAGGTGCTACGGCTGAAGTATACAGCAGTTTCAACCAGTGGTGGACAGCCAACAGTGGTATAGAATGGTACAGCGATAAAGTTCGCAGCAGTAGAATACGCACTAATGGTAGCAGCGTTTTTAACGAACGGGGCTTATATCCGGATGCTGCTGTGCAGGATAATTTTTCTGCGTACAGCCTACATCATTTCCGTTGGCGAAAGTGGGTGGCAGAAGCCGGACTTCGCTACAATCATTTCATCAATAGTTTGCCCGGTGCTATTACACAATTGCCCGGTCAGCCAAAAGAAAATGCGGTGAAGTTGACGCCGGCTTCGTTGGTGGGTAATGCTTCCTTGTTGTACAATATCAACCCGAAGCATATAGTGTATGCATCTTTCAGCAATGGCTATCGTGCACCGGGTTTGGATGATATGGGCACATTGGGCCTAGTAGATTTTCGATACGAAGTGCCCGCTTACGATTTGAAGCCCGAGAAAAACAGCAACGTTGAATTCGGTTATCGCTTTGCTGGCAGGCGTTTGCAGGCATCGGCTACTTTCTTTTACATGCACATCAGTGATCTCATCAGCAGGGTACGCAGGGGAACAGATTCCATACAAGGATATCCTGTGTATATCAAAACCAACGATCAGCAGGCATTTGTACGTGGCTTTGAAATTAGTGCACAATATCAAATTACCAAACAACTACGGGCACAGAGTTATGTAGCGTATCAGTACGGGCAAAACCTCACCCGCAGCGAACCCATGCGTCGCATTCCACCCATGAATGGCTTTAGCAGTCTGCTGTATCAGGCATCCAAATGGTACGTTGCAGTGGAGCACCAATGGGCGGCTGCACAACAACGATTGGCACAGGGTGATAAAGAGGACAACCGCATTCCAAAGGGGGGCACACCCGCCTGGATGCTGTGGAATATGCATGCCGGATATCAAGCCTCATCGTTCGGTGTGAAGTTGTCGCTGCACAATATCAGCAACGAAGATTACCGTACCCATGGTAGCGGCATCAACGGTATGGGCCGGGCATTGGTGGCGGGAGTGAGTTACAATTTTTAAGGAAAACTGTGGAAAACCTGTACCAAAAAATCAGGCGGTTGGTAACATTATCTTAACATTCGCCCAGTAGTTTTAGGCCATGGCACAGTACAACGTCTTCCATCTGAAAAGTCCGCTGTCGGACGAACCAATTGAAGTAAAGCTGAACATGGCCGATCAGTACGTTCGCATTGCATCGCCGTACCACGAGCTTATTCAGCTGCGCCATCAGTTATTCAATCCTCATCTCATTACGGTGGCCAATTCTTACGGGTCACCTTTGTTTCAACTACATGCCCAGCACAAAAACAAGCAGCAGTGGACGGTGCAGCACAGCGGTGGTGAAAGCTTCAGCATTGACTTTCAGCAGGGCCAGCAGGTAGAAGCGGTACTGACCAATGAGCAATCGTTGCATTTGCAGTTTAGTGTGCTCGAAGCCGTGCAGCCAACCCCTGCCGAAATGCAAATGATTGGCGCAGCATTAGCCGCCTGCCATTTACACCATCAGTTTGCTACTTCTGCTGCCTGAGTTTTTACCGCATAGCTTCGTAGCTGCTTTCTGCTATTTTTGTTGCACATGGATGTACAAATAGCCGATAGCTGGAAACAACGCATGGAAGATGAGTTTGGCAAAACTTACTTCCACAACATTGTGCTGCACCTCAAAACGGAGCGGGCAGCAGGCAAAACCATTTATCCGCCGGGCAGCCAAATTTTCAACGCCTTTGCTTTAACGCCTTTCGATAAAGTCAAGGTGGTCATCATTGGGCAAGACCCCTACCACGGGCCACGGCAGGCGATGGGCCTCTCCTTTAGTGTGCCAAGGGGAGTAACAGCCCCGCCATCGCTGGGTAATATTTTCAAAGAACTGCGTCAGGATATTGGCATGGATATTCCTGCGCATGGCGACCTTACTACGTGGGCTAGCCAAGGTGTATTGTTGCTCAATGCGGCATTGACGGTGCGGGCCAATGAGCCCAACAGCCATGCACAAATTGGCTGGCATGAATTTACGAATGCTGTCATTAGAAAATTGTCGGACGAACGTACCGGTTTGGTATTTATGCTCTGGGGAAAATTTGCGCAAGACAAACAGGTATTGATAGATGGCACCAAACATCAGGTGTTGAAGGCGGCGCATCCCAGCCCGTTTAGTGCCGATAAAGGCTTCTTTGGTTGCAGGCATTTCAGCAAGGCCAATGAATACCTCATGAAACAAGGGTTGGACCCCATCGATTGGAAATTGCCGGAATAATATTGTGTAGTATGATGAAGAAAATATTTGCCCGGATATGGGCTTTGTGGGGGCTCGTTATTTTCATTGCCACGCTGCTCATATTTGTGTGGCCCATTGCGTTGTCTTTTTTTATTAAAGATCCCAGAGGGTTTATGGTGTTCAAAAACACGTCTAAGTTTTGGATGACCATTTACCTGTATGCCATTGGTTGCCCCATGCGCATTAAAGGCAAGCAGCATTACGACAGCAGCAAGCAATATGTGGTAACGGCCAACCATTCTTCTTTTTTAGATGTGCCGTTGCTGACGCCTTTCTTTCCCGGTCCCAATAAAACCATCGCCAAAAAATCCATGTCTCGCATACCGCTTTTTGGTTGGGTGTACACCCGTGGTTCGGTATTGGTAGACCGTAAAAGTGATGCCAGCCGCAAGCGCAGTTTTGACGACATGCGCAAAGTACTGCAACAAGAAAAACTGAACATGGCCGTGTACCCTGAGGGAACCCGCAACCGTACCGGGCAACCGCTCAAATCCTTTTACGACGGGGCTTTCAAGCTGGCGGTAGAAACGCAGAAAGACATTATTCCAGTCATCATTCGCAATACAGCAAAGGCTTTGCCGCCCAGTCAGTTTTTTTATTTGCTGCCCGTACCTTTAGAAATGGAATTGTTACCTGCCATACCTGTTGCGGGTAAAACAGCCGATGAAGTAAAGGCTGAAGTGTACGATGTAATGTGGAATGCGATAGCCGCCCATGCTTAGTTGTAAAAGAAGCGGGTACGATTCACTTTCAAATCTCGCAGTATAGCCGACTTTGGATTGATGCTGATGTTGAATGACCGGTACAAACCCACCGGAACTATGTTGATGGATAGTTGCCAGCAGTGCAACTCACGACTTAAAAACATGGTGAGGTTTTGCAACTTGCGGGTGGTTAAATCATAAAACATACTGCCACCCATTTTCCACTTTGGTGTCAGGTTAAAGTCGCCGTTCAGGTTTACACTCTGAAAAGTACTGGTGGTAAAACCACTATAATCGGGTTTGCGCTGCTGCGTAAAGCTAAGTGCGTAAGCCACGGTGAGGCTCCAGGGTACGTTGAAATCGGCAAACTCTGCAGGGTTGCTCCGAATGTATTCCTGCTGTCGCAATTGCTCATCCGGCGTAATGTAATCATCGTTGGTTTCCTTTGCTCCTTCTTTGTTGGCATCTTCTTTTTTCTTGCTCTGAAAAGAAGCACCGATGGATAAGCTTCCGGAGGTAAACCTGCCCAGTGCAAATTTTTCGGCATTCCACATATACTTGTTGATGCGTCGGCCAATGCTGTCTGTTTGATAAGGGTCAACACTGGTAGAACCGGTGATGTTTATTTTTTCAAACAAGGTAGTACTCATTAAAATACTGAAGGGAGAAAGCTGCAAACTATCTGCCATAAAGTTGTACGCCGAGTTGATGGAGAGGTTATCGAGCAGCCTGATTTTTTTGGTAGCACCTGCGGAGGTGTCTTTTTTATCCCGCACTTTCATCTCCAGGTTGTTTTGCACACCAAAGCTCAGGCCTCCAAATTTGCCTTCGCCAAAAGCATTGAACACAGAGCCGCGGTAAAGGCTAAACCTGTCGGTGTTTTTGTTCGAATCTATTTGAACCGTGTAGTGGTCTTTGCGGGCAAAGTCGGGCTTGTAGTTGGCACTAATAGATGGGCGTATCACATGCCGGATGGCTTGTATGCGTTTTTCTTTACCAAAATTTACTGTACCAAAAATGGCTGTTTGTGCACCCATACCAAAGCTCATTTCCCGGGATGCATAAAAGCCCTTGGTTACGGTGGTATCTACTTTTTTGCCGCTTTCGTTCCAGCTTAAAAGTACTTGCTGTCCGTACCATCTTTCGCTAAATGTAACGGATGGCGATACGGTGATGGGGCCAAGTGCAGGCAGTGCCAAACTAATGGGAATTTGATGCTGTGCGCCCCATTGCATGGTGTCAATAATTTCACGTAGGTTGTATTTCAGATAGGGGCTATCACTATCGAAAAAAGAAAACTGGTTGAGCACCTGACCACTGTAGCCAATGCCCAGTTTTTCGTACCACTTGGCGGTGCCCACACTTTCTTTTTGCTGCAAAGGATAAAAAGTGTTCACCGTCATGTTGAGGTTGGGCAGGCTAACGTTGTATTGGCCAGTCTGGTTGTTTTGGCTGTGGTTGCCCGTTACACTCATGTTGTATTTACCATCGCCCCAGGTTTTGGAGTATTGAATACTCGATGCAATCTGGTTGGTAAAGTTGAGTTGGTTATTATTGGGTATAAACCGGTTGTATTGGGTGCTGCCAAAGTTTACGTTGGCACTAAAGTTGGTACCCGGCCTGGCTTTACTATCCATGCTGTGGTTCCACGAAAAGTTGAACGTTTTTGTATTGACGTAGTCCGGATCGCCTTTGAAATTGATGCGGGTGTTTTGAAAATTAAACCGCACCCCGCCGTTGTATTTGTAGCGAACTCTGTAAGTGGGGCTCATGTTGATGGCATAGCCGCCGTAACTGTAAATGTTTGTACGAACGGTCATGTCAAAGTTGTCGTTCAGCACTTTGTAATAACCCAGCCCTTCGAGGCCGAGGCCAAAACTTTCGGTAGCGGTAAACTGTGGTGCCAGCAAACCTGAGTGCCTGCCCTGGCTGAGTGGATAAATACCAAATGGCAAACCAATGGGCATGGGGATGCCTTCAAACTCTGGGTAGGCAAGGCCACTGTAGGCCCACTTGTTGTTTACCAACTTCATTTTACGGGCCTTAAAGGCAAAGTGTGGCGTATCGAGGTTGCAGGTGGTAAACCGCCCCATGGAGGCATAAAAAGATTGGGCATCAATTTTTTTAATGCGGTCGGCAAACACAAACATTTCACCCTGCTTGGTATATGTGCTTTTGGTAAGGCCCCGTTGTGTTTTAAAGTTGTAAAACATCGAATCACTTTCCGATTCCATGTCGCCATCTTTCAGCACCGGCCGGTCGAGTACTTTGCCTGCAGTATCTTTTACAAAATAAGCTTTGGCCGTGCTGTTGCCATTGTCTATTTCTATGCGGCCTGCTTTCAGGTCGAGGGTGTTGTACGTTGTATGTGCCTTGCCGTATAAAAAAAACTTGCGGCCAGGAATATCGAGCACACCACTGTCGGCCGCTTCGTAGCTCACGGGCCCATCGAGGCTATCGGCCGATACCGGCAACGAAAAGGTATCAATTTTGGTAATGAGGCTGTCTTTTGTCTTGGTGGTAACCGTGGGTTTGCCGGGAATGCGTTTCGTAGTATCGGCAGTGGTTGTTTTTGTTAAACTATCGGTAACTCTCCCGTTGCTAGATGCCTGACCAAAACTGTAACACGTTATAAACAAAAGTGGAAAAAACCATAGAAAGCAACGGAGTACATTTGCGGTATTTTCACGACTGGTGGCTTTCATAAATAATGGGTTAGCGAAAGTAAGATTTAAGATGAACGCCCCTGTGAAGAATTGTCTAAAGTGTAAAAAGGATATAATGCTGCGAATAACATGGGTTTTGGCTGGGTTGCTGTGTGCTGTGGTAGGTTTTGCCAGTGGAAAAGATGGGCAAACACCCAACCAAAAGCCGCCATTAAAAACGGTGATTATTGATGCCGGCCACGGCGGGCACGATGGTGGCGCCAGAGGCAGCCTCTCAAGAGAGGCCTTGCTGGCATTGGAAATAAGCCTGCAGGTGCGGGAAATAATGAAGCAGGAAATTCCTGATTTGAATGTACTGATGACCCGTGAAGAAGACCGCCTGCCGGGCAACCAGACGTCTATACCTGCGGCACTCCGCTGGCGGGCCGATTATGCCAACAAGAGTGGCGGCGACCTGTTTATTTCCATTCACCTCAATGCCACTTTGGCCAACCAGAAATATGGCCGCAAGCAGGTGGGTACTAAGGAAGAAACCTACTACGTATATAGTGGCAAGGGTAAAAAACGTAAGAAAATAGCCAAGAAAAGAACCGTGCCCGTGTATGAAAAATACAAACTACCCGCCACGGTCAGCGGTACACAAACCTACATTTTGGCCCGCGACTGGTACAACCTCAAGCTCAAAAGCGTAGGCAATAAATCAGAAATCTATGACATGGGCGAAAACGATTCGCTGGATACAGAAATGATGCAGATGGATCCGGTGGAAGCCCGTATTCGTGCTGCACAGTATACCAAATATTTCTTTCAGAAAAGCATGACACTGGCCTCGTTGGTAGAAGAAGAATTTGCTGCCACTGGCCGCCGTAGTTGGGGCGTTATGCAACGCGACTGGGATGGCATTTGGGTACTGCAAGCCACGCAAATGCCGTCAATTTTGGTAGAAACCGGATTTATAGATAACCCCGATGAAGAAGCCTATCTCGCCAGTTTGGATGGCCAGAAAGAAGTGGCCAGGGCTATCGTAAATGCGGTTAAAAAATACAAGGCCATGTTGGAAAGCGTAGGTCAGCCTGCTGCCAGCGGTATACCCGGCGGCACTGGTACGGGCAACTAAGCCTCCATACTCGTTAAAAAAGGATGCAGGTTTTTAGCCTTGCATCCTTTTTTTATGTGGTTCACAGTGGTTTGTGTTTATTTTGCCGTATGGCATTCAAAGTATCGAACGAAACCAAGGTAGGAGCTCTCACAGCCATTACCATTACTTTATTCATTCTCGGCTTCAACTTTTTGAAGGGTAGAAACCCTTTGAAAAAGGCTACATACTTCTACGCAAAGTTTGAATCGACAGACGGTTTGCAGGCATCCAACCCGGTTGTGATTAAAGGGTTGAATGTGGGCAATGTGTATGAAATAGTGCCCGCCGACCGCGACCTGAATGCGGTGCTCATCACCATTCGGTTAACCGAAGACATACAAGTGCCCGCCAATTCTGTGGCGCATATCAAAAGCAACCCGTTGGGTACGCCTTCTATCGAAATTGTAAAAGGCGATGCCAAAACTTACTTAGTGCCCGGCGATACTTTGCTGAGCGAAAGCACCCCCGGTTTCTTCGGCAGTATTTTCGATAAGCTCGGCCCCACGCAGGCTGCACTGGATAAACTGCTGACCTCGCTGGATTCAGTGGCCAGCAAAATCAACAAAACAATGACGCCCGGCACTCAGGCCAATATTCAGGATGTGGTGGCTAACCTGAGTCAGGCAACGGCGCAGCTGAATACCACTATTGCTTCGGTAAATGCCATGCTGGATGCACAAAACGGTTCCATTGCCAAAACGGCCAACAACCTCGAACAGGTATCTGGTACTCTCGCTGCCAACAAAGAAAAAATCAACAGCATTGTAGGCAATCTGGAAACGACCTCGCAAAAGCTGAGCCAGCTGAACCTGCAGCAAACCCTCGACCAACTGGCAGGTACCATGGAAAGCCTGAAAGCCACGCTGGCCAAACTTAACAGTCAGGACAATTCAGTAGGTTCATTGCTCAACGACAAGAAATTGTACAACAACCTCAACTCTACTGTTAATAGCCTCAACCTGCTGATGCAAGATTTACGCCTGCATCCCAAACGCTACGTGAATGTGAGTGTGTTTGGTAAAAAAGACAAATCCGAACCCCTGATGAAACCCATGCAGGAAGATTCGGTAACGCAGGAACAACGCCGTAACTAACATACAATTATGCTCAGGGTCGGCATTACAGGAGGCATTGGTTCGGGCAAATCTGTTGTGGCCCGCATTTTTGAAACACTGGGCATACCCGTGTACTATTCCGATGCCGAAGCCAAGCAGTTAATGAATACCGATGCTACGCTTCGTGCCAACATCATTGCTGCTTTTGGTCCTGAAGCCTACAATGAAGCGGGACTCAACCGCAGCTGGTTGGCAGCGCAGGCTTTTCAGCAACCTGAGAAAACGCAATTGCTTAATAGCATTGTTCATCCTGCAGTTATAGCACACGGTACGCTTTGGCTGCAGCAGCAACAAACAGCTTATGCCATTAAAGAAGCCGCTTTGTTTTTTGAAAGCGGCTCTGCTACCGATATCGATTTTATGATTGGCGTGTATGCCCCGCAGGCCTTGCGCATACAGCGGGTAATGCAGCGGGATGGCCTCGGCCGACAGGAAGTGCTCACCCGCATGAGCCGGCAAATAGACGAGACCGTGAAAATGAAACTCTGCGATGCAGTGATTACCAACAACGAACAGGAAATGCTGATACCGCAAGTGCTGCAGTTGCATGAGCAGCTGTTAGCCATGGCTGAGAAATGAGCGATAAGTATACTCAGAATAGCAAGTTGAATTTTCAATTTGCTCGGCTCAATTTATAGACGAGCTAACTAACCTGCTTGCATTTCCACTGGGGGAGGCGTTGGCTGGGCAATCCCGATAGCTATCGGGAAGCCGGAGGCATGGGGTTTGCCTTGATCCCGATAGCTATCGGGATTCTTTGGTTACTTTCTTTTTTTCAAGAAAAAGAAAGTAACAATGCAACTACATGAATCCGCTAAATAAACGCTAGTCTTTTGCAGAAGCAGATTACAAGCTATAGTTGTTTAATTCTGTTTTCTGGTAAAATACCTCGCCGTTTCTACTGCGGCCATGCACAGCAACCACTGTGCTACGCCATAGGTAAGCATTATAAGCAAGCCAGCCTGTGGTACAGCGGCAGCAAATTTGTTGTAGGCCAAAATAGAATCAGAAGCCACAAACAAAGCCGCACCAGCGCCAAACTTTACCGCCACTTTACCGGGCAATTGTCCACGCAAAGCCAGTGCCAGCAGGAGCATGCTGGTAATAACCGCAGTGTACAACAACACTGGAATAAACATGTCGCCCAAGAAAGGTTTGAGCCGCACAAACAGCGACACCGCATAGAGTAGCACGGCAATCAGCACCCAGAAATAGGCTTTGGCCCACTGGCCAAAAGAAATAGTACGCAGCTTGTTGAAGTAAACGATGTAGAAAATATGCGCCAATAAAAAACTGCCCAATCCGGCCATAAAAAACAAAGGTTGTTCACCCTTCATGAGCAGCACATCGCCCAGCCAGGAGAGAAATAAACCTGCTGCCATCCATTTAGCCGGCGCATGATAACGAACTGCTTCGGATTGCAACAGCAACATCATTAAAACAGGCATGAGCAATGGCTTGCAAATAAGATGCAGCCATTCATTGGGCAAGGCATTGCCCAAAATATCGCCCAGCAAAAGGGCGAAAAAAACGATGCTCAGGATACCAGTTTTGCTACGCATGCCGATGTCAATTTTGCGTAAGCATTTACTGCGCTGGTAGCAACCTCACAGGGCGTTTGAAATACCGGCGCAACGAATCGCGGAGTTGTGCTGTGTCTTTTACCGCACTGCTCGACAAAGTATAAAAGGTAAACCGAACGGAGTCGGTTGTTTCGAGATACACGGGTGTTTTCAGCTGTTGCTTCAGCGTATCAAACTGATTGAGCACAATGGCTTTTTTCACATTGCTTGTTTCCCTGAAAATCACTTTCCAGTTGCGCAGCTGCAGGCTGTCTGGCAGGGCAGGGGCTGGCTGTGTGGTGGCAGCAGAATCTACCTGCTGGGTAACAAGTGTATCGGTATTTACAGGGCTCAAACTCTCGGTGCTGGCAGTTTCCGGAGTGGCTACAAATGCTTTGTACATCCACCAGCCCACAACTACCAGTAATACCAACAAAACAATAGCGAGAATGCCCTTTGTTTGCGGCGACATGCGGTTGCGTTTTTCTTCATCGTAAGCAGCGCCGGGGCCATGGTGTGCCGGGTCTTCTACGTGGCGTTCTTTTAGTTTGCCCATGGCTTCTTCAGCTTTAATGGCCAAAAAATAACCGGGTGTCAGACTCAAAACGCCGTCTTTATTTTTTGCCAAAGCCCCCAAGCCTTTTATTTCAAAGGGGTTGCCAATGTTGAGAAACTGTACTGCCATGCTCAGGTAAGCCTCAATATCATTTTCGGCAAGGCTGGCTATTTTGCCCCGTTGGGTGGCATAAAAACGGATAAAATCAGGAGAGGTAGCCGCAGTTTTTAGATGCTTAAACTCAATGCCTGTAATGGGAACTGACTTGTTTTTCTGTATGTATTCTGCATCGGGTACTGCATCCAGCAGCCGGATTTGGCCAATGCCTTGCAGCGAAATTTCACCATGCTGGTACACAAAAAGGGTAATCAGTTGTTCTACGGTCACGTTGCTATTTTTTATTGATTGCGAATGTAAGCATTTGCCAAACGCTTGGGGTATCTAAAGCAGTGGCAGGCAGGGCTAAATCATTTCTTAAAATTGGATGTTTTTTTACAGCCCGTGCAGCAGTTTGTGGGCAGGCATTGCCAAACCACTACTTTTGCCCCCGACATGCTCACCGACAAAGAAAAAATGTTCCTGGATTACTGGGCCAAAAACAGGGATCGCCAAAAAAAGCTCTTCTATCAGCTTGCCGTTGGCTTGCCTTTTGGTTTATTGCTGGGTGCCATTATTATGGCTAACTTTTTTTCGGGTTGGTACAAGCGGGCCGATATGATTGCCAACAGCCAGTTTAATCCCTGGGTGTTGTACATCGCAGTGCTTTTAATCGCTGTTTTTTTTGCTGTGTTTTCCAAAAAATTTCAATGGGATCAGCAGGAGCAGCGATACAAAGAACTGCTGCACAAACAACAAAAAAACGAAAACAAGAATCAGGAAACGCATGAAAACGATGTTCAGGAAAACGCTTAACGCATTTGCCTTTGTGGCCATGGCTGCTCTATTGCTGGCAGGTTGTACCAAGTCTTCTACTACTGGCTGCCAGGTGCAGGATCCTTCAAAAGAGGAAGCTGCTATTCAGGCTTTCATTTCAGCAAAAGGCATTACAGCTACCAAGCATAGTCGTGGTTTGTACTATCAAATTATCAACCCCGGTAGTACTGGCAGGCCTACCAACACCAGTGTCATTTATTGTACCTACAAAGGCACTTTACTAGACGATAAAGTGTTTGATCAGCAAACCAATCCCGGACGCACCGGTTTTCAACTCAGCGGCCTTATTGAGGCATGGAAAATAGCGTTGCCTTTAATTGGTAAAGGTGGCACCATTAAAATGGTATTGCCCAGTGCCCTTGGCTATGGTTGCAAAGCCAGTGGCGATATTCCCGCCAACTCGCCATTGTATTTCGAAATGACCTTGGTTGATTTCTTCAACTAATCATTTATTTCTACTGATAAAATATGGCATGCTGCGGCGTGCCATATTTTTTTACAGACATTTGAGCCATCAAGAAAATTGTTGCTATGCCACACGAAGCCATTTCGGTATTTGATATGTTTAAGATAGGCGTTGGCCCAAGTAGCAGCCATACCCTTGGCCCATGGCGGGCCGCACAGCGGGTGGTGCAGGGGCTGATGCAACGCAACCAGCTTGCATTTGTGCAGAACGTACAAGTATTACTGTATGGTTCACTGGCCAAAACAGGAAAGGGCCATGGTACCGATGTGGCTATTTTGCTGGGCCTGTGTAACGAAGACCCAGAAACCATTGACGTAAACAGTATTAATCCTAAAGTTGAACACATCAAACAGTCGGGAAAATTACTACTCGGTGGTCAGCAGGAAATTGATTTTTTGTATGCCGATGATTTGCTTTTTCTGGCCAATGAATTTTTACCCTTTCACCCCAATGCAGTTACATTTTTGTACAGCCTGAGTACAGGCGAACAATACAGCGAAACCTGGTACAGCATTGGCGGCGGTTTTGTAGTGCAGGAAGGCGAAACTGCCGGCACAAATGCAACAAACGTGGTATTGCCATTTCCTATCAATACAGCTGAGGAACTACGCCACTGGTGCATGAAAACCGGTATGCCTGTGTGGGAAGTAGTACAAGAAAATGAAAGCACCTGGCGCAGCGAAGCGGATACCCGAAAAGGTGTGTTGCGCATTTGGCACACCATGCGTGACTGTGTGTACCGCGGTTGTCACACTGCCGGGTATTTACCCGGTGGGCTGCAGGTAAAACGCCGTGCTGCCGACCTCAATAAAAAGCTGTTGGCGCAGCAATCGTACTCCAATTTTGTCAGCTGGCTACTGGCCATCAGGGCTGGTGGCGATCATTTTAAATACACGCTGGATTGGGTGAGTTGTTTTGCCCTCGCAGTAAATGAAGAAAACGCAGCGTTTGGCCGTGTGGTAACCGCACCAACAAACGGCGCTGCTGGTGTAATACCCGCTGTGCTCATGTACTATATTGCTTTTTGCAACGGCAAAGAAAGCAGTGCAGATTTGGAAGATAAGATTTACCGTTTCTTGCTGACTGCTTCCGAAATTGGCAGCATCTTCAAAAAAGGCGCTACTATTTCGGCTGCCATGGGTGGCTGCCAGGCAGAAATTGGGGTGAGTAGTGCCATGGCTGCAGCGGCCCTCACGGAAGCGTTGGGCGGCTCGCAAAAACAAACACTGATGGCTGCTGAAATTGCGATGGAACATCACCTCGGCCTTACTTGCGACCCCATTGGTGGATTGGTGCAAGTGCCTTGCATTGAACGCAATACCATGGGTGCTATTAAAGCGATAACGGCTTGCCAACTGGCGTTACAAAGTACTCCCGACTTTGGAATTGTAAGCTTGGATAAAGTGATAAAAACCATGTGGGAAACGGCCTTGGATATGAACAGTAAATACAAGGAAACCGCAGACGGTGGTTTGGCCATTCATATTCCCATTAGCCTGGCCGATTGCTAGTACACAAAGTTTTTGATAAGTTTTTTTTGCTCGGCATTGCAGTTGCTGGCAAAAATGGCTGCCACATTTTTCTCACTGCGAAGCTCTTCAAAAAACACATCGAGATACTGGCTGGTCATTTTTTTAAAACTGCCATCTACGCCTTCGGCATTGGCAAAAATGGCACGTATGGCAACTTCTTTTTCCAGAAAGCGTTTGGCCACTTTCATAAACACGGGCCACTCGGGATGACAAACACCACGATACAGCCTGTCTTGAACAGATTGTATGGGCAGCTCTGGTGAGGGTACTGCATAAGGTGCATCCACCAAGCCGCTTTGGTCAAAATCAAAAGGCACAACAATGGGCCGTTCGGCAGGCTTACCAATCAATAAAATATTGTGTTCAAAATCTACCGACCAATCGGTATTACCAATCATGTACTGAAACAATACCATGGTAAAGTAACTCTCTGCCTGTGTGCTAATGGCGGTCAGTTTAGCATCTTTCATGGGCATACAGCCAACTCTTTTGGCCAATGCCTCGTCGGCTTCTATGAGAAAACCTGTTAATGGTTGTTTGTTTTTTCCGCTGAGTGCTTCGTCGTCCGGTGTAATGTGTACCAGCCTTGTTTGAAAGGCAACAGGGGCCACTATTTCATAGGCTTTGTATGCTACATATTCTCTTACTACATAGTTGCCTTGCTGGCAGGGGAGAACCAGCTTCAGCTTGTCTTGTTTGGCAAACACACTCTGCTTAGGTATAGCCGATTTGGGAAAGTTGAGCAGCAATGGGGGCAGGCCACAGTTTTCAGGATTCTTGCGAAACTTCCCTCTTGTACGTGCCTTTAGCTGAATGCTGTCTTGCTCATGTATCAGTAGTAAATCGTGGTATTGATTGTTGTCGTCCCGGTCTTTCAGCAACTGTTTTACCTGGCCTTTCAATTGTATGTGCAAAATAGAATCACTACTAAAAAGGGGGGCTGGTTTTTTGGGCTGTTCCTGCGCTGCACTGCAAAAAAAGGATAAACAAAAAACTGCTGAAAGAGCTGTGCGTTGTATGGCCAATAAAAAACAATTCAGCATAAAAATGGCTGCCTTTCAATTGGTGAAAGGCAGCCATGTAAAGGTATTTGTTTTACGCTGGTTTAATTGCTGGCACTTCTGTTTTTGAACAAGGTTATCAATGCAAACAAATGCATAGCAATCTCGGCGGCGGTTTATTTTTTATTGATAATACCAAAGGCTTCATCGGAAGCCACACCAATCTGATCAAGGCCTTCTGTAAGTTCTTCGGCATCAATGGTACGGCTGCTGAAATCTACCCGCACCATCAGTGTTTCATCTTCATCATCCAACCCTACTTTTATGCGGTCGAGGTCGAGGGAAAGTTTCAGCAACTGTTTGAATTGTGCGGTTGTTATACTTGGGCCTGCTTTTTCTTTTACGATGCTAAACAGCACAATCATGCCTTCCGTTTCGGTAGCAATAATGTAAATTTCTTTGTTGTGTTTGCCTTCTACTTTGGTAACGTAGATGCCGCCTTCTGTTTTGGTAAACTCATAACCGGTTTTGTCAATAATGCTGCTGAGTTTGCCTGTTTTTGCCAGCGCATCTTTAGCACTCACAGCTTTGGTTTGTGCTTGCAGGCTGGCGGGCAACAACAGCAGCAGAAAGTAGAAGAAGTATTTCATGAATTTAATTTTTACAAGGTTACGGTTTACAAGATTACGAGTTCATACGTTGGTTTGTTGGCAGGTTAAATGATTTATTTCTATGTATTCATGTCAGCATTCCAAAATCATCATTCATCATTGCTTTTACCATCCAATACCATAATCCTCACCATGGTTGCTACTGCCGCCCCAAAAGCTATTGTGCTTCCAGTCGAAGAAAATAGCATTGATTGGGCCACTGCTGCGTTCGGTAAAGCTCAGCTTGTAACCCATAGCCTGCAAGGCTTTGCGTACTGCTTCGGGGGTACGGTTTTGTAGGATGATATCACCGGCACGTGGGGCACGGTCTTTCATTTTGGTGCCACCCAGGCTCAGCCATAACTGGTTTGTATTTACGTTAGCCGCTTCGCTGGCCTGCTGTACGTTCATGCCAAACTCCACCACGTTCAAAAAGAACTGCAACAGGTTTTGATCTTGCGTATCGCCACCTTGCACGGCAAAGCTCAGAAAGGGCTTACCATCCTTCATGGCAAAAGATGGTGTAAGCGTTACCCGTGGCCGCTTGCCCGGTGCTACTACGTTAAAGGGGTTCAACGCACTATCGAGCACGAAGCTTTGCATGCGCTGGCTCATGCCAATGCCAGTATTACCTGCAATGCAGGCTGGTACCCAACCGCCGCTGGGGGTAATGCTCACTACCCAACCGCTGGCATCGGCTGCTTCTACACTGGTGGTGCCCCGCAGCAGGCGATCCATGTACATTTCATCTTGTGCAGAGTGCTGATAGGCCAGCTGGCGTACATCATGCGAAGGGATGGCACCGCCACCGCTGGCCGTGGTATCGGCCAGTTCTGCCCATTGCTGCAGGAGCTTACTGAAAGGGTTTGTTTTTCCTTCGAAAGGATAGGGGTCGCCGGGCAGTGCTGGCGATAAATTCTTTGAAGGGTCAATGAGGGAAGCTCTTTGTTTAGCGTATTCTTTGCTCAGCAAACCCTGCATGGGTTGGTGCTTGTTGAAGTATGGATCGCCGTAGTAAAAGTCGCGGTCGGCAAAGCTGAGGTGCATGGCCTGCGAAACGGTATGAATGTATTGAGCACTGTTGTAGCCCATGCTTTTCAGGTCGAAGTTTTCGAGGATGTTCAACGCTTGCAACATGCTGGGGCCTTGTGTCCACTGTTGTAGTTTATACACATCAATGCCTTTGTACGACACCTTCACAGGTTCTTCTTCAATGGGTTTCCAGTTGGCCAGGTCTTGCATGGTAATGAGTCCGCCCTGCTCCTGACAGCCCCGCACAAATTCCTTTGCGATATCGCCTTTGTAAAAGCGGTCGTACGCCGCCATGATGGCTTGCTTTCTTGTTTTGCCTGCCTTCAATGCAGCCTGTTCAGCTTCCACCATTTTTGTAAGGGTGTTCAGCAGGTTTTGCTGGGTGAATATTTCGCCAGCTTCGGGGGCTTCGCGTTTTTCACCCAAGTGTGGCAGAAAAACAGCTTTGCTGTAAGGCCATTGTTTGAGGCGGTCTTTTTGCCGCTCAATGCTGTTGGCCGTTTGTGCTTCTATGGGGTAGCCCGCAGCCAGTTGCATAGCGGGTGCCAGTACTTCTTTCAGGCTTTTGGTGCCATAGTTGGCTATGAGGTAGCAAATACTGCCGGGGGTGCCGGGCGTAACTGCCGCCAGCGGACCATACTCCGGCGGAAAGGCATAGCCCTTGCTTTTGAAAAATTCGGGGGTGGCACCGGTGGGGGCTACGCCCAGACCATTGAGGGCAATTACTTTTTTGGTGTTGGGGTTGTAGAGCAGCACCTGGGTTTCGCCGCCCCAGTGCAGCACATCCCACATGGTGCAAGTGGCTGCCAGCATAGCACAAGCAGCATCTACCGCATTGCCACCCTGCTGAAAAAGCATACTTCCTGCCGTAGCCGCCAATGGTTTACCCGTAATGGCCATCCAGTTTTTGCCATGCAATACAGGTTTTTGGGTGGGTTGTGCCTGCAGTTGGGCAACCAAAAAAAGAAGGGCCGACAGGCTCATCCATTTTCTCATACACATACAAATTCATTTTTGAAAAGATACGTGTTGTAAGACGATACCTTTGGGCAAGACAGTTGGAGAAAATAAATGAAAACTTGTATTCTGCAATAAGGAATAACAAATAAAGAATAAGAAATAAGAAAGTTGGGGAATGATGAATGAGGAGTGATGAATGATGAATTTTTTGGCGCCCTTCGGGTCTTAGTGGTTCAAACAGAAATAAGGAATAAGAAACACAGAATAAGCAATAAGAAAGTTGAGGTAGTGATGAATTGCTTGGAGCCTTTAGTTTTTTAGTAGTTCAAACAAAAAACACTGTGCTCCTCTGTGCCAGACTCCTTTGCCTCTGTGGTAAAAAAAACTTTGTAATCTTCTTGCCTTAGCGTGTTGGTGGTTAAAAAAAACGCATGATGAAAGTCAACAACTCCAATCCCAATTACCTAAACCTTTGTAATGCTTCAAGAGCATAGGAGGCTTGCTGGTTCTTAAAAACACTGTGTTCCTCTGTGCAAACTTCTGATACCTCTGTGGTAAAAAAATAAAACGTTGTTTATGCCATACGATCCCATCCAATACAAAACACCAACCGGTACCAACATTACATGCAAAGGCTGGATACAAGAAGCCGCCCTTCGCATGTTGCTCAACAACCTCGACCCCGAGGTAGCCGAACGCCCCGAAGACCTGATTGTATATGGCGGTCGTGGCAAAGCAGCCCGCAATTTTGAAGCCCTCGACAACATCATCAAAGCACTCAAAGTGCTGGACAATGATGAGAGTCTGCTCATACAAAGTGGCAAGCCAGTAGGCATTTTAAAAACACATCCCGATGCACCAAGGGTACTCATCAGCAATAGCCAGCTGGTGCCCAACTGGGCCAACTGGCAGCACTTTGAAGAGCTCGAAAAAAAGGGTCTCATGATGTATGGCCAAATGACCGCCGGCAGCTGGATTTACATCGGCAGCCAGGGCATAGTGCAGGGCACTTATGAAACTTATGCGGCCATTGCCAACAAACATTTTGGCGGTAGCCTCAAAGGCACCCTCAATGTAACTGCCGGACTCGGTGGCATGGGTGGTGCTCAACCACTCGCCATTACCATGAACGAAGGCGTGGCGTTGGTAGCCGAAGTAGAAGAATGGCGCATTGACAAACGCATAGAAACCAAGTACCTCGACGAAAAATATACAAGCATCGACCATGCCATTAATGCAGCGCTGCACTACCGCCGCGAAGGCATTGCCAAAAGCATTGGCGTGTTGTGCAATGCCGTGCACCTGCTCGATCATTTGTTGTCGAGAGACATTGTGCCCGATACCCTCACCGACCAAACCAGTGCCCACGATCCGCTGATAGGTTATGCCCCGCATACCCTCAGTATAGAAGAAGCCAATGCACTGCGACAGTCTAATCCCGAAGCCTATCTGTCGCGGAGTTATGAAAGCATGCATTTGCATGTGCAGCTCATGATGGCCTTACAGCAAAAAGGCGCCATCACTTTTGATTATGGCAACAACCTGCGGGCCCGTGCATTGGAGCAAGAAAAGAATCACGGCAATCATTCCCAGTTTCCGCCATTAAGCAGTCATGCGTCTTTGTTCCCGGGTTTTGTGCCGGCGTATATCCGGCCGTTGTTTTGCGAGGGCAAGGGCCCGTTTCGCTGGGCGGCACTCAGCGGCGATCCCGATGACATTGCAGTGACCGATGCCATGATTGCCGAATTATTTCCGGAGAACCAGAGCCTACAACGCTGGCTGCAATTGGCCAAAGAAAAAATTGCCTTTCAGGGTTTGCCGGCCCGCATTTGCTGGCTGGGCCAGGGTGAACGGGAAAAAGCCGGCCTCGCCTTTAATGAGCTGGTGCGTACCGGCAAAGTGAAAGCCCCCATTGTGATTGGCCGCGACCACCTTGATACCGGCTCTGTGGCATCGCCCAACCGCGAAACCGAAGCCATGCTGGATGGCAGTGATGCCGTGGCCGACTGGCCCTTGCTCAATGCGCTGGTAAACACCGCAGGTGGTGCCAGTTGGGTGAGTCTACACCATGGTGGCGGCGTAGGCATGGGCTACAGCATACATGCAGGCATGGTGATAGTTGCCGATGGTACCGATGCTGCTGCGGCCCGCCTGGCACGGGTGCTGCGCAACGATCCGGGCATGGGCGTTATCCGCCACGCCGATGCCGGCTACGACATAGCGAAGGACACGGCGAGAGCTCACCGGTTGAATTTGTTTGATTGAGTCGGTAGTCGGTAGTCAGAAGTCGGTAGATACAGCTGTAGGCCTGCGGCCATTTTGTGAACGTTTTAAAAATTCAAATGAAAACGTTCACAAAAAAATGTTCACGTAACGATGTGTCGGCAATGATAGAAAGATGGCAGGTGTGGCCGGTAAAAAATTAGTGATTGCTTTCGCATGCCTCCGGGCCAGAAAATAGTGGTTACTACACTTGCGGCGAATGCTGTTGCCTGTTGTAGTGTTGGCTGAGTAACGTGCCCGTCACAGGCCGCGGGCATGCAACAGTGGAGGAAAACATAAGCCAAATTTGAGGATGCGAGGAAAAGCTACATTAATAAATGTAAGCTGGAGTAAAGCTAACGAGCATCATTCGCCTGGGTTTTTATGTAGTCCTCCGCTATGGCCCACCAATGTTTTAGCAAAACTAAATACCTGATGTATCTGAGTATGTAGCACCTCATTTACATCAGGTATAGAGCATATTCTGAAAAGCTTTTATTGTCTGGCCTCTCGGTTACTTATTGTTTTACAAACATGGTGGATGCCTGCTTTTTTGGTGTTGCCACTTTTACATGGTACACTCCAAAAGGCAATGAAGAAACATCCAATTGCAATAGTTGACCGCCCCCCAGCATATTTACTTGCTGTTGCTTTACCAACTTGCCTTCGCTGCTGAGCACACTTAACATAATCATATGGCCCGCAAACTCAGCCGGAACGGAAATAAAGAGCTTTGTTGTTGCCGGTACTGGATAGGCGAGAAGTGTTCCATTGTTTGACTCATCAAAGTTTACCAGACGTACGGGGGTGTAGGTAAACTTTCCATCTTTATCTACCTGTTTTATTCGGTAAAAATTGGCATTCTTCTGGGGGGTAGCATCTACATAGTTATAAGTTGCCGTGCTGTTGCTGTTGCCGCTTGCACTCATGGCACCAATGCGTTGAAAGTCATCACTTGTACTACTTCTCTCGATATCGAAGTAGGCACTGTTTTGCTCTGCTGCTGTTTGCCATTGTAACACAGAAGTGGCTCCTTGTTTGCGGGCTGTAAAAGAAATCCAGGTTACGGGTAATGATCCTTGCGGACGATATACGCTAGCCCATCCATCGCCTTGGCCACCGCCAAAAATGCTGTTGCCTGTCTGGGCAAATGCATTAAAATGCCAGCCATCTCCATTGCCACCGTTGAAAAGCGCATTACCTGACTGAGCAAATGCATTAAAATGCCAGCCATCTCCATTGCCACCTATGTAAATATTATTGGCTGACTGCTGGTAGGCATTTTTATGCCAGCCATCGGCAAAACCTCCATTAAAAATGGCATTGTTTTGTGCCTGCACCACCAGACTACCCAACACCATTAGTAAAAGAATAATTTGTTTCATGTAACTAAGTTTTGGGTTATTGTGCTGTGCGTACCAAACGGCCGCCTGCTGCTCCGGTAACGGCATCGTAATAGTAAATGTTTGAATACATAGTAATGGCTCCCCTGTCTGAGGTGCGGGCATTGTCGGCATCGCTGTTGAAGGCGCCACCCCGCCATCCATAGGCATTAAAATCTATCCAGCTAGCAACATCTGTGGTGCCGGACGCTGCAAGATACCCATCGCCATGCACGTTGTCAGTAAAGGCACGGCCGGGGGTTGTATGTACGCCTATGCAAATTTCGTTCACGTTTCCGCCCATATCCATTAAGCCATAATAGGTGCCGCCACTCAGCTCACGGGTAGAACCAGTGCTCCGGGCAAAAAGTCCGGTACGTGTCATCCGGCCAAGCTGGTTGTTGATGTTGGCATTGGCCATCGCCGGAGAGTTTACTGATTCTGTGGCCAAACCAGGATTATTAGTAGATAGTAAATAAAACACCTGGGTGGTGCCCCATACATATTCGTTGGGTACGGCAGGTGTGTTATAACCACGACTGGCTTTTTCAAACTCCAGTTCTGTCATGGGGCGCAAGCCACTCCAGTCGGCATGCGCAGCCAGGCGTGCCGTGTTCAGGCTGCCAATTGCCCGTTCGGGCTGTTGTGCTACAAGGTTTGGATGTGTGCCGTTGATTTCAGCACTACTGGCAGCATTTGTTGTGGCCCTGGCCTCATCAATATGGTTTAAAAAATCCGCATATTGCTGCTGGCTGATTTCGTACTTCATGATCCAGAAAGCATTAAAACCTTTCGGAAAAGCAATGGGTAAAGTGCCACTGGCCGTGCCTGCGCCATTGGGATTTAGCGTACCTGCACTGGTACCCAAAGTAATGGCGGCGTTGCTGGCCACCAGGTAGGGTGCTTGTACGGTTCCATTTCGGAAGTTGTGTGTTTCTGTACCGCCACTGCCTAATTGAAAGGAACCCTGCGGAATATAAACCATCTCCAACGCAAATACTCTAACCTCCACTGTTTCATTGTCCAGCAATCCATCTGCACCATAATTCCACTGAAGTTTGTTGCCGGTGTAGTTTACGTTGCCAATTCCATTGGCATTGCGGTAAATAAAAGCACCTTTATTATCCGAAGGAATGAAAAAAGTTGCACCACTTGCAGGGGTGTTTCCGGTAGAGGAAATGGTGCAATGCCTCCAGTCGCTGGTACCGTTTTTTCTGAACTTTACAAAAATCCAGGCACCATCGTAGTTGCTTTCGTTGGTGCTGGTACGCCAACTGTTTTCCCAAGCCACATCAAAATTAATCAGCGTAAAATCGCTGACCGTGTTTTGGCCAGATAAGTTGGTATTGGAAACGGTAATGTTGTTGGCCCACACACCGCTCATGCAAAGGAGCAGGGTGGCAATGAGGCAAAGTCTTTTCATACAGTTTACTGTTGTTTCGGCGAATGTATTCTTGACCGCAAAGCCTCCCTATACCGTGCAGGCGGTATTTTTTATAAGCTGATGGCAAAAAAAGATTCCGGGCAACAACGCCTGATTGAAGAGAAAAGCCGCTTTAAAACAGTTTGTTTCCTGCAAAGTCGCCTGCAATGCAAGTTGCGCATTGAAGTTGGCTTATTGGATTTCACTTTCTGGGCATGAAAGAAACGGAGGGCGATACTTGATGCTGTTGTCACCCATGGTTTATTGCTACGCAATCAGCTTTGAGGGAGCCGTTGCTGGAAAGTAAACTTAGGACACCTTCGCAGGCCTCCGGGCCAGAGAATAGTAGTTACTACACTTGCGGTGAGTGCTGTTGCCTGTTGTAGTGCTGGCTGAGTAACGTGCCCGTCACAGGCCGGGAGGCCTGCGACAGTTTGTGGGTTGCCTATGCATAGCCACGGCTTTTAAGCCGTAGGCAAAATGATGGTGTCCGTAGTTGGCTTTAGCCACCAATGATGTATTGCTACGCTGCGGGCACTGCGGGAGAGGTTGCCGGGAAAAAAATCGGACAGCTGCCATCCCAGCCTTAGGGCTGGGATTGTGGCTAAATACTTCGTATTAGAAATAGAGGTAACGTTCGAGTATTTGCGAAGGCAGGGGATCCATTGCTCGTCTGCCAGGTACAAATGCCCATTTAAAAATATTGAAGATGAAGTTATGAACTAAAGCTGAAAATTGTACGTCGAGCTGGAACTACTGCTGATGCTTGCACATAGCTGATGTTACATTGTTCAGCCCTGCTTTTGCAAATACTTTTGTTGTGCGTTCGTTTTATTCACCAAAAGCAATGACAGTCGAGTAAATCAATTTGTTGTCGTCCGTGTAAAAGTTTCCTTGCTGACCACCTAAATTGTCACGCAGGAAAACATACTTCAATCTTTTTGGAATGTTCGTCTCACCTTTTAAAGCTACTATGGCTTGTCCTTTTAACAGCAGTTCTCTTACTACCCAAATATCCAAAATGCCACTGATTGTTTTGTCGTCAACTGAAGATAAATTCTGAGAAACAAGGGTATCTCTGCTTTGGTTCTTCATGATGTTCGCAAGGTCTTGCCATGTCTGACTGGTCAAATAGCCTTGGCTCTTAATCTGTTTTTTTATGTTATTGTCAAGCATTGAATAAATGTCATGGCTACTAAATTTCAGCGTGTCGCAACTTTCAAGGAAGAAAAGAACATGAGGTTTAGGAGCACCAGTTAACATGATGTGCTTCTCCTTCTTTGATTTAATGAAGTTTGGATTATGTACTGTCTTGCAGCTAAACAGAACAGTCAATGAAAACAATATGTAAGTAGTCTGTAATTTCATGGAAAAATGACGCACAACTCAAAAATAGCCGACACTCACCACATTCTCCACTTTGAAAATCAATCTTCATTGTAAGCCAATCCACATTGCCTTAAGCCTTTTCAATTGTTCAACGCATAGGAATATTCCTGCAACCTGCTGGCTGCAACGAACAATGAAAAACGGAGTAGCAAGCTTATTTATTTCCCCTGCAAAAAATGCACAGCATACCAGGCCAGTACGGCCATTGCTATCAGCAGCAGGGTAGCCAGCGAGAGCCACAGCCAGTTCACCTGCATTGTTTTATGCTTGCGTTTGCTGGGCTGGCTGGTTTGGGCTTTCAAAAACATATCCAGCTCATGCTGTATGGCCGGCAGGCGTTTGCGGTCTTGTAACATCATCAGGCCTTCCAGTGCTTCTGCATCTATACCGGCGGCCGATAGCTGCGCTTCTACCTGCTGGCTTTCGGCAGGCGACAACTTGCCCGTGAGGTACGCAATGAGCTGCTCATTGTCGATGGGCTGATCGGTGTTGGCTAATATGTTGAGCAAATCAGGATGCATGATGTTGACGTTGTTTTTCCACCCAAATTTTAATGTTGCGTTTGCCGTTTTGTATGGCGCTTTTTACCTGCATCAGGCTGTGGCCTGTTTGGTCGGCTATCTGCTGATAGCTTTGCTTTTGCAGGTAAAACAAAGTTACACAAAGCTTTTGCGGCTCTTGCAATTGCTGCAGGCCTTCTTCTATCCATACCAGCAGTTGTTCTTTTTGCTGGCCTTGTTGTTTGGCTTCGTACTGGTCGTGGTCGGCTATTTCGCCCACACTGTCTTCGGGTACTATGCGGTGGGTTTTGCGTAGCGCCATCAGGCAGTGGTTGCGGGCCACGGTATATATCCAGCTTTTGAAATAGGTGATGTCGTATTTCCCCATTTCGCCCAGTGCTTTTATAAACACCTGCTGCACGGCATCTTTGGCTTCTTCTTCATCTTTCAGGTACTTCATGCACACACCAAACAGCAGCAGGGTGTAGCGCTGCAGCAAGATGCCGGCATACTGGTTGTTGCCACTGTCTTTGTACAGTTGCAGCAAGGTTTGGTCAGAAAACTGTTGTGGAGATTCGGCCACGGGCAAAAGCTTTTCAGAGAGATGTAAATAAAGGAAAAATCCACACACGCCACGGCAATCTGCTTAAATAGATATGCACGGCGGTGTGGCACTAGTTTATTATTGCAGCAAACTTTGTGTGGTATGATGTGCATCAATATAGTGTCGGTGGCGCCCATGCGGGCACAGGCAGCACACCGCTCCGAAATGGTGAGCCAGTTGCTGTTTGGTGAGCAATGCGACATATTGAACAGTGAAGGCGATTTTTACCAGGTACGCAGCCGCTACGATGGCTACGAAGGCTGGGTGCAGGCTACACAACTGGTACCGCTGGAAGCTGGTATGTTCGATGAAAGCATGGTATGCACAGCCCCCCTCGATGCACATGTATGGGTAAATGACCGGCCGTTGCGTTTGTCGCCGGGCAGTGAGTGTTACTTTCCCGCCAGTGGCAGGGGTAAAGTAAACCGAGAAGCGTTGGCATTGCCCGGATACAATATCCTTTACCATCACCCTTTGCCGCTGATGCCGCTGGAACCAACCACGCCCAACAGCGAAGCCATCCTAACCTGTGCCATGCAATACCTCGGTACGCCATACCTGTGGGGTGGCAAAAGCATTTGGGGTATTGATTGCAGTGGCTTTGTGCAAATGGTATTCAAGCAAAACGGCATGTTTGTGCCCCGCGATGCCTGGCAGCAGGCCGAGGGCGGCGATGCCATTGGTTTTTTGCAGGAAGCAAAGCCCGGCGATCTTGCCTTTTTCGACAATGACGAAGGCCGCATTACGCATGTAGGTATTATGCTCAACGACCATCAAATATTGCATGCATCGGGTGTGGTGCGTATCGATCCCATCGACAATGAAGGCATCATTCATGCCGAAAGCGGCCGCCGTACACACCACCTGCGGTTGTTGAAAAGGTATTTCTGATGATGGGCCGCGGAAAATGGGCTGCGGATTTTGCGGATGAAGACGGATGTACACGGATTTTGAAGCAAGCCCTGAAAGGGCGGCATTATGAGGTCTGGCTGAATGGGTAAATGAGTAACCATACGTCACAGGCCGGGAGGCCTGCGAAAGCAGAGGATGAGGGCGTATGCACACGGATTTTAATAAACTACTTTGTGTGCTCTGTGCCCTCTGTGCGAAACATTTAACCTCGAAGTGAGCTCACAAAAAAAGCGACCAACACTAAATGCTGGTCGCTTTTGTATGTAAGAGAAATGGCAATGATTAAGAGCCAAATTTCACTTTGTATGCTTCAATGCTGGCATTGATGATTTGCAGGGCAGTGGCTTTATCGCCAAAGTCTTCTACCTGCACACTCTTGTTTTCGAGTTTCTTGTAGTCCTCAAAAAACTGACGCAGTTCTTTAAAGAAATGCGGGCCCAGTTCTTCAATGTTGTTGATGTGGTTTACACTCATATCGTTGGCCGCTACCGCAATAATTTTATCATCGGCATCGCCACCATCAATCATTTGCATCACACCAATTACTTTGGCTTCTACAATACACAATGGCTGTACGCTGATGCTGCTGAGAACGAGAATATCCAGCGGGTCTTTATCATCGCCGTAGCTCTGTGGTATAAAGCCATAGTTCGTAGGATAATAGAAGCTGGAATAAATAACCCTGTCGAGTTTCAACAGGCCGGTTTCTTTGTCGATTTCATACTTGGCCCTGCTGCCTTGCGGAATTTCGATAATGGCATTTACGGTACGGGGGGCTGCATCGCCATAAGGAACGCCGTGCCAGGGGTGATGAACGTAAGTGTTTGAAGTCATAGTTTATTTTGATAAAGTAAATCCTAATGCGGCTGCGCCGATGCCTAAAATTAATGAAGCGCTAATATATAAACTCAGTAAACCGTATTGCTGTTGCCTCAGCATTTGCAAACTTTCATTGCTGAGTGCTGAAAACGTGGTGACCCCCCCACAAAATCCGGTAGCCAGCAATAGTTGCCATGCTTGAAAGCCCGGGTGCTTAGCCGCTTGCCCGGCCACCCAGCCAATGAGCAATGAGCCGGCAATGTTAACGGCAAATGTACCCCACGGGAAAGCGGTGCCAGCTTTTTGCATAATGAAAGTGCCGGCTATAAAACGCAGCACACTGCCCAGCATGCCACCCATGGCCACTAAAAAAATATGGTAAATACTGATGCCCATCATCATTACTGAGGAAAGGTAAAAGAAAGATTGATTAACCACTGTTCGCCTTGCTGAACACATTGCAGGGTTTTTGGCTGGTTGTCGTATGCATTTTGATAAGTCACCTGTACTTCATTTTCGCTCAGGGTTTTGATGGAAATAATGACTATGGAAGATTGCGAAAGCCGTTCTTTCCCAAACCCATCGAGGCTACGGAAGGGTTGCTCAAAACGAGTGTTGAGTAGTTCTTCATTGGAACCGCCCGGTGCCAGCAATTGTTTGGCACGTTTAAAGTTGCCCTGATAGGTGGCATTGATAAACTGACGGCCACAATCGATGCCGCTTTCTGGCGCTTCGTAGCTGCTGCAGGCTGCCAGTAGCAGCAGCAAGGGCAGCCATCCCCAACGGAAAAATCGGTTCATGTGCACGAAAGTACAGCATTCATCCAAGCTGCCGTTCAACAGAAACTGAAGCTTGATCAACGAATAGTTGTTGCGAATTTCATTTCACCTATACATTTGTTGTTCACTTATCAGAACAACTCTCGTGGGTAGTCACATTAACAAGGTATCCGCAGCCGGCCTGCTGGTGGCACTGGGTATCATTTACGGCGACATCGGTACTTCTCCGCTGTACGTTTTCAACTCCATTATTTCAGGAAGGGTAATTACAGAAGAGCTCATTGTTGGGGCACTTTCCTGCATCATCTGGACTCTTACGTTACAAACCACGGTGAAGTATGTCATACTCATTCTCCGTGCGGATAACAATGGGGAAGGAGGCACTTTTTCTTTATACGCCTTGGTGCGAAGACGCAAAAAGTGGTTGGTGATACCCGCCATGATTGGCGGAGCCGCCTTGCTGGCAGATGGTATTATTACGCCACCCATTTCCATAACTTCTGCGGTAGAAGGTTTGGCCAAACTTCCGGCCTTGCACGATATTACTACAGATACTATTGTCATCATAGTGATAAGTATCATGGTGCTGTTCTTTCTGACGCAGCAGTTTGGTACGCATTCTATTGGCCGCTTTTTTGGGCCAGTTATGTTTGTATGGTTCAGCATGCTGGCTGTATTAGGAGCCGTTCACATTGCAGATGACTTTGCCATTTTAAAAGCTTTCAATCCATACTATGGCATTAAGCTGCTCATTACTTACCCAAATGGATTTTGGTTGTTGGGTGCTGTATTTCTGTGTACCACAGGTGCCGAAGCTTTGTACAGCGATTTGGGCCATTGCGGCCGTGGCAACATTCGTATTTCATGGGCTTTTGTAAAAACGAGTTTGTTGCTCAACTACTTTGGTCAGGGGGCTTACCTACTGGCACACCGCAAGGGTATGCTTATAGATGAAGCCACAAAAGCGCAATATAATGTCAATGCCTTTTATGATTTAATGCCGCACTGGTTCGTATTGGTTGGTGTAATCATAGCTACCACGGCGGCCATCATTGCCAGCCAGGCCATGATTTCGGGTTCATTTACTTTAATTAGTGAAGCCATGCGCCTCAACCTCTGGCCTAAATTCAAAATCCGCTATCCATCCGAAGCCAAAGGACAACTTTTCATTCCTGCCATCAACCTGTTTTTGTTTTTGGGCTGTTTGGGTGTGGTGTTGTATTTCCGTGAGTCATCAAAAATGGAAGCCGCTTATGGTTTAGCCATTGTAATGACCATGATTGCTACCACCATTTTGTTTGCGAACTATCTGGTGCTGCATCGGGTAAAGTCGAAATTTATTTACCTGTTTCTGGTTAGTTACTTCATTATCGAAGTGGCGTTTCTCATTGCCTTGCTCGAAAAATTCATGCATGGTGGTTACGTTACACTTATCATTGGCATGTGTATTTTCCTGGTGATGTATGTGTGGTACCGGGCCCGCAAAATCAAAAACCGCTATGTGGAATTTGTGCGGCTGGAAAACTACATTCCGCAAATACAAGAGTTGAGTAATGATAAGAGTGTGCCTAAGTATGCCACCCATCTTATCTACCTCACCAGTGCCAATAATCCTAAAGAAATTGAGCACAAAATCATTTACTCCATCCTCAACCGCAAACCCAAACGGGCCGATATTTATTGGTTTGTACACGTAGATACACTGGATGATCCGTACACCTGCGAGTATCAGGTAGACCACATTATTCCCAACGATATTATTCGTGTAGAATTCCGATTGGGTTTCCGTATGGAACCACGCATCAACATGCTGTTTCGCAAGGTCATAGAAGACCTGGTAGAAAACAAAGAAGTGAACATTACCAGCCGCTACGAAAGTTTGGAACGCAACAATGTGGTGGGCGACTTCCAGTTCATTGTAATGGAAAAATACCTGAGTGCCGATAACCAGCTGCCATTTGTGGAAAGCCTGATTATGAAAACTTACTTCGCTATCAAAGACATTAGCCTGAGCGAAGAAAAAGGTTTTGGCCTCGATACCAGCTATGTACAAATTGAAAAGTTTCCGCTGATTGTATCGCCGGCACCTAACCTCAACCTGCACCGTATTAATAACGATGAGTAAGTTACAGGACATTTCACCCTACGAACTAATGGCCTGGATGCAGGCACAGCGGCCCTTTGCACTGCTAGATGTACGTGAAGAAGACGAACGCCAGCACGACCATATTGGCGGCGAATGGATACCCATGGATGAAGTGCTGAAACGCCAACAGGAA
This sequence comes from Bacteroidota bacterium, assembly GCA_020161435.1. GTDB lineage: Bacteria > Bacteroidota > Bacteroidia > Chitinophagales > Chitinophagaceae > Phnomibacter. The sequence goes on along the minus strand of JAIUNV010000002.1, from coordinate 614,345 downwards.
CTGCCGGCAGATAAACCGTTGGTGGTGTATTGCCGCAGGGGTGTTCGAAGTGCCATTATCATACAACGCCTGCAGGAAAAATACGGCATGCACAACCTGTACAATTTATCGGGCGGGCTTACAGCCATCCGTCAGTTGGGCCTGCCTTTGTAAAAAAACAATCCGGCTTAAAGGATATAGTTATTTTTAAACGGTACTCAATTGCAATCACTTGGTATTACTGTCTATTTCGGCCTGGTGGATAGCGGGCATCATTTACGTGGTGCTGGCGGTAATTGTGTACCTGGTGCAGGAGCGTTTCATTTTCAAACCCGAAAAGCTACCCGCCAATTTTGCTTATAAATACGATGCACCTTTTCGGGAGCTCAACTTCGAACCGGAGCAGGGCGTTACCATCAACGGGTTGCATTTTTACGTACCCAAACCCAAGGGGCTCATCTTGTATTTTCATGGCAATAGCCGCAGCATTAAAGGGTGGGGAAAATATGCCCGTGATTTTTTTCGCTACCAATACGATGTGGTGCTGGTTGATTATCGTGGATTTGGTAAAAGCACCGGCAAACGCAACGAAAAAAAGATGCTGGCCGACATGCAGTTTGTGTACGAAACGCTGGCAGTAAATTACCACGAAGATCACCTGATTGTATACGGGCGAAGTATGGGCAGCGGCTTTGCTGCCAAAATAGCCAGCGACAACAATCCACGGTACCTCATTTTAGATGCGCCGTATTACAGTTTCAGAAAAGTGGCGGAGCGGCTCATGCCTATTTTGCCTCACCGCTGGCTGCTGCGGTTTCACCTGCGTACCGATAAATGGATAACACAGGTGCAATGCCACACATACATTTTGCACGGCACCAAAGACCGGCTCATTCCCATTGCACAAAGCGAAGCCTTGCAGCGGCTACATCCACAGGGCATCACCCTCATTCGTATTGTGGGCGGCGGGCACAACAACCTTACGGCTTTTCCTGCCTACCACAATTTCATCAGAGATATACTGCTCGACTAATTTACCTTGCGGCGGTGAAAGGCATTGTCAAATATCTGTTGCTGGCTTACCTGGTGTTGGGCGGCTTGTATTATTTCTACCAGCAGTCGTTGTATTTCCATCCTAAAAAACTGGATGAAAAACACCGTTTTTCATTTGCAGCTCAGCAACCGCATAGCACGGTTCAATTACCGTTCGACTCGGCTACAGTAATTGATGTAGTGAAATTTTTACCCGCCGATGTACAGCCCAAAGGGGTGGTGTTATTCTTTCATGGCAACAGAAAAAATGTAGAACACTATGCCCGGTACGCCCCTTATTTTACCAGCCTTGGGTACGAATGCTGGATGCCCGACTATCCGGGGTTTGGCCGCTCCAGCGGCGAAACAAACGTAGCCATTCTGAAAGAACTGAGCATGCAATTGCATAAGCTGGCACTTACACAATACGCTGCTGATTCTATTGTACTTTATGGCAAATCGTTGGGCAGTGGTGTTGCGGCCTACCTGGCTACAAAAAGGGATTGTAAACTGCTGATGCTCGAAACGCCTTATGCATCTTTGTCTGCATTAACGCAGGAGTTTTTATTTATGTATCCGGTGCCTGTATTGATGCAGGATGATTTGACCACCGAAGACTATCTCGACAACATCACGGCACCCATCTTGCTTTGGCATGGCACTCATGATGAACTCATACCCATGAGTGAAGCCGCCACACTGTTGCCGCGGCTCAAACCCAACGATGTTTTTTACATGATACCCGGTGCCAACCACAATGATATTGCGGCTTCGCCGTTGTATAAGCATAGCATAGATAGTGCGTTGCGTATTCGTTAAATCAACGCAGTTTTATTTTTTGCAAGTAAAGAAAACAGATATTCATTTCATGTTTCGCAGGATTATAATGCTGGCCCTTTTGGCCGCTTTTTCAATAGGATTTGTAGCGGCTCAGGATGTGGTAGCACCGCCGCCGCCCGATACTGCTACTAAAAATGCGGTGGTGATTAATTCACTGCCGCAAAGCGAAATCGACATACCTATTCGCATGGATTTGCGGCCTATTTTTCAGTTTGCCAATCAGTTTATTGATACGTTGTACACGTCGCCCAATTATCCCAACGATTGGGTAATGGATGGCTGCAGTGTGCGGTATCAGTATCGGTTTGTGCGTGGCCCCATGCAGTTCAAAGCCGTCAACAATGTGTTGTACGTTAGCTTTAGCGGGTACTATGGAGTGCGGGGTAGTACAAGAGTATGTACCGGCATTGGCAACACGCCGTGGACACCGGCTTGCAGCTGCGGCTTTGGCAGCGAAAAGCCCCGCCGCATTGATGCTGGCTTTGTGATTCAATTGAAAGTGTTGCCCGACTTCCGCCTGGGTATGGTAGTCAATAGCGTAAATCCAACTGCCGTTGATAAATGCGAAGTATGTTTTTTCGGGAAAGACATTACGCAAACGGTAGCCAGTCAGTTAAAAGCAGAGCTCGATGCATCCATCAAAGGTTTTACAAAACAGATGGAGCAGTTCAGCCTGAAGCCTTACCTGAAAATTGCATGGGACAGTTTGCAGGTGCCTTATGGTTTGCCCGGCTTTGGCTACCTGAGTGTGCAGCCTTCTGCCATCCGCATTAGCCAAATACAGTTGGTGCGTGATTCTATGTTTGTAAGTGTTGGCCTGAGTGCCCGCCCCGAGTTGAAAGCCGCACCAGATATGGCCAAAAAGCCATTGCCCAATCTTACCGATTTTAAACAACGCAGTGGCTTCCGTTTATTCATAGCCCAAAATTTGCATTACGATTCGCTGAGCACATTGATGAATACAAACATTGCAGGTAAAGAATTTACTGCAGGCAAAGGCTTGTTTAAAAAAACAGTGCGTATTGATTCCGTTCGCATGCAGGGCGGTGGGCGAAAAATGTTTTTGAAAGTGTATGTTTCCAAAGCGGCTAAAGGTGTTTTCTTTTTGGAAGGCATTCCCAAATGGGACATGCTGAAACAGGAACTCTACATGGATTCACTCGATTACCATATTGAATCGAAACAATGGTTGGTAAAATCGGCCAGCTATCTGCTGGATGGCACCATCACCAATAAATTAAAAGACTATTCCCGTTTCAACTTTACAGAAAAGATGACGGAGATGACCACGGCCATTGCGGAGCAAATGAACCGCGAAGTATATCCCGGCATACAAAGCAAAGGTTACGTGAACCGATTTGTGCTTGAAAAAATTGAAGCCGCCGCCAATGGTTTATTTATTCAGGGTGCAGCAGAAGGAAAGCTATTTCTCAACATTGAAGCGCAGCAATTACTCAAACAGTTTTTGAAGTAACAGGCTGTTTGCTTTTGCGAAACGCAAAATGTTTTTGCAAGAGATAACTGAAAATAACCACAATCACCGTGTTGATGACCTGCGCAATGGTGGGATAAAAGGCCAGCCAGTCTACCATCACCGTCAGGTTGATGTAGTTGAGCAGCAGGCTCACCATATTGGTTACAAAATACCGGAACAGTTGATGCCTGCCCCGCATGGTGCTGCCACTAAATACTACATTTTTGGCCAGGTAAAACCCTGTAGGAAATGAAAACAGGAACGAGGCTACCATAGCAGCCTTGTGCGATTTGAGCACTACCAGCAACAGGTCTACCGGTTGTTTATCAAACACATAGTTTTCGCATACAAAAAAAATAACCAGCCCCAGCAAGGTATTACCGCCACCGCAGGCAGCATAATAAAAGGTTTGCTTGGGCATCAATCGCCCAAACAAGGGGTAAATCCAATCGAGTATTTGCGTAATGATTCTTGCCAGCATAAGCGGGGCCAAAGGTAGCCGGATTGCAATACATTTGCAGCCCCTGTATGGCCACTGTTTTTGGGGGCAGTGCCGGCAGGTTTTCCAAAAAATACTTTTATGCAAATAGCTCAATACCTGAAAGCACTGGCCGCTCAAGCACTGCAAGCGCTGTACGGGATAGAAACCGATGCGGCACAGGTCACTATCAACGAAACCAAGCCCGAATTTGAGGGAGATTATACCATTGTTCTGTTTCAATATGTAAAACAGGCCCGCAAATCGCCCGAAGCCATGGGCCAGGAAATGGGTGCATGGATGCTGGCCAACAGCGAGGAAAACCTCACCGCTTTCAATGTGATCAAAGGTTTTTTGAACCTGAGTGTGGCCGATGCTTACTGGATTCATTTTTTGGAAAATCACTATCAGCCTGACTATGGTCGCCATGCCGGCAATGGCAAAAAAGTGATGGTGGAATATTCATCGCCCAATACCAACAAGCCGCTGCACCTTGGCCATTTGCGCAATAATTTTTTGGGATGGAGCATTGCTGAACTCTACAAATGGAATGGCTACGATGTACGCAAAACCTGCATTGTAAACGACCGTGGTGTGCACATTTGTAAAAGCATGCTGGCCTGGCAAAAGTTTGGCAACGGTGCTACACCTGAGAGCACAGGCAAGAAAGGCGACCACCTGGTGGGCGATTTTTATGTGCAGTTTGAAAATGCCTTACGCAAAGAAGCAGCTCCACTACAAGAGCAACTGCTGGCAGGCGAAAGCATTGCTGCTCTGGATGAAGCCATTGCTGCCAAAGCAACGTTGCTCTTTCAAAAATTACAGGAAGCCGGTTTGCCAGCTGAAAAGAAAGCAGAGATAACAGACGAGCTAAAAGACATTGCCCGAAATGCAACCACATTGATGCAAGAGGTTCGCCAAATGCTGCTCAAATGGGAGCAAGGCGATGAAGAAACCGTGAATATCTGGCGCATGATGAACGGCTGGGTGTATGCTGGCTTTGATACCACCTACAAACGTATCGGCAGCGATTTTCAAACCATTTACTACGAAAGCGAAACCTATCTGTTGGGCAAGCAATATGTAGATGAAGGATTGGCCAGCGGCGTGTTTTATAAAAAAGAAGACGGCAGTGTATGGATTGACCTGACTGCAGAAGGCCTTGATGAAAAACTGGTGCTGCGGAAGGATGGCACCAGCGTATACATTACGCAAGACATAGGCCTGGCCAAACGCAAGTACGAAGACTACCCGATGGAGCAAAGCATTTATGTGATTGGCGATGAGCAAAACTATCACATGCATGTATTGCAGTTGATTTGTAAAAAGCTGGGTATGCCCTTTGCCGATGGCATACATCACCTGAGCTACGGCATGGTAGACCTGCCCACCGGCCGTATGAAAAGTCGCGAAGGCACAGTGGTAGACGCCGATGACCTTTGCGATGAAATGGAAAAAGTAGCCGCTGCTAAAACAGAAGAACTGGGTAAAGTAGAAGGCTTTACACAAGAGGAATTGCAGCAATTGTATCACACACTCGGTTTGGGTGCGTTGAAGTTTTTCTTGCTGCGGGTAGATCCTAAAAAACGGATGGTTTTCAACCCTGAAGAGTCAATCGACTTTCATGGTTTCACCGGGCCTTTTGTACAATATTCATTTGCCCGTATACAAAGTGCCTTGCGCAAAGCAAGCTGGGAGCAGCCCACTGCTCCTGCTTCATTAGCTGCGGATACAGTGTTGCAGCCTTTAGAAAAACAGCTCATCGTTTTGCTGGAACAGTTTCCACAAGTATTGCACAACGCATGTGCCGAAATGAATCCGTCACTGGTAGCTATTTATGCATTTACATTGGCCAGTCAGTTCAATTCATTTTATGCCCGTCATTCTATTACAAAAGCAGAGAATGAAGCAGCCAGGCAATTACGTTTGCATATTTGTGCACTCACTGCGCATGTTATTCAAAACAGTATGCAGGTGCTGGGCATAGCTGTGCCCGCCCGCATGTAATCACGGATATCGGCCGTTTATCCAAACATAGCAGTAAAAACCTTCTTTTAACAGTAACGAAGGTTTTAGTCATATACTTTAGTCGGCGCAAAGGCGTTTGTACAGCGCCCTTGCACCAACACACCAACCTATGATAAAAGCCAAACTGCTGCTGGCATTGTTATTCTTTGCCTTTTCTGCTGTAGCCCAAAACATTGAACTAACCGGTACGGTTAGCGATACTTCCGAAAACATACAACTCTCCAAAGCCACCATTGCCTTGCTCAGGGCAAAAGATTCTGTGCTGCTGAAATTTGTACGCTCCACGCCCGACGGCAAATTTCGTTTGCCCGTCCCGGTACAGGGCAAGTACATTTTGCTCATCAGTTATCCTGGCTATGCCGACTATGCCGATTTTGTAGACCTGCAATCATCGCAGGATTTGGGTCTTGTAAACATGATAACGAAGGCTGTATTGCTGCAAACCGTTGTGGTACGTGGCAGTGCCGTTCGTATGAAAGGAGACACTCTTGCTTTTGTGGCAGATAGCTTTAAAACAAGGGAAGGTGCCACCGTGGAAGATTTGCTGAAACGCTTGCCCGGCCTGAGTGTCAACCAGAAAGGTGAGATAACGGCGCAAGGTCAAAAAGTGCAGAAAGTGTTGGTGGATGGCGATGAGTTTTTTGGCGATGACCCAACACTGGCCACCCGCAATTTGCAGGCGTTGGCAGTAAAAGAAGTGCAGGTGTTTGACAAAAAAAGTGATCAGGCAACATTCACTGGTGTAGATGATGGGCAAACGCAAAAGACCATCAACCTGAAACTGAAAGACGAATTTAAGAAAGGCTATTTCGGTAAAGTAAAACTGGCGGGAGGTTTGCCCAACCGATGGGAAAACCAGGCCATGCTCAATGCTTTTAAAGACAAACGAAAGTTGAGTGTGTATGGCATTATGGCCAACACCAACAACAACTCGTTGGGCTGGAGCGAAGAGAGCCAGTTTGGTGGCAATATGAGTACACAAACGCAAGTAGGTGATGATGGCAGTGTAATGATGTGGAGCAGTGGCGATGAATTTGGCGGCACGGGCGGTTACTATGGCGAAGGCTTGCCCAGCAGCTGGACGCTTGGTACCAGCTACGCCAACAAGTGGAATGAAAACCGAAGCAATGTAACCGGTGCATACAGGTATCAAAAAATTAAAACAGTTGCCAACTCCTACAATACCACGCAAAACATTTTGCCCGACACGCAATTCTTCAATAACCAGCGGGCACAAAACGAAGCCAGTCGTTGGCGGCATAAAGGCCTCATTCGTTCGGAGTTGTTTATCGATAGCATGCAATCCATCACGTTCGACTTGAATGGCAGCTATGGCGAAAGCAGCAACTACAGCCGCACATTTAGCGAAGCACTCACGGGCAAGCAGTTGCCGGTGAATAAAAGTGATCGTACTACACAAGGTGCTGGTACGCAGGCACAGTTCAACGGAACAGCATTGTACAAGCTCAAGTTTAAAAAGAAGGGCAGAACCTTCTCTGCCAATTTGGGCAATCAGTACAGCGACAATAACTCCGATGGATTGCTGCTAACCTACAACGAATTTTACAATGCATCGGGCTTGTATAGCAAAGACACTATTGATCAGAAAAAACTCAATACCACCCGTTCTAATGCGGTGAATGCAAGATTGGCTTACTCAGAGCCCATTGGTAAAAAAGGTATTCTTGAAATCAATTATGGCATTAACCAAAGTGTGAGCAATCAGCAGCGGTTGAGCTATAATAAACTGGCTGGTAAATACGATGATTTGGATAGTGTGTTTTCTAACGACTTTAAATTTAAGACGATTACAAACCGCACAGGTGCCGGCTATCGCTACAGCGGCAAGCTCTTTCAGTTTGGCTTCGGTGGCGATGTCGCATTTACCGATTGGCGTCAGGATGATCGTTTCAGAGATACCACCCGTCATTACAACTTCACCAACTTCTTTCCCCGTGCCGAAGCATCCTACAAACTAGGACAGTATAGCCGTGTTCGCCTTTCGTACAATGGTAGCACACAGGCACCATCGGCCAACCAGTTGCAACCTGTAGCTGACAACAATGATCCGCTTAACATTCAAATTGGTAACCCCAACTTACTGCAGTCATTCAATCATCGCTTTTCTCTCAACTACAACTTCTGGAAAGTACTGTCGAATACAGGCATGTGGATGGGAGCGTGGTTCAATCCTACCAGCAATGCCTTTAGTACAAAAGATGTAGTGGATGCATTTGGCAAACGCACTTCGCAAACGGTGAACGTGAACGGCAACTACAGTTTTGGCGCTTACATGGGATATAACTTCAAAATTAAAAAGCCCGATATTCAAGTTGATTTGAGCTTCGACCCGAGCATCAACCGCTTCACCAATTTTGTAAACGGCATCGAAAACCGCACCAACTCTACAGCTTTAGAATTTGGGTATAACCTGCGTAAGTCTAAAGACGATAAATACGACCTGAGTTTCAATCAGCGCTTCACCTACAACAGTAGCAAAAGCTCTATTCGTCCTGATATCAATACCACCTACTGGACCGGTGTTGTAGGCATGTCGGCCAATATTGATTTGCCTGCGAAAATTGTATTCAATACCGACTTTGACTACAACTGGCGCCAGCGTACATCGGTGTTTGATCAAAACAACAATGCTTTTATCTGGAATGCTTCTGTTGAGAAAAAGATTTTCAAGAAGAAGGATGTAAAGATGGGCTTTAGCGTAAGAGACCTGCTGAATCAAAACATCGGTTTCAGAAGAAACATCAGCTCCAACTTTGTGTCAGAAAGAACCTACGATGTCATTCGCCGCTACTGGATGGTTACGTTTAGCTGGTCGTTTAACAAAGGCCCGCAAAAAGCGGAAGAAGACAACTGGTAATCACATTCATTATTCACAGCATCAACATTCAATATGCTATCTAGAACTGCTATAAAACACAGCTTACTCACTGTAATGCTCAGCTGCATGTTGCTGCCGACATTGGCACAAACCCGTTTTTTGTCGACCGGCAAAATTGAGTTTGAGAAAAAAACAAACATGCACAAGTGGATTGAAGACAATGCATGGACCCGTGAACTGAAGGACCGACTTCCACCATATCGGGTACAGTATTACGATTTAATGTTTGATAGTACGAAAACTTTTTACAGACGTGGCCGTGAAGTGCCCGATGATAAATGGAAAGACTTCTGGGGTTCATCCGGAGGGGAAGAAGATGTGGTTTTGCACAACCTGATGGCCATGCAATCAACCGCCTACAAGCAAGTGTTTGAAAAAAAGTTTTTGGTGCAGGATAGTGCCTTGAATATCGAATGGCGCATTACCGACGAAACCCGCACCATTGCAGGTTTTGATTGCCGAAAGGCTGTAGGTAAGTTTTTCGATTCCTTGTATGTAGTTGCATTTTATACTGATCAGATAGCAGTGCCGGGTGGCCCGGAATTGTACAATGGTTTGCCCGGTATGATTTTAGGTTTGGCTTTTCCCCGATACTACATTACCTGGTTTGCTACGAAAGTAGAATTAGTAGAGCCGAAGATGAACGAGCTGAAAATTCCTTCCGGAAAAACCACCAAGGTTAACCGGAAAGAACTGATGGATCAGGTGCGGAAAGTATTTGAATGGGGCACAGAAGAAGAACGACAGCGGGTGTTTTGGAATACGGTTTTGTAAACATTCTCGTGTATTAATAACAAAGGGAACGATACCAAATCGTTCCCTTATTATATGCTACTTAAATGGCATTATTTGAGTTGCATCACCCACATGGTTTGTGCAGGAATGCGCCATTCGCCTTGCAATACGGCGTTGCTGCCAGTTATCACGTTCGTGGCTTGCTGATAGTTTCCTGTCATTTCTGCAAAGCGGTTCAGCGCAATGGTTTTGTCTTGCTGGTTTTGGTTGATGATACACATCACCGTTTCATTGCCATGCTTGCGGAAGTACACATACACGCCATCCTGTGGTAAGAAATCGGTAGTGCTGCCCAGTGTCAATGCCTTTGATTGCTTGCGGAAATTGGCGAGTTTTTTTACGTACTCATAAGCGGCATTTTCAGCAGCGTTTCTTCCACTCGCTACAAATTTATTCTGCGCATCACCTGCAAAGCCACCGGGAAAATCATTCCGTTTTTTACCATCGCCCTGTACATCATCATTCTTCATTTGTATCTCAGTGCCAAAGTACAATTGTGGAATACCACGCTGTGTGAGCAGCAGGCCAATGCCCATGTAATACTTTTTTTCATCGCCACCAATCATGGTCATAAAACGGTCTACGTCGTGGTTGTCGAGGAAGATGCAATTCAGTTTGGGGTCCTGATACAACACATCCTGACTCAGCGTCATCATTAATTTGTTCAGTCCTTCTGTCCAGCCAAATGGTTGGTTGATGGCACTCAACATGGCGCTTTGCATGGGGAAATCAGTGGTGCCCGGCAGGTTGTGTTTAAAAGGCACCTGCATGTTGTTTTTGGTAAAGTAGGCACTGCCCGGAACAGAGTTGGCCCAAGCTTCGCCAAAAATGCTGAGGGTCGGATATTCTTTCAGCAGCGCTGCATTCACATTGTTCATGAATTGCTCATCGCAGTACTTGTATGTATCTACCCGCCAGCCATCGAGCATGAATTCTTCAGTGCTCCAAATGGCATTTTGAATCATGAAATTGGCCATGTAAGGATTGCGCAAATTCAGATCGGGCAGGTGCGGTGTAAACCAACCTTCCAGCATTACTTTTTTATCGGCCTGGCTGGCATAAGCACCAAACAAGGCTTCTTCGCGGTGGTTGCTGCCCGTGTATGCAGGCCAGTTGTTGAACATGTCGGCAAACGGCTTGTCCTTAAACAGGAAGTGTTCATCACCCACATGATTGTACACGGCATCCTGAATAATTTTCATGCCTTGTGCATGAGCAGTACGCACCAGTTTTTTATAGGCATCGGCACCGCCGTAGCGTTTGTCGATGGCGTAGTGGTTGGTAATCCAATAGCCATGATAACCACTAATGGCACCAGCCGGCTCTTGCTTCCATGGCATGTCGTTTTCAGTAACGGGGCACATCCAAATGGAGGTAACGCCCATGTCTTTCAGATAACCAATATTATTGATGACACCCTGAATATCGCCACCATGATGTGCCGAAGGATTGCTGCGGTCGCAAATGGTATCCTTGTATCCGGGGATGCGGTCGTTGCTGGCATCGCCATTGGCAAAACGATCGGGCATAATGAGGTACACCAAATCTTGTGAGGTAACGCCATGTGCAAAATCTTTACCCGATTTGCCGGTTCTGGCTTTCAGGGTAAAAGGGATGGTTTGTGTTTTGCCTGCACTTTTTACTTTAAAATTCAGTACACCGGGCTTGGCAGTAGCCGCAATACTGATGTCTACCACCAGATAGTTGGGACTTTCAGCACGGGTTACTTTTTTGATAGTAACGCCCGGGTATTGAAGCTGCACTGTAGCTGCCGATGCATTGATGCCTTCCTGATGAATCAAGAGTTGCACCTGATTCCATTTCATGCCCGTCCACCAGTGTGTAGGGTATAGCTGTGCTTTTTGTGCAAAGGCTTGCCATGAGAGCAACAGCAACACACACAGCAGACTCGTTATCTTTTTCATGTTCATTGTATAAGCGTTTGGTTAATTAATCTTTTGCTTTGATAACTACCCTTGCCATTACTCCGGCAATGAGCATAGAAGCACCCGCAAGGCCAATCACATAAATGGCATTGCCGCCTAAAGCGGTTAATGCCAATCCGCCAATGAGGCCAGCTACAATTTGCGGAATAGTAATAGTGGCGTTGAAAATACCCATGTACACACCCGTTTGCTTGGGAGGTAATGATGATGAAAGAATAGCATATGGCATGGCAAGGATGGCTGCCCATGAAATGCCTACACCAATCATGGATGCAAACAACACATACTTATTGCTGATGAACATCATTGATACCAAACCAATGCCACCGGCCAGCAATGAAAGGGCATAGGTATTGCGACGGCCAAACTTATCGGCCAATGGAGTAAGCACCAAAGAGAACAGTGCTGCAAATACACTGTAAGCTGCGAAAATCACACCTGTCCAGTTGCCTGCTTCGTTGAAGGCAGCACTCTTCGCATCAGTAGTGCCCCATATGCTTTGGGCAATGCCGTTGGTAGTGTACACCCACATTAAAAACAATGCAAACCATGAGAAGAACTGCGTTACAGCTAATTGCATCATGGTGGGTGGAATGTTTTTCAGCAGTTGAAGGAAACTTACTTTTTCTGCCTGATCTGCTTCAGATATATTGTTGTATTTGGCATACTCAGCAGGTGGATATTCTTTTGTACGCAGCGATGTCCAAAGTACGGTAAGCAGCAAGGCAGCGCCACCAAAATAAAAAGACCAGATAACGGTAGGCGCTACTTTTTCTCCTTCGCCCGGCTCATTGGCCACGCCAAGGCTGGTAAGTATAAATGGAAGTAGCGAACCCACCACTGCACCAAAATTGATGAGGAAGCTCTGAATGGCATAACCGCGGTTGCGTTGCTTATCGGGCACCATGTCACTCACCAATGCCCGGAAGGGTTGCATGGTTACGTTGAAAGAAGTATCCATCAACAAGAGCATGGTAGCTCCGAAGATGAGCGGTGCTAAAAGGGAAGCAAATTTTTCAGAATTCGGCATGAAGAACATGGCGGCTGCCGATACAATGGCTCCGCCTAAAATGAATGGAATACGACGGCCGAGGCGGGTCCATGTTTTATCACTGGAAAGACCAACAATGGGTTGCACAATCAACCCCGCTACCGGTGCTGCCAGCCAAAACAAACTCAAATGATGCGGGTCGGCACCAATAGCAGAGAGGATGCGGCTGGTGTTGGCATTTTGCAATGAATAGCCAATTTGCACACCTAAAAAACCAAAGCTGATGTTCCAGATGCTCCAAAAATTGAGCATGGGTTTGAGGCTCGACGAGCCCGACGAAGAAGAAGCGACAGGAGCTGCCATATGCAATCGTTGTTTAAAATGAATGTACCTAAAAGCGGCTACGCAATGTAGCATTTTTTTGTAAATGTGTATTTTTTACACAAACTATTTCTTGCATTAAAAAAGACCTGACTGGCAGGTCTTTTTTAATGCAAGGCGTTGTATGTACATCTGTACTTTACATTAATTGGAAGCCGCTTGGAATAACTGCGTTTTTCTTCAATACCACTATGCCATCTTTCACGGTGTACAAAGCATGGTCGGCTGCTTCTAAATGGCTACCTCCAATAATTCTTACATCATCACCAATGCGGCAGTTTTTGTCTATGATGCAGTTTTTAAGGTAGCAGCGTTCACCAACTCCGATGTTGGGTTTGCCAGTTCGCTTAGATGCTTCAATTTCCTGCAGGGTTTCAAAATAATCGGCCCCCATCATGTAGCAGCTTACAATAGTGGTACCGTGGCCAATGCGGCTCCGGATGCCAATCACACTATTTTCTATGCGGCTGGCATTAATGATGCTGGCTTCGGCGATGATTGTTTTTTCTAAAGTGGTGCCGCTGATTTTTGCCGGAGGCAACATGCGGGCACGGGTGTACACAATGTTCTTTTTATCGTACAGGTTGAAAGGCGGAATTTCATCTGTTAATGCCAGGTTGGCCTCGAAGAAGGAATAAATGTTACCAATGTCTGTCCAATAGCCATCGTATTGGTAAGACATTACTTTATACTTCTCAATAGACTGTGGCATGATTTCTTTACCAAAGTCGGTTGATTTTTCGTACTCCTCTAACAGCAGATCGAACAGTAGTTTTTTGTTGAAAATGTAAATGCCCATGGAGGCGAGGTAGTTACGTCCCTGCGCCTTCATTTCGTCTCCAGTATCACTTATCCATTCGTGTAAAATATCCTTTTTGGGCTTTTCAATGAATGCTGAAATTTCGCCGTTTTCATCCACTTTCATAATTCCAAATTCCGAAGCATCGCGGTCTGAAACGGGTATGGTAGCAATGGAGATTTCGGCACCAGATTGGGCATGCTTGTCAATCATTTCCTGAAAGTCCATCTGATACAATTGGTCGCCGCTGAGGATAAGCACATACTCCGATTCGTGCTGCTGAATATGGCGAAGGCTTTGGCGTACGGCATCGGCCGTTCCCTGAAACCAACCTGGGTTGTCGGGCGTTTGTTCTGCAGCTAAAATATCTACAAAGCCGCTGCTAAACTGGCTGAACTGATATGTGTTTTTAATGTGCTTATTGAGCGAAGCACTATTGAACTGTGTAAGCACCCAGATGCGGTTTATGCTGCTGTTGATACAGTTGCTGATGGGAATATCTACCAGTCTGTACTTGCCCGCAATTGGTACGGCGGGTTTGCTTCGGGTAGCCGTCAGCGGATAAAGCCGGGTTCCTGCGCCACCACCTAAGATAACTGCAACCGTTGATTTTGCCATTGTAATGAGTTTATAAGGTGAGTATTGATGTTCGTTGTTCTATTCAATTATGATTTGTAAAGGTCGATATAAGCTGCTGCACTTTTTGTCCAGCTGTTGTCGATGGCCATCATTTTTTGCCTTGCTGCCAATAAGATGTCGGGCTTTTCAAAATACCACGAGGCAGCCCGATGAATGGCATGTTTTAAATCGCCAACAGACGGATGTTCAAATACCAAACCGTAACCGGTAAAATTGGGGGCGCCAATGTCTATCACCGTATCCCGAAGACCGCCGGTATTGCGAACCATGGGCACGGTTCCATAGCGCAACGCATACATTTGGTTGAGGCCACAAGGTTCTACCCGGCTGGGCATCAGCAAAAAGTCGGCAGCGGCATACAACTGGTGTGCCAGTTTTTCGTTGTAGCCAATGTAACAACTCATCTGATTGGGTATGAGTTCCTGCAATGCCTGCAGTTCATATTCCAGTTTGGGATCGCCACTGCCGAGCACAATAAAATTCAGGGCACCATTGAATTCCGCTGCGGCTTCACCAATAGCCGATGGAAGAATTTCAGCTGCTTTTTCACCTACCAATCGGCCAATGAAAATGAACAATGGCTTATCTGCATCGAGGCCAAAATGCTGGCAAACAGATTTCTTGTTCAGTTCTTTGCCTTCTACTACATCAGCAATGCCATAATTGTAGGGGAGGAGTGGATCGGTTTCCGGGTCCCAAACTTCAGTATCAATACCGTTGAGGATTCCGGAGCATTTGCCTTTTTCGTATTCAAACAAATCTTCTAATCCATTGGCCTGAATACGCAATTCTTCCATGTAGCTCTGGCTCACCGTCGTTACTTTATCGGCACACTTCACGGCTGCTGCCAAAGCATTGATGCTGTCTTTCCATTCGAGCATGCCGCTTTTCCAATTGTCGAAACTGGGCAGGTAATGGCTTTTGTTCCAACCCATCCAACCCTGATACTGGCCATTGTGTATGGTAAAAACTGTTTTAATGCTACGCAAAGACTGATAAGCGTAGCAATATTTCATCATGAAGGGGATAAGGCCAGTATGGTGGTCGTGTACATGCACCACATCGGGACGGTGCTCCCAAGTAGCCAGCCAATGCACCACGGCTATTTGAAATGCGGTGAAGCGTTCCGTATCATCATCGTACCCATATACTTTTTCGCGGTCGAGCAATCCGTTGATGTCGAGCAGGTACAAATCAAAACCCAGCTCATTGGTTTTTTCTTTGATGACGGCGTAGCGAAACCAGGTATTGCCCAGGTAGGTGCCGCTTTCGTGTACCAGCTCCCACTCATGGTTGTATAAATATTTGCTGCGGTACATGGGCATTACCACTTTTGCTAAATGCCCTAACTGCTGTTGGTATTTTGGCAAAGCTCCCACTACATCGCCCAGCCCGCCGGCTTTGGCTACGGGGTAGCATTCGGCACTTATGTGTACTATTTCCATGATTGAGGCATTTGTAAATGGCCTGGTAAAATCCAGATTATTCTACTTAATTATTTTATTAATAATTGACCACACTTGGCCCGACAATTTAGGCTAAGATTGCCATTGTGCAGCCCATCTTAAAAAATTTTTCTGCGTTGCAAAAGCGGCTACATTTACGCCTCTTCTTATTTAATCGATGCCTTATGAATCAAACAGCAAAACCAACTAATTACAGTGCGTTGGGAACACTTGTTATGGTGTTCTTTTTTTGGGGATTTATCGCCGCTTCCAACAGTATTCTTATTCCTTTTTGTAAAACTCATTTTGAATTGACACAGTTTGAATCGCAGTTGCTCGGTTCAGCTTTTTACATTGCCTATTTTGTTGGGTCACTTATTCTTTTTGTAGTGTCTAATTTGATTGGCACCGACATTGTAAACAAAATAGGTTACAAGCGGGGCATTATCTACGGGCTTTTTATTTCTGTTGTAGGTGCTTTACTCATCATTCCTTCAGCCAACGCTAATTCTTACTATGCTATTCTGGGCTCATTGTTTATTGTAGCATTGGGCTTTTCGCTGCAGCAAACCTGTGCACAGCCTTTTGCCATTAGCCTCGGCGATCCAGCTACCGGTTCGCATCGCCTCAACCTTGGCGGAGGTGTCAATTCGTTGGGTACAACACTGGGGCCCATCATCGTTAGCTTTTTTCTGTTTGGTGGTATTGGTGCAAAGCAAGATGTAACTGTTACCAATATCAATAATTTATACCTCATTGTAGCGGGTGTGTTTGCTGCCGTTGCCTTGTTCTTTTTATTTTCCAAATTGCCCGATGGCAAAAACGATGAGCCTTTTGAAAAAGCCAGCAAAGCATCGGGTTCGTTGGTGGTAATGACGATTGGTATTTTGGGTATCATTTTGCTGGGCACATTTACTGAGATTTCTAAACTGCCATTGTTGTTGGCTACGTTTGTGCTCATTATCGCTGTATTGTTTATAAGCAATGGTGCTGCCAACAAAAGCCCCGATGGTTGGGGTGCCATGAAGTATCCTCAACTCATTTATGGCATGATTGGCATTTTTGTATACGTTGGTGTAGAAGTAACCATCGACAACAACTTTGGTGCCTTGCTAAAAACACCGGGTTATTTCAACGAAACAGGCTTGGATGAAAGTGAAATTTCTCAATACATTTCGCTGTATTGGGGTAGCCTTATGATCGGTCGCTGGACGGGTGCCATCAGTGTTTTCAACCTGGGTAAAACAGCCAAAAAAATTGCCACCATTGTAGTGCCATTTATTGCATTTGGCGTGGTGCTGGGTGTAAACGTTTTGTATGGCAATGAAGTGGGCAATCTGCTGCCATACGCTATCTGTATTGCCATTGCCGTAGCTGCTTTCTTCTATGGCGAAGAGAAGCCAGTGAAAACATTGCTCACCTTGTCTATCCTCGCTACCATTGCCATGTTGGTGGGTGTGTTCACTACCGGTTTGGTTTCTGTATTTGCATTCATCGCCGGTGGTTTGTGCTGCTCCATTATGTGGCCTTGTATCTTCTCGCTGGGTGTGGGTGGTTTGGGCAAATACACCAGCGAAGGGTCGGCTTTGCTTATCATGATGATTCTGGGTGGCGCCATTATTCCACCTTTGCAGGGTGCCGTAGGTGATGGTGCTGTAGGTTTGCATAATTCTTATTTGGTTGCTGCAGCCTGCTTTGCATTCCTCGCCTTCCTTGCACTCAAACTGAAAAGTGTGCTGAAAAAGCAGGGGCTCGATTTCGATCAAACTGTTGCGGCATCACATTAAATGTTCACCATTAATTTTAGGAACCTTGGCAAAGCAATCCGGTAATTTGAACGACAGTAGTACCATCGATAAATCGCAACAATATGCCATCGGTATCGATATAGGTGGTACCAATACCAAGTTTGGTTTGGTTGATACACGTGGCGATATTTTTTATCGCGGTGCTATCAGTACCAAAAAACATAAGTCGGTTGATAAGTTTATAGATGCCTTGTACGAAGCCATTTTACCAGCTATCGATTCGGTAGGCGGCGTTACAGAAATCAAAGGCATTGGGGTAGGAGCTCCAAATGGCAACTATTACAAAGGAACGGTAGAGTATGCACCCAACCTGCCCTGGAAAGGAGTGATTCCATTGGCAGATATGATTGCTGCCAGGTTTGGCCTCGATGCCAGCCTCACCAATGATGCCAATGCTGCAGCCGTAGGCGAAATGATGTATGGAGCGGCCCGTGGTATGAAAGATTTTATCATGATTACGTTGGGCACAGGTGTGGGTAGCGGCATTGTGGCAAATGGTCAATTGATTTACGGCCACGATGGTTTTGCCGGCGAACTCGGCCATACCATCATCATACCTGATGGGCGTTTGCACTGGGGAACAGGTGCTCATGGATCGCTGGAAGCGTATGCTTCTGCTACGGGCATAAGGCTTACAGCATTGGAGTTGCTGGAGAAGCACCACAACAAAACTTCTCTGCTGCGCAATGTGCCGGTGGAAGAGCTGGAAAGCTACCATGTGTACGAATGCGCTATGCAAGGCGACGAAATTGCTATTGAAGTATTCGAGTACACCGGTAAAATTCTGGGCATGGCTCTGGCCAATTTTGTGATGTTTTCTTCGCCCGAAGCCATTGTTCTATTTGGCGGACCCACCAAGGCAGGCGACTTAATTATGAAGCCTGTACGCACCCATATGGAAGAAAACCTGCTGCCCATTTTCCGCAATAAAGTGAAGCTTGTATTTAGCCTGCTCAAAGAAAGCGATGCGGCAATATTAGGTGCCAGTGCGTTGGTTTGGGAAAAGAAATAACATAGCACATTTACCATAAGAAAGCGGGGCTATTCATTGTTAATGAATGCCCCGCTTTTATTAGAAAGGGTTATCCGTTGTCATTATTTTACTACCAAATGCGGTACCAGTTTGTATTGATGTACACCAACTTCAATTACTGATAATGCTGCATCAAAATCAATGGTGATAGAATCCCGGGGGATTCCCATTTTTTTCACCACATCTATTTTATAGCCAAACTCATTGCCTGCTTCCAATGTCATAGGATAGGTTTGTCCATCAAATTTTATTGTATTGTTTTTGCCCAGCACAAACCGCATTTCTTTTATGTTGGCACCGGGTACGCCGCCTACTGCCAGCAGTGTTTTACGTCCGTTGGTGAAGTTCAGAAGATTGTATACGCCTTCATTTACATCCAGCCAAACCCAATCTTCGCTGCTGCCCGGGTTGGTGCTACTCGCAGGTTCTACGGTGCCTTTGTATTTTACTTTAACGCCTTGTATTTCTACGTTTACCTCATCTGCAAGTATGGCGTTATCTGTGAGATATACGTATAGCTTCGAGTCCTGATTGCCATCGAACTTCTGACATCCGACAAAAAATAATGCAGCCATGAGGGCTGCAAGGGGTATTATATTTTTCATATCCGTGTGGGGATTTGACGTTGGAACAACGAATTTAATGTTTTAACCTTAAACTCGCAATAGTTATCCCAAAATCTGTGCCAAAGTACCTCAGGATATGAGTGATGTGCAATAGTCAGATCAACTAATAGCTTGTAGTTGTAACCACAAACACAGCTGGTACCGGCCGTTGGCCTTCTTTGTCGGATGGTTTTATGGTAGTTTTTCCGTTGATTAGTAAGCAGCTGCTGCCACCACCATCGAGATTGAGGCCTTCTACACAGCCGGCTTGCAGCAACATGTGGCCTAATTGTTCCAAGGTGGCGCCTTCGGCAATGCCGGGGTTACGGCCTTCTACCGCTAAAATAATCAGACGTCCATCACGGGTATAACCCATGGCAGTGCGGGGATGCTTGTCTTGCAGGCCTGTTACAAACATGCGTTCTTCCTTGTTGTACACTTTTACTGCCCCGGCTTCCAGCACAACAGGACCACCGCCTACAGCTGTTCGCATTTTCCATTTAACAGGCTTGGGCAAGCTGGCATTGGCTGTTATTACATCTTGCAGAGAAGGATCGGCAAGGTTGCCCGTGGCCACACTGGGTTGTATCCATGCATAAGCGTAGCGCAGTGCCGTATCTGTATAAGTCCAGGCTACATCTGCTTTTCGTTTTTTGCCGATGCCAATGGCACTGCGGGTAATGTAGTAGTATCGGGAACTGTCTTTACCCATTTTTACCGCAGGGGTGTTGTACGCTTTCAATTGTCCGTTGCTTACCACCATGTTCAGGTTGGCATTGTTGGCAAAAGAAAAGAAAGTGCAGTTGGCTACCACCAGTGGCGAGGCATGCTGTTCGAAGTATTGGGTAGGGGTAAACCTTTTTCCATTTCCCGTAAGGGCATCAAATGAAAGCTGTTTGTTTTTCAGTGGTAGTTCGATGTAATACGCAATGTTGGGTTTGCCAGCCAATGCCGTATTGGTGCGGTATACATGTACGCCTTTGGGCAATGGCCCGAAAGCTGAATCTACATTTTGCCAGGTGAGTTGTGCATTTGCAAAAAGGGTAGTGCTGAGCAGTACCGCAAGAACCATTAATTGCTTCATGGCCTAAAAATAGCAAAGCACCCATTGCGGGTGCCTGCTGTATCATTAATGTTTTTATTTATTTATGCTGAAACTACTTCAGCCTTTTTTTCTTGCATCCATGCATTACGGCCATAGCCTGCTATCACGTGGTTTTCGCTGTGGTAGCTGCTGCGTACCAGCGGGCCGCTTTCTACATAGTCGAAGCCCAGTTCGTAGCCAAACTCACGAAGCATGCCAAACTCATCAGGGTGCACAAAACGATCGACTGGCAGGTGGCGGCTGGTGGGTTGCAGGTATTGACCAATGGTGATAACATCCACATTTACATTGCGCAGGTCTTCCATGGTTTGCTTCACTTCATCCATGCTTTCACCAAGGCCCAGCATAATGCCACTCTTGGTACGGATGCCTGCCTGCTTAAGTGTACGCAATACTTCCATACTGCGCCAGTACTTGGCCTGAATGCGCACCTGACGGGTGAGGCGTTCTACCGTTTCAATATTATGGCTAATCACTTCTGGTGCAGCTTCGGCTACCCGCAAAATATTTTCTGTTTCTCCTTTAAAATCCGGAATCAACGTTTCCAGCGTGGTTTCCGGATTGAGGGTTTTTACCGCTTTGATGGTGTTGTACCAAATGATGCTGCCTCCGTCGGGTATTTCATCACGGTCTACCGAAGTGATAACTGCATGCTTCACTTTCATGAGATGAATGGCTTCGGCCACCCGTTGTGGTTCGTCCCAATCTACGGGGTCGGGTCGGCCGGTAGCTACGGCACAAAAGCCACAGCTGCGGGTACAGGTATTTCCCAAAATCATAAATGTGGCAGTGCCTGCACCCCAGCATTCGCCCATGTTAGGGCAATTGCCGCTTTCGCAAATGGTATGCAGTTTATGATTGTCTACCAATCCTCTCACATGCCTGTAACTTTCGCCAATGGGCAGTTTTACACGCAGCCACGATGGTTTTTTTATTTTTTCTACGGATTGATCCTGTGTAATACAACTCATAATTTGTGCAAGGTAATAGTTGCTGAATAAACAGCATCCTGTGCAAAAGGTTATTTCCGCCGGCCAAATTCTATGCCTACGTATATGTTGGCAAAAAAGCGTTTGGCGGGATTGTCTACCATAATGGGCATTTCCTGTGGGTAGAACTCTACGTTTACGCCACATTCAATGGCACTCACCATTTCGTTGTAGCGGCCATAGTCGAATCGTAAACCGGTTTTGGCAAACACACCGGGTCTGAATTTCAACTCATTAAAACCTTTGAAAAAACCGGCGCTGGTACCCTGTACCGATTGGTCTAAAAACAGCGTATCTGTGCGGTTAGCTCCACCCATCCAGTTTATTTTGATAAGCTCATTGTTGGCAACATCAAATTTTTCGATGTAATATGGTTTGAGCAAACCGAGCGATAAACCGCCACCGTAAATGGCCATTACAGCAACCCCGTTTTTATTGCCTTTGCCACCAATTAAATATTGTTGTCCAAAGCCAATTTTAGTTTGCATAAACACGTTTTGCTTTGCATAAATGTATGGGCGGGTTAAAGCAAAACCAATGCTAATGTTTTCGCTGCCAATCTTGTATTCATTGTTGGCCTTTCTTACACCTACTTCTACCAGGTACCAATGTGATTTGTAATTGGATTTCATTTTCGCCTTTTGAAAATGGGCTGCCAAACCATCGTTGTACAACTTGCCGCCAAGTACCCATTCCTTATGGTATATGATGGCACCTTCTTCTTCGGCCTTGGCCATTTGATTCACCTTGTCTCTGCGGGCCTGTTGCTTGGCCTGTCTCGACTTTCTGTCTGAGCCTTCGTTGGTGTCTTGTGCTAACAGCGAAAGAGAAGCTAAAGAAAGCAGGCAACAAAGTGAGGCGGGAATCAATTTTGAAATGACCATGTATTAGTGTTGTAGGTAACAGTAAATTTAGCCCAAAAATAAGGTATGACCGCATCGTTAATTTACAATGGAGCGTTAAGGTGCACAGCTGTGCATAATCAGAGTGGATCGGGTTTGGAAACCGATGCACCAACAGATAACAGGGGAAAAGGAGAAAGGTTTTCGCCCACCGATTTGACGGCTACTTCTCTTGGTCTTTGCCTCATTACAACTATGGCCATCAAGGCAACTGATATGGGCATAGAGCTGGAAGGTACAACTGTAGATGTGCAAAAACACATGAGCAAAGAACCTCCGCGCCGCATTGTAAAAATGGAAGTGTGGGTAAAACTGCCAGCACTCGACCTGAGCGATAAGGACCGCCAAATACTGGAAGCTGCAGGTAATGCATGCCCGGTGGCCCGTAGCCTGCACCCCGATCTGGAGCAGGCGATTAGCTACCAGTGGGGCTAAGGGCTTCGCTGCGCAATAAGCGATTACCCACGGCACACTCGAGGCAGCGTCGGGCATCGCAATATTGTTTGCGCAGTTGTAGTAAGGCTTGCGAAGTATAGGCATTTTCGATAGGTACGTTCATGGCAGCAAAAGCGGTCATGAACGTATTTTTTTCGGCAGCAGTTGCTTGCAGAAAACCCAATGCTTTTTCGGTTTGTGCGGGTTGATTCAAAGCTTTGCCATAAGCATACAATAGCGGCGCAATAGCATTTATCACAACACTATCGATAGCCTGCTTGCCGAGTGTCTTTGGCTGTGCATCACTTTCGTGGTCGGGTTTAAAATGGGTTTGCCAATAATCGTTGGCTGTTACATCAAACAACTGGTGAATTTGTTTGAGTTCATTTGCCTCCAGCAGTTGCGAAAACAAATGGCTGCTCCGATGAATGAGCATGGCCAGCTGTGCCAATCGGATGGTAGGAAAATTGACTGGCCGCATTCTTAAAAAGGAGGGCGGCTGTTGAATGACCCGCAGCTGATATTTCTGCTGTAAAAACTGATACTCTTTGTACAACATTTGTGCATACTTATCGGTCATGTGTTTATGCAACAAACCTGCCTGACCTAAGAGCAACGCTTCCAGTTGGTGAATCTGGTTTTTGTGCTTCGCTAAAATGTTTACAGAAATAGATGACGCCATTTGTTCAAAGCTTTCGCCATTGACAGCACCACCCATAGCCCGGCTGATCATGCGCCAGCACACTTCTTCCCAATGCTGTTGTGTTTGCTGAATGTGTTTGGCAACGCGGTTTGTTTTTTCCTGCAATCTTTCTGCCAGCAACCGGTCGAGCCAGTTTTGCCAAATGAGAGAGGGCACCGCTGAAGCTTGTGTGCCACAGGGTATGGCTTGCTGGCTACTCATCCAGCTGCTGTATTGCTGCAGCATCATGCCCGAAATACGATTGCGCAACGCTAAAACAGGAACCTCCGCCGGCCAGTCTGGCACATCATGTTCGTACACCACATGCAAAATAATTTTTGCATAACGGTCATCGTGATGATGCCCGTGTTTGTACCAATCGCTGGTGCGTAAGTGCAGCTCTACAGCACCTGCCCACAGCGTACCATCAATATTGATTCTTGCATTTTGAAAATCAGCTCCCTGATGTGTGTTCCATTCACCGGGGTGAATCACTTCTATAGGATAATGTAATGTAGTTTGCAGTTGTTGCGCATTGTAATAGCGAAACTGCCAGATGAATTGTAGCAAACGTTCGTTCATAGCGGGTATAGGGTGTGTCTCCGCTAATGTACATAAACCTGACGAGGCTACAATTCCTTTAGCAGCTGTAAAACACGACTCACCGGAAGCCCCATTACGTTGTAAAAATCACCCTGAATACTTTTAATGCCTGTTACACCAATCCACTCTTGAATGGCATAGGCTCCGGCTTTGTCGTAGGGCTCGTATTTGTCTACGTAGTATTCTATTTGCTGTTGTGTAAGCTCATGAAAAGTAACCGAAGTGGTGTCAGCAAATTCAAAAGTTTCGGTGGCCGTCATTAGGCAAACACCGGTAATTACTTCATGTGTTTGTCCGGATAATTGCAGCAAAAAATGTACAGCATCTTCGCGGCTGGCAGGTTTGCCAATAATATGGTTGTTGAGCACTACAATAGTGTCTGCCGCCAGTATGGGCAAATGGTTGCTGTTCTCCGTGCGGCTCTCATCCCAGCGGGTAAGTTCTTTTTTTACAGCCAATGCTTTTTCACGGGCTATGGCTACAGGCACTTGGTCTATTGGTAATGTGGGGTCTTCTATTTCATCGGTATGTTTTACGATGACTTCAAAATCTACTTCAGCCCATTCGAGCAGCATTTTTCTGCGGGGCGATTGGCTGGCCAAGATGATGCGGGGCAGTGAACTTCTCATAAACTTATCGGGTATACAACATAAAGAAAACCATAGAGCAAATACCGCCCAACATTATCCACTTGAGCTTGCTGCTCAGTTGTGCAAATTGTGTAGTGTTGATGGCTTTAAATAAATGCTTGAATAACATTATCAGCGGCACTGTAACGGTTATCAGTAAGTACAATGAAGCATACCACCACTGAAAAATGAGCACATAGGTTTGCATTACTATGAGCATTACAATGAGGATTGCCAGCCATGTGCCGGCAAATACTTTCGATGCATTTACTCCATACACAATGGGCAATGTTTTGCATTGTGCCCGACGGTCGCCTTCCATGTCTTCCATGTCTTTTACCACTTCTCGTATAAGCGATATAATGAAAGCAAAAGCGGCATAGAGCACACCAATGCGGGTAAGCCTCGCTACCGAAGCTTGTGTGTCGGCGGCAGTGATGATACTGTTCCACCAGCCGGGTAATTCAGCCACCAACATGATGAGAATAACCCATGCAGTGAGTAGCGAAATGAGTACGTTGCCAATAATCATTTTCCGTTTGTAGGTGGTAGAATACACCCACAGCAGCACTACACACAGTATGTTGCCGATGGCAATAAGCGGATTGTGCAATTTGTAGCCAACATATACACTCAGCAATACGCCGATGCCAGAAAAAACAAGGTGCCAAAATATAGCCATGCGCCTGGTAATGATGCGGTCTACCACCATGCGGTCGGGCTTGTTTACCTGATCAATATTGATGTCGAAATAATCGTTGATGATATAGCCTGCGCCAGCTATGAGCACACTGGCTGCTACGATGAGCCAAAACAAATGCTGCTGCAAATGCAATGGAAAAGCATGGCTGTTGGCAGCAGGTAAAACAATGAAGTAGTGAAAGAGGATTTGTGTAATAGCGATAAACACCAGATTAGGCCAGCGGAGCAATCGGAAAAAATGACCTAATAGTTGCATGTTGTAAAAATATCGAGGGCAGGGGAGCAGGCAAAATTATTTCTACCGGCTCTGCACCTGCGTGGTATGCACCCAATCGCCATTGAGTTTGAGCACTTTTTCTATCACATCTCTGGCGGCTCCGGCACCACCAACCTGTGGACTGATGTACAGACTAACTTGTTGTATTTCGCTGCAGGCATCGGCAGGGCAGCAGGGGAGCCCCACTGTTTGCATCACTTCCAAATCGGGAATGTCATCGCCCATAAAAAGCGTTTGCGACAAACTGTATTGACGCTGTTGCAAAAAGTCTTGCAGTACCTGCTTTTTATCGTGCACCTGCATGTACACATGACGGATGCCCAATTTGTGCAGCCGCTCTTTTACCAACTCCGATTGGCCACCACTAATGATGATGACTTCATAGCCTTTCTTCACCGCCAGTTGCAAAGCATAGCCGTCTTTGATGTTCATGCGGCGTACCATTTCACCCTCGGGCATCAGGTACAAAGTGCCGTCTGTCAGCACTCCGTCTACATCAAAGGCAAACACTTTTATGTTGGGGAAAAGGCTTAGTACATTCATTGGTGAGTTGATAGATGGTGGATGATAGTTGGTAGTAAAGATGGCAGAAAATCAGCCATCAGCCATCCTACATCAGAAATCCGACATCCTATTTCTGGTTATCTCTCCACTCGTACACCCAGCTGCTCTGAATCATTTCCAGATGGCCTTCGTTACTTTCTTCACGGGTACCCACAAAGCCAGGAATTTGCAACACCCACTCCAACAAATCGGTAAAACGAATGCGGTAGATTTTGCCTTCGTTGAACTCATCGCCAAACTTTTCATAGAGTTTAATGGCAATGTCTTCGTAGTCGTTCCAGTGAATAGGCGGTTCGTAGCTCATATAAGAATGGGGGAATTTGAAAATGAATAATTAGAATACTCAGGTAAGAAAACAATTGTCAGCACATTCGCCAACCGGCACATTGTTTTACTCTCCCAAAAACTGTGATTGGTCAGGCACGGTTACCTCGATTGTACCACTGCCGGCTTCCAGCACACACTGGCAGCCGAGGCGGCTATTGAGGCGGGGGTTCACCGCACGGTCAATAAAATCTTCTTCACGGTCGGTAATTTCCGGCAGATAATCTTCACCTTTTTCAACGTATACATGGCAAGTGCTGCAGGCACATACCCCGCCACAGTTGTGGTGCAGTTCAATGTCGTTTTTCAGGGCAATTTCCAAAATGGAATCACCGGCTTCTATGTTGGTCAGTGTTACAGGTTCGAGGCCTTTTTCTTCAAACTTGAAATGGATAGTATACATAATGATTGGTTCGTTTCGTATTGGGGCGGCAAAAATAAGGGTTGCCGTTTCGCTTCGCCTGCTTATAACTTGTAAATCCTGTTTTGGTTGGGGTACAGGGCGCAAAAAATTCCGTTTCTCAACATCAGCACTTGTGCTGCATCCAGTGGCTCACCTGCTGCGAAAGGTATTCATACAACTTGGCCATGTTCTCATCTTGTGTTTGCAGCAGCGCAATGTGTTTGGCAATGGTGCCGTGATCGTTTCTGGCGGCAGGGCCGGTTTGCCACTGTTTCGGATCATTGTTGGTGAGGCGGTTCACGGTTTCCTGCATCAGCGGTTGCAGCAGTTCAAAAGGCACTTGCTGCGCTGCGCAAATGTTGTACGCCTGCCCATACATGAGGTTGGTAAAATTGTTGGCAAAAATGGCAGCCATGTGCAGCCACTGGCGTTGCACATCGTTGGCATGACCCGTAATGGGGCTGAGGCTGCGGGCTACATCATCGAGCAGCGCCAGATCGTCGGGCGTGGAAGCATCGGTGAGCAATGGCACAGGGGCGCTGGGCGGCGCTTCTTTCCGCAGGCTTTGCAGCGGATACAAAATGCCATGGTTGGGCGATACAGTTGCCAGTACCTGCATGCTTACCGAACCTGCCGTATGTGCCAGCAAACCTTTCAGCTTGGGTAACTGTGCCAGCACTTCGGGTAAGGCCGTGTCGGAAACGGCTATAATATATAATGGTACATGTTGCCGGATGGCAGAAAAATCAGTGCTGCCCTCAGCCTCATATTTATCGGCCAACTGCTTGACGGCTGCTGCATTTCGCCCCAGCACTTGTACCAACTGATGCCCGGCTTGCTGCAACATGCCGGCCAGCACCGTAGCCACATTGCCTGTTCCTATCAATACTATTTCCATCATTTCAAAGTAAAGCAATTCAGAGTACTGTTTCTTTGCGCAAAGCTTCTGTGGGATATGGCAACACAACGTGGGATGACGGCAGCGCAAAAACTGGTGGTAGAATATTACAAGGCCAAGCTTAACCTGATGCATGTGCTCAATGCCCGCTGGGCAGCGGCTTCGGCCATCGATTTGTTTCAAAAGCCCTACGCCCGGCCCCGCCGGAAAGACCCGCCCATTTGGAAAGAAGCCAAGCGGCTGCGGCTTAACTCGGGTGAGCATCAATTGGCCGGCTATCATTGGTTGCCCAAAGAGCCGAACGGGCAAAAACTGCTCATTGTGCATGGCTTTGCCGGCAGCTGCAAGTCTTTCGAAAAATACATTTACCCCTCTTTGAAAAAAGGCTACGAAGTGCTGGCCTACGATGCACCGGGCCATGGTAAAAGCAATGGCAGCCGGCTCAACCTCATCATTTACAAATGGGTGC
Source organism: Bacteroidota bacterium (assembly GCA_020161435.1). Lineage (GTDB taxonomy): Bacteria > Bacteroidota > Bacteroidia > Chitinophagales > Chitinophagaceae > Phnomibacter. The sequence continues at coordinate 586,191 of JAIUNV010000002.1, read as the reverse complement.
TCGAAGATATTATTCGCCATCACCAAGGGTTTGATGCTTACCTGGCCCACAGCCTTGGCGGCATGAGCCTGATGCTGGCGCTGGATGCCCTCGGCCACAAGCAGCAAAACAAAATTGCACTGGTGGCGCCGCTGGTAGAAGTGCGGTCGGCTACGCAAAACTTCAGCCGCTTTTTGCAATTGCCTGCCAACCTGCAAGCCCTGTTTGTGGAGGAACTGGAAAAGCGGGCCGGTCACAAAATGGATTGGTTTTCGCTGCCCCGCCTGCTGCGGGAGCATCAGGGGCAGGTGCTGTGGATACACGACCGCTTCGACGATACCACACCCTTTGATGATGTGGAGCCCGCCATCCCGCATTTGCCCGGGCATGTGGAACTGATGGTGACGGAAGGGCTGGGCCACAGTCGCATTTACCGCGACAATAAAGTGCGGAAACGCATCCTCGAATGCTGGTAAACTGCTCCGGTTTTGTAAGCTGCTCACAACCGCAGGACGTTGTTTTTTACAAACTATCCTAATATTGCCGTGGAAAACGCTGGTTCACCCCCGGTAATTTTCCACCCATTAACATAGAACTTACTCCCCGCTATTCGCACATCATGGCAAAAAACTTACTCATTGTAGAAAGCCCGGCCAAGGCCAAAACCATCGAAAAATTTCTGGGCAAAGACTTTCAGGTAAAGAGTTGCTACGGCCACATCCGCGACCTGGAAAAGGACGACATGGGCATTGATGTTGACCATGGTTTTCAGCCAAGGTACGTAGTGCCGGATGAAAAACAGAAAGTGGTAAGCGAACTCCGCAAACTGGCAAAATCTTCTGAGGAAGTTTGGCTGGCAAGCGATGAGGACCGTGAAGGAGAAAGCATCAGCTGGCACTTGTGTGAAGTGCTCGATTTGGATCCCGCCACCACCAAGCGGATTGTGTTTCATGAAATTACCAAGCCCGCCATTCAAAAGGCCGTGGCCAACCCCCGCACATTAAACATGAACCTGGTAAATGCCCAACAGGCCCGCCGGGTGCTCGACCGCATTGTGGGTTTTGAAATCAGCCCGGTGCTGTGGCGCAAAATTGGTCGCCAGGGTGGCTTGAGTGCCGGCCGTGTGCAAAGCGTTGCTGTAAAACTGATTGTAGATAAGGAAAGAGAAATCAACACATTCAAAGCTGAAAGTGCTTTTGTAGTAAAAGCACATTTCACCGGCAAAGATCTTAATGGCAAAGACGTAAGTTTTTCTGCTGAAGGAGCTCGTTTTGCCAACGGCCAACTGGCAGAAAAATTCTTGAATAGCTGTATTGGCGCTGCTTATAATGTAAAAGACATTGTGGTGAAGCCCGGCAAGCGTACGCCTGCAGCACCTTTTACCACTTCCACTTTGCAGCAGGAAGCCAGCCGCAAACTAGGTTATGGCGTGGCCAAAACCATGCTCATTGCCCAAAAGTTGTACGAAGCGGGTCATATTACCTATATGCGTACCGATAGTGTGAACCTGAGTGATACAGCTCTTGGCGCCATCGGCAATACCATCGAAAACAACTATGGTAAAAGATATTTGCAAATACGCAAGTACAAAAACAAAAACGAAAGTGCACAAGAGGCACACGAAGCCATACGCCCCACGTACATGGAGCATTCCAGCATTGATGATGCAGAAGGTGCCCGCCTCTACGACCTGATTTGGAAACGGACCATCGCTTCGCAAATGGCCGATGCCGAACTGGAAAAAACAACGGCCAAAATTGGCATCAGCACCAATGGCGAAGAACTCTCTGCCAGTGGTGAAGTCATTAAGTTCGATGGCTTTTTGAAAGTATACCTCGAAGGCACCGATGAAGAAGACGAGCAAGAAGATGGCCGCCTGCCTAACCTGAGTGTGGGCCAGTCTGTTGACTTGCTGGAAATGACGGCTGCTGAAAAATATTCACGCCCAACAGCCCGCTATACAGAAGCGTCGCTGGTAAAGAAACTGGAAGAACTTGGCATTGGCCGTCCTTCTACTTATGCGCCAACCATTTCTACCATACTCAAGCGTGGCTATGTGGTAAAAGAAGACCGCGAAGGCCAGCAACGCAGCGTAGTCATTTGGAAATTGAAATCTGATAAGGTTTTTTCCGCTACGCAAATGGAAAACTATGGTGCTGAAAAAGCCAAGCTGTTTCCAACGGATCTTGGATTTGTGGTGACCGACTTTTTGAACAAGCATTTTGAAAATGTGATGGACTATTCCTTTACCGCCAGGGTAGAAGGAGAGTTTGATAAGGTAGCCGAAGGCAAGCAGCAGTGGAACAGCATGGTGCGCAACTTTTACGATCCTTTTCATAAGGAAGTAGAAGAAACCATGGAGCATGCCGACCGTGCCACAGGGGAGCGTCATTTGGGCGAACACCCCGAAAGCCGCAAGCCCGTCTTTGCCCGCATGGGCCGCTTTGGCGCCATGATACAAATTGGCAGTGTGGATGATGAAGAAAAGCCATTGTTTGCCAGCCTTCGCCCCGGCCAAAGTATTGAAACCATTACCCTCGAAGAGGCATTGGATTTGTTCCGTTTGCCTTTTACATTGGGTGAATTTGACGGCAAAGAAGTGAGTGTCGGCATTGGCCGTTTTGGTCCGTATGTAAAGCACGGCGATGTTTTCATCAGCCTGCCAAAAGGAGAAGATCCGCTGGCGGTGGATATGGCCCGTGCACAAGCTTTGATAGCCGAAAAGGTTCAGGCAGATGCACCAATCGCTACTTATCAGGGACAACCCGTAACGAAGGGTAAAGGTCGCTTTGGCCCGTTCATCAAATGGGGCGATTTGTACATCAACGTGCCCCGCCGCTACAACTTTGATGCGCTGACGCAGAAGGATTGCGATGAGCTCATTGCCGCCAAGGTGGAGAAAGAATCGAACCGCTACATTCAGCAATGGCCGGAGTTGAAAATCAGTATTGAAAATGGTCGTTGGGGCCCGTACATCCGCTTCGGCAAGAAGATGCTGAAACTGGGTAAGCCCGGCAAAAGCAAGTATACCCAGGAAGAAGCTGCTGTGATTGATTTAGAAGAAGTGAAGTCAATCATTGTAGCGCAGGTGCCCGATGCTTTTGAGAAAAAAGCCACCGCAAAAAAAGCTGCCCCCAAAAAGGCAGCCGCCAAGAAAGCGGCACCAAAAAAAGCAGTGGCCAAAAAGAAATAATCTTGAACACACCGGAAAGGAGAAGCATGGTGAAAACCATGCTTTTTTTATACCATGAAGCGGGTATGAAATGCGTTGAGTTGTTTCCGACATTTACGGTATGAACACCACAAATGAAGCATCCGATCCGATTGCGGTTTTTAACAGCCGTTCATTTCGGCTGCCATTTCTGTTGAGCATTTTCATTATCATGCAAATCAGTATGGGAGCCATGTTTTTTCCCATTATTGTAGGGGCTCCCATTTGGATAAGTGCAGGCGTTTTGTTTGCCAGTATTTTTCTATCTATTGGCTTGCTGGCAGGCCATTGTAGTTATAGCTTGCACCCACAGGGCATTACGCAGCAAATTCGTTCCTTTTCATGGATGCCTGTTTTTAAAAAAACAACGGTCAGGCATTTCAGCTGGCAAGACATACAGGCATACAAAATGGGCTCCGATCTGTCGAGGTCGATGGAGCAATATAATTATCTGTACATTTCAGTCAGGCGATTTCCTTATCAGTTGCGGTTGTCCGATCATCAATGGGATAAGCAGGCTTTTTTGCATTTTGCACAGGCTTTTGAAGCCCAGATTGCAGCGCAGGCTACTCAACAAAAAAATCCTGTATCCTCATCGTCTTCATCCAATACACTTCTTGCAGCTGCACCCAATACTACCATCAAACGCAAGCCTTCTTTTTACGAACGGCCAATAGCCCATGTAGTGTTTTGGATACTGGCTATTGGCAGCGGTTTGCTGGCTTGGTTTATGACGGAATACGAACTCACACAGGCACGGTACCTCGATCGGTTTAGCGTTATCATCATACCCGGATTAAGCTATTTTGCCTATCGTTTATATAGAAAAAAATAGCCATTCATTACAGGCATGAAATTGCCATGCAGTACAATGTAGCACCGCAGCACTTTGCATACGTACAAAAAATGCCACCACTAGCATAGTGGCAGCATTTCGTTGTATGTGTTTTGTTTGAAAACGCTCTGGCTGGGAGCCCGCAAGCGGAGTCTTAGTCTATCTTAATGAGGCTGTTGCTTCCACCAAATTCATTGGGGGTTTCGCCGTCAGCTTCTGCTTCGTTCAGCCATTCCTGACCGTTGATGCGATACTTAAATTCGTGTGTAGAATTTTTGGGCAGCGATACTTCAACCGCAAATGATCCGTCTTTTTTCTTTTTCAGTTCAACGCTGTTTGTCCAGTCGTTATTCAAACCGAATATCTCAACTGAATCAGCATTTTCCGGGCTGAGCGTAAATTTTACTTTTGCGTAATCTTTTGTTTTGAAGTAAGTCTTTTGTACCATTTGTTTTTGTTTGGTGAACAATAGTGTGTACCGTTTTAATACGACATTGTAGAATGGGTAACCCATGCAGGTAGTGGTGTGCTCTACAAGCTTGTGGATAACTACTACAACCGCTTCGAAGAATGTTCAATCTTGTTCAACTTTCGTCGAATAATATTTATACTCACTGCAGCAACATTGAAATTATGCCCTTGTAGCCACCGTTTTTGGTGTATGAATAAAGATATCCGGGTCCGCTTTTGTGGAATTCAATTTGGGGGAAATGTTATCAGTAATTATTGTCGCATATTGTAACAAATGCCTTCACGACAGCGTAAAAAGATTCAGGAATAATTCCCGTTACATTTTCACACCAGAAAAAAAGTATTTATGAAAAAACTGATTGCCTACTTTTTGTTGCTGATAACAGCGCCAGTAGCAGCCCAAACATTTGAAGATGCCAATGCCAAGAGACGCATCGTTTCCTCCTTTGATGCCATTGAAGTGAGCTCTGGAATAGAGGTAGTAATTGCTCACGGACAGGAAATTGGGTTGGCGGTGAGTACCAATTCGGAGGAAGTTGATAAAAGAGTGATAACGCAAGTGGTAGACGGAGTGCTTAAAATAGGCGTTGAAAACGACTGGAAATTTTGGAAGATGACTAAAACCTGGCGCATAAAAGTATACGTGAGTTATATCAAGATCAACGAACTTAAAGCCAGCAGTGGTGCAAGTATTAAGGGGCAATTTGAGGGTAGTGCCCTCATTTGTAAGCAAAACAGCGGTGGTGTGATAGCGATAACTGGGAGTACAAACAAGCTGGAACTGGAAGCAAACAGCGGCGGTATTTTTAAAGGATATGATTTTACCACTGATTATTTGCAGGCGAATGTAAATAGCGGTGGCGGTGCTCAGGTAACTGTGAAAAAAGAAATAATTGCAAAGGCAAACAGTGGAGGCTTCGTGACCTACAAAGGCGAGGCCATCATCAGGAATATTGATGTAAATAGTGGGGGCTCTGTGCGGAAATCGACGAAGTAAGGCCAGAAAATGTATGAAAAGACCGCTTCGAAAGAGGCGGTTTTTTTATGGATAAAAGTGAATTACCCTAAAAAAGAATGAGTCCCCCAGTAGAGACTGGAAGACTCTTCAAAACCCTAAACCCTTAAACTGGAGTAAAGATAGGGGGAATGTGCACAACTCTGCACACGTCTAAAAACAAATTTTGATGTCTTCTATGAAATAATTGTTTTTCTGACTATTCATCTAACTATAGGTGTTTTTTGTTTGTTATTGTTTGATAAAGGTTAAAGTATGCATTCTTGTTCCGACATTAAAAAATGCTGGATAAATCTTGCGGTAAAATCTGTATGATGAGTATTGTCTAGCTAAACAACAGCTGCTGGCAGGTGTTATTTAGTCAAAGTGAACAGCCGTAACTATAAAAGCCAGAGGGTGGCGCCACTTCTTTTTTAGAGAATTATTCAAATGGTGAAGTGCAGGTTTGCATTTTAGAAATGCTGTCCTTATAAAAATCGAAACCCCCGGTGAAGACCGGGGGAATCATTAATACCCTAAACCCTTAAACTGATGTAAAGATGCGGCTACAAACTGCCAATACACGTGATGTCAGTCACTATTTTGAACTGGCATAATATGTGGATATGACGAAGCGGTGACATGTTTTGTAGTAATCGTACTACAATAAACGACTTCTGTGGTTTTGGTTCGACAAGGAATTGATAGCTTTATTTGCAATCGATTGACTTTCAATACACTTGAATGCTGCAAACGTTTGAAATGTTACCAGCTCATTTCATTGGGAGTGCTGGCCTTAGCATGGCGGCTACTGGCGTAGCTGTGCCATTTCATTGCAATTGGGTCCCATATTTCTACATGTTGGCTGCCAGCCTGTAGTTTATAATCGAACTTCGGATTTTGCAGGGCAATGTATCCGGGGTAGAAATATTCTTTGCCTTGAAGCTTGGTAAGCCGTACGGTTTCGAGGTAGAGCAACAGGCCGGGGCTGTACTTTTTATAATCCGGGTGAAAAAAAGTAAGAATGCCTGCGTTGGAAACCGCCCCCTCATCAAAATAGCTTACGCCAATGAGTTCCGAACCATCGTAGAGTGTCCAGGTTTTAGTAGGAAAAAAGTTGGCATCCTGCTGGTCGAGCAGGTAGGCCCGGGCCGTATTGCTCACATCAAAATTGATGGATTGACGGTACCGGCGATATAAATATTCGATCTCGTCATTCAGCAAAAAGGGCTGTACAGTCAACTGAAATCCACTGCTTTTGCGCAGTAATTGCTGGTGTTTTTTCGATGGTTCCCAGTTTTTCAAATCTACCCTTGCCCACAGAGCCTCGTACACTTCCGTTTCAGACAAATGAATGTATTGCGTAGTAAAAACCGACTGCGACATTCTGTACCATCCCAACTCCAGCAGGCCATCCATAAATGCCGGATCAAGCGGTTGTTGTAAAGGAATGTAATACATGCAGGATGCGAATTATTGAATAATCTTTTTTGAAACCATGTTCAAAAAACGACGGTTCAAAAGTAACGCAGCCATACTTAAGCCGGCCACAAAACCCCACCAAATACCACTGGCACCCCAGCCTTGCTCAAAAGCCAGCCAATAACCCACCGGAATGCCGATGACCCAATAGGCTACTGCCACCAGTATAGTAGGCACTTTTACATCCTTAATACCCCGGCAAAGGCCTGCACCAATGGCTTGGAGGCTATCACTCACCTGAAACAAAGCCGCTACTAATAACAGTTGCGCCGACAGCGTTACAACCGCCGCTTCTGAGTTGAATAGATAGGGTAATTGATAGCGGAATAAAATGAACAACAAACCTGTGACCACGCCATAAATTAAACCGCCGGCGATGGTGCTTACGCCTATGCGTTTGAGCCTTGGTACATCGTTGCTGCCATAGACATGTGCGGTGCGAATGCTGCCGCCCATGCTAAGGCCCAGCACCGCCATAAACGTAGTGCTGGCACAGTTCAGCGCAATCTGATGAGCAGCTTGTGCCGTGGCACCTAACCAACCAACCATAATGCCACTCACACTAAAGGCACCCGCTTCCATTACCAACTGCAGACCACTGGGAATGCCAATGTGTAGCAGTTCAGTTATGCGTTTGCGTTGTATTTTCCAGGCTTCTTTTTTTACAGCTATGTATTGTGTAAATGCTTTGCTGTTGAAAATGATGTACAGCATTACAATTGCTTCCACTACACGGGTGAGCAATGTGCCTACTCCGGCACCCAGCAGTTCCATTCGTGGCAGGCCCAGGTTGCCAAAAATGAACAGCCAGTTGAGCAGGGCATTCAAGGGCAAACTCAAAAATGACAGAAACATACCAATCCGGGTCATTTCCAAAGCATCGCTGAATTGCTTCATGCTCAGGAAAAAAGTCATGGGCACCAGGCTCCAGATCATCACCTTAAAATAAGGGGCTGCTATGGCTACCACTTCGGGCTCTTGCCCCATGTGCCAAAGCAGGGGCGAGGCAATGCTGCAAATACTGGCAATGGCAATGCTCACCAAAGTGCTGAGAAAAACACCGTTGTAGAAATAACTACTCGCTGCAACAGTGTTTTTTTGCCCACGGGCAATGCTTACCAATGCCGAGATGGCAATAGTCATACCAATGCAAATAACCTGTGGAATGCCAATGGCATTAATCACAAAACTACTGGCGGCTAACTGCTTGTAACTGATAGAACCCACCATGGCACTGTCAATAAGGCCAAGGCCTACCTGTGCCACATTGCTCACAATGAGCGGAATGGATAACCGCAGTGTTTGTTTGAATTCCTGAACCAACTTGACACAATTGAAAAATGACAGAAGCCCGCAAAGATGGGGATAATTATGGACCACAGACTACCGACCACCGACAACAGCTGGTAGTAATTTTTTTTGAAAAAATGATGAAAAAGCAACCAGTGGCTACAAATATTCGGACTTTCTATCTTTCTGTCATTTCACCTCTCCCAACCTCTCCAAAGGAGAGGAGACAAAGAGTATGGTGGTTGACTTTGGTCGTCTGTCTACGGACTCCGGACTATTCCGACTTCCCGACTATTATGGTAGTTCTTCAAAAATACCGGTCTGCCGGTTCTTCCATACATTATTCCAATTGAACCAGCGGCCATTCATGGCTACATACACGCCCTTGGGTAAGGTTTGTACAAAGGCCATGGCACTGCCGAGGTTAAACAATCCATCGCTGGAGCCAAACTTGTAAGGAATCATGGCGCCGGTAATGACGATTGTTTTATCAATGTTTTTGCCAGCCAACACCGCGGCAGTTTCTACCATCGTATCGGTGCCGTGAGTAATGATGATGCGGTTGTGTTCGCAACGAATGCACTGCTCGGCAATCAGTTCCCGGTCGGTGGGGGTCATTTGCAGGCTATCAATCATCATCAGGGTGCGGATGTCTACATTCAGCTTGCTGCGGCCCAGCTTCAGCATTTCGGGCAGGTGTGTTTCTTTAAAAAACAACTGACCTGTAATCTCATCGTATTCTTTGTCGAATGTGCCGCCGGTGATGAATATCCTGATTGCCATGTGTTTGGTTTGATGCTGTAAAAATAATTGGCATGGTCAGCAATCAACAACAGGTTGTATGCAGTAGCAGCGGGCTGTTGCACATATTGGCCCTCATTTTATAAATGATTGAAAGAATTCCACCATACTTAAACATCAGCTAAACAGTCGTTACCATCTGACCGCAAAAAATAGCACATCACAAATCGATGGCTGCCTCAGGCATTTGCCAGCACGGGCTTGTGTTGTGTTGGCTTTATCTGCCAGCAAAACCATGCCACTACAACAGTTGCTACAATGCAATAGGCAATGAGAACGGGTATGGTCCAGCTTTGCCAAGTACCCATACCAAACCAATCGCCGGTGCGCATAATCCAGCCAATGGCCAGCGCATTTTTCAAAGCTTCCCACAGCACGGCATTTTTATTTTGATCCATCAGTTCGGTATAGGCATATACACTCAGAAAAATGAAACCGCCATATACAAACATGTTGGGCGCACCTATTTTAGCAATATTGCCAAAGAAAAAACTGATGATGCACAACATAAAGGTGAGCTGCACCCAACTCCATGCAGGTAGCCATGCATGATGTGGTGGTTGGTATTTTTCGAAGTGGTACACATCCTCAATTTTATACACCGGATATTGTTGCTCCACATCTTGCGGACGCCAGCCGGTAGGCATAAACCAGATGCGCATTTTATCCCACCAATTGCGGGTACGCCATGCATCTTTTATGAGCAGCCATAAATGCTGAAAATTGATTTTGATAGGGTTCCAGGTAGCGGCCGGGCGGGTGATGCCGTACACCGGTGGAACATCATCCAGCTCTTCCTGAAAAGTGCCAAACCATTTGTCCCACCAGATAAAAATGGCGGCTAAATTTTTATCGAGATACTCTGGATTGATAGCATGATGCACACGGTGGTGGCTGGGGGTTACCAATACTTTTTCTACCCAACCCATTTTGCCAATGTGCCGGGTATGGTACCAAAACTGGGCAAACAAATGCAAGGGTGCTATCACCGCCAGCACTTCGGTGGGCACACCCAGCAGTGCCGCTGGTAATAGCAAAAACGCAAAGAAGTTGACAAACACCGAAATGCTTTGCCGCAAGGCACAAGCCAGATTAAACTCTTCGCTGCTGTGGTGAATGATGTGGTGGTTCCAGAGGATGTTGATTTTGTGATTCCAGCGATGCACCCAATATGCTTGAAAATCGATAACGATAAAACCAATGATGTACGTGAGCACATGGTTGCTGATGTGAAAAATGGCTACATGTTTTACCAGATAAGCGTAGGTAAGTATGCCAACACTCAGCCCCAATACATCTTTCGTTACATTGGTAATGCCCGAGCTGAGGCTCGAAATCATATCCATATTGTTTACGGTATCAAAGCCTTTGCGCCAACCGTACCATTTTTCAAACAACACCAATACCAAAAAAGCAGGCATGGCAATCAGCAACACTTTTCCGTAAGTTTCCATAAGGGCGGGACAATTGTTATGGTAAAAATAAGTGATGTAATATAAGGTTGTCCATTTGTTGACGCATCATTTGCGGAGCGTTTTATACCTTTCACCAGTATGATTACCGACAGAGAAAAACATTTCATGCAACTGGCCATTGAAGAAAGTAGCATGGGCATTCATGAAGGGCATGGCGGACCATTTGGTTGCATTGTTGTAAAAGGCGATGAAGTGATAGCCCGTGCACACAATGAAGTGCTGTGTAGCAACGACCCTACTGCACATGCCGAAGTAGTGGCCATCCGCAAAGCCTGTGCAGCGCTGGGTAGCTTTCAGTTGGATGGGTGCGAAATGTATTGCAGCTGCGAACCTTGCCCCATGTGCCTGGGTGCTATTTACTGGGCCCGGCCAGATAAAGTATACTATGCCAATGCAGCTGCCGATGCCGCAGCGTCAGGCTTCGACGATCAATTTATTTACGACGAAATTAATTTGCCCAAAACAAAGCGGCGCATTCCATTCATTGCGTTGCAAGTTCCTAATCAGGAAATTGCTTTTAAGCGCTGGCAACAACTGGACAACAAACATTTGTACTAAGCCAGCGGCAATTGTTTATGCACAATTCATGCGGCTGCGTTGGCTGCTGTTGCAATCCCGATTTACTTCGCAGGCTATTGTATGCTGGCAAAAATCATTCATAGTTATCGGCAATCATTTACCGGATTAGCAAAAGAAACCTGGTTGCTGAGTTTGGTAATGATGATAAACCGTGCCGGTACCATGGCGGTGCCGTTCATGAGTATGTATGTTACACAAAGCATGCACCGAAGCCTCGCTGATGCAGGCCTTATCATTACACTGTTTGGTGCGGGATCGGTGTTGGGTGCTTCTGCAGGTGGCTTTATGGTTGATAAAATCGGCTTTAGGCCAGTGCAAATTTTTACCAGCATCGTCAGCGGCCTGTTGTTTATCGGTTTTGCATTTGTGCAAGATTTTTCGCAGTTGTGTTTGCTCACAGTGGTGCTCAGTTTTGTGGCAGAAGCTTTTCGCCCAGCCAACTTTACGGCCATTGCTGCATACAGCAAACCAGAAAACATCACCCGTTCTTACTCCCTCAACCGGTTGGCCATCAACATTGGTTGGGCCAGTGGTGCATCCCTTGGTGGATTGATAGCTGCCTATGATTATCACTGGTTGTTTTTTGTAGATGGTGGTACCAATATTATTGCCGGCTTGCTGATTGTGTTGTTGTTGCCTTCGGCTAAAAAAAGGGCGGCCACACAACCACAGGAAACGCCGCCAGCTGTGGTAAAAAAGCCCTGGCAGGATGCATTCTTTGTTCGATTCATTTTACTCACGGCATTGTTCAATACCTGCTTTTTTCTGGTGTTCAGGTTGGTGCCGGTGTTTTGGAAAGAAAGCTGGCATTTGGGCGAATCGTTAATTGGTTTGGTCATGGGTATGAATGGCATCATCATCGCCCTGTTTGAAATGTTGCTGGTCAATCGTTGGGATGGCAAGCGTCAGCCCATGCAATACATTGTTGTAGGATGTATTGCGAACGCTGTTGGCTTTGGAATTTTATTGCTGCCCAATATTACACCGCTTGTGTTGGCGTTGGCTTGCATGTCGCTGATTACCTTGGGCGAAATGCTGGCGATGCCATTTATGAACACCCTCATTATGCAGCGCAGCAATGCCTGGAACCGTGGACAATATGCTGCCGGGTACACACTCAGCTGGAGCGTTGCACAGGTGGTAGGGCCAGCCACTGGTGCATGGTTGGCACAAAAAGGCGGTTACAACTTGTTGTGGGTAGTGTTGATAGGCACCTGCATTGCCTGTGCAGTTGCATTTTCATGGTTAAAAAATCATCAGCATCAATACGAACAGTATGCCGGAGTTTTCAAATGATGACGAATTGCGTCGGTTTCAATGGCGCAAAAAAATGCTGCTCTTTGGTAGCATTTTTCTGGTGGGCATTTTGGCTATTTTCTTCTTTGCGTCTTGTTGAGTATCGAGTTGGCCGTTTTCCTTTTTACGAGCACAAAATTCTTTGAAAGCAAAAAGGGCGGGTTGCAAATGACTACCACCTTTCAAACAAGGATTTTCTTTCGGTCTTGTAAAAACAAAACGCCGGAGCAATGGCCCCGGCGCTGTTGTATAAAAATGCAAGCTCGGCATTATGCCTTGCTGCCTTTCTTTCCTTTCTTGCCCTTGTCGCCTTTTTCGCAGCAACCCTTGGCATCTTTCTCGTCTTTACTGCATTCTTTCTTTTCCCCTTCTTTGCCTTTGCAACAGCCTTTTTCGCATTTTTCAGCGGCAGGCTTTTCTTGTGCGGCAGGTTTTGTTTGGAAAGCAAATGCAATGGCAGTAGTCAGCAGCAAAGCTGAAGCGAGGATGGTTATTTTTTTCATGTGATTCTTTTTTTGAAATGATGTAGAAACAGTGTGTTGAGTGTGGTGTGCTTTAGCAATCGGGAGGTTGTGTGGCTACATCAATATTGGGATTCGGACTCCATGCGAGGTAACGACCTTGCAGGATTTTAGTAGTCCTTAAAACAGTATTGATAAGTTCATTTTCGTCAGTTTGCCATTGCTGCAACCAAATGCCCCACTGCGCAGTGCAGTTGGTTCTGGCGCAGCCTTCTTCGCTACAGCACAAAGGCTTTTTGCTTTGCATGGGGCAATGTTCTTCTTCAGTTTCACACTGCTCCATGTTGGTGGTTACACCTATGCTTTCTGATTGTATTACAATGCTGCCTTGCTGCAGGCTAAACCAGCCCCAGCTCAGTAATACACATATCAAAAGAAAATGGCGCATACAATTATTCACTACCAACCAAATATAACAAACGGCATTGTTGCCGTAATGTGAAAATAGTCAACAGTATTCATTTGTAAATGAATGGTAAACGCAGCCATCAAATCCTGATGTTGGTCAGTTTATTGTGGCGTTCTGCGGCTACCGGCGTACAGTTCATACTCCAGCAACCGGCAGTCAATAGTGCTGTTGTAAAACTCAATGCGGCGTTTGGCTTTGAGGCCAATCTTTTTGGCCAGCTCCATATTGCCGGTAAAAATGTAGCCCCAATAACCGCCACATTGCTGCTTCATAAAATCGCCGATTCTGCTATATGTGGCTTCAAGTGCAGCTGCTTCACCCAATCGTTCACCGTATTCGGGGTTCATCATCATTATGCCTTTGCCATCGGCAGGCACGGGTGTTGCCGCAAAGTCGCAGAGCACAAATTCTATGAGGTGTGCCACACCGGCAGCCACTGCATTTTTGCGGGCATTGTCAATAGCCTTGGGGTTGTTGTCGCTGGCAATAATGCGCAAGCCGGGCACATCAACAATTTGTTCTTCCAGCCGGGCATCTTCCTGCAAATACACGGCATCATCGTAGCCCTGTAAGTGCATAAAGGCAAAACTGTTACGAAACAGGCCGGGCCTTCTGTTGGTAGCAATCAATGCTGCCTCAATAGCCAGTGTGCCGGAGCCACACATGGGGTTGATGAAGGGCGATTGTTTATCCCATTGCGTAGCCAAAATGGTAGCTGCCGCCAAACCTTCGAGCATAGGTGCAAGGCCCGGAATTTTTCTGTAACCATGGCGTGCCAAACTATCGCCACTGGTGTCGATGAACACAGCCGCTTCTTCATTTTTCCAAAACAAATGAATTACCGTGCCCGTGAGTGCCGCACCACTCGAAGGCCGGTTGCCCGTCAAGTTGCGAATGCGGTCTACAATGGCATCTTTCACCCGCAGGTTGGCAAACATGCTGTTGTTGATGCTGGGATGTTGCACATTACTGGTCACCGAAAAATAACCATTCGGTGGCAGCACCGTCTCCCAAGGAAAATCTTTAAGTGCATGGTAAATATCATCGGCACTGTCGGCGGTAAAACTTTTCAATTGGTACAGCACCTGACTGGCACAACGCAGGTTGAGGTTGAGCCGGATGCAATCGTTGATGCTGGCTTGCAGTTTTACACCGGTGATGAAGGTTTCTTCCACAGTAAAACCCAGTGCTTTCACTTCCTGCTCCAGGTAAGGAGCAATGCGTTTGTGACAGGTAATCGTCACCAATCCTTTTGCGGTAAAAAAGTTCATGCGGCTTATTTGGCGATGGCAATTTTTGCTTTGATGCCTTTTATTTTTTGTTGCTGAACAAGGGTAAGGCAATGGCTGGCTTTCGACTTGCGGATGGCTACAAACGTGTAAAAATCTTTTACCGTTATCAGGCCAATGTCTTCCGGTTTCAATTGACCTTTTTGTGTCAGCAAGCCTACTACATCTACCTTGTTCACTTTGTCTTTTTTACCGGCAGCAATAAACAGCGTTGTCCATTTTGGTTTCTCCGGAATTTCTGCGGTAGCAGGCAATTCAATACTGCTGTGTGTGGTGGTTACATAGGCTGGCATTTTTTCATCCGGGCCCAGCATCATGATGACGGTGCCACTGGCATCCATACGGGCAGTGCGGCCATTGCGGTGCGTAAAGCTGGCTTCGGTATGTGGCAAATGGTAATGCACGATGTAGCGGATATTGTCAATGTCGAGACCACGGGAAGCCAGGTCGGTTGTCACCAATACGTTGACCGTTCCATTGCTGAATTTGCACAACGCCGTTTCTCTGTCGCGTTGTTCCATTGAGCCATGGTAAAACACATTGAGGATGTCTTTTTCTTTCAGCAGTTGTGCGGTACGTTCTACCGCTTCACGATGATTGCAAAACACAATGGTGCTGCGGTTACCCAGGTGGCAAATGAGGCGAAACAAACTGTCAATCTTGTCTTTCTCTTTGCAATGCAATACTTGCAATGCTAATTTTTCCTGCGGCAGTTCTGCGTCATTTACAAAGTTGAGCACTTGCGGTTGCTGCATGTGTAAAAAGGCGGGCAGTGGCTCAATATTGGTGGCCGAGGCGAGTATTTTTTTGCGCAGCGCAAGCAGTTCACCCACAATGAAAGCCATGGTTTCTTCAAAGCCCAGCTCTACCGATTTGTCAAACTCATCAATCACCAGTGTGGTAATGTGTTGCGTTTGCAAATTGCCGCGGCGAATGTGATCGGCGATGCGACCGGCCGTTCCTATAAGCAGGGCAGGGGCTTGTTTCAAACTGTTTTCTTCAATCTCTACTTTGTGGCCACCGTAGCAGCAAGTTACTTTCAGGCCAGTGCCCATGCTCTTAAACACGGCTTCTATTTGCAGCGCCAGCTCACGGGTGGGCGATAAAATAAGTGTAGTACTATTTTTGGGCGATTGCTGCAGTTGTGGCAACAGCGGCAATAAAAAAGCCAGTGTTTTACCCGAGCCGGTGTTCGACAGCAGCACCACTTCATCGTGTTGCTGGCAGGCTGCCAGACTGGCTTGCTGCATGGGGTTGAGTGCCGCAATAGACAATCGTTCGAGAATGACGGCGAGTTGATCAGAAGAAAGTTGCATAGCCGCGAAGGTAACTGAATTGCGCCGCAGCACTGTTTTTGGCTTGGAGTGGGAGAACACAGGCTTTTATTTAGCCACAGATTCACAGATTAAAATTTTGGTATGGCTATAAAATAATCTGTGTATCTGCGGCTCAAATTTCATTATGCAAAAGTAACCGTTGCTCACAGGCCGGGGGGCCTGCGAGAGAGGAGAGATTCTATATCCACGAATTCACAGATTAAAATTTTGGTATAGCTATAAAATAATCTGTGTATCTGCGGCTCGAATTTCATTATGCATAAGTAACCGTTGCTCACAGGCCGGGGGGCCTGCGAGAGATGAAATAATTAGTGTATCTGCGGCTACACAAATCCCTCACCCCAAAACAATCCGCGAAAATCCGTTTCATCCGCCTTCATCCGCGTCCCATAATTCCGCGTCCCATCAATCATGAAACCCAAGCCCTGCCAATATTTTCGGTACGCATTTTTCCATACGGCTCCTGCGGGTAGCCGATTGTTTGGCCCCGTTAAAATGCAACAGGTAACCCCGCTGCCGGCCCGGCGTTAATGATGCAAAAGCTTTTGCCACATCGGGCCTTTCCTGCAGCAGTTGTTGCCACTCTTCTGGCACAGGTTCGGCTGTTTTTTTCAGCACGGGTTTCATGCCCGCATCCACTGCCGCCATGGCTTCAAACACATAGGCTTTTATAGTAGCGGCATGTTGCGCCACCTGCGCCCCATCGGTAAACCGCATAATGCGACCGGCCTGCACATGCTCGCCCTGTTTGGTGAGCAGTTGTTCAGCATCTTCCAACAATGCACCATTCAAAAAACTCAGCCCGCAATAGTCTTTCAGTGCATACAGCATCAGCAGGTTTTGCTTTCCGTGCATGTAGCAAGGCACGCCCCATTTGCAGGTTTCGGTAAGGCCGCAGCTGAGCAGCAACTGGCGCAACAATTGTAACGGTTGCTGCCATGTATGCACTCTGCAATCAGGCGTGCCGCCCAATGCGCATCGGCCACAGCCTTCGGCAAAAAATACGTCTACGTCTTTGGTCATGATCACGTTGATTGATTGCAAAATAATCAGTTACAGCAGGGGGCTGCAACCAATCATCATTTCTTTTACGCAACAAGTATCAGCGAATTTTTTTGGATACCAGCAGTTGAATATCATGGCATCGCCTGTTGCGTCGCAATCCCTTCAACTACTCGTTTTCATGGCATCTTTTTCGGCCATAATATTGCTGCTGCTGTGTATGAAACATTTATTGCATTAATGCAATGCCTGCACACAGTCCTACAGTTAGCAGCAGCAAAATCCACCATTGATTTCGTTCCCAAAAGTATTGCTGGCGGCGGCGGTTGCGGTTGCTGGCAATCAGCGGTTGCAATGCCGGACTAATATTGGCCAGCAATTGCATGCGTTGGTAAAAAGGCTGCAGCAACGGATAATCAACCGGTTCCGAACTGCTAAGCAACAATTGTCCAATGTTTTGTGCTTCTTGGGTGGCGGTAAAACTGCGGAGTATATCCAGCCGTTCATTGTCCAGCAATTGCAGCAGGCTTTGCGCCAGCTGCTGGTGGTCCATGCGAAAATGATCGAGGTCGGCTACCCGGTTGGCCAGCTCCCGGGCTTCGGCCACAATGGTATCGGGCGTAAGCGGTACCGGGCGGGCCATGTTTTTACCCTGGCTTTGCAGTAGCCAGCGGTCTTGCAGGTACGCATCTTTTTTGGCCACATCCGTCAGGGTATCGTAGGCTTCCTGCAGCTCCCGAAACCATGCTTCGGCGTACTTATTGCCCTGGTTTACATCGGGGTGGTAGCGCAGCGCCAGCCGGCGAAAACTTTTCTTAATATCTGTTTCCGTAGCGCCGGGTGCTATGTCGAGTATTTTGTAATAATCCTTGAGGGGCATGCAGCGCAAAAGTAGGGTTGATGTTGGTTGGTTAACAGGTGGAGTGTTGGAAAGTTGGTAAGCATTTGCAAAAGGCCCAACACCAGCTGCTGTAAATCTACCGTTGAAGCAAGAAGATGTTTTCAGTGCTTCATTCGTGCTCACTTTCAATCAACCTGCCAAAGTCACCTTCACATATCCACCTGTGGCAGCCGTTGTTTCTTCCGCCTGCTGTTCGAAATTTTCTTTTCAATTTCTACCGCAATAAATACCAGCGAAGAAGCCGCACCTACCAGTAAAAATTCCTTCAGCGTCAAAGCTTCAGTTTGAAAAACGGGTTGCAAAAATGGAATGTAAGTAATGGCTATTTGCAATAGCAAAGCCAGTGCTACAGCGGCTATCAGTGGTTTGTTGGAAAACATGCCTACAGAGAAAAAAGATTGCGTTTCGGAACGGATGGCCAATACATGCCCCATCTGGCTCAAGCAAAGCACGTTGAACACAATTGATTGCCAGTGCAAACCATGATTGATAGCCCAGGCCTGTGCCGATAGCGCAATGCCTGCCATAAGCATACCTACCCAAATCATGTGCAGTCCGCGGCCGTTGGCAAACACACTTTGCTGTGGTGGCCGTGGTGGTCTGTCCATTACATTTTTCTCCGCTTTTTCAAACGACAATGAAATGGCGGGTAATCCATCGGACACCAGATTGATCCACAAAATATGAATGGGCAGCAGCGCCACCGGCAAGCCAATCATGGGCCCAAGGAGCAGTGTCCAAAGTTCGCCTGAGTTGGTGGTCATCAGGTATTTGATGAACTTTAAAATGTTGTCGTAAATGCGGCGGCCTTCCCGCACTGCTTTTACAATGGTTGAAAAATTATCGTCGAGCAAAATCATGTGGGCCGCTTCCTTCGAAACATCAGTACCCGTAATGCCCATGGCAATACCAATATTGGCCCGCTTGAGTGAAGGCGCATCGTTTACACCATCGCCGGTCATGGCTACATAGTGCCCTTTTTGTTGCAGCATTTTTACAATCTGCAATTTTTGCTCCGGCGATACACGGGCATATACTTTAATCCTTTCCACTTTCGATAAAAAGCTGTCATCATCCATAGCCGCTAATTGTTGGCCAGTTATCACCAGGTCTTTTTCGTTGTTCAAAATGCCAATGCGTTCGGCAATGGTTTTCGCCGTAAGTGGGTGGTCGCCGGTTATCATTACCGGAACTATGCCTGCAGTTTTACATTGCTTCACGGCATCAAACACTTCTTCCCGTGGTGGATCTATTATGCCCGTCAACCCCAAAAACTGAAGGTCGGTTTCATGCAGGTCTGCACTCAGGTCGTGGGGCAATTCATCCCACATTCGGTAAGCAAAGCCCAATATCCGATGGCCCTTTGCAGCCATCTCATCTACCGTTTGCTGCATGGCCGATAAGTCAATATTTCCGCACCGTTGTAGCAAAATATCGGGGGCACCTTTGGTAAAAGAAATGACAGCATTGTTGTAGCTGTGAAAAGTAGTCATCAATTTTCGGTCAGCATCAAATGCAATTTCTGCGAGGCGTGGCCAGGCATCTGCTGCAATGTGTTGATCTTTGGCTACTTCCATCAGCGCAACTTCGGTGCTGTCACCTTTTATATTGTTGTCATCATCTGTTACAGTATCATTGTTCAGGGCAAAAGCATGCAGCAAAAGCTTTACGTTGTTGGATTGTTGTACATCAGCAATGGCGTTTCTTTCGTACAGTTTTCCATCTACCAAAATGGCTTCTACATGCATTTTATTTTTGGTGAGGGTGCCTGTTTTATCGGTACAGATATAGGTAACGGAGCCCAGTGTTTCTACGGCAGGTAATTTCCGGATGAGGCTATTGAACCGGATCATTCTTTTGGCGGCCAGTGCCAGCGAAATGGTAATAACAGCAGGCAGTGCTTCGGGTATGGCTGCTACTGCCAGTGATATACTGGTCATAATCATTTTCACCACATCTTCTCCCCGCAGCCAGCCCGCCACAAAAAATAAAATGCACAGCAGCAATACCAGCACCGATAATTTTTTTCCAAAAGCGGCTAAGCGCTGTTGCAGTGGTGTGAGTGATTCATCTTCCTGCAGCATTTTGGCTATGCGGCCCAGTTCTGTTTGCATACCGGTGGCCACCACCACTGCCGTACCTCTGCCGTAGGTTACAAATGTTCCTTTAAACGCCATGTTTCTTTTGTCGCCCAGCGGTATATCATCCAGTTCCAGCCGTTCCGATATTTTATCTATGGCATGCGATTCGCCGGTGAGTGCAGCTTCTTCTATTTTCAGGTTTACCGATTCTACAATACGCACATCGGCAGGTAGGGCATTGCCGGCTTCGAGCAGCACCACATCGCCCGGTACCAGTGAGGTGGCTGGTAGCCAGCTACTGGTACCATCCCGTAGCACCCGTGCTTGTGTTACCGCCATTTGCTTGAGTGCCTGCATGGCTTTTTCGGCTCTGTATTCCTGAAAAAAACCAATGATGGCATTCAGTAAAACAATTACTAAAATCACAATCGTATCGGTAAGGTCGCCTATGATGCCGGAGATGATGGCTGCCGCCAGCAATATCAAAATCATCACGTCTTTAAATTGTGCCAGCAGTATGCCCAATACACTTTTCTTTTTTCCTTCCTGCAATTCGTTGGGCCCAAATTCTATCAGTTTTTCTTCAGCTGCCGTGCTACGCAAACCATGTTCACTACTGCCAAGCAGTTCAAATGTTTCGGGGATAGTAAGTTTATGCCAGTTCATGTAAACGTTTGTTTTTGGGCTAATTACAGTTGCCATTAAAGATATTTGAAATGGTTGTTGGCCCTTATTGGTTTTTATAACCAATGTGTATGCAAAACCTGCATGAATTACTTTGAAAGCAACCGCACAAAATTGAGCAGGTTACACCACCAAAAGGTGCTGTTTAAAAAAACAATACTCATCTTTTATAGCTGATTTTTTTTCTTGCGGAAAATACCCATCAAAATGTGCGTAAGAAAAAAGAGTTGAGCCAGCAGAAACAGGAGTACAATTGCTGCCATCGCATTTTGCGATTGTTGCATGGCTTCGAAACTTTTGTTGGCCGTGGAAGCAAAATTGCGGGCATCAGTTAAAAGTGCCACCGTGAGCAACCATAGAGGAATAATGCTGAGTAAAACATGCAGCCAATTGAGCCAGCGCAAGAAAAAGATTCGCCGGCAAAGCCAACTCAAAGCCCATAAAAGCAGAGACAGGATGGCAAACAAATAAACAAGTTGTTGATGGGCAATGATGTAGTAAGTATCGTGAAGATGAATGTCTAAAACGCTGGATGAATTGCTGAAAAATGCAGCGATAACCAGTAGCAAAATACCGCTGGCCAAAAGAAGGTGTCGGGGGAGGAGGCGTTTCAACGGATTTTATTTTTGTATTGTTTTTTTGCTCATGATAGGCGAATGGCACCAGCACTGTATGCTTACAGAATAACCCATTAATCTTCAGGCTTCCATTGCCAAAGCAGGAATATAAACAACATTCCAAATGCGGCAATAGTCAGAACAATGGTCAGGTCATCGCCCTGAAAATGGGGAGCCCCCAGCAAGACAATAAAAAAAGCCACCAAAAACAACATTACTGCCACAAGCACAACAAGCAATACTTTTCTTAAGGTCTTCATGAATGGTTGTTCATTTATCTGTAAACTTAGTGGTACAGTAAAAAACAACGGCTCTTTTTCTGTCAGCTTTTGCCATTTACTCATGCCTGACAGTCAGCATTTCAGGCACTTCTACCATTCTGCCAGCTGCTTTTCTGTCATTTTTTCACCCTTGCATGGCGTGGCATAATCATTGACAATCAGTAAGCGATGCCTCAAGCATCATACATTTGTAAAGTCTAAATCATACATAATCATGGGAAAAATTATTGGAATCGACCTGGGAACCACCAACAGTTGTGTATCTGTAATGGAAGGCAATGAGCCGGTGGTAATCGCCAACGAAGAGGGCCGTCGGACGACACCGTCTATCGTGGGCTTTCTGAAAAATGGCGAACGCAAAGTGGGCGACCCCGCTAAGCGTCAGGCCATTACCAACCCTATTAATACCATAACCAGCGTAAAACGCTTTATGGGCCGCCGCTTCGATGAAGTGGGCGAAGAAATCAGCCACTGGAGCTACAAAGTAGCCAAGGGCGACAACAACACGGTACGTATCGACATTGATGGCCGCCTGTACACACCTCAGGAAATTAGCGCCATGGTGTTGCAGAAAATGAAGAAAACTGCCGAAGATTACCTCGGTCAGGAAGTGACTGAAGCGGTAATTACCGTGCCAGCTTACTTTAATGATGCGCAGCGGCAGGCCACCAAAGAAGCCGGTGAAATTGCCGGTCTTAATGTGCGTCGTATTGTAAACGAACCTACCGCTGCCGCTTTGGCATACGGTCTCGATAAAAAACACGCCGACCAAATGATTGCCGTGTTCGACCTCGGTGGTGGTACGTTTGATATCTCTGTACTGGAACTGGGCGACGGTGTATTCGAAGTAAAATCTACCAACGGTGATACCCACCTCGGTGGCGACGACTTTGATAAAGTGATCATGGACTGGTTGGCCGACGAGTTCAAAGCTCAGGAAAGCATTGACCTGCGCAAAGATCCCATGGCATTGCAGCGCTTGAAAGAAGCCGCTGAAAAAGCCAAGATTGAGCTGAGCTCTTCTACCGAAACAGAAATCAACCTGCCTTACATCACTGCGGTAGACGGTGTGCCCAAGCACCTGGTGCTGAAGCTGAGCCGTGCCAAGTTTGAAGCCCTGGCCGACAATCTGTTTACCCGCATGTTTAAGCCTTGCGAGCAAGCATTGAAAGATGCCGGCCTCAGCGCATCACAAATCAACGAAGTGATTTTGGTGGGTGGTTCTACCCGAATTCCTAAAGTACAGGAGCTGGTAGAAAAGTTCTTTGGCAAGAAACCTAACCGTGGTGTAAACCCCGATGAAGTAGTAGCCGTAGGTGCCGCCATTCAGGGTGCCGTACTCACCGGCGAAGTGAAAGATGTACTGCTGCTCGACGTAACGCCACTGAGCCTCGGTATTGAAACACTCGGTGGTGTAATGACCACTTTGATTCCTGCCAACACTACCATTCCTACCAAGAAAAGTGAAGTGTTCAGCACGGCTGCCGATAACCAGCCCGGTGTTCAAATTCATGTATTGCAGGGCGAACGTACCAAGTCGGCCGATAACAAAAGCCTCGGTATTTTCAACCTCGATGGCATACCGCCGGCACCACGTGGCGTACCACAAATTGAAGTGACTTTCGATATCGATGCCAACGGTCTCATTCACGTAAGTGCCAAAGACAAAGGCACCGGCAAAGAGCAGAAGATTCACATCGAAGCGGGTAGCGGCCTCAGCAAAGAGGAAATTGAAAAGATGAAGAACGAAGCCAAGGCCAACGAAGAAAGCGACAAGGCAGAACGGGAACGCATCGAAAAAATCAATCAGGCCGATAGCCTCATTTTCCAGACAGAAAAGCAACTGAAGGAATACGGCGACAAAGTACCTGCTGATAAAAAAGCACCTATCGAAGCTGCTTTGGCTGAGTTGAAAGAAGCGCATAAGAGCCAGGATCTGGCCCGTATTGAAGCCGGTACTGCCAAGCTCAACGAGGCATGGACAGCTGCCAGTCAGGAAATATACAATGCCATGAACCAGCAAGGTGGTGCCGAGCAACCCGGTGCTGATGCAGGTGCACAGCAGGGTAGTGCCAAAAGCGACACCGTAGAGGACGCACAGTTTGAAGAAGTTAAATAAACAACCGCTTGGTTGTTGCACACAGCGGCTGTTCCCAAAAGGAGCAGCCGTTTTTTTATTAGAATATTTATTTATGACTGAAAAGCGATAACCCGTGATTTCGAATACAGGTATCTGTACTTTTCCGCTGCAAAAAAATGATGCTATGCGTAAATGGATTGCTGCTTTTACCCTGTTGTTTTCGCTGACCGGAACAGCGCAGGTAACTCCTGATTCTGCCAAACTCGAATGGTTTAGAGATGCCAAACTCGGCATCTTTATTCACTGGGGCATTTACTCAGTAAATGGCGTAGATGAAAGTTGGAGCTTTCACAACAAACTCATTGGCTACCCGGAGTACATGGCACAACTGAAAGGGTTTACTGCCAGTAAGTATAACCCCGAAGCATGGGCGGCACTCATAAAAGAAAGCGGTGCACAGTACAGCGTTATTACCACCAAACACCACGATGGGGTGGCTTTGTACGACAGCAAGCTGAGCACGTTAGATGTGGTAAATAGTACGCCCGCCAAAAAAGATTTGCTGACTCCTTTTTTTCAGGCCATTCGCAAGCAAGGCATTAAAGCCGGTGCCTATTTTTCATTGATTGATTGGAGCCGCAATGATTATCCCGGTTTTCTGAAAGACAGCAGTCGTTATAAAGTAATAGATGAACCAACTCGCTGGCAACAGTTTCAGCAGTTTTGCCATGGGCAAATCAATGAAGTGATGACCAACTTCAATCCTGACCTCATTTGGTTTGATGGCGATTGGGAGCACAGTGCTGAAGAATGGAATGCTGCTAAAATTCGGCAGGATATTTTGAACAAGAATCCCAAAGCCATCATCAATGCCCGCTTACAAGGCTATGGCGATTATGCCACGCCGGAGCAGCACATACCTGTAAGCCGGCCCAGTGGCGATGTGTGGGAACTGTGCATGACCAGCAATAAAAACTGGGGCTATCATCCAGATGATACGGCGTATAAAACACCTTACGAACTCATTGCCATTTTTGCAGATGTTATTAGTAATGGCGGCAACTTGTTGTTTGACATTGGCCCGAGAGAAGACGGCTGGATTCCTGACGAACAAGTGCATCTGTTGAAAGAATTGGGTAAGTGGAACAAGAAACACGCAGCAGCCATTTTTGGCACCCGTGCCGGTTTGCCTTACGGGCATTACTATGGCCCGAGTACGTTGAGCAAGGATTCTACAACGCTCTATTTATTTATGCCGTACAACGCCACAGGCAAAGCGGTAATAAAAGGGTTGAACAATGAGATTGCCTCTATTAAAGTAATAGGTACCAATGCCGCTTTGCCACACAAGGTAGTAGGCAAAATAAGTTGGAGCCATGTACCCGGTATTGTGTATGTAGATGATATACCTGCCACCGCAAAAGATGTATACATGACAGTGCTTGAAGTAAAGCTGAAAGGCAAGTTGAGTTTGTATAGGGGTAAAGGAGGGTTTCAATAAAATTTTCACCGAAATAATATGTGATGGGCGGTCGACATTTGATGAGTGTTGAGATTTCGTATGTGAAAAAGACGCATTTTTTTTTGGGCAGATATAAATTTTGAGATGTTGCGGAATAGTTACATCTTTCGATTCTTAAACAGATTAAAGTTTCAGCATGTCGAACAATGAAAAGGCATTTGAAGCATCTGTACAGTTTATCAAGAGCCTTGGAATCAACGTTATCTTCAAACCCCTGAATCCGGCGCAGATTTTGCCCGGTATTAGTATTGAGCAAGGAGCGATTTTCATAGATGAGAAACAATTGCTGTTTCCTGGTGATGTGTTGCATGAAGCCGGACACATTGCAATAGTGCCTTTGGCAGAAAGGCATACGTTGAACAAAGAGACGATTGGTAAACGCACCGATGCTCCAGCAGAAGAGATGATGGCCATTGCATGGTCGTATGCCGCTTGTATTCACTTGCAGCTGCCACCTGAGTTTGTATTGCATGATGATGGATACAAAGGCGGCGGCTCTAGCATTTGCGAAAATTTTAAAAACGGTCAATACTTTGGCGTACCCATGCTTGAGTACAGGGGCATGTGTTGTCAGGATAATCCATTTCCAAACATGAAAAATTGGTTAGCACCTTAATATTTTTTCTCATTTACTCACTCCAAAAAACAAAAAACATGGATCCATTTCTCGGCATGATCTGCATTTTCGGCTTCAACTTTCCCCCACGTGGCTGGGCTTTTTGCCAGGGGCAACTTTTGAGCATTGCACAAAACACTGCATTGTTCTCTTTGCTTGGCACCACGTATGGTGGCAATGGTCAAACAACTTTTGCATTACCAGATTTAAGGGGCCGGGTACCATTGGGCCAAGGGCAAGGGCCGGGTTTGCCAAACTATACTCTTGGCGAAATAGCTGGAAGTACAACTACAACACTTCTTACTACTAATATGCCACAGCATATCCATCAGGTATCATTATCAATTCCGGTAGCTTCTACAGCTGGTACCGAGGCTGCACCAGCCAACGGATTATCTACGCTTGCAGCTGCTGTAGATGGCTCAGGTTTGGAAGTAATGACCTATACACAGGCAACAGCAGACCGGACTTTGAAGCCGTTTGTAGCCAATACGGGCATTGCCGGCGGTTCTCAGCCTTTTAATAATATGCAGCCTTACCTCGCTGTAAATTATTGCATTGCAATGCAAGGTATTTTCCCTTCAAGAAACTAATTTATAGAAGTATAACCACCAGCGCATTTGTGTAAGCAAATGGCTGGTGGATTCGTTTGAAATATGAAAGTTGGATTGCTGTTTCCACAAAGCGAATTATTTCCTGCCATCAGGCGGGATTTAATGCTTGGGCTAAGTATTGCACAAAAAAAAGAGCCACTTACTCAGTGGGAAATTGTGCCCGAGTTCATCGGGGCTGGTGCAGTTGCACAAGTAGAGTCGGCTATTAATAAATGCAAATACCAGCACGACTGTGATGTGGTTATTGCATGGGTAAATAGTAAAGTAATGCTATCGTTGCAGCCAGTAATTGCGCAACTTCAAATGCCTGTAATAGTGCTGAATGTTGGTGAACACCTGTCATCACCCGATTGGCGGCAACCGTACTTGTTTTTTCATACAGCTGAACTTTGGCGTAGTCAATTGGTACTAGCAGAATGGATGCAAACAACGTTTGGCGGCGATTGCTGCATCAATACATCATTGTTTGATAGTGGTTACGGCTTGATAGAGGCGTACAAACTGGGCTTGGGCAGGGCAGGTGGCACACAACTGCATTTGAACGTTTTGAAAAATCCTCCCGGAGATTTTCAAACAGCATCATTGTTCGACTCATTAGCTACACTGCAAACAGGTCATGTTCATGCGCTGCTGTCCGGAGGCGAGTCTGTTGATTTTCTGCTGCACTATGATGCTAAAACTCAGCAACAAAGACCGCCACTATCGGTATCACCATTTATGCTGGAAGAACCAATACCTCCGACATGCTCACTGCAAGAAGCTTACACTGCTTCAACCTGGCAATTGAATAAAACAGGAGATGAAGAAAGTTTGGTTTTTTGGTTGCAACAACAGCCGGAATTGCCCAATGTTTTTCAACTGCTGTCCTTCGAAGCAGGGTTAGTATTGGCTGAAACCTGCAAGACTTTTTCAAACAGCCCCGGCATGCAAAATGCATTAGCTGCAGCTGCGGTACAAGGGCCAAGAGGAACCATTTCTTTGGCACAATTACCTCACGAAAAAAGTAGTTCAGTCATACTTGAGAAAATCAGGATTGACGCCGGGAATATTTTACGTGAATCTATTGATGAAATTGTTTTCGACAGCAGTGCTGATACCAATTTGTTTAGCAGTGCAAAACAGGCCGTAACCGGTTGGCACAATCCATACTTGTTTTTATAATCACTTTCTAACAAAGTAAAACACACGCTATGCAACAAAAAATTTACCCACTAGTAAAACGGCTATTTGCCCATGCCGTTAAGCATGGATTGCTTGCGGTAGGTATAATTTGTCTCGGTTTGACATCGGGTATGGCCCAAACTTTTACCGAGGTAAACTCATCTACGCACAACATGCGGAATATTAATGCAACCATTGCTGCCACCGCCAGTTCTTTCCTTATTGGCGATTTTCAGGGCAATGATGGAGACATTGATTTGATTGGCAGAAACACCACCAACAACGGATTAGTATTTTGGCGCCACAATGGTAACACTAGTGACTGGACCCAATTGACAGGTGCATCAAGTCCTGTGAATGGCATTACATGGGGTACAGCTTCTGCCAATAATTTCACCTTAGGTAACCTGGCAGTGCTGGATGCCGATGGTGATGGTGATTTAGATATTTACAACAGGGCACCCAATGAATTATACCGCAATGATGCCGGTACTTTTACAAGGGTAACTGGGGCATCAAATCCCATGAATGGCATAACAGCTTCTATGGCTAATGTAGCCAGTGCGTTTATTACAGGCGATTTTGATGGCGATGGCGATTTGGATTTGGTTGGCCGTCCTGCTACTTTACCGGGTACCCCAGTATATTGGCGCAATGGCGGAGCAGGTGGTTGGACACAATTAACAGGCGGTTCCAATCCTTTCAATTCAATTTCAATAGCAACAGCGGCTGCTTTTACTGCTGGCAACCTTGCTCTTGTAGATGCAGATGGCAATGGTACCATTGACATTTACAACAAAGGGGCAAACGTAGTGTATTCAAGAAGTGGTTCTACTTTCAGTGAATTGAGTGGTGGAAGCAATCCAATGAATGCCATTGCTGCTACGCTCAATACGTCTGCTTCTGCATTTATTACTGCCGATTTAGATTCTGATGGCGACCGTGATTTATTGGGTAGAAATGCTGCCAATTCCGCGTTGGTATATTGGCGTAAAGATGCCGGCAGTACATGGACGCAGGTTACAACTGGTAATCCTTTTTCTTCGCTAATCATCACTGCTGCAGGTGATTTTACGCAACTATCTATAGGTGTGTTGGATACAGACAAGGATGGTGATGTAGACATCTTTAACAGTGGTAAAAATGTGCAATATGCACAGCAAGGTGTTGCCCCAACATTGAGCAGCACCGTGCCAACAAACTTTGCTA
The DNA here is from genome assembly GCA_020161435.1 of Bacteroidota bacterium. Classification (GTDB taxonomy): domain Bacteria; phylum Bacteroidota; class Bacteroidia; order Chitinophagales; family Chitinophagaceae; genus Phnomibacter. The sequence continues at coordinate 557,454 of JAIUNV010000002.1, read as the reverse complement.
CATCTATTGTGCCTTCTGCTAACCTGAGTATGACTTTTAGCGAAAACATTGCTTTGAGTAACGGGGCTGCCGGAACAGGAAATGTAACTGGTGCCGGAGATATTACCATCAAACGTTTGTCGGATAATTCGCTGGTAGAAAGAATTAATGTTGTCAGCAATGTTGCCTTGTTAAGTATTTCCGGAGCAGTGCTTACCATTAATCCTGCATCCAATTTGCCAGCCGGTACACAAGTATATGTAGAGGTAGGTGGAAATGCCATTAAATCTTCGGGTTCAAATTTGGTGTTTGCCGGCATTAATCAAACTAACGTATTTCAGTTTACCACACTGGCATTGCCTGTTGTAACAACCAATCCATCTAATGCCACCGAGTGTTCGGGCTTTGGGGTAAGTTATACTGCAGCGGGTACGGGTGTTACTGGCTATCAGTGGCAAGAATCTACTACTGCTGGCTTTGCTTCGCCCACCAATCTTACCAACACGGGCGTGTACAGTGGTGCTACCTCTGCTACTTTGAGCATTTCAAATGTTGCCGGTTTGAACGGACGCTACTATCGTTGTGTATTAACCAATGCCGCGGGTTCTGTTAATACCACAGCAGCAACACTCACTGTAGGCACAACAGCTTTGCCAGCTACAAATCTTACCTATGGTCAGAATGTGAGCAACAATAAGTTTCAAAATGCCAGCTGCGAATTGTTGGGCAATATTGTTCCGAAAGTTGTAGGTGCTGGAACTCCTGTTTCTGGTTCTGTTTCCATAAAAACATGGGTTAAGCCTACAGCTACCAGCTATCAGAGCATTACCTACGCAAGGCGTATTTATGAAATTACTCCTGCTACTAACCCGGCTACATCATCTGGTACTGTTACGTTGTATTATTCTCAGGCCGATTTCGACAACTTTAATTCAGTTCCCAATGGCTTGGATTTGCCCACCGGACCAACAGACAATGCCGGTAAAGCAAACCTGCGTATTTCTAAACTCAATGGTAGCAGTAGCGATAATAGTGGTAATCCCAATACATATCCTGGTCCCGGTACTGTTATCAATCCTGATGATGCCAATATTGTTTGGAATGCAACGCTCAATTTGTGGCAGGTTACGTTTGATGTGGAGGGTTTCAGCAGCTTCTTCATCCAAACAAGTACACTATTGTTGCCTGTGAAGCTGGTTTCGTTTACAGCATCTGCAACGGCATCTGGTGCTGTAGAGCTGAACTGGAAAGTAGCCGGACAGGAAAACATGCGGAGCTATCAGATACAGCGTAGCAATGGTACCGGAGCATTTGCACAGGTTGGCGCAGTACCAGCAACTGCTGCAACTTCAGCCAGCTTCAGTTACACCGATGCTGTGGTGCCGGGCCTCTGGTATTACCGCTTGCAAATGGTAGATGCAGATGGTAGCTTTACCTACAGTCCGGTAGTTGTAATTGATAATCGTACTGCAAAAGCTGCTGTATCATTGTATCCAAACCCTGCCAAGGATAAGGTGCTGATTACAGTACAAAACGCTGCTGCACAATTATCAGCCCGGTTGATTGATGCTCAGGGTAGGGTTGTAACCTCATTTGTAATGCGCAGCAATACACATGAGCTCAATATGCAATCGCTGTCAGCAGGTTTGTACCAATTGGTATTATCTGATGGGCGTAGTTTCAAACTGGTAAAAGAATAACTTGAACCCATTAAAACGTGATGAGATATGATGGAACGCAAACAGTTCTTACTCAATATGGTGAAGCTAATGCCAGCAATGGCGTTAGCTCCATCAGTAGTATTTGCAAAAAACCAAGATGCCGTAATGCAATGTGAGCAGGTGTTGTTGGGCCAGGCCCAGCCGGTTGTTCTTCAGGCCAAGGGTACAACCCAACACATTCAACAAGCCATTGCTGTGAGCTACCAAAACAACATGTTTTGGATTACCGACATCTGGGGCAAACAGTATCGCACCAGCAATTTGTTGGTGCATGCAGCTGAATTGGAAATTTCTCCTGCACTCAATGAAGTAATGTTGAATGTAGCCGGTGTACAAACCAGCTTGCATTTGGAAACCACCAAAAAAGCAAATCACCCGCAGCTGCGTTGTTTCAGTACAGCAAAGCTGACCACTGATATGATGGAACGCTGGATGGCATCACCTAAGCCAACATTGGTGGCACTTTCGTAATATGACTTCCTTTTGTTGCAAAAAGACCTGCACGTTTTGTGCAGGTCTTTTTTTGTTTTTGCTAATCATGCGTAAGCTATCAGCTTGGTCACAATCTCCTCAATCAACGCATCGTGTTTGGCTACATAGTGTAAGCCAGCTTCATGCAGGTTTTTCAGGTTCTCGTCCGATACATCATCCATTTCGCTACTGGCATCTTGCAGGGCTGGTTCCAATCGGTAGTAGTCCTGCTCATCTTCTTCTGATAATGTGTTGAACATCTTTTGCAAATGGTAATCTACCGTTTCACTATTGCCACTCATCATGATGTCGATAACGATTGGCAGCCATGCAATCAAGCCTGCGTTCTTAATTTTATCGTAATGATAGGGCGTTTTTACCGTTCCCGTTCCTACAGAAATAATCAACATGTCTTTAGCAGAAGGGAAGTCAGGCTTGTGTGGCGCTACTTCTTTGCTAAACCGAATGGTGCGGGCTTCGCTATACGCTGCCAGCGCTGGATTATTTACAAACACACCGCCATCAACCAGCGTGTATTCGGCACCTTGCTCCGATGAAATTTTGGCAGGTTCAAAATAGGTGGGGGCTGCAGAGGTAGCCCGGCACACATCTTTCAGTTTGTAGTTGTAAATCTTTTTGCCACCCCTGGCATCTACACTATTAAAAAAATGGGCCCGCCGGTTGCGTATGTCGTAAGCGGTAATGAGGCAGGGGCGAAGCAGATCGTCGAGCTCCGTGTCGCCAAAATATTCCGCCAGCAATTTTTCGATGTGCTTGCTCGGATACATTTCGTTGAATACCACATAAAGCTTAGCCACTTTCGACAGAAATTCCATTTGAAAAATATCCTTGCCATTGTTTAGGTACAAGTCTAGGGCGTCTTTTGCGGCAAACTTCGGCCGGTTGTCGGGGCCCGGGCAGAGGTATATGCTGGTGAGAATACCGCCTGTACTGGTACCTGCTATCAGGTCAACAAAGTCGGCAATGCGGGCATCTGGGTTGCCGGTGCGCATTTGCAACCGGTTTTCAATTTCTACCATAATGGTGGCCGGGATGATTCCCCTGATGCCACCACCATCTAAAGAAAGAATACGAATTTTTGTGCGGGCCATATTGTGCTTGTTTTCAGGTAAAATACACACTTGCCGCCGGGCATACAAAACTAATTGGCGGGTAAATGATTCGCCGTCTGCCCGAGTTGTTGTTCAAGGGAGGGCAATTCCCAGGTACGAATGATGCGGAAACGGACAAACATTTCTTCGCTGTACCACTTTTCGGCGTAGGTTTTTTTAATCACTTCGCGGTGCTCATGCATTTGATAGGCAAATGCCTGCATGGCTTGCTTGCTCTCCCATATGCTGAAAGTAGCCTGCTTTATGAACGGTACTTCGCCAATACCGTAGCTGGTAATAAAGCCGGGAGCCCCCGCCATTTGCCGGGCCACCTGGTCTACATGTTGCCAAAAAGCTTTGGCCCTGCTCAGCCGTATGGTGGCTCTCGTCATTACCGCTATCGGGCCTTCCCAGTCGCCGGCTTTTCGCTCTAAAGGACCGAAAACCTCACGGCCATTCCAAAGGCCATGGCCTTCTTTGGGTTCCAGTAAAAGAGCCTGCACCTTACCGTTCCATAATGAAATGAGATCACTAATGATATCTCCCAAACACCTTCGCTGAAGTTTCTCCAGACTAATTGTTTCCCATCTGTCAGCAATCCATGTTTTAGGAATCACCACCATAATGCTCCATTGTTTCCAATCGGGTACAATGTCAAAAGTGCCGTTTCTGCCACTGCCCATCAGCCGCCAAAAGGAAATTTTCTTGTTGAGCCAAAGGGGAAGCCTGAATAAAGCCATCGACAAAAAGCCCGGTTTGAAACTTTTGTAACGGATGATAAAGAGAACCGCTACAAGAGGTTCCTGTTGATTATGCCCGGTGGATGAGTTTTTCAATAGATGAGATTTTACCGGCAGGTATACAAATCAGGTCGCCAATGAGCTGCTGCTGCGCATCTGGATAGGGTACCAGTTTGTCCTGCTGTACATAGAACAGCTGGTAGCCCATTTCGTTGAACATGCGGTGCAAAATGAGTTTGTTCTCGCCGTCGGTTTCTACCTGAACAATGGGTTGATGGCTTTCAATCACAGCCCGCATAGCTGGCAATACAGGTACTTCATAGCCTTCGATATCACATTTTAAGTAATGAATATCAGTGAGTTGTCCGAATAGTTTAGCAGGGTGTTTGAGCTCCACTTCAAATATTTCTGGTGCAACCTGCTTCTCCGATTCGGTCAACACTTTCATGAGGCCATGGCGGTGCTGCTCGGCAAACGGCAGGCCCATGCTGATGGTACCTTCCTGTTCGCCCAATGCATAGGGTAGCACTTGCACCTGTGGTAAATGACAGGTATTGGCCAGCAATATTTCTCTGTAGAGTTGAATGGGTTCAACGGAAAGCACCTTTCCCTTGCTGCCGACCAACCGGGCAAACTCCGTGGAGTAATAGCCGAGGTTGGCGCCTATATCAATCACCGTTTGGCCCTTACCAATGAGGTGGCGGACAAAATAGTGTACCGTGTATGCCGGATTCTTTTTCAGCCACTGTCGTCGGAAGCTGAACAAAAATATCCTGGAAGTGAGGCGTAGGTAAGCCTGTCTGCCTAGCAATTGAATAAGGATGGCTTTCAGTTGTTTCACTATTTGCTGATTGATTTGAGAGTTTGCAATGCCTGCTGCAACAGTTTATCGGTAGGCTGCAGCGTTTCATAAAAGGCATTGTTTCGCCATTGGTATCGGGCCATATTAGCTTTGATAATCAATAGAATATCATTTTTTACCGAAACCGATACTTCAGGTATTTTTACGCTGTCTTGTTGAAGTTGAATAGTGTACATGTCCCAGGTGTTGGCTGGTAACTGATATTGCTTGATGAAGTCTGAAGGCGTTTTGTATTGCGTCAGGCTGCCCTTCATTTGCTGAAACAAGCGGAAGCTGAAATCACCAATGCGGTTGCCGCTGAAGAGTGGCAAGCTGCCTTGAGGTACCCGGCTGCTGTCGAAAGCTACGGTGATGTCGGGAGTAATGCCACCGCCACCGTATACCTTTTTACCTGCCCGTGTCGTGTACACTTCCTTACTTTTTTGAAGGCTGCTGTCGTCTTTTGCGGGGTTTCTTTCCAGTACTTCATGCTGATAATCGTTGCGGCTGCCATTGTATGGTTTTTGAATACTGCGGCCGGAAGGCGTATAGTAGCGGGCTACGGTAATGCGAACAGCACCTCCATTGGCCAGATCGTATTGTTCTTGCACCAGTCCTTTGCCAAAACTGCGCCGTCCAATGATGGTGCCGCGGTCATTGTCTTGCAGGGCGCCGGCCAATACCTCACTGGCACTGGCACTAAACTCATCAATGAGTACTACCAGCGGTTCTTTTTCAAAAATGCCGGGCTTCGTGCTTTGTATTTCTTTGTTTTTGACATGGGAGCCACGGGTGCTCACAATAGAAAGTCCGTCGGGAAGCAACTCGTCGGCAATGTTAGTCGCTTCGGTGAGGATGCCACCGGTGTTGCCCCGCAAATCGAGAATCATCTTTTTCATGCCCTTTGCCTGCAGGCCTGTGGCTGCATCCATGAACTCTTTATAAGTGGTTTCGCTAAACTTGTTGAGCTTGATGTAGCCAACGCCGGGTTCAGCCATGTAGGCTGCTTCAACTGAAGGCAGCGGTACATTGCCACGGGTAATGGTATAGGTTTGGGTTTTACCATCCCGTAGGGCAGTCACTTCTACTTTAGTATTATAATCACCACGAAGCAATTTTCGCAACTCGCTGCCTTTCAATTTATTGCCAGCTATTACTTTGTCGTATACTTTAATAATTCTGTCGCCGGTTTTGAGGCCTGCTTTGGCACTTGGTCCGTTTTCCACCACATACACCACATTCATGGTGTCGTTAATCATCTGGTATTCTACACCAATACCGCTAAAGCCACCTTCAAGGTCGGCATTGGCTTCGGCCAGCTCTTGGGCAGGAATGAAAACGGTATGCGGATCGAGGTGGTTGAGCATGGCCTGAATGCCATCGGCCTCCATGGAATCGAGACTCACAGAATCGACATATTTATATTGAACCAAATCGAGCACCTGCTGAATGGCCGACCGGTTTTTGTTGCTGCTACTGGTGCGGCCACTACTGCCCGCCAGTTGAAAGCCCGCTAATATGCCCAGTGCCAATGCCAGCCCGATAAACAAGGGTAGCCAAACCTGCAGTTTTCTATTTTCCATTATATGTTGCCCTGTACTTTTGACCAGCGAAAGTACAAGTTGCAGGCTAATGCCATTTGTACAAAAAGCCCAATGTGCAAAGCATGGATAAAAAGAAGGCCCGGATACTCATTATTGCCGAAGAATTGGAATACGACCGCACCAGTTGCGGTCTGCTCAATACAAAGATGACAGAAGTGCTCAGCCAGCATTTTGCTCTACACCTGCTGGTGGGTGGCAGGGTAGGCAAGCCTATATTTGAACTGCCATTAGCATCAATAGAACAGGTAAAGTTGCAGCAACCAACCGCCTGGAAACTGATGGGAAAAGTTCCACTTTTGCGCAGCCTGCCCGAAAAGCTGACCGGATTTAACCATGCTTCTTATTACAAATTGCAGCAGTGGACTCAGGCCATTAAGCATAAACTGGCGAAGGATTCTTACGATTTGGTATTGCTCTTGGGCAGTGGTATGGGCTGGTATGCTCACATGGCATTCAGCAATTTGCTGCCTTATGCCGGCAAGTTTGTTATTTCCATTCATGATCCGTTTCCCATGGCCATGCTGCCAGAGCCGTACAATGTACCCATCGACAATGGCCAGCGCCAACTGATGAAACGCTTCAATCATCTTGTGGAGCAAGCTACAGGTTGCTATGCACCATCGTTGCGGTTGATAGAGCATTTAAGCCCTGTTTATCCGGCATTGGCCAGCAAAGCGGTGGTAGTGCCGCACTTGGCGCATCAGCTTCCTTTTTTACTGCAGCCCGCCAGCCCACCAGCCGAAAAGCAAGTTGCTTTGTTGGCGAAAATTCAACCATTGCACAGCAGTACACATTTTTTGCTGGTACACATGGGTACTTTGCTGGAAGGGCGTTCGCCCGGTTATTTCATCAGTGCCATGCTGCAATTTTTAGAGTCACATCCTGAGGCAGAAGCGCATACACAGGTGGTGTTTATTGGTCAGGTGCACCCCAAGTTGCTGCCCGAATTTGACCCTGCGGCGAATCACAAAAATTTTATTATTGAAAACAATACCCGCTTAACCTACGGCCAGGCGCTGGTTTTGCAAAAAGCTGCTGCTGCCAACCTCGTAATTGAATCAGCTACATACCATTCTCCTCAACTTTTTGGTAAGTTTGCTGATGCGGTGATGGCCGATAAACCGATACTTTGTATTGGCCCGGCTACTTCCGAAGCAAGGCGGGTAGTGGGCAATGATTATCCCTATCAGGCAACCAATGGCAAAGAGGAAGAAATACGGTTGATGATTGAGACCTTGTACCGGAACTGGCGGGAGCAACCCAACCAAACACTGCAACGCCCCGATTTACAGCATGCATTTCACCCACAACGATTGGTGGATGCCATTAACTCCTGGCTGTAGTCGACATTCACCCAGGGAGTTATTACTACCAACATGATACAATTGATTGCGGATAGCGGCGCCACTAAAACCACCTGGAGTTTGATTGGCGGAGCCCGTACGAAAACCGTCAGTACTGCCGGTATTAGTCCGTATTTTTTTACTGCAGCCGATATTACGGCACTGTTGCAAAAAGATTTACTGCCCAAGCTGAAAGATGCTCCGGTTGAAGCCATTCATTTTTATGGTACTGGTTGCGCCACGAAAGAAAACCAACAGCTGGTAAAAGCAGGATTGAAAGGCGCTTTTAAAGGGGTAAAAAAGATTAGTGTAGAAAGTGATTTAACTGCAGCTGCCAGAGCCCTTTGCGGTCACGATAAAGGCATCGCCTGCATATTGGGAACCGGTAGCAACAGCTGTGTGTACAACGGCAAAAAAATCGTTCGAAACAATCCTGCGCCGGGGTTTATACTCGGCGATGAAGGGAGCGGTTCTTACCTGGGAAAGAAAACAGTGCAGTATTTCATTTACCAAACTTTTGATGAAGAACTGCAACACCGGTTTCAGGTGAAGTACAACACTCACTACCGCGAAATACTACAGCATGTGTACAAAGAACCATGGCCCAACCGTTACCTGGCTTCTTTTACACCCTTTCTCAGTGAAAACCGCGGCCACTACATGGTAGAAAACATCATAGAAGATGGCCTGAGTGATTTCATTACCACGCATTTGTACAAGTATCCCGAAACCTGGAAACATCCCATTCATTTTGTGGGCAGTGTAGCCTGGCATTTTAAAGATGTACTCAAAGACCTGTGCAACAGTTTTGAACTGAGCATGGGGCAGGTGCTACAATCGCCCATGCAAGGTCTTATCCGTTATCATCAATAGCTTTACGTTCGGTTTTATATTTCAATACATCTCATGTCAGAATTTACAAGAGTAACAGAGCAACCTTCCCGCTACCGCCATTTGGAAAAAATGTCGGTGCACGAAATACTCACCAATATCAATCAGGAAGATAAACTGGTGCCGCTGGCAGTGGAAGCGGCTTTGCCATCCATAGAAGCATTGGTAGAAGCCATTGCCGATAAAATGCTGAGCGGTGGCCGTTTGTTTTACATAGGCGCCGGTACCAGCGGCCGCTTGGGCGTGGTAGATGCCAGTGAGTGCCCGCCTACTTACGGTGTACCACACGGATTGGTCATTGGCCTTATAGCCGGTGGCGATGATGCCATGTTTAAAGCCGTAGAATTTGCCGAAGACAGCAAAGAAGAGGGCTGGAAAGATTTGGAAAAACATTTTGTAAGTGATAAAGATGTGGTGGTGGGTATTGCTGCCAGTGGTACCACACCCTATGTGATTGAAGCCTTGCGGGAATGTCGTCAACGGGGTATTATTACCGGCAGCATTACCTGCAACCCCAATGCACCGGTGAGTAAAGAAGCCGACTTTCCGATTGAAGTGGTAGTAGGTCCTGAGTTTGTAACCGGCAGCACCCGCATGAAAAGTGGTACGGCACAAAAGCTGGTGCTCAACATGATTAGCACCAGTGTGATGATACAGCTCGGCAGGGTGGAAGACAACAAAATGGTAAACATGCAGCTGAGCAATGAAAAGCTGGTAGACCGTGGCGTAAAAATGCTAATGGAAAAAACCGGTGAAGCTGACTATGAAAAGGCTAAATCACTGCTGCTGAAATACGGCAGCGTTAAAGCCGCCATGGAGCAAACGGTGAAATAATTCCGCTGCAATAGATTTTCCAGATCTGTGCATTCGGGGCTAAAAAGTTATGGCCGCAGATGCACAGATTTTTTTATAGCGATGGAATGAGGATTGCTGGCGACTCTTATGCCGTATGGTAGGGTTCGAACATGTGCACCAAATCTTCGTTGTAAAACAACAGACATTCCCGCAAGGGTTCCATCGAGAAATTGTACTGACTCATCACTTTGAAAAACGCCTTCGATGTATCGCGGATGCGGCGGTCGTGCAGCTCTACGGCAATGAATTTGGTGCGGGGCAGCCATTCTTCCGGGTTGTTTTCAATCACGTGTTTTTCGGAGCCTTCAATATCCATTTTTAGCAGGTCAATCGTCGCCCAGTTTTTTAGGGCCATAATTTCCGGGATGGAATAGGCTTTCATAGCGCCGGGTCTTTCTGCTGGCACTTCGGCTACTTCAAATGACGTGTGGCCGCGGCCTTTATCTACCAATTGCAAATGCGCCGGATAGCCCCAAAGCCCGCCTTTTAAAGCGGTGATTTGCGGATAGGCTTGGGTATTCTTTTGCAAGTATGGATAGTTGAAATCAGAGGGTTCGATGCTCACAATTTCGGCCTGCGGATAGCGGTTGGCAAAATAGACAGCAGCTAAACCAATATTACCACCGGCATCGAGTATGGTTAGCGGTTGATGGGGCAATCTGAACTTGTAATCCTGTGCCACCAGAATGAAATCAAATCCATCATAATCGTCTTTGTACGAACGAAAATGAATGGGATGTTTGTACTGATCAATTTTCAGTGTGGTAAACTGATCTCGTTCTGCCTTCCACATTACCCGCAAAGCATTTTTCCACCCGAGGTGATAACGCAGTCTGAAAAATGATGTACGCATGAGAGTCAGCTTTAAATAGGGTAGGATGTATGTTAGTTGTTGTCTGGCTGCCATTGCCCTTTGGCTTCCAGTTGTCGCAGTTCATCACTGGTGTGCCGGCTGCCATCGTGGCTCCAGCCGGGCGGTGCCAGCAGGTATTTCAGTTTGGTAAAGAATGGTACTGGTTTCTGCAAGTCTTCAGCAATGGCCTGCCACTCATGGGTAACCACAGTCAGCGCATTGCGTTCGGGTTGCTTGCTGGTTAGTCCGTAGCGGATGGGCTGGTATTTTTGCTCATCCAGCTCAGCCTGAAATGTGCCAAAGAGTTTGTCCCACACGATCAGGAACATGCCCATGTTTTTATCGAGGTACAAAGCATTGCTGGCATGATGTACCCGGTGGTGCGAAGGCGTCACCAGCACATATTCGGCCCAGCCCATTTTTTTGATGAACTGCGTATGCACCAGGATACCCCAGATTTGCGTAGCCGAAAACATGATGAGAATATCCGTTGGGTTAAAGCCAAACAACGCCAGCGGAATAAAGAACACAAAACGATACAATGGCTGCAACACCGAACTTCGGAAGCCTACAGTAAAATTGAACAGCTCAGAAGAATGATGGGTAACATGCACGGCCCAAAACATGCGTACCGTATGCTCTAACCGATGCAGCCAGTAAAAAATAAAATCTTCGGCGATGAGCAGCACCAGCCAGTACACCAAAGGATTACTGATTTGGCCAAAGCGGTGTTTGAATACATACACCAGCACCAGCAGGTACACACTGCGAAACAGCACATCAATGCCAGCGTTGAGCAGCATCATGTAGGCATTGGTCAGCGTGTCTTTTACGCTGTACACTGGTTTATGCCGGTAATTGCTCAGCAGTATTTCGCCCAAAATAATGAGCACATACAGTGGCGTTGAAACGAGAATGAGTAGATTTTCCCAATAGCTAATCATAGACGGCGGCAAAGATAACGGCCACAGCCTTGCGATTTTGGCGATGGCTGCAGCAATTTGCATGAGCTTTTCCTCATTCCCCCTACTTTTGAAACCATGACCGCTGCTGTGAAGAGAAATGTACATACGGAATCGTTGCTGCATTATGAAGTAGACCATTTTGTGCTGGATAGCTATGCCCTCGACAGGGCCGTGCTGGTCGATGTGTACCGGCCGCAATTGCAGGCAGGAATGCAGCCGTCTTTACTGCTGGTAAATGACGGGCAGGATTTACCCAAAATGCCTTTTGCACCCATCATTGATGGCTTGTATACCGCTGGTAAAATTCGGCCGCTCATGGTGGTGGCCATGCACTGCAGCGAAGAACGCAAACTGGAATACGGCACTGCAGACATCCTCGATTACATGAGCCGTGGCAGCCGTGCCCGCTACCACCGCAAGTTTGTGTTGGACGAATTGATTCCGTACATACGTCAGGAATATTTCCTGCCCGTAATTCAGCAAATTGGGTATGCCGGTTTTTCATTGGGTGGCCTGTCGGCGCTGGATGTGGTGTGGAAGCATCCCGAAATTTTTAATGTAGCAGGTGTTTTCAGCGGCTCACTGTGGTGGCGCCTGAAAGATTTGAACGATGGCTATGAAGAATCAACAGACCGCATTATGCACAAGCTGGTGCGGGAAGGAAAATATGCCGACAACCTGCGTTTCTTTTTTGAAACAGGTACGCAGGATGAAACCATGGACCGCAACAACAACGGCATTATTGATAGCATAGACGATACATTGGATTTGATACAAGAGCTGGAGAATAAAGGCTACGACCGGGAGCAACACATTCGCTACCTCGAGTTGCAGGATGGCCGTCATGATGTGCCTACCTGGGCCCTTGCCTTTCCCGACTTTTTGACCTGGGGTTGGGGCAAATAACGGATGCGGCAGTATGCAGCATAAAAAAATCCATTCCAATTCGGAATGGATTTTTTTATGGAATTATTCTAAGACTTTCTAATAATCGGAAGTAGGTTGGGCTCATATACGATAACCTAGCACTATACTCTCTTAACTTAAAAGTACCAAAACAGCTGATTATGTTGCCTAAACGACTAGTGACATTGTAAAGTAAAATCTACTCTTTTTGTTTGTTCATCATAGAAAACATATACCATTCCGACATCACCCCACATCAGGTCAGCATTTTCTTCGGAGTCAATTTGAAAAAGTAATTTCATGTTTTCTCCATTACTAAGCGTTGGTGTACTTTCTCCTTGAATCCACCTTGGGTATCCTCCTAATTGACTTTGAAAGTCTTGCTCACCAATTAATTTTTCAACTACTATTTCATAACCATCCCAATCATTTTCAAGATTTAAAAGGCTTGAAATTCTCAATGTGTTCTTTTCATATAGGTCAATGCCTTCCCAATCGGGTAAAGACTTTACTTGTGTAAACAAAACTTCACAATAAGGTTTCTCTTCTTGTAGTATTGGATTGTCAATCTTTATCAATCTATCAGTATTGAGTGTTTCATAAATTTTGACCAACCAGCCATCCTCTTCTGTTTGCCAAGGGAATGTTTCTACATCATAGAAAAATTGTACAAGTTTTACAGATTTTGGAAGTTGAATATCATCGCTATTGAAAATTTGAAAAATGAAATCTAAGTCGTTGCCATTTTGTGCTTTTGGCCAAGAATCACCTTCTTCAAAATATGGCTGCCCACCAAAGTGTGATATTAATTGTGAATTTTCAGGAGGAGAAGATGCTTTTTGAAGTTCTAATTTTGTAGCATTTCTGATAAGTGGTGAAACTAGTTGTTGTAATTCTTCAATAGCAACCAGATTTTGAGTAGTCGTGTCTTTTTTGTTAACTAAAAGATTACCCAAATCAGTTACTTTATTTGATTTGAAAATATTCAATATGTTTTTGATAAAACCCATATTGTAATGATCCAAGTTAAATTACCACCACTTCTTTTAATTCTTTCTGACCGGTGCCGGCAGCACTGCTTTCGGAGCTTTGTCTGCGGGGTCTTGCTGTTTGCGTCCCGTGTCGGGCTTGGGCTTGTTGTTGGTTTTCGGCTGCTCATTTACCGGCAGTTCCGATTCGCCGCCAATTTGACCAAGGCCATTGGTATCTAAGCCATCGCCAAAGTAATCATCAATGTTTCCGTTGCCCATGTCTTCGCCTTCGGCATCGGGGCTTTGCGGGCCATTTACATTTTGGAAATAGTCGTAGTTAATATCGTTTTTGTCGATGGCTGGTTTCACAAATTTAGCTTCGTTATCGTAGCCCAATTTGCGGTCGTTGTATACTTTTTGCAAAAACATACCACAAGCTGGCAGTGCTGCTGCACCACCATAACCTTCGGCAGAACTGCTGGGGAAGTGAATCCAGTTTTCGTCGCAACCAACCCACGTGCCGGTGAGCAGTTCTGGCGTATACACCATAAACCAGGCATCGGTGTTATCGTTGGTAGTACCAGTTTTAGCGCCCATTTCAGCTTTTACACCATAGGCGTTCATACGGGTGGCAGTACCAAACTTCACCGCACCGCCCATCATCTTGCACATGTTATATGCAGCTACTTCGCTTATCACTTCTTTTATCTGCGGTGCCACGTTTACAATTACGTTCCCGTTACGGTCTTCAATACGGCTAATGAATTGCGGTTTGGTATTGAAACCGCGGCCGGGAAACATAGTGTACATCCACATCATTTCGTACAAACTCAGGTCGCAGCTACCGAGGGCCAACGAAGGGTAGGCGTCGAGTTTGGTTTGCACCTGACAGCGATTGAGGAAGTCTACAAAACGCTGTGGCCCGATTTGCTTCATCAGGTAAGCGGCACAACCATTGAGCGACTGAGCAAGGGCCACGGCCATCGGTGGGCTGCCACCACGGGCACCTTTGCCATTGGCGGGTACCAGTCCGTACCCCGGAAAGTTTTGCTGCACGTTTTGCAATGGCGTTTCCGGAGAAAAACCTGCTTCTTCTATGGCCTGACAGTACAGCATGGGTTTGATGGTAGAACCTACTTGCCGCTTCACATTCAGGTTTACGTGGTCTATTTTAAATGTCTTGTAATCGATGCCGCCAACCCATGCTTTTACAAAACCAGTTTGCGGCTCCATGGCCATAAAACCGCTTTGCAGCAAGGTTTTCAAATACTTGATAGAATCGAGTGGCGACAGGGTGGTGTCTGTTTCTCTTTTGGCATTCCAGGCAAATATTTTCATTTGCACCGGCTTGTTAAATACAGCCCTGTTTTCCTCGTCCGTCAGACCGTCTTCTTTTTGGGCCCGCCAGCGGTCGCTTTGCTTCATGAATTTTTCCAGTTCCTTATCACGGCCGTTGAATACTGTTCCATTTTTTACAAAGCCATACTGCTTAAACACCCGCTGCCTTGCCGCCACATTTTGCGCCACTGCTTCTTCGGCATACAATTGCATGTGCGGGTTGATGGTAGTGTAAATTTTCAGGCCATCTCTATAAATGTCATACTTCTCACCGTTCGATTTTACCAGGTCTTTCAGTAGTTTGCGTACTTCATCTTTCACTACATTTTCGCGAAAGTAGGGGGCAATACCTGAGTTAGCATCCAACTTTTTATAGTTCAGTTTAATCGGTTCCCGCTTGAGTTTGGAAGCATCGGCATCACTCAAAAAGTTATTACGCACCATTTGATCGAGTACTGTATTTCTCCGGTCCAACGCAGCCTTTGGATTGCGGCGGGGGTTGTAGGTGGTATTGGCTTTGAGCATGCCAACCAATACAGCGGCCTCTGTAAGTTCCAGGCGGTCGGGTTCTTTTTGGAAAAACGTACGGGCTGCGTTGCGAATGCCGTACACATTATCGCCAAATGCTACGGTGTTGAGATAGTAAGTAATGATTTCGTCTTTGGTAAAATTGCGTTCAAGCTTCACCGCAATAATCCATTCTTTAATTTTTTGCACCCCACGGGTAAGCTTGTTGGTAGCCCGCTGACCGCCAAAAAGGTTGAGGGCCAATTGCTGGCTGATGGTGGATGCACCACCGGCGGGGTCGAACGTAACCACGCCTTTTACAGCCCGCAGCAACGACTTGCCATCTATGCCGCTATGGTCGTAAAAGCGTTCGTCTTCTGTAGCTACCAATGCTTTTATTACGTATGGCGAAATGTCTTTGAAGCCAACAGGGCTGCGGTCTTCCAGATAAAATTTGCCCATGGGGGTGCCATCATCGGCATACACTTCTGATGCCAATGATGCGGAAGGGTTTTGCAAATCTTCGATGGAGGGCATTTTGCCCAATAGCCCAAAATTGGTGGCTACAAAAAGCAGCACTACCAACAGCAAAAATCCAATGGTGGCTTTCCAAAGCAAACTAACTGCACGGGTCATGGATGGAATTGATTTTTATCGAAGAACAGATGTCGGTAAAATTTGGCACAAAATAGCAGAAGCAGGTGTGTGTAAGGCCATTTTTTAACAAGCGTTTGGTGCTTATTTCAGCTTTTCGCCCCGCTGGGTGAATTCGTGTGTTTCCAGCAGGCGGCCATTTTCATCGAAACTGCGCCATACGCCGGTTTTGATGCCGTTGATAAAGCGGCCGTCTTCCCGCACCCGGCCATCGCTGTAAAAGTATTTGGCAAAGCCATCGGCTTTTCCCTGTTGGTTAAAACTGAGTTTGAAAATACGCTGGCCGTTTGGATAAAAAGCTACGCTGTCAATGATGCGGCCTTTGTTTTTTTCTGTCATCAGCAGTACCTGGCCTTGCACATCGTACCACAGTTGCATTTGTTTTTGGCCGTTGCCTATGATGATTTCTTCGCCACGCACCACGCCCAGCAATCGGATGCTAGTGTCGGGCACGATGGGTATAACGGTATCGGCCATATTGGGCAGTTGGCGCAGATAAGCTGTGTCAATGGTTTCTACCATTACATCGCTGGTGTTGGGTTTGCAACCAATAGCAAAGGCTGCTGTAAGCAATGCCAAACAAGAAAGGCGAATGATGTTCATAATCAGAATTTACCGGGGAAAGATTGTTTCAGCAGTTGCTCGTACTCTGCCATATTGGGGTCTTGCGCCAAGGCTTCGATGCTGGCATCGTTTATGATGATAAATCGGTATTTGGCAGCATCCAACCAGGTAAGGACTTGCTTGCTGGCCACAGGTTTGAAATAGTCAATGTAGGTGTATGCCGCCGATGCATCGGTGAAAGCAGGTGAGCGGAGAATGACCAGAAACAGGTTGTCTTTCAGTTTTTTCTTTTCTGCAGTAACCGTAGCCACCGGTGAGTTTTTGCGGGGCGAACTATTGATGGAGTATAACACTTCATTTACATAAGCCGGGTCAATGTTTTCGAGTACAATGGCTACGTTCTGGCTGGCATTGGGCAGCAGGTTGAAGCGGGAAGGCTTCTCCACTTTGGTTTCCACCAGTTGGGTACTCACCGTGTCTTTCACCGGCTTGGGTGCCACCGTTGGCGCTACGGGCTGGCTGGGCTTTTGTGTTTGAGTGGTTACAGGGCCAGGCTTAGTAGCATGGGTTGTAACCGGCACTACCATGCGTTCTTCTGTGGCCCGGGTTACTTCCAGTTTGCTCAGGTAATCTTCAATTTCTTTGCGGCGGGGCAGTACTTCTTTTATCAGCTTGGCTCTTTCTGCCAGCGGGTGATCGGCAAATTTGCTGATGATATTATCAAGCTGACGGTTGGCCAGCGAGTCTTGCTTGCTTTGCAGCAAGTACACCGTTTCAATGTAGAGCAGCTGAGGTGTCCAGTAGTTATCTCCAAAGCTGCTATCCGCCTGCTGCTTTAGTTGCGTGGCTTCTTTAAACTTACCTTCTAAAAACAGGTTGTACACCTGCTTGTAAGCATTGGTAGCGGCGGTTGTTTTTTGGGCTGCAGCTTTTTGTTCGGGGCTGTTGCTGTTGGCAGCTTTTGCCTGTGGCGATTGCCCGTATTTTTCCTGCAGCAAACGACGGGCTTTATTGGCCAGTTCGGTATCGCCTACCTTGGTGTAGCAATGAATGAGGTTGAACAAAGACTGCGTCACCAGCTGTCCGCTGTCTACATTTTCCAGCACCATTTCATAGTACTTAATGGCTTCGGGATAATCTTCAATTTGCTCATGCAGCGCCAGTGCTTTTTTATACAAAGCATTGTTGATGCGTAGCTTGGTTTTCAGTTGGCGTTCTTCACTAATTGGCAGTCGGCTATACAGGTTGTCAAACGAAATATCCGAAGTATCGAACTTTTCTTTTTCATCCACGCCAGCTGTTTCTACAAAAGTGCCTGTTTGTCCGCCAGGGGTAGCCCGCTTGTTGGTTACAGATGTGGAAGAACTTCGCCGCCAGTTGTCTACGTTAGGACGGTCGCCAAATTTTTCGCGGAAACTATTGAAGCCATTGGCCCTGCGGGGCACATCGTAGAAATACCAGGTGCCTGTATTGTTGCCAAACAAATCGGCTGTAGTGGCAGGTGTGGCGCCAGATGTGCCGCCGGTGTTCAGTTCCTCTTTCAGCCCTTTTTGTTTGCGCAGTATTTTGGCAATGTTTCTTACCGCATTGGAGCGTTCTGGTTCTGGTGTAAGGGCCAGTTGTAAAAGGCTATCATTCAGGTGGATAATTTCATCGGCTTCAAATACTGCCTTGGTGCCGGGGCGGCGCATTTCTGTTTGCAAAGAGTCGGCTTTTTTCGATAGCGAAGTATTTACGCTATCGTAAGGCAAGGCTGCTTGTCCGTATTTTTTTGCGGCATACCGCACATTGCCCAACAGTTGAAAACTGCTGCTGCGTTGTGCAGCATTATCGGTATTGAAGCGGATGCTGGTTTGTAAATAATTATCAGCCGCTTCGTAGCCATTGCGTTCTACTTCAAACAAAGCAATGGCATAAAAAATAATATCGCGGTAGTTGCGGTAGCTGTCTTTTTTGGCCAGCGATTTCAGGTCGGCAATGTTCTGGTCAATGATATTGGGGTCTTCGCTTTTGCGTAAGCGAATGGTGTTGAGGCGGGCATAAATTTCCATCACCGGATCAATGGCTGACTTGGTTGCTTGCTGGTATGCTTCGGATGCTTCGTTGCGCATACCTGCCAATTGATACAATTGTCCGGTCAGGTAGTAGCGGCGGGCTTTGTCGTGCAAGCTGCTCGCATTAGCCACTGCTTTTTCGGTGTACACCGCAGCACTGTCGTATTGCTCCAGGCCGTAATACATGTAGGCGGTTACTTCATTCAATTCGTATTTCAAACGATCCGGAAAAACGGGATCATTTTTAATGGTGCTGAGCAAAGAAGATGCATCGAGGTAATTGCCTTTGGCCGTGAGTGTGCGAATCATCCAAAGGAAAGATTCGTTGCGGCTGGGCGGTCGGCTCAATGCTTTTTTTGCCAGGTTGGTTTTTTCTTTGGTAGCTATCGAAAATGCGTTGCTGCCTTCTACCGAGTTGCTGCCAATGGGTTGGTCGTACCCGTCTTTTTCTTTTGGCGCATAGCTGGTGTTGAGAAATTGAAACGACATCATGGCCGAGTCAAAATCCATGCGGTGCAGGTAAGCCTTACCCAACAGCAGGTACAGGTTGTCTATCCAGTCGTTGCGCAGGTCGTGCAGCAAAATGCCGGTAGTCACGGTTTGCAAAATGGAATCAATATCGCCGTTGGCAGCTGTTGTTTTTAAACTGTACGGGAAAAATGACAACAGTTCTGTGTAATCGTCTTTTTGTGTTTCAATAGCCTGATCAATGATTTTGATGAGCTTTTCATTGGCATTGAAATAGTAGTTGTAATGCGTGTACGTGTTTTGAAAAAAACGGCGGATGGGAGTGAACTTTTTGTCGGCCATTTTTTCGGAACCCAGCTTGCGTTCTTCAAACTGCTTGGGTTTTTTCATCTGAAACTCCAGCTTGGGTTGTGCTGTGGCCATCAAGGCAGGAAGGCACATGGCCAGTAGCAACCAGCCGTGCAGCAAGCGGCGCAGGTATTTGAAAACGGAATATGAAGGCGTTAATTGGTTGGTCACTGGGTTAGATTTCGGATGCAACAACACGAGGAACAAAGAACGGTAAAACGGCAACGTTATCCAAAATGGGCCATTGCGGCATTGCCGTGCAACAAAGGCTGTTGTTGAAAGGAAAAATTGGCATGCTCATGATTGCTGCTTAATATTTGCAGGTAGTAACTGTATAAACGTACAAAGCCATGGAAACATTGCGAAACAAGCCCGTAGCCAAACGGCTGCGCAACCGCTACCGGTTGGTGGTTATGAACGATGATACGTTTGAAGAAGTGATCACCTTTAAACTCACCCGGCTGAGCGTTTATATCCTCATGAGCACGATATTTGTTGTACTCGTCGGGTTAACCATTGCACTCATCTCATTCACCAACCTCCGCTTTCTCATTCCCGGTTATGGCAAGCAAAGTTCGCTGCAGGAGCTGCGGCAGCTAAAAATGCGTACCGACAGTTTGGAAAAGGCCATGGGCCAGCAACAACTGTACCTGCAAAACCTGCAGAATGTACTGCAAGGCACCACACCCACCACCGTGCCGCTGGATACCAGCCTGCTCAAAAACCTGCCACCTACCGAAGAAATAACCGATTGATTGACCAAACAAACAGTGGAATGATTTTTCAGAAAAAAGAAGGGGGCGAACAACATGCGGGTAGCGATGCGGCCACTATTGTAGCCGCTGGCACCAGTGTGCTTGGCGATTTTACGTGTAGCAATCACCTGCGGATAGACGGCCATATTGAAGGCGATATTGTATGCGATAGCAAAGTAGTGATTGGCCAAAACGGTTCTGTCTCCGGCGCTATTACCTGCACCCTGGCAGATGTAAGCGGGAAGCTTTTTGGCGACATTATAGTTGCAGAAAGTTTGGTACTACGTAAAGGCGCTGTTATCAACGGAAACATACAAGCCAACCTGCTGCAAGTGGAGGCCGGTGTAAACTTTAATGGCAAATGCCAAATGGGAGCAAAGACAACAGCTGAACAAATAACAAAACCCAAGAAACCCGTTTTGGTGCCCAATGAAGTTGGATAAACCTACCAGCAACACCCATAGTTGGGCCAGGTATGCCGGCCTGGCCGGTCAAATGCTGGCCTCACTGGCGCTGGCTATTTGGTTGGGTAGCTGGCTCGATGGTAAAACGGACTTAGCTTTCCCCATTTTTGCACTTTCTCTTCCGCTGCTGGTATTGGTTGGGTTGTTTTGGCAGCTGATAAAAGAAACTACACCCCGCAACAAAAAAAATAACTCAGCAAAAGCTGACGATAAAACATGAACAAGAAGTTTATTCCCCTGATAGTTGTATTTGTGCTCATTTCGGCATTGTTACTGTTGTTTGGCAAACAGCTGGAAGCAAAAGGCTTTGATACGGATGTAATACTTATTGGCAACGTCGCCATTTTTGGTATTTCTATTTTGGCACAGTGGATGTACGCTGCTGCACTCACCAGTAGCAAAAGTTATGGGTTTGTACGCCAGGTATATGGTGGTTTTATCCTCAAGTTTTTTGCCTTGTTGATACTGGCCATGGTGTATTTCTATTTTGCCAAAGAAATTAATAAGCCGGCCGTTTTTAGTTGCATGGTTATTTACCTCATCTACAATTTTCTGGGAACATCGCAGGTGGTACGCAAGCAGGCCAAGGCTACGCATCCGGCTCCACAGCAGCCCCATTCGCACAAAAAGAAGCATCACTAATTTTTTGCAGCGTCTTATTTTTCAAAGCACACATGGCCGCCCGTCAGCATCCTTTTGAAGCATTGAAAGGCTACCTGCCTGCGGGTAGTTTTGATATGGTAATGCCGCTCATAACCGAGCACAAAGTACATTTGGTGATTACCAAAGAACGGCAAACCAAGCTCGGCGATTTCAGGCATGCTCACCGCAACAACAATCACCGCATTACGGTAAATGGAAATCTCAACGTACATGCCTTTCTGATAACACTCATACATGAGCTGGCACATTTGCTGGCCTACCAGCGGTATGGCCACCGCATACCGCCACATGGCAAAGAGTGGAAGTATACGTACAGCCAACTGCTCAGCAGTTTTTTAGCGGCCAATATTTTTCCTGCCGATGTAGCTCACGAACTTACATTAATGCTGGGCAACCCTGCCGCCAGCAGCAGTGCCGAAGATGGCTTGCAACGGGTACTCCGCAAATACGATGCCCCAAGGCCCGGTATTGCAACGGTTGAAGAAATTGCAGAAGGAGAGGCTTTTCAATTGCCCGATGGCCGGGCATTTATACGCGGAGATAAGCTGCGCAAACGCATCCGCTGTCACGAAATGCACAGCATTCGGGTGTACTTGTTTCATCCTTTGTATGAAGTACAGCGGCTTTAAGTACTTTTACAGCACCTTAAATTTTGGTTATGAAAAAAATCTTACTCTCCTCGCTGTTGTTTATGGCAACTATGGCTCAAGCTCAAACAGAAGAAAACTCAGTATTGGTAGGCGGTGGCTTAGCACTGCAAACCGGTAGCGGCAATAGTCAGTTTGCGTTTACACCAACTGTGGGTTATTTCTTCGCCGATAATTTTGTGTTTGGCGGCACCCTCAATTTTACCAATCAGAAATTAGGCAACGTTAAAAACAACTCCTTTGGTATTGGCCCCTTTGCCCGCTACTATTTTGGCAATACAAGCACTAAGCCATTTGTAGTTGGTGAATTCGATTTTCTTTCTACCAAGTCTACTCAAACAATTGGTAGTGTAAGCAACGTAACAAAAACCAATGGTACCCGCTTTTTAATTGGAATGGGTTTTGCCGCTTTTGTAAACGAATCAGTAGCTGTTGAAGGCGTAAGCGGTTACAACTTTAGTAAATTTAAAAACGTAGATGGCAATGGTGGGTTTACTCTCCGCTTTGGTTTTGGCATTTACTTCAACCGCCGTACAGCAAAAGATTTGAAAACAAATGTGATGGGTAAATAAGCTCAGCTGCAGTTTGCTGCTCAATAAATAAAGCCTGTACTTTTTGGTACAGGCTTTATTTATTGAATAAAAAACGATTAAGCTACTCCATGTAAACTGCTGCCTTTCGCAAACAACTGATCAACGCGTTTTTCTACCGCAGCATCTTTTACCAATGCAGGAGCATGGTGTGGTTTTATGCGGGCATCTATCACCAGCGGGCCACGGCAGCCCCAATGCTTGTGCTCTGTAAATGCGCCAATGCCATGCATATCGTGGCTGGGGTTGCAACGGGTGTAGGTTACCCACAAATAGTTATTGAGGGTGGCAGCGGTAAAGCCTGAGTCGTCAACTATTACAATAATTTGTACAGTTAGCAATTGACAGTTAGCGGTTTGCAAGTGTGGCTCCAACTGTGCATTCAGCGCTGCTATTTCTTTCGCTGCATTTTCATAATTGGTAAATGCATTGGCTTGCAATGCCACAACACCTGGCATGCAAATTTGTGGGTTCACAAATCCTTGTAAGTCCTTCAGTTCAGCAGGTACTTCAGTAGCCAACTCCCGCAGCTTTTCGCCGTAGGCGGCCAGTACTACTTTACTACCACTGTTGATGCCCGTGCCGCTGTAGTCGAGAGTGTCAATAGTGGTATTGGTGTAAAAGTGCACATCTCTGGTGAGGTCTATTCGTTCGAGCAAATACTGCATAAACGCCTGCACGTTGTGAGTGTGCAGTTGGTTGGTTTCATCAGCGGTTATGAACAGGAATTTTGCCAGACTCAGCTGTCCCGTACCTAAAATATGGTTGGCAATGGTAAGCAGTTCTGCCGGTTGTTTGGTGGGCAGGTAAGGGGTATAACGTTCGCTGCCAATGGCCAACAGTAATGGATGAACACCTGATGCATCCACGGCATGCACTTCTTTTACGCCCGGTATTTCGTTGGGGATGGCGTCGCCCGTCATTTCGTGAATGAGCTGCCCAAAGCTGGTGTCTTCCTGTGGTGGACGACCCACAACGGTAAACGGCCAGATGGCGTTCTTTTTGGCGTACACTTTGTGTACCCTCATCAGCGGAAACGGATGGGTTAGGCTGTAATATCCGAGGTGATCGCCAAATGGGCCTTCGGGTTTGTTTTCCCCGGGGTATACTTCGCCTGTAATCACAAAATCGGCATCGGTGCTAATGGCAAATCCATCGCGGTAAGTGTAGCGGAAACGACGGCCACCCAATATTCCTGCAAAAGTCATTTCACTCAGGCCTTCGGGCAGCGGCATTACTGCCGACACTGTATGCGATGGCGGGCCACCCACAAAGCAACTTACTTTAAGCGGTTGGCCTTTGCGGTTGGCCTTGGTTTGGTGTACGCCAATGCCACGGTGCAATTGATAATGCAGGCCAATTTCTTTATCCATTTCATACTCATTGCCGCTCAGCTGAATGCGGTACATACCCAGGTTGGCTTTCATTATTCCAGGCTGGTCAATGTCTTCGCTGTACACCTGTGGCAGGGTTACAAAAGCACCGCCATCCATGGGCCAGTGTTGAATAAGCGGCAAATCGCTGATGCGGATTTCGTTGTCCAGCACGGGTTTACTCAACGGATTTTTGAGTGGCAATGCCTTGATGGCAGCGAGTCCGGTACCGAAATTTTTGATAGGCGATTTCAGCGCCTTCATGGGATCGTTTTTCAACTGCACCATTTGCTGCACCTGCGCCAGTGTATCGCGGAAAATGAATTTACTACGGTCGAGGGTGCCGAAAATATTGGACGCTGCTCTGTATTTCGAACCTTTCACATTTTCAAATAACAGCGCAGGGCCCTGTGCATCATACACCCGCAAGTGTATGGCGGCCATTTCTAAATGAGGGTCTACTGCTTCTTTAATTCTAATGAGATGACCATTTTTTTCGAGGTCAATCAAACATGCTTCTAACGATGCGTATGCCATATTGCGAAGGTAACAGTTGAAGTGGCTGTGTGGTTGAGTGAGTGAATGTGTGAAAATAGAAATGGCATGGTAGTGGGATGTAATGAATGATACAACCAGTTTTTTTGGCTTTTTGCATAGGCTGCGGCTGTACGGGTTCGCTTACCTTTGCAACTATGAAATTGGACATTTTGGCTATTGCGGCACATCCTGATGATGTAGAACTCAGCTGTGCCGGCACCCTGATGATGGAAAAACTGCAAGGGAAAAAAACGGGGATTGTTGACCTTACCCAAGGAGAACTGGGTACAAGAGGCAATATAGAAACCCGCTTTGCAGAAGCCGCCGCCGCCGCAAAAATTATGGACATTGATGCCCGTGAAAACCTCGGTATTCCCGATGGTTTTTTTGAAAATACCCGGGAATACCAGCTCAAAGTGGTGGAGGCTATCCGGTACTATCAACCCACTATTATTTTAACCAATGCACCCAGCGACCGCCACCCCGACCATGGCCGTGCCGCTCAACTGGTGCGTGATGCTGCCTGGCTGAGCGGGCTACGCAAAATAGAAACTTCCAGAAACGGGGAACAACAAGCTGCGTGGCGACCCACCTACGTATTCAATTTTATACAAGACCGCTACCTCGAACCAGATTTTGTAATGGATATTTCGGCTGTGATTGAACGCAAACTTGCCGCCATTAGGGCATATGCCACACAGTTTGATACCGTGCCCGACGATGAGCCACAGACCTATATCAGCTCACCCGCTTTTTTACAATCCATCATCGACAGATGCCGCATGTACGGCAAAACGGTGGGGGTTCCTTATGCCGAAGGATTCATCAGTGATAAAACTTTGGGTTTACAAAACTTCAACAGTTTTATTCAACATGTAACCTAAGAGCTACATTAGCACGGTTACTTACTTCGTCTTTTAAAAAGCAGTGTAAAACTGCTGATCATTTATTAATAGTTTGAATGGCAACTCCAAAATTTCCCCATGTTACCCCGTCTTTTCATGCAGTACTCAAGCAGCGGGTTCAAAAGTATTTCGAAGAAAAACAAACAGCCACCACCGGCGGCTGGCGTATTTTATCTAAAGCGATTATTCTGGTAGCAGCACTTACAGCAGTTTACATTGTGCTGATGGCGGTGGCAATGCCTGTGTGGTTATCGCTGGTGCTTTGCGGCCTCATGGGTTTGCTGATAGCAACCATTGGCTTCAACATCATGCACGATGGTGGCCACGGCAGTTTTAGCAAACATGCTTTTATCAACAAACTGGCGGCACTTACCCTCAATATTTTGGGTGGAAGTGCTTACATGTGGAACCAAAAACACAACGTTATTCACCATGCTTACACCAATGTGCATGAGGTAGACGATGATTTGGATGCCGGCATTTTATTAAGAATGAGCAAGCATCAGCAAAAGCTGGGCATTCACAAAGTGCAGCATTTTTACTTCTGGTTTTTGTATTGCCTGCTGTACCTGTTCTGGATTTTTTATTCTGACTTTGGCAAATACTTCAAAGGCCGCATTGGTACTGTTCCATTGTCAAAAATGTCGTTGAAAGATCACCTGTCATTCTGGATAGGCAAATTGCTGTTTGCTTCCATCTTCATGATTATCCCTATCTACGTGCATGGCTTTGTGAGCTGGATGGTTGGCTTTTTAGTAATGACCATGCTAAGCGGTTTTGTACTGAGCATTGTTTTTCAATTGGCTCATACCGTGCAGGATACAGCCTTTCCTTTGGCCAACGAGGCTACCGGTA
The DNA here is from genome assembly GCA_020161435.1 of Bacteroidota bacterium. GTDB lineage: Bacteria > Bacteroidota > Bacteroidia > Chitinophagales > Chitinophagaceae > Phnomibacter. The sequence goes on along the minus strand of JAIUNV010000002.1, from coordinate 531,480 downwards.
AAATGGATGATGAGTGGGCTGTACACCAATTGAAAACCACTGCCAATTTTGCTACCCGCAGCAAATTAGTAAGTTGGTTGGTGGGTGGTCTCAACTTTCAGGTAGAGCACCATTTGTTTCCCCGTATTTCGCATATTCACTATCCCGAAATCAACAAAATAGTGAAGCAGGCATGTGCCGAATTCAACGTGCCCTACATTGAATACAAAACAATGGGCAAAGCTATCGCCAGTCATTTTATGTACCTGCGTAGCCTGGCTAAAACGGCCTGATGCAATACATAATCTAAACATTATTGAAAGCAATCCTCCGGGGTTGCTTTTTTTTGCTATGATAATTACCAATTCATGCTGTAAATGAAAAGCTGGCCAATAATCTGTTGGATTTGTTGATGGATATCGTCCAACTGGCTGCAACGGTTTTTTCCCTAATCTTTGTTGTTCTACATATTTGGTATGAAAAAAATAACTGCTACTCTTTGCTTGCTGCTATTGGCCGTGTTCGGCATTGCACAAAGCATTCCTTCGCCCAAGTCGTATTTAGGCTATGAGATTGGCGAACGATTTACGCCCCACCACAAAATTGTGGGCTACTTTGAAGCGCTGGCCAAAGCTGCCCCTGCACAAATGAAGCTGGAGCAATACGGCCTTACCAACGAAGGTCGACCCTTATTGCTGGCCACTTTTGCCAGTGCTGCCAACATGGGCCAACTGGAAACCATCCGCCAAAACAACCTGCAACTGGCAGGGCTGGCAGCGGGCAATGGTCAGGTAAATGGTACCGCTATTGTGTGGATGAGCTACAACGTGCATGGCAATGAAGCCAGCAGCAGCGAAGCCGTAATGAAGACAGCCTATTTTTTACTCACCGATGCCAAGGCACAAGAGTGGCTGAAAAATACTGTGGTAATAATTGACCCCTGCATCAACCCCGATGGCCGCGACCGCTATGTAAACTGGTACAACAGCGTGGTGGGTAACGAGATGAATCCCGACCCCGCATCACGGGAACACGTAGAACCATGGCCCGGCGGCAGAAGCAACCATTACAACTTCGACCTCAACCGCGACTGGGCCTGGCAAACGCAGGTAGAAAGCCAGCAGCGCATTCCGCAGTACAACAAATGGATGCCGCATGTGCATGTCGATTTTCATGAACAAGGTTTCAACGAGCCCTATTATTTTGCACCAGCCGCCGAGCCAATACACGAAGTGATAACCCCTTGGCAGCGTCAGTTTCAAACCAGCATTGGTCGCAACCATGCTAAATATTTTGATGCTAACAACTGGTTGTTTTTTACCAGAGAACGTTTCGATTTGTTTTACCCCAGCTATGGCGATACCTGGCCCACTTACAACGGAAGCGTTGGTATGACTTATGAGCAAGGCGGTATTCGTGCAGGTTTGGGCATTGTGAATGAAGATGGCGATATCCTTACTTTGAAAGACCGTGCCGAACATCATTTTACTACCGGCATCAGCACGGTAGAAATTTCTTCAAAAAATGCTTCAGGTTTACAGCAAAACTTCCAGCAGTTTTTTAACAACGCCCGAACCAATGGCGTAGGCGAGTACAAAACTTTTGTGGTAAAAGAAAAGGGCAACGAAGGCAAAATCAAACGCCTGACTGATTTGCTCACCAACAACGGTATTGACTGGGGCTACGGTGCCGTTGCACCTGCCAAAGGTTTCAATTATATTACTGGTAAAGAAGAAGCCTTCAATGTAGAGAAAGGCGACATTGTGATTAGTACGGTACAGCCACGTGGTACATTGGCGAAAGTGTTGTTTGAGCCCACTTCAAAAATTACCGATAGTGCTACTTACGATATCACTGCCTGGAGCATTCCGTATGCACATGGCCTCAAGGCTTTTGCAGTAAGGGAGAAACTCACTGTAAATAAAGCACAACCGGCCATTATGATGATGCCGGTGGTGCCGCCCATGCAGTATGGTTATTTGCTGCCATGGCGCAGCAATAGCGACGCCAACTTTGTAGCAGCTTGCCTCAAAGCAGGCATAAAGCCACGGGTGGCTCAGCGTCCGTTTGAGTATCAGGGTACTACCTACCCGGCGGGTACTGTGGTGTTGCTCAAAACATCTAACCAGCAAGTAGCCAACCTCGAAAAAAAGATTGCTGAATTGGCCACGGATCATAGGGTAACATTAGTGCCCGTTGCCACCGGATTTATGGATAAGGGTGCCGATTTTGGTAGCTCAGATGTAAGAATTTTGCATGCGCCCCGTGTAGCCATGGCTACCGGCGAGGGCACCAGCAGCCTTGGTGCCGGCGAAGTGTGGCATTACCTCGAAAGAGATTTGCAATATCCTGTTTCACTTATCAATGCTGCCAACCTCAACAATATTGCCTGGCATAAATACGATGTAGTGATTTTGCCTGAAGGTTACAATTACAAGCCCTTGTTTGATAAAGATGGCGCTATGAAAAAGTGGTTGCAGCAAGGCGGTAAACTTATTGTGATGGAAAATGCTGTGAGCCAACTGGTACAAGCCGATTGGGGCCTGAGTAACAAAAAAGAAGCCGATGAAAAAGAGGGATTGTATGACAATGTTCGCCGCTACGAAAACCAGGAAAAAGAAAGTCTGGAGTACAATAATCCAGGAAGCATTTATAAAGTTGAAATAGACAATTCTCATCCGTTGGGCTTTGGTTTCGATAAGCACTATTTTACCCTTAAAGCCGACAACAATGTGTATGAGTTTATGGAAAATGGCTGGAATGTTGGTGTTATCAAAAAAGAAGCACAAATAGCCGGTTTTGTTGGCAACAAGGCCAAGGCGCAACTGAAAGATGGTGTACTGTTTGGAGAAGTACCTGTGGGCCGTGGCTCTGTGGTGTTTTTTGCAGACGATATATTGTTCCGCAATTTTTGGGAAAGTGGCAAACTGCTGATGGCCAATGCGCTGTTCATGGTGCATTCAGGCAATGCCGCCCGATAACAATAAAAAAGCGACCACTGCAAAGTGGTCGCTTCAACTATGGGTGAGAGCTCACTAAGTGAGTAATATTAACGGATAAATCCGCGGCCACATTTTTGTTTGCCATTGGCTGCTGCCTGAATGCTCATGCCACCAGAGCAACTGCTAACCAGCAGGGCTACTACGAATAATGAAAGAAGGGCGAGGCTGAAACGTCTCATGGTTTAATTGGGGGGTTGGGGTTAATCAGATCAATGTGAATGTATCAATGTTCGTACCAGAAAAAACAATGGTTTAACACCGACCAATAATTTTTTTTAATCATCTATTGAAGCTGTAGAAAATCATGTGTCTGTTGAATAAAATCAAAAGAATGTCCTCTGCCGGTTTGGGGCTCTTGCTGGGTTTTACAGCAGTAGCACAGGTGCCGGAAACACCTGCTGCCGGTCAAATATTGCAGGATATAAAGAAGCTCAAAGTACTGGGCAGTGTGCTCTACATTGCCGCTCACCCCGATGATGAAAACACCCGCCTGATAGCCTGGCTGAGCAATCATGCTCTATACCGCACCGGCTACCTTAGCCTTACCCGTGGCGATGGCGGCCAAAACCTGATTGGCGATGAGCAAGGCGTAGAGCTTGGCCTTATTCGTACCCAAGAATTGCTGGCTGCCCGCCGTATAGATGGCGGTGAACAGTTTTTCAGCCGGGCCTTCGATTTTGGTTTTAGCAAAAATCCTGAAGAAACGTTTCGCATTTGGGATAAGGAGGCGGTACTCAGCGATGTAGTGTGGGTGATACGCCAGTTTCGCCCCGATGTGATTATTGCCCGCTTTCCCGAAGATGGCAGGGCCGGCCATGGCCACCACAGTGCCAGCGGCATTATGGCCCGTTTGGGTTACGAAGCTGCAGGCAATGCCGATGAGTTTACCGACCAGTTTGGTAAAGGTGCCCGTGTGTGGCAGCCCAAGCGGGTGCTTTGGAACACGTTCAATTTTGGCAGCGCCAATACCATTGATAGTACCAAACAGTTTTCCGTAGAAGTAGGGCAGTACAATACGCTGACTGGTAAAAGCATTGGTGAACTGGCCGGTGAAAGCCGCAGCCAGCACAAGAGCCAGGGCTTTGGCGTAAGCCGCCAGCGGGGCAATTCTAAAGAATATTTTAGCCTGGTGGCCGGAGAGCCGGTGAAGCAAGGATTGATGGATGGCGTAACCACCAGTTGGGACCGGGTAAAAAATGCGGAGGGCATTGAAGCCATGATCAACGGCATTATTCGCCTCTATGATATGGAGCATCCCGATGCCAGTATTCCGGCTTTGTTGCAATTAAAATCAAGACTGCTGGCCATTCAACCTTACGACCAATGGGTGAAAATAAAACTGCGGGATTTGGATCGCATTATTCAGCACTGTGCAGGTATTTATGCAGAAGCCATTGTAACGCAACCTGCAGTGGTGACAGGCGATTCTGCCAAAGTGATGCTTAACATCATCAACCGGTCAGATTTTCCCATGAGCATCAGCAGCATTGGCTTCAACGATAAATTTCAAGACATACAAAAACCATTGCCGGCTAATGTGTGGACGCAAATACCGTATGCTGTACCAATGGGCAACAGTGTGCTGGAAACCCAGCCTTATTGGTTGCGAATGCCCAAAAAAGACGGCATGTTTGATGTGCAAGACCAGCAGATGATTGGTAAAGGTGAAAATGAGCCGCCAATTTTAGAAGTTGCACTTGCCTTGGGCAACCGTGTTATCAAAGTATATCCCAGTATTCAATACAGAGTGGTAGATCCGGTAAAAGCAGAATTGTACAATCCGATACACGTCACCAATCCGTTTTTGTTATACAACGATCCCGGTGTGTTGCTCTTCCGTAAAAACAGCAACGACAGTGCTACGTTGCAGGTAAATATTCAATCGATAAAAGCCGCCAATGCCGCGTCGCCCAACATTTTGCTGAGCGGTGCCAACTCTGGCTACAAGCAGCAAATGCCACAGTCGGCCATGCAGTTTGCTGCCAACGATAAAAAGACAATCACCTTGAAAGTACCCAATTACATGAAGGGTACAGGTAAGGAAGAAGATGTATTGCATTTGTCCTTTAAACCCGGCGGTAGCTTTGGCGATGCTGAGTATTTCAATGCCCGCCGTATGATTGAATACGATCACATTCCCACACAAACCTGGCACTATCAGGATGTGGTAAAAGTGCTGCACATCGATTTGAAAACCGTTGGCAAAAAGATTGGCTATCTGCCAGGTGCCGGCGATAAAATTCCGGAGGCCTTGTTGCAAATGGGCTATCAGGTAACCGAGTTGAAAGAAGCCGATTTGAAACCAGAATTGCTGAAACAATACGATGCTGTGGTGATGGGTGTACGTGCCTACAACATTCACGATTATCTGGCACAAGCCTACGAAGGTTTGATGACCTATGTGAAAAATGGCGGCAACCTCATTGTACAATACAACACCAATAATTTCATTAGTTCGTTGAAAGGCAAGATGGCACCATACCCATTCAGCATTGGCCGTACCCGCATTACCGATGAGCAATCACCCGTACAGTTTTTATTGCATGGTCATCCTGTGTTGAATTTTCCGAATAAAATCACCACTAAAGATTTTGAAGGCTGGGTGCAGGAGCGGAGTGTGTATCATGCAGAAGGATTGGATGCCAACTGGCAATTGCCTTTGGGCCTCAACGATCCCAATGAACCGATGCAAAATGGTAGCCTCGCCATTGCGCCTTATGGCAAAGGCAACTTTGTGTACACTGCTCTGGTCTTCTTCCGCGAACTGCCAGCCGGTGTGCCCGGCGCCTACCGCTTGTTGGCCAATCTCTTGGCATTGCCCAAACATTAGCGTAGTGTTGCTCAAGCATTTCCATTATCATTAATTTGTATTCATGCGTCGTCCTGAAATATTACTCATCATTGCTGCGGTTTCTGGTTTAATCATAGGCAAACTCATCAAAAATTTTCGATGGGGTTTCCTTATTGGTGTCATCATTGCGGCTTTGTATGCATTTGGAAAACCTTACAAAAAACAACGTGATTAATGAGGGAGCCTGGCCGTAAATATTGGCAAGTGTGGTACATATTGGTACTGGCATTTCTGCTGTTGCAGATTTGGTGGTTTACCTATCTCAGTCAATTGTTTCAATAAACCTTCAAGAGTTGCATCATGGCTGTATTAGATTGGGTGGTGTTGATTGCTACGCTGGCGGGTATCATTACTTATGGCCTGTACAAAAGCCGTCATGAAAAAACGCTGGAAGGTTATTTTTTAAGCAGCCGCAGCATGCCCTGGTGGTTGGTATTGCTGAGCATTATGGGCACTCAGGCTAGTGCCGTTACGTTTCTTTCTGCGCCGGGCCAGGCCTATACCGATGGCATGCGTTTTGTGCAATACTATTTTGGCTTGCCCATTGCCATGATTGTGATCAGTGCCTTTTTTGTACCCATTTTTCACAAGCTGAAAGTGTATACAGCGTATGAATTTTTAGAACAACGCTTCGATTTAAAAACAAGAACACTCACATCTTTTCTCTTTTTGCTGGGCCGCGGTTTATCTACCGGTATTAGTATTTATGCACCAGCCATTATTGTAAGCAGTTTGCTGGGTTGGAATATTTACCTCACCAATTTGGTAATGGGTGGTTTGCTCATCATTTATACCGTAAGTGGTGGTGCCAAATCGATTGCCTACACACAGCAGTTGCAGTTCCTGCTCATTATGGGCGGTATGCTGATTGCTGCTGTAGTAGCGGTACAATTGTTGCCGGCAGGTGTTGGTTTTACCGAAGCCATTGCCACTGGTGGCAGCATGGGTAAAATGAACATCATTACCGATGGCATGACAGAAAAAGGCTTCGATTGGAAAGACCGCTACAATATGTGGAGCGGTGTGATTGGTGGTTTCTTTTTGGCACTCAGTTATTTTGGTACCGACCAAAGCCAGGTGGGCCGCTACCTCACAGCCCGCAGCATGAAAGAAAGTCGCATTGGCCTGCTCATGAATGGTTTGGTAAAAGTGCCCATGCAGTTTGTGATACTGATGGTGGGTGTGTTGGTATTTGCTTTTTATCAGTTCAATCAGGCCCCCATTTTCTTTAACCAAACTTTGGTGAAAGAAGCTAAAACAACTGCATTTGCACCTGCATTGAATAAGCTGGAAACGGAGTACAATTTACTGCAAGAACAACGCAACAAGTTGAGAAATCAACGACCTGTTGCCGAAGGTATTCATGTTGATACCATGCAGCAGGCAGTGGAGAAAAACTACCAGCAACTCCAATCATTACGGAAAGAATACGCTGCTGTATTAAAGCAAGCCGTACCCAATGGCGAAACCAGCGACACCAATTATATCTTCTTGTATTTCGTGACACAGAACCTGCCGAAAGGCTTGGTGGGCTTACTCATAGCGGTGATTGTTTTGGCGGCCTGGGGCAGCATTGCAGCGGCGCTGAATTCGTTGGCCAGCAGTACTGTCATCGATATTCATCACAAAGTGGTGAATAAAAACTGCGACGAGAAAACGTCGTACAAACTCAGCTGGCAATACACGTTGGGCTGGGGTTTGTTCAGCATTGCGGTGGCCATGTTTGCTACCAATATGGGCAGCTTAATTGAAGCAGTGAACATTTTGGGTTCTCTTTTTTATGGTGTTATTCTCGGCATTTTTCTAGTGGCTTTTTTCATTAAAAAAGTAAAAGGCGATGCTGTGTTCTGGAGTGCAGTAGTAAGCGAACTCTTGGTGGTCACCATTTACAAAATGGAAATTGTCTCGTTTCTCTGGCTCAATCTCATTGGCGCTGCGCTGGTTATTTTCATTGCCATTCCTTTTCAAACCTTGCTGCAAAAACCGCCAACTGAAAAGCCTGCTGGAGAACAGGCTTAACCACGCAGCCATCATTATTACCAATGGTGCATAATTCCGCAGTAAAATGCGGTGAGCCGCCATTAACTTTCGTCAAATTTTAATAGCATGGACTACGGTTTTATTGCTCTCGTCGTTATTGCGGTATTGTTTGTACTCAGCGGAATCGTTACCGTTCAGCAAGGGTACATTTCTGTTATTACCATGTTTGGAAAATATCGCCGCATTATGCGCCCCGGTTTGAATATCAAAATTCCTTTTCTGGAAAAAGTGTATACCAGAGTGAGTATTCAAAACCGCAGTGTGGAACTCGAATTTCAGGCGGTTACTATTGATCAGGCCAACGTGTATTTCAAATCGATGCTGCTCTACAGTGTGATGAATGAAGAAGAAGAAACCATTAAGCGGGTGGCTTTCAAATTCATGAGTGAAAGAGAATTGATGCAGGCATTGGTTCGCACCATTGAAGGCAACATCCGTTCGTATGTGGCTACCCGTCGTCAGGCAGAAGTATTGGGCTTACGCCGCGAAATTGTAGAATATGTGAAAGTAGAAATTGACCAGACCCTCGAAACTTGGGGTTATCATTTGCTCGATTTGCAAATCAATGATATCACCTTTGATCAGGCCATTATTGAAAGTATGAGCAGGGTTGTGGCCAGCCACAACATGAAAGCAGCTGCTGAAAACGAAGGTCAGGCATTGCTTATTACCAAAACCCGAGCTGCAGAAGCTGAAGGCAACGCCATTAAGATTGCTGCAGAAGCCGAACGGCAGGCAGCACAACTGCGTGGTCAGGGTGTGGCGTTGTTCCGTCAGGAAGTAGCCAAGGGTATGAGCGAAGCTGCTGAAGAATTGAAGCAGGCCAACCTCGATACCAATGTCATACTCTTTAGTATGTGGACAGAAGCCATTAAGAACTTTGCTGAATACGGAAAGGGCAATGTGATATTTCTCGATGGCAGCCCCGATGGCATGCAGAGTACTATGAACCGTATCATGGGCATGATGCAAATGAAATCGGAAGAGTCGAAAAAATAAAACCGTCAGTTGCCGTAAAAAACTGTTAATAGCTTTTGCCGGGTAAATGTTGGATAATTATTTGCCTGCATATTCGTTGATACAAACACAATTTGTTCATTCATGATATTGATATATCAGGCCTTAGCCGATACCATGCAGCAAGTAGCCGCTCAAACAACAGCTACTGCAAAGTCGATTAACCTATGGGAGTTGATAGCTCAGGGTGGGGTGCTTATGATTCCGCTGGCTTTGCTGCTGGTGGCCGCCGTGTATTTTTTTGTAGAAAGAAACATTGCCATCAGTAAAGCTTCCCGTATCGATCCCAACTTCATGAATATTGTTCGTGACCATATCATGAATGGCAACATTACTGCAGCCCGTTCATTGACGAAGAATACAGATCACCCAGTTGCACGAATTATTGATAAAGGCTTGCAGCGTTTGGGCAAACCTATTGATGCCATTGAAAAAAGCATGGAGAATGTGGGCCGTATTGAAATGTACAATATGGAGCGAAACATCAATGTATTGTCGATGATTGCAGGCATGGCGCCGATGTTTGGCTTCTTGGGTACCATTATTGGTATGATTCAGATGTTTTATGAAATTAATAGCACCGGCCGGTTTGAATTGAACAGTATCGCTGGAGGTATTTATGTAAAAATGATTACTTCAGCTACCGGTTTAATTATTGGTTTGATGGCTTATCTTTTTTACAATTATCTCAATACACAAGTAGATAAAACGGCTAATAAAATGGAAGTGGCTTCTGCAGAATTTTTAGATACCCTGCAAGAGCCGCACAAGTAACCGGCATGCAATACTTGCAAACCTTTGCATTAATTGAACTGCATTGTTGCACCTCTATTCGCATTCACATTTTCAATTGCTTTCATGAATATTCGCCGCAAACTTAAATCACATGCAGAAGTACACACCGGAGCGTTGAACGATATCCTGTTCATCCTCTTGTTGTTCTTTTTAATTGTGAGTACGCTGGCCAACCCGAATGTGGTGAAGGTAGATACACCCCGTGGTAAAAATGATACCAAGGTGAAGCAAACAATTGTGGTGAGCATTGATAAGAACAGGCAAATGTACCTGATGCAAAAACCTATTTCGGCAGACAGCCTGGAAACAGAACTGCAACGCATGATGGCCAACAAAGCCGATACACCTGTAATAGCGTTGAATGTGGACAGTGCCGCTTTTTACGGAGACTTTTTCAAGGCACTTAACGCCGGAAAAAGATTAAAGGCAAAAGTGGTGGCCAATATCAATGCCAATTAAACCGCAGAATATTATTGCTCACCGAAGAGCCATTGCTCTGCATCTTCTTTTGTCAAAAAAACTTTGAGTATCATCCCCCTGTTTACTGCGGCATCCTCATAAAATTTGGCCCGTTCAAATGTGTGTTCGTTGCAAATAAGCACCACACGAATTTCATATTGGGCAAATTGCGCCAACTGCTCAGCCAGGCGGTAAGTTTCTGCTATGCCAATGTTGTGATACAATTCTGTTTCATCGCACAGCACAAAGCGGGATTGATGTTGCATAGCCGACATGGCCACCGCCATCAAATACTCTTGTACTTCCTGAAAACTGGCATGTTGGCCCGTAGCTTCCGAACGGAGTGTTTGGCCATCGTGGTGAATGCTGTATTGGAGTGACATAATATTGTGTATTCACAGCCAATGAGGCTGATGGCTGCGACTTTATTGTGGTGATTTTTAGGATAATAAAGTGATTCTAAGATACAAAATCGTTGTTGCAGCATCGTAATATTGTTCTTCTTTTTATCCAATAGAAATACACGTTGAATGATTGGTGAAAAAATCAGGCAAATTGTTAAATGAAACTACTGGCTTGCAGGTAATCAAGTAACTACATTTTGTTGGCGACTCAACGCTTAACTTTGCCCACTTCGCTAAAAAAAACACTTTGAATAACAGCAGTATTGTAAAAGTTGGCGCCGTTAGCTATTCCAACACATTGCCTTTATTGTATGGATTAAACAGCCTCGCCTTGCAAGGTAAAATTGAGCTGATGAAAGACTACCCAAGTGCGGTAGCTGCTCAGCTTATTGCCGGTACTGTGGATGTGGGGCTGGTGCCCGTGGCCGTGCTGCCGTTAGTGCCAAATGGTCATATCATTGGCGATTACGGTATCGCCGCTCATGGCAAAGTAGCTTCTGTATGTGTATTTAGCGAAGTGCCCATGGAACAGATTGAAACGGTACTACTCGACTATCAAAGCAGAACCTCTGTTGCATTGGCGCAGTTATTGTTCCAGCATTTTTGGAAACAACCCGTGCAGTTTGTACCCGCCACACCCGGTTTTGAGCAACAGGTGAGTGGCACCACTGCGGCAGTTGTTATTGGCGACAGGGCGCTGAGTATGCAAGGTCATTATCCTTATATTTTCGATTTGGCTGAAGCATGGTTGCAATGGACGGGCCTGCCCTTTGTATTTGCAGCATGGATTGCCAATAAACCTTTATCCGAAGATTTTATTGCCAGCTTCAACGCTGCCAATGCTGCAGGTATGCAAGAGCTGGAAAGCATTGCCGCATCCTATCCTTTTCCGGCGTATGATTTACTCCATTATTTTACTGTAAATGTTCATTACTTGCTCACCAAGGAAAAGAGAGCAGGAATGCAACTTTTTTTACAATGCCTGCAGCAACCGGCTAACGCATCTGTATTGGTGCAACAGGCTACAACTTCTATATTAAAATAATCAACCTATATGACGTCTCTTATCGAAAAGTTGAACCACACCGTAGCGGTGATTAAAGAATATTACAGTGAAAAACCAGTAGCAGGTATTGTGCTGGGCAGTGGTCTGGGAAATTTTAAAGAAAACATGACGGTAGAATGTGAGATTCCTTACGAGGATATTCCGCATTTTCCCGTGTCTACAGTAGAAGGCCATAGTGGTAAATTGATTTTCGGAAAAATGGCAGGCAAAACCGTGGTGTGCATGGCTGGCCGTTTTCATTTTTATGAAGGCTATTCATCTACCGATGTTTCTTTTCCTATACGTGTAATGAAGTTCTTAGGAATTGAAACGCTGTTGCTGAGCAATGCTGCAGGCGGTATGAACCCGGCTTTTGCAGTAGGCGATCTCATGATTATCAACGATCACATCAGTTTGTTTGCCCACAACCCGCTGCTTGGGCCCAACGAGGCTGCACTCGGCCCACGTTTTCCCGATATGAGTGAACCATACAGTGTAGAACTCATTAACATAGCACAGCAGGTAGCTGCGGCGCATAGCATTCCGGTTTTTGAAGGTGTATATGTAGGCGTAACCGGCCCAACTTTCGAAACAAAAGCAGAATACAAAATGCTGCACATTTTGGGTGCCGATGCAGTAGGCATGAGCACTGTGCAAGAAGTGATAGTAGCCCGCCACATGGATCTCCCGGTTTTTGCCATCAGTGTTATTACCGATCTTGGCATTCGGGAAGAAAATAATATCATCACTCACCAGGAAGTATTGGAAGCTGCTGCTGCTGCAGAGCCAAAAATGACGGCTATTTTCAAAGGGATAATAGCTGCATTGTAAGCTGCAGCTTTGGTAAAATGAAAACAAACGTCACTCATACACTGAAGAGTTTATGCGCTTTGGTACTTGCCTTGCTGGTGCTGGGGCATACTGATGGTTGGGCTCAACGTCCTTCTGGGCCGGGTAGCAATTTGCGCTACGACCCGCAAGGCCGGCCAATGGGCAATAACAAAATGAAGGGTGGCGATAGTTTGCAGCAAAGGGATAATAACGAAGACTCCATCACCATCTTTTTCAGAATGTTTGATAGCAGCAGGGTGCGTTTTCTCGACTCTACTGTCGGAGAGTTTACGAACCGATTTCCCTTGCAAAAAGACCAATTGTTTTTAGGCAGCCTGGGTAATGCTTCACAGTCATTGTTGTTTGGCCCTAATCTCAGGCCTGGCTTTGATCCGGGGTTTCATGCATACGACCAATACAAGTATACTGTAGAGGGCACACGAATTTTTCAAACAACACGGCCTTACACAGAACTTGATTATTTGCTGGGTGCAAGATCTGAGCAAACCATTAAGGCACTGCATACACAAAACATTTCTCCTACCTGGAATGCTTCATTTGAGTTTCGCTATCTGGGATCGCCGGGCAATTTGAAAAACAACAACACTAGCCATAGTAATATCAGATTGGCTACAGGCTTTGCTACCCGCAACCGTCGCTACAGTGGCAATGCCATTTACATTACCAACCGTAACCGATCTGCTACCAATGGTGGTATTGTGTCTGATACTTTCTTAACATCTACCAATACGGCTTATAACCAACGCTTCAATATACCCACATGGCTGGGGGGCGATGGGGATCTTAGTACTAACTTTTTTGCCACCAGTGTAAGAACAGGTCATACCTACCAGCAACGCCTGTTTTTTTTCCGGCAGCAATACGACCTTGGGCAAAAGGATTCTGTACTAAACGTAGAAGACTCAACATATACCAAACTGTTTTACCCCAGGTTTCGGATACAGCACAATTTATTGTATCAGCAACAGCAATTTGGATATGCCGATGCTTCACTTACAGATACGTCGACCACCAATGTGTATGCTAATGTTTACCGAAACCGTTTTGGTGTAAATAAGCTGCATCCGTTGCTACAGCTAAATGATAAATGGACTGAAGTAACCAATGAAGGTGCCATTCTTTTGTATCCGCAAAAGAATAATCAGGATCAGTTTTTGAAACTCGGTGCAGCATTTCAAATGCTGAATGCATTGTTTGATAGTGCTACCAGCCGCAAGTACAACAACCTGTATGTGCTGGGTGAGTACAGAAACCGAACCCGCAACAGAAAGTGGGACATTAATGCCAATGGTAAATTGTACATCAGTGGATTGAATGCCGGCGATTACACTGCAGACGTTTCATTGCAAACTTTGCTGGGTAAAAAAGCAGGCATTCTTCGTTTGGGTTTTCAAAATACCAACCGTACACCTTCTTTTGTATTTGACACACTCAGTCATTTTATCAATCAAACCAATAGTGAGTTGAAGCAAGAAAACTGGACGCATCTCAGCGGACAATATTTTTTGCCGTCTTTGCAAATGCAATTGTTTGGCCACTATTACTTGGTAAGCAATTATACCTACTGGGACACGTACACTACATTTAAGCAGGAAGCTACATTAACAAGTGTGCTGCATGTAGGTGCTTCAAAAACTTTCAAGCTCTCGAAGCATTGGAACTGGCATGCTGCACTGCATGTGCAAACAGAAGCCAGCGATGCTATAAACCTGCCGCTGTTGTATGCACAAAACAGGGTCGCTTATGAAGGGTTGTTTTTTAAAAACCTCAACCTGAGTACTGGTGTTGAAATCAGATATTTCACACCTTATACCATCAACGACTTTAGCCCCATAAACGGGCAGTGGGTGGTGCAGGATACTGCTACCATTCGCAACCGTCCTGACATACATGCGTTTTTGCATTTGCGGATCCGTTCATTTAGATTGTTTACCCGTCTCGAAAACCTGAATGCACTTAGTATAAACAGAGGCTTCTCTTTCCTCAACAACAATCTGGCAGCACCTTTGTATCCTACACCCGGCATGTTTTTCCGCCTTGGTATCTATTGGGGATTTGTGAACTAAGATTTTCTATTCATGCAACGCAGGTTAGCCATATCGCCACAGCTCAGGGCATGGATATTACCGCTTGTTTTGGTTTTGCTTATCTGGTTGCTGCAGCAATTTCCCGGCATCATCGAAACCTATTATGCACAAGGTATTTACCCATACATCGGTTGGATGCTTCGGGTTTTGTTTGGTTGGTTGCCATTTAGTGTGGGTGATGTATTGATTGCTGTACTTATCATAATTGCTGTTACTACTGTTGTAAAAGCAATGCGTAAGAAAAAATACTACACAGGAAAGTTGGGTTGGCTCAGGCACTTACTGCAACAACTGTTGAAATGGATGCTTTGGTCATACATTTTATTTGAATGCATTTGGGGATTGAATTATTACCGAAAAGGTTCAGCTTATCTGCTTCAACTGCAGCCCGACGTGTATACAACTGCCGATGTAGATACGCTGTTGAATACAGTGAATGCCCGGCTGCATTCTTTGAGTAAAGACAGCGTTGTTATACGACAATCGTTAACGCAAGACAGGCTACATCTCAATGAAATGGTGACTGCTGCGTATACAAATGCTTCACAGCAATATGGCTGGTTGGCCTTACATCACACTAGTTTGAAACCCAACCTGCTCGGGCCTTTACAATCATACACAGGCTACGGTGGTTATTTGTTCCCCTTCACTGGCGAAGCACAGGTAAACTTTCACGCACTTGCATTTACGCTGCCGTTTACAGTAAGTCATGAAATGGCGCACCAACTTGGTTTTGGTAGCGAAAGCGAAGCAAATCTGATTGGCTATTTAGCCGGAAGGCAATCTGCGTCTGCTTTACTGCAATACAGCACTTATGCCGAAATGCATGATTATGCTGTAAGCGATATGTGGGTAAGAGATAGCGTTTTGGCTAAACAGCGGTACAAAGAAGTGCCTTACATGTTGCAGCAGCATCGCAAAGAAATGCGGCAGTGGGTGCAGGCGCACAAGCATCCGGCACAGCAGTGGCTTAATTGGATGTATGAACGTTACTTGTGGAGTAATAATCAGCCACAAGGGCTACAATCGTACAACAGGGTAGTGGCATGGTTGATTGCTTATGGAAAAAAATATGGCTGGCATCAGTTGTAATGCCAGCCACGATTGTTTTTGGAAACTGATTAGCCTAAATCTGTCATCGTTACTTTCACATCCAGCTCAGTTGTGTTAAGCAGATAGTCAGCCATCTCTTCATTAAGACTGTAGCTTTTGCTGCTCATCATTTCAATATCAAAATTGCGGATGCTATCCCGCACCAAAAATTTCAGTTTGGTACCACCTACATTTTTCTTGAGTTGTTGTTCCATAAACCCAATCATTTGTGTGGTAATATTAGATGGCTCAATAAGAATATCTACTTGTTTGGTGGTACTGGTACGCAGGGTTTCCAGCAAATAAATACCCGATATTTTAAACTCCCAACCTTGCTGTTCCAACTGCTGGTCGGGGCCGTATTTCATGCGGGGTTTGTGTTGGCCTACCACGTATAAGTTCAAGCCGATATTGAGGAACTGCGCATACTTCGTATAGTCCTGGCTCCACAAGGCAAACTCCGCTTTGCCAGTATAATCTTCAATGGCAAGGATGGCAAAGTTTCTGCCCGTACGTGTGGTGCGATGTTGTGCACTCACCACCAAACCTGCCAATCTGAATGGCTGGCCCGGACTTGCTTGTTCATTGATACTTTCAGTAAATTCATTGAATTTACCCAATGGCGTTACGCCATAATGCCTTAGTTCAAATCGGAAATGATCGAGAGGGTGTCCACTCATGAACATGCCCGTTACATCTTTTTCGTGACCAAGTTTATCCGTCAATGTCCATTGGTCGCATGGCGGTAGCTTAGGTAGCTGCACATCCAGACTGTCGGCAAGGTTACCAAACAATGTGTTGGCGGTGCTGGCACTTTGCTGCTGCAGTTGGTTGCCATAGCGAATGATGCGTTCCAAGCCGTTCATGCTTTCGCCCTTTGGCACAAAAAAGTATTGTGCCCGGTGCAGGTCTTCGAAGCAATCAAATGCACCGGAATAGATGAGGCTTTCCAGCGATTTTTTATTCACGGTTCTTTGATTGATGCGCTTGATAAAATCAAATACATTTTGATAGCGGCCGTGTTGTTCCCGCTCTTCAATAATGCTTTGAATAGCAGCTTCGCCCACTCCTTTCAAACCACCCAAACCAAAACGGATTTCTCCTTTTTTATTGACAGCAAAACCTTGCTTCGATTCGTTGATATCCGGACCAAGCACTTTAATGCCCATGCGTTTGCACTCTTCCATGAAGAAGGTGATTTTTTCCAAGGCACCGGCATGGTTGAGTACAGCCGCCATGTATTCGCTGGGGTAGTGGGCTTTGAGGTACGCTGTTTGGTATGCCACAAATGCATAGCACGTAGAATGCGATTTGTTGAATGCATATTGGGCAAAGGCTTCCCAGTCGGTCCAAATCTTTTCCAGTTTGTCGGCCGCCATGCCTTTGGCAATGGCACCATCCACAAACTTGCCTTTCATTTTGTCCAGCGTCTTGCGGTCTTTTTTGCCCATTGCTTTTCGCAGTACGTCGGCATCGCCCTTGCTAAAGCCGGCCAGCTTTTGGCTCAGCAACATCACCTGTTCCTGATACACGGTAATGCCGTAGGTTTCTGCCAGGTATTCTTCCATTTCCGGCAGGTCGTATTCAATGGGTTCGAGGCCATGCTTACGGGCAATGAACTTGGGGATGTATGCCAGCGGGCCCGGACGATACAAGGCGTTCATGGCAATCAAATCGGCAAACTGGTCGGGCTTCAGGTCCCGCAGGTATTTCTGCATGCCCGTACTTTCAAACTGAAACGTACCGTTCGTTTCGCCACGTTGATACAGCTGATAGGTTTTGGCATCATCCAATGGTAAATTATCGGGTTCAATATCTACCCCATGATTTTCTTTGATGAGTTCCAGGGCCGTTTTCAAAATGGACAAGGTTTTCAATCCCAAAAAGTCCATCTTAATTACACCGGCTTCTTCAATCACACTACCTTCTATTTGTGTAACCCACAAATCAGAATCTTTGGCAGTAGCTACAGGTATCAGTTCTGTCAAATCTTGCGGAGCAATGATGATACCTGCAGCATGGATGCCTGTGTTGCGAACAGAACCTTCCAAACGTTCGGCTTCTTTCAACACTTGCGCCCTAATGTCGGTGCCCTTGTATATTTCCCGTAGCTGTTTTACGTTCTCAATATCTTCCGGCGCCAGCTGTTCTTTTTCTTCCAGGCTTTTTTCGCCTTCTTTTTTAGTGAGTGGTGCTTTCAGCACACGGCCCAAATTTGTGCCCGGTTTATCGGGCACCAGCTTTGCCAAAGCGTTGCTATCGGCCAGTGGCAAATCAAGTACACGGGCCACATCTTTAATACTCATTTTGGCAGCCATAGTACCATAGGTAATAATCTGCGCTACCTGTGCTTTGCCATATTTGTCCACCACATAATCAATTACCCGCTGACGGCCTTCATCATCGAAGTCCGTATCAATATCGGGCATGCTCTTACGGTCGGGGTTGAGGAAACGTTCGAACAGCAGGTTGTATTTAATGGGGTCGATATTGGTAATGCCGATGCAATAGGCCACGGCACTACCAGCTGCCGAACCACGACCTGGGCCCACAAACACACCCAAATCACGACCGGCTTTAATGAAGTCGCTTACAATCAAAAAGTAACCGGCAAAGCCCATGATTTTAATGGTGTTCAACTCGAAGTCGAGGCGTTCACGTGTCGACTCCGAAATTTCACCATAGCGTTTCATGGCACCTTCGTAAGTAAGATGCTTCAGAAATTCCCATTGGTTCAGCACATCGCTTTCATGAACCTTGAATGATGGCGGAATAGGGAAGTTGGGTAGTAAGATTTCTTTTTTCAGGTTCAACACTTCTACACGATCAACTATCATGTTGGTGTTGTCTATCGCTTCCGGAATGTCGCTGAAGAGCTTCGACATTTCATCCGGCGTTTTAAAATAAAACTGATCGTTGGGAAATTTGAAGCGCCGGTTTTTCATGTGCACTTCATCATTCGTCATGTCATCAAAGCCGGGTGTGCTTTGCTTTTCACCTGTGTTGATGCAGAGCAAAATGTCGTGGGCATTGTAATCATCCTGATCGGTGTAGTGGCTGTCGTTGGTGGCAATTACAGGAACGTTGTACTTCTTGGCAAAGCGCATCAGCACTTCATTAATCTGGTCTTGCTCGGGCATGTTGTGCCGCTGCAATTCAATAAAGTAATCATCGCCAAACAAATTGTGCCACCACTGAAACTCTTTTTCTGCGGCTTCTTCACCATCGTGCAAAATGGTTTGTGGCACATAGGCGCCAATGCAACAGGTGGTTGCTATCAAACCCTCATGGTATTTTTCAATCAGCGATTTTTCAATACGCGGATACTTGCTGTACATGCCCTCAATAAAACCCAACGAGGTTAGCTTTATGAGGTTTTGATAACCCTGTTTGTTTTTGGCCAGCAATACCTGATGGTAGCGTTCATCTTTTTGCTCTTTCGAAAAAGTTTTGCGGTGCATGTTTTCCACCACATAAAACTCGCAGCCAACAATGGGTTTTACTACCGGCTCAATTTTATCTGAGCCATCTTCATTTTTGCCCACCACACGGGTGTTTTTCCAGGCCTGGCTCACAAATTCAAAAGCGCCAAACATGTTGCCATGGTCGGTTATGGCAAGGCCGGGCATGTTATTAGCCGCTGCTTTTTTGTACAGCGAATCGATGCTGGCGGCACCATCGAGCAATGAATACTGAGTATGACAATGGAGGTGGGAAAAACTAGGCATAACGCTACAAATTTTCTGTACTATCTACCACAATGCAAGGGGTCAAATTTGGCGTAAAAGGGCGGATGATACGGCTTTCATTTTCCACAAAACCGTACAATTATTGTAGGAAAAATGTAAACCGTTGAGGCTCAATTGTGGCACGGTTTTATTGATACAATGACTGTCAAATTTGACGGCCGGATGATGGTCGCTAGGCATTTTCCGGTATTTTTGCCCCTCGCTAAATTTGTGTGGATGGAGTTGATGATCAAACGATTGTGTTCTTTATGTATGATAGCCATGTTGCTGCTTTGCAGTAGCTATGCCGAAGCACAGCAAAAAAGCAGTGCCAAAAAGCCTGCACCCAAGAAAACGACTACACAAAAGAAAACGATCAGCAAGAAGAAACCAGCCAGCACTGCAAAGGCAAAACCAAAGGCAACGCCAAGGGTAAATTTGGCGCAAGCCATTCCTCAGATAAAGGATAGCCTGCTGGAAAGAGACATACCGCTCCGCAATTTCGATTCTATTTTGATGGCGGCCCGTCGTCAGGAAACATCCTTAAAAAGTCCTGATTTTAACCTGGGAAAAACATTGGGAACAGCGTTGGAAAATTTCATTCCCGTTCAATTCAAATACGCTATTCTGCTGAATGAATCGGTAGAGAAATTATCGAACCTGGTGCTGTACAAAAACATTGATGATTGGTATGGTACCCGCTACCGGTATGGTGGCAAAACCACAAAGGGCATTGATTGCTCAGCTTTCATGCAGGTCATATCGGAATATACATTTGGCTGGGTGCTGCCACGCACTGCCCGAGAGCAGTATGTAGCCATGCAAGGCATTAAGCGGGATGAACTGCGGGAAGGCGATTTTGTTTTCTTCAACACTACCGGCGGCATTAGCCATGTGGGTATGTATTTGCAAAACAACAAATTCATACATGCCAGCAGCAGCGAAGGTGTAAGTATTGGCGACTTGCAAAGCAAGTATTGGAGCCGCCGGTTTATTGGTGCCCGCCGCATGGCAGAAGTAACAACCGCTACCGCTGCACCTACACAGTTGGATTGATTAATCCTGATACCGGATATACAAATTTTTATTCCACTCACTACTGATGTTTTCATCATTCAATGATGTGGCTATTGTTGTCCACTCATTGGCGTGTATGGTTTTCCAAACGCCTTGTCCATTGCCGGTAGGCAAATACACAGGCAAACGAAATGCAGCGTTACAATCAGTAAACTTCACCTTTAACTGTCCGCTATTGATGCTCCATTGCAACAACGGAATTTGTGTGGTTCGCAGGTATTGATCAAACACGGCTTTCACATCAAACGACACAAACTGTTGCATGTATGCCTGCAGTTCTACAGTAGAAGTGGTACCATGATAATAGGTTTTGTACATGCCCCGCAGCAGCTGCCGAAAACTGCTGTCGTTTTGCATAGCCGTACGAATGGTATGAATCATGTTGGCCGCTTTGTAATACATATCGCCACTGCCTTCATGGTTTACGCCATATTCACCAATAATGGGCCGGTCGTTCATGATGTTTTTGCGAATGCCTTGTACATAGGCTTCGCCGGCAGCCTTGCCAAACAGGCATTGCGTGTATATGGTTTCGCTGTAGTTGGTAAACCCTTCATGAATCCACATGTCGGCAATGTCTTTGCTGGTAATGTTGTTGCCAAACCATTCGTGTCCGCTTTCATGAATAATAATGAAATCCCATTTGGAACCCCATCCTGTACCGCTCAGGTCACGGCCACGATAGCCATTCATAAAGTTATTGCCATAGGCCACGGCACTTTGGTGCTCCATGCCCAGGTGCGATGATTGAACGAGTTTGTAGCCATCGGCATAAAAAGGATAGGGGCCAAACCAATGCTCAAAACATTGAAGCATCGGCTTCACTTGTTTGAATTGTTCTTTGGCTTTTTCCAGTTCATAATCGAGCACCCAATAGCTGCAATCGAGCACACCATCTTCGCCGTTGTATTGTTCTTCAAACGATACATACTTGCCGATGTATGGAATGATGTTGTAATTGTTGATGGGATTTTTTACTTCCCAGCGCCAGGCCGTTTTATCGCCCATGGTCATTTTGTTGGTGAGTCTGCCATTGCCAACAGCAGTGAGTGTATCAGGCACAATCATCGTAAGCGATGCACCCAAATCAGGCTCATCACTTTGGTGGTCTTTGCAAGGATACCAAACGGAGGCGCCCAAGCCCTGACAAGCTACCGTCATCCAAGGGCGGCCTTTGTTGTCTTTGGTCCATACCCAGCCGCCATCCCAGGGGGCACGTACGGCTTTGCGTGGCTGACCATGATAATAGATGTGCAGGTTGTGTTCACCAGCTTGCATTTGTGCAGGCATTTGCAACAAAGCAGTGTTGTTTTTTCTGGTAAATGAAATGCGCTGTTGTTGATTGAGCACAATGCTGTCTATCAGCAAAGGTTGTTGCAAATCAATCTGCATCAGCTTGCCGGGCTTACTACTGCTGAACCGAATACTGGTTTGACCAACAATGGTTTCGCTGGTATAATCCGGCGTTACGGTAATATCGTAGCGTTGTACATCCCACCAGCTACGGTTGGCGTTGAGCGTTCCCCGTAACGAATCGTCGAGGGTGAATTTTTGTGGCGTTCTGCCTAATTGTGCCTGAGCAAATGCGGGCAGCATTATGGCCATCAGGCCAATACAAATGGATTTACGCATGTAGCAATACTACTAAACCCACCCGATATGCAGCAACAAAAAATCCGGGTTATTGACCCGGATTTGATTTGCGTAATTTCTCCTGAAATACTTTTCGAAATTTATCGAGCTTCGGCTTTATCACATAAGAACAATAGCCGTAGTTAGGATTGTTGGCATAAAAATTCTGGTGATAATCTTCTGCAGCATAAAAGGCTTTAAATGCGTTGATTTCAGTAACAATTGGCGCATTAAATGCTCCGCTTTTGTCGAGCTCCGCTTTGTATTTTTCTGCCAGTTCTTTTTGCGAAGCAGAATGGTAAAATATGGCTGAACGATATTGTGGGCCTACGTCGGCACCCTGTCGATTGGGAGTTGTGGGGTCGTGGGTTTTCCAAAATACTTCGAGCAGTTCATCAAAACTGATTTGTTCCGGGTTGTAAACGATTTGAGTAACCTCTGCATGACCAGTGGTTTTGCTGGTAACCTGCTCGTAGGTGGGATTGGCTACATGGCCACCGCTGTAACCGCTGGTTACTTTCAATACACCTTTCAATTCCTGAAATACAGCTTCTGTACACCAAAAGCAGCCTGCTCCAAACGTGGCGGTATCTGTAGTTTCCATGGTTCTGTTTAGCATGCTTACGCTCAACGATTGAGATTGTACGTTTGGTTGGTTACACCCCGCCAACATCAAGCCTCCTGCCACAGTAGCCAACACCAAAACATTCATCATGAGTAATCGCATTTTCAAAAGCAAAGTTGGTTCAATAAGGGAACACGAAGTGCACGTGTGGCAGCAAATTAACACTAACTAAAGATAAACAATGTGACCCCCATGCCCAGAATGCAAAAGGTATCTTAAAATCTGCTGATATTCGTCGGGCTGTTTGATGGCCCATCGATAAGCGCAACATTCATTCAACAAAAATGTAATTTGTTCATGATAGATTTTGAACCTACCCTGGCCTTTGCCCGCCAGCAAGACGCTACAGATGCTTTACAAAGTTTTAAAGCTGCTTTTCATTTTCCACAGCATAATGGGCGCAATGCTATTTACTTCTGTGGCAATAGTTTGGGCCTGCAACCCAAGGCTGTAGCCAATGCTATACACACTGAATTGCAAAGCTGGCAGCAACTGGCGGTGGGTGGTTATTTCGGCGGTACCAATCCATGGTTGTATTATCAGGATTATTGCAAGCCTGCTTTGGCTAAAATGGTAGGTGCTTCTACACAAGAAGTAACGGTGATGAACGCATTAACAGTGAACCTTCACTTGTTGATGTTGTCGTTTTACAAACCCAGTGGCAACCGGTACAAAATCATGATGGAAGCCGGCGCCTTTCCCAGCGACCAATATGCGGTGGAAACACAAGTGCGGCAATACGGCTTCAATCCCGATGAAGCTATTATAGAAATAGCGCCAAGAGAAGGGGAGAAAACGTTAAGGACAGAAGATATTTTGGAGAATATCAACGCTCATGCAAATGAATTGGCACTGGTGATGTTTGCCGGCATGAATTATTATACCGGCCAGTTGTTTGACATGGCGGCAATTACCAAAGCTGGTCATGCAGCAGGAGCGATGGTGGGCTTCGATTTGGCACATGTTACCGGCAATGTACCCGTGCAATTGCATGATTGGGATGTTGACTTTGCAGCATGGTGCAGTTACAAATATCTGAATGCTGGTCCGGGTGCTGTGGGCGGCGTTTTTGTACACGAAAAACATGCACAAAATGTGCAGCTGGGTCGCTTGGGCGGCTGGTGGGGCAATGATGAAAAGACCCGTTTTAAAATGGAGAAAGGGTTTGTACCCAAGGCCGATGCCAGTGGCTGGTGCATGAGTACATCACAGGTAATGAACACTGTGTGCCTGAAAGCTTCGCTGGAAATGTTTGAACAAGCAGGCATCGAAAATCTTCGGGCCAAAAGCATACAACTCACTGCTTATTTGCAATACCTCCTGCAGCAATTGCCCAATCTTTCTTTTGAAATTATCACGCCTGAAAATCCAGAAGAAAGAGGAGCCCAATTGTCCTTGTATTTCAAAGAAAATGGCCGGGCCATTCATGATGCCATGCATGCTGCTGGTATCATTGTCGATTATCGGGAACCCGGCGTAATTCGTGTGGCACCAGCACCCATGTATTGTAGCTTTGAAGATGTGTATCGGTTTTACGAAATCCTGAAAACGCAATATTAATATGTCGCAGCATATCCACAGCCTCTTATGCCTTGGCGATAGTTATACTATTGGCGAAGGTGTTCCGTTGTACGAATCTTTTCCATACCAAACCATGCAGCTGTTGCGCAAAGCTGGTGTGCATGTACATGCTCCGGAAATTGTAGCCAAAACAGGCTGGACCACTTTTGAATTGGCGGAATACCTGATTCATCATCAGCTGGAAGAGGCGTATGATGTGGTGTCGCTGTTGATTGGTGTCAACAATCAATACCGTGGTTTATCCATTGAAAGTTTTCAGGAAGACGCTGAATTTCTGTTGCGCAAAGCCATTCATTTAGCAGGCAATTTATCACATCGGGTAGCGGTGTTGTCTATACCAGATTGGGGCGTTACGCCATTTGCAAAAGACAGAGATAAGGATGCTATCGCACAACAGATTGATGCATTTAATGCAGTGCTGCAAGCACTTTGTGATAAGTATAAAGTTACTTTTTTAGATAACAGCACTGCCAGCAGAGCCGCAGCAAACGACGGTAGTTTATTGGCAGAAGATGGCTTACATCCTGCCGGAAAATTGTACGCACAATGGGCTGCATCTTTCGCTGATTGGATGCAGCAGCAAATACACAAGCATTAATTGCCCACTTCGCTGAGTTCTAACCAACGCATTTCTTTTTCTTCAAGTTCGTTGGTTACTGCAATCAATCTGGCTGACACTTCCTGCAGTTCTTCGTAGGAGAGAGGGTTGCTCATTTTTTCGGTGAGGGTTGCTTTTTCAGCTTCCAATGCAGGCAGGTCTTTGTCGAGTTGTTCCAGCTCCCGCTGCTCTTTGTACGATAGTTTTTTCTTGGCAACAGGTGCAGTTGTTTCTGCAGGCTTGTCTTTTTCGGGTGTTGTTTTTTGCTCTGCTTGTTTTTCTTTCCATTGTTCTTCCAGACGGTATTGTGTGTAGTTGCCGGGGTAATCCCGCACTATACCATCACCTTCAAACACAAACAAATGATCTACTAATCGGTCCATGAAATAGCGGTCGTGGCTTACAATGAGTACACAACCCTGATAGTCGGCCAAAAAGTTTTCGACCACGGCCAGCGTTGGTAAGTCCAAATCATTGGTTGGTTCGTCGAGTATTAAAAAGTTGGGATTGCGAAACAAAATGGTGAGCAATTGCAAACGTCTTTTTTCGCCGCCACTCAACGATGATAAGTAGGTGTATTGTTTTTCTGGCGGAAACAAAAACAACTCCAGAAACTTGCTTGCCGTCAATGCTCCACCTCCAGCTAATGGAAACGTTTCTGCAAATTGTTTTACGTATTCAATTACCCTCAGGTCTTCTTTCCATTGCAATCCTTCCTGACTGTAGTTGCCAAATACGACAGTATCGCCAATATTTATTTTACCGCTATCGGCTTGCTCTAAGCCTTGCAGCATGTTGAGGAAAGTGGATTTACCAACGCCGTTTTTACCAACAATACCAATGCGTTTGCCTTTGGTAAAGGTGTAGTCAAAACCTTTGAGAATGGTTTTCTCTCCGTATGCTTTGTATACCTTTTTCATTTCGGCCACCTTGCCACCGAGGCGAGTCATTTTTACCTGCAGTTGTAGTTGCTCGTCTACCACTTTTTGTTTGGCCCTGCTTTCTACATCATAAAAAGCATCAATGCGGCTTTTTGCTTTGGTGGTGCGGGCCTTGGGTTGCTTGCGCATCCACTCTAGTTCTTTGCGATATTCGTTTTTGGCTTTGTCAATGCTGCTCAGTTCGTTTTCAATTCGTGCAGCTTTCTTCTCTAAAAAGTTTTCGTAGTCGCCTTTGTAGGTGTAAATGTTGCTACGTTCCATTTCCCATATTTCATCGCAAACAGCATCCAGAAAATAACGGTCGTGGGTTACCATCAGCAGCGTTACATGCTGTGCACTCAGGTAGTGCTCCAGCCACTCAATCATTTCTACATCCAGATGGTTGGTGGGTTCGTCCATTATGAGCAGCACATGACCAGTTTCAAAACCTGCATCAATCAGTGTACGTGCCAATGCCACCCTTTTGCGCTGTCCACCACTCAATGATATCATGCGCTGGTCGAGGTAATGAATGTTGAGCTTGCCCAAAATTTGTTTTACGCTGGCATCAAAATCCCATGCACCCAACTCATCCATACGTTGAATGGCCTGCATTATTTTTTCTCCGTCGCCCGATTCACTCACTTCTTCATAGTCACGAATGGCATTGAGAATAGGATGGTCGTGTTGGAAAATATTTTGGGCTATGGTTTGGTGTTCGATGAATTGCGGTTCCTGTTCAAACAACACCACTTTCACGTCTTTGTTAATCCAAAGCTTGCCGCTGTCTGCCGTTTCTCGTCCGGCCAGTATTTTCAGCAGTGTGCTTTTGCCTACGCCGTTGCGGGCTACCAATGCTACTTTATCTCCTTCGTTTATGTGGAAGCTGATACTATCAAACAAAGGGGTTACGCCGTATGCTTTGGTAAGGTTTTCTGCTGATAAATAATGCATGTATACTGTTTCTGTTGGGAAGGCAAAACTATGAAGGCCATCATTGCTTTTGATAAAAATAAATACCCCGGCTACCAGAGCCGGGATATTCAGATTGTGCTTGTAGTTGAAGGCCTTTATCAGGCTTTATACATCTCTTCGTAGTATTCATGTGCCATGCGGTTGCTGTCGAATTGAATACGCACATCCCGCATTCCATTTTTTACAATTTGGCGCCAAGTGTCTTTATTGCCGTAGTACATGGGCACTACTTGTTCTTCCAATATTTTGTAGAGTTCTTCCAGGTCGTAAGCGTCTTGTTCGTGTACGTTTACAGCGGTGTAATCAATGGGGGGTACTACAAAACCGTTATTACCGTGGTTGATGAATTCACAAATCCAGCCATCGTGAGTGCTCACGTTTACCGCACCGTTCATGGCAGCTGTCATGCCACTGGTACCGCTGGCTTCGCGGGGTACCCGTGGGTTGTTTAGCCAAATATCGGCGGCTTGTTTCAGGCGCTTGCTGAGGGCCAGTTCGTAACCTACACATACTGCCACGTTGTCGTACTTTTTACTGAGGTGTACCAAGTGGTTGAAGTCGCTGATGGCAGGATAATCAACAGGGTAAGGCTTGCCTGCCCAAATGATTTGTACCGGACGGTTGATGTTGTTGATGAGCCGTTCGAAACGGGCCAAATCACGGGTGAGTAATTCTGCACGTTTGTAGCCTGCAAAACGGCGGGCCCAAACAATAGTGAGCACATCCGGATCGAGCAGCTTGCCGGTTTGATCGGCTACGATATCAAAGGCTCTTTTTTTCAAATGACGTTTGCGGTCATCAAAACCAAAATCGTTGCCTTCTTCCATAAAGCGGTACAACTGCTTATCGGCCCAGTATTTCCAGTTTTGTGCATTGGTGATAGCTTTAATAGGAGCTACTTTATCATAATGTCCCCACATGGTGCGGCTTACTTCGCCATGCAGCTGGCTTACGCCATTAGCAATTCTTGCAAAACGCAATGCTGCCAATGAGTGGTTAAACTGGTCGTCATAAATACCTGTGAGTTCCCGTACTTTTTCCAGCGGCATACCGTAGAAATAACTCATTTTTTCGCAAAGGAAAATGTCGTGCTTTTCGTTGCCGGCTTCTTCTGGGGTATGCGTGGTAAAAACGAGTTTCTTTTTAATTTCTTCAACACTGCCCAGCTTTTTATACAAGTAAAAAACACTACTCATGGCGTGTGCTTCATTCAGGTGGTACACATCGGGGTTGAAGTTCAATTCGTCTATCAGCTTGGCACCACCAATGCCCAGCAAAATAAACTGTGCCACTTTGGTAGCGGTGTTGGCATCGTACAAGCGATGGCAAATTGTTTGGCTTACATAGTCATTTTCCGGCAGGTCGGTGCTCAGCAAAAAGAGTGGCGCCGAGTTGAAAGTAGTAGGGTTGAGGTAGTATACTTTTACCCATACCGGGTGATCATGAATGGGAATTTGAAACTTGATGCCCGTGTCTTCCAGAAAATTGTAAATCTTTTCATTCCACTGCACCTGCAGGGTTTGGTCCTGGTTGCGTGCCTGATCGTAGTACCCATATTTCCATAAGATGCCAATGCCAATCAGGTTTTGCTTGAGCTCATACGCACTGCGTAAATGTGAGCCCGATAGAAAACCCAAACCACCACTATAAATTTTAAGTGGTTGATGCACGGCAAACTCCATGCTGAAATAAGCTACTTTCTTGCTATACCGTTCATCTACCTGAAAGGGAACTGTATAATTGCGAAAACTATTAGTTGTCATACAATAAGGTTTTTGATGCCTCCGAAAATGCGGGGGTGAAGTAGCACACCTTCATGAATTTGCCATTAGAGATTAAAGCATACCATTCAGGATATGAACTTTGCTACAGTTGAGCCACGCTTATCAAAGGGGCCGCAATATAGCGTAATTAAGGTTTTTTACTGTGTAAAATGTACACATGGCTATTATGGAGTGTGCTAAACTTTTGCACCGGAAATGATTGCGGTCACCTCAATTTCTACCAACATTTCCGGGTCTATAAAGCCCTTTACTTCTATCAGGCTGGCTGCAGGCCGTATGTTGGCAAAATATTCAGCATGGGCTTTAGCAAATTCTTCCCACCGGCTGATGTCGGTAACAAATGTGCGGGTTCGCACCACGTCCGTCAGGCTGCTGCCGGCTTGCAATAGCACTTGTTCTATTTTTTCGAATATGCATTTGCATTGCAGGTACAAATCATTTTTACCTACCAACTCACCATTTACAAATGCAGTGGTACCGGCTATTTCTATACAATTGCCCACTTTTACGGCACGGCTGTAGCCTACCAAATCTTCCCACACTGCGCCACTGCGGTAGTTGATGCGTTCACTCATTTCTTTTTCTTTTTGCTGGCGGCTGGCTTCTGAATTTTACTGTAGCTGGCATTGAAGCTGCACTCAAGGGGCCGCTTGCTGCCGCAGCCTTCTAACTCCAGTATTTGCACATTTCGCTTACCAAATTTGAAAGCCACTTTGCAGCCATCGTTGTTGGAGTCGTACAGGGCGCTGTCTTTGGTTACCCAGCGGGCTTCACCTTTTAGCTCGGCGGTGCACAAGCTGCTTTTGTTCATGTACAAAAAGAATTGAAACTTTTTGGGTGTTTCGCCGTCACGAATGCTGATGAAACTTTGTTTCAGGTTACCAAAATCGCCGGTATGGGGCTGCGTTTGCGGAAAAGTATCAATAGGATTTACTAACTCAATCACCTCTCCTTTTTTAAGTCCATCGTTCATTATCACCATAAAAAGACCTGCATTATTGTAGGCGTACACGGTAGAGTAAGCTGCGTTTTCGCCGTTACTTTTTTTGTATTCATCTACGAGTGTTATGGTCATCTTTTTGTCGATGCTTACCAGGTTTACTTCGGCAGGTTTTCCTTTATTGGCCAGCAGCAGCATGCTGGCTTTTGGCTGCATGTTGTTGTCTACCGCTATCAGGTACACAGCGTTTTGTGTTCCTTTTGTTTGTACCAGCAAATACGTTTCGGCCTCAGCATTTTGAAAGCTGCCAAGGGCATAAATTTTGGGCTTTTCCTTTTTGTACAGGGGGGTGAGGATTGTATCGCCCAGTATTTTGGTAAAAACGCCGTAGTCAATTCTTGCCGAATCGGATAGTTTGTTTTTGAAAATTGTATCGGTAAAAGCAAAAGGCAACTTTACCGGGTCGAAAAAGGAAACAAAATCGGCGGTGGTTACTTCCTCATCGCCCTTCATGCTTTTTTTGTGAGAGCTCTTACAGGCGGCCATGCAGCCCAGCAGCAATAGTAGTATCAGGTGACGAAATCGCAGCAAGCGAAGCGGGGTAATAGTCATCGGTATTTAAAAATATATTTTTAGCTTTGGCTAAATATTTCGAATGTACACAGTTGCCGAGGAAAATTACATTAAAAGCATATACCACCTGCAACGCCACCAGAAAAGTGTACACACAAATGATTTGGCGGCGGAGTTGAACACCCGGGCAGCATCGGCTACCGACATGATTAAGAAGCTGGAAGCCAAGGGCCTGCTCAAGTATGAAAAATACTACGGCTGTTCACTCACCAAAACCGGCAAGAAACTGGCATTAAATATCATTCGCCGCCACAGGTTGTGGGAGTTTTTTTTGTCGGAAAAGTTGGGTTTTGGCTGGGAGGAAGTGCATGCCGTAGCCGAGCAGCTGGAGCATGTACAAAGCGATTTGCTTACCGATAAACTCGATGTCTACCTGGGTTTTCCGCTGTTCGATCCACACGGCGACCCTATACCCGATACCTTGGGAAACATGGCTGCCCGGGAGCAAACGCCGCTCAGCCTTTGGACAAGCCAAGCGCCGGCCGAAGTATGTGGCGTAGGCAGCCAGGATGAATCTTTTTTGGAAATGCTCAGCCTGAAGCAACTGGAAATTGGTTGCCGGTTGACGGTGTTGCGGCATTTCAATTTCGATAAAACGGTGGAGCTGCAATTGGCTACTGGCAGCAGTTTCACCATCAGCGAAATGCTGGCCAAAAACATTTTTGTAAAACCTGTAGAAGTGTAATGCGATGGAAAAAATAACTGCCTTTGTCACAGAAATTGGCCCGGTATATTCCGCATTGCTGGCTACCATTTTTACGTGGTTGGTTACCGCAGCAGGTGCCAGCCTCGTTTTCTTTTTTAAGAAAATGCACCGCGGCCTGCTCGATGCCATGCTGGGTTTTACCGGTGGCGTAATGGTGGCAGCCAGCTTTTGGAGCCTGCTCAATCCAAGCATTGAAATGAGTGAAAAAATGTTTCCTGCTGCGCCGTGGTTGCCTGCAGCGGTGGGCTTTTTAGCAGGTGGCTTTTTCATTTTTGCCCTCGATAAATACTTGCCGCACCTCCACATCAACTTTACCGATAGCGAAACGGAAGGGGTGCAAACCCAATGGCGCAGAAGTACGCTGCTGATTTTGGCTATTACATTGCACAACATTCCTGAAGGGCTTGCAGTAGGCGTGTTGTTTGGGGCTGCCGCACAAGGCATGCCCGATGCTACCATTGCCGGTGCTATAACGTTGGCTATAGGAATCGGCATCCAAAACTTTCCCGAAGGTTTTGCGGTAGCCATGCCCTTGCGCAGGCACGGGGTAAGCCGGTTTAAAAGTTTTTGGTATGGTCAGTTGTCTGCCATTGTGGAGCCCATTGCCGGGGTATTGGGAGCCGTGGCGGTTATTTACATGCAACCTGTTTTGCCATTTGCACTGGCATTCGCCGCAGGCGCCATGATATATGTAGTGGTAGAAGAAGTAATACCCGAAACACAAAGGGATAAATACACCGACGTTGCAGTAATGGGCTTTATGGGAGGCTTTACTGTAATGATGATTTTGGATGTGGCTTTAGGATAAATACCTGCCAAAAATGAAGACCAACATTTCGGGATGATAGTAAGCAGCATTAGCTTTTTGCTGCTCATGCTGCCATTGAACTACTATTTACAATCAATATACCCTCTTTGCTTTTCCGTACTTTTGCCGCCCTTTTATATTATGAAATACGAAGCTGAAATCAATAAACGCAAAACCTTTGCCATCATCAGTCACCCTGATGCCGGTAAAACCACATTAACTGAAAAGTTGCTGTTGTTTGGCGGTGCTATTCAAACCGCTGGTGCGGTAAAAAGCAACAAGATTAAAAAACATGCCACCAGCGACTTCATGGAAATTGAACGGCAGCGGGGCATTTCTGTGGCCACTTCGGTGATGACGTTTGAGTACAAAAACACCCTCATCAACCTGCTGGATACACCCGGCCACAAAGACTTTGCCGAAGATACCTACCGTACCCTCACCGCTGTAGATAGTGTAATACTGGTGATTGATAGTGTGAATGGTGTGGAAGCCCAAACCCGCCGGTTGATGGAAGTAATTGCGATGCGCAAAACACCAGTGATGGTGTTCATCAATAAAATGGACCGCGATGGTAAAAACCGCTACGATTTGCTGGAAGAAATTGAAGCAGAATTGAAGATTCAGTTGCACCCAATGACATGGCCCATCAACAATGGCAAAGACTTCAAAGGGGTGTACGACCTCACCCAAAAAAGCCTCGTACTGTTTACAGCAGGTACCAAGCAAACGGATGATGATGATGTGGTTGAAATCAGCGATCTCTCAAGCACTGTGCTGGATGCCAAAGTAGGCGACCACGATGCCAACACCCTGCGGGAAGATGTAGAATTGATAGATGGCGTGTACGGACAGTTAGACAAATCGGAATACCTGACAGGAGAGAAGGCTCCGGTTTTCTTCGGTTCGGCGGTGAATAATTTCGGTGTAAAAGAACTGCTGGATACTTTCATTCAAATTGCACCAACACCACGAGACCGAAGAACCAATACAAGAAACGTGAGTGTGCATGAAGATAAAATGAGTGGATTCGTGTTTAAGATTCATGCCAACCTCGATCCTAAACACCGCGACCGCATTGCTTTTTTCCGGATTTGCAGCGGCCGCTTTGAACGCAACAAATACTACCATCATGTACGCCTCGATAAAGACATGCGCTTTAGCAACCCGTACACATTTTTGGCCCGTAGTAAAGATGTGGTAGAAGATGCTTACCCCGGCGATATTGTGGGTTTGTTCGATACAGGCAACTTTAAAATTGGCGATACGCTTACCGAAGGCGAAAACTTTTTTTACACCGGTATTCCTACTTTCTCTCCTGAGATATTTAAAGAAGTGGTGAACAAAGACCCGATGAAAACCAAGCAACTGGAAAAAGGCCTGATGCAACTGACAGATGAAGGTGTGGCGCAACTTTTTACTCAGCATGGGGGCAACAAAAAAATCATTGGTTGTGTGGGCGAACTGCAATTTGAAGTGATTCAATACCGCCTGCTGCAGGAGTATGGAGCCAGTGTGCAATTCAATACTTTACCTTTTTACAAAGCTTGCTGGATGACCAGTAATGACAAGAAAAAACTGGATGATTTTACCCGCTTTAAAATGGCCAATGTTGCTGAAGATAAAGACGGACATCTGGTGTACCTGGCTCAAAGTGAGTGGTTCCTGAATACTGAAAGAAACAACAATCCGGATATCGAATTTCACTTCACCAGCGAAGTGCATAAATAGCCGCTGGTTGTGTAAATACAACAAGCACATTTACCACCGTGCATACAGCATCATTCAACTGCTGTATGCACGGCTTTTTTTATCGAAAGAAAAAGTACATACAAGAAAAAGCCTTTCAGCATAGAGCAGAAAGGCTTAGCAATACATTGTTTGATGAGCATTATTTTACCTGCAATACAAACTTTTCATTGAAGAATTCTTCCGGAAAAATTTCATTGATGGGCCAAATAAAAGGCTTGCGGCCACTGTCGTGAATTTCTTGAGCCAGATCGCCGCCTTTCAAACAAATGAGCCCGGCTGGTATTTCCATGTCTTCAGTGGCTTGTGCACCAAAATGCTTGCGAACTTCAGATGGTTTGTTTAGCAAGTGTTTACTCCAGCTCAATAAATCTTTTAATGGTGCTACAGCACGGCTTACGGCCACATCAAACTTACGGTTGGTGATTTGCTCGGCACGGGTATGCTGAGTGGTAATGTTTGGGATACCGGCACCTGCAGCCACTTCTTGAATCACCGTTAGTTTTTTGTTGATGCTGTCCACCGCATGAAACTGCACTTCCGGAAAAAAAATGGCCAAGGGTACAGAAGGGAAACCGCCACCAGCGCCAATATCAATCACCTGCATGCCGGGCTGAAAATCGAAGATGGCCGCAATACTCAACGAATGCAACACATGCTTCAAATACAAGCTGTCGATATCCTTGCGGGAAATGACATTGATTTTTTCATTCCATTCTTTGTACAACCCTTTCAGCGCCTGCAATTGCTGCAGTTGTGTAGGTGTAAAATCAGCGAAGTATTTCGTCAGAATATCCATGAGTATAGAACGGTTATCAATGAAATGAGTAGTTCAAAATTGAGGTGTATTTACTTGTCAACTCTTCAACCAATCAACTTATCAACGCCGGAACGGCACTACTTCCAACTACTCTTCGGCTTCACAAATACCGACAGCGAGAAAATGATGTAGTAGAAAAACTGCCAGATATCCAACAACCAGAACAACGGAATCAAATCATTTTCTTTCAGGCGCTGCATGGCTTTGCCCCATACAATGCCTTGCATCAGCCAGCGGAAAGCGAGTGCTCCTAAAGCAAACTGCCAGCTGAAAAAGATGGCACTCACAATGAGTAGTGGGTAAAACAACCAGTTCACTAACGCATAAGTACCCAGCAAAAACTGATGGCTTGTTTTATAATATTTCGCTGTGCTGTAGTGACGGTTTTTTTGCTTCCACCACTGTGCAAAATCGGCGGCCGGTTCGCTGTAGGTAAACGCATCCGGATCAATCACTATGGCCGTGTTTTCTTTGGTCGCCACTTTGTTGATGAACATGTCATCATCACCACCTGGAATGTGGTTGATACTGGAAAACCCCTTGGCTTTGAAGAACAAATTTTTGCGATAGCTGAGGTTGCGTCCCACGCCCATATAGGGTGTACCTGCCAGCGCATAACTGAAATATTGCAGTGCTGTATGAAAGGTTTCAAAACGTACCAGCTTGTTGAACAGGCCCGGCTTTTTTTCGTGTGCACCATAGCCCAACACTACTTCAATGTCGTCGGTATAAGCGTCCTGCATTTTTTGAATCCACCATTCGCTGGCGGGTTTGCAATCGGCATCGGTGAGCAGCATTACTTCAAACTTGCTCGATTTTATGCCTATACTCAACGGATATTTTTTACCGGGAATATGCTTGGCTTCTTGCGTCAGGTTCACGGGCTTCAAATGACGAAACATCCGCTCCAGCTCTTCCAGAAAAAACTTGGTATCGTCGAATGAATTGTCGTTGACCACCATTACTTCATGCGTGGTGGGGTATTGCTGCGTAAGAATGGGCGGCAGGTTTTGCTCCAGGTTATGGGCCTCATCTCTGGCACAAATAATCACACTCACCGGATGCGTTTGCGACTGAAACTTGTCCTTCGATTTGTAGAGCAAAAAGCGAAGAAAAAAGTACAGGTTATACAGCAGCTGGATGAGAAGGGTGAGGCATAGTGCAAGAAAAATATAAAAAGGCCATTGATGTAGTATGTCGTTCCAATTCATTCGGATGCGTGTTTTGGGGTACGGGGATAGCTGTCAGCTAAGGCATGTCAGGATTCTTCACAGCCAACGCATACCCCGCTTCAATCCGCAAAAATAAGGTTTGAGGCATGGTGGATGTCAGGAATTGAAACCGGTGGATAATTTCATCCGGCCCTTCAACGTTTGGCGTATCTCTTGGGGCTTCGGCTATCTTTGAACATTGCTATGCGGAATCGACACACCCTTTTTATTATCGGATGGCTGCTCACCGTTTGTTGCTGGCCGGCTTGGCTACAGGCGCAAACCACTGCCGTGTATCCGCTTCAGCTACCGGCTTCGTCGGTGTACGAAGGCGTGGTACAGGTAAAAATGAAACCGGAATTTGCACATTTGCCATGGAAAAAAACAGCCAATGGCTGGCAAACTGGTTCGGCCAACCTCGATAAAGCCCTGCAAAAAATTGCCGCCAGCAAAGTAGATACCCTCTTCAAAACTGTGTACGAGCTCGCCAATGCCGACGAAAACGCTCTGGCACAGCAGCAAATGGAGCAAGCCGGATTGATGCGTTGGATGACTGTTCGCTTTTCGGCCGACTTACCGGTAATGCAGGTGTGCAGCATGTTTCGCTCCCTGCCCGAAGTGGCGTGGGCCGATGCCGTAGGCAAAATTGAACTCCATGCCGATCCCAACGATTCGTTTTTTGCCAACCAATGGTATTTACGCAACAGCGGCCAAACCGCTGGCAGGGTAGGTGCCGATATCAATGTGTCACCGGCATGGAATTTTACCACCGGCAGCAGCGATGTCATAGTGGCCGTGCATGATGGCGGTGTGCAGCTATCGCATCCCGATTTGCAAAGCAATATGTGGCAAGGCAAGTCTTTCAATTTTGTAGCCAACAATACCCAGCTCACCGACGACAACCACGGTACCCATGTAGCAGGTTTGCTGGCAGCGGTGCGCAACAACGCTGCAGGCATTGCTGGTGTGGCCGGTGGCAATGGCACGGCCAGCACAGGGGTAAAAATGATGAGCCTGCAAATCATCGGCGGTACACCCGTAGTGGCCGGTCACGAAGCGTTGTCGTTTGTATATGCTGCCAACAACGGCGCTGCTATTTCGCAAAACAGCTGGAGCTACAATGCCCCCAATTTCTTTCCGCAATACACCGCCGATGCCATCGATTATTTCATTGCCAATGGTGGCGGCACTGTTCTGAAAGGCGGCATCGTTATCTTTTCTGCGGGCAACAATGGTACCGAGCAAACCTATTTTCCACCTGCCTACAACAGGGTATTGGCAGTAGCAGCGGCTACGCACAACGATGAAAAAGCTGGCTACTCCAACTTTGGTAGCTGGGTAGATATAACCGCCCCCGGTGGCGATGCATCTCAACCCATGCTGAGCACCATCACGGGTAGCAATTATGGCAACCTGTTTGGCACATCAATGGCTTGCCCGCTGGTGAGTGGGGCTGCGGCCTTGCTGGTGAGTCGTGCCCCGGGCAAAATGCTGGCCGATGACCTCCGCAGCCTCTTGCAATTTGGTGTCGATAATATTTATCCCATCAATACGGCTAACCTATTCGGCAAGTTGGGCACCGGCCGTTTGAATGTGGGCAAGAGCATGCTGCGGACAGATTCCTTGGCCAACAGTGCTACGCTGGCTG
The DNA here is from genome assembly GCA_020161435.1 of Bacteroidota bacterium. Lineage (GTDB taxonomy): Bacteria > Bacteroidota > Bacteroidia > Chitinophagales > Chitinophagaceae > Phnomibacter. The sequence goes on along the minus strand of JAIUNV010000002.1, from coordinate 494,422 downwards.
CCGTTACCAATTTTTCGCTGCAGCCAGCGTGCAGCACCTGGCAGTTGCAATGGGCCATCCCCGCTGCTGCCAGTAAAGTGTTGGTGGCCATGGTTCCTGCCGATGCCTTCATTGGAGTACCATTTTATCAAACCTATACCGAAGGACAAACTTTACCTGGTGGCGGCACGGTAGTGTATAGCGGCAATGCGAACACCGTTACCATTCCCATGCCCATGGATGGTAGCCGTTGGCAGCTGCGCATTTGGGCCAGCAATGCCGATGGCAGCGTGTACAGTTTGGGCGAAACGATTTCCGCAACCGTGCCCGTTACGGCAAGCTTGCCACAAGCCATTGGCAGCAACAACAGCATTCAATTATCGTGGCAGCGTCAATGCCCGCAGCGGGGCTTACTGCTGGCCACCAGTACCGATGGCAGCTTTGGTACCCCCACCGGCGACCCTGCCGCAGTAACCATTATTCCCGGCGGAGGACAACGGTTGCAACAGGGTAACCAGACTGGATTTGTGCACACAGGTTTGCAAGCCGATCAGACCTATTACTATGCTTTGTATCCCTATCAGTTCAATGGAACCAGTTGGGAATATGGGGCACCTGTTATGTTTGCAGGCAACACGGCTTGTGCTGTAAAAGACTTACCCATCGAAGAAAGTTTTACCAGCACTACCTATCCACCGCTTGGCTGGCGATTGCAGGATGGCGGGCCCAACGGAAGTTTGGTTGCCGATGGCAAAACATGGCGTCGCCTGCAACTGGCTGGTAGCTCTGCCGGCGATGATATTTCGGTGCTGATGAATGCCTATACCCAAAACGGCAACAACAGCAAAGAAACCTTGCGTACCGCAGCTTTCACTATGCCCGATGCCAGCGTAGCAGACTCTGTTATTGTGTTGTTTGATTATGCTTACCGGGCCTATGCACCCGATGCAGATCTGGCCGATTCTTTGGAAGTAGCATACAGCCTCGATTGCGGCACCACCTATCAAACCTTATGGAAAGCAGGCGGGGTAGGCTTGGCAACGGTGCCGGGTATTTCTACCGCTGAGTTTGTACCCTTCAACAGCAGCGACTGGGCAATGAGACAATTGAAACTGCCGGCCAGTATTCCTGCCGGCGCTACGGTAAGTATTGGCTTTATTGGTACCAATAAGTTTGGCCAAAACCTGTGGCTCGACAACATACGGGTACGCATGATTGAACGCAACAAAGCCGACCTGAGTTTGCCAGGTTTGGCAGGTACAACGGACACGGTGTTGTGCAATACTATTTTTACACCACGCATACTGCTCCGCAATAACGGTGCTGCCATGTTGCAGTCAGCACAAATTGTGTTGTTGCAAAATGGCCAACGCATCGATTCGGCTCAATATGCAGCCTTGGCATTGACTGCCAATAAGGATACTTCCTTACCATTCAAGCCAGTTAACCTCAACCTTGGTGTACAGCAATTGCATTTTGTAGTACAGCCATTAGGCGGCATTCAAGATCCTTTTGCAATAAATGATACGCTGCGGGTATGGGTGAGTGTGGCAGGCAATGCTTCGTTGCCATACCAAACTTCAATGGAAGACAATGCATCCGTGCCTGTGGGCTGGACTAGCACACCTGTCAATCAGGGGTGGATGAGTAGCAATGCCGCAGCGGCGAGTGGCAGCAAAGCCTTGCTGGCAAAGCGTTTCGGACAAACATCAACCAACACATACGAATGGCGGTTGCCGGTGATGGCACCCATCAGCAATGCAGACTCGTTACTGTTGTATTTTACCAAAGCTTCAGCACCCACTTCAGCCATTGATGCCACAGCCGGAGATACGCTGGAAATTTTGTGGAGCAATGATTGCGGCCTCAACTGGCAAACCGTGGCCGCCCGGTTCGGCAACCGCTGGCATACAGCCCCGGCTACCGATGCCGATTATTTGCCACAGGCTTCCCATTGGCAAAAAGACACCATTGACCTGACTGCTTTGTTACCCAGCGCCAGTACGCCATTTCAACTGGCATTCAGGTTGAAAGCTGGCGGTAGCAACAATGGCTGGCTCGATGACCTGCGCATCCTTTCCAAAAATGTACCTGCTGCTCTCAAGGCTGCTGGTTTCGGCGTGTACCCAAATCCGTTTAGCGGGCAGTTCCTCATTTGGCATTATCAGCCGGAACCCCGCTGGCGCAGTGCCCGCCTCATCAGCGCCACCGGACAAGTGTTGCAGCAGTGGCAATGGACCGCCAATCCGCCGCAAACCCTTCAGGTAAGCACGGCGCATCTGCCAGCCGGCCTGTACTATGTGCAGTTGCAGTACGATGGTTTTAGCCGCACAGAAAAGTTGCTGAAATACTAATGTGTTTTGCGGTATTGCATATGAAAATTAGAAAAGCCTACCAACGAAATACACTGAACATTTAGGGGAATGGCTACACAGCGGGAGGCGCTGGCCCGGCAAAATGGGCGGAGCCTTCGGGTTTGCCTTGAATTTTCTTTGGTTACTTTCTTTTTTTCAAGAAAAAGAAAGTAACAATGTGACCAAAAAAGCAGCCAAAACAAAATGATACGGAACTGCTAAAAGGAGTTGTTCATTTCTTAGAATGACTAACTAACTTAAAATAAAATGGCAATGTGCAACCCCGCCATTTTTTAACGCCAACACTGATAAACATCAGGCCTTCACCGCTGTTGTTTACGTTACATTTGCACCCAATTAAAGGAATACATGAGTCAGATTTCTACCTTGATGCACAACATAGTAGCTACCGATGCTCAGCTGCAGCAGATAGCCGATAAAGTAAACAATGGCGTTCGCCTTAGTCCTGAAGATGGGCTGTACTTATTTGAACATGCCCCGCTGGGCTGGTTGGGTGCCCTGGCCAATCAGGTACGGGAGCAAAAGCATGGTCACCGTACGTATTTCAACCGCAACTTCCATATCGAGCCTACCAACGTGTGTGTGTTCAGTTGTAAGTTTTGCTCGTACAGCCGCCTGTACAGCAAACGGGAAGAAGGCTGGGAGCTGAGCCTCGACCAAATGCTCGACATCGTGAAAAAATACGATGGACAGCCTGTAACCGAAGTACACATTGTGGGTGGTGTGCATCCTAAAATGGATATGTACTTCTTCATGGAACTCACCAAAGCCATTCGTGCCCATCGTCCTGATTTGCACATCAAAGGCTTTACGGCTGTAGAACTGGATTACATGTTCCGCAAGGCCAAAGTGAGTGTAGAAGAAGGCATGAAGATGATGCACGAAGCCGGTTTGCAATCATTGCCCGGTGGTGGTGCCGAAATATTCGACCCCAGTGTTCGGGAGCAAATTTGCGCCGATAAAGTAGACGGTGCCGGTTGGTTACACATTCACAAAGCAGCGCATCAGTTGGGCATGCACAGCAATGCTACCATGCTGTACGGCCATGTAGAAAACTATGCACACCGCATTGACCACATGGAGCAACTGCGCAGCCTGCAGGATGAAACCAAGGGCTTCAACACGTTCATTCCGCTCAAGTTTCGCAACCACGATAATGAAATGAGCCATGTAAAAGAAACCACGCTGATTGAAGACATGAAGATGTATGCCGTGGCTCGTTTGTACATGGACAATTTCCCGCATATCAAAGCTTACTGGCCCATGCTTGGCCGCCACAACGCACAGCTCAGCTTGTCGTTTGGCGTAAATGATATTGACGGTACCATCGACGACAGTACCAAGATTTACAGCATGGCGGGTAGCGAAGAGCAAAGCCCCAGCATGACCACCGAAGAACTCGTAGCCCTTATTCATCAGGCGGGCCGGGTAGCGGTAGAAAGAGATACACTCTACAAAGAAGTAAAAGTGTTTGAACGCAGCACGGCACCTGTGCCCGATGCGTCGCTGAACTAAGTGACTCTTTGGATTGAAACAAAGAAGGCGGTACCACGGTGCCGCTTTTTTTGTGGCCGAAAACGACGCAATGTGGTAAGTTAGCTGCCATGCACATCAACTGGGAACAATTTGAAGCGGTAGACATGCGGGCCGGCACCATTGTAGATGCACAGGTGTTTGACAAAGCCCGCCGACCAGCGTATAAATTATGGATTGATTTTGGTGAACTCGGCATCAAAAAATCTTCAGCACAAATCACAGTACTCTACGAGCCGCAAGCCCTCATTGGCCGGCAGGTTGTTGCGGTGGTCAATTTTCCGCCTAAGCAAATAGCCGATTTTATGAGTGAATGTTTGGTGCTTGGTGTATACAATGAAAATAACGACGTGGTATTGCTGCAACCACAGCAGCCCGTACAAAACGGAGGCAAAGTAGGTTAATGGAAACCTTCACAGCAGTCATATCATCTCCACTCGGCCACATCCTGCTCACCGCTACCGAAGAACAGGTAACGGAAATCAAATTCGTTGGCGATGCCCTGCCTTTACAAGCTGCAACTTCGCCATTGTTGCAAGTAGCTTCCTCACAGTTGCGGGAATATTTCGCTGGCTCCCGCACCGAATTTAGTTTTCCTTTTGGCCAGGAAGGCACGTTGTTTCAGCAGCGGGTATGGGCGGGCTTGCTCGACATTCCCTTTGGCAAAACCATCAGCTACAAAACCATGGCCATTCGCCTGGGCGATGAAAAATGCATACGGGCAGCAGGTACCGCCAATGGTAAAAACCAGCTGGCCATTGTGGTGCCCTGCCACCGGGTGGTAGGTGCCAATGGTGCCCTGGTAGGCTATGCCGGAGAGCTCTGGCGCAAGCAATGGCTGCTGGAGCACGAAGCCAAACACAGCGGCCTTGCCACACAGTCGGCGTTGTTTGGTTGATTCCTGTTTTTTAACAAGCGTTTTTCCGCCGCAAAACGTCATATTGCAGTTGTTCTTTACACGATCTTCTTTGGGTACCTCATTTTCCCAAACACACACATTCCCGTTTCTATTGATCATCTAAATTTTTTGCATGCGTTTTTATGTGAATGTTTTTGTAGCCGCATTGTTATGGGCTACCACTGCTCAGGCCCAGCCCGACCGCTGGCAGCAGCAAATCAGCTACAACATGGATGTACGGCTGAATGTGCAAACGAATATCCTGCAGGGCAAACAGCAAATTCAGTACACCAACAATTCGCCCGATACCCTGCATGAAATTTACTTTCACCTGTACTGGAATGCCTTTCAGCCCAACAGCAGCATGGATGTACGCAGCCGGGAACTGGGTACCAAAGTGGTGGGCCGCAACCGCGATGGTAGCGACCGCCTCGATTGGGATGGCCGTGTAAAGGATCGCATCAGCCAACTGAAGCCCAACGAAATTGGTTACTGCCGTATTCAATCCATCACCCTCAACGGTGTTACGCTCAAAGGCAAGGAATACGAAACCATCATCAAATTTGATTTGCCCAAGCCCATTTTGCCCAAGCAAACCGTGAGCATTCAAACCCAGTTTGAAGCACAGGTGCCGGTGCAAATTCGCCGCAGTGGCCGCGACAATGCCGAAGGCGTTCGCTACAGCATGAGCCAGTGGTACCCCAAAGTGGTGGAGTACGACTACACCGGCTGGACCCCCAACCCTTACATTGCCCGTGAGTTTTACGGTGTTTGGGGCGATTATGATGTGAATATTACCCTCGATAAATCGTACAAGATTGGTGCCAGTGGTGTGTTGCAAAATGCAGCCGCTATCGGTTGGGGCTACGATAAGCCCGGCACACCGCTCAAAGACATTGCCGGTGAAACCCGCAGCTGGCGTTTTACCGCTAAAAAAGTGCACGACTTTGTGTGGGCCGCCGACCCCGGCTACCAGCACATTACCCGCAAGCCCGACAACGGTCCTTTGCTGCATTTCATTTTTAAAAGCGACAAAGCCGACGATGCCAACTGGGTGAGCACAGCCAACGAATGTGCCCGTGCCTATCCGTTTATGAAAGACTTGTTTGGTGCCTATCCATGGCCTGAGTACAGCTTTATTCAAGGAGGCGATGGTGGCATGGAATACGCTATGGCTACCCTCATCAAAACAGCGTCATTGGGCACCGCCATCCACGAATGGATGCACAGCTGGTACCAACACCTGATGGGTACCAACGAAAGCCTGTATGCCTGGATGGATGAAGGCTTTACCAGCTATGGCGAAAGCGTGGTAACACAATACCTGAAAGGCGGCACCGGCTTTGCACTGGCCGATGAATACCGCGGTTACATTGCGCTGGCCAAAGGCAAGTTTGAAGAACCCATGAGCACCCATGCCGATCACTTCGCTACCAACTATGCGTACAGCACAGCAGCGTACAGCAAAGGCGCTGTGTTTTTGGGTCAGCTGGGTTATGTAATAGGCGACTCGCTGCTCAAAAAAACCTTGCATGCTTACTACGATACCTGGAAATTCAAACATCCCAACCCGAACGACTTTGTGCGGGTGGCCGAAAAAGTAAGCGGCATGGAACTCGACTGGTACAAAGAGTACATGGTGTACACCACCAAAACCATCGACTATGCCATTGACAGTCTCTGGATGGAAGACAACTACACGCTGGTACGCATCAAGCGGTTGGGCGAAATGCCCATGCCGGTAGATGTAACGCTGACCTTTAAAGACAGCACCACCGAACAGCACTATGTGCCGCTCAACCTTACCTATGGCGAAAAGCCGGCAGAAAGCACTGCGCCCCGTGTGGTATACCCCGCCCAGCGCTGGACACACCGCGACATGATCATCCGTACTAACCGCCGTATCAACGAGATTATTTCGGTGGAAATAGATGCATCACAACGCCTGGCTGATGTAGAACGCAAAAACAACAAGCTGGAACTGAAATGGTAACGGGCTTGCATGTATGCTCTTAAAAAAGCGCAGCACTATTTTGGTGCTGCGCTTTTTTGTTGTGCAATTACGAATGATGAAATGCACAGATTTATTTGTCAGCAACGTCTCCTTTAGGGACGTTGCGTATCGAAGCCAAATTTCAACGTTCGTGTATTAACTGCGGCTTTCATACCATGGGATGAAGAAGGGGGAAAGCATGTGGCTTTGCCCACCGAAAGTTTCGGATAACGCAAAGCACAGAACAAGTGATGATGCTATTGCATTAACAGCTGTTATAAGCGAATGAGGTAAGATGTTAAAGTTTAGCTTTTCAGAGCAATAGCGACACTGTCATGTTCTATTGCTACAAAACTTTTAAAATGAAAAATTTGAAGATTAGCCTCGCCATGTTAACAATTGTTGGAATGGTTGCTTGTGCCGAAGCACCTGCCGAAACTGCAACTGCAGACACTGCCACTGGTGTAAAAGAAGGAAAAGTAACCGTGAACGGTGCCAATGTAACCACTGCCGACCTCGGCGCTGGCAATGGTGTAGTACAAGTGATCGACGCCGTTATTTTACCTAAATAATAACCGCCGCATTCCTAACAACAAAGGCTGCTCAAGAGAGCAGCCTTTGTTGTATGCAGGTATTGCAAAGCAAACAAGCCGGAACTGAAGTGCCAATTTTCTTGGTTGGATTCAAATAAATAATCATGGCACTCGAAAGCGTAACGATAGTTGGCGCAGAACAAGTATTTTGCTGACTCATCCTTTCAACTTGTAACAATGCCGATACGAATGGTAGATGATCCGCAGGATCCCAACGAATTCAACGATAATAGTGGTGGACGCTCTGGTGGCCGTGGTGGCGGCGGTGGCGGTTTGCTCAACCTGTTGCCACTGCTGCTCATGCTATTTCGTAAGCCCGGTGGCCTGCTCATTTTAGTGCTGCTCGGTGGTGCATACTTCCTCATGAACCAGCAGGGCTGTGGCAGTAGCTTTTTGCAACAGGCTGCCAGTGCCTTTAGTACAGGCGGCATGCTGAGCAAGCAGGAGTTTGCCAAAGCACCAGTGTACGAAGGCCTCAGCGATGATGATATACGCAACCCGCTGCCCGAATATGTATCGCTGGCCAAGTTTGCCCCCGACAGGCAAAACCAGGGCAAACAGGGCAGCTGTGTAGCATGGAGTAGTGCGTATGCGGCCCAAACCATTCTTATGAGTGCCAGCTCCGGCATCAATCCCAATCAGTTAGCTTTTAGTCCGTCGTACATGTACAACCAAATTGGCCTCGATGGTTGCCAGGGTTCGTACATCATCCGGGCCATGGAGTTGATGCAACGCAAGGGTGGAGTACCGTTTAATAATTTTCCGTACGATGAAACCGATTGCAGCCGCAATCCGCCCACGTCGCTGGATGCATTGGCCGCTGCCAATAAAATCCATGGCTTCAACCGCCTTACGGGTTCCGATGCACCGGAAGGCATCAGCATTCGTGCCATAAAAGAGCACCTGGCTTCGGGTGCGCCGGTGGTGATAGGCATGATGGTGGGCGGGAGTTTTATGGAAGGTATGATGGGCCAAAAAGTATGGATGCCCACACAAAGCGATTACAACCAAATGGGCTTTGGCGGCCATGCCATGAGTGTGATTGGCTATGATGATAAACTGGCTGGTGGTGCTTTTCAAATCATGAACAGCTGGGGGCCAGAGTGGGGCGAAAATGGCATTGGCTGGGTACGCTATGCCGACTTCAAAGAATTTGTGCGGGAAGCCTACGGCATTGATCCATTGCCACAGCAGGGCGCCGCTTTGCAGCAAGCATTCGATTGCGAAATAGGATTGGTACAGGTAGATGAGAAAGCGAAACCAGCTGGCTATATTCCTTTGCGCAATGCTGGTAGCAATTTGTTTACCAGCAATACCATTGCCAAAGGCTCCCGGTTTAAAGTGGAAGTGAAAAACAGTACCGAATGTTATGTGTACGTGTTTGGTCAGGAAGTGGATGGCAGCAGTTATACGTTGTTTCCATACCCCACAAAAGAAGATGCCACAAAAACCGCTTACACAGCATATTGCGGCATCACCGGTTACCGGTTGTTTCCAAAAAACAAGAGCATGATGCCCGATAGCATTGGCACTAAAGATTACATAGCTGTTGTAGTGAGCAAAGAAGAGCTGCCTTGGTACGAATTGAACCAAAACATTTCTACACCCGGCAGCAACTATGCCAGCAATGTAAGCAACGCACTACGGAGTTATGGCAGCGCTTCGTTGCAGGTAAGCAGCACCGGCAATGGTAACCTGCGCTTTACTGCAGCAGCAGGCGCCAAGAGCGTTTCGTATGCGATTGTGGAGATTAATAAAAAATAGACGGTAGTCCGTAGTGCGTAGTCGGTAGATGACGATCTGAGCCTGTCGGAAAGTCGGAAAGACCGAGAGTCCGGAGCTGGTAGTCGGTAGTACGGAGACTTTATTCTTTAGCCCTGAAAGGGCGGTTTATGAAAGCCATAGGCAACGCCCATGGAAAAGATGAACAAAGCAAATACAAGCCCTACAAGGGCGAAATGAGAACGGGGGATAAAGTCGGAAAGTCAGTAGTCCGAAAGTCTGAAGACGATTGCTACCCTGAGCTCGTCGAAGGGTATTTTGAGGTCTGAAAGTCCGAAAGTCAGTAAATAGTAAATTAGTGTGCTATGCCCTTATTCCCCCTCCGGGGCTAGGGGGCTTCTAAACAACATCAACATGGCTTTTAAAGAATTTCAACAAACAGCCAATCACCGTTTCAAGTTCGGTTTGTTTATGTTGTATAAACTGCCGAGTGCTTTTTTCTGTGGGGTGCGGTTGCGCAGCATTTCGGAAAATGCAGCGGTGGTGAGTGTACCATTCAAATGGTTATCGCAAAATCCGTTTCGCAGCATCTATTTTGCCTGCCAGGCCATGGCGGCAGAAATGAGCACCGGCGTGTTGGCACTCGGCCACATACACTGCTGCAAGCCTGCGGTGAGTATGTTGGTTGCATCCATCAAAGCAGAATTTGTGAAGAAGGCAACAGAGCGGATTTACTTTACTTGCGAAGATGGCGAGGCTATGCAGCAATGTATAGCATCAGCCATTGCTTCGGGTGAAGGAAAATCATTTACCGCTACCAGCACTGGCCGTACTAAAGCGGGTGAGGTAGTGAGTACGTTTACCGTAGAATGGAGTTTTAAAGCCAAAGCTCATGCAGGAAACCAATAACACAGCTGCTTTGCGGGTATCGGAGTTGTGGATGTATCCGGTAAAATCCTTGGGTGGTATTGCGGTTCCGCAGGCTAAGGTGTTGGCCAAAGGTTTCGAATACGACAGGCGATGGATGTTGATTGATGAACGGAATGAGTTCATAACCCAGCGGGTGTTGCATCAATTGGCGTTGTTCAAATTGTCTTTTCACCAGCATGGATTTATGCTGCATCATGCAGGTCATGAAATGCTGTTGCCATTACATGAACATAACAGTGAACCAATAAGGGCTACTATTTGGGATGATGCTGTGGAAGTGTTGGAAGTAAGTGCTGCTCACAGTGCCTGGTTTTCTACACAAGTCGGGCTGTCGTGTAAGCTGGTTTATTTTCCTGAAGCACATACCAGAAAGGTGGATGCTACGTATGCCTTGAATAGTGATGAAGTAAGCCTTGCAGATGGTTATCCGATTTTGTTGATTGGACAAACATCATTGGATGATCTCAACAGTCGCTTGCAAACGCCTGTGCCGATGAATCGCTTTCGCCCCAATATTGTAGTAGAAGGTGGCAAAGCTTTTGATGAAGATTGCTGGCAGCACTTTACCATTGGCGATGCTGCTTTTGCAGGTGTAAAGCCCTGTGCCCGTTGTGTACTCACCACAGTAAATCAGGAAACAGGCGAGCAAGGAGTGGAGCCACTGGCCACACTCAGCAAGTACAGAAAAACGGGCAACAAAGTATTGTTTGGGCAAAATGTGTTGCCGCTTACTTTGGGCCAACTTATTCGAATCGGCGATAGCGTGAAGGTAACTTTACTTACCAGTGCATAAATACAAAAGCGATTGCAACAGCATGCTGCAACCGCTTTTGTAATCTGAAGATTTACTTATTTAATTGCCGCAATGCCGGGCAATACTTTTCCTTCGAAATATTCGAGCATAGCGCCACCACCGGTGCTGATGTAGCTCACTTTATCGGTGTAGCCAAATTCATTCACCGCAGCTACACTATCGCCACCGCCTACCAGGCTAAAGGCGCCGTTAACGGTGCTTTCTGCAACAGCATCCGCAATGGCTTTGGTACCTGCCTGAAACTTTTCCATTTCAAACACACCCATGGGGCCATTCCACAAAATGGTTTTCGATTTGCGAATGACTTCTGCAAATACACCAGCTGCTTTGGGGCCAATGTCGAGGCCCATCCAGCCATCAGGTATGGCATCGCTGGGGGTAACTTTGGTGTTGGCATCAGCAGCAAATTTGTCGGCAATTACACTGTCTTCTGGCAGGTGAATGCTTACACCTTTTGCAGTGGCCTTAGCCAGCAATTCGGTAGCAGTAGTAATGCGGTCATCTTCGCACAAGCTGCTGCCAATGTTTCCCCCACGGGCCTTCATAAAAGTGTAGGCCATGCCACCACCAATTATTATGTCGGTAGCACGTTCGAGCAGGTTTTCGATGATGAGAATTTTATCACTCACTTTGGCACCGCCAATAATGGCTGTGAAAGGTTTTTCGCTTTGATGCAAAACTTTTTCTGCAGCAATTACTTCGCCTTCCATCAGCAGGCCAAACATTTTTTTACCGGCTTCAAAATAGTCGGCAATTATAGCAGTGCTGGCATGTGCACGGTGAGCTGTACCGAAGGCATCGTTTACATACACATCGCCGAGCTTGCTCAGTTTTGCTGCAAACTCTGGGTTGCCTTTTTCTTCTTCTTTGTAAAAACGCAGGTTTTCGAGGAGCAGCACTTCGCCGGGTTGCAGCATAGATGCGGTGAGGTATGCTTGTTCGCCAATACAATCATCGGCAAAGAACACTTTGGTGTTGCCGCCAAGCAGTTCGCTCAGGTGGGCAATCAAATGTTTCAGCGAGTATTTGGCTTCGGGACCTTCTTTTGGCCTGCCGAGGTGGCTCATGAGAATAACGCTGCCGCCATCGGCTAAAATCTTTTGAATAGTAGGTAACGCTGCCCGCATACGGGTATCGTCGGTAATGGCTTGTGTTTGCTTGTCCAGTGGTACGTTGAAGTCCACACGGATGAGGGCTTTTTGCCCGGCAAAATTGTGTTGTGAAAATGCTGACATAGGTCAAAAAAATTTTAGTTATTGAATAATGATTGGCCTGCTGATGCAGGTGTGATGCTTGTGGCTGCAAGGGTTGTTTACAGCATCCGCAAGATAAACATGTTGCCTCACTATGAAGACTGACAAATATTAGTTATCCGGTTCTTTATGGTTACTTTCTTCAGTAGGAGGCAGCTCTTCCATGGCTGTTATTTCCGCTATCAATTGCTGTAAGCAATCAAGGTTACGGTCAAATTTATTGTCGGTTGTTTTCAGCTTTATTTTTCGTAGTGCCGAGCTGATGTACATGTAGCCTTGCGTGGCTTGTTCGATGCTAAAAAAACAGCTGTTCCAATCATCCAGTTCATTGGCGTATGCCATGCGTACACCATTGCTGAAATACATTTGAATGGGTTGGGGAAACCAATCGGTTGGTAGTATTTCCAATTTATTGTCGATGGCAAACTGGTAGCAAGCCTCCACAAATTGCAGGTATTGCAGGGTGCGTTTTTTTATGGCAGCAGGTGTTTCTGCGCTGTCCGGAGGAATGCGCCATTGGTTCATGGCAAATGCCACCGGGTTGGCAGTTTTATGTTTGCCCATAGGTGAGGCTTTTAGCATGCCGGTAGTCCTTTTATCAGCATAGCTATCATCATCATATTCCCAAAATTCCAGTTGGTTGTTTTTAATAGGCTTAATCCGGAAGTAAATGTTGGTTGCATGAATGTTGCCCGCTCTGTATTGCAAGTGCACTTGTTGGTTTTGCTGTATCCATTGGCCACTATCAGCACCAGTAAGGCTGAGCAGGGTATAGGTGCTGTCGCTGTTGAGTTGCAGCATGGTGCAATTTCTTGCCAGTTTAAAACTTCCGCTTTCAATCATCCAGAGCTGGGCAAGCTTTGGTTTCTTTTTAAAGGGGAAAATAAGCTGACAACTGCTGAGCAGTATTGCGGCGCAAACAAAAAGGCCACCGCTGCTGCGGTAGCCTTTGTATTTCAAAAAATGAAATGACATAAATAAAAAGCCGTGATTACTTGCTGATGAGTTGGGCGAAATAACGAACGGTGCGAACCAGTTGGCTTACATAGCTCATTTCGTTGTCGTACCAGCTTACAGTACGAACCAGTTGTGTATCGCCTACGGTTTGTACACGGGTTTGTGTGCCGTCGAACAAGCTACCATAGCTGATACCAACGATATCGCTGCTTACAATTTCGTCTTCGGTATAACCAAAGCTTTCGTTAGCAGCACCCTTCATGGCAGCATTGATTTCTTCAACGGTAGTTTTTTTACCCAACAAAACAGTCAGTTCGGTAAGCGAACCTGTAAGCGTAGGTACACGCTGGGCGCTACCATCGAGTTTGCCTTTGAGGCTGGGCAGTACCAGGCCAATGGCTTTGGCAGCACCAGTGCTGTTGGGCACAATGTTTTGTGCAGCGGCACGGGCACGGCGAAGATCGCCTTTAGCGTGGGGTGCATCCTGTGTATTCTGGTCGTTGGTATAAGCGTGTACGGTGGTCATTAAACCATTTACAATGCCGAATTGATCTTCTAACACCTTGGCCATAGGAGCCAGGCAGTTGGTAGTACAGCTGGCGCAGCTGATGATGGTTTCGCTACCGTCGAGTGCATCGTGGTTTACATTGAACACGATGGTCTTGAGATCGCCGGTGGCTGGTGCAGAAATAACCACACGCTTAGCACCTGCTGTAAGGTGAGCTTCAGCCTTGGCTTTGTCGGTAAAGAAGCCGGTACACTCGAGTACCACATCTACATCGTGGCTGCCCCAGGGAATATCAGCAGGATTTTTTTGTGCGTAGATTTTAATCAGGTCGCCATTCACGGTGATGTTGTCTTCACCTGCTGTAACAGCCTGTTCAAAACGGCCTTGGGCGCTGTCGTACTTTAAGAGGTGGGCCAACGTCTTGGGGCTGGTCAAGTCGTTGATAGCAACTACTTCGATGCCTTCCATATTGTAAATCTGGCGAAAAACCAGGCGACCAATTCTGCCAAAACCATTGATGGCTACTTTTACTGTGCTCATAGTATTTTGTTTGTGATTGTGTTTTTTAATGCGTCGCGAAGGTAACCTATTGATGGCATTTCAGAAAGCTGTTAAAAGATGATAATTATCAGCGAAACAGAAATTTTTTTTGGTTGAATAGATGAGCCCCCTATTTTTGCACTCCCAATCGAAAATGGCTCGTTGGTCAAGCGGTTAAGACGCCTCCCTTTCACGGAGGAATGACGGGTTCGATTCCCGTACGGGCTACGAAAAGGGGTGTAATAGTCCTGATTACGCCTAAAAATTGCGCATGTTACTGCATTTGTTACACACCAATGCTTTAACATGCGTATTTCGTTTATACCATACCTGAGAAAGCGCAACGCTACTTCAACCGGTGGCACACTGTACATACGTGTTACCGTCGAAAGAAAACACATTTACATAAGCCTGTTTGAGTACCTGGAAACAAAACACTGGAGCAGTAGCCGTTACATTGTAAAGAGCAGCCACCCAAACAGTTCGGCTATCAATGATTTACTACTGTCAACTATTGCCAGCATTCACCAAAAGGTACTAATACACAAACTGTCTGGCTTGCCGGTAAACTTTACAACTATCCGTGATTTGCTTAAACCTGCTGTTTGCAATATGCCGAAAAATACGTTTGCTGCTGTTGTGCATGAGTACATGGCTTTTGCCAATGTAAAAGAAGGGAGAGCTAAGCAATACAGAACTACACTGAGCCTGCATAAAAGAGAAAAACTGCCAGAACTTATACAGGAATTGACCGAAAAGCATTTTGTGCAATTACAGCAAAATTTAGTTCGGCAGGGTACTGCCTACAATACAATCCTTTCACATTTTAAACGCTATAGGGCGGTATTGTCGTGGTCAATGGATAGAAGCATGATTGCTGTTAATCCGGTGGCAAAAATCAGGCTGGGAGCGTGGCAAACAAAAATTGAGTTTTTAAGCGTGAATGATCTTGCTGCTATAAAAAACGCTTTACCCGCTTTGCCTGCTGAATTGCAAAATATTGGAAAGGTGTTTTTATTTTGCTGCTTTACAGGCCTCCGGTTTGGCGATGCCATGGCGTTGCAACCTGAAAACCTGATTGATACTGAAAATGGCAAAGCATTACACTACAGGCAAGCAAAAACCAGTAAGCAAGAATTGCTGCCAATGCTGCCACAGGCATTGAAGTTGTGGCCGGAAATTCAGGGGTTGAAGTACAGCAACCAGTACTTTAACCGGGCATTGAAAGATATAGGTAAAGCAGCTGGCCTTACCACCAATATTACGGCACATATTGCCCGGCACACGTTTGCAACGATTGCCATAAACAAAGGCATTCGGCTTGAAGTAGTGCAAAAACTGCTGGGCCATGCCAACATAAAAACTACACAGGGCTATGCGCATTTAATGCAGTCAACAAAGTTTACGGAATTATCGAAGTGGGATGAATAACCCCGCAAGCGGGGGGATAAAGGCATGAGCAATCTAAAGCAGCAAGGGGCACAAAAAAGCCGGTAAGTTGTTTACCGGCTTTCTGCTTTGAGTTGGCTCCCTATCCCTGGGGCTGCATCCCTGCAAGCCTTGCGTTTCGGTTGCAGCTCAAATGTAGTTAAATTCCTTTTATATACCGTGCGTAATCAGCTGTATGGTTTGTGGTGATATTTTTTATCAGGTACCGGGTGCCATCAGTATCGAATGCAATATAGTAGGTTGTATGCTTATTGGCTTTGTAACGGCAATAATAACGACCAAACCGCGGTTGTTTGGTTATGTAGTGTTTTTGGGTGGGAATGCTGTAGATGAAATCTACTAAATTATTTGCGTATGTCTGTGCATTTTCTAAATAACTGAAATAACCCTTTTGCAATAACAGTTTGCTGAGCTTGGTAACCTGCGATAAAACTTTTGGTGTTAGTGCGACCTTTTCCATTCTGATTCTATATGGGCTAAAAGTTGTGATCTAAATTCTTCCACTGAAATGCCTTCCTCCCATTCTTTATCAAACTGCGTTTTTTCGAGTAACCCCATTTCCTTTAGCACTGGGGTAAGTGCTGCGCCGTGCTTTTTCATGTTGATGGTAATGGTAGCGATTTCGCCTTTGGCGTTTTTAGTGGTAGTAATGCCTGCAACTTTTGCCATAACTGTAGATTGAATACCCAAATATAGCTACACTTTTACAATCCGAAATTTCCTGATGAGGCGGAGCAGTTGCCAAAAAACAACTGCGAATATTGCCAGCGCAACAATACCGATCACCAAATGCTGCCAGGTAACAAACTCTTTTTCTTTTTGGGTGCTGCTGGAGCTCTGATGTTGGCTCAAACTATCGTAGCGCATTTTCCATATACTGTCGGCACTTTCTGTTTGTTTGCTGGTTTGGCCTTTGCCGTATTCTTCAGTGTACACCGGGTAGTAAACAGGATAGGTAATAACCTGGCCATCTTTGCCGTCTTTGCCATCTCTACCGTTTTGCCCGGCTTCTGGTTTTGTTGGCTGGTACCAGGTACGCTTAAAAAACTCAAAAGCAGAATCGGCGTTGCTGCTGGTACGGGCGGTACTGCCGCTATTTTCTTTTTTGGTGGCGGTACTGTCGCTATGTGTCTGCGTGGATTGCTTGAATACTTCGCAGGAAGAAAGCAGCAGCAGTATAGTGATGGCAAAAAAAAACTGTTTCATTGTGTAATGCGTTTGGTTTGGGTATTGATTTTCCGCTGTTGATTTTTTAGCCGGAAGGAGGGCGCATTGATAGGCGGCGGTACTGTAGTGCAGCTGGTGTATGTGCTGAATACATCTCCATTTAGTAACGGCCCTGCACTGGCCAACGTATTGTTGCATAAATAAACAGCCGTGGCATTTGTTTCTCTGATGGCATTGCGCAGAGCTTGCCCCACAACAGTATTTTCGATGTAAACATTCAATGGAAAAGCAGCATTTCCGTTCTTTTGCAAATACATTCCATCTGGCCCGCCGGTTTCATCTACATTCACAGTCATGGCGCCATTGGTGAAGGTGCAATTTTGAATCAGTAAATTGCCATACCCGTAGCATTGCAGGTAAGGCCCGGTGCCGCCATCTATAATCACATTGCGAACAATACCAGAGCTGCTACCACCTACAACAATACCTGCACGTTGTACCGCAAAATTGCGCTGCCCGTAGTTGTAGATTTTCACATTGTCGATCAACACATTTCGGTGCAGTGCAACTTGTATGCCGTCCCCAGCAAGGTTGTATAATACTCCATTTCGAATGATGGCACTATCCCAAAATACATTGGTTGTATCGCCTTCGCTGGTTGGGCCTCTGTAAATGGCCTCGCTGGTTTCACCATCAACATTAACAGTAGCGGTGTTGCCAATACTGAAATTTTCCAACACCCACCAACCCATAGGCCCGCCGGTGGTTGGATTGCCAAAAAACGATGCTGCAGCACTTAACAGCTTTACATTTTTCACCTTAAAATACTTGCTGGCATCTACATTGAAATTGTTAGTCATTACACGGGTTTCATTCCATACCACTGTTGTAATTGTATCGGTACCGATAAACTCCCACCAGGGTGCGGAAATGCGTATACCGTATGCGTTGCTGGTATTGCTACCAACCCGCATGCCGCTGTCTACCACAAACACCACGGGTGCTGCTTGTGTTCCGGAAAAACCCTGCAAATTGATAAGCTGGTAATGTCCTTTCAACCGTACAGAATCGCCGGGAGAAACAACCTGCCCAAAATTTAAATTGTATAGCTGTATGGCCTGCCCTGCTGTATTGCCGCCATACAAAACAATGTTGGCTGCAAATGTTTGTATGGTGGCCACTACCATGAGTAGTATCAATAAAAAAAGGAGCCAAACAAGTTTGGGCCCTTTGGAATTATAATTGTAACGGTAATACATTGCTGTAGTTATTTATCGGGGTGTAGTAAACAGATAACGCCAATCAATCCAATCTATCTGCATGGTTCTTGCAGTAGTGCCAACGCCGTATTTCGTAATGCTGGCTGTTAGTGAAAGGTTGGCACCGGCTGGTAAACTTGCGCCGGTATGCGTAGCGGCCAAAGTGCCGCCGATGTATAACCTGGCAGTATCACCTGCAGGTGTAACCTCTATGCGTAACCGTTGAAAGTCTGAAGCTGTACCGCTGGTAACTGGTACGCTTGTTGTGGTAAACAGTCTGGTACCAGCGTTCGCAGTTACAAATTGATAGTTCGCACTGGCTGCACTACCTGTAGTTGTACCGCCTGCATCATACAGCACATAAATGCCGTTGGTCTGATCTTTACCTGTGCTACTCATCAATCCAAACACCGTGAAATAATCTTCACCAGCTGCATACAATGTTGGATGTCGTACATCGATACCGGTGGTAAAGTAACCACCGCCAATGACAAGCATGTTCATGCCGCTGGCATTATACAAAGTAGTACGGCCGGTAGCTGTGGTACCAGTACTTAACGATAAAATGCCGGGCCTGTTTGCTGCCGGGCTGGTAACTGTGCTTGCACTGGTACCAGAGCCGGTTGCGTTGACAGATAAACCATTACTACCCCCCTGTGTAATAGTGGGTGCAGAATAGAAATCGTAAAATTCCTCCACACTACTGCTACGGCTGCTTATAGATGCACCAGCATATAATTCATCGGCTTTTCTTTTGGTGAGGTAGCTACTATCCGTAAAAGTTTGAGTGCTGCAATTTGTGCAACGAAGGCCACCATTTTGCACATCCTGTACATCTATAACGCCAGGTATGGTGCTAAGAGTAGCAGCTGCAATCTGGTTGGCTACATTGGCTTTACTCGCTATAATACCTGCCGTATCTGCATTGACTATTACGCCATTGTAACTGCCCCCGTATGGCATAGTGGTAATGCCCGTGCCTGCCGTTACTTCTTGCAGCTTTTGATTGATGCGAACACTAAGGCTGGTTGTATCGATGGTGGAACCCGTGGGAAGTAGGGTTGATGGTATTCGTACAAATGCGCCACTTACCTTATCATATCCCCAAAAATCGTACTTGGTTAATGATGCTGCAATTGGTTTGTATTGTGTACTTAAAAAACCATCTTGTGCCCTAATTGTATCGCCACGTAATCGAATGCTACTACCAGTGGAACCTTCTGTACCCGCACTGCCACCATAAAATGCACTCTGTAAGCTTATGCCATTATTGTATGAGTTGCCGCCTGCTCCTAAAATGATGGTGTTATTATACCGGTCTATTCCTTTCATTTCGGCACTAAACGGGCTTAAATAGTAGTATGGTGTGTTATTGCTTGGGCTACTGTAGGTAAATTTTAATTGTGTGCTACCTATCAAATTAACTGTAGTGTTGTTCAGCAAAGTATCTGCCCATTGCAATGTGCTGCCTACTTGTTTCAAGCCATTGCCAATTGTGTAGCTGGTACCGCCACTACCGGGAAAAACTTTGTTCCAGGTGCTGCCGGTGGTGCGGCCAATATACAGGCCGCTATCGGCTCCGGTTGTTTTGTACACCAACAAGCCCGGCCTGGCCGTTGGCAGTGTGGTGAGGCGTGGTACATAAATGGCTTTACGTGCATCAACTGTATTGGCAATAATGCTTGTTGATTGTGCTACAGAAAGCAAGCTGCAAAAGCAGGCTGCCACAAAAAAAAGAAAACGCTTCATGGTTTACAGGTTGGGGTATTTAAGAATTGGATTTTTACGAATAGTCACTATAACAATTGGGCCTTGTAAATAGATTTCTGCATTGATATATATCGTTTGGTCAACACCTGTAAGGTTGGTATGCCCAACGTTGATGAAAAAATTTTGACCCTCTAAAATTGAGGTGTCTAAAATGTCGTTCGAAACATTGGAGGTACCCAATCCAGCTATTCCAGTATTACCGTCATGAACAACAATTTTTTCTATTGTCTCCAGCGGCGGCAAAGTGAACGATGCACCATTCCAACCGGGCCCTGTATCGCCTAATCTAAAAGCCAGCTCATAAGTATCAGAAACTGGTACCAACGGCTTCAGCTCCCATGTACAGCCAAACGGCGCAAACGTGCGGTTGATAAACCAGTAGTAAAAATTATACCCATCTCCACCGTCTGATATGGCTACCAAAGCACCTTCCACACGGGCTATTGCGGGTACTGTGGCAAATACTTCTGCCTCATCTGCATAAGCACGGTGGCGTGCCACTATGGGCAACATGGTACCATCTACAGTAATAACCGTATCGGGTATTGGGAAAAACAGGTATGGATTTGCCCACTGATAGCGTGGTAAATATTGTTGCTGAAAACTCATTGGAGTAATTTTTTATGCGCAAAATCCACTGGTGGTTAGGCCAACTTCATTGCCGTTTAAAATGAATATTTCGCCGTGGGTATTAATCAGCCCGGCATTGATGCCCTCGGTGGGGAATGGTGCTACAGCAGATGTGCCCGGTGGCATGGCCGGTGTTTCTAAAAATGGATCGGAAAACAATGTAATGCCCGTGGCAAACTCCACACTATCGCTGTACACGGTTATTTCTTCGGCTCCGCATGGTGGTTCACCAATACGCACCCGATACGCATACACATTGCCTATGGGGTCAACTTCGGTAAACGTAACCGGCAGCGCATGGTTGGTGCTCAATACCACGGGGCCAATCTGGTTGCCGTCTGCCAGATATGCTTCAATAGCCTGGCTGCGGTAAATGCGATTGCCGCCCACTACCTGCATGGTAAACAAACCGCCAAACTCAATTTGGCTGCGAATGAATGAACTACCCGAAATGCGGTACAACAATGCCGAATTTTTTACCGGCTCTGTGGTTGGTTCTACAATTACCAAATTCAGCAATTCACTTTCGTTGCCTGCAAGGTTGGCCACGGCAGCTGCCAGTGCCTGGTACTGCTGTGCACCGGTTATAACTTTTACCGGCTGCAATTGCGCTACCGTTACTGCATTAAGGTGCTTTACCCAACCTACGTAAATGGTTGTGGAAGATGCAGCTTCACCGCCACCGCCTTGTATGGTAATATTTTTATTAAATTGAATGAGTGCCATGCTTAGCGGTAAATGCCGATGCACACTACAGCCAATAAATTATTGCTGCCTGTAGTAAGCGGGTGGCTGTTATCAAATTCGATGCTGTACTGTGTATGGTCTGCTACATCTGCGCTTACCTGGGCAATGCTCATGCTTTCGCCGGGTGCAATGGTTAGCAGTGTGTTCACCCTTACCGTTACATCGCCTTCGTTTTTCAGCAGTATGGCATTTGCGCCTTCGGTTTCTAAATAACCTGCACTGTTGTATGCCTTGATGGTATTGTATGCTTTTCTCATAGTGGTGGCAAATAGTTTAAGGGGTTTACTGCCTGGCCTTTTTCGTTGCGCATTTTTATGTGCAAATGGGGCCCGGTGCTGTGGCCGGTATTGCCGCTGAGTGCAATCAATTGTCCACGCTGAACGGTGGAGCCGGGCTGCAAAAAATTGTTTTTATTCAGGTGAGCAAAGCCAGTGGTAAAACCGTTGGCATGCTTGATGGTCATACTTAGGCCTCCGCCGTTTACAGTATCATTCCACACAGCTGTAACCACACCGTTAGCCATAGCATATACCGGCGTATTTTCTGGTGCTGCCAGATCAATGGCGGCATGTGGCCGGTCGCCACGCATAGCGGTAAAACCGCTGGTAATTTTGATGGCAATTTTAAGCGGCCACGCAAAGCTGCTTTGTTGCAATACTGTTTTTGCTTCGCTGATTGTAGAGGCTACCATAATAATTGCGGCTATTAAAATGAGTGTTTGCATTACAGATTTGATAAACCAAAAGCAGCGGCCACCCAACCCAACGGCCCTAATGCTTTTTGGAGTGTAACGGTTTTTTTATTGCTGATGCTTACCGGGAATACTTCTACCCGGTTTTTACTAATAGAAGTCAGGCCCCTGTCTTTGTAAAACTTCAATAGCCGATTGCGCAACAAACTGTATGCACTGGCTAAGTTGGCATTGATGGCAGCAGCCACATTATCGGTAATGGTTGTGCTGCTGAATTGCTTTGCCCCAAATTGTTTTGCAATGGCGTTGATGTCTGCCATGGCCCTGTTTTGCCCCTGCGCACTCCAACCGTAAAACATAGCTGCCAGGTGTTGGTTTTGTAGCTTACCTATGCCGTACTGGTTCCACCAGCCAGCCCAAAACTCATCTGCCAAAGCGTTTATTTCTGGCCCTACTTTCCCATCTTTTACAGAAAAAAAATAGTTGTATGGCACATTGCCTTTTTTCTTTTTCCAGGCATCAATTAATGCCCAACCTTTCCAGTTTTTACCGGCTTGCTTGCGGTCGATCCCCCGATAGGTTTCGCCACTGGCGGCTGTACCGCATTGTATGCCGTTGCAATACCCGCCTTCCATGGTGGCTTATATGTTGGCACTTGCCTTGTAGGTTGCACTCATTTATTCAATTCTTTTATCAGAATTACGCCAATGAATAAATACGCCAATGGCTTTATTTTATCAATCATACTTTCACTGCTGGAAGTATTAGCCTCATTTACTGCGGTTATTATTTTGCTATTATCGTTTTTCAACTGTGCTGCACTTTCTTTACTTATCAGCCCTTTTTGCTCAGCAATAGAAATTTTTAAATTTTGATCAGATACCCATTTTTGCATGTTGTACCCATCATTGATGCGCTTTGTTTTTTGCGCTTCGTTTGCCACAAACGCAACGGTAATACCAGTAACCGTTAATGCTCCAATACCCGCAATAATCCACCATGCTACTACGGGTAATGCACCAATGCCCGGCGGTGTTTTTGAAAAAGTATTATTGAGCCCTTTTATACTGTCAATATCGGCCCGCATGCTGGTAAGCAACAAAATGCCCTCATTGAATATTTGTTGCTCTGTTTGCCCTAAATTTCGCTTCGCCAAATTGTTTAGGTAAGAAGTAAGCCCGTTGTACTTTACTTTTAGCAATTGCACTTCGTTGTAAAATGCTGTAAGGGCTTGTGCTTTGGCTGTATCGCCAGTTTTGAAGCTGGTAGCAGAAAGCCCAAAGTAAGCCGGGCTAATTACTGCATAAAACCTGCCTGTGCCGTCAGCCAATGAAAATGCGGCAATGAAGTATGTAAACTTACTTATCGCTACACGCATGTATGCGTATGGCAACTGTATTTTGCCGAAAATTGTTTCTGCAAAAAATTCTGCATTGATGCCAAATGTTTGGCCGGTGTTACTATTGCGGGTAAATCTTACACTGCCAGCAGGAGAGGGGCCTATGCCAGCTGAATTGTTTTGCAATTGTTTCAGCCTTCGGTTAGCATCTTCGTAGGTTCTGTAATAGTTGTACGCTGCTATATTTTTGTTTGGCAGTAGGTACACGGTTGGTGCAGCATAGTACGTTTGTTCTATGCCCAATCGTTGAATTTCTTGAATATCAGCAGCAGAAAGCAGTTCACCTATACGTGCCATATCAAAGTAGGTTTATCATGTTGAGCAAAGAAGGTTTTTGCTGCACCTTCTTTGCAATGGTTTCTAATTTATCCAACCAACCTTCAGGGTCAATGCTTGAAAAAATGGCAATCACGTTTTCTAATTTTTGCTGATCGGCGGTAAGCGTTTCTGCCGTGGCTGGTTCTGCTGCCGGTGCAGGTGTAGCCCCTGCCTGTGGTTCTACAGCGTGCAGCCCCGCCACCTTGGCTACAGGTGCGGCATTGCTGCCTACAATGCTGGGCAATACAGCCGGCGCAATGTCTGCAATGATGTTGCCTATACGGTTCCACGGGTTTGTTTTTTCGTGTTCGGATAATTCGGCCTTCAGCTCTTTGTTTTCCCTTTCGAGCTGTTCCATCTTTACCCGTGTCATGGCAGCATCAACGGCCTGCTGTATGCGTTTTTCCACCTGGTCTTCGGGCACACCTGATATAGTAGGTGCAACGGCCTGCATAGGCTGCTGCTGGCCTTCTAATGCCGACAATCGGATTTCTACTTTGTACATGCCTTTGGGTACCGCTTTGGGTACACTACAGCTTACCAATGTAAATGCACCACCGCTGAGCAATTGCAGGGTTCTTTCCAACTCATGCAATGCGGTGCCGGGTGTAGCTGTTTCGCTTTCGCTGCTTTTGGCTGTCCAGTTGCCGCCATCGGTGGCTTTGCCAGGATAGATAAACCAGTATGCAAAACCGGTACTTTCAAACCAGGCCAATATGTTTTTGCGCCCTTCAATCATGGTGTTTGTTTTTGCTGTCTGCTGCCAATACAAGCCCGGTGCCGCCTATCAGCATGGTTGCTATTTCTGCGGTAGCGGCATCTATATAACCTTTGTAACGAAGGAGGCCAACGCCAACTATCAACACGCCTGCAACGGTGGTTTTCCAATGCTTATAAAACCGGCTTTGCCTCATTGTCTGTTTTGCTTGTTTTCGAGCTTTAATAAAATTTCCTGTAGCATTTCAGAATGCTTTACCAATAGCAACCTGATTTCTTCGTTTTCCCGGTCAACTGCTTTTTGCCATAGCTGTGTGCGTTCTTCCAACCGGGTAACCCTGTTGGTGATTGCTACCCATACGCCCACAATGGTGAGCAGTGGCACAATCATTTGCAAAAGCAGGCCGATGGGTAAAGACACTTCAGCCATGCTTCTTAATTTCTTTGATAGTGAAAACCGATGTAGAAATTTTCACCAACAACCAACCCGGCAGTTGAGGCTACTTCTACACTACAGCTGCTGGGGTTAATTTGCAAATCGCAGGTGCGGAAAGGTTCGCCGCTGTTGTTTTCGGCACGAAGGCGAAGCAACGGAATGCGCGTTACTACGTCTTCATCGTTTTCTTTGCTTTTCAATGTCAAAAAAGCCTTGTTGAAAACGCCCGTATTGGCTACAGGGTTGCCGCCGGGGCCGGTCGGAAAATCATTGCCGCTGAATGCCTCTACTGCCAGAATTTTTGCATTTTTCAATACATCATCTGTAGGAAAGGAAAAAGATGTTTGGCTGGTACCTGTAACTGGTACGGCCAACATTTTAAAGTATCGTTTACCGTTGCACATAAGTGGGTTTTGTGGTTTATGCTGCCGTGCTGTAGGGCTTGCCATGGTTAAATATTTTTGTATTAAAAAAATCAAAAAAGGCCGCAATTGCAGTAATTGCGTTGCGGCCTTTTAGTATGCTTGTGCAGGCTCCCTTAGTAGTTTACACTGATTTCGCCAAGGGCACTGCCGCCGGTTACCAGGAAACCGTAAAAATCAACACACACATACACACGACCGCTGCCAGTGGTACGCTGTACCAGTTTGCCGCTGTAGCTGGGTGTGTCCAGGTTGATCTCAATGGTAGCACTACCGCTGAGGCGAATAACACCGTGCAGGTCAATCAGGCCGGTGTAGCTGTCCACTTCGCTGTGGTTGCTGGCTGCTGATTGCTGGCTGGTAAGTACCACCCGGCTGTTGTTCATGTCGGCGGCCTTGATTACGTCCCGGTTGTCAATTTTGATATTCAGCTTGCTGGCAAAAATGCTTTCCAGATCGGCGGCCACTACTTCACCAGCTGTAGGTGCAATAGCAGTTTGGTTAGGGTAGCTCTGGTATACACCACTGCCAGGCTTGGCAGGATCTTCGAACTTGAGGCGCACACGGGCGTGGGTGGCAAAAAAAGCATCGTTCTCATCGAGGCGTTGCTCTGTGGCCAATACGCTGCCGGTGGATTTTTTCAATGGAAACTGATATACTCCTTTGGAGTTGTCAGCCAATTGCTCCAGGCGGATAAAACCAACCTGTGGCGTTTTGCCAGTTTTTTCGGCAATGCCTTTGAAAATCTGGCGCATCAATTTTTGATCTACTGTATTCATGATATTTTTTTTGAACGGATTTTGAAAAAAAGAATGGAGGTGTTGCCGTGATTACATTACATCATCATCAGCCAATCCTTGTTCCTGGTTAGGGAAAAAATACTCTGCATCTGCTGCACCCATGATGTTGGGGTTTACATCGCCAATGCCGCTAACGCTGATGGCCTTTTCGGGCTCTTTGCCGTTTTTGGTTACAATACCGTTGGCAATTTCGATGGCGGCAATACCGTTCCATCCGGCTACAGCTCCTTCGATGGCTTCGTTTTTCTTGCCTCCCATGAGCGAAGGCAGAAAAGCACCTACCACCAATTTTGCAATACCACGAATAAGCGGCTTTTGCTTGCCCACAAATTCAATTTTGTTTACCGATGCAGCGGCCAATGCGCCGCCACCGTTATAACCGGCTTTCATCAGTGCCGATTTAATATTCAGTTTTTGTTTCATGTAGAAAGTTTGAGAAGATTATTAAAGGATGTATTTACTCACTCAGTGAATGATTTAGCGGCGTTTTCTCGCTGCTTTTTTAGGGGCTGCTTTTTTACGTGCAGGCTTTGCCGCTGCTTTTTTCTTTGGCCGTGCTGCCCGTACAATTTTGCTGCCGCTGGGTATTACATACGTGCTACCAATACCGGCTACCCGCTTGGATAGGCGTTCCTGGTCATCGTTGAGGCGTTTACGTGCCTGGTTCTCTTTGCGTATGTCTTCCACCTTTTTCAACCAGGCAGATAGCTGGTTGACACTGGCCCCGGCTTTCGGTTTTTTGGGCAGCTTCAGGTATTTCAATTTTGCCATTGTGTTTATTTTTTTGAGTGAATAAATTATTTACGTGCCAGCAACACTACAGCCAGTGCAGCCATGCCCATCATCATCATGTTGCTGTTATTGTTGCCACTGCTGCTGTTGGCAGCAGGTGCAGGCTGGGCGGCGCGGCGTGGTGCAGAAACGGTTACCGGCTCCAATGTGTCGGGCGTTTCCATGGTTGCCAGTTCGCTATTGTTATACGGGCTGGCAAACGTTTCTTTGATTTGTGTAAACTGCTCTTTAATTACTTGCAACAATTCATTGGTGTTGCCACTACCTGCATTGTTATTGATGTTGTCTACAAACTTTGCAGGCGGTTGTATTGGCAGTAAAGGGTACGTCACTGCTTTATCAGCTTCTGATGTTGCAGGTGTTGCACTTGCAAAATCTTCTGTTACTGGCGCAATAGCTGCCGAATCTAAATGATTGGGCACTTTAAAGCCAAAATCTGATTCGATTTTATTTTTTGCGCCGGTGAAAACAGAGAATAACCCTTTTGCAATATTCAACACGGTGTTGCCCAAAGGGATTGTATCGGCAGCCAACTCTAACCCCTCATTCAGTAAGCCTGTTGCAAATTCTTTTTTGGCTTTTTGCTTTTCAGGGTTAGCTAAACGCTTAGCCGCTTTCGCTGTTTTCTTCTCTTGCTTAGCCGCTGTTTTTGCTGGGTTTTTCTTAAATAAACCACCTACACCGGCTTCTTTAGTAGCAATATCGAGGCCCAATAATTCATTGAGTACCGCCTCTGGCTCTTTGCCTCTCGCCCTGGCAATTGTACTGCGTACATCTGCTATGAAAGTGCTCATGCCGTACACAGATTTATTGGCCAACCATTTTGCCAGTTCTAACTGCCTGGCTCTTTTTTCCTGAATGGCAGCAGGCAGTTGTTGCAATAATGCACGGCCTGCCGGGTTGCCACTTGGGATGAAGGCATACAGGAAAATAGAAGCAATATTTACATCACTCAGGGCCGCTTTAATTTTATTGCGCTTGCCGCTGGTAAAAATCTTTTTCAGGTTCAACTTACCTACTGCCGGGCTTTCGAGCATGGCAATGGTTTTTTTCAATTCAGCCATAGCCCGCATGTACTGCGCATGCCGCATATCGGTGAGTTTGCCGCTGTGGCTTTCGGCGGTCATTTCTGCCTCCAACACTTCTAACGCCTTAGCCGCCTGTACCAGTGCAGCGGGTGCCTGTGCTGGCAGCATTACGGGCCTGCCAAACTTGTGTGCAGCCAGTACCGGCATTGCTGCGCCTACTGCATTTACACCACTCAAACGGGCTATCATTGTCATATCAAAATCTTGTTTGCTGGCATAGGGTTTTTCCACGTTGAAGGATGGTAAAACACAATCCAATTTTATTTCGTTGCCCGGCTGCTTTACCACTACATACACATGGGTTGCATCGGGATAATTTTTACTAAAACTTACAAAGCGAAACGTGGCTGGTATATTGAGCGAATGCAGCAGGCAGCCAATAAAAATGCTGTAACCTTTGCAATCACAAAACCGATCTTGCCAAATACGGGCGGGTGTTTTTATCCATTGTACACCCGGCTCATCTTCTACATACCGAATGTGTTTTTTTACAAAGTGCCAGATATTACTACAGGTGTGCAGCGTACTGGTGCCTTTGAGCAATGGCGCAAAACCCCGTAGGTCGTTTTTGCTTTGGTCGTAATATGAAAGAACTTCGCTGATAATGTCGGCGGTTTCAGCGTTGCGTGGATAGGTAACCCGCTTGGCTCCGTCCGCTTTTGGTATCAGCAGGTTTGCAGCTTGCTCAATTGTCATTACTGAAACTGGCTGTTTGCAATGGCCGCCTGAAATATCTGCAACGCTTCTGCTTCGCTTTTGGCTGTAATCACTTCGCCGGTTTTACCAATGGTTACTTTTTTTCCATCGAGCTTTACCAGGTGATTGAAGCAGTCGGTACCGGTGAGCTGCTGGCTTTCGGTTTTTTTTGCTGCTGGTTTTTTAACTGTTGCCATATCTTTTATTAAAATGGTTGCCAATCTTCCCCATCGGGCGTTTCAAAAACAATGTCCGGCTCTGCCGCTGCATCTGCCATGGCTGCATATTCTTTGGGCGCAAACATCATTAGCTTACTGATGTTATCCCTTGGCTTTATGCTGCCGATCAGTAACTGCTCCAACACTTCAGCATCTTTACCCGAATTGGTGTAGTACACTTTAATAGTGTACCGGCTCAAATCGTTGCCTGCATAGGTTACCCGGTCGTGGCCCTCTGCCTGCCGCTGGGTGCTTTGGCGTATATCCGTCCAAAGCTGAAAGTGGCGGTACAGTGTTTTTTTTACATCGGCTTTGCTGTGGCCTACATACACAATCCGTTTGCCTTCTCTTATAATATAAGTGCCGGGCCCGGTGTGTGCTATGCTTGCTTTGCCTTGCTTACCGTTATGCGTTACATAAGCGGGGAGCCATGCAGTAGAAAGAACTTTTTTTTTACGCTGCCAATACCATTGAGGCTGTAACCAGGCTTGCTTTTGCCGCCGCCTTTGGCCGTTACATAAATATTGGAGCGTTGGAAATATTCAGCTGCTTCATCGTTGGTGGCAAATTCGAGGCTTACACGGGCCTTGCCTACGCTGGCTGTGTTGCCAAAACTTACCGCTACAGATTGTGTAAGCGGGAAGGTGAAGCCACCAGCGTACAGCGTGCCGGTTACATCAATCAACTGGTTAAACTTGCCAGCAACCAGCTCACGTATTACGCCCGGTATGGTTTTCAGCAGGCCAATTGTATCTACATAAGCTGTCATAGTTACATCGGTGTTGCCCGGTGTAAGCTGTATGGCATTTGTAGCCCGGTTGGCTTGCAAACTGGTAAGCAGTGTACCTTTTACAGAAAGGTTGGCATTGAAGCTGTCAAAAGCTACAGTAGTGCGTGTAGGGTTGGTAACCCTGATGGTAACCAGCAACGCTATACGCTGTATGCCGGTGGCTTTTTTATCGAGCTGTACCCTGGCAAACTGCCATTGCAGATTTTTTACTGCATTGGCCTTTTCCATGAGTATGTAAGCCAATACGCCTACGCCTCCCACAATTGCTAACGGCTTTAATAACTTCATACGCTGTACCTGCCTGTAAGGCTGCACAAGTGTAGCACGGCCTGCTGTGGCCGGTGGAAGTTTGGGGTATTTTGTGCCATAAAGTACCGATTACAGCACGGCCATAATTTCAGCAACGCTTACCCCTTCGTAACTGGCCAGCTCTGTAACGGTTACTTTCTGATGGCTTTTTTTGCCCAGTGCATCTTTTAATGCCTGGTATGCTTTCCACGCTCCTTTGTACGATTTATGCCCGTACAACTGCATAAAATCTTTTGGGGTAATAAATAGCCGGGTGGGTGGTTGCTTTGCCATATATCAATGCGTAATCAAGAAAAATGCAGGTGTTGAAAATATGCCGCTACAAACGCTGAAAGCCTTGTACAGCTTGATTTTGGTAAAAAAAATACCAATGTGTAAGCAAGCCGTAAGAAAGGTATGTATATGGTACCTGTATGCAGTGGTGTACATGGGCCTGTATTTTGGGATAGTAACGGGCAATAAAAAAGGGTAGGCGCATGGTTGAATGCGCTACCCTTAACAGGTGTAAATTTATTTCTTTTACATTACTTGTACAAACCGAAATATTGTAACTGATTTTTTATTTCATTTGGGCTTACCCCATCTTTCAATGAGGCTTTTATAAATCCCAATCTTACGGCAGGATCTGCCAATAACTTTGCAATCATTTCATCGCCCGGATCAGGATTTTCGTACCAGCGTTTTGTGGGCTTCCCATTCTTTAGTACGTTGCTCTGCTTTATCTTTTTCATGTTGTGGTGTTTTTTGACTTTTCTTTTTGAATACGGATAGCATTAAAAAATCTCCTTCCGGCAATTTTTTACAAAAAATACGCCATCCGTTTTGCAGATCCCGTATTTCGCCATCAATCTCTTTGCTGCCAGGAAATGACTTGTAAAGCGGCTCCGATAACTCAGGCTTTAATCTTGCTTTTATTATCAATCTTACAATTTCGCCCTGCTCATCTTTATTGTAATGGCTCATGTCTTGTTCAAGCATATTTACACCATCTGCACTGTAGTAGCTGTACAGAAATCTCTCGGCACCTTTTAATGAGCCAATACCTGCTTGTTGTGCTGTCTTAAATAATTCACTGATAAGCCAGACACCGCCAAAAAGCAGTAACCAATCTTCTAACTGCCATGTATCTTTCTTTGCCATGCTGTAAAATTAAACAAGGCTGCCGAAAATTGGCAGCCTTGTTGGTGATGGATAGCAGCCGTTTATTTTTCGGCTTCTTTTTGGGGGCTGCTAATGAGTTTCAGCAGCTGCACCGTAAGGCGAAGATCGGCCCGGTTTTCGCCGTTTTTGCTGGTGTAGGCTACGGCAGTGGGTGTGCCCTGCAACTGTACTATAGTGCCTTTTTTAAGGTAGGGGGCCACCTTTTCAGCATCCCAATAACTACAGTTTACCCAGGTGGTTTTGTCCACCTTTACACCCTCGCTGTTTTTGTAGCTCTCTGTATGAGCCACACTAAAGTTTACCACGCTTTTACCGTTGGTGTTGGTTACGGTGGCATCCTGGCCAATGTGGCCGGTTACATGCAATTGAAGTACCATGTTTCTGTTTTTTATGGTTGAAAAAATAAGTTGAGAAAATTGCAACACTGTATTGCCGCAATGCTGGCTACAGGTTGATGTTGGTGGAGTACTGCACTGCGGCAATACATACGTTGGTGGCAATTAATTGGACACCCCCAACTTTTTGACACATTCAAAGAAATCTATTCGCCTAAAAAATCTGACACACTTTTCAGAAAACACAATGCTTTCAATCGTCCAATGTTCATTGGGCTTGTAAACAAAATCATCATTGTATTGAATTTTCACTTGCACGTTTACAGTACCAATAATTGAACAAAGGCTTATATCAACCACTTTACAATTGAAACGCTGTTCAATTTCTGCTGATATTATTTTCAGCAAATGGGCTTTCATTTCATCACTTTTAATTTTTGCCATTTTGACTATTTTTAACTGCCACCAACATTGCATAGGCAATATGTCGGCGGACTGATTAAGTAATTCAACTTTTGTACTTCTATTTGGCTGCATCTAAGGGTTGTGCTGACGTTTTCCAAATTCCGCCACAATCGCCTATGCCTTGCCGTTATGCGCAATTGAGAGACGCTATTTCTTCCCGCAACTTTTTACCTGCTTCAAAACGATTACTTCTCCAACCATGCACGAAAGCCATACTAACAACTTCACTTAATTCATCTGTAAGAAGTTTGATGTATTCTTGTTGCTTTTCTACAAGTTTATTATCGGCATGGTCTATAAAGAAATCAACCAAATCTTTTTGGCAAAGCCTATATTCGCCAGTCCAACCAAATTCGTCGTTTATTCTTTTTTCTTCCAACTTATCCATTAACCAATTATCAACCTCATCCGGCTGAGGACAACGGCGCATAACATTGTGTTTGGCAATAGGCTGGCAGACCTGCGAATCCTGAGCATTTGTGCTGCTTTCAACAGTAGTTCCAGCAGAAGAACATTTATCAACTTTTTTCATTTTATTGTGCTTTTAATTATTAATCAACTTTTGTTCGGGCGTGACCGGCTTCTATTCCAGCCCATCGCCAAGCCCTGCTCGTTGGCAGCAATTAAAACGGCAGGTCGTCATTTTCAACTAAGTGACCCCAGCTTTAAAAGCACATCCAAAATCTTCACAGGCATCGTGTCCATCACATTTTGAACACCTTTGAAATTCGTTATCGTCATCATCAAAATCTTCTTGCCAATTTTGCTCGTTTGACATTTCATAAAATTCATCTGTTGGGCTTTTAGTGGTTGGATTTTCAACACCTAATTGCACCAGTCTATGGTCTGTTAAATTCCCTTCTGCATCATAAAAAGCAAAATGCAAAAAGTTCTTTTCGTTGCATAGTGTTTCTTTTGGTGATGAATATGCACCGTAAATGTGCATTCCGTCAAATGGTTTGTTGTGTGTGTATGGCTCTTTAAATGTTAGTTCGTGGTAAACGCCAACTTCTTTACCACATATTGGACAATTTTGCATCTTGACAAATTAACTGCTGCCAACAATATATTGCCAATAGTGGGGCAGACGTTCCGCCATTGAGCAATGCACTACTATTTAGCTGTATGCCTGTGGTGAGCAGTTGTGCAAGTAATCCCCACCATCGGCAATATTTCAACGTTGCTACTTGCCTTTTAATTTGGCAAAATTGTTGATGCAGGGCGGGTAAGTGGTTTGCTGTTCAAAGTATTCATCATAGCCACCGTTTGGTTTTCGGTTGAACAGAATAGCATCGTTGCACCACTCGGCCAACTCTTGCAACATGGCGTGTTCTTCATCGGTCATGGGCCTGCCGGTAGGCATTATTTTGAGGCTTACCAAACTGCCCAATTCTTTTGCTGCTTCAAACTTTAGCGGCAATGCCAGCAGATTAAACCGCTTTCTGAAACTCATGGTTTGTGTGCTCAGTTTATTGCTCATGGTTATTGTTTGTTGAGGTTTGCAATCGCTTGTTTGCTTCGCTAAGTATCAGCTGCCGCAACCGTTCTTTAGCTACTACCAGGCGGGTGTACATATCCATATCTGGTGCAAAGCCATCTATACTAAAAAAAAGAATAAGGCCGTTTAGTTTGTACAGCTGTAGGTGCAGCCTGGCTTCCTGTTCGGTCATGATTTCATTGTTCATACTGTAATATTTTTTTCGGTGATAACCCGCAGCAATACCATACACATTTGCTGCTTAAATACATCTACCCGTGGGTACATGCGTATTACTATATCCCGTGCCTCGGTGCTGCTGTAGCCTGTATCTACATAAGCCATAAACTCATTGAGCTGTTGCAGGTAGAAAGGTTTTATTTCTACCACTTCCGCCACATGCAGGTTTTCTCCTTTTAGCTGTACCTGAAACCGCTTGCCCTGCTGGTACTTACGCCCATACAGCCGTATAGTGGTGTAGGCTTTGCACTGTAGCTTATTGTTCCAGTTGTAACTAAAATTGAGTACTTCTAAATTGTCTGTTGCTGGTTGCATAATGGTTTATTTGTAACGGTTAAAAATGCGGCCACCTAACAATAACTGAAATGTATTGCTGCTGTAGCGCAGCTCCCAGGCTCCCCATCCGTTTATAAATTTTATACCGGCACAGGGGTACCACTTATTGGTAAGCTCTGCACGGGCTTGCGGGGTATGCCAGGTGTAGCCGCCACCGGCATACAATACCACTGCATCGCCAGCGGTGGTACTGGTAGGCATGTGCAGCCCTATGGTACCGGCTATTTGGGTGCCGTGCCCCAACTCATGGGCGGCAATAGCGGCCAACTCTGCCCGGTGTGCATGTATGAGTGCAGCAGCACTTACAGTAGGCCGCAACCGGGTGGTAAAACCTGCTGAAACATCAGCATGAAATTGTGCGTAAGAAGTAGTGCTGCACAGCAGCAGCAATGTAACAATGTGGTAGGCTTTCATAAATGTGTGGTAGTTTTTAAATTAATATCTCACCCTCAGTGTTGCTCGTAAACCGCTGGTGCAGGCCGGTGAGAAAATCCCACACAGCAGCGGTGTAGCTGGCATCGGTGTTTACATACTGGTACTCCTTGTGCCACTCTATTATTTTTTTACTGTACCAGTCTTTTAGTTCGTAGTTGTTTACATCAAACACCAGCATTTCGGCGGCGGAATAATCTGAAGGCTGTAGTATGCCCAGATACAACTGATGCACATTTTTTTTAATGGATAGTTTTGTTTTATACAAATCATCCCGCCGAATGATGCGCTGTATTTCGATGGGTATGCAATCAAACTGATGGAAGGGTATCAGATCAATGGTTTTGCATTTGCTGGTGTCAGTCCGGTTGTACTCCACAAACTCAAAAAAGTTTTGGCAGTTGCGCTTTACAATGCTCATCAGTCCGCTGCCTGTTTTCAGCCAATCGAGGGTAAAACCTTGCATGCTTTTTACCAGTTCGCCGTACAGGCGCATTTCAAAGCGGTACACATTTTCGTAGCCTTCTATGTGGTAGCGTTCTGCATGCTTGCCACTCATGGCTTTGGCCAATAGCTGTAGCGGCAGCAGCTCTTTGGCTATGCCATTGGCCACCCAAAACCGCTGTATGTAATCTTTCTGGCTTTTTACCAGCTCCTGGCTTTTGTTGTAAATGGTTACTTCCTTTTTGCTTTTTGGGCTGCCCAACTGAAAAGAATTGTACAACATGGTGGGCCTATCCAGCAGGTTGCTTTTAAAACGGCCCCGGCCCTTTAGCTCCACCACTTTGTTTTTTGCCGTTTGGCGTACATACTCATTTACAAAGTGCAGCAGGTAATTGAGCCCATCTATTGCAATATCCAAACGGCTGATGTTGACATACTCCAGTTGCAGATCGGCAGCCAGCGCATGGTAAAACTCCCACAGGCGGCCGGTGTACAGCAGGTGGTTTTTTATATCGAGCTTGCACATGCCCCGCTTTACAAACTTTTCATTTACCGTGTGGCTCAGCAGCGTGGCCAAATCTTCACCCTGGTACAGTACATGCCAGCGGTATTTGTAGTGCTGCGTACCGCTGCCGTAGTATTTGAGGCTGATATTATCGCTGATCTGTACCATGGTATCGTTGCTACTGGCGTGGGGTATGGTATCTGTGGGGTTTTTCATATTGAAACTGAGCCAGTCTATTACCGGTACCACCCTTATTACTTCATCTTGTGGTGGTATCAGTTCGTAGAATTGTTCAATTTGCATAAATGAGAGGGCAGCAAAACAATTGGGGTAAAAAACACCTTCTTGGCGGACTTGGGGGCGGTATTACTCAACCGCCCCAACCAGATTTGTAGCTTTTTTCAAAAAACGGCAGGGGCTAAAAATATAACTCATGGTTGGGGTATTTTTTCGGCTGATGCGTACTTTTCGGCAAACTGCTGTAGGTAAATGCCCAGGGTAAGGGCTCCATTGTAGTACTTGCTGCTGCTACCAGGCATGGCGGCGTTAAAATCGGCCAGGCCACTGCGTACCAGCCAGTCGGCTACATGGTGCGGCATGGTGGTGCCTTGGGCCAGCATGGCGCTTACCTCTTTGTGCAGCTTACCAATGTACTTTTTGCGGTAGGGGTTGCTTAGCTCCATTACAGCTGCTACATGCTCCTGGCCACGCAGCCAGCTGGCCAGTGGTTGCAGTATCCACAACGCTGTTTTATTACTCAGCATGATGGCGGCTTCTACCTCGCCATTGCAGATATAACCCTGGCGGGTGTACACGCCCCGCTTTTCGAGGTGCTCCCAAATAACCTGTATTTGGCCCGTAAGCAGGGTACGGGTATAAGGTAGTGGTGGTAGTGGTTTCATTACAGTGGCCATTGGTGATGAAGAAAATAGTAATCCAACGCATGTATAGCCTGTGGCAAACCGGCCACCCGTACAAAAGTGGGCGGTATGTACTCTGTGGTAGGCAGGCTTACGGTATCGGGCAGGCAGGCTATAAACACATCGGCACGGGGCCCAATGTGTATGCTGCTGAGCACCTGGCCACTGCTGTGCATGGTGGCTACCGGTTGCAGGTGGGTAAGGTGTGGGCTCATGGCTTGGGCTGCTGTTTGAGGTTTACAATTACGGTGCCTTTGGCACTTTCCCTTACGGTAAACTGCTGGTACCGTACCGGCGCATCTTTGTGGGTGCGCTTGTCATTGAGCCACTGATCGTAACCCTTGGCGGCTGCCAGGGCTTGCTGTACCTGCTCATCGGTCATGCGGTCGCAATCGTTGATGATGATTTTTCTGGTAATCATAACGGGGTATGTTTTGAGTGAAAAAAAACGGTGGTAAGCAACCAGCGCATGGCCCTGTATGCCACAGCAGGCAGGCAGTACAGGCACAGGGCACACAGGTAGGCCGTTTGGCCCATGGCCCATAAAAAAAGGCCTGTGGTAGATACCACTGGCCGAAGTGAAGCACAAGTTACTGTTAAGGGTAAGCAAGTATTGGCCGCTGCTATAGGGCGGCACAAAAAATTTGGTGTTACTTTTATAAGGGAAATAAAAAAACGGAGGCACTTACCTACCACAGTAAACCGGCCTCCGCTTTTTATGATGTTGCAGCCTTGCGTATGCAGGGCAGTACGGCTATTGCTGCTATTGATAGTACCCGTTGCAGTGCTGCCTGTGTGGGCTGCCTCGGCGGGTGCGGTCAATCTTTTTGGCTGTGCTTGCATATAGTCGGTTTACTGTGGTGGAACAAATGTAAATAGGATAAATCCGAATTACCAAATATTTTTTTCGGAAAAACACAAAAAATAGGATATGAGCGAAAATGTTACACACCGATTGCTTGCCTGGATTGAGGCTGAGAACCTTACACAGGCTCAAGTAGAAAACGCTATTCAAGCGGGTAATGGCCTTATATCAAGTGCGAAGAAAAAGAACACCGACCTGGGTGTTAGTTGGTTTCAAAAGATAGGAAGGAAATATCCGAATTTAAACATGAACTGGCTGATTACCGGGCGTGGCGAAATGCTACTGCCGGGGCCGGGTGTGGCAGCACCGGCAGCGGTAGCGGCCACCGATGCCGCCCTGCTGGCAGAAAACATAGAGCTGCTGCGGGAAAACCGGCAGCTGCGCATACAAATAGAACAACTAAAAGAGGGGAGAAAAAAGGGCTAAAAATGTTACACACCGGTACCTGTATTTTTCACCGTGTACACTGCTGTAATCGTTGCGCTGCAAGGGTTTTAAGGATTCGGCGGCTTCGTCCCGTACGGGCTACAACACAAACCTCAGCATTTGCTGAGGTTTTTTGTTTGCTATCTTAGGCCCAAACTTTCTGGGCCCATGTCATTACTCCGTTTTCTTTTTGTTTCTTTTTTATTGTTGGCTGTTTCTGCACAAGCACAATCGCTAAAAGGAAAACGAATACTCGTGTTTTCCAAAACGGCCGGGTTTCGGCATGCCTCCATTGCGCAGGGTAAGCAATTGTTTTTGCAAATAGCTGCCAGCGAAAAATGCAAAGTGGATACCACGGAAGATGCCGGCATTTTTACAGTAGAAAAATTACAGCCGTACGATGTGGTGGTGTTTTTGAGTACCACCGGCGATGTGCTGAATGCGGCACAGCAAGCGGCTTTTCAGGAATACATCCGAAGTGGCAAAAGTTTTTTGGGCATTCATGGTGCCAGTGATACGGAATACGATTGGCCATGGTACAATCAACTGGTAGGAGGGTATTTTAAAGACCATCCCAAACCTCAAACAGCTTCCTACATCAATCTCGACAGTACACATCCGGCTACCAAATTCTGGC
Organism: Bacteroidota bacterium; assembly: GCA_020161435.1. Taxonomy (GTDB): domain Bacteria; phylum Bacteroidota; class Bacteroidia; order Chitinophagales; family Chitinophagaceae; genus Phnomibacter. The sequence goes on along the minus strand of JAIUNV010000002.1, from coordinate 456,386 downwards.
CAGCGGTGTTTTCGAGATTCGAAGAAATTTATAACATCAAAGCATTGCAAAAAGATAAGTTGAAGTTTCTGCTGGCCGTAGATGAAACTTCTTACGAAGGTGGCAGTATGGATGGCTTTCACCCGGCGGCATGGTGCCATGCATTTGAAGGGGGACGGGCATTTTACACCGCCTTGGGTCATCATCCCGAAACGTATAGCGATCCCGATTTTCGTAAGCACATTTTGGGCGCATTACAATGGTTATTGCAACCATAGCGACGCAATCATGATTTATCTCACTCGGCAAAACGAGCCACATTCCTTAATTTGCAATCACTTTGTTCAACTTTAATACAAACTAATAATGTCTATGTCAGCTCAGTTCCGTCCTGGTGTTCTCTGGGGCGATGAAGTACAACAACTTTTTGCCTTTGCAAAAGAAAAGGGCTTTGCCATGCCTGCGGTAAACGTAACCGGTACCAATACCGTGAACGCCGTACTGGAAACAGCCCGTGAAGTAAAATCTCCTGTTATCATTCAATTGTCGCATAGTGGTTCGCAGTTTTTTATTGGTAAGGGTATTAAAAATACCAACGAAGCCGCTGCTATTGCTGGTGGTATAGCTGGTGCTTATTATGTGCATCATGCTGCCAAAGCGTATGGTGTGCCCGTTATTTTACATACCGACCACTGCGCCAAAAAAATTCTTCCCTGGGTAGAAGGTTTGTTGGCTGAAGGCGAAGCACATTTTGAAAGAACGGGTACGCCCTTATTTAGCTCACACATGCTCGATTTGAGCGAAGAGCCCATTGAAGAAAATATTGCTATCAGCAGTAAGTTTTTGGAGCGGATGAGCAAGATGGGAATGACCCTCGAAATTGAACTGGGTGTAACCGGTGGTGAAGAAGATGGTGTAGACAACACGCATGTAGAAAAATCAAGACTGTATACTCAGCCCGAAGAAGTGAGCTATGCTTACGAAGAGTTGAAGAAAATCAGTCATCGTTTTACAGTGGCTGCATCGTTTGGCAATGTGCACGGTGTGTACAAGCCCGGCAATGTAAAACTCGAACCAAAAATCCTGCGTGACTCTCAGGCATACATTCAGCAGAAGTTTGGCACCGGTCACAATCCTGTTGATTTTGTATTCCATGGTGGTTCAGGTTCTACTACCGAAGAAATCCGCGAAGCCATTGGCTACGGTGTTATCAAAATGAACATTGATACCGATGTGCAGTGGGCGTTTTGGGATGGTATTCGTGCCTACGAAGCCGACAAGCATGGCTACCTGCAAAGCCAGATTGGCAACCCCGAAGGCGACGATTCTCCGAACAAGAAATACTACGATCCACGTGTGTGGCTGCGCAAAGGTGAAGAGAGCATGATTGCCCGCTTGAAGCATTCCTTCAGCGATCTGAATGCCATCAACAGCCTCGGCGAATAATAGTATTCAAACAACTTTCCATAAAGAGGCGAGTGTTGCACTTGCCTCTTTTTTTATTTCGTTTCACGTAAACGTTGGCGTAAATACGGTGACTTGTATCAGCCTCAGCATGCTGTGCAATGCAATACATTTGCCGCCTCAAATTTTTTCACATGAACATCTACGAAGAATCGTTGCAACTGCACAAAACCCTGCGGGGAAAAATAACGGTACGCAACAAAATGGATGTACGCACCAAAGAAGATTTATCAAAAGTGTATTCGCCTGGTGTAGCTGCACCCTGCGAAGCCATTGCTGCCGATAAAAGCAAGGTGTACGATTACACACTCAAAGGAAATTGCGTAGCCATTGTAACAGATGGTTCTGCTGTATTGGGCCTTGGCAATATTGGCCCCGAAGCCGCCATGCCTGTAATGGAAGGCAAGGCCATGCTGTTTAAAAAGTTTGCCGATATCGATGCGTTTCCAATTTGCCTCGATACACAGGATACAGAAGCTATCATCAACACAGTAAAATATCTGGCACCCACATTTGGGGGCATCAATCTCGAGGATATTGCTGCACCGCATTGCTTCGAAATAGAACGCCGCCTCCAAGACATTGGTATTCCTGTTTTTCACGACGATCAGGATGGAACTGCTATTGTAGTATTGGCCGGATTAATTAATGCAGCGAAGTTGGTAGGCAAATCTTTGTTTCAGTTGAAAGTAGTAGTGAATGGGGCAGGAGCTGCCGGTACCGCTATCACCCGTTTGTTGCGCTGCCAGGGCTTTGGTGATGCTAAAGAAGCTTGTGTATCGGTAAAAGATGTAATAGCCTGCGATAGCAAAGGCATTGTGAGCAAAGACCGTACTGATTTGAATGAAGAGAAAATTCAATTGTTGGATTACACCAATACAAATAACGTGAGTGGCACCTTGCAAGATGCATTGAAAGATGCCGATGTGTTTATTGGTGTAAGCAAAGGCAACCTGCTCACGGCTGATGATATTCGGCTCATGGCGAAAGATGCTATCATTTTTGCGCTGGCCAATCCAACGCCTGAAATCATGCCCGAAGAAGCATACAAAGGTGGTGCCGCCATTGTTGGTACCGGCCGTAGCGACCTACCGAATCAAATTAATAACGTGCTCGGATTTCCCGGTATTTTCCGTGGTGCTTTGGATGCCCGTGCTACAAGCATTTCTCCAGCTATGAAATTGGCCGCTGCTCATGCCATTGCCGATCATTTACGCAATCCTACCCGTGAGCAAATTATTCCGGCTACACTCGATCCTGCGGTGGCACACCACGTAGCAGAAGCTGTGAGAGCCGCTGCAGGCAGGTGATGATAATGATGAATAAACTATTAATTTTTTCCTACAGTAAGCACAAGCATTTTTCGTTTTCAAATAAAGCCTAAAGCCAATCGCTTTAGGCTTTTATGTATCCAGCAGCTTTCGGTATTCAGTGTACTTCCGTATATTTCTTATCTTAAAACACCAACCAAATGATGAGAAAAATAATTGCCGCTCTGGTAGCAGGCACATTAATTATGCTGTGGCAAACGGCGAGCCACACCTTTTTACAACTGCATGCATCGCAGGAAATGTACACGCCGGCGCAAGATACCATCATGCAAGTGCTGAGTTCGCACCTCAAAACCGATGGTCAGTATTTCATACCCAATGTGCCGCCCGGCACCAGCATGGAAGAAATGGAAAAAGTAATGGAAACAACCATGGGGAAACCCTACGCCAGTATTTTGTACCATCCCGTGCAAGACATGAGCATGACTAAAAACTTGCTGCAAGGCTTCGGTACTTACATTATTTTATCGTTTGCATTGGTTTGGCTATTGGCGCAGTTTAAAAATCTTACGTTCAGCAATGCATTGTTTGCATCACTTGCTGTAGGGTTTATCAGTTTTTGCTTTCATCCTTACCCAGGGTTTATTTGGTACCGTATACCCAGTGTAAGTATTGAACTCCTCAATTCGCTGGTAGCTTTCGGCCTTGCAGGGGCTTGGCTCGGCTGGTATTTACCCAAAAAGAAAAATGCTTAAATACAACAGTTTAGCAGTTTGTATGAAGCATAAAACACAAAGCCCGCTACCAAAAAAGCAGCGGGCTTTGTAATAAAAAATCAACATTAATTACTCAGTCTTTTGATGGAGCAACCAATAGATTTGCTGGTAGGCACTGAAATCGCCGCCCCTTTTTTTAGTTCCTGAATGGCGGTTTCCAAATGCTTGCGGCTAACAGCATCTGCATCGCTGGGGCTATCGTCAATGGCTCCATGATAAACCAGTATTCCTTTGCTGTCAAACAAAAAACATTCCGGTGTTCTGGTGGCACCAAATGCATCGGCTATTACATGGTTTTTATCGATGGCGTAAGCCCAATTGTAGCCCTGAGCTTTAGCATATGTTGCCATGGCTTCAAAACTATCGTCTTTGCTGCGGTAGGCCTCGTTGGGGTTGAGTACAGCTACGCCAATTTGCTGTTGCTGTGCATAGCTTAAAATTTCTTTGGTACGTGCCTGATTTTTGATGACATACGGACAAGTGTTGCAACTAAACATCACCAGTAAGCCATTTCCAGTGGTGAGTTGCTTCAGGGTTACTTGTTTGCCACTTACATCCTGCATGCTGATGTTGGCTACATCGGGCATGGGGCTACCAATGGTAAGCACTTGTGCCGGCATAAATGCAAGTGCCGATAATGCCACTGCCGCAAAAGCAATCATCATTTTTTTCATAAAAAAAAGTTTGGTGGTTTTTCTCCTTAAGCAAAGACGATACAAATTATTGAGTCCGTTTGTTCAATGCAACTGCGGGCTGTTAAAATCTGTCTTCAACTGAATCGGCCAGTGTTTCTGCGGCTATTCGCTTGTCGCTCTTGGCTTTAATGGAAGCGATACTCACATTGATTTCGAAGCCAATAATCAACACCAGCGCATTGATATACACAATGTTCATGAGCAAAATAACGGTGCCCACAGAGCCATAAATTTTATCGATGTTGCTGAAGTTGTTTACCCAAACTGAAAAACCCCATGTAACCAGCAATACCAGCACTGTGGCCAGCACCGCCCCCGGCGATCGCAGGCTCCACTTTACTTTTACGGCAGGCCCGTAGCGGTAAATGAAGGCAATGGTAAAATACGTAAGACTGAAAATAATAAGCCAGCGACTGTATTCAATAATGGTTCTGATGATATAATAATCCCAGCCGAGTTTCTTTAAAATGAACGTTTTGATATTGCCTTGGGTAGCCAGCAATAGCATGGAAGTAAGGATGAGTAAAATGAGTAGCGAAGTGAGTTTAAAGGCGGTCCATCTTTTTGCCATAAAGCGGCTGCTGCGTTCTTCAAAATAACTTCGGTCGAAGGTGTGCATAATGCCCATCATGGCGTTAGAGCTGAAGAAAATGATGAACGCCACACTCAACCACAACAGGCCGCTGCGTTCGGTAATAAAAAAATCATTCACTACATCTTCCAGCATTTGGTACATCTCTTTGTTGCGAAACAAATCATCCAGCAGGTACAGCAGTTGGTCTCGCAGGTGCAAGGCATCGGGCAAAAACGGAACGAGGGTAAACAAAAAAATGAGCCCTCCTGGAATAGCCATGATCATGTTGAATGAAATGGCAGCAGCTCTTTCACTAAACCCGATTTTTTGTACTTGCTGCACAAAAAAGTGCATCACATCGTACAAAGGGATGCCCTCAAAACCAGGAAGGGTGATGCGTTTGCTCACTCTTAGCAAGGCTGCAACAGGTGGGAAAGTGAGTATTTTCTTTTCGAGTTTATTCATCCTTGTTGCTGCTTATTTGCCAGCAGCTTTGGCCGCTTTTCTGGCAAGGTAAGCCGTCAGGCTGTCTTGATACAATTTGGCGGCTTTGCTGTGCTCGGTATAGCTACTGTTGAAAACGGAATATCCGCTAAAATCTGGCTTTGCCACAAAGTAAATATAATCAGTAGCCGGTGCTTTGAGTACTGCATCCAGCGTAGCTACCGAGGGTACACAAATAGGGCCGGGGGGCAGGCCTTTGTTGAGGTAGGTATTGTAGGGCGAAGGCGTTTTCAGGTGATTATAAAACACCCTGTTGCTGGCAAAGTCTTTTCGGGCAAACCGCACTGTCGGGTCGGCTTGCAGGGGCATGCCTTTGCGCAGCCGGTTGATGTATACACTTGCTACGAGGGGCTTGTCTTCAGTCATGTTGGTTTCTTCTTCTACAATGCTGGCAATGGTGTAGACCTGTTCGGCAGTGTAGCCCAAAGTAGCTGCTTTTTGCATCCGTTCTTTTTGCGCCCACCATTTGGCTTGTTCTTTTTTTAGGCGTTTCATCACGGTGCCGAAATCCTGCGTCCAGTAAATGTTATAGGTGTTCTGAATGAGTAATGTAGGCCAGGTGCTGGTATCTACGCCCAATGTTTTCAGGCTATCCTTGCTGCGCAAAAAACGCATAATGCTGGCGCTGTCCGTTTCTATGAGCTGTCCCATTTTTTGTGCCCATTCTTCTGCCAGCCTTATTTTACCTATCACCAGTTTTACTTCGGTTTGCCGGCCAGCTTTTAGCATACGAAAAATGCTGAAGGCATTGCTTCCTTTTTCGATGCGGTATTTGCCGGGCTTTATATTGTTGTAATACCCTGTGGCGGTAGCCAGCAAATGAAATCCGCTGGTGCTGCTGATGCTGCCATTTTGCTGCAGGGCTTTCAGTAGTTGAGCCTGGCTGTTGGTGCCCGTTGGTATGTACACGTATTCAAAAGATTTGTCGAAGCCGGTGATGCTTTTGAAAAACAGCCACCAGGCTGCCAGCAACAGCAGTAGGCCCAGTGCAAACAAAACCTTCATTATTTTTTTAAGCATACAAAACGTGTTGAATGGGAAGAACAGCAAAGAAAATGATGTGGCAATTTGCAAAAAAAATCCTGCTGATGTCAGCAGGATTTTTCTATCGGTAAAAAATGTACAATCAAATTATTTTCCGCTATCAGCCTTTGCAGGAGCGGGAGTAGTGGTTGCAGCCGGTGGCGTAGCTTTTGGCGTGGTTTGCGCAGGTACACCGCTACCGCTTACACGGTCGATGGCCGACTTGCCGGCATCTTGCGTACCCATAAACAGTACGCTTACAATGCACAAAATACCAATGATGGCTGCAAATAACCAGGTGCCTTTTTCGAGCACATCCGTAGTTTGCTTTACACCCATAAACTGATTGCCCAAGCCAGCTACATTGCCGGTGAGGCCACCACCTTTGGGGTTTTGTACCAAAATAATCAGTCCAAGAATTACACTTGCCAACACAATCAGGATGAGAAAAAGTATGGTCATTTTTCGGCTTTTAATTTTTCGATTTGGGCTGCAAAGAAAACGGATTTTTCAGGATGCAGCAAAGATAATTTCTGGTACACCGCAATGGCTTGCGGCCGCATTCCCTGGCGTGCCAGCACATCGGCCATGGCCTCGGTAACTATTTCTTTTGCCAGTACCGATGCCTTAGCTTGTTGCTCAACCAACGGATCGCTGTTCATTTCGCCCGTTTGGTAGTTGATGCGTTTCATGGTTTTGAGCCACTGCGTAAAGCTTTTTAGCTGCGTATCAAAACGGGTGGTGCCCAGTTGGCTGGCATCCATTTTTATACCAAGGGCTGCAAAATAATCTACCGTATGATAGGGCAAAAACAGGAGGTCTTCGTCGGTGCTGCCAGCTGCTGCAGGTTGCAGCGTAAGGGAAGGTTGTGTGGTTTCTTCCGGCGCTTCGGGCAGATGAACCGGCTCATGGGTAATGGTTTCTTGCGGTTCAATAGATGCGGTCTCCGCAGCCATGGCAACGGTTGCATCATCAACCTGTGAAGCATTCTCACTCTCAGTTGTGGTGGCTGCAGATAGCAAAACATGCACCCGTAGCGGATGCTGCACAAAAGCCGCTAGCTTGCCCGGAGCATTTCTATCGCCTTGCTCACTCAGCCACAGCTGCGCCGTGGGATACCACGGATATTGCAGTGCCAATGAGGTTACATCGGCAGCTGTTTCCAACGATGGCAATATGGTGTTTTTGCTTGCAAGCATGTGCCGAAAGTAGGGGGCAATTACCAATTGGAAAAAAGCCGGTTGAAAATTTCGTCGGTTACTCCTCTGATGAGCTCATCGCCAAGTTCGCTTTCTGCCTGTTGCAAAGTTTTGGTGGCGCTGAAATCGAAGCTTTTGTTCACCGAATATTCGGTGGTTTTATTGATTATATTATCCCGCAGGCTTATTTGTACTACTACTGTAAGGCGGTTAGTGCTGGCCTGCTGAGCACTCAGGCCCGATGTGCTGATGGAATAATCACTCACCGCACCGCTAATCACCCAGTCGGCATCTTCATTATTGGTACGTATAAGTTTGGTTTGACTCACAATTTTTTGCTGCAACTTATCCGTAAGGGCAGGGCTGAGGCGTGGGTTTACCAACCGGGCTTTATTTTCAATGAAGTTTACTTTCACGGTTTTGATTTCTGCCGGAATGCTCACGTCTTTAAATGTATAAACTCCACAGGCAGGGGCAATCAATACCAATGCCCACAACAGCCAACTCCACTTTATTTTTCCGGTTGTATTCATGCAACACTTTTTATTGTTTGTTCTATCAAAGCAAACACCTCGTAAAATGATTTACAGGTCTTCAATGTCGTATTCTTTCAGTTTGCGGTATAGCGTACGTTCGCTGATACCCAAATCGAGTGCAGCATCCTTTCGTTTGCTCCTGTGTTTTTTCAATGCCTTTATGATGAGTTCTTTTTCCATATCGGCTATGTTCAGCGATTCGTCCACCTCTTCGTGTTGATCGAATGGTACAGCTGCTTCTGGTTGCTGAATGTATACCGGTGCAGTATTGGTGTTGGTTTTGGCCGGCAGGTTGTAAGCGGCGTGGCTTACATCATGTGGCATCAGGTTGTTGTTGTCATTCATCACATCCTGAAAGCCCTGCGTAGCTGCTACAGCCGAAGGATTGTTGACCAACTCCACAAACATGCGTTTCATTTCATTCACATCCTTCTTCAGGTCGAAGATGAATTTGTATAAAATATCCCGTTCGTTGGCGAATGTTGTTTCACTCACAAATCCGCTTCCGTTATCGGTAAAATTACTGGCCAGTACGGGTAAATGGTTGAGCGGTGCTTCTGGTAAAAAAGGTTTTAATTCCAGTGCATTAATCTGTTTCGATTTGGCAAGCACACTTATTTGTTCAGCAATATTTTTCAGTTCCCGCACATTGCCCCGCCATGGGTAATGCATCATCATTTGGCGGGCTTCTTCATCAAGCTGCACAGGTGTTGTATTGTACCGCTCCGCAAAATCAATCACAAACTTTCTGAACAGCAGCGGAATATCTTCCTGCCGGTCTCTGAGCGATGGAATGCGAATGGGTACCGAGTTGAGGCGATAATACAAATCTTCACGAAAGCGGCCTTTATGCGCTTCCTGCAGCAGGTTGCGGTTGGTGGCAGCTATCACCCGCACATCAGTTTTCTGTACCTTGCTGGAGCCCACCCTTATGAATTCGCCGGTTTCCAATACCCGCAGTAAGCGGGCCTGTGTGCCCAGTGGCATCTCCCCAATTTCATCGAGAAAAATGGTGCCACCATTTACTGTTTCAAAATAGCCTTTGCGGGCATCTACAGCACCAGTGAAGGAGCCTTTTTCGTGGCCAAACAATTCGCTGTCGATGGTGCCTTCGGGTATGGCGCCACAGTTGACCGCAATAAACGGATTGTGCTTGCGGGGCGATAGCGAATGAATGATTTGGCTAAACACTTCTTTACCCACGCCGCTTTCGCCGCTGATGAGTACGCTGAGGTCGGTGTTGGCTACCTGCACGGCCACATGCAATGCATGGTTGAGTGCCGGCGCATTGCCAATAATGCCAAACCTGTTTTTTATCGATTGTAAGTCGCTCATGTTGTTGTATCCTTCTTAATCTATTTCAGGATGTATAGTTCCAAAAAGACGGAGATTCTCTCTGTCAATCCAGTCAAGTATTTCCTTTTTTAAAACAGGAATTTTTTCTGTCGCTAAAGCCCACAATAGGGAGTGGTTTATTTTGAAATAATCATGCGCCAATAAATGACGTAAGCTGATAATTCTGCTCATGTCTGATACTGGTTGAAATTCGTGCTGTTTCTGAATCTGGTACAATGCTTCTCCAATTATTTCGAAAGACCTTTCCAAGGCAAGCTTGTAGACTTCACTTTTCAGCATAGAAGATTCTTCGCCAGCTTCTTGAAGAATTGACTCAATGGCGAGGATCTTTGTTCGGATATCCTCCAGTCGCACAATCAAATCACGCTTCGCCATACAACAACTGTTTTTCTTGGTTGATGAAAAAGCGGAGATACTTGTTGTCAATGTTTTCAGCTTCCAATAAGTCTACATCTCTTTTTAGAAGATGCTCCAGATTGTTTTTCAATGAAAGGAATGCGTCGAACTTTTCAAGTTGCGATTGGTCAGGCACATAACTAACCAGAAAATCAACATCACTTTCCGGACCAAAATCATTCCGTAGCACACTGCCGAAAACACACAAGGAAGCAATACCATGCTGTTTGCATAGTTCAATGATTGCTTTTTTGTTGTTGTCGATAATGGGGTGCATCTGCCGTGTATTTATGCTTCTACAATATTGCCCAGCAAAGTGGCCTGTGTGCTGTCGTGTACTTTCACCCACACATAGTCGCCTTTTTGCAGCGGGTAGTTTTCTTTCGGAAACACCACCACTTTGTTTTGACTGCTGCGGCCCATCCAGTCGGCATCGCTGCGTTTGCTGTTGCCTTCAATCAGTACTTTAAATGTTTTGCCAATGTCTTGCAGATTGCTTTCGCGGCTCAGGCGGTTTTGCAATTCTACAATTTCCACCAACCGACGCTTTTTCACATCCTCCGGTATATCGTCGGTATAGCGGCGGGCAGCCAGTGTGCCGGGGCGTTCGCTGTAAAAAAACATGTAGCTCATGTCGTACTTACTGTACGCCATAATGCTCAGTGTATCCTGATGGTCTTCTTCGGTTTCGGTGCAGAAGCCGGCAATCACATCGCTGCTGATACCGCAATCGGGCAGTATTTCGCGGATGCGGTCTACCTTGGCCATGTACCATTCACGGGTGTAAGTGCGGTTCATGAGTTGCAACACACGGGTGCTGCCGCTTTGTACGGGCAGGTGTATGTACTTGCAAATGTTTTCATACTTAGCCATGGTGTGCAGCACTTCATCGGTAATGTCTTTGGGATGTGAAGTGCTGAAGCGAACCCGCAGGTCTGGGCTGATGAGAGCTACTTTTTCGAGCAGATTGGCAAAGTTTACAATGCGGCCATCGTCGTGTACAAAATAGTAGCTGTCTACGTTTTGGCCAAGCAGGGTTACTTCTTTAAAACCACGGTTCCACAGGTCCTGACACTCAGCGAGGATGCTGATGTCATCGCGGCTTCGTTCACGGCCACGGGTAAAGGGTACCACGCAAAACGAGCACATATTGTTGCAACCCCGCATGATGCTCACAAAGGCAGATACACCGTTGCTGTCGAGGCGAACAGGTGAAATATCGGCATAGGTTTCATCGCGGCTCAGCATTACGTTCACTGCTTTCTGACCGGTTTCGGCTTCCTCCACCAAGGCTGGCAGGGTGCGGTAGGCATCGGGGCCTACTACCATGTCTACCAGTTTTTCTTCTTCCAGCAGTTTGCTCTTGAGGCGTTCGGCCATACAGCCGAGCATGCCCACCAGGGTGCCGGGTTTGCTCTCTTTGAGTTTGCGAAACTCGGTGAGGCGTTTGCGAACGGTTTGTTCGGCTTTTTCCCGAATGCTGCAGGTATTGAGCAAAATCAGGTCGGCTTCCTCCACATTGCGGGTGGCGCCAAAGCCATGCTGGTTGAGGATGGACGCCACAATTTCGCTATCGCTGAAGTTCATTTGGCAGCCATAGCTTTCAATGTAAAAATGTTTTTTGTATTGGTTAGGGTCCAGTGCAAAAGGGGCATAGGCTTCACCCTGCCGGCTTTCGTCGTGGTCATTGAGCGTTGTGCTGATATCTGGTGCAGTGGTTGGAATTTGATGCATGCTGCAGGCAATTATTTGAAGGAGGGCAAAGATAATAGCTGCTGCGCCAAAATGACAGGAAAGCAACCTTATTAACGAAACACTGTAATGTATCGGTTAAATGCCATCTGTTTGTACCGAAAGTGCGACTTTCGGCCAGTCATTTTTAAAAATTCAATATTGTATGGAACCCGAGGTAAGGAAGTTTTTGGCCACCATTTTACACACCATGAGCCTTGGGCTGGTGTGGTTGCTGATTAATACCGTGTTGGGTATAAAACTGGGCCTCTTGTTTTGGGGAGATCAAGGCGCAGTATGGCACATCGTTTTTTACGCTTGGCTTATTGTGAGCTTTTTAGTGCTGTTGCGGTACATTATAAAAAAGTGGAAAGAAGTGCCCCTGTTTGATGTAGACCAGCAGGGCTAACTCGTATGGTCGGAAATGATGCGCCAGCCATTGGCAAAGCGTTGCAAAATGAGGGTGAAATGACCGCCCACATTACCCACGGTTCTTTCCAAATGCCATTTGCCTACCACTGTGTAAAATTTTTTTCCGAGGGGCTTTAGCTGTAACAGCGTAAAACTGAGTTTGCCCATTTTAGCCGGCGAATCGTAGCGTTTCAGATAGCCATCGTAGGTTTTTTGCCAGCCATATACCGGGCCAGCGGCACCGGTAAAAGAAAGAGAATCATTTTTCCAATAGCCTTCCATAAACGTTGCAATATCGCCACGGTTCCAGGCATCTTCCTGCATATCCATTAGCTGACGGATAGCTTCTTCTGCTTTGGGCATTTGCGCCCATACACCAGAGGATAGCAAGAAAAAATACAGACTGAAACAAAGAAGTTTTTTCATCAATCAAGTGCTTTGTGTGCCCGCAGCATTTCTCTTTTGCCGTAAGGCCCGGGCAGTTTTTCTATCGAAAATCCGACAGCCTCCAAGTTACGTCTTACTTCGCCTTTGCTGCAATACGTGGTTAAAATACCATTTGGCTGTAGCAGGTTGTACATCTTACCCAAAGCATCTTCCGTCCATAGTTCGGGTTGTGCCGTGGGGGCAAAGGCATCATAAAAAATGACGTGAAATTTTTTGGTGGTAGCAAACTCAAGCATGTTGGCCTGATGTTTAACCAAACTAAACCAGCTGCCAATACGGATGGTGCGGTTCCAGGGCGTTTGGTGCAGCATCTGAAAAGCTTCACAAAGTTCTTTTTTGCCCATTACCTGAGCATAGTTTAAATGCTTGTATTCTTCTTTTACCAGCGGAAAAGCCTCTACAGCTTCATACTCTATTTTCACTTTGGCTTCTCTGGCCTCGAGGTAGGCTAAAAAAGCATTGAGTCCTGTTCCAAAGCCCATTTCAAAAATGCGCACAGGTTCTGTATTACCAATAAAAGGCTGTAGGCCGGCACCAATATACACGTGTTCACTTTCTTGAATGGCACCGTACCGGCTATGATATGTAACTTCCGAATTTATCAACTGCAATGTATGCGACCCATCTCTCGTCACATGTAATTCACGCATCATGGGCGCAAATATGCAGGCATAACGTTGAAACATCCAATTAAGATTTATGGCGGAATACGTACAAGTGTTGAAAAATGATCCGGTACTTTTTGAAGTGCTGCAAGGGCAGGTATTTGCTATCAGGAAAAAAAGAAATATTGGACTACAGTTGATGCTCTCCATTATGAGCCAGCAGCTCAGTACAAAAGTGGCGGCGGTGTTTCAGCAGCGTTTTCTGGCTTTGTTTACCGAAGAAAAAACACCAGGCATGACGGATGTGCTGGCCATTTCTTATGAGCAACTACGCAGTATTGGGTTGAGCCACGCCAAAGCAACTTATGTACATGCCGTAGCTACTTTTTTTGTGGAAAAACAACTGACCGACCGACAAATACATGCCCTGCCCAATGAAGAAGTGATAGCCTTGCTGACACAAATAAAAGGCGTGGGCCAATGGACGGTGGAAATGCTGCTGATGTTTAGCCTTGCCCGCACCAATGTATTTCCGGTAGATGATTTGGGCATACGGCAAGCCATGCTGCTACTGTACGGCATTCGCAGCAAAGACCTACGCCGCCAGAAGGCCCGCATGCAAGCCATTGCCGCCAAATGGCACCCGTATCAAACCTACGCCTGCCTGCACTTGTGGCACTGGAAAGACAATGCTCCAAAGCTTTGACCAAGGCACAGATGCACAGGGTGTGCTCAACTTTGGAGAAGCTTTACTTGCTGTGCCGTGTGTAAAATGTACATTTGCGCCCGAAAAACCAGCTGTCTGGCTGGATTTGTACCACAAGAAAATCAGCGCTATGGCCGACATTTTTGAAAGACTGTTGAAGAATTACGGACCTCTTGGTCAGCACCGTGAACGTGCTCACGGATATTTTGCCTTCCCCAAACTGGAAGGAGAAATTGCTTCCCGCATGAAGTTTCGCGGAAAGGAAATGATTGTATGGAGCCTCAATAACTACCTGGGCCTGGCCAACCATCCTGAAATACGCAAGGTAGATGCCGAAGCCACTGCCGAATATGGTTTGGCTTACCCCATGGGTGCTCGCATGATGAGCGGCAACAGCAACCACCACGAACGTTTGGAAGCCGAACTGGCTGCATTTGAACATAAAGAAGATGCCATATTGCTCAACTTCGGTTATCAGGGTATCATGAGTGCCATTGATACGTTGTGTGGCCGTCATGATGTGATAGTTTACGATGCCGAAAGCCATGCTTGTATTATTGATGGGTTGCGTTTGCACCCCGGTCATCGTTACGTTTTTAAGCACAACGATATTGAAGATTGCGAAAAGCAATTGCAACGTGCTACACAGCTGATTGAAAAGCAAAAAAGCGGTGGCATTTTAGTGATTACCGAAGGTGTGTTTGGCATGGCCGGCGACCAGGGTAAACTGAAAGAAATCGTAGCCCTCAAAGGCAAATATGACTTCCGCCTGCTGGTAGATGATGCGCATGGTTTTGGTACCCTCGGCGAAACAGGTGCCGGCGCTGGTGAAGCACAAGGCTGCCAGGATGGTATCGATTTGTACTTCAGCACATTTGCCAAATCAATGGCCAGCATTGGTGCGTTTATTGCCGGTCCTAAAGCCATTATCGATTATATCCGCTACAACATTCGCAGTCAGATTTTTGCCAAAAGCCTGCCCATGCCCATTGTATTGGGCAACCTTAAGCGCCTGCACATGTTGCAAACCATGCCCGAACTGAAAAACAAGTTGTGGGAAAATGCGACCAAGCTGCAGGAAGGTTTGAAAGCCCGTGGTTTTGACATTGGTAAAACCGATTCGGTAGTAACGCCGGTGTACATGAAGGGTGGTATTGAAGAAGCTACCGCCATGGTGATGGACCTGCGGGAGAACTACAAAATATTCTGCTCTATTGTGGTGTATCCTGTTATTCCTAAAGGGCACATTATTTATCGACTTATACCTAGTGCCGCTCATACCGATGAAGACATTGAGCTGACATTGAAAGCTTTTACCGAAACCAAAGAAAAACTGGATGCCGGTGCGTACAAGGCAGAAGCCATTCCGGATATGGCGGAAAAAGCTTAAGGTAATAAATTGATGATAGTTGATAGATGTTGGTGTAATACGTCTGACTCAACTTATAATATCGAACGGCGCCTCACGAAAGTGGGGCGCTGTTGTTATTGGTCCTCGAAAACAGGAACCAGTGAATTCGTCAGCTTACAATCTGTTTTTCCTCCCACCGGGCAAGGTCTGCTTCTCCCACAACAAATACACTGCCGCATACCAACACCAAATCTTGTGGTTGGGCGGCATGCATGGCGGCGGCAATGGCGTCGTTCACTTGCGTAAATACCTCTCCGTGCAAGTGATGCTGTGCGGCCTGCTGCTGCATATCGGGGGCGGGCAGGGCACGGGGTAGCTGGGCTTGCGTAAAGTAGTAGTGGTATTCCTTGGGTAGTAATGTAAGCACCTGGTCAATGTCTTTATCCCGCACCATACCTATGACGATGTGTACCTGCATGCCGCTGTATTGTTGCTGCCAGTGTTGGAGTTGCTGCAGCACTTGCTGAATGCCGTTTACATTGTGGGCTACATCCAGCACCAGCAGAGGCAATGTCCGCAACACTTCCCAGCGGCCATGCAAACCGGTACTTTTTTTTACCTCTTGCAAGGCTTCCTGAATAAGTGATAATTGCAGCGGCCATCCGGCTTGCTGCAAAGCGAGGCAACTGCTGTACAACGTCCGCAGGTTGTACTGCTGATACAAACCACCAAGGTCGGTGGTCAGCGAGATGGTTTCATCTGTTGCGATGTTGTGCAGCGATACCGTAAGTGCTTGTGGTGTTGATGCTACCTGCGTAATATTGAAAGCATCGGCTGCAAAAACCAGGGGGCTATTGCATCGGCTGGCTTGCTGCACAAATACGTCTTTCGTTTCGGGCAGGTATTCGCCCACTACAGCAGGTATGCCGGGTTTGATGATGCCTGCTTTTTCTGCTGCTATCTCGGGCAGTGTATTGCCCAGCAGGTTCATGTGGTCCCAGCCAATATTGGTAATGATGCTGAGTTCGGGGGTAATAATGTTGGTGCTGTCGAGGCGGCCACCGAGTCCGGTTTCAATCACGGCAATGTCTACCTGCTGCTGTGCAAACCATGCAAAAGCCAAAGCCACGGTCACTTCAAAAAAGCTGGGCTCAATGGCTTCGATGACGGGTTTGATTTGCTCCGTGAATGCGACGATAAAATCTGCATCAATCCAGTCACCATTGATTTTGATGCGTTCCCGAAAATCGACAAGGTGAGGTGAGGTGTAAAGGCCGGTTTTGTAGCCATGCGTTTGCAAAATGGCCGCCAGCATATGGCTGGTGCTGCCCTTGCCGTTGGTGCCGGCGATATGAATGCTCTTGAATTGCTGCTGCGGATTGCCAATGGCATTGAGCAGCGCAATGGTATTATGTAAATCCTTTTTGTAAGCAGCGGCGCCAATGCGGGTAAACATGGGCAACCGGGCGTACAGATAGTCGATGGTTTGCTGATAAGTCATGAAGATGAATGCGGCTGCAAAGAAAACGAAATGCACCGACCTGTGCTGCACTGTTGAGCCATGCACAGGAGCTGATGGGCTGCGGTGGGTGGAGGCTTGGTGCGGAGTGTAACGCAGCACCGGAGCGCAGCGGAGCCGGAACACGCCGGACTACAACTGCTGTATGCACAGTGGCTGAGAGCCCCCAATTGCATTAATTCTTCAATCGGAAATTGAAAATGAGGGTGCCGAGGCTTTCGCCATCGCCGGGGCTGAATTTGATTTGGTTGGCTTTGCGGATGGCAATGGCCTTGAGGTTGGAATTGGAACTGGTGCTGCCGCGGCTTTGGTAAGTGGCGCTGATGACTTTGCCCGTTTCGTCTACCCGTACATCGATGGCGATTTTGGCGTTTTCGTTGAAGTCGTCTTCGAAGCTGGGGGTACGCATGATGCTGCGGCCGGTGAGGCCATGGCTGATGGCTACGCCGCTTTTGCCGGTACCACCGTCGCCTTTATAATTGTCGCTGTTGATGTTGCCGTTGGGTTTACCCTGATCGCCGGTGCCGCCGGCTATGCCTTGGTTGCGTACATTGTTGAATCCATCCTGACTGTTGCCACCGGTGCCGGTGCCGCCTTTGTAAGCACCCATTTGGGCCTTGGGCTTGGGCTGTGGCGGGGCAGGAGGTGTATTGTTTACGGGCTTGTTGGCCACGGTTTGGTTGGTTACCGGTTTGGGCTTGGGGCTGGTAACGGTGGCTTTTTTGGGTACCACTACTTCGTCGTTGGCGTCGGCTTCCTCTTCGGCAGTCACTGGTTCGGGGGCGGGTGGCGTTGAAGGCGGTACACTGGCTACCTGCTCGGCCGCTTCGGGGGCGGGGTCGCCGGGTACCATGGGGGCAATATCTCCAAAACCGGTTTCGCTGTTGCCGAGGTTTACTTCCACACCTTCATCGAGCAAGGGTGGCGGTGGGTATGGAATGGACCAGTTTATGATAAACAGTAATGCCACAATGAAAGCGGTGGTCACCATGGTGATACCTGCTGCTTTCAGATTCTTTTCTTTTTCAAACTGAATGTGTTGTGCCAGTGCCATCATGGTAAAAATAGCCGTGTTTTTAATTGCTGTAACGACTGAGATGCGCATTAATTACTCATTCCATGTGCATAAGGGGAGGTTTAACAGAAATTCTACTGTGAAAATGTGCTAATGGTTTTCGCACAGAGGACACAGAGAGCACGGAGTTTAAAATTGAGAGAATCAGCGAAAATCCGTTTTCATCCTACCCATCCGCGTCCTATTGATTAAAACAGCTGTCCCTGTTGGATTTCGATGGGGAGGTTTTCAAAATGGAGGGCGGAGAGGATTTGCCAGTGGGTTTCGCCGGGGCGTTTGCGCAGCAGCAGCATGTTGTCGGCAATGAAATCTACCTGAAAGCGTTTTGATTTGAACGCATGCCAGGCGTTTTCAAAATCGACTGCGGTGAGTTTGTAGGCCACATTTATTTTAGCCATGCTGGCAATGCGGGGCTCCTGATTGAGCACCGTAAGTGCTGCTTTTTCGGCATGCAGCAATCGGACCATTTGGTTGAAGCCGGCATTTTCGGCAATGCGGAAAAAGATGGTGTGGTGCAATATGGCACCAAAATGTTGTACCTGCAGCCGGAAGGGTGGCAGACTTTTGGCCAGTGTTTCGAGACGGCTGGTGAGGCGGCTTTCCAGCGAGGCCAGCTGTGAAAAACTGGCTACGGGAATGTGGTTTTTGCCGGGGTGCCAGTTGCCAAAAGGCAGCATTTGCTCCCGGGCTTTGCTGCGGGCTGCATCAAGGCGGCGCCGCACTTTTTCGTTGGGGCGAATGATGAGCTGGTAATCGTACACCAGAGCGGTAATGGGCTGCAAAGGAGCGGTTGACAAATGCATGGTCATGGCGGCAACAAACTAATTGGGATGAACAAATGCGGTGGGTGAAAACCAATGTTGGATACCCGGAACGGCGCAGCTGCATTGCAGCAATGCAAAGCGCTGCACCAGCTGCCAGCTGCCATCGGGCAGGCGCTTCATGAGTTGCAAATGCTGCACAGTAGTTTGTGCAGCCAGTTCGGTAGTCGAAAATTCCTGCATGGCTTTGTGAAACAACATGCCCGGCAGTTCGGATACGAGTGGCAGCAAGCTGATTTGCTGATGACTGATACCGGCTGACGTAAAACCTGCCAGCTGCTGCAACAAGGCTTTGAGTTTTATTACAAACAGGGCATGGGCGCCGGTGCTCTGTACCCGGGCATACACGAGGTGTGGCGGCTTGCCCGACACATTGTTGATGACCACTGGAAATGCGGTCTCGTTTTTACACAACTGCTGCAGCCACTGGCATAGCAAGGGCTCGGCCGATTCGGGTAGCCGCTGCTCGAAAAAAGAGATTTCGGGCTGGGGGTAAAGAGCCTCCTCGGGGTAGGCTTCTCTAAACGATTGGCGGCTTTGTTCCAAGGCCTGCATGGCATTGGCATCGGGCTGGGCTACCAGCTTGTAGCGTAGCCAATTGTCCCAAGGGGTTAGTGTCTGTTTTTCCATCGTTGCTCAGTTGTAGGCTTTCAGAATTGTTATCCACAATATTTAGCACTAAAATACTAAAACATTTAGCTTTGAGCAAAATAATTTTATGGTGCAGGAAAAAATACAGGCCAGAAACTTGATTGATGAAATGAGGCGGAAAGACGAACTGTTTGATAATCATCATTTCATGGTGCATAGTAGCCGCCTTGCTGCAGCAGGATTTTTGCCCGGCGATGAACTGCTTATTGACCGGAAAGCATTGCCTGTGCCCGGTGCTATAGTGTTGTTGGAGCTGGATGGAAAGTTTTTGCTAAGAAGACTGGGACAGCAGCAACATGCCTGGCAATTGCTGCCATTGCATAGCGGATTGGCCTCTTTTGAATGGCCGTTTTACCAGCCCTTGCCATTGGTAGGCGTGGTAAAAAAAATACTGCGGACAGTGGCAGCTTGATGCCATTGCCCGCATTTGCTTAACCTTTTGATACAGGTAGAATTTCCTGCATATCGGCATCAGGTTTGGCATAGCGAAAGCGGGCCAGCTGATGGATACTAAAATAGGTATCGAGCCCGGCACTGGCTACTAGCGAGAGCTCTTCCAAATCGATTGAGCCATCTTTTTGCAATTGCATTTTGGGTAGTACCACATGCTCTACCGAACCAATGATGAGGAATGTACCGTTGTGTTTGATCGGAACAATTTTTACCAATTGTAAAGCCAGCCGGAGTTTACTTTCTGCCACAAACGGTGCAGGGCAAAAGGTTTCGTACAAGGGCATCAGGCCCACGGCATCAAACTCACTTACGGCGGCGTCATATTTAGCACTGGTTTGATGGGCTTTATCAGTAAAACTACTGTGTACACTGTTGAGGGTAAACCAACCTGTGGCTTCAATATTGGCCAAGGTATGCGGGGTAGCCGCCACCGGACGGTTGATGAGTCCGATCAGCGCCGGATCGGCACCAAGATGTACAATGTTTTGAAACAACGCCAGATTGGCGACGCCATTGGTGCCTTTGGTTCCAACCAGCATGGCGGGCTTAATGCCACTCATACTACTCAGCAAATTGGCCCGGTAAAACCGTTCCATGTTTTGCAATTCTTCCTTATTCAAATGCAGCATGTACTTATAACTGCAACCATTTCAAATGGTTGAGTTTGATTACAGACTTTTCTGCATCAGGCTGTAGAGAATTTTTTCATCAGCCGGGCCAATGATATTCAGCGTGTCTTGTGGTACAAAATGAATTTTATACGATTGAATGGCTGCTGCGGGTTTGCTAATGTCGTAGCCTATGATGCGGAGGGCCGTCATCGCATCAAAGTTGGCCGGTACATTAATATTAGTGGTATCGTACCAAATGCCGTAGCCGGCATCGGCCAGTTGCTTCCACGGAAAATGACGGCTGGGATCGACTTTACGGCCAGGTGCTATATCGGCGTGGCCTATAAAGTGGCGGGCCGGTATGGCAAACGATTTTTTCAGTTTACCTAATACTTCCAGTAAACTATTGATTTGTTCGGTGCTGAATGGCTCACTGCCATTGTTGTCTATTTCTATACCAATACTACTGCTGTTGAGGTCGGTGGCGCCGCCCCAAAAACTTACACCGGCATGATGTGCCCGCAGGTAATCATTCAGCATATGAAAAACCGTTCCGGTACGGCACACCACATAATGTGAACTCACTGCGGTACGGGTAAGCGTAAAGGTTTTGAGGGTTTGCTCACAACTGTTTTGCGCCGTGTGATGAATGATAACATAATTGGGTTTGCGCATGCTGAAGTTGGTGGTGCCTACAAAATCGGGGGAAGTAGCAAAGCTGTCTTGCAGGGGATAGGTTTTGAGCAGCTTGGCATATCGTTTGGCTTGCTGCTTATAAGTTTTGTTGGTGGCGGAGTAGGGGGCTTTTGTGCAAGCAAAAGCCAGCAAGCTCAGAAACAGGATGCAATATTTCATGGAGTAATGGCGGTTTCCGGATTTGTTCCGGAAGGTCGGTGGTTTGACGGTAAATGAGGGCTGAAACCCGGCTGTATAACCGGGATGAATAAATTGTATGTGGATAACTACAAGCTGCCAGATTTTTTTGGCATGGAGTAAGGCAACATATTTCAAAAGTTATAAGTAGTTGATTTACAGCATGTAGTTGTCTGGTTACGACATGGATGTAGCAACAATGACAGGCTTTGTAGTAGTAAAAAAACGGTATAGTCCTATGCTGAACTACAAAGGGTGTGGAAAATTGGCATTAATATTGTATAAACATTGAAGGTTACACTTTAATGGCTGAAGCGGCTTGAAAAACGGACATGGCTGACCTTTTTAAGAGCTGCGAAGTGAACCAAAAACACACCATTGACTTTCTGGCTTTCAGCTTTGTCGCGAACTGACTGCCACAACGATTAACCATCGTCGCAACTTACCCATCCGCACCACGGCTTGGGTGTAAAAAACCGCCCCCGACTTCTTAAACAGGTAGCAATCGCTATGGTGCCCATCGGGTTATAGCGCATTTACTCACCATTTTAATTCATTTGTGATGTTGACGCTCATCCTTCGCCGGATTGGGGTTATAGGAATCTTTGTCCTTATTGTAACCTCTTTATTTGCTCAGACTGATATTTTTTCTCTCATGGAGAGAAGGGATTTGAGCATTCAGCAAATTCAACAATTAGCAAAAAAATACTTTGATAGTACGGGTACCGAACGTGGTACCGGCTACAAGCAATACCAGCGTTGGTTATATGAGGTACAATATCACCTTGATGAAAATGGTTTCCGCTTAGCACCGGAGCATGATTGGATTGCCTACAAAAGTTTTCAAACTAATACCAACAATGGTGCTACCAGTGCCAACGCAACTGTACCTGCCAATGCAGGACCATGGATTGAAAAAGGACCTCACAATTGGAACAGAACCAGTGGTTGGAACCCTGGTGTAGGCCGCATTACTTCTTTAGCGGTTCATCCTACAGATACAAATACAATTTACATAGCATCTCCCGGTGGTGGTATATGGAAAACAATCACAGGTGGTGGTAGCTGGTATCCACTTACAGACTTCAATAGTTTGTGGATGAACATGTTTGCTGTTACAATTGATCCAAACAATCCCAACACTATTTACGCTGGCAGCAATGCAAACGTCGTTATAAAATCATTGGATGCTGGTGCTACATGGGCACCCATTAATACCGGCATGACTGGTATCATCCGCAAAATTGTAGTTGACCCCGCTAACTCAAACAATGTATTTGTTTGCGCAGCAAACGGTATTTGGCGTAGTACCAACGGTGGTGGTGCATGGACCAGAACTTTTACCGGCACTGCAATGGAAGATTTGGAATTTAAACCCGGTAACTCATCTGTTATTTATGCAACCAGTAGTTCAGTAGTGTTGCGCAGTGCAGATGCAGGACTTACATGGACGACTTTATCTACTACTCAGGGTATTACTGCCAGTGGCCGTAGCTTGGTTGCAGTATCTGCTGCCAATCCTGAAAGAGTATATATAGCACAAGCAAATGGCAACGAATTTGGTAAATTATACATTTCTAACGACGCCGGTATTTCCTTCACTGTTGCTGTAGAAGGTTCGTCTGCCGGTTGTACAAACTTTTTTGGTTATGAAACAACTGGTTGCGGTACTGGTGGACAAGCTGGCTATGACATGGCGTTGGTGGCCAATCCCTCAAATGCAAACGAAATTTATCTTGCAGGAATCATCGTATTCAAATCGACCGATGCCGGCAAAACCTTTGCACCTGTAACTGCGTGGTCTTACCCCAATAGCATTGGTTACAACCATGCCGATGTGCATGCTATGGAGTGGTCTCGCAGCACTATTTACTCTGGTAGTGATGGCGGTATTTTTAAATCAGTAGATTTTGCTGATAATTGGATTGATTTGAGTGCAGGCCTTGGCATCCGGCAGTTTTACCGCATTGCCAATAGCAAAACAAACGCTCAAGTTTTTACTGGTGGTGCACAAGACAACGGCTCAAGTGTATTTAACAATGGCGCATGGACTGATTGGCTGGGTGCTGATGGTATGGACGGCATTATTTCTACTGCCAATGCCAACCTGATGATTGGTACCAGCCAAAACGGATCTATCTACCGCAGTAGCAATGGTGGTTTAAGTTATACCACACTCAACAGACCTTCTGCTGGCGAATGGGTAACTCCATTGGATATTGATGATGCAACCGGTACCATGTATGGTGGCTGGACTGGCATTTTCAAAAGCACAAATAACGGTGACACATGGACAAAGATTTCAGGAAGCAGTATTAATGTTAGCCTTACTGCTATGGATGTAGCATCCACTAACGCTAATTACATTTATGCTTCAAAAGGAACAACACTTTTCAGAACCACAGATGGTGGCACTACATGGGCTACAACTACATTGCCTGCCGCTATCAACGACATTGAAGTAAGTCCTGTAGATCCCACAAAAGTATATGTAGCTTGTAACAGTACTTTTAATCGCGTATTCGTATCAACCAATGCCGGTGTTTCTTTTACCAACATTTCCGACAACCTGCCAAGTGTAATAGCCCGATCCATCGCTGTTGATGACAACAGTGATGAAACTATCTATGTAGGTATGAATATTGGGCTTTTCTACAAAAGCAATACCACTACAGGTTGGGTAGACATTACCAACAATTTGCCGCTTACTGCTGTAAACGATGTAAAAATTCACCAACAAGGACAATTGCTGAGAGTGGCTACTTACGGCAGAGGCGTTTGGGAACGTACATTGATTGGTGCCGTGGCTGAAAGCTGCGGTACTCCGGCTAATTTAACCGTCACAGCTGTTACCACTACATCTGCTACGGTATCTTGGGATGCTGTAAATGGCGCCAGTGCTTATACTGTAGAGTTTCAGGTAGCCGGTGCCAGCACTTGGAGTGTAGCTGCCAGCAACCTCGCTGCTACTTCTGTAAATATGGCCAACCTGCAATCTGGTACCAACTACAATTGGCGGGTAGCTGCTATTTGCGGCGGCACTACCGGTACTTTTTCTGCTAGTCAGTTTCAATCACTGGTAAGCTGCAATGCACCTACAGGTTTGGCAAGCAGCAATATTACCACCACCACCGCTACCATTAGCTGGACAGCCGTTATCGGTGCACAGAGTTATGAAGTAGCTTACAAAGAAACAACTGCTACAAACTGGATTACTGTACCGGCGGCTACTACCACTACATCTCATATGCTGTCTGGTCTTACTGCTGCTACTGCGTACAGCTGGCGGGTAAAAACAAATTGTACTGCCGGTGCAATCAGCAGCTATAGCGAAGCTCAGTTTTCAACAGCAGCGCCAATAGTTTGCAACGATAATTACGAACCAAGTAACAGCTCTAAACAAGCCAAACTGATTACTCCGGGTACTGCTATAACTGCCGGAATAAGTACCAGCACCGATGAAGATTGGTTCAAGTTTACTGTGGGTAATGATAATTTGACAAATGTTCGTATCACCCTGTCACAGCTGCCAGATGATTACGATATGTACCTATATGATAAAAACTTCCGTATGGTGGGCGCTTCTACCAACACCGGAAACAACAATGATGTCATCATTTTCAACTCAATAAACAAGCGGGTTACGTACTACGTAAAAATTGCTGGTAAAGACAGCCGCTACAACAATAGCAGTTGCTACGGTTTAATGGCCGAAACAAATGCCACCGCATGGGCTCCTCAGTTGGGTGCTGCTATGGCTGGTGATGAAAACATCAACGGTACAACCGTTTACCCCAACCCCGCCAGCAAAAACATGAGTTTGCGATTTGAGAGTACGATAGAAGAAAAAGCAACCGTGACTATTACCAGTGCAACCGGTAAAGTCATCAGTAATAAACCCGTTCAGATATACAAAGGACAAAATCAGCAATTGGTAGACGTAACCCAGCTCCCTGCAGGTGTTTACTTCATACAATTGCACAGCGGCCACCTGCAAATCAACAAGCAGTTTGTGGTAGTTCACTAAGGCGACAATGGTGTATTTATAAATCAAATCACAATTGAATGGCCGGGCGATTCTTCGCCTGGCCCTTTTTTTGTTTTACCATTTGCAATAGCATTATCAGGTTATGCGTTTGTGCACAAAACCCAACCTGTATGCAACGAATATTTATCTCATTGCTTTGCAGCATTGTATTGCTGCTTAAACCCGTTGTAGCTGCACCTCCTGCCAATCCCTTTACAGCATTTTCAAAATCGTGGAGTGCTGCTTTGTATACAAAAGCAAATACTGGCGCAAAAGCCATTTACCTCAATAAAATAGAGAAAGAAATATTGCAGGTGCTCAATCTTGTCCGCATGAATCCGGTATTGTATGCAACCACTGTCTTGCCACAATTTCCCAAGCGTTCTCATCAGTTTGATATAGCTCAATCTGCTGAGTATAAAAGTTTGTATGCTACGCTGATGAGCATGAAACCTATGCCTGTACTTCAGCCAGATTCGTTGAGTTGGGTAAGTGCCCGTTGTCATGCCATTAGTAGCGGGCAAGCGGGTTTTGTAGGCCACGAACGTATTACTGCTGATTGTGAAAAGGTGGAACAGTTTGATGC
Source organism: Bacteroidota bacterium (assembly GCA_020161435.1). Classification (GTDB taxonomy): domain Bacteria; phylum Bacteroidota; class Bacteroidia; order Chitinophagales; family Chitinophagaceae; genus Phnomibacter. Next base: position 430,746 of record JAIUNV010000002.1, on the reverse strand, counting down.
AGAAAGCTGCCACTACGGATACAACAATGCCATTGACATCGTTACAAGTTTATTGATTGATAAAGATGTGCCTTCACTCGGGCACCGAACCATGCTGTTGGGCAACTACAAAAAAGTAGGTATTGCCATGGCCAGCCATACAGAATATGGCACTACTGCAGTGCTCGATTTTAAGCGATAGTTTATTAGAAAAAACGAGCCGTCCAACCGCGTTGCCAAAAACCATTGGCTTCCAGTTTTTCAATGCCTGGCTTTTGTGTAATGTCTTGCGCATGATTGACCGGGTCGGCATGACCGCACCACGGCTCTATGCATACAAATGGAGCGTCTTTTGCGCCCCAAATACCAAGGTGCGGAAATTCTTTGATGCGAAAATCAATGCCATGTGATGCGTCGGTATTCAACAGGCTTACAATGTCGCTTTGCAAGTCTTTCAATACAATGGCATCTTCATAAAAAAGAGATGGTTGCAGTGGCAATGAATTGCCCACCTGACCGGTCACGGGTTCAGTATCGTTACGCAGTAAGCCATTGTTGAGTTTCCAGCGTAGCAATGGTTCTGTTTCACTAAACCTCAATTGATAATCGCTGTATTGCTCTGTTGATAGCAATGGAACTGCAAATGCCGGATGTCCGCCTATCGAAAAATACATTTCTGTGTCACTCGTATTTTCCACCATATACGTACAGGCGAGTGTATCGTGGTGCAAGTGGTAGTGCAAATGCAAACGAAAATGAAAGGGATAAACAGCTAACGTGTTTGCATTGCTGCAAAGTGTAAACAGCGCTTCTGTTTCGCTGAGCAAGGTGGGCATAAATCTCATTTCTCGGGCAAAGCCATGCCGGGGTAAATGATAAGCTTGCTGCTGGTAATAATAGGTGTTATTAACCAGTGTGCCCACTATGGGAAATAACACCGGTGAATGCTTGGGCCATGCCGCTTCTGCCTGCCACATGTATTCTATACCATTGGTGTGGCGTACGCTACAGAGTTCTGCTCCCATTGGTTTTATACCAATCGACAAGTATTGATTTTCTAACCTCAGCATACAATCAAAATAAAGCGGTGAAAAAGTTGCCCGCTCAAGGTAAGGATTGCAGGGGCTTGTCAAAATAATCTTTTAAGTCAATGTGCAGGCTTTTTCCGGCGATAATAATGCGGTGCATCAGACCCCGCTATCAGTGACTTTGGTCATGTTTACCGGCTACTTTTTATGGTAACTTAACAGGAGTCAGTTCATTGAATTCATTTTTAAATTTTCTTGCCATGAAAAAGCTATTCCTCATTTTGATGTTGCCTGTTTTCATGCCGGTATTTGCACAAAAATGGGCTAAAGATTACGATTTCGTCAACGATTTATCCAATGGTGTAAGTCTTGTAAAAAAGAACGGTAAATACGGCTTCGTCAATAAAGATGGTAAAGTAGTGGTGGCGCTTCAGTATGATGAATCTTCTACCATGAGTGAGGGCTATGCACCTGTAAGAACTGGCAATGCCTGGGGCTATGTAGATAGTCTTGGAAAAGTAACCATTGAACCAAAATATGAAGATGCATTGTGCTATCACGATGGCCTTGCTGCAGTAAAACAAAATGGAAAATGGGGCTACATTAATTATGATGGAAAAGAAGTGATTCCTATGATGTATGACAATGCCCGTGGCTTCAGAGAAAAATTGGCGGCTGTTTCTAACGCCAAAGGTTACTGGGGCTTTATAGATACTGATGGTAAATTGGTGATTCCTTTTATATACCACTACGCTGATTATTTCAGCGATGGTGTAGCCAAAGTAATGAAAGGCGAAAAAACAATGTACATCAACCGTTACAATGCGGTGGTGCAGCAATAGCTGTGGAGTGATGCGTGTGTGGACAAACTGCAAGGGGGCCATAGTGGCTCCCTTGCTTATCTTAATGCAGATTGATTTTTACATATTGCGCCGGTATTGGCCACCCACTTCATACAAGGCTTTGGTGATTTGTCCCAATGAACAATACTTCACGGTTTCCATCAGCGCTTCAAACAGGTTGCCATTATTGATGGCTACTTGTTTCAATTGTTGCAAAGCAGCTTTACTCTTGTCTTCGTTGCGCAGCCAAAACGCTTGCAGGTTCGTGATTTGTTGTTCCTTCTCTTTTGTAGTGCTACGGATGACTTCACCGGGTATTTGTGTAGGGCTGCCTTGCTTGTTGAGGAAGGTATTTACACCTACAATGGGCAACTCACCGGTATGTTTCAGCATTTCATAATGCAGGCTTTCTTCCTGTATTTTATTGCGCTGATACATGCGTTCCATAGCACCCAATACACCGCCACGTTCGCTGATGCGGTCGAACTCTTTCAGTACGGCGGCTTCCACCAAATCAGTCAGTTCTTCAATGATGAATGAGCCCTGAATGAAGTTTTCTGTGTTCGCACTTCCCAACTCACGGTTGATGATGAGTTGTATGGCCATGGCCCGGCGTACACTCTCTTCTGTAGGTGTTGTAATGGCTTCATCATACGCATTGGTATGCAGGCTGTTGCAGTTGTCGTAAATGGCATACAATGCCTGTAGCGTGGTACGTATATCGTTGAAATCTATTTCCTGTGCATGCAGGCTGCGGCCACTGGTTTGAATGTGGTATTTCAACTTTTGGCTGCGTTCGTTGCCCTTGTATTTATACTTCATGGCCTTGGCCCAAATGCGGCGGGCCACACGGCCAATCACACTGTATTCGGGATCCATGCCATTACTGAAAAAGAAACTGAGGTTGGGTGCAAAATCATCGATGTGCATGCCGCGGCTCAGGTAGTATTCTACATAGGTAAAACCATTGGCCAGTGTAAATGCCAGCTGCGTAATGGGGTTGGCGCCTGCTTCGGCAATGTGGTAGCCACTGATGCTCACACTGTAAAAATTCCGCACCTTGTTTTCAATAAAATATTCCTGCACATCGCCCATCAATTTCAGCGCAAATTCAGTACTGAAAATACAGGTGTTTTGGGCCTGGTCTTCTTTCAGAATATCTGCCTGCACGGTACCACGCACTTGTTGCAAGGCCGTTTGCTTGCATTGTGCATACGCCTCTGCAGGTAGCACTTCATCGCCACTCAGGCCAAGCAGCTGCAATCCAAGTCCGTTATTGCCTGCTGGCAAATGACCTGCGGCATTATCATGTATGTATTGCGGACGGGGCACGTGTCGGTATTTCTCCGCTGCATAGGCTTGCACCTTTTCCCATTGGTTGTTTTCCGTAATCCATTTTTCGCACTGCTGATCGATAGCTGCATTCATGAAAAACGCCAGCAGCATGGGCGCCGGGCCATTGATGGTCATGCTGACAGAAGTGCGTGGGTCGCACAAGTCGAAACCGCTGTACAATTTCTTTGCATCATCAACTGTTGCAATGCTTACACCGCTGTTGCCAATTTTGCCATAGATGTCGGGGCGGGCATCCGGATCTTCGCCGTAGAGTGTGACGCTATCAAACGCTGTACTCAAACGCTTGGCTGGTTGGTCGTGGCTTACATAGTGAAAGCGTTTGTTGGTGCGTTCGGGGCAGCCCTCGCCGGCAAACATGCGGGTAGGATCTTCGCCGGCACGTTTCAATTCAAACACACCAGCAGTGTACGGAAATTCGCCCGGTACGTTTTCTTGCAATTGCCATTGTAACACATCGCCCCAGTCTTTGTACTTGGGCAGCACTACTTTTTTAATAGATGTGCCACTCAACGAAGTAGTGGTCATGGCTTGTTTAATGACTTTGTCCCGAACCTGATATTCAAAAAACTCGTTACTGTATTTCTTCACCATATTGGGCCAATCGATCAACAGCTTGTGGCATTCTTTGCTCAGCTTATCCTGATACTGCTGCTGTAGTTGTAGCAGTGCTGCATTATCAGGCGCATCTTGCAACACACCATTCAGTTGATACAATTTGGTAGCAATGTTGGCTTGTTCTTTGGCCCAGGCATCGTACTGGCGGTTGTTGTCGGCTATTTCGCTGAGATAACGTACTCTGGATGGGGGAATAACGGCTTGAGAAATCTTCGCTGTTTGGCCAAACTGAGCATCACCAAAGCTTACGCCCAGTTTGGTTTGCAGGCTGTGTAGCAGTTTGTCGAAGAGGTGGTTCATGCCTTCATCGTTGAACTTGCTGGCCATGGTACCTACAATGGGTAGCTCCTCATCTTTGGCCGTCCACAAACCGTGGTTGCGTTTGTACTGCTTGCGTACATCGGCCAGTGCATCCAAAGCACCGGCTTTGTCAAACTTGTTGATGGAAATGATGTCGGCATAGTCGAGCATATTGATTTTTTCCAACTGCGATGCGGCTCCATATTCCGGCGTCATTACGTACAAACTCAGGTTGCAGTAATCCAGAATCGATGCATCGCTTTGACCCGTACCAGCACTTTCGAGAATGATGAAATCATACCCTGCATTTTTGCACACATCAATGGCATCCTGCACATGTTGGCTGAGGGCGGCATTGTCTTCACGGGTAGCCAGGCTACGCATGTATGCCCGTGGGTGGGCAATGCTGTTCATGCGAATGCGGTCGCCCAACAAGGCACCACCGGTTTTCTTTTTAGAAGGATCTACCGAAATAACCGCAATGGTTTGACCACTGTTTTCGGTAAGGCTGAGATAGCGTCGTACAATTTCATCAGTTACAGAAGACTTGCCTGCTCCGCCTACACCGGTGATGCCGAGGACAGCCCCCCGGCCCACCGACGCTTCGGCCGGTGCCAATGGCCCGGAGGGGGAGGATGAGGAGGTAACTTTTTCGGATTCAATTACCAAACCCAGTTCCGCTTTTGTGATAGCTCTCGCCACTTTCCTGATGTCTTGGGCTTTACTCAAAGGAGTATGGCCGTTCCAGTTTTTTTCTGCACTCCAAAAGTTCAGTGTATCATTTGTGCTATTGAAATAATTGGGGGCTTTCGACTTCTCCAGCAAATCTTCAATCATGCCTTCGAGGCCCATTTCGCGGCCATCATCGGGGCTGTAAATACGGGTAATACCGTAGGCATGAAGCTCCGCAATTTCTTCGGGCAAAATGGTGCCGCCACCGCCGCCAAAAATGCGGATGTGACCACAACCGCTCTGATCGAGCAGGTCTTTCATGTATTTGAAAAACTCCACATGACCCCCTTGATAGCTCGTAATAGCAATGCCGTGGGCATCTTCTTCAATAGCGGCTTCTACAATTTCGTGAACGCTCCGGTTGTGGCCGAGGTGAATGATTTCTGCGCCTTTCGATTGCAAAATGCGGCGCATAATATTGATGGCTGCATCGTGTCCGTCGAACAAACTGGCAGCAGTAACTATTCTGATCTTGGGTTGAATATCAGTCATGGCAGGCAGCAACAATTTTAGGGGGGCAAAAATAAAGCATCCAACCTGCCTTAGTTCACACATCGGGCGGGTTGGATGCCTTTAACAAATCAACTACGCAAAAAGTTATGCGGTTGCTATCATGCTTATCTCCACATTCACACTGCGGGGCAGGCCTTTTACAGCCACGGTTTCACGGGCAGGAAAAGCACTGCTGAAATATTGGCTGTATGCTTCATTTACCGTTGCAAACAACGACATATCACTCAGAAAAATCGTTGTCTTCACCACATTGTCGAAGGTCATACCGGCTTCGGCCAGCACCGCTTTCAGGTTGGCCATTACCTGGTGCGTTTCTTCTGTTACATCGGTGTTTTTCAGTTCGCCAGTTGTGGGGTCAAAACAAACCTGACCACTCAGAAACAACAGGTTGCCGGCCATTACGGCTTGGCTGTAAGGACCAATGGGAGCAGGGGCTGCATTGGTTTCTATTACTTTTTTGTTCATACTACTAGTTCAGTTTGAAGAAAAACGAATGTAGCTCTTTGACTGCAATCCTTCAATTTTGCCAACATGTCTGATATTGTTTATGCTTACGATCCTCATGGCCTGCTGCAGCCCCTTGCCGATGTGCCTGCGCATTGGAAGGTGAGTGCAGATTGGCACTCCATTCCGCTGGAAATTGCGGCATTGTTGATTTGCATGGAAATTCCTCCTGTGCCCATTGCTCATTTACGTAGTTGGGTATTGGTTAATGATCCATTGGGTGATTATGCACTGAAACATCAGCCCACACATGCCCGCTTTTGCGGATGGAATAGTTTTTGGCAACGGCCTTTGTGGGAAATCAGTACAGACCAATCCGAAGCCATTCATTCCGAAGAAATGCAACACCTTCAAACCTTGCTGGGCAAGCAACTCACACAGGTGGCAGCACAGCCGGGGTTAGTGGCACCAAGGGTGGTATGCAGCATTATTAATGAAGCATTTTATGGTTTGGCAGATCATATCAGTTCGGCGGATGACATGGATATTGCCATGAAACTCGGCACCAATTATCCCAAAGGACCTTGGGAATGGTTGGATACAATTGGAGCGTATAACGTATGGGCATTGCTGCAAAAAATGAGTGAAGCCGACAAGCGATATTTGCCACACCCTTTACTGCAAAAAAGTGTTGCCTCATGAGTTATATTTTGTGTATTGATACCGCCACCGAAATTGGTTTGGTAGGGTTGGTAAAAAATGGCGCACTGCTTGCACAAAGGGTAAACCATGAGCAACAAACCCATGCTTCATTTTTACAACCTGCCATTGCTGACATATTGAAGCAAGAAAACATTTCATTGAAAGAATTGTGTGCTGTGGCGGTAAGCAACGGGCCAGGAAGTTATACCGGTTTGCGGGTAGGTTTGGCTGCAGCAAAAGGACTCTGCTTTGCCTTGCAAATACCGTTGATTACTCTGTCGACTTTGCAATTGATGGCTACTGCTATGCAGTTACAGCAACCAACAGCTACTTTGTTTTGCCCCATGATAGATGCCCGCAGAATGGAAGTTTTTGCGGGGTTGTACAACGCTCAACTGCAATCGGTTTTGCCAGATACTGCAGTGTTGCTTACTCCAGAATGGCTTCAACAAGAAAGAGCGTCTTCGGCCATTTGTTTTGCTGGCTCTGGTGCTGCCAAGTGGGTGCAACTGATTAGTAGCACCGATGAAATAGTATTATCAACTGATAGTTTGTTGCAAGCTTTTGCCCGTATTTCTACTCAGATATTTCAGCAAGAGCATTTTGCAGATGTAGCCTATGCAGAGCCTTTTTATTGCAAAGCTTTCTATCAGCCAGTTCGAACTGTTGTTTAAGTCAAGACCGGCTGTTCGCCTTTATTTCAGCAGTAGCTTAACATTTGTATATAACCTTGCAATCCTTTGTGAACAAAGGCTAATTTAAAGGAGTATTGTTCATTTTATTTATAAATAGATTTAGGCTTTTTTTATATATGTGGTAAAAGATGGATGCGATAAAAAAGTAATTTGCAGCTGTTTCAGGTAAATGGAATTCACTCCCCACTCACTGCATTTTACACTTTAATCACGAAAGAAACATGGCGACAAGCAATCAACACCATCTGGTGCTTTTCTCTGGCACTCGAAAAGAAATTACTGTAGAGTTACTCACACTAAAAAAAGCAGATTTAATCATCCGGGCATTGAACCATAAGCTTCGCTTACAAATCATCCGGTTGTTGCACGACAAAGAGGAATTGACCGTTACTGAAATTTATGTAAAGCTGCGGTTGGAGCAGTCAGTTGCTTCGCAGCACCTGGCACTGTTGCGCCGGGCAGGTATTGTAGAAACCCGTCGTGAAGGAAAGTTTATTTTTTACTCCGTGAGTGCTGCCCGCATCGAAGAAATTTTCAAGATTTCAAAATCGTTGGTCGGCAAGTTCTAAAAGCACTTGTTCTCGATAATAAGCTATCTCTAGCAATAATTTGGCTAATGCAGGTCCTCAAGGCCTGCATTAGTATTTAATAAACATTTTTCGTCATTCTTTTGCAGCCTAATATTTATACGCATGTATATCCAGCAATTGTACACCAGCTGCCTGAGTGAGGCCGCTTATTATATTGAAAGCAATGGCGAAGCCGCCATCATCGACCCACTGCGTGACTATCAAACCTACACGCAGTTGGCAGCCGATCGCAAGGCTAGCATCAAATACATTTTCGAAACGCATTTTCATGCCGACTTCGTTAGTGGACACATCGACTTATCGAAAGCTACCGGTGCCCCCATTGTGTATGGTCCCGGTACTCAAACCCGCTATCCGGTGCAAATAGCAAAAGATGGCGAAAGTTTTCAACTGGGTGAACTCAGCATAGAAGCCCTGCATACACCCGGCCACACCTTGGAAAGCACTTGTTGGTTGCTGCGCAATGCAGATGGTAGTGCACATGCTGTGTTCACCGGCGATACGTTGTTTATTGGTGATGTAGGCCGCCCCGACCTCAGCAGCGGCAACCTGAGCAGCGAAGAACTGGCGGGCATGCTCTACGATTCGTTGCAACAAAAACTGGCCACCCTGCCCAATGAGGTATTGGTGTATCCTGCCCATGGCCCCGGTAGCGCCTGCGGCAAAAATCTTGGCCCCGAAACCTTCAGCACCATTGGTCAGCAAAAGCAAACCAATTATGCGCTACAGGCTGAAAGCAAAGCTGCTTTCGTTACAGCCGTTACTACAGGTTTGAAAGATGCACCTGTATATTTCGCGGTGAATGCAGCCATCAATCAAAAAGGCTATGCACCATTTGAAGAAGTGTTGGACAAAGGCATGAAAGCCCTGACTGTGGCCGAAGTAGAAGCGTTGATGGAAGAAGGAAATACCATTTTACTGGATACCAGAGCGGCTACTGTTTTTACCAATGGCTTTATCCCTGGTTCGGTGAGCATTGGCCTCGAAGGTCGATTCGCAGAATGGGCTGGTAGTATGCTACCCTTCGATCAACCAATCGTGTTGATTACCGAACCCGGTAAAGAAGAAGAATCTGTTACAAGGCTTGCCCGTGTTGGTTTTGAGCAATTTGCCGGTCATTTGGCAGGTGGTTTTGATAGCTGGCTAAATGCAGGAAAGCAACTCGATATTATCATCGATATTGAAGCCGATGAACTGGCCATGGACTTACCACACGACGATAAATTATTGGTAGTAGACGTACGCAACGAAGTTGAATTTTCGGAAGGTCATATTGTAGGTGCCACCCATCTTGCACTCAGCGAAATGAACGACACTATGCGCATTGCTACGCTGCCCGAAGAAGCAAATATTTACCTGCATTGTGCTGCTGGTTATCGCAGTGTTATTGCTGCTTCGCTCATTAAGCGCCAGGGCCTGCACAATGTGCGGAATGTATTGGGTGGCTTCACCGCCATTAGCGAAATAAAAGAAATACCTACAGAAAAAGATACAGCAGCCCTGAGCTAACGCTTGGGGATTGCTGCAGTTGCACGGAGGTTGGCAATGATGAGGCCAACAATTACCACCGTCATGCCGAGGATGTGAATCCAGGTAATTTTTTCGTGTAAAATCAGCACGGCTTCAATGCTGCTGAATACAGGAATGAGATTGCCGAAAATAGCGGTGCGGGCTGCGCCAAGCCTTGCTATGGCTATGTTCCAGCACAAGAATGAAATAACAGAAGCACCTGCACCAAGGTAGAGCACGATACCTGCCAAAGACCAGCTCCAGTTTATTGTGGCCCCCATGCCCACCTCTAATAATGCAAAGGGTAGCAGTATGATGGTGCCTATCCAAAAGGTGCTGAAGAGATAGGCTTTGGGTGAAATGGTGGCTGGCTTTTTGCGGGTGGCAATATTGTACAAGGCAAAGGATAATGCTGCTGCTAAAATCCACCAGTCGCCTTGTGTAAACCTGAAATGCAACAGCACTTCCAAACTGCCCTGGCTGAGCAACAGCAAAATGCCGCTGATGCAAATGAGCAGGCCCAGCATGCGCCATGCCGGTATTCTTTCTTTTAAAAAAATACGGGCCAGTATAAATGAAAATACAGGAGAAGAAGTGGTGCCAATCAACGCCAGGCTAATGGCAGAAGAAAAATGTCCTGCCACATAAATAAAGGTGTTGAACAAACTGATGCCCGTGAATGCTGCAAACGTAACAATGGGCAAGGCTTTTTTAATGGCCGCCCAATCTTGCCGGAAAGCCGCCCAGCCAATGGGCAACATGATGATGGACGCCGTACCCCAACGCAAAAAAGCCAGCATAAAAGGAGGTATATCCTGATTGATGGCACGGGCCACAATGAAGTTGCCACTCCACACCAGCGTGGCCAATACAGCCAATCCAATGCCTTCAATAGTATGTTGCTTGTTGCTCAAAACGCTGGCAAATGTACAGGAAGGTTTGCTGTGCTTTTACCGAAAGAAAATATCATACGCAAAGCGAATGATGGTACCAGTCACCACCAGTAAAAAGAAAATACGGATGAAGCGGTTGCCTTTGAGCAGGGCCATTTTGGTGCCAGCCCAACCGCCGGCCATATTGCAAATGGCCATGGGGATGGCCAGCTCAAACATGATATTGCCCGTAAATGAAAAATAAATAATGGATGCCAGATTGGTAGCAAGGTTAATCATTTTGGCATGGGCACTGGCATGCATAAAATCATGACCAATAATGGTGATGAACACCAATACCAAAAAGCTACCGGTACCGGGGCCAATAAAGCCATCGTAAAAACCAATGAGCAAACCAGCAACAATCCCTTTCCATAACGCTTCTGTATACGGGATTTCGTCATGCTGCTGCCCCAGGGTTTTGCGGGTGTAGGTAAACAATGCCACCAACACCAGCACACACAGTATAATGGGTTTGAGAATGCCATTGTTGAGCACACTCACCATGTACGAGCCAAACATGGCCGCACTAAATGCTGCCAGTGCTACCCATAGAATCAGCTTCCAGCGGATGTCGATGCGTTTGCTGTATTGATACGCCGATACCGCCGTACCACAAAAGGATGGAATCTTTACCGTACCCAGCAGGGTAGCCACCGGTGCATTGGGAAAAGTGATGAGCATGGCCGGTGTTTGCACCAGTCCGCCACCCCCTACCACAGCATCAATAAAGCCGGCGGCAAATGCTGCTATGCAAACGATAATAAGAGAACTGGCCAAAGGATGGAGTGGAGAGGTTGATTAGTTGATTGGTTAATGAGTTGATTGGGGCTGCATCTTATGATGAATGATGAATTTCATCATTCATCATTCATCATTCATCATTCATCATTCCCAATTCATCATTCATAAGCTCATACTTCATTTGTTACAACATAGCCTCCCAACTCTTCTTTCCAATGGGCGAAGTCGTTGTTGTAATCGCCTTTGATGCGTTCGATAGGCGGATTGAAGTAGCCGAATTTCAAGTTTGGAAACTCTTCATGAATCAGGTTCATCATTTGCTGTACGCCCATGCATTCGCCGGCATCGGCTACATTTATTTTACCCAAATACCAATCGGGGTCAATATTGAAATTACGCCACTGAATCATGCATAAATCTGTTTCCTTTATCAGTTTGCGCAGCGCTTCGTATTCTGCTTCGCTATCCGTCATGCCGGGGAAAACGAAGTAGTTGATGCTCGTCCACACACCATATTTTCGGGCTACTTTCAGGCTTTCAACTATGTCTTCAAACTGGTAATTATTGGGGCGATAGTAGGGCGTATAAATTTCGCTTCGGGCACTGTTGGTACTTACCCGAATACTGTCTAAACCCGCCTGGCACAAGGCTTCTACCGCAGCCGGCTTGCTACCGTTGGTGTTGATATTGATAGAGCCTTTTTTGGTATGCTTCCGAATTTCGATGATAGCATCGCGGATGGTTTCCCACATCAGCAGCGGCTCACCTTCGCAGCCTTGCCCAAAGCTGATGATGGGGTAGGGAGCAGTTTCCAGATGCGGTACGGTAAACTCCACAATCTCTTCAGGCGTGGGCTTAAAAGTGAGGCGGTCTTGCGGGCTGGTAATGGTTTCATCTTCCGGCTGAAAGCTTACACAACCTACGCAGTTGGCATTGCAGGCAGGAGAGCTTGGCACGGGGCATTCCCAACGGCCCATGGCCATGTTGCGGGCAGCGGGGCAGTTGTAGGTATTGCAACAGTTTTCCATCAGGTGCTTTACCAGTCTGTTGTGCGAATATGCTTCCATCAAATGCGTGGCACCATTGGCAATGGTATCATCATCGTATCCCGCACATTCCTGACGCACATCTCTTTCTACCCGTACAGCTGTAACATAAAACTGATCATTGTACCAACCGGCTGCCGTGTAGCAAAACAAGGGTAGTGTTGGTGCATCGGGTGCGGTTTCGTAAGCGGCCAAAAACAGGTTGGTATGTGCCGGCGGAATGAAAGCCGCTACCGCCCAGCCTTTGTCGCAGAGGCGCATTTCTCCCGTTTCCACATCTATGCCAATGCCTTTGCGGCCGGGCAGTTCGTATAGGTTGCCGCCATCGGGCAATACAATCCAGCTTTCTTCGGGCACTTCAAACGCATCCCATCCACTACGGCCAATGGCGTAGAGGGTTTGGTCTTCAAAAATGTTGCCGTTGCCGTCGCTGTATAGTAAATATGGAGTCATATGAAAAATTGAATGGGAAATGAATAATTAGGCAATGGGTTATTAAGTAATAGCAAACCCTTTGTGCTCCTTAGTGTGTGCTTTATGGTTCAAAAAAAGGGGTTATATACGAAAATGCAATTGCTCTTTGCAATACGCATTAAACTCTGCAATTAGTTCTGCTGAAACAGGTTCGTCTAATTCTTTTTGAATGATGTGGTTGTTGCGCAGGTCGAGGGTAAAAATGTTGTCCCTGATCATCACGTTATCAATTTCAAACCATTCGTATTTCTTTTTGGGAAAAGAATTGCGCACCACTTTTTCTTTTGTAAATCCTATCTCGTCAGGAAATTTTACCCAACGCTCTATTACCGACATGATGGCGTAACCCACGCCAAACCACACATGATATTTGGCCAACGGCAGCAGCATCCAGGCCATGGCAGCCACCATCAGTTCCATGCGGTAGTTTACCTGAAAAGATTTGTCGGCGCTGCGCACCCAGCCGTACAACCACAAACCAATAATAAGTAGGGGAATCACTACCAGCCAAAGGTTGGTGCCAAACATGCCCAGCCTTATGAGATAGTAAAAGTAGGCTGTCAAGAAAATGAGCAGCAACACCTGACTCACGATGTTCACATGTTTGTACCCCGGCGATTTGAGGGTGATGACGTAGTCAAAGTCGCCCGATGATGCTGTTGCGGTTTCCTCTTGCTGCATAAGGTTGCAAATGTACCTGCTATACCAACAGATTACGCCTTCGGTTGGCTTACCATCATGTTGCAAATTTTCCAAAGCTGACGGGCCCCCACGTTAGCATCCCAACCGCTTTCGCCAATGCCTATTTCTACCAAATCGAAACCAATAAGCTGGCGGCCGCTGGCCAGCAGGCGCCGAAGCAGGTAAATGATTTCTTCGGATTCAAAACCGCCATCCACCGGAGTGCCGGTGCGGGGGCAAAGCTTGGGGTTGAGGCCGTCTATATCGTAGCTGAGGTGTACTTTTTGTGGCAGCTGTGCAATAATGTCGTCGCAAATCTGCTGCCAGTTGTCGCCTTCAAAGCGGCGCCTTTTCAGGTCACGGTCGAAGAAACAATGGATGCGGTTCTTGTGCTGTTGCAGGTATTCCCATTCGCCCTGGCTAAAATCACGAACACCAATTTGCACCACTTTTTCCAGCTGTGGTATTTCTTCCAAACCATTGTATACCACACTGGCGTGGCTATATTTAAAAAACTCGTAAGAAGGGCGCAGGTCGCAGTGGGCATCTATCTGCAATATGCCAAACGATTCGTGTTGTTCGGCCTGTGCTTTCCAATAGCCCAGCGATGTGCTGTGGTCGCCACCGAGCAGCCCCACCTGTTTACCTGCTTTTAGCAGGTCGCTGGTTTGCTCGTACACCCAGCTGTTCATATGGTCCGATCCCTCGTTGATGTCTTTAATGCTCTTGCACATAAAGCGGTTGGCCTTTATGTCTTCGCCTCTGGAAATGAAGTCGATAAAGAGCTCGGCTTCTTTGCGCAAAAAGTCGCTTTTGAGCAGCAGCTTTCTGTCGATGGGGCGCATGTAAAACCCTTTCTTCCAGGCGTCGGGGGTATCCAAATCAAAAATGTCTACCTGCAAAGAAGCTTTGAACACCTGCTCTGAAGCCCGGGCGGTGCCTGCTGTGGAGCTTACCGTAACCTCCCATGGTACTGGTACAATTACTAATTGGGCATCGGTTTCAGAAAAGGGCAATCCAAAAATATTGTTGTTGGGATTGCCTGCACTGTTTACGTCGAAAGTTGATAAATCGGCCATGTGGCTTTGTATAAAGGGTGGCGAAAGTACAAACATTCTACACGCAACCACCCTGCTGTGCAGGCATGCCTCGCCACAAAGCTTTATGCTGTAAACAGCGGCCTGATTTTCAATGAAAAAATGTGGATACGCTGTTTTATTTAACAATGCAGCAATGCAGCGTCTGCAGCGCAATCGCTGTACATTTGCCCAAAATCACCGGAGTAGCGAATGAAAAAGATGCACATTTTTTTGCTGGTTGGTGTGGCAGTGGCCATAGCCGTGATGATTAGTTTCACCACCGATCTTACCACGTATGATACCATTGCTTCTGCAAAGCAAAAAGAAGGAACCTACGTACACCTGATAGCCAAGCTGGATAAGGCTCAGCCTATTGAGTACAATCCATTAACCAATCCCAATTATTGTTCTTTTACAGTGGTAGATTCTTTGGGCTCGGTTACCAAAGTCATCAGCAACAAACCCAAGCCGGCCGATTTGGAAATGAGTGAAAGGGTAGTGCTGAAAGGTCGCATGAAAGAAGACGGTTTTCATTGCGACGACATACTGCTGAAGTGCCCCAGCAAGTATAAAGATGAACAAGCCAAGGGCCTCCGCCACCCGGGCAGCAAGCAAGAAGGATAAGAAATCGATATTTACCAATACAAAGCGACATCCAAACGGGTGTCGCTTTTTGTTGGCATCAAACTCAAATGATTCCATTCAAGCAATCCGTTTAATTCGTGTCATTCGCTTTATTCGTATCATTCGTGTTTAAAGTGATTCTTTTTTCGCATTTCCCCAACAAACAGTGCTTTCACGTTTCATTGCCATGAGGTGCATACCCGTACTTTTGCCACGCTTTGCAACCAAATAATTGCAAACTGCCAGCAGTATGGAATTTGTAGGAGAAAATTTGTTGCCCGGTCAGATTGGGCACTTCATGATTGTGTTGTCGCTGATGTCGGCCCTGTTTGCCAGCGTTAGTTTTTACATGGGTTTTAAGGCTGCCGATGCAAGCAGCCGCCCCACCTGGATGAAGCTGGCCCGCATTGGTTTTGCGGTGCAAAGCATTTCGGTACTGGTGTCGTTTTACATTTTGTACCACATCATCAACAACCATTTATTTGAGTACAAATATGTATGGCAGCACAGCAGCAAGGCCCTGCCCATGGAGTATTTGCTCAGCTGTTTTTGGGAAGGCCAGGAGGGTAGTTTTTTGCTCTGGAGCTTTTGGCATGCCGTGCTGGGCTGGTTTATTATAGCCCGTAGCGGCAAGTGGGAAGGCCCGGTGATGTCGGTTATCAGCTTTGCACAGTTTGCGCTGGCTACTATGGTACTCGGCGTTTATTTCTTTGGCCAAAAAGTAGGCAGTAGTCCCTTTGTGCTGCTGCGCAACGAAATGGATGCACCCATTTTCAGTACGCCTAACTACCTCGAATTTGTGACGGATGGTAACGGCCTCAATGCCCTGCTGCAGAACTATTGGATGGTGATTCACCCGCCGGTATTGTTTTTAGGTTTTGCTTCTACCATTGTACCGTTTGCATATGCTGTAGGTGGCCTGCTTACCAAAGACCACAAAGGCTGGACCGCACCTGCTTTGCCTTGGGCATCGTTTAGTGCCGCCGCCCTTGGCCTTGGTATTATGATGGGTGCAGCATGGGCTTATGAGAGCCTCACTTTTGGTGGCTATTGGGCATGGGATCCGGTGGAAAATGCCAGCCTTGTGCCTTGGCTTATCCTTATCAGCGGTTTGCACACCAATCTTATTTACAAAAGCAGCGGCTATTCGCTCCGGGCTACGTATTTGTTTTACATCCTTACGTTTTTGCTCATTTTATACAGCACCTTCCTTACCCGTAGCGGTGTGCTCGGCGATACTTCTGTACACTCCTTTACCGGCTCGGGTATGAATGTGCAGCTGCTGCTGTTCATCTTTGCATTTCTGATACCTGCCGGCTTTATGTTTGCCCGTCAGTACAAGCAAATACCCAGCATTCAAAAAGAAGAAAACCTGTACAGCCGTGAGTTTTGGATGTTTATCGGTTCGCTGGTGTTTTTCTTTTCGTCGCTGGTAATTATTGGTAAAACATCACTGCCGGTATTCAATAAAATATTTGGCACCAGTATAGCCCCGCCTCAGGATGTGGAGTATAGCCACAACCAAATTCAGGTATGGGTGGCTATTATTGTGGGGCTGCTTACCGCTGTAACCCAATACCTGAAATACAAAGACACGCCGAAGAAAACATTTTACAGCAAGCTGCTGTGGCCTACGGCTATTTCGCTGGCCATTGGTTTGTGCATCAGCTATTTTGTAGGGGTGGCTTACGATAAAAAAGGTCCCGGCTTTTGGCTGGCCCTGCACATCGCCATTACTGCTGCAGTGTACGCCATTGTGGCCAACGCTGGTTACATTTGGTCGGGTATGAAGGGCAAACTGAAACTGGCGGGTGCTTCTGTTGCCCACATTGGCTTTGGTATGGTGCTGTTGGGCATCCTCATTTCTGCCAGCAATAAGGTTACACTGAGCTACAATACCACCGGTATTTCTCCATTGCAAATGAAAGATGCCAGCGATGTAAACAACAACCCGCAGGAAAACCTGACCCTGATAAAAGGCGTGGCAACTGATATGGGTAAATACATGGTGACTTACACCAAAGACACGCTGAGCCCCCGTGACCAGAAGCGGTATTTTGAAATTGATTTTCAGCACAAGCAAACCAAGGAAAATTTCAAACTCTATCCCGACGTAATTGAAAACAACAAGGGTGGGGAAGGCCTTACACCCAACCCCGATGCCAAGCACTATTGGAACAAGGATATTTTTATTTATCTCACCTTTTTGAGCGACCCCACCGCCAAGCAAAAAGACACTACGCAGTTTGCAAAAAAAATGGTGGTGATTGGCGATACCAGTTTTTACAGCAATGGCATGTGGACGGTAAACCAGATTGAAGTAAACCCGCCCGATGAAAAGTTTGCTGCCTACAAAGGCGACACTTTGCTGGCTGCCGATATTTCGGTGATTGCCAAAGACGGCCGTATTTACAAAGCCCGGCCGGCATTTCGACTCAAAAACAATACCCTCGATATCATTACCGATACGGTGATGAGTCAGAGCCTCGTATTTACCATTAATAAGCCTGGCGATATGGAGAAGCGGGAAGTGGAAATAGGCCTGAAAGAAAGCAACGCCATTCTGGATTTTGTAACGCTGAAGGCGTATGAATTTCCTGCCATCAATGTGCTGTGGTTGGGTATTGTGGTTACGGTAATTGGTTTTATCATGAGTATGTTTCAGCGCCGCAAAGCCGCCAAACGATACAATGAATAACCGGGTCTTTCGTTTTTGGTAAGTATATTCATGCTTACAATGCAGCGCATCCTCATCATAACTATCATTTGTTGCAGCAGCTTACTGGCTGCGGCACAAACCCAGCCGCCGGTGGTAAAGCACCCCGACTATGGAGTAAATGATACACTGGTAGTGTATGCCACGGTGATGGAAGATGGTACACTGGTGCCCACCTCGTGGCTGCTGCCGGTAGAAGTGCTGGGCAAAATGCCCCGCCACCTGGCCAGGCAACAAAAGAAAATGACCCGGCTTAAAAATGCTGTGTACGTTACCTATCCTTATGCACGGGAGGCCAGTCGCATCATCAACTTTATGAACCGCCGCATGGCAGGCATGAAAGATGAAAGTGCCCGCAGGCAGTTTATCAAATCGCAGGAAAAGCAACTCAAAGAAGCCTTTGGCGATAAAATTACCAGCCTGAGTGTGTACCAGGGCAAAGTGCTCATGAAACTCATCAACCGCCAAACCGGTGCCGATGTGTACGCTATTTTAAAAGAATACAAAGGCGGCGCCAATGCCCGGCTGTGGCAAACGGTGGCGTTTGTATTTGGCAGCAGCCTCAAGCAACCTTACGACCCCACCGGCGAAGATGCCGAAATGGAAGGGTATGTACGGGAAGTGGAAATGCTGTATGGCGGATAATTTATAGCGGCTCGACACTTACCAGCCAGCCACACTATCATCGCCACGTTTATCACCCACTACTTCCAGTTTGCCATTGGGTTTTACCAGTATCATTTCGGTAGCACTCCAGGCCCCGTTTTCCACTATTTTGTAGCCCATCGCTTCCAGCTGTTTGCGTACATCCATGGGAAAATCTTTTTCCACCCGCACTTCATCGGGCTGCCACTGGTGGTGAAATTTTGGTTTGTTCACTGCATCAAAAGCATTCATGTTGTAGTCCACCACATTAATAATGCTTTGCAATACTGATGTAATAATGGTGGTGCCACCGGGTGTACCTACCACCATAAAAGGTTTGTTGTTTTTGAGCACTACGGTGGGCGTCATACTGCTGAGCATACGCTTGCCGGGGGCAATAGCATTGGCCACGCCACCAATGGCACCAAACATGTTGGGTACACCGGGTTGAACGCTAAAATCATCCATTTCGTTGTTGAGGAAAAAGCCGGCGCCGCCCACAACCACTTTACTTCCGTAGCCGCCGTTGAGGGTAGTGGTTACACTTACGGCATTGCCATCGGTATCCATCACACTCAGGTGGGTGGTTTCCATGCTTTCTTTTATTACACCGGGTGTAATGTTGGTGCTCACCGATGCTTTGGTGCTGTCGTAATCGGCCATGCGCTGCTGCAGATAAGCCGGTGCCACCAAGCCTTTCATCGGCACTTTGTAATAATCAGGATCGCCTAAGTGTTCTGCACGGTCGGCATAGGCACGGCGTTCAACTTCGGTAATAAGCTGTACACTTTTTGCCGTTTGAAAACCATAGCTGGCCAGTGGCCGGTTTTCCAGCATCTTCAGCATTTGATGAATGAGTATGCCGCCGCTGCTGGGGGGTGGCATAGAAATTATCTCATAGCCTTTGTACATAAATACAACAGGCGTTCTTTCTACTGCTTTGTAATTTTTCAAATCGGCTTTGCTGATGATACCACCGCCACGTTCCATTTCATTCACAATCAAGTCGGCAGTTTCTCCTTCGTAAAAACCCGGCTGGCCCTTGTCTCTGATGCGTTTCAGTGTGTTGGCCAAATCGGGTTGTATCAAGGTATCGCCGGCTTGCCATTTTTTTTCTCTGTAAAAAACGGGGAGGCTGGTGTTTACCCTTTCCAATTGCTGCTGTAAATTATTGAGGCGGTTGGCTTCTCTTTCTGTAATGGCAAATCCTTTTTCTGCCAAATCAATAGCCGGTTGAATCAATTTTTTCATGGGCAGTTTGGCATACTTCAAAGAGGCAAACAAGCCAGCCGGTGTGCCGGGTACACCACTGGCCAGGTGGCCGCTTTGCGATAGTCTGGTATTGGCCTTGCCCGTTTTCGGATCTACATACATGTTTTCGGTGGCTTTGCCGGGCGCCATTTCGCGGTAGTCGATGGAAATATTTTTGCCCGACGACAAGCGGGCCACCAAAAAACCGCCACCACCAATATTGCCCGCCGTTGGGTACACCACAGCCAACGCCCACTGGGTGGCAATGGCTGCATCAACTGCATTACCGCCGTGTTGCATTACATACATACCAGCCTCACTGGCCAGCGGATGTGCACTGCTCACCGCCGCTTTGCTGTACTCGGCCTGTTTTACCAACTGGTATTTGTACCCATTGGGCTGTGCCGCAGCAGGCAGTGCAAATGCAACACAAAAACCAACCAACAGAAAAGCAGGAGCCAAATGGCTAAGTATCTTCTTCATAAGCAATATCAAAATGTAGTGCTTCCAAATATCAGGGAAAATAGCGGGATGTTGGGTGGTGTGAGTTGGAATGTCGGGAAGACCGAAAGACCGAAAGACTGAAAGTTGGGAGTCCGGAGTCGGGGAGTCGGGAGTCCGGAGTCGGGGAGTCGGGAGAAAGTCCGAAAGACGGGAAGCCGGAAGTCAGTAGAAAAATGCCAATATGTACCACATCACTCTACGTTCCCTCTCCTTTGGAGAGGGTGGGATAGGTTAATATAGTCGGATAGTTGGAATGTCGGGAAGACCGAAAGACAGTAAGTTTTCTCCCCTTTGTGGGGTGCCCTTTTGGGCGGGGTGGTTTTTTGTACATAGCCGGAAAGCCGGCCAGATAAATTGCGGGAATCCAAATTGCTAACCCGTTTAGCCCTGAAAGGGCGAAAATCCATCAGCCACTGGCAACGCCTTTGGTATACAATACCAGAAAGATGTACCAAGCCCAGAAGGGGTGCCATCATTTCATTGGTTGAAGTTTAAGAGGAGTAACGGGCTAACAAAGGCCGGTAGGCTTGCAACAGTTT
Organism: Bacteroidota bacterium; assembly: GCA_020161435.1. Taxonomy (GTDB): domain Bacteria; phylum Bacteroidota; class Bacteroidia; order Chitinophagales; family Chitinophagaceae; genus Phnomibacter. Next base: position 410,206 of record JAIUNV010000002.1, on the reverse strand, counting down.
TTCATTCCCCACCGGGGGCCAGGGGGCTGCCTCAAAAAAAGACGACACCTGTTTGAGGTGCCGTCTTTTAAAAATTCATCCAATTATTTGATTACTGTCTTCCGCCGCCGTTTTCCTGCTGTGGGTTCAGGTTGAGCGGATAACCGTACACGCCTTCAAAACCGGGATAAACACCCTCAAGGCGAACGGTACCGCGGGCACTGCCCAACAGTTTCATTAGTTCTTCTACCGATTTCACAGGCTGGCTGTTCACACTCGTAATTACAAAGTCTTTTTGCATGCGGGTATTGCTCAGCAGGCCTTCACCCAGTTCTTTCACTTTTACACCACCGGCTATACCAAATTTTTCTGCGTCTTTTTTCGATACTGTTTCCAGCTGACCACCCAGTTTTTCTTTCAGATCGGCGTTGGCATCATTCTTCACCACATCGGTATTACCGGCACGGTTTTTCAAGGTAACGGTGGTCGATTTGGCGGCACCATCTCTTTTAAAACTGATGGTGACTTTATCGCCGGGCTTGTAGTTGGCTACCTGCTCCACCATTTCTGAACCGCTGGTTACTTTCACTCCGTTGATGGCAGTGATATAATCGCCGGGCTTAATGCCTGCTGCAGCGGCTGCACCACCTTCGGGCACTTCCCGCACATACACGCCTTCGCCCTGTGTTATACCTGCCTTGCGGAATTCTTCTTCGGGTGCATCATCTGGCATGTAAGTAATGCCAAGGTAAGCCCGCTGCACAGCACCATACTTAATGAGGTCGCCGGTTATTTTGCGAACAATGTTTACAGGAATGGCATAACTGTAACCAGCGTAAGAACCTGTTTGCGAAGCAATGGCCGAGTTGATGCCAATCAGTTTGCCTTCGGCATCTACCAGGGCGCCACCGCTGTTGCCCTGGTTTACGGCAGCATCGGTTTGTATAAAGCTTTCAATAGGCGTATTGCTCTTGCGGCTGTTGAGGCCAAGCGAACGGGCTTTAGCACTCACAATACCTGCTGTTACAGTTACGTCAAGGCTCCAGGGGTAGCCAATGGCCAGTACCCACTGACCGAGTTTTACATCATCGCTATTGCCCCAAACAATGTAGGGCAGGTTTTCGCCGGTGATTTTCAACACTGCCAAATCGCTGCTGGGGTCGGCGCCAATGAGCTCGGCCTTGTACGATTTTTTATTGGGCATGGTCACGTTTATTTCATCGGCATTTTCAATAACATGGTTGTTTGTTACTATGTAACCGTCTTTGGTAATGATAACGCCGGAGCCACTGGCCCGCTGCTCAGGAATGGTCATGCTGCGAGAGCCGCCGCCACCAAACATGTCGCCAAAGAAATCATCGCCAAACAAATCGGCAAAAGGGCTGCGCTGCCGTTGGGTGGTTACCTGACGGGCATTTATTTTGGTTTTGATGTGTACCACTGCTGGGGTAGCTGCACCGGCTGCCGCCGAAAAATCAACCGGGGTATTGCCCTGCACCCCGTTGCCTTCTACAAAAGAGGCATAGTTGGCAGGCATTTTTCCAGTTTCCTGGTAACCGTTTGAGTTGCTGCTACTGTAGATTTTTCCCAGACCCCAAACGCTCAGCACCGAGGTAACGACGCTAACGCCTGCAATCGCAAATACGGACTTCCAATTCATAGCTTTTCTTTTTCTGTTTATGTTCAAACGAAATGATTCGTAAATCTAATAGTAAATGCCACTCACTTGTGGTGAAGAAAATGCAAATACCATTTTGTTTAACCGCCGTTTAACAGCAATAACAATAGATGTGCCGCTTGGTTGTGGCTGATGTTTTGACAGCAGCCGGCTGACAATTGCACAGCACTGCTTACTGCTTTTGCGGCAATGTTGTCAGAAACTGCATCGTGTCTACACCGTCGGCAAAATCGCTGAGGGCTGGCTGCTGAGCCCGGCCAAAAGGAATGTGCTGCTTGCTACACAGGCATTGCAGGTTGTCGGCCTGTTCTTGAAGCAGGGCAGCTTCATCTATACTGTCGTAAAAGCTGTAGTGTACCTGGCTGATGGGCGAAAACAAACCTTCGTTTTCCGTGAGCAGTACGGTGCCGTTGGTCATGTAAAACTTGTTGTTAAGCAAAAGGATACTCAGGTTGTAATCGTAGTTGTTTTTAAATTTAAAATGATCGGCCATCCAACTGTATTTATCGAGGGCACGCAGCAGCGGCACAAAATCATAGTTGCGGGGCACGTAGAGCTTCGATACGTTGCGGCAGCCCAATCCAAAGTACAGCATCATATCATCGGCCAGTAGTTCGAGGGTGGCGGCATCTTCGCTGCCATCGAGCACGGCTACCGAAGTGCGGTTGCGCCGGATGATGCTGGGATAGTTACGGAAATAATAATCGAAGTAGCGGCTGCTGTTGTTGCTGCCGGTAGCTATGTAGGCATCGCAGCCTTTTAGCTGTTCTGCAAAAATAATTTCATGACCAAAATCAGGCGCCCATTGTTGCAGGGTGGTTACAATGTGTTTCATCAGTGTTTCATCCTTTGAGGAAGGCTTTAAAACCAGCTGATGACCGGCCAAAATACCGCACAGCATATCATGAAAACCCACCATGGGAATATTGCCTGCCATTACTATGCCGAGGCGCTGTGGGGCATAGGTAATGCCTTGCGGCAAATACTGATGGGCAAAGGCTTTCAGCGCATCGGGCTGCAAAAAACCGTGGGCAATTCCTGCAGCTGCAGCATCTACAAATTGGGGCACAAACCAGCCGTTTTCAATACCGGCTTTTGTCTTGGCTTCCTGCCATGCTGCGTCGTCCGATAAAAGATATTCACCCAGCTTTACAAGTATTTCTATGCGTTGATGTAGATTCACGGATTGGTCGTTATTTTTGAAGGGACAAAACTAATTTGAAACGAAACTAAACAGTTCTCATCATGGCAATTAAAATAACCGAAGAATGCATCAACTGTGGTGCCTGCGAACCTGAATGTCCGAACAATGCGATTTACGAAGGCGGTGTGGAATGGGCACTGGCCGATGGTACTACTGTAAGCGGTACGTTTACCCTGCTCGATGGTAGCACCATGGATGCCAATCAGAAAAATGAACCCATCAGCACCGATACTTACTACATTGTACCCAACAAGTGCACCGAGTGCCAGGGTTTTCACGAAGAGCCACAGTGTGCTGCAGTGTGCCCTGTAGACTGCTGCGTACCCGACGAAGCGTATGTAGAAGCAGTAGACGAACTGATGGCGAAAAAAGACCGTTTGCACAGCTAAGTTGTGTGCAAAAATAATTTGATGCAAATACTTGTGGTTACACCCGGGGCGGTAGTAACTTTAGTACATCAACAGAAGGGATAAAACCCTGTACATCGGCGGGTGATATGTTCCGCCAACAAAGCTGAAGGTTTTCGCCTTCAGCTTTTTTTGTGTTGGTGGGTAAAGGCATGCTGAGAAACGAAGCTACATGCCCCGACCGCAGCGTTGGGGGTAACGGATGAAACGGAGCCGGGAAGACCAAAGCGAAAGCGATGCAGCTGCTGATACTAGAAACGAAAATGTTATGCCAGAAATGACGGGAGTAACAGGATAAGCATGGAAGCCATTTCCCCAACCCGGCCATTGGGCCGGAGATGTGGCCTAAACACTGATGGGAAAAATGAAAAGCTAACGTTCGAGGCTTGCCGCAGGGCTGGAATTGTTGCTGTGTCAGCCCGGCAACTGAAGCCGATTGAAAAACTGATGATGAATTTAATAACTAAAAGCCAAATAGAATTAGGTCAAGCCCGATATTAGCTGATAGTAGTACAACTGCCGATTGTTATTCCGTCCGCCAGCCTTGCGGCAAACCTTTTGTTATGTGCAGCCCGGTTAAGTTGAAGTTGTGTCAGCCTATGTTATGCAGGTATTAAAATTTGCTTTCTTTGTTTTTTATATTTTACTTCTGGTTCTAGAAGGGTCAACTGTTGTGAATTAACTGGCTTCATTGCTTTAATGAATTCGTTGAACTTATCAAGTTTAATATTCAATTTGAATTGCTTGTTGATTTTGTTAAGTTCGCTCTGCATTGTTCGCTCTGGAAATTGCAAAGCAAGTTTTAAAAGGTCAATTCGCATTAGAATGTCTTTTGTGAAAGTTCGTTTTGCATCAGAGAAAGTAATAGCTTGTAAAAGTTCTTTTGATTTTTCAGAGTTTAAAAGAATAAGAGTATAAGCAGCAAATTCCAAATTGTCAAAGCCCAACAAATAACAAGTGTCGTCAAGCATTATTGGTTTGTCATTTTGAGGCAAAACTAAATTGAAAGAGTAGTTTTTGTATAAGCCTGAAATCGCAACCTTAAAGGGAGTAAAAGAATAATCACCAATTCCAAAAATTGAATAATCGGGCTTATTGTTATAAATACTCGATTTGCGTAAATCGAATTGGCTCTTGTTCTTGTATAGGTAGGTAAAAGTTTTAGGAAATTCTTTTTTGATAAAAGAGGTGTCTTGCCCAACTTTTTTCTGAGTGATGATTGTAAATTTTCTAGTCTTGTCGATTACGGTTTCTTTGAGATCTGAGCTTTTCAATAAACCGTAAACTAAATCTTCCTCTAAATTAACTTTGTGTTGAAGTCCATTTATAAAATGTCCGTTCTCTCTGTCAAACTCCATAATTGAAGAACAGTCATGCTTAATTCCTTGCCGCCACATGAAAGGAGAAACTCCGTCAATGTCGTTGCTGAGTTTATAAAGTTCAATGCTGGAAACAAATTTTTCATTAACCCATCCAAATCGGTTAACTAATTTTAAAGGGTTATAAAAATCAAATTCCTCACATTCGAATTCAGCGGTTTGGTTAAGTTTGCAGTACAGTAAAGATGCTTCAACTGATACATTGAATTCTTTTTTGCTGTCTATTGTTAGTTTTTGTAGATCGGCAATTTTATAATTACGTTGCCGTTGGTCGTACACAACATTTTTTATTACAGAGTTTTTTACAAGGAATGCAAAGTGTCCTTTAGAATTTTGGAAGGCATCAAACATCATAAGTGTTATATACTCGCTAATGTCAAAGTTCCCTTTACCTGTCATTGCATCTAGACCACTGTGTTTTTTAAAGTTAGATTTTGTTGGCAGGTTGCCTGATGATAAACTGCTAAGTTTAGAATTTGTAACCCACGGCGGGTTTCCAATAACTAAAATTTCTTCTAAGGAATGTTCCTTAGATATTTTGCTGAAATCGAAATCAAAAACATTGAAATGATTGATTTCGATTTCAGGTTTTCTAGTTTTAGGATTTTTAATAAAGAATTCAATAATATTAAACTTAGTTTCCCACACATAAGGCTTATAGATTTCGACTCCGAATATTTTTTTAATTTCTTTAAAAGTGCTTAGACACGCAACAATAAAATTTCCTTTTCCGCAAGTTGGCTCAACAATAATTTTTGGATTGGATAAGCCTTGTTTTAAAAAATTAGAAACTTTAGTTGCTAAATCAAAATTAGTTTGAAAGTCACCATATTCGGCTCTGTCGGGTTCTTCGACTAAATTTTCACTAAAGTAAATTGCTTCTTTCAATGCTTCAAACTCTTCCTCAGACTCAAAAAAATGTTTGATGCCGCAGGCATCAAACATTTTTTGATTGGCTGTTGACAGTGTAGTTGTCCTATTCAATTTGGTGCGAAAGAAATTCGAAACCTGAATTGAAATATTTGCCTCAAATACTTTCATCACTTTTTTAGTTTATTATATCTACAATGTTTGAGTACATGAAGTTAAAAATCTTTTATCATTTCCTTTATAATTTCTACCTTCTTCGCCTCTTTACGCATGTAAATTTCATAGGCGTTTTTCATCCCTTTTAAGAACCCTTTTAAATCCTGCTTCAAATCTACTTCTAAAGGCTTACACATTTGTATGACTCCCCAACCTTGAGCTTCGATAGTTAAGCAATTCCAACTTATATTATGAACAGCCACTATGCCAGAATCTTTGACGATTTCAAGTCCAGCTTTAGTTACGTTGTAATCTACGAAGATAAAATATAGCTCATTCCCATCTTGTTTTAGCCATTTGATTAATCTCATGGCTGATATAATGTTCGGCGAATAGTTATTATTAGCCAAATTGGTACTTTTAACATTAACAGGTTTCTGTGGATCATTATTTAACAAGAAGTCACCTATTGATTTTCTAGTTCCTTTGGCAACGGCGCCATGCTTTTCGGCAAGTTTAACTTCTATTTCTCTGTAACGGTCCATTTGTCTAGTGTTTATTTGTCTTTAGTGGTATAAAGTTAAGTTTTATTACTTAGTTAGCTTTAAGTTATGAGGTTGTCGCTAGGGTTGCACATAACTCAAAAATAGACGACACTCGCCACATTTTCCGCATTGATAACCAATCTTTTTTTTAAGGCAATCCACATTGTCTTAAGCCTTTTCAATTGTTGCAATAGTTGGCTAAATAGTACATCTCTAAACAGCACAACAGTTGAATTCTTATAACCTTATACCTGCTTCCAGCGCCAGCTCAATCATGGGCAACAGCGATTGCTCCCGTTGGTTGGGCGATATTTTTTGCTGCGTTGGAATAATGTCGGACACAGTGAGCAGACAGGCGGCCGATTTGCCCAGATAGCGGGCATTGGCAAACAGCGCAAAGGATTCCATTTCTACCACTTCACACTTGTGTGCTGCTGCAATTGCGGGCAGTTCTGGGTTGGCCCGGTAAAAATAATCGCTGGTATGTACGGCCGTATCGTGCACAGCTTGCTGACGTGCAGCAGCTGTTTCATTAATGACTGTATATGCGTTGCCTTGCGGCAGCATCACTTCTTCTGCATAGCCCCATGCTTCTTTGGCAAATGTGCTTTCGCTAGCCGCTTTGTTCACGTTGATGATATCGAACAACTGCAGGTTGTTGTGGTATGCACCACAGGTGCCAATGCGAATGATGTGTTGCACATCGTAATTGCTATACAGTTCATAACTGTAAATACCGATAGAGGGGCAACCCATGCCGCTGGCACCTACGCTGATGCGCTGGCCTTTGTACAAACCGGTGAAGTAAAATATGTTGCGGGTGCTGCTTACCAGTGCAGCATCGGTTAAAAATTCGGTGGCTATGAGTTTGGCCCTCAGCGGATCGCCGGGCATCAGTACTACGGGAGCAATGCTTCCTTCGGGGGCGGTTATGTGTATGCTCATGTGCGGGCAGTTAATAGATAGGGCCGCAATGTAGCTAAAATGTACGCCCGTTGGCAGCGGCCAATTTTACAATGGATAATTGTTAGGGAATACGCTGTCTGGCTCAGGCCAGCGAGTTTTGGTAGAACCCTTCACTCAAACCAAATTGCCTTTCTGGCGCATTGTTTTCAATGGCGTGAAAGGCGTTGGGTGATAATCCTGTAAAAGTTTTGTAGGCTTTGGCCAAATGCTGGTAGTCGTGAAAATGACTTTCCAGCGCAATGCGCAACCAGCTGTATTGCGGCTTGCTGTTGCGTAGCCGGAATGCTTTATCAAAGCGAATGATTCGTTCGTACGTTTTTGGATTGATGCCGGTGCGTTCGGCAAAACACCTTTCCAGTTGTCGGCTGCTGAGGCAGGCTGCTTTGGCCAAGGCATCTACCGATACCAAACCGTTTTGCTGGAGTAGCCAGCGGCAGGCATCGTCTACCGGTAGCAAACTGCGCCGCTGCCGGCGTATGAGCTGGCGAACAAAATCGTTGGCGATATCCAGCATACTGGCGTAGCAGTCTGCTTCCCGCAGTTGTTCATTCACCTGCAATACATCGATGGAAAAAAAATGCTGTGCCGACAGGTATTGATTGCAAATTTCGGAGGCAGGCATACCCGTGAGGTTGTACAAGGCACCGGGGTAAAAGATAATCTGAAATACAAGGAAGTTGTGCCCGATGATGCGGTGCGTTACTTCAGAAAGCTGGCCATAGAGCACCACGGGCAAATGTTGCTGCATGGTGCCCTGCTGATCGAACAATACGGTTTCTGTATCGAATGGATAAAAGGCGAGGCAATGCTCGGGGCGGGGTGGGTAAGCCTTTGGTGGTATGGGGTGCCCGGCCTCAAAACGGAGGTGTACTATGCGGTACAGTTGTACAAACTGTTGCACATCGGGGGCAGGTATAAAATCTTTCAGTAGCAAGGGCGATGGATGCAATGAGGAAGATAAAAAGTTTGGCAGAAAGCTGATATGAAAATTATGCAGCCAACTGCCAAACCATCAGGGTAAGCGTGTTACAAAGTGAGGGGTGGGCCAACCACTTTCATGTCGTGTTCGGCATGTATGCGGTCCATTTCTTCGGGCGTGGGGCGGGTAGTCATCTTGTTCATGATTTGGAAAAACTCTTCCATTTTGCCGGCTGGTTGCAGCAGGTAAATGAGGCGGCCTTTGTCGCTCAGTTGTATCCAGGTATGCGGAATGCCACGGGGCAGAAAAATGGTTTGGCCGGGGCCGAGTACATGCGTTTCGCTGCCCACCACAAATCGGTATTCACCTTCAATTACGGTAAAAATTTCATCTTGCCTAAAGTGAATGTGTAGCATGGGGCCTACTTTGCCCAGGCCTGTGTAGTCGAACATGCTGAGCTGGCCGCCGGTGTCTTTGCTGCTGATTTTTAAATCGTTAGGGTGAACGCCCAAAAACTTCACCACATCGCCAAACCTCGATTGGCCGCTGCGTACAACAAAGGGTTTGGGGTTGGAAGCAGGCGGGTTTTCTGTGGTGCCCGTTTTGGCAAGGGCCAATGCCGGCACGGCCAGCAGGCTGTTGAGTAAAAATTGTTTGCGTTTCATGACGGATGGATTTGATACCGCTAAAATGCAACAACCGCTTAGCCAGTTGGTGGTACAAATCCGACATGTTTTAGAACCATTTAGCCCAAAGACCTGTTATGAAATGCTATCCCAGATTAGTTTTACCACAAATCACACACCCGTTTTCACTGCTCAATACTTCAGTCATGACAACGCATCAGGACTTTTCGCAACTCACTACACAAGCCTTGCTCAAAAAGAAGCAATTGCACAAAACCATGCTTGGTGTTTGCATTGCTTTTGCGTTGGCCATCTTGGCTTCGGTGTTGTACCTGTCGGTGGTGGAGCGGTTGTTTTCTTCCAGTTTTGTTGCCCTCTTCGCCCTTTTGCCAGCTTTACTTTTCAATGCTTCGCAACTCAGACCTATTGATGATGAGTTGAACAACAGAAAGCGATAACGAATAAAAAAAGGGAACCAAACGGCTCCCTTTTTTATGCTGCGCAACTGCACAAGCGTTATTTCTTTTTTACCACATACAACTTGCCCGAGTCGGTAACCGTGTACAACTTACCATCGAGGTAAGCCACATCACGAAAGCGTTCATTCAGGTTAGAGAGTAAACGTTCTTCACCAGCCACACGACCATTTTCCAGTTTCAGGCGGTTGAGGTGCATGCCGCTCAGGCAGGCAATAATGAGGTTGTTTTCCCACTCAGGTATGGTATTGCCTTTGTAAAAAGTCATGCCACTGGGCGATATCACGGGGTCCCAATAATACACGGGTTGCTCCATGCCATCTTTTTGCTGAATGGCGTCGCCAATGGCTGGGCCACCGTATTCAATACCGTAGGTAATAATGGGCCAGCCATAGTTTTTGCCGGGCTTAATGAGGTTGAGTTCATCGCCACCACGGGGGCCAAATTCGGCTTCCCACAATTCGCCGGTTACAGGGTGCATGTCGAGGCTTTGCGGGTTGCGGTGGCCATAGCTCCATATTTCGGGCATTACATCGGCCTTACCGATAAAGGGATTGCCGGGAGCGGGTTTGCCTTCTTTGGTGATGCGAAATACTTTACCCAAACCACTGTTGAGCCACTGCGATTGTTTGCGGCCATCGAGGTTGCTGCGTTCGCCGGTAGTTACAAACAAATAACCTTCTTTGCTAAACAGCAGGCGAGAGCCAAAGTGCAGGCTGCTTTTGAGTTTGGGCGTAGCCCGAAAAATAACGCTGATGTTTTGAATACTGTTTTCATCGGAGGCCAACTGGCCTTTTGCCACGGCCGTGAGGTTGGAGTCGCCCTGCTGCTCGCTGTATGCCCAGTAAAGGGTTTTGTTGCTGGCGAAATCAGGATCGGGCACTACATCTAGCAGGCCACCCTGACCACGATCGGCTACGGCGGGCAGACCGGTGATCTTATGTTGCAGCTGACCATCCGTACCGCGAATTTCCATGTAGCCCGATTTGATGGTGAGCAACAAGCGGCCATCGGGCAGGGGCACCACGGCCCAGGGGCGGCCGAGTCCTTCGGCCAGTTTCACGGCTTCGTAAGCAGTGGCGGAGGTCATGCCGGGGCCACGGGTTTGGCCTTCAAATGCAGGTTTGTAGTTGCTGTTGGCTTTGCCGGTTTCTACCGGTGCGCCGGGGGCTGCTGGCTTGGGCTGGGCGGTACATGCCATTGCAAAAACCAATGCCAGGCTGGCAAAAGCGGAAGTCTTAATCATAGTTATTTGTAAAAATGGAGGCGATAAAGGTAGATGAAACAAGTTGACGAGGTGACTGGTTCACGTGGTTACGAGTGGACTAGTTTAAGAGTTCACGAGTTCACAAGTTGGAGCCTGTTAGTTGAATGTGAAACCTAATTAACGAATCAACCAATCAACCAATTAACTCGTCAACCCATCAACTCGTCAACTCGTCAACTTTCCAACCTACCAACCTACCAACCCTAACTATGCTGCCTCCGCAGGTACTGCGTCAAAATCACAATTTGCTGGTTTTCGATACGGCCTTCAATCTGGTTTACATTATCAGGTACCAGGCGAATGTTGCGGATAACGGTGCCAACCCGGGCATTCACGGTGCTGCCTTTTACATCGAGGCTTTTGGTGAGTACCACGGTATCGCCGCCAAAGAGTTGGGCACCGTTGCAGTCGCGGTGCAGGTTTACGGTGCCATCGCTTTCGTGGTCGCCGGTGGCTTTGGCAAAGGCCAGCCATTCATCAGTGAGGTAGAGCATGTCAAGCAGGTCGGCGGCCCAGCTTTCGTTGCGCAGCCGGTTGAGCATACGCCAGCTTACTACCTGCACGGCAGGCACTTCGCTCCACATGCTGGTGCTCAGGCATTGCCAGTGGTTGTGGTCCAGTTCAGCTTTTTGTTCTATTTGCTGTAGGCACGTGTCGCAAATCATCATCACGGTGTCGGCCGAAGGAATGTCTTGCGGCGGCACTTCGTACAATTTCAGCGGGCTGCTGGCGGCACACATCTCACATTTTCCCTGGCTGCGCTGCTGCGCTACGGCTTCTGGCTTCATAACTGTTGGTTATTTTTTCTGGCGGCGAATGTAAAGTTTTTGCCAGAAGAATATGCTGCGCAATGCCTTAGCGAAGGAGTCTGCCAATGTATGCTTCCAAATCGTTGCAAAAAGATTGGTTGCCTTCATTCACCGCAAACAGCGACTCTGTGGCCGAAGTACTCGTAGTGCCATTCACAATGTTGTGAAACAGCGGCGGATTGGTGCTGGCAATCATCCTGTTAATGGAATGGTGGCGAAGAAACCGGGCCAGCAGGCTGGCTTTGTTTTGGGCAGCAAACGGAAATAAGCTACGAAAGAGTCTGCCAATTTCTGTGAACACTGCCGGATGTTCAGCCGGATTGAACTGGTTGGGGTTCTGCTGTTGCAGGTAAAATGTGTTAGACATTGGTATGAAGGTTTAGGGGGTTACCGTGGCTACTTACTTCAATAAAAAAACTGCATCAGGAATGTCAAGCACTCAAAAAAAACATTCGAAAAAGGGGATATAAAGTGTTTGCTCTAAGTTAAGTTTAAATAACCTGCATGTGTAGCAATTGCTCATTTTTTCGATGGAATAAACAAGGGATATTGATCCCTCAAAAAAACAGAGCCCCGAAGGGCTCCGCTGTTCATGGTGGGTGTAGGGGTCAGGTCAATTAGGTGTATGCATTAATGCATTACTTAGTGCATGTCAAATACAGTAAAGTCGGTTGAATGAGGTTCAAATAAAATGGATTTTACTTAGTAGCCGCATACCGTGTAGCGGGTATTTTGGTTATTGCTGCAGGGCTTTCCATGCCTCCAGTGGCCGGTCGGTGCTCATCATGTCGGCACCGGCTTTGTACCATGTTTGGTAGAGGGTGTCGCTTTTGGCAGCAGCCATTTTGTCGAGGTTGCCCAAGGTGCCGAGTATACAGCGGATGCCTTTGCTGTGCAGTGTTTGCAGCCATACACTGTTGGGCTCTCGGGTACCCACAAAAGCAATCATGCGGTTGTCGGGTATGCCCAATGCTTTGTGGCGGTTGTATTCCTCTTCGTTGCGGATGGTTACGGATATCATCACGTCTTTATCCAGCTGGTGCACTTTGGCTGCATCCTGTGCATTGTAGGTAATGATGGCTGCATAGCGATGGGCTTTGTATTGCTGTACCAGCGCCACCACTTTTTCAAACGGCACACTGCGTTTTACATCGAGAGTGTACGTCACTTTGTTGCTGCCCCATGCCAGCACTTGTTCCAATGTAGGAATGCGAAAGTTGGTGAGGTTGCCCATGTTGTCTTTCAGCAGCAGGGTTTGGCTGTAGGCAAACAGGGAGTCGCTGATTTTACCGCTGCCGGTGGTAGTGCGGTTGTAGCTGTCGTCGTGCATCATCAGCAGTACGCTGTCTTTGCTCATGCTGATGTCGCATTCAATGGTCACGGGCATTTGTGCTGCCAGCCAGGCAAACGATTCGATGCAGTTTTCAGGGTAGCCTTTGTAATCGCCGCCACCGCGGTGGGCACTAATGGCTGCTGCTTTACCTGGTTGGTATTGAAAAAAATCAGCCGGCGTGTTGCTGCTCTTGCGGCTGCTGCTGCAACCCAATGTCAACACTGCCAGAAAAAGCAACCCATACAAACCACGACGCATCATACAACCATTTTTTAGGAGGGCGAAGATAGGAGGAGATGTAGGATGTCTGATGTGGGCAGCATTTTCTGTTGCAGGCCTCCCGGCCTGTGACAAAAAAGTTGCTCTCTAATTGTAGTCAACGATTAACCTAAATAATCTGTGTATCTGTGGCTAATCTATTTTGCCTTGTTGGTTTGCATTTTCTGTCGCAGGCCTCCCGGCCTGTGACAAAGGGTTACTCTCTTTGTCAATCAGTAACCAAAAAATCTGTGCATCAGCGCTAATGTATTTTACCTTCTTGGTTTTGTTGCATTAGTAACGCACCGTCACAGGCCGGGAGGCCTGCGACAGCTGTTCGATTCCGAAAAAATCTGTGCATCTGCGGCTAATGTATTTTGCCTTCTTGGTTTTGCTGCATTAGTAACGCACCGTCACAGGCCGGGAGGCCTGCGACAGCTATGCATCCGTGAAAATCCGAACCCATCCGTTTGCATCCGCGTCCTGTTTTTCGCGTCCCATTGCATTTGCCCCGCAAGGGCTGTATCTTGTTTAGGCCTAAGTAAATGGTACGATTTTCTGCCACGCATCCGCATGATTGTTGTCATACAGACAGCGGTGAGATTGTACCAATTTTAATACTGCAACATCGTGTTCACCATCACACTTGCAACGATTGCCATGACCTGTCGGAAAACCGCCTGCTGCACAGCAAGCAGTCGCATCATTTATTCAAATCACCCCGCTTATGTCTGACCAACAACAGGCCTTTCTGGTAAAGGCCAACGGATTTGTATTTACGCTTACCGAAAGCGACATGGCACAAGCCGATATTGTGGCGGAAGCTAACCATGTGTACCATCTTATATACCAGCATCAGTCGGTGAATGGCAAAGTGCTGGATGCCGCTGCCGACCACAAAACCATGCAGGTAGAAGTGCACGGCAATACTTACGATGTGAACATCAAAGACAGCCTCGACCAAATGCTCGACAGCATGGGGTACAGCGCTGCCGGCAGCAAGCACATCAAAGAAGTAAAAGCACCCATGCCGGGCCTCGTATTGAGTGTGTCGGTTGAAGCCGGCCAGCAAGTGCAGGAAGGCGACCGCCTGCTGATACTCGAAGCCATGAAAATGGAAAACAGCATCATGATACATGCTGCAGCCACCATCAAATCAGTATTGGTAAAAGCCGGACAAGCCGTAGACAAAGGGCAGGTTCTCGTAGTGCTCGAATAACGTTTCTTTCATTGACGCAAAAACATTTTGCATGCGAAAAATACTTGTAGCCAACCGTGGCGAAATTGCTCTGCGCATCATGCGTACCATTCGTAAAATGGGCATCAAAGCTGTAGCCGTATACTCCGAAGCCGACCGTAATAGTCCGCATGTACGCTATGCTGATGAAGCGGTTTGTTTGGGCCCCGCACCCAGCAATCAATCGTACCTCAACGGCGATAAAATCATTGCCATTTGCAAAGAGCTCGGTGTAGATGGCATTCACCCCGGCTATGGTTTTTTGAGTGAAAATGCCGACTTCGCCCAAAAGGTAACAGAAGCAGGCATTGAGTTCATTGGCCCTACGCCCGAAGCCATGCGCATTATGGGTAGCAAGCTGGCCGCCAAAGAAAGTGTGAAGCAATACAACATACCCATGGTGCCCGGCATCGATAAAGCCATTGAAGATGTGAACCTCGCCATAGAAGTAGCCGCAAAGATTGGCTATCCTATTCTCATCAAAGCTTCGGCTGGTGGTGGTGGCAAGGGCATGCGCATTGTAGAACGCCCCGAAGACATGCAGGAGCAAATGGAACGGGCCATCAGCGAGGCCACGTCTTCATTTGGCGATGGCTCAGTGTTTATTGAAAAATATGTAAGCTCACCCCGCCACATAGAAGTGCAGGTGGTGGCCGATAAATACGGCAATGTGATTCACGGACTCGAACGGGAGTGCAGCATACAACGACGCCACCAAAAAGTGGTGGAAGAAACACCAAGTGCTATTGTTACCCCAGAGATGCGGGAAAAAATAGGACAGGCTGCGGTGATGGTGGCCAAGAGTTGCAACTATGTTAGCACTGGCACCGTAGAGTTTTTGGTAGATGACCAACGCAATTTTTATTTTCTTGAAATGAACACCCGCCTGCAGGTAGAGCACCCGGTGAGTGAAATGATTATCGGACTCGATTTGGTGGAGCAACAAATACGCATAGCCCGGGGCGAAGTGTTGGGCATTTCGCAAGAGGATATCAAAGCCAACGGACATGCCATAGAACTGAGGGTGTATGCCGAAGATCCGCTCAATAATTTTATGCCTTCTATTGGTACGCTTACCCGCTACCAAAAGCCCGTGGGCGAAGGCATACGGGTAGATGACGGCTACGAAGAAGGCATGAGCATTCCCATTTACTACGACCCCATGATAGCCAAGCTGGTAGTGCATGGCAAAACCCGGACTGAAGCCATCACCAAAATGCTGGATGCCATTAAACAATACAAAATAGAAGGGGTGAGCACCACGCTGCCATTCGGCACATTTGTGTTTGAGCATGATGCGTTTTTCTCTGGCAACTTCGATACACATTTTGTAAAAAACTACTACACACCCTACCTGCTGAAAGAGAGGCAAGAAGCCGATGCCAAGCTGGCGGCTATTATTGCGCTGCATCATTATCTACAACAGCAGCAGGTATTGCAACCGGTAAATAACAAAACCACCAGCTGGAAACGCCGCCTGGCACATTGATTTATTTTCCTGCATAAATACAACATACATGAAATCGAAAGCAGACATACTGAGAGATAAAATTGCCCAAGGCAAACTGGGTGGTGGCGAGGCCCGCATTGCTACCCAACACAAAAAAGGAAAGCTCACCGCCAGGGAAAGAATCAGCCTGCTGATGGACCCCGGCAGCTTTGAAGAAATAGGTGCATTGGTAACACACCGCACCAAAGAGTTTGGCATGGAAGACCAACAGTATTACGGCGATGGTGTAGTAACGGGCTACGGTACTGTGCATGGCCGGCTGGTGTATGTATTTGCACAAGACTTTACCGTGTTTGGCGGTGCGCTGAGCGAAACCCATGCCGAAAAAATTTGCAAGGTGATGGATGCTGCCATGAAAACCGGTGCGCCCATGATTGGCCTCAACGATAGTGGTGGGGCCCGTATACAAGAAGGAGTTCGTTCGCTGGGTGGCTATGCCGATATTTTTTACCGCAATGTGCAGAGCAGTGGTGTGATACCACAAATCAGCGCCATTATGGGGCCATGCGCCGGTGGTGCCGTGTACTCACCAGCCATGACGGATTTTACCATCATGGTAGAAAACACCAGCTACATGTTTGTAACCGGCCCCAATGTAGTGAAGACCGTGACCAACGAAGAAGTGAGTGCCGAAGAGTTGGGCGGTGCTTCTACGCACAGCACCAAATCGGGTGTAACGCACCTTACAGCTATGAACGATCAGGATTGCATCAATCAGGTGAAACGATTGTTGCTATACATGCCGCAAAACTGTGAAGATGTTGCACCAAAATATCCGTATGAATTGGGCAATGAACTGCGGGAAGAATTGGAAACCGTGGTGCCCGAGAGTGCCAACCAGCCCTACGACATGCGGCAGGTGATAGCCGGCATTTGCGATACCGATAGCTTTTTTGAAGTGCAGAAAGATTACGCCGACAACATTGTGGTGGGCTTTGCTTTGCTGGCTGGTCGCAGCATTGGCATAGTGGCCAATCAGCCCATGAGTTTGGCCGGTGTGCTCGATATAGAAAGTTCGAGAAAAGGTGCCCGGTTTACTCGTTTTTGCGATTGTTTCAACATACCTTTATTGGTGTTGGTAGATGTGCCGGGCTTTTTGCCGGGAACCGATCAGGAGTGGCACGGCATTATTACCAACGGGGCCAAATTGCTGTATGCTCTCAGCGAAGCAACCGTGCCGAGATGTACCGTAATTACCCGCAAAGCCTATGGCGGCGCCTACGATGTAATGAACAGCAAACACATTGGTGCCGACATGAACTATGCGTGGCCCACTGCCGAAATAGCCGTGATGGGAGCCAAGGGCGCCAGTGAAATCATTTTCAAAAAAGATATTTCGGAAGCCGAAGACCCCGCACAAAAATTGTTGGAAAAAGAAGCTGAATATGCGGCCTTGTTTGCCAACCCTTACCAGGCGGCAGAAAGAGGCTTTATAGATGAAGTAATAGAACCGAAAGAAACACGCCGCAAGTTGATAAAAGCATTTGCCATGCTGGAAAATAAAGTAGTAAAGCGCCCCCGTAAAAAACACGGGAACATTCCACTCTAAAAGACCGCTTGCTACAATACACTCCCTTTGGCACTGCCGCCGGAATCCTCATCGATTGCCGGCGGCTTTTTTTTGAATGATGAATGATGAATTATAAATGCGAATTGAAATGTACTGGTTTGCCAGCAACGTCTCCTTTAGGGACGTTGCGTATCGAAGTTTTTTCAGATAGGTAAAAATTAACCTTGGCTTTTATTTGACGCAACGTCCCCTGCGGGAGACGTTGCTGGAAAAAAACACCGCTTGCTACAATAAACTCCCTTTGGCACTGCCGCCGGAATCCTCATGTAGACGTGCAAAACCAAAAACGGCCTTGCATCACTGCAAGACCGTTCTCGTTTTACCGTTGGGGTAGAAGCGGTTATATTTTCTGGCCCTTCATGCTTTGGCTAATGGCAATGTCCATCACCCGTTCGGCGTAGGGGCGGCTAATGTCGTTCAGTTCTTCCATTTTTTTGTGCAGCAGGTCTTTGTCGCTCATGGTAAGCGCCAGCTGCAGTGCCTGCATGGCAGCGGCAGTAGCAGTGAGTTCTTCCACTGTGAGGTGAGCGGCATGTTTGCCAATAAACTTCTCCGTGGTTTCCAGCAGTTGCTGCCCTTCGGTGCGGGCTTCTACCAGGGCACGGGTAGCAATATCATCTTTGGCATGCGTAATGCTTTCGAGTAACATGCGTTCTACTTCTGCATCGGTAAGGCCGTACTGCGGCTGCACTTCAATGGCGGTTTCCACGCCGCTGCGCAGTTCCTTCGCTTTTACCTGCAATATGCCGTCGGCATTAATGAGAAAACGAATGTCCACCTTGGGCAGTCCGGCAGGCATGGCGGGTATGCCGGTGAGGTTAAACTCTGCTAGCTTGCGGTTGTCCTGCACCAGGTCACGTTCGCCCTGGTACACGCTGATGCGCATACCACTCTGGCCATCTTTTTGCGTGGTGTACTGGCGGCCGGCGCCAGTGGGTATTTTGCTGTTGCGGGGGATGAGCACATCCATCAGACCGCCCATGGTTTCAATGCCCAGGCTCAGCGGCGTTACATCCAGCAGCAATACGTCTTTGTTGTTGCCCGCCAAAATATCGGCTTGCACCGCAGCACCGAGGGCCACCACTTCGTCGGGGTTTTCTTCGTCGTGCACAGGGCGGCCAAAGAAGGCACTCACGGCGGCTTTTACCGCAGGCACACGGGTGCTGCCTCCCACCATCACCACTTCCTGTATATCGCTGGGCTGCAGACCAGCATCTTTCATGGCTTGAGTGCAGCAGTGGATGCTGGCGTCAATAAGTGGCGCAATCAGCGCATCAAATTCGGCACGGGTAATGCTCAGTACATCGCCGTTTACATCGGCATGATAATGGTCGGCCTTGCTCAGGTGTTTCTTGGCGCTTTCTGCCGCCAGGCGCAGGCTTTGCAGCAACTGCTTGTTGGCTTGTACTTCCTGCATATCGAGGCCGCTCTGCTGCACCCAGTGCTGCACAATGGCCCGGTCAAAATCGTCGCCGCCGAGGTAGGTGTTGCCATTGGTGCTCAGCACCTCAAACACACCCTGACTGATGCGTAAAATGGAGATATCGAAAGTGCCACCGCCGAGGTCGTACACGGCAATGGTTTTTTCTTCGGTGGGGTCGATGCCAATGCCGTAGGCAAGGCTGGCAGCGGTAGGTTCGTTTACAATGCGCAGCACATCAAGGCCAGCCAGCTTGCCCGCATCACGGGTAGCCTGGCGCTGGGCATCGTTGAAGTAAGCGGGCACGGTAATCACGGCCTTGGTAACGGGCGTTTTCAAGATGTGCTCAGCCCGGTTTTTCAGTTCTTTCAGTATAAAAGAAGAAAGCTCAATGGGTGAGAAGAAACGGTCGCCTACCTGCACTTTCACCAGGCTTTCGGTGTCGTCGTCTATCACTTTGTAGGTAAAAAAGTCGGCATGCTGCTGCACGTCTTTGTAGCTTTTGCCCATGAGGCGCTTGGCACTAAAGATGGTGTTTTGCGGTTCTGTTTCCAGAAACTGGCGGGCTTTTTCGCCCACGCTGGCATTGCCAAAAGCATCGAAATGCACTACGGATGGCACCAGCGAACTGCTGTCGTGTTCTTTCAGGGCAACGGGGCGGCCGCTTTCGGGGTGAATGATGGCCACCAAACTGTTGGTGGTGCCAAGGTCGATACCCACAATCATTTCTGCCTGTTGTAAACTACCGGTTGCTATGTTGATGCCAATTTTTGCCATACTACTGTGTTGCTTTTACTATTGAGAAGGGCGCAAAAGTAAAACACCCTGAGCTAGCAGGGTGTTTAGTATGCGTAAAAGGTTTTCGAAATGCGGTAATGAGTGGGGAGGACGGACGGCTGACTACCGACGACCAGACTTTCGGACTTATTGCCCACCCCGGCCTGAAGGCCACCCCCCGCTTGCAGCGGGGCAGGCTCTCCAAGGAGGGGAGAAACCCGTCTCCGGACTACCGACTCCGGTCTTTCGAATTTATCAACCTCACCCGTCCTCTCCATAGGAGAGGTGACGTAGAGTAGTGTGGTTGTCTATGGTTGCTCTTCTACGGTCTACGGACTCTGGACTTTCGGACTTCCCGTCTTCCCGCCCTTCGAGATCCCGATAGCTATCGGGATCAGGGCTTCATCACCTATCTTTCGGACTTCCCGACTTCCGGTCTTTCTTCCTACCTCAAAATCACCATTTTGCCATAGCCCTTGTTGAAGAACTTATCGGTGATGTCCTGGCTGTTTTGGTCGAAAGTGTCGTTGAGTTTAAACTGCTCCATGCGGCTGCCGTTGAGGCTGCTTACCACCCGGTACAGGTACACGCCATTGGCCAGCTTTTGGCCATAGGTATCGGTGCCATCCCATTTGTACTCGGTAATGTTGGTGCCAATGTGCAGGGGGCCAAGTTCTTGCCGGGTTATTTCCCGCACTATTTTACCGGTGATGGTGAGTATCTGAATCTTAAACTCCTGCGGTACTTCCTGACCGGTAATCGTAAATACAAAGGCGGTGCTGGTACTGAAAGGGTTGGGGTAGTTCAGCAGGTTGCTGATCATGGGTTTGTTGAACACCTGGAAAGTCACCCGGTATTCGAGGTTGCCCGCCCGGTTGTTGTTGCGGTCCTTACCCGTTACGGTCAGTTCGTATTCGCTGCCTTCCGTGTCTTGGTTCAAAGTGGGCGTAAAGTCGATGGTAGCTGTGTTGTCGCCACCACTCACATTGGCAGGGGTGAAGCGGAGGGTATCCGTATTCCAGCGGTAAGTGCGGGCCACGCTTTCCTGCGGATATTTCAGGCGAATGGTAACGCCGGCGGTATCGTTCAATGCGAGGAAGGGGTTCTCATCTTTCAGCTTGATTTGTATTTGCGGTTTGGACGAAACGATGTCGCGGTTGAGTATGCGAACGCCATCAAAAGTTACATCGAGCAGCGGGTTGTATTTGTCTTCTTCTACATAAAATGTTTTGAACAAAAAGTTGTTGAAGAAGTATTGCTCCGGCTGATCGTTGTCGGGGTTTACGGCCACGTACAACGTATTGATGCCGCCGTAATTTCTGGTATCAATGGTAAAGGAAACGGTAGTGGTATCGCCGCTGATGAGTGGCTTTTTGCGGGGCAATACAATGTCGTGCTGCACATTGTTTTTGTCTACCACATACACTTTCAACCGCAGGCTGTCGAATGCCGATTCGCTGATGTTTTTGAACGCTATTTTAAAGTCGAGTGGTTCGCCCAGTGTCAGCGAATCTTTGAAATGCAACAGCACATTGGGTGCCAGTGCACCTTCGGGTACCGGTGTGTAATACAAGCGCCACCACCTCAGTTGATACGGCGTACCATTCAGCTGATCCATGTTTTCCATTCGCAGTTTGATATAAGGATAAGCAGTGGCACTCACGTTCGAAATGTCGTTGTCTTGTTGGTTGAGTGCCAATTTGCGCAGCAGTGTTTCATTGCCGCTGCCATCTACACCAATCACATCTACAATGGGTATGTCGCTGGGTACAGCGTCAATGCCACGGCCACGCCATTTTACTTCTTTCCAACTTTTGGCAGGCCCAAACAATGGAGAAGTGATAAAACCTAACGAGTCTGGAGTAGGGGCGTTGGCATTCATTTGAATGCGGTCGTACAAGCCTTCACTCATCCGTAACACGGGGATAAAAGTGGGGTCGCCTTTTTTGTAGAGGAAAATATAAATACGTGCCCGTTTGAAAGAATCAATTTCATTGAAGCCTGCTGTTTTCAGGCGATGGTAAATGCTGTTGCCGGCGCCAAAAAACTGCTCATCATTTTTGAGTGTTTCGGCAAAGGTTTCCTGGTCATAAGGTGCGTCCAATACTTTGCGCACCAGCACATACGAACCGTTGGGTATGCCGTTGTCCATGAAGTTGAGAATTTTGCGGCGGTTGCCGGTATCGCGGTCGTCCCACTCAAAATTGAATTGGCGGCTCAGGTTGGGGAAGGGCACACAATTGTTCATACCACTGCCGTACAAACCACCGGGATAGTTGCGCATGGGTTTGAAGGTGACGGGATCAAACACATTGATAGCTATAGAATGCCCCACGCAAAAGCTGGCTGAAATGATGCTGTTGTTGACACTGATACTGAAATCGCCATCGGCAGTACCTGTAATGGGGAAGATAGAATGGTTAACGAACAGGTTGTTTAAGCGGGTGTTGTATTTCCAGCTACGGCTGGTAGTATCAATGTACAAGCGTTCGGTACCGCTTTTAGTATGCTGGTAAAAATGGCTTTGGTTGAAACCGGTTTGCGTACCATTGAGGTACACAAATGAGGCGTTGTTCCAGCGGGGCACTTCGCCGGCACTATTTACAATGCCGAGCCGCCAGTAGTACACCGTGCTATCCTGTAAAGTAGTGCCGGGGTCAAACTCAATGAGGCCACCTTTGGCTGATACATTGCGAACAACCTTAAACGCAGAGCTAAACAATTCGGTGGTGTCCAGTTCCATGCGGTAGTTTTTCACTTCGCTAAACGGATTGGAGGTAGAAGCCATCAGCTTGATGTTGGCTTTATTAACGATGGCAAAATTGTACGGATATACCGGCCGCAGTTCATCTTCAAAAATCACAATGTCACGAATGGCGCTGTTGTTTTGCTCCGTTAGTTCGGTTATTTTATTTTCTGTATCGAGTGTAACGGTTATCCGATTGCTGCCTTTATCTCTTTCAGCAAAAATGGGCAGGCTTATTTCAAACGAATCAATGGCCAGTGGGGCTTTTACTTTTCTGCTGAAAACCACTTCAGTAAAGCCATTGGGATAAATGCTGCTCTGAGGGTATTGGCGGGTTACGTTGATTGTAATAGAATCGTTGATGGCTTTGCCGAGGTTGTAATAAAAAACCTTGGTTTTAAAATTCGTTTCGGCAATGGATAAAAAAGTGGGGTTGATGTTGATGTTTGCTGGTTCAACACTGTAGTCTGGTAAATCGAAAGAGTAGGCTTTTACTGCAGGGTCGCCATGTAGGGTTTGCTGCTCAGTATGAATGCGGGCCAGGTAATCGTTGATGCCCCACAGAGTGTTTTGATAGTTGATGGCATCACGCATATTTTGGCCAATACTCTGGCGATAGTTGAGGGCACTCATTGATCTGTAAAAACCGGTGGAGTAAACATTCAAACCGTTTACTATGCCAAAGTGTGTGCTGGCTATCATGGCAATGGCACCACGGTTTGGTGCCAGAATGTATTTTTCAGAAATGGTGTTGATGTTTGTTAAACGGGTGGTATCAAAAGTGTAAAAATTGCCTGCGTTACAACCATTCAGCAAAAACACAGGATACTTGCCGGGGTTGTTGTATCGGGAAGGATCATCGAGGTTGTAATCTAACGCTGTAGCCGATGAGTGACCAAAGTAGGTGAGCAAACTAAAGCCTTGCTCAAACAGCTTTTCCAGCAGTTCATTTTCGATAACAGCACCAGTGGTACTGCTGAATTTATTGAAAGTAGTTACCTTTCCACCAAACAAAGTATCTTCAATGGTTCGCTTATAATTATTCATGTACGGGCCAATCAGTTGCTCAATGGCGGCATCATTGGCACCCACTACATGCACTACATTTTTCATCCAGGCTTTGTCTTGCTGCAGTATTCCAGTGGTTGTTTGTGCTTGTGTGTATCTGTTTTCGTATTCTTTTACTTTGTTCAGGTAGTCGGTTACTTCGCTGGTGCGTATCACATTTAAGCGGCCAATATTTACCGGAATGTTGCTTGTATTTAAGCCATCGGTTGCCAGCATAATATCGGATGCGGGATAGCCCCATGTTGGTAATAAAAACAAGCTGCTTGCCTGCGGATGGCTTTCGTAGGTCCGCATTTCATCATAGGTTACACCCTTACCAATGAGGAAGCAATGCGATATGCCAAGTGAAAAAGAATTGCGGGCATAGCGTAAGAAGTTTTTGATAGAGGATGGATGCATTTTTATGCCAAAGGCAAACTGATCGACCAACTCATCAATGGTAACGATCTTTGCATTGAAGCTACCGCCTGCTGCACTGCTACGGTATTGGCGATATGCTTCTACCGGGTTGTTGGCACCACCCAGCAGCAGCTTATTGGTTACAATCATGTAATTGCCCTGATTGGCTTGCTGCGCATAGTTTACAAAATTGCGTGCCGTAAGTGTGGTTACATTTCTGATAGCCTGTGGGTTATTGGCTGTCAGCCAAAACTGCTCTGATTGTTCCGCAGCTGGCAGCAGGAATCTTACTTTACCATCGCCCTGAATAATGCCGGGCATTTGTGTATTGCTGCTAAGGTTGTATAATAATGGCGTAATACCACCATGATTGAGCCCACTGATTTCGAGTAACGTACTATTGCCAGTGGCTGGCAGGTAAAAACTGAGCGAGGTTGCATTGCCGGCATCGGGCAGGCGAGGGTAATCTATTTCGGCAAAGCCCGCCACTATACGATCGTTTGGATTGGTGCTGAGGTTCTTAATGCCAATTTCTGTAATGCTGGCATTAAGTAATGAAGGGCTTACGGTTGTAACAGAATCAATACGGGCATCAAACTGCGAATAGCTTCTGTCATAGAGGGTAATGTTGTTCAGTAATATGCGAACCGTTCTGGTATTGGGAGCACTGCCCGCTATGGATACTTTTACTTTTGCTTGCACACCGGCACCTGTGTAGGGTAGCAGGTTGTTGAATTTGGCAGTACGGTCTGTAAAGTCAACACTGTTTTGATCAGGAAAAATATCGTTCGACGACATCATTTCACCACGGTCGTATGCGGATGAATACACGTACTCTCCAAAGTTGATAGCAAAGCCACGATTGACATAGGGGCGTGGAGTGCCCGTAGCCAAACTCTGATACTCGAACCGGGCATTGTGCCATACATAAGCTGCCGGCGTAAGCGCTGAACCTGCAGCAGCATTGTTGATGGCATTGACACGGAGGTTGCTGCCATTAGTATTGATGGTTAAAAAATACGCAGCGGTATCCGTAAACAAACTTCTGCGGTTGTCTAAATGATCGGTTTGTGTACGATACAAAGGTTTATCAGCAAGGCCATCATTTCTGTTGGCAAAAAACTCGAGGTAATCACTTACACCAAATGTGCCTGTGGTAACGCTTGTGAACAGGGGCACTTCTTGCCCGTTGCGCCATAGTTGAAAATGTTGAGCCTGTGCATTGCCTAAACCTGCAGCATCCAGCGTGGCTTTTGTAATGCGGTAAATGCCCGGTGAGGCAATCGTGAATTTATAGTACGTTCTGTTGTAATTAATCCATTCGTTGTTGTACTGCGCAGCAGCCGGAGTAATGCTCCAACTGTGTAATAGTGTAATGCAGAAAATGCTGAGTATGACCTTCCATGTTTTCATTAGTTCTCCTTTCTTTTCAGGTCAACAGATAAAGAAATAATGTGGGTGTAGAGCGGCGATGTTTGGTTGGCCAGGTTGGTAAAGGCATAATCAATTTTCACGTTTTTGATTTTAAAGCCAGCACCCAGCGCCGGTTGAAAAATCCATGTTTTTTGTGTGTTGGTACTGTCGCCGTCTTTGAGTGCCTGCTGAAAATTGCTGACACCGCCACGTACAGAAAATACTTCGCCTACATTCAGTTCGAGGCCAAGCCGCGGATCGATACTGATAAAATCTGTACTGATAACGGTGTTGCGTTTTCCATCAAACGTATTGTCGAGTTGCAACTCTGCCAGTAGTTCTATTTTTTCTGTAAGCATAAAACCGTATGCACCGCCAATGAGCAGGCGTGGAGCAGTAAGTTCGGTTGATGTTTGTGGTATATCGTTTCTGGTAAGATAGAGGGCTTGTTTTTCTCTTTCTGTAAAACGAAAGCTCCACATGTTGAAGGTGCTGGTAGCATCGCGGAGCACGGCACCCACCGACCACCTTTCGGCACGATAGTTTATACCGGCATCTATACCAAAGCCCCAGGCTTTGGCAAAACTGCCCACATTGCGGTGAATGATTTTTACATTGCCCCCAATGGATAACTCACGGTCGTCGGTTTCGTACAGCATTTGGTTCATGCCCACCATCAATGCATAATCGGCCGACGAAAATGTTTCGATATTGTTGTAGTTGGGTCGGCCGTCGGGCTCTACCAAAAACAAGGTATTAGGAATGTCATCAATACCAAAGCGTAGTAAAGAAATGCCAAGTGTACGACGGTTGTCTTGCATGGGAATTGCAATGCCTGCAAAATCATATTTGCCGATGCCCGAAAAATATTCGGCATGCATGAGGGAGAGTTGAGGGTTGTCTCTCACGGCGGCCAGACGAGCAGGGTTCCAATAACCGGCGGTGGCACCATCGGCAGTGGCTATGCTGGCACCACCCATACCCAGCGAACGGGCTCCGGCACCAATATTTAAAAATTCATTGGAGTATTTGCGAAACTGTGCCCTTGCCGAAAAATGGCAGAGCAACAGCGTGGATATCGTAATAAAAACGATGCGGTTCATGCAGAAGTGATGGTGGTTTGAACAGCCA
Source organism: Bacteroidota bacterium (assembly GCA_020161435.1). Taxonomy (GTDB): domain Bacteria; phylum Bacteroidota; class Bacteroidia; order Chitinophagales; family Chitinophagaceae; genus Phnomibacter. Next base: position 384,063 of record JAIUNV010000002.1, on the reverse strand, counting down.
ATGCGGCTGCTTTATAAACGTAAATATCGGGCAACTATTTTACCCGTTGCCCGATATCAATACACAGCCCTTGGGCACTTGTTGATTATTCGTATTCCAGTTTCAGTTCCAGTCCGTCTTTCAGTTCCAGTATTGCGCCATCTTCCAGCCTTAGTCCGCCCCTGATGCGGAGGAAAATTCCGGTAGGGCCACGCAGCACCACTTTTCTGCCGGGCATTGCATTGGCTTTAATGATGAGTTTGCCAAAAGCCACATAGCCATCGCCACCCATTTCATCCAGCTGCATCAAGAACTGGTTTATGCGGCTGCTGTCGGTAATGGCGACATTGGTACTACCCAGCACAAGTTGGTGGGCACTATCGAATGTGATGTTGTTTACATCCACATTCGAAAAGAAGAATGTAAACATGGAATCGTACAAGGGAGGATCAATGATTTCGATACTGCCACCTGTAGCTTCAATGATGCCCTGCACGTAGGGTTTGTAAGCAGAGGTATCAGCACTCAGGCCGCCAAATGAAAGCACCGCCAAAGGTTCACGGTTGAGTGCATCAAACTGGTTGCCAAAACGCATAGAAGTGGCAGCGTCGCCATTGTTAGGGTCAAGCACAATACGACCACCACTTTGGTAAAACCTGCTGCTGTCGGCAAACAATAAGCCACCATTGATGTGGAATAAACCATCGCTTGCAACCAGAGTACCTTTTATTGTGGCCAACTTACCACCACCATCAGCACTGCAGCCTACATTGAGCATGGCGCTGCCAGTGGCAAATTCGAGCCTGCCTGTTTTTTCAATAAATAAAGAATCAGAAACCGCATTGGCAATATCTACTACGCAGTTGCCCCGGATGTACACTTTTTCATTGCATTGTGGCAAACCATAAGGCGTCCATCTGGCAGAATCGCTCCAGTTGCCTGTGCCTTCAAACACCCTTGAGTTGCCCGGTACTACCGATACATATTTTGCATAAAAGGGCAGGTACACAAAGTTGTTGTCGAGGCTTATTTCAGATTGTGCACCATCAGCATTGATGCTGGCGTACAATTTCCATGGGCCGGTAATATTTTCTAAAGGGCTTTCAAAAAACAGGTGTAAACTGTCGCCAGCGGCCAGTGGTTTCAGCTTTTGCTGCAGCAGCTGCATTTTGTTGCCAAGGCTGTCTTCCAAATGAATACGGGCTACAAGGCTATCGGTGTAACTGCCGGTGCTTATGTTGCGGAAGGCAACGCCAAAACGTAACGTATCTATATTGGTGAGCAATGTGTCTTTAAACAATTCGGTTTGCGCATCCTTGGTAAAGTTGAAATATTCGCCGGTTTGCATTACACCTTCCGGAGCAGGATTGAAAATTACCCGCCAGTAATCCAACGGATAGGGGGTGGCATTGTCACTATCTGCAGTAGTTTGGCGCAACTGTATGTAAGGGTACACAGCCGCGTCAATACTTTTGGCAGCTATTAAGGCATGTGTCTGTTGGGTGTTGTTGAGTGTAAATAAGAGTTGCGTAGTGCCATCTTTTTTTCTGCCGATGACAGAAGTGGTAACGGTGTCGGATTGCTGCCCGTTTGGTTCTGGTATATTCAACCCCGCCCAAAACAAACTATCCCAACTGCTGGCGGGGCCAAACCATGGCGAAGTAATACTGCCCAAAGTATCGGTCATAGGCAGGTCAACACTGAGTACCGGCAGGTCGTTCAGCCCTTCAGAAAACAGATAGGTTGGTTTGAATGCAACGGAGTCGTTTTTCTTAAATACAAAGCTAAAGGTGCGTGTACGATTGAGGCTGTCTAACTCTGTAAAGCCTTGACGCAGCAGTGTGTGGTACAATGAATTGCCAGATCCATAAAGAGTGGTATCTCTTTTCCAAAAATCAACTTTGATTGAATCGTAGGGAGGATCGACTACCAAACGAACCGCAACGAACTGTCCGGTTGGAATACTGTCGATAAAATCCATGATGCGTTTGCGGTTGGCTGCAGGAAAATATTTGAATTCATAGTTGTACGTTCTGCCCGGATAATTGGGAGCACAACCACCAACAGTTGAATTTACCTGTGCCGGGTTGGTGTAGGGTATGAAGCTCAGTGAATCAAAAATATTCACAATTATACTTTGACCAATACAGGCACTGTAAATATTAGAATTGCCATTTGGCGTAATGCTCAAATGCAAATCTTCTGTAGCGCTGTACGGATAAATACCATGCGTAATGTACAGGTTGTTAAATTTATTAACGTACTTGTATTGACGATTTGCATTGAGCAGCATATTGTTGTAAGACGAGCGAAGCTGCTGGTAATAATGCCCCTGGTTGAAACCAACGCCACTGCCTGGCAAGTAAGTGAATGATGCCTGTGACCAAATACCAGGATTGCCATTGGTTACAACAGTAGTACGCCAGTAATACACCTTGCCTGCTTGTAGTGTATTTGCTGGCAAAAACTGAACAGCACCATTACGGCTGGTCGTATCCAATTGATACAAGATTGGCGAGTTGAATGCTGTGGTTGTGTCTATTTGTAAGCGATAGGTTGCAGAGTCGGCAGTGATATCGAAAGGAGAAGCAAACAATGCAGTAGGCCATGTATTTACAATACCGTAATTGAGTGGCCAAATTGGTTGCATGCCTTCATTGGCAACTATAAAATGTTTGCTGGCATTGTTGTTTGTTTCCAATGCTTCGTCGATAACATTGGGTTCATCAATTCTGATAACAAACGCATTGTTGCCGGCTTCGCCTTTGCCGCCAACCGGCAGGCGAAATTGCAGCTGCTTACTATTGCTGAGGTTAATGAGTAATGTGTCGGCCACTTTCATTTCACGATTGTCGGCAAAGCGGCGATACACACTCACCTTAGCAGTATCAGTAGTAGCCATACCCTGATTGTCTACTGTAAATTGAAGCGAAACAGAATCGGTATTGGCAGTTGTAACTGCAGGAGAAATAATGATGCTGTTAGAATCAATTTTATAATCGGGTTTCAACTGTGTGTGAATGCGCAATACGGGGTCGCCATGCAGGTGATATTCTTCGGCAGTTAATCTTGCAGCAGGGTCAGAAAGCGTGGTTGTTTCCAGCATTTTCTGAATAGCCTGCTTGTGTATTTCACCTATTGATTTGCCATAGTGAGTAGTAGCTAAGGCATCATACCATTTTTCAGTAAATACATCGAGGTACTGCAAAATGCCATAGTGGGTGCTGGAGATAAATGCAATGGAGCCTTTTTCTTTTGTGATTACAAATCGTTCGCTAAGGGTGAGTTGCGACTGATTGTATCGGCGTGGATTGAGGTCAAAAAATTCTGATGCTTTACAACCATTTGCCAAAAATACCGGCAGGCGGCCCGGGGTGTAATTCAACGTGGTGGGGTCGTTGAGGTTAAAATCGAAACTGGTAGCCGATGAGTGACCAAAATAAGAAATGATACCTGTACCAGCTTGTACACTTTGCTGTATAGCTACATTGTTGGCAGAAGTGTTTGGGTCGTTCAGACGAATGAAATTTTGAACCCTCGAACCAATGAGTGTGTCCTTAATACGATTCTCGTATTTCTGCATGTAGCCTTTTATAGGGTCTACAATAAAAGGATCGTTACCACCAATGAGATGCAGCGTTTCTTTTTGCCAAAGTTGCGATTGATTGTCGTCGGCCTGTGCTGTTTCAAAAGCAACTACTTTATTCAAATAATCTTGTACTTCTTCTCCCGTAATAGCTGCAATGCGGCCAATGGGTGTAGCCGGCGTAATGGTTTCGTTATCGGGTGCAGCCAACAGATTGTCTGAGGCAGGCTGGCCCCAGGTAGGAACGAGATTGAGCCTTGCAATGTTGGTATCTGTGTAGCTGTAATCGTAAGTGGAACCGCGGCCCATGAGCAATATCGCTTTTGGCTGAATGCCAAATTCGTAACGGCTGTAGCGTAAAAAATTACGTATTGCCAGTGGGTGCTTGTAAATATTAAACCCAAACTGTTCGGTAAGGTCCTCTATGGCATACACTTTGGCATTGTAACCACCACCTGCCAGAGTTGACCGGTAAGCTCTGTATGCCTCTACCGGGTCACTTCCGTTGTAGTTATGCAAACGACTATTGCTAATAATAAGGTAGTCGCCCTGGTTGGCTACATTAGCATAAGAGATAAAATTGCGTGGGGTGAGGGTTGCAATTTCTCGTACAACGTTTTTTGCAGGTGTTACATCTACACTCGTTAAAATAAGTTGACGTTCGATGGCAGAAGGCAATATTTCAAACCATAAAGTATCGGCCACTCTTACACCTACATACCGCTGCTTATTGGTTTCATCAATCAATATTTTTTCTGTGTTGCTGGTATCAAAATTTACCCATTTCAACAGTTTGTTGCCAGCACTTGCCGGTAATGAAAACACAAATGCAGCAGTCGTTTTATCGAACTCAAATTTTCGGGGATACGTAAAACGAACTTTACTAATGGCATGACGGTAACCGCCATCCAATGCATTTAACCGTATAGTGATGTTAGTAGAATCGTTGGCATTGATACGGCTGAGCGGAATATTGCTGTAAAAGGCTGAATCGGGGTTGTATCTCCTGAATCCTCTGGTGCCTAAAATAGAATCATTCAGGCGCATTTCGTAGGTCTTGTTTACATTACTCAAGCCCTGAGCCCAGTAACTGGCCGATATTTTTTCAGTGGTATTTTTAAAGGCAAAAAGTTTACCCAAGCCAAGGTTGAAAGGTGCCGAACCAAAGCGTACATCAGCCCATCCTTCACCGGCTTCAAATGAGGAAGAACGTACATCTTTCCCCTGAATATTAATGGCAAACCCTAGGTTGCGGGACGACCGCGGATTCACCAAAATGCTGTGCATGAAAAATGAGTCGGGAGTGAGTGAAGATGCCAGCGGATTGTGTGCTACAGAAATGATACGTTGATTAACGGTCTCTGAATTTACTGTAAGGTAATAATAGGCTGTATCGCTAAACATGCTCCATCTGTCGTTGAGCTGGTTAGCCGTATTCCGAAACAAATCTTTGTCGGTTTGTCCATCGTTGGCTTTTCCCCAAAATTCAAGGTAGCCATCGTTACTCATAATGCCAGAAGCCGGATAAGTATACATGGGAACTTCAACGCCGTTGCGAATGAGTTGAAAATGCTCCACCGGACTGCTAGCCAATCCACTGGCTAAGAGTGTTGCATACGGAATGCGGTGGAGTAAATTGTAGTCGGCTTTCTGAGTATGGTTGTTGGCAACACCAGTAACAGTATTGGTAGGCGTTACTGCAAAACGGTAGTAGGTTTTGTTGTAGTTAATCCATTCGTTTCTGAAAGATTGAGCACTGGCGGTATTGCTCATTATCCATAACAACAGCACCAGCCCAAACAGGCTGGTGATATTGTGGAAGATATTTTTGCCTATGTATTGATGCCTTGCGCAGGTCCGGTGACCTGTCTTTCTCATATCACTGCTCCGCATAGAATTTAAGGTAATAATAACTGCAAATGTGGGTTATTGTTTCTGCATTTTCTGGGTGAATTGTTGATCGCCTTTTTTATAACGAATGAAGTACATACCTGGTGGCAATGTGCCCGCTGGTATGTTGAGTGAGCCTATAGCCGTTTTGCTTACCAGCACACGCCCCAGCGCATCTATCAGTTCTACCTGCCAGCTGTTGGTAAGGTCGCCTGTTACAATACGTATTTCATTGGTAAACGGATTAGGGTACACAATAACTGTAGCTGCATCGCCTACAAATACCTTGTAAGTAGGAGAGTATACAATATTACCGTTGCCATCTTTTACCCGAAGGCGGTAAAAATTGTATCCCAACGGAGCCGTAGTGTGCTGATATGTATAAGCAAACAAGCCGGCGCCATTGCCCGTAGGCAGTTGCGTGGCAATAGCAGAAAGCTTGGTAGAATCCTGTCCAGATTCAATCACATAATCTGCTATGTTGATTTCATTGCTGAAGTTCCAGGCCAGATCAACAGTTTTATTGGTGGCGTTGGCAGAAAAATTCACCAACTGGATGTCAATCGTTTTTTCTGTACTCAGGTAGTTATTGCCATACACATCGCTATAAGCAAGTCGGTATTTATTGGTGCCCAATGACGGCCGCAGGTGGGTGTATGTATAACTTGATAATGGAGCTCCTGTATTGGAGGCTGAGCGGGTGCCCACGGTAGCCCAGGTGCCTGTAGCATTTAATGAATGCTCAATGCGGTAGCTGTTGAGTTTCATTTCGTGCTCAAACGACCAGTTGTGTAAAAGTGCATTGCCCGATGGGGTCATGCTGTAATCCATCAACCGAACCTTTATTTCAATGGCAGGCGTTGTAATTACATTTCCGTAGATATCTGTGATGCGGAGACGATAATAGTTATTTCCAATCACCGGGTTGCCGTGTGCCAGCAGGTATAGCTGCGATGGCTGCGCATTATTTACCGGCAGTTGTGTTAGTACCACTTGCATGTTGCTGCTATCGGTTCCAAACAGTACATCGTATTGCTTCACTTTTAATTCATACGCCACTTGCCAGCTGGCTGCTACCTGATTTAGTGAAGGGGCAGCTTTGAAGTTGACAAGTTGTACGGCATCTTTCAATGTATCTACTACAAATGGCAGGTAGGCCAGATTGTTGAAATATGCCTGTTCTACGGGGTTGCGTTGTTCATTTACCACAAGGCGCAGGTAGTACCGGCCAAACAGTGTATCGGCTTTGCCAGCAAAATAAATACGGGCTGTATCGCCGGCAGCCATGCTTTTCAAAGTGCCTGATTTGAGGGTTATTTCCTGTCCATTGGCATTGCCCATGGTAAGCTTGTAGCTGGTAGCACCCAGTTGCTGCTTACTAATGTTTTTGAATGCAATGCCCATTTTCAAAGAATCTTTCAGGGCTATCAATGTATCAGCAGTCCAACGCCAGTAGTCGGCGGCACTGAGAGCTCCATCGGGCACGGGCTCATAGGCTACCCGCCAGTGGTTCAGCTGTACCGATTTTGCTTTGGCTGTATCGCTGCTGTACATACGCAATTGCACGTATGGGTAAATGGCGGGGCTCAACCCGCTGATATCTACATTGGTTTCGGTAGCAGGCATGGTACGAATGAGGGTGTAATTGCCCGCATTGTTTTTGGCATACAGTTGCAGGTATGATGTGCCTTTGCTGTTCGGGTCAAGGTCTTTTTGGCTGGCCCAGGTGAGGGTACGCCATGCACTTGCCGGTCCAAAATCGGGCGAAGTAATGTAACCGCTGGTATCGCTGGTGAAGAGGTTTTGTGATGTTTGAATACGGTCGTACAAACCCTCGCTAAATACAGTGATGGGTTTGAAACTAACGGTGTCATCTTTCTTAAAAAAGAAGGCGAAAGTGCGGGGTTTATTCAGCGAATCAAGATTTTGAAACCCTTGATTTACCAACGCATGATAAAGGGAATTTCCTTTACCATATATTACGGTATCTCGCTGCCAGTATTGTGCAAAGCTGCTGTCGTGTGGCGGGTCGAGTACCAAACGGGCTGCTACATAATGGCCTTTCGGAATCTGGTTCAAAAAGTCCATAATGAGCTTGCGGTTGGTATGGCTGTAATAGTAAAATTCGAAGTTGTATTCCCTGCCAGGACCGCAGTAATAGCCGCTGCCATATTTTCCTCCGGTGCTGTTATCCCAGGGTTTAAATGTCTGTCCGTCAAACACGTTAAATATAATGGAGCTGCCAATACAGGCACTTCGAATACTGCGAAGGCCATTTACCACAATGCTGAAATGCGTTTCTTCTGTAGCACTTGTTGGATACACGCCATGCTCTGCGTAAAGGTTTTGCGGCACATCTACAAACTGCAACTGACGGGTGGGTTCTTCTATTTTAAGTTTGGTAAATGCCGACTGTTGGTGCTGGAAAAAATGCGATTGATTGGAGCCGGTGCCCAATGCAGGCTGATACAGAAATGAAGCTTGCTTCCAATCGGTAGCTACGCCCATACTTACGGGTGACAAGCGCCAGTAATACACTGTATTTGCCTTCCAACTAACGGCAGGTGTAAAGCTGATAGAACCACCAACACAGCTGGTGTCTTTACTTACCAAAGAAGGAGAGTTGAAGTATGCTGAAGTATCTACCTGTATGCGATAAGTAGCCAGTTTGGCGGCCGGGTTTGCGGTAGAGCCACTGAGTTTCACCACAGGCTCCTGTACAATAGAAAGATGGTATGGGTAAGTAGGAATGAGCACGTTGCTGTTCAAGTCAAATGCCTTTCGGGCAGTATTATTTTGCTCCGAAAATTCAGCAATACTTCCGTCGGGGTCAATGGTGGCTACCACATAGTTGGTACCAGCCGAAAACATACCTTTTAACCCCAGCTTCACTTGTATGCTGTCCATTTTTAAAAGGTTCGAGAAACTGGTGCGCAGGAGCAGTGTCCGTTTGCCGTCATTGGCTTCGTGGTAAATGGCAACATCAACTGTTTCTTTTACAGCACGGGCAATGTTGGCAAACTTCACTTTTACCCAAATTGAGTCGTTGCTTACATCGGGCGAAACAGGTAAAAAGCTTACCATGTCTTCGCTGGTAGTATAGTCAGGTGTAGGAAAGGGGTAGGGAACAACAGCAGGGTCGCTGTGGAGGATAACCTGCTCCAGATTGTATCTGTTGAGCGGATCATTTGGCCCTGTTACTGCCCAGGTGCTTTTAATGGCTTCCTGTTGAATTTCACCAATAGATTTACCATAACTGAGCCTGCCAAAATGCTTGTAAAACTCATTGGTAAAAAGGTGCATGTAGTTAATTACCCCAAGATCTGAATTGGAAATGAACGAGATAGCACCTTTATTTTTAGCGAAAATGAAGTTCTCGGAAATACTCAATTTGGTTGAGAATTGGCGATCAAAATTGAAATCGAAAATATTTCCTGCTCTGCATCCATTGGCAATAAAAATTGGGTATTTACCAGCTGTGTTGCTATACTCCTGAGGATTACTTAAGTTGAAATCTATACCACTGGCTGATGAGTGGCCGAAATAGGTAATTAACCCAACGCCTTTATCTAAGCTGCTTTTTATTTCAGCCATATCAGTGGCAAATGCAGGATTATTTATTCTCTTATATGTTTTAACTGAACCTCCTATTGCTGTATCTACTATACTGAGCCTGTAACGGTTAAAGAAATTATTGATAATGTTGGCCAGAAAAACTTCATCGCCACCTATCAGATGAATAGCTTCCTTTTTCCAGTCCTTGTCTGCAGCTGTAGCAGTTTTAGAGGCAATAAGGCTTTCGTATTGTTTTACTTTTTCCAAATAATTTCCAACCTCGTCATTGTTAATGGCACTCAAGCGACCAATTGGTACAAGCGGAATCGGGTTGTTTGAATAGTCGGCGGCCAAAAGGTTATCTGATGAGGGGGAGCCAAAAGTTGGAAGTGAGCCAATGATTCTGTTTTGAGGTAAATTGCCAGTAACGCGTAATCCGGCATAGGATGTAGATCTTCCGATCAGGAAAATAAATTTGGCAGCTTCCTGCTGTTTGTAATATGAATACCTAACAAAATTTCTGATAGCCAGAGGGCTACGGGGTTGTCCAAACGCAAATTGTTCTGCTAATTCTTCTATGTTCCAAATTTTTACTTTAAAGTTGCCTCCTTCTGGCGAACTTCTGTATTGAGCATATTTTTCAACTGCATTGCCGGGCGTTGATAAAAATAAATCACTGGAAATAATCACGAATGATCCCTGATGCTGGCTAAGCGTAAGATTAGTAAAAGTCTTTCTTGCGAGATTATTTACCAGCCGGATATCGTTTCCCTGTGCGGCTATTACCAACTGTCGTGTAGTTGCGGAAGGCTGCAGTAGAAACAAGCTACTATCGGATTGTTGAATAGACTGGTATCTTTTTAGATTTTTTAAATCATATAATACTACGTTGTTACCATTCGACCGGAAACCCTTCATTCTGAGGTGATTGCCAGCAATATTAGCCGGTAATTCAAATTGAAAGATGAAATCATTCTCGAAAGTGAACTTTCTTGGATATTTTACAACTGCCATGTTAAGGATGCAGTTATCCCAAAAATCTCCATTATCGCTTGCCATTGTAAATGCCAGCGCATTGTTTCTGATAACCGATGAAGAAATACCTTTAACAGTGTCCCAAATCATTTGGTAACCACTAAGAAATGGTCGGGCTACCAGCGAATCATTCAATAGTACATAGGCCTTTCTGTCTTTGTGGTAATTACCCGACATTGAGTAGGAAAATTCAATTGTATTTCCGGGTAATGAAGTTTGAAGTTGAGGTATTGCAACAGTAAAATTTTGTACATAGTAATTGTTAAACGATGGAGAAGCCCAGCCTTCACCTCCGTTTAATAACGATCCTCTGACTGCTTGACCTGCAACAACGGAAGCAGCGCCATGGTTCCATTGATAATCTGAATGAAACTTTTGCTGATGTATAAAAAAAGCTTCAACAGGCAGATTTGTACCAACAACATTGTTGGGGGCAGCTAATAGGCGCAAGTTCGGTTTACCCGCATTTACAGTAAGGTAAAGCCAAGCTGTATCAGAAAAGTAACTCCGGTCAAGATCAACCTGATCAGCAGGGCTGGCAAAAAGCTCAGTGTCGGGGTAGCCGTCGTTCATTTTGCCATAAAACTCGATGTAGCCATCGGCGGCAAGCGGGCCCGAAGCCTGTGTGGTGTACAATGGCACTTCCTCTCCATTTCGCCACAGCTGAAAATCCTGTGCTGGTACACTTCCCAAACCTGAAGCAGCCAAAGCAGCCTGTGGTATGCGGTACAACCGGGTTTCAGCCACCGGAAATTTGAAATAAGTTTTATTATAGTCTATCCATTCGTTCCGAAAAGACTGACCATTCACCGTGGTGACTAAGCACCAGAGGGTTAGTATGCAGTAAAATTTCCTCATGAGAATTGAGAACAGATTATAAAGATACGGTGGCTTTACGAGTAACTGTAATATGTGTGGATCGAATTAACCGTTGAACATTGTTTTTCCTTAATAATCAATTTCTTAGTGCCAATGCCATGCATCGGCTATTTTTGCCTACCATTTAAAAAAGAGATTTAGCTCATGAATTTGATAGAAGAACTGCGCTGGAGAGGCATGCTGGCCGATATTACCCCTGGTACCGAAGCACAACTGCTGAAAGAACCCACCACGGGGTATGTAGGATTCGACCCCACAGCCGAAAGCCTGCACATAGGAAGCCTGGTACCCATTTTATTGCTCATGCACATGCAAAGGGCCGGCCATACACCCGTGGCACTCATTGGCGGTGCTACCGGTATGGTGGGCGATCCATCGGGTAAAAGTGATGAACGTAACCTGCTGGACGAAGCAACATTGCAGCGAAACATAGCGGGCATCAAAGCACAACTCAGCCGTTTTTTACACTTCGATGCTACACAGGCAAACGCTGCCAAGCTAGTAAATAACTACGATTGGTTTAAAGACATCAGCTTTATTGGTTTTTTGAGAGATGTAGGCAAATACCTGACGGTAAACTACATGATGGCTAAAGACAGTGTTCGTAAACGCATCGAAGGTGAAACCGGCATCAGCTACACCGAGTTTGCTTACCAACTGATGCAGGGCTACGATTTTTACCATTTGTACAAAAATGAAGGCTGCAAACTACAGTTTGGCGGCAGCGATCAGTGGGGCAATATCACCACCGGTACGGAGCTCATTCGCCGCATGACCAATGGCGAAGGCGAAGCTTTTGCCTTTACCTGCCCCCTCATTACCAAGGCCGACGGCGGCAAGTTTGGTAAAACGGAAAAAGGCAACGTGTGGCTGGATGCCGGCCGTACCAGTCCGTATCAGTTTTATCAGTTTTGGCTCAACGCCAGCGATGAAGACGCCGTTCGCTGGATTAAAATTTTTACCTTTTTACCCAAGGAAGAGATTGAAAGCCTGACTGCAGCACATACCGAAGCACCGCACCAGCGCCTGCTGCAAAAAAAGCTGGCAGAAGAAATTACCGTGTTGGTGCATGGCCGCCAGGAGTATGACTTTGCAGTACAGGCTTCTGAAATTTTGTTTGGCAACGCTACAACAGAAGTCATCTTGTCGTTGTCTGAAACACAACTGCTGCAAGTAATGGAAGGTGTACCAGCCCACGAAATAGCAAGAGCCAAAGTAGAAGCCGGTATTGATGCCGTGAGTTTGCTGGCCGATTCGGGCATTTTCCCCAGCAGGGGCGAGGCCCGCAAAACCTTACAGGGTGGTGGTGTAAGCATTAACAAACAAAAACTTGACGGCCCCGATGCGATTATAGGAATGGATAAACTGCTGCACAACAAATACCTGTTGGTACAAAAAGGAAAACGCAATTATTTTCTATTGCAGGTAATGTGAATATGTCACATCATTGCTGCAAAAAGCCGACACCATTGTGCCGGCTTTTTGCATCCGTAAAACGAGCTGTCTATTTTTTAAACCATGTACACCAAACAAGAAGCTTCTGCTATTACAACCGCTTTCTGGACAAGTTTTGGCCAGTACATGAAACCTGTGCCCAGTATATGGAAGGAGAAAGTAAATTGGCTCAACTACAAAACCGGCATCAAGGATGTATTCATACGAATGCATGCCAGCAAAAGTGAAGCGTCAATTGGTATTGAAATCGCTTTTCCAGATGAAGTCATCCGTCAGCTAGTATTTGAACAAGTACTGATGATGAAAAAAATGCTGGAAGCTGAAACAGGAGAACCATGGAACTGGGAAGCAAACTACAGCAACCAATACGGTATTGAGCAGTCAAGAATATTTATAGTACTGCCAGCGGTAAATGTTTTTAAAAAAGAAGATTGGCCTGCCATTATTTCTTTTTTTAAACCACGATTAATTGCTTTAGATGCCTTTTGGGCAAATGCGAAAGATGGTATTGAAATGGTGTTGTGATGCTTTGTGAAATGGAATTCATCTGTAGCATAAATGTGCGCTGTTTTCTTTTTTAAATTCTTCTTTTCTGTCTTATAGCCATTTGGTTAAATAAAAAAAGTTGCCTCCGGAGAGACAACTTCTTGCATGTATGAGAAAAAAACCTCTATCAATATCCGGGGTTCTGATAGGCCGCCATATCTGCAGCTGACATAGGCTTGCCGTTTACTGTTTGTGCAATCATTTGCAAGTAAGGAATTGGCCTTAGTTTATGGAATGTTGCAAACGATGGACTGATATCTGGATTGTACAGTTTTGTTCTGTCGAACAAGGTTTCTGTACGGGCCAAATCTTCCCAACGATAAAATTCGCCGCATAACTCACGGGTTCTTTCATTCAATATAAAATGAATGAACCTGTCTGGAGTTGATGTCACATTTGCAGGATACATTTCGCTGGCTGCATTGGTAGTAAACAAATCAGTTGTGGCCTGATTGCTGGCAGCCGTTGCATTAAGTGTATTGGCACCACCGAGGTATTGCCATATTTGCGGACTGCGGGCTTCGTTGGTTTTGTATGCTGCACGATTGCGCAATGCATTTACATATGTGAGTGCAGTGGAATAATCGCCTTTTCTGCCATGTGCTTCTGCAATTATCAGATACGTTTCGCCAAGGCGGGCAAATGTACCATTGCGTATACCACGGGCTTCGTTGTTGGTGTTGGTTAAGCGTACAGGATCCGCAAACTTCCACATGGTTAGGTACTTGTTGTTTGAGAAATCTTCGGTAATTGCGCCACCGGGAGCGGTAGTTTTATAGCGGGCATAAATGGCATAGAAACGCATTCTGCTGATGTCGGTTGTCAACACAGGATTCGACCTCGGATTTACAATAAACAACGCAGCTGTATCACCAATACCTACACGTGGTCTTCCTACTAAACTTGGTGTAGGGGCATTAGCAGCAGTCCATACAGCAAGGCCTGTGTTGGAAGCTACGTTTCTGTAAAACACCGTTTGAAATGTTTTGAAAAAACGAGAGTCATTTACCTTATCAAAAATATCGATGCTGTAATCTGTAGGGCGTAACCTGCGGAAAGGACGGCCATTGAAAAAATCACGGGTCATGCCTGGCATACCAGCATCGTACTGTGTAGGATAAAACAAATGCGTTTGGTTGTTGGTATTGGTGGCCAGGTTCAGGTTGCTGCTAAACTGTGCAGCAAAAATGATTTCATTGCTGGCATTGTTGGCATCAAGTTTAGCTTTACTGCTCAAAGGAGCAGATCCGTTTTCACCCAATTGTGGAATAACCCCGTCGGGATATGATGCATTAAACAAGTTGCCATAATCGGCTTCCAGTGCATGGCCACTGCTGGTGATTACTTCATTTGCATAGTACACGGCACTGTCCATATCTGTTGGCTTTTGGCCACGCTTATCGGTTACAGCACTGCCACGGGTAAGGTAGGCTTTGGCCATAAAATGATAGGCCATGGCACGGGTAGCTCTGCCACGGTCGGCGCCGGTGTACCGCCAGGGCAAAGCAGGACCAGCTTCTTTAAAATCGGTCATGATTTGATTGTACACCTGCTCGATGCTTGCTCTTGGAAATTCGTACTGTGGATCGGTAGGAACAGTAGTGACCAATGGCACACCGCCCAACTGCTGCACCAACTGCAGGTAGTAAAATGCACGAAGGGCTTTCAACTCTGCAATACGCAGATTTTTTTGAGCAGTAGTGCCTAATACTATTGACGTAGGGTCATCAAACTTGCTGATTAAATCAATGCCCTGATTGCAACGACGAATGCCTGAATAGTTGTTGATCCACAATCCATTTACAAAGGCATCATTGGCATTAAGGTTGGCATCATAATCGTTGTAACGAACGTTGTTAAACTGGTCGCCCTCCCGAAATTCATCGGTACCAAAATTGTACATGCAGTACGATTGTTCACCAGTAAACTTCCATTGCAAAGGAGCGTAGGCGGATTTTACCAAATCTTCCAGTCCGTTGTCGGTTTTGTAGTAGTCTTCGGTAAGCGTTGTTACCAGTTCTTCTTCAATAAATTTTTTGCAAGAGGTAAAGACGAGCAATGCTGCGCCAACCAACATGTAGGAGGTATATTTCAAATGCTTTTTCATGAAAATTAATTTAGAAGGTTTGCTTACAGATCAACCCTTACACCTACTACATAACTTCTGAAGCTGTATGAAGTAGGTCCAACCTGATTGGTAGTGGTACCGGGAAACTCACGGTACGGCACTGTTTCCGGATCGTAATCTGAGGCACCATGAAATAAAATGGGATTCACTGCACTGAAATACACAGCCGCATTATTCATAAATACCTTTTGGGCTACAGCACGTGGTAAGCGATAGGTAAGCGTAATATTCTTTACCCGTGCATGTGTTGCTTCACGGTAAGTGAGGGCTTCCCAATTGAGCGGTATATCACTTGTTTGTGTTGGCTGCTGGTATTCATTACTTGGGTTAGAAGGTGTCCAGTAATTTACTTTGTTCGACTGATAACGACCAACCAAACCCGGACGTGGCACACGATACATACCACCTACACGGAAGTACACCAGAAAATTCAGCTCCCAGTTTTTATACGTAAATGTATTTCCGATACTGGCTATGAATTTTGGATTGTGTGAGCCCAGTATGATACGGTCGGCTGGGCTGAATGAGCTGTCGCCATTGGCATCCACAATCTTAATTCTTCCCGGCTGGTAGTTGTTGTTGTTACGACCATTTTTGGCCCAGTAAATAGAAGGCAGTGAACCTTTGGCTGCTGTATCCGTGTATTGGAATATGCCATCTTTTTGAAAGCCCCAATACACTTGTAATGGCTGACCCAATATCCACAGGTTGGCAAAGTTGCTGTTTCCACTTCCGTCTATGTCAACAATTTTTTCTTTGTTGGCGGTAAACATCCAGTCGGTTGTCCAGCGAAAATTAGGCCGGATAATGTTCTGAGTTGTCAGCGCAATTTCAATGCCCTTGTTGCTTACTTCGCCCAGGTTGAAGTACACATTGCTTACCCCATTGGCTGCTGGTATGGTGCGGTTTTGCAACTGATCGGTTGTTTTAGAACTGTACATATCAATCACACCACTGATGCGACCTTTCAGCAAACCAAATTCCAACCCGATATTAGTGGTAGCTGTTTTTTCCCAGGTAAGGTTAGGTGTAGCAAACGTAGTAGGAGCAGAGCCTATGGCAGCTGTTCCGTTTCCCCAGTTGTAGTTGGTAAATCCAAGTGGTCCTGCTGTTTGATAAGGATCGATTGATGCATTGCCCACTCGGCCATAACCCATACGGAAACGGGCACTGCTAAACAGGTTTTGGTTCATGAAAAAACTTTCACGGTCTACCTGCCACGCTATTGATGCCGATGGGAACCACGCTCCCTTGTTGCCTTCGGCCAGTACTGATGAATTATCGTAGCGATTGCTGAGGGTTACCAGATATTTTCCTTTGTAACCATACTCTACACGGCCCATGTACGACAGGTATTGAGATGCAGAGTAGGTGCCATTGCCTGTAACAGTGGCATCTGTATTGCGCTGCAGCGAGTACCATTTTTGTTGTTCAAAAATCAGATTGTTGGCCGACATGGTAAGTGAGCTGCTGCGGTTGAGACTTTGTAGCTCCTGCAACAAGGTTACATTGATGCTGTGGTCATCTTTAATACGGGTGTTGTAAGTTAAAATATTATCATACACCCATGAGCTGGCTTCGTTGGTGGTTTGTGTAGCATTGGCCGCACTACCCAATCTTATCGATGATTGTGCGCCGTTGAACTGACCACGGATAGAATTTCTTCTGTCTAAACCAAACATGGTTTTAAACTTCAATCCTTTCAGCAGTGTAAGCTCTGCGTAAATGTTACCAAACACCCGGTTGGCTGTTGTTTGGTCAAACACGGTGTTGCGGTCGTTAATAGCGTTGATGATTTGCTGGTCGCGGTTGGGAAACATAATCCAGTTACCGTTACTGTCATATGGTTCTACCAATGGAATCATGCCAGAAGCATTGGCATAGGAGCTGGTGCTACTGTTGGTAATAGCATGTATGTAGCTCATGCTGGTACCAAAGTTTAAAAACTTGGTAGGCTTAAAATCAACACTGGTGCCCGCAGTATATCGGGTATAGTCTTGTGCATACTCAATGCCTTTTTGCTTAAAATACCCAAGGTTGAGCGACGATTTGAATTTGTCTGTTCCACCGGTTACACTTACGCTGTGGTTATCGGTTGTGCCGTGGCGAAGGCCAACATTATTTTGCCAGTCGTAGCTACGTACTTTCGACGGATCGTACATGTCTATACTGTCTATCTGAGATGTAATACCCAGGTTGGTCATCAAGGCACGTTCTTCTGCAGTGGTTGCCCGGCGCTGCGCAATAAACACGTTATTAGCAGGGTCGTACACCCGCCATGTGTAAGCATCTTTTATGCCGTTCCATTGCTCTATACTACCAAAACGATCTCTGAACAACGCAATGTCATTGAGAGCAGTGGGGTAGTAAAATAATGGATTGGATGCAGTGGCTACACCACGGGTACGGGTATAGCTTCTGTCGGCAAAAAACGCCTGCCGCCAAGAGTCAGCAATCTCTGCACCGTTAAAAATGGGTAATGGACGAATGATTTGTTCTACAGAGCGGCTGCCTTGATAGTTAACAGATGTTTTACCCGCCTTGCCTTTGCGGGTGGTAATTTGAATAACACCGTTAGCACCACGCACACCATAAATAGCAGTTGCTGATGCATCTTTCAACACATCAATGTTTTCAATATCTGCCGGGTTCATGTCGTCGATGGTGTAGCTCACCGGAAATCCATCTACCACATACAGCGGCTCGTTTGATGCACTCAGCGAACGGTTGCCCCGTATGCGAATGGTGCTGCCTGCACCCGGCCGAAATGAGTTGGCAGTAGCCAATACACCCGGCACCTGGCCCTGCAGGGCTTGTGTGATATTGGTAGAAGGAACAGAACGCAGTTTTTCGCCGGTAAGCGATGAAGTAGCACCTGTAACTTCTGTACGCTTACGGGTACCATACCCTACAACCACCACATCATTCAGTGCTGAGGCATCTTGCAACAGCGAAATAGTAAGAGAGGTTTTACCGGCGATAGATACTTCTTGTGCAGCAAAGCCTACGTATGAAAACATTAGTGTTTCAGTACCAGTGAGGCCAGTAAGTGTAAACAGGCCCGAAGCATCTGTTTGTGTACCCTTGGTACTTCCCTTAATGGTAATGGTTACGCCTTGTAACGGCTTTCCTGTTTCATCGGCTACTTTGCCCGAAATAGTTTGTTGGGTAGCTTCTTGCGCTTGTGCAGTGGAGAAGGGATACAATGCAGGTGCAAAGTTCCCCACCAGCATGCAGAGGAGGAACCCCCATCGTGCAGACGGAATTTTTTTCATACGGCAGTTGTGTTGGGTTAAAATCGAATGTTAAAGTAAAAACGGCCTTTTCCTACACTGTCCTGCACCGTACTGTAATTAATAAGAAAATATAGTAAAACAAATTTTCTAAAACGCCCTAAAACATTGGGTTTTAATGCCGCGGAGCCACATTGATGCGGGTAAAAAATCCTTCGGTCAAAACACTACTTTATTTGCGCAATCGTATGCGTAAGCGGTTTTGTGTTGATCTCAGTCAGCAGCCATACTTCAATCCTCATTTCATTGCTCTTGCCTGGAATGCTTTGATGAACGGCATTGTGTTGCGTAGCAATAGGTTCAAGCACAAAAAGCAAAAGGGTTTTGGCACCATGTACCAATACCCTTTTGCCAAATCCTAATGATTGATGCTGCTTATTGTACCACAAAGTTTAGTGTGGTAGGTTTTGCCTGCATGCCATCTTGCACTTGCAAAGTGTATAAGCCGGCACGCAACTGCTGAATAGGAATTGCTAAGTTGCCATTGCTGCTATTCATTTGGCGGCTAATGAGTACCTGACCTGCAGCATTGCTAATTTGTATGCGGCCGTTGAAACCTTCTTGCTGTCCAAGCTGTACTTGCAGAGTATGGCTGGCAGGGTTGGGGTAAATACGCACCCACAATGCCGTAGTTGCTGCAAACTGTACCTGCTGCACAGCAGAGTATGTAAAGCTGCCATCAAGGTCTACACTTTTCAGACGATAGAAATTTGTACCATTAATTGGTGTAGCATCTACCGCTTTGTAGCTGCGTAAAGTATTGCTGTTGCCACTGGCTGCTACCGTGCTTACGGTGTTCCAGTTGCTGCTGCCATTGCTGCTGCGCTGCAATTCAAACTGCTTGCTGTTGCTTTCGGTAGTGGTGGCCCAGTTGGCTAATACGTTTGCTTCTCACGGGCTACAGCAAAATGGCTGAGGCTCACCGGTAAAATAGAAGCGTTGGTGGAAAGGCTGAAATCATCTACCGCCAAACCATCATCGGCTGAAGTAGCGTCTGCATCCGACCAGCGAATCCAGAAAGTTGCACCATTGGCAATACTCAAACCGGTAATGGTAAAGCTGATGGCAGTACGGTTGCCTGCGGCATTGCCATCTTTGGCACCAGCAGTTGCAGTATTTGGGGTTACAAAATCAAGATTGTTGATGTCAGGCCAAGTGCCTGTGCTAAGTGATGATGCATCTAAACTAAGGCTAAAATCTAATTGATCGGTACGGGAAGCAGTTCCCAAACGCCAAAGCTCACCGGTGTAGTTAATGGTAATAGAGGTAAGGGTAATGCCTGTGTTGTTGGTAAAAGAAGCGCCGATAACTGGTATCAGCGTTCCACTTCTTAAGCCGCCAAGTGCTCTTTCTGTAGTGCCGGCAGCACCATAACTGTAAGTGTCGCCAGTGTTTGATCCGCCTGCATCTACTGCATATTGTTCATTATCCCGGGCACCGCCACCTGTTTCGGTCATATACCAACCATTGATGGTAAGATTGTTTGTAGTAGAACCAGCAGTGTTGGATAACGCATCAAAATTTTGCGTGTACGTACTGCCGGCCAGCAAGGAAATAGATTGTGCAAAGCTCAAAGAAGACAGCAAGCTAAGTGCCATCACAAAAAGTAAAGGTTTTCTCATAGGAGGGTATTTAAATTAAGGTGCGGTGAATATACCCCGCCTTTTTGCACCAAATACCCCGCAAATCATTACAGTGAGTAATTAATGGAAACTTAATGCACACAAGGGTTTTAGCGATATTGGGACTGCCATAGCTGCCATATAGTTTGTACGTCGTTGGCAAATGTTTTGGCAACAGGGGCCTCAATTAATAGCCAACTGCCTTCGGCAATTTCGGCTTCCAGTTCGCCAGCATCCCAGCCACAATAGCCAATCAAACATTTTACTTCGTGGCTACTGAGTTTGCCCGCCTTTAGTAAAGAAACAACGGTTGCAAAATCGCCACCCGTAGCCAGACCTTCACAAATGGTAAAACTGTTGGCCACGACATCGGGGCGGGAGTGAAGGCAATACAGCATGTCGCTTTGTACAGGGCCACCATTGTACAAGGGTTGTGCCGGGCCCTGCCGAAATTCAGCCAACTCGTTGAGCATACGGCCATGCAGCTGGTTGATGATGAAACCAATGCATCCATCGTCATTCACTTCTGTAATGACCAATATAGTTTGCTCAAAAAAAGTATCATCGAGCAAGGGCGTACTCAGCAAAAACTGACCGGGGCGAATGTGCATACAATTGCTTTATTACCTAAAGGTAAGTGAGTAACTGCCGAATGATTATGGGTAGTTTGGAGGACTATGAACTTACTTCAAAATTCTTTAGGAGTTGCCAGTGAAATAGGTGCAACGGCATCAAGAAAATAGAAATGGTTATTGCAGATAAAAGAAAACCGAAAGATTGAAAAACCTGTTTTTGGTGGTTGCATTACCCGGGTCTTTGATCAAGTTTGTAAAACCATGGCTGTACCGGGCATTCAGGTCAACTTTTTTTGATAAGGCATAACCAACCACCACATTACCCGCTGCATCGAAAGCCTTGTAATGGGTAATATCAAAACTGCGGTTTTCAAAACCTGATAATTTGGAAAAGACTTTGACACCAACACTCGGACCTGCTCCGAAATAGAGTTGCTGCAATTTGTATTGAAGAATTAATGGCAATTCTATATACCCGATTTTTTCACGAACATTATAGCTTTTCAAATTGTCGTCTAGCAAAGTCATACCTGCGCCAACAACAGAAAATGCAGGTTCGGCAGAAAGCGATAAGTGTTTTGAAAGCGTTGCTTTTACGAAACCGCCCAATTGATAACCCGGCATTGGTTTGGTATTTTGAATGGTGTTCGGCACTTGAGGAATGGACATGTTCTTCGTTTGATTCGCCACATTCAGGCCTGCTTTTAAACCATACTTAAATTGACCTTGGGCAATTAAGCCAAGCAGCAGGTTTACCAAAACGATAATGGAAGACTTTTTCATAAGGAACGGTAGTGATGACCACTTAAAAGTATGCATTTCTACTTCAAATAGCCTACCGAAGTAATGCGTTGTCTTAACCTCTTCTTGCACCAGTCTAAAAGCAAAAAGCCCGTTACCAAAAAAGTAACGGGCTTTGATTGTAGCTGATAATTAGCTTAGTAACGGTACATGTCTGATTTGAAAGGACCAACCTTGCTGATACCGAGGTATTCGGCTTGAGCGTCGGTCAATTCGTCCAGCTCAGCACCCACTTTGGCCAGGTGCAGGCGGGCTACTTTCTCGTCGAGGTGCTTGGGCAGCACATACACTTTGTTTTCGTAGTTGGCGTGGTTGGTCCACAGTTCAATTTGCGCCAGTGTTTGGTTGCTAAAGCTGTTGCTCATAACAAACGATGGGTGACCGGTAGCGCAACCCAGGTTTACCAGGCGGCCTTCTGCCAGCAAAATGATGTCTTTACCATCCACATTGTACAGGTCTACCTGTGGCTTGATGGTGTCTTTGGTATGACCGTAGTTGGTATTCAACCAGGCTACATCAATTTCAATATCGAAGTGGCCAATGTTACACACAATGGTCTTGTCCTTCATGGCTTTGAAATGTTCGCCGGTAATGAGGTCGCGGCAGCCAGAAGCAGTTACTACAATGTCGGCTTCTTTTACAGCATCCTTCATCTTCTTCACTTCAAAACCGTCCATGGCAGCCTGCAGGGCGCAAATGGGGTCGATTTCGGTAACGATAACACGGGCACCGGCACCACGCAGCGACAGGGCAGAACCTTTACCTACGTCGCCATAGCCGCCTACAACGGCTACTTTACCCGCCATCATTACGTCAGTGGCACGACGGATAGCATCTACCAGACTTTCCTGGCAACCGTATTTGTTGTCGAACTTGCTCTTGGTTACGCTGTCGTTTACGTTGATGGCAGGAATAGGCAAAGTGCCTTTGGCCATACGTTCGTACAGGCGGTGTACACCTGTTGTGGTTTCTTCGCTCAGGCCTTTGATGTTGGCAACGAGCTCAGGGTATTTGTCGAACACCATGTTGGTGAGGTCGCCACCATCATCCAGAATCATGTTCAACGGACGATCGGCACCACCAAAAAACAGGGTTTGCTCAATACACCAATCGGCTTCTTCAATGGTTTGACCTTTCCAGGCAAATACACCCACGCCGGCAGCAGCAATTGCCGCAGCAGCCTGATCTTGTGTAGAGAAGATGTTACAGCTGCTCCACTTTACTTCGGCACCCAGGGCTACCAGGGTTTCGATGAGTACAGCAGTTTGGATGGTCATGTGCAGGCAACCGGCAATGCGGGCACCTTTGAGCGGCTGGCTGGCGCCATACTCTTCGCGGATGGCCATCAGACCGGGCATTTCGGCCTCAGCCAAACGGATTTCTTTGCGGCCCCACTCTGCGAGGCTAATATCTTTCACCTTGTACGGAAGGCTGAAGTCAATAGTAGAAGCTAAACTTGACATAGTTTTTAAATTAGTGTTGCAAAAGTACATTTGGTAGAATAATATTCCAACGATGTAGAATAATAAAGGCAATATGCGTTTAGAAACGGATATTTACAGGACAATTGACCTGTTTTATATGCCAATCAACCACAAAACAGAAAATTCCACTAACAGCGTAGTGCTCGATGCCAAAGACCTGGCCATTTTGCAGTTGCTGCAAGACAATGCCCGCATTACTGTAAAGGAAATTTCGGAGAAAATACACCTGAGTACCACCCCCGTGCACGAACGCATCAAACGCATGGAAGAAAGCGGCGTTATCCGCCAATACGTAACCCTGCTGGATGCAGAAAAAGTGCGTAAAGGCCTGACCGTTATTTGCTATGTAAGCTTAAAGCAACACAGTAAAGAAGCTGGTAGCAAATTCATTCAATCCATTTTACAAATGCCCGAAGTGGTGGAGTGCTACAATATCAGCGGCGAGTTCGACTTCATGCTCAAGATTGTGGCAGAAAATATGAACAGCTACTACGACTTCCATGTAAACAAGTTGGGCGAAATAGACAACATGGGCAATATTCAAAGCGTATTTGTGATGGGGGTTATTAAGCAAACGCACCGGTTGGTGTAGGCGAGAGTTGGTAGGTTGGGAAGTTCACAGGTTTACAAGTTCCAAAGTTTATAGCTTACCTGTGAAGTCATGCTAACGTAGGAAGCATCTCATCAAGAATAAGTTGAACTGAAATATCGAATGCTTTTATACCCCCAATGGCGTATTGTTGGGGAGTAGGGGTGAGGGTACTTTAGCCATCTAAATATTCCTTCCCTCATGAAAGCAATTCTCCTCTCACTTTCTTTTTTTGGAATGGCCGCCACTGCGCTGGCCACGGTGCATACAGTAAGCAACGATCCTGCCACAGTAGCCCAATTCAGTAATCTGCAAACGGCAATAGATGCAGCCGCTTCCGGCGATACGCTTTTTGTACATGGTTCGCCTACTATTTACACAGGTGTTACCTGGGCCGATAAAAAGCTGGCAATTATAGGGCCGGGTTTTGCCCCCGATAAAGAGTTGACAGCAACCGCAAAAATTGCCGGCATTACCATCCGCAATACAGCCGCCGATGGCTCTTCTAGTGGCACAGAACTAAATGGATTGGTGCTGACAGGACAACTTAATGTGTCCGATGGATTTTCAGGTTCGCAGCCCGTTAATAACCTGCTGATTCAACGCTGTGAATTTAAAAGCACTTTACGAATTGGGTCTGCTGGCGGTGGCTATGGCAACTACTTATTCGAAGGCAACTACTTCAATGGTTCTGGAGTCGACAACGGTAATCAGTCGGGTAGCACCTTCAGCAATTTTATCTGGCGCAACAATGTTTTCCGCAATGCTCTCAATGGTCGCTGTTTCGGATTTTTTGAAAATACAGCCAACATGTTGGTTGATCACAATCTGTTTTACACATCCAATTCATCATTGACTGTTTTTGTAACCTGTTCTAATTTTCTTGTAACGAATAATGTATTTCTGAAATCAAACGCAGCAGGAGCCAGCAACAGTGTATTCAACAACAACCTCACTTTTAATACCCCCAACAATACGCCCTGGGCGGTAAACAACAACGTTGATGGTGGCGGCAATGTCAGCAACCTCGACCCGCAAATGGCCGATCAAACCAATATTAATAACGGGGTCGATAATCCGGTGTTAGATTTTACCATAGCAGCGGGTCCTGCCAATGCCAGCGGTAGCGATGGCAAAGACATGGGCCTGTTGTTTGATGCTACAGGTACAGCCAACTGGGCCAACAGCCGCAACAGCCGATTACCGAGGGTTACAAAAATGAATATTCTCAATCCTACAGTAGCACCCAATGGTACACTCAATGTGCAGGTAGAAGCCAAAGTGAGCAACTAATCCATTTTTCACACATCAATTTTTGAGGATGAAATATAAATGGATTAGCATGTGTCTGCTGTTGTTATGGACAGGCACTGCTCAAGCCCAAACCATTGTCGGCGGTGAGTTTTTTTTCGATCAAGATCCGGGAGTGGGCAATGCCGTGCCGGTGAGTGTAACTGCTGCTGCACAAATCAATCAGCAAGTAAGTGTGCCCATCGGAGCATTGCCAGAAGGCTTTCACAGTTTGAGCATGCGGTTTAAAACCAATGCCGGCCACTGGGGACAATACACACAGCGGTTGGTGTACGTGTTAGCTACAGGTAGTTCATCCGTGAGCAATCTTGCAGCCGCAGAATATTTTATTGATAATGATCCAGGCTCGGGCAATGGACAAAGCTTTGCTATAAGCAACGGCAGCACTGTAAGCACGTTATTAAATATTTCACTCAATGGTTTGAGTGAAGGGTTTCATACGCTGGCTATCCGGTTTAAAGATGCCACGGGAAAATGGGCGTTGTATTCACAGCGGATGTTTTATGTGGCTACCAATGCAAACACGGCAGCCAATATTGTTGCAGGTGAATACCTGATAGATGCTGACCCCGGAGTAAGCATTGCTACACCTGTAGCTGTAACCATTACGCCTGGTACTACAGTGGCTACGTTAATCGATGTTCCTGTGGCAGGTTTGTCGGAAGGCTTTCATACGCTGGCTTTGCGTTTTAAAAATGCCGACGGTGTATGGGGTGCGTACTCACAGCGGCTGTTTTACATTACGCCATCGGCCTTGGCTACGGGCAATATTGTGGCTGCCGAATATTTTATTGATACCGACCCCGGAATTGGCTTGGCGGCTAATTTACCAGTGCCTGCACCTACACCAACCATTGTCGGCAATTTTGCTGTTGCTGTTCCAGCAGTGCTTTCAAACGGACAACATTTTTTGTTTGTTCGGGTGAAGGATGAGCAGCAACGCTGGAGCATGTATGCCATGGATACTTTTACGGTGAACAATGCATTGCCCGTAACTGGCATGACACTGCAAGCCAGCTGGCAAAACAAACAGGCATTGCTCACCTGGCATACACTTACCGAAACCAACAGCCGGTATTTTGACATTGAAAGAAGTGCCGATGCTATCCATTATCAGCGGGTTGGTAAAGTGCCTGCAGCAGGTAATAGTGTGCAAAAAAGACAATATCAGTTTATTGATGAAAGTGCACAGGCTGGTGTACGTTACTACCGGTTGAAGCAATTGGATGAGGATGGCGCATTTGTGTATAGCAATGTGGTGATACTGGCAAATACACAAGCGAACACAAACCTGCAAGCCATGCCCAATCCGGCCAGCCATCAGGTGCGGTTTGCTATTCCGGCCAGTAATCAGAAGTTGGTGTTTTCCGTGTACGATGCTGGCGGAAAATTCGTTTTCGCCACCTCATCAGCCCAACCTGTACTGGATGTGCGAAGCCTTGCAGCCGGTACTTATTTTGTAACCATTACCAATGGTGTACAGCATTGGCAGGCGAGGGTTGTAAAGCAGTAAATGAACATTGAATATTGACGCTACCAATGATTTTTGCATGAGCACTAAAAAAAGATAGCCTCGCAATTTACGGGACTATCTTTTTTTATGTAAGTCACGTTATATTCTTTACAACTACCTAAAAATAATCCGTGAAAATCCTTATTAATCCTGCAAATCCGCGTCCCATCAAATCTATCCTTCCCTGCCTTCACCATCGCCACCTTCTTTGCGTTTGAAAATCTGCAGGTCTTTGTTGCCAAAGCGATAGCTAAATGTCAGGCGGATAGTCCGCACATTCCAACGACGAAAAGAGTCTTGGTAAAAACGGTCGGTATCGGTAATGGTACCCATAATGCGACTGTTGAATACATCCTGCACATTGAACGTCAATGTGCCTGCGTTATTCTTCAGGAAATCTTTGCGAATAGCAAAGTCCATGGATTGCTGCGCTTTCATGCGGCCTTGGGGTATCACCCGTGGGCTCTCATATTCGCCCATCAGTTGAAAGGAAATATTGTTGAGCAGTTTACTTTCCGGCTTCACAATTTTATAGTTCATGGTCAGGCGGGCATTCCAGTTAAAACCATAATTGCTCAGGTTCAGGTTGTTCACAATTGCCTTTACATCGCGGTACTGAAAATTGAGGTTCGGCGAAATGTCGAAGGCCGGTGTAAACTTGTGCTGCCAGGTGAGTTCGAGGCCGCTGCGGTTGGTGCGGTCGGCATTGATAAAAGTTGACACCAATGCAGTTGGCGTGATGCCTGCGCTGCCCAATTGCGACAATAAATCAGCACTAATGGTGTCGGTGTATTGTGTGATGTCTTCTGTGTTGTTTCTATAATAAGCCGAAATTAAAAAGTTGCCTTTCTCATACACCCGGTTGTAGTTTACTTCAAAGCTGTTGGTAAACTCTGGACGCAATGCCGGGTTGCCTTTGCGAATGTTTTGCGGATCGCTGATATCGGTGTACGGATTGATTTGCCAGAAATTGGGCCGGCGAATGCGGCGGCTGAAATTGATTTGCAAATCGTGACCTTCTTTCAGTTGGTACGTGAGGTACAAACTGGGGAAGAAAGCATTCCAGATACCGCTGCTTTTGTTGGGATAGGTATAGCCAAATTTTTGGGCACTGTCTTTCAGTTCGCCATCAAACTTTGAATATTCAAAACGCAGACCAGCCTGGTATTTCCAGCGTTTGCCCAAGGCATTGCTGTAGTTGCCATATACGGCATTAATCATTTCTTTAAAACCATAATTGTTGCTCAGCGGCAGTTTGGTATTGCCACTGTTGGCTACGCTAAATACATCCAGTTTATCGTTGCTGATGTTGTGATAGCTGCGGGCTCCCAGTTCCAGTTTGCTGTTTTCGCTGATGGGATTGACATAGTCTGTTTGAAACGTGTACTGCCGGCCATTGCCCACACCTTCGTTGCGTACCAGCACTGCTGCGCCATTGGCATTGCCATCGGCAAAATAAAGTTGGTTGCTGATGTCGTTGGCGCCGCCATTGGTACCGCCGTTGTAGGTGAAATCGGCCGTCCATTCTTTTCCTTCTTTGGCAAAAGTGCGGCGGTAGTTCACCTGTGTGTTTTGGCGTTTAAAACCAAAGTAATCATTGTTATAACGGATGCCTGTTTGTGTCAATTGCCGGTTGGCATCGTAGTAGTTTTGGTCTTGTATTTCTTCAAAACCAAAACGACCATCTACAAAACCCTGGCTCACACTGATAGAGTTCATATCATCCATGAAATAATCGAGCCCGAAGCGGCCGGAGGTAAACCTGCGGCTGCGGTCACTTTCGGTACGCTGGTTGAAGTAGGAGCTGGCTTGTCCGTTTTGCTTGTTCGTACGGTCGGCCTTGCTGATGGCAGTACCACCGCTACGGTTGTAACTGCCGCTGGCAAAAAAGTTGAGCTTGCCCTGGCGGTAGTTGATGCTCACATTGCTGTTGAACACTTTGGGAACACCGCCACCAATAGAAGCTGTGCCGTTCATGCCATTGCGCCGGCTCTTTTTCAATACCACATTAATGATGCCACCAGTGCTGCCAGCATCGTACTTGGCTGATGGGTTGGTGATGACTTCCACTTTTTCAATATCGTCGCTGGGTATTTGCTCCAGTGTGAGAATAGTGGGGCGGCCATCTACAAAAATTTGTGGTGAGCTGTTGCGCAGTTGCACGTTGCCATTCACATCCACATTCAGGCCGGGTATGGTACGCATCAAATCCACAGCGGTTCCGCCTTTGCTCACAATGCTGGCTTCGGCATTAAAAATGCGGCGGTCTACGCCCAGCTGCATGAACGGCTTTTTGGCGGTTACCACCACATTGCCCAATTGGTTGCTGGCTTCGGTAAGGGTGTAGCTGCCGGCTTTTAGCTGGCCGCTGCCCGTGAGCCACACAATGGGTTCGAGCACCGTGGTAAAACCAATGAGGCTGATTTCTATTTGCATGGCTTCGGAAGCCACGGCTTTTACCGTAAACTCACCCAATTTATTACTGATACCTACGGCAAAAAAGGTATCAGTCTTGGTTTCATTTTTTACAAGTGTGTACACCGACACCGTGGCGGCTTCCAGTGGTTTGCCATTGCTACCTTTCACCGTACCACTTACCAGTACGGTTTGTTTTTGAGCCACGGCCAACAGGCTGCTACACAACATTACAAACAGGAAAAACCAACGGCGGCTAACGATGGAGCGGGAGTGAAAATGCGTCATTTGAAAAAACATGCTGTATCGGACGATGATTGTGTTGCTATCCAGTACACACAAGCTGTTAAAGTGTTTGGCAAATGGCCAAAAAAAATCCCCGCTTACGCAGGGATTCACTGTAAAGAAATTTTTTGATAAGCCACGAATTCACAGATGGGGATGGCAATTATTATCCGGATAATCTGTGAATCTGCGGCCCCCGAACTTTTGCCTATTTCAGCTCAATAAAACCATCAAACACTTTTTCGGCAGGGCCTGCCAGCCATACGTCTTCAAACACATCATCGTCTTTGCGGTCAAATTCTACATAGAGCTTGCCGCCCTTGGTGCGAATGTCTACATGGTTGAAGCCGCGGTCGTTGTGGGCATTGGCGATAGCCGCTGCCGTAACGCCGGTGCCGCAACTGTTGGTTTCGTCTTCCACGCCCCGTTCGTAGGTGCGTACATAGAGCTTGGTACTGCTCAGAGGTTCTACAAAATTTACGTTTACACCGTCGGCTTTAAAGCGGTCGCTGTAGCGGATGCTGCGGCCTTCGCTTACCACATCCAGTTCGGTGATTCGGTCTACACTTTTTACAAAATGCGGAGAGCCGGTATCGAGTAGGTCATAGTTGCCATTGCGTTCGAGGCTGCTCACATTTTTCATTTTCAAGCGTACCCAACCGTTCAGTTCAATAGAAGCGTAGTGTTCGCCATCAATGGCTATGAATTTGAATTCACTTTTGTGAATGCCCATGTGGTGAGCAAACTTCACCAGGCAGCGGCCGCCATTGCCACACATGCTGCCTTCCTTGCCGTCGGCATTGTAGTACACCATGCGGAAATCGTAGCCAGGCGCATTGCGTAGTTCCATCAATCCATCGGCGCCAATGCCAAAATGCCTGCGGCACAAAAAGGCTACCTGCTCGGTCGTCAGTTGTATTTTTTCGTCACGGTTATCAACCAGCACAAAATCGTTGCCGGTGCCGTGGTACTTGTAAAAATGAATGTTCATGAAAAGCTTGTCGTTCAGTTTTTCAAATGGCTCAGTCAATCTGAACCACAAAAGGATGAAATGTTTGCCGGGCAAAGCCTGACATCGGTCAGTCGATGGCGGCTATTTTATCCAGCGCATTTTCAATCAGGTTGGTGACGGCTTTGCCGCCATCTGACGAGAAAGTTTTGCTTACCCGGTTGGCTACCACGGCATTGAGGCTGAGGCAGTGGTGGCCCAGCAAACGGCCGAGGCTATAAATGGCGCTGGTTTCCATTTCAAAATTGGCAATGCGATGGGCACCGCTGCTGAAATGGGTAAAGGCTTCAATCAATCCCGGATTGCGCAGTCCAAGGCGCAACACCCGGCCCTGCGGTCCGTAAAAACCCGGACAGGTAACGGTGATGCCTTGATGATAGCCTTCTACAAAATGCTTGAGCAGCTGCACACTGCAGGCTGCGAGGTAGGGCTGCGAAAACTGGCTGCCAAACTGCGTTTGCGTTACAAATTGCTGCAGCAGGCCCACTTCTTCTTCGGTTTGTTCAAAAGCGTAATAATGCAACAGGTTGTCGATGCCGAGGCCATGTGTACCTGCCACCCAGCTATCCACGGGAATGTCGGCTTGCAACGAACCACAAGTGCCCAACCGAATGATGTTGAGGGAAGTCTTTTCTGGTTTTTCTTCTCGTGTATTCAGGTCAATGTTCACCAGCGCATCCAGTTCGTTCAATACAATATCAATATTGTCGGTACCAATGCCGCTGCTGATAACGGTGATGCGTTTGCCTTTATAAGTACCGGTGGCAGATACAAATTCGCGGTGCTGACGACTTACTTCAATGGTATCGAAATAGCGGCTTACCACAGCCACTCGGTCGGGGTCGCCCACGGTAATCACGGTGCCGGCCAGTTCTTCGGGCCGTAAATCGATATGGTACAAAGCGCCACGGCTGTTGATAATCAGTTCACTTTCAGCAATACGTTTCATGTGTAAACCCACTGGGCATTTTAAGTAATCAAAGGGGTAAAAAGTAAGTGCCCGTTGGGTAAAAAAGAATACCGTGTGTGCACCATTTTTGCGACTGCAATATCCGCAAACAACGGCACTTTGAATTTTCAATTTTTCATAAAGTTTGTTTCCCCTAATTTCGCAATCCCAAAACAGGGATACCTGTGGGGAAATTGACAATAAGGTACCGTGGCCGAGAGACTAGGCAGAGCTCTGCAAAAGCTCGTACAGCGGTTTGAATCCGCTCGGTACCTCAAGCTTTAAAAATGAAAATGATTACCTCCGGGTAATCATTTTTTATATCTGCGTGTTGCTTGTTTGGCAAACCGCCTAAAAACGACAAAACATTATGCAACGTACCTGGAGAAACTGGCTCGGATTGGCAGCATCGCTGGCCATTATTGGTTCCTGCTTTATGCACTGGACCTGGTATCCGGATATTGAAAAATTCTTCACGGGCTTTTTCACAGAGAAAAACTATTACGGCAAGCCAGCCTATTTTCTCATTTCCATGGCATTGATTGGCCTGGCTGCACATGCTCTCCGGAAAATTTGGTTGTACCGCCTCAATCTGGTTGCTTCGGGGTTGGCCATGGCATTTGCCATCCGCACATTTCTGCTGTTTACCAGCTCATACGATGGCTACCTGCCCGAAAAACAACCCGGCATTTACATCATGCTGCTGGCTTCCATTCTCAATTTGATCATTGGTATGATGAGTATGAATGAGAAACCAAAGAAGACAGAAGAGAAAGGCTAAGGTCGAGAGGAAGAAAGGGGAAAGTTAAGGTCAAGGTTAAGGTTAAGGTTAAGGCTGAGGCCATACATAGAAGCCTGCTTATATCATTAGCACATCAGCTAATTGCTTTCCTCATTTTGTAATCATTCATATAAAACCCCGCACCAATGGGGTAGTCGCCCTGGTCGTAAATCTGGTAACCGAGGTGTTGGTAAAAACCAACCGCATTGTTATTACGATTCACGTTTAAAATGAGGGATTTGGCGCCTTGCGATTTTGCCAAATTTTCTACCTCTGTAATCAGTGTTTTACCCGCACCTTTTTGTTGCAAAAAAGGAAGCACATACAATTTGTGCAGTTTCCATTCGCTGCCCTCCACCGGGCCAAAACCCGCAAAGCCAATGGCTTTTCCGTCTTCTTCTGCTATCAAAAACTGATGCCCTTCTTCCGTCATTTGGCGCCGCAATACTTCCTCACTATACATCATGTGGAGCATGTATTGCATTTGCCGTGGCGATAAAATATCGGCGTAGGCAGTGGGCCATACAAGGGCTGCCAAATGCTGGATGCTGGCAATGTCGGCAGTGGTAGCAGGTCGGATGTGCATGGCTTACAACAACTTCAAAAACAGGGGAGGTGCCTGGTATAATTTTTTCGTTTTGGGATGCTGTACAATAATGGCTTCAAAGAGCAGCTCTTCTTTCGTTTGCACGTACTCTTTCATTTCGGCCTGCCATGCTTCGGGTATGCGTGGGCTATCGTACACATCTACTGCCTGAAAGTTGGCAATGATTTTTCGCTTGCCGGTTTTGATATCATCGGAGGCTTCTTTTTTGCGCCAGCCAAACCGGAAACTCACCACCTGCATGTCGGTGCCCGTGGCTGTGTCCGTTACTACTAAGGGAGCATTTAACGCCAGCTTCCAATCGCTGATGAGCACAGGCATCCCTTTTTTGTAAGGACCAAACCGTACCTGCATTTTGGGCATAGCGGTATCGGCAGCAGTGAGCTTAGTCGTTGCAGTTGCGGGCTTGGGTTTTGCTGCCGGCTTGGTTTGTGCCAAACCGGTAGCACCCAGCACAGCTATCAGGAACATCCATAACGTGAAATGCTTCATGCGATTCGTATTTGCTTAGCCTAACGCTGCCAAACTTTCTTCTATTGTTTTGATACGGGCTTCGGCATCGGCTTTCTTTTTTTGCTCAATGGCCACCACTTCGGGTTTGGCATTGGCTACAAAACGTTCGTTGCCCAGTTTCTTCATTACCGTATCCAAAAAGCCTTGCTGGTAAGCCAGGTCTTTGAGCAGTTCTGCTTTCAGCGCAGCGGTATCAATTTCCCTTTCCGATTCAATGAAAAACTTTTCGCTTTCGATGGCAACCACCACAGTGTTGGCCACGGCTTCTTGTGTATAAAAAAGATCGGTGGCATTCACCTGCTTTTTCAATACCGAAGCAATGCTTTCGTAGTTCGATTGTACTGCCGTTTGAATGTGCAGCTTGATGGGATCTTTGGGTTTGATGTTGTTTTTCACCCTTGCTTCTCGCAGGGTAGAAATCACTTGCTTCAGCAGTTCGCCCTGCTGCAATAGTGCAGCATTGGGGGTACCTGCAGGCGACCACAAATGAGTGCACAAATCGTCGGTGCGTTGTGCAAGGTTGTGGTACAATTCTTCGGTAATGAAAGGCATGAAGGGATGCAACAATTCCAACAGCTCATCAAAATATTGTACGGTTTTGTTGTACACTTCAGCACTAATGGGTTGCTCAAAACCGGGCTTCACCCACTCGAGGTACCAGCTGCAGAAATCATCCCAAATCAAGGAGTACACGGTTTTCAAAGCTTCGCTCAGGCGGAACTGGCTCATGAGGCCGTCGAGCTCTTGCCTCACCTGTTGCAAGCGGGCACCAAACCAATCCACCGCAAACTGGCTGTCGGCCAATTGTGCGGCATTGTCTGCCTGGCGGCCTTCCCACATTTTCACCAGCTTCATGGCATTCCACAACTTGTTGTTGAAATTGCGGCCCTGTTCCAGTGAGCTTTCATCAAACAGCAAATCGTTGCCGGCAGGCGATGCAATGAGGATGCCAAAGCGAACAGCATCGGCGCCATATTTATCAATAAGGCCCAGCAGGTCGGGGCTATTGCCCAACTGCTTGCTCATTTTGCGGCCCTGCTTATCCCGCACCATGCCGGTGAAGTACACATCTTTAAAAGGACGTTTTCCTTCGTATTCGTAGCCGGCCATAATCATACGGGCTACCCAAAAGAAAATGATATCCTGACCCGTTACCAGCGTGGTAGAAGGGTAGTAATATTTCGCATCGGCGTTGCCGGGATTGCTGATGCCCTTAAACACTTCCATGGGCCAGAGCCAGCTGCTGAACCAGGTGTCGAGTACGTCTTCATCTTGTGAAAGACCACCGCTTTCCGACGACGAACGACCGAATTGTGATTGATAGGCAGATTCTGCTTCTTCTGCTGTAGCGGCTACTACAAAATTGCCGTCAGCATCGTACCAAGCCGGTATGCGCTGGCCCCACCACAGCTGGCGGCTGATACACCAATCTTTGATGTTGCTCAACCAGTGGCGGTAGGTATTCTTCAGTTTCTCCGGGTGAAATTGAATAGTGTCGTTCAACACATCTTCCAGCACCTGCGGGTTCTTCTCCATGAACGCAGTCATGTTGATGAACCACTGCAAACTCAGTTTGCTTTCAATAATGGCGCCGGTACGTTCGCTGGTGCCAACCTGTCCGCGGTAATCTTCTTCTTTTACCAATTGGCCCAGTGCAGCTATGTCTTGAGCAATTTTTTTGCGCAGCTCAAAACGGTCCATACCGTTGTAGGCCTGCACTTGTGCCGAAGGATTTTCTTCCATCAATTCGGCGGTGGTAAACTTGCCCGATGCATCGAGGGTATCGATGGCTTTCAGCTGGTGTTTGAGGCCGAGCATGTTGTCGTTCTTATCGTGTGCCGGTGTAATTTTTAATGCACCGGTACCAAACTCAGCATCCACGTATTCATCTGCAATAATGGGAATGCGGCGGTTGATGATGGGCACGATAACTTCTTTGCCGACAAATGCAGTATAGCGTTCGTCAGTTGGGTTTACACAAATGGCCACATCGCCCAAAATGGTTTCGGGGCGGGTGGTAGCCACCGTAATGCCACCGGGTGTACCATCGGCAAAAGGATAGGTAACGTAGTACAGCTTGCTGTCAATTTCTTTGAAGATGACTTCTTCATCACTCAAGGCGGTCAAACCAACAGGGTCCCAGTTTACCATGCGTTTGCCGCGGTAAATCAGTCCTTTGTTGTACAGGTCGATGAATACTTTAATTACCGACTGATAATAGTCGGGGTCCATGGTAAAACTGGTGCGGTCCCAATCGAGACTGCAACCCAGTTTTTTGAGTTGTTGTAAAATGATACCGCCATATTTCTCTTTCCACTCCCAGGCGTATTTCAAAAACTCATCGCGGCTGAGCGAAGATTTGGCAATGCCTCTTTCGCGGAGCATGCCCACCACTTTGGCTTCGGTAGCAATGCTGGCATGGTCGGTGCCCGGCACCCAGCAGGCATTTTTGCCCTGCATGCGAGCCCGGCGAATGAGAATGTCCTGAATAGTATTGTTGAGGCAGTGGCCCATGTGCAACACACCGGTCACATTAGGCGGCGGAATAACTATAGTATACGGCTCCCGATGGTCGGGGGTGCTGTGAAAATATTGCTTGTTCAGCCAGTGCTGATACCACTTGGCTTCGGCTTGTTGGTGGTCAAAGTTTTTGCTCAGTTCCATATCTATATAATGTAAGCTGCCGGGCAGCGGGGCGCAAAAATAACGAATGCGAAAGGCATTTACGTCGAAAGCTTACGGCGTGGTAGTTGCTTCCTGAGTAGCCGGGGCATCTATCTCCAGCGGAATTTCTGTACCAAAGAAGCTAAACGCAATTTGGGCCCCCACATTTTCGGCCGTTGAAAACAACAGCTTTCTGCTAAAGAGAATAATGCCCTTTTGATTGTACACATCAATATTGGCCGAGTACTTGCTCCCTTTTTTGCTGAATTGCACTACGGCTTTTGGAATGCTGCTGTTGTCATTGGAAGTAATATTACACTGTCGGATATCTGCTTGCACCTGGTTGGTTACTTTATCTGCTAAACCACTGAATTGAACCTGCATGCTAAATGGCAGGTTACTGAATGGAATAAGGGTTGGATAATGCTCAAACAGCAGCTGTTGAAACTGAATGGCTTTTGCTTCGTCATTGTCACGAACAGCCTGTTCCCACAGCCCCTCGTACAACCTGGCCATAAACAGTTTTTCATGGGCAGTGTCTACTACAGCACTGGTGAGTGTTTTGTATGTATCTGCAGCTTGCTGGTATTTTTTTTGCGTCCATAGCAACCGGCCTTCGTATAGTTTAAAGTAAGGCTTGATTTTTTCCCGTGGGTCCAGGCTGGCATACTCATGCATGAGCTTGCCGAAATACCTTGGACTAAACCGGTGCATGAGTGAAAAAACTTCATCGTAACTCACCGTGCTTTCACCACAAAACAAATCGTAAATAATGCGGCTTCTTTCAGGATTTAAAATCAACTGATTGGCGAGTAAATATTCATGCACATATTGCTGTGCCTGCAGCGATGCTACTTCGTACAACCACTTGGGATGGTACCACCAATTGGGGTGGAGAAACTTGGTGGCTGCTATTTGTTTTTCGAACCAGATCAGTTTCAATACACCAATGGTAAACTCATATTGAGGTTGTGTAAGGGTAGTGCCAATGTGAATCTCTTTAAAATGTGCCGCTTTATCTAAGGTGAGCCATGCGCTGTCCAGTTGCCCGTTGTACAAATAACTTCTTGCCAGTGCAATATTGTACCAACCAAAGCCCGGCGATGAATTGGAATATTGAATGGCTTCCCGGGCAATATCCATGGCGGCAACGGTTTTGCCTGCATATATCTGGAGTGTGGGCAGGTAGTAGTAGGGCTCCATCAAATACTTGATGCCGCCGTATTTGTATTTATCACGGTTGTACATTTCAGTAGCAGCCGCAAACTCACCCATTTCTGTTTTTAAACTGCCGTAGTTATTCCAGCTTACACTTCCGTTTGCAGCCAGTTGCTCATAATAATAGGCACTGCTATCGTAGTTCTTCAGATAGGAATGTATCAACGATAAGTTGTGGTAAATACTCAGTTTGTCTGGTATGCTTTGATAGTCGCCAAACCAAAGGTCATTGTTAGGTTTATTGCGGTCAATAAAACCTAAACCGTCGTAGCATAACTGCAAAGCCAGTTGTTCATTTTCAGCCACGCTATTGCGTAAAAATGCAAACTGCTTTTTGGTATAAAAACGATTGCGATGCACCAGCCACGACATGCGGCTGTACAATAAACTGTAATGGTCTTTTCGAAAATCTTTCGTTTGTACCCGTTGTATAACCCACCATGCACTATCAGGCATTTCAAGGTTTTCATACACTTCTCGTAGTGCACCAGCAATGTTCAAATAATCGGCATAGCGCAAATTATTGACCGTGTACGTGTACGGGTCGTTGTAAATGGTAGCCAGCAAACCGCCGTAATCTTTTTCTATCAGGTAAAACGATTTGCGCAAAATGGGCAATGCTTTTTGCAAACCACTCACATCTGCCGATCTGTCGTGCAGATACATGCCCTGAAACATCCAGCCTACATAATACGTGCTGTCGAGGCGCACAAACTCCTTGCCTCTGGGCAACGCATCTTTTTCCGTTGGCGATACGCCCATTCGCTTCGCATCTATCTCATACCGGGCAGCAGCATTTTGTGCATGGCTGTTCAGTATAAGCATCAGCAGTTGTAAAGTGAATATGTAACGAATGAGCAACTTCATAATAAGTACGTTACTGTGTAATGCGCAGTTTATGTAAACGATCCATTTCTGTTTTCAAGATGCCGGGCAACGCATTGGCTTTGGCTTCTTTGTTGCGATACATCAGGCGGTGGTCCAGCACCGGAATCGTGAGGTCGAAGATGTCATCTTCGGTCACAAATGTGCGGCCGTTGACCAATGCGTATGCTTTCAGGCATTTCAAAAAGTTGATGCCGCTTCGGGTAGAAGCACCGAGAATAATCTCGGGATGACGGCGTGTTTCCCACACAATATTGCGTACGGCTTTCACCAACTCTTCGTGAATCGTTACCTGCTCTGCCTGCTCTTGCAAATTCAAAATTTCTTGCATGCTCAGCACTTGCTGAATGTGCTGCAGGTTGTTGGCAATGCCTAAGTAGTTATTGTAGATTTCCAACTCTGTTGTTTCATCTACATAACCAAAAATAATTTTGATAGAGAAGCGGTCCAGTTGTGCAGCAGGCAACGGATAAGTGCCTTCCATTTCTACCGGGTTTTGAGTAGCAATGGTGAAGAACAGCTTATTGAGTTTGTAAGTGGTGTCGCCAATGGTGATTTGATTTTCAGCCATACACTCCAGCAATGCCGATTGCACTTTGGGTGATGCCCGGTTGATTTCATCGGCCAGCAGTACGTTGGTAAACAATGGTCCTTTTTTGAAGACGAACTCTTTTTTGTCTTCGTCGTAAATGTGCGAACCGATAAGGTCCATCGGCAGCAGGTCGGGGGTAAACTGAATGCGTTTAAAACCCACGCTGCTATCGCCACCCATAGCACCGCTGATGCTTTGTGCCAGCGTTTTGGCCATTACGGTTTTCCCCGTGCCGGGATTGTCTTCCATTAAAATATGGCCCTTCGCCAGCAAGGCAGTCAAGATGTATTTGATTTGGTTGCGTTTGCCTCTTATAACAGTTTCAATATTATCAACCAATTGTTGCAGGTGCTGCATGGCCATTTCGGTTGCCTGAGTTTGCTCCATGGTGTTGTGTTTTATTGGCGGGTGGTTATGATGCGTATAATGATGGTTTACTAAAGAAACTGATGCTTCGGCGCAGGTTGAGCATGTGTGAGAAACGATGCTTGAATGGCAATTGTTTGCTCACTGTGTGAAGGGTAGAAGGATAGCAAGCTGCTGCTATTTCCAGGTCGCGGCTGTTGAGTGCTTGCTTGCTGTATTTCAATTTTTGATATACCTGCATGAAGCTTTCGAGCTGTGTGCCAAATTGTGCATCTACTTGTTGGCGGGCAAACTGCACGGGTGACAAACCTGTTTTTTCAATTCCCATTTGATGCAGGTAATACATCATGCTGAGGTAACGCCAGTATTGTTGAGTGGCTGGCTTGCCGGCTGTGGCTGCTCTCAAACGCAGGTATCGGAAAATGAGCCAGGGAAATGCCAGCAACAATACAATCGCGGCAACGGTGCCAATGGCAAGGTTGCGCCAAACGGCATTCCAGTCGGTGGGTTTATCTGGCACAGCTTGTTTATCCAGCGCTGCTTTTTCTTCTTCTGTCAGCATGATTTTGATTTCATCAATCGGTGCTGGTGTCGGAAAACGTTGCAGCAATGTAGTTGCGTTATCCGCTTCTGTTGGTTCAATTTCTTTGAACGTGTTGGCATAAGAAACCGCAACAATCTGTTGGCCTTTTTCCAATGCACTCAGGCTCACTACACCGGTGTCGTGGGTAATTTTTGCCATACTCACATCCATCAGCCAGGGCTGTGTGGGGTTTAGTTCGTAGGGCTGGTCCCAGTACAACATCTTCTCCAATTGCATGGTTACTTTTTTAGCTGCAGTATCTTTGCTCACTACAGTGCCGTTGGCTACCAGCCAAGCGGTTTGCGTAGCCAGTGGTGGTGTTTGGTCGGGTTGTGGTGCCTGTTGTTGTTCGGCATCGGGCACGGTGGTATCAAAATCTATCCAGCCATAACCCGGAAAATAAACCTGCACCCAGGCATGCGCCTGGTCTTCATAAAACCAATACCAGCCAGGATTTTTATTGCTTCGGTCAATGGTCATAAAGCCGGTAGCAATGCGGCTGGGTATGCCGAGTGAACGCAAGAGAAACAACGTGGCACCTGCATAATAAGCACAGTAACCTTTCTTATTGTCGAATAAAAAGTAGGTGAGTTTGTTGGCACTCGGAATGCCGGGTACGCCGGGGTTGTCGGAGTATTTAAAAGTTGGCTGGCCGTTTTCGTCTTTGCGCATAAAGAAGTCACGGATAGCAATGGCTTTATCAACGGTTGTGTTGGCACCGGTTTCAGTTACAATGCTTGCTGCCAGAGCTCTTATGCTGTCGTATTCTTCGCCATAGGGCATGCTGGTATAATACTGCATAAATGCAGCATTCGTTTGGCTGTAGTCTGGCGCTTCCCGCAGTATGCGGAAGCGTTCTTCCTGAAACTGCTCCAGCCATTGAGCACCGGCGGGGTTGTACACAAAGTAGGCGCTGTTCAGTTCACTCACCATCATCTTGGCCCGATAGGCACTGCGGTACACATCTTTGTTTTCATCGGGTACCGAAATCGGCTGCACAAAATAGGCGGTGGATGGAGCGGTAAACAATCTGGCACTGAGTTGTTTTTTGTACACTTCAACAGTAGCTGTGCGGCGCATTCTGCCATTGTTTGCGGAGTACAAAACGCTGGTGTCTTGCTTGGTAAAGAACAGCGGAATCTGGCTTACATCCGGACTAAACAAGTCATTGAAAGGCCGCAGGCTATCTACTTCAAAAGTTTGCGTTTCTATATCAAACTTGCTGTAGTAATCGGTGATGAAATACAGCGGGTTGGGTGTTTTGCCATCTACAAAAAAGTTGTCGAGTTTGGCTACAAACACCACTGAGTCTTTATTGGCTTTGTTGTTGAAAGCCGACAATCCCATGCCTTGGTTGGTGGTGGTGCCGCTGCCATCGTTGTGCGTCATGCCACTGCCTTTGTTGTTGCCTTCTTTGGGTTGTTGCTGGCTCCATTCTTTTTCTACGCCTTCATATTGCGGCTTCAGCCAATAGAGCAAACCGGCTATCAGCAATATCATTAAGGCCATAAAACCCAACATGCGGCGGGCCACTTTCCAAAACAGTGCCGGCTCTCGGGTGTTGATGTTGCGCAGCAACTCACTGATGTAAATGATGTAAAAGCTATATGCCAAAGTAGGGGCATACAAGGCTATCACCATGTTGCTTTGCAATGATGCAGTGGTTGCTACTACCACAGCCATTGCAGCCAACAGCAAAACCGACCACACAACGCTGAAAAAACGGGCCCTGGCAAAACCGTATCCTGCTATCCAGCCCGTACCAAAAAACAATGCTGCAGTATAAAATTTTACACTCCAGAAATACGCGTCCATTTCGCCGGTGAGTTGGGTTTCTACCAGCAAGCCGGTGCCGGCTACAATGGCCAGCAATACCAAGCTGATGGGTAAAAAACGAAACCTGCGGAGGAACAAAGAGAAGGCCGCCAGCATGCCCAATGCAAACTCGAGTGTTTGCATGCGCCAGCCATTTTGCAAAAAAGAAAAATATTGGTTGGCTTCGAAAATGGCATAGCCCACTACCGCAATTGTCGGCAGGCCAAGCAGCAGGTACAGGGCAGCTTCTTTTCTAAACGTGTATTGTTTCAGTTGCATCATGCCTTATCCAATTCTCAATGCATCGGCACCATGCTTTTGCAGTATTTGCAGCAGCAGTGCTTCATTGTCTTTTAGTTGTTTCAGCGTACTGTATTTCCCAATTTCTGTAAAACCTTGTTTCTCAAAATTGCCTTCTGGTTTAATAAAAATCCAGCGCAACCATTTGCCTATTTGCCGCTTGGGCATGCCTTTGCTCAACTCTACAAACACCAGCGTCGCTTTTTGTTGTTGGCGTTGCAGCAGTTGGTCCAGCTGTTGCGGGCTGCTCAGGCTTGAAAAACAAATCAATGCATGGCCTTTGGAAGGTACCACACTCAACAGGTCGTATTCGTGGTGCCAGTTGCTGGCCGATAAATTGTACTCCGTGGCTTGCTGCGCATTCGCAAAATTGCGGTTGGGCAGCAGTTGGTCGGGAATGAGTTTTACCAAACGCCCCGCTTTTTGCAACTGGCTGTACAGGCTCCAGCAGCTGATTTTGAAATGATCTAACCCACGTGTATTGACGAGGTAGTTATCATCCATACCAAGGCTGTCAAAAAAACTGGTGTACATGTAAATGTGCGAAGCGTATGGGTCGAGTATCTCGGGTATGCGTACCACGAGCTCTTTGTTTTTGGCGTAAATCTTCCACACAATGCGCCGTACATCGTCGTTGTCTTCAAAGTTTTTGTAGTTGATGTATTCGCCTTCTATGCGTTTCAGTTCTTCTATCCGCACGTTTTCCTGCTCGGTTCGCTGTGGCGACACCATGGCTGTTTCCTGCTCCCGCTGGCGGGGTTTGGTGTAAAAAGATTGCTTCACCGGTATCCGCAAACTGAAACTGAAAAACTGAAACAGGTCTTCGAAGTACACCAGCATTTGCTCAATATCATACTCCCGAATGGCGGGCAAAGGCCAATAATACCAACCGGCTTTTTGCGAAGTAAACCAACCCTTTTGCTGGCTATTGCTCACCAGCGAAAATTTGGGCGACAATTTGATGCCATCGTACAACAAACGGTATCTCAAAAAACCAAACAGCGGCTGCCATAAGGGTTGAATTTGAATCGTGATTTTACGGCCACCATAATCGTCGCCATCTTCGGCATGGGCAATGTTTACCTGCACCCGCCTTTTTTTGATGTGCCATGCCAGCCACAAAAACGGCAGCAGTGTAGTGGTGAGGCAAAAAGCAATGAGCACTAACACGGCACTAAAAGCTGCTTTAATGAGCAGTTGCAACAAGGAGCCGGTAAAAGATGGATCGGTAGGTAACTGGCGTTGCAGCCACCACCAGGCTATGGCCGTGGCCAATACAAACAGCAACAGATAGAGCCGTACCGGTACAAAAAGGGAGAAGTATGACAGGCGCTGGCGCCAGGTGGGATGGTTCATAAATATTGCGTACGCAAAATACTACGTTAGTCGTTGCAACAGATGCCCGCAATACACCAAATACACACAAATAAAATGTAAAAACCTGCTGTTGTGTAAGCAACAAATTGGCTTGTACAATTCCGCACATTATTTGCCTGTGGCCATTGCCTTTTTCTGTGCTCTCAAATCCTACATTTGCGCACCATGTCTGTATCTGTAGTTGAGTATACTTCTTGTCCGGTGTGTGGCAGCAGCCGCATTGCCCATGTTATGTCCTGCAAGGATTACACCGTGAGTGGCGAGCAGTTTTCCATTGCAGCATGTGCCGATTGTACCGTGCGGTTTACGCAGTCCGTACCCGATGCTGCGCATATCGGTCCTTACTACCAATCCGACAGTTACATTTCGCACAGCGATACCGACAAAGGCCTCATCAGCAAACTCTACAAGCTGGCCCGTACTTACACACTGGCCAAAAAACGGAAAGATGTACAACGGGCGACACAGCGGCGCACCGGCCAATTGCTGGATGTGGGCTGCGGTACCGGTGCTTTTTTGCATGCCATGCAGCAGGCGGGTTGGCAGGTTACCGGTCTGGAGCCCGATGCCACCGCAAGGGCCAATGCTCAACGCTTATACCAGCTGCAGCCGCAAGATCCAGCAGCATTGTACCACATGCCGGCGCAGCAGTTTGATGCCATC
Source organism: Bacteroidota bacterium (assembly GCA_020161435.1). Classification (GTDB taxonomy): domain Bacteria; phylum Bacteroidota; class Bacteroidia; order Chitinophagales; family Chitinophagaceae; genus Phnomibacter. The sequence goes on along the minus strand of JAIUNV010000002.1, from coordinate 340,803 downwards.
ACCATGTGGCATGTGCTCGAACACATTCATGATTTGCATGGCTATCTCAATGCTTTTCAGCATTGCCTCAAAGCCGATGGAACCCTCATGATTGCCGTGCCCAACTACCTCAGTAAAGACGCACAGCAATATGGCCGCCATTGGGCTGCTTACGATGTGCCGCGTCACCTCTATCATTTTACCCCAGCCAGTATTGAAGTGCTGGCTCGTCAGCATGGTTTTGTGGTAAAAAAAATACAGCCCATGTGGCTTGATGCTTTTTACATCGCCATGCTCAGCGAACAATACCAGCAGGGCAAAGGCAATTTGCCCGCCGCATTTTTGGCGGGATTGCGCAGCGTGTGGCATGCGTATCGCCACCCCGGCACCTGCAGCTCACAAGTGTACTGGCTGCAAAAGCAAGCTTAGTTTTTTTGGGTACGAGCAGTTGAGCCCTGTGGCGTCCAAGTTGTGTCACTCCCTTCATCTGCATCGCTTTATGGCAACAATTTCGCACAGAGGACACAGAGGGCTCGAAGTTTATTTTTCATCTGCGTAAATCCATTACATCCTTTCAATCCGCGTCCCATTATCTGCGTCCCCATTTATTCATCCTACGCATAAGCCACAAACTAAAACCTTTAGCATTATCTTCGTGGCACATGTATGCCATAGTAGATATTGAAACCACCGGAGGCAATGCCAGTAGTGGCGGTATTACCGAAGTAGCCATCGTATTGCACAACGGCCTCGAGGTAGAAGGCCGGTTTGAAACCCTCATCAATCCAGAGCAACACATACCGGCTTACATTACAGCACTTACCGGCATCAGCAATTACATGCTGGCCGATGCACCGACATTTCCCGAAGTAGCCGACCGCATTTTTCGTTTGTTGCAAGGGCGGGTGTTTGTGGCACACAATGTCAATTTCGATTTTTCTTTTCTGCACCATCATTTACAAATGAACGGCTATCAGTGGCAGGCAAAAAAGCTGTGTACCGTTCGCTATGCCCGCAAAGTGGTACCGGGTTTGCCATCGTATAGTTTGGGCAATTTGTGCCGGAGTGTAGGTATCGACATCAGCAACCGACACCGTGCCGGTGGTGATGCCATGGCCACGGTAGAACTGTTCGAACATTTGCTGGCCAACGACCCAGAGCAAAAGCATTTGCAACATTTTCTGAAAGGCAAAACACCCGATACGTATTTGCCCATGCATGTGCCCGCAGAGCAATTGCATCAGTTGCCATTTTGTCCCGGCGTATATTATTTCAAAGACCAGCAGGGCAAAGTGGTGTATGTAGGCAAGGCTAAAAATTTGAAATACCGGGTACGCAGCCATTTTGCCAACAACAGCGGTAGCAAACGCAAGCAGGATTTCATCCGGCTCATCCACAACATTGAATACAAAGCCTGCCTTACTGAAATGCATGCATTGGTGCTGGAAGAACTGGAGATCAAAAGAATTTGGCCATTGTACAACCGCAGCCAAAAAAGACCGGTGCAACTCTATGGCTTGTATGCCCTGCATGACCAGCGTGGATTTATGCGGTTGGCCGTAGAAAAACGCAAAAAGAATTTACCTGCCATTGCTAGTTTTCACCGTTCTGAAGAAGGCTATATGTTGGGCCGAAAACTCATGCAGCAATTTGATATCAACGAGCAACTCTTGTTTGTAACCGGGCAAGTACAAGAGCCGGCAGAACATTACGAACAACACAACGGCAAGATGGAAGCAGCCATTGATTTTTTGCAAGAGCAGTTGCCCACCTGCGTGATGTACGAGTGGGGCGAAACAGAAAAAGGCGAACCCGCCACGGTGTTGTATTCCATCGAAAAAGGATTGTTTACAGGATGGGCTACCATTCCGCAGCATATAGTGCCCATTGATCGTACAGCTTTCAACTGGCATATCTGTTCCGATAATGAATACATAAGAGCCATGTTGTTTCGATTTGCCGATGCACATCCTGAGCAGTGTGTGCTGAATTGTTAATCTCTGATGCACTTCATGTTTTTTTATTTTTTTTGAGACATGAAGAAACTCACCATCCCATTTGTGTTTGCTATTGTTTGTGCTGCATGCGGCGGCAATAGTCAATCCGGATCAGCGGATATAGCTGATTCTACCAACGCACCCAGCGAAACGGCGCTGTCACTCGTTAGAGACAACGTCAATCCAAAGCCTGTTGCCAGTTTCGAGAAAAAGATTCCGAACGAATTGAACAATTGGTACTTCAGGGTGCAGTTGTATGAAACACCCAATCGCTTTCAATACAAGCTGTCGATGCAGTATCAGGAAGTAAAAGGAGAGGATACACTTCGCATTCCCAACCTGGGCAAAGAGCCGAGAGTGGAGATAAAACCCGGCAAATCTGAATACAGTTGCATCCTTGGCTTTTATGATCAGGACGGAGTATACAGAGAATACAAAGAAGTGTCGGTAAAAGATGAGTCGTTGAGTTTGACAACACTGAAACGATACGCCGTTTCTGGTGGCGAATAACATTTAAAGTGCTTGTTGCTTTTCTGCAGCAAGCACTTCTTCTATGTACACTACATTGGTGTGTTCTGTTTTCAAAAAACTTTTAGAAGCCCGCTTTATTTTCAACAACGAAAGCAGCTGACGAAAAGCAAAGGCAGGAAGCATCCAAACATGCCTACGCATGGCACTGTTACTGGTATGTGTGGCTACAATGCCGGCAATGCCCACAAAAAATGCCAGCATGATTGAAGCCCACACAAAAAACATCGTCCAGCTGACAAATGCGGCTATGGCAGTCAGGAATAAGCCAGCACCAACCACCATAAACAAAGGAGGTCGCAACAGCATCAATGCAAAGTAGATGAGGTTTGCATTTAATCGCTTCATGCCGGTCATCAACACTTCCCATCCATATTTCATGTACTTAAACTGTGCATGAATCCAGCGGGTACGTTGTTTTTCCAAGGCCTTGCCATCCGTTATTTTTTCATCATAAATAATAGCGTGTTCTGCAAAACCAATTTGTGGTACCCGTTGCACCAAATGGGCTTGTAGTTTTTTATCAAAGCCGCCAAGAAAATGTTTGTACTCTACTTCTTTGTACAAAGGAATGTGTACCGCTACGCCCGAACCCCAAATGGCGGCCGAAAAGCCAATGTCCATACGCATTTTGCGTTCGAGGAAGAAGTTGAATATGTCGCCAATGGCATCCATTTTAGCAAAAGATGTATTGGTGTTTTTGGCTTTAAAATTGGCCTGCACAGCCAGATAGCCCGCCTGAAAAAAGCGGTTCAGTTCTGCCAGAAAATTGGGGTGCAACAAGCTGTCTACATCCAAAATAATCACAGCATCGAGGCTGTCATCAAAATGATCTAATGCGTATTGAATGGATTTAATTTTTGCATGCAGGGCAGGAGCGGGGCGAAGTACTTGTACTCTTTCATCAGTAAAGTGCAGGTTGCTGATATCACAATCATCGGCTACTACATACGCTTTGAAATGAGGATGCGTTTGCTTGAGAATGGAATCTACAAGCGGGTCTATAAATCGGGTGTCCTGATGTGCCGTAATAATAAGTCCAAAAGAAAAATCACGATTGTGCAACACGGGCAAAGGATGGCGGTAGTTTTTACCCAGCACGATTCTTCTTACCCAATACACAGCCAGCATGAACAATGGTGTGACCAAATAAAAGGCCAGCAGCCCTTGCACAAGGTAAAGAAGCCAAAGAAGTACCTGTTGTAAAATATGCATGAGGAGGTTGTCGTCTTAAGCTGCGGATTGTTTTTTCCAGACAGTGAAAAAACCACCTGCCAAAGCATGTGGCAGATAGTCGGCCAGCTTGCCATCTACTTTTTGCAGCAATCCCGATTTTTTGGTCACCAATGAAAATGGAAATACATCATCAATAAAATTGCTGTTGCCAAAAGCAGTGATGGCAAAGCCAGTTTCGGCAGCCATTTTTTCCAAATCTTTTTGGGTGAAAAACTGAATGTGATCAAGGTTGTCGGCGCTGGATTGTGTGGTAGTGCCACTATAGCCAAGTAGTTTCTTTACCCGGTTGGTAAACCGCCAGGTAGCATTCTGTTTTTTCTGCATGTTGATGACAGGTTTTGTAACCAACACTTCTCTGGGGCCCATGCCATTGGGCACGGTTACCACCAAAATGCCATTGTCTTTAATGGCTTCGTGTAGCACAGCGAGCAACTTTGTCGGTTCACTCAGGTGCTCCAGCACTTCACTGCAAATTACCACGTCGTATGTTTTGCCCTCGGCAGTCAGCGCTTCTGCACTTTTTACCATAAACTGTACGTTTGGCAGTTTGTTTAAAGCCGATGCTTTGGCAATGGTTTTATCGCTTACGTCTACGCCCAATACATTATATCCGTGGCTGCCAATAAAGCGACTGATAACGCCATTGCCACAACCTACATCGAGCACGGTGCCGCTATCGCCAATGTTTTTGCGAATAGCATCCAATATAAAATGAAGGCGTTTTATATCTGCGTAACGGGAGAATTCATATTGCGCATTATTTTTCATGGGTGGGTATGTTTCAGTTTTTTGAAATAAGTGATTGATAGACCTGCTCAATTTGGCGGGTCATTTCTGCGGCACTAAAATCATGAATAATATCAGCACGGGCTTGCTGTCCTAATGCATCACGAAGCTGCGGTTGTGCAGCCAGTTGGCAAATGCTTTCTGCGAGGGAAGTTGAAATGTCGGCGCCTTGCACCAACAAACCGTTTTGTGTATGCCGGATGATTTCACGGGTGCCATCTACATTGGTGCCAATAACAGCTTTGGCCATGGCCATGGCTTCGAGCAAACCAATGGGCAAACCTTCCCAAATAGAAGGCAGTACATACACATCAATGGCTGCCAGCACCTGTGGCACATCTGATCTGAAATTGGAGAACGTTATATGTGTGTCAATGCCCAATTGTTTGGCCAAGGCTTCACCTTCCTGTCGCTGGTCGCCTTCGCCCACCATTAGCAAATGCAGTTGAGTATTTTGGGCTATGGCTTTTGCAAAAGCCCTGAGCAACAACAATGGTTGCTTGTGTTCTGTAAAACGTGCCACAAATCCGATAAGCGTTACGTTGTCGGGTATGTTCAGTTCTTGCCGAACAGTTGATGTAACTGTGGCCGGATTGAATTTGAGTTGATCAATACCATTGTTAATGACAACTGATTGAAAACTGCTGATTTCTTGCTGACCGCTTTCCTGATTGCTTTTGGATACAGAAATATTGGTGCTTGACAAATTGGTAATAAGGCGTTCACCCATCACCCGAAGATTGAACACCAATGGCGATTGTTCTTTGTGAAAAGACCAGCCATGTACTGTATATACTAATGGAATGTGTTGCCTCTTGGCCGTCCATAATAGGTTGGAAGCAGCTCGGGTGCCGTGTGCATGTATAAGGGCAAACTTATAGGGTTTGGCAAATGCCGCCACTTTACCCCAAATGCTTACATCGAATGGCTTTTCGGTGTAAATGACTTCGGTGTGTATGCCCATTTTACGGAGTGCGTCAACCATGGGACCTTCTGTAAACGACAATACAACGGGGTTGTATTTGTTTCTGTCAATGTTTTCCATCAGGCTGAGCAAGTGGGTTTCGCCACCACCTACCTGTCCCTGGCGTATGCATTGCAGTATGTTGATTGGTTGATTCATGTGTGTAGTTGCAAAAGCATCAAACTACCGGTCTTCATTTTCCGGTTGTTTGATGCTTTTGAGAAAGTGTTTATTTGGTAATCACCTGCCAGCCGTCGGGCAGTTTTTCGGTGATTTCGATATTGCCAAATTCCTGGCTTTGGCGGGCACCCACTCTGCGGGCCCATGAAGCCATTTTAGCAATGCCATCTTTCAACGACAGGTTGAGGCCTGCGCCAAATACTTTATGTGCTTTAGCATGACTGCTGTAGGCATGCAACACTTCATTGCGGGCACTCAGGTAGTTAATGTTTGGTGTTACACCAAATTCCGCACAAACCACTTCTGCCAGTTCATTTACGGTGTAAGGTTTGTCGGCGCCGATATTGAAAGTTTCGTTGTAAGAAGCTTCAACGTCTACACATTTAGCAATGGGAATTGCAACATCGTCGATATAGCTGAAGGCACGGGTTTGCGTACCATCGCCAAAAATGGTAAGCTGCTTTCCCTGCATAATCTGGTTCATGAAAATGCCAATTACGTTCCGGTATTTATCGCCAATATTTTGGTTTTCGCCATATACATTGTGCGGACGGAAAACCACATAGTTCAGGCCAAACATTTCATGGGCAGCTTTCAAATCGAGTTCTACTGCATACTTCGATACGCCGTAAGGATCTTCAGGTATCGGTGTCATTTCCTCGGTCATGGGCAGTTGGCCTTTGCCATACACCGCAATGCTCGACGTAAATACAAAGCACTTTACTTTATGCTTTACCGATTCGTTAATCAGGTTTACACTTCCAATCAGGTTATTGGTATAGTTGAAATTGCGGATAAAATGGGAGAGACCTTCTGCTGCATAAGCAGCCAAATGGTAAACATAGGTGAATTGGTATTTGCTGAAAAGCTGTTGAACCAACGCAGCGTCAGCAACACTGCCTTTTTCGAAAATAGCACCTTCGGGTATATGGTCTTCGAAGCCACCGCTAAGGTCGTCGAGTACCACTACTTTGTGGCCCATATCCATGCAATGCTTTGCAACGTGTGATCCAATAAAACCAGCACCGCCGGTAATTAATGAAGTAATCATAATTGTGATTGTTTGATTTAGGTGGGGGAATATTTTGATGTTGTGAAGTTCCAGGCAATGCCTTTCCAGAAAGATTTCAGGTGCTCTTTTTGCCCGTTGGTTATAAAGCGCAGCACTGTTTTTGGAAAGGTGAGAAATGCGAAAAACAAAGAGAAGCAAAGGAATTGCCATGCGTTGGAGTTACGGCGCATATACAATATTCTGTTTCGGGTATGATAATAAACCTTGATAGCACTTTGCTTACCCATGGTGATGGATTCTTTGTGGTAAATAAGTGCCGTCGCTTGATAATAAATTTTGTATCCGGCTTTTTTTATGCGGCTACTCCAGTCCCATTCTTCGTAATAGATAAAGAACTTCTCTGGAAACATGCCCACTTTGTCAATCACTTCTCTTTTTACCAACATGGCGCAGCCGTGGGCTCCATGAGTGTAGCCGGATGTATCGTGTTGCCCCTTGTCTTCTTCTTTACTGCCTACAGCCGAGGCTCTGCCGGTAAAGACATCGATTTCATTAAACCCGGCATATTGAATCACATTGGGGTGATGGTAAAAACGGATTTTGGGAGAGGTGACGCCAATAGTTGGGTCACTATGAAATGGTGCCAACAGTTCATCGAGCAAATCGGGCGTTACTTCGGTATCATTATTTACTATAAACACATAATCACCTTTTGCCTGGCGCATGCCCCAATTGTTGCCGCCGGTAAAGCCTAGGTTTTCTTCGCTACGCAGCACCCGGGTATTGGGAATATTCAAGGCATTAATTTCATCCGTTGGGTCAATGTTGGAGCCCATGTCACACACCAACGTTTCAAAGTTTCTAAACTTCAGTAACTCTGTTGATTTTAGAAAATCAATGGTAATAGGTGTTTGATTATAATTGAGTGTGACTATAGAAATGAAGGGGAGAGGTTGGTGGGTCATAAGCAGATAGGATAAATGAATAAGCGTTTCCGGCTATTGGGTATGAAATCGAAGCTAACAATAATTAAAGGTTGAACAATTATTTTGATGCATTATGATAGAAAAATGCAAAGGTTGTCCTGTACGGACTTGTAAAAAGGGGTTTAAGGGTAAAACAAAGTCGGCACGCTAAAATAGTAGAAAAAATAAATGATGCATTCAGTTTTTATATAAAATCCTAGTTATCAATATGGAATGAAAGGCTACGTAAAATGAATTTCGACTGGTTCGTATACTCATTTGCCACTTTGGTAGAGAAACCCAAAAAAAAATTTGCTTTTTATCAAATTGCATGTACTTTCGAACTGTGGTTAAACTTCTATGTTTATCACAAACCCCCTAAACGAAAGAAAAAACCTAAACCAACACCCTTAAACAACAAAATTCTCCCAAACCCGGTTTTCTATTACCTTTTTATCCAGTATTACTTGTAGTTAAAACTCAAGTTAAATTATTGTGTTGTCTACCCTTAACTCATGACATCACAATGCTGGTTTCCAACGTTGCCATCCATCCGTAAGTGGATGTGACTATTGTTGTCACTTCTACTGCTGATGAGCTGACTGGTAATAGTTTCCCTGGTGTGGCCCACGCAAGCAACCCTTAAACGCATGAACACACTTCTTCACATACTTCTTTGGTCTAGCCTGGCTATTGTGATATACACCTACTTCGGTTACGGTGTTATTACATACCTACTCGTAAGGGCAAAGCAATTTTTTGGCAAAACTGAGGCCAATAAGTTATCTGAAAAGCCTTTCCAGCCAAGCGTTTCATTGATTATTGCAGCTTACAACGAGGCTGATTGCATTCAGGCCAAAATCGAAAATTCGCTATCGCAACAATATCCAGCTGAACAATTAGAAATCATAGTAATTACTGATGGTTCTGATGACGCTACACCTGCAATTGTTTCGGGTTTCGAACCTCGGGTCAAGCTCATGCATCAGCCAGCAAGAATGGGTAAAACAGCTGCATTGAATCGTGCTGTAGCCCATGCATCAAATGAAATTTTGATTTTTAGTGATGCGAATACGATGCTCAACAAAGATGCAGTTGCGAACATTGCCAAACATTACTCCAATCCTAAAGTGGGCGGTGTGAGTGGCGAAAAACGTATTGTTTCCGCCATTGGTGTTGGTGCTGTGGCTGAAGAAGGTTTGTATTGGAAGTATGAATCATTCTTGAAAAAGCTCGACTCTGATTTGCACACTGTAGTGGGTGCTGCTGGTGAGCTTTTTTCAGTGCGGAAAAGCCTTTACGAGGCTGTAGGCAACAACATTATTTTGGATGATTTCTATATTTCGTTGGGCGTATGTGAACGTGGGTATTTGGTAAAGTACGAACCTACTGCTTACGGAGAGGAATTGCCTTCGCAAAATGTAAAGGAAGAAGAGAAGCGAAAAATCAGAATAGCAGCTGGCGGTTTTCAAGCCATGCAAATTTTTGCTTCACTTATGAATCCATTGCGTTTTGGAATGCTCAGTTTTCAATATGTTTCTCACAGGGTTTTGCGTTGGGCATTGTGTCCTTTTTTGTTGCCGGTTATATTGCTGAGTAATTTGTTACTTGTTTTATTAAGCCCATCATTACCTATCCAATTGTTATTAATTGCTCAAGTGGCTTTTTATTCTTTAGCCATTGCCGGTGGGATTTTCAATCGATTGAATATCAGTTATAGAATACTAAACGTACCCTACTATTTCTTGTTTATGAACGTGGCTGTTTATTTCGGATTGAAAAAGTTTTTGCAGAATAATCAGTCAGCTGTTTGGGAACGATCTGCCCGAACTAAACTCTCCGCTTAAGAAAAACCCTTACCCTACCTATCATGAAAAAAATTCTCTTCATCGACAATTCGAAGCCAATCCGGCTTTTGTTGTACAATCTTTTTAAGAAAGATTATGATGTAGTAACCGTACCAGACAGTGCTACCGCATTGTATCAAATTTCAGAAGTTGGTAAACCCGATGTCATCATCATAGATCCTTCTGAGGCGACAAACTCTAAAGACTATCAATTTATGCAGTACATCAAAAACAGTATTGTATTTAAGCATATTCCGATAGTAGTACTTACAAAAGATGCTGGTAATATCGAATCATTTGTGCCGAAAGAAACCATCAGCATGTACATGGAAAAACCATTTGATCCGGTAAAGTTGCGTGGTTGCATTGTGAATTTGCTGGCTAGTTAAAAACAAATGAATCCTTGACATAAACATCTCTAAGACTTAACACACCTGCACTGCGCTTCAGTAAAAAAAAGCTCAGTGTGCAAACGACTCATCAATACCCTCTTCTTTCTCCAACAAACCCTAAACGTATGATTACACACAACATTCATTCCAATTTGCTGGTATCACCAGTGGTACAATTCAAAGCAATTGGCAATCGGTCATTTCATGTTTCTGAAACAGTTCGTGGGTTAGATGCACTCATCATTAGCTTACCTGGTTACTTACTTCATTCTGATGATTGGAGTATAGTTCCGGAATCGAAAGTGATGCACTCTCTTTCAGAATCGAAAAACATGCTTTTGGAGATGGTACATGCCGGTGTAAAACTCCCGAAGATCATCGTGTATGAGGGCCGGATACGTTTTGCAGAGCTCCGCCAGTTTTATGCTTTTCTGGAAGCAACAAAGGAACTGCGCAAAATTCCCTTCGTTTATCACTACGTAGGCGAAGGTGTGTTTACCAAGGATGAACTGTACGAGATGGTAAAGTGCCGTTTGTTTGATGATGTCATTAGTCAAAATGAAAATGCGCAAACTTTAATGGCTGGTGCAGAAATTTTGCGCAGCATGAAGGAGATGAAAGCTGGCTTGCGTGTTCCTGCTGCGCCTGTTGCAGAATTGCACAAATCGCAAAACAAGCTTGATGTTGATTTGGTGCTTAAAAGAGCTTTAGATATTGTTGTTTCTTCTGTTGCCCTGTTGGTTCTTATGCCCTTAATGCTTTTGATTGCATTATGCATTTTTTGCGAATCACGGGGCCCGATTTTTTACATTTCGAAAAGGGCTGGTCGTGGATTTGATGTGTTCAATTTTTACAAGTTCAGAACCATGGTGGTAGACGCAGATCAGAAACTGGATGAGTATGCAAAGCTCAATCAGTATGCTGGTGATGCAGACAATTGTGAAGGCCCCAAATTTTTTAAAATTGACAACGACCCCAGAGTTACCCGATTGGGTTGTTTTTTGCGTAAAACCAGTTTAGATGAACTGCCTCAATTATTGAACGTATTGAAGGGAGATATGTCTTTGGTTGGTAATCGTCCCTTGCCGCTCTATGAAGCCGCTACGCTTACTTGCAATGAATGGGCTGAAAGATTTTTGGCCCCTGCTGGTATTACAGGTTTATGGCAGATCAGCAAGCGTGGAAAAGCAAATATGTCTGTGAATGAACGTGTAGATCTTGATATTGAATATTCCAGAAATTTCGGTTTTTTCTACGACTTACGCATCATGGCCAAAACCCCTTCAGCGATGTTTCAAGATGCAAATGTGTAATGTGTTTTTTCTCCTTATTCAAATAGTTCCTTAGTCACCTTCTTACTCTTTTTCATTAAAACCTTTCTCAAGTGAAACGCTTAATCCTCTTCCTCACAATCCTTGCTTCTTGCACGGTTACATTTGGTCAGGCTGGTGTATTTGATCCCAATGACCCTATTGTAAATTACAATGCCGCAAGTCCACCTCCCAATCCCACGTTGAGTAGAATTACAAAATGGGTTCGTACTCCTCGTGTAAACTGGGATGCATCTCAGTTTAAGAGCTACATCTTCCAGGGTGTTCAGTTCCGGGTTATGTTCCCCAAAACCTATCAGCACAATGTATCTGATGGTAAGGTTTATCCTGCAACAGTTTTTTTGCATGGCTTGGGCGAACGTGGTTCTGCATTTGATAACGAATATCAGCTGCTCCATGGTGGTCAGACTTTTAGAGACCGTGTAAATAATGGCACTTACGATGGCTTTTTGATTTACCCACAGTTTGGAGCTAACAACTCTGGCTGGGGTTCTTCGCATTTTGCCACCTTGGCCAAGATTGTTGATTCAATGGCTAAGTATGTGAAAGTGGATGTGGACCGCGTAATGGTTCATGGACTTTCTATTGGAGGCCAGGGTGCCTGGAAGTTTATTGAAGAGTACCCTAAAGTATTTGCTGGTGCTCAGCCTATTAGTGGTGCATCGTTAGGTTATATTCCTGGTATCCCTAAGTACCTCGAAATTCCTATTCGATTGTATACAGGTGATAAGGATAATAACCCTGCACCTGGTACGGCTGTGGCATTGGTTGACTCTTTTAAAAACAGGGGAGGTAGTATTGTGCATACCCGTTATCCAACCCAAGGTCACGGGTGTTGGAATACCGCATGGGCAGAGTCTGCCTGGGTTCCTTTCATGAATAACATTCACAAAGCAAACCCTATTGTATATTTTGGAAGAAGCGAATTTTGCCCCGGAGATCCTGTTAATACTACACTTGGATTGACAGCAGGATTTGCTGCTTATGAATGGGAGAAAGATGGTGTGGTAATACCTGGTGCTACTACCAATAAATTGGTAGTAACCACTTATGGCACTTATCGTGCAAGGTTTAGGCGCACTGCAACTGGCAACTGGTCTGCATGGTCGCCTACTCCTGTAGTCGTGCGTATTAAGCCAACTACACTTACCCCGCCAATTCAAATTCAAGGCATGTTTAGCAATGTGCTGCCTGCATCTGATGGTAAAACAACTGTACCACTTTCTGTAGCCGGAGATTATACTGGTTACGAATGGCGTAGGGTGTCTGATAATGCTATTGTATCAACTGCAAAAGTATTTGAAGCTCCTGCAGGAACTTACAGGTTGAGGGTAACAGAATTGTACGGTTGTTCTTCAGAGTATTCAGCAGATTATACTGTAGTAAATGCAAACGGTGTTTCCGGATTGCCTGATGCTGCAGGCGGCCTATTAGCACTTGGAGCTTCTAAAACAACCATGCAGGTAGATTGGAGCGATAATCCAACACCGGTAAATAATGAAACCGGATTTGAAGTGTACAGAAGTACAACTGCCGGGGGACCATACACACTGATTGGCAAAACTGCTGCTGATCAGGTTTCTTTCCTCGATCAGGGCTTGAATCCAAATACCAACTACTATTATATCGTTCGTGCTGTAAATGCAAATGGTGCATCTGCAAATAGTGCAGAAGCTACAGGCAAAACACAGGTGGACGACAGTGCACCCAATGCACCTCAGAACTTAGTAATCACTACATCAAATCAAAACTCTATCTCACTTCAGTGGAATGAATCTACTGATGATGTAGGTGTAGACAAGTACGACATCTTTGTTGACGGACTGAAATCTTACACAACCAGCTCAAACTACTTTACAGTACCCAATCTGAATGGTTTCCAGACCTACAACTTCCAGGTTCGGGCACGAGATGCAGCTGGCAACCTGTCTCCTTTGAGTAGCCAAATTACGGGTCAGGCCGCAGCATCAGGTTTATCATACAAATTGTACAATGGCACCTGGACTGTACTTCCCAATTTTGCAACACTTACACCAGTGCAAACTGGCAGGTCAGCTAACGTAGATATTACCCTGAGAAATCAGACAAACAACTATGCCTTCCTTTGGGAGGGTACCATTAAAGTGCCAGTTGCTGGTAGTTACACTTTTGAAACTTGCTCCGATGATGGTAGCAAACTCTATATTGGCACATATAGCCATACAGCCACGGCATTAGTTAATAACGATGGTGCCCACGGCAACCAGTGTCGCACAGGTACTATCACTCTTACAGCAGGGTTACATCCCATTGCAATAAGTTACTTCCAGGGTAGTGGTGGACAATCAATGCAGGTATGGTGGCAAAGTACAGCTGCTGGTATTGCAAGGCAGCAAATTCCAAGTACTGCATTCGATGAATCTGTTCCTTTTGCTGGCGTTGCTCCGATTGCCCCTGCAAGTGTAAGAGCAAATGCTTTGGCTCACAATAGAGTTCAGGTAAACTGGATGGATATGAGTAATAATGAAACTGGTTTCGAAGTGGTTAGAAGCACTTCTAAAACTGGCCAGTTTATTACTGTTGGTACCATTGGAGCTAATACTACCACTTTCACCGACTCTATTGGTTTGTCAGCCAATACCCGTTACTTCTATAAAGTAAGAGCTATTGGTCAGTATGGCGAATCTGCATTTGCATTTAGCTATGCAGAAGCACGTTGGAGAATGAACAATAACAATGCCGATGCTACTGGGGGGGCGAATACGATTACACTTACAAATGGTGCTGCTTACAACACAACTGCCCAGGAGGGTACGCATTCAATATTGTTTGATGGAACAAATGATTTGGTAGAAGTTAGCGGACCTAATAACTTCTTGAAGTCAGCTTTCAATGCAAGAACAGTAAGCCTCTGGATTCGTCCGGAATTGCTTACAGGTACCCGTTTGCTGTTTGATTTTGGTGGTTCGGATAACGGTGTAGCTATGCGTATCAATGCTAATCAGTTGCAAGCTGCTGTGGTTAATGCGAATACTTCTGTGTCCGTTTCTACAAGCTTCACTGCTGCCAATGCTTGGTCTCACGTAGCTATGGTATATGCAGGTAACACACTGCGTATGTACGTTAATGGTGTACTTGCCGCTGAAAATACTAATCTATCGTTTAGCTCAGTGGCTGCTACTACCAATAACTCTCGTCTTGGTTATCACAATAGCGGAAATGCTTTCCGTGCAAATGCTTCTGCTTACTATCGCGGCCGCATGGATGACCTCCGGGTAATTGATGCGAACCTGAGTGCCGCAGAAATTGCACAGCTTATGAATGACGGCTATCAGTCTTCAGATGTAATTACACAGATTCTTCCTGCCGTACCTGCTGCTGCTACCAACTTGCTGGCTACTGCTACAGGAAGTAATACTGTAGATGTAACCTGGACTGATAATGGCACCAATGAAACTGGCTATGACGTTTATCGTTCATTGTCTAACAATACTACTTACCGCAAAATTGCTGCTGTAGCAGGTGCTGCAGGTACAGGAAGTACCATTACGTTTAACGATGCGTCTCTGTTTTCGAATGCTATTTACTACTATAAGGTTGTTGCAACCGGCGTAGGTGGAAATGCAGGTGATAGTAATGAGGATTCTGCGAAAACTGGAAATGATGTACCAGTAATTACAGCAATTGCCAATACTACCATGAAGTTTGGTACGATAAGAAATATTAGTATCAGCGCAACAGACCCGAACAGTGATGCCTTAACCATAACAGGCGTAAACCTTCCATCATTTGCAACTATTACAGATAATGGCAACGGTAGTGCAGGCATTTCATTATCACCACAAATTGGTGATATGGGTACTTATACTATTGAGTACGCAGTTACTGATAACTATGGCGGAGTAAGTACCGGAAGTTTTACCCTTTTGGTAGATGCAAACAATCCGCCTACATTGAACCCTGTAGTAGTAAGTTCTGTAGCGGAAGGTTCAGTTGGTAGTTTCAACATTTCAGCAACTGACCTTGATGGTCAAACTGGTCTCATCATTTCAGCTACAGGTTTGCCTTCATTTGTAACTCTTACAGATAATGGTAATGGTACGGCTCAGTTGAATGTTGCACCCGGCTACGCTGATGGTGACACCTACAACTTCACTGTACAGGTTGCCGATGCAAACGGTGCTATCGATACAAAACCCGTATCTTTTACAGTAACTGAGGTTGTTCCAAACGAACGCATTTTGGTAAGTATTCAAAAAGCTTCTGTAGCACCAAGTCCATGGAACAATGTGATTGGTTTAAATACCAATGCGCTTAAAAACACTACCGGTGCTTCTACAACAGTTGGTCTTTCTTTCCAAACTACTGCCTGGAATACCTTCGATCAAGGACCGGTAACTGGCAATAACAGTGGGCTGTATCCCGATGCAGTAATCAGAGATTACTATTACTTCGGCATTTTTGGTGCACCAAATACCATAAATGTTCGTACAACTGGTTTGAACCCAGCCAAGAAATACAAGTTCAGTTTCTATGCAGGTAGTAAGTGGACTGGTACTCCTGATAATGGTACCACTACATTTACTATTGGTAGCCAAACGGTGAGCCAATATGTACAGAACAATAACCAGAACAAAGTTTCTATTGATAATGTGCAGCCAGATGCTTCAGGTATTGTAACCTTTAGCATGGGCAAAGCTGCTGGTACACCGGCTGGATACATCAATGCTCTTGAAATTGAATCAGCATTTGATGACGGTTCTGCACCAGCAATGCCTAAGGGTTTTGCAGCAGCATTGTTGCCTGCAGGTGGTGTAAAGCTTACTTGGAGAGATGTAGCTTACAACGAAACAGGGTATGAGATTTACCGTTCATTGGAGCCGAATGCAAACTTTGTATTGCTCAATCCTGGTGCGGCCAATTTGAATACCACTTCGTACGATGATTTGACAGTTAGCAGCAGCACTACGTATTATTATCAGATTCGTTCTGTAGGTAGTAACGGTAGTTCTGCATACACGCCAACTGTATCAGTAACAACTGGTAATAAACTGCCTGTCATTACCGGCGGTGGTACCTTGTATGTAAAAACTGATGCTCTTGCTACCTTGCCATTTACAGCCGTTGATGATGCTGAAGATGTATTGACAGTAACGGCCAGCAACCTGCCAGCGTTTGCTACATTGGTAAACAACGGCGGTGGTTCTTACCACATTGCTGCTACACCAACAGTAGACAATATCGGTGTTTATAACGGCATCGTTATAACTGTAGCTGATGATAAAGGTGCAAGTGTAACAAGAACAGTTTCAATCAGTGTATCTGATAAGAATACAACAGCCATCTTCCTCAACTTTGGAAGTGATAATATGCCTGCAGCAACACCATGGAACAATTTGTTGGGTTATCCAATGGGTAACAAAAACATCCAGAACATGCGTGATGAAAATGGCGCTTTGACTACAGTCGATTTCTCTCTGGTTCAACAATGGACTGGCACAACAGATCTGGGTCATATCACTACCGAAAACTCCGGTGCCTTTGGAGATGAAGTAATCCGCAGTGCTATTTACGAAAGCAGTACCAATAGCAAGCAGGTGAAGTTCTCTGGTCTTACCCCTGGCAAGTTGTACAATATCGCCTTCTTGGGTAGTGTAAATGCTGGTTTCGATGCATCTGCAACCATCACAAGTGGTACACAATCAGTTCAAATGCAGGCTCGTTACAACAACGATACTACCACCCGCCTGAATGGTTTAGTACCTGATGCAAACGGTGAAATATTTGTGACCATTACCAAAAACAGCACAGCTTTATACAGCTATCTGAATGGTCTGGTGATTGAATCTTACGATGGAACTGTTGGTACATTGGCTCCTGTAGCGTTGAAGGCAACTCCGGAAACCCGTACTTCTGTATCGCTCCATTGGTCAGACAGAGCTAATAACGAAACAGGGTATGAACTTTGGAGAGCAACAGCTGGCGGTTCTTATGCACTTATTGCTACATTGCCTGCTAACACCACCAAGTATACCGACAACACTGCATCTGCAAGTACTCGTTACTTCTATGTAGTTAGGGCTACCGTAAGTGGTGGTGGTACAGAGTTTAGCAATGCTGCTTCAGTAATTACACCAAGCAATATTGTTTACCTGCACCTTACCAACCAGTATCCTGCTCCGGCTCCTTGGAACAATACAAGGGTGATACCACAAGTAGGTGATCGCTATGAAAACCTCAACAATGATTTGGGTAACATTTCTGGTGTAGCCGTAAATCTGGTGTCAAGTTTCAACGGTGAATTCTGGGCTGGTATGAATACGGGTAATAACAGCGGCATTTTCCCAGACCCAGTATTGATTAGTAGCTACTGGATTGATAATGGCCAGAAAGTACTCATCCGTATTGATGGTTTGAACCAGTCACTCAAGTATCGCCTTGGCTTCTTCGCCAGTGCCGACTGGAACTATAACCTCACTACAAGCTACACCGTAAATGGTCGTGTCAGGTTCCTCAATGCTTCTAAGAACACTTCACGTGCTGAGTATATCGATGAAATTACTCCTACCAACGATGGAGAAATTTATCTCGAGGTTTCTACAAACAGCCTGGCACAGTTTGGCTTCCTGAGTGGATTAATCATTCAGGGTTACTCTGCAGCAGCTGCACCCGCAGCACCTGCTAAGCCAGTAATGATGGTGCCGCCTGTGGCCCAGCAGAAACCTGGTAAAGTGGAAACCGCTACTGAGGCCCGCAAGGTGAATGTGAATGCTCCTGAAGTTGCTACAAATACAACCGTAGCTGCTTATCCGAATCCGTTCCGCAATGAAATTACTTTCAAGCTGTCTGGTTTGGAAAAAGCGAAGGGCTATCAGATTCAGCTCCTCAATGCCAACGGCATGGTAATAGCTGACCGCAAAGCAAATATGGCTGCCGGCAATACCGTAAATATGAATGTTTCAGGCTTGGGCCTCAAGCCAGGCATGTACATGGCACGGGTAATTGTTGATGGCAAAGTGACCAAGTCAATTAAGTTATTGAAGATAGAATAAGGGTAAGCGTGACGGCAGGTGGTCTCCTTTTTAGGAGGCTGCCTGCTTTTTTACAATCCATATTCATCATCATCTTGTATGGCGGTGTATATGGATTTTTTGTAGGTTTTATAGTCATCAACGTACGCTAAACTCCGTGTTTTACAATTAATTATTGTATCTGGTGTTGCATCATTGACCATAATTTATGGTACATTGCATGCACTGTGAAGGGTGGCTTAGCCGCCTGTATATACCTCTACTTAACCACCGATACCCAAATTCCAACCACCATGGATTTGATCTTTTTTTATCAGGCACTTGCTAAAAGAAAGTGGCTGGTACTCTTACTCACCATACTTGCAGCCGCAATTGGTTTTTCTTACGCCTTCTTAAAAAAGAAAAGCTATCTCTCTAGTGCTCAATATTCTACTGGTCTTACCATGCAATCGAAAGCTTTGCAGGAAGACTTCAACGTTTTTGAAATAGACGTAAAATTCAACAACGTGTTGGAAACCTTTAAATCGCCCAATGTAATTGGGATGATGACTTACCGTATTCTGCAACATGACCTTACTGCCGACAAACCATTTAAAGTTTTGACGGAAAAAGAGAAGGCAGAAGTAGGTGCCCTTGGTATAGCCAAAGAAAAGGCCGTTCAGATTCTGAAAAATAAAATTGACTCCGTTCGCTTGCTTTCAACTGCCAATGCAGATGAAAATAAGCTGATTGAAATGCTCGAAATATATGGGTACGATTATGAAAGCTTCGTGAGCACACTGAGCATCAACCGATTGGCCCGTACCGATTATATTGATATCATTTACCGGTCAGAAAATCCGATTTTATCTGCTACAGTGGTAAATGCCATTGGTCCTGAATTTATGCGATTTTACAATTCGTTGTCCAATGTACGCTCCAACGAATCTATGGAATCAATCAACCGGCAGCTGCAACAAAAGGCTAAGGAGTTCGACAGTACTTTCAGTAAACTACAATCTACAAAAGTTGGCTTGGGTACCGCAGATATTTCTGCAGCGGTTTCGGCGGCATTGAGTATAGTGCAAGATTATGAAACCAAACTGGCTGATGAGAAAGGAAACTACAACCGGAATATGGCGCAGTTGCAATCGGTAACAGGACAGCTGCAAAGAATGCCGCCGCCGGTGAGTGGTGGTGGAAACAACAGCGAAATTGTTGCAATTCGTAAGCAAATAAGTACACTCGAGGCAGAGAACAATGCGAAAGGCGGCAATGACCAGGCATTGTTGCAACGGATTAAAAAACTGCAACAAGACCTGATTGAAAAAGGCAGAAGTAATAACGTGGAAAGACCGGATGAAGATTTGCGTAAAACACTTCAGCAACGCAAATATGAACTTGAGGCAGACATTGCATCCGCAAAAGGAAATATTGCAGAATATGAAAGCATGATACGCAAGTATCAGGCTCAGGCTTCTTCATTAGCAGGTAAAGATGTGGATGTATCCCGTGAACAGGCCAAGGCTGATATTGCATCGAAAGAATTTGCCGATCTCAAACAACGCTTTGAGGCAGTACAAGGGTACAAGCAGGATGGAGGATTGAACTTCCGTCAGACACTGATGGGGCAGCCTGCGTTGAAACCTGAATCTTCTCGTACCATTTTGACAACAGGTTTGGCTGGTATCGTAACGTTCTTCCTAATCAGCTTCATTATTCTATTGTCCGCATTTTTTGATAACTCGATCAAATCGCCATCTCAATTTGCAAAAGTGGCTGGTTTTAAGCCACTGGTAAATTTGAGTTTGATACCCTTAAAAAAGCAATCCTTAATGGCATTGCTCGATGAGCCGGTGAATGAGAAAAAAGCTACTGAAAAAGTATTGTTCATTAACGGCATACAACAGTTGCGTATTGAATTGCAATCGCAAAAAGTGCATTCGCTTGTAATGGCCAGTTATGAAAGAGGGGAGGGTAAAACCGTTGCAATCGTTGCCCTTGCAAAAAGCATGGCGCAGGCAGGTAAGAAAGTATTGGTGATTGACGGCAACTATGTTTCTGCATCACTTACAGAACAATTGAGTGGTACTGATGGATTGTCTCCATTACTGGGTACTACAGTTTCTACTGCTACATTGAAAAAACATATAACAGACTCTGCTGTACCAGGTATATCCATACTAGGTATAGCAGCTTCCGCCGCAACACCCGTCGGCCTTGCTGATACCATTGCTCAGATTTTGGAAGTTGCTAAATCAAACCCAGATTTTGATTGCGTATTGATTGAAGTGGCTGCGTTGAAATATCATGTAGACGGACTGGAAGTACTTGCCAGCTCTGAAGCTGTGGCAACGATTCATGCAGCAAACAATGTGTTGAATATTGCTGCTATTGAAAGTATGCAGCGAGTGCAGCAGTATGGCAAAAACTACCTGGGCGCTGTATTGAATAAAGTGGAAATGGACGTGTTAGAAATGTAAGCCGCATGCAGTCGCTTCAACAAAAAACGAACCGCTACGGGTGGATAGATGTTGCAAAAGGTGTTGCCATTATTCTGGTGGTATACCGGCATGTGTTTGAGGGACTGTCGAGAGCAAATCTTGGTACCGAATCATTTCCCATGCTTGAAGATGCCAACATTATGTTCTTCAGTTTTCGCATGCCTTTGTTTTTTATGATCTCGGGTATTTTTGTAGCCTCCAGCTTAGCTAAAAGAGGCTTTGGTTGGTTTGCGTTGAATAAGACAGGTACCATACTCTATCCTTTTTTGCTCTGGGGTTGTTTGCAAATCACATTGCAATTCATCATGTCGAAATACACCAATGCAGACCGTAATTGGATTAGTTATTTCGATTTGATTGTCAGGCCCCGTCGTATCGATCAGTTTTGGTATTTGTATGCTTTGTTCAATGTATCAATGCTGTTTGCGTTGCTGTCGCATTGGTTCAAATTACAAGCATGGCAACATGTATTGTTGGGTATTATTTTGTACGCTGCTTCTGGTGCCATTACGGTGTATCATATCGAAACCGGATTTGTGTATGATATTTTACACTACTACATTTTTATGGCCTTGGGTAGCTGGATTGCTCAATACATTTTTAGGCCTGCAGTAGAAGTATGGGTAAAGAAGACTTGGGTATTATTGCTGTTGCTGCCGTTATTTCTATATGCTAATTATCAATTTTTGATGATTAATAATAGTCATGGTAGCGCCAACCATATTGAGTATTACCAACCGGCATTGTATTTCTTCATTGCAGAGATTGGCGGCCTGTTTATGCTCATGCTAAGTATGCAACTCAATGGTACAGCTGTCGGCAAAATTTTCGCAGCCATTGGCAGGTATAGCCTGCAGATTTATGTAATGCATGTGCTGGTAGCATCGCTGGTGCGCACCGTTTTCAGTAAATTCATCGGCTATACTTACGTGCCAGTGTTATTGTTCATATGCATTGCTTTGGGCATGCTCATACCCATGTTGGTGGCCAGCATTGCACAAAAGAAAAACTGGCAATGGATTTTTCAATGGTCCTTTGAAAAGAAACCTGCTCCAACATTGGTGACACAATAATTCATGGCAAGCAATACACATACCGCCAGCTCTACACTCAAAGCAGGATTGTACAGCGCCCTCATTAAGGCCAGTACATTGGTGTTCGGTATTGCCAGTACGGTTATTCTTACCAGAGTACTCACCGAATCTTCTTTGGGTACATGGGCGCAATTTTTACTCATCAGTTCTATTATAGAAATCATCAGGCAAAGCATGGTGCGTAATGCCCTTATTCGCTTTTACCATGTAGCAAAAGCCGATGAAAAAGATGCCGTTTATTCAGCCGCCATGTGGCTCAATGTTTTTATCACAAGCCTCTCCAGTGTGGCATTGGTGCTGCTGGCATTATTCAATATCGAAGCCCCGCTGCATGCAGCCGGCCTCAATGAAATGTTGCTGTGGTTTATTCCCGGAAATATACTCATAGGAGTAAGCACCTATTTTGAATGGCGCATGGCTGTATATCCCAATTTCAAACCGGTATTTCATGCATTGTTCATCCGTCAGGTAGTGGCGTTGAGCATCGTTGTTTTACTGGCTTTCGGATGGTTAGATATGTCGGGCTCTGCACTGGTTTGGGCATACAACGCCGGCATCTTTGCATCGGCAATATTTATTCTGTGGAAGCACAATAGTGTGTTCCGGTTTCGCTGGCATTGGGATGCCGCTTGGGTGAGTAAGTTTGTACACTACAGTAAATATGTTGTGGGTACAAATGCTGCGTCTTCTGTGTTCAGAACCACCGACCACTTCATGACTTCTATGCTGATTTCTTCGGCGATGGTTGCTCCATTAAGTATTTGTGCCAGGCTTACCAATATTATCGACATTCCTTCGCAGGTATTGGCCGATGTGTTGTTCCCCAAATCTGCAGCACTGCATGCCGGTGGTGGAAACAATGAAGTAGGTGCTTTGTATGAACGTGCTGTTGGCATTGGGCTGGCCATTGTTATTCCTGCTGCATTGTGTGTGATTGCAGTGCCCGGAATTTTCTTATACCTCATTGGCGGCGAAAAATACACCAGCTATACGCAGTTGTTGCAGCTTTGTGTATGTGTGAGTTTTTTCATGCCTTTTTTGCGGCAGTTTGGTACGCTGCTCGATTCAACAGGAAAGCCACACATCAATATGACCATGATGATGGTGCTGATGACCGTGAGTGTGATTGCCTGTTACTTGTTCATCAGCTCCGTTGGATTGAAAGGCGCTGCTTATGGTGTGCTAACGGCTCATACATTTGTGTTTATCATCAATCAGCTAATCATGCGTCGTTTGTTTGATGTATCAATACCTCGGATATTCATGCAAATGATATATGCATACCAATATTTGTTGGGCATTGCAAAAACTAAACTGGCTTGGGCAAAATGAGTACAACCAACCAACATACCAGCTTTGTAATGATGGGCCTGCAGCCTTGGGATATTGAAATTGGCAGCAATTTCAAAAACATGGCGGAGGAATTGTCGAAGCAGTACCCGGTGTTGTACATCAACCGGGCACTCGATCGTATTTCTGCTATTCGCCAGCGAAAGGATGCAAAGATTATTCAACGGAAAAAAGTTCGTGCATCTGGAAGCCTGTTGATTGAGGAAGTACAACCCAACCTGTTTGTATTGACACCAACTGTTATTCTTGAATCCATCAACTGGATTGGACATGCAGGTTTGTTTGACTGGTTCAATAAACGAAACAACCAGCGCCTTGCTGCAGATATTGAAAAAGGAATGCAGCAGCTACATTTTCAGCAACCGTACTTACTCATCGATAATGATTTTTTTCGAGGACAATACCTTCATGAATTGCTGCCGGTGAAAGCCACGATTTACTATATCCGTGATTATCTGAATGCACAGCCGTATTTCAGTAAGCATGGTAAAAGACTGGAACCTGCTCTCATGGCCAAAGCCAATTGTGTAGTAGCCAATTCAAAGTATTTGTCCGATTACGGCAAGCAAAACAATCAGCATAGCTACGATATTGGTCAGGGTTGTGATTTTAGTGGCTTGCAGACTGAATCATTGCCTTGTCCGGAAGATTTGGCCGGCATTGCTAAGCCAATCATTGGCTATACAGGCGCATTGATACAATCAAGGTTGGGGATAGAATTGCTGGAGCATGTAGCTCAACATGTAAAGGCATCGTTGGTATTGGTGGGGCCGGAAGATGAGGCATTTCGCAACAGCATACTGCATCAATTGCCGAACGTGCATTTCTTGGGTACTAAGCCTGCTGCATCCTTGTATGCCTATATACAGCATTTTGATGTGTGTATCAATCCACAGGTGCTTAATGAACTCACTATTGGCAATTATCCCAGAAAAATAGATGAGTATCTGGCATTGGGAAAAGATATTGTAGCCACCAAAACTGTAGCTATGGAAATGTTTGAACCCTATGTAAAAACAGCGGAAAGCCAAGAAGATTTTGCAGCGGCAATCAACGCATATTTACAACAGCCGGGTGATGCCGCCATGCAAGCAAATCGAAAAGCCTTTGCTTTGTCGCATACATGGGCTGCTTCCATTGCTGCTATGTTTAATGCGATGCAAAAAGCAGGAATTTAATAGAAGCATATGGCACAACGTAACAGCACAAATGATCGCATACTGGAAGTAATTCTTACCACCATGATTGCAGTGGCCATGTTATTTATTTTCATGAAAGTGTTGTTTTTCTAAAGTATGAGACTGGCATCAAATACATACAAAGCATGGATTGATACCCTCATCGGTAAAGCAGTTTTAATTGCCATTACAGCTGTGGTGGCTTTTCTGGTGGCATCCAACCAACTGGTGCTGGCAATGGCTGTAGCAGCAGCGCCATTGGGTATTGGTTTCGTATTGGCTGTATTGGGCAATCCTTACTTTGGTTTTTATGCGCTATTTGCCTACACGTTCATCATGTTTATGCCGGGGCGTGTATTGGGAACAGATTTACCAGTGGGTATTGGCGCCGAATTATTAACGGTACTGGTACTCATGAGTGCTTTGCTACGCAAAAAAGTGCAGCAGCAAAAGATAGATGGTTTTGTACGGCAGCCGGTAAGCATCATGCTCATCATCTACACTGCGTATTTACTCGTTGAGTTTTTCAATCCCAATATGCGCAGCATGTCCGGGCTTATTTTCTATTATCGGAAAGTACTCGCCTTTCTGCTTATTTATTACATCGCTTATTTGTTGCTCGACGATTTGCCCAAAATTGTTCGCTTTTTTAAGTTCTGGCTCATCATGTGTGTGCTGGCTGGGCTCTATGCCTGCAAACAGCAGTGGTTCGATTTTTTTGGTTTCGAAACCCGTTGGCTCATGAGTGATCCGCACAAAGTGAAACTCTATTATCAGGGTGGCATGTTCCGTAAAATGTCATTTTTAAGCGACCCTGCTGCCAGTGGTATTTTGTTGGGTTATACTGCCGTTATTGCATTGGTATTATCACAGTTCAAACCTTTTGCAGCATACAAACGCTGGTTGTACTTTGCATGTGTGGCCATGGTTTTAGGCGCCGTGTATTCTGGCACCCGTACATCGTACATCGTTTTTGCAATTGGTGTCGCTATTTACATCCTCATGAATTTTCAGCAGAAACGAACACTCATTTTTACCGGGGTTTCATTGTTGGCATTGGCGTTTATCTTATTTGGGCCAGTCAATAATGCCGCCATCAACCGGGTTCGTACCCTCATGAATGGCACCAACGATGCATCGCTGAAAGTGCGGGATGAAAACAGAGAATTAATTCGGCCATACATGCTGTCGCATCCCATGGGTGGCGGATTGGCTACGAATGGGGTAGAAGGCGAACGATACAATCCCGGGCATGAACTGGCTGGCTTTCCTACCGACAGCGGCTACCTCAAATTTGCCTTGGAAGCTGGCTGGATAGGCCTGGTTATTTTGTGCCTGTTGTACTTTGTGATGATGCAACAATGTGTGCATCATTATTACCGGTCAAGAAATCCTACCATCAAAGCATTGTACTGCGCCATGGCGGCGGCATTGTTTGCGCAAATTGTAGCCCACTACGGACAAATAGCCATTGGCCAAATGCCCGGCATCTTATTTTTCTTTGCGCTGATGGCCGTCATTGGACGACTCAAACAGTTTGATGACCCCAACATTGCCTGGGAGGAAGAAGAACAGTAAAGCCCGATTACCTACTTTTAAAACAAATCTCCACGCTTATGAAACCCGGAAAGTATAGCTGCCTGATGATTGCATTGTTGCTGAGCAGTGTAGCGGCTGTTGCACAATCACCCCAAATGAGACCTGATTCTACTATCAAAGACATCCGTCAGCGATTGATAGAACTGGCACTGCCCGGCCCCGATATGGAAATTGCCGACCGCAATGAAATCATCGCACAGCAACAATTGCAGCGTTCCAAACGCACCATCATGAACCAGCTGATTGTGACGGGTAACCTCAATGAATTTTCTATCAAAGGAAGTCAGCCAACACAAAATCAGGCCAACCTTTTTCCGCGGTACAATATCGGTTTGCAATTGCCGCTGGGTGTGATGTTTACACGGGCAAAAGACATTCGGGTGGCCGAGCAAAATGTAGCCATTGCACATGCGGAACGTTCAAAAACCTATGGCGAAATCAAGGCCATCATCCTGAAAAACTATGAAGATTTTTTGATGTATTCAGCACTGTTGGATGTACAAACCAAATCGACTTCTGCCGAATACCTCAACTTTTTAAAAGTAGAAAGCGACTTTGAAAACGGTGCTGCTACTGAAGATGCGTACAATGATGCATTGAAAAAGTACAACGAGGAAATGACGAAGAAAATCAATACCCAACGCAACCGTGAAATTGCCCGTATCGAAATTGAAAAATACATCCTCGTTCCGTTGGATGACGTAATTAAAGGCTTGCGTTAATTTCTACTGCACACATATGAGCAATGCTACCGCACAAAAGAAACCGCAAATCTTTTTTCCCAACCTGGATGGCCTGCGTTTCTTCTCCTTCTTTGTTGTGTTTTTGTTTCATAGCAATAAAACCATTTTCAGCAACCTGAAGGGTACGCAATGGTATGACCTCACCAATGGGCTGTTTCAGAATGGTAATCTTGGGGTGAATTTCTTTTTTGTACTCAGCGGTTTTCTCATTACTTATTTGCTGATAAAAGAAAAGGAATTTGCCGGCGATATCAACGTGGGCAAGTTTTATGTGCGGCGTATTTTGCGCATCTGGCCCTTGTTTTATGCCTGTATTTTTTTAGGCTTTGTGGTGTTTCCACAAATAAAAATAGCCTTGGGTGGCCAGCCCGATGAAGTAGCCAATATCTGGTACTATGTACTCTTGGCCAACAACTTCGACTTCATGCACAGCTGGCCCGTAGTGCCAGATGCATTGATTCTTTCTGTGCTTTGGTCAGTAGCAGTAGAAGAACAGTTTTACCTGAGCTGGCCGGTTTTGGTTCGGTTTATCAAGCTACGGTTGCTGCCGGTACTAATGGTGGGTATCATTATTGGCACACTCATTTTCCGCAGCTTTTACACCAACAATGATGAGCATGATTACGGTGTACGTTACTTCCACACATTTGCTGTGATTGGCGATATGGCCTGGGGTGGACTGTTGGCCTACGGTGCCGTTTTCAGCAAACGCTTTATGCAGTTTTGGGAAGCCTTACCCAAACGGGTAATCGCCGGTATTTATGTAATGGCTTTTGCTATTTTATTTTTCAAAAAAGACATACTGCCACCCATTCCTGTGGTGCTGGTTTTTGAACGCCTGATTATTGCTATTGTGTTTGGCGCCATTATTATGGAGCAGAACTACAGCAAACATTCGCTGTTCAAAATGCAATCCTTGAAACGCATTTCAAAATTGGGCGTGTACACGTATGGCTTGTACTGCCTGCATTTTGTAGGCATTATTGCAGCTGGTGTGGTATTTGACAAACTGCACCTCGACCGCCGCAGCCCGGGTATTTCATTTGCAGAAATGTTGCTGGCACTGGCATTGAGCCTCGCCATCAGCATTGCTTCTTACCATTGGTTTGAAAGCTGGTTCCTGAAATGGAAAGACAAGTTTGCTGTTATTGTAAAGGGGAAGTAGCGCTGCTGTCTTTGGCGGCATGCTTTGGTACAAACACTTCAATCCAGGTATCAGTCGGGCGGCGTGGCGCATGAAACGAATCTACCAGTTCATAGTTGGTCAGCAGTGAGTCACGTACTTCAAATGGAAAGAAGTTGTTGAGCTTTGGCATGTATTCAAACAAAACCAAATCGTAGTATTTATTGTGTACACGGTCGGTGTACAGCTTGGTTTCTCTGTCGAACATGGCTACGCCACGGTGGTGCCACAGTGGAATATGAATGCCGCGGTCTTGTTCGTATTTCATTTCCAAAATGAGCGGTGTCAGTTCTGTAAAGTTGAGAATACGACGAGGTTTGTCAGTAGGTTTGGTTACCGCATCCATCATCATCACTCGTTCAATTCCTTCAACAGTTGAAGGCGGCATGTAAATTTTTTCAAAGCCTTTTCTGTTCGAAAAAATCCATTTACTCATGGGTACATCTGATGAGTCCGACTTAATCATGTACGTGTTTCTGCCCACGGCGGCAGCGGCTGTTTGCTCTCCACTATTGGCCCTGCTTACAATGCGGTTGATGTATTTCCAATACGTGCCGCTCCACCAAAGCAGCATGCCGGCCATTACCACAGTAATAGTTTTAATTGAATTGAAATTGAGGTCGGCCATGCGCTGGCCCAACAATTGCAAAATGAAAACAGCAGCAAAACTGTGAAAGAAAATATTGTTGTCGGGTGGCGTGTAACTGGTGATTTGAAAGATGCTGGCTTCGGCCAAAATGCCCACAGTAAGCAGGAAAAACAGCATCATCATTTTATCGGCCCACAGTTGTTTCCATTTTAGCAGACGGGGCAGCATGAGTAGTAAAATGATGAACAGGTAAAACTTAATCCACTGCGAATTAGTGAAGAATTCATCTACAATATCAAACGCCGACAACCGGGAGTTGTGCGGTGGCTGGCCATGATTGAACCAGTAGCCAAAATCGGTTCCCCGCAGGGGCAGTAAGAAAAAGGCGGCTGCCAATGCTGTACCGGCCAACGCTGCGGGCAGGTACCACCATTTTTTATCGGCAATACTGGCGTAGCCAATCAATGCGAGGCCAATCACAATGGCCATGCCGCCACCATCTTGCTTGGTAAAAAAGCTGATGAACAGGAAAGCACCACCAGCCGCAAACCACAGCAAACGGAGTTTGTTTTGGCTCGTGATGGCTTTAAGTAAAAGGGCCAATGCTACAAATTCATACACGATGACTGTGTGGTTGTACCAGGGCCAAAAATTGAAAAAAGAAAATGACAAACAAAAGAGCAATACGCCGGCCAGCCTGAGTCCGGGCTGCACCTGAAGTGATTTGAGCATGCTCCTGAAAGCCAAGCCAGACAGAATGTTGATGAAGACTTGTGCCTTTACCAATGTGACCAGGCTGGGGCCGAATATTTTGAAAAAGAATGCAGGTACCACCCAAAACATATAGCCCATGGGCAGGCCAAAATCTTGAAACGGTGTTTGGCCCTGCGAAATGCGGTAAGCGCCTTCCCAAGACAGGAAGATATTGACCCGATACGGAAAAGTGCTGAAAAGCGGCACCAATGCAAAGGCAATAATGATGAGGATGTCGGAAGTGAAAAGGAGTCGTTGTAGTTTGGTTGGTTGCATGGCTAGGAGGGTATAGGGCGTAAAAATATTCAGTAAACCTATACGCAGCGTGTTTGGTTTTGATGGAAGGCAAAAGGTCTTTTGCTTTGGGTAGATATACTGAAAAACAATCGCTTATTCATGATTTATTTACATGATGCCGTTACCTTTACACATACACTTAAACCAAGCACTTACACACCCAAGCTGTATGTTTCCGGCAGTTTTCGGGTACTAACCTTTATTGCAGATGAAATACATCCAACTGCTACGCCCTAAAGAGTGGGTCAAGAATTTATTTCTGTTGATACCGCTGTTTTTTGCCGGCGAAATGTTCAACACAGAAAAACTGCTGATGCTGGTGCCGGGCTTTTTTGCCTTCTCCTTTGTGGCCAGCACCATTTATATCCTCAATGATTACCGCGACCGTGAAGATGACCGCAAGCATCCTACCAAGTGTAAGCGGCCGTTGGCTGCGGGGCTCATTCAACCTGCGATGGCATTGGCCATTGCGGCGCTGCTGCTTATTGCAGGTTTTGCATTGGCATACATGGCCAATCCCAAAATGAAATTCTTGTTTGTGTTGGGTATTTACTTTTTGCTCAACGTGGGGTATTCATTAGGGTTAAAAAACATCCCGATACTCGACATTGTTATCATTGCCGTGGGCTTTGTGTTTCGGGTAAAAGGTGGTTCCATTATTACTGTTGTTCCCATTTCAGAGTGGCTTATCATCATGGTGTTTTTGCTGGCGCTGTTTATGGCCATTGGTAAGCGTCGGGATGATGTTTTGCTGAAACTGAAGTCGGGTACAGATATGCGCAAAAGTATCAAAGGCTATAACCTCGATTTTTTAAACGTGAGTTTGTCGCTGGTGTGTGCCGTCATTGTGGTAGCGTATTTCATGTACACCATGAGCCCCGAAGTAATACAACGCATGGGCACCTATCGCTTGTATTATACCTGCTTGTTTGTGCTGGTGGGCATACTGCGGTATTTGCAAATTGTATTTGTATTGGAGCGTTCGGGTTCGCCAACCCGCATTTTTATCGGCGATCGTTTTTTGCAAATATGCATGGCACTTTGGGGTGCCTCGTTTTACTTTTTGGTATACCTTAAGAGTACCATCACGTTTTTTGAATAACCCTTACCACATTACAAAAGCAACGCTTTTGCAGTGATGAAAATATACAGCATGCACGCCTGCATGCATCATAGGAGACCGTGAGTATGAAACGCAATATCACCAACTGGGGCAATTACCCGGTTGAACATGCCGATGAGTATCAACCCGCATTCAGAGACCAGCTGCAAGCATTGGCTGCAGAAAAAAAAGACTGGATTCCCAGGGGCAATGGCCGCTGCTATGGCGATGCGTCGCTGGCACCAACTGTTATTACCACCACCAAACTAAACCGCTTCATTTCGTTTGATACATTGAATGGTATTCTCGATTGTGAATCTGGCGTTACACTCGATCAGGTGTTGGAAGTGATAGTACCCAAGGGCTGGTTTTTGCCTGTTACACCCGGTACCAAACTCATTACCATTGGTGGTGCTGTAGGCTCCGATGTGCATGGAAAAAATCACCATGTGGATGGCTCTTTTTCCAACCATATTGTAGATATGGATGTGATACTGCCTGGTGGCGAATTGATTGTGTGCAGCCCCGATGCACATGCCGATTTGTTTTGGGCCACCTGTGGCGGCATGGGCCTTACTGGTTTGATATCAAGAGTAAAATTTCGCCTGAAGAAAATTGAAACTTCTTACATCAAACAAAAGCAGATTAAAGCAGCCAACCTCGATGAAATCATTCGGCTGTTTGAAGAATATAAAGATTACACGTACAGCGTAGCATGGATTGACTGTCTGAAAAAAGGGAAAGGTTTTGGCCGCAGCATTTTGATGCTTGGCGAGCATGCACAGCTCAGTGAGCTTACGCTGGCACAGCAGCAACAGCCATTGAAAGTGGTGAATAAAACGCTGTTTCGTTTTCCCGTGTATCTGCCTTCCATCTTTTTGAATAAACTGAGCATTGGCATTTTCAACTTTTTGTTTTACCTCAAAAACACCAAGAAAGAAATCAATAATGTGGTGCCATACGAACCATTCTTTTATCCATTGGATGTGATAGATGAATGGAACAAAATGTATGGACGCAAAGGATTTGTGCAATACCAGTTTGTGCTGCCGCTGAATCAGAAAGAAGGGTTGGCCAATATTTTGCACCGCATTACAGAAAGAGGTTTTGCCTCTTTTCTGGCAGTGCTCAAAGTGTTTGGCAAGCAAGACACGATGATTGGTTTTCCGATGGAAGGATTTACGTTGGCATTGGATATACCCATTCGCAATGGCCTGTTCGAATTTTTGGATGAAATGGACAAGCTGGTGTTGGAATACGGCGGCAGAATTTACCTGTCGAAAGATGCCAGAATGAAAGCACATACCTTTCAGCAATCTTATCCCCGGTTGCAGGAGTTTAAACAAACCATTCAAAAATACAACGGTCAGCAAGTGGTGCACTCATTGCTGTCCGATCGTTTACAACTCACTCCACAATAGCAAAGAATACTTATGCCAACGGTTTTAATATTAGGTGCCGGCTCCGATGTTGCGCAGGCCATTGCACAAGCTTATGCTGCCAAAGGTTACAGCATACAGCTGGCTGCCCGCAATCCTGCACAACTGCAAGCCATTCAAAAAGACATTGAAATTCGCTATCGAGTGGAGTGCTCTTCGGTTGTATTTGATGCAGCTGATTTCGCAGCATCCTCTGCAACCTTTAGTCAGGTGCAACCGTTGGCCGATGTGGCAGTGTGTGTATTCGGCTATCTCGATACTAACGAGCAATCAATGCAGCATTGGCCCGAGGCAGAGAAAACAATAGCCGTGAATTATACCGGTGCTGTGGCCGTATGCAATGCCATTGCCATTCGTATGGCAGAGCGGGGGAGTGGTACTATTGTTGGTATTAGCTCAGTTGCCGGCGAACGTGGCCGTCAAAGCAATTTCTTATATGGCAGTGCCAAAGCGGGTTTTTCTGTATACCTCGATGGATTGCGCAACTGGCTTTTTCATAAATCGGTACACGTGGTAACGGTGAAGCCTGGCTTTATTAAAACAAAAATGACGGATGGATTAATACTGCCGCCATTGCTCACTGCTTCGCCCATGCAGGTAGCAAAGGCAGTTGTACATGCTGTAGACAAAAAGAAAAATACCATTTATGTGAAATGGTTTTGGCGTTACATCATGCTCATCATCAAATGCGTTCCTGAATTTGTATTCAAGAAAATGAAGATGTAGCATTATTCATTTCGGAAAGGTTTAAAATAATGTTCGTGGCTGATGGCAAACATTTCTTTATCGCCACTGCTATCGCCGTAGGCAATTATTTTCTCGAATGCAGAAAGATTGTAAGCTGCTTTTATGCGGTTAACTTTTTCTGGCCCGTTACAGTTGGGCCCTTTTAGTTTGCCGGTTAGTTTTCCGTCTATTATTTCCAGCTGAGTAGAGAGTAAGGGTAGATGTTGTTGATCGCACCAATCAATCAGCCAGTGCTTTGCAGAAGCGGATACAACCACAACTGTTGCGCCTTGGTGTTGATGCATTTGTATTTCGGCCAAGGCTTTTGGCCGAATCAAACTTGGGAGCTGCTGTGAAGAATATCGTTGACAGAGCTGCATAAACTCAAGCTCGTTCATTCCTCCAAAAAACAAACCCAGAAAAATTTCTTTAGTGAAGCTGTTGCTTACCAGTTTCAACTTCATGCACAGTAGCAGCGGGCTAATAACCAGCATGATAATATAGTAACGAAAATAACCTGCATAGAATTTAGCCAAATCCAGCATTGTATCCTTGGTAGTAATAGTGCCATCAAAATCAAAGAGGACAAGTCTTTTCACAGATTGGTGTGTTTTAAGAGTGCTTCGCAAAGCAATATAACAATAATGGAGTTTGATTATTGTCAAATTATAAATTGCCGATAAGAACATTGCTCAGGATGAATGCTGATTTCAATCAGGTTCTTGTGTACTGCTTACTACCACAGTTTGTAGTTGGTAAAAGGACAAGTGATTCCCATCAGCGGCTACCATTCGTCTTCTCCCGCCTTTCTACTTTTACATCTGAAAATAAGGCTCTCTCACCCACCTTATGTTGATGCAGTTTCGAAAGAAACCTATCGGCAGTTTCAAGTAATACTTCGCACATTTCTCCAAGAGTTTTATGATCCGTTGCCACAGCGCCGTTGTGTACAAAATGGCTGAGCTGTTTGGTCTGTCAACTTTTCCCTCCTCCCAGCGACAGGCTGTTGCTTCAGAAAACGTAGCAGCTAAAGATTATAACACCTTAAAAAATATTAATACAATGGCTACCACAATTGTATTACCTAGATTTCTTTGGAGGCATGTGATCCTCGTAGGCTTACTGTTCATCGGTGCAGTTCGTTTAACTGTTTTTGCTCAGGTTGGCGATCAAACGCTGACAAAAGTTGGCGCCTGGAACGCTTACGTGCATCTCCCCTCAGACTATGCTACTTCTGGTAAATCTTATCCCGCCATCGTGTTTATACCCGGTGTAGGCGAAGTAGGTACCAATGCAGCTGCAGTATTGAAGTATGGCCCCGGCTACTACATTTCCAAAGGCCATAAAATGGAGTTTATGGTGGATGGTAAACTCGAAACACCCATTGTGATTTCGTTGCAGCCCGATAAAGGTTGGCCATCTGCACTTACCATGAATAAATACATCGACTCCGTAATGAAACGCTGGCGTATTGATGTAGACCGTTTGTACATGACAGGTCTGTCAATGGGCGGCTGGAGTTGTGACAACTATATTTCTGGTGGCGAAGCGTATGCCAAGCGGCCTGCAGCCATTGTATCTATGTCTGCTCCCGATCCGGATTTCCCATTGATTAACCTGCGTCACTATGCATATCAAGGTGGTGTATGGTGGGGTTTTGAAGGCACTCAAGACTACCGTAAAATGGATTTGACCAGAGACTCTTTGAACAATGCCCGTGCCGGTACTGCCCGCTATACAAAATATGTAGGCACACACTGTTGCTGGAATACGTGGTACAATCCTGAGTGGAGAGAGAACGGTGAAAGCATTTATGAATGGATGTTGCGTCAGAAGAGAGGCTTGCGTCCTGTAATTCCAAACACAGCTCCCAAAGCCAATGCCGGCGCCGATCAGCAAGTACTGTTGCCTACAGATACCACTATTTTATATGGCAGCGGTACAGATAAAGAAAGTGCCATCTCTGCATGGAAATGGCGTCAGATTTCAGGTCCTTCAACAGCTGTGTTTACCAAAGCCACGGTTGCATCAACCAAAATTTCTGGTTTGAAGGCTGGTACTTATGTTATTGAATTAATGGTTACTGATTACGCCAGTACTACTGCCAAAGACACTATGAAAATCAACGTAGTCTCAAATGTGGTTAGTAATGTAGCGCCTGTGGCCAATGCCGGAGCCGATCAGGTTCTTAATGCTCCAGCAACCAGTGTTACTTTAAATGGCGGCGCATCTTACGACTCTGATGGTAGCATCGTAAGTATTCAATGGCAACAAATTGCCGGTGCTGCTGCATGTAGTTTTTCTGCACCCACCGCATTGCAAACAACCGTTAGTGGTTTGAAAGCCGGAAGCTTTAGTTTTTCACTCACTATTACAGATAATAAAGGTGCCATTGCAAAAGATACCGTTAGCATTATTATCAACCAGTTGCCAGTAGCTATTGCAGGTGCCGACCAGCAGTTTAGCACACTTCAAAGCAGTTGCACACTCAATGGCAGTTCTTCCTACGATGCCGATGGTAGCATTGCTGCTATTCAGTGGTTACAAATAGCCGGACCAAGTACATGTAATTTTGCAACAGCTAATACTTTGCAAACTACCGTAAGTGGTTTGTGTGCCGGTAGCTTCAACTTCGTTCTTACCGTTACAGATAATTTAGGTGCAACATCAAAAGACACTGTACAAGTTGTGATTGTTGTAAACCAGCCTCCTGTAGCCGTAGCCGGTGCTGATAAAGTAGTAGCTGAAGGCGCTGCCATTGGCCTGAGCTCAGCTGCTAGTACAGATGCCGATGGTTCAATAATCAGTAGCGTATGGACCATTACCAACACAGCGAGTGGGGTAGTTGTAGCCAATCTCGTGGCCGTTCCTCCCGCTACATTGCCTGCAGGCAAATACCAGGTTCAATTAAAAGTAACAGACGATAAAGGTGCCCAGTCTACCGACGATATGCAGTTGATCGTAAATGCTTATCCAATTGCATTTGCCGGTGCAGATGTCAGCATGACTTTGCCCGCCAACTCCCTGACATTCACACAAGCTACCGCAACTGATGCTGAAGGACAAATAAGTAGTTATAGCTGGACCAGGATTAGCGGCCCTGGTACAGTCACTTTTACCAATGCCAACACACTTAGTGCAGGTATTGCTGGCCTGGCAGAAGGTCAACACAGTCTTCGCTTACAAGTAACCGACAACTATGGCTTACAAGCAGCTGATACAATGCTGATTACTGTAAAAGCTGCAACAGTGCAGGTGACAGCCAAAAGAAACCGCATTTTGATTGATTGTGGTGCTTCGCCAAGTGTTGGCCAATTGACCGCACAGGATAAGTGGGGCAAGTATTGGAACAACATGACCAATGGCCGTGCTGGTGTGCAGCTCAGCAATGCTAAAGACACTGCCAATAATAGTACTGGTTTGGGTATTGAAGTGATTGAAAGACTCGATGGCACATTTGGCCTCACCGGTTGGGGTACCAACGGTGGCAATACCATTGGCGACGTAGGTGATTATCCAGCGACTGCTACCAACGACAACATTTTCGCACACAGCTCTACTACCACCGGACGCTGGAGAGTATTCGGCCTCAATCCCGCACTTACTTACAACTTTAAGTTTTGGGGAACCCGCACTACCTACGGTGTTCGTACCATCCAGATTAAGCGTTCAACAGATGCCAGTTATACACAAGAGTCTAACTCAGTAATGAATGTAGACTACAATAATGCTATCAATATCAATGGTGTAACTGGTGTAACCGAAGTAATATTCAATATGCAGGTGAAGCCTGGTCAGACTTTTGGCAACGTAAGCGTAATAGATATTATAACCCTTGACAACGCCGCCGCACCCACAGCCGCCGTAGCCAGTACACAAACTGGTACTGCCGATGATGCAACCGTACAACCAATCACCCAACCATCAGTTGCGGTAGCACTGCCATTAAGCAGCAAAGCACTGGTTTGGCCAAACCCCGCCACCAGTGAGTTTAGTGTAAAAGTTGACAACAATTACAGAGGAACCATGCTGTTGCAAATTCTGAATGCAGGTGGTGCTGCTGTAAAAGAGCAACAAGTGCAAAAAAATCAGGAAAGCATGGCAGTCAGATTTAGTGCCATGGGTATGAAACCGGGCTTGTACTATGTAAAAGTGCAGACCGGAGCCAAGGTGGATATGCTGAAACTGATGATTCAATAAAAAAAATAGTGTTGCAACAGTAAAATACTTAGTTTAGTGATTATCAAGACATAACAGCCGGATTGTAGCAGTTACATAGTAAAAGCAATAATCATTTAATAAAAACACCGGTTGTTATCCTCTTTGAGATTCAAACAGAGAAAAAAAATCCCGGTTAAAAAGCCGAAATCAACATTTTGGCACAAAGGTTGTCTTATACCGAGTGTTTGAAACTGTAGTGGGTGAGAGAACTATCTGGTTTAGATACTTTAGGTTGAGGCAATCTTTGCCGGGCTTTTCTTAAAAGCCTGCAAGATTGCGGAGAGATTGAAGGTCTGGCTGGCCTCCGCTTTATTTATCATATTACTTACCAACCCAACCAATGACGAAAGCATTACATAGCATCGTTACAGGGAATCTGCGTGTACAAGTGTACACCTTTCTGGGACTCGTAGCTTTGCTACTGGGAACCCAACAAACTGTTGCACAGGTTGGCGACCAATCACTTACGAAAATTGCCTCCTGGAACGCATACGTTCATTTGCCCAATGATTACCTTGATAGTCCTGCGAAGCAGTATCCGGTTATTGTATTCATTTCTGGTGTAGGCGAAATAGGAACGGACCCTGCGAAAATGCTGGTGTACGGCCCGGGAAAATACATTGCTGAAGGACACAATATGGTGTTTAATGTAAATGGCAAACTGGAAAAACCCATCGTAATTTCATTACAACCACCCACAGGCTGGCCGCAACCCGCCACCATCAACACCCGTATCGATTCTATTCTTGCCCGCTGGCGCATCGATCCGGGCAGGTTGTACCTCACCGGTCTCTCTATGGGTGGCTGGACTTTCGATAACTACATCTGCGGTTCTCCAACATACGGTCGTCGCCCTGCTGCTATTGTTTCTATGTCAGCTCCCGATCCTGATAATCCGTTGAGCAACCTGAAATATTATGCCATGAATGGCGGCAAATGGTGGGGATTTGAAGGAACCCTCGATTATCGCAAAATGGACATTACCCGGGATAGCCTGAACGCTGCCGTACCCGGAAGTGCCCGTTATACCCAGTATGTCGGCGGCCATTGCTGCTGGAATACTTGGTACAATCCTGCATGGCAGGAAAACGGCGAAAGCATTTACACGTGGATGCTGAAACAACGCATCAACCTGAGCAGCAACAACCCCAATAATATTCCACCAGTAGCCAATGCCGGCGCTGATACCTTAATTGTATTGCCAACCAATAGTGTGGCTTTGCGTGGCACAGGATCCGATTTGGATGGCAATGTGGTTGGTTATAACTGGAAAAAGATTGACGGTCCAACCACTTTTACTCTCAGCAATGCAGCCAATGCCAATGCTACAGTAACCAATATGGTAGCGGGCTCTTACAAGTTTGAACTGACTGTTACAGATAACAACAGTGCTAAGACAGCAGATACCGTACAGATTGTGGTGAACTCTGCAGGCAATTACAGCGATTGTGGTTGCGATCGTATTCTTCGTCCACAGGCCGATGGCGGTATTTACGTAAAACTGCAAACTGCCAATGTGAAACCTGGTGAACGCATTTGTATTCTCGCCGGTGTTTATCCCTACATATCGATAGAAGGAGTGAAGGGTACCCCAGAAAATCCTGTACAGATTATCAACTGCGGCGGTGTGGTGCAGATTACACCCGTACAAAAGGCCGATGGTACTTTCAATGGCGGCAGCTACGGTTTTCGGGTGATTAAGAGTCAAT
The DNA here is from genome assembly GCA_020161435.1 of Bacteroidota bacterium. Classification (GTDB taxonomy): domain Bacteria; phylum Bacteroidota; class Bacteroidia; order Chitinophagales; family Chitinophagaceae; genus Phnomibacter. Next base: position 302,110 of record JAIUNV010000002.1, on the reverse strand, counting down.
ATTTCCGCTTGAGTGGTACCGGTATGCCAGGACTGGAATACGGTATTAAAATAGACGGATCAACCAAAGTGATAGCAAACGGCGTAGCCATTAGTGATAGCTCTGGCAATTTCGCCGTTGATCATATCGAAGTGACCAAAACACAGGCCGGTTTTATTATGAAAACCAATCCTGCCAATTGTGCTCCCGGTACATGGGGTCCCAACTGGACAATGGCCAATTTGGATTTGTACAATAACTATATCCACAATATAGAAGGAGAGGGGTTTTATATTGGCAACACCAACTATACATCCACAGTTACAGACTGTTCAGGTGTAAGTATTACGGTTCAGGTACAGCCCATTCATAATGTAAAAATTCATGATAACATTACTGACTCAACAGGTTGGGATGGTATTCAGGTGGCCAGTGCTCCAATTGGTGTAGAAATTTACAACAACCGGGTATTGAATTATGGCCGTACCAATATGAATAGCCAGCAGGCTGGTATATTGTTGGGTGGTCGTACCAATGGCCGTGTGTACAACAATATTGTAAAAGACGGAACCGGAAACGGTATTCAGGTATTTGGTATGGGTGTAAACTATTTGTACAACAACCTGCTCATCAATACTGGTACCACCAGTCAGGATGGCATCATTGTAGATGACAGGCCATTTGCAGGCGACCCAGGTTTGAGTATCAGAATTATCAACAACACGATTGTAAAAACGGGCCGTGATGGTATTCGGGTAAATAACGTGAACAAGACAATGGTAGCCGGTTCACAGTTTGTCAACAATCTGGTGGTAGCACCGGGTTCCATTGGCAGCAACCCCAAGCCTTATATCAACTATCCTACAACCATTGGCGGTACTGAAAGTAATAATATCAATCTGTCTACAGCAGCAGCGGCCAATTTTGCAAACCTGACTGCGCATGATTATCATCTTACCGCTACTTCACCTGCATTGAATGCCGGTGCAGCCATTACAAGTTTTGGTTTCAATTTCGATTTAGACAACGTAGCCCGCCCATCTGGCAACGCCGTAGATGTAGGTGCGTATGAGTTTTTGCAAAACAATTTGCTGGCTCCAAGAGACAATGCTACTAATCAAGATTATTCTACGCTGAAAAAAACGGTTCCAGTAAATGGCACTGCATGGAATACCATTTACGATCCTGAGCAAAAGCCTGTGTTCGACATCCTGAAAAATGGACAAACCTTCACAGCCATTGCATTCGGTCGTCGTATTGTAAATAATGAACTGCGCCAGTTCGATGGTTTCTATGGCAATCCTGACAAGCAGCTGGGAGCCTACTTTATGCGTAACTGGCTTATAGATATGCGTGGCCAGCAACTCACCGGCAATATGAAGCTTCGTTTTATTGCTACCGCCGGGGAAGTAGATGAGTTTTTGGCCGCATACAATGCAGCAAGAGGAACAACTTGCACCGTAGCCGATATCCGTATCGTTCATTACACAGGGGCAAATGCCGATTTGGATTACGCCAACAACATTGCTCAGGCATCTTTTTACAGAAGCATTACACCATTGGTAACTAACTATGGTGCTGGCAATAGTCTTCGTTATTTTGAAGTAGACGCTACTGCTGGTGGCGAATTTTGGCTGGCACTTACCTGTGAGCCTCCACGCACAACCATTGAGCAAAATGCTGGTGTAACCACACTGTTTACCGATACCGACGAAACAGCCGCTGCTTTAAAAGCATGGTACCGTGCCGATAACGTAGCCACCGCTACTGCACATGGTACAAAAGTAACCCGCCTGTACGACCTCACAGGCAATGGTCATGATGCCGTACAAACGAATGCTGCATACCAGCCAGAGCAAACCAGTAGTGCACTGCTCAACCAGCAGCCAGTACTGCAGTTCAATGGTCAGTTGCTCGATGCCGCTGCTCTCAACATAAACCCTTCGGTAATGCCATACCTTACGGTATATGCAGTGGGCAACCACCGCACCGGAAATTTGTACAGTAAAATGTGGGGCAACGATTCTGGCAGTTATACAAGAGGAGCGGGGCTGCATGTAAATACAAGCATTGCTGCCAAGCTGGGCTACCTCAGTGGTGGCAAGGTAAAAGAGCTGGGTGTTGTACCGGCCAATCAATCCATCATGCTCAAAACCCAGTACAGCCCCAACAATATTGCCACTTCGCTCAATGGGGTAGCACAAGCAGCCGATGCTGATGTAACCCATATAGAAGGCAAAACAACTTTTACCATTGGTAATTTAAATACACTCAATACCCAACCATCGCACCGCGAATTTTGGGATGGACAGGTTGCAGAATTATTGGTGTTTAATGCATTATTAAGTGAAGCACAACAAATAGTGGTAGAAAACTATCTCTCTGCACGGTACAACATTGCCCTGCCTGCTGCCCGTAAAAAATACACCATGGATGATGCCGCCAATGGCCACTTCGATCATGATGTAGTAGGTATTGGTATGGCTGCCGATAATAGTGCCGTGTTTGGTTCGAGAGGTATGGGTACTTTGCAAATTCAAAACCCCTCAGATGTACAAACAAACGAATGGTTTTTTTGGGGACACAACAATGCGGCTGTTAGTAGTGTAGGCGTAAATGATGTTCCTGCCGAAATAGTGAGCCGTTTAAACAGGGTATGGCGCACCAGCGAAACAGGTGATGTAGGTAACGTAGATATCGTAATGTCGCTTGATTCTATTCCAGGACCCGTACAGGCCGAAAACCTGCGCCTGCTGGTAGATACAGATGGTGATGGCTTGTTCAGCGATGAACAAAGTGTATCAGGTGGTATTGCTGCCATTGGCCAAAAGCTGAATGATAATACTGTTATTTTCCGCCAGGTAAACCTGAGTAACGGACAGCGATTTACGATTGGTTCTGCATCGTTTGCCACCCCGCTGCGCCCTGCGTATGTATTTACTGGTAATGGCAATTTTTCTAACGTAGCCAGCTGGAAAAACGGTATACCGCCAGCCGCTGCAATGCCCGACTTTACAGAAATTGTAATCGACCCATCCAACAACCTGCCTTGTGTATTAGACATTCCATTTACACTGAAAGCCGGCATGAAACTTGTTGTAGCACCAGGCAAAAAACTGCAACTCACTGCCGTAACCAGAGAGACCGAACAATAAATTCAAGCAACGCATTTCAACCCTTAGGACACATTGCTGATTTCAGTGTGTAGTGAAAAAGAATTTGTAGCGGAAAAAAGCAAAAAGCCTCGGCAGTATTGCCGGGGCTTTTGTATGGATACTGCCAGCCATGTTTCGTGGCACATAAACATACACATCGATGGCCATGTTTCGTGGCACACGAAACAAATCACAGCACTGCTCACAAAAAAACCAACATCCACCCAACCGCCTTTTTTGCTACTTTCATTCCCCAACGAAACAGACCCATGAACCTATCGCTGAATGAAATAAAGACAAGGGCAACCGCCTTTGCCAAAGACTGGGAGCAGACCGAAGGACGGGAAGAAGCAGACGCCAAAGAATTTCTGATTGACTTTCTCAACATTTTTGGCATCAGCCGTAAGCGGGTAGCCACATTTGAGCACCGGGTGAAAAAGCTGAGTGAAGCCGACGGCTATATAGACCTGCTATGGAAAGGCCGCCTGCTGGTAGAAATGAAAAGCAAAGGCAAAGACCTGAGCAAAGCCTACACACAGGCCAAAGAATATTGCCACGGACTGAAAGAGCACGAACTGCCGGAGCTGATAATGGTATCCGACTTTTACCATGTTAAAGTGTACGATGCCGATGGACAGGAAACAGCTTTTACCCTGCCGCAACTGCTGCAATACATAACCGTTTTTTATCCGCTGGCAGGCATTCAAAAAAGAACCTTTGCCGACCAAGACCCCGTAAACATTAAAGCCGCCGAGCTCATGGGCCAGCTGCACGATGAGCTGAAAGCCATAGGGTACGAAGGGCACCCGCTGGAGCTGTATCTGGTGCGGTTGCTCTTTCTGCTGTTTGCCGATGATACCAGCATTTTTGAGCGGGGCATATTCCAGGAATATATAGACCGCAAAACCAACGAAGACGGCAGCGATTTGGCCATGCACCTGCATGCCCTGTTTGGGGTGCTCAATACACCACCCGATAAACGCCTGAAAACGCTGGACGAGCAGCTAATGCAGTTCCCCTATGTAAATGGCAAACTGTTTGAAGAAAACCTGCCTGTGGCTGCCTTTAGCAGTAGTATGCGCCGCCTGCTGCTGCAATGCTGTACGCTGGACTGGGGCAAAATAAGCCCCGCCATTTTTGGCTCTCTCTTTCAAAGTGTGATGGACCCCACAGAACGCCGCAACCTGGGGGCACACTACACCAGCGAAAAGAACATATTGAAAGTGATACAGCCGCTTTTTTTGGATGAGCTGAAAGCGGAACATGGCAACATAAGGCACGATAAAAACAAACTGAAAAAGCTGCACCAGCGCATTAGCCAGCTGCGCTTTTTAGACCCCGCCTGTGGCTGTGGCAACTTTCTGATAATTGCCTACCGTGAGCTGCGCCTGCTGGAAATGGACATCGTAAAAGACCTGCTGCAAGGGCAGATTGTAACCGATATAGGCAGCTATTTTTTGCTGGATGTAGACCAGTTTTATGGCATAGAGTACGAAGAATTTCCGGCACAGATAGCACAGGTAGCCATGTGGCTGATGGACCACCAAATGAACCTGCAGGCCAGCCAAACCTTTGGCGAATATTATGTACGTCTGCCGCTGCGCAAAAGTGCTACCATAGTACACGGTAATGCCTTGCGGATAGACTGGCAAAGCATTATTAAAACCATGCCTTGGGATGCAGAGGGAGCAAGGTTTGATTACATCATGGGCAACCCGCCTTTTTATGGTTACGCTTGGCAAAATGATGAACAGAAAAATGACATGGCTATGTTATTCGGTTCAGTAAAAGGAAGCGGCGTACTTGATTATGTATCAGGCTGGTATTTTAAAGGTGCTCAATATTTAAAAGCATATAACCATGCTCAAAAAATCAAAGTAGGTTTCGTAAGTACAAATTCGATTACACAAGGCGAACAAGTAGGACTATTATGGAAGCTTTTGGTTGAAGAATATGGTGTAAAAATTCATTTTGCTCATAGAACGTTCAAGTGGAATAATGATGCAAGAGGTAACGCTGCTGTTCACGTTGTGATAATCGGGTTTTCAAATTATGATAAAACACAGAAGCAATTGTTTTCGTATGAAAATATTAGTGGAGAACCAGATGTTGTAAACGCAAAAAATATTAACCCTTACCTAGTTGAAGCAAAGGATGTTTTCATTGAAAAAAGAAAAAATCCACTTTGTAATGTTCCAGCAATGACAAAAGGTAGCTCACCTACTGATGGTGGAAATTTACTTTTAAGTGAAGTAGAAAAAAATGAATTGATATCTAATTATCCTAAGGCGTTAAAGTTTGTAAGAAACTATATTGGGAGTGAAGAATACATCAACTCTTTAAAAAGATATTGTTTGTGGTTGGAAGATATCAACCCGAATGAATTAAAAGAGGTCCCACCGATTTTGGAAAGATTGAAAAAGGTCAAAGATTTTAGAAATGTTAGCACAAAAGCTGCAACAGTTAAGTGGGCAAAATTTCCAAGTGTTTTTATTGAAAACAGGCAGCCTAAATCCAATTATCTGTTGATACCACGAGTCTCATCAGAAAATCGAGAATACATCCCAATTGGATATTTAGATGCTGAAAACATTGCTAGCGATAGCGCAATAACCTTGCCGAATTCTAGTTTATTTCACTTTGGAGTTCTAACGTCTTCAATGCATATGGCTTGGGTAAAACAAGTGTGTGGCAGGCTTAAAAGTGATTATCGTTATTCAAACACAATCGTCTACAATAATTTTCCTTGGCCATTATCGCCCACCGATAAGCAAAAGCAGGCCGTAGAAGCCGCAGCGCAGCAGGTACTCGATGCAAGGGCACAGTTTCCCGATGCTTCGCTGGCCGATTTGTACGACCCCAACACCATGCCGCCGGTATTGGTAAAAGCCCATCAGGCGTTGGATAAAGCGGTAGACCTATGCTACCGCCCACAACCCTTTACCAGCGAAACCAAACGCATTGAGTATTTATTCGAACTCTACGACCAATACACCGCAGGTTTATTTGCAGGTGAGGGGAAGAAGAAAGGGAAAAAGAAAGCCTAATAAAATGGGGGCGCTTGCTACTGTCCAATAAAAATGGCTAATTTTGATGTCTACAGTCGAGAGGCCTGACTTTTCAGTCCGTGAGAACTTGGTTTCTCCTTGACTGTCTTTTTTTTGCAAACCCACGCCCATGCACCTTTTGTATGCCGACGAATCAGGCTCGACGAACGATCCGAAACAACAACATTTTGTATTAGCCGGCCTCAGTGTTTTTGAGCGGCAAGGTTTCTGGATTTCTACTGAATTAGACAACATCGCTGCTGAAATAAATCCAGCTGACCCGGGCTCTGTTGAGTTGCATGGCAGCCCCATGTTTGGTGGCAAAAACATGTGGAGGAAAATACCCAAAGAAACCAGAGTTGAGCTTATAAAAAGAGCGCTGGGTGTTTTGGCAAATGCGCATGTTTCTAATCGTGTATTTGGTTGCGTCATCAATAAAGCGGCCATCTCTCCCAACGATCCGGTAGAGTTTGCATTTGAGCAGCTATCCAGCAGGTTTGACCAATATTTACTAAGCTTACACCGAGCCAATGATTCGCAAAGGGGGTTGATTATTTTCGATAAGTCAACCTATGAAACAACCATACAAAATTTGGCAGCCGATTTTAGAACAAACGGACATACTTGGGGTGTACTCAGAAACTTTGCTGAAGTGCCTTTATTTATTGATTCTAGGGCATCGCGGCTTATACAATTAGCCGACCTGGTGGCCTACGCCATTTTCAGAAACTATGAATTTGGCGACAATCAATTCTATTCCATCATAGAGCACAGAATAGACAGTGCCGGTGGGCTAAGGCATGGGCTGTATGAAAGGCTGTAATGACTTTTTAAAATTTACCCCAGCCGTTTGGTAGTACCCATCGCTTTTCTGTCATCTGCCAACCATTAACTACCAATATGAACCGCACCACCTTTATAAAAAACCTGATTGGCTTATTTGGCGTAGGCGCATTGCCCACGGCATTGGTAAAGCAGTATCAAAAAGTGTATTTGTTTCAGTGCTTTGTGCGGGGCTTTCGGTTTCACCAAGGGCCCAAGCTGTTGGAGCAAATGATGGTGGGCCAGTTGCTGGAGCTACAGCGGGAGCCACAAAACGAGCACGATGCCTGCGCCATTGCCCTGTACTGCGGTCCGCACATGATAGGCTACATCCCAAGAGAAGAAAACGAAATATTGAGCAGGCTCATGGATGCGCAAGTGGTAGAACTGCTGGCAGAAATAACCCATATTGAACCCAAGGCACAAGCCTGGGAGCATGTAGCCATAGCCGTGTATGTGCTCAAAGAAATAACCAACGAGCCACTGCCGGAAGCCGCCAGCTATCTTACCACTATAGAAAGCCCCAATTACCGCACCTTACGAAGCAGCAACGACCGCCTGACAAGGGTAAGCTTTGCCCAACCAGCCCCGCACCACGGACGAAAGGAAATACAAAACGCCGACGACTTCTACATAAGGTTGGTAGACCATAGCGATAACGACAGGGTGTACCAGCTCATACACGAAGGTTTTAATACTGCTGAAAACATGGAGCTGGCTGTACAGGAATCGAGAATGATCATCAACCGCAGCAGGCTGCCGCAAGATTTGCAGCTGGATGAGGTGGTAAAGGCACTAGATGATGAAATAGTAAACATTGATGGCCACTTTGCCGAAAATGGCTATGTGGTGGCCAATATAGACCGGCTGGCAGAACTCTCTGACCGCATCCAACGCTTTACAGAAGTAACCGACAAAGAAGGCCGCCTGTTTTTTGATGCTGTAATGGCTTAAAAATGGGGGAGTTGGCTTATGTAATGCCTCCGCCTTGGTTCGTAGCACACGAAACATTTATAAACCGTACAAAAACCAAAAAGCCCCAACTTTCGTTGAGGCTTTTTGCGGACCGGACGGGACTCGAACCCGCGACCTCCGCCGTGACAGGGCGGCATTCTAACCAACTGAACTACCGATCCTTAAGAGCTTTTCCCGTAGCGATTATCTCGTTTGGGAGTGCAAAAATAGGGGAACAGATATAACGACCAACTTTCTCTTACACTTTTTTTTGATTTTTTTTTTCCTCCTTTTTCAGCAATAAAAAACCTGCCATTTCAGGCAGGTTTTTTATAAAAAGTATGTTTCGAAAAGAGCCTTATTCAGCTACTACTTCAAACTCAACTTCGGCAGTGTTGCCGTTGCCAAAGTCTACAGCAGCTTTGTAAGCGCCCAGTTCTTTTACTTCATCCAAAATGCTAATGCGACGACGGTCAATTTCATACCCTTTCTGTTCGCGGATAGCCTTACTGATTTGTACAGAAGTTACGCTACCAAAGATTTTGCCAGAGGTACCCACTTTAGCACCCAGTTTTACTGGTGCTTCTTTGAGTTTGGCAATTACTTCATTGATAGCAGCCAACAGTGCAGCTTCTTTCTTAGCGGCTACTTTCAGCTTTTCTTCACGCATTTTCAGGTTGCTTGGGCTGGCTTCTACAGCAAACTTGTTGGGGATGAGAAAGTTACGGGCATAGCCGTTTTTCACATTTACCAGTTCGTTTTTACCGCCCAGGTTGTCTACGTCTTGAATCAAAATTACTTGCATGGTTGCAAATGGTTTAGTTCCCAGAGCCCAGCTTTCGCTGTCCTTCTGCCTTGCAGCAGAGTTAGGGAATGGTTACTGAATTGAAAACATAAAGCCGCAAGTATCGCTTACGGCTTTATGTAAGTTGCTTATTTCATCAAATCGGTTACGTAAGGCAGCAGCGCCATCTGGCGGGCCCGCTTAATAGCGTCGCTTACTTTGCGCTGAAACTTCAGGCTGTTACCGGTAATACGGCGGGGCAGCATTTTGCCCTGCTCGTTCAAAAACTTCTTCAGAAACTCGGCGTCCTTGTAGTCTACATAACGGATGCCCATTTTCTTGAAGCGGCAATATTTCTTCTGACGCTTTTCAGTACGAATGGCGGTCAGGTATTTGATTTCGTTCCGTGCCATAACTTATGCCTCCGCTTTTTCGGTTTCTGCCTTCACGCCACTTTTCTTACGTGCATTGTACTCAACGGCGTGTTTGTCGAGTTTTACGAACAGGTGACGCATTACGTTGTCGTCACGCAAAAACTGAATTTTCAGTTTTTCATTGAGGTCGGATGGCGCAGTAAATTCTACAACCCAGTACATACCAGTGGTTTTTTTCTGGATTGGGTACGCCAGTGATTTCAGTCCCCAGGGATTGCTGTTTACGATAGCACCGCCATGTTCAGTAATGAAGTCTACATACTTCTTCTGAGCGGCTGCGTAGCTTTCGTCGTTTAGCACAGGGGTAAAAATCACCATCAATTCATAATTGTTCATGATCCCTGATTGGTTTTAAAATGTTTACAATGGACACCCTTCATCGTTGTGAATCGGGGCGAATTCAGTCATTTCAGCTGAATTTGGGCGGCGAAGGTAGGAGAAACCGCCTATTTGGCAAAACAAAATTCAAGGCCAGCAAGGCTTTCGCCATAAGCAGCGGCAAATCTAGGGAGGGGGCTGTCAGCAGTTTTGCTCATGGCAGCCGCCGTTCGCCGCCCTGCGGGTTCCGTACCGGCCTTTGCCATAGGCCCTCCGGTCTGGCGCAGCCCCTCAGCTATGTATCTTTCCCCGTCAGGTCTTACATTCGAAGCCATGCTATTGCCTCCGCCTCATATTTCACCCCTCTCCGAAACCGACTGGTTGTTTCAGTTTCACACCGGCTTTTCCGTTGCAGCCAATCGGCAATTGCATGCATTGGCTACAATGTTTCGCCAGCGGCATGGCAGCTTGCTGCAAGATGTAGTAGTGGCATACGACAGCCTGCTGCTTCGGTTTCAGCACCCTCAACTACATGCCGAAGTCCGGATTAATGAAAGCCTGAAACAGTTGGCAAACATCACTTTATCCGGCTCCACAATAAGTTTGATAGAAATCCCCGTTTGCTACGATCAAGCCTTATACAACGATTTATCGGCCATGGCTGAGCAAACCAATTTAACGGTGGAAGAAATTATTGAACTGCACAGCGCAGCTACTTACCATATATATATGTTGGGCTTTTTACCCGGCTTTGCTTATTTGGGTAGTGTAGATGATCGCATTGCATTGACCCGCAAGGCGGCACCAGTGCCCGTAACAACCGGAGCGGTGGGTATTGCCGGTACGCAAACGGGTATCTATCCCACTGCAACGCCCGGCGGGTGGAATATTGTGGGCTACACGCCGCTCCAAATGTTTGATATCAATCGTGAACCGGCCTGCCTGTTACAGCCCGGCCAGCAGGTTCGTTTCGTGCCCATTTCTTTATCCGAGTATAAAAGCCTGCAATCATCATGAGTATTTTGATAGAAAAAGCGGGCTTACACGATACTGTGCAAGATGCCGGTCGCTATGGTTATGGCCATTGGGGCGTAAATACCAACGGCCCGATGGATCCATATGCGTTTGCGTTAGCAAATGCCTTACTGGGGAATGAACTGAATGCGCCTGTGCTGGAAGTACATTTTCCTGCACCTATCATTCGCTTTCAGCAACCGGCTTTGATTGCATTAACAGGGGCTAATTTTTCGGCAATGCTCGATGGAGAACCGTTGCTCACCAACCGGGCTTACCAAGTGGCAGCAGGCGCTGTGCTCCGGTTTGCACATAAAAAGCAAGGCGAAAGATGTTATCTCGCCGTGCGGCATGGCTGGCTGGTGCCACAGGTGATGGGTAGCGCAGCTACAAATCTCAAATCGGGCTTTGGTGGCTATCAGGGCAGGGCCTTAAAAGCAGGCGATTCCTTGCCTGTTAAATTGTATTTGCCCGAAAGATGCAACAGCAAAAAAATGCCCTGGTTTGTACCTGATTTTGTACCAGAAAATACAACGGAACTACCCGTACTCAAAGGCCCTGAATGGGAATGGCTGCAGGAAGATGCCCGCTACCAATTGCAGCGCAGCCGCTTTGAAGTAAGCAGAAAAGCCGACCGAACGGGCATTCATTGGTTGGGCACAGTATTGCAATTGAAGGCATCCTGCAGTATGGTGTCGTCGCCGGTGATAATGGGCGCTACGCAACTCTTGCCCTCCGGGCAATTGCTCACTCTCATGGCCGATCATCAAACCGTGGGCGGTTACCCGCGGGTGTTGCAGTTGTGCAAAGTGGCATTACCCATTTTGGCGCAGTCTTCGGCTGGCATGTCCTTCGGGTTTCAGTTTATTACTCATGCTGAAGCCATGGGTTTATACGAGCAGCAGCAAAAACATATCCGGCAAATACAACTTATGGTGCGCAGTTTCCTAACCTGATTCGCCGCTATATTTAGCCCATGCAACCAACCATTGATGTGAATGCAGATGTGGGAGAAGGAATGCCGACTGATGCTGCCCTCATTCCGCTAATTTCCTCGGCCAATATTGCCTGTAGCTACCATGCAGGCGATGCGGCTACCATTGCCACTACCATAGATTTGTGCAAGCAACACGGTGTAGCAATTGGAGCACATCCTGGCTTTGCCGACAAAGCCAATTTTGGTAGAAATGACATGATGCTACCTACGCCCGATGCATGGTATCAACTCATTGCCGAGCAGCTGAGTATTATTGAGGAAGCATGCAACAAAGCTGGCGTAAGAATGCGACATGTAAAACCTCATGGTGCCTTGTACAACATGAGTGCCCGCCTGCCGGAAATAGCTCACATCATTGCACAAGCGGTGTATGATTTTGATTCCAACCTTTTGCTGTATGGTTTGGCGGGGAGTCATTCTATCAGCGCAGCAAAAGCCATTGGCCTTACAACCGTAGATGAGTTTTTTGCAGACCGTACCTATCTATCCGATGGTTCGCTTACGCCACGCACCCAAAGCAATGCCCTGATTACAGATGATAATGTGGCTATGCAACAAGTATTGAACATTGCATTGTATGGAAAGCTGATGGCGGTAGATGGAAGTGTTATTTATCCGGCAGCAGGGGCATACAAATCCATTTGCCTGCATGGCGATGGGGCTCATGCCATTTCTTTTGCCCAACATATCGTACTTGCATTTCAGCAAAACGGTATCAACATACAGGCACATGGCTAAGCAACAACAATGGATGAGCAGCGGCATGATGGGGGCTGCTTTTTTGATGGCTACCAGTGCTATTGGGCCCGGCTTTATTACGCAAACCATAGTGTTTACCAGTCAGCAGTTGTCCAACTTTGGCTTTGTGATTTTGGTATCTATTCTCATTGACATTGTAGTACAACTCAATATCTGGAAAGCCATAGCCACAACGGGTTTGAAGGCACCGGCCTTGGCCAATCGGGTGTTGCCCGGTGCAGGAATATTGCTCACCATTATGGTAGTGGCAGGAGGGATGGTGTTTAATATTGGCAATGTTGCGGGCAGTGGGCTGGGCTTGCAAACCATGTTTGGTATTTCGGCTACATCCGGTGCTGTTATTAGCGGCGCCATTGCTATTGCGTTGTTTTTACTAAAAGAGTTTGGCAAGGCTATGGATGCATTTGCCAAGTGGCTCGGCATCCTCATGATTGTAATGGTGTTGATTGTTGCCTTTGCTACACAACCACCTGTGGGTGATATGCTGCAACATGCAGTGCTGCCTACACACATCAACTCTTTATCCATTCTCACATTGGTGGGTGGCACTGTTGGTGGCTACATCAGTTTTGCAGGTGCTCACCGCATGCTCGAAGCGCAGCAAGGCAAGCCCATGGCGGAGAAAGAAGTAACGAAAGGGGCGGTAACAGGCATCATTGTATCGGGCATCATGCGTATTGGTTTGTATGCAGCTGTATTGGGAGTAGTGGTTACCGGGTTTGTGCCCGATGCCGGCAATCCTGCCGCCAGTGTTTTTCAGCAGGCATTGGGCGACAATGGCCGCCGCATATTCGGTCTCATTTTATGGAGTGCTGCTATTACTTCTGTGGTAGGCGCTTCTTATACGTCGGTTTCTTTTTTGGAAAGCTGGCATCCGGCCATTGTCAAACATCGTCAATGGATGATCGTTGCCTTTATTATTGTTGCTACTGCAGTGTTTGCAGGTTTTGGCAATCCGGTGAAAATATTGGTGCTGGCCGGAGCCGTTAACGCATTTGTATTGCCACTGGCGTTGATACTGGTATTGCTGGCCATGTCGTATCGAAAATGGCTGCCCAACTACCGCCATCCTTTGTGGCTCAGCATCAGCGGATGGGGCATCACCGCATTGTTGTTGTACATGGCATGGCGGGCTATTGCGGCGTTGTAGTTTTTACCGTAGACTTGTTTCGGTAAATGAAGTGCACCCAAAAGCGAAACATTTTCGCCGACAAAAAAGCGGGCTTTACCGAGGCCCGAACACTACATACCTAAACCCACTTGCCTTGGGTAGATAGAGGCAGTAGGTTTGTGTTATCAAACAAAAAACAACTGTTATGTCACAGCAATTTCAACAGCCGCAAGCTCCCTTCGAACACAAACAAAAAGTCATCCCCACACAGCTCACCATTGGCTTAGTGGTAGTATTGGTGGGGTTGGGCATCTTACTCAAACGCATGGATTTTCCGTTGCCCAACTGGTTGTTTGGCTGGGAAATGATCCTCATTCTCATTGGTGTCATCACCGGTATCAATTCAAAGTTTAAAGATGTTGCGTGGATCATCCTCATCACCATTGGGCTCATTTTTTTATCGGATGATTTGTTGCCCTTCCCCGAAATCAAAAGATATATATGGCCCATCGGCATCATTGTAGTGGGCCTGGTCATTGCGTTCCGCCCCGGCTTTGGCAATCGCCGCCGCAACCATTGGATGAACGAAACTTCACCCATGCCAGCCACACAACCACTGAGCAACTTTAGCGTGGTGCCCGATGCAGCTCCCGTAAATGATGCCAACACCGTAACAGATGATGTGCTCGATGCAACCGCCGTTTTTGGTGGTGTAAAAAGAAGTGTCGTTTCCAAACGTTTTCGTGGTGGTGAAGTGGTAGCCGTATTTGGCGGTGCAGAAATCAACCTGGCGCATGCCGATTTTGAAGGCACCATCAAAATGGAAATTGTGAATGTGTTGGGTGGTACCAAACTCATTGTACCCGCCGATTGGGATGTGCAATCTGTAATGGTGGCTGTGTTTGGCGGGGTAGACGACAAGCGTTTCATCAAGCCCGAAATGATTAACCCCAACAAGAAACTGATTATAGAAGGCACCAGCTTTTTGGGTGGACTGGAAATCAAAAGTTATTAATCAGCACATCGACCCACACATTGCCAAAACATTTCGCCATGAAACCGTATCTCGTTCGCCTCATGTATCAATGCGCCGACACGCCACAGTACCAAGAGCAATGGCGGTTTATACTGGCCGACGATGCATACTGCGCCTTTTCCAAAGCCACACACATTGGCCTGCACGAAGGCCGGCACACACAATCTCCCTGGCAGTTTCGTAGTGTAACCGGTATGCTGTTGTTAGATGAAAACGCCGATGGCGCAGAATGTTTGGCACAAGTTCAACAACACACAAACACTGAAAAAATGGAACAGCAATTGCAGCAACAACAAGCTGCTTTGCTGGCCCACATAGCCGAAGAAAAGTACCGCATACTGCAGGTATGAATTCAGTAACATTGTAGTCGTTTCGTTATTCACCAAAACAATTCAGTGGCTTCTTCACCATTTACCACACCGCGGTTTCGCCGCATGTTTTTTGCCGGCTGGGCACTCTGGATGCTGGTGCATGCATGGGTGCTCTCCGCGTATGGCCTCAGCTGGAAATTGTCTGCCATTGATAGCCTCGTAAGCAATGCATTGTTACTCGGTTGCAGCTGGCTTATCAGCAATAGTCTTCGGTATTACCTGCCCGACAACAACCGCTACAGCTACCTGCTGGCGTTAACCGGTTTGGTAGCATTGCTCTGGATGCTCTTGTCTAAGCTGGTGTTGTTTATGCTGCCGGATAGTTTATCGAACTACGCATTTGTGCCGGGCAAAACTTATCCCATACGCATGGCAGTGGGCGTACTCATTTTGGGAACCAATACCCTCATACATGTGTTGTGGTACACAGTACAGCAGCAGCAGGAAGATGAAGATCGCCGTAAAGAATCGGAGGCTTTGGCGAGAGAAGTAGAACTGATGAAACTGCGGGATCAATTACATCCGCATTTTCTTTTCAATAGTTTAAACTCCATCAATGCACTCATTGTAGCCAAACCCACGCAGGCCCGCACCATGATTCAGCAACTGGCGGATTTTTTGCGGGGCACCTTGCGCAAAGAAGAAAACACCTGGAATGCACTGGCCGATGAAATCAGTCATTTGCAACTTTATCTGGATATAGAAAAAGTCCGCTTTGGACATCGCCTCAATACCGTCATCGATATTCCTGAAGCATTGAGCACTGCACAAATACCTGCTATGTTATTGCAGCCAGCGGTAGAAAATGCCATCAAATTTGGTTTGTATGATACCACCGAGCCCATCACCATCGACATCATTGCCCGGCAGGAGGGCAGTAAGCTGGTGCTGGAAATCCGCAACCCGTACGATCCGCAAACAAGTCGTCAACCTGCCGGCACAGGCTTTGGTTTACGCTCCATTCAGCGGCGCTTGCAGCTCTTGTTTGGGCAAAGCGATTTGCTCAAAACCAATGGCAGCAACGGCCTTTTTATTACCACCATCATAGTTCCGCAACCGTTATGATAAAAGCAGTAGTAATAGATGATGAACCACTGGCACGAATGGTTGTGCTGGAATATTTGCAGGCCTTTCCGCAGGTAAGCGTAGTAGCCGAATGTGGCGATGGTTTTGAAGGATTGAAAGCCATTCAACAGCATCTGCCTGCCTTGGTGTTTCTCGATATTCAAATGCCCAAAATAACCGGCTTCGAAATGCTTGAGTTATTGGATGAGCCACCTTCCATCATTTTCACCACAGCTTTCGATGAATATGCCATCAAAGCGTTTGAAGCCAGTGCGGTAGATTATTTGCTGAAACCTTTTAGCCAGGAGCGTTTCAATAAGGCCATGCAAAAATGGCTGCAACTGCAGGCCGCCCAGCAAACACATGGCTACCAACAATTAGAAGAACACATACCACAGCAGCAGGAGCGGATAGTGGTGAAAATTGGCAACAACATCCGCATCATTCCGGTGCACGATATTATCTACCTCGAAGCGGCAGATGATTATGTAAAAATTCATACAGCCGAAGGCCATTTTCTTAAGAATAAAACCATGGCTTTTTTCGAAAAACAACTCGATGCCAACCAGTTTGTACGGGTGCACCGGTCGTATCTGTTGGCCGTTCGGCACATCAGCCGCATCGACCCTTACGAACGGGAAAGTTTTCTGGCCATTCTCCGCAACGGGCAGCAAGTGCCCGTGAGCAAATCGGGCTACACCCGCCTGCGGGAAGTGCTGGGGATGTAAGTAACCTTGCCAGCTCGCTACTTCGCTGCATCTTTGAGCAGTGAAGCAATCCCGAAAACATATTGTGGTGATAGGCGGTGGTGCTGCCGGTTTTTTTTGTGCGGTAAATGTAGCCCGGCTACAACCCGACTGGCAGGTGACCATTTTGGAAAAAGGCAGCAAAGTGCTGCAAAAAGTAAAAGTGAGTGGCGGCGGCCGTTGCAATGTAACGCATGACTGCAGCTCCATTTCGGAGATGAGCAAATGCTATCCTCGGGGCGAGAAATTCGTGAAAAAACTCTTCCGGCATTTTTTTGTACCAGACAGCATTCAATGGTTTGCAGAGCGGGGCGTGGCCTTGAAAGTAGAAAAGGATGGCCGCATGTTTCCCGTAACAAACGATTCGCAAACCATCATTGAATGCTTGCTGAAAGAAGCCAACCAGTTTGGAGTGGAGTTGCTGCTGAATTTTTCAGTAAAAACACTGGCGCAAACGGAAAGCGGTGGCTGGCAAATTACTGCCGACAATGGTCGCAGCATCCATGCCGATGCATTGTGCATCGCCACCGGCGGCTTTCCCAAGTTGGAGCAATTTGCATGGTTGCAGCAATCTACCGGGCATACAGTGGTGCCGCCCGTTCCGTCATTGTTCACGTTCAATTTGCCCAAGCATCCCATCACCCAACTCATGGGCGTAGCCACGCCTGCCAAAGTGCGGATAGCGGGTTTCAAAGAAGAGTCGGAGGGACCGCTGCTCATTACCCACTGGGGTTTGAGTGGCCCGGCCGTGTTGCGGATGTCGGCATTTGCCGCCCGTCATTTACACGAGAACGAATATAAGTTTACCGCCCTCATCAACTGGCTGCCTTACTGGAATGAAACCAGCCTGAGGGAGGCCATCATTCAACACCGGCAGGCGCATGGTTCGCAACTCGTCATCAATACGCCCTGGTTTGGTTTGCCGGCCAGGTTGCTGGAATTTTTATTGCAGGAAGCAGGCATTGCCCCACAACAGCGCTGGGCCGATTTGCCCGCTACACAGCAAAATGCATTAGTAAAAAAACTATGCAGTTATGAATGTGCAGCCAGCGGCAAAACCACTTTTAAAGATGAATTTGTAACGGCTGGTGGTATTGATACAGCCGAGCTATCGCCCGACACGATGCAAAGCAAAAAAGCGTCTAACCTCTGCTTCGCCGGCGAAATCATCAACGTGGATGGCATTACGGGTGGCTACAATTTTCAGCATGCATGGAGCTCCGGTTTTGTAGCAGCGAAGACGATTGCGGAACAAACAGTATGAAGAAATGAATAAGCAACAGTTATGAAATATGAAAATTCTCAAAATGTGGAACAATCGTTTTCAGTAGCTGTTATTGCTTGGGCGCATTCAATTAACTTTGGAGCCCTTCCAACACAGTAATATTCAGGAATTTATCTAAATACGATTAACACATGGGCATTTTAAAGGAACGATTCAGAGCCAAAGCCGATATCGCCTCTGCTGAAATCAAATCGATTTTGAAAGAGCATGGCGGAAAGAAAATCGGAGAAGTAACCTTATCACAAATCTACCAGGGCATGCGGGGTATCACCGGCCTGGTTACCGAAACTTCATTGCTCGACGCACAGGAAGGCATCCGTTTTCGCGGCTACAGCATTCCTGAGCTTCGCGAAAAACTGCCCAAAGTGCCCGGCGGTACCGAACCGCTTCCTGAAGGATTGTTTTACCTGATGCTCATTGGTGAAATACCCACCGAAGAAGATGTGCAGCATGTAACCGATGTGTTGCAGCGCAAGAGCCACGTGCCCAACCACGTGTTCAAAATCATCGACTCCATGCCACTCACCACGCACCCCATGACCATGTTTGTAACGGGTGTAATGGCTTTGCAAACGGAGAGCTGCTTTATGAAGCGCTACAGCCAGGGCATGTCGAAAAAAGATTACTGGGAAGCCACTTTTGATGACAGCCTGATTTTGCTGGCCCGTTTGCCTCGTTTGGCTGCTTATATCTATCGGCGTAAATACCACAACGGTGAAGACATTACCCCCGATGGTATGATGGACTGGAGTGGTAACCTGGCACACATGCTCGGCTTCAACGACGATAAGTTTAAAGAACTGATGCGTTTGTACATGACCATCCACGCCGACCACGAAGGTGGCAACGTGAGTGCTCATACCACGCACCTTGTTGGTTCTGCCCTCAGCGATCCTTACCTGGCCTACGCCGCCGGTATGAACGGCCTTGCCGGACCGCTGCACGGCCTTGCCAATCAGGAAGTGATTAAGTGGATTTTTGAAATGCAGGAAAAGCTGGGCACCGATTTGCCCACGCATGACCAGATAGAAAACTACGTACGCCAAACCCTGTCGGAAGGAAAAGTAGTGCCCGGCTATGGCCACGCTGTATTGCGCCAAACCGACCCCCGCTATACAGCACAAATGGAGTTTGGTAAAAAGTACATGCGGGAAGACAAGCTCTGCCGTACTGTATGGAAGATTTATGAAGTAGTACCACCCATTTTGGAAAGCCTCGGCAAGGTGAAAAACCCCTGGCCAAACGTAGATGCGCATAGCGGTGCGCTGCTGGTACACTTCGGCATGAAGGAGTACGAGTTCTACACCGTGCTCTTTGCTGTAAGCCGTGCCATGGGTGTATTGGCCAGCCTCATTTGGGACCGTGCACTGGGCTTGCCCATTGAGCGTCCGAAGAGTGTAACCACCGATTTGGTGAAGAAATGGCTGAATGGTGAAGATGAAATTTGGGGTGAATAATTCGCCCTTGTGATACCCAAAAAATACCGGCAGTACATGCCGGTATTTTTTTTGAAAAGATATTTTGGTGAATTGATTTGTGCCCCTATTTTTGCCGCCCATTCAGGGGGATTAGCTCATCCCGATAGCTATCGGGAGGCTGGTAAAAAAAGCTTGAATGGAAGTTCTTACAAGAAGGGGGATTAGCTCAGCTGGCTAGAGCGCTTGCATGGCATGCAAGAGGTCATCGGTTCGACTCCGTTATCCTCCACATCAAAAAGAAAGGTTCACATTTTGTGAGCCTTTTTTGTTTGATACAAGTCAGCATGCTGTGGCGCCTCGACTAAGTCGAGGAGGTCATCGGTTCTCCCGATAGCTATCGGGAACTGGCGCAAGTGTGCTGCTCAGCAGGCCACTTGTGCCAGTTCAAATTTGCCCGATTGTATCGGGCGTTTCATAGACTGATTATGATTCTTCTGTTTACCCTTGATGTAAAATAATCCGGACACAGTCCGGCAGGTTTCTGTAGTCACAAGTGTTCCGCCTCGAGGGTTAATCTACATGCAGTAATCGCCAGGTACCTGATGCTAACATTTCGTAGGTGGCAACTGGCGTATGGTACTCTTGTTCGATGATTTCCCATTTACCATCAAATTGATTCAGTTCCTTATTGAAGGAACCTTCATAAAAAACAGTATGCCCCGGAATATCTTCAGCTGCAAAGCTGTTGCCCCATTCATCTATTTCCAGATAATGGGCATAGGTCTTTTTAAAACTAATCAAATTGCCTTCCAAAAAGCCTTCTACAATGGCAACTTCACCTTCAGCGCCAACGCCATCCCAATCAATAATTTTTCCAGAAAAGACGCCGTTGTTGTACTGCTCAATAAACAATCTGAATTCTACTTCCTGACCTTCCAGTAATTGGCCATAAGAAGCTCCATATGTATAGAAGCCTTGCCACTGTCCGACTGATAATTGGATATTCATTGTTTGAGTGGATAAATGTACTGGAATCATCCTTTCTAAGCAGGCGAGGAGTAAGGAAAGCATTTCGTATTTTCCATGAATGAAGCAACTTGTTTTGGTATCGTTGATGCTGATAGCCGGCCGGGTGCTGGGGCAAACCGCTGCGGCACAGTCGAACCCGTTTTTGATGAAGATTGATGAAATGGGCCGGGTGTTGCCCAATGTGGGCAAAGACAACGTGAAGGGATTTCCCTTTTTGCACGAAGTAACCGCCAAGGGATGGGTGAAACTCAAAAACGGCAACCGGGTGAGTGGCTTCGATTTGCAGGTGGATTTGTACAACAATGCGTTGTATTTCATCTTCAACGGGCAGTATTACCAGTTTGCCGAACCCGTGGCAGAATGCCAACTGGCTTTCCCCGACAACGACGACTCGTTGAGGTACCAGTTCCGTACGGGCTATCCGGTTTTTCGCGACAGACCGGCTACCACTTTGTACCAGGTGCTGGCAGATGGGCCCCGCTACCAATTGCTCAATTACATCCGCAAAAACAAAGTGGATATTGCTACCTACGGCACCACCATCAATCAGGAGTACAAGCAAACCAGCGAATGGTGCCTGTATGATGTACAAGCACAACAGCTGCAACCTGTGTCGAAGAAAACCAATCCTGCGACTGTTATCCGCCATCCATTGTTGGCCGCCTATCTGCAACAGGCAGGCAAACCCAAATCAGAACAAGACTGGATGGCTTTATTGGCGTACATCAATACGCATGAGTGATGTGAGTCTATTCACCAATCCGGAAACAGTCCGGCAGTTTGCACATTCACCAGTGACCCGCTTGGGCGGAACACTGGCGGTAGCAGGGGAAGCTGGGGTAGAAGAGGGTATAATTAATGATTGAGCCATTCCCTATACTGATCATCATCATCAAATGCATCACGAGCAGTCCAATCATTATGCCAACGTGAATTATCTTTTTCCCGCCACTGTTCCATAATCCCTCTATTACTAGAGATTAACTTCAAAAGAAAAAGCTTGTTCCTATTTGTGGCAAATAATTTATACCAAATAGAGTTAACTATTTCGGATTTATCAGAATCGATATACAACGACATGAAACCCACAAAATACATTTCATTTAAAATAAACTCAGGTTTGCTTTGAACTAGCCAAAGCAAATAATCAGGAGGCACTTCATAAATTAGTTTGCCGCTATGCATTCCAAACTTAATCTTTTCATAAGGATGATATTTCTCAAATCTCCACTCCAAATTAAGATCCTTATTTAAAGAAAGTATTTTGTGAACGCTTGGGTAAGCAAAAATATCCCTTGAAATAATTTCTATGATTCTATCATATTCAAAACTTAATTTGGATTCGTTAATACGGCCATATGGATTATCTACTGGAAAACTGAAATCAAAACAGAATTTATCACTTTGGACGTAGAAGTAGCCTTGAGTTAAAAATTCGTGGAAATAGAACTGGGGATAACCAGGGTTGTAACAAACTGCACCTTGATCTCTTGACATCAAGGCGAAAAAATTAAGATGAATAGAAGTAAGCTCTTCAAGAATATTAATCGTTCTCGGATAATACTTAATGTCTTCCGGACAATGGTCAATTAATATAGACAAGCATCTCTTGATCTCCAGTTTATGAGTTTCGCTGCTGAAGAATTCATAAAAATCCAGGAAATAACAATCGTGAATAGCAGCCAGAATCTCGGATGTATTTTTGCCTTCAATAATACTTTCAAAAGTATTAGATATCAATTCAGTGAGATCTATGCGATTTTGAGTTAATTGCCGATTTCCGAGACGCTTTAAATCATCTTCAATTTCTTGAAGCAGAGGAGCACACAATAGTAATTCAATGATTTCATTTACAATTCTTACACGTTCTTGCTTGTCAATATCTTGATTAATTAAAATGCTATCGAATATGCTTTTCCAAGATTTACTTGGAAACCATATAGCTTTAGAAGGGCCATATATTCCTATCATTCCTCTGTAGCTCATTAATTGGCAGGTATTTAAGGATTAATTAAAGTGGTTAATGAAAAAAAATATCGAATGAAGAATGAGACATTAGCTCACTTTTCGTTCAAATCCCAAGTTAACTTTTTTAGAACTCATTGTTTGAGCAAAAAACACAGAAATTCTACAATTCGACCTGCCCTTTACCTTTAATAACAACCATCGAGCACATATCTTGGAGAGTGAAAAAGAGAAATCAGGGCAGAAGAAGAATTGAATTTAATAAGTATTTTGGGCATAATGGTGTGATGCTTATTTAATTCATAAATACGTTTACACATAATCTTCAAACCGATTCAAAATGTGAATAGAGATGAAAAAGCCAATTTTAAATGTTGAGTATTTAATTCAATTTGTTTCCTCTAACTCTTTGCCGAATAGCCAGCAATTATTACCAGATGATATTCAACTCTCTAATCAAGAAAAATCAAAGATTTACCAAGAACTCTTGGACAACCTTGCGTTTAGTGATTACTCACAACGAGCCATTGAAGAACTTAAGGCTATATTACGGGTCAACAAATCGTTAGAGCAATCGAGTGTAAAGAAATGGATAAAGAAACATATTGATTTTTTCGATGAGAATTTATGCCTCTTTGGAATTGATTACTTAGATCCAGAAAACCATGATTATGAAAATATTCGCTTGCCTGCCCTAAACGAATATGTGGACAAAACTCCGTTTCTTCCAATTATTCATTTTTGGGAATGTATGTTGCTGCTTTATAGTAAACATTATCATCTTGATTTAGAAGCTAGACCAGTAGATGAAGTGAATAGTTATTATTTCACAGCTCCTTACCCAGGCGAATCAAAGGATATAGAAAAGATTCTGAACTACATAAGCCTAACTTAAAAAAAATAATCCAACTGACTGTATCAATAAAATGCAGCTTTACTTCAATTTGTTTTTAATCTCGTTGAGTTTCAGCAAGGCTTCTACCGGCGTCAATCTGTTGATATCTACTGCCTCGAGCATGCTGCGGATGTCGGTAAATACTTCGGTATGCGCATCAAAAATGCTGAGCTGCATTTGCGCATCGGTTTTGGGGGCTTGCAGCTGTTTTACTTTTTGCTGCATGCTTTGTCCTTCCTCGTTGTCGTGGGCATGTTTGGTTTCCAGCCAGCTCAGTATTTCATTGGCACGGTCTATGAGTGTTGGCGGCATGCCTGCCAGCTTGGCTACATGTATACCAAAGCTGTGGGTACTGCCACCCGGCGCCAGTTTGCGCAGAAAAATAATTTTGTTGCCCACTTCGCGGTTGGTGATGTGGTAGTTTTTAATCCGCGGTAGTTTTTCTTCCAGCTCGTTCAGTTCGTGGTAGTGGGTGGCAAACAAGGTTTTGGGTGCCTGCGGGCAGTGGTGCAAATACTCCGCAATGCTCCAAGCTATGCTGATGCCATCGTAGGTGCTGGTGCCACGGCCAATTTCGTCGAGCAATACCAAACTGCGGCTGCTGAGGTTATTGATGATGCTGGCGGTTTCATTCATCTCCACCATAAACGTGCTCTCGCCACCACTCAGGTTGTCGCTGGCACCCACCCGGGTAAATATTTTATCGGTGAGTGGAATTTGCGCCTCTGTAGCCGGCACAAAACTACCCATGTGTGCCATCAGGGTGACCAAGGCTGTTTGGCGTAGCAAGGCACTTTTACCACTCATGTTGGGGCCGGTCAAAATAATGATTTGCTGTCCTTCGGGGTCGAGGTCAATATCGTTGGCCACGTATTGCTCTCCGGCAGCCAGTGTTCTTTCAATCACCGGGTGGCGGGCATCTTTTATCATCAATGCGCCGCCGTTGTGGAGTACCGGTTTGCGGTATTGGTATTGCAAGGCATTGGCCGCAAAACAACAAAGGCAATCGAGTATCCCCAATACCTGACCGTTTGTTTGCAGGGGCGCCATATAATCTTGCAGCTCACGGAGCAGTTCATCAAACAAGCCCTGCTCAATGGCGAGTATTTTTTCTTCGGCGCCGGTTATTTTTTCCTCGTAGGTTTTCAGCTCCGGGGTAATGTAGCGTTCGGCATTCACCAGCGTTTGCTTGCGTATCCAGCTGTCGGGCACTTTGCTTTTGTGGGCATTGGTTACCTCCAGGTAGTAGCCAAACACATTGTTGAAACCCACTTTCAACGAGCTGATGCCAGTTTGCTCTGCTTCGCTTTGCTGCAGGCGGGCCAGGTAGTTTTTGCCATCGGAGGCTATGCTGCGCAGCTCATCCAGTTCGGCATGCACACCGGTGGCAATGAGGTTGCCCTTGCCGGCTGCCACCGGCGGATTGTCGACCAGTGTACGCCGTATATTGTCCGACAATAACGGACATGGATTTAAGGCATCGGCCAGCCTTTGCAAATAATCATTGTTTTGCTGGCTCAGACTTTGCTTGAGCACCTCAATTTGCTGCAGGCCTTTGGCCAAATGCAATACTTCCCGTGGGTTGATTTTTTTGAGCGGCACTTTGCTCACCAGTCGCTCCACATCGCCGCACTGCTTTACTGATGCCTGCACTTGCTGGCGGGTATCGGTATGGGATATCAGCCATTCCACGGCATCCAGCCGCTGATTGATTTTGCCGATATCGCTGAGGGGCATCAGCAGCCAGCGTTTCAGCAGGCGGGCACCCATGGGCGACACTGTATTGTCGAGCACATCGAGCAGACAGCGTTGGTCGCTGCTGCCATTGCCCACCAGTTCGAGGTTGCGAATGGTAAAGCGGTCCATCCACATGTGCTCATCGCGGTTGATGCGTTGCACATGCGTAATATGTTGCAGGTTGGGATGCTCTGTTTCTTTGAGGTAATGAAAAATGGCACCGGCGGCTATGATGCCATGGCTCATTTCTTCCACCCCAAAACCTTTGAGGCTGTGGGTGCCAAAATGCCGCAGCATGTTCTCCCGGGCAAAGGCTTCATCAAAAATCCATTCGTCCAGCGCATAAGTGTAAAAGCGGTGACCAAAGGTTTCTTTGAAACGCTTTTGGTACTGCCGTTGAAAAACCACTTCGGCGGGCTGCAGGCTTTGCAGTAGTTTGTCGGCGTATTCTTTATCGCCTTCGGCAATGAAAAATTCGCCGGTAGAAATATCGAGAAAGGCGAGGCCAATTTGATTGTCGTCTTTGAAATGCAGGCCCGCCAAAAAGTTATTGCGGTTGTGTTCGAGCAGTTTGTCGTTGGTGGCTACGCCGGGCGTTACCAGTTCGGTTACGCCACGTTTCACAATGCCTTTTACCGTTTTGGGGTCTTCCAGCTGATCGCAGATGGCAACCCGGTAACCGGCTTTTACCAGCTTGTGCAGGTAGGTATCCAGGGCATGGTGCGGAAAGCCGGCCAGTTCATTTTCGCTGGCGCTGCCATTGTTGCGTTTGGTGAGGGTGATGCCCAGCACCTGGCTGGCCACCACGGCATCTTGCCCGAAGGTTTCGTAAAAATCGCCTACGCGGAACAGCAGGATTGCATCGGGATATTTTTGCTTGATTGCCCGGTGCTGCTGCATCAATGGAGTATCTGAACTGCCTTTTGCCATGGGCGCCAAAAATAGGGTAGTGGTCAGGCTGATTGGCGCTACTTTGCAAGCCAATTATACACATCTTTTATGCGTACCATTTTCTTGCTGCTGGCCTCCAATATTTTCATGACCATTGCCTGGTACGGCCACCTCAAAAACAACAACATTCCTTTGTGGAAAGCTATTTTGGTGAGCTGGGGCATTGCGTTTTTTGAGTACTGCCTCATGGTGCCGGCCAACCGCTTTGGCTACACGTTGTCGGGCTTTTCGGCTTTTCAGCTCAAGATTATTCAGGAAGTGATAACGCTGCTGGTGTTTACGGTGTTTGCCGTGCTGGTGCTGAAAGAAAAATTGGAGTGGCGCTACCTCGCCAGCTTTGCCTGCATTATGGGAGCGGTGTATTTCGCTTTTAAGAAGTAGGGAGGAAAAGAAAGGGGCCGCCTGCATCCCGCAAACGACCCCGGTTTCCCTGCTGCTTTACAGAATGATAGATGGGGATGAAAAGCGAAGGTTTAAAACCGGGGTAGAAATTTTTTATGGGACACGAAAGATGGGACGCGGATTGTAGGGATGAATACCGATGAGCACGGATTGTGAAATACTGTCGCAGACCTCCCGGCCTGTGACGGTTGCGTTACTAAACTCCGATGTAAGTACAGCAAGATTGCTGGCCGCAGATTCACGGATTTATCTTTGGCTTGATTTGTACAATTACAATCAGTGCATTCGTGGCTGAAAAAAATCCTTGCCACCGAGGCTCAGGTTATTTGGCTTGAAGGTTGATTGATTAAATGAGTAACCATTCGTCACAGGCCCGGAGGCCTGCGACAGAAAACCTCTGTGCCTCTGTGCGAAAAAACTCACTCCTCCAAACGACCTACATACCCTCTGGCGCCTGCCAGCAACACCAGTTTTCCTTTTTTAGCCCGCTGTGCTACATGATACGGATGCTTATTAAGGTGTTGCCACACGGGCAATTGACCGGGGCTGAAAACCGCTTTTTGTTGAGTGATAGAAACACCCGGAACACCAGATGCAATCAGTCGGCCATCGGCCAGTTCGGCAATGCAGCTGGCGTAGCCGCTGAACGCCGGCACCGGTTGGTGTGGCGTGGGCCATTGTGGCGACATCACCGCCAGATTGCTGTCACTCACCTGTGGCGAAGTGTAGTTGCCAGCGGCCATTACAAAACCGCCACCATGCCATAAGATGCTGTTGCCACCCGTCATTGTTTGGCCTTGGGTAAGGGCTACTTTGCCGCCAAATTGTTGGTTGACGGTCAGGTCGAACAGGTGGAGCTTGCTCACTTTGCCCCCGGTAACAAAAGCACCCCGCAGATTGCCGGGCTCGGGCACCAGCAAAATATTGGTGCCACTGGCGGCAAAGCAGGCTTCGCCGGGTTCTGCTTTGGGCCGGGCCTGTATGGGTACTTCGGTCCAGCTGCGGCCAGCGTCGGTGGTTTGCAGCATCCAGAAAAAGCCGTCGATGGGATCGCCAAGGCATACGCCGGTATCGCCGGCAAAAGCCATGGCATCGAGAAACATGCCGGGCAAATCTGACCGGTAAACGGTTTGCCAGCTTTGGCCACCATCGCTGGTGCGGAGGATGATACCCGGACTATCCACCGCCATGGCTACCGCGGTTTGGGCATCAAAGCCTTCAATATCCCGGAAGTCGCGTTGCTCAAAACCTTTGGGGTGCAGCCATTGCCAGTGTTGGCCACCGTTGGTACTGCGGCCAATGGTGCCGCGGCTGCCACTTACCCAGGCCACCGAATCATTCACCACACTCAACCCCCGAAAAGAAACATTGCGTTGGCTGCTGTCCATCACCACAATTGATTGTGCCATACCCATGGTATGCATCAGGCAAAAGGAAATGAGTAAGAGAAAATATTTCATGAAATGAAGATGAGGATTTGAGCAGGAAAATTTTTGCAGCGCAAACAGGATGGTAGTGTTATTGACATGTTCACTACTTGCTTAGCTGTATCACAACTCTTTGAGCGTTACTTTTTGTTTACCAACTTGTAAAGCAAATGTTGCACCTACTTTCAGTGCCACATTTTCTTTTTCGTGGCTTACGGGGAAGCCAAAGCAAACAGGGTAGTTGTAAGCCGCAATGCGATGCGCAATGATTTCATCAATGGTATTGCCGAATGGAGTAGTAGTGTCTTTGTTGTCGGTGAAGCCGCCAATAATTAAGCCCGCCAATGATTTGAGTTTGCCAGCTCTGTCTAATTGCAACAACATACGGTCAACATTGTAGAGGTATTCGCCCACATCTTCCAGAAATAAAATTTTCCCTTTCGTATCTACATCGCTGGGCGTACCAATTTGATGAGCCATTAAACTCAAATTGCCGCCAATTAATTGTCCGCTGGCTTTGCCTTGTTTATTGCAGGCATGCACGGCACAAGTATAATTCGCGTTCTTTCCTGTAAGGGCTTTGCGCAGGCTTTGTACATATTCATCTTGGGCGCCACCATCGTTAAAAGCATTGGCCATAGGTGCATGCAAACTAGCTGTGCGGAGTTTGGCAATCAGGAAACTATGCAACACAGTGATGTCGCTAAAACCAATGATCCACTTGGGATGCTGGCGAAATTTTTTCCAATTGAGTTGATCGATGATGCGACTGGTGCCGTATCCACCACGGCCACACAAAATGGCATCCACCGTTGGATCGTCTATCATCTGTTGTAGGTCTTGCAATCGTTCAGCATCGGTGCCTGAAAAATAATAGTGCTGATGGCCTACCGTTTTGCCCAGCCTTACCTGAAAGCCCCACGATTGCAGGGTTTGCTGGCAGGTCAGTGTTTTTGCAGCGGGCATATAACCGGCGGGGCAAACAATGCCAACAGTGGCGCCTTTGCGTAAATACGGGGGAGTGATGATTGCTTTTGCCATCAGAAAAAATTGATGGCGAAAGATAAGGAGAATGGCTATGGTAAAATTTCAGGAGGCACTAGCAAACTGTCAATATCGGGTAATGGAATGAGTGGCAATGTAGAAGAAACTTCGGTGAGAGAACCTCCGGTTTCTGTCACCCGAAATGTATAGTAAATGCCAAGCTTCAACGCCATGTTGTTGCGAATATGGCCAGCAGGAAAATTGAAACACACCGGAAAGTTTTTGTCAGCTACTTTTTCAAAAATGATTTCTTCTACACTCATGGCAAAAGGCGTTTCGGCATCTGATTTTGTAGCCGTAATACCGCCAATAATGAGGCCTGCTAACTTATCCAGTTTGCCGCTTCTTTTCAGCGACATCATCATTCTGTCAAGCGTGTATTTGTATTCGCTTACTTCTTCCAGAAACAGAATTTTACCATCCGTATCTAACGAACTTTTACTGCCGAGCATGGCGGCTACCAAACTCAGGTTGCCACCTACCAGCATGCCCGTGGTTTGGCCCTTGCGGTTGAGGCCAAATGCCGGGCTGCGGTATTCAAAACGTTTGCCTGAAATCACTTGCTTTAAAGAAAACGTGCTGATGTCTTCAATGGCTTTGAAACCATTCACCATATCGCCATGAATGGTGGGCAAACCAAACTGTGCATGTACATGGCAATGAATGGCGGTGATATCGCTGTAGCCCACCAACCATTTCGGGTTTTTGCGTAGCGATGTCCAATCCACCCGGTCCATCATGCGCATGGCACCATAGCCGCCACGGGCAAATAAAATGGCTTTAATGGAAGGATCGTCGAGCATGAGTTGCACATCGGCCGCCCGTTCGGCATCGCTACCGCCAAAGCGTTCCCAAACCTGGCCTACGGTATTGCCTACACACACTTCGTAGCCCCATTTTTTGAGGGCCGAACTACAGTTGAGCATATCCTTCATTTCTAGCGGGCTGGCAGGGCAGGTAATGCCAATAATATCTCCCGGTTGGAGGTATGGCGGTTGTGCCAGGCTACGCACCACTGGTGGGTCGGGCATGGCCATGGCGGTGGTGCCGGCTGTAACTGCGGCTGCAGTACCCAATACGTTTTTGAGAAAATGCTTTCTGTTCATGAATGTTGCATAGCGAATGTACACCTGCAATGAAATAGCTGTATCCCCAATTGCGGGTATTTTCTTACTCTGCCTTTACCGTCAATATTTGTCCGCTTGTGTGGCTGCTAAACTCCGGCGCATACATGCACTGAATGGTACTGATGCCGTTGTTGAACATACCTTCATGCGTTACCCAAACGCTGTAATCCAACGTATAAGTGCCTTTGGGTAAATAGTGAATGAAGAAATTCATGCTGGCATCTTTGGGTGCCTGATAGTAACCCAACGCACCCTGCCATTGGTATTGGCTCAGTTGCGATACCGGTTCGAGGCAGGCAGCCCGCATGTCTTTCAGGTGCACATATTCCAGACTTCTGTCGGAAGTGATTGTAAGACGAACGACTAGTTTGTCACCGGGTTTCAACGGCGTGTCTTGCAACACTTCTACCAGTTCAATGCCTTTGTTGCTCAGCACTTCTTTGTACAGTTTCTTCTGCAATTGCAAGCCCGTAGCTGCTTCCGTTATCTGGTCGAGGTTGTCGAAGTATTGCCAGTAGGCGGCACCCCAAGCCGTCAAGCCTTTGGCAGCGGTTTTGTCTTGCTGCTTCAACTGAATGCGGATATTGCCCATTTCAGCTTTCACTTTTTCACCCACAGCCTGCACCTGCACATAACCCGTGCCTGCTTCTTGTTGAATGGTCGGCGTCCAGTTGCCGGCTGCTATTTGCACCGTAGCTTGAGCAGCAGCCCAATTATTGCCTTTGAGCAGCAAGGCATAGCAGGCATCTGCGGTGGCTTTTGTGGTCTTCCAGTTGTTAGTTTGCTTTTGGCGCAATAGCCATGTTTTTAAATCAGCAATGCGTGTTGCGTTATTCTCAATTTCTGCGTAGGCTGCTATCAGCAGGGCATGGCTTTCAATGGGTGCCTGCCACCAATAGTACGCCGGGTTGTTGAACTCCTTCCAATACATGCCCATCTCCGGATGGTTGATGCTGTTTTCCGTCAGCGATTTCAAAATGGCTGCAGCCGCTGCCGTTTGCTTGTTGCGTTGCAGCACCATGGCCAGCATGGCTTGTGTTTGCTTGCTGCGTTTGGTACTGCTGTTTTTGAGTTTGCCAAAGTAAAAATCGTAGGCTGTTTTGTAGGCTGGTTTTAGCACAGCATTGGGGAAGAAACTGCGGGCATAAAAGTATTGCACCTGCAAGTCGTTGACAGTGGTGGTAGCCGCCAGCAATTTTGTCCGCAGCAAATATTGGTAGTCATCCTGCATTCGGGCATCGAGGTAGGCAATGGCTTTGGTGGCCATGGTTTGTAAACGGTTTTGCAAGCCGGCAGGAGCTGCGTTGAGTTTGAGTAAATGCCCAATGCTGCTTACAATGTATTGGGTGATGTACCGGTCATCGGCGCCGCCTTTAAACCAAACAAAACCACCGTTGCTGCTTTGCAGTTCTTCCAGTTGTTGCAGGGCTTTGTTCCATTCGTTGGCCATGCGTACCACATCAAACAATACTGCCAGTTGTTTCTTTTGTTCGGCTTCTGTTTTAGCGGCCAGTACCCATGGCGTTTCTTGCAGCAGTACGGTTTTCAACGCTTCATTTTTTTGCAGGTTTGAGAGCAAAGCGGCTGTGTCTTGTTGCTGCCATTGCTGCAACAGTTTGGCCATATTGGGTATTTGCTTGCTGATGTGTGCCGCCAATGCATTGGCATAAAAACGGTTCCAGGTTTGCTCTGCACACTCGTACGGATACTCGGTGAGGTAGGGCAAAGACTGCACAGCCAACCACACCGGATTGCTGGTAAACTCAATGCTGAATGATTGATGCTGCAATGTGCTACTGCTATCGCTTTGCAATAACTTTTGCCATTGCCAGCTGCGTTGGTTGGTATTGCGAATGGTGAGTGGCAATGTTTCTGTTACCAACACCCGGTTGCTGAGTACGGGCAAGGTCATTTCTTCGCCATCGCTGTAATCATCGGCCGTGGCCGTAATGCGATAGGTTAGGGCATCGGTGTATTGCACCGGTATTTGCAATGGAAATTTCACCGCTACAGATTGACCAGGAGTTACGGTAAAATATTGCTGCGGAAAAACATTTTGCAACCAACCATCTACGGGTTGATTGGTGCTGGCATTGATGAGTTCGAGCCGAGCCACACCGGTGAGTTCTTTGTTGGAAAGGTTCACCACTTTGCTTACCAGTTCCAGCTGATCGCCCTGACGGAAAAAGCGGGGCGCATTGGGCTGCACCATCAACTCTTTTTGTGTAACCACCATGGCTTGCTGCAAACCCGTTTGCAATTGTTGGTTGTGTGCCAGTAGTTGTAATTTCCATTGGGTGAGTGCTTCGGGCATGGTAAAACTCAGGCTCACATTGCCAGCTGAATCTGTACGCAACTGCGGTAGCCAGAATGCGGTTTCATTGAAGTTTTTACGAACTTGAACAGGCTTACCATTTTGACCCAGAGGCTTTTCATTTTGCAGAACTTCTTCGTCTGCTACAATTTTTGGAGGAGTGAATTTTGCAATTTCTATTTTGGGTGCTGCAGACCTAACTAATCCATCATCTATTGCAGCTTCTTGATTCATGGTTGCTATTCTTGAGTTTGAAATGAAACCAGACATTAAAATATCTTTTTCTCCAAACACTTGCCAATGCTCAGCGATGGTCATCATTTGAGTGTAGAAATAGGCGCCACTTGTATCCACCACTTCATTGTGCTTTTCATTACCTGTCTGGCTTTTGAACTGTGCATCAGTTCGCCAGCCATTGGCTGTGAAATAATGATTGGGCCACAGATACATGTCATTCCATGCAAATGGCTGTATGTCGTCTAAAGATGCATCGTACATACTGGCCAGCAATTCAGCCGCTGCCTTTTCTTTACCCTTGCCTTGTATGTTGAGTGTCCAAGTTTCCTGCTGGCCGGGCAAGAGTTTGTTGCGGAAGCTGGCCAAAGAAATGTGCAGCTCCTTATTGCTCCAAGGTACGTTTACCTGCCAGCTGTTGCTGTACACCCGGTTGTGCTGCACAAATACCTGACTGATATGATAGCCACCGCGGTCGGCTTCTGTTGCTGTTACCGTTTGTTGCAGTAGCGGTTGCTGCATGTTGTGGTAAGCCAGGCTGTCTGTTTGTTGTTGGTTTCGAAACTTACTGGTCAGCTCAATTACATAAGCAGGGTTGGCTGTGCTGCCCTGTAAGATGTTTGCTTTTTCACCCGGCTCAAGGGTTAGGTTGGTTTGCGGCAACAATTGATACATGGGCATGGGCAGCCGTTGCTTTTGCACATCGTACATGCCAAAAATGTGATGTCCACTGACTGGTTTTCCATCTTTGTCAGTAGCACTAAACTGTAGAGCATACATACCAGCAGGCAAACTACCGGCGGGTATTTGAATGCGGTTGTTGCTGCCCGTGTTGACGGTATCACTCAACCATTGTTTGCCCAATGGCCAGCTTCGCATATCGTCTTCATTCAAATAGGGGTCGTGGGGAAAACGTTGCACAAAGCTGGCTTTGTCCATGGTGGCCGTGTCTGGCGCTGACCAATACCTGCTGCGCATCAAACGGTTGGGCGTTTGCAGCGCCACAATTTTCCATTGCACGTTGGTGGGTACAGGTTCATTGTTGAGGTTGCTGCTGCTGAGTACAAACCGCACTGCGCTGTCTACCCGCATGAAATCCTGTCGGGCATTGTCAAGGCTCAGTTGCAGCGAGGTGTAACCCACACTTACTGTTGTGTTGGCATCATGCGTTTCACCGTTGATGTCTGTTACACTGGCTTCAATGTTGTAAGTGAAAATGGGCTGTGCTGCTGCATCAATTTTTTCATCGGGCAGGGCAGGAAAGGAGATGCTGAAACTGCCATCGGCCTGCGTGGTTACGGTACCGTTGGCTATCTCGGCTGTTTCGCCACGATAGCGGGAAAGCGGAGGATAAGCAGTCCAGCTATTTTTGAATGGCGCATCCCAAATGGGGAAGCGATGTGTTCTTCGCACTGTGTATTTCACACTGGCACCAGTAATGGCATTGCCGGCATAAGCAGTGGCATTCCCTTTTACAGTTACGCTGTCGTTCAGGCGGTAACTACCTTGTACAGGGGCAAAGCTGGCGCTGAATTTTGGCCGCTTGTATTCTTCCACTTTAAAGTAGGCGGGATGGCGTTCATCGCCTTCCTGCACTTCTATGCGAAAGCTGCCGGTTAGGCCGTTGGCTGGTAATATAAAACTGCCTTGAATGCTGCCAAACTCATTGTGCATGAGTTCTGATGATTTAATAAGTTGACGGTTGGCATCATATAGATTTACCAACACTTTTTTGTTGGGTAAATACAGATTCGGATTGCTTGATTGGTCATCGTTGGTTACCCCAATGGCTTTGAAGTACACCGTTTGCCCCGGCCGGTACAAACCACGGTCGGTGAAAATAAAATAGCGGGCAAGAGCATCTTTTTTTAATTGCTGTTGTTCTTCATCGTACACATAGCCGGTATTGTACACTTCATTTTGCACAAACAGGTGGTCGTTGCCATGCGTAATCTCAATGAGCAGGTTTCGGTTGCTGTTAGATTTATCTTTTGGAATCATCACCAATCCGTTCTTATCGGTACGCAACTGTTGCCACAATGTTTTTTGCTGTTTGCGTTTTTCGTAGTCATAGTTTTTTTTCCAAAACTGCACTTGTGCATTTGCGAGTGGTTTGCCGGTTACCCGGTCGAGTACAAACAAATGCTGGCTGCTGTTGTACACATAGCTGATGTTGCTCACGTACAAGTGCACTGTAGTGAGTGCATTTTGCGCCGTGCTAAACGATTCATCGGCACTGGCCAGCAGCCAGTATTCGCCCACGGGCAATTCATCAATGGCTATTTCGGCACTGTGCTCCCGCAGGTCGGTATAAGCAGGTAAGTCTTGTGTCCATTGACGGATGGCTGTTTGTTTCACTATTATACTCCACCAATCTTCACTGGGGTAAAAATACTCGTCCACTTCTTCGCCATTCTTTGCTTTGATGATGCGTAAATACGCTTTCGTGGTATTGGTAAAAGTGAGCTTCGCCCTGAAGGGTTCTTTCAGCACATTTACCTGTTCTACCTCTACTTTCAACTGTGGTTTGGTAAGGGTTTTATAGAGGTAAGCGGCTCTTTCTCCGGCAATGGCTTTCGGAAATTTTCCGCTGATGTCCTTCGCCATGTTAGCGGCAATGGCCAGTGCCATTTTGCCTTCTGTATTCTTGCTTTGTTGTGGTTCCCATGCTTCACCCAAATCCCGCCAGTACTCAATTAATTCAAGTGCAGCCATGGCAGCCATTTCATTGTCGGGATATTGCGCCACTATGTTTTCCAGCCATTCTTTCCCCAATCTTTTTTTGTAAGGATGACTGCTTTCCCGCTGCACAAATGCATAGCGGGATAGGTCGGCATTAATCAATGCAGAAGGGTCGGCATCGTTGAGGTGAAAGCTCAGCAACTGTTGGTACAACTGAATAGCCCGCCACACCCGGCTGCTGCTATCGTTGCTGCTGTAGTGCTGGCGGATAAAAAGTTTTGGCATGCTCAGCGAGGCCGCATCGTTGAGTGTAAATGCATCAATGG
This sequence comes from Bacteroidota bacterium, assembly GCA_020161435.1. Classification (GTDB taxonomy): domain Bacteria; phylum Bacteroidota; class Bacteroidia; order Chitinophagales; family Chitinophagaceae; genus Phnomibacter. Next base: position 266,682 of record JAIUNV010000002.1, on the reverse strand, counting down.
GTTCGCTGATGTCCATTTCATCGCTTTGCAAATAATCGAGAAACTTATGCGCCAATACATCATACAGGGTAGGGCGGAGTTTCTTTTCTCCTTTGATGAGGATGGGCTGATAGTTGTCGATATTGGTTTGCTGAAGAAGTGTAGGATTTTTCAAACTGGCCGTGTACAGTTGCGTAATGCGTTGGTGAAAATCTTCTGCACTCCAGGTATCGGGGTTGCTGCTGGTGCTGTTCGTTTTCTTACGGTCATATATTTTCCAGCGTTGCCTTTCGAAATAGCGGAGATACACATCTGCCAACAAGCTTTGAATTATCTGCTGGCTCGGTTGCTTGGCCGTTTTCAGTTCCTTTTCCAGTTGTGCCATTACAGGTTTGAAACTTTCTTCTTCCACTACCAAAGCGAGGTGTCCTTTGCAAATGATGGCTTTCAACCGCTGTGCTTCTTGCTGGTCTTTTACTGATTGCGCATACAGTTTGTTTACCTCTGCCAAGGCAGATTTGGGCAGCTCTTTGTAAATGAGGGAATCAATTTTTTGCCAGGCTTTTTCGTAGTTGAATGGCTTTTGCGCCAGCAAACTGAGTGTGCAGCAAAGGCTGAGTAGGAGCAGCGTCCATCTGTTCGGCATCATGTATCGGTGTTTATGTAAAGGTCTCTTTTCGCTATCGGTAAACGGGATGTAAGGAACGGCATTTTTGCATAACCATGCACATAAAAAAAGCCGACACAAGGTCGGCTTAACAAAATATTTAGCGTTGAATAGCTGGCTTATTTTTTCAGGGCAGCAGCCATGGTTTTGCCAATGTCGGCGGGGCTGGCTACTACGTGGATACCGCATTCTGCCATGATTTTCATTTTGGCAGCAGCAGTATCGTCGGCACCACCTACAATAGCACCGGCGTGGCCCATGCGGCGGCCGGGAGGCGCTGTTTGGCCGGCAATAAAACCTACCACAGGTTTGGTGCCAAATTCTTTAATCCAACGGGCCGCTTCGGCTTCCATGCCACCACCAATTTCACCAATCATTACAATGCCTTCGGTAGCGGGGTCGTTCATCAGCAGTTCAACCGCTTCTTTGGTAGTAGTGCCAATAATGGGGTCGCCACCAATACCAATGGCCGTGGTAATACCCAAACCAGCTTTAGCTACCTGATCGGCCGCTTCGTAAGTGAGGGTACCGCTCTTGCTTACAATACCAATATTGCCGGTTTTGAAAATGAAGCCCGGCATGATGCCTACTTTACACTCGCCGGCCGTAATTACACCGGGGCAGTTAGGGCCTACCAAACGGGTGTTTTTGCCCTGCAGGTAGTTCTTCACTTTTACCATGTCTTGCACTGGAATGCCTTCGGTAATACATACCACCAAAGCAATACCAGCGTCGGCAGCTTCCATTACTGCGTCGGCAGCAAATGCGGGTGGTACAAAAATGATGCTCACATTGGCACCGGTTGATTTCACAGCGTCGGCCACGGTGTTGAACACCGGACGGTCGAGGTGGGTGCTGCCACCTTTGCCTGGCGTAACACCACCAACCACGTTGGTGCCATATTCAATCATCTGCGTAGCATGAAACGTTCCTTCTGTACCGGTGAAACCCTGTACAATTATTTTGGAGTCTTTGTTTACTAAAACACTCATGGCAAAAGTTTATACTGTGGACGTAAAAAGTGACGCAAAAGTAGGGGTTGACCGCCACACTTGGCGAGGCATTATCCCCAAAAAAGGGGTTAATAATAACCCCAGGTGAATGAACCCCAATAGCTTTGCCAGTCGGCTTTGTCATCGGCCTTGTTGGGTACCATTTTTACGAGGCTTACCATCCATTTTCCATCGGGCGTTACCGGCAGTGTAAAGCTGCCATCGGTCATGGCAATACTGCCGGCAGTGAGCTTACCGCTGCTGCTGATGTGCCAGGTGCGAATGAGGGCCTGCTTGAGCAGCCGCTGTTGAAAATATACCTGAAAGCTGATGCTGCCCGCTTTGGTGAGGCTGTACGGATGTTGCAGCGGCACAATGTCCAACGGCAATTCGGTAGGATAGTTGCAGGGCGTAAGCTGTGTGCCATTTTGCAACAAGGTTTTTACACTGCGTTGGTAGTATTCGCGGCTGCGGGCTGTGTCTTGTCCGTTGGCTTTACGCCATGCCGCAATGTCGGTCAAACCATCTTCCTGCAAGTAGGCATTGAACTCACTAGCGGGTAGTTCTATGTAGCTGTTGCTGCCGTTGTACACCAGTAGTTGTGTGCCGGTAAATGGCAGGCTGAATTGCAGTGAATCGCCTGGGTTGGGCAGCATTTGCTGTGCATTGCTGGTGCTGCGGTCTGTATGGTTGAGCACTTCCAGCAGCCGTACTTTTTCAAAGTTGCCGCTCCAGTTGTCGCCACTGAAATGTTCGCCCACCCGAAAGCGAACGCAGGCATTTTTGGAAAAGAATGAAACGGGATCGAGCCAAAACTCATGGGCAAAGCCGACTGTACTGAACAACACAAATGCAAATACCGATAGCAGGATTTTTTTCATACCACGTCAAAGGCTTTACGTTGGCAGGACATTTATAATGTCCTGCTTGGAACTGTTGTTGAATAAAGATAAATAGTTACAAACAAAATCTACTGACGAGTAGCGTTCGGTCAAGCCAAGTACAAAAGCTAAATTGAAAAAACAAAAGTTGAGAGGCTTGACCCGTCAGCCCTGCTGACGTAAAACCTTTTGTTAGCGGTTGTTTTAATTTGTCCAGCCACCAATTTCAATCCAAGGTTCCCAACTTTTTTTTGTCTTTTTATAAAGCCAAAATGTTCCGTGTCCACATAAACTACAAATGAAGTCATAATAAAATAAACAAACTGTATTGTCTCTCAAGAAAATTGGTTTGTAAATAAGATAGGATGGATCATATCTATTCTTTACGGTGTCTTTGCTAACTAATTTTATTTTGTCAAGTTGAAACGTTTTTTGAGAAAGTTTTGTCCATTTCATAGTGTCAACAAGAATTTGATTTTTTTCTTCATTAGTTAGAATAAAATAATCAGAAGTTTTTTTATTGTTTATGTCTTTTAATGTGTCTGTTGTCAATATGTAATCTCTAAAATATCTTGGTACATTAGATGAAAGAAATATATTGTTTGAGTCGGGTAATAAATATCTGTCAGCTTTGAAAAAGTCAATTATAGTGTTCATGAAATAATTCATCTCATTTATCTTCACTTTGTTTTGTCCAAAAGAAGCAAATGCAGTTAAAAGAAATAAAATTGGAGTACTTAGGTATTTCATAAAATAACCGCTACCTCATGCATTTGTGGGTGGTGTTTGCCCCGGATATTTACCCGTCATTTCGAGCATCCGCATGTTTTTGGCATCCTGCAAAAACTCGCTGGCAAAAATGAAGCTGTTGAGTTTTTCATCGGTGCTGAAAATGATGTCTTCCTTGGTGCCCGTCCATTGCTTGTAGCCTTGGTACATGTACAAAATATTATCACCGATTTCCATCACACTGTTCATGTCATGCGTGTTGATGATGGTGGTGGTATTGAATTCCACAGTCAGGTCTTTGATGAGTTTATCAATCACCATGCTTGTTTGCGGATCGAGGCCGCTGTTGGGCTCATCGCAAAACAGGTATTGCGGATTGAGCACAATGGCACGGGCAATGCCCACCCGCTTTTTCATACCGCCGCTTATTTCTGCCGGATATTTTTTGTTGGTGTCTTTCAGATTAACCCGGTCGAGCACTTCATTTACCCGCTTCAGTTTGGTAGCGTAGCTGTCTTTGGTAAACATGTCGAGGGGAAACATTACGTTTTGCTCCACGGTCATGCTGTCGAACAATGCTGAACCCTGAAACAGCATGCCAATTTGCTGGCGCAGTTCTTTGCGTTCTTCCCGGCTCATTTGCACCATGTCATCGCCGTGGTATAAAATCTGTCCGCTGTCGGGAGTAAACAAACCCACCAGCAATTTCATCAGCACCGTTTTACCGCTGCCACTGGTGCCAATGATGAGGTTGCATTTGCCGGGCAAAAACTCAGCACTGATATCATGCAACACCGTTCTTTCGCCGAAAGATTTTTTGATATTTTGAAGCTTGATCATGGATTGAGCAGAATAAGTGTGATGACATAATCGGCCAGCAAAATGAGGATGCAGCTTACCACCACGGCAAGGGTAGAGCTGCGGCCAATTTCCAAAGCACCGCCTTTTACATTGTATCCAAAATAGGCCGAGATGCTGCTGATGAGCAAGGCAAACGTAACCGCTTTCACCATGGCTACTGTCACGTTAAACGGATTGAAGTCGCGGAGCAGGCCTTCATCAAAAATGGTGGAGTTGATGATGCCTGCAGCTTCACCCACAAAGCGACCGCCCCACAACGAAATAACAATGGATAAAGTGATGAGCATGGGTACCACAATGAGTGATGCCAGCACCTTGGGTAAAATCAAATAGGTTTTAGTGTTGATGCCCATGATTTCCAGTGCATCTATTTGTTCGCTGATGCGCATGTTTCCCAGTTCGGAAGCAATTTTACTGCCAACTACGCCAGCCAATACTACACAAATAACCGTGGGTGATAGTTCGAGCAACATGCTATCCCGCACTACTACCGCAATGGTACTGAGTGGTATAAAATTGGCCACCAGTTGGTAGGCTGTTTGCACGGTCATTACCATGCCCAAAAACATAGAAATGATGAGGACAATGGGCAATGAGCCAATGCCGATCTCTACGCACTGGTGCATGAATTCTTTCCAGTACATTTTTTCATTTTCCGGACGGGCAAACATGCCCTTCATGGTGATGATGTAGCTTCCTAAGTGTTCGAATAACGGCATGAGTTGAAATTAATGCGTTGCAATGAGTGTGTGTTGCGTAAAAAGGAATGATGTTACTGCTTGCCGCGTTGCCACCATTTCTTTTTGGCAGGTTCTTTGCCGGTGTCGTGTGCATAGCATTTCATTTGGGCATCTATCACTGCAATCAGCGTCATGTTTACAATGCTGCGTACTGTACTGCCGAGTTGCAATACATGCACTGGTTTTTTCATACCCAGCAATACGGGGCCAATAGCATCGGCATTGCCAGCTTCGCGGAGCAGGTTGTAGGCAATATTGCCGGCAGACAAGTTGGGGAAAATCAATGTGTTTACATCCTGACCCACCAACTCGCTGAATGGATAATTTTCTTTCAGGATATCATTGTTGAATGCGAGAATGCCTTGCATTTCACCATCCACAATCATTTTAGGATCCCGTTCCTTCAAAATGTTTCTGGCCTCTGCCATCATTTTTGCTTCGGGTGTATTGCTGCTGCCAAAGTTGGAGTAGGAGAGCAATGCAATGCGTGGCTGAATATTGAAGCTGCGGACTTCTTTGCTTACCATCTGAGTGATGTCAGCAATTTCTTCTGCAGTAGGGTGAAAATTCACCGTGGCATCGGCCAAAAAGAGCGGTCCTTTTTTGGTGAGCAAAATGTACATACCGGCAATCTTTTTTACGCCGGGTTCTGTACCAATTATTTGCAGTGCAGGACGAATCAAACCTGAATAGTCGCGGCTGGGGCCGGCAATCAATGCGTCGGCTTCACCATTGCGCAGCATCATGCAACCAAAGTGCATGCGGTCTTTCATGGCTTTGATGGCTTCGTAGCGGTTGAAACCTTTGCGGCCACGCATGCCAAAAAACTGTTCGCCATATTCCTGTCGTTTGTCTTCGCATTGTTCTTCTTTGGGGTCGATGATGGTCATTCCATCGAGGGTGAGTCCGTTTTCTTCTGCCAGCCTGCGGATCTTTTTTTCTTCACCCATAAGAATGGGGAAGCAGATACCTTCTTCCAGACAAATTTCTGCGGCCTTCAATACTTTGATGTTGTCGGCTTCTGCAAAAATTACATTGCGTGGGTCGCGACGAGCTTTCGAACTAATAACCCGGAAGAGTTGGTTATCCAAACCAAGCCTGCGGTTGAGTTCAATTTCGTAGTTGTCCCAGTTGGCAATGGGCTGCTGTGCTACACCGCTGTCCATGGCTGCTTTGGCTACAGCAGGCGCTACTGCCGCCAGCAAACGTGGGTCTAACGGTTTTGGAATGATGTAGTTGGGCCCGAATGAAATGGATTTTTCATTGTAGGCAAGGTTCACAATATCAGGTACTGGTGTTTTGGCCAGCTCTGCCAGGGCACGAACGGCCGCCAGTTTCATTTCTTCGTTGATGGTGGTAGCCCTTACATCCAATGCACCACGGAAGATGTAGGGAAATCCAAGCACGTTATTTACCTGATTGGGGGTATCACTTCTGCCTGTTGCTACGATGATGTCTTTTCGGGCATCGTGTGCTGCATCGTACATAATTTCCGGATCGGGATTGGCACAGGCAAATACCACCGGATTTTTGGCCATGCTTTTTATCATGTCGGCATTGAGCACGTTGCCCACACTCAATCCCAAAAACATATCAGCATCTTTCATGGCATCTTTCAATGTCCATTGTGCTTTGGATGCATCTACAGCCAACTGTTGTTTGAAAGTATCCAAATCGGTACGGCCTTTGTGCAGTACACCGTTGATGTCGAACACCACAAAATTTTCGAAACGGGCACCCAATGCAATGTATAGTTTGATACAGGCAATGGCAGCGGCACCCGCACCATTCACCACAAACTTTACCTTTTCAATTTTTTTGCGTTGTATTTCCAGTGCGTTCAGTAAGGCGGCACTGCTGATGATGGCCGTGCCATGCTGATCATCATGCATCACCGGAATTTTCATTTCTTCCCGCAGTCTTTTTTCTATGTAAAAACATTCGGGAGCTTTGATGTCTTCGAGATTGATGCCACCAAAGGTTGGTTCTAAAGATTTAACGATATCGCAAAACTTATCAGGATCGAGCTCGTTTACCTCAATGTCAAATACATCGATGTCGGCAAAAATTTTGAAGAGAACGCCTTTTCCTTCCATCACGGGTTTACTGGCTTCAGGGCCAATATTTCCTAAACCGAGAACAGCAGTGCCATTACTGATTACACCCACCAAATTTCCTTTGGCAGTGTATTTGTACACATTGCTGACATCAGACTTGATTTCTTTACATGGCTCGGCCACACCAGGGCTGTAAGCAAGGCTGAGGTCGCGTTGCGTTTTGGCTTCTTTGGTAGGAACAACTTCAATTTTTCCCGGCCGTCCTTTGGCATGGTATTCCAGTGCCTGTTCTTTGCGCAAATCGTGTAGCATAGGAGGCAAATGTAAGGAGGTTGGCAAAGGAGAAATCACCGTTGGTGAATATTGTGAACAAGGCAACGGCTACCACAAAAAAAGCAACCGTTACCAGTTGCCCATTTGTCCTTCTACAATGCGTTCCACTTTTTTGGGTGCTTTGTGCCTCCAGTCGGCATCGTATTTTACAAAAAAAGAGAGCCAGATAGAGCGGCTCAGTCGCATGGTGTAAGGCATGGATACCAGCAAAACCAAGGCATTAATACCGAGGTAATAAAACAAACTATTGTCTTTGATGGAAATGCCAATGAGCACCCAATAAGCTACAAAAACAGCCACACTTATGGCTACAGTTAAGGCATAGCTTACGTAACCAGTGCCGTAGTAAAAACCCACTTCAATTTCCATAGGCTGGCCACATATTTTGCAATGAGTAGGCATTTGCATGTTTTTGGCAGATGGGAGTGGTTGTAAGCCGTGCTCAAACATGTTGCCTTCGCGGCAGCGGGCACATTTGCATTGCAATACACTCGGCAGGTAAGATGGTTTCCGTTTGCTTTCCATGAGTTTCATTTTCACATTTTCCTAAAAGGTTACAAAAGTATCGAACTGTGTCCGGTCCTCTGTAATTTTCATCACTGCGTTCGTTGGCTACCCAACTATCTTTTCCATTTGCATGCTCCGACTTCCTTTTACCAACAAGTAGTTGCCAGCGCTTTGCTGTGCATTCCACCAGTTGGCTGCTTCGCTGGAGTTGGTGAAAAAACGAAAGGGGTGAGGCAGCGTGGCAAAGTCACCACCTACCAATATCACGTCTTTCCATTGGTGCTGTTGAATCAGTGCAATTAATTGAGTATGCTCTTGTTCACTTTCTTCACCCAGTTCCATCATGCCGCCCAAAAACAGCATTTTATTTTCTGCTTGCAGTTTAGCAAAATTCTCAATGGCTGCAACCATGCTGGTGGGGTTGGCATTGTAGGCGTCGAGTATAATTTTATTGCCATTTTTTTCTATGAGTTGGCTTCTGCTGTTGGTGGGTGTGTATGCTTCAATAGCATGCACAATGTTTGCATCGCTTATGCCAAAGTATTTGCCCACAGTAGCTGCAACCAATACATTGTACACGTTGTAGCTCCCCACCAACTGTGTATTTATGACGGAAGTATTCACCCCCTTTTCTATGGCCACTTGCAAAAATGGTTCACTGGCCAGCACTTTACCAACCACTTCGCCATTATTTGTACCGTACCAATGTATTTCTTGCAGGCCGGCACTCATAGTATGGAAATAATCGAAGTCGTCGCAAATGAATGCCACCCCGTTGTGATTGCGCAGCCAATCAAAGAGTTCGCCTTTGCCTTTTCTTACGCCTTCTATACCGCCAAAACCTTCCAGGTGTGCTTTGCCGCAATTGGTGATGAGTCCGTGAGTGGGTTCGGTATAACTACAGTAAGCGGCTATTTCTTTTTGATGGTTGGCGCCCATTTCAATTACTGCCATTTCTGCATCGGCTTGTATGCATAGCAGGGTGAGGGGCACACCAATATGGTTGTTCAGATTTCCTTTGGTGGTGTAGGTTTTGAACTGAGTAGCCAGCACAGCATGAACTAATTCTTTAGTAGTGGTTTTGCCGTTGCTGCCGGTTATTGCCAGTACAGGAATATGTAATTGTCTGCGATGGTGCAATCCCAGCTGTTGCAAAGCATCCAGTGCATTGGGCACCAAGAGGGTTTGTTCGTTGATTTGATATTCAGGTTCATCAATTAAAACATACCTAGCACCAGCTTCCAATGCTTTCGTTGCAAAAGAATTGCCATTAAAATTGGGTCCTTTTAGTGCTATAAACAATTGGCCGGGTTGAATACTGCGGGTATCGGTTGTAACGCCGCTGCACTGCAAAAATGCTTCGTATAGTTGTGGAATCGTTGTCATGAAAAAATACTAAGTGCTGCAAATTAGGTAGCTGAAGGGTTATCAAAAAAACAAAACCCGCCAATTGGCGGGCTTCATTCTAATGTTGGGAAAACTTATCGACGTGTACGTTTTGTTTGCCAGTAGTTACCGGCACGTGTTCTGTTTCCTTCTGGCGCACCAAAGTAAGTCATGGCGCACCGGAAACCGATTGTGCTGGTAGACTGATCTTCTTCGAGGAAACGGCGGGTGCCGGGGCCGAGCCAGTAGGCCATATCCAACCAGCTGCCACCTTTAATTACACGGCTCTTATCGCTTACCAAAGTAGTAATGCCGTAGCCGTAGCTGGCGCCGCTCAGGCTGTCGCCATCGAGGTAGTTAAGGGCATAGAACTTCTGGTAGTTTCTCCGTTTGGTAAGGTCGGCGTTGTCTTCATTTACATATTTCACCTTGCCGGTTGAGTCTTTTTCGTAGCGTGTAGAAGGATCATTTGATGTAGGGTCTACCACTTTCAGTTTCTGGAAAACGTTACCACGATAGTAGTTGAAATCATCACCTACTTCATGGGTCATGGGGCGATACACGTCGGCTACCCATTCGCTTACGTTGCCGCTCATGTTGTATAAGCCGAAACCGTTGGGGTAGTAGCTTTCAACGGGGGCGGGCAATGCAGAACGGTCGTTCAAGCCACCGGCCACACCCATCAAGTCACCAGAGCCACGTTTGAAGTTGGCCAGCATTTCGCCCTGCCAGCTACCACGGCGGTTGTCGCGGAGACCATTGTAGTTATTGTTCCAAGAATACACTTGCTTGTTGGCCACTAATTCTTCACCACGCTGCCCTTTTTCTTTGCGCCGGGGCTGTGGGTTTTGAGCAATGTAAGCAAGAGCTGCATATTCCCATTCAGCTTCCGTAGGCAGGCGGTAATCGGGGCTCATGATACCATCTTCGAAAGTAACCTGTGTACGAGGACGGCCATTTGGATCGGTCAAAGGATTCTTTTTGCTTTTGGCAGCTGTTCCAGGAGGTGGCGTAGTTAAACCCAGCAGGTAAGCTTTGGTGTTGAAGGCGTCAGCACCTTTACCTTGCATGTTTTTCATTTCATTTTTATTGATGAAACCACCGCTCAGCAATGCCAGTTCGTTTACACGGTCGGTACGCCACAGGCAATAATCATGAGCCTGCTTCCAGCTTACACCTACTACAGGATAGTAATTGAAGCTTGGGTGACGGAAATAATATTCTACGTAAGGCTCGTTGTACGCCAATTCGCTACGCCAAACTAAGGTGTCGGGGTAGGCTGCATCTACAATAGGTTGGTTTGCAGGGTCGCCGGCGGGGTCAAATGTGCGGTTGAGCCAAAACAGGTATTCACGGTAGTGAACGTTGGCAACTTCAGTTTTGTCGATAAAGAAAGAATTGACAGTAACCCGCTTGGGAACGTTGTTCCAATCGGCCATTACGTCTTCTTCTGCAGCACCCATTACAAAAGTGCCGCCCTGTACAAACACCAAACCTGGACCGGCTTTGATGTCTTTGGCCTTGGCTACGTTGAAGCCACCGCTGTTTTTATCATTGTAATTCCAACCTGTTGCACCTGATTTGTCGAACTTCTTTTTGAAAAGTCCGCCTTCTTTACAGGCAGGGGTAATGGCGATAGCCGCAGCAAAAAAGAATAATTGGGTAAGTTTCATAGTATCTGCGATACAGTTTTTCTGAATAACGAACGGAGTAATACTTCAAATATTGTGCTACACATAAAATATAGCCCTGCGAATGTACCTAAACAGGCCTCATACCTGTAAGAACCCGGCAGCCAATTCTTACCCACAGCAGCGTAGAAACCGTGGATAAAAGCTGAAATATTTACTCAACAGTTACGCTTTTGGCCAAATTTCGTGGTTTATCTACATCGTAGCCTTTTTTCAAACCCACGTAGTAGCTCAGCAATTGTAATGGAATAACACTCAGTAATGGCCCCACCAACTCGTCGGCATCCGGTACAAACATGGTATCGTCAGCCATGGTGGGAATCACTTTGTCGCCTTCGGAAGCCACGCAAATAACCTTGCCTTTCCGGGCTTTTATTTCTTGTACGTTAGAAACGATTTTCTCGTAAAAACGATCTCTGGTGGCCACAAAAACCACTGGCAGGTTTTCATCAACCAAGGCAATGGGGCCGTGTTTCATTTCGGCAGCGGGGTAGCCTTCGGCATGTATGTAGCTGATTTCTTTCAGCTTCAATGCACCTTCCAGTGCCACTGGGAAGTTGTAACCACGGCCAAGAAACAGGAAGTCGCTGGCATCTTTGTATTTTTCTGCAATAGCTTCTATGTGGCTGGTATCCTTTAAAATAGTGGCTACTTTTTCGGGAATGGCCTGCAGTTCAAACGATAGTTCGGTATATTTTTCAGTGGTTATGGTGCCTTTGGCAGCCGCCATTTTCAGTGCCATCATAGAAATAACAGCCAACTGGCCGGTAAATGCTTTGGTACTGGCTACGCCAATTTCGGGGCCACTGTGCGTATAAGCACCTGCATGGCTTAGGCGGGCTATGCTGCTGCCCACACTGTTCACAATGCCGAAAATGAAAGCACCCTTTTCTTTGGCATTTTCTAAAGCCACCAGCGTATCAGCAGTTTCGCCGCTTTGGCTGATAGCAATAATTACGTCGCCGGGATGAATAATGGGATTGCGGTACCTGAATTCTGATGCGTACTCTACCTCCACGGGTATTCGACAGGTTTCTTCAATCAGGTATTCGGCCACCAGTCCGGCATGCCAGCTTGTGCCACATGCCACTATTATGATACGAGGGGCATTGATGAGGGCATCGATATTCGCTTCAACACCACCCATTTTTATCAGACCAGCTTCGGGTAACAAACGACCACGCAGACAATCGAAAATGGTTGCAGGTTGTTCGTGTATTTCTTTCAGCATGAAATGATCGTAACCGCCTTTTTCAATAGCGGCCAGTTCCATATCGAGCTTGGTAATGAACGGTGTTACTTTTTCGTTGCCGAGGTTTTTGAGTACCAACTCATCTTTTTTCACAATGGCTACCTGGTAATCATTTACATACACCACTTCTTTGGTGTATTCAATAATAGGCGAGGCATCGCTGGCGAGAAAATGTTCGTTTTTGCCAATACCAATAACCAGCGGAGAACCTTTGCGGGCTGCCAAAATTGTGTCCGGGTCGTCTTCATCAATCAATAAAATGCAATATGCACCCACAATACGCTTGAGGGCAATGCGCAGGGCTTCTTCTAAACCGCAGGCGTTGTTTACCCGAATGTCTTCTATAAAATTGAGGAGTACTTCAGTGTCGGTATCGCTGGAAAAATGGTAGCCTTTTTGCGTCAGTTCTTCTTTGATGGCCATGTAGTTTTCGATAATGCCATTGTGTATCATGGCCAGTTTGCCAGATGCCGAACGATGCGGGTGTGCATTTCGATCGCTGGGCTCACCATGAGTAGCCCAACGGGTATGGCCAATACCAATATGACCGCCAAGGTGCTGACCAACTATGGCATCTTCCATGTCGGCCACTTTGCCTTTCTTTTTATATACGGATAAATGTTCGTCGATGAGGGCTACACCTGCACTATCGTAACCACGGTATTCCAATCTTTTCAGTCCTTTTACAACTATGGGATAGGCTTGTCTTTCGCCTATGTATCCAACTATGCCGCACATGAGAAATCCATTAATGAGTTATGTAAATCAACCATGTAAGGCTGATTAGTAAATAAATTCAAAATTAAAGACAATCGTTGGGTAGTGGCGTGGTGCACATAAATAAAAATGATATTCGCAGGTATGATTCGGTTGGCTGCATATTCCTGGTTGGCAAAGTTGACAACGGCTTTGTGCAATTTTGGCACCATTGTGTTGCTGTCGAGGTTGCTTGGCGTAACAGAAAGAGGGGTGTGTGCCTGGTATGCCGTGCTGATAGCCATTTCTTTATTGATTACTGATATTGCTGCCGGAGGCACAGTAGTTTACCTGATGCAGCAGTTTGGCTGGCGGGCCATGCGAAAAATTTACCTGTTTTGTGCAATTGGAATTGGATTTGTTGTAACTGGCGCAGCCTATCTGTTGGGAAGTGTACAATATGTTGAAGCTTCACTTTTATTTGTTATCGCATTTTTTAATGCCATGTTTTCCTTTCAAAACCATGTATTGTTGGGACTTAAGCAGTTCCGGATGTTCAACATCAGTACTTCGGTTGCGGCATTTACACTTTTCGCAGCTACCTACTTTTTTCTGCAATTGGGCACTGGCCGCCAAGGTTATTTATACGCTATGCTACTGGCGTGGAGTATGGCCTCCTTAGCTCAGCATACATTACTGCAGCGTATTTCGCCATACCTGGATGAGCCCCAACCAAACCAATGGGCAGTGTTGAAAAAAATGGTGGGTACAGGTTTCATTAATCAGTTGGTGCAGTTGTTGGGGTTAGCCAACAACAGGTTTCCGTTTTTTTGGATGAAAGCGGGCATGCTGGGTGTTTTTTCCAACAGCCTGGCCCTGGCGGAAGCTATGATGTTGCTCCCCGGCAGTATTGGTCAGGTGTATTACAGCCAACATGCAGGCCAAGAACCCGGGTTGAAAGATTATCGACGTTTTGCCAGATTAATGGTTGTAAATGCCGGTCTCATAGCTGTAGCTGTTGTGGTAATTCAATTGTTACCAGAAAGCTTTTATACCCTTCTTTTTGGCAAGGGTTTCAACGGAGTAGGGGCCTACCTAAAACTGCTTTCTTTTAGCATGCTATTTTACAGCATGTATATGATGCTAAGTTATTGGCAATCAGCACATGGAAAATTTTACATCAATTTATATTGTACTATTTTTTCATTGCTAACCACCTGTGTTTTTTCATTGTTGTTTTACGTTAAGCATGGTTGGGTGTTGCAAAATCTTGTAACCGGTGTAGCTGGCGGTCTGGTAGTTTCAGGTGTGTCAGCGGTAGTATTTTTTGGTGGAGGCTGGCGGGCAGCAGCAGCTCGTTCCAGGCAAAAGCTCCTATAACTCAGGTCAGCTTGGGTTTGAGTTATACACAAGTCGGCTGCTCATTTCGTAAACATTTATTTGCCTGTAACACCCTCCAACCTGAATTTTGCTGGCATTACACATGAACCCGATTACTGCATTTTATCCGCTGCTACAAGAGAAAACCGCCAAAGTGGTGATTACTTGCCATCAAAAACCCGACGGCGATGCCATGGGCTCAACGCTGGCTTTGTATCATTATTTGGTTCAACTTGGCCATGAGGCAACCGTAATTTCTCCAACTAACTGGGCAGCCTTTCTCAACTGGATGCCCGGCGTTGATACTGTGGTAGATTTTGAAGCTAAAACAAAACAAGCTGAGGCGTTGATTGCCGAAGCAGACTGGTTGTTTTGTTTGGATTTCAATACGCTTTCCCGCACCAAAAGGATGGAAACAGCTTTGGGTGCAGCTAAGGGTGATCGTATTTTAATAGACCATCATCAGGAGCCGCAAGAGCACATGTTTGCTTACGGCATTAGCGATACCGGTAAAAGCAGCACCTGCGAAATGGTATATGATTTTATAGTAGAGTCAGGCGGTAGTCAACTAATCAATCAGGCCATTGCCCAGTGTTTGTACACCGGTGTAATGACGGATACTGGTTCGTTTCGATTTCCATCCACCACGGCTTCCGTACACCGCATGATTGCTCATTTGAAAGAAACCGGTTTTGCCCATTCTCACGTTCACGATCATATTTACGATAGCTTTCTGGAAAACAGGCTGCGATTTATTGGCCATGTACTGCTCAACAGAATGGAGGTAATTTATGAAATGAACACAGCGGTGATGGCCATTAGCAAAGCCGATTTGTACCGATTCGACATAACCACAGGCGATACCGAAGGGCTGGTAAACTACCCGCTGAGTATCCAAGGCATTAAAATGGCAGCCATAGTAATTGATAGGGATGAGGAAAGAAAATGGTCGTTCAGAAGTAAAGGCGATGTGGATGTGAATCAATTTGCCCGCCAATTTTTTGAAGGCGGCGGCCATAAAAATGCTGCCGGAGGACGCTCTTCTGATTCACTTGAAAATACGTTGAAGCATTTTTATGAAGTACTCGGGGCACTTCAGCCACAACTAATCGGGTAGTGAAGCAATCGATATTGTCATTCAATTATATTTAATAAATTATTGAAAATCAAATAGAAAATTATAAACAATGAAATCAATTATGAAAACTGGTTTTATGAAAATATCATGCTTTGTTGTACTCACCCTTGTGATGGCTGGCTGTGGCAATGCTGATTACCAAAAAACGAAAAGCGGCTTGTTGTACAAAATCCATCGTAAAGGTCAAAACAAGAAAGTGCTTCCTGGTCAGTTTGTTAAGCTGCACTACCGGGCCATGATTGGTGATAGTGTGCTGATTGATACTTACCAGCGTATTCCTGCCTACGGTCAGTACGATACATCTACCAAAAATGTACACGACTTTGTTGATTTCCTCGGCGAAATGAAAATTGGAGACTCCGTTGTTTTCATCCGCAACGTAGATACCATGCAAAAGCGTGGCTATCTGATGTACAATGAGTCGTTTAAGCAAGGCGGTACCATTAAAGGGTACATCACCGTATTAGGTGCATTTCGTACACAAGAGGCTCTCATGAAAGATCAGGAGCAGGAATCAGCCAAAGAGAAAGTACGTGAAATAGCTGCCATGGAGCAGTTTTTGAAAGAGAAAAACATAACCGGCTATGTAAAAACGCCCGGCGGTGTGTTCATTAAATTACACAGTCAGGGTGCAGGTGTAAAAGTAGACAGCGGTATGCTGGTGAGTGTAAACTATACCGGTGCTTTGAAAAACGGTACCAAGTTCGACTCTAATGTTGATTCTGCTTTTGGTCACCCGAGTGCTTTTGAATTTGTGGCCAAAGGCAATGGAGTAATTCCCGGTTGGGATGAAGCCATTGTGTACCTGAACAAAGGTGCTAAAGCTACTTTGTACATTCCAGCCATGCTGGCCTATGGCCCCAATGCGCAAGGTGAAAAGCTGCCCGCATTCAGCGATTTGGTGTTCGATATTGAAGTAATGGATGTGCGACCAAACATGCCTAAGCCTGCAGGTCCGGCAGCCGATCCTCACGGGCATTAATTTATTTAAACATTTAAATAGCTGATTATCAATTTGAAGCTTTTAAATGACCTTGGAAAAATCATGCTTAGTCTATTGGCTATCCCAATAGACTAAGCTACATTTGCCCCCGAATAGGTTACTGCTTATTACACTTACTCACCCAAACTAAATCCTATTCTGTGTACAAAGTCAGAAAGTATTTACTCAGTCATCAGGTGGCACCCAAATGGATGGTTTTCCTTTTTGACACCGCTATCGGGGCACTTTCTGTGATCATCGCTAACTTTCTCCGTTTCAATTTTGATATAAACACTGTTTTAGAAGGCGGACTTTTTACCCATTTGGTCTTAGTTATTGTTACCAATTCTCTGTTCTTCTTTGTTTTCAAAACCTATCAGGGTATCATTCGGTTTTCGGGTTTTGCCGAAGCTATCAGAACCACTACTGCTTTATTCGCCTCTTTTTTACTGATGAGTTTGCTCAATATCTCTATGGTATTGGTGGCAGAGGCGCAGGTGCTCATTCCTACATCCATTCTCATCATCACATTGCTCACGGGGTCATTTTTTATGGTGGCCTACCGGTTGATTGTAAAAACATGGTACCGGGCAAGCCTGAGCATGGGGCAAAAAGTAAATGTGCTGATTTATGGTGGTGAAATAAACGGTTCACAGCTTAAAACAACCATTGAGCAATCGAGCAATCAGCAATACAGGGTGGTAGGATTTGTTGATGACGACCCTTCATACGTGGGCAAGAGCATCGACAATATCAAGATTTACAGCATCGATCAACTTCAGCATGTAGTAGAAGAATGGGGAGATGTAGGTATGATCTTATTTGCCAAACCAGAAATGGAAGTGGAGGTGAAGAATCAGGTTGTTGATTTTTGCCTTGCCAACGACATTCAGGTTAGAAACATACCACCCATTGACCAATGGATTAAAGGTCAACTCAATATCACACAACTAAAAGAAATTAAGATTGAAGAATTGCTTGGACGGCCACAGATTAAATTACAGAACAAACAAGTAACTGATTTAATTGCATCAAAACGTGTACTCATTACAGGTGCCGCCGGCTCAATCGGAAGCGAACTTGCCCGTCAGGTAGCTAGCATAGCACCATCCATTTTAGTACTGTGCGACCAAAATGAAACCGGCCTGTACGAGTTGGAGTACGATCTTCGCAATCATTATCCTTCTTGCAATATTGCTTTATTCATAGGCGATGTTCGTGATGAGAGCTCCATGGAAAGTTTGTTCAAGCGGTTTCATCCACAAATCGTTTTTCATGCTGCAGCATACAAGCATGTGCCCATGATGGAATATCACCCATCAGAAGCTATCCGAAACAATGTGTTGGGTACAAAAATTCTGGCCGATTTATCCATAGAGCATGAAGTAGAACGCTTCTTGTTGGTATCTACCGATAAAGCCATTAACCCTACCAATGTAATGGGTGCCAGTAAACGGATTGCAGAAATCTACTGCCAGTCGCTGGGCAACCGCGATAAAAAGGTGGTGCACCTTTCTTCGAATTTTGTATCCGAAAATGGTTTGCCGGAGCACAAAACCCATACCAAATTCATCACCACCCGGTTTGGCAACGTACTTGGTTCTAATGGTTCGGTTATTCCTCGCTTTAAAGAACAAATTGCTGCAGGCGGCCCGGTAACCGTAACACACCCCGATATTATCCGCTTCTTCATGACCATACCCGAAGCTTGCTCATTGCTGCTGGAAGCAGTAACCATGGGCAATGGGGGCGAAGTGTTGCTGTTTGATATGGGCGAAGCCGTACGCATTCAGGATTTGGCCCGTAAAATGATTAAGCTGGCAGGATATGTTCCTGGCAAAGACATTGAAATAAAATTCACCGGATTGCGCCCCGGCGAAAAACTGTACGAAGAGCTGCTCAATAAAAAAGAAGAAGTGGTGCCTACTCACCACAAAAAGATTTTAATAGCCCGTGTAGCAGAGTACGATTTTTATGCTGTCAATAAATCAATCGATACATTGATAGCAGAAGCTTTTCAGAGCAACGATGAAAATGTAGTACGTCAAATGAAACGGATGGTGCCTGAGTACATCAGCAACAATTCCATTTATCAGTCTTTCGACGATATGAATAAGTCGCAAATGACTGTTAACGCAGCACAATAACCTACTGCTTTCCTTACTTTCGCTTTCCGCACGGCATTCAACCTCACCGTCGGCTCCAGGTTATGTTTTCGTTGTTCAAGAAAAAGACGCCAACCATTACGGATACACTTGCTTGTATTGGTGCAGACATGCACAACCATTTGCTTCCCGGTATAGACGATGGCAGCCCCGATGTGGAGACCTCGTTATACCTCATGGATCATTTGATGCAGTTGGGTTACAGCAAAATTTACTGCACGCCCCATGTGTTGGGCGAAGTACACCCTAATACTCCTCAAACAATTGAGGCTGCGTACCAGCAACTGCAAACAGCGGCTACCGAAAAAGGCTGGAATGTATTGAAAGGTTTTTCGGCGGAATACATGATTGACTACGATTTCGAAAGCATTCTTGAAAAAGAAAATTTTGTACCACTGCCCGGCAAAAGGGTGTTGATAGAAATGAGTTTTGCAGTAGAATCGCCCAATATAAGGGAGATGATTTTTCAACTACAAACCAAAGGATACGAGCCCATACTGGCGCATCCTGAACGCTATCCTTTTTACTTCGATCGCTTCGATAAATACGAATCTTTCCTGGATGCAGGTGCCGATTTGCAAATCAACATACTGTCTTTAGCCGGCTATTATGGCAAGCCTTCACAAAAAATTGCTGAGAAACTGTTGGATGAGCAATTTGTTACCTGGGTAGGTACCGATTTGCACCACGACCGTCATTTGGCTGCACTAATAAAACTCGCTGCCGATAAAAACATCATCAAACGGTTGGAACGCATCAAGCTATTAAAAAACCGCAGTCTGTAAGGCTGCGGTTTTTCTTTTTATAAAACACTCCACTTCTGCATTACACGTTGAAACGGAAGTGCATGATATCGCCGTCTTTTACAATGTATTCTTTTCCTTCAATGCGCAATTTGCCATTATCCCGGCAGGCGGCTTCAGAGCCATATTGCACAAAATCGTTGTAGGCAATTACTTCCGCTTTAATGAATCCTTTCTCAAAATCGGTATGGATAACACTGGCGGCTTGCGGCGCTTTCCAGCCTTCTTGAATGGTCCATGCACGTACTTCTTTTACACCTGCGGTAAAATAGGTTTGCAGTTTCAGCAATGCATAAACAGAACGAATCAAGCGGTGTAATGCAGGCTCATCCATATGGTATTCCGACATGAACAATTCTTTGTCAGCAGGGTCTTCCATTTCGGTAATCTGCGCTTCAATAGAGTTGTTCATGATGATGATGCCGGCACCCTCAGCCGCTGCCATAGTTTGCAATGCTTCGCTGTATTTGTTGCCTGTTTGCATTGATGCTTCATCTACGTTGGCCACATACAATACAGGCTTGGCAGACAGCAAAAACAAATCGGCAATGGCCGACAATTCTTCATTGGCCAAATCCAGCGAACGAATGCTATTGCCTTGTTCCAAATGGGATTTGCAGCGCTGCAATACCTCAAGCTCAGCCTTCATTTTGGCATCGCCGTTTTTGGCCTGTTTTTCAATACGGGCAATTTTCTTCTCCACGCTGTCGAGGTCTTTCAACTGGAGCTCGGTGTCAATAATTTCTTTATCGCTAACAGGGTTGATGGCACCTTCTTCCCGCAACACATTCTCATCTTCAAAGCAGCGAACCACATGAATGATGGCGTCCACTTCGCGGATGTTGGCCAAAAACTTATTGCCCAAACCTTCGCCCTTGCTGGCGCCACGCACCAGTCCGGCAATGTCTACAATTTCAATTTGGGTAGGCACCACACGTTCAGGTATTACCAAATCACGGAGTTTATCCAGCCGCGGATCGGGTACATCTACCAAACCTACGTTGGGGTCGATGGTACAAAAGCGATAGTTGCTGGCCTGCGCCTTGGCACTATTACTTACTGCGTTGAACAAGGTTGATTTACCCACGTTTGGCAACCCTACGATGCCTGCCTGCAATGCCATAGTATTTTTTTTGAGGCTGCAAAAGTAGGGGCAATAAACTATTTGGCTGTTAAAGTGTCTTTATGGAGGTTGTTTGGGAACGTTTATCAGCAAAAAAGCAAGGCTCATCCTGAACATCGTCAGCTCACGTATTTAACGAAACGTGCAGCGATTTTGGAACCAATTTTGTCAACCAATTATAAAACACACGCAATGCTCAACTATTTATTTTCGCTGATGGTGCGTCGCATTCATCATTTATTGTAAACATCCGGTCTGTAAAAGATTGCCCACATCTTGATGCAATGTCAGCGGGATTAAGGATATTGGCCACCTTATTAGGTAACCATGGCACTTAATTACGTTTGGATTGCATTTTTTTTAGTTGGTCTTGTTGTGGCGCTATTTAAGCTCATTGTTTTACAGGACTACGAAATTTTCAAACGGCTGGTAGATGGCATGTTTGAATCGGGCAAAGGTGCTGTAATGGATGTAGCGTTGCCACTCACAGGCGTAATGGTTTTTTTCCTAGGCCTTATGAACATTGGCGAAAAAGCCGGAGCTATTAATTTTCTGGCTCGTATCCTCAATCCGTTTTTAAAAAGATTGTTTCCTGAAGTACCAGAAAAGCACCCTGCCATGGGCCAAATGGTGATGAACTTCAGCGCCAATATGCTCGGCCTCGACAATGCTGCCACGCCCTTTGGCCTCAAAGCCATGGATAGCCTGCAAACGCTGAACCCCAATAAAGACACGGCGACCAATGCGCAAATCATGTTTCTGGTGCTGCATACCAGTGGGCTGACGTTATTGCCGCTCAGCATTTTTGCCTACCGTGCCAGTGCTGGTTCCACCGATCCAACCAGTGTATTTATTCCTTGCGTTTTAGGTACTGTTGTTACCACCTTGGCCAGCATTGTAGTCACCGCTTTTTGGCAACGCTTAAAATTCGACCGGGTGTTGGCCCTGTGGTTATTCGGCATGCTGGCAGCTGTGGTAGGTTTCATGCTTTTCATCAGCATTCTTCCTTCTCAGGCTAACTTTTCCGAACCGGTTTTTCTTACCCGTGAAACCTTCAGCAAGGTTTTTGGCAACCTCATTTTGTATTTAATTGTTGCCTCCTTCATCATTGGTGGTGTTTGGAAAAAAGTGAATGTGTTTGATGCATTTATTGAAGGCGCCAAAGGCGGTTGGGATGTGATTGTGAAAATTATTCCTTATCTGGTAGGAATGCTGGTGGGCATACGAGTGTTTCGTGAAAGCGGGGCGTTGGATTTCATCATCGATGGTTTGGCGTACGGATTTGCAGTACTTGGTTTTGGCAATGAATTTGTGCCTGCGTTGCCTGTAGCAATTATGAAACCTTTCAGCGGCAGCGGTGCCCGTGGCCTCATGCTCGATGTGTTTAAAACCCACGGCCCCGACAGCTTTGTGGGCAAAATGGCCAGCACTTTTCAAGGCAGTGCCGATACTACTTTTTACATTCTTGCCTTGTACTTTGGCAGCGTAGGTATAAAAAAGGTACGCTATGCAATATGGGCTGGCATGCTGGCCGATTTTATTGGTGTTATTGCAGCCGTCATCATTGCGTATTTCTTCTTTGGTAAATAAAAAAACGGGGGGGGATGATCACTGCCCCGTTTCATTTTTACATAAAAAGTTACTGCTCAAAATACACCAGCGAACCGCCGACCCATTCTTTATCGGCATTGTAGCGTACGCCAATCATTTTGCCTTTGCTCAGGCGGGCCAGGTTTTGCGCAGCAAAAGGACGTGCAGCGCCTTTTGGCCAAAAGTAGAAAATGCGGATTTCGGCTTTGGCAGGAATGTCCGGCGTTTCAATAGCATCGGCGTACTGTACTTTCTTTTGCAGTATCCAGTTTTCCGGATCTTTTACAGCATCAATATCTGCCTTGGTTACATCTATAATTACGCCTTGTCCGGCAAATGAAAACAGTGGTTTCAGCACATAATCCTGCAGGTTTTCCGGCAAAGGATCTACCTGATGCAAGAATCTTGTTTCGGGTACAAAAGGACTATTGATAAATGGCAATGTGTACTTGCTGATGCGGTAAAACCAATGCGGATGCGGACACCATTCAACATCCCAATCGGAAAGGATATTGATGCTGTCTGCCGGCAGTTGTTGTTTTTCCAAATCGTCAAAAATCACCCGGTTGTACATGCGGCTGATGTATTGTTTGCTACCATCTGCTTTTAGATAATATAAACGACGGCCATCATTGCGAAGTTTGGTGAGGCAAACGGTTTCGATACCAATCAGGTCTTTCGTGCAGCTGAAATCTATTCTTGTTTTTTGTTGTTCCGGATAAATCTCCAGCAGTATCACTTCTTCGGGTTTATGCTGGCCAATAATCACTTCTTTCAGCAAGGCCACATAGCTGTCGCGGTGGTACCCGTTGAGGTAGCTGTCGAAACCTTCGGGTATGGGAAAATGCTTTTTGGTAATGGCATCGTGAAATACCTGATAACCAAAAAGGGTAGGGAAGCCCTGCATTTCAATAAGCTGCGGAATGTATTCGCCGGTTTCGTTTTTACAAATACCAAAATCGAAGGCAATAAAATCGGAATGGGCATTTTCGCCAGCCATTTTATAGGCTTCAGGAATGGCCGATTCTGTCAATGCTTTAAAATCATCCCGTACAATCACATCCACAATATCCTCGCAGGCTTGCAGTACTTGTTGGGTAAATGACTTTGGTACAAATACTGGTGTTTCTGCCACCCGAAATTCAATATCACCGGGGTGTACCGCATGCAGGTCTTGCAAAAAGGCTGCATATTTTTCGGGTGTAAAAGCACTATTAAAAGCGTTGCGGATAGCAGGCACCATATCCAGTAATTTAAGTTGAGTAAATGGAAGAGTGCATGAATTTAATCCTTCCACAAATACGGAAATAACACGGAGGCCATTATTACCACCAAAACATTTAAGCCAATCAAAAGGCCGGTTATTTGTAAGGGTACACCTTCTTTAAAAACTTCGCCATAGGCCAGCTTGCTTAAGCGCACCAATAACACCACTTGCGGCACTATCACCGGAAAACCTAAAATGGCCACCAAACTGGCTTGCTGTCTGGCTTTGGAAGCAATGGCACTCAGCATGGTAAACACTAATGAAAGCCCAATGCCACCCAACATAACGATGCCAAAAAAAGCCAGCATATTTTGTACAGGATTGCCAAGCAATACAGTAAAACAGAGCACCGATACAATGCCAAGAATAAACATATAAATGCCGTTGAGCACCATTTTAGAAAACAGGTATTCCAACGGATGCACAATGCTGTGGTAGTATAAGCTGCGGCCCTTGGGTTCGCCTACAAAAGATTTTATCACAGCATTTACAACAATAAAAAGTTGTGTCACCCAAAACAAAGCATTCCATTGCACAGCATCGGGTTTGCCGGCTGCCAGGTACAAAATGAAAATGGTACTTAGCGCATACACCAAAATGCCATATAGGTTTTGCTGCTGTCGTAGCTCCAGCTGTACATCTTTTTTTATCAGTGCAATGATGGAAGTAGTTTTCAAATCGGCTGCTTTTTGGTAAAAGAAAAACCGTTACTGATCCCCGGTTTTATCGTAGTAATGTTTGCGGCACAGTGGCTGGTACACGTCTTTTTCGCCCAATAGTACCTGCTGCTCTCCGGCACCGGTTCTGTAGCTGAAAGTAGCCATGCTGCCACACTCTACACAAATGGCGTGTAGCTTGGTAATGTAATCGGCCACGGCCAGCAAGTTGGGCATTTGGCCAAAAGGTTTGCCTAAAAAGTCCATGTCCAAACCAGCCACTATAACCCTGCAACCACGGTTGGCCAATGCCTGACATACATGAGTTATTTCTTCATCAAAAAACTGTGCTTCATCAATGCCTACTACATCTACATCTTGTGCCAGCAGCAATATTTTCTGCGAGTTGTCGATGGGTGTTGATTGTATAGCGTTGGCATCATGGCTCACAATATTTACTTCATCGTAGCGAACATCAATGCCGGGTTTGAAAATTTCCACTTTCAAATTAGCAATGCGGGCACGTTTGAGTCTGCGAATCAGTTCTTCGGTTTTTCCGCTGAACATGCTTCCGCATATTACTTCAATCCAACCCCTTCTTTCTCCTGTTAAATTTGGTTCAATAAACATCTGTGAATAAATGAGCGTCGTTTAAGGATTGTTGTTCCGTGTAACTTTAATCAACTGTATATTCTATGCAATCAATCCATACACTCATACAACAATTAGCGGCAGCCAGTGCCCGTGGCGAAGATAATAGCACCTTGCTTGCCATGGTGCAAGAATTAAGCACAAAGCTGCAAGCCGTTCAATCTATAGTGCATGAAAAAATAGCGATGAATGGTGAAGCTGATGTGGTGACCGCTGTTGCAGTAAAAAATTCGCAGGTACTTCCTAAGCCTTCAGTGTTGTATGTGCCCAAGCCACCCGCAGTGGTGGCGGTAGAAGAAACAGAAACGCATTCAGTTGTGGAGGAAATGCCAGCTATAACGGCGGAAGCATTCGAGCCAGCGCCTGTACAGGTAGAGGAAATAGTGAGTGAATCTGATATAGAGGTGTTGCCTCCGGTTGAATTTGCACCGCAGCCAGTGGCTGAAGAGCCGGAAGAGCCTTTTACCGTAACTCCTGAACCAACGTACGCCAGCATAGCCGATCCTATGGTAAAAGCGGCCCTGCAACACATGGATGAACTGCATGCTGCGTATGTACCACCCGTTACTGCTGCTGCTGCTGATGAGGTGCTGGAGCTACCATTGACAGATGAAATGATTGAAGAGGCAGCAGCCATAGAAATGGCAAAGCTTCAACCATTGCCTGAATCGTTTGAGCAAATGCCTACCCCAAAAGAAGTAGCCGAAGAAGATGAAAGAAAGGAGCCAAAGGAATTGAATGAAAAACTGGCTCACAGAACCAAGGTGCTCAACGAATTATTTGCCCAGCCCGAGCCTGTGCTGGCCGAAAAAATTGTGCCCGGCAAAATTGCCGACATCCGCAAAGCCATTTCTATCTTAGAAAAATACCAGTTCATCCAGTCACTTTTCAGAGGTGATGAGCAGATGTTTGAACGCAGCGTAAAAACACTGAATGGTTTTGAAATACTACCTGAAGCTCAATACTGGATGCAACGTGAACTGGTCATCAAACTTGGTTGGAATGAAGAAGACGAGTTGGTTCAGCAGTTTGTATCGTTGGTTAAAAGGCGGTTTGCCTGAATGTAATTCATCACTTTTTGCGTAGCGCCACTGTATTGCTGCACATACTGCCCGGCGGTATGGCCCATGCGGCTGAGTGTTTCGGGTTCCGCTATCCATTTTTGGAGCAAGGCTTCCAGCTCCAGCGCCGTTTCAATAATCTGGCTGCCACCGTTTTCTTCCAGGGCTATTGCTTCTGCATATTTTGAATATTCGGGCCCGTGAATAATAGGCTTACTGTACACGGCCGCTTCCAGTACATTGTGTACACCATCGCCGGTAAAGCCACCCCCGATGTAGCAAATCTGGCCGTACTTGTACAGGTATTTCAGCATGCCTACGTTGTCAATAATCAACACGTTTTTATCAGGAGTAGCCTTGCTTTCCGTGAGTTGGCTATAGCAAATGGCATTGGGAAAAAGCACTTTGCAGTCTGCAATATCTGTTTCGTCAATATTGTGTGGGGCGATAATCCACTTTACCTGCGGATAGGTTTTGCTGTAGTGCACCATTTTTTCTTCATCCGAAGGCCAGGTGCTGCCAGCCACAATCACCCATTGGGTATCAGCAATCCATTGTTCAATCACTGGATTGCCATGCCAATGCTGCAATACCGCTACTACGGCATCAAAACGGGTATCCCCGCTGGTGGTCATTTTTTCTTTAGATACAACAGTGCTCAGTAGTGCAGCTGCTTCGGTGGTTTGCACAAAGAAGTGAGTGAAGTAACCCAACATTTTTCGGTGCATGCCACCATACCATTTGAAAAATGGCTGATTGCTTCTGTACATAGCACTCACCAGCAGCAAAGGAACTTTTTGGTCATGAATAGCTTTGAGGGTGAAATACCAATAGTCATATTTTACCCACAACACCAAATCGGGTTGAACCATGGCTACAAAACGTTTGGCTGCAACAGGCCCGTCGAACGGGAGGTAGCCAATGCAATGCGCCCCGCTGTAATGTTTTTTTACCTCGTAGCCCGAGGGGGAAAAAAACGTAACCACAAACAATGCCTTTGGATATTGTTGATGAATGGCGCTAAGCAAGGGAGTTCCCTGTTCAAACTCTCCCAATGAAGATGCATGCAGCCAGATAACCGGGCCGGTTTGTTGTTGCCTGGCCGCTGTTAAAAGGGTAGACCATTGTTTCCAATCGTTACGGCGGCCCTTAACCCATTTGGTAATTTTTGGGCTAAAGGGCATCAGGCAAAAAGCAACAGCCCGGTACAACCAAAGAAAAACGCGGTATAGAAAAATAGCAGGCAAAGTGATGGTTTACTGCAAATCTATGGTTTCGGTACGGCCAAGTGTACATTCATTATTTATATGTATCAGAATACCATGCAGTTGGTATTTATTGTCAAGCTTTTTCATGTAGGTTTGCAACGCTAAAATTTCCCTCCCTATGAGTACCATCCAAATGGTGGATTTGCAGACGCAGTACAAGAAAATTAAGGATGAAGTAGACAGGGCAGTCATTAATGTACTCGAATCTTCGGCTTTTATAAATGGTAAACCTGTTGGCGAATTTGCCTCAGCCTTGGCGCAGTTTTTAGGTGTGAAGCACGTAATACCTTGTGCCAACGGTACCGATGCATTGCAAATTGCATTGATGTCGCTAGACCTGCAGCCCGGCGACGAAGTCATTACGCCTTCTTTTACGTATGTGGCAACAACTGAAGTGGTGGCGCTGCTCCGTTTGAAACCAGTGTTTGTAGAGGTTGATCCACGTACTTTTTGCATGGATCCCGAAAGACTGGAAGCGGCGATTACCCCGAAAACGAAAGCCATTGTACCCGTGCATTTATACGGCCATGCAGCTCCCA
Source organism: Bacteroidota bacterium (assembly GCA_020161435.1). Taxonomy (GTDB): domain Bacteria; phylum Bacteroidota; class Bacteroidia; order Chitinophagales; family Chitinophagaceae; genus Phnomibacter. The sequence goes on along the minus strand of JAIUNV010000002.1, from coordinate 239,288 downwards.
TGAAAGAAATATTGGAGATAGCAGCCAAGCATAATTTGCCGGTAATTGAAGACACGGCTCAAGCCATGGGGGCCGATTATATTTTTCCAGATGGTACCAAAGCAAAAGCTGGTACCATGGGTACTGTTGGTTGCACCAGCTTTTTTCCTAGTAAAAATCTCGGTTGCTACGGCGACGGCGGTGCTATGTTTACCAACGACGATGCCCTGGCAGAAAAATTGCGCATGATTGCCAACCATGGCCAAAAGGTGCGCTACTATCACGATATGGTAGGTTGCAACAGCCGGCTGGATACCGTGCAGGCCGCAGTACTCAACATCAAGCTTCGTCATTTGGAGGAGTATAACGCAGCACGTATTGCTGCTGCTGATACTTACGACAAGTTATTTTCTACTCAGGAAAGCATTGTGGTTCCTTACCGTGCTGCCTATACCCGTCACGTATTTCATCAGTACACATTGCAGCTTGAAGGCATAGACCGCGACAAGATGGTGGATTATCTCGCAGCAAAAGGTATTCCTTCCATGATTTACTATCCTGTGCCGGCACACCGCCAAAAAATGTTTGATGCATTTGGAGGTTCTGGCTACGAGCTGCCGGTAACAGACTGGCTCACAAACCGGGTTATTTCACTGCCTATGCATTCTGAGTTAACATTTGAAACGCAGAAATACATTGCTGACGCCGTGATTGAATTTGCCAAACAATCCTAAAAAAACTTTCTCAACCAACACTTAACATACACCATGAAAATTGCAGTTATTGGAACAGGCTACGTAGGCCTTGTAACAGGAACATGTTTTGCAGAAACCGGAAACCGTGTCACTTGCGTTGATATTGACGAACGCAAAATTGCCAAGCTCAAAGGCGGCACCGTCACTATTTATGAGCCGGGTTTAGAAAAACTTTTTGAACGAAACGTAAAAGAAGGACGCCTATTATTTACAACACAAATAGAAGAGGGCATTCAGGATGCTGAAATCATTTTTCTGGCATTGCCCACGCCTCCTGGTGAAGATGGCAGTGCCGATCTGAGCTATGTATTGGGAGTAGCCCACAAGCTCGGTACCATTATGAAAAAAGGCGACTACAAAGTAATTGTAGACAAAAGCACAGTGCCCGTAGGCACAGCGGATAAAGTAACTGCCAGTGTATTAAAGGGCAGTAACAATACACTGGTACCTGGTGAAGATTTTGATGTGGTGAGCAACCCCGAATTTTTGCGGGAAGGTGTAGCAGTAGAAGACTTCATGAAGCCAGACCGTGTGGTGATTGGAACTGACAGCCCTAAGGCCCGCCAGCTTATGGGCGAATTGTATGGTCCGTTTGTACGCTCCGGCAATCCTGTAATTTATATGGATGAAAAGAGTGCAGAACTCACCAAGTATGCCGCCAACGCATTTTTGGCTACCAAGATTACATTCATGAACGAGATAGCCCGCATGTGCGAACTGCTGGGTGCCGATGTAGACATGGTGCGTAAAGGTGTAGGCAGCGACGAACGCATTGGCAAACGATTCCTTTTTCCCGGCATTGGTTATGGTGGCAGTTGCTTTCCAAAAGATGTGCAGGCATTGGCCAAATCTGCTGCAGAAGTCAACTATGATTTTCGCATTCTTACCAGTGTAATGGAAGTAAATGAAGCGCAGAAAACATACATCATTCCCAAAATCAAAGATTATTTCAACGGCGATTTGACCGGTAAGCATTTTGCCATCTGGGGTTTGGCTTTCAAGCCCAATACAGATGATATTCGGGAAGCACCAGCATTGTACATCATCAAAGAACTGTTAGAAGCTGGCGCTACTGTTACTGCTTTCGACCCCGAGGCTATGCCTAATGTAAAAGCATTATTAGGCGATACCATCAAGTTCGCCGAATCGCAATATGAAACACTGGCCGATGCTGATGCATTGATCATTGCTACTGAATGGAATGAATTCCGCACACCCGACTTCACCAAAATTTCTTCATCACTTAAGCGCCGCACCATCTTTGATGGCCGCAATTTGTTTGATACTGAACTGATGGAAAAGCTGGGCTACTACTATTTCAGTGTTGGTCGCAAAACAGTTAACCCTTCAAAATAAGCACCATGCCATCAAGCAATAAAAAACGAATTCTGATTACGGGTGCTGCGGGTTTTTTGGGCTCACATTTGTGTGACCGGTTCATAAGTGAAGGGTATCACGTTATTGCCATGGATAACCTCATTACAGGCGATCTTCGCAATATTGAACACCTTTTTCCGAATCCGAATTTTGAATTCTATCATCACGATGTTACTAAGTTCATCCATATTCCGGGTGAGTTGGATTACATCTTGCATTTTGCTTCTCCCGCCAGCCCCATCGATTACCTGAAAATTCCCATTCAAACCCTGAAAGTGGGCGCCATGGGTACGCATAACTGTCTTGGATTGGCGAAGGCAAAAAAGGCCCGGATTCTTGTAGCTTCAACCAGCGAAGTATATGGCGATCCATTGGTGCATCCGCAAACAGAGGAATACTGGGGAAATGTAAACCCGGTTGGTCCTCGTGGTGTGTACGATGAAGCCAAGCGTTACCTCGAAAGTATTACCATGGCGTATCATACTTACCATGGCGTTGAAACCCGAATCATTCGCATCTTCAATACCTACGGCCCCAGAATGCGCCTCAATGATGGTCGTGCTCTGCCTGCTTTCATTGGCCAGGCACTGCGTGGCGAAGACCTGACTGTGTTTGGCGATGGTAGCCAAACCCGCAGCTTTTGCTATGTGAGTGATTTGGTGGATGGCATCTACCGTTTGTTGCTGAGTGATTATGTATACCCGGTAAACATTGGCAACCCAAGCGAAATTTCATTGAAAGATTTTGCTGAGGAAGTTATTAAGCTCACTGGCAGCGATCAGAAAATTGTATACAAACCACTGCCTGCCGATGATCCTAAACAGCGTAAGCCAGACATTACCAAGGCGCAAACCATTTTGGGTTGGGCTCCCAAGGTAGACCGTGCCGAAGGTTTGAAACTAACGTATGAGTATTTCAAAAACCTGCCGGAAACAGAATGGCATAAGCAGCCAAAGGAATTTGGTAGCAAGTAAACTGCGATTTATACAAGAATGGGTTTTTCAATCTGCAAGGGTTGAAAAACCCATTTACATTTGAGAAAATATGTAGCCATGAAAGTTGTAGTCACAGGTGCCAATGGCCAGTTAGGTAAGTGCTTGCAGGATGTTGCTAAACAGTTTCCAACTTTAGAATGTATTTTTCTTGGCAGAGAGCATTGCGATTTACAGCAGTTTGGAATGGTAACTCAGGTGCTGCATTCATTGCAGCCCGATTGGGTAATAAATGCAGCTGCTTACACCGCTGTAGACAAAGCTGAGCAAGAAGCTGCCGCTGCACGACTCATAAATGGGGAAGCGGTGGGACACCTGGCAAAAGTGTGCAAAGATGTAGGCGCAAAATTGCTGCATGTTTCTACCGATTATGTGTTTGATGGAACTGCCACAACGCCTTATGTAGAAACAGATACAGTTCATCCGATTGGTATTTATGGAGAGAGCAAATTGATGGGAGAGCAGCTGGCGCAGGAAGTGTACGCAGCTGGCACGGCCATCATCAGAACATCGTGGGTGTACAGCCGCCACGGTGCCAATTTTGTAAAAACGATGCTTCGCCTGATGAAAGAACGGGAAGCTATTGGTGTAGTAAAGGATCAACTTGGCTCACCAACACATGCAATAGATTTAGCCAAGGCGTTGCTTACTATTTGTGAGCATCCGCAATTTGTGCCTGGCATTTTTCACTACAGCAATAGTGGCATCATTAGTTGGTACAATTTTGCCGTGGCAATACAAGAAATTTCAGGATTGAATTGCACTGTAAATCCAATTACAACAGCCGATTTTCCAACCCCGGCCAAGCGGCCGGCATGGAGTGTAATGGACTGCTCAAAAATTGAACGGACCTATTCAATTCCATTGATGGAATGGCAAACATCTTTACAACATTGTCTTCGTCAGCTTTTATAAACGGTACACGGCCATGCGTTTTTTTATCACCGGAGCAGCAGGTTTTACAGGGTTAGAGGTGGGGCGTTTTCTGGTAGCGGCCGGGAATACCGTGTGTGGTTTGCACCGGCGGCCTATACAATCACAAGTATTGATTGCTGCCGGTATTCATCCTGTAGCAGGAACACTGGAAACATTGGCTGAAATATCACTACCAGCAATTGATGTAGTGATACATTGTGCTGCTATGATTGGCCAATGGGAGAGCAGCGATGCGTATAATAAGGTGAATGTAACCGGAACAATACAGGCAGTAGAAAAGGCGATAGCTATTGGTGCAAAGCGCTTTATTCACATCAGCACCGACATGGTATTGTTTGAAGGCGAAGATTGCATTGGTGCTACAGAAGAGTATCCATTGGGTCATGTGAAGTTTCCGTATGCCAGCAGCAAAAGACAGACAGAGCTGATATTACAATCTTATCATTCAACAATAGAAATCGTCATCCTTCGGCCACGCATGATTTGGGGTACTACCGCAAACCCTTTGTACAAAAGCATGAAGGCCGCGGCAGTTTCCAAAAAGTATTTATGGCTCAATAACGGACTTGCAGTTACGAGTGTTACTCATGTACAAAATCTTGCCCATGCTATTGAGTTGGCTGCCACTCACAAAGCTGCAGCAGGACAAATTTTTCATGTAGCAGATGCGGAAGAGCATACGCTTGAATTCTTTTGGCAGCAGCAGCTTCAGACAGAACAACTACAACTGCCCACAGCATCCATTCCGGGCTGGATTGCAAGAGTTATAGCAAATTGCATTGAACCTGTTTGGCATTTGTTGCGCATCAAAAAAGCCCCTCCCATTTCAAAAATTGCAGCGTATAGTTTTTCAACCTCTTTTACGCTGAATGCCAAAAAAATACAGCAAACGTTGGGCTATCATCCCATCATCAATTTTGATGCAGGTATTGCAGCTATGATAAAAGATAAAAGATAAAAATGCTTTATTCAGCAATCACCAAACGGTTGTTGATCATGGCTACAACAAGACTTTGCCTGGTACTGTCTTTTGGCACCGTTGGCAGCAAGTTTTGTAATCTTTCTTTACTTACGAGTTCAATAGGTGTATGCTGCGGCAATTGCAATAGTGGGTCCATATTGGTTTCATGCAAGTGTATGGACTTTCCGTTTGCCGCAGGCACCAGCCATGCAATACCCTCGGGCAATCCTAATCGAAGCAATACAACACCACGGTGTTCGCCCGGCATATGTACATACCAAATGCTCTGGTGTGCAGGGCGTACATGTTGATTGGTGACAGCAATAATTTGTGCTGCAAAACTGCTGGCTGTTCTGAATGCTATTGACGAAATCAATAAACAAATACTGGCATACAGTGCAAAGCAAATTGCTGCCATCCAGCGAAGTTTGATGGTGGAAAAAAGGCGGATTAGTTGCGCCGCAATCAATGATAGAAATACTGATGGAACATACAAATATCTTTCAGATTCTACTCCATGTGTATCAATGCCCAGTGAAATGTAGGGCAGCAAACTGGCGAATAAAACCAATGCCAGCAGCAGGTACCCGTTGATGTTTGACTGTATTGTTTTCCATTGCGTAGCAACAGTAAGAAAAATACAACCGGCGATAGCAGAAAAAATGAAAACCAACGGCCAGGATGATTGAAAAGGAGGTGCAAGCAAGCGTATCACTAATGCAAGATAGTTACCTGCAAGTGTGCCTAATAAGCCTGCAGTAACATTGCCCGATTCGTAGTGGTCTGTAACGCCGCCAAGCATGAACAATCTAATAAGCAAGTAGGCGAGTGTGGTTGCCACAGCAATCAGCAATTGTTGCATCCAATGTGCGGCATCTGGTTCTTTCTTGCGTTTTTTATACAGCCAAATAGCGGCTACAAAAAAAGGATATACCAATACAGATTCATACGTAAGAAAACCCAATAGCAACAGCACTGCACCTGCAAGTTGTAGCAGCAGGTTGCGGCTTTGCTGTGCCAAAAAAGTCAGTAGCATCCACGCTGTCGAGAGTGCACCTGTTCGGCCAATAATCCAAAAAACAGATTCGCTGTGAAATGGATACAATGCAAAAAACATAGCGGCAGCATGAGCTACCAGCTTGCTTGATGGCAATCCAAACAACGCAAAGATTTTTCTGGAAGTAATAAATACCAATGCAATGTTGAAGAAGTGAAGCAACAAATTAGTTGTATGAAAACCCACCGCATTTTTGCCATACAATAAACTGTCGAGGTACAAACTAAAATCATTAACTACTCTTATGGAATGGCGTTGACCAAACACAGCCTGCTCACTCAGCGGAACATGAATGAAATCATCGTTGAGGAAAAAAAGACCTCCTGGAAAATACAGCCACGTAAGCAATGCCAGCACTGCCAACCAAATAAATGCAATGGTTTTTTGACTAGGGGCAGTGGATAGCACTTGGTTAAATTTGGCAAACATGTTGTATCCAATTAGGGCTTCACAATATCTGTATACCTTTTTTCAGCATCATTGCTCCATTGGTAATAGCCAAACATTTTTTGGGTAATGCCTTTGCCAAAATATTTTTCGAAAGCCCGGTATAGCACTACATCGTATTTACGATGAAAATTGAGCCAGCATTGATTGCAGTTATGAACAAAATGCTTTTGCTGAGCAATGGCTGTGGGGCCGTTAAATATTTCGTCGAGACTTTGCTCATGCACATTGCCCAACATTAAATCAAGGTTTTGGCAAATAGGGACTTCGCCATTGGGCAAAATAACGAGGCTGTCTAAAATGCTGTAGCACTTGAGCTTTATATGGTTTTGCCGCCACTCGTTATACAGTACCAGAAAATCATAGTTCTCCGAAAACTCTTTAATAATCTCCGGAATGTTGGGCACAAAATTTTGAAAGTTGCGGCTTGTGTCGTGTTTGGGATTTTGAATATCATTGGTTCTTTCCGCTGCCTTAATCTTTTTGATAGTTTCTACCTTGCCTTCACTTTTTAATTGCTGCACTTGTTTAAAATCAAGTGCATGCTGGTTTTTGGCATCACCCGGTTCGTGGTCGTGTGCTTTGTCTACCGTGTCAAAAAAAGCAATGTCGTTGTAGATGCCTACCCGCATATCAATACCGTAGTGTTTGCACACTTCAGCCACATGCTGCATGTCGTCAAAGTTATTGTACGGGCTGAGTGTAAACATCACAGATACGGGCAGTGTTTTGTGCACCGACTCTATCACCTTAATTACACTTTGATAGCCCGGTTTTCCCCGCATATACAAGTAGGTTTCCTCATTGCCATCCAATGAAATGTACAAACGACGGGGCGGATGTTTTTTTACCGCTTCAATTACACCTTCGGGTTTCAGGCAATTGCTCAGCAAATCGAAATTGGGATGATGCCTTGTAAACCATTGCAAAATATCCATGGCATCGGGGTGTAGCATAAACTCACCACCTTCCAATCCAACAGAAGTATGCTTGGAGATGCACTTGCTTTGCATCACTTCAAATATTTTTTCTTTACTCAGGTAATTGACCGGACGCTTGGCCCAGATGAGGCAATGCTTGCAGGCACTATCGCACACATCTGTGGCATAAATCATGAGTGTGCTCAGTTTTTTGTGTGATGGAAAAAACTGATTGTTCACAAACTTGCTTCCCCTGCGTAAATAATCGCCTAATTGATACATACCTTTTTTTCGTTGGCGGCAATGAACTGTTGCTGCCCGGTCAAATATCGGTAGGAAAGCCGTTCAGCCTTCTATTTTGTGCTGGCGAAAAAAGGAATTGCTCGGGTCAAAGTTGATCCAACTGCTCCAGCAGCGTTTTTACGCTTGGCCGGTTGCGGTAGTTTTGATCGAAAAAGGCATAATGAATAACACCTTTTTTATTGATGATGTACACAGCTGGAACGGGTAGCACTGCGTTGTTAGAGGCGTTCACAGCTTGCAGGTCTACTCCAATATTTTTTAGGCGGTTGTTGGTACTGGCATCTACATTGTACGCAACTTTATACCGCTGCATAATGCTGTTGTTGGCGTCGGAAATGATTTGGTAAGTAGCCCCGGTTTTGTCAATGGTATTGTTAACATAGATAGCTGACTCCGGACTGATTGCAACTATTTGTGCATTGTACTTTTTCAGCAAAGGCAAGGAGTCTTGTAGTTGCTTTAGCTGACGGTTGCAAAACGGACACCAATACCCACGGTAAAACACCAAAACCACGGGTCCTTTTTCTAATAATTGATTGAGTGAAACAGGCTGGTGGTGCTGATTAACCGATGTGAAATCGGGAGCCTTGCTGCCTTTGCTAAGTGCCATGGGCTGGGCCTGTGCAAAGGCTGCCTGCACACAAAATAATAAGCCTGCTATCCAGATGATTCCTCTTTTCATGTCCTCAATTTCTGTTTTAAAGTTACAACAATTAAGGATAGGGAAAGCGGTTGGATAGCAGGCCCTTAAGTTAGTTGCGACGCTTGTTGCCGCTTTGTTCTTGTTCTTTTGTCATTTCAATGATGTCAACTGGCGGGTTGGTATCGCCCAGCAAATGAGCACAGAAATAGTCGCCCATTTTCCAGAAGAAATACTCCGTCATGTCGCCATAGCCGTGGCGCTGGCCGGGCAGCAGTACAAACTCAAAACGCTTGTTGGCTTTGATGAGTGCATTGGCCATGCGGATAGAGTTGCCCGGATGCACGTTGTTGTCAATATCGCCATGGCTCAGCATCAAATGTCCTTTCAGGTTTTTGGCCAGCTCAGGATTCTTTTCAATGCTGTACACAAAACTGGTATCGCCTTTGGCAGAAATCACTTCTTTAACGCCGTGGTGTTTTTCGCTCCACCAGCGGTTGTACATATTGTTTTCGTGGTTGCCGGCGCTGCTCACAGCTACCTTAAAGAAATCGGGGTACACGAGCATGGCAGCGGTACTCATAAAACCACCACCGCTGTGGCCATGAATACCCACCCGGTTAATGTCGATGAATGAATAACGATCTGCGAGTTGCTCTGCTGCCGCTTTTTTGTCGGCCAGGCCATAATCACGAAGGTTGCCATAGCCAAAATTGTGGTACCACTTGCTGCGGTTAGGATGGCCGCCACGGTTGCCAATGGTTACCACTACAAAACCAAACTGTGCCAAACGATCGGTACGGTCGAGGCCACGGCCAAAAGCTTTGTTCACGGCTTCTGTTTGCGGGCCGGGATACACGTATTCAATCAGCGGATATTTTTTGGTGGAATCAAAATCGAAAGGCTTGTACATCACCCCGTACAAATCGGTGATGCCATCATCGGCTTTTACTTTAAAAGGCTCAGGAAACTTGTAGCCTGCAGCAAACAAAGAACTGAAGTCGGCCTTTTCCAGTGGCATTACTACTCGGCCGGTATTGTCGAGCAGGGTAGAAACGGGAATGGTATTGACACGGGAAAAGTTGTTGACGAAGAAACGCTTGTTGTCGTTGCCACTTACCTGATGGTCGAAGTTGCCGGGGTTCAACAATTTCAAATTGCTGCCATCGAGGTTGATGCGATACAAATGGTTGTAGTATGGGTCTTCATTTTCTTCACGGGCATTGGCGGTGAAATACATCACACGACCCACTTCGTCAATGCCTTCGATATCTTCTGTATGCCATGGGCCGCTGGTGATTTGGCGAATCATATTGCCTTTCTCATCATATAAATAGAAATGACCCCAGCCATCTCTTTCGCTCCAGTGTACAATCTCTTTACCTCCGTTGATGAGGGCAGGACGACGAATTTCAACATACGTATTCAGGCGTTCTTCAATGAGTGTAGTTACTGCACCTGTAGCCACATCCACTTTGCAAATGTCAATCTTCTTGAGGTCGCGGCTGGTGCGGCTCATGTAAAAATGAGTGTTGGTGCCATGCCAAATGTTGCTGCGAAAATCATCATCGCGGCTGCTCTCTTTCATAGGTGCACTCCACATACCAATCTCCTGATTTTTGAAGGCAGCCGTGTTGACTATTTTGTTGGTTTTACTGCTGGCATCAAAAATGTAGAGGTAGCGTTCAGGTGCTTCTTTTTCACCGGGCATTTGGTATTTGTATGTTTCCAAAGTAGGGCGTGGTTCTGCTACACTGTTGATGACCCAAAGGTCTTTCACTTTGCGTTCGTCGGTACGCATAAGGGCAAAGCGTTTCGAGTCGGGCGACCAATACACAAATACACTTTTGCGTTTTTTGGCGTTTTTTTCTTTTTCAACATTGGTTTCATTGCGGCCACCACCGTATGAAAAATTCTCTTCACCATCAGTGGTAAGTTGGTATTCTACAATGGTACTGTCGTCTTCATTTTTCAGCGCTTTATTGTAGTTCACACTGTCCATCCAGTACAGGTTGTTCAGTTTAGAAAACAACACGATGCTTTTATCGGGACTGATAGAAGCCCACTGTGGCCGTTCTTTTGGTTTTTCAAAATCTTTCAACTCTGTGAGCTGGCCTGTAGCCAATGTGTATTCAAAGTAGTAGGTCTTCTTTTCTTTTACTGGCTCGGCACCTTTTTTGGCAGCCGTGTCTTTTTTCTCTACTTCTTCAGTGCTCTTCACTTCAAACTGAAAAGCCGTTTCATTTTTTACAAATTTGATACGGTCGATGGGCAGGTGCTGGCCATCAAAAGGATCTTTCACAATGCGGGTGATATCGGCCGCCATCTTATCATTGTCGAACAGTTTGGTTTTGGTACCCTTTGCAGCATCTACCAGGTACCACACTTTGCCGGCAGTGGTTTGGTACATGTACCAAAACTTGTCACCCGATTTGAGCCAGTGAGGATCGACCGAAGTGGAAAACAACATTTTCTCCATTTTTTTGGGAGAGAATCGGGCGGCCAGTGCATAGTTGCCTTTTTGCTGGGCCTGCACCGAAACAGAGATGGCGATGAAACAACACAGCCACACAAACGATTTCCGCATACGCATTGAGTTATGATTGGTAATTGAACCTTGTTAGACGTTGTACAACATGTTGCCCATTGATGCCAGGCCATAATGTTGTACACAGTTTTTTTACAATTTTAAGCGGATTATCAGGAACAGCAAACAATGTGGATGATGGCGGTTGCACAAAACGCATTTTACCTATATTGGCTCCTTTATCAAAACAACACATGGCAGAACAAACACATTTGAAACAATCGCTGGGCCTGATGGACGGCACCCTTATTGTAGTGGGTTCCATGATTGGCTCCGGTATATTTATAGTAAGTGCCGACATTACCCGCAATGTAGGCAGTGCCGGTTGGCTCATTGCCGTTTGGCTCATCACTGGCTTTATGACGCTTACCGCAGCACTGAGTTATGGCGAATTAAGCGGCATGTTTCCAAAGGCTGGCGGCCAGTATGTGTATTTGAAAGAAGCCTACAATCCACTCATGGGTTTCTTGTATGGCTGGAGCTTTTTTGCGGTGATACAAACCGCCACCATTGCTGCTGTTGGCGTGGCGTTTTCCAAATTCTTGGCCTACCTGGTACCGGAGCTGGGCAATAGTTATTTTTTGTTTGATGCCGGTGTTGTAAAAGTGTACAGCGGTCAACTGGTAGCCATTGCCATTATTGTGTTGCTTACGTATGTCAACTCTCGTGGGGTAAAAGAGGGAAAGATTATTCAAACCATTTTTACCACTGCTAAGTTGCTGGCCCTGTTTGGGTTGGTAATATTGGGCTTTGTACTGGCTAAAGAAAACTTTTGGGCCGCCAACTGGGAAACCGGCTTTGCGCCTGTGCAAGATTTGGGTCAAAAAGATGCTGCGGGAGTGTTACAACCTACTTCGTGGGTGGGCATTTCGGTTGGTGCATTAATGGGGGCCATTGCTGCGGCCATGGTGGGTTCCATTTTTAGCAGCGATGCCTGGAACAACGTGACCTTCATTGCCGGCGAAATGAAAAACCCCAGCCGGAATATTGGCTTGAGTTTGTTTTTGGGTACGCTGATTGTGACCATCATTTATGTATCTGCCAACCTCATGTATTTGTATGTATTGCCCATGCAAGAGCTGGCATTCCCAACCGATGACCGGGTAGCAGTGGCAGCAGCCAACCGCATCTTTCCATCATTTGGTACCTTGCTGGTAGCAGTGCTCATCATGATTTCGACTTTTGGTTGCAATAATGGACTCATTATGGCTGGCGCCAGAGTGTACTATACCATGGCAAAAGATGGGTTGTTTTTTAAGAAAGCTGCGGAGCTCAATAAAAACGCCGTACCACAGTGGGCCTTGTGGGCTCAATGTGTGGTAGCATCGCTGCTGTGCCTGAGTGGCCGCTACGGCGATTTGCTCGATATGATTTCATTTGTAGTGGTGCTGTTTTATGTGCTCACCATCATTGGTATTTTCATTTTGCGCAACAAACAACCCGATACTGCAAGGCCTTACAAAGCATTCGGTTATCCGTTTTTGCCTGCCATTTATATACTTATGGGGGTTGCATTTTGCGGACTGTTACTCGTATATAAGCCAGCGTATACATGGCCCGGCTTCATCATTGTTGCCATTGGCATACCGCTGTATTATTTGGCCCGAAAGAGTTTTAAACCTGTAGGCCCTGCTAACGAAGCATAGATGCAAGGCCTGTTACAAATGCCGTAACAGGCCTTGTTGTTGGGTTCCCTACTTTTGCGTAACAAACCAAGTATATGTTCGATCAGGTATTTGAAGCGATAGAAAATTTGCATGTGGCAGTGGTGGGCGATGTAATGCTTGATACGTACTGGTTTGGTCACACCGATCGTATTTCGCCCGAAGCACCGGTGCCGGTGGTGGCAGTAAAAGGCAAGGAATACCGGATTGGTGGTGCAGGCAATGTGGCACTGAATCTGATAAGTCTCGGTGCAAAAGTGTCGATGCATACGGTGACCGGTACCGATGAAGACGGACTGCTGCTGGAAATAATGATGAAGGACAGCGGTATTAATACCGAGGGTGTTTGGAAAAGTGATGACCGAATGACTACCAACAAAATCCGCATCATCAGCCGCAGCCAGCATTTGCTCCGCCTCGACTACGAAGTAAGCGATGATTTGCCTGCTTACAAAGCCCAACGTTTCATTGATAAAACCATTGCGCTTTTTGAGCAAGACAAACCGCAGGTAGTCATTTTTGAAGATTATAACAAAGGCGTATTGACGAAGGAAGTGATTGCAGCCTTGTTGAATTACTGTCAGCAAAACAACATCATTACCACCGTTGATCCCAAGCGGAAAAACTTTTTTGCTTACAAAGGCGTCAGCATTTTCAAACCCAATTTGAAAGAAGCCAAAGAAGCCCTGAACCTGTTGGAAGTAGCTCCAACCTTGGCAGGTATGCAACACGTTCATGAATTATTAAAAGCACAACTGCAGCATCAGGTTTCTCTCATTACATTAAGTGAACGTGGCGTATTTGTGCAGGAGGGTAACGAAGCCAGCATTACACCGGCACATATTCGCAACATTGCCGATGTAAGTGGCGCTGGCGATACGGTAATTGCGGTGGCATCTGCAGTATATGCCTGCACGGGCAATGCGCCGCTCATGGCAGCTGTGGCCAACCTGGCTGGCGGTTTGGTGTGTGAATCGGTTGGTACGGTGGCTATTGATAAGCAACAACTGCTCGACGAATGCAAGCGGTTGCTGGCCAATGAGCAGGAAGGTAGCCAGTTGATTGATGGTTAAAAGCGGTCGCCACTGGTGCGTTTCATTTCAGCAAACAACTTGTTGAAATCAAGAAAGCTGGTGAAAAAGATTTTCACCAGCATAAATATCACGAGGAAACCACCACTTAGGCCAAAGTTCAGAAACATGGCGCCTGCAAGCACCGTGAATTGCTGTACAAAAATGCGCAGGTAGGGCTCAAACATCATCTGCAACATCGATTTGGTTTTCCATTCTACCTCTTGCAAAAATTGAATACCACCCTGCAGAAATATCAAGCCCAGATTGATGTAGAAAAACAAATGGCCATTGGTGCCCAGCAGCTGCCAGGCTGCTGTAAAATTACTGAACATGCTCATGCCTACCGACGTGCCTGAAACACCCATGAAAATCATAAACTGAACGTAGGCAAACAGTCCAAAATGTACCACAAAAAAGGCCGCAAAAAAAATGCCTGCAATTAAATCGCCTTTTTTAAAAGAACTGCCATCACCAGCCCGAAGAGCTGATGAAACCAGCAGCCTGATGGTATTGTACATGCCAATCATGAAGGTTTCGGCCATATACAACAGGAATGCCTGAATAGCCGAAATGGCACCGGCGATATAGAAAAGCAACGGCATCAGGTTGATGATGAGCCAGCCAATATCGCTGATGGTCCATTGGCGCCGAAGCACTTGTTGTAAGGTTATTTTCTTATCAGGCATAGCAAAACAATCCCTGAAAGTTAAGCCTTTCATACACAGGCTTCACTTTTTGAACTTTTTTGGGGTAATGCACAGGTCTGCATAAATCGGGCCGTTTGTTGTACTGTCAATACATTTCGTTTGCATGGCGTAATATCTGCTGCGATTATTCGTTTGCCAGGTTTACCCCGATGACAGATTTTACTTACCTTCGACAATCTCAAATAATACTTGCCTATTGGCTGATGTCTACTCTTTTCTATGCTATTGTTTATGCTGACTGCCGTTGTATGCATGGCATGAAAAGGCCAGTATTGATTTAAAAAATCTATTTTCATGAGAGTACCCCTGCGTAATTCCTTGTTGGGCTTTGGCTTGCTTACAGCTGTTTTTGCCGAGGCACAACAAACCATTAATGTAGTTACCACTTCCGTTCCATTTTTACGTATTAGTCCCGATGCCCGTGCCGGTGGTATGGGCGATATTGGTGTGGCAACGGCCCCCGATGCCAACGCTTCTTTTTGGAACGTAGCCAAAACCCCTTTCCTCGAATCTAAGGCTGGCATATCAGTAACCTATACGCCCTGGCTTAAAGACATTGGTGTAAACGATGTGTTTTTGGCAGCGCTGGCGGGCTATTACAAACTCGATGACGAATCAGCCGTTTCTGGTTCTCTTCGTTATTTCAACCTCGGCGATATCCAGTTTACCGATTTTAGCGGCAACCCGCTCAGCACAGGCAAACCCACAGAACTGGCTGTAGATGTTAGCTACAGCCGTAAGCTGACAGAACGTTGGAGTGCCGGTGCTTCGCTTCGCTACATCAACAGCAATCTGGCACGTGGCTATGCCTCCAGCAGCGGTGTGGTGTATCAGGCAGGCAACACCGTAGCCGGCGATATCACTGCATTTTATGACGGAACCGATGAACTTGGCAGTGGTGTTCGTTTTGGCGCAGCCCTCACCAACCTTGGCGGTAAAATAGGCTACACCAATAATGCTACTGAAAAAGACTACATACCTGCCAACCTTGGCCTGGGCTTTACTTACACCAAAGCTTTCGACGAAACCAACAAAATCATGTTTGGTATCGACATCAATAAACTGTTGGTACCTACGCCACCTGTTGCAACCGGCGATAGCGCCATTGATGCCACGGCTTTGCTCGATTACAGAAGCAAAAGTGTTGTATCAAGCTGGTTTAGTTCCATGGGTGATGCCAACGGCGGCATGGGCGAAGAATTTAAAGAATTGCAATTTGGCCTCGGAGCGGAGTACAGCTACGCTGATCAGTTTTTCTTTCGTGCCGGGTATTTTTATGAAGATAAAACCAAGGGCAACCGTAAGTTTTTCAGCGTTGGTCTCGGGTTGAAATTCAATGCCATGGGGCTGAACTTTTCTTACCTCGTACCCAGTGGCAGCGGTACCAACCGCAACCCGCTGAGCAATACGTTGCGGTTTAGCCTTGCTTTTGATTTTGGTGCGGCAGAGTAATTTTTTCCTGAAAAGAATCAGTTTTTGAGATAGGCGAAGGGTGTACTTTCGCCTATCATTTTTTTAAATATTTCATCATGTTAAGAATAGGACAAGGAGTTGATTTTCATCAGCTTGTAGAAGGCAGAGATTTATGGCTGGGTGGTGTAAAAATTCCATTTGAAAAAGGCTCTCTGGGCCATAGTGATGCCGATGTGTTGTTGCATGCTATTTGCGATGCCATGTTGGGTGCATTAGCCCTCGGCGATATAGGCACTCATTTTCCCAACAATGATCCGGCGTACAAAGGCATCGACAGTAAAGTGCTGCTACAAGAAACCGTAGATAAGATTTGGGAGAAGGGCTACCACGTGGTCAACATCGACAGTACTATTTGCCTGGAAGCTCCAAAAATTAAGCCCTACATAAACCACATGCAGTTGGTTATAGCTTCCATACTTAAAATCAACCTCGATGATATAAGCATTAAAGCCACCACCACCGAAAGTATGGATGCCATAGGCCGTGGCGAAGGGCTGAGTGCCAGTGCCGTTGTATTGCTGCAAAGAAACATGGAAGATTAATGAACGCTGTTACAGTTCGCATTGTCAATCAGTCGGGCAATGATTTACCCGCTTATGCTACCCCTGGTGCTGCCGGGCTTGACATACGAGCCTGGATACCTGAGCCGGTACTTTTGCAACCTTTGCATAGAACGTTGATTTCCACTGGTTTGTACCTCGAAATTCCTGCCGGATTTGAGGCTCAGGTTCGTCCTCGCAGTGGCCTTGCCATAAAACATGGCATTACCTGCCTTAATACGCCTGGCACTATAGACAGTGACTATAGGGGTGAGGTAAAAGTCATACTCATCAACCTTAGCCAGGAGCCCCAAACCATTCACTCAGGAGATCGCATTGCACAGCTGGTGTTTCAGTCGGTAGCGCAGGTACATTGGTTGCCTGTAGAATCCTTGAGCGAAACCGACCGGGGGGCAGGTGGTTTTGGCCACACCGGTAAGCAGTAAATCATTGTTATACCAAGGCTTTCCACGCAGGCTGAATAACCTTTTAACACAAGGTGCTGCCACATTGCCGCATATTTGCGTTGGAACCTCCCATTGAACTATATGTCATTTAAAAATATATTCTTCGGCTGTGTGGCTTGCCTGCTATTGGCGGCCTCTTGCAAAGCACCCAAGCAAATTCAAACAGCCATCCAAAAAGTAGATTCCTCGGGGGTTACGCCAGTAACGCATCCCGAAGTTGATTCGGGAGCCATTAAAAAAGCCATTTACGACAGGGTACACAGCAATAAAATAGACTTCAATTATTTTCTGGGAAAAGTAAAAATCGACTTCAACGATAGCAAGGGTAAGAATACCAATGCCACCGCTTTTATCCGCATTAAAAAAGATAGTCTGATGTGGATATCCATTACCGGTGCATTGGGTATCGAAGGTTTTCGCATTTTAGTTCGGCCCGATTCGGTTTGGGTAATGGACAAGCTTGAAAAAACCATTGCAGCCCGTAGTGTAGAGTATCTGAAAGAAATTGTGCAGTTGCCTGTGGATTTTACCGTGTTGCAGGATCTCATCATCGGAAATCCTGTGTATTTCCCACAAAATATCAATTCATTTAAAACCACTGGCAATACATTGATGGCTTTGAGTACCGGCGAATATTTTAAGCACCTGGTAACGGTAGATACCGCTTCTAACATCATACTGCACAGCAAACTGGATGATGTGGATGAGTTGCGCAACCGCACCTGCAGCATCACGTTTACCAACTACGGGCAGTTGCAAAACCGCATGTTCAGCAATATGCGGGCCATTACTGTTACCGAAAAATCCAAGCTGGATGTGTTACTGGAGTTTAAGCAGGTAACCTTCGATGAGGTGCAAACATTTCCCTTCACCATTCCTAAAAATTATACGGCCAAATAATACTGGCGATGTCTCATCGTTTCAGTTGCATCATCCTTCACATTGCTGTTTATCACCCATTCAAATTGAAGCCTATGCTACGTATGATCACCGCTTTTTTGTTGTTGCTATCTCTTTCTGCTGTGGCGCAGCAACAATCGAAAGAAGAACTGCAGCGCAAAACGCAGCAACTGCTCAAAGAAATTGAAGATGTAAAGCAAGATTTGGCCGAGGCACAGAAGAATAAAAAAGCTTCGTTGGGTGTGCTCCGCGGTATCGAAAAAAAGATCAACATCCGCAATCAGGTAATACAAAACATCAAGGGTGAAGTGTATTATGTAGAAAAAGATATCATCAAAACCTACCGCGAAATAGATACACTCAAACAAGAGCTCACCACCCTGAAAGACCAGTACGCACAGAGTGTTGTATATGCATACAAAAACCGCAGTAATTACGATTTTCTCAACTTCCTTTTTTCTGCCGGCAGCTTTGCCGATGCGTTGAAGCGTGTTTCTTATTTGAAAACATATCGCAGCTACCGTGCTCAAAAAGCGGGTGATATTTTGCGTACTCAGCAATTGCTGGAAGAGAAAGTAGCCAGCCTTTCCGGTAAGCGTCAGGAAAAAACAAAAGCCCTCGATTTGGAAGGCAAACAAAAAGCTGAATTAGAAGAAGAAAAGAAAGAGAAGGACAAGGTAGTGGCGCAATATTCCAGTCAGGAAAAGCAATTGCGCAATATGCTGGCCAACCGTGAAAAAGAACGGAAGCAATTGCAGAATGCCATTGCTGCGGTAATTAAGCGGGAAAAAGAAGCAGCGCTGAAAAAAGAAAGAGAAGAAGCGGCTCGTAAAAAAGCAGAAGCCGCCGCCAATAATACCAACACCAATGCCACTGCTGCAACTGGTACAGCTACCAAACCTACCAATGGTGCTAAACCCAATCCGCCAACAGCTACAACAACGGTAAAAAAACGGGAAACTTCTGTGTTGGAAAACACACCTGAAGGACTGATTCGTTCGCAGCAATTTGAAGAAAACCGCGGTAGCCTGCCATGGCCGGTTGATAAATGTGTGGTAACGCTTAAGTACGGCACCAATATGATACCCGGTTTTGGTTCTCGCCCCATTGAAGTGCCCAGCGATGGCATTACTATGGAAGTGAGTCAGGGCTCTAATGTAAAAGCAGTGTTTGAAGGCGAAGTAAACTCAGTGTTTCCGGTGGGCGACCGCTATGTGGTGATGGTGAAGCACGGAAAATATTTTACCACTTACAGCAACCTGCAAGGCATAGCTGTAAGTAAAGGACAAAAAGTAAGCCCGGGACAGGTGCTTGGCCGTGCCGCCCTAAACGATGAAGGTGTAGGTGAAGTGAGCTTCCAGATTGATACTGAAAAAGGCACGCAAAACCCAGAAGCATGGCTGCGTCGTAGGTAAGGCTTCGTATAAAGGTTTTTACACATTTACCCTAAACAGGCGGATTTACACAATCCGCCTGTTTTATTCTATACGTCAACCCTTAATTTTACCGCCCCAATCTAATACGTAGGTAAACTAAAACAAGTATGCCCCAGTATCCAAACAGGCAATTCCTCGACTTCGAAACGCCCATCAAAGAACTGTATGAGCAAATTGAAGTGAACAAGAAAAATGCTGAAAAAAATAAGAGCGTTGATTATACCGCTGTGATTGCACAGTTGGAACAATCCATTGTAGATAAACGAAAAGAAATTACCGAGAACCTCACCAGCTGGCAAAAAGTACAACTGAGCCGACATCCGGACAGGCCATATACGCTGAAGTACATTCAGAAAATGACCACTGATTTTGTGGAGCTGCATGGCGACCGCAATGTAAAAGACGACAAAGCCATCGTTGGTGGTTTTGCCAAGCTCGACGGCGAAACTGTGATGATTATTGGTCAGCAAAAAGGGATCAATACCAAAATGCGGCAGGAACGCAACTTTGGTATGGCCAACCCCGAAGGTTATCGCAAAGCGCTGCGCCTGATGAAGCTGGCTGAAAAATTCGACAAGCCCATTATTACGTTGGTTGACACACCTGGCGCTTTCCCTGGCATTGAAGCCGAAGAACGTGGCCAGGGCGAAGCCATTGCCCGCAATATTTATGAAATGCTGCGCCTGAAAGTGCCCGTGATTTGCGTGGTGATAGGCGAGGGAGCCAGTGGTGGTGCCATGGGTATTGGTGTGGGCGATAAAGTACTGATGTTGGAAAATACCTGGTACACCGTTATCAGCCCCGAAAGTTGCAGCTCCATTTTGTGGCGCAGCTGGGAGAAAAAGGAAACTGCTGCCGAACAACTGAAACTCACCAGCGACCACATGCTCGAATTTGGCCTGGTGGATGGTGTGGTAAAAGAACCAGTGGGCGGTGCTCACTGGGATTATGATTTGGCTGCCCAATATTTGAAAGACACTTTGCTGCCGATGATTCGTGAGCTTAAACAGGTGCCCGCAGAAGAGCGGGTCAGCCAGCGAATCAGAAAATTTGGCAACATGGGCTTCTACGAAGTGCACCCTGTTGCTTAGTCAAGCACAAGCAAAAATCACAAGTAAAATGCAACAATTAAAAGGTGTGGGTGTAGCCCTAGTTACACCTTTCCAGCAAGATATGGCTGTAGATTATGCAGCCCTCGAAAGACTCATTGAATATGTTCTTCGCGGTAAAGCCGATTACGTAGTAACACTTGGCACTACAGGAGAAGTAGCTACACTTTCTGAAGAAGAGCAACTCGCTGTACTCGATTTTACTTTGAAAACCGTGGCGGGCCGTGTGCCGGTAGTGGTTGGTATTGGTGGCAATAATACTCAAGAAGTGTTGCGCAAATTGGCCACTTGGCCTTTGGATGCTGTAACGGCAGTGCTGAGTGTGAGCCCTTATTACAGCAAGCCTTCTCAGGAAGGTATTTACCAGCATTATGCAGCTATTGCCAACGCATCGCCTAAGCCGGTGATTTTGTACAATGTGCCCGGTCGTACTTCATCTAACGTAAGTGCCGAAACCACCATTCGGTTGGCCAACGACTTTCCTGGCAAAGTGATTGGTACCAAAGAAGCCAGCGGCAACATGGTGCAAGCCATGCACCTCATCAAAAATCGTCCGGAAGGCTTCTTGCTCATTAGTGGCGACGACCATGTAACCATGCCGCTCATTGCCTGTGGTTTTGATGGTGTGATCAGTGTGATTGCCAATAGTCATCCTGCACAGTTCAGCCAATTGGTGCACATGTGCCTCAATGGTCAGTTTGCAGAAGCTCGTCCTTTGCAAAACAGTCTCCTCGAAAAAATGGACATGTGCTTTGTAGAAAACAATCCTGCAGGTGTAAAAGCATTTTTGAGTGAAATGGGTATCATCAGCAACCATCTTCGTTTGCCGTTGGTGCCGCTGAGTGCAGCACACATGCCAAAACTGAAAAGCTTACTGTAAGTGAATAAATCAATACTGACCTTACTGGTCTGGATGGGGTTTGTGCAAACCAACGGGTGGGCACAAACCCTTTTGCTTTCGCTGAAAGATTTGCCGAATGGTATTTCAGCAGAACAAGTATTTGTAGCTGGCAATTTCAATGGTTGGAATCCGAAAGACAGTAACTATCGTTTTAATAATCAGGGAGAGCTGCGCATACAAGCTACTGCTGCTGCATTGCTGGAGTTTAAATGCACTTTGGGTAGCTGGGAAAAAGTAGAATGTACGAGTAACGGTGCAGGCATCAACAATCGCATTATCAAATTGCTGAAAGACACAAGCGTTACAATTCGTATTGAAAGCTTTCAGCACTTGCATGCAGGCAAGCCCATTG
Organism: Bacteroidota bacterium; assembly: GCA_020161435.1. Lineage (GTDB taxonomy): Bacteria > Bacteroidota > Bacteroidia > Chitinophagales > Chitinophagaceae > Phnomibacter. Next base: position 217,713 of record JAIUNV010000002.1, on the reverse strand, counting down.
TTTCAACAGCCTCAGCCAATGTGCATGTATTACCTGCTGCTGTACAACGAAAGGAAGAAAGTAAAACCATCCGTTTGTATTTGCCACCCGATTATACGCAGGGCACCAACAAGTATCCGGTGCTGTACATGATGGACGGGCAAAACCTGTTTGATGTAACCACGGGCAGCTTTGGCGAATGGCAGGTAGATGAAGTCCTCGATTCCATCTTTCTAGCCACGGGAAAATCAATGATTGTTGTAGGTATAGATCATGCAGGCCCGGTACGGATGAATGAATACAATCCATATAACCATCCCCGTTTTGGCAAAGCCGACGGACGTGCATTTGTGCAATGGATTACGGATACATTGAAGCCCTGGGTAGATGCACAATATCGTACCAATAGCAAAGCTTCACACACGTGGATTGCAGGTAGCAGCATGGGCGGGCTCATCAGCACCCAAGCTTTGCTGCAAGCACCGCAACAATTTGCTGGTGCAGGAATATTTTCTCCTGCATACTGGACAGCACCTGAAATTTTCAATGCAGCTAATGCGCAACCATCAGCCTTTCGGAAAAAGCGGCTGTTCTTTTATGCCGGCGGCATGGAAGGAGAATCCATGGTACCCGACATGCAACGCATGGCTGCATTGGCTAAAAAAGGAAAACCAAGATCATTCGTCGAAATTATTTCGCCGGAGGCGCAGCACAACGAAGCCGCCTGGCGCAAACAATTGCCCTCTTTTTTTAGCTACCTGCTTCGGTTGGGCGGCGCAGCAAATAAGTAACTCCTTCAATTGCCAAATCTGTTGTAGGAAATACTGCTCGGGCTTCATCTTCAAACTCCTGCAAGTCTTCGTACTTACTACTAAAATGACCGATGAGTAATCGCTGTGGCTGGCATTGCTGCGCCATCATAGCGGCTTGTTTGCTGGTGCTGTGAAAACGGGCTGCGGCTCTTTCTTCCAAATCTTGCAAAAAAGTGGCTTCGTGGTACATCAATGTAATCTGTTGCAGATGAACGCATAATTCCGGCAGGTATACAGTATCGGCGCAATAAGCATAGCTCAATGGTGCTGGCGCTGCAGTAGTTACTGTTTCGTTCAGTATTACTTCGCCATTTTTGTTGATGTAATCTTCACCCAGCTTCAGGCGGTTGTAGAAGTATTGCGGTATGCCTGCGGCCACAGCTTTTTCCTTAAGTAAAGTCCGGGGTGCTTTTTGCTCCGTAAAGCGGAACCCAAAACAAGGAATGCGATGCTTTACCGGGAAACAGTCCACCCGCACATGCTTGGTGCTAAGTAATGTGCCGGCAGTTTCAATAGTATGTATCTGCAAATCAAATGGGAGCGTAGTATCGGCAACCTGTAACTGGAGTCGGATGATTTGCTCCAAACCGTCAGGAGCATAAATGTGCAGCGGCTGCTCTCTGCCCAGCAATCCAAACGAAGTAATAAGGCCAATGAGCCCGAAATAATGATCGCCATGCAAATGGCTGATAAAAATGTGGTTGATTTTGCCCCGACGGATTTTGTACTGGGTAAGCTGCATTTGTGTACCCTCGCCACAATCTATCAAAAACACTTCGTCGTTCCAGTACAGGGCCTGCGCCGTTGGATGACGATCATATGCCGGTATAGCCGAATTGTTGCCGAGAATGGTGAGTCCGTACATAAGCGGTGCAGTGTAGTGGGTAAATGCAAATGACAATCAATCGGCTGCGTATGCTGCAAAAAAACGGATATGAATTATTCCGTATCAAAATCACCCATCAGTTCCCGCTCTATTTCTTCCATTTGCACAATGTCCCAGGCTTCGCTCAGGGTAGGCGTTACGTTCATCATTTCCAGGAGTTCGGCCTTGTCAAACGCTTCTTCTACAGCAGGTTGCATGCAGCAAATCACAAAAGAATAGTTGAGTTCATAGTAAGCTTGTTGAGCCTGCGCCAGTGCCTGCTGCATATCTGCATGTACTTCCTGCACCTGCTCCAATGACAGCACTACATTAAATGGCGGTTGTTTTTGTACAACAGACAGCATTTCGGCAAAGTCGGCTGTCATATTAGCAGTTAATACGCCATCGAGGAGGCTGATTTCGTGAAATTTTTCCTTGGTATCTAATTTGACGTTCATAAACAACGGTGTATAAGTTGTTGCCGCTTTTCAGGATTACCGATTCCTTCACAACCTAAATTGTTCCTGAATCGTAATGCATTCAACCGGCATCTTAAATGTTGAAACGGGCAGGTTGTGGAGGTTGTTCCTTAATTCACAACATGTGTATTTCAGCAAAGGATTGAGCCCCGAAAATAATCTTTAATATTGTAAGCAACAGGAGAGCACACATATGGACGGTAATTTTTCACCACAGGTAAAGGAAATAATTTCCTACAGCAGAGAAGAGGCATTGAGGTTGGGCAATGATTTTATTGGCACCGAGCATCTGTTGCTTGGCCTGATAAGAGACGGCGAAAACACAGCTATCAAAGTGCTGAAACAATTGAACGTAGACCTGTACGAATTGCGCAAGGAAGTAGAACTGGCCGTGCGGGATAAAACAGGAAAAAATATTGCCAACATCAACAGCCTGCCGCTCACCAAGCAGGCAGAAAAAGTGATTCGTGTAACGGTACTCGAAGCAAAATCGCTTAAGAGTGGCACCGTAGAAAGCGAACACCTGATGCTGAGCATTTTGAAAAACAAAGAAAATATTGCTACACAAATACTGATGCAGTATGAAGTAGACTACGATGTTTTCAAAAATGAATTGGGCGTATTGCTCAACAGCGATTTCAACACCCGTGCCGAATACTCCGACGACGATAACGATGATTTTGAAGAGGAGAAAAAAGGTAGCGGTTATGGTGCTGGTGCATCCAAACAACGGCAGCAGCAAGGTGGTGCGCAAAAAAGCAAAACACCTGTGCTCGACAACTTTGGCCGCGATATCACCCGCCTGGCAGAGCAAGGCACATTGGATCCCATTGTGGGGCGTGAAGCAGAGATAGAACGGGTGTCACAAATTTTATCTCGCCGTAAAAAGAACAACCCCATTCTAATTGGTGAACCCGGTGTGGGTAAAACCGCCATTGTAGAAGGTCTGGCACTGCGCATTGTGCAGCGTAAAGTAAGCCGGGTGTTGTTCGACAAGAGAGTGATTAGTTTGGACCTGGCTGCATTGGTAGCCGGCACAAAATATCGTGGTCAGTTCGAAGAACGCATGAAAGCCATCATGAACGAACTCGAAAAGAACAGAGACGTGATTCTGTTCATCGATGAAATTCATACCATCGTAGGTGCTGGTGGTGCCAGTGGCTCACTGGATGCCTCCAACATTTTTAAACCTGCATTGGCCCGTGGCGAACTCCAGTGCATTGGCGCCTCTACTTTGGATGAATACCGCATGCACATTGAAAAAGATGGTGCCCTCGATCGTCGTTTTCAAAAAGTGATTGTGGAACAACCCAGCGTGGAAGAAACCATTCAGATTCTGCAAAACATCAAAAGCAAGTACGAAGACTACCATAACGTAAGCTACAATGATGAAGCCATTGAAGCCTGCGTAAAACTTAGCGATCGGTACATGACAGACAGATTGCTGCCCGACAAAGCCATTGATGTATTGGATGAAGTAGGAGCCCGTGTGCACCTCAAAAACATCAATGTACCACAGAATATTCTGGATCTGGAAAAACGCATTGAAGAAATAAAGCTGGAGAAAAACAAGGTGGTAAAAAGCCAACGTTTTGAAGAAGCTGCTTCATTGCGGGATACCGAAAAACGCCTTGGCGAAGAACTGGAAAAAGCCAAGAACGAATGGGAAGAAGACAGCAAGCATGCCCGCTATCCGATCGATGAAGAAAACATTGCTGAAGTGGTGAGCATGATGACCGGCATTCCGGTAAAACGCATGGTGCAAGCCGAAACGGAGAAGCTACGCCGCATGAGCGACGATATGAAGGACATGGTCATCGGACAAGATGAAGCCATCCTGAAAGTGGTGAAAGCTATTCAACGCAACCGGGTGGGTTTAAAAGATCCAAAGAAACCGATCGGTACATTCATTTTCCTTGGTCCAACGGGTGTAGGTAAAACAGAATTGGCCCGTGCCTTGGCTCGTTATATGTTCGATAGCGAAGATTCACTCATTCGCATCGACATGAGTGAATACATGGAGAAGTTTACCGTAAGCCGTTTGATTGGTGCGCCTCCGGGATACGTGGGCTACGAAGAAGGCGGACAACTCACTGAGAAAGTGCGTCGTAAACCTTACAGCGTTATCCTGCTCGATGAAATTGAAAAAGCGCATCCTGATATCTACAATATTTTGTTGCAAGTATTGGATGATGGTCAGCTTACGGATGGCCTCGGTCGCAAGGTAGATTTCAAAAACACCCTTATCATCATGACATCTAACATTGGTGTACGCCAGTTGAAAGATTTTGGTGAAGGCGTGGGTTTTGCTACCGCTACCCGTATGCAGAGTGCTGAAGAAAACAGCAAGGCTGTTATTGAAAAAGCATTGAAGCGCACCTTCAGTCCTGAATTTTTGAACCGTATTGACGATGTGATCATCTTCAACAGTTTGTCGAAAGAAAACATCTTCTCTATCATCGATATTTTGATGAAGAATGTGATGAAGCGGTTGAACAACCTGGGCTTTAGTTTGGAACTCACCAAAGAAGCAAAAGACTTCATTGCCGATAAAGGATACGATTCACAGTTTGGTGCTCGTCCGCTACACAGGGCCATCCAAAAGTATTTGGAAGACCCGCTGGCAGAAGAAATTCTAAATATGAATATCAAGCAGGGCGATGTACTCGAAGCCAGTTTTGATAAGGACAATCAGAAGATTGTGTTCAGCATGAAGAGCCGCGAATCGGAACCAACCGTAGAAGAAGGCAAAGCCTAATGCATACATGATTTATCTTTAAAGCCAGTTGGAAACAGCTGGCTTTTTTATGTGATGAATCGTCCGAATATTTCAATACCATTTACCAAAACAGATAGCCGCTTAGAGTTGGTTATTTGGTTATTGTCTGCAGCGATATTGGTAAGTGTGATATACCACTATGCGGTGTTGCCCGAAAGAGTGCCCATCCATTTTAGTTTTAATGGAAAGCCAGATGGTTGGTCTGGGAAAGAATCGGTTTGGCTGTTGGCTGGTATTTATTTTTTCGTAGCCACCACATTGTTTTTTATGAATAAACACCCGCAGCAATTCAACTATTCCGTACCCATCACCGAAGAAAATGCAGCACAAATGTATCAGGTTGGGGCATGGATGGTGCGGCTAATAAGGGTGTGGGTGGCTATTATTTTTCTGGGCATTCAATGGATGGTATATGATAGTGCCATGAGTGGCGGAGCCAGCAAACTCAATTACTTGTTGATGGCTTGCGTAGTTGGGTTGCTTTATACGGTTGGGTGGGGCATCTATCGTTTTCACATAAAGGCCCCAAAATAATTTGCATGCTTAGCTGCGCAGGCAGACATTTGCAACATGCGCAAAATTATTGTCACCATCGACGGGTATTCTTCCTGTGGCAAAAGCACACTGGCTAAAAAGCTGGCCAGCAAACTGCATTACAAATACATTGATAGCGGTGCGATGTACCGGGCCATCACGTTGTATTTTTTGCGCAATCGTATTGATTGGAATGACAATGCCGAAGTGGACAACGCTATCAGCAACATTGAATTACATTTCGAAGTAAACCCCGATACCAAACAGAGTGAAATTTTCCTGAATGGCGAAAACGTGGAATATGTGATTCGTGATTTGGTAGTGGCTGAAAAAGTAAGTGAAGTAGCCGCAGTAAAAGAGGTTCGCACATTTGCCGTAGCGGCACAGCAAAAGCTGGGCAATGCCAAAGGCATTGTGATGGATGGCCGTGACATTGGCACCACCGTTTTTCCCAATGCCGAATTGAAAATATTCTTACAGGCAGATCCTGCCATCCGTGTTACCCGTCGCTTTAAGGAACTGCACGAAAAAAATCCGGCCGTTACCATTGAAGAGGTAAAACATAACCTCGAGATGCGTGACTATATCGACAGCAACCGGGAGATAAGTCCGCTGCGCAAAGCCGACGATGCAATTATTCTAGACAATACTGATCTTTCGCCAGAAGAAACCCTGAACAAAGCTTACGAATTGGTACTGGCCATGAAGACCAAGCCACACAAAGCTTAGTCGTGCAAAAATGTTTCAGCCACTTGCTCTAATGCCTTTGCATCTGGAAAATAACCGAGTAGTTTTTCTATCACCGCCTGCACTAAAGTGTCAGGGCAGCTGGCACCACTTGTCAGCAAAATGGTCAATGGCTTTTTGGCGGGCATCCAGCCAATGGTTTGCAACTCTTGTTTATTCCGCCAATCAAAATGAACAATGCTGTTGGTATCAACAATACTGGCAGTTTCCTTGATGTAAAAAGTTGGCAGTTTCTCTTCGCACAGTTCTACCAAGTGGCTGGTGTTGCTGCTATTGTAGCCGCCCACCACAATGGCCAAATCGGCATCGGTGTTTAGCATTTCCCGAACGGCAGTTTGGTTGTCGTTGGTTGCATAGCAAAGGGTATCACGTGTATCTGCAAAACGTTTTTTGCCATCGGCATCGGATTCACCAAAATGTTTTTCTACCAGGGCTTTCAGGTAATCGGCAATGGCTTGCGTATCAGTAGCCAGCTGCGTAGTTTGGTTGATAACACCAAAATGTTGCAGGTCTTTGCTAATGTCAAAACCATCGCTGTGCCGGCCTTTAAATGTGTCGTAAAATTCCGCAGCAGGCAGTTCACCGGTGATGTATTTGCCAAGGGTGATGGTTTCTGACATATCGTTTACAACAACGGCAGGAGAGTGGTGCGCCGCCCGGCTGAAAGTAGCCCTCGTTTCTTCATGCTTGGGCTTGCCGTGAATGACAAGGCTGTAGCCTTTTTCGCCCAGCTGTTCGCCACGGTTCCACACTTTTTCTACAAAGGGGCAGGTGGTGTTGTATTTGTACGGCGAAATGCCGAGGCTGTTCAATTTTTCTTCAATGGCAATGGTGGTGCCAAAGGCGGGAATAATCACCACATCTTCCGGCGTCAGGTTTTCAAAAGGCACAATGGTTTTGCCGTATGAATCTTGCAAAAACGCAACACCATTTTTCTGCAGATCGGCATTTACCTGCGGGTTATGAATCATTTCACTCAACAGAAAAATGCGTTTGCCCGGGTTTTCTGCCACGCAGCGGTACGCAATTTCAATAGCATTTTCTACACCGTAGCAAAAGCCGAAATGACGGGCCAGGTATATTTTCAACGAACCAAAATCGAGCAGGGTGGGTGCAAAATCTTTCTTGAGTTTGTCTGCCGCTTTGCGGTTGGCCTTGATGGCTGAAATAAGCTGACTTCTATAAAAAGAGGGAACGTTAAATTGTTTCATATCGATGTAGGCCGTTGGCCGCTGCAAAAATAACCCTCGCCGGCCAAGTACTGTTTCTTTTTAGCAACAAGCCTGCTGCAGAAAGGTTGCTGAAGTGGTATGCGCAGCAATTTTTTATAAATGAAAAGGGATGGATTTCCTGAATTTTCTCAGCTTCATGTACATTGCCATCTTTCAAAATACAAGCACCATGCAACGGACGGCACAAGAATACAGCGTAGCAGAAAGATTAATCAGGTATGTGCAGGTTGATACCCAAAGTGATCCCAACAGCAGCAGCTTTCCCAGTACAGAAAAGCAGAAATATTTGTCGGCCATACTGGCAAAAGAGCTGCAAGCCATGGGCATAGCCGATGCACATATGGATGAGTACGGTTATGTGTACGCTACCATTCCTGCCAATGTGGAGCATGATGTGCCGGTGATTTGTTTTTGCAGCCATGTAGATACGGCGCCGGATTGCAGCGGGACCAACGTTCGGCCCATGATGCATCGTCAATACGATGGACGTGACTTGATATTGCCTGACGATCCTACGCAGATTATTTCACCCAAAGCATACCCGTATTTACAAAAGAAGATTGGCAACGACATCATTACCGCCAGCGGTAGTACTTTATTGGGTGCCGATGATAAAAGTGGTGTGGCAGTAATCATGGATATGGCCCAATACCTGATGCAGCATCCTGAGCTCAGGCATGGTGCCATTAAAATATTGTTTACGCCAGATGAAGAAGTGGGACGTGGAACCGCCAAAGTTGATTTGCAAAAACTCGGTGCACAGTTCGGTTACACATTGGATGGTGGCGAAGCCGGCGATTTGGAAGATGAAACCTTTAGTGCTGATGGCGTAGAAATAGTAGTGCATGGGGTAAGTGTGCATCCCGGCACAGCCAAAGGCATTTTGGTAAATGCATTGAAAGTAGCCGGTGCCATTCTCGATCGTTTACCGAAAGCAGAATGGAGCCCTGAAACCACCGAAAAAAGGGAAGGCTTTGTGCATCCGGTACAACTTACAGGTATTGCTGAAAAAGCTTCCATTCATTTCATTGTTCGTGATTTTGAAACGTATAAGCTGGCAGAGCATGAAACCCGTTTGCAACAATTGGCAGCTCAGGTAGTGGCAGAGTTTCCAGGCGCTACCATGGATTTTGTGGTAACCGAGCAATACCGCAACATGAAAGAAGTATTGGACAAACATCCGCAGATTGTAACGTTGGCAAAGCAAGCTATTGAAGCCAATGGACTTACTGTCAAAATGGAAGCCATTCGTGGTGGTACCGATGGTAGTCGTCTGAGTTTTATGGGCCTGCCTTGCCCCAATATTTTTACCGGTATGCAAAACCTGCATGGCAAGCACGAATGGATAAGTGTGCAGGACATGCAAAAAGCTTCTGATGTGTTGGTAACGCTGGTACAGTTATGGGCGAAGTAAAGAGTTCAATATTGGCGAGGCAATAACTATTGCCAAAGCGCCAAAATCACTAATACCGCCAAAAATGACAGCACCAAACCAAGCCCACCGGTAAGCAAACCTGCAAGTCCCGATGCAAAACCGCTGCCTTTTCTATTGTCGAATTTTTTAGCTCTACTGATGGCAATAATGCCCGTTATAATGGCGGCTGGCCAAAGCGCAATTGTGAGTGCCGATACGTAAGGAATGAACATTACCACAAAACCCGCAATACCCATAATCATGCTCCAGTTGCCCATCCGTTTATTTTGAATCATCGCTGCTTCTTCTTCCGGAGTCAGCTCAGTATAAAAATTATAAACGGTAAAAATCCGCTTCTCTTTTTTGCTCAGTTTTCGTCCTAAAAACTGCTCAAAGCCAGCCAAGGTGAAGGCAGTTTGTTCCGCTTTTTTGTACAGCATTATTTGTTGCACCGTTTCTTGTACAATGATGGCTCTGTCTTTTTTGACTGGCACAAATCCGGCTGCGTTGCCATCGGCATTGAAAGCAAACAAGGCGGATGTAATACAGCCGATGAGCAGCCATTTGGAAGAAAAGAAACGTTGCATAAAGCAGAATTAGTGGTATAAGCTTATACGGTGGTGAGTGGCTTGTAGCGGCTGGCCAGCCAGCTTTGAGCAGCAGGCACCATCCACTTGTGTAGCCAGTCGGCCTTGGTTTGTACCAGGTTATTAAAGTAAATGGTATCCGGTGTAATAAAGCCTTTTTCGATACCGTATTGCAACTGTTGTAAGGGCAGCATTTCTACTTTGCCTTTTACCAAAAAAGCCAGCGACAAACGGTCGAACATATTTACCCGAAAACGTTGTTCAATTTCTTTTACCATGCGTACCGAACTATCGGTGCTACAACCGCCCACCGTGGTGGCACTTTCATCGGCCATAATCACCAAAAACTGACCGAAGAATAAATTGGCGTAACCCTTCACCGGGGCGCCATGACTTTTCCAGTTGGCTACAAAATCTTCCAGCATTGGTTCTACCTGCAAGGCTTCGCTCATCATGAGCATGCGGTTGCACTGATAAATCCACACACGGCTGTTGTCGGCAAAATCGGCCGGCACCAGCTCTCTCCACGTATTAAAAATTGATTGTTCCATAAGCTGCAAAATAAAGCAACCTGTCATCAAATTGAATGATGACAGGTTGCAGTGCTAAAATTTAACCCGATACAATCGGGACTTTCTTACATGTGTTGCTCAATCTTCTTCACGAAGTTTGACTTGGGCTGAGCACCTACCAGTTTGTCTACCACCTGACCGTTTTTGAAAAACAGGATGGCAGGAATAGAAGTGATGCCGTAGTTGATGCTTACTTCAGGATTGTGGTCTACGTTGAGTTTGCCCACCTGAATTTTACCGGCGTATTCTTTGCTCAGGTCTTCAATTACGGGACCGATAGCACGGCAGGGGCCACACCATTCTGCCCAAAAATCCACCACAGTCAGTTTATCACTTTCGAGCACGTCTTTCTTAAAAGCGGCATCGGTAAATTCTAAAGCCATTGTATATCCTTTTTTTGATTGGTTAGAAATGTTCGTAGAGAGAAAATCAAAAATAAAGCCATTTGAAATTTTCTGCCATTTGGCTTTTCCACGAAAGGTGCACAGGTCATTTGCCTGCCAGTTGGGCATACAAATGTGAAGAGCCTGTGAAGGAAAAGGGTGAAGGGCCGTGGCGGAATGGCACCCAATGGCTAATTTGTCAGCCTAAATTGTACCAACATGAGCCAACGCTGGTTCCGCTTGTTTTTATTCCTGATGCTGGGCTTGCATACGGCGCAGGCACAAACAGCTACAGATACGCTTCGTCTGCTGATGCCCGATCGGGTGTGGGATGGCGAGCAAATGCATACTGGTTGGGCGGTAGCGGTGCAGGGCCATCTCATTGTATATGCAGGGCCCAAGGCCGGTTTTTCCGCAACAGCTTATGGTAAGGCACCGCTGCAAACCATTTCGTTGGCAGGTAAAACCCTGCTACCCGGTTTAATTGAAGGCCATTCACACCTGCTGTTGCATCCGTACAACGAAGTGAGCTGGAATGAGCAGGTGCTGGAGGAGTCGGCGGCAGAACGCATTGCCCGTGCCGTGAACCATGCCCGTGCCACGCTGATGGCGGGCATTACCACCGTTCGTGATTTGGGAACGGAAGGCGCCAACTACGATGATGTGGGCCTCAAGCAAGCCATTGATAAAGGCGTCATTCCCGGGCCCCGCATGCTGGTGGCTACCAAGGCCATTGTGGCCACCGGTAGCTACGGACCCAAAAGCAAATCGGCCGATGTGGATTATCCCAAAGGCGCTGCCGAAGCCGATGGCGTAGAAGGACTGACCAAAGAAATACGCAGCCAGATAGGCAAGGGGGCCGATGTGATAAAACTCTACGGCGATTATTACTGGGGTGTGGGCCGCACTGCCCGCCCTACGTTTACACAGGAAGAATTGTCGGTGGCGGTGGCGGTAGCTTCCAGTGCAGGCCGGCCGGTGGTGGTACATGCCGTTACCCCCGAAGCCATGCGCCGGGCTACGCTGGCAGGCGTGGCTACCATTGAGCATGGCGATGAAGGCGACCTTGCTACTTTTCAGCTGATGCAACAAAAAGGGGTGGCGTATTGCCCCACACTGGCCGCCAGCGAATCGATAGCGCTTTACCGTGGCTGGAAAAAAGGGCAGGAGTCCGAGCCGGTATCCATAACTAAAAAGCGACAATCTTTTGCCGCTGCCTTGCAGTCGGGCGTGGGTATTGTGTTTGGCGGCGATGTGGGCGTATTTGCCCACGGCAGCAATGTGCAGGAGTTATTGCTGATGGCCGAATACGGTATGCCCATACCACAAGTACTGAAAGCCGCTACCGCCGGCAATGCCGACTGGTTGCAACTGCCCAACCTCGGCCGAATACAAGCCGGCAAGTGGGCTGATATCATTGCTGTAGCCGGCAATCCTTTGGAGAACCTGCAAGCCCTGTATCAGGTGCAGCTGGTAATGAAAAATGGGGTGCGGTATAAGTGATTGTGTGATGTTGCCTTTGTGGGTGTTATCGCTTGCAAAAAATCTTTAAAGCATATTGCAAAGTCCCTTGCGGAGCCGTTGCTGGAAAAGGGGTGAGAGAGTTTTAGAGAGAGCGAATCGACTTTAATTCAGTGATATTTAATTTGGAATAATTGCGTCTAAATGGAAAGCTTACATACGGATTTATATTAACTATTGGACATGTGTTTACAGACAAAAAATGAATTAATAACTCATTGATATGGTTATCTCTAAAGGAGTAGCCAATGATTATCAGTTTTTCGGTAGACCTAAGCGAGTTTTTAAATCGAGTATATAAGTTTTTATAAATAAGATGATTACTCATTTTCTCTGATTTCGACTTTCCAGTAAGGAATTGTGGTTTAATATCAGGATTCAAAGACTGAATTATCTTTTGATTTGTTGGGTCAATTTTTGAAACAATATGTTTTTCCCAATATGTACTTGGTTTGAAAAACCAATAATTGGATGTATCATAATAAACCCCATTAGATTGACTCAATTCTTGAAAACGATAGTAATCAATACTGCCATGAAGCTTATGAAGTCTTGTTTTTTCTTCAAAAGAGTTTGTAAATACTGTTAGAGGATTTTTTTCTACGTTAACTAAAATGCTTTCATTCGAGGAGAATCCATCGGAATATTTGATGTTATTTTTAGCAAATAAATGTTCCAATAAAGTATCATGATTTAATGTAAAAATATTCGATTCGATTCCTGAAATACAATTAATAAATGCGTTGTAGTGATTCGAATTTATCTCTCTATCATAAGGTCTTCTCAATAAGTCTGCAATTAGATAAACATAGCTTTCTCTTATTTTATTTAGTTCATTTACACCAGGATCTGAAAAAAGAAAGTCATCGCTAATTGACTTATAAGTTTTTTTTAATCTTTGATTTACTCTTTGGCAACATTCTTTAATTATGCTTATCGAGAAATCGTTTTGGAATATCCAGTCATAGTATACTTCATAATCAAACGGTTGAAAGGTTGTTTTCTGAAAGACGTCAATTAATTCACTATGCAAATAAGAAACATTTAAATAGTCTGTATTGAGCTTTCCGTTATGAGAAGTGACTTCATCATACTCGTCCCACATCCATTCCCCTGATGAAAATTTCAAAAGCTTGTTTTCGACATTAGTAAAAAACTTTTCATTTAAAGCATGAGCACTAGGATAGTTCGCTTCCATTGAAAACCCTGCACCAAGTAGAAAAGTTATTGCCATATTTTTTTCATTTTTTCCTTTGCGGGTGTTATCACCCGCAATTCTTAAAATCTACATCACTTGCTGTTGGTAAAAATACCAACAGCGGCGCTTTCGATGTCACGCAACGTCCCCGGCTGGAAAAGTTGCTGGGAAACGTGCTTCATTAAATATTACTGACAGCACAACACTTACTCTCCAAGCCTGCTTTCAATATCCATTCGTTGATGCAGTACCCGAATGATATCGATGCCGATTCCGTTATTGGCGGATCTGTAAAATATTAAATGCGATTTTACTTTGCTACAACGGTACTGTTCACGTATGTGGCTGTAATCTTTTCCTGAACTGGGATGTACTGTCAGGTATTCTATTTCGTCGAAGATGAGGTTGATATACCTGTCAGCCTGTTCTACAGACCAGTGCTCAACAGTATACAACCAGATTTGTTCCATGTCTGCTGCTGCTTTGTGGCTGATGCTATATGCCATCTGCTACCTGTTTTTCGTGCAGGCCTTTCAGAAATGCAGCCCTGTCGAAATGCGCTACAAAACCCGATTCTTCTCCCGCTTTGAGTTCATGTATCAGGTTTGCTTTCTTACGCTCTTCTTGCTCAAAAAGACGAAGCGCAGCTCTTACAACTTCGCTGGCAGACGAAAAACGCCCTGTTTCAATCTGGCTACTGATGAACTGGTCGAAATAATCTCCCAATAAAATAGACGTGTTTTTGGCCATGTCACTGCATTTTGAGTATGAAAATACCAATTCTTGGTATAGGCCGCAAATTTAGGATTGGGTGATTGCTGATGGTGAAAACACCACAGGGGGCGCTTTCAACACTCTAACAAATCCTAAGCTCATCACTTCTCCCAACAAAAAAAGGATGACTCTCGCCATCCTTTTTTTATTACCACAACAACTGCAGCTTACAAAGTTTTCAGCAGGTCGTTGGCCATTTTTACATAATCGTCGTTTTTGCCTTTGGTGGCCAGGTCAACTGTTTTTTCGGCCATGGCTTTTGCTGCCGCTTTGTCGCCGAGCTTGGCGCAAATGCGGGCATTGAGCAACGCTACCCAATACGCATTAGGGCTGGCAGCTACTGCTTTGTCGGCCCACTCACGGGCAGTCTTCAGGTCTTTACCATTGTCGTAGTAGTACTGGGCAGCAGCAAAATAAGGCTTGCTGTCTACTTCCATTACCTGCTTAATCTGTGCCATTACCTTGCCATCTACATCGGTGCTGATGGGCAGTGCTACCATTACATTGTCCCAACGCAGGTGCAATTCGCAAGTGCTGTTGGTAATGCTCTGAAACTGCATGGTAAAGGTTTCAGCCTTCATACCTACGGTAGTAGCGGGCACTTTTACACGTACCACATCATTGGCTTCGTTGTACGCAGCTGGGCTGGTGACATTCAAATCTTTGGTGATGATGAGTGTCCACTCTTTGGCATCAGGAATTGAAAGCAGACCGTACTTACCGGCTTTTACCAGTTTGCCACCAATGGTTACATCATCGCTAAAGGTGAGGGTGGTTGCATTGTTGGCACCGGTACGCCATACTTTACCGTAGGGCACCAAATCGCCCATTACCACACGGCCTTTGGCGCTGGGGCGGCTGTAGCTCAGCTCAATGGTACCCAAACCAAAATCTTGCTTAATGTACTGAGTAGTAGAAGGCGCAGGAGTTTTGAGGGCCTGGGCCTGAGCACCGGCTACCATACACAGGGCCAGTGATGCAGCAACAACAATCTTTTTCATAATGCTATCTGATGTTTGGCGCAAATGTACAGGGAATGCAGCTGTACAAGCAAGAGTTGGCGTCTGGTTCCGCATTTGGCAAATGAAGCCAGCTTGTAATTTTTGCTACTGCAAATGCGAAGCCTTTAATTTGGTGCCATCATGCAGATTATTTCACACGCCAAACTACCCCTGAGCTATCCCTGGCAGCAAATGCAAACCGAGGTGCAACAACTGCAGCAGCAGTGGTTGCCGCATTTCAATCAGCTGCATTACGAAGGTTCGTGGACTGCGCTGGCCTTGCGGTCGCCGGGTGGCGAAACCGGCCATGTGGTGCCCGATGCTGTGGGCGCTGAAACCTATGCCAACACGCCGCTGATGCAGGAACTACCCAGCATTGAAGCATGGGTGGAGGCATTGCCTGGTACTGTGATGTCGGTGCGACTGCTGAACCTTGCCGCTGGTGCGGTCATCAAAACCCACCGCGACAGAGAATTGTCTTTTGAGCAGGGCGAAGCCAGATTGCACCTGCCCATTTTTACGCATCCCAAAGTAGTTTTTACCATCGACGGACAAGCCATGCATATGCCTGCCGGCGAATGCTGGTACCTCAATGCCAACCTGCCTCATTCGGTGGTAAATGAAAGCAACATCGACCGTATTCATTTGGTAATTGATTGTGTGGTGAATGACTGGCTGCAACAAACCATGGCCAACGCTACCCGTTTTATGGCAGCAGTTGATGCTGCGGCTATACAGCAACAGCAGGCTGTTATAGCAGCACTACGAGAGCAAGGCACTGCTACATCCATCAATCTGGCCGATGATTTGGCAGCAGCCTTGCAAGTACATTTGACTGCTTCATCCTCCAATGCTATTTCATGATTGTTCAATTCACCGGATTATCCGGTGCCGGTAAAACCACACTTGCCCATGCGGTGGCAGAAAAGTTGCAACAATTGCAAATAGCCCACCTCATTATTGATGGGGATGTATATCGCAAAACGCTGTGTGCCGATCTCGGATTTTCTGCAGCAGACCGGCAGGAAAATGTGCGGCGACTGGCCAGATTGGCGCATGAAAAAAGCCAGGCAGGAGCTGTGGTATTGCTGGCCGTTATCAATCCTTTTGCTACCGTACGGGAGCAAATAGAAAAAGAGTACGGTGCTTACACGGTTTGGGTTGATTGTGCTTTGCTCACCCTCATCAGCCGCGACACCAAGGGTTTGTACAAACGTGCTTTGCTGCCCGAAGGTCATCCCGATAAGCTGCATAACCTCACGGGCGTGAATGATGTGTATGAGGCTCCCGAAAATCCGCATGTTCACCTGCCTACGCACTTGCACAGCGTGGAAGAAGCAGCAGAAATTCTGTTTGCTTTTATTTACGGGCAATTGATTGCTGCAGGCGCAATGCCTCCAGCTGATGATAATAAGCCATTGCCGTAGCAAGGCTTTCGGGTATGGATTGATGATTCATTTTTTCAGCAAAAGCTTCGCCGGGCCGCTTGGCATGAAACTGGCTTCTGGTTTGCATTTGCGCCAGCAAAGTTTCGCTTAAGGCAATGCCTGCATGTTGTGCGGTTTGTAATGTCAGCGCCATGGGGCCTTGGACATAGTTCAGCAATAAATATTGCGGATGATCAACCGCTAGTTGGTACATACTTCGGAAGTAATGTTCGAGTACATGAGCACAGTAACCATCCAAATCGCCGGGCGATAAATCATGTGCAGGTGCTGGCAATGCATTTGCAGGCAACATGCCCGGTACCATGTGCATGCCGCGGCTTTTTTGATGCGATTGCCATACTTCGTAGGGATGGCGGTACAGCAACACATATGCTGCATCGGGGCAACTCTTTTTTATATGCTCATGCTGAAACAACTGCCAGGCATCGGCTTTAACCAACACCTGCTGCTCGGTACCTATGCGGCACTGCGATAGCCACTGCAGCGCAGCATTAAAATAGACGGGCTTTTTCTGCTCAGGCAAAAGTTGCAACACATCGTCGAGCACGGGTACTTCCGATAGTACTATCATTTGCTCATTCAATGCCATTAGTTGTGCAATCAATGTAGAGCCGCAGCGGGAGACATGATGCACAATGACGGATGTTTTTGCCGCAGGAATGGGCGTAGGTTGCAGCAATACTTCAATACCGGTGAGCGGTTTGTTGGTGGCTTTGTTTTCAGCAAACAGTCTTTTGCAAACAGCAATGCTGTCGTCAAAAAAAGGCTCGGTAAAACGATGTTGCTGAGTGAACAGCCAGCTAAGTTGTAAGATTTGTGCGGTGGCCGACAGGCGCAATGGCAACCAATATGGAGGGGGCGTTGTCATGAAATAATGGGAGCGAAGGGCCGTAAAAGTAGGGATTCGTCAAGCTTGATTTGGTATGCATTTGCTCACAAAAAATAGATTGCCCGGGCGGTTTCCTGCACAAGAGTGGTGGTTCCCTCATTTTTACTCACTTTTGCGCAGCAAAAAAAGTGATGCGAAGCAAGTTGTATGCGGTTATATCCTGAAAGTGCGATGGTTCAGTTGGAGTTCGACAAGGTGCAACAGCTGTTGTTGAATCATGTGAAAACGGCGTATGCCCACCACAAAGTGGAGCACATGCGCATACATACGCATATACAATACATTGAAACGGAATTGCGGCAAACACATGAGTTCATGTTGCTGCTGCAAACGGCCCAATATTTTCCCGGCGATTTTCATAAGAACCTAGAGAAAGACCTGAAACTGCTGAGCATACCCGGTGCCATGCTTACGGGTGAGCAATGGGTGCTCATTCGCAAACTGCTCGAAACTGCTGGCAATATTTTCCGCTGGTTTGATAGCGAACGTCGGTTGGCATTTCCTGCACTCACGTTGGTAGTAAACAATAGCTACTACGAAAAAGTGATTCGGGAAATGATTGATGCCGTGGTGGATGAACTGGGTGTGGTAAAAGACGATGCCAGCGAAGATTTGCAACGCATACGCCAAAGCCTTTACCGCAAACGCAACGAGCTGCGACGGGTGTTTGATCGCATCATTCAGAAGATGAACAAGCAAGGTTACCTTGCCGATATTGAAGAAAGTTTTTTGAATGGCAGGAGAGTGCTCGCAGTATTTGCCGAAAACAAACGTATGATTAAAGGCGTACTGCATGGCGAGAGCGACAGCCGCCAAACAGCCTTTATTGAACCCGAAGAAACCACAGCGCTGAACAACGAAATTTTTTCGTTGGAAAATGAAGAGCACAAAGAAGTGCAACGCATTTTGCGTCAGCTCACGGCCAGCCTGCAACCGTATGCTGCATTGATGCAAACCTATCTCGACATCATTGGCGAGTTTGATTATATCCGTGCCAAAGCCAAGCTGGCGGTGGATATGAATGCGCAAATGCCCAATGTGGTAAACAAGGCGCATATCGAATTGAAGAAAGCCTATCATCCGCTGTTGTATTTGTACAACAAGCAGAGCGGTAAAGAAACGGTGCCGCTCAATTTAAAACTGGATGATAAAGGACGCATCCTCGTTATCAGCGGGCCCAACGCCGGTGGTAAAACGGTGACGATGAAAACCATCGGCCTTTGCCAAATGATGTTGCAGGCGGGTTTACTGGTGCCCATGCAGGCCGATAGTGTGATGGGAATTTTCAAACAACTCTTCATACACATTGGCGATACGCAAAGCATCGAATTTGAGTTGAGTACATACAGCAGCCATTTGCAACACATGAAATATTTTCTAGAGTTGGCCAATGGCAAAACCATGTTTTTTATTGATGAGCTGGGTAGCGGTAGTGATCCTAATTTGGGTGGTTCTTTTGCTGAAGTGATAATGGAAGAACTGGCCCGCAAACACAGCATGGGCGTAGTAACCACGCATTACCTCAACCTGAAAGTGATGGCCAACCGGGTGCCCGGTATCATCAACGGGGCCATGCAGTTTGATGAAGAAAAACTGACGCCGCTGTACCGGTTGGTGGTAGGCAAACCCGGCAGCAGTTATACGTTTTCCATTGCCGAAAGAATTGGCTTGCCAAAGGCTTTGATAGCCCGTGCCCGCAAGCTGGTAGATGAAGATCATTTTACCCTCGATAAACTGCTGAACCGCACCGAGCAAGACCTGCAACGGTTGGAGGTACGGGAAGCAGAGCTGCACAAGCTGATGAAAGAAAATGAGCGGTTGAAAAAAGAGATGGAGAAAGTGATGAACCGCGAAAAACATCAGCAGCAAGTGGAACTGTTGAAGCAGCAAAATAAGTTCAGGGAAGAGCAGCTCACTTATCTGAAAGAAATGGAGCGAAAGCTGAAAGCGATGGTGATAGAGTGGCGCAAAACCGACAACAAAGAGGAAGTGGTTAAGCTCATTCATGCTTTGCTGTTTAAGCAGAAAGAAAAGCAGGTAGCCGAAAAGAAAGATAAAAAAGTAGACAGCAAATACACCGAAACTGCTGACCCCATTGCCGAAGGCGACAAAGTGAAAATGAAGAAAAACCGGCAGGTGGGTTTGGTAAAAGAAATACGAGGCAAGAAGGCCATTGTGCAAGTAGGTGTCATTCCCATTACCATAGATGTGGCCGAGCTGGTGAAAGTAATTGAGAAACCAGTGGAGGAAGAAGCGACGAAGTAATCCAATATTTACTGCACAAATATATTGCCCGGTACAATCAACGTTTTACCTGGCATTACATGTAGTTTGCTGCCGGTATAAAATGTTTGTGGATTCACCAATACACTTTTGTTGCTGACGGGGTTAATGATGATTTGGTAACAATTGGGTATTTCAACTGGCGGCATATTTCCACCAGCCCAGTTGCCAGGAATGCGCCAATCGCCTTCGCCCGTAAAAATGTAGATGGGACAGCCCGTGGAATTACCACAACTATTCGGCATGCTGCATACAGTGGTGCTAGCTTGTGCAATAATGGCAGGACTAAAATCTGTTTGGCCAATGGTAGATTTACCGATGTCGACTTTCCCTATTTGCGCCAAGGCATCTGCACCGCAAAACAGCAGGAAAAAAATGAGCAGAACTTTCATTTGTTAAAAGATTCTCATTAGTGAAATGTCCCAGATAATATTTGTCTTTTTGATTTTATCCTCCAGCTTGATCGTTTTAAAAACAAAACCTATCAGGTTTTCCAGCTTCAAACAAGAGGGGCATTCGGGCGTCAGAAATTCAAGGTTGGTCACAAAAGCTTCTGTGATGGTGATACTGTAATAGTTGGTGTTTTTGTCATCATAATAATCAAAAACAATACTGGGGAAAGACTGCCCCATTACTAATCGCCTGAACAATGGATTGGCGGAAGAATCAATATCTTTTTTGATGAATAAAGTGCCTGGCTGAGCTTTACCTACTGAAGCACCTGTACCAGTTCCGTACGTTACGGCAGCTGCAATTTTAAACTCCAGTGCCTTTACCACTTCGCCGGTTTCGGGAGGGGTTCCCCCCTGAGTGTACCCCACTCTCATGACAATTTTTTGGGCGTTGCCAAAAACACTGAATACCAACATTAGACAGCAGGTAATGATGTATTTCATCTTTCCAAGGATTGAGGGTAGTAAGATAACTGCATCGAATGAAAAACAATAGATAGATACTAAGAGATTTGCAAAAAAGTATGGCAACCATGGCTGGCAATAGGCCAACAAAAAAGCCTCAGCATTGCTGAGGCTTTTAAGGGCGGAGAGAGAGGGATTCGAACCCCCGGACCTTTGACAGTCAACGGTTTTCAAGACCGCCGCATTCGACCGCTCTGCCATCTCTCCGCGGCAAAAGTAGGGGTACAGATTTATTGACAAAAAATTTTTTTCTGCCCTGCTAAAAGCCTTGCCAGCATTGGGTTTTTACAATGTGAATGTTGAAGCCAAAAAGTCAGTGCATTAAAAAAGCCCTTCTCATCAGAAGGGCTTTTTACATTTCATACAGTCATGCTTATTTAATTTCCCGCTGCATGGGGTTGGGCAAAGCAGCACCGGCATTGCGGTTGCGGAAGCCACCCTTGAACAGTTGGAAACGGCTCGGAGCACCCATCGAAGGCCAACGGTTGTTGGCTTCGTTAATGTCGGCAGTTTCACGCATAGGGTCAATGACAATAGCAGTTACCTCTTTGTTTTTCATGAAAGCCTTAGTAATCTGCAGTTCATTTTTACGCCAGATTTCCGCAGGTATTTTTTCCGTTTCCTTGCTGCCATCAGCATAAGTCCATTCAATAATTACAGGCATTACCAAACCGCCTTTGTTAGAAAGACGGAGCTCATAAAACCACTTGTCTTTGTATGGCGCCAAATCATCGGCAGTAACTGCTTCAGGAGCCATTCTGTCTCTGATGATGGGGCTGTTGTCTATTTTCTTTTGGCCACGGGCATAGTAATAATAAAAGTCACGCAGGGTGGTGTCGCGGTCTGTTTCAAATACAATGCTCTTGTCTTCGCGGTTGCGGATTTTAGAAATGTCTTCAAAAGTATTCACCATGGGTTTGGCTACATAAATAGTGTCTTTGCCACCACGGGCCATCGGTGCACTTATGTTCTCATTTACCTTAAAGGCACGAACACTGTCCAGCGAAATATCGCAGGCATCGATGCTGTAGAACCAACCACGCCAGAACCAATCGAGGTCTACGGCGCTGGCATCTTCCATAGTACGGAATAAATCGGCCGGAGTAGGATGTTTGAATGCCCAACGCCGTGCATACTCACGGAAGGCGAAATCGAACAGCTCACGGCCCATGATGGTTTCACGCAAAATATTGAGGCCGGTGGCTGGTTTGCTGTAAGCGTTGGGGCCAAACTGTACAATGTTTTCACTGTTGGTCATAATGGGCTCCAGCTGGTTTTTGGGGAGCTTCATGTAGTCAACAATAGCCCATGCCGGCCCACGACGGCTTGGATATTTGTTATCAAACAATTCTTCGGTGAGGTACTGCACAAATGTGTTCAGGCCTTCGTCCATCCAGCTCCACTGGCGTTCGTCGCTGTTCACAATCATCGGGAAGAAGTTGTGGCCCACTTCGTGCACAATTACACCAATCATACTGTACTTGGTGGCTTCAGTGTATGTACCATCTTCTGCACAACGACCGTTGTTGAAGCAAATCATGGGGTATTCCATACCATTGCTGGCTTCTACGCTGATAGCCACGGGGTATGGATAAGGAATAGAAAATTTGCTGTACGATTTAATGGTGTGTGCCACTACTTTGGTGCTGTAAGTACGCCACAGGTTGTAGGCTTCTTTGGGGTAGTAGCTCATGCTCATTACCTTTTTGCCTTCTACGTAAGTGGGCATTGCATCCCATACAAATTTGCGGCTGCTGGTCCAGGCAAAGTCACGCACCATATTGGCTTTGTACTTCCATGTTTTTTTAGCCGATGTTTTGCTCAGTTCTGCTTTCTTGGCTTCTTCAAGTGTTACTACTT
This sequence comes from Bacteroidota bacterium, assembly GCA_020161435.1. Classification (GTDB taxonomy): domain Bacteria; phylum Bacteroidota; class Bacteroidia; order Chitinophagales; family Chitinophagaceae; genus Phnomibacter. The sequence continues at coordinate 195,439 of JAIUNV010000002.1, read as the reverse complement.
CCAACACATCTTTTGATGTTTGCGCTTTTTGCCAGCGGGCAAATTGAGCTGGAGTAAGCACGGCCTGATAGTTTTGGCATTCGCCGGTTGCACCTACTACGTGGTCGGCAGGTACGGTCATTTCTACATCGTAGTTGCCAAACACCAGGGCAAATTCGCCACGGCCGGTAAACTGATGGTTTTGCCATCCCTGAAAATCGCTGTACACACAAAGGCGGGGAAACCACTGTGCCATGGTAAACACATTGTTGCCATCTTTTGGAAAAAACTCATAGCCGCCGCGGCCACCCAGTGTCATGCGGTTAGGAATTTTGTAGTGCCAGCCAATATTGAGGATGTACTGCTGGCCGGGCTTGAGGGGCACAGGCAGGTCAATGCGCATCATGGTTTGGTTGATGGTGTACTTCAACGCTTTTCCGGTGGCATCTTTTACATAATCAATCTTATCGCCATGGCCTTCGAGCAATGCGGTTTTGTCCAAACCGGCCAGTTCTGCCGAGCTCATCATGGGGCGCATGGCGCTTTCGTCAAACACGTTGTTGTCAGACTTTGGGTCGTGTTCGTTTTCGTCTAATTGCAGCCACAGGTAGGTGAGTACATCCGGGCTGTTGTTGAAATACGTAATGGTTTCTTTACCCCGCAGTTCCAGCTTAGCCTCATCCAGTTCGCAAGTGATTTTGTAATCGGCCCGCTGCTGCCAGTATTTGGGGCCCGGTGCACCACTTGCTGTACGGTACTCGTTGGGCGTGGGCAGTATAGTGCCCAGTTGCTCAAACTTGTTGCCGTGGTTACTGGTGGGGTTGTTTCGGATGTCTTGCGCCTGCAGGGCCACTGTTGCGGCCATCCCGAAGCAAATCATCAGCCATTTTTTCATCATACGTAGTATTGGTTTTTATAGAAGGAGAAATTGACATTAAAGGTTGAAAGGTAAGCGTTCCATGGCCATTACGAGAGCTGCCATAAAAGCGCCTCCACTCAAAAACAACACCCAATCGCGGCGGCTTACTTTGAATACCCCCTGCCAAATGGCTGCGAGTATAAGTAAGCCCAGCACGGCTACCAGTTGGCCGGCTTCAAGGCCAAGGTTGAAGCCGAGCAAGGGTAGCAATATATCGGATTCTTTACCCAATAAACTGCGCAACCCGTTGGCAAAGCCCATGCCATGTATAAGACCAAATGCCAATGCCAGAAAGTAATTGAGGCGAACAGATTTGGGGGTGAATTTCTTCATCAGCGTATTGAGCAACGCTGTTATCATGATGGTCACAGGAATCAGAAATTCAATCCAGCTGCTGCTGAAACGGATGATATTGAACGTAGCCAAAATGAGAGTAACCGTGTGGCCAATGGTAAAAGCCGTAACTAAAATGAGTACTTGTTTCCAGTCTTTAAACACATAAATGGCACTCAGCGCCATGATGAACAGCAGGTGATCCCAGGCATTGTGGTTAATGATATGATCCCAGCCGATATGAAAATAATCCCAAAACATGCGCCGAAGTAAAGGAAATAACCAATTGTAGTAAAAAGAATAATAGACGCTTCAAGGGCAAAAAACAAGCGAAGCTGAAGGCAGTGGCCTAAGGTTTTTGATGAGTGGCGATGAATTCACTTTGGTGGTACACAGCCGAGTGCAGACATTTGCGCCATGTTGATGATCAAATCTTTGTTGCCCGTGTTGCTGGCGGCCTTTTGGCACCCGTTTTTTGTGAGTGTGATAGAAGTAAATCACAACAAGGTTGAGCAATCGCTGGAAACCAGCGTCCGCATTTTTACAGATGATTTTGAAAACACGTTGAAGCTGCGCTTTCCCGGAAAGAAAATTGATTTGTACCAGCCCAACGCCGCCACCGACAGCCTCATCAATACTTACCTCAAAGAGAAAATGCAGTTTCGGGTAGATGGCAAGCTTTGCAAATGGAACTACATTGGTTCGGAAAGGGTAGAGGAAAGCACCTGGTGTTATTTCGAAATTACTCAAGTGCCTACCCTGAAGCAACTGCAGATTTCAAACCGATTGTTGTACGAGTACAAAAAGGAGCAGATAAACATGCACCACGTAACCGTAAACGGGCAGCAGCAGAGCTACAAGCTCGATAATCCTTCCAGCGAAGTGGTGTTTAAATTTTAGCCTCAGGCATCGCCCAATTCGTCTTCCCTTTCAGCATCGGGCAATAAAGATGGGTCGGTGATGACCACCAGAATTTTATCGATTCGGGCTCCGTCTTTATCAATGATTTCAAATTTGAAACCCCGCCATTCAAAAAGGTCCCCGGTAGACGGGATGCGTTCGAGGTGGTGGATGATAAAACCACCTACAGTATCAAACTCCTGCTCGTCGTCCATCCAGTCTTCTTTATCAAAGCGGCTGAGGAAGTCATAGAAAGGCAGGCGGGCATCTACCAGGTAGCTACCATCTTCCCGGCGTATCATTTCATAATCATCATCGCCTTGTTCGGGTATGTCGCCTACAATGGCTTCCAGAATATCGTTGAGGGTAATCATGCCTTGTAGCGTGCCGTATTCATCTACTATAAAAGCCGAGTGTACTTTTGTTTTTTTAAACTTCTCCATCAGCTGGTAAGCCGTATTGTTGTCGGGCACAAACACGGCTTCTTTTTTAAAGTGTGACAGATGGGTATTGCGGTCGGCCAGCACAATATCTTTCAATTGCAAAATGCCTACAATATCATCAATGCCTCCGTCGCACAGCGGGTACACCGAGTGGGGCGAGGGCTGCATTTTTTTCAGCAAATCTTCGATGGTGCCATGGAGCGGCAGCCAAACAATATCGCTCCGGTGCGTCATAAGCGATGTAATGCTACGGTCGCCCAGGTGAAACACCCGTTCAATAATTTGTTGTTCGGTTTCGTCTATTTCGCCACTTTCTGCACTTTCGCTTACCAGAGCTTTTATTTCTTCTTCGGTTACAACGGAAAGCTTTGTTTCTTTTATTTTAAACAACCGAAAGAACATGCCCGACAATGCATTGAGCAACCAAATGGCAGGCAGGGTAAGCTTCGATAAAAACCACATGAAAGGCGCAGCGGTAAGGGCAATTTTTTCTGACCGGAGCATGGCCAGTTTTTTGGGGATGAGTTCGCCAATTAAAATGGATAAAAAGGTAACCACAATAACCACCAGCGTGGTACTAACCGAGGCTGCGTAAGGTTGTAAAAAAGAAATATTGGCTATAAAAGGCTCGAGGTCTTTGCTGAATTTTTCGCCTGAATACAAACCGGTAACGATGCTGATGAGGGTAATGCCTACCTGAACCGTACTCAAAAAAACTTCCGGTTTTTCTATCAGTTTCAGGGCAATGATGGCTTTGGAATCTCCTTCATTTGCCAGGTGTTCGAGGCGGGTTTTGCGGGCCGAAACCAGCGCAATTTCGCTCATGGAAAAAAGACCGTTCAGGATAATGAGGCCAAATAATATAAAAAACTCCTCCATTCAGGGGTACGCATTGATGTGCAACAAAACTATGGGAAACGCAGCAGACGCCTGTATACCTCCCTTGGTTGGGGGTAAATGCCAGCTACAATCATTTGCCCGATGGCTTCTTTCCCGCCTTCTTTTTTACAACCGACGATGACCTGATTTGCAACTCCGGCGAAAGCATTCTTTTTTCAAAGTCTCGGATGGGGCGTTTGCTTTCAATCATTTGCAGTAGCAGGCTCACGGCTGCTTCGCCCATTTCGCGGGATGGTTGCTGTACAATTGTAAGTGGCGGATCTAACAATTCTGGAATATCGGTATTGGAAAAACCGGCCAATGCTACATCGTCGGGTATGCGAATGCCGCGACGCTTGAGGGTTTTTAATACACCGGTGGTTATTTTATCGCTGGTGGTTAAAATAGCATCAGGCTTGTGTTTCAGTGTAAATAACTTATTGATGATTTCCTCGACTTCAGAAAACACCATGCCACTATAATAGCTGTAATGAATGAGTTCATCGGTCGGTTCCATGCCATGCATTTTCAGGGCTTCTTTGTAGCCAGCCACCCGGTCTTTGGTAATACTCAAAAACTCTGAGCTGCTGATAACAGCAATGCGTTTGGCCCCCATTTGCAACAAGTGTTCGGTGGCTTCAAATGATCCTTTGTAATTGTCTACAATTACTTTGTGCGTATTGATTTCATCGGTGATACGATCAAAGAAAACAATGGGCAAGCCACGGTCGTGCAGCGCCTTTAAATGGCTGAGGTCATGCGTTTCGGTTGATAAGGAAATTATCAGTCCGTCCACGCCCCGGGAGGCAAGAAATTGAACATCCATCACTTCCCGGTCGTACGATTCAAAGGTTTGGGTGATGATGACATTATAGCCTTTATCGTACGCAATGGATTCAATACCATTGATGATTTGTGAAAAAAAGTTATTGGCTATTTCTGTAACCACCAAACCAATAGAACGGCTGCGTTTTTCTTTCAAACTCAGGGCTATTGGGTTGGGTTTGTAATTGAGCCGCTCAGCACATTCAATTACCAGTTGCTTGGTTTCGGGGCTTATTTCGTGGCTGTCTCTCAGTGCCCTTGATACTGTGGAGGTAGAAACGCCCAATGCCTTGGCAATATCTTTAATAGTGGCGGCTTCAAATTTCATAGCATCGATTTTTGCAGGGTAAATGTACAGGTAAAAGTAGGGGTGAGTTTTTCTCCACAAAACTGTTGGTAATATTTACCCGTTAAAGCGGTGCATGAATGGATTGAAAATGGTAACGATTGCGTAAATAAAGAATGGCACATCATCCCCCGAAAAATAAAATGTGAGTAGCATTGTTCTGTGAAATGATGATGATTTGCTTGCTGATTGAATACCCTCATTTCCGCCACCATAAAATCAGTCCTTCAATGGTTGTTTATTTCTGGCTGTATGCTACGAATATGTCAACATTTTCAGGTGGTGTGCTAATGTTGCTACTAAAAACTGCAGGCAAATAATCTTTGTTTCTACGACTCCTTCTTTGCCATTGTTCATTTTTTTTTAAATGCTTGTGTGCTTATGAAACAACTCTTATTGTATTGCCTGCTGGCAATTTTGCTGCCTACTGCAGCATTGGCTCAATCCCGGCAAATAAAAGGGAAAGTAACCGATGATACCGGCAATCCGCTGAATGCGGTGAGTGTAGTATTGCAAGGTTCCAAAACCGGAACGCAAACTGATGCAGAAGGCAACTTCAGCCTAACTGTAACTGCTGCTGGCAGGGTAACCCTTAGCTTTAGTTACACAGGTTTCAAAAGCACCTCTGTAGCTACCGATGGTAAAACGCCGGTAGAAGTAAGACTCGAAAGAGTGGCTTCAAATCTGGAAGATGTAGTGGTGGTGGGTTACTCTACGGTAACCCGTAAAAACCTTACCGGTTCAGTGTCTTCGGTATCTGCCAAACAAATAAAAGATGTGCCGATTTCTTCTGCGGCAGAAGCTATTCAGGGCCGGCTTGCCGGTGTGCAGGCTATTGCTACCGAAGGTGCTCCTGGTGCTGAAATAATCATTCGTGTTCGGGGTGGCGGTTCCATCACGCAGGACAATTCACCCCTTTACATTGTTGATGGTGTGCAAGTAGAAAATGCATTGAATGTGTTGTCGCCACAAGACATTCAATCTATTGACGTGTTGAAAGATGCCTCTACTACAGCCATCTACGGAGCCCGTGCTGCCAACGGTGTTATCATCATTACTACCAAAGGTGGTAAGGCTGGTAAAACAATGGTGTCGTACAATGGTCAAATGGGGGTTCGAACCTTGCCAAGAACAATGGATGTATTAAGCCCGTACGATTTTGTACGCTGGCAGTACGAACGTAGCCGCGGCAGTGTTGCTGATAGCAGCAGTTTTGCACAAACCTATGGTACCACCTGGGATACGTTGAACGTGTATAAAAACATGGCACCCATTAACTGGCAAGAGCAGGTGTTTGGTCGTACTGCTTCATTTCAAAACCACAACGTAGTGGTAAATGGTGGTAACCAAAATACCACATTCAACCTTAGCCTTACCGGCAACAAAGAAGAAGGGGTACAGCTCGAATCAGGCTTCGACCGGTACCTCGTCAATTTTAAATTGGACCACCGGTTGAATTCTAAAGTGCGGGTAGGTTTTACCATGCGTTATCTCGATCAAACCATAAAGGGTGCCGGTACCAGCAATAGTGGTACAAGAACTACCAACCGTTTGCGTCACGCCATTAATTATCGTCCGTTTGAAATACCAACTCCGAATGGTGGCATAGATGATTTTGATGAAGCATATTTCCTTGCATCTGCTGGTGCAACTAACCCTGTGTTGCTTACACAGGCAGAGTATCGCCGCCAATACACCAAGGGAACATACTTTACTGGTTACCTCAATTACAACATTGCTAAAAACCTCACTTTCCGTTCTACATTGGGTTATGATAATGCCAGTGTGCAAACGAAATTGTTCTACAGCAAAATCACAGCCAATGCCAGGAACTTTGGTCAGTTACCATTGGCTTCCATCGGTTCTCAAGACAACAACTCTTTCAACAATTCAAACACATTACAGTACAGTGTAAACAACTACAAGGATAAGCATGACTTCAGCGTGTTGGTGGGTCAGGAAATTGTGCAGCAACGCTCTATGACGGAAGCTTTTGAAACCCGCTTTTTCCCTGCCGATATTTCTGCTGAAAAGGCATTGGCCAACATGGGCTTAGGCTCTGCACCAACTGGTTCAGCACAGCCATTGCCCACTACTTTTGTGCAGCCACCCAGCCGCATTCTGTCTTACTTCAGCAGGGTAAGTTATACCTACGATGATAAGTACCTGGCCACTTTCAATTTGCGAAGCGACCGTTCTTCAAAGTTCAACGCCAGCAACGGAAGCCTGGTGTTCCCGTCGGGCTCTTTTGCCTGGCGCTTCAACCGCGAAGGCTTTATGAAAAACGCCAAGTGGCTGGATGAAGGAAAGGTGCGTATTGGTTATGGTGCAGTGGGCAACAACCGTATTGATAACCTGCTGTACCTGCAGTTGTATGGTGTAACCGGACAGTATGCTTTCAATCATAGCATTGTACCAGGTTTTGCACCAACTGCTTTAGCTAACCCAGGTTTGCGTTGGGAAAGAAACACCACCATGAACGTAGGTTTGGATCTGGCTTTCTTCAACAACAACCTTCAGGTAACAGTAGATGCGTATAAAAATAAAGCCAATGATTTGTTGCTGGCTGTGGCAATACCACCAACTACCGGTTATACTTCACAAATACAAAATATTGGTTCTACCAGCAACCGTGGTTTAGAAATACAGATTAATGCAACGCCCATCAACAACAAGAATTTCACCTGGACAAGCAATTTCAACATTGCTTTCAACCGTAATAAAGTAGAAAGCCTTGGCGGTGTAGATTTCATTGAACGTAACTCCGGCTGGCAGGGAACAGATGGTGTGCCCGATTACCTGGTAAAAGTTGGACAGCCTGTTGGTTTGATGTATGGCTTCCAAACCGATGGTTATTATCAAATTGATGATTTCGATTATAACGCTACCACCGGTGTGTACACCATAAAGCAAGGCGTACCCGTGAATGCGGTGTATGGCACACCACAACCCGGTATGCTCAAGTGGAAAGACCTTGATGGTGATGGCATAATTACTGCCGATAAAGACCGCACCATTATTGGTAATGCCAACCCAACCTTCACCGGTGGCTGGAACAACCAGTTCCGCTATGGCAATTTCGACGCCAGCATTTTTGTGAATTTTGTAGTGGGCAACGATATTTATAATGCCAATAAATTGGAGTGGACAGATGGCGCATTTTCAAACCTGAATATGCTCAACATCATGAAAGACCGCTGGACAAATATTGATGACAATGGTAACATAGTAACAGAACCTAAGGCGTTGGCTGCGTTGAATGCAAACGCAAAAATCTGGAGCCCGGTAAGGGTACAACGTTGGTGGTTGCATTCTTGGGCCGTTGAAGATGGCTCATACCTGCGTATCAATAACGTAACACTTGGTTAAACATTGCCTGCCAAAGTTTTGTCTCGCATCAAGATAAGCACGTTACGAGTGTTTGGTACGGTGAACAACCTTGCTACGCTTACCAATTATACCGGCTACGATCCTGATGTAACAGCCCGTCGTTCTGACCCGCTTACACCTGGTGTAGACTTTGCCGCATATCCTCGTTCACGTACTTGGGTGTTTGGTGTAAACGTAACTTTCTAATTTGACTCAGCCTTAAATACGAAGCCTTATGAAAAAGCAAATACAAAGGACTTTCATAGCGGCTGCAATGTCAGCAGCAATTTTCGGAATCAGCTCTTGTAAAAAATATACAGTTGTAGAGCCCATTTCTCAATACGGTATCGATCAGGTTTTTTCTGATGTATCCAATACCTACAATGCCTTGGTTGGCGTGTACGACGAATTGCAGGGTGATAATGGATATGGCATTCGAATCAGTATGTATTATCCTTACGATACTGATGAAGGAATTGTAAGTGGTAATATTGATAACGGTCGCCGTGGTGTGGGCCGCTATCAGTTGCTGCTCACGAATTCAGAAATTGCCAACCCTTTTCGCCAGTTGTACCGGGGTATAGAAAAAGCCAACCTGTGTATCGAGCAAATTCCATTGATGGAAAAATACAAGAGTGGCACGGCAACGGAGCAACGCGAATTGAAAAGGATGTACGGAGAAGCACTTGCGCTACGTGCACAGTTCTATCACGAACTCATTCGCAACTGGGGCGATGTGCCAGCACCCATGGTACCAGCGTACAAGCAACCAGACCTCTTTGTACCGCAAGAAGACCGCGATACTACATACAATAAAATCCTGAGTGATTTAGCCGTTGCCATCGACCTTTTGCCTTGGCGTACAGATGCCGGACCTCGCAACGAACGTATTACAAAAGGGGCCGCTAAGGCATTACGTGCCCGTATTGCATTGGCTCGTGGTGGTTTTTCTCTTCGTCAAAACGGACAAATGGAGCGTAGAAGTGATTACCTCACTTACTATGAAATGGCAAAGAAAGAATGTGAAGAACTGATGGCCCGTCGCGACCAGCATACGCTAAACCCCAGCTATATTGATATTTGGCGCAAACTCACTTCTTTCCAATACGATCCACAAGCAGAAATTTTGTTTGAAGTAGGTGCAGGTGGCGGCAATAGCAACAGCGATAGCCGCATGGGAAATTATGATGGTCCAAATCTGAACAATGCATCACGATACGGTGCAGGTGGCGGTGGAATTGTAATGCTGCCAAATTACTTTTATGCTTTCGACTCTGCCGATAGCAGAAGAGACGTGACTATTACGCATTATCAGGTTACCTCTTCTACCAATATAAAAAGCCAGCGCCGCTTGGGTGAAATGAACACTGGTAAATACCGCCGAGACTGGCGTAATCCTTTGTTGCCAGGTACAGTGTTGAATGTTGGCTACAACTGGTCTGTTATAAGGTTTTCAGATGTATTGCTTATGTATGCTGAAGCAGTAAACGAAATAAACAATGGCCCTACTGCAGAAGCTATTGCTGCTTTTGAAGAAGTACGCAAAAGAGCATTCAACGGCAACGCTGCGTTGATAGGTACCACACCTACAGACAAAGCCGGATTTTTCAACGCTATTGTAAATGAACGTTATTTAGAATTCGGCCATGAGGGCATTCGTAAATACGATTTGCTCCGTTGGAATTTGCTCGCTACCAAAATAGCTGAAGCGAAAGCCAATATTCAGGCCATTCGTGACCGACGTGCACCATACGCCAATGTACCGCAATACATTTACTGGAGAAACAGCGGTGAAGAAATTCAATACTTTGCCGGAGTGGGTTCACCTGCAACTGCACAACCTTTTTGGCGGCCTACTCAAGTACCTTCTCCAACAACTGGCTGGACACGTACTGATTGGGCACAGCATCTTAATAGTAATCAAATTGATGGTCGTCCGTTGTGGCAAGGAGTTGCTTCCTTTTTTACCCCCGGCAAAAGTGAATTGTTCCCTTACGACCAGGCTACCATTGCAGCCTATCAGGGTAAGCTCAAGCAAAATCCGAATTATTAAAGGTACCTTTTACAGAAGCTGTTTTTTCATTAGCTCCTTCAGTTGCACTGCGCTGAAGGAGCAAATTTTTACCCCATGAAAGCAGGATGGATATTGGGATTGTACTCTTTAGCATTGTCTTGCAGTGCTCAGCCACAAGTAAATGTGCAAGAACCTGCGTTGGCATTTCCCGGTGCTGAGGGCTTTGGAAAATTCACTACCGGTGGACGCGGCGGTAAAGTGTATGTAGTTGACAATCTCAACGATGCCGGACCAGGCAGTTTCAGAGAAGCTGCCGAGGCCAAAGGCAAACGAATGATTGTGTTTGCCGTGTCGGGTACCATACATCTTCAATCTAAACTGGTTATAAACGGGCATGCAACAATTGCAGGTCAAACAGCACCGGGTGATGGTATTTGCATTGCCGATCACAACGTATCGTTGAATGGCGATAACATCATTTTACGCTACATGCGTTTTCGCATGGGCGACCGCTACCAAAGCCAGGCAGGTATGGTAGATGGCAGCGGAGGAGACGATGCTTTTAGCGGTGGTCGTCGCAAAAATGTCATCATAGATCATTGTAGTTTCAGTTGGAGTACAGATGAAGTTTTTTCTATGTACGGTGGCGATAGTGTAAGCATTCAGTGGAACATTATTGCAGAGCCACTTAACTATTCTTATCATTTTGAAACAGGCGATAAAGACTGGGAACATCACGGGTATGGTGGCATTTGGGGCGGAGCTCATTTATCGGCACACCACAATGTATTTGCGCATTGTGTGAGCCGTACACCCCGCTTCAACGGTACACGGCTTGGTGCTAGTATCGAGTTGGTCGACTTTAGAAACAACCTCATTTACAACTGGGGTGGCAACAATGTATATGGTGGAGAAGCAGGCCGATACAATGTAGTGGGTAATTATTACAAACCCGGCCCTGCAACGGGTAAAAAAGTAACCGGCCGCATTGTAAATCCTACCCGCAACGAACAAGTTGGCTTCGGTAAATTTTTTGTCGACGGAAATACAGTGGAAGGATATCCGGCGGTGAGTATGACGAATATGCAAGGCATTCATATTGGTGACGGCAAAGCGCCATTCAGTGGCGATAGTATTGTGATGCAACAACCATTTGATGTGTTGGCCATTACGCCGCAATCATCCATAGATGCATACAAGGCCATGCTGAAGCATGCAGGAGCCAGCCACAGCAGAGATACTTTGGATGCACGTATTCTGCAAAATATTGTAAAGGGAGATGGTAATATCATTGATGTGCAAGGTGGCTATCCGCATGGTACAGCGTATGAGAAAACAGTTACCGCTTGGCCTGCATTGAAAGCCTTGCCAGCACCATTGGACACGGATAAAGATGGTATGCCTGATGCTTGGGAAATAAAAAATGGATTGGATAAAAACAATCCGCAAGATGCTGTTGCTTTCGGTCTGTCGAAATGGTATTGTAACCTTGAAGTGTACATGAACAGCCTGCTAAAAAACTAAACTCAATTGTTGGTTACGCAAATACATGGATGATGAATACACGCCACTTGTACACAACTTTCGGAATGCTGATGGCAGCCTTACTCTTGTGGGCATTTCAAGCGAAGCGTTCTCCAATTAAAATCTTTTTGGCCGGCGATTCTACCATGAGTATCAAAGAGCAGAAAGCCTATCCTGAAGCCGGTTGGGGCATGCCTTTTGTGCATTTCTGGGATTCATCTGTTAAGGTGGTAAACAAAGCAAAGAATGGCCGCAGTAGCCGCACATTTATAGAAGAAGGTTTGTGGCAATCCATTTTGCAGGAAGGAAAATCCGGCGATTATGTGTTCATCCAATTTTGCCACAACGATGAAGTGCCCACTAAAAAAAGCTATACCAAACCAGAAGATTATAAAAACAATTTGCGTCGCTTTGTAGATGAAGCCCGCAGCAAAGGCATGACCGCTGTGTTGATGACGCCTGTTAGCCGCCGCAAGTTTGATGCGCAGGGCCAACAGGAAGAAACACATCCTGAATACATTGCGTACATACAAGAAGTGGTCAAAGAAAAAAATGTGTTGCTGTTTGATATGAATACGGCCACCAAAGCATTGTATCAGCAGTTTGGCGAAGCACAATCTAAGTGGTTGTTTTTGCAATTGAAACCCGGAGAACATCCGAACTATCCCGAAGGAAAGGAAGACAATACACACTTTAATGAACTGGGTGCCCGGTTGGTGGCGCAGCTGGTATTGCAACAAATCAAAGCGCAGCTTCCTGAACTATACAGCAGGACAGTTGATCGGACAAAAAAATGAATCTTCGAAAGATGAGCTGCATCAGCATGTGGTGTTGCTTTCAACTGCAAACGATTGTTACCATGATGAAAAGATTTTGTACAATAATGATGTTGCTGTTTATTGCTGTTGCTGCATTGCAGGCACAAACGGCCAACCCGCAACAATACAAATACATTTTTGCTGTAGCACAAGACGGCTCTGGAGATTACACCACTATTGGTGAGGCCATCAAAGCCATGCGTGGCTATCCGCTGGCACCCATTACATTGTACATTAAAAATGGCGTGTACAAAGAGAAGCTCGAAATTCTGGCTAACAACACAGACATCACCATGATTGGTGAGAGTGTAGAAGGCACCATCATCACTTTCGACGATTACTCTGGCAAGCCTTACGAAAAAGGCAAGCATGGCACTTTTTCATCTTACACAGTGAAAGTGAGTGGCAATCGATTTACTGCTCAAAACATCACGTTTGAAAACAATTCGGGCAGAGTGGGACAGGCACTGGCATTGTATGTAGATGCCGATCAGGCGCTGTTTATTAACTGTCGGTTTCTGGGCAATCAGGATACCATTTTTACCGGTGGCGAATTGTGCCGTCAGTATTTTTTGAAGTGTGATATTGAAGGCACAACTGATTTTATTTTCGGTCCTGCCACTGCTGTGTTTGATAGTTGCAACATTCGCATCAAAGTAAATTCTTACATCACAGCAGCCAGTACAACCGCTGGCAAACAATTTGGCTATGTATTTCGCTATTGCAACATCACCGCTGATAGCAGTGTCACTAAATTTTATTTGGGCCGACCCTGGCGGGCTCATGCCAAAACGGTGTTTATGTACTGCCAGCTGCCTGCACAGTTGGCTCCCGTGGGTTGGCATAACTGGGATAATCCAGCCAATGAACAAACCACTTTTTACGCAGAATACAAGAATAGCGGTCCGGGTGCAGCCACAGCACAGCGGGTGCCTTGGGCAAAGCAGCTGAGCAAGAAGCAAGCCCGACAGTACAGCTTGGAAAACATTTTTAGCGGACCACAAATCGGTCGTTTTTCTGCAGGTTCGTTTTTTGAAAATACGCAGTCCATACTTTTCGTATGGCCGGGCAAAACCGGCGGTAAATAATTCAAGATGAAACAAGCTTTTTTCTTCTTCACATTGCTGTGTATGATGACAACCATTCAGGCACAACCACCAGTGGAAATGTTCCTTTATTCTGGAGCTGTACCCAACAGTAAACCAACCGCCATCAAAGAGGGAACAACATTCAAAGACAATGTGACCCGTATTGAAAAAGTGAGTGTGCCTACGCTTACGGTATATGCTCCCAAAGAGCCCAATGGTACAGCAATCATTATTTGTCCTGGTGGTGGCTACAGCATTTTGGCATTTGATAAAGAAGGAACACGTGTAGCAGAAGTAGTAAATAGCTGGGGAGTAACGGCCTTTGTATTGAAGTATCGTTTGCCCAGTGATAGCATGAATATCGACAAGAGTATGGCACCATTGCAAGATGCGCAACGGGCTGTGCAGCTGGTACGTAGCAAGGCTACACAATTTCGCATCAACCCGAACAAAATTGGCATCATGGGTTTTTCTGCAGGTGGTCACTTAGCGTCAACTGCGCTGACGCATTTCCATGTAAAAGCAGATGCATCTAGCACCGACACCACCAGCGCTAGGCCTGATTTCGGTGTACTTGTTTATCCGGTGATTAGTTTCGATAGCAGCATCACCCACAAGGGTTCCAAAACCAACCTGATAGGTAACAAACCCGATGAAAAGCAGCTAAAGTTTTTTAGCAATGAGTTGCAGGTAACTCCGCAAACGCCCCCTGTTTTTCTGGTGCATGCCGGCGATGATGCAGGAGTGCCTGTTGAAAACAGTCTTCGCTTTTATCAGGCATGTATTCAACATAAAGTGCTTGCTGAAATGCACCTGTATCCTAAAGGTGGCCATGGTTTTGGTATGTACAACAAAACCACCGAAGACTTTTGGATGGACCGGTTGAAAAACTGGTTGACTAGTATTAAGATGTAAGTGACCATGAAAAGATTGATTAACTATATCGCAGGTTTTATTTGTGTTGTAATGGCTGTGAAAACCACCGCACAAATACCTGTGGGTGCTTCCGATAAAGGGAATGGATTTTACCAAAACCCTGTATTGCATGCCGACTATTCAGACCCCGATGCCATACGAGTAGGTAACCAGTATTACATGACGGCCAGCAGCTTTACACACATACCCGGCCTGCCGTTGCTGCAATCTTCCGACATGGTGAATTGGAGATTAGTGGGGCATGCATTGCCACGTTTGCAACCCATAGAACATTACAGCAAAGTGCAGCATGGAGCAGGTGTGTGGGCACCATCCATCCGTTTTCACAAGGGGGAGTTTTATATCTATTATCCCGATCCTGATTTTGGTATTTATGTCATCAAAGCCCCCAATTTTCAAGGCCCATGGTCGGAGCCGGTGTTGGTGGAAGGCGGCAAAGGTTTGATAGATCCTTGTCCGCTGTGGGATGATGATGGTAAAGTGTATTTGGCACATGCATTTGCTGGAAGCCGTGCCGGTATCAAATCTATTTTGGTAGTAAAAGAAATGAACGCTTCGGGTACTAAAACTTTAGGTAGTGGAGTGATGGTGTTCGATGGTCATCCGCAAGACCCTACTGTAGAAGGACCAAAGTTGTACAAACGCAATGGTTACTATTACATTTTTGCACCTGCAGGTGGTGTAAGTACAGGCTGGCAATTGGTGTTGCGCAGCAAAAATATTTATGGTCCGTATGAAAGAAAAGTAGTGATGGATCAGGGCAAGTCAGCCATCAACGGGCCACACCAAGGTGCATGGGTTACTGCCGCCGATGGCAAGGATTGGTTCCTGCATTTTCAAGATAAGGAAGCTTACGGCCGCATTGTGCATTTGCAACCCATGGTTTGGCAAAATGATTGGCCGGTTATTGGTGCAGATGCAGACAATGACGGAATAGGTGAGCCGGTAATACAGTTTAAAAAACCGTTTGCTGCTACAGGTATAGAAGCACCGCCCACAAGCGATGAGTTTAATTTGCCTCTGCTGGGCAAGCAATGGCAGTGGCAGGCCAATCCAGAAATTACATGGGCATTTCCTACAACGCAAGGGTATTTACGTTTGTTTGCCGTCTATCGTGCCGATAGCTTGAATAATGCCTGGGATTATAACAATTTGCTGGCGCAAAAATTTCCGGCAGAAAGTTTTACCGCTACAGTCAAGCTTCGTTTTTCAGCCACCAAAAACAATGAGCAGGTTGGTTTTATTGTACATGGTACCGATTATGCCTTTTTGGGATTAACACAAAAAGACGGCATCACAAGTGTTCACTATCATGAACGATTGAATGCGGATAAAAACAAACAGGAAAAAGTGACCTTATTGGGAACGGTGCAAGGGCAAGACGTGTATCTGCGGCTAACCGTAAAACCTGGCGCCAAGTGTCGTTTTGCTTTTAGTGCCGACGGAAAGTTATATACAGATACACCCAATGAATTTATAGCCAAACCAGGTAGATGGGTGGGGGCAAAGCTTGGTTTTTTCATCAATAGAAATACCGTTACTAATGATGGCGGTTATATCGATATAGATTGGATTCGTTTTCAATAACAAACCAAATGATTGTAATATGGAAAGAAGAAATTTTATGAAATACACCGTTGCAGCAGGTGCTTCGCTGATGTTGCATCCGTTTGAAAGTTTTGCTATTCAACCTGGCAGCAAAATTAAACTGGCCATGGTTGGCACAGGTCATCGCGGCAGCAGCCTGTGGGGCAAAACATTGGTGAGCACTTTTGCCGACGTGCTTGAGTTTGTGGGTTTGTGCGATATCAACCCTGGCCGATTGGAAACTGCCAAACGCATTATGGGTGTAAGCTGTAAAACCTATAGCGATTTTACCAGCATGGTAAAGGAAACCAAGCCCGACTATGTAATTGTAACCACTGTAGATAGTACACACGATGACTTCATAGTGCAGGCGCTAAACATGGGTGTAAATGTGATTACAGAAAAGCCCATGACCACCGATGAAGTAAAGTGCAAACGCATTTTGGATGCCGAAAAAAAATCGGGCAAAAAAGTGACCGTTGCATTTAATTATCGCCACAGTGTGCACAATATGCAGGTGAAAGAACTGCTGGCTGCAGACAGAATAGGCAAAGTGGTTTCTGTAGATTTTAACTGGTACCTCAATGTGTATCATGGTGCTGATTATTTCCGTCGCTGGCATGGTTTTGTAGGCAAAGGAGGCAGCTTGTGGGTGCACAAAGCCACACACCATTTTGATTTGCTCAACTGGTGGCTCAATAGCGAACCAGTAGAAGTGAGTGCTTATGGAGCGTTGGAGCATTATGGCAAAAACAATGATTTCCGTGGTAAAAACTGCCGCACCTGTGCGTATAAAAATAAATGCGCTTTTTATTGGGATATGTCGCAGGACAAACGCCTGATGGAACTATATGCTGACAATGAACAACATGATGGTTACTTACGTGACGGTTGTGTGTGGCGCAACGAAATCGACATCTGGGATAAGATGTCTGCACAGATAAAATATGCCAACGGTGTGGTTGTAAATTATTCATTGACGACCTACTCACCATACGAAGGTTGGCAGATTGCCTTCAATGGAAAAAAAGGTAGAATGGAAACCTGGGAAGACATTCCTTATTTGCAAAAAACACCCGACGACCAAGCCAAAAGGCATGCAGTAGAAATGTCGGATGCCGATGATGCCATTAAAGGAGAAGTGCAGGAGATAATGGTGATGGACAACTTCGCCAAGAATTATGAAATATACACCACGCCAAAAATAAAAGGTGGCCATGGGGGCGGCGATATCCGAATGCTGCGCCGCATTTTTGTAGACCCAACAGATAATCCGCATCATGTATTGGCAGGCACAAGAGAAGGTGCCATGTCAATCCTCATTGGCATTGCTGCCCGTAAAAGCATAGCAGAAGGCCGTCCGGTAAAAATTACCGAACTCACCGATTTGGTACCTAAGCCGCAAACTTTTGTTTAACCCAACTTATTGCTGCATCGTACCTACGTTCGCTGCAGCATCATCATTTTTATACAACAACAACACATGAAAAAAATACTGCCTTTTCTTGTTGCATTTTGCACAGTTACGCTGGCAAAGGCTCAGCAAAAACAAACTGCTGCTGTAGCTGCTGCTGTAGAGCAATTACGCAGTGCCATGGTATCGGGTAATGCCGATTCTTTATTGGCGGTTTCTTCTGTAGCGCTTAGCTATGGCCATAGCGGCGGTGCTGTAGAAAATCAGGCCCAGTTCGTTGAAAAAATTGCCAGTGGCAAATCTGATTTTGTCAGTATCGAACTGAAAAATCAAACTATTGCTATTCATAAAAAAGTAGCCGTTGTTCGTCATGAATTGCATGCCAAAACCAACGATAATAATGTGGCTGGCGAAGTACACTTACGCATCTTGCTGGTATTTCAGAAAGAGGGGAAAGCCTGGAAATTACTGGCCCGTCAGGCAGTAAAAATGTAGCCGTTTATGAGTAGAATATGCCCTGTGTACAGCAGCTGATTTTGACATCGTTTGCGTAAATAAAAGCCTTCGGGCACTGTGCATTGTGCAGGGTACTTGGTAACATTGTGTTCGATTTTATACCGATTGGCGAACCATTTTAGCTATGAAAAAAACCGTGTTGTTTTCTCTGTTGAGCATATTGGGTTTATCCGCATGGGCCCAACATTTCAAGCCATTGCCAAAGGTGCCAGTGCCTGTTTTTCGTAAAGACACGTTATCCATCAAATCGATTGGCGCAAAAGGGGATGGTTATTTGCTCAACACTTCAATCATTCAAAGGGCTGTTGATCAATTAGCCAAAAAAGGCGGCGGCGTAGTGCTGGTGCCGGCTGGCTTGTGGCTTACCGGTCCTATTGAGCTTAAAAGCAATATCAATCTGCACATTGCAGTTGGTGCTACATTATTGTTTAGTAATGATTTTACACAGTACAAATTAGTAGCCACCGATTGGGAAGGCCTTCCACAAATGCGCAACCAATCGCCTATTTCTGCTACAAATGCCAGCAATATTGCTATTACAGGCAAAGGCATTGTAGATGGTAACGGCGATGCATGGCGGATGGTAAAAAAAGATAAACTCACGGCCAGCCAGTGGGAGAAGCTGGTAAAGAGTGGAGGCTTGCTAAGTGAGGACAAGAAAACTTGGTATCCCAATGCCGGTTCACTGAAAGGTGCCGCAATGAAAAATCCCGGTGCAATCAGTCCGGAAAAGAGCATGGCCGACTACGAAGCCGTTAAAGATTTTTTGCGACCCAACATGGTTGTATTTACGAAGTGTAAAAACATTTTATTGGAAGGTGTCATTTTTCAAAACTCACCAGCTTGGTGTTTGCATCCACTCATGAGTGAGAACCTTACAGTTCGCAACATTACTGTAAAGAACCCGTGGTATGCACAAAATGGAGATGGTATTGATGTGGAGAGTTGCAAGAATGTATTGATTGAAAACTCCGTATTTGATGTGGGCGATGATGCGCTGTGCATGAAAAGCGGTAGAGATGCCGATGGCCGCAAAAGGGCTATGCCCACAGAGAATGTTACCATTCGCGGTTGTGTTGTATATGCATCGCATGGTGGATTTGTGATTGGCAGCGAAATGAGTGGCGGTGCAAGAAATATGAACATCAGCAACTGCACTTTTATTGGCAGCGATATTGGTTTGCGTTTTAAAACAACCCGTGGTCGTGGTGGCTTGGTAGAGAATATCAACATTGAAAACATTTACATGAAGGATATTCCGGGTGATGCCATTTTATTCGACATGTATTACATGGCCAAAGATCCTGTTCCGCTCACCGGAGAAGTTCGTGAGTTGCCAAAAGTAGAATTCAAACCAGTGGATGAAACAACGCCTGTCTTCCGCAATTTTCATATCCGAAACGTGTATGTAAATGGTGCTGCTAAAGGCGTATTTATTCGTGGACTACCAGAGATGCCTATTCAAAATATTACGATTGAAAATATGGTGTTGCAGGCCGATAAAGGCATTGATATCCAAGAGGCCGATGGTATTGTTTTCAACAATGTTACTATCAAAGCGAAGCATACCACCCCCGTGGTAGACATCATTCAAAGTAAAAATATACAGTTCAATGGACTGACGTTTGACGGCAATAACCAACTTATGTATCGTGTGGCTGGCGACCGTTCTGCAGCAATACAAGTACGTAAGCAGGCCGGCAATGCTACTCAGCAAATAGTGTATGAATTGGGTGCAAAACCCGGAACCATAACCATTCAGTAAATGAAAAACCGCCTATCACTTTTATCACTCTTCTTGTTGATTGCTGCGTCTTCGTGGTCGCAGAAAACAACAGTTACTGCTGCTGAAATGGCCCAAAGGGTGATGAACATTTGGCCTGATTCTTTTTTGCTGGAAGGCGACAAGGAAGCAAAATGGCGTTATGATCAGGGTGTAATTTTGAAAGGCTTAGAGCACATTTGGTATGGCAATGGAGATGTTCGTCTTTTTCAATATATCCAGAAAAGTATGGATCAGTATGTGCGAAATGACGGAAGCATCAGAGGTTACAAAAAAGAAGAATACAATATTGATCATTTGAACAATGGCAAGAATTTATTGCTGTTGTATCAGGTAACAGGAAATAAAAAATACTGGACGGCTGCAACGCTGTTGCGTGACCAACTCAATACGCATCCCCGTACCAACGAAGGCGGGTTTTGGCACAAAAAAATCTACCCGTATCAAATGTGGTTAGATGGTTTGTATATGGGTCAGCCATTCTATGCCCAGTATGCCCAAATAGCGGGTGAAGTCAAGGCTTTCGATGATATCACTAATCAGTTTGTTTGGATGGAATCCCATGCACGTGATGCTAAAACGGGTTTGCTCTATCATGGCTGGGATGAATCGAAGCAACAACAATGGGCAGATAAACAATCGGGTTTGTCACCGCATTTTTGGGGTAGAGCATTGGGTTGGTATGGCATGGCCATGGTTGATGTGCTGGATTATTTTCCCGCCAATCATCCGGGTAGAGAAAAAATCATTGCCATTCTTAATCGTTTTGCAACAGCGGTTACAGCAGTGCAGGATAAAAAAAGTGGCGTATGGTACGATATAGTTGATATGCCTGACCGGTCACCTAATTATCTCGAAGCTTCAGCTTCTTGTATGCTGGTATATACCCTTGCAAAAGGAATTCGGAAAGGTTACCTGCCTGCGTCTTTTACAGCTAACGTAAAGCGGGGTTATGCTGGCATTCAACAGCAGTTTATAAAACGTACCAATAATGTGCCCGACTTGCATGGCACCGTAAGTGTATCTGGTTTGGGCGGCAATCCTTACCGCGATGGCAGTTTCGATTACTACATGAAAGAAAAAGTGATTGAGAATGATCCTAAGGGCTTGGGCGCTTTTTTGTTGTGTGCTGCCGAAATGGAATTACAACCCACTCAAAAAGTAGCCAATGGTAAGCAGGTATTATTAGATCGTTTTTTCAATAGTGAACAAAGAGAGATTGTACCAGGCAGAAAAGACTTTTTCCATTACACATGGGAAGAGAAATCTCATCCCGGGTTTTATGCATTCGGTCAGCAGTTTGAAAAGTATGGTGCCCGTTTGGCCAATCTGGATGTAGCACCAACGACGGCTAATTTGCAACAGGCCAGTGTATACATTATTGTAGATCCCGATCATGCAAAGGATAAAGCCAATCCGAATTTGATGGATGAAACCTCTGCCAGTGCTATTGCTGCATGGGTAAATAGCGGAGGCACATTGCTGCTGATGGCAAATGACAGTTTCAATTGTGATCTTTCACATTTCAATATTCTGGCAGGGAAGTTTGGCATTCAGTTTACCAATGTGAGCCGCAATATGGTGAAGAATGATGTATACGAGCAAGGCTTAGTCATAAGCGGCAGCAACAAGGTTTTCAATGGCGATTATAAAATGTTCCTGAAAGAAATAAGCACGTTGACATTGCAAAGGCCTGCAAAACCAGTGATTGTAAAAGACGGTGAAGTGTTGATTGCGACTGCAAAATATGGTAAAGGGAAAGTGATAGCTGTAGGAGATCCGTGGTTGTATAACGAATACGTAGATGGCCGAAAATTGCCTGCCGAATATCAGAATATAATAGCTGCACAGCAGCTGGCTAAATGGTTGCTGAAATAAGCTAAGCGTTCTAGGAAAAGTTAAAAAGAAATAGATGAAAGTATTGAATACCACTACCGTAAATAAACCTGAACTGCCGGTGAAAATATTGCAGTTTGGTGAAGGGAATTTTTTGAGAGCCTTTGTAGATTGGATGATACAAAAAGCCAACGATGCAGGAAAAATGAATCATGGTGTAGCCATTGTACAACCCATTGCCGGTGGTGAGTTTGTACGTGATTTGTTTCAGCAGCAAAGCAATATGTACCATGTTTATCTTGAAGGCATCAAGGATAAGCAACCGGTGAAAGAAGTGTCTTTAGTAAAGTGTATTACCACTGTAAATAATCCATATGCTGATTATCAGACGTACGAAAAATTAATAGTAAGTGATGCCCTGGAAATGATTATTTCCAATACTACAGAAGCGGGCATTCGCTATGAAGAAGGAGATGATATTTTCGCCATGCCACCTGCTTCTTTTCCTGCAAAAATGACGGCGCTTTTGTACAAGCGTTTTCAGCATTTTGCAGGGGACACTACCAAAGGTCTTTCAATTATATGCTGCGAACTCATTGAAGACAATGGTTCTACGTTACGCAAATATGTATTGCAGCATGCCTCCGCCAATCAACTTGGAGCTGAGTTTGAAAAATGGGTAAATGCTTGTTGTCATTTTTATGATACCCTTGTTGACCGCATTGTGCCCGGCTTTCCCAAAGAAACCATCAATGAGATAAAAGCTGAGATAGGTTTCGATGACAACCTAGTGGTAAAGGGTGAATATTTTCATGTATGGGCTATTGGTGGCGATGCCAGCATCAAGCAAAAACTTCCATTGGATGAAGCAGGTTTGAATGTTCTTTTCATGGATGATATTCGTGATTTCAGAGCGAAGAAAGTCCGCATACTCAATGGTGCACATACGGCTATGGTACCTGTGGCTTTGCAGCTGGGATGCGAAACAGTACTGGATGCGTTTAATACACCAGAAGTTGAACAATACATTAATCAATTAGTGGCTACTGAAGTGCTTCCTGCTATTGATGAAGATCCTGAAGAATTGAAAAAATTTGCTGCAAAAATTCTGGAACGTTTTTACAATCCATTTTTGAAGCATTATCTTAAGGATATTTCATTGAACTCATTGTCTAAATGGGAGACGAGAGATTTTCCTACAGTAAAAGACAACTACACCAAATTGAATAGTAAGGCTCCACTCACCACTTTTTCTTTTGCTGCGCTTTTGGTGTTGTATAGTGGTCATTCAGCTGTAGCATTTACACCGAATGATACTCCTGAATTTGTAGCATTCATTCAATCCGCATTCGATGCCAATAACATTAGCGGATGGGTAGAAGCAGTAGTGACCAACAAAAAAATATGGAAGGAAGACTTTACTGTTTTACCCTATTTTATAGAAGAAGTTTCAGCGGCTGTCAATAGTATTTTAAGCAATGGCATGAAGGCCGCAGTAACAGCATTAATCAAAAAATAAATCCGTCCAAATGTCTCAAATAATTTTAAAAGTTCACCCGAAAGATAACGTCATTGTTGCATTGAAAGATTTGGCGAAAGGCCAAACTGTACGATATGAAGGCATTGAATATGTAATGCAAGAAGATATTGCCGCCAAACACAAGTTCTTTATGCACAACATGAAGCAAGGTGATGAAATTATTATGTACGGTGTGTTGGTTGGCAAGGCACAAATGGATATTCCTCAGGGTGCAAGAATGTCTACTGAAAATACCAAACATGCTGCGGAACCGTACACCTACCGTAAGGTAAACTACGAATGGAAAGCCCCTGATGTATCGAAGTTTAAAGACCGAACTTTCAATGGCTATCATCGTGCAGATGGCCGTGTGGGTACTGCCAATTACTGGTTATTCATTCCCACTGTTTTTTGTGAAAACAGAAATCTGGATGTGATTCGTGAGGCCATGCACAATGAACTTGGCTACGCCGTAACGGATAAATACAAACGCTACACACACCAGTTGTTGGAAGCATTTAAGAAGGGAGAAGATATTGAATCTGTAAGTCTTGCTCCATCTGGTATTGCAGGTAATAACGATAGATTTTTCAAAAATGTTGATGGCATTAAATTTCTGAACCATCAAGGTGGTTGTGGTGGCATTCGTCAAGACGCGGCTGTACTAAGCAAACTGCTGGCAGCTTATGCCGATCATCCCAATGTTGGTGGTATCACGGTGTTGAGTCTGGGATGTCAAAACTTACAAACACAAGATTTTTTGAATGACCTGAAAGCTCTCAATCCAAATTTCAATAAGCCGCTTTTTGTATTTGAACAGCAGCAATCGCAAAGTGAAGAACAGCTCATTGCAGATGCCATCCGCAAATCATTTGAGGGCTTGGCAGAGATCAATAAAATTGAACGCCAGCCGGCTACATTAGATAAGCTTTGCCTTGGGGTAAAATGCGGTGGGAGCGATGGGTTTAGTGGTATTTCTGCAAACCCAGCCGTTGGTTATGCATCTGATTTATTGGTTGCCTTGGGTGGCAAAGTGTTGTTGGCAGAGTTTCCAGAGCTCTGTGGTGCCGAGCAAAATTTGATTGACAGAACAGAGGATGAAAATGCTGCGAAAAAGTTCATCAAACTCATGTCTGCCTACAGCGATTCTGCCGAAAAAGCAGGCAGCGGTTTTCACATGAACCCTTCGCCAGGCAATATTAAAGACGGGTTGATTACTGATGCAATCAAAAGCAATGGTGCAGCGTTGAAAGGTGGTACATCGCCAGTGGTAGATGTATTGGACTATACAGAAATTGCGAAAAAACCAGGCCTTAGTTTGGTATGTACACCTGGCAACGACGTGGAAGCAACTACTGGTAAAGCCGCTAGTGGAGCAACGCTTATTTTATTTACGACTGGTCTTGGTACACCTACAGGCAATCCTGTTTGTCCCACCATCAAAGTGTCTACCAATAGCAATCTTACCAAACGTATGAATGACATCATCGATATTGATTGCGGACCTGTAATCGACGGTGAGAAAACGCTTGAGCAAATGGGCGAAGATATTTTGGAATACTGCATTCAGGCAGCCAGTGGTATTGTCATTCCTAAAGCTGTATTACTTAATCAGGACGATTTTATTCCCTGGAAAAGAGGCGTTTCACTTTAATTATCATCTACACATTTACATAATATTATGGCATACGAACTTCCATTAAAAGGCAAAGTGATTGTAGTGACCGGCGCAACAGGTGTGTTGGGGCATGCATTTATTACTGCACTGGCTGCTGCTGGTGCAGTAGTAGGAATACTCGGCCGCAACGAAAAAACTGCTAAAGAAAGAGTAGCAGAAATACAATCTGCTGGTGGGGAAGCAGAAGCACTTATTGCTGATGTGCAAAATGAAGCTCAACTCATTGCTTGCCGCGATTTAATGCTGAGTAAATATGGTAAAATTGACGGACTGGTAAATGGCGCTGGCGGCAATGTGCCTGAAGGCGTACTTCAACCAAACGAGGATGTTTTTTCAATGAATGTAGAAGGCATGAAAAAAGCATTGGACGTTAATCTGTGGGGAACCATTTTGCCAACTATTGTTTTTGGAAAAGCATTGGCAACAACTGGAAAAGGTAGTATCGTAAATATATCGTCTGTTAGTGTAGATAAAGCTTTAACCAAAGTGCTAGGTTATTCAATTGGTAAAGCAGCTGTCGATATGTTTACCAAA
Organism: Bacteroidota bacterium; assembly: GCA_020161435.1. Taxonomy (GTDB): domain Bacteria; phylum Bacteroidota; class Bacteroidia; order Chitinophagales; family Chitinophagaceae; genus Phnomibacter. The sequence continues at coordinate 170,199 of JAIUNV010000002.1, read as the reverse complement.
TGGTTTGCTGTAGAAGTGGCTAACCGTTATGGAAATTCAATTCGGATTAATGGAATTGTACCCGGCTTTTTTTTGACAGAACAAAACAGACGGTTACTTACCAATGAAGACGGCAGCCTTACTGAACGTGGTAATCTGATACTATTGCATACACCTTTCAAAAAATTCGGTTCTCCATCAGATTTGGGCGGAGCATTGGTGTTTTTAATGAGTGACGCTGCATCATTTGTACATGGCAGCAACATCACTGTAGATGGAGGTTATTCTTCTTTCAGCGGTATTTAATTAGCAACCATTTGTAATGCTCAATCGCACAATATGAAAACGTTTATCTCAGATAATTTTCTTTTATACAGCGATACCGCTGCGCAGTTGTACCACGACTTTGCCAGGCAAATGCCGATTATTGATTACCACAATCACCTTCCACCGGCACAAATTGCGGCAAATCATCAGTTTGAAAATATTACACAGGCATGGTTGTATGGCGACCATTACAAATGGCGGGCCATGCGAACCAATGGGGTGCACGAATCTTTTTGTACCGGTACTCAGTCGGATGAGGCAAAGTTTCAGGCTTGGGCAGAAACAGTGCCATATACATTGCGCAATCCGCTGTACCACTGGACGCACTTAGAGTTGCTCCGCTATTTTGCTGTTGATGATTTGTTGAATGCCGATTCTGCTAAAGAGATTTATGCGCAAACCAGTGCTCTGGTAAATACACCAGCATTCACAACGCAAGGTTTACTTGCAAAAATGAATGTAGAAACTTTGTGTACCACTGATGATCCGATTGATTCACTCGAGTTTCACCAGCAGATTGCTACTTCGGGTATTGCATTGAAAGTGTTGCCTGCATTCCGGCCAGATAAAGCCATGCAGGTAGATGATGCTGCAGCTTATAATGCGTATGTAGATAAGCTGGAAGCCGCAGCAGGCATGAGTATTGGTAGCTATGCCCAGTTTTTGGATGCATTGAAAAACCGCCATGATTTTTTTGCTGCCAATGGTTGCAAAGTGTCTGATCATGGTTTGGAACAGATTTATGCTGAAGATTATACGGAAGCTGAAATCATTTCCATCTTTAGTGAAATACGTGCAGGCAAAACATTGAGCAAAGAACAACGGTTGAAATTCATGAGTGCCATGCTCGTTGTATTTGCACAATGGGATCATGAGAAAGGATGGATTCAACAATTTCACCTGGGTGCTTTGCGCAACAACAATACACGTGGGTTACGTTTGTTGGGTGCAGATACCGGTTGGGATTCTATCGGCGATTTTCCGCAAGCTGTGGCATTGGCCCGCTTTCTTAATAGGCTTGACAACAGCGATCAATTGGCAAAGACAATTATTTATAACCTCAATCCCGCCGATAATGAATTGATGGCTACCATGATTGGTAACTTCAATGATGGCTCAGTAGCTGGTAAAATTCAGTGGGGTTCTGCGTGGTGGTTTCTCGATCAGAAAGATGGAATGACCAAACAAATCAACGCTTTGTCGAATATGGGTTTGCTGAGTAGGTTTGTAGGTATGCTGACTGATTCCCGTAGTTTTCTCAGCTTTCCGCGTCATGAATATTTCCGTCGCTTGCTGTGCAATATCATGGGCGAAGAAATTGACAAAGGTGAGTTGCCAAACGATATTCAATGGGTGGGTAAAATTGTTCAGGACATCTGCTATAACAACGCAAAAAATTATTTCAATCTGTAGCATTCACAAGCTGCAACATCAGGTAACCTCAATAAACTACAACAAATGGAAACTTTGAACCTCTTCAATTTGGCAGGCAAAACTGCAGTTGTTACAGGTTGTGACACTGGCCTTGGCATGGGTATGGCTTTGGCATTAGCCGAAGCAGGCGCCAATATTGTTGGTGCTTCTATTGTAGAAGATTACAGCGAAGTGAAAGCTGCTATCGAAGCAACCGGCCGTAGTTTTACTTACCACCGTGTCGATATTTCTGACAGACAAGCGTTGTATGCTTTTATTAATAAAGTGAAAGCCGAAAACGAACGCATTGATATTTTGGTGAATAATGCCGGAATCATCATGCGTAAACCTGCCGCAGAACATCCTGATGAATATTGGGACAAAGTGATTGACATCAACCTGAATGCGCAGTTTATTTTGGGCCGTGAGTTTGGAAAACACATGATTGAAAAAGGTGGTGGCAAAATCATTTTCACTTGCTCATTGTTGAGCTTCCAGGGTGGTATCAATGTGCCCGGCTACACAGCCAGCAAATCTGCAGTAGCAGGATTGGTTCGTGCCTTTGGCAATGAGTGGGGTAGTAAAGGTGTGTGTGTAAATGGTATTGCACCAGGTTACATTGCTACCAACAATACACAGGCGCTCCGCGAAGATCCGGAACGCAGCAAGTCTATTCTCGATCGCATACCTGTTGGCCGCTGGGGTGTACCTGCCGATTTTAAAGGCCCGGTTACCTTCCTGGCATCTCCTGCTTCTGATTATGTAAATGGTACCGTATTATTTGTAGATGGTGGATGGATGGCACGATAATATGTCGGGCAGCAATCTCCAAACGTTATTTTTTAATTGATTTCTCATGGCTACAAAAAAAGCAATTGCGCCTGTGCAGCAGTTGAAAGATTACAACAGCAATACTTACAAAGACGGCGACATGGAAATTCGCTTTGCTGTTGGTCCGCAGGAAACAAAGGGTTTCGATACGCAGGCTCTCACCGATAATTTTCTGGTGAAAAACCTGATGCTGCCCGATCAGCTGAAGCTGGTGTATACCCATTACGACCGTGTAATTGTGGGTGGAGCAATGCCTTTGGCAAAAGCATTGTCGTTGCCCAATCACCCTGAGCTTCGTGCCGATTATTTTCTGGAAAGAAGAGAATTGGGCATCATCAACATTGGCGGTAAAGGAACAGTTACAGCTGATGGCAAAAAGTTCGAATTAGAAAAACTATCGTGCTTGTATTTAGGCAAGGGTACAAAAAAGGTAAGCTTTGCATCTGCCTCTAAAAAAACACCGGCTATTTTTTACTTACTGAGTGCACCTGCACATGCGGTTTACCCCAACACTTTGTTTACCAAAGAGCAGGCTGCGCCTGTTGAGTTGGGTGCTGCTGAAACAGCCAACAAACGTACCGTCTACAAATACATTCACCTCGATGGCATCAAGAGTTGCCAGCTGGTGATGGGTTTAACGGTACTGGCACCAGGTAGTGTTTGGAATTCTATTCCACCACATACCCACACCCGCCGCATGGAAGTATATCTGTATTTCGATTTGCCCGAAGGACAACGCTTGTTTCATTTCATGGGCAACCCCATGGAAACACGCCACCTGGTGATGGCCAATAACGAAGCGGTGATTTCTCCACCATGGAGTACTCACTATGGTTGTGGTACTACCAACTATGGTTTTATTTGGGGCATGGCCGGCGAAAACCTTGTGTATACCGATATGGATCCGGCTCCGGTTCCTACATTAAAATAAGTCATGGGAAAAGTGTTGTGCTTTGGTGAATTGTTACTCCGTTTGCCGCCAGCTAATGGTGGTGAATGGTTGCGTACACACCATTTGCCCGTATTTGTAGGTGGTGCCGAGCTCAATGTAGCCACGGCTTTGGCCACTTGGAAAATGCCAGTAAAATATTGCACAGCATTACCCGATAATATCATTACTAAAGACATCATTGCTTATTTGGAGAGTAAACAAATTGATACTTCGCCCATCATTCTTTCCGGCGAACGCATTGGTTTGTATTACCTCAAAGAAGGTGCTGACATGAAGAGCCATGAAAATGTGTTCGACAGAAAGTATTCTTCCTTTTCAACCCTTGCCACTGGAGTTGTACCATGGGATGACATATTGCAGGATGTTGACTGGTTTCATTTCAGTGCCATTGCACCAGCAGTAAGTGAGCAGGCTGCGGCACTTTGCCTTGAAGCCGTGAAAGAAGCTTCTCAACGTAATATCACTATTTCCATTGATCTGAACTATCGTTCATTGCTGTGGAAATATGGCAAGCTGCCTGTTGCTGTAATGCCACAATTGGTAAAGTATTGCAACGTAGTAATGGGAAATATTTGGGCAGCAGAAACTTTGTTGGGCATACCCGTAGATGCTAACGCTATTACAGCTGCCACGCAGGAAGCTTATCTGGCACACGCCAGCACCACTGCAAATGCGTTGTTTCTGGCCTGTCCCAACTGTACTGTTGTAGCCAACACCTTTCGTTTTGATGCCGATGCCAGCAGCATTCGTTACTATGCGGCACTCAATACAAAGAGTACTCAAGTAGTAAGTCCGCTATTTACCACCGATGCCATTGTAGATAAAGTTGGTAGCGGAGATTGTTTTATGGCAGGTCTTATTTACGGTTTGCAATCGAAGCATGATTTGCAAGATGTCATCAGTTTTGCTGCGGCTGCAGCCTATGCCAAGCTGCACGAAAAAGGTGATGCTACCCAAAATACAGTTGCATACATACAACAGGTAAAAGCTTTGTTTGATAAGAATAATTTATAAATCAATATTCATTTTAGCTCATAACAAAACCAATTTGATATGTCCAAAAAAGTAGTAACGCTCGGAGAAATTATGCTGCGTTTGTCAACGCCAGATTTCAAGCGTTTTGTTCAGGCCGATTCTTTTGATGTAACCTATGGTGGCGGCGAAGCCAACGTAGCTGCCGCATTGTGCAACTATGGTTTGAATGGTACATTCGTTACCAAAGTGCCTAACAATCCCATTGGTCAGTCGGCCATCAACCACCTTCGCCGTTATGGTGTAGATACACAGTTTGTTGCCCGTGGCGGCGACCGTTTGGGTATTTATTTTCTCGAAACCGGTGCATCTATGCGTGCCTCTCAAGTAGTGTACGACCGTGCCGGTGCTTCCATTGCCGATGTAGACCCCAGCGAATTCGATTGGGATAAAATTTTTGATGGTGCCGATTGGTTTCATACCACCGGTATTACACCAGCTCTTAGCGATAAAGCTGCTGCGCTTACCGAAGCTGCATTGAAAGCGGCCAAAGCAAAAGGCATTACAACGAGCATTGACCTGAACTACCGCAAAAAATTGTGGAGCAAAGAGAAGGCACAAAAAGTAATGACACATCTCTGCCAGTGGGTTGATGTTTGTATCGGCAACGAAGAAGATGCTGAAACAACGCTTGGTTTCAAACCCGGTGATACCGATGTAACCAAAGGTGAACTTCACCTCGACGGTTTTCAGGATATCATGAAGCAAATGGTAGCCAAGTTTGGTTTCAAATATGTGGCATCATCACTCCGTGAGAGTTATAGTGCCAGTGATAATGGCTGGAGTGCATTGGTGTACAATGGCACCGATTTTTACCATACCAAAAAATACAATGTTCGCATTGTAGACCGTGTAGGTAGCGGCGATTCATTTGCCAGTGGTTTGATTTACGGTTTGGTAACGGGTATGCCAATGGCTGAAGCGGCAGAGTTTGGTGTTGCAGCATCTGCTATCAAGCACACCATCCCCGGCGATTTGAACCACGCTACCTTGGGTGAAGTAAAAGATTTGATGAAAGGCGACGGCAGTGGTCGTGTACAACGCTAAAACCAATACACATGGTCATAGATACTTTAGGTAATGCAGCGAAATATTTTTCGCTGCATCCCTCTTTCGAAAAAGCATTTGCCTGGATTGGCAGCATTGATTTTGCTACCATTGAACCGGGTAAATATGAAATAGATGGCGATGCGCTGAAAGGCATCATATCGGATGCTGCTGGTAAAACGGCTGAAGCTTCCGTAGCGAAATTTGAATGCCACAATCAGTACATTGATATTCAGGTGTGCATTCGTGGTGTTGAAACCATTGGTTGGAAAACACGGGAAAAATGTGTGGTTGAAAACGGTGGCTACAATGCAGAGAAAGATGTACAGCTGTACACCGAACAACCTGATATGTATTTTCAACTCACCGACGGGCAGTTCGTTGTGTTTTTTCCCAACGATGTACATGCACCCATGATTGGTGACGGAACCATTAAGAAAATAGTAGTGAAAGTAAAAATCTGAACAATGCCAACAACACATGAAGTAACTACCGCCATTATAGAACAAGGCATGCTGCCTTTGTATTTTAATGCCGATGAGGAGGTAACACTCGACATATTGAAAGCCGTATACAAAGCGGGTGTAAAAGCTATTGAATACACCAACCGGGGCGATGCAGCATTGCACAATTTTAAAAGCATGGTAGCATTACGCAATGCTGAAATGCCCGGTTTGTTGCTGGGTGTGGGCACCATTAAGAATTTGCAACAGGCCAATGATTATTTGGCTGCTGGAGCCGACTTTTTGGTGAGCCCTGGCTTTGTGCCAGATGTAGCTGCACTGTGTGTATCAAAAGATATTTTTTATGCACCCGGTTGTATGACGCCTTCTGAAATAATTGCTGCTGAAAATGCAGGCATTGGTTTCATCAAACTGTTTCCAGGTAACATGCTCGGTCCCGAATTTTTGAGCAGCATCAAAGACATCTTTCCAAAGCTGAAATTTATGCCTACCGGAGGTGTAGATACCACCAAAGATAATATTGAAGCCTGGTTTAAAGCCGGTGTTTGTGCAGTGGGTATGGGCAGCAAGCTTATCAGTAAAAAACTGATGGAAGCAAAAGAGTACGAAACGATTGAAAAAACTACTGCTGAAGTTTTGGCTACTATTGCCGCAGTCACTAAGAAATAACCACAAAAGCCAAACGATATGCAAGCTCAAGCCAATGGAAAAATGACGAACTACAGATGGAGTATTGTGGCGCTTCTTTTTGTTGCCACTACCATTAATTATCTAGATAGACAAGTGTTGTCTTTAACATGGGATGAATTCATTAAACCTGAATTTCACTGGAATGAAGACAACTATGGAACCATCACTTCCATCTTTTCCATTGTGTATGCCATTTCTATGTTGTTTGCCGGTCGGTTTATCGATTGGATGGGTACAAAGAAAGGCTTTCTCTGGGCGATAGGTGTGTGGTCAGTCGGTGCTTGTTTGCATGCCTTGTGTGGCATTGTAACCGAGCAATATGTGGGCTTGCATACTGCAGCAGAATTAACTCAGGCAGTGGGCGATACGGCTGTTATTATTTCTACTGTAAGCATGTATGCATTCATAGTGGCACGTATCGTACTGGCTATTGGTGAAGCGGGTAATTTTCCTGCAGCCATTAAAGTAACTGCCGAATATTTCCCTAAAAAAGACCGTGCATTTGCTACCAGTATTTTCAATGCTGGTGCATCAGTAGGTGCTTTGCTGGCACCATTGAGCATTCCTCCGTTGGCCAAAGCTACCAGTTGGGAAATGGCGTTTATCATCATCGGGGCATTGGGTTTTATCTGGATGGCTTTTTGGGTATTCATGTATAAAAAGCCTGAAGAGCATCCGAAAGTAAATGCAGAAGAACTGGCCTACATTTTATCTGACAGAGATGCCAACGGTGAAGCTGAGAAAGTAGAAGACCCCAATAAAAAGAAAGTAACCTTAGCCGATTGTTTCAAATACAAACAAACATGGTCGTTTGCATTTGGCAAATTCATGACGGATGGCGTTTGGTGGTTCTTTCTTTTCTGGACACCTTCTTACCTCAACACACAGTTTGGTATCAAAACATCCGAAGGGTTGGGTATCGCATTGGTATTTACGCTGTATGCTATTACCATGTTGTCAATTTACGGTGGCAAACTGCCTTCAATTATCATCCGTAAAACTGGTCAGAATCCGTATGCTGCCCGCATGAAAGCGATGCTCATTTTTGCATTCATTCCGTTGCTGGTTTTGTTGGCGCAACCGCTTGGTACTATTTCGCCATGGTTGCCCGTTATCATGATTGGTTTGGGAGGAGCAGCGCATCAGTCATGGTCTGCCAATATCTTTTCTACCGTAGGTGATATGTTTCCTAAATCAGCCATTGCCACTGTTACAGGTATTGGTGGTATGGCCGGTGGCCTCGGCTCTATGCTGTTGCAAAAATCGGCTGGTAAATTGTTTGTGTACGCTGGCGAAACCAACCTGCAGTTTTTGGGATTTGAAGGTAAGCCGGCGGGTTATTTTATCATCTTCTGTTTTTGTGCTGTGGCATACCTCATAGGCTGGATGGTGATGAAATCGCTGGTGCCTAAATACAAGCCTATTACAGATATGTAAGCGCATCTGCTGAAATGCTGAACGGCGGTTACTTGCAGGGGTTATATTTGCCCCGTGAGTAACCGCCGTTTATCTGTTGCTATTATTGGTGCTGGCCCAGCCGGCCTTACTGCTGCCTACTTGCTGGGAAAAGCCGGCACCGTTGATGTGCAGGTCTTTGAAGCTCATCCAACTTTGGTAGGAGGTATTTCCAGAACAGAGTCGTATAAAGGTTTTCATTTCGATATCGGCGGCCATCGTTTTTTCAGCAAGTCGAAAGAGGTAGAAGATTTTTGGACAGAAATACTGGGCGATGAAATGCTGGAAAGACCACGCAGCAGCCGCATTTTTTTCAACCAACAATTTTTTGCGTATCCTTTGGCCGCAGGAGAAGCTTTGCGCAAATTGGGTGTGATTGAAGCAGCCCGATGTGTGTTGAGTTATTTGCAGGCAAAAATGTTTCCGGTGGCCAATCCCAAAACTTTTGAAGATTGGGTGAGCAACCAGTTTGGCAAACGTTTGTATCAACTCTTTTTTAAAACCTATACTGAAAAAGTGTGGGGCATTCCTTGCAGCGAAATTTCTGCAGACTGGGCGGCACAACGCATTCAGGGGCTTTCATTGATGGCGGCCATTCGCAATGCCTTGTTTCCTCCCAAAAAGAAAAAAGGAAATGATACCGTTATCAAAACCTTGATTGATGCGTTTCGTTATCCCAAGTTTGGCCCCGGCCAAATGTGGACGGTTTGCAAACAAAAAGCCGAAGCTTTGGGCGTACAGGTACACATGAATACCGGCGTTCAAACCATGCAGTTAAATGCCGATCAATCATCTTGGTCTTTGTTGCTGCATGATGGACAGAAAATGGATGGTTTCAATTATGTGATTTCAACAGCGGCCATTAAAGATGTGATTGGTCATCCTGCTTCATGTTTTACAAAAGCAATGCAGCAGGCGGCCAAGGCCTTGCAGTACCGCGATTTTTTGACGGTGGTACTTATTTTAAAAGATCAACAACGCTTCAACGACAATTGGATTTATATCCACGACCCTGCGGTAAAAGTAGGCCGCATTCAACACTTTAAAAGTTGGAGCCCCTATATGGTGCCCGATGCAGATAAAGTCTGCTACGGTTTAGAATACTTCTGCTTTGAAGGAGATGGTATGTGGACTGCCACTGATGCAGATTTATGCCAAATGGCGGCGCAGGAATTGGAACACATTGGCTTGGGTAAAGCGTCAGAAGTATTGGATGCGTATGTTGTACGTCAGCCCAAAGCATATCCGGTATACAATCAGGACTATTTACAACAGCAGCAAATTATACGTGACGGCTTGCAAGCCTATCCCGGTTTGATATTGGTAGGCCGCAATGGCATGCACAAATACAACAATCAGGACCATAGTATGATGACTGCTATGCTTGCCGTTAAAAACATTTTGGCAGGTAAAAATTTGTATGATGTTTGGCAGGTAAATCAGGATGCCATTTACCACGAAAGCGGCGAACGTGGGGCAGAGGAGGGTGGCCGATTGGTACCTGTGGCTGTGCCGCATTAGGCATGTGTGCCCAACCCCTTTAAACCGATTTTTTTGTTGAAATAGTTGCCGGTAACCCAACCGATGGCGATGCCGACCAATGTGCCACCCATTACATCAATCGGGTAGTGAACGCCTACATATACCTGAGCATAGGCAATAGAAGCCGCCCATACATACACCCATTTAATTTTGTTACCAACAATGGGTTGTAATGTAATGGCAATAAAAGTAGCCATGGCAAAATGATTGGCTGCATGCGAGGATGTAAAACTGTAACCACCCGAACAGTGTGTAACCCGCAACTGCAAAAACTGTAATACATCAACGTTGTTACAGGGGCGTAATCTTTCAACACTCAGCTTAATTAACCGACTGCTCACCGTATCTGACAGGCCGATGGTAGCAATAAAGCCTGCTATCCACCAGGCACCTCTTTTACCAAAATTAATGAGAGCAAAAGCGATGAGAAAAATATAGAACGGATACCAAACTTCCTGGTACCGCAGCCATGGTACAACGGTATCAAACACAGGATTGCTCCAGCGTCTGTTGACGAGGTACAGCCAGTAGGCATCCAGTTTTTGTATTGCTTCAGGAAAAGCCATGCTGCGCAAATGTCAGGACTCTGTAGCAAACCACACACAGCAAATTGAACAAAGGCAACAGGGCTATTTTAACGCAGCAATCACAGTCTCCATTTTTGATTGCACGGTTTGAGCCATGTGGCCAAGGGCCGGATTTTGAATGCCCTGCATAGATACCACAGGATTAACCGCAAAAACTTCTGTTGCTGTTTCATTCAAGGCCCTAACCACTACATTGCATGGCAGCATTACTCCAATGTGTGGCTCGTGTTGCAGTGCTTCATATGCAAAACCAGGATTACAGGCACCCAAAATGGTATACGGCAATATTTCTTTTCCCAATTTTTCCTGCATGGCTGCCTGCATATTGATGCTGGAAATAATGCCAAATCCTTCTTGCTTGAGAGCGGCAGTGGTAAGTGCTATTGTTTCTTCAAAAGATTTACCCTCAATCACGGTGCTGAAATAGTAAGCCATACGTTGGTTTGTTTGTGGCTAAAGCTATTTTATCGAAATAGGCTGGCAGGTAATCTATGTCACGTTACAATGGCAGAATAAAACAAATAGTAGAGTGCAGTAGCAGCAAAGAAAAAGGTCGAAACACTTTTCAGTATTTCGACCTTTGTGGGAGCACACGGGTTCGAACCGCGGACCCTCTGCTTGTAAGGCAGATGCTCTAAACCAGCTGAGCTATGCTCCCTTTTTTGATACCCCTGTATCGTTTTGGGAGTGCAAAAATAGGGGTAGGATTTAATCTGCAAAATTTTTTTTCCGTCTTTCTCAAAAAAATTAATTCGGCTGTAATTGGGGAAGTCTATATGGTTGGCCATCAACCACATACAACTCATCTATCTCAATGCTCCAGTACTTTGCTAAAGGTGATTTTTCTAACACCTGCAACACTTCTTTTTTAGATGTTCCACTGATCACAATCCAACTACGCATGCTTTCTAAACTCACCGTGTAACTATCTACAATGCCTTTGTTGATGAGGTAATTGATGTAAGTTCGGTGGGGCGGAACCAGCGTCATAAATTCTTCATCCATACGAAAGTGAATGGTGACCTGATACTTCTGTTGTTGCGATTGATTTGTATTTGCTCCTTCCATAGGTTTTTTCCTTTAGATGCAGGAACCACTTCAAAGTAAGAGGTCATTTGAGATAATTTCGCTGCATTATCATTTTTTTACAATATGCCGACGCTTCCTGCTGCCTTACTCAAACAACTGACTGCTGCTCCTGGTTTTGATGAACCAGCATTTGTAGCTGTGCATGCAGCAGCGCAGCCACCCGTATCGGTTAGGTTGCATCCAAAGAAAAGTACAGAGGAAATAGCTGCACATTTACCAATAGATGCACCTGTTTTGTGGGCAAAGTACGGCCGTTATCTTTCTGAAAGGCCTGTATTTAGCCTCGATCCTTTGTGGCATGCCGGTGCTTACTATGTACAGGAAGCCAGCAGCATGGCCATTGAACTGGCGTGGCAGCATGTGCCGCAACAACAGCCCATCAAAGTATTGGATTTGTGTGCGGCACCTGGCGGCAAATCAACACACTTGCTGTCGTTGATGAAGCCAAAGGATGTGTTGGTAACGAATGAAGTCATCAGCAGCCGCGTTAATATTTTACTGGAAAATATTACCCGCTGGGGAAATGCCAATGTGTTGGTGACGAATAATGATCCGAAAGATTTTGGACAACTCGATGGCCTGTTTGATGTGCTTTTGATTGATGCACCATGCTCGGGCAGCGGACTTTTCAGGCGAGATCCTGAAGCCATTCAGGAATGGAGTGAAGACAATGTAACGATGTGTTGGCAAAGGCAGCAGCGCATCATTGCTGATGCTTGGAACGCATTGGCACCGGGCGGTATTTTTATTTATACCACGTGTAGCTTTTCTCCTGAAGAAGATGAAGCTGTAGTGGACTGGGTGCATCAACAATTTGATGTAGAATCGCTGGCTGTTACTATTCCTGAATCTTCAGGCATAGTAACCAGCATGAGTGAAACAATGAATCATCCGTGTTATCGGTTTTATCCAAATCTGGTGAAAGGAGAAGGGTTTTTTATGGCCGTTTTTCGGAAAAAATCTGCTGCTGAAGCAATAACAATTTCAAGCGCAAAGCAAAAAGCCTACCGAACCATCAAAGCTGCTCAACCGCCAGCAGACATTGCCCGTTGGGTAAACAATGAAGCGGATGTTCAATGGTATATGCACAAAGAAGTGTGGTATGCAATGCCAACAAACACATTTTACACATTTGCGCAGTTGCAAAATATTTTGAGAGTGCGGAAGGCCGGAGTGTGTGTGGGTGAAATGATGCATCAGCAATTGCAACCAGATCATGCATTGGCGATGAGTGATTGTATTAATAGCAATATTCGTCGCATCGAATTATCATTACCCGAGGCGTTAAAATATTTACGTAAAGAAGCTATCGATGTGGAAGCTGAAAAAGGTTGGCACCTGGTTTGCTTTCAACAAGTGCCATTGGGTTGGATAAAGCAATTGGGCAACCGAAGCAACAATTACTATCCCAAAGAGTGGCGATTGAGAATGTAAAGCTGTTTGTGCACATGCAATTAGCTTTTCGTAGCAAACCAACATATTTGCAGGCCATGAAAAAAAGAGTACTTTTTATAACCATATACATCTTAATGCTGGGGCTCCAGCTATCCGTTGCACAGCACCGGGAAGTGCTGCTGCGCAATGGTTTGCCGGTCATAGCTTTTCGGGCCGATAGCAGCATCAATACAGAAGCGTTGCGGATTGCATTTGGCATGTCGCCCGAGCAGTATACGTTGCTTAATCCTATTGATACAGCTCATGCCCACTATCAGCATACTATTTTCCTAACAGTGCAATCTTTACTCAGCGATAGCTGTGCCAATAAACATTGTGTAGAGCTGTACTACCTGGCACAAAAAGGTGATCATTTTCAAAATTTGTCGCCATTGTTTGGGAAAGCTAACCCGAGAGTGTTGAAGGCGTTGAATCCAACGTATGAATTGGAGTTGGAAGGCAAGCCAGTGTTTGTTGGTTTCATGCCGCTGTCATTATTGTCGCCCATTTTGGCTCATGAGCAGGCGAAAACGCCCACGGATATTCCGCACAACATTGAGCCCAAGAAATTTCCGCCGGTGTATACAGGCACCGGAGCGTACGCTGCAGAATTTGTAGGTACAGATACCACAATGAAAGAAGGGAAGGCCCGCTACTTTAAAAGCATGGCTGGTTGGTACGATGGTAAGTTTTACATACTCAGCAGTCAGTTTACCATTGGCACTGTTGTAAAAGTGACGAACAAAAAAAATCAGCAAATGATTTTTGCGAAAGTGATAGGCGAATTGCCGGTAATTAAAAAAGGAGAATCCATTGTGGCCCGACTCAGCAGTGCTGCCTGTGCTGCGCTGGATGTGTGGGATGAAAATGATTTTGACATTATCATCCAGCAATAAATCAGGCTTGATCCATGCGATAGCCCCGCAGGAAATCTGCTACGGCCATGCGTTTTTTCCCTTCCAATTGCAACGTCAATATGTTTACCCAACCATCAATAGCTGCATAGCGGATATAAGTTTTTCCATCGCTGTCAATACTGCCAGGAGATTGGTGGTGAGCTTCAGTACTGTAGCGGCTTTCAAATATTTTCAGCATTTTGCCATGCAGTTGTGTAAAGGCGCCTGGGAATGGCGATAAGCCGCGTATCTGATTGTGAATGGACGCTGCTGAATGATTCCAGTCGATCTGACAGGTTTCGGTAAAAATTTTTGGGGCATGTTTTAGTTGACCTTCATCGGCAGGTTGTGGTTGCTCGTGAATAGTGCCATCAACCAAACCGGTTACAGTTTTTACAAGTAACGCTGCGCCTAAATTTTTCATGCGGTCGTGTACTTCGCCTGCTGTTTCATTGTCATCAATGGGCATGCTGGCTTGTAACAGAATATTGCCTGTGTCGATAGCATGCTGCAATTTAAAGGTCGTTACACCGGTTGTTTTTTCACCATTGATAACTGCCCAGTTGATGGGTGCCGCACCACGATATTGTGGCAGCAAACTTCCATGCACATTGATGGTGCCCATCGGAGGCATGTTCCAAACTATTTCGGGCAACATGCGAAAGGCCACAACCACTTGCAAATCGGCTTGCAATGCTTGTAATGCCGCAATGAATTCAGGCGACTTCAACTTCTCTGGTTGCAACACCGGCAGGTTATGAGCCACTGCATATTGCTTCACGGCACTTTCTGTCAGCTTCATGCCACGGCCGGCAGGCTTGTCTGGTGCAGTTACTACAGCCACAACGTTGAAACCCGCTTGCAGCAAGGCATCCAGCGATGCTACTGCAAACGCTGGTGTGCCCATAAATACAATTCGTGGTGTTGCTTTCTCTATCATAACCTCTGCCTTTGCGGCTGCAAATGTGCTATTCAAAATCTTTGTAGAGCAAGTATTTTTTACGGGTGGCTTTGTATTGCTTCAAACCGGGCTGCCAGCTCTTACGGATTTCCGCTTCTGTTTTACCATTCATGATTTGCCACATCAAAGTATAGTTGCCAGCCAGCTTATTGAAGAAGTAATCTTGCCAGTTGGGGTTGTTCTTTTTCGGACGTAAAAAGAAACTGTCTTTGTTGGGAAACAATTTGTAGGCATCCAAAATATAACGAAGCTGTATTTGTTTCCACTTTGGCTTGGTGATGTCTATTTTCTCGTTGCGCAAATCAAAGCCATAGCACAAGTTGTTTTGCTGGGGTGGTGTTTTGGCACCAAACATGCTTACCGGAGTAAAACTAAAGAGTGAGTCTGGCATAGTGGGGTGACCAAATACTTGAAACGGAAATGTAGTACCACGGCCCAAACTCACATCAGTGCCTTCAAAAAAGCAGGTGCTGCTATACAGGAAAATACTTTGCATATTGGGCAGGTTGGGGCTGGGACGAACAGGCAGCTCGTAGTAATCGCTGTGGGTGTAGTTCTGACATTTAATCACCAGCATATGAAAGGGCGTATCCTTTGTAGGCACCGCTTTTTTAAAGGTTTCCATCATGCTGTTGGCTTTTGGGGTAAGCCATTTTTCACCCACGAGCATTTGTGCATATTCGCCAATAGTAAGGCCATGCACAATCGGAATGGGTTGCATACCAACGTGGCTCTTGAATGGTTTTTCAAGAATAGGACCATCTACATAAAAACCATTGGGGTTGGGTCGGTCAAGAATCAACAATGGCTTTGCATTTTCGATGCAAGCATTCATATAATCTTCTAAAGAAGAAATGTAGGTGTAGTAGCGCATGCCTACATCCTGCACATCAAACATCATGATGTCGACATCTTTCATTTCATCAGCACTGGGTGCATATTTGCCCCCATACAAACTCACTATGGGCAGGCCAGTGGCAGAATCAACGCTGTTGCCCACTTTTTCGCCGGCATCGGCCGTGCCTCTGAAACCATGCTCAGGTGAAAAGATTTTGACCAATTGTACGCCCCGCTTCAGCAGGGTATCAGCCAAATGCACTTTGTTGGGCCCCACCACCGTTGTTTGGTTGGCAAAGAGGGCCACCCGCTTACCTTTTAGCAAGGGCAGGTAAACTTCCATACGGTCGGCACCGGTTTTAATACCCGGCTTTTGTTTATTGACAGGTTGGGCAAAGCCGGGGCTACTCAGCCATTGGAGCAGCGATACAAGGATGGCAAGAAACAGTGGTTTTCTCATAACAATGCAAGTTGCGCAATTTTAGGTTTGCTATCACCAATCATTCAACTACCTTGCAGCTTCATTAAATCTCACAAGATGTCTGTAGTAAAAAAAGGCGATGTGGTGAAGGTACACTACACCGGTACATTAACCAGCGGCGAACAGTTTGACTCTTCTGCAGGCCGTGAACCATTGGAGTTTACAGTTGGCGCTGGTCAAATGATCAAAGGGTTTGATGCCGGCGTAGAAGGCATGACTCTCGGCGATAAAAAAACCATTAATATTCCTGCTGCTGAAGCTTATGGCGAATGGAGCGAAGAAAATGTAATTGAATTTCCGAAGGAGCAAATTCCTGCCGAAATGCAATTGGAAATTGGCATGGAACTGATGCTGCGTGACCAAATGGGCCGCCCTGTTCCTGTAATTGTACATGCTATTGAAACCGAAGTAGTGAAGTTGGATGCCAACCATTCACTGGCAGGTAAAGAACTCGTTTTCGATATTGAACTCGTAGAGTTGAATGGCGAAAAAGGTGGCTCAAAAATTATTCTGCTCGACTAATCGATTCGATGATATTGTGAAAGCGTTGACTGGTTCAACGCTTTTTTTATGCCCTTAATAAAGCGATTAATTGTTGCACATCTTGCTGCGAATGCGCCGCTGTAAATACTGCACGGTTGAGTGGCTTACCAGCAGGATTTGGATAAGCAAAAGAGGAGATGAGGATGTTGTGTTGTGCAAACCAATGCTCGTCCATGTCGGTAGGTAAAAACAAAATGGGAAGTTGTGCATGCAATACAAAAGAAGGAGTGTGCTGTACTTGTTCTTTCATCCAATGGCAATGCTGTTGCAGCTTTACTCTTTGTGCTTCATACAATGTGGTTGCTTGCTGCCATGCATGCACCACTGCAGGCATGGGTGGAGTAGTGGCTGCGTAAAACGGATTGCTGCGCAAGGCAGCTGCGGTGCTGGCATTGCTGCATGCAACAGCACCAGCCTGCACACCCAATGCTTTCGACATGGAAAAAGAAATCATCCATTCGATGTTCTCTTTTTGCGGCAAAAATGAAGCTACGCCTTTTCCATTGTTTCCTGTAATCCCAATGCCGTGGCTATCATCAATCAACACGATCAATGGCTTTTGCATGGCAGATAAAAATTGCCAGTCGTATGCCACGGGAGCTAACGGGTTCACTGCATCTGCAATGATTGCATAAGGCCCTTCGTATGTATGGTTGTTGATTTGCTCCACTACATGCTGACTCCATGTTTCAAATGAAGTTGTGGCTGATTGAATGCCTGCTGCTAATACTGCGGGATGACAATTGGGTGCTGCAAAAATGGGACAGTTCAATTGTTGAATTGAGTGCACTGCTGCTTGTCCTGCTGCAAATCCACCAGCAAATAATACTGTGTCTGCAGCAGCTAACCAATCACTGATTTGTGCCTCTGCTTCACTGTATATTTTTAATGGAGTGTTTGAAATACGGGCACTGGGTTGCATCAGCCCGTACTTGTCTAATCCTTCTTTTGCCCATTGCATAAATGCAGGGTGCGATGCCATGCCTAAGTAACTATAGCCGGAAAAGAAAAGTTGTTCTCCTTGTTCAGTAGTGGCAAAATTACCCGGTGTTTGTAACAGTGTTTGCATGTATAACGCTTAGTTCAAAAGTACGGGTTGTAAAATTGAATAATTTGAATAACAGCAATAGAAAAGCCCCACATGTTTGCGGGGCTTTTCTTATATCAAGTAAGACTTTACTTTAGGCTACTGCTTTGTTTACCAACTCGGCAGCTTCGCTCAGGAGGATGGCACTTTGTACCTGCAAGCCGCTTTCATCAATCAGCTTCTTGGCTTCTTCAGCATTGGTACCCTGGAGGCGAACAATGATAGGAATGTTGATTTCGCCAATGGTTTTATAGGCATCAATAACACCTTGTGCTACACGGTCGCAACGAACGATACCACCAAAAATGTTGATGAGGATGGCTTTCACTTTTGGGTCTTTCAGAATAATGCGGAAACCGGCTTCAACAGTTTGTGCATTGGCGCTACCGCCAACATCCAGGAAGTTGGCAGGCTCACCACCACTCAGCTTAATCATATCCATGGTAGCCATGGCCAAACCAGCACCGTTAACCATACAGCCCACATTGCCGTCGAGCTTTACAAAGTTCAGGTTGTATTGACCGGCTTCTACTTCAGTAGGATCTTCTTCGGTTACATCACGCAGCGCAGCGAGGTCAGGATGGCGCATCAGCGCATTTTCATCCAAACTCATTTTACAGTCAACTGCAATAATTTTTTCATCGCTGGTTTTGAAAAGCGGGTTGATTTCGAGCATGCCGCAATCCAGCGCCACATAGGCATTGTACAAGTTGGTTACAAACTTTACGCAGCTTTTAAAAGCATCGCCGCTCAAGCCAAGGTTGAAGGCAATTTTACGTGCCTGAAAACCTTGCAGACCGCCACCGGGATGTACCCACTCTTTAAAAATTTTCTCAGGCGTATTGTGTGCTACCTCTTCAATGTCCATACCGCCTTCGGTGCTGTACATAATCACGTTTTGGCCTTTGGTACGGTCGAGCAAAATAGAGAGGTAGAATTCCTTTACAGGATTGGGTCCGGGATAGTAAACATCCTGCGCCACCAATACTTTATTTACTTTTTTACCAGCAGGGCCGGTTTGAATTGTTACCAGTGTATGACCCAAAATGTTTTTGGCAATGTTGGTCACATCATCGAGGCTTTTGGCTACGGCTACACCACGCTGCTCACTGCCCTCAATTTTACCTTTACCACGGCCACCGGCATGTATTTGCGCTTTTATCACCGCAAAGTTGTTGCCTGTTTGCGTTTTAATCTGGCGGTAGGCTTCTTCCGCATGCATCACACTCTCCACGGCGATGCCTTCCTGCACTGGCACATTGTACTTTTTCAACAGCTCTTTTGCCTGATATTCGTGTAGGTTCATATGGGGGCTTTTTTTTAGTGCGGCGAAGATAAGCCTTGCGTGTTTTGACCGTGCAGAAATTGCCGATTTTAGGCCCTTCATTTTCCACCAAAGCCTTTTTATAAAAAATTTGCTATTTCATTCTGGTCCCTATATTTGTTTTAACATTTTCAAAAAGAATTGTTAAACCAAAACTAACTACCTGTGGCCTACGAGCAGACCGACAAGAAAATGGACAGTGTGTACAGTAAGCGCATTAAAGCCGGTAAAAGAAGAACCTATTTCTTCGATGTACGGTCAACCCGCGGAAATGATTACTTCCTGACCATCACCGAAAGCCGGAAACGATTCAATGAAGATGGCTACGACCGGCATAAGATCTTTTTGTACAAAGAAGACTTCAACAAGTTCATTAAGGGCCTCAACGAAGCGGTTGATTTTGTGAAAACAGAACTCATGCCCGATTTCGATTTCGATGCCTTCAACCACGATGAATATGATGGAGAAGGGGATGAGCAGGCTACACCTGTGGCCGTAGCTGCTGTAGCACCTGTGGAAGAAGATGTGCCGGTGCCTGCACCCGTTGTGGTAAACGACCTGCCGCCAGCCAGCAGCAATGGAAATACCCATTCGCTGGAAGAGGTAGATAAGTGGTAATACTCATTTGCTCCAATAAAACGGCTGCTTCAACTAATTGAAGCAGCCGCTTTGTTTATTACATGTTTCAATTAGCGAAACGAAGACTGAAGCAATGCATTGGTCATATCGGGCAAATTGCAGGTATTGCTGTTACTGAGGACAATGACTGTTTCATTTTTACCTAACACATGTATCCAATTGGCATTGGCACCCCAAATGCTTCCTTGCCTGTTGGCCAATGTGTATGGCTTTTGGTTGATTTCTTGTTTATACACCCAAAAGCTAATGGCCACGCCATAGAGGTTGGGATTGGGTGTCAACATAAGCTCAACCGTGGCCGGTTTCAATAATTGATGGGTAAATATGCCTTGGTCGAACCGGAGCAAATCTTCGGCTGTGGAGTACATGGCTCCGGCAGCAAAGTAGTTTTCGATGTACATAGGATCGTCTGCGTACATTGTGCCAGTGGAATCATCCTTGTTGTAAGTGCTGGCCAGCATTGGTATCACATCTTTCGACCGCAGCATTTGTGTGTGCTGCATTTTGAGTGGTTGCAATATGTTTTCCTGAAGATTTTGCGCAAAAGATTTTCGGGTAATGTGTTCAATGATGCTGCCCAAAATGATATAGTCTGCATTGTTATAATTGAACCGGCTTCCCGGTGCAAACTCCAGTTTACCACTGCAATGTTGTTGTATAAATCTATCAACCGAATTGGGCGATTGATACACGGCAATGCCTGTGTTGCCTTCACAATTGGGAATGCCGGAACTATAGGTGAGCAACTGCATGATGGTCACTTTGTCTTTTGCTTCGCCGGTGTAGTTGGGTAAGTATTGCCCCATTGTTGCATCCAACCGAAGCAGCCCTTTCTCCATTAATTGAAGAATAAGTACCGCCGTAAATGTTTTTGTGATGGACGCAATTTTGAAACGGGTATCTTTTTGTGTGG
The DNA here is from genome assembly GCA_020161435.1 of Bacteroidota bacterium. Taxonomy (GTDB): domain Bacteria; phylum Bacteroidota; class Bacteroidia; order Chitinophagales; family Chitinophagaceae; genus Phnomibacter. Next base: position 149,676 of record JAIUNV010000002.1, on the reverse strand, counting down.
GTATCTGAAAGCTACGGTTGGCAAGGCCTTTGGCCGATAGGTAGTGTATTTTGCCAGCTTTAGCCATCAATACGACACCGCTAAAATTTTGCTGTTTGGTGTAGGCGTTTACAATACTGTCCAATGAATGTTGTGCTGTGCCAGATAGCTGCAACAATAATAAGCCGCAGCTTAATAGAAGTTTACTCATGCGTGGCGGGTAAATGGAGTCAATGAAATTGGTATGCCGGATTGCCTAACACAACATTCCAAATCTTGTTGACGCAATGCCCATAAAAAAGGCCGTACACAGTGTACGGCCTTTCATTTCAGTAGTATGATGTTATAAACTTTTCAATTGGGCAACTGCCGCCAACGGGTCTGCAGCGTTGAAAACGGAACTGCCCGCCACAAGCACCGTTGCACCAGCCGCAACAATTTCAGCGGCATTCTTTTCACCCACTCCGCCATCAATTTCAATATCAACCTGCAGGCCACGGGTATCAATCATGTGCCGCAGTTGCTTGATTTTGTCGATGGTGCCGGGGATGAAAGACTGTCCACCAAATCCGGGGTTTACACTCATCAAACACACCAGATCTATATCGCCTAAAATATTGTCGAGGCTGGCAATGGGTGTATGCGGATTCAGCGCCACACCGGCTTTCATACCCAGACTTTTTATTTGCTGCACATTGCGGTGCAGGTGAGGACAAGCTTCAATGTGTACTGTCAAAATATCGGCACCTGCTTTCTTGAATGCTTCCGCATATTTCTCCGGCTCCAAAATCATCAGGTGTACATCAAACGGTTTGCTGGTGGCTTTGCGCAGGCTTTCAATAACGGGCAACCCAAAGCTGATGTTGGGCACAAAACGGCCATCCATTACATCGAGGTGCAACCAATCGGCCTGAGAATCGTTCACCATGCGAAGGGCTGCATCCAAATGCAGAAAATCGGCTGCCAGCAGCGAAGGAGCAATCAATGCCATACAATCAGCGGTTGTTTATTTGCGGCAAATGTCGAGTTTGATTTCGAGTTTACAAGGTTGAAAGTTTGAAAGTTTCAAAGTTCCAGTGTTCACAAGTTCCAATGTTCAATGGAAAAGGCCTCAACATTTCAACCTACCAACTTCCAAACCTTCCAACCAGTACACCTCACTTCCCCAACCGCTCCAGTGCTTCCTTCGCTTCTGGTATGTTGCTGCTGATAAGCACACAACGTTCGTAAGCCTTGATGGCAGCGGCTTTACGGCCCGCGGTTTCTTCGCTTTTACCCAGCCAATACCAGGCCTCTGCATTCTTGGCATCAATCTCTACCAGCTTGGCAAAAGTGGCAGCAGCTTGTGCAGCTTTACCTTCATCAAACCAGGCGAAGCCTTTTTCCATGTAGGCATCGGTAAAAGCATAATCGTAGCGGATGGTGCTGTCCATCCATGCCCTGGCTTGTGCATAGTTTTTTATGGTATTGTAGTAAATGCCTTTTACATAGCACACACCTGTATACACTTCCCGGGTGGGAAACTGCCGTACAATTTGCGGGCAAAATGTAAGCACCCTTTTGTCGCCGGCTTCGGCTAAAGTATTGGCCAAGCTCAAGAAAATGGTCGGCTCATCTGCTTTGCGTTGCAAATAATATTCATACGCAGCAATGGCTTTCGGGTATTGTTGTGCCGCTCTGTACAAATCGGCTTTTACCAAACTGTAAATTAGATTATTGACCGTGTCTCGTTGCAGTAAGGTGTCACACCAGGTTGCAGCGGCATCGGTTTGATTGCGTTGGCTGAGGGTATCAATCAACCGGTCTATCAGCACCACACTATCCGGATATTGGGCTATTTGCTGTTCCATGCCGGCCAGCACCGGGTCTTTGCTGGCAGCCGTTGTTGTTGCTGTCTTGTCTGCTGCATCATTGTTGTCGCAGGCTGTCAGGACACTGCTCAGCATCGCCATCAACAGCACTATTTTTCTACCAAACATCTTTCGTTCCTTTTGCTGCAAATAACGCATAAATAGCTGTTGCGTATTGTGGGCACCCTCGTCAACGTTCGTGCCATCATTTGCATACCTCCGCCAAATCGGACAAAGGCATGACAAATGAAACCCGGCAGGGGAGTTACTTTTGCCGGATAGCCAAAAATGAACCGCATGAATAAACTGATGCTGCCTGTGATGCTCCTCATATCCGGAGCTGTTTTGTTTTCTTTTACCGGAAAAGTGTCGCCCATGGAGCTGGTCTCTACTGATTCGCTTCGTTATGCCGACGAGAAAAACCTTCGCAACATACAACAACTCACTTTTGGCGGCGACAATGCCGAGGCTTATTTCAGCTTCGATGATCAGTGGATTATTTTCCAGAAAACAAATCCCAAAGAAGGCATCACCTGCGATCAGATGTTTATTGGCAAAGTGCCTGCGCCCGGCGAAAAGTTTACCTACAAAATGGTGAGCACCGGCAAAGGCCGCACTACCTGTGGTGCTTTTACCAAGGATGGCAAGCACGTGATTTACGCCAGCACTCACTTGGGTTCAAGCGAATGCCCGCCGGTGCCCGACCGCAGCAAGTATGGCAATAAATACATTTGGCCGCTCTACGATAGCTACGACATTTTCATGGCCGATTACAATGGTAAAATTGTAAAGCAGCTCACCAATGCCAAGGGCTACGATGCCGAAGCCACAATAAGCCCTGATGGTAAAAAAATGGTATACACCAGTACCAAGAGTGGTGATCTCGAACTGTGGATTATGGACCTGAAAACCGGCAAGGAAAAACAGGTGACCAACATGCTGGGTTACGATGGTGGTGCTTGGTTTAGCCCTGATGGCAAGAAACTCATTTGGAGAGCTTCACGTCCTACTGCAGCTGCGGATATTAAAGAGTACAAAGATTTGCTGGCTCAAAATTTGGTAGCGCCAACCAATATGGAAGTGTGGATTGCCAATGCCGATGGCAGCAATCCAAAGAAGGTGACAGCCTATGGTCAGGCCAACTGGGCACCCACGTATATGCCCGATAGCAAACGCATTCTCTTTGCCAGCAACCATGAGTACAAGCGGGGTTTTCCTTTCAACCTGTACATGATTAATGAAGATGGCAGCAACCTCACCAAAGTGAGCCGCGACCAAGGTTTTGATGCCTTCCCGATGTTTAGCTATAGCGGCAAAAAGATTCTGTTTTGCAGCAACCGCAACAATGGCGGCACCCGTGATACCAATGTGTTTTTGGCCGATTGGGTAGAAGAATAAAATCTTCCTTTCCTTTTACGGTTATGGTAAATTGATAGGCGAGCAGTTGCAAAAACGCTTTCCTTTGCTTCAATCAAAAAATCATTTCGTATGTACGCAGGTTCAGTTCATTTGCACAATGTGCTTCGCTGGGTCATCCTTATTTTATTGTTGTTGAATGTGTATCGTCATGCTACGGCATCGGCGCAGCCCTATGGCGAAAAAGACCGTAAGCTCGGTTTGTTCCTCATGATTGGCAGCCACATCATGTTGCTGTTGGGTTTGTTTCAGTACTTCGCCGGTGACCTTGGTTTAAAACTCATTACAAACGCAGGTATGGGCGAAACCATGAAGAATGCTGCAACCCGCTACTGGGCTGTGGAGCATGGCATCGGTATGATTCTCGCCATCGTTTTGGTAACCCTCGGTTACGGCGTTCGCAAAAAGCAGTTCAACGATTTTGTCAAACACCGTCGTGCCCTCATTTTATATACCATCGCCCTGCTTATTATTTTGGCCAGCATGCCTTGGCCATGGCGTGAAGGCGTAGGCCGCCCCTGGCTGCCAGGTATGTAATACTCAATTACAATATTTCAAAAGCGATCTCACTGAGGTCGCTTTTTTTATGCTTCAGCTTAAAGTACAAATACATTGTTGTTGACGAGCCAAGTGCATTTGGCAGCTGCGTTGTGTCACTCACTGCATCTGCAGTGCATTACTCAACATGTACCAACTCGTAATGCTGTCGCAGGCCTCTGGCCTGTGACATTCCGTTACTCAACTCAACACCAAATCCGGATACAATTATTTCACCCATTCAGGGCTAAAATTATTGGGGCGGCATGCCTTACCACGGGCTACACCCGTGGCTACATGAGTTCGCCCTTTTAGGGCTATAAAAGTTCTTTTGCATTTATCTAATCCGTGAATTTGTGGCCATCAAAACAATCAGCGAAATCCGTCTCATCCGGTATATCCGCGTCCCATCATCCTTATCCTATCATCTCATTCCAAAAAACAAATAACAACCTACCTTGCGGCGCATGGAGCAGGTATTTGCATACAACCTTTTGCAGCAGTTTACGCTGCACACTTTTTTAGCCATGGGCTGTCCTGAAGCCGATGCACAATTGGCCACCAACGTATTGCTCAGTGCCGATTTGCGGGGTATTGACAGCCACGGCATTGCCCGCCTCAGCGGCTACTGGCGGCTGTACGAAGCTGGTCGCATCAACCCCACACCCAATGTGCGGGTAGTACATGAAACACCCAGCACCGCCGTGATTGACGGTGACAAAGGACTTGGTTTGGTAGTGGCGCCCAAAGCCATGCAAGTGGCCATTGATAAAGCAACCAACGTAGGCAGCGGTTGGGTGAGTGTGAAAAACAGCAATCACTTTGGCATTGCCGGCTATCATGCCATGATGGCCTTGCAACACGATATGATTGGTTGGGCCATGACCAACGCCAGTGCCTTGGTAACGCCCACTTTCAGCAAAGAAAAAATGCTCGGCACCAATCCTATTTGCGTAGCCATTCCTGCTGGTGAGCAGCCGGCATTTGTGGCCGATTTTGCAACCACTACCGCTGCCAATGGCAAGCTCGAAATATTGCAACGCAAAAATGCCGAAGCGCCACTGGGGTGGGTGCAGGATGCCGATGGTGAACCTACCACCGATGCCAACGCTTTGAAAAAAGGCGGTGCTTTACTGCCACTCGGTGGCGACCGGGAACATGGCAGCCACAAGGGATACGCCTTGGGAAGCATCGTCGATATTTTTAGTGCTGTGCTGAGTGGTGCCAGCTATGGTCCTTGGGCACCGCCCTTTCCGGCCTATGTGCCCATGCCCGACAATATGCCGGGTGAGGGGCTGGGTCATTTCCTCGGCGCCATGCGCATCGATGGTTTCCGCCCGGCCGATGAGTTCAAGCAACACATGGACAACTGGATTACCCGGTTTAAAAATGCAGTTCCATCCAACCCGGCACAACCCGTTTTGGTGCCCGGCGATCCGGAGCGGGAAATGGAAGCGATCCGTGCTACACAGGGCATTCCATTAGTGGAGGCTGTGGTGCAAGACCTGGCAGCATTGAGTAGCAAGACTGGTGTGGCTTTTCCTGCATAAAACCGCAAGTCTGTAAAAGCAACGTCATAAAAAGAAAGGCAAAAGATTACTGCCAACTACAAGCGGATTATTCTGTTATTTTGTGACAACGAAAATGATTGCCTGTAGCAGCTGCTATGGGCAATTTTTTGCGGGTAATTCATCTTTCACAAAAGCAATTGTAAACCAATGGAGCAAGGCCGGAACATACAAAAGGCTTTGCCCGACAGAAAAGAGAGACAGGTATGAAAATCATGAAGTTTGGTGGCACCAGTGTTGGTCGCCCGGAAAGAATGGCCCAGGTGGCACAGCTCATTACCGCCGACAATGAACCCAAGATTGTTGTGCTGAGTGCTTTGAGTGGCACCACAAATGCCCTTGTAGAAATCAGCAATGCGCTGGCGGCATATAAACGGGACGAAGCCAAACAGTTGATTGATAAACTGGAAGCTCACTACCATGCATTTGTGCAAGAGCTGGTGAAGCAGGAAGCATCAGTTGCCAAGGCTACTGCCATTGTGCATGAGCATTTTGAATTCCTCAACATCATCCTGAAAATTTCTTTCAGCGATGCATTAAATAAAGATATTCTGGCGCAGGGCGAATTGCTCAGCACCAAATTGTTCAGCGTTTATCTCACAGAAAATGGCATCGATCATGCCTTGCTGCCTGCGTTGGAATTCATGAGCATCGATATCAACGATGAACCACAAGTGCCTGTTATCAGCGCCAAGCTGAAAGAGGCACTGGCGCAGCATGCAGGCAAATCATTGTTCATTACCCAAGGCTATATCTGCCGCAATGCCCGTGGCGAGGTAGACAACCTGAAACGTGGTGGCAGTGATTACAGTGCATCACTGATTGCAGCAGCAATACAAGCATCTGTATGTGAAATATGGACCGACATTGATGGCATGCACAACAACGATCCACGTGTATGTAAAAAAACAGTACCAGTAGAGCAACTGAGCTTTGAAGAAGCAGCGGAACTTGCCTACTTCGGTGCGAAGATTTTACACCCGGCTTCTATTTGGCCAGCACAACACTACAATGTGCCCGTGAAACTGCTCAACACCATGGAGCCTTCAGCCAAAGGCACTTTGATTGTAGAAGAAGCGGGTAGCACAGGCGTAAAAGCAGTGGCTGCAAAAGATGGTATCTATGCCATCAATATCCGCAGCAGCCGCATGTTGCTGGCCTATGGTTTTTTGCGTAAAATATTCGAAGTGTTTGAAAAGTACCGCACCAGTATCGATATGATTACAACTTCGGAAGTAGCAGTGAGTGTAACAATCGACAATGCAGCACATCTGGCAGAAATTCTGAAAGAACTGGAACCATTTGGAACTGTAGAGGTTGAAGACAATCAAACCATCGTATCGGTGGTGGGCAATGAAATTGCTGAAACGAAAGATGTATTGATGAAGTTGTTCGATTCGCTGAAAGACATACCAGTACGCATGGTGAGCTACGGTGGCAGCCGTCACAACGTAAGCTTGCTGCTGCCTTCTGCCCATAAAACCACTACGCTGCAAGCATTGAATAGCGGATTGTTTGGATTAGAGTAAAGGTAAGTTGATGGATGATGGTTGTTAGTTGATAGTAAATACAAACAACAATGCCGGATTGATTTTTATAATCAGTCCGGCATTTTTTTTCAAAGGGAACAAAAAAGAATCGTCAGTTGAAGTTTTCTTTAAGTCTGTATGCTTTTGTCGCTTCTTCTAAATCATCATCTATGCTCTCGTCGAAAGAGAAGTTATTTAATTGCCACTTATCTTTTGGTCTGTAAAAGAAGAAGGTAAAGCGGATGGGCTCTCTGTCATATCTCACAATAAAGGAGATGATTTTGATATTTTCTCCAGCTGTTTTTTCTGTTAACCAATCGTAACCATAATAAGCTCCGCAAAGGTCTATCAAGTTATTGAGCTTGGTTTTTAAGTCTTTGACAGCGTCCGATTTTTTGCTCATCCACCTATTTGTAGAAAAGCCATACTCTATTGCTTTTTCAGGATCTTTAGCATAGAGCGAAAAAAACTTGTCAGTAATTTCTTTGGGTGTTGTTTGGCCTGCAGATTTTGACAAACACAAAAAGAAAAACAATGACAGAAATCCCAAACGTGTAAATAGTATTTTCATAAATGGAATTTGAATTCTGATACTGAATGATTGTGGCGCCAACGACAGAGCATGAGTTGTGCATTAAACTGCGACAGCCTTGCCCGGATGCAACGATCGATAAGCCAGCCAGGCACTCACCAGCATGAACGCCGAACCCAAAAAGAAGGGTGCTCCCGGTAGGTACACATGATGGGCTTTATCAGTAAAGTAGGCGAATGTATTGGTCATGAGTGGCGGGCCTACAATGCTGGTGGCACTCATTAAACTCGTAAGAGCTCCTTGCAATTCGCCTTGCTGGTTGGGCGGTACTTGTCCGCTGATGATGGCTTGCAAAGCAGGGCCGCAAATACCTCCCAAGCAATAGGGAATGAGAAACAAAAACATCATCCAGGTTTCGGTGGCTAAGCCAAACAACACCATGCCAAGGGTGTACAACAACAACCCGAGGTAAACGCTTTTTTCATTGCCAATTTTGGGGTTGATGACCCGAACCAAACCACCTTGTACAGCACCTACCAATAAGCCAATGACGCCCAGAGAAATGCCAATCATTTTTTCGTTCCAGTTGAAACGTTCAATGCCATAAAAGCTCCAGTTGCTTTGTACCGCATGGCCGGCAATGTATACCAACGTCAATGAAAATATGAGTGCTGTAATGCTTGGGTATTTGCGCAGATTCAACAGCGATTTAAACGGAATGGCACTCGACCAACTGAATGCCCGACGATGTTCTTTGCCTAACGATTCGGGCAATACAAAATAACCATACAACCAGTTGAGCAGGCATAGCGTTGCGGCTGTCCAAAAGGGTACACGGGCACCAAACTGACCGAGCAAACCACCGAGTACCGGTCCGAGAATAAAACCGACACCAAATGCAGCGCCAATCATACCAAAGTTTTTGGCCCGGGTTTCTGTGGTACTGATATCGGCAATGTAAGCTGAGGCTGTGGTGATGCTACTTCCGGTAATACCTGCTATAATGCGCCCTGCAAACAACCATGCCATGCTGGGGGCGAGGGCCAATAAAATATAGTCGATACCAAAGCCGAACAAGCTGAACAACAACACAGGTCGGCGGCCAACTTTATCGCTCAGGTTACCAATGATGGGCGAAAAAACAAACTGGGTGATGGCATAAGAAAACCCCAACCAGCCTGCCCATTTTGCAGCAGAAGATACATCGCCACCGGTCAGGTCTTTGATCAACTGGGGTAGAACCGGAATAATTAATCCCCAGCCGGTAATGTCGATGAGTAGTGTTATGAAAATGAAGCCAATGGCGGCCGACTTTTTCTCTGCCATGTGATGTGATTGATTGAAGGCCGTAAATGTAAGGCCCAAAGCTTCATGGCTGTAAGCCGTTGGCAGAAAGTCGGCAACTTCTTTTTTAATTCAGATAGCCGTGGTGGGGCGGCAAATCCGGAATGAAAATCTTTCGGTTCTCAATCAGCAGCAAACCTTCTTCATGCATTTTGCGAATGGCCCGGATGACTGTTTCAACCCTTAACCCAGCAAGGTCGGCTATTTGCTGGCGGGTCAGTTTGAGTTGAAAACTGTGCGGACAAATGTGGCGTTTTTCCTTCAAACAATATTCCAGCAAAATGCGGATGCGATCTTCGGGTGTATGGCGGGTAATGGAGTACTGCATCAAAAATTTGAAACGAATTCTTTCTACCAAAATGCGGTTCATTTCCAGATGTAATTCATGGTCCTCTTTCATGAGTTTGCGAAATACATCTTTGCGTAAGCGCAGTATCAGGCAGTCTTCTCCTGCAATGGCCGATGCCGCATAAGGCCGGTCATCAAACAAGGGTAATTCGCCAAAACACTCACCCGGTTCAATGATGGATTGTACATGCTCTTGTCCGTATTCATCAATATTCACCCAGCGTACGCTGCCACTCACCAACTGATGGTAGTAGTAACAATACCCGCCTTCATGAAAAATGATTTCGCCTTTTTGCATTTTGTGATAAGATGCACCCATGGCGAGCAACAGATGAATATCGAGGCTCATAGCTTCCGTTTTACGGTTACGAAATAGCAGCAATTCTCTTTATCAAAATATGATAAAAATCTTGTATTGAAAAGGGGAGATTATTGTGACAAAAAAAGCGGTAACCATTGGCTACCGCTTTCACATTCACTATGTATCGATTTATTTTTTCTTGGTTGTTGGCGCTTTCAACGCGGCGTAGTCAAACACCAGGTTAGCAAAGGCTTTTACACCTACGTCGAGCATGCTGTCGTCGATGTAAAAATCGGGCGTGTGGTGCGGCGCAGCTTCTTTTGGATTTTTGCCGGCAGGCATGCCACCCAAAAAGAAAAAGATGCCGGGCACTTTGTCGCTGAAATACGAAAAATCTTCTGCACCGGTGGTCCACTCTGTGAGTTTTACATTGCCTTCACCTGCAGCTTTTACCAGCGATGGTACCATCATGGCAGTAAGCTCCGGATTGTTGTACGTCACCAGTGTTTTGGTATCAATGTTGATTTCTGCAGTAGCGCCATGTGCCTCGGCAATGGTGGTCACCAGTTTCTTCATGCGTTCGTGCAATTGCTTTTGCATGTTGGGTTCCAGTGTACGGATGGTGCCTTCCATCGTTGCTTCTTCAGGAATGATGTTGCTGCGAACACCACTGTTGATTTTACCAACAGAAATCACGACGGGAGCTTTGGTGAGTTCCATTTCGCGGCTCACAATGGTTTGCAATCCATCAATAATGGCGGCACTTACCATAATAGGATCTACACCCGACCAAGGCTGTGAACCATGCGTTTGTTTGCCTTTTACTTTAATGGTAAACCAATCGCTGCTAGCCATGGTGCCTTCGGGTTTGTATTTGATTTGACCGATGGGCGTTTGCGAATTGATGTGCAATCCAAAAATGGCATCCACTTTCGGATTGTCGAGGGCACCTTCTTTAATCATAAGTGGTGCACCGCCTTCTTCATTGCCGGGAGGGCCTTCTTCTGCAGGTTGAAAAATAAAGACAACTGTGCCGGGTACATCTTTTTTCATACTGGCCAGCAACTGTGCTGTACCCATCAAAATGCTCACATGTGTGTCATGTCCGCAGGCATGCATCACCGGAACGGTTTGTCCTAAATACTCGGCCGTTACAGTTGATTTAAAAGGTAAGTCCACCCGTTCTTTCACGGGCAGCGCATCCATATCAGCACGGAGTGCTACTACCGGGCCGGGCTTGCCGCCACGCAGTATGCCTACCACGCCGGTAACGCCCACTTTTTCCCGCACTTCTATGCCAAGTGCTTTCAAATGTGCTGCAATGTAGGCAGCTGTTTGTACTTCGCGGTTGCCCAGCTCCGGATGCTGGTGCAAGTGGCGGCGCCATTCAACCAATTTGGGCTGCAATGCAGCAGCACCCGAATTGATGGTGGCCGCATTGGGTTGTGCCATGGCTGCGGTGCTGAGCACCAACAGCGAAGCGGTCATTGTTTTTCTCATAGCTATTGTTGTTAGTTGTTTCATTGTTTGGTAAACGTGTACGCATCCATTTCTACAAAAGGATTCACGGGAATTTGCAGGGATTGCACAGCATTGTTTTTGATATCGAATTTGGTAGCAAAAATGCCATACTCAATATTGCTGTATTCCAGCAGCCACTCATTGTTGTCCATATAAGTTAGTGTTGCCGTCATAGCAGGATGCTGTTGAAAACGCACCGTCAACTGCTTATTGTTGTTTGTGGCAACAGTAATGTTTCCGTACAATTCATGGGCATAAGTGCCGGTGTATTTTTCCAGCGAAAGCGTTGGCGTTTGTCCTTTTACACGGTTGCGCCATGCGGCAATTTCAGAGAGCTGCTCTTTCATGTCTTGCTGAAAACCGGGTAGCATTTGTGCACTGCGATCTACTGCTGGTACTTTCAAAAAATAATCGAGCAGTTGGTAACGCAATGCTTCAAAAAAGTTTTGGTTATCGTTGTTGGTGAGGATGGCAATGCCCAGTTTTAAATCGGGCACAAAGCACACATTGCTCACCATGCCGGCGGCACCACCGGTGTGCCAGTACAATTGGTGTCCGTTGTAATCAGCAGCAAATACGCCCAAGCCATAGCCTCTGAAATTGATGGGATATACGGATGATTTAAAACTACCGGTCATTACATTGATGCTGCGGGTTCTGGCCAGTGTGCTCCATGGCATCACCCGTTGTCCGTTGTGCCGGCCACTGTCTAATTGAAACAGCAACCACTTGCTAAGGTCTTGTACATTACTCACTATGCTGGCTGCCGGACCAAGGTTATCCCATTTGTCATAAGGAACAACATTGAGGTTGCCCGTGTACGAAGTGGTGTATGGCGTAGCAATGTTTTTGCTGCGCAATTCAATGCCATTGGAAGCCGCAAAACTGTTGCGCATATCCAGCCGGTTCAATATGCTATCCTGCACATATTGCTCCCAGCTTTGGCCTATCACTTTCGGAATGATTTCACCTGCCGTCATGAAGCAGCTGTTGCAATAGCCATACTCTTGCCGAAACACGGCTGATGGTTTCAGTAGTCGCATCCGCTGCATAATGTCGGAGCGGGAGAGGGTGGTGTTCCAGAAAGTAAAATCGCCCTGAAAAGTTTTGGTGCCAATACGGTGGCTCAGCATGTCCCGAATGCTAACGAGCTTTGTATTGATGGGATCGTATAGCTGATAATCGGGAAAGTATTTGGTGATGGGATCGTTGAGGTTGAGCTTGCCTTGTTGTTCCAAATTGGCCAGTGCGGTACCTGTAAACAATTTGCTGTTGCTGGCAATAAAGAAATGCGTGTTGGCATCCACTGGTGTTTTGCTTTGAATGTCTTTTACTCCGTAGCCCTGCAGTTTAACTACCTGTCCGTCTTTTACAATCACCAATGCCAATCCCGGTAGTTGCCAGTCGCTTAATCCTTTGTTGATGTACGCATCTAAATCGTCACCCAATGATTGAGGCAGTTGTGCCATTGTATGTGTAGCTGCGAAAAGTAAACAGAGGGCGGAATAAACAATTCGTTTCATAGGCAATGAATGACAAAAAAGAAAATGGAGTATGTGTCGGAGCAATGACGGTGAGCGGTTAGCAATTTAGCAACTGTCGGCTATTCTATGGTAGTTTTTTCGTGAATGGGCGAAAGAAAACCCCGGAGCTTGCCGGGGTTTGTAAAATGGTTGTTGATGCTTATTTGTATTCGCCAAACACTTGGCGCAGCACATCTGAAATTTCACCCAGAGTGCATTTGTTTTCAACGGCGCTGATGACATGCGGCATGAGGTTGCTGCCATCTTTGGCGGCAGCTTCAATGTTGGCAAAGCTTTGTGCAGCCAACGCAGCATTGCGGCCGGCTCTCAGTGCCGCCAGTTTTTCCGACTGAATACGGCGAATACTGTCGTCAATTTTAAACACCGGCGGGTGCTGCTCTTCTGCCACCTGAAATTTATTGACGCCCACAATAATTTTGCTGCCGTTTTCAATATTGCGTTGATACTCGTAGGCGCTACGGGCAATTTCATCCTGCATAAATCCTTCTTCAATAGCAGTAACGCTGCCACCCATCGCATCAATTTTTCCCATCAGTTCCCATGCTTTGGCTTCTACTTCTGCAGTGAGTGCTTCTACAAAATAACTGCCGGCCAACGGGTCTACAGTATCTGCTGCACCACTTTCAAACGCCACAATTTGTTGGGTACGCAGCGCAATTCTGGCGGCTTCTTCAGTGGGCAAACTCAGTGCTTCATCATAGCCATTGGTATGCAAACTTTGTGTGCCACCCATTACTGCGGCCAATGTTTGCAAGGTTACTCTTGAAATATTGTTGAGTGGTTGCTGAGCTGTGAGTGTACTGCCACCTGTTTGTGTATGAAAGCGCAGCATCATGGCCTTTTCGTCTGTTGCGCCCAACTCTTTCATAATCTTCGCCCACATTTTTCGGGCTGCTCTAAACTTGGCTACTTCTTCAAACAAGTTGTTGTGTGCATTGAAGAAGAAAGACAGGCGTTTGCCAAATACATTGATGTCGAGGCCTTTTTCCAAAGCGGCTTTTACATACGCCTTTCCATTGCTTAAGGTAAATGCTATTTCCTGCACAGCTGTGCTGCCTGCTTCACGAATGTGATAACCACTGATAGAAATGGTATTCCATTTGGGCAGGTCTTTGCTACACCATTCAAAAATATCGGTGATGATGCGCATGCTGGGCTTGGGCGGATAAATGTAAGTGCCACGTGCCGCATATTCTTTCAGAATATCGTTTTGGATGGTGCCACTTATTTTACTCAAATCTGCACCTTGCTGTTTGGCCAAAGCTACATACAAGCTCAGCAATATATAACCCGTTGCATTGATGGTCATGCTGGTACTAACGTCCTGCAGATTAATGCCCTTGAAGAGTGTTTGCATGTCTTCAATGCTATCAATAGCAACACCAACTTTTCCTACTTCACCTTCGGCCAAAGCATGGTCGCTGTCGTAGCCTATTTGTGTGGGCAAATCAAAGGCTACACTCAGGCCCATTACACCTTGGTTGAGCAGGTAGTGATAGCGTTTGTTGCTTTCTTCAGCGGTGCTAAAGCCTGCGTACTGGCGCATGGTCCACAGCCGGCCGCGGTACATGTCGGACTGCACACCACGGGTAAAAGGAAAGACTCCCGGCTCTTCTAATGCTGGCGTTGCATTTTTCGATTGAGCATTGTAACGTACATCAATGGGAATACCACTGTCGGTATGTACAGGTTTTATATCACTCATGGCAAATCGTTTAGTTCATCAGTTGCTGCACTTCAAATTGCAACGCTTCCAATACTACTTTGTTCATGGTAGTATTTTCATTTTGATGAATGAGTTGAATCAGTTGTTTGTTGAACTCCATGGCCGGTGCATCTCCGGGTAGCATGGCTGCCACCTGGTTAATGATAAACATGTTTTGTTCTTTGATTTTGCTCACGGCATCCCAAATAGGGGCTTTTACATAGAGTTGCTGTGTTACGTTGTGGTCAAACTCTTCACGGATGGATTGCAACATCAATTGGCGCATGGTTTGTGTATCCAAACCGGGCTGGTAAAAGCGATTAATCAGATTGTCAATCTTGTTGCGTTCGGCAAACAGTGTGAGCCTCTCGTAGGCAGCAATTTTAAGCTTGTCGGCTTCGGCATTGCGGGGTGGCGTTTGGCGCAGCTTTTTCATGATGCGCTGTGTTTGAAAAAAGTAAAAGGCGAAAATGGCCAACACGACTACCAGAAAGAGGGCAAGCGTTACTTCTAAATGTGTAAAATCCATAGTGCTAAGGTAAGTGCTAACCTGCTTTGCTGTATGCATCAACAGCATGTTAATACGGCTTCCGATTTCAGAAATGTTTCTGTCATAAGAAAGGTCGGTGGATATAGGAATGGAGATAGCCGTAAATTTGCCAGCGGAGGAAATTCATATGGAAATGATTGCACAATTACCGGTTACGTTTACTGCTTCGGCCATTGCCGAACTCAAGCGGTTGCTGGCGGAAGAGCCACTGGCCATGGGCAAGCAATTGCGGGTAGGTGTAAAAGGTGGTGGCTGTAGCGGCATGACCTATGTGCTCGATTTTGATGAGCCCAAGGAAGGGGACAAACATTTTGATGTAGAAGGATTGCCGTGTTTGATCAATCCTTCGCATGAAATTTATCTCTATGGCATGGAAATTCACTGGGAAGGTGGATTGAACAGCCGCGGCTTCACTTTCAATAATCCCAATGCCAGCTCTACCTGTGGCTGTGGTACCAGCTTTGCAGTTTAATTTTTTTTCGAAGCAGATAAAGAACGCCACCTGAGTACGGGTGGCGTTCTTGTTAGGCACTATTGCTGTATCGTTTTTTCAAATCGCTCAATGATAGGCGCAATTTCTTCGGGTGTGACCGGGCCTGGTTTGTCATCCAAATTGATCACAATGAGATAGCCTTTTGTACCCGGTGTTTCAATAAAAGTATTCACCAGGTTCAATTGGTCACTATTGCTGATTTTACCTGTTTTCGGATCCCAGATTTCTCTACCACAAAGGCAACCAAGTGTGGGTGAAATGGGGTAGTAGGGTTGGCCCTTGAACCATTCCGGATCAATGGTGGTGCCGTGTGCAATAATTTCGCTGCGACCAATTTTGCCCGCTTGGTAGGCTTCCATCAAACCGCTCCATTGCTGCCAGTTGGCGGGGAAATAACTGCGGTATAATTTCTCCGGAGGGGCATTAAACACAATGGGAAAATAATGCGTAAAAGTGGGTGGATTTACTTCGTGCATCATCACCATTTGCAGGTTGGGTGTGGGGCCAATGAATACATTTTTGGAAATGCCAGTACCTGTAATGGCATACAAACCCTGCGGGGTACTGCCATTGGTAATGAAATAAGGCAGGTTGCTGGCAGAGCGGGCCAGTTGCACAAAAGATTTCAGTTGGCCCTGTTCGTCTTTAGCAAAGCGACCATCAGCTTGCTGTACTACTGCTATTCCGGGTGCATTGCGATGGCTGCGCTGAAATGAATACACCACTTTGAATTTGTGCAGTTGCTGGTGGGCAAATAAGCTATCTAAAGCAGGTAGTGTAGCAGCATTGCTTTTTTGTAAATGCTGTTGCAATGCTATCAATAAATCATGGCTGCTATAATTGGGAAAACGCTTAGGCAGCAATTGCAACAACCAGTTTTGCAAGCTTGCATCGGCCCGGTATAAGTAGCTGGCAGTTTGTGCAAACAGTTTGGGATGATCCGTTTGTTGTACAATGCGTTTGGCTTCTGTAATAAACTCATTGGGATACAAGCCATATACCAGTTCCATTAAAGCCCGTTGGTTGCCCGATGATAAGCGGCCGAATTGTTGCATCAGCCGGGCCACGCCCGCATCGCTTTGCGGTGTACGTACCAAAAACTGGCCTACAGCCCATAGTGCCGATTCTAATTCACCATCGTTGCTGTCAATATTGAGTGTGTTCAATGAGTTAGCCTGATCAATAAGGCGTTGTTTTCTTTTTTCAGCCTTCTCGTTTTGGATGGTGTAAGGAGATATGATTTTTTCCTTATCGAAATACAACTGTGTTTTCGCTGCAAAAAATGAAGCGGTAAATATTACCGTCAATAACCATTTACTGTATTGAGTTGCTGCCATAACAGGCAAACTTCTGCCATTCTTTGGAAAAGGTTTTGCGTAGCAGATGGTTATACACGGGGTGTGCCAAATTATTTCATTCAGCGGGTTGTATCCATGCACCGGAATGATCGATTTGGAAACGCTCAAAGGGTTGCAAAAATTCGTTGATTAAGACCGCAACTGTTCTTCTGGAGAGTGGTTCGTTTGGTTTTAAATCAGGCATTAACTGATTTGCTTTCGCCGATAGTCTAGTAGGGTTTGTATTCATCAAGGCAGCCAGCAGATTGATGAGATCGGCCATTATCAGGTTCGTACTCTTTAAACTGGGAACATTTTCGAAATAGGCTTTTAATCCGCTGATTACTTCTTGAGTAGCGGCCATGCTGTCGGGATAGAACCGAGTTTCATTGGCCCATCCTTTGGGAATGCCTTTGCCTTTTAATATACCTGTGGCACCAATTTTTTGAATGGCTATAAAATGCTTGTCAGTAGGTGGTACATCCAGATGAGGCATAATCATAGCGCCCTGTCGCAGGAGCGTTGCTTGTACGTCACGCACTTGTATTGCTGCAGGTTGCTTCATTTGAGAATAACTCATAGCGGCTAATACGCCTGCTGCCTGACCAGTGAGCATTACCACTGGTTGCAAACGGGTTGTGCCGTTTACCACATTGCTCACACTAATGGCTTTTTCTGCTACAATCAACCCTTGTGTTTTTTCAGGAATCAAAGCGCCAAGCGGCACATTGAAAGAGGGGACAGGGTAAAAACTCAGGTGCTGTGGTGCCAATGCATTTTTGCGGTGGTGATGATCGACAGGATAATCTCCAACGGCGATACCCGTTCTGTACAAAGCAGTTTTTTGGGAAAATGGCTGTGCAATATCCGGCAGTGTAAACCGGACCAAACCTTTGCTGCGCCTGCCTTCGCGGTGGTATGGGTAAAATGGCAACTTATCAGCAGTAGGAAATTCATCATCAGCAAGCCCGAGATTTTTGAAGCCCAATTGCGTTTGTATAAAATAGATAAAACGCAAGGTGGTTTGTTTGGCTGCCACCAATGCCTGCTCTCTTTCATCAGGCGTCATGTTGATAATATTGACATAATAATCGTTGCCTTCTTTCGGCCAGTTAATCATGTATTTTCCGTTGGGCAGTTTTCCGTAGTTGAGCATTTTCAGTGCATCAACGGTTGGTTTTTGGCGGCTGAAATTTTGATAATAGTTGGTACAAGCTGCATCAAATTCTGCTGGCGTATAGCCAACAGGTTTGGCAATGGTGCAATCCGCTTTGGAACCATAATCTTTCAAAATGGCCACATAGGTAAGGTCTTGAATAATCTCGTTAGATTCTTTGAAGCCCACATGCTCTTGGGTAATGGCGTCTGCTTCCATGCCCACATCGTACCGGGCACCTGTGCTGGCCATTACATCGCCCAGCTCGGTGGCGTCGATGGTTATTTGAGCATCAACATACAAGCTGTCTTTTCTTTGCGTATGCACAAATACAGCACCAGTTACTTGCTGGTTTATGATCTTGCATCGCACAAATTGCCATCCGTGCATTACGGTCAGCCATTTTTCTTTTTTGGCCAATTGTTGCCAAACCATATTACTAACATGCGGTTCGAAATTGGTATGACTTACCCAGCCTGTGGCTAAAGATGTAGTGCCATAATGTTGGTACAGCTGCTGCCGAAATTCCTGCCAAATGCCGGATGGCAATTGATGATTGCCATCGGTACAGGAAACACCCGCTGCGGAAATCATCCCCCCCAGCCAAGGCGATGGTTCTATGAGCAATGTAGGGGCTTTCAACCTTGCTGATTGAATGGCAGCCGCGGTGCCGCCGGTACCACCGCCAATAACAAGCACTGCCGTTTGTGTATGCAATTGCGCAATAGCCAAGTGGCCCATGAGCAGCAAAGAACAGGAGAGAAGACTCAAATATTTGAATATGGAATGCATGTTTAAATGGGTCAATCTTTATGAAAATTAAGCGTTTCAGGCATTGCATTTTCCGATGGATTTATTTGTTGAATACACATTTGAAAAAGCTAGCCTTTCGAATGCTGTTAATTAATTCAACAGCATTACTTAAAAGCAATCAATAGTATTTACCTTCATACCCGAAGCCCTGAACCGTATATTCCTGAATCGAAAATTGATGTATGCGGTTATTGAATATTTCCATAGTTGTTTTCGTGTTGTTATTTGGTAATGCATTGCTGGTACCCGCCAGCGGCAGGCAGTTTTTTGTAGCGGTCAATGGACATCCTACTAATCCCGGTACGTTTACACAGCCATGGGCATTAGACACCGCGTTTCGAATGCCTGCATCAAGACTTACCGGAGGCGATACTGTTTGGATTAGAGGCGGAAAATACAGCGGTACTTACATATTGGATGCTGATGGCACAGTATCAAAACCGTTGGTATATCAGGCTTATCCCGGAGAACGGGTTGTGTTAGATAGTTATACGGGTTTGAATAACAATGTAAAAACACTGGAAGTATTAGGGAACTATGTTTGGCTGGTTGGCATTGAAATTGAAAATTCATCGCCCACCCGCATTAGTAATGCCAGCGGCATCAATACAGCCACAGATTTACACCAAAGCATTGGTATGGAAATTTATGGCAACAGTACACGAATCATTAATTGCAAAATTCATGACCAACCCGGTGTTGGTGTGGGCTATTGGAGTACCGCTCTGGATGCAGAGATTTATGGTTGTTTCATCTACAACAATGGCTTTTCTGCGTTAGACCGCGGCCACGGTCCGGGCATTTATACGCAAAACGGAGATGCTGCCAAACCCAAGGCTGTACGGAATAGTTTTTTATTTAATGGTTTTAGTACAGGCATTCAATTTTATTCTTCTGCCACTGCCAATAAGCTGAAGGGGTTGATTATTGACAGTACCACCATTTTCAATTCAGGAGCTTTAACCCGACCAACGCAGGCCAGAAGGAAAAATTTTGTTGCTGGTGCAGAAACCAGTGGCAGAACCAATGCTACGCCCGGCGTTACCAGAGTAAGCGATTTGTACATTCACGACAATGTCTTATTTCGGGATACAGCCGACAATATTTTGCCTCAATATTGGAATTACTGGGACTTTAGAGAAAATACCGAGCTTGGCTATCAAGACGAATTATTGAGTGACAGTTTCGTATCGTTTCAGCGTAACCATCTTTACGGCGACCCCTTGCCATTAAAAGTACACCAATGGGACAGTGGCGTTTTTAAACATAACTATTTATACAGCTATAAAGCAAATAATGATGGTGTAAGCAATGTAATTGAAATGGCAGCTGGTGCCAACCCCTTCAGTAACTGGGATAGCAATACGTATCGCACCAATGATCCTTCTTACAATACGCCATTTTCAGATCTTACTTTCACTAAATGGAAAGACAGTTTTAATATAGATCAGCACAGCAGTTTTGTAAACGGACCTTTCACTGAGCAGAATGCTTTTGTAAGGCGTAATAAGTATCAACGAAACACTTATTACATCACCGTCGCGAATTATGCGCAGTTAGATTCTATGCTCATTAACTACAATTTCAACGAGCACAATGGTATGCAGTTTTCATTGTACGATGTACAGCGTTCTTTGTATGTACCACTGAGTAAGGGGCTTTACAATGGGGCAAGTTTTAAACTGCCGATGAAGTTGACAGAAGTGGCGCCAACATTGGGTATTACACCCATGCCACCGAAGCATACCAGTGCCGCTTTAGGTACCTTTGTACTAAGTTTTTACCCCAGTATTACCACTGTAAAATCAGGTGCATGGAATGATCCCTCTACCTGGAATGTGGGAAGAGTGCCAACGTATGAAGATGATATTGTGTTGCAGCATGCTGTTACCATTGCTGGTCTTGCATGGTGCAGAAGTTTGAACAGCAACCAGCAACAAGTAACTACACAAAGCGGAGCTCATTTGCTCATCAGCAATACGGGCCAGTGATGATTCATTGACCCGTATTTATGGTTGTTTGAAGTTGCACACTTTATCAATGCTCAACAGCAGGCGACATCGTTTTGGCTTCAGCTATCATGTTTTCCAGTTCATGTACCGATGGTACTTTTCCGGATAAGCCAAACTCTTCGTTTACAGCCATCAGTTTCTCGTGAAGGTTTGCAGCGTTGCGACCCTTCAGTTCCATTACAGTGTCTACACCGGCAGCTTCCAGTAGTTCGCTTATTTGTCCCGCAATACCTTTTATGCGCATCAAATCAGCATGGTTTACCCAAGTTAAAATCAAGCTTTCGGGCAGGTGTGTAGCGGTAGCGATTTTAGCCCGGCCTTGTTTGGTACCACCTACTTTTAGCAAGTCTGTTGTGGTCATGATTCCTTCTTTGTTTAGCCGTGCTCCGTAGGTTTCTCCAATCCCCTCTATGTCAATAATTTTATAAGGCATACATGCAGTTTTTTATAGTGCTGGCAAGTTAGGGAGTTCCCTTGATTTATCTGCTTATTTCAACTCTCGTTACGTTTTCTTTTGTAATAAAAAAAACCACTCCCGAAGGAGTGGTTTAGGTACAATCACAAGCAATCGACAAAATTATTTAGCCGCAGGCTTTGCTTTAACCGGAGCGTCAGTTTTTCCCAATGGACGACCCTTTGCAAAGTCAACCAAAATGGGGGCTGCTACGAAGATGGATGAGTACGTACCGGTAATTACACCAATCAGCATTGCAAAAGCAAAACCACGGGTTACTTCGCCACCTACAATAAACAAGATGAGGATGGTGAGGAACACGGTAAGTGAAGTCATGATGGTACGGCTCAACGTATCATTGATAGATTTGTTGATGATAGTGCCATTGTCTGACGCATGCATGTTCTGGCTATTTTCACGGATACGGTCGAATACGATAATGGTATCGTTCATTGAGAAACCAATAACCGTAAGGATAGCCGCAATAAAGTGCTGATCTATTTCCAGCGAGAATGGTACAATGTGACGCAGGAAGCTAAATACTGCCAAGGTTACCAATACGTCGTGCATCAACGCTACTATGGTTCCCAAACTATATCTCCAGTCGCGGAAGCGGATGAATATGTAGCCCATAATGATCAGCAATGAAAATACAGTTGCCAAAATTGCACCACGCTTCAGGTCTTCAGAAATGGTTGGCAATACAGTTTGTGAGCCTACCTTATACGTTTGCTCAAAGCTTTCGAAGCTGGCATCTTTTGGCAGAAACTTAGCCAATCCAGTGAACAGTGTACGTTCAACTGTGCTGTCAACATTGGCGCCTACTTCTTCAATTTTGTAAGCAGTGGTAATGTTTAGTTGATTATTGCCACCTAATGTTTTTACAATTGGATATTCACCAAACACTTTTTGCAGCTCTTCACGTACCTCATCATTATCAACTTTCTGGTCGAAATGAATGGTATAGCTACGGCCACCTTTGAATTCAACACCATAGTCGAAACCGTAAATAAGGGCACCAATACCCAATGATGCTACGACAATTGAAATAGCGTAAGCGGTTTTTCTAAACTCAATGAACTTGTATTTAGCATGTTGGAAAACCTTTCTGCCAATGGTGGTAAAATATTCCAGATGCTGCTGCTTAGTGGTAAACCAATCTGTAATGGTGCGGCTAATGAGGATGCCACAGAAAAGGTTGAGTACAATACCCCACATTTGTACATACGCAAAACCACGCACCGGACCTAAACCAAAATAGTAGAGGATGGCAGCAGTCATAAATGTAGTTACGTGAGCATCGAGTACCGGAGAAAGTGAACGGCGATAGCCATTGGTAACAGCGGTTTGATAGCTCCGGCCCCACGACAATTCATCTTTGATACGTTCAAAAATAATTACGTTAGTATCTACTGCCATACCAATGGTAAGCACCAAGCCCGCAATACCGGCAGCGGTAAATGTGGCTCCCATGGCGGTAAGAATGGCAATGGTAAACAGCAGGTTCAGAATAAGTGATACGTTGGCGATCCAGCCACTGTTGTTGTAGTACAACAGCATGAAAACAAAGATGACACCAAAGCTGATGAGGAATGCCAGTGAACCGCCATTAACCGCATCCTGGCCGAGGGTTGCACCAACTACTTGTTCTGCTACAATTTTAGCAGGAGCAGGCAGTTTACCACTCTTCAGCATTTCAGCAATATCCTGTGCTTCTTTGATTTCGTATCCGCCGGTAATTTCTGAGCTACCGTTAGGAATTGGAGTGTTTACTGTTGGAGCTGTTTGAACAAAATCATCGAGTACAACGGCAATAGCCTTACCTACGTTTTGCTCAGTCATGCGGGCCCAGATGCCTGTACCCACTTTGTCCATTTCCATTTTAATAGCCACTTTGCCACGTTCGTCGTAATCCTGGCGGGCATCACTTACGTGTTCGCCTTCCAGTTTGGCACGGCTACCGTCTACAGTTTTCAGTGCATATAAAGCCAGCACTCCATTGTTCTTTTCATTTTCGCCACCGGCGTAGCCATACACAAACTTGATGGTTGTAGGAAACTGGCTTAAAAACGCCGGATGGCGCAATCTTTCACCCAACATGCCAGTATCTTTTGTTTGCACATAGGCAATAGGGCCAGGATAAACCACTTTACCGCTTGGGTCTTGCTGAGGTTGAATTACCTGCATAACGCTGGTAATTGGGAAACGCTTCGCCATACCTGCTGCTGTGGTGTCCTTTAGCATTGCAGAATCAGCTTGTGCACGGGTGGCACTGTCGCCGGCGGCACTGTTCAGCACACTGGCCAGCAGTTGTTCGCCTGTTTGGAAGCTCTGGCCGAGTTCGCTGATATTGTACACTTCAAAAAACTGCAGGTTGGCAGAGCTTTGCAGGTAGCGACGAACTCTTTCTTTATCGGTAACTCCGGCCAGTTCTACAGTAATAATCTTCTTAACCTTATCGGGGTTAATGGTAGGAGACGCTACACCAAAACGGTCGATACGTGTTTGCAGAATTTTGAACGTGTTTTCAAAAGCCACATCCGATTCATTCCGCAGGTATGCCACCACTGCTGCATCACTGCTTTCGAGGTTCAGCATTTTATTGCTGTTGGCAATGAAAATGGGGGCCAGCTTATTGTTGGGGGCAATTGCTTTGTATTGCTGCACAAACAGGTCAATGAGGTCGAGACCAGTGGTGGCTTTTTGAGCTACCGCTTTGTTGAGGGCTTCATTGAAGTTTTTATCGGCAGTATAGCTGGCTTTTGAACGCAAAAAGTCGGCCATACCTACTTCCAGCGTTACGTTCATACCGCCCTGCAAATCAAGACCCAGCTTGGCTTCCTGGTCTTTGGCATCTTTATAGTTGAAACCCCACCAGGTAATTTTTTGCTGGCTGGTGCTGTCCAGCAGTCGCTGGTAGCGGGTTTGCACGGCGGCATCAAGCGAATCCTGATACAGAGCCTGCAATTCTTTATTGCCCGGATATTTGGCGGCAGCGGTTGGCATTACTGCCTTTACCTGCTTTTCGGCCTTCTCCTTCATCTTCTTTTCATGGCTGCCTACAAACCAGGTGAAAGACAACTGGTACAAGCTAAAGATGACCATGAGTGCGGCAAAAACACGCACCAAACCTTTCATTTGCATACGAACAGAATTAACCAGATTTTAAATGGGTGGCAAAAATAGGGGAATTGATGGCATGTAATTGGCTTTTGCACACAGGTGGGAAAATAGAGTAAACAACCAAGGTGACCACTATTTTATTTGCTGCCACTCTGTGCTACAACTGAGAACTGTTTCAGATTTCCACAGGCAGGCAAGGTTTGGGAGCATTCTTTGTGGGAGCTAGCCGGCTTGCCGTTGTAGTGTTGCAGTATGAAAGTTATGTTTTCATATTACTTGGTGGCCGTAGTATCAGTAATACTATTGAGTAGCTGTGCCGCCCGGAAGCAACAAGCTACACCCGTTTCGCCGGTAGTAACACCGTCCAAGCCTGTGACTGCTGTGCATCCGGTGTTGGGTATTCCGGTACCAGCATCTGCCAATACCAGTTTAGTAAACACTATGGAAAAATGGAAAGGCACACCGTACCGCTTTGGTGGCAATACCTCTAATGGCATAGACTGCAGTGGACTTATTCATCAATTGTATAAAGAAGCTTACCAATTAGTAACGCCACGTACTACGGCCGATTTATTTGCCCAATCCAGTATTATTCCTGTTGATTCTTTGCAGGAAGGCGACCTTGTCTTTTTTACCATTGGCACCAGCAAGCCCGGCCACGCAGGCATTTACCTATGGGATCAATTGTTTTTTCAGGCCAGCACCAGCAAAGGCGTAATAGTGAGTAGTTTGCAAGAGGCTTACTGGAAAAAATATTTTACTGCGGCCGGTAGACTGCGTAAAGCTCCGGTAATGAAACCTTAACGGCACCGCATAGGTCTTCGTTATTTTTTATTCAATAATGTAGCTTGTTTCTAAAATAAACTTGGGTTAGGCAGCGTAAATGTTTAGAAAAATGGCATTAGCCTGCTTGGTTGATTGAATTACATTTGCGCCGTTTATAACACCTCTATTTATCAATACAATGAAATTAGCTACACGTCTTCAAAAGTTCAACGAACCGGAAACGCTGAAAATGGCCAAACTAGCCCGTGAACTCCGTGCACAGGGCCACGATGTGGTGGGTTTGAGTTTGGGCGAACCAGATTTTGATACGCCCGACCATATTAAAAAGGCTCTGGTAGATGCTGTCAACAACAACTACTCACATTATCCTCCGGTAGCCGGCTATCCCGAACTGCGCCAGGCTATTTGCACCAAACTGAAAAGGGACAACAACCTCGATTACCTGCCAGAGCATACGTTGGTGTCTACCGGTGCCAAGCAAAGTATCGCTAATTTAGTAATGGCTACTGTGGAAGAAGGGGATGATGTGATTGTACCAACACCATATTGGGTTAGCTATTCAGAAGTTGTGCGATTGGCCGGTGCCAATCCAATTTTGGTGCGCACTTCTCTCGAATCGAAATTCAAAATTTCTCCGGCTCAGTTAGCAGCGGCCATTACACCCAAAACCAAGCTCTTCATGTTTTCATCGCCCAATAATCCTACAGGCACCGTGTATTCAAAAGAGGAGCTGGCAGGTTTGGCCGAGGTATTTGAAAAGCACCCGGACATCTGGATTATGAGTGATGAAATTTATGAATACACCAACTACGTGGGTAAGCATGAATCCATTGCGCAGTTTGCTTCCATCAAAGACAGGGTGATTATTGTAAATGGTTTGAGCAAGGGCTATGCCATGACAGGCTACCGCCTGGGTTATATTGCATGCTCCAATGTAGATTTGGTAAAAGCCTGCGACAAACTACAGGGCCAGTTTACCAGCGGTGCCAATGCGGTTACACAGCAGGGTGCCGTAGCTGCCTTGCTTGGCGATATGCAACCTACTGCCGAAATGGTAAAAGAATTTAGTGCCCGCCGCCAAATGGTGATGGGTTTGTTGGCCGATATCCCCAACATCCGAATTGATGAACCTGCAGGTGCTTTTTACGTGTTCCCCGATGTGAGCTATTATTTTGGCAAAAAAGCAGGGGATACCGTGATTGCAAACGCTGATGAACTGTGTATGTATCTACTGGAAACCGCCCATGTAAGCACGGTTACCGGCGGTGCTTTTGGCGAACCGAACTGCATTCGTATTAGCTACGCAGCCAGCCGCGAAGACATTCAGAAAGGTTTTACACGCATTAAAAATGCCTTGCTGAGTTTGCAGTAAACAATGCACATCAAATACATAAAAAGAGAGCTTACACATAATGTAAGCTCTCTTTTTTATGTGAAGTATTTTAATTATCTGAATAAGTACATTATCCAAAAGCCAACTGCAATCGTGAGCATTATGGTAATGAAATTAGCCCTGAGTTTTTGAAAAATCTTTTGGTATTTGGAGGCTGTAATGGATTTGCGGCGAACTTCCTTCATGCCTTCCTGGGTTTGAGGAATAATGCTGAATGCAGCTATAAGCATAGTAGTTAGCCCGGTAATGGCAATAATGCCACGGTAAGCTGCTTTTTCCACCGTAATAAAATCAAGCTGAGCTATACCCCAAACATTGGCTGCCATTAAGAATAAAGTTGTGGGCAACATAAAAAAAAGCGTAAAAGCCCGAATGAACTTAAACAGGGTGTACTTCTTTTTGCCAGATAAATCTGCTTTGTTGATAACAATGGAAATGATGGCGGAAAAAACTAATAGAACAACCATTAGTGTTTGGTGTAGCAATATTTCCCATGGAAACAGCATAAAACAAGAAGTTTAAAGCGGGTTAGGTGAACGATCTATGGCAACGAAAATATGGGAGATACACCAAATCACAATCATTTCTCATACTCAGAAGACTGGTTTACATACAAATAACACGATACGGATGGAATTCATCAGGTTTTGCTAAAAACCAACTCTTTGCCCGAAAGAAAATAGGCCACACCTACCTTTGCCGCCATGAAAGCAAAAAGTCTTACCCGGGATAAAGTGAATATCATTACTCTGGGGTGTAGTAAAAACCTGGTTGATAGCGAAACCCTCGGCGGGCAGCTCAAGGCGAATGACATAAAAGTGGTGCATGAATCGGGTAAACTGGACCACAACATTGTGGTAGTAAATACCTGTGGTTTTATTGATAAGGCCAAGGAGGAAAGCGTCAATACCATTCTCGATCAGGTAGAGCTAAAGAAAAAAGGCAAGCTCGACAAGGTGTATGTAACCGGTTGCCTGAGTGAACGCTACCGCAACCAGCTAGAAGCCGAAATACCAGAAGTGGATGCCTGGTTTGGCACCATGGAATTACCCCTGATGTTGAAGCAATTCAATGCCGATTACAAAACTGAATTGTTGGGCGAACGAATGCTAAGTACGCCGAAGCATTATGCCTACATGAAAATAAGTGAAGGTTGTAACCGAACCTGCTCCTTTTGTGCCATCCCGCTGATGCGTGGCGGCCATGTGAGCAAATCCATGGACCAGTTGGTAGACGAAGCCAAATCGCTGGTGCAAAAAGGTGTAAAGGAAGTAATGCTGATAGCTCAGGAACTGACATACTATGGCCTGGACATTTATAAAAAAAGAACACTGCCCGATCTGATGCATAAATTGGCCGACGTGCAAGGCCTTGAATGGATTCGTTTGCACTATGCATACCCTTCAAAATTTCCACTGGAAATAATTGATGCCATTAAGGACCGTCCAAATATTTGCAACTACCTCGATATGCCTTTGCAACATGCCAGCAACAGCATGCTGAAAGCCATGAAGCGGCAGATTACCCGCGAAGAAATGGAAGACCTGGTAGGCGCCATACGGCAAAAGCTACCCAATATTTGCCTCCGTACTACGCTGATAGCCGGATATCCTGGTGAAACAAGGGACGATGTGGAAGAATTGAAAACCTTCTTGGAAAAAATGCGTTTCGACAGAGTGGGAATTTTTACTTACAGCCACGAAGAAGGCACCAGCGCATACGATGTAGTGGATGATGTACCTGCTGATGAAAAACAAGCCCGTGCTCAGGAAATAATGGAAGTACAGCAAGAAATCAGCTACGAAAAAAATCAGGAGAAAGTAGGCCAAACACTGAAAGTACTGATTGACAAAAAAGAAGCTGGCCGCTACCTGGGCAGAACAGAATTTGATAGCGTAGAAGTTGACAATGAAGTGGTGATTCAATCAGCTAAAAAGCTGGAAATTGGTCAGTTCTATCCCGTCACTATTACCAAAGCATACGACTACGATTTGGAAGGAGTAATTGCTGAATAACTGTGCTGCACAACGAACTCATTTGTATGAAGAATTTTTCAACGGTTGCTTATTCCGATACACTGGCTTTTTCTAAGTTGGTAAATGACTACATAAATGGTGCCGAAACACTCCGGCCATTTTATGAGCATGCTCCAACGTTGGATGGCATCAAAAACGCTATTGCCCAAAAAGCAAAACATGCTGTAGACAGGCAATTGCTGGTAGCCACATTGCGGCAGCAATACGAAGGCTTTACACTAACAAAAAAGCAAGAAGCGAACCTTGAAATTCTTTTAGCAGATAATTGCTTCACTATCACCACGGCGCATCAGCCCAACTTATTTACAGGTCCACTTTATTTTTTGTACAAAATTATTCATGCCATTAAACTGGCTGATTCATTGCAATCAGATTTTCCTGATCAATTCTTTGTGCCCGTATTTTATATGGGTAGCGAAGATGCAGACCTGGATGAGTTAGGCCATTTTTATATTGATGGTGAAAAACGAACCTGGCCAACCACCCAAACAGGTGCAGTAGGCAGAATGAAATCAAAAGATATTGACCCACTGATACATAAGTTGGCTGGCCAGTTTTTACATTTGCCACATGGCCAGTACATGGTCAATTTATTGAAGGATGCTTACAGCAAGCCTACTATTCAGGAAGCTACGTTACACTTGGTCAATTCACTTTTTGCTGACTATGGATTACTGGTGGTAGTGCCAGATAATGCGGCATTCAAACGTCAATTTGTGCCCGTTATACAGCAAGAGTTGAAAGGTGGTTTTTCGCAGCCTGCTGTGGAAGCTACCAGTAGCTTGTTGGAGCAGCACTATAAATTGCAAGTGAAGGGCCGCCCCATCAATATGTTTTACCTCGATGCATCGGGTGCACGTGAACGTATTGAAAAAGTAGGTGATGATTTTATTGTTGAATCACTTGGCTTACGTTGGACGGAAGCCGAAATAATATCACTCACAGAAAGTCATCCTGAATGCTTTAGTCCCAATGTGATTTTACGGGGTGTATTGCAAGAAACGCTTTTGCCAAATATCGTATTTATTGGCGGCGGTGGTGAGTTGGCTTATTGGCTGGAGTTGAAAGAAGTGTTTGCAAAAGCAGGTGTACCATATCCTGTGTTGCTCTTGCGCAATTCATTGCTACTGCTCAATGAAAAGCAGCAAGGCTTGCAACAAAAGTTAGCTTTGAGCGATACTGAAATGTTTTTGCCTTTGCAATCGCAGCAAGATTTGCTAGCAGTACGAGATGGTCAATTGAACGATTTTGATGTGGCCGCTGAAGAGCAAAAACTGCAGGAGCAATATGAACACTGGCAGCATGTAGCAGGTAAGATTGATGTGACACTTCAACCACATGTTGCAGCCTTGCATACCGCAGCTATCAAAGGGCTTCGTGGGTTGCACAAAAAAATAAAAAGTGCTGCCCGCAGAAAATTGGGGGAGCAAGGAGTGCAGCTCATTCGATTGAAAAAGGAATTATTTCCCACGGATAATTTGCAGGAACGAATTGAAAATGCCATGCCTTTTTTAGCTCAGTACGGACCTTCTTTTCTCAAAGATGTATACGATGCATCACCAGTACTGAATACAACGTTTACCATTGTTCGTTTGTGATTTATCGGCGCATACCAAACCGGTACACATAGCAGCGATTGTTAGCATCAATACCACACACGTGAATGATAGTTTCGCCGCTGTTTTTTTGTTTGCCCAGGCAAATGGATTGCAGTTGTTTGCCCTTCATGTCTGGCATAATATCGTATATAGGCAGTAAATAGTCTGGCCGGATACTGGGTTGCTTTAGTTTGGACGAAATGTTTTCAATCAATCCGATATAACTTTCTACAGATTCATTTGAGGAAGTTGGGATAGAAGATGCAGAAAACAACAACAAATCTTCTGCAGCATCATACTCCAAACCAGATACCCGAATGGGCTGCTTTACATCGGAGTTCAGTTTGATGATGCGCAGATCAGCCGTTGCACCTTTTGTCCAAAAGTCAAATTCAGTCAGCACAAAATGATTGTTACTGTTTGCTGCTGTAGCTGCATTAGCCAGTAAAATATGGTCTTTAATTTCAGCGGCGCCATCTATGTTTATTTGTGTAATGCCTAAGCGCCTCATCCGCTTGTAAAAATCAGGAATGTTGATGGCAGGGGTATACAATTCACTGTATGATTTTCCTTTCAGTGGAAACAACCAGATGTCACTTTTATCCATCCTGTTTTCGCCTGAACCCATGATGAGTAATGTTGGTGTATTGGCAACAGTAACTACCGCTGTAGCTCTTATACCATTAGAGTTGGTGTTTTTTTCTTGTGGTTTGTTAAGATAGTCGAAAAGCGCAATGCTATCTAATATGGAATGATCTTCGCTTAAGAGTAAAATACGAGTAGCATCATTGCCAATGGCCATGATGGTTTTATCATGATATTCCAGCGCAGAAATACTGTGGAAATAGGGGAGAACAGTGATTTTTTGTACACTTAGTTTCGGCTGTGCCCACACTGTGCTACTGGTCAAAACCATTAGGATGACCTTGCTGACGCAGGTGTTCCACTTTACCCAGTACCGCAGTTTCCATATCGTGTTTGTATACTTCAACTTTATCGCCAATTGCTGCATTAAAGCTACCGATAATTGAGGCAGCAAGTATACCTGCGTTTTTTGCAGCATTCAATGCAACCGTTGCTACAGGTATACCATTGGGCATTTGCAAAATAGAAAGAATAGAATCCCAGCCATCAATTGAGTTAGAAGATTTAACCGGAACACCAATGACAGGCAAAGGTGTAAGCGAAGCCACCATGCCTGGTAAATGTGCAGCACCACCTGCACCGGCAATAATCACTTTCAAACCACGACTGCGGGCCGATTGTGCATACTGCATCATACGGGTAGGAGTGCGGTGTGCCGACACCACTGTTAGTTCATAAGCTATGCCGAAAGATTGCAGCACATTGGCTGCTTCCTGCATAATGGGAAGGTCGCTGTCGCTACCCATAATGATACCTACCAGTGGTTGTTGCATAGTGGTTGTTTTGCTGCAAAGAAAATGAATGACACAGCAAACACACAAAACTTATTCTACCAGTTTGCCCATCACCAGCATTACATCAGCTTCGGCCTGTTTCATTTGGTAGCGGGCATTAATCATGCGGGTTTGCGATTCGATAAGATTGATTTGCGTTTGTCGCAATTCAACAGACGTAATGCTGGCCTTGCGAAAACGCTCCATAGCAATCACGTTGTTTTCCTTTATCACTTCTAACGTTTGTAATTCCAAATCGTAGAGTTTCTTGGCGTTCTTGTAATTGTTGTATGCTGCGGCCAATGCCGTCATCAAATCGTTGCGCAGGCTTTCAATTTGTACTTGCTGACTCTTTTGCTGTACAGCATTCACTTTCAGATTTTGCTTGACCACACCACCTTGAAAAATAGGGATGGCCAGTTGGATACCGGCATTCGGGCCATAGGTTGTATTGCGCAATGTAAAGCCTGCACTGTTTACTGAGTTGTTTAAACCAGCACCTGCATTTAATGTAACTGTAGGCAAACGGTTGGCATTAATCTCTCGTTGTTGTTGATACAACACCGCCAGTTGCGAACGTGCCATCAACATAGATGGATTGAGTGTGTCAATGGCTGCCAAAATTTTGTCACGGTCATCAAATGATACATCTGTCATAGAAGCATCTGATGTAGTAAATGCTTCTGAAGGATTGCGGGAAAGAATATTATTGAGCCGGACTTTTTCTTGCTCAATATTATTCTCGATGGTCATGATGTTGGTTTTTGCCGCATTGTAATCTGCAGCCGCTTGCAGGTAATCGCTTTTACCGGCAACGCCAATGTTGAAGCGGTTTTCTGCCAGCTTCATACGTTCTTCAAACAACAGTAATGTTTCCTGATTGGCTTTTTGCTGTGCCTGAAAACGCAACAGATTGATGTAGGAGCTGATTACATTATACACCAGCACATTTGCCTGTTGCCGCACATTGAGGTTGGCAATTTTTTGCTGTTCATCTAAGCGGCTTTTTGCAGCCACTACTCTGAATCCATTGAACACACGCCACTGTGCTACTACCGAAGCATTTTCGCTTTGGAAGCTGGCACCATTCCGTTTGATATTCGTGCCATTCGATAAGCGTTGATCCAGGTTGTTGTTGCTGAAATTGTATCCTGCAGCAGCAGACACAGTAGGCAGTCGGCCGGCATTGCTCCAGTTGTTCAGCAGGGTTGCTACATCCTCATCATTGCGGGCTATTTGCAGGTCAAAGTTTTTTGATAACGCCTGCTGAATAGCATCATTCAACGTGAGCACATTTTGTGCAGTTGCTGACCACATCATGCTGCAACAGATGGCCGCAGTCATCAACAGTCTGGCATATCGGTTATTACATTTCTGCATTTGCTAATTCATCTTTGCTGTGCAAACTGGTATCCTGCATCATGGCTTCAGGAATACCTTTTTTGCGGGTACTTAAATAAGAATAAACGGCGGGCACTACAAACAATGTGAGCAGCAGCGAAAAGCTGATGCCACCTACAATTACAATACCCAACGGAATACGGCTGGTAGCAGCTGCACCCAACGACAATGCAATGGGTAATGCGCCAAGCGCCATGGCCAAGCTGGTCATGAGGATAGGACGCAACCGTTGCGTTGCTGCTTCAATAGCCGCATCATATTTCTTCAATCCTTTTTCTTGTTGTTGGTTGGCAAACTCTACAATTAGAATACCGTTTTTGGTTACCAAACCAATCAACATAATCATACCAATTTGCGAGAAGATGTTGATAGTTTGATCGAAGAGATACAAGCTGAGCAAGCCACCCGCCAATGCCAGCGGTACCGTTACCATGATAATGAACGGATCGATGAAGCTTTCGAATTGAGCAGCCAGTACCAGGAAGATAAGTACCAATGCCAGCATCAATGCAAAGTTCGTGTTACCCTGGCTTTCTGCAAAGTCGCGGCTGGTGCCTGTGAGGGAAGTTTCAAATGAATCATCCAGCAGTTTGGCCTTCAAATCATTCATCACTTTTATACCATCACCAATGGTTTTTCCTTCGGCCAAACCAGCAGATATAGTAGCTGATTTGTAACGGTTGTAGTGGTAAATACTCGGCGGCGTTGTTTCTTCCTGAATGGTCACGAGGTTATCCAGCGTAATCATTTGGCCTCGGTTGTTGCGAACAAAATATTGCTTCAAATCAGATGGATCATCACGGTCGCCACGGTCAACCTGGCCAATTACCTGATATTGCTTTCCATTCATAATGAAATAACCCAATCGACGATTGGTTAAAGCCAGTTGCAATGTTTCAGACACATCGGCCACACTTACGCCCAGCTCACTGGCTTTCAGTCTATCTACTTCTACCCGAACTTCTGGCTTGTTGAATTTTAAATCAGCATCTACACCTACGAGCACATTACTTTCTTTGGCTTCTTCCAAAAACTTTGGCAATGTGCTACGCAGCTTTTCGAAGTTGTTGTTTTGTATTACAAACTGCACAGGTTGGCCACCACGGCGGTTTTGCTGAATGGTTTGCTCTTGCGATGCAAAGGCCCGCACTTCGGGAAAGCGGTACAAATTTTTCTGTACGTAGTTTACAATATCGGCCTGCGATCGGGTCCGGTCTTTCGGATCACACAGCACTATCCTTACAAAACCAGAGTTTACAGAACCACCACCGGTAAAGCCCGGAGCGGTAAATGCCAACACACCACGCTGCTCAGGCACAGAATCAACAATAAAATTTTGCAGCCTGTCCATAGCTTGAACCATGGCATCGTAGCTGGTGCCTTCTGGTGCTGTAACAGAAAGCCTGAACATGCTACGGTCTTCCAGCGGTGCAAGTTCACTTTGGAGTGTATTGCTAAACCAATACATACCCACACCACTCAACAGAATAATCACAAAAGCGATCCATCTTACTTTCATGAACTTGCTGAGTAAATGGCGGTAGCCATTTTCCATACCACGGAAAAAAGGCTCGGTAGCATGGTAAAACTTGCCATGTTTGGGGCCTGTTTTGGGCGTAAGTTTTACGTTGAGTACCGGTGTAAGTGTTAATGATACCAAAGCAGAAATCAATACCGCACCGGCAACCACAATCCCAAATTCGCGGAAGAGTTTACCCACAAATCCTTGCAGGAAAATGATGGGCAAAAACACCACCGCCAAAGTGATGGAAGTAGAGATTACGGCAAAATAAATTTCTTTAGAACCTTCTCTGGCAGCAGCCCATTTGTTCATGCCACTTTCCATTTTCTTGTAAATGTTTTCCGTTACCACAATGCCATCATCTACCACCAAACCAGTGGCCAGTACAATGGCCAGCAACGTCAATACATTAATGCTGAAGCCGGAAAAGTACATGATAAAAAATGCACCAATCAATGATACCGGAATATCAATGAGTGGACGGAAAGCCATGTTGAAACTGCGGAAAAACAAGAAAATGATCAACACCACCAGTCCGATAGAAATCACAAGGGTTTCTTTTACTTCTTCCAGTGATTTACGGATGGGCTTTGTGGTATCCAACAATATTTTTGTAGTAATATCTGCTGGCAGTTCTTTTTTAATTTGGTCAAACCGCCTGTTGAATTCATCTGCAATAGAAATGTAGTTGCTGCCCGGCTGTGGTACAATGGCCATGCCAATAGAAGGCACACCGGTTTCTTTAAAAGCACTTTCTTCATTTTCCGGACCTAGTACTACTTCGGCTACATCTTTCAACCGGATAATACCATTGGCATCGCTGCGAATGATGACGTTTTCAAATTCTTCTTCGGTATTCAAACGGCCGAGAGTTCGCACCGTTAATTCTGTGTTATCGCCGACTATTTTTCCCGACGGCAGTTCTACGTTTTCTCGTACCAATGCCTGCGAAATTTGATTGGCCGTAACGCCACGAGCCGTCATGCGTTCGGGTTTCATCCAAATTCGCATGGCGTATTTTTTCTCTCCCCAAATTTGAATACCACTTACTCCGGGTATGGTTTGCAAGCGGTCAACCAAAACGTTGTTTGCAAATTCAGTAATCTCTAACTGGTTACGGGTGTTGCTAGAAATGCCCATCGACATGATAGATTCGCCAAAGCCATCTGACTTTGCAACTGATGGCGGTTGTTCTAAATCGGATGGTAACGAACGTTGGGCTTGTGAAACTTTATCCCGAACATCATTGGCTGCTTCTTCGAGTGGTACACTCAAATCAAATTCAATAGAAATACTACTGCTGCCCTGGCTGCTGGTACTCGTAATATTTTTAATACCAGGTACACTGTTGATGGCTTTTTCCAGTGGCTCTGTTATCTGGCTTTCAATAATGTCGGCGTTGGCACCAGCATAACTGGTACGTACGTTTACCGTGGCGGGTTCAATCATAGGATAATCACGCACCCCCAAAAACGTAAAGCCCAAAATGCCGAACAACAATATCAGCAGGTTGATCACAATGGCCAGCACTGGCCGCCGCAAACTCAGTTCAGAAATATTCATACGCTACAAACTGCGAATTGATAAAAGAGATGCCTGAAAAATATTATTGCTTCACCCGTGTTTTGAGAGGCATGCCTGGCTTGATGGTCAACAAACCGTTGGTAATAACAGTATCTCCGCTAGATATGCCACTCAAAATTTCAATACGGGCACTATCGCGGTAGCCTGTTTCAACCACACGAAACACGGCTTTCCCATTTTCACTCACAATCACACTTTTGTTGCGGGTGCTGGGTATTACACTTTGGGTGGGCACCATAATAGCCGGCTGACGATTACCTACATCAATACCTACTTCTACAAATGAACCGGGAGAAAGTGATTTGCCGCCATTGACCACGGCACGTACTATGAGGTTGCGGGTTTCAGCAGCAATGCTGTTTTGCGCAGCCAAAATAGTTGCTGTGTAATTGGTATTGCTGGAAAGCGAACTCAACCGAACAGATTTGCCGGGCTGCATTTCAGCAGCATATTTTTCTGGCACAGCAAACTCTACTTTTACAGTATTCACTTGCGCAATATTGGTAATAATAGTAGCCGGACTGATGTACGCTCCAAGGCTGATGTTGCGTAAGCCCAACCGGCCATCGAACGGTGCACGTATTTCTGTTTTGGAAATATTTACCCGTAGCAATTCCATGTCAGCTTTGATGTTGCTCACATTCAGTGTAGCCAAATCATAATCTTGCTGACTGGTACCATTGATGGCGAGCAGTTCTTTCTGACGGCGTTCGGTGGCTTCGGCCACTTTCAGTTGCACTTCTAATTTTTTGAGTTGCGCCTGCAGGTCGCCATCAAACAATTTTACCAGCAGTGTACCTTTTGCCACATTGCTGCCTTCTTTAAAATTAATAGCTACTACCCGGCCACTGATTTCTGACTGTAGTTCTGTGTTTTCGTTGGGTAAAATAGTACCGGGTGCAGATACAATTCTATCTATAGCAAAGGAGCCTGCAACCACAGCGTCAAATACAGGAGGAGGTCCGGCTGGCTTTTGACCACCACCCATACTGCCGGCATTTGATTCTTTTTCTTCTTTACATGCCGTGGCAAATAGCATAGCACCGGCACACACAATGAGGGATAAATATTTCAACTCAAAAACGTTTTGCATAAGACGATGATTCATTGCATTACTTGCTACAATAACCGTAGAATGACTATAGGCTTTTGACCTTTAAGGTATCTTTCACCATTTTGGCTTTGCGAATGAGGTCGGTGCGGTCGGTGCCCAACACGGTTACATGGCCCATTTTGCGGCCGGGTTTGGTATCGGCTTTGCCGTAAATGTGTACAAAAGCCCCCTGAATACCCAACACTTGTTCCAACCCTTCGTAATGCGCCGGGCCGCTACAACCGGGCTCACCAATCAGGTTGATGATGGCCGAAGGTGCCACCATATCGGTAGCACCCAACGGGTATTGCAGCAAAATGCGCCACAGCATTTCGTATTGAGAGGTAAGGTGTGCCTCAATGGTATGGTGACCACTGTTGTGAACCCTTGGCGCCGTTTCATTTACCCATACTTCGCCTTTTTTATCTACCAATAATTCTACGGCAAACAAGCCCGGGCTGTCAAAAGCTTTTACCAACCGAATGGCAATGGCTTCTGCTTTCCACAACACTTCTTTGGTAATGTTGGCTGGGGTGAGTTGATAATCGAGCAGGTTGAGTGCGGGGTCGAACAACATTTCGGCAGGAGGGAAGAGCACATGTTTACCATCGGTTCCTACGGCTACAATCAAGGCTATTTCCTGGGCAATATCCACCATGTTTTCCAACACTGAAGGGGCATCAAAACCTTGAGCCATGGCGGCTTCATCTTTCATTACCACCACGCCTTTACCATCGTAGCCACCTTCGCCCACCTTATGTACAGCGGGCAGGCGATGGGCATGTTGCTGCAAATCTTCCAGCGTATGAGTGACCACAAAATCGGGTGAAGGAATCTGGTTGTCTTTGTAAAAAGCTTTTTGGGTAATCTTGTTTTTGATGGTGCGCAGCACGGCCGGTTTGGGAATAACAGTGATACCCTCTTTTTCCAGCTGTTCGAGTGCATCCACATTCACCGCTTCTATTTCAATGGTGAGCACATCCACCTGTCTGCCAAAGGCCAATACGGTGTCGTAATCTTTGATATTGCCCAACACAAAATGCTGGCACAAATGCGCCGCCGGGCAATTCGGATCGTTTTCCAACACATAAATTTCTACGGGATAATTGGCTGCGTCTTGCAGCAGCATGCGGCCCAACTGACCGCCTCCGAGTATGCCTACTTTTTTCATGTATGAAATTGGCGTTCTGATTTTTTTTAACGGAATACTACCAGCGTGGTGACTTTTCGCACCTCAACATATGCAGTTTCACCGCTTACATTTGTGGCTATGATGCCATCGTTGAAGCAGGTTGCGAAAGTAGCCACCACCATTAAATTGTCTGTAATATTCTTTGCCCTAGTGTTGATAGTGCCCGGCGGAAAACTGCTGGCGCAAAACCCCGGCAACGGACAAATACAGCTCACCGGTCATGTGGGGGCTTTTGCCGATACTTTGTGGGCGGGCATTATTGATGCCGAAAAGGGCAGCTATGTAGGTTCGCTGGCCCGCATCAACAAAGGCACTTTTACCATTAAAGCACCACTGGCCGACCCTGGCTTGTATGTGCTGATGGTGGGCGACCCCAACAACACGAACAACATCACGTATTACAATGTGTTTTTAGAAGCCGGAATAGCAGAGCTTAACCTCACCGAAAAAAGCCGTGACTTCGACCCGGTAAAAGGTGCTTCGCTGTTTGCATGGAAGGCCTTGGTAGAGCAGTTCGGCCCCGATTTCGACACCCTGTCGATGCTGAATAAAATGCGGGAAAGTGCCGGTACTTATGGCTACAACAACGACAGCATTTTGCGCAGCCGCCAGGTGATTGCAGACAGAGTGGCCACTAAAGTGCCGGGCTATTTGCAAACCTTTAATGAGACTGCTGTGGCACCGTTTCTACTCAATCTGGTGTGGCCGCTCAATTATCCTGTAGCGCAGGTGCAGCAATGGATGCAGCAAATAAAACCTGCGGCCATGCAAAATCAGTATGGCTTTTCCATCAATGAAATAGTGAGTACAGAAATGACATTGGGCTACGGGCAAGTGGCGCCGGTGTTTGTACAAAACGACCCCGACAATAAACCTATTTCACTTGAAAGTTTCAGGGGAAAATATGTGCTGATAGATTTTTGGGCCAGCTGGTGCGGCCCCTGTCGTATGGAAAATCCGAACGTGGTAAAAGCCTTTGAAAAATACAAAAGCAAAAACTTTACCGTATTTGGTGTGAGCCTCGACAAAGACAAAAACAAATGGTTACAAGCCATTGCCGCCGATAACCTCAACTGGCCGCAGGTAAGCGATTTGGCGTATTGGAACAATGCAGCAGCCCGTTTGTACAAAGTGCAAAGCATTCCGCAAAACTTTTTGCTCGACCCTGAAGGCCGCATCATTGGTAAAAATTTGCGGGGCCAGGACCTGGAAGATTTTTTAGCCAAGACTCTGGGGAATAATTAATTACCAAAAAAGTCGGGCTCCTTTATCTTTGCTTTTTAATGAGCCTCTCTACTAAACATCTGCTGGGCATTAAAAACCTTCAGAAGGAAGATATCGCTACTATTTTACAAACTGCAGGCCAATTTCGAGAAGTACTGCAGCGTCCTGTAAAGAAAGTTCCTTCTCTCCGCGACGTTACCATTGTCAATCTTTTTTACGAAAACTCCACCCGTACCCGCATCTCCTTTGAGCTGGCGGAAAAGCGGTTGAGTGCTGACACTATCAACTTTGCGGCCAGTGGTTCATCTGTATCAAAAGGGGAAACCTTGCTTGATACCGTGAACAACATTTTGAGCATGAAGGTGGATATGGTGGTAATGCGCCACAGTGCCAGCGGAGCACCGCATTTTTTGGCCAAGCATATTCCAGCAGCCATTGTAAATGCCGGTGATGGCATCAATGAGCACCCTACGCAAGCCTTGCTCGATGCTTTTTCTATTCAGCAGGCAACGGGTGGTTTGGAAGGTCGTAAAGTGGCCATTATTGGCGACATCATGCACAGCCGTGTGGCATTGAGCAATATTTATTTGCTTAAGAAAATGGGTGCAGAAGTAGTGGTGTCTGGTCCGCCAACACTCATCCCAAAATACATTGAACCTGCACTGGGTGTAAAAGTGGAATACGATTTGAAAAAGGCACTGGCCTGGTGCGATGTGGCCAACGTGTTGCGTATTCAACTCGAACGGCAGAATCAGGTGTTGTTTTCTTCTTTGCGGGAATACAACCTTACTTATGGTGTCAAAAAATCGTTGCTGGATTCATTGAATAAAGAAATCGTCATCATGCACCCGGGGCCCATTAACCGCGGTGTAGAACTGGACAGCGATGTGGCTGACAGCGGGCACAGCATAATATTGAATCAGGTAGAAAACGGAGTGGCTGTTCGCATGGCAGTGTTGTATCTGCTTGCGGGTAGAAATTAACCCTGACTAAAATGCTTTGTATTTTACGTCAGCTCAAGGCAAATTTTGCGAAGCAACATTTGGGTTAATCCCTTTTCTTTACGGCATCAAATGGCCGTTTATGCGCATTGCACTTTTCCCTGGCACCTTCGATCCCATTACATTGGGTCACGTAGACATCATCGACAGGGCCTTGCCTTTGTTTGATAAGCTGATTGTAGGCATTGGTCGCAATGCCAATAAAAAGCCGATGTTTTCGGAAGAAGAACGGCTGCACTGGATTCTCGAAACCTATCGCGGTAATGATAAAGTGAGTGCTTTGGTGTATGAAGGCCTCACAGTAGATGCCTGCAATAAAGTGGGTGCAGGGTTTATTTTGCGGGGCATTCGCTATGTCAGCGATTTCGAATATGAAAAAGCAATTGCAGACATGAACCGCAGCATCGAACACAACATCGAAACCATTTTTCTCACCTGCTCTCCGCAGTTTACTTCGGTGGCTTCTACCTTGGTGAGAGATGTGTATCGCAATGGCGGCAATGTGCGGCAGTTTTTGCCCAATGCTGTGCAGCGTTCAATTTATCCGGCAAAATAATTCTATGGCTTCTATTTGGTTTCAGGGGCTGCCCAATATGCACATGCTCAGCGAAATGGGCAAGGGCAACATGGGAGAGTGGCTCGATATTCAGTTTACAGCAATTGGCGACAATTACATCAAAGCCAGCATGCCGGTAGATCATCGTACCAAGCAGCCTTTTGGTTTGCTGCATGGTGGTGCATCGGTAGTGTTGGCCGAAACACTGGGCAGCGTTGCATCCGCATTGGTGGTAGATATGCAGCAATACATGTGCGTTGGTATGGAAGTAAATGCCAATCATGTTCGCTCAGCCCGCAGTGGCAGGGTAGAAGCTACCTGCACACCCATTCACCTTGGCGCCACCTCGCATGTGTGGGATATACGCATCCACGATGAGCAGCAAAAATTGCTCTGCATAAGCCGGTTGACGGTGGCGGTGATTAAGCGGAAAGCGTAAAGTTTTTTAGTTTACGAGTTTACCAGTTCACTAGTTCTATTATCGCAATAGATTATTTTCTCCGCCATTCATCATTCCACATTCCTAATTCATCATTCTATCACACCTTCCGCTTTCAGCACATCTACAATCGAAGGAAAAGTATTGTCTAATAAAGCAGGAATGTCTTGCGGTGATACCCATTGCAGGGTTTGAATGTCTTCTTCGGTTTGTGGCACCAATGCTTCTGCAGTGCTGGCTTCCATGCGGTACCACACCGATTCTTTCAACAGAAACTGCCCTCTTTCATGATAGGTATGCCAAGTGGTAATGAGTGGCGCCATCAGCTGTACATGTTGCAATCCTGTTTCTTCCTGTACTTCCCGCAAGGCACAGGCTTCAATGGTTTCGCCTTCGTCTAACTTTCCTTTGGGCAAGTCCCATTTGCCCCGGCGAAAAATAAACAGGTATTCGCCATTTTCATTTTTTACCAAGCCGCCACCTGCGGTAATGGTTTGGAATTTGGATTGCAACAACTGAAAATAATAATCCGGCTTGCTGCTTAAAATAATGGCGGCATCGGCATCTGTTTTGTCGAGGTCGTGAATGCAGGATTGCACACAACTATCTGTTGGCTGATTAATGACTAAGGTGCAACCAGCATCGGTCAGCTGTTGCATGTCGGGCGTCAGCACATTACTGATGTAAAACGGTTTATTGCCAAAGTAGATGCGATACGTGTTTGCCATGTGGCAATGTTACAACTTATCAAGAGCAGCAGAAAAGTGGTTGTTGACTAAAAAAGCAAATCCCCTTCTTGCGAAGGGGACATTGCCATTTGGATTTTTCAGATCAACATTTCTATACAGAAAATAACTTGTGTCCTGTCTGTATGCGGCAGCCCAAACCAGCCAGATTTTCGACCACCGGGAAACGAATATAGAATGTTTTCATTGTTAAAACATCAGTATTGATGTTGCGACAGCGTAAAATGGGGATAACTTTTTTGACCGTCAGAAACTCAAGGGGTTGGAAGACAAAAAAGCCCGCCAACCTCTGTAGGCTGCGGGCTCTGTTGTTAAAAGTTCTTGGGGGAATTAGTCTTCTTCAAAGAAACGGCGGGGGCCAACCGGCTCTTTCTTCGGTGCCAATCCATGTATTTCGTTCAGATCGGCCACGTAAATGCTGCGGCCATGGGTACCGAGCAGTATTTCGTTTTCTCTTTCCTGTACAGCTATGTCGTGCACCGGAATAGCATGGGGCAGCCCATTTTTCCAGATGTTCCAGGTGGCGCCGCCGTCTTTCGAAACATAGAAGCCGCCATCTGTTCCGGCGTACAAAATGTTCTCAAACTTGTGGTCTTCCCGAATCACGTTTACAGGCTCCAGTGGCAGGTTGCCGTTCACCGGTTTCCAGTTGGCACCATAATCGTCGCTTACAAAAATCATGGGTTTGAAAAAGTCGTTGCGATACCCATTGAACGACGCATATACCCGGCCTTCTTTGTGGTGGCTGGCATACACACGTGTTACCCAAAATCCTTTGGGCAGTTTGCTGCTGATGAGCGTCCAGCTGTAGCCGCCGTCTTTGCTTACATGAATGTTGCCATCATCGGTACCGGCGTAGAGCAGACCAAATCGTAAGGGACTTTCGCTGAGGGTGCTGATGGTACCAAAAGGAACATCGCCTTCTTTTTTACCATTGGTGAGATCTTCGCTAAGGGTTTGCAGGTTGGCACCTTTATTCAGGCTGCGGTGCACCCGGTTGCTGGCAATGTAAAACACATCCGGATTGTGGCGGCTGATGAGAATGGGCGTCAGCCAGTTGAAGCGGTACGGCATTTCGCCAAGGCTGTGCGAAGGGCGAACGCTGAGTGCACCACCCGTATCCAAATGGCTGCGGGTGTACACGCCAAACTGCGAACCATAGTACACGGTTTTGTTGTCTCTCGGGTCAGCCAAAATCATCATGCCATCACCGCCGCCTACGCTGCGGTATTGCAGGGTATCGAAGTTGGCATCGCTGGTACGCTGGCGGCGGGTGAAGCCCGTCCAGGTACCATTATCTTGCAGGCCACCATACACTTTGTAAGGCCGTGCATTGTCTACACTAATGGCGTAAAACTGACCAACAGAAGGACTGTTGGCTTTGAACCAATTGTCGCCATTGTCGTAGGTGATGTTGATGCCGCCATCATTACCCAAAATCATGTGGCTGTCCCGCTTGCCATTAATCCAAATGAAATGGTGATCGCTGTGGGTATTCGATTTGCCAATGCTTTTAAATGTTTTGCCGGCATCGGTGCTCAGCATAACCGGTACACCCAGAATCACAATTTTCTGATCGTTGGAAGGACT
The DNA here is from genome assembly GCA_020161435.1 of Bacteroidota bacterium. Classification (GTDB taxonomy): domain Bacteria; phylum Bacteroidota; class Bacteroidia; order Chitinophagales; family Chitinophagaceae; genus Phnomibacter. The sequence goes on along the minus strand of JAIUNV010000002.1, from coordinate 105,985 downwards.
TACGGCAAAACGACCAAACCAATAGCCATAGGTGCTGTACATATTGGGCAGGTCTTTTTCGTTTTGCTTTTTCCAGGTTTTGCCGGCGTCTTCGCTGCGGTAAATTTCAAAACCAATCGGAGTGCCTTCAAAGCCGGTATTCACATTCAGAAAATCATAAATAGCCGTGGGTTTCACTTTATCGCTGGCCACCATTTCCTTTACCGACTTAGCCGTATAGCGGGGCGCCATGCGGTTGGTTTTCAAAAATGAATCCAGTTTTTTATCATCCAAAGCGGCAAACTGCTCTTTGCTTAACGCTTTAAAATCTTCGAGTTTGTAATTCACCGAATCGGCTTTGGCATTGCTGCTGCGCTTGGTTTGGTTGTCTACAATGGCATACACGATTTGCGGATTTTTTTCGTACACCACCATGCCGCTGCGGCCAAACACCGCACCCTGTGGCAGGCCACTGCCTTCACCACTAATCAGCGTCCATTTGTTACCGCCATCGGTGCTTTTATAAATGCCGCTGCTGGCGCCGCTTTCTTCAAAGTTCCATGCCTTGCGGGTTTTGTACCACATGCTGGCGTATAGCTCATTGGGGTTTTGCGGGTTGATGTCCATTTCGATGGCACCGGTATTTTCATCCAAGTACAACACCTGTTTCCAGCTTTTGCCGCCATCGCTGGTTTTGTACACGCCACGGTCTTTGTTGGGCGAATACAAATGTCCGGTTACGGCTACCCAAGCCGTGTTGGCATCGCTGGGGTGCACAATGATTTCGCCAATATGATGGCTTTCGGGCAGGCCGAGGTATTGCCAGCTTTTGCCATTGTCGGTGCTTTTGTACACACCAATGCCGCTGTAGGTACTGCGGCTGGCGTTGGCTTCGCCGGTACCCAGCCAAATGGTGCGGGTAGCCCACTGAACGGTTACATCGCCCAGGCCAATCACGTCTTCATTATCAAAAATGGGCGTAAATGACTGACCGTTATTTGTGGTATGCCAGAGGCCGCCGGTAGCATAAGCCACATAAAACTCGGTGGGGTCTGCGGGGTTTACATCAATATCTACCACACGGCCACTCATCACCGTTGGGCCAATATTGCGAAAGCTTGTTTTAAAAGGCGAGGCCTCAGCCAGTTGACGCTTATCTGACAGGCTCTTCAGGCGATCGGTGGCAGAAGTAGGCACCACATTTTGTGCCCAAAGAAAGCTGCTGCCCAAGAGCAAAGCTCCTGCGGTAAAAGCAATGTGTTGTAGTTTTGGAAAGGAAGCCATAGACAATTTTTAAATGAATGGTTCGTTAGCAGTTATGATGAAACGTCTCAATTTTTTACTGGTGTTGGCAATGCTGTGTGGGCCGGAGTGGCTGATGGCACAATGTAAAACATTTAAGCTGAGCGACCGTGGCGATACCCTCAACTGTGTGGATACCCGCAACCGTAAGCAAGGCCCGTGGCTGGTGCAGGTGCCAGAGCAGCGGGGCAACCCTGGCTACGAGGAAGAAGGCTCGTATGTAGACGATAAAAAGGAGGGAATCTGGCGGCGCTACACCATGGAAGGCGACCTGGTAGCCGTGGAAGCTTACCACTGGGGCATGCTGCATGGCAAAAGCAGTTACTACTCAGTATTGGGCCTTGAAAGGGAAGAGGGATGGTGGGCCATTAACCCCAACAAACAATACGATACCATAGAAGTGCCCGACCTGTACGAAGATGGTAAATACACGACCGTTATATTGAAAAATGAAGGCCGCAGTTTACGGCACGGCACCTGGCGCTGGTTTGACCCCACCACGGGTTTTGTGCAGCGTACCGAAGAGTTTATACGGGATAGTGCCGTGAGTGGGCTGGAAGCTTTTGGCATGAGCAACAGCCGTACCAAAAAGCAACCTGCCGATACCGGTAAAAACGGTAAGAAGAATGAAAAACCTGCCGTTGTACAGGAATACGAAAAGAAAAACTCCGGCAAGAAAAAAGTAAAAGTGAGGGATGGCTCGACGGGGTATTGAGGGGAGAGTTTATCAAAATGAATAATATGATTCTTTTACAATCCTTTGATTTCTACATTCAATTATGTGTATAGTCTGATTTATATAATCTCTATATTCCTCTACTGTTTGAGGTAAAGCAGACCTATGAAAATCATCGAATGGTAAAGTGAATTTTACTCGATTTGTATCATCTACAAAATCTTCGAGTAGAAAGAATTTGATATAGTTATCAAAATCAATAAACTGCTCAAAAAAATCCTTGTACCTATTTAGTGTATCGTAGAGTGGACTTGATTCATTTAAGTAGAAACGCCTAACACATTCTAAGGTTAAATCGAACCTGTCACAAATTTTTCGATTTACCCCTCTTGCTTGATTTATCGTAAAGCCATTTCTTTTATGTGCTGGAAATATTATATGGCCTCCAATGGTTCTGACTTTATGTTTTATTTCTTCGATTTCAAATTGTTTAAGCCAGCCATCGAATATGCCTTTATATTTTCCATCAAAATGAGGACACATTCTATCGCTAGAAAAATTCGATAGTACATTGTTTTTTAAAAGCAATCTCCCGTATCTATCGCCGATTATTTCAAGAAAAATAGCTTTTCCATTTGGCAATGATTTACTCCATAAGGACTTGTGAGTGAGATACAATAATTGGCTGTCAGTATCAGGGTCACCGCACTTACTATCTAAGCGAAAGTCAAAGTCTATATTATTCATAACGGAATTCGTAGCTATGTTTCATGTTACCAACACCAAACAATAATTTCTTTCTGTTCGGGATTTGCAATTCCGACTCTACTAGATTGTAACTCGGATTGCAAGTTTGCCAATATGGTTTCTGGATTATAAATACCGAAGATCTGACAATTCATCGGCTGTATGAATCTCTCCTTTAATAGACACCAATATTATGCGAATAGTAGGCTTGTAGAGTTTCCCTACTTCCTCCCCAGCTGAAAAAACAACAGCTGATACCGGATGGCGCTGCGCCAGTAATCCCAGTTGTGGCCGCCGGCTCTTTCGAGGTAGGTATGTGGCACTTGCATGTGCAACAGTTTTTTGTGTAGGGCTCTGTTGCCGCCAATAAAAAAATCTTCGGTGCCACAATCAATAATTAGCTGCAAGGTTTGGGCACTGTTTTTTTTGAGGGTATGCAATACCGAGTAGTTGGCCCATTGGGTACTGTCGCCAATTACTTCGCTGATGCCAAATTTTCCTTTCGATTCTGTGAGGTCGACTCCGCCGCTCATACTGCCAGCCATGCCAAATACATCGGGGTGGCGCAGGGCCAGGTACAAAGCACCATGGCCGCCCATACTCAGCCCGCTGATGGCACGGCCACTGCGTTTGGCCTGGGTAGGATAACGGGCATCAATATATGCAGGCACTTCGCTGGCCACAAAGGTTTCAAATTGAGAAGCTGGTTGCAGCGGGCTATTCACATACCAGCTGCTGTAGCCACCTTCGGGGCACACAATAATGGTTTGGTATTCATCTGCCAGTTCGCTCAGTTGCGGTACCCGTAATATCCAGTTGCTATGCCAGCCACTATGTCCGTGCAGCAAATAGAGCACAGGATACTTTTGTTGTGGCTGCATATCGCTGGGGGTAATAATGGTACAGGGCAACGACCGCTGCATGGCTTTGCTGAAAATCTGTACAGAATCTACTTTGCCTGCCCATGCATAGGTAGTTGTGCTAAGCAGCACCAGCAGCATCCAACAAAACTTACGACTGAGAAATGTGTTCATTCGGTAAAGCTAAGCGCCTGTAAAAACTATTCGTACACATCTTTCCTGTGGCCAATGTGCACTACTTCTACAGTCAGTATTTTGTCAGTAATGGTATAAATAATACGGTAGTCACCAACACGGATACGCCAGCCATACCGACCTTTCAATTTTTTGCATCCAATTGGCCTTGGATTATCTGCCAAATCAAACAAGGCCGTTTTAATGGCAGTGTAGTGTGGCTCATTCACTTTTTCAAGTGCCTTTACCACTTTGGGTTTTATGAGTACCTGATATGCCATTACTTTTTCTTGCGTTTGGCATCTAAAGCTTTGAAAGCTTTGTCAATAGGAACAGATGGCTTTTTATCGGCCATAGCCTCATCGAATGAACGGATATCTTCCAGTTCCTCCAGCTCTTCCAGTATTTTTTTATACTCTTTCATGGGCAAAACCACAGAGATTTTTTTGCCTTTTTTATCGGTGATGAATTGTGGCGCAGTCATTGAAAAAAGTATTAATGAACGATGTAAATATTTTCTGATTGGCGTTGATAGGTTCTTATACTCGCAGTAACCGAGGTATTGTGTCTACTACTTCAACAAATGATGTTATGTAAAAGTCCTGAAAAAAGGCAAAGTAGCCTACACTGCAAGGTAGATTTTAACCTGAAAGAAAAATATGCATGCGATGCTGTTTGTGAGATCATACAACAGCGGCGAAATTCACGGCTCTATCAACTTTCGGACTTCCCGTCTTTCGGACTACCCCACATACTCCTTCAATATTTCCATAAACCCCTCCCGGTCTATAAACCTTGCGCCCAAACTTTCGAGGTGGGCTGTGTACACCTGACAATCGATGAGCACAATGCCTTGCTGCTGCAACCATTGCACGGCATACATAAAGGCGGCCTTGCTGGCATTGCTCACATGGCTAAACATGCTTTCACCAAAAAACACTTTGCCCAACAAAACGCCGTACAAGCCACCCACCAACTTTCCCTGCTGCCAGGCTTCAAAACTGATGGCATGGCCCATGTGATGCAGTTGCGTATACGCATCCTGCATGGCCGGCGATATCCAGGTGCCATCCTGTCCGGGGCGGAGTGTTGTTTTGCAATGGGCCATCACTTCAGCAAAGCATTGGTTGCGGCTAAACTGAAACACATTTCTGCGTAGCACTTGCTGCATGCTTTTGCTGATATACAATTCTTCGGGAAACAGTACAAACCTAGGATCGGGGCTCCACCACAAGGGTACATCGCCATCGTACCAGGGAAAAATACCTTTGCGGTACGCCAGCAGCAACCGTTCGGGGCGCAAATCGCCACCCGCCGCCAGCAGTCCTTCAGCATCGGCAGCTGTTACGGGCGGAAACCAAAGTTTGTCGTCGAGAATGTGGAGTGTTGTCAACCCGGTAAAAATAACACAGATTACACGGCTACGGCTTCAACCGTTGCATTGATGCCCCGGTCGGTGATGCCTTCTGCCATTACCTTCAGCTCTTCAAATCCGCCATGCTTCACGGCATATTTGCCCCGCATGTGTATAATGAGGGCGCATTGCTCGGCCTGCTCGGCAGAGTGGCCCACAATTTCCATAAGGGTTTGAATCACCCAGTCAAAACTGTTTACATCATCGTTCCAAACGATGAGACTGTACCCGCCATCCTCCAATACGAGGGTGTCTTCATCAGGCTTCAGTTCGGGGTTTGGCTCGGAGTAAAAAGTAATCATGCAGTTTAAATTGGCGGCAAATTTAGGCAGCTATGGTTGAAATGTATTGTTAGAAAATGATTGTGTTGAATAGCTTGTTAAAACACCCTCCAAATGTGCAAATGTGAAAAAGCAGGGCAGAGGCCTGCCAATATTCACGGGTTAATTTGCGTTAGCCTGCTGCTGTAACCTGTCGATGTACGACTGCGTATACACAGTAAGTAATTCATTATGATGCATGTTACCCGTTTCCTGCCCAGGAATATTGCTACCCTGCCGCTTGTTGTTTTGGCCGGTGTAGTGCTTTGGGCAAACAGCGTTGCTGCACAGCACACGTTTATAGTAAAAGACCCGGGCAAGTACCAGCGTTTTCTGGATGCCCGTCAGTGGTTTACTTCCGCCCAGTACAAACTGGCTTATCCGGTGTTTAAAGAGTTGGAGCAGGCCGTAACCACACCTGTAGATATTAACCAACAGTTGTATGTGGAAGAGTTACGTTTTTACATGCTGGCCTGCGAACTGATGGAAGACAATCCCGGTGCCGAACCAAAGGCACAAGGTTATTTGATGAGCAATGCTGGTTCTTATCTCAAAGGGCAGCTGGGTTTTTATCTGGGTTCGTATTATTTCCGTCAGCAGCGCTATGCTGAGGCTATCACTGCTTTTGACAAAGCCAATGTGAGCAACCTCAACAACGAGCAGGTGGCTACCATGCAATTTCAGCAAGGCTATGCGTATTTCACGCAAAAGCAATTTGTGCAGGCAAAGCCCTTGCTCAATTCGGTGCGGCAGTCTGCAGCATCACCTTACTATGCCGATGCCAATTATTACTACGGTTTGCTGGCTTTCAACGACAAGCAATACAAAGAAGCACTGCAGAGTTTTGAAGTGGTTCGGTACAATAAAAAGTACGAGGACATGGTGCCGTATTATACTGCCGGCATCAACTATTCCATTGGCGAAAAAGCCAAAGGCATGGAGCAGGCCGAAGCTGCATTGAAAACAGGCAATCCTTATTACAAATCAGAATTGCAGCAATTGGTGGGCCATGGTTATTTTGAAAAAGGAGAGTATGCCAAAGCGCAACCCTATCTTGAGCAGTACGTAAAAAATGCCGATAAAGTAAAAAAAGAAGACCTGTATGAATTGGCCTATTGCTATTACATCAGTCAGCAATATCCTAAGGCTATTGAGCAGTTCAAACCATTGGCTGGCGGCGATGATTCGCTGAGCCAGCATGCCATGTATTTGCTGGGTGATGCCTACTTAAAAACAGGCCAGAAAAACAATGCCCGCAATGCGTTTTTGTTTTGTAGCAGCAACAGCAGCAATGCACAGTTTAAAGAAATCAGTTTGTTCAACTACGGTAAGCTGAGCTACGAACTCGGCTACGACAATGAAGCATTGCCCGCATTGAAACAATACGTCAACAGCTATCGCCAGGGAGCTTACATTACCGAAGCCAGAGATTTGCTGGTGGGTGTGCTCGGCAATACCAGCAACTACAAAGAAGCACTCGACTTGTACGAATCGCTTCCTACCAAAAGTGAAATGGCGAAGTCGTACTATCCTCGCATTGCGTACAACCGTGCACAGGAGTTGATGAACGATCGCAATGTGGCCGGTGCAGAGCTGTTGTTGAAAAAAGTGCAGACGGCTCCTTACAATGAATCTGTGATTTCGCTAGCTCATTTCTGGCAGGGCGAAATTGATTTTGGTAAGAATGAATTTGCCAGTGCGGTGCAGCATTTTCAGGCTTACCTGAGCAAGCCGCAAGTGCAAGGCGAAGCCAATGTAACCAATGCGAAATACAGCCTCGGCTATAGCTTGCTTCGCTTGCAAGAGTACAAGCAGGCAGGCAATGTGTTTGCAGAAATAGCCAAGGGTTATTTTGCCAACGAGCAACAGCAAACTGATGTACAGTTGCGCCTTGCAGATTGTGCGTTCATGCAAAAAGATTTTAGTAAGTCGTTGCCCATTTACAATCAGGTAGCGGCCAAGCGGGGCTATGGCGCCGACTATGCGTTGTATCAGGCGGGTATGATTGCAGGAGCTCAAAACCGTGCAGCAGAAAAAATCAATCTGTTGCGTTCTATCGAAGGTTTGTATCCTAACAGTGGTTTGGCAGCTCTTGCCAATATGGAAATTGCCGATACTTATTTGGCCGATGAAAAATTCAAGGAGTCCATTCCCTTTCTGGCCAAAATCATTGCCTCAAAAGGAAATGAAAGTTTGAAGCCAACGGCTTACCTCAAAACAGGCCTGGCTCAATACAACCTCGATCAGTTCAATGAAGCATTGAATGCTTTTACCACACTGCTGAAACAATATCCGCAATCGCCGGAAAGTGAAGAAGCCATTGATAACGTTCGCAGCATTTATGTAGAACAAGGCAAACCCGATCAATATGTAAGCTTCCTGAAAAGTGTGGGCCGAAGTGTAGATCAGAATGTGGCTGATTCACTTACCTATGTTGCTGCAGAGTTGCAGCTGTCAGATGGTAAAAAGCCTCAGGCATTGGCTGGCTTTACAAAATACACCGAGCAGTTTCCTGCCGGCCGTTACATTGTTGATGCGCATTACTACGCTGCTGAGCTAAACCGTGAAATGAAAGCCATGCCCAGGGCCATGACGCACTATGATGCTGTGGCAAAGCTGGCACCAAACAAGTATGCAGAAAAATCGCTGCTCTTGCTGGCCCGCTATTACTATTTCGATGAAAAGAATTACAGCACTGCTTCCGGCTATTACACACAGCTGAAGCAACAAGCCAGCAGCAACGAAAACCGTTTGGAGTCGATGCGTGGATTGGCCCGTTGTCAATATTACCTCAACGATTTCGCCAACGCAGTTACCAATGCAAAAGAGTTGTTGCAGCAAGGCGGCGCCGGCAGCGATGACAAAGTGTTTGCCAACCTCATCATTGGTAAGCAGGCTAAAACAGAAGGCAATTGCACAGAAGCCATCACAGCTTTCAAATCAGTAGCGGCGCTGTCGAAAGCGGAGTTTGGAGCCGAAGCCCGTTATCAAATTGCCGCATGTTATTTTGAGATGCAAAAATTAGCAGAAGCTGAAAAAGCAGCATTTGAAGTGGTGCAAAAAGCTGGCTCTTATGCCAACTGGGTGGAGCGTTCCTACATTTTGCTCGGCGATATTTACCTGAAACAAGAAGATTACTTTAATGCAAAGGCTACATACAAAAGTGTGGCCGAAAATGCTACCATACCTGAACTGAAAGCCGAAGCCGCCAGCAAATTGGCCAAGGCCGAAAGCATGAGTGCAGCAGCATCAAAAATAGGAGGGCAGTAATGAACCGAATATATCAATCACTCAATCACCTGTTTGTTTTGCTGCTGTGTGTAGCAGGTTTTCAAACAGCTATCGCACAGGATACGGTGAAGCGAAGAACCATCGAAATCACGTCTTCCTTTAAGCCCAGTTTGCAGCAGCAACAGAAATTTGGTTTTACGGCCAGTGCCACCCCTGCAGATAGTGCAAGGCCCAAACTCAGTTACAAAATTCCTTCGCAAAATCTGGCGTTCAATTTTGTACCCGCACCGTTGCGGCCATTGGCTTTTCAGGAAGATAGTACGTTGAAAAATGCAGCTCCTTCTGTGTATGTAAAAGCAGGATTCGGCAATTTCAGTACACCTTTTTTGCAAGCACTGGCTTCGTTTGGCAATGGCGAAAAATCGAACGGCAGCGTGGAAGGAAACTACACCAGTTCTAAAGGCAATCTCGATTATCAGAAAGCCGCCCAGTATGGTGTAAAAGGCAATCTGTGGCTGCACATGAAGCAAAACAATTCACTGCATTTATATGGCGGTTACCAGGGCCAGCAAACGCAGCGCTATGGTTGGGAGCCTAAGGCAACGCCACCAGTGCTCGATTCGATGGCCTTGCAATACAATACCATTTTTGTTGGTGCTGGTTTGGGCAACAGCATTGCCGGAGGTGCCGGTGTGAGTTATGATGCCAAGATTGATGCGCATTTCTTTTCGGATAAATATGATGCACAGGAAACGGCGGTTCGTTTTGAAGCACCTATCACCAAAACCATTGGCGACAATGCCAGTGTAACGGTAGGCATCAAAGGCATGTTGTCTTCTTTGCGAAGCAACAAAGCTGATTTTAGCAACAACCTCTTCATGATTCCGGTGAATGCGCAGTTGCAGTTGAAAGAAAATATTTCTGTCAAAGCAGGCATTATTCCGTCATGGAACAACAAGGTATTTAAGCTGCTGCCCGATGTGTCGGTTGAATACTTACTGAATGAAAAAAACCTCGTATTACAAGCTGGGATTCGTGGATACTATGACGAGCAAACCTTCCGTTCTTTGGCGGCATTCAATCCTTGGATTCAGCAGCCTGATAGCCTGACCAATACCCGCAACAGCGAAATATTTGCTGCGGTAAAATCGAATGTCAATGAGAATCTCGGCTTTCGGGTAAAAGCCGGTGTAGGCAAACAAAGCAATGTGCCGCTGTTTGTAAATGATAGTAAGGATGGTAGCAGCTTTCAAATTCTTCGTGAGCTGGATTTGAACCGTGTATTTATTGCTGGTGAACTGGTGTATCAGCAAGGCCAAAAGCTGAACTGGACCAACAGCTTACAAGTAAATATTTACAACGACATAGATGCAGCACCAAAAGCCTATGGTTTGCTACCTTTCGAATTGCGTTCTTCGGTGCAGGTACTCATTTTGAAAGATCTGCGTTTCAAAGCCGACTTGTATACCATCAATGGCGCCTGGTACCGCGACCAAACCGGCGATGACAAAAAGGGAAAATCAGCATTGGATTTGAATGCAGGTCTGGAGTTTGACGTACACAAAAAAGTGAAACTTTGGTTGCAGCTTAACAACATTGTGAATCAGGATTACCAGCGATGGAACCAGTACCGGGTGTTTGGCTTCCAGGCCTTGGGCGGTGCCATTTTCCACTTCTAAATCGGGCAGTTTTGCTCATCTGATTCAGTTCCTGTTAATTTGTTGGCATGAACGCATTGCTGAATGAATTTCTGTTGTCGCATCAAGAACTGCCACTGGATGGTGTTGGAGTGCTTCGTGCAGCTTCACAACCCGCTCAGTACGATGTAGCAGAACGTGCATTTGTGCCGCCTACAGCAGCGTTGTCTTTCGAGCAATTAACTGCAGATAATGCAGTAAGCATGCAGCCTTTGGTGCGTTTCGTAGCACAGCAACTGCAATCAACTGAAGAAGATGCTTTTGAAAAAGTAATGCTGTGGCAAAATGAAACTGCACAGCAACTACAGCAAGGTGATGCTGTTGCGATTGGGGCCTTTGGCACTTTACATCAGCAAGACAATCATGTTGTTTTTTTACCAGCAACGCTTCAAACAGGTTTTGAGTCTATTGCTGCCGAAAGAGTGATTAGAGAGGGCGCAGTACACCAAATGGTGGTGGGCGATGTAGAAACAACCAACACCGAAATGGAAGCCTTTTATGACCAACACGAAAAAGCAACCGACCGGTGGTGGTTGCTTCCTATGATTGTGGCCGCTTTGGCCATAGCCCTGATTATTTGGGGGAAATTTCTTCGTTAAACTTAAGGTTCCGGTACTTCGTTTTCAGTACCCGGATTTACTTCAATTTCTGCGGCCAGTTTGCCAATGAAGTTGGTGGTAATCATTTTTTCTGCCACCAATATCATATTGCAGAATGCTTCCTCCTGCGAAACGCCGTGACCGATAATCACGGGCTTCTCTACTCCCAAAACAGGTGTGCCACCGTACTGCTCAAAATGAAAACGATCGAAGTAAGGATGACTGATGCCCTGGCGTTGTGTAATCGGATAAATAGATTCCATCATTTTCAGCAATACATTGCCCGTGAAACCATCACACACAATTACATCCGCTTTGTCTTCCAGAATATCGCGGCCTTCCATATTACCCACAAAGCGGATGTGGGTATTGGCCTTTAGCAAAGGATATGCAGCTTGTGCCAGCATGTTGCCTTTCCCTTCTTCTTCACCAATATTGAGCAGGCCAACAGAAGGATTTTCTATACCTAAAATTTCTCTGGCATAAGCAGTGCCCATAATGGCAAACTGATCCAGGTTTTCTGGCTTGCAATCACTGTTGATGCCCACATCGAGCAAGAGACCTGTTTTGCCTCCTTCACGTGGAATAATGGTAGCAATAGTAGGGCGCAACACACCCGCAGAAAGCTTCAATGAAAACATACTGCCCACCAGCATGGCACCAGTATTGCCCGCACTAATGAGGGCATCGGTTTTGCCCATTGCCAGCATGCCAAACCCTACAGAAATAGACGATTGAGGTTTGCCTTTCAAGGCTTTTACGGGGTGCTCATGGTAGCCTATAATTTCCGGGCAGTCTACAATGTGGAGTTGTTCATGGCCTGTCAATCCAACTGTAGCCAATGCTTCAGCCACATCGGCTGCAACACCCAACAATTGAATTTGTACACCAGCTCTTGGGGTAGCCAGGTACTGTTTTATTCCTTTCGCCGCTTCAAGGGGGGCATAGTCGCCGCCCATCATGTCCAATGCTATCTTCATAAGGTGCGGAAAATAATAAAAAGGTGACACCTTTTAGCAAAGTGTCACCTTAACCATTAAGAATGGGAATTATTTCTTGATGGGAGACTTCTCAGCCACCACCTGGCCTTTATAGTACAGCTTTCCTTCGCTAACATGTGCACGGTGGCGAACATGTGTTTCGCCGGTAGCACTGTCTACACTCAGGGTAGCTGCAACGGCTTTGTAATGCGTACGGCGTTTTGCGCTGCGCTGCTGGCTATGGCGTCGTTTCGGATTAGGCATAACGGATCTAATTAAAAGTTATCAAAAGCGTTTATTAATTACTGTTTTCTTCAAGTCCCTTGAATTTGTCCAGGTCTTTCCAGATTGTGTTGTGATTTTCTTCGCTGGGGCGGAGCTTATTGAGCGTTTCCAGTACTTCTTTGTTGCAGTACGGGCCACCAATTTCTGCATCATTACACATGCGTGTCATAGGTATGCTCAGGTTGATGAACTCATAAATCCAATCACTCAAATGCAGGTGGCTTTCGTTACGGTCGATATAATAAACATCAGGATCTTCTTCCTGCTCGTTCATTTCGTCCGGGTTGTCTACCAACTTCACCACTATTTTAAACTCATCCCACAAATGCATGGGCAGGTTATTGCCGCAGCGGTCGCAAATGACTTTGAGTGATCCACCTACATCAAATTTCAGTAAAAAGAAACCAGTCTTTTTGTCCAAATTCAACTTAACGGTGGCATTCACGTCTGTGAAGTCCTGCTCATCATAATCTTGAAAGAACTTGTCCGTAATTTCATAACTGAACTGGTGTTCGCCCGGCTTTAATCCTACAAATGCAATATCGTACGTTCTTTTGCCAGACATGACCCATCCAGAAATTAGGGCTGCAAAAGTAGGAGGAATGACCATCGTGGCCAAACATTATCCACTAAAATTCTGGTTTTTTCGCCGTTTTGGTGGATATGTGGAAAAGGCAAGCTTGTTGGATAATTGCTTTTATTCCCATTATTTGAAGCTTGTGCTTTGCAAGGTTAACAAATTGCCAGCAACAAGCCAAGCCAATACGGCTGTAATTTAGCCACACCATTTTGCATCAATTATTATGAAAATCAATCAGTTATTTTTTGCTGCCCTGCTTTCTTGCTTATTGTTCAGCACAGCATTGCTGGCGCAGCCGCCCCGTAAAGGGCAAACGGCGCCAGACATCCGGCTGCAAAATGCACAAGGTGATAGCGTGGCCTTGAGCAGCCTTCGTGGCAAAGTGGTACTCATTGATTTTTGGGCCAGCTGGTGCGGCCCTTGCCGTATTTCCAACAAAATGGCCAAACCGGTATACGAACAATACAAGGCCAAAGGGTTCGAAATTCTTGCCATTTCGGTAGATCAAAACACTGCTGCATGGAAGCGGGCCATCAAGCAAGACCAAATGACCTGGCTTCAGGTACACGATGCTGAAGGAGGAGAAGATGCCGTGGCGTACAAATGGAATATCCGCCAGATTCCTACCACCTATTTAATTGACAAAAATGGCAAAGTAGCAGCAGTAGACCCCGATTGGATGGAGATTAGCAAACTGCTGCCCAAGCTGTTGAAGTAGTGCTACATTTTCATGGCAGCATAACCTTTGAGTTGATGGGTAACAAAGGCCGTCATATAAGAAGTGGCAATTTTTACCTGCGGCAATAATTCCTCTGGCAACAGTTTTCTTTTTACAGTACTCTGCCCACAAACCATCATCGTTACTCCCGCCTTTGTTAGTTCATCCAAAACCTGCAGATTAGGATTGGGCCGTCCATATTTCCGCTGATATGCTTCATTTTTTTGAATGCAATAACTGCCGGCATTGTGAAAAATAATAACGATAGAACGCTTGTCTTGCGAAATGCCGTCGACGGCCAAAAGGTTTACAAAGCGGCTGGCAATTTCCAGCGACTGGCTAATGTCTGCAGAACCTGTATCACTCTTGTCTATTTCAATTACCACTTTGTAGGGCAGGTTTTTATCTGCAGTAAATGAAAGGCCTGGCACTTGGGCAAACACTGCACCATAGTGTGGTACAGCGGGATTGGAGGAAGTTTGTGCATGGATATTTTCGATCGCAAAAAACAAAGTGACAGTGAGCAGGATTCCTTTCATAGTGTAGTCAAATGATGGCGTTTATGGATAACAACGAATATAACCATCCTGCCACTGCCCCAAAAGTTTTACCTTTAGCACCTTGCGACGGATTCTTTCTATATCACTGATGTGTATTTACCTCATTGGCACTACAGAAGCCTACCAGCTGCTGAAGTTGCCCAGTTTTGTAAAGCACTATTTCGAACACAGTCAGGAGGATCCGCAATTATCGTTGATGGCTTTTATTAAAATGCACTACAACGAGAAGGTTGATATAGATGGTGATTGGCAAAAAGACATGCAATTGCCATTTAAAACACATGAAGATGGCACCAGTCTGTTGCCCCTTGGTTATTTTCCGCCTACGCATGTTACTCCACTCAGGGCTCCGGTACTTATTGTAAGTAAACCCCGCATTATTCCTTTCCATCAGTTTCTGTTCGATTTATATTCAGCAGACATTTTTCAGCCGCCGCGGCATCTGGTTGCATAATCCAACTTTCGCAACAATTTTTGATACCATTTAAATCATTGCGTACCAGCAAAGTCTGGTATGTAAGCGCATATCATTATGCTTAACGCTATTATTCATTTTTCCATCCGCAATAAATTAATTGTGGGCATTATGGTGGCTGCACTTGTTGTAGCAGGCATCATCCATATTCAAAAATTACCCATCGATGCTTTGCCGGATATTACCAGCAATCAGGTGCAGGTAATTACCGTGAGCCCTGCTTTGGCTGCGCCAGAAGTAGAACGCCTTGTAACATTTACTGTAGAACAAAACTGCTCCAACATACAGGGCATTACCGAAATGCGTTCCATCAGTCGGTTTGGCTTGTCGGTAGTTACAATTGTGTTTAACGATGAAACAGATATTTACTGGGCCCGACAGCAGGTAGCAGAACGGCTGCCATACATCAAAGATGAAATTCCTCCCGGTGCAGGCAGCCCAACCATGGCGCCACTTACCACCGGTTTGGGTGAAGTGTACCAGTACATTGTAAAAGCGGCTCCGGGCTACGAGGGCAAGTATTCACTGGCGGATTTACGTACCATTCAAGACTGGCAAATACGTAGACAACTACTGGGCACAAAAGGCGTTGCCGATGTCAGTTCATTCGGTGGTCATCTCAAGCAATATGAAATTGCTTTTCGTGCTGAAAAGCTCAACAGCATGGGGCTGAGCATTGCAGATGTTTACAATGCCTTGCAGAAAAATAATCAAAACTCTGGCGGTGCCTATATCGAAAAAAATGACCAGGTACTCTTCATTCGTACCGAGGGTTTGATTGAAGACATACGCCAGATTGAATCCATTATGCTGAAAGCTTCAGCCAATGGTTCCCCTGTGTATGTACGTGATGTAGCAACGGTGAAAGAAGGCCATGCTATACGCTACGGCGCATTGGTAGATGGCAGCAAGGGTGAAGTTAGCGGCGCTGTAGTGTTGATGCTGAAAGGTGCCAACGGTATGGATGTGGTAAACCAGGTGAAAGCAAAGATGGAAGTGATTAAAAAATCGCTGCCGGAAGGTGTGCTGGTCGAAACATTTTATGACCGCAGCAAAATGGTTGAACGTTCCATCAAAACCGTAAAAACCAACCTGACAGAAGGTGCATTGATTGTGGTGCTGGTACTGGTATTGTTTCTGGGCAATCTGCGGGCTGGTCTCATCGTAGCGTCGGTTATTCCGCTGGCTATGTTGTTTGCTATCATTATGATGAACCTGTTTGGTGTAAGTGGCAACCTTATGAGTTTGGGGGCTCTCGATTTCGGGTTGATAGTAGATGGTGCAGTTATTATTGTGGAAGCAGTGTTACACCGCTTGCACCACAAAAAGATTCCCGGTGGTATCACTACTTTATCGCAGGAGCAAATGAACCATGAAGTGGAAAATGCTGCTGGCAAAATGATGAATGCTGCAGTGTTTGGTCAGGTCATTATTCTGATTGTGTACCTCCCCATTTTAGCATTGGTAGGCATAGAGGGAAAGATGTTTAAACCCATGGCACAAACGGTTTCGTTTGCATTGGTAGGTGCCTTCTTACTATCACTTACTTATGTACCCATGATTACTTCGTTGGGCATTGGTAAAAAGATTTCCAGCAAGGTAGATTTCTCCGATAAGTTCATGGCTTTGGTAGAAAAATCGTACTTGCCATTTTTACAATTGGCATTACGCTTTAAAAAATCATTGATGGTATTGGTAGTGGTTGTTTTTGCCACGGCCATTGCATTGATGACGACACTTGGCGGTGAATTTATACCCGAATTGGAAGAAGGTGATTTTGCAGTAGATACAAGATTGCTTACCGGAAGTTCTCTCACAGCATCAGTAGAAGCATCGCAAAAAGCCGCAGCCATTTTGGAAGCCCGGTTTCCGGAGGTAGAAAAAATTGTAAGCCGAATTGGTGCCAGCGAAATTCCAACCGATCCTATGCCTATCGAAATGGGAGACCTCATTATTTTGCTGAAAGACAAAAAACAATGGACTTCTGCTGAGAGCTATGATGAATTGGCAGATAAAATGAGTGAAGCATTGAGCGAAGTGCCCGGCTTATCAGCTGGCTTTCAATTTCCTGTACAAATGCGTTTCAATGAATTAATATCAGGTGCAAGGCAGGATGTGGTATGTAAAATTTTTGGCGAAGACCTCGACTCATTGGCCGCTTATGCTGCTAAAATTGGTGCCATTGCCGAAAAGGTAGAAGGTGCCAGTGATTTATACCTTGAAGCAGTAACCGGCTTGCCACAAATAGTAGTGAAATATGACCGTGATGCAATGGCTTTGTACGGCGTAAATGTAGACGACATTAACCAGATTGTTCGTACTGCATTTGCTGGTGAATCTGCTGGATTGGTGTATGAAAAAGAAAAACGTTTTGATTTGGTGATGCGTTTGGAAAACAACAGCCGGCAAGATGTAAGCAACGTTCAACAACTACTTGTACCAACCGCACAAGGCACTCAAATACCTATGTATATGGTGGCTAATATTTCTATAGAAGAAGGGCCTAATCAGATACAGCGGGAAAATGCCAGCCGTAGAATTATTGTGGCTTTCAACGTACGCAACAGAGACGTTGAAAGTGTGGTACATGAATTACAAGATAAAGTAACCAATCAGGTAAAGCTTCCACCAGGTTATTACCTTCATTTTGGCGGAGCCTTTGAAAATTTGAATGCCGCAAAAAACCGGTTGATGATAGCAGTGCCTGCATCACTCGCTATGATATTTTTGCTGCTGTTTTTTGCATTCAATTCATTCAAACATTCATTGCTCATTTTTACAGCCATTCCACTATCGGCTATTGGCGGTGTGTTTGCTTTATGGTTGAGAGATATGCCGTTTAGTATTTCTGCAGGCGTGGGCTTCATTGCCTTGTTTGGCGTGGCAGTGTTGAATGGTATTGTATTGATTACAGAATTTAACCGACTGAAAAAAGAAGGCAAATTGTCTTTACAAGAATTGATTGTAACCGGCACTCACACCCGTTTGCGGCCGGTACTGATGACGGCAGCCGTAGCCTCACTTGGTTTTCTGCCCATGGCACTCAGCCATAGTGCCGGAGCCGAAGTGCAAAGACCGTTGGCATCTGTTGTTATTGGAGGATTAATAACCGCCACTTTCCTAACCCTCATTGTACTCCCTGTTTTGTATCAATGGGTAGAAACCAATCCTCGTATGAATAGGAAAAGAAATAATCCGACTGTAGCTGTAATCATCACACTTATGTTGGGAGCGGGCATTACTGCTCAGGCTCAGCAAAAGCTCACATTGGAACAAGCTTTTGATTTGCTGCCCAAGCAAAACATAACATTGAAAGCAGGGCAGTTGCAACAGCAGTATTTACAGGCACTTCAAGCTACCGCCGGAGAAATGCCACGCACCAGAATTGTTGCTGAATTAGGGCAAACAAACTCTGTCAATTTTGATAGCCGATTTATGGTAGCGCAACCTTTTTTGCCATTTGGTTCGGTGGCTGCGCAAAAGCAGGTATTTCAATCTGCAGTATTTGTGTTTGAAAAAGAAATGCAATTGCGTGTAGCTGAATTGCGCTTGATGGTGCGGCAACATTTTGTCAATTATGCCTATCATCAGGAACGCAAATTGCATTTACAAATGATGGATACTTTGTATGAGCGTCAAGTAAAACTGGCAACACAACGCTTGCAGGCAGGGGAAACCAATAAACTGGAATTAGCCGGCTACCGGCAGCAGCAACAACTCGTTAGGCAGGCTATGCAAACAACCGACATTGCAATGCAACGTGAGGTATTGCAGCTGCAAGTATTGCTGCAAACCACCGAGCCACTACAACCTGTAGACAAGAATTTCAAATCGGCGGTATTACTGCACGGCATTGATTCTACAACCATTTCACAACATCCGGTAATACAAATTGTAGCGGCACAAGCCAAGGCTGCTGCTGCAGAAACGCAATACCTGAAATCACTCCGCAAACCAGAATTAGAACTGGGTTACAACAACCAAAGCCTGATTGGGTTTCAAACCAGCAGAGATGGTACGGATAAGTTTTATGAAGCAGGCACCCGTTTTTCGGCAGCACAAGTTGGCGTGAGTTTTCCGCTGTTTGGCAAAGCATCAAAAGCTAAAGTAAAAGCATCAGCATTGCGGGAGCAAACACTTTTGCAACAGCAGCAAATGCAGCAACAGCAGCTATCGGGCAACTATCAACTGAAGTGGAAAGAAACGCAGTTGCTGTGGCAACAAGTGCAGTCTATTGAACAGGAATTGCTGCCAAGCAAGCAGGATATTTTGCAAACGGCGCAACAGCAACTCAAAGCCGGCGAACTCAATTATATGAACTGGATGCTGATTGTAGAACCCGCCTTACAAGTACAATTGCAATACCTCGATAGCTGGTTTGCTTATCGTACTGCTGTGGCAGAACTTCAGTATTTACAAGAGAAAAATTAATCAGCTCAATCGTTAAGACATTTCATTATGAAAAAAATATTGTTCTATAGCATCCTTGTTGTATCAACGGCCTGTGGCACAAAGGATGCAGCCAAAGAAGAAGCCAAAGCTCCGGCTGCGGTAAGCACCACTCTTCAATTGACCGATGCACAAATTAAAAACGGTGGTATCGAAATTGTGGATGTTGTTTCAGCTCATATCAACCAGACTGTGCAACTCAACGGTACCATTGATGTGCCGCCGCAAAACATGGTGAGTATTACCTGCCCTATGGGTGGTTACATCAAGAGTATTGATTTGCTGCCCGGGCAAGAAATCAACAAAGGGGCAGTGCTCATTACGATGGAAGATCCTGCTTACATTCAATTGCAACAAGATTATTTGGTAGGCAAAAGCAAAATGTATTTCCTGGAAAAAGAACTGGAACGACAGCAGCAATTGGCCGCTACCGAAGCCAGCAGTCAAAAAATGTATCAGCAAACAAAAGCCGACTTTGATGCGCAAAAAGCCATGCAGGAAGCACTGAAACAAAAATTAGCACTCATTGGTATTGATGCAGTACAACTGACCACAGAAAACATGTCTCGTACCATTGCGGTTCGTTCGCCTATTCATGGTTTTATTTCGAAAGTACCCGTTAACAAAGGCCGCTATGTAGCCCCTACAGAAGTACTGGCGGAGTTGGTAGACCCCGGTGATATTCATGCTTCACTTACAGTGTTTGAAAAAGATTTACCCCTCATTCAGAAAGATCAGGAAGTGGCAGTACGCTTAGTGGCCCATCCCGAAAAAGCCTATCCTGCAGATGTATTGCTGGTGAGCCGCACTATTGACGATACCCGTTCTGGCATGGTGCATTGCCATTTTCACCAATACTCCAGAGAACTGGTGCCCGGTATGGCAGTAACAGCAACCATCGAATTAGGCAAGCAAATGCAGCCTGCAGTACCCGAAGCTGCCATTTTGTTGAGCAAGGGTAAACACTTTGTATTTGTGCAAACAACCAGCAAGCAATTTCAATTGGTAGAAATTACGCCCGGCGATAAGGAAAACGGTTTGGTAGGCATCAGCAGCAGCAACTTCTATTGGGCTGGCAAAAAAGTGGTCGCCAAAGGGGCCTTTAGTTTGCTAGGCATGATTTTGAAATCTGAAGAAGAGGAGTAGTCCATTGAGTCTGTACTTTTTCTTTTGGCCAACAAAATGTATTGGATGCCGTTTTGTATTCTTCGACTTTTGTATTGTCTACTTAAAAAACATAGAACATGATATCAGTAAAAGCGTATGCAGCCCAATCAGCCACAAGTCCGTTGGCGCCTTTCTCTTTTGAACGCCGCGACCTTCGCCCCGATGATGTGCAGGTTGACATTTTATATTGTGGTGTTTGCCACAGCGATTTGCATCAGGTGCGGGATGAATGGGGTGGCTCTATGTACCCCATGGTGCCAGGTCACGAAATAGTGGGTAAAGTAGCTGCTGTGGGTAGTGCTGTTACCAAATACAAAGTGGGCGATACCGTTGGTGTGGGCGTTATTATTGATAGTTGCAATACCTGCAAGCATTGCCAGGCCGACTACGAACAGTATTGTGTAGAAGGCGCTACCGGCACCTATAATGCTATGGAAAGAGATGGTGTTACTGTTTCACAAGGTGGTTATTCCAGTGGCATTGTGGTGAAAGAAAAATTTGTGTTGAAGGTGGATGACAGACTCAACCTGAGTGCTGTGGCACCTTTGTTGTGTGCCGGTATCACCACCTATTCACCGCTCCGTTTTGCAGGTGTAAAAGCGGGCATGAAAGTAGGAGTGGTTGGTCTCGGAGGCTTGGGCCACATGGGTGTAAAATTTGCAGTGGCATTTGGTGCAGAAGTTTCAGTACTCAGCACTTCGCCTTCCAAAGAAGCAGATGCGAAGCGTTTGGGGGCAACGAACTTTATCCTCACCACCGATAAAGAACAAATGAAGCAATATGGCAGCTACTTCGATATCATTTTAGATACTGTGAGTGCCAATCACAATTTTACCGGCTACCTCAACCTGTTGGCATTAGAAGGCAAATTGCTGGTAGTGGGCTTGCCACCCGAAGCACCTAAAGTGGCGCCGTTTTCTCTCATCAGTAATCGGCGCAGCATTATTGGTTCCATGATTGGCAGTATGAAAGAAACACAAGAGATGCTGGACTTTTGTGCCGAGCACAATGTGGTAGCCGATGTGGAAGTGATAGCCGCCGCCGACATCAACAATGCCTATGAACGCTTGGTGAAAAATGATGTGAAGTACCGTTTTGTGATTGATATGAATACGTTGTAAAACCAACGGACCCATAAATAAAAAACCTCGCAAATGCGAGGTTTTTTATTTGGTGCCCAGGACTGGATTCCCTGCCTGACTGCGTCAAGCAGACAGGGAACCAGCACACCCGTTCAGTTACTATTGAGCTTGTTTTTCAGCCATTGTTTTCCATGGCTTGTTTTGAGATATTTTTCTCTCACTCTGGCAGCTGCCCAATCGGGATGTTCTTCAGTGTAAATAATTTTCCAAGGCATGTGCCCTTTTGTATACTTGCTTTTACCCGCATTGTGCTCTTTTAACCGAAGCTCTGCATTCAAAGCCATTCCGGTATACCAGCTCTGGTCGAGCAAACTTTCTATGACATATACGAATACCATAAAACAAAAATAGCCCGAGCATTTTGCTCAGGCTATTGAAGTGCCCAGGACTGGATTCGAACCAGCACACCCGTGAAGGCGCTGCGACCTGAACACAGTGCGTCTACCAATTTCGCCACCTGGGCAGGTGATTGATAATCATTGAACCGGGGTTCAATTTTCAGATCGGGTTGCAAATATAGAGGCCTATTTGAAAACTCCAACCGAAATTTTCAAATAGGCTTATTTTCTTTTTTACACTGCTACATTAAAGTCGCGGAGTGCATCATTCAAACTGGTTTTCAAATCGGTGCTGGGCTTGCGCTGGCCAATGATCAACGCACAGTTTACACCATAAGTACCGGCAGGAAATTGCTTGTTGTAGGTGCCCGGAATTACAACGCTGCGGGCTGGTACACGGCCTTTGTACTCGATGGGTTCGCTACCACTCACATCAATAATTTTGGTGCTTTGTGTAAGTACAACATTGGCACCAAGCACAGCTTCCTTTTCTACAATCACGCCTTCTACCACAATGCTGCGGCTTCCTAAAAAGCAACCATCTTCAATGATCACCGGGCTTGCTTGCAAGGGTTCCAACACGCCGCCAATGCCTACGCCACCACTAAGATGTACGCCTTTACCAATTTGAGCACAGCTGCCCACAGTTGCCCAAGTATCCACCATGGTGCCTTCATCTACATAAGCGCCAATGTTAACGTAAGAAGGCATCAATACAACATTGCGGGCCAGGAATGCTCCGTAGCGGGCCACGGCATGCGGTACAGCACGTACACCCAAATCGGCGTAGTTGCTTTTGAGTTTCATTTTGTCGTAAAACTCAAAAGGGTGGAGGTTAAAGGTTTCCATTTTGCGGATGCCGAAATACATGAGGATGGCCTGCTTTACCCACTCATTTACCTGCCAGCCGTTTTCGGTGGGTTCAGCCACCCGCAGGCGACCTTTGTCTACTTCTTCAATCACAATTTCTACAGCCTCACTGTATTCTATTTGTTGCAACAGGGCCCTGTTTTCAAAGGCTGCCTGAATCGCTTCTTTCAATTGCATAATGCTTGTTTTTTAAGTGTCGGGCGGCGAAATTCAATAAAAAAACAACTACCTGCTTCAAATGGCCACCGCTATTCCTTTACTATTTTATAATTCTTGTAAATGAAAAACTGTTTGCCGGTCAGCTTTTCTACCCAGCGTAGTATTTTCTCTTTTGCCGACATATTGTTTACAGCCGGATTGTAATTAAATGTCCAATCCTGAGCGGCGATCCGGGGCTGCATCAGGGCAGGATGCGCTTCATCGAAAGTGGCGAGGTAATCTATCTGGCTGTAATCAAAACCATCGGGATTGGCCGCTAAAAAATTGGCCACATAATCTTCTCCATCGTGCCAGCGGCTGCCAAACTCTGCCTGTTTGAGCAGTTGTGTTTTCGGATTTTTTACATAGCTGTAATGAAACACCCGGCAAGGAATAGACCACACGTTTAGCTTACGGGCAGTGCTTTCATCTTCATTGTTGATGAACACCCGAAACCCTTGCGAATCGCGGTAGGGGCGGGCATTTATGCCGTTGCGAACAATGCGAATTTCATGTTGGTGGTACCGGCGGCTGGGGCCAAAGTGGCGAAAATCGCCGTAGAAATTCAGGAAACGGAAAAGAAATCCCTCAATCTTGGGATTGTGCAAAGCCGCTTCCATGCTTTGCCGAATGATAGGCAATTCTTTTTCGTGCAACACTTCGTCGGCCTGCAGGGTAAAAATCCAGTCGGCATCTGCGCTGCAGTTGTCTAGGCCGATGTTGGCCTGCAAGGCAAAAATCTTTCCGCCTTTGCGCAGGTCTGCCGGCCAAATAGTATCGACAATCTTGATTTTAGGGTCGCCAATATTTTCGACTGCTTCACGGGTTCCGTCATGCGAATCGCCCACAACCACTACCAGTTCATCTACCAGTGGCAGCAAACTTTTAATGGACTCTACGAATGGATAATCGAGATGAATGCCATTGCGGACGTATGTAAAACCGGAAACTTTCATGCCTGTATTTTTAACGCAAAGGCCAATGCCTGCGGCTGCAAATGTAGGTGCTTAGCCGGGCAGCACGAATGCTGCAACATGCTTTGAATATATTTGCGCCTACTTTGCAACACATGAATATCGCCTTCGACGCCAAAAGAGCTTTTGTAAACGATACTGGTTTGGGCAATTACAGCCGGACTTTGATATCGTCGTTGGCCAAAGATTTTCCGCAGCATCATTACTATTTGTGTACACCCAAATTGGGCCGGTTGTTTCAGGCTACGGGCAGTAACATGGAGGTGATGCTTCCGCAACAACCATTGCATAAAATGTTGCCATCTGCATGGCGTAGCAGTTGGGTAGTGGGCAATTTGAAAAAGCACAACATTCAATTGTATCATGGCCTCAGCCACGAAATACCACAGGGTATTGCACAAAGCGGCATTCGTTCGGTTGTAACCATGCATGACCTGATTCATGAACGCTATCCTGACCAATACCCTTGGCTGGATAGAAAAATATATACCCGAAAGTTTCGCTATGCCTGCGCCAATGCGGATGCTATCATTGCCATCAGCCAGCAAACCAAACAGGATTTGATTGACATCTATGCTGCAGATGAACGTAAGGTTCATGTGTGCTATCAAAGTTGTCATCCGATGTATGCCCAGCAGGCCAGCAATGAAATAAAGAAAGCTGTTCGGGAAAAGTATGGCTTGCCACAGGAGTATCTTTTATATGTAGGTTCTATCATTGAAAGAAAAAACCTGATCAAAATTTGCAAGGCATTGCATCAAGCTAAGGACGTGACGTTGCCATTGGTAGTGATTGGCAGAGGCAAAGAATATAAAGCGAAAGTAGAAGCATTTATAGCCGGGCATCAACTCAGCAACAGGGTGATATTTTTATCGTACAAACAACAGGCCAACGGAAGGGTAGGTGTGGATGCCGAAGATTTTCCCGCCATTTACCAAATGAGTAGCATGCTCATTTATCCATCCTTTTTCGAAGGCTTTGGCATACCTGTGCTGGAAGGTTTGTACAGCCGGGTACCGGTTATCACCAGCAATACATCTTGCCTGCCCGAAGCGGGTGGCGATGCTGCCTTTTATGTAGACCCATCCAACCCGGAACAAATAGCTCACCAAATGCGCCGCATACTTACCGATGCTGCATTGGTGCAAGAGCATATTGCAAAAGGCATTGCCTATGCACAGCAATTCAGCAATGAAATTGCAGCAGCTTCCGTACATCAGGTGTATTCATCTTTGTTTTAAATTCATTGGCACATGTCTATTGCTGCAGTTATCATAGCCTACAACGAAGCCGATAAAATAGCCCGCTGCCTGCATTCGGTAAAAGCCGTGGCCGATGAAATCATCGTGGTGGATTCCGGTTCTACAGATGATACTGTGGCTATTAGTGAAGCGATAGGAGCAAGGGTAATTCATCAGCCATTTTTAGGATACATCGAACAAAAGAATTTTGCAGCCAGCCTTGCCAATGCTGATTACATTTTAAGTTTGGATGCTGATGAAGCCCTGAGTGACCCCCTGCAACAATGGTTGCAACAAGCCAAAGAAAAAGGCTTATCAAAAGATGCTTACATCTTTAACCGGTTGAACAATTACTGTGGTCAATGGATTAAACACGGCGATTATTATCCCGATAAAAAACTACGACTGTGGCGAAAAGAAATGGGGCATTGGGGAGGAGAAAATCCGCATGACAAAGTGGTGACCGTTGCCAACGCTACCCTTGATAAGGTGCCGCTGGATATTTTGCACTGGTCGTTTGCCACTGCAGAAGAACACCGCCGCCAAATGATTCGCTTTAGTGACATAGCCGCACAAGCCATGTATATAAGAGGCAAACGGGTCAGCAGCATGAAACCTTGGTTAAGTGCGGGTTGGTCTTTCTTAAATGGCTTTTTCTTTCGGGCCGGATTTTTAGATGGTACAGCCGGCTGGCGGATTGCCTGTATGAACGCATACTACTCTTACCATAAATATGCTCAGTTACGGGCGTTGTACAAATAACTTTCCAATTTTTTATTATGAGCATTAACAGCCGACAGAAATATAAAGAACTGATAAAGCAGGTGAGGAACTGGCCCCGCTACTTTACGTTTAAGTTTTTGGGTAAAGGCAAAGAAGCCGTTTTTACCCTTAAAAAAAGCGGTGCCAACATTGTAGTGCCTTACTCTATGTTGCGGGTATTTAAAGAAGTGTTTATGCAGGATGGCTATCATCATGATTTTGTAGCCAAACACTTGAAACCTGCAACCACCGTGCTGGATATTGGCGCCAATATTGGTATGTTTAGTGCATGGGTGGCCAATCATTTTCCTGAAAGAACCATTATCGCTTTTGAACCTTTAGCAGGCAATATTGCCATTCTGCAAAAAAACCTGCTGCCGCCACAAAGTAGCTTGAAGCAAGTTTCGGTAGTGGATAAAGTAGTGACCGGTAAACAGGTGCCAAGTGTCACGTTTTATTTCAATAAAGACAAATCAGAATCAGACTCTGCTTCGGTGATTGCAGGATTTTATGACAATCATGATGGCATTGAAATACCTGCTATTTCATTAACAGAAATTATTGATAACTGTGCTACACAAATTGGATTACTAAAAATGGATTGCGAGGGTAGCGAATACGACATTTTGTACAACAGCCCCGCCCGTATTTTCAGCAGGGTAGATACTATGATTATTGAAACACATGACATTGATGATGACCGAAACAACTTACAGGGCGTATGCGATTTTATTGAGTCGATAGGTTTTTCCTATACAACAGAGCACGTAGACAAAGGACTCAATCTGGTGTGGGCCATCAACAACACTGTATTTCCCGGTTAGTCTTTAATCATTGATACATATTCATCGGGCCGCACTTCAAATTCTTGTTTGAAAATAATGGGCTTGGCTATGTATCCTTTAATCCATCCATTGGCTATACCATAGGCCATGGC
Organism: Bacteroidota bacterium; assembly: GCA_020161435.1. Taxonomy (GTDB): domain Bacteria; phylum Bacteroidota; class Bacteroidia; order Chitinophagales; family Chitinophagaceae; genus Phnomibacter. Next base: position 79,310 of record JAIUNV010000002.1, on the reverse strand, counting down.
GGTATCGGCATTGAATACAACAGGGTTTTGAATTTCCAGCATTTTTTTTGCCCCCGATTTAGTAATGCCATAAGCATGGCTTAAATCGTGGCTACCGGCTTTATGCAAAAAATTGGTGTGTGGTTTTGCATGTAAGTTTCTGATCATGGTATGATTCCACTTGAGCAAACCAAGTGCTGCGGTAATGTGATACAACCCCTGTTTGAAACGGCTGGCCATGTTCCATTTTTCATGGCGGTCATAGCCCCAGTATAAAATCTCCCAATTATCGGGTAGTGTTTTCAGCACATCATGAATATGATGAATCAGATGCACCATCGGCACCACATCGTCTTCCAGTATCAATACTTTTTCAAATCCACGTTGCAGCATATCCATGTACACCATACAGTGGCTATAGGAGCAGGCTATGTGTCCAATGGTCATCGGATTGCCGTACCGGTTCAATCGCCGGGATTTTGAATCGTTGTACAACTGTTGCAGTCTTATATCATCTTGCTGCAGCAGGGTTTTATCCATGCCATAAAAAAAATCATATTCAAGGCCCTGCAACAAGGTGGCCAGTTTCGCCCTACGGCTGTCGGCTTTTTCGATGGTGATAACATACACATGATCGAAAAAATCATTCAGGGCTTTGAAGGCAGTTTTTTTGGCATCGGAACTGTTCATATTGCAACATGGTATTGTACCATACAAACAAAAATAGGTGGGTACAATACACGCACCAATTACCAGATGCATGAATTATTACGATAAACGATGGCTTTTTTTATCGAAAAATCCTGGGATTTATTTGTACGCTTTCCCCTACATTTGCAGCGGCAGGTCATACACGACCAGCTCCTGCTGAACTCCCCCAGGACCGGAAGGTAGCAAGGGTAGGCGGTTGTAGCGGTGCGATGTATTCAGCCTGCCACTTTTTTTTCTTTCACCCCCATATTTGGGGGTGTGTCATTTCTGGCAAGTTCCGTTTATTTGCAATCGATTACATTGTCGTTTATTTCTATCTTACTGTAAGAGCAACATCATAAAAACCATTTATCATGAAATTTTTTATTGATACCGCAAACCTGGCTCAAATTAAAGAAGCCAATGATTTGGGTATTCTCGACGGCGTTACTACCAACCCTTCACTAATGGCACAGGTTGGCGTAAAAGGTAATGAAGCCATCATGAACCATTACAAAGCCATTTGCGAAATTGTAGATGGAGACGTAAGTGCTGAAGTTTTTTCTACCGATTTTGAAGGCATGATTGCCGAAGGCCAAAAGCTGGCTGCTATCCATCCAAATATTGTAGTAAAAGTGCCCATGACCAAAGACGGAGTAAAAGCTATCAAGTGGTTTTCTGACAACAATATTAAAACCAACTGTACGCTGATTTTTTCTGCAGGGCAGGCTATTTTGGCAGCCAAAGCAGGCGCCAATTATGTGTCGCCGTTTATTGGTCGTATTGATGATAGCAGCTGGGACGGTATGCAGTTGATTGCACAAATAGCGAATATCTACGCCATTCAGGGATTCAAAACAGAAATTCTGGCGGCATCTATCCGCAATGCGTTGCACATTGTAAAAGCTGCAGAAGCTGGCGCCGATGTGTGTACCTGTCCGCTGGATTCAATCCTCGGGTTGCTCAAGCATCCGCTTACCGATATTGGCCTCGCCAAGTTTATTGAAGACGCCAAGAAAACTGAAGCGTAACGCAATACATTTCCAATAAAAAACTCCGGTACAATTGCCGGAGTTTTTTATTTAGTTACCTGTCATAAATACCCTTGAGTTCAGTTCTGATATACCTACCAGTTCATCGGTACGGCTGCCAAACGGCGTATAATACACCAGCACCCGGTAGTCATTTTCTGTTTCCCAAATGCTGCCCTCGGTGGGCTTCATAGAAGGCAATGCGGAAGGATTTTTTTTCGGCACCGTTACATAGCAATAGTTGTAATACCCGTTTTTCAGCAAAATGGAAGTTTCATACGCCTGCAGGTTGTCATTCCATTTCATGCGGGTTTGTTCGTTTAGTTGGTACTGTGTCATTTCGCCAAATAAATACACGTTGTACTCATTTGGTATTTCTCCATTTTGGGGCAAAAAAGTGAAGTGCACTTTGCCAATGTCGCCCTGCCACCAAGGGTTAATATTTTCGATATGGCTCACCGCATACCGACCGTTGATATCGGCGTAAAAAGCATAGCGAATAGGGCTTCGTATGGTATCGGGGCGAATGCGAACATCAAAGGGTTGCACGTTATAATTCACCGAAGCCACCCGGTCGCTTTGCAATCGAAAACTGCGTAAATCGAGCCAGCGCCATTCTTTACCGGCTTCAAACACCAGTTGTTGTTCATCGCTATACTCAAAAGTTCGGCCACGGATAAATGTGGGATTTGATAACATACGGGCATTGTCCCAACGGTTGTTTTGCATCACCATCACCTTGAGCTCCTTGGCTGGGTTCATGATATCCTGATTGCCCAAGTTGAGGTTGATGAGAATTTTCTGATGAGTTAAAAAATACTCCGGTGCAAAAGGTTGTTGCATTCTTGCCGATACGGTGGCCTTTTGATTGACTACCAGAAATCGTTTAGAAAAAAGGAGTTTAGCAGTATCACCACCTTCGTACACTTTCAACAGGTAATTGCCCGCTCTGGATGGCATACTGTTGGCAGCAGGCAAAGTGGCACCGTAGTGAACATATTTCGATTGCGTGGCCGACGAAAATCGAAATTGATTCAACCTTGTTTGTGTAAATCCTTTAATGTAATCCATGTTGCTCACATTGGCCATCGTCCAGTCAGCATTGCAAAGCACATAGGTATAAAAATAGCTGCGGCTGCTGTTGTTGATGTCGTCAAAATGCAGCTCCATACCCTCAGTTTCGCCAAGGCGCAAAATAGGATAGAGGAGCTGATCGGTTTTCTTGTACAGCTTTATACCGGTTACATTGGGCGACCGCACTTCTTCCACCAATGGCTGCGCCTGAATGCTACATTGCATACAAACTGCAGCACCGGCCAGTAAACATTTCACAACACTTGCTTTCATAAGTATCAAAGTAAATCGTTTTTCTATATAGCTACTGAAACCAAGAGACATTTAAACAACTCAAAAACGTTTTCTTTACGTCTTTATTTATTCTGTTGAAAACAAGCCGATACATAGCACAACGGTTGGCCAGCCAGCAGCCATCTTCTTTTTCCGGATTTATTGTACGGTTGGCCACAGCTGCTACTGCGGTAAGTGTGGCCACCATGATTATCACTATTAGTTTAATCAATGGATTTCAATACGAGGTGGCCAATAAGGTATATAGTTTTTGGGGTCATATAAGGGTGCAGGCTTTACAACCATACCGTACCATGGTGGCCGAAGAAACGCCCATTGCGGCGAGTGACAGCCTCGAAAAAATAATAGCTGCTCAACCCGGCGTGGTGCATGTGCAGGCATTTGCAGCCCGTTCGGTAGTGCTGCGTAGTACCGGCCAGTTTGATGGCGTACTCATGAAAGGCATAGACAGGCGCCTGGCCACCAGCGACTTTAGCAGGTTTATCACTCAAGGCAGTATGCTTCAATTTCCGGATAGTGGGTATAGCAGCCAGCTGATTATCAGCGAGGCCATGGCCCGTACCCTGGAGGTAAAAGTGGGAGATACCGTGAGCACTATTTTTTTAAGAAATGGCGATGACATCCGCAGCCGCAAACAAATTATTTGCGGATTGTACAGCACCGGCATCGAAGAATACGATCAGCAATTTGTGCTGGCCGATGTACGCTTTTTACAACGCCTCAACTTGTGGGCACCCAACCAGATAGGCGGTTATGAAGTATGGCTGCAAGATCCGGCCAATGCGCCACTTATTGAAAAGCCATTTACTCAAGCCATGCCGCAAGGCATTATGGCTTCGCCGGTGGCCGATATCTACCCAAATATTTTCGATTGGCTGGGTATACAAAATCAAACCAAGAAAATAGTGATTGGCATAATGCTGGCGGTAGCCATCATCAACCTCATTACCTGCCTGCTGATACTGGTAATGGAACGTACCAAAATGGTAGCCTTACTAGCTGCCATGGGTATGCCGCTACAGGAGCAACGCATTATTTTCTGGCACTACGCAGCCCGCATTGCTGGCAAAGGCATTGCCATAGGACTATTGCTCTCATTGAGTTTGCTGCTGTTGCAGCAATACACGGGGCTCATAAAAATGGATGAGAAAACTTACTATGTAAGTACTGTGCCAGTACGGATAATTTGGTGGCAGGTGCTGGCAGTGGTGGTGGGCACTTTTGTTATTTGCCTGGCAGCATTGCGATTGCCTTTGGGCTATTTGCAACGCATCAGCATCATCAAAGCGTTGCGGTTTAATTAGCATTTTGCAACAGGTGCGAAAGTAGGATGCCTGTAGCCACGCCTGCATTCAAACTTTCGGCCGAACCTAACTTCGGAATGCTAACGGTTTCAGTAGCAAAAGCGGCAATGCTTTCACTTACCCCGTTGCCTTCATTGCCAATTACCAATACACCAGGTGTGGGCTGCTGCAAATGCCATACGTTACTACCATGCATATCAGCAATGTAACAGGCAGGCCGTTGTTCTTTCAACCATTTTTCACAAGTGCCGTAATGCACTTGTACCCGCAGAAAACTTCCCATACTTGCTTGCACCACTTTCGGGTTGAAAACATCTGCTGTATGCGCTGTTGCAAATATGTGTTCAATGCCAAACCAATCGGCTATGCGGATGATTGTACCCAGATTGCCAGGGTCTTGAATATCATCAAGCAATAAACTCCAATCGTTAGTTGGAAAAAGGGCAGTTGGGGTGACGGGTATTGAAACAACAGCCAGGCAAGATTGTGGTGTTTGTAAAAAGCTGATCCGTTCCAGTTCGGCCTGCGATACCACAACGGTTTTAGGCGGCAGCAATAGTTTTTGGGGAATAGATTGCAAAAATTCATCCGTGCCATACAAAGCCTGCACCGTCCAGCGTTGATGTGCCAGTAACTCCAAAACAGTTTTGTGACCTTCCACTACAAAAGCACCGGCATCAAGCCTTTGTTTTTTGGCCTTTAAACTTTGGATATATTTGACTTCATTTTTACTTAGCATACAGCCATTCATGCGTTTACTTCACCCCGGCGAACTTACAGTATTGCAACGTTTCAGCCGTTTTTTCCTGCCAGCCTTTTGTTTGCTATGGCTTAGCGGCTGTGTGGCGGTAAAAGATGCGCCGGTGGGCAAACCTTATGTGGTGAGCAATGAGGTAAAACTAAATGCCCCCGATTTAAACAAAGAGCAAAAAACAGTACTGGAAGAGCGGTTGCTCACATTTGTAGCAGACAGCTTAGCGGTGCCAAGCCGCCTGGTGCTTGGCTTTACCCAAATTTTAAAACCACCTGTTTTTGATTCGACAACGCTTTCAACAAGCCGGATTTTTATGAATGGCTTTCTGAACAGCGAAGGATATTATGGCGCTTCTTTCGATACGGTGATTGTAAAATTTGATACTGTAAAAAGAGCCAACAAATTTTTTCAGTTACAAAAAGAAAGAAGGGTAGAAGTAAAAACTGAATTCCGGTTGAAGCTGGGCAAGCCCATTCGCATAGATACCATATGGTACGCCTTTAGCGATAGCTCTACGCTGCGCAACGATACACTGATGCAATTGAAAGCTGAAGAAACTCGTGGAAAAGCGGTATTAAAAAAAGGGGATCTCTACAGCAAACAAAACATAGCTGCTGAACTCGACAGGCTCACGGCCATGTACCGCCAGCAAGGTTTTTTCAGAATGAGCCGTGCCGGCTTATTGGCCGAAGTGGATACCACCGATCCATCGCTTGTAAACTTCGACCTCGACCCGATTGAGCAACAAATTCAAGCACAAAAAAGAAGGGAAAATCCTACGGCCAAAGTAAGAATACTCAAACGCCCCGGAGCCAATCCCGACTTTTTTAAGCAGTACCAAATTGACAGTGTATTTATTTATCCTGAAACAAATATCAGCGACAACCCCGATAGCCTCATCAGCATGGGAAAGTTCAATGAGTTGAGTAATGGGTCGGGGGTGCAGATACGTGAAAACAAGCACAACTATCAGGAGAAAATGCTGCGACGTTCCAACTATTTACTACCGGGTCAACTCTACAATGAAACAAGATATTTCCGCACAGTAAACAGCTTTTCGCAAATGGGTCCGTGGCAACAGTTGGATGTACGGACTTTTACCTACGATACCGATTCTGTAGCCAAAGTTAATTTTCATTTCTTTTTGTATCCCGCCAAAAGGCAAAGTGTTCAGGTTGACCTCGAAGGAAGTCAAAACAACAATATTTCTGCCAGCAACGTATTGGCAGGTCGTTTTTTTGCAGTGGCATTAGGTGCAACTTACCGCAGCCGTAATGTATGGAAGAAAGGCACCCAATCTACCCTGCAGGGCAGGGCCGGTTTGGAAATAAACAACAATGCCTCTTCGGGCTCCGGCGATATTTTTCAATCCTTTATTTTCAATGTAAATCAAACCTTTTCGTTACCACGGTTGCTGTGGCCCTTCCGGGTGTTGGATAATAGGCAGCTTGATAGCAGAAGAACTTTCATACAAGGCGGGCTAACCCTTACAGACAGGTTCCGGTTTTTTAAGCAATCGAGCTTTACCGCAGGCTTGGGCTGGGAGCTACGTAAAGGAAAAAACACATTCAGTTTTTCCTTTCCCAGTATAGAAATTGTTGATACAGTGTCTACTGATAGCCTCAACAAAATCATTTTCGACAACCCTTCGTTGGCTTACTCATTTACACCCGGCAATGTACTCAGCACAAGGGCCAGCTTCGAAAGAACATTGGCATACAACAATACAAAGCATGGCGGTAATGTGCGGATTTCCGGCGAACTGACTGTTCCCGTCATCGACTCAATGTTTAAAAGAGCATTCTTCAAATTTTTTAAAGTAGAAGCGCAGGTGTTGCACCGCATTCAACTACCAAAGTCATCGTTGCATTTTCGTTTCTTCGGTGGTGTTGGGTGGGACCTTTCCGATCAGCGAAACGCAAACCTGCCATTCTTCAGGCAGTTTGTAACGGGCGGTAGCAACAGTATGCGGGCCTGGAGCATACGGCAGTTAGGTTTAGGCAATAGCCTGGCAAGCGATACGGCCCGCTTTACCGACCGCTTTGGCGATATACAATTAGAGTTCAATATCGAACATCGTAAAAGATTGATGCGCCTATTCGGTTACTCATTAGAAGGTGCCGTTTTTGCTGATATTGGCAACATTTGGAACCATACTCCGGCCAGTGATGGGTTTGGGGCATTTAGTTTAAAAAATCTTTATAGAGATCTGGCAGTAGCGTTAGGTTATGGTATTCGCTGGGACCTCAGTTTTTTGGTAGTACGTTTTGATGCAGGTTTTAAAGTAAAAGATCCAGTACGAGAAGGCGCTGGCTGGCTCAAAACCTTTGAGTGGAAAAGTACCAACCGCCTCGGTGTAAACAACCGCAGTAACCTGGCCGTACAGTTTGGCATTGGTTATCCGTTCTAAAATTTCATGGTTACATTTTACCAGTAAACCAACATATGCTTTGGTAAAGCTGCATGTTGCTTATCTTTTAGCTATGGTAAAGCTTACAATGCTTTTCAAAAAAAGGATTCTACATCTTCTCCAAAATTTCCTAACTTTCTTTTTATACGCTGCCCTACTGCTGTGTGATGGCTAAGTGAATTTTGCTGCTTGCTTTATTGCCACACACTACTTCTTTTCAAAACGCTGCTCTCTTTTACTGCCCGGATACCCATTTATTCAACCCCAACATGTTTTGCATGAAAAAATGTATTCTGCACTTTTCAGTTACAGCTTTGTGCGTAATGGCTACTGCTGTGGCACAACAAACCAATCAACAACGCATAACAGGTAGTAACGGTATTGCATCTGTGTTAGATGATGCCTGGTCATTTGCTTTATACTCCGGCTTGTCAATGGGTACAAGCAGCAAAGAAGCTGCTTTATTTCGGGGCAATGGCTTGCAGGCAGGGCTACAGGGCCAGTATTTTATGGGGCCAATAGGTTTGGGAATAAATGCCGGCTTTTTGCATGCTCCACTTAACAATGCATCTATACAGCAATTTATGTTGGATAGAAAATTTCCGCAAGGCAGCACGTTTAGTAGCAGCCCTGCCCAGAATGCTTTTTTACTTGCAGGCCCATCGTTCAGGGTAGGTGAGCGGGTGCAAATTATTGCCGGCATCAAGGGTGGGCTATTCATTAATCAGAGTGGCAATCTGGATGTTGGCCAACAGGGAGCTATCCGACCATTGTATAGGGTAGATGCAGGTAACAAAACGCTATTTCCTGGTTTCAATGGCAGTTTATCTTTTGCCTATCCGCTTGGCCACGGAAGTGCCATTCAGTTGAATGCCGATTTTCTACGTTCATCTTCTGCAGTGCTGGTATTTGATCCGCAGCAAGGCGTAGACATTGCTACTGAGCAGAAGCGAAAAATGGAAGTAATAACCACCGGCATTTCGTTTGTAAAAACTTTTGGTGCACAACGAGATGTACACTCGGCATTGTACACTGGCAATGGCCAATCAAGTGGCAAAAGAATAAAAGATGCAGGTAGCGGGCAACCCACCGGTATGCGTCAGAAAAAGCCTGTAAGGAATACCGACCCAGATGCTGATGATGATGGCATTAGTATTATACTCCCTGAAAGTATGCGCAAACCAGTTGCCATTAAAACGAAAGCAACAGGTGCCGAACCTGTAAGGATTGCGCCTGAAACATGTGGCCCGGTTACCACAAAAATTACACAGCCCGATGGACATGTGGAAGAACATACTTTTGCCTGCCCCGAAGATGCAGCCAACTTCATGAGCAGAGTGGTCAGCGATATGCCCCAACGAATTTCAACCAATTTTACTGTCCCAAAAAACAGAACAGCCGCAAACAATTCAACAGTTTACAACAACGGAGTTCAGCCAATAGGGTCTAACCGTATTATTTCAGGAAAAGTAATTCGGAACATAGCCCAAAATGCAGCGGGTGTGGTAACCAATGCTCAAGCAGGTAGTGGTGCTTCAAGTGCGGCCTATGCAGCTACAGGAAGAAATACAACTCCTCCACCAACCATAAACGGAGTACAGGTAAAATTATATGCAAGAGAACCGGGCTCTGGTATGGCATCTGGCAAGCGAAGCCGCGAAGCAGGCAGTGGATTGCCAACAGGCAAGCGACAATACCTGCCCGTGTATGCAGATGGCTATACACAAGAAGATGTTTGCAATCCCTGCCTTGCCGTAGTTAAAAATCCGATTTACGAAGAGAAGGGCAAAAGTGGACAAAATCCAATGTTTGAATCAAGAAAAGCCGGCGGAGGAATTGATAATGATTGTGATGGAAAAGCAGAAGGTTTGAAGGTGGAATTAACTGATTTATTAACGGGTGTTGTTATAGCAACCACAACTACCAATGCGTGTGGTGAATACTGGTTTGCCAATGTACCACAGGGTGATTATGCAATTTTGTTGCGAGCCAGTTTTGTGGGTAGAAAAGGTTATCATTATTATATGGCCAAATCAGATATGTCTGTTGCAGGTGAAGTACTTGCGCCTAATGAAACTTGGCAACATCTGGTGCAACAACAGCGTACAGGTTCGGGAAAAGCCAGTATGCAAGACATACATTTTGTAGTAGCAGATAATGATGGTGATGGGCTGGTTGATTTCACTCAAGGTTATGGCACATTTGCCGATGGAAGCAGCAGGCAATTGACTACCACTGCAGCACGTGGCACAGGTGCTGGTAAAGCCAGTATGAGTGATTTACATTTTGCCATTCCGGCATCCTCAGCAAAAGCTGATAAAGTATATATAAGTGATTTGCATATTTCAAAAAAAGCAGGGGCTGACAGGTTTACCGTTACTGCAGGCTTTACTAATGGCAGTAGGCAGGATATTAGTGAACTTACTGACATTCTGGAAAGAAACGGAGTGATGCAAATTTCACTTCAAACAGCCGATACAGATGGCGATGGTGCCGCTGATTTAATATGGAGCCCACGAAGCAATATTTGTGTAAATGCATCTTCCGCCAACGTGAATAAAAATGTTATTTCTGCCACTGTTTTTACAAATTCAACAGTGCAAAAAAACTACCTGCCCATATACACGGCAGATACAGATGGCGACGGTATTCAGGAAATAGTGATTGGCAATGAACTTGCCAGCTTAGGCGGTGCGCTTCCTGGTGGTGCCGTTATTAGTGCCGCTCTACGCCCCGGCAATCCCATTGGTGGACTTAACATCAAGGGAGGAAAGAATCCCGGCGGTTTTATAGAAAGCAGACAAACCAATGATTTAGGAGAATTTGAATTTACCGGACTATCTGCAGGCGATTACACATTTACTATTGAAACCAACTATGTGTTGAATGACCGCGTAGAGATTTTATGGAATGACTTGGAAGATGACAGCTTACTGCAACGAAAAAAAATCACTCAATTGCAAGCTTCTCAAAACAGCCAGTCGCTTAGAACAAACAATGCCAATATCAATACGCCATCTACAAAAGCGCAGGATCATAATTCAACCCGTTCTAATAAAACAGCAAGCATTGCTGTACCCAATACAGGTGGTGGAAATTACACAGTAGCGAAGCGTCAACTAACGGAAATGATGGCAATCGTTTTGGATGCAGAAAGTAAACTAAAAGCAGAAAATGTCGTTTCAGTTGCAACCGTTGGTGCATGCAAAAGTGCTGTTGCCGATCTGCAAATTGCTATCAGTGAGGTACAGCAAACATTGGCCAAAGAAGATGTTGCAAACATTGCTTCAATGCAATCTTTGCTGCAAATAAAACTGCTGGCAACAACTGCTGCCTTGCAAAATGCAGGTGGAGATTATGCAGCTATATCCAATGTGCTCAAAACAAAACACGAAACGGCAAAAAACGCTATTGTAAACGTCCGCTGATAAAAAATTCTTATTCAATAGCAATTAGAAATGAACACTTTCAATGAAAAGCTCATTTTGCTTTCGGTGGTATACTGTCTTTGTCGAACCTTGCTTCTATGTCGGTTACCTGTAGTGCCTGGTCGATGCCAAACTCGCCAATGCGGGTACGGCACAAAGAGGACAAATAACCACCACAACCCAAGGCGGCACCCAAATCATTGGCCAGGCTGCGGATATAAGTTCCGGTAGAACAAACCACCCTAAAACTAAGCACGGGCGGTTGCCAGCTGGTGAGCTCAAATACATTAACCGTTACTGTTCTTGGTTCCAGTTTTACTTCTTTTCCTTGCCGGGCAAGTTCGTACACCCGCTTGCCATCTATTTTAATGGCTGAGTGAGCAGGCGGTATTTGTCGAATCACTCCGGTAAATGTATTGGCAGCAATTTGTGCCGTTTCAATGCTAATATGGCTGATATCACCCACAGGTATTGGTGTACTTTCCAAATCATATGTAGGAGTACTGGCACCAAGGGTAATGGTTCCGGTGTATTCCTTTTCCATACCCATGTACTCATTAATCTTTTTGGTAAACTTTCCGGTGCAAACGATGAGCACACCAGTAGCCAGTGGGTCTAGTGTACCGGCATGGCCAATTTTCTTAATCTTGAAAATTTTACGGAGTTTACCAATTACGTCAAACGATGTCCATTCGAAAGGTTTGTCTACCACAAAAACCTGGCCATCCAGTACCTGCTGTTGTGTAATTAATGAAGGAGAAACGGAATCATTCATGGGGCGCAAATGTACAGGAATACCCAGTGCTGTCTTTAAATGGCTTGCCTTGTTTTAAGCTCCACATATTTGTTTACAGTTTGCACAGTAAGCTGCTCTGGTGGTGTAAGTAGCGCCATTATGCCATGATGCATCAGTTCTTTCACCATCATTTTTTTCTCGAACACAAACTTGCCGGCAATGGTATGGTTGTACACTTCTTCCAGCGTATTGGCCGGGTTTTGGGCCAGCGCTGCCAGCTCAGTATTTTCAAAAAATACCACCAATAGTAAGTGGTGGCGGGCCATTTGCCGCAGGTAAGGCAGTTGGCGCCGCATTCCCGAGGTAGACTCGAAATTGGTAAATAAAATGAGCAGGCTTCTTTGTTTAATGCGGCTTCTTACTTGTAAATACAGTTTTTCATAATCGCTTTCGTAAAACTCTGTATTGATTCTGTACAAAGCTTCCTGCAATAATTTGAGTTGTCCGGCTTTGCGATCGGCCACCACAAATTCGCCACCCTTGTGAGAGAAGGTGATGAGGCCTGCACGGTCTTGCCGGGTAAGAGCCACATTGCTCAGCACCAAACTACTGTTGATGGCATAATCCATCAGCGACAAACCATCAAAAGGCATTTTCATCAGTCGGCCTTTATCTATTACACAGTATACCTGTTGGCTTCGTTCGTCTACAAAACTGTTGATCATCAAACTGGCTTGTCGGGCAGTTGCTTTCCAGTTCATTGCTCTGATATCATCACCACTCACATATTCTTTAATGTGATCAAACTCAAGGCTATGGCCAATTTTACGCATTTGCTTGGCACCTTGCTCTTTGGTTTGCACGGTTTGTGCCAAAAGCTGGTATTGTCTTAGTTGTAAAAAGGAGGGATACACTTTTACCACAGTGGGCTGGCTGCCCAACCTACGGCGCTGTACCAACCGTAATGGCGATGATAACAAGCATACTGTATGTCCAAAATGATAATCGCCCCGCAGCACAGGTCTGAGCAGGTACTGCAGCGAATGCTTTTTGTTGCGGCTATAATGCTGCGTTTTTTTATTGCCTCTTTCCTGAAATTGTTCTGGCAGCTCTTCAATCAAATCTACCCTGAGTGGAAGCGGGTAAGAATGCCACAGCATGAGGGTTACAGCGTTTTGATCGCTGTTGCTAAAACGGTTGCTGATGATACGGCTGCAGGTAAACTTATGCTTGGGGAAAAACATGTACGCGGTATCAAGCAAAACCAATGCTAAACCAGCTAAAAAAAACCATTGCCCAATGTACAATGGCAAATGAGTGAGCCATAGTAACACAAAACAAACAACAATGCTAAGCCCCAGTAAATAGAAGCGATTGCCGAAATAAAGTTGTAAATAAAACGGAGTCTTTTTCACTAGCAGGTATTACTGCAGCAATGTAATCATTTCAATGCATTGGGGTCGTACCGAAAGCGAACCAAAGCGTTTTTTTGTTCGGTGCTCGACAGGCGAACGGTGAAGCGTTGCGAGCCGGCTTGTACAATCATAAGTGCAGTATTTGGCGGAATGCTGCCCAGGTTTTCTGCCACCATTATTACTTCCTGATCGGGGTCTTCTTCGTTGAGTTGAATACGTACCGTAATAGGTTCGGTACTCAATCCTTTTCGTGACACGAGCAACCGATTATTGTTGTACACACTAATGGTATCGCCATCAATTTCGCCATTATCGTAAAAACTAATTTCCAACACTTTGGCACTGGTAGAAATGGTTTCCACCAGTTCGTTGGTGCGGTTTTTTAAAACGGTAGGAGTGGGTGGTTTTACCGCTATTTTCTTAGGTTCTGTATTAGTAGCCGCAGGTTGTGGTTTTTGCGTGGGCACAGGGGTAGGAGTAGGGGTAGGCTTACTCACCACAGTGCCGGGTTTGGGCTGTGGCGTTGCCGGTTTGGTAGTAGTGGTTTTGGGAGGAGTGGTGGTTGTTTTCTTTGCAGTGGAGGGTGCAGGCGTTACTGGTTTTTTCACAGGACTTTTGGCAGGAGGTGTTGCAGGCTTTTTAACTGTAGCGGTGGTGCCTGTTTTAGGCGCGGTAGTTGTTTTTGGAGCCGGTTTTTTTATTAAAAATTCTCCCTGCCCGGGTTTCACTTGTGGCTTACCACCTGTTTTAGCAGTGGGTGGATTCTTGATAAAATCTTCTTCTTCAAAATAGCTGGTCGTTACTTTTTCTAACCGTACCACACCACTGCCGCAGGGTATGGTATCGTTTTTCATATTTACGCTGGTATACGTGCCTTCCAAAAATTCACGATTTCCTTCTTTTCTGTAAGTGAGATAGCATGTCATGAGACAGCCATCTCCGCCACCGGCAATCTTCAAATCCTCCATGCTGTTTTCTTTGATGGTAAGGTTGGACGACGGGCCCGACCACACACCAATCATAGAAGCTTTGCCATAAAAGCGGGTGTCCTGATAAGAATAGGTAACTCCTTTTACTCCTTTGCCAATATTGTACAGCTGTACTTCGTAGCGGTAAATAGCCGCTTCGCGGTAAATCAAATACTCATACTTGTTGTAAAATGAACCCCTCCAAATGCCGTTTAATTCTTGCGCCTGTATTTGCAAAAAGGTAGAAACTGCCAGCAAAAAGGAAAGGATACGCACCATGGTAAGCACTTGGGTCAGGTGTAAAATCAATTAAAAAATAAAATTAAGCCAACACCCTTATTCACTGCCCGACCGAAAGTAATTGTTTGTTAATTTTGCCGCCCTTTCATATTGGGATTCAAACAAACATGAGCATTCAAATCACTTTTCCGGATGGAGCCGTTCGTCAGTACAACGCTGGTGTTTCCAGTCTGGATATCGCAAAATCCATCTCCGAAGGATTGGCCAGAAACATTCTTGCTGCCAAAGTAAACGGCGAAGTAAGAGATCTGACCCGTCCTATTGAAGCAGATGCCAGCATTCAGTTTTTGAAATGGGATGATAAAGATGGCAAGAGCACGTTTTGGCATTCTTCAGCACACCTGATGGCCGAAGCGGTGGAGAGCCTTTTCCCCGGCGTAAAGTTTTGGGTTGGCCCTCCGGTAGAAAATGGTTTTTACTACGACATTGATCTTGGTGGCCATAAACTCACGGAAGAAGACCTGGGTAAGCTGGAAGCCAAAATGAAAGAACTGGCCAAGCAAAACCTGCAGTTCAGCCGCAAAGAAATTTCGAAGGATGAAGCCGTGGCCTATTTCACCGAAAAAGGCGACGAGTACAAACTCGATCTGCTGCAAGGTTTGGAAGATGGCAGCATTACCTTTTATACACAAGGCAATTTTACCGACCTGTGTCGTGGGCCGCATATTCCGCATACTGGTTTTATCAAAGCCATTAAGCTCACCAATATTGCCGGTGCTTATTGGAAGGGAAATGAGAACAATAAAATGCTGACTCGTGTGTACGGCGTTACATTCCCCAGCCAAAAAGAGCTCGATGATTACATCGCCATGGTAGAAGAGGCCAAAAAACGTGACCACCGCAAACTGGGTAAAGACCTCAGCATTTTTTGCTTTGATGATGACGTAGGACCGGGCCTGCCTTTGTGGATGCCCAACGGTACCATCATTATTGAAGAGCTGGAAAAGCTGGCCAAGGAAACGGAAGAAGCTGCCGGATACCATCGGGTGGTTACGCCACACATTGCTAAAGAAAGCATGTACCTCACCAGTGGTCACTTGCCATATTATGCCGACAGTATGTTTCCACCCATGGAAATGGATGGTGAACGCTACTATCTGAAAGCGATGAACTGCCCGCATCACCACAAAATATATGCGGCAGAGCCTAAGAGCTACCGCGACCTTCCTTACCGCCTGGCCGAGTACGGTACCTGCTACCGCTACGAGCAAAGTGGCGAGTTGTTTGGTTTGATGCGTGTACGCTGCCTGCACATGAACGATGCGCATATTTATTGCACCAAAGACCAGTTCTTTCAGGAGTTTAAGGCTGTAAATGATATGTATTTGAAGTACTTCAAAATTTTTGGAGTAGATAAATACGTGATGCGTTTGAGCCTGCACTCACCCGAAAAACTGGGCCAGAAATATGTAAATGAACCACAGCTGTGGCAGGAAACAGAAGCCATGGTGCGCCAGGTGTTGATAGAAACAGGCACTCCATTTGTAGAAGTACAGGACGAAGCTGCTTTCTACGGTCCCAAGATTGACGTGCAGATCTGGAGTGCTATCGGTCGTGAATTTACGCTGGCCACCAACCAGGTAGATTTTAACAGCGGTCTGAAGTTCAAACTGAGCTACACCAATGCCAACAACGAAGCCGAAGTGCCGTTGATTATTCACCGTGCACCACTGGGTACACATGAACGTTTCATTGGTTTCTTGCTGGAACACTATGCTGGAAAGTTCCCATTGTGGTTGGCACCGGATCAGGTAAAAGTGTTGCCCATCAGCGACAAGTTTTTGCCCTTTGCCCAAGAGGTAACTGCCAAGCTCAAAAAAGCCGGCATCCGTGCCAGCACCGACGACCGCAACGAAAAAATTGGCAAGAAAATTCGGGAAGCAGAATTGCTGAAAGTGCCTTACATGTTTGTAGTAGGAGAAAAAGAAATGAATGAACAATCCGTTTCCGTTCGCAAACAAGGTCAGGGCGACCTAGGCATGAAATCTGTGGAAGAAATCATTAATTTGCTCTCGGCAGAGGCGGAAAACCGTGATTAATCAACAGGTTTGAAAAACAATCTGTTATTTTGACCTGCGGTTTACACCAAATCATCCGCATTATTAAATTAAAACAGTTTAATGGCATTTCCCCCAAAAGACAGACGCGGTTTTAATCCTCGTTTCAGGCAGCCGGAGCCTGAGCATCGTATCAACGATAGAATCCGGGTTGCTCAGGTTCGCCTCGTAGGAGATAACGTTGAGCCAGGTGTGTACACCACACAGGATGCGCTGAAGATTGCTCAAGCACAAGAATTGGACCTCGTAGAAATTTCACCCAACGCCGATCCGCCGGTGGTAAAAGTGATTGACTACAAGAAATTCTTGTATGAGAAGAAAAAGAAGGAAAAGGAAATGAAAGCCAATTCCAAGCAAAGCGAAGTGAAAGAAATTCGTTTTACGCCTGGTACCGACGATCATGACTTTGACTTTAAATCCAAACACGCCGAAAAGTTTTTGAAAGATGGCAACAAAGTGAAATGCTATGTGCAGTTCCGCGGTCGTGCCATTATGTTTCAGGACAGAGGTCAGGTGTTGCTGCTGAAATTTGCAGAAAGACTGGCTGAAGTAGGCGCATTGGAAGGCATGCCCAAAATGGAAGGCAAACGCATGATTGCCATGTTTGCACCTAAAGGCACCAAGAAAAAAGCATAATCCGCTACATAACTCAAAAGCCCCTGCATGCACTATGCCGGGGCTTTTGTTGTTTTATTCCAGTGGAATTTTAACCATGGCTTCGTAGCGGTTTTGAAACTGATGCACCGTCATGGGGTAGTTGATATGGCTTTTTTCTTCCCGGTACCACATCAAAAAATCGGTAAACAATTTGGTAGGCCCGACCAGTACCCTGAATGCGCCATGTTTGAATTTCATGTTGCCGCTTTCCATCACTTCTTTTTCGAAGCCGAAGCGCAGCAACTGCTCTTCCGACAAGGGGATGCTTTCAATTTCCGGAATGCTGTACCAGTTGGTTTGCACACCGGTGGTTACTTCTACCTGCCCACCATCATCGGAGTTAATGTGGTGAACAACACCCTCCATCCAGGTATCTTCGTTGCGTACCATTACATAGTTTCCGTGTTTCAGTTCGTTGAAATGAATCATATGGCAATGTTTTCTCCTAAGCTACAAATTGGAATTGGCAGATACAAGCCCATGATTGCGCCTGTTATCAGGATATACAAAAGGCATATTGGAATAGCGAACCCTCATTTGATACATTTTTGACAACTCAATTTGATAGAGATGTATTTTTTAAGCTAAAAGCGCCTACTTTTGCGGCCCGATTGGTGAAAATCAATTGAAGCATTGCCCAAATGGCTCCATAAGAGAGACGGGAGGTCCGGATCCGCCAGTAGGGTGTAACAGCAAAAGTTTATATAACCATGCCAAAGGTTAAAACCAACTCAAGTGCCAAAAAACGTTTCAAATTGACAGGCACAGGTGAAATCACATTTCAAAAGAGCTTTAAGAGGCACATCCTCACCAAAAAATCAACCAAGCGTAAGCGTAACCTCGCCAAGAAAGGTGTAGTAGCTCCGGCCAACACACATTTCGTAAAGCGTCTGTTGGGTCTTAAGTAAGACCGGCCGATTCTGGTAGATTTCATTTCATCAACTATTAAATTTCTTTTGATATGCCTCGTTCAAAAAATGCTGTTGCCAGCCGTGCCCGTCGTAAAAGAGTACTCGACCAGGCCAAAGGCTTTTATGGCAAGCGTAAAAACGTATATACCGTTGCCAAGAATATTGTAGAAAAAGGTTTGACTTACAGTTATGTTGGTCGCAAACTCAAGAAGCGTGAATACCGTGCTTTGTGGATTGCCCGTATCAACGCTGCCGTACGTGAAGAAGGTTTGACCTATAGCGTATTCATGCACAAGCTGGCTGAAAAGGGTATTACCCTCGACCGCAAAGTGCTGGCCGACCTGGCTATGAATGAGCCTGCTTCATTCAAGAAGCTGGTTGAATCAGTGAAGTAAGCATTGACATCATTGCAACAATAACGTAACCGGAAAGGGATCAGCATCCATTTCCGGTTATTTTTTTGCATCCGCAATACCGCTGTAGAATAGTACTTTTGTCTGCCTCTTAAAAAACCACGCTTTCCGCAAAATGAACAGACGCATAGCCGACCTGGTGCAGAATACCTACACCGACCTCGTTCATCAGACTTTCGATTTTCCTCAGAAAGATTTTAATGTAGAAAATGGCTACCTCAAATTCAACGGCGTTGATTTGAAGTACCTGATTGAAAAATATGGCACGCCTTTAAAAATTAGTTACCTGCCCAAAATTGGCAGCCAGATCAAGCAGGCAAAAGACATGTTTGCCAATGCCATTAAAAAGCATAAATACGAAGGACAGTACTACTATTGCTACTGCACCAAGAGTAGTCATTTCAGCTTTGTAGTAGAAGAAGCGCTGAAGCATGGCATTCATCTCGAAACCTCTTTTGCTTACGATATAGAGATCATCAACAAGCTGTACGAAAAGCGTAAGATTACAAAAGACATCCACATCATTTGTAACGGGTATAAGCAAAAATCGTATACCAGCCGCATAGCCAAATTGCTGAATACCGGATTCAAAAATGTGGTGCCCATCCTCGACAACAAAGATGAATTGCTGGCTTACAAAAAGTCGGTAAAAGTGCCGTTTAAACTGGGTATTCGGGTAGCTGCAGAAGAAGAACCAACTTTTCCTTTTTACACCAGCCGCTTGGGCATTCGGGCGAAAGATATACTGGAATTTTACGTAGACAACATTGAAGGTTACGAAGACAAGTTTCAGCTCAAAATGCTCCACATCTTTTTGAACAAGGGTATTAAAGATGATATATACTACTGGAGCGAACTGAACAAAGTAGTGAACCTCTATTGCCAGTTGAAGAAGATTTGTCCAGAGCTGGATTCCATCAATATTGGTGGCGGTTTCCCTATCAAGCACAGCCTTGGTTTTGACTACGACTACCAATTTATGATCAATGAAATTGTAGGCGTCATCAAATCTGCTTGTAAAAAAGCGAAGGTTCCCATGCCCAACATTTTCACTGAGTTTGGTAGCTATACCGTGGGTGAAAGCATGGCACACATATACAGTGTAATAGGTGAGAAAGTGCAGAACGACCGTGAGTGCTGGTACATGATTGATTCATCTTTCATTACCACCTTGCCCGATACATGGGGCATAGGTGAGAAGTTCTTAATGCTACCCATTAACAAATGGGAAAACCCATACCAGCGGGTGGTGTTGGGTGGCATTACTTGCGATAGCCACGATTACTACGATTCGGAAGAACACATCAACGAAGTGTTTTTGCCGAAGCTCAATGGTGAGAGTGCAGAGCCACTGTATGTTGGTTTCTTCCATACAGGTGCTTATCAGGATCAGATTAGCGGATATGGTGGCATCAAGCACTGCATGATACCATCGCCCAAACATGTGATTTTGGAGCACGACAAAAATGGTAAACTCATAGATTGGGTGTATGCCAAAGAACAAACAGCACAAAGCATGCTCAAGCTGTTGGGCTACATTAAATAAAGAATTTTACAATCGGCCTTCGTGCCGCTTTTTTTATACCTACTTTTCTTAATCAAAAAAGTAGATATGAAACATTGGAATTTGGCAACTACTGTTATAATTGTTGCAAGCTTAAGTTGGCATGCCGGGTTGGCTCAAACCACAGCAGAAGAAAAAGCTGTTGCGGGTGTCATCAACAACATGTTTGATGCCATGCGACAGGCTGATTCAGCTGGCATAATGCAGGCTTTTGCTTCCAATGCCCATATAGAAACCATTACTAAAACCAAACAACAAACCGACACAGTAAGAGGAAATACGGTTGCACAATTTGCTTCATCCATTACCAAACAAAAAGCCGGTGCACTTGATGAACGCATTTCCATTGGTGCCATTCATATTGATGGTAATATGGCTACCGTCTGGACGCCCTATCAGTTTTATTTCAATGGCCAGATTAGCCATTGCGGTGTCAATTCTTTTCAACTCGTAAAACTCAATGGCGAGTGGAAAATTCAATACATTATTGATACCCGTCGTAAAGACAATTGTCTTTAGTTGACCTTGAGTTTATATTTCTTGTTCACTTTTGGATCGGTAAAGAATTTTTCTACATCTTCTTGTGTGAGGTTGTTATCAAACTCAACTAAAGGAAGATCAACCAACTGAAGTCGTGCAGCCTTGAGTTCATCCTGCATCTTTTTAATTTTGGCTTGAACGCTTACATCCCTATTGCCAACAATGGCATTCTCACTTACCAGATACTCCAAACGCTTAGCTACAGAACGAACCTGTGTAGCCGTGTTTTGTTCCTGTACTTTATTGGGCGACACGGCTTCTTTTACCGGCACCAGCGTGAGCCCTACACTGGGTAATATTTTACCAAAATTCTTTGCGCCGGCCGATTCGCCAGCTGTGCTAAGGGCAGTACCGGCCAGTGCAGTGCTCGAACTGGTAATATCAAAACCTGTTCTTGTAGATTTTGTTTTTTTGATATTTCTGCTCAATACATAAAAGGTAAGTTTCAGTTGTGCTATATAAGCAGACACTTCATTGCTTACCTTTTTGTGGAGCATGTTTTGTGTAGGATAATCTATACCCGGCCGGATAAAGATTTTTACTTCCGCAGTATCTCTGTTGTAAAATTTATCTGCGCCAACAAAACGAAGCGTCAACGTTTTTTGACGGGCCGTGTCATTGTCACGAATAAAATCATAAGGCACCATCCATTCAAATTCATCATCACACTTTCTTACAGAAGTGTAATTAGCAATAGGAATGTTGGTGTACATGGTTATGTGCTCTGTAGGGAATGTTCCTTCATCGCATTGTATTCGAAATTTTACTGAATCGCCTTCTTCCAGCGTCAGGTTATTGCTGATAGTTGGCTTTAATCTCGAAGCAACAATTTCTGTACTATAAAAAACGATGGTGCAAAATGTATCTACTTTTTCCTGAGGATTAATCAGGGACTGCACACCCATTTCTACTTTGTACTGTACATCATATTTGAGCTTGCCACTTTTGAAATACGATTTTTCAGCTCTGAAATACAATTGCCCGGTGTTCTTTTCAAGCTTTACACCTACAGGCGCATTTTTCAAATACCAGTAATAATTTTTTGCAGGCTTGTTTATCTCGAACCCGTATTGTAAAACAGAATCAACATGCAGCGTGAAATACGGATTCATATTAATGATGCGCAACTTGATGGCATCCAGTGAATCCTGATAGCTGATAACGGTATCAGCCTTATGCTCAATATGGGTGCTATCCTGGGCCTTGGCAACGGTGGTACACATACCAGCAATGAGGAGGCTCAACAGTACTTTTAATTTCATAGCTAATACTTTCATTTGCGTACTAATAATGAAGTCTGTTTCTGAATTATTTTATCAATTACCGGTTTGCAAAAATTGCAACTGTATGATAACGAAACTTGTGTAGCGAAAGTACGCAGTAAAAACAAAAGCCCCTCCGAAGAATCGGAGAGGCTGTTAAAAACCAACTGCTATAAGTGCATGCTTGTGCACACAACCAATGTTATAAAATGGGAATTTGCTTCTGAGCTGGCTGTACAACGGCTTTTTTGGGTAAGAGCACCTTTAAAATCCCATCTTCATATTTTGCCTGAATCTTTTCTGTATCCACCTTATCATCAAGAAAAAAGGAGCGGCTAAAATCAGCAAGCGAAAACTCTTTACGGGAATAGGTAATTTCTTGAGCCTGGCCGGATTCCGGAGTTTTGTAACTGATGGTCAGGTTACCTTCTTCTACCTGCAAGGAAAAAAGTGTTTTGTTTCTGCCCGGTGCCAGCAGTTCCATGTGATAAGCGTCGGCAGTTTCTGCAATGTTTACCGGCACTAAGGTTTGTTGCGGCTGCAACTGTCCAAAACTGCGTTCCATATCGGCCAACAGGCTGTTGAATACACCATTAAAACGGTTACCGTAAGGGCGGTTAATGAATTTTGTCTGTGTCATATGCTTTTCGTTTTTTGTTTGAATTGTTTAATCAAACCGTATCAAAGCCTGTTCCAGCGTCTTTTTAGTACTCCATTTGTCAGAAAAAGATAGAATTCCATTTCAACTTAAGGACAAAATGGCGCTTCTGGTTTTTAAAAGAAGTCATAATGGCGCAAATGGGATGTCTTTTCGATTTCAGCAATTATCACATTAGGATTGAAACTCGAGGCACAATGAATGCAACATTGCCGCAACTTTGCACATTATTTATTCGCATAAACTTTTCGCATTATGTACCCAGCAGAGATAGTAGAGCCCATGAAGGCCGAGTTAACAGAATATGGTTTTGAAGAGTTGTTGACCCCCGCTGCCGTAGACGAGCAAATGAAAAAAACGGGAACCACACTGGTAATGATCAACAGCGTATGTGGTTGTAGCGCCGGTAGTGCCCGCCCTGGTGTGCTAATGGCCGTGCACAACGCCAGCAAAAAGCCTGATTTCCTTACCACTTCTTTCGCTGGTTTCGACCGCGAAGCAGTAGCACAGGTTCGTCAGTATTTGCTGCCTTATCCTCCGTCATCACCTGCCATTGCTTTGTTGAAAGATGGCCAGGTAGTGCACATGCTGGAGCGTCATCAAATTGAAGGTCGCCCGGCACAAGTCATTGCCAGCAACCTTATCAGTGCGTTTGAGCAACACTGCTAATCAAACTATTGAACGCTTTGTATAAAAAGACCTTTCCGTTTCGGCGGGAAGGTTTTTATTTGCTACTCACTCAGGCATTGTCTGTAAAAAGCCACGTTGCATGTACCCAAATTTGTATTTTTTCCTCAAGGAAGTTTTTGGTGTAGAAATTCAATTTTTCAAACTCATCAATACGTTTGGTTTTCTGGTAGCACTGGCTTTTTTGAGTGCCGCATGGGCATTGACAACAGAACTCAAACGTCGTCAGCAAGCGGGTTGGCTGGGTTTTACCGAAACACAAATAACCGTGGGTGACGGGGCTCCCATGAGTGATATTATCTGGAATGCTTTCTTCGGTTTTATCATTGGGTTCAAATTCATTGGCTTCTTTACTGATAAAGAAATTGCACTGGCCGATCCGCAGGCCTTTCTACTGAGTGGAATGGGCAACCTGCCTGCCGGTATTTTGGCAGCCATTGCTTTTGCCGGATGGCGCTGGTACATTGGCAATAAAACCAAACTGAGCAAACCCGAAAAACGCAGCATCCGTATTTGGCCCAGCGACAGAGTAGGCGATATGATTGTATTGGCAGCGGTGTTTGGTTTTGGTGGTGCCAAACTCTTTCACAACTTCGAAAACTGGGAAGAGTTGGTGGCCGATCCTGTAAATGCGCTGTTGTCTTTCAGCGGCCTTACCTTTTATGGTGGTTTGATTTGTGCCGGTGCCGCTATTGTGTGGTATGCCCGCAAACACAAAATCAACCTCTGGCATTTGGTCGATTCATTTGGTCCGGCTCTGATGCTTGCCTATGCCGTAGGCCGTATTGGTTGCCAGGTAGCCGGCGACGGCGACTGGGGCGTGGCCAACAGTGCCTATGTAGCCGACGAGCAGGGCAAAGCTGTTTTAGCCAGCAGTCCCAAGCAATGGAATGACAGTGCCACTGTACATCTCAACTATTTTAAAAGAGCACAGCATGGTGTGAAGGAAGTGAATACGACTGCCGATATTTTGCACAGCAGCTATGTGGCACCTTCTTTTTTACCCACCTGGATGGTAGCTTATACTTATCCGAACAATGTACTGAGCGAAGGCATACCAGTACCCGGCTATGAAGGCCAGTGGAGCAACCGCTTGCCACTCCCGGTTTTTCCAACTCCATTCTATGAAACTGTAATGGGGCTGTTGCTTTTTGCAGGACTGTGGTTCTTGCGTTCCCGCATCTTGGCGCCGGGCGTTTTATTTGGCGTGTACCTCATTATGAATGGTACCGAACGTTTCCTCATTGAAAAAATCAGGGTAAACACCACCAACGAGCTGCTGGGTTTTCATCCATCGCAGGCCGAACTCATTGCCTTAGCCCTCATTTTGGTGGGAGTGGGCGTTATCCTTTATAAGCGGAAAGCCAAAGCGTAACCTTCTATTTACTGCATCCGTCTCACCTGCATTCCGGGTGAAACTCACTAAAAGAGCCCCGAAATGGGCTCTTTCCGTTTGTACCTGTATTTAGCCAGTTATCTTGTTTTCTATTGTACTAAGCAATACAAGGTACCAATCTTTGCCCAATCAATTTCATCAGATCAAACGAACCAAAAACAACACACCATGAAACCATTATCCTCACTGCTTGGTATCGCATTTTCAACATTGCTGGCTACAGGCCTGCAGGCGCAAACCACCACAAAAGGCGGACTTAAAGGACAGGTACAATCGGGGGGCAAGGGCGTAGACGCCGCCACAGTAGCATTATTAAAAACTAAAGATTCATCGCTGGTAAAGCTCAGTGTGAGCAATTCGGCAGGCCAATACGAACTAGAACAAATTTTGGCTGGTCAGTATTTGTTACGCATTTCTGCCGTAGGGTATCAGCCATCATTTACAAAAGCAACCATTGTAGCCGGAGAAACCAAGGATGCTGGAACCACAGAACTGGAAGCAGCCGCAGGAAAGTTGCAAGATGTAGTGGTAACGGTAAAAAAACCATTGGTGGAGCAAAAGCTTGACCGCACAGTGGTGAACATAGAGGGCCAGGCCAGCAATGCAGGTATCACAGCATTGGAGGTGTTGGAAAAATCGCCCGGCATCACAGTAGACAAAGACGGCAACATTAGCCTGAAAGGCAAGGCCGGCGTAATGGTATTGATTGATGGAAAACCCACTTACATGAGTGGCACCGATTTGGCCAACTACCTGCGCAACCTGCCCAGCAACCAATTGGAATTGTTAGAAATCATGACCAATCCTCCCGCTAAATACGATGCTGCCGGCAATGCTGGTATCATCAATATCAAAACCAAAAAGAACAAGGCGAAAGGTTTCAATGGTTCATTTACGGTAGGGGGTGGCCAGGGCGTTTACACCAAGCTGAACAACAGCCTGAACCTGAACTATCGCAATAACAAATGGAACTTGTTTGGCAATTATTCATCTTATTACAACAGGAATTTTCAGGAGCTGGAATTGCAGCGGGTGTTCCGCAACCAAACTACTCAACAAGTAGTAAGCAATTTTGAACAAGTGAGCAACATGCGCCGCAAAAACATGGGCCACAACGCCAAGCTGGGTTTCGATTATTATGCCAGTAAAAAAACAACGGTGGGTGTTACGCTGACTGGTTTCAGCAATAAAAGCAACAATGGCAATACCAACAGCACCCTCATTATGGATCCGGCCAACAGCCTCACTTCCAGAACAGAAGCCAACAACAGTATTGAAATGCGCTTTAAAAACTGGGGCGCCAATGCCAACGTTCGTCACCAGTTTGACAGCACCGGACGTGAGCTGACTGCCGATGTGGATGTACTGCAATACCGTAACAAAAATGATCAGCATTTTGCCAACTACTTTTTTGATAAAGACGGCAGCAAGCTGCAGGAAGATGAATACCTGCGTGGCGATTTGCCATCCACCATCAACATTTACAGTGCCAAGGTTGATTATACGCATCCGTTGAAAGGCAAGGCTCGTTTTGAAGCAGGTGTAAAAACCAGCATTGTAAAAACCGATAACGATGCCCGTTATACCGAATTTGACCATAGCACGGGCAACTGGATTATTGATACCGACCGCAGCAATCATTTCATTTATACTGAAAACATCAATGCGGCTTACGTAAACCTGTCGAAAGAGTTCAGTAAAAAATGGAGTGGCCAGTTGGGATTGCGGGCAGAAAACACCAATGCCAAAGGCGATCAGTTAACTTCTTCACTCGACTTTACCCGTTCGTACACACAGTTATTTCCTACGGCATATGTTCAATATGCAGCCAATGAAAAACACAGCTTTGTGTTGAACTATGGCCGCCGCATTGAACGCCCCGACTACGAAGACATGAACCCGTTCATTTACTTCCTTGATAAATACACATATCAAACAGGCAACCCTAATCTGACACCACAGTTTGCCCACAACATCGAACTGTCGCACAGCTTCAAAGGCTTTCTTAACACGACGCTCAATTACACCCGCACCACGGATATGATGTCGGAAGTGTTTCGCCAGGATGATGCCACCAATACCACATTCGTTACCAAAGACAATGTGGCCAACAGTCGCCAGATTGGTGTAAGCATCAACGCAGGTGTGCCCGTAACCAAGTGGTGGAGAACCAATGTGTATGTGAATGCCTTTCACAACAAGTTTAGCGGTGAAATAAACGGTGGCTATCTCGAACTAGATATGAACGGTTGGATGACCAACATTCAAAACCAGTTTACTTTCAAAAAGGGTTGGGGTGGCGAAATCAGTGGTTTTTACCGCAGCCGTATGCTCGAAGGCGTATTGACTGCTCAGTCGATGGGCGTTATCAATTTTGCCGTAACCAAAAAAATGATGAAAGACAAAGGTCAATTGCGCCTCAACTTCCGTGATCCATTCGATCTGCAGTATTTCCGTGGTACCGTAAAATACCAGAACATTGATTTACGCATCAAAAACCAGTGGGACAATCAGGTACTCAACATTAGCTTCACCTACCGTTTTGGTAAGCCGGTAAAAGGACCATCACCCCGCAAAAACGGTGGTGCAGGCGACGAACAAAACCGGGTAAAATCTGGCGGTAACTAAGCACATTTACATTTTGAGATTCTTACAGCAGGCAGGGCGGTTTTCCGTTCTGCCTGTTCGTTTCAGCAGGGTAGAAGACTATCTTTGCCCTCCAATAAAAGAAAACGATATGCCCAGTTTTGATATAGTAAGCAAGGTAGACGGCCAAACGCTGGATAACGCCGTAAACGTAACCCGTAAAGAAATCACCAACCGCTTCGATTTTAAAGGCAGCCATGTGGTGATGGAATTGGACAAAAAGACGTTTGTACTTTCGCTGGAAGCGGATAGCGATATGAAAATGGAGCAAATGATTGATGTACTCATTAGCCGCAGCATTAAGCAGGGGCTCGACGGCCAGGCATTCGACCTGACCAAAGAAGGCTACCAAAGCGGAAAGGTTTGGAAAAAAGAAGTGCCCGTACGCAATGGCCTGAAACAGGAAGACGCCAAGAAAATTGTGAAAATGATTAAGGACAGCGGTGCCAAAGTACAGGCAGCCATTATGGACGATATCATTCGGGTAACAGGAAAAAAAATTGACGACCTGCAGGATGTGATTGCCAAATGCCGTGGCGGCAACTTTGGCATTCCGCTTCAATTCGTGAATATGAAGAGCTAAATTGCTGATACTCAGCAATTACAAATTTCTTGAAAAAGGTTTGCGCATTTCAATCTGATTGGCCTACTTTTGCCGACCATTAACCAACCCGGTCGCTGTCGGGTTGTAAAACAAAACATACTATGAAACAAGACATTCATCCTAAGAGCTACCGCTTCGTTGTTTTCAAAGACATGAGTAATGGCACTGCTTTTCTGAGCCGCTCTACTGCTGCCAGCAAAGAAACCATTACCTGGGAAGATGGTAACGAATACCCCCTGATTAAATTGGAAATTTCAAACACCAGCCACCCTTTCTACACTGGTAAAAACGTGTTGGTGGATACCGCTGGTCGTATTGATAAGTTCAAGAAGAAATACGCCAAGAAGTAATTTTTACGAACCATACTACCTGTTTAAAAACTCCTGCCTTTGGCGGGAGTTTTTATTTTTATACATCTGCCAAACAGCTGAAAAGAGTGACCGCTATTGGTAGTATATTGGCCCGCATTTCGCTAGTATTCATGATAGTTGTATACGATACCGCCCACAGTCGCCGACAGTTGTACCCCTTGTCTCTTACAAGGCCAATTGCCGATTTGCTGGTGGGTACAACTACGCTGGCCAACTGGTGGGCTATGCTGAGCAAACAACCAATAGCCACTGTATCAGAAAAGCATTTGACAGTGGCGCTGCCATCCGCAGCTATCTATCATTGCATTGATGCAACAGTGTTGCCCGATGCTGAATTGTGTGCTGCTATTTTACAAATGCAGCCCGGCGAAGTATTGGAAGATGCAACTGGTATTATAGCTTTTTGCACCGCACAGGCCCCAGTGTTTGGGCAAATGCCTGTTTGGTCATCGGGCAAAACACTGGAGGTAACAGCAAAGCGTTTTGACCATGCCACCACGTTGGTGCAACTTAACCCAACATTCATACAGCAAACAGTTAATGCGCCCAACTTGCTATTGGCGAATGATTTTTTCCGTCAGCAAAACACTGTATTTGGCGACGCATTGTATATAGCACCAACCGCCCGTATGCAGGCTTGTATCATCAATACTACCGATGGACCGGTGATGATCGACGATTATGCATTGGTGATGGAAGGTTGCATTATTCGCGGCCCGGTGTACATTGGCAAAGGCACGGTGGTAAAAGCCGGAGCGAAAATTTACGGTGGCACCAGCATTGGCCAACGCTGTACCGTTGGTGGCGAAATCAAACAGTCGATCATTCATAACTACAGCAACAAAGCCCACGATGGATATTTGGGGGATAGTTACATTGGCGAATGGTGCAATCTGGGCGCCGGCACCAGCAACAGCAATATCAAAAACACGGCTGGTGAGGTGAAAGTGTGGCAGCAAGCCTTACAAGGGTATATACCAGTAGGGGTAAAAGCAGGCACCATCATGGGCGACTATTCCAGAACCGCCATTAATACCAGCATCAATACCGGATGTTGCATCGGAGTGTGCTGCAGTTTACATGATGCTGGTATGGCGAGTGGTCATGTTCCCTCTTTCAGCTGGGGCCAGCATGAAAAGTATCAGCTCGAAAAAGCACTGGAACATATCCGCAATTGGAAGCAATTGAAAGGGCAGGAGCTAACCGAACAGGAAGCGCAAACGTTGTCGAATGTTTTCAATCACCATTCTGCTTGATAAATGTCAGCCTTTCCATTCCTCATTCACATGTAATTTCAACAACGAAAATCAATTCAATCAACAACCCATATTTTTCACAAATGAGAAAGTTTATTGCAGCCGCCAACTGGAAAATGAATTGCACCAAAGAGCAGGCTAAAACATTAGTAGAAGATTTACTCGCTATTTCACATACCTTCGACAAGCGTCATTTGGTAGTACTGGCAGTGCCTTATCCATACCTCATTATGGTGAAAGATTTGGTGGGCCAAAACAACGACTACTTTACTGTAGCCGCACAAAACGTACACCACAAAGACCATGGTGCTTACACTGGAGAAATTTCTGCAGCTATGCTGGCATCTATTGGTGTGGAGTATGTAGTGATTGGCCACAGCGAACGCCGTGAACAATTTGGCGAATCAAATGAAGTACTGGCACAAAAAGTAAACATCGCCTTGGAATACGGGCTGAAGCCAATCTTCTGCTGCGGTGAGCCTCTCGAAGTGCGGGAGGCTGGTACGCAAAATGAATACGTGAAAAAGCAACTCCAGGAAAGTTTGTTTCATTTGAGCACTGAGCAAATGAAAAATGTAGTGATTGCTTATGAACCCATTTGGGCTATCGGTACGGGCAAAACTGCCAGTATCGAACAAGCACAAGACATGCATTTCCATCTGCGGGCCATGCTCATTAAGCAATACGATGAAAACGTGGCCAATTCTGTTTCCATCTTGTACGGTGGCAGCGTAAAAGCCGACAATGCAGAAGCACTGTTCAACTGTCCATCTGTGGATGGTGGTTTAGTGGGTGGTGCAAGCCTCATTGCCGCCGATTTCGAAAAAATTATTGAAGGACTGAAGCGATAATCACAACAACAACCAACATACAAAAGCTAGTTACGCAAGTAGCTGGCTTTGTTTTTTTATGGTGCATGAAGATTTCATCAATGCAAAACCGATGCACGTTGCAAACGATCGTTTATGGCTTGCCCGATTCCTTCATTCGGAAAAGGTTCTACCAAAATGGCTTCTGCACCCATATTGTCTGCATTTCGCATGCTGGCAAAAAGCTTACTGGCTACTTCATCAATACGACAATCGTTCGATAGTGAAACAACTTGCAATAAGATAGTTGTGCCCTGAAAATGATAAGATGCAGCAATCGATTCCTCACTTCCCCAACCCATGATGATTACCTTTTTACCAGCAGCCATTGCCGATGTATCTGTTGCATTACCCAAATACAAAGGTGTATGGGTTGCATAGTGGGTTTTTAGCATACCTGGCGCCACCGGATGATCTTCGGCATGAGTTTTCAGCACAGGTGTAACGCCAGCTATTCTGGCTATGTCTTCCACACTCACTTTGCCCGTTCTGCGGATAATGAGTTGCCCGTCTTCTTCATCCACAATGGTACTTTCTACACCTACGGTGCAAGTGCCTCCATCTAATATGTAAGGAATTCTTCCCTGCAAGCCTTCGTATACATGGGCGGCAGTTACCGGGCTTACATACCCAAAACGGTTGGCGCTGGGTGCCACCAAAGGAAAATCGAGTTGTTTCAACAGGGCTTGTGTAATGGGATGTGCCGGAATACGTACCGCAACTTTTGAGCTGCCGGCCGTTACCACATCACTCACCAAGGCCGGATTTTTATCCAATAAAAAAGTAATTGGGCCGGGGCTGAAAGTATTCATCAGCAACTCCATGACTGATGAAATGCCGAGCACATACTTCTTAACTGCATCAATATCCGGCACGTGAAGAATCAAAGGATTGAAACGTGGACGGTCTTTGGCCAGAAAAATTTTTAAAACGGATTCTTCCTTCAATGCATTGCCCGCCAAACCATACACAGTTTCGGTAGGTATTGCTACCAACTCACTTTGGCGAAGCCAATCTGCAGCAATAGCAAGGTCGTTGCCAATAGATGTTTGAAATATTCCGGTATTCATGCGGGGCAAAGGTGGCATAATCCTTTGGCTCTGCAAATTCAGAAAACACAGGTTTTAATATGCTTCAGCAAGTGATGAAAGCCAAGGCATAAATAGCATTACTTTTGAAAAAATGAGCACTGAGGCACCTTATCTGTTGTGGATTTGTAGTTGGTATCCAAATACACTGG
Organism: Bacteroidota bacterium; assembly: GCA_020161435.1. Taxonomy (GTDB): domain Bacteria; phylum Bacteroidota; class Bacteroidia; order Chitinophagales; family Chitinophagaceae; genus Phnomibacter. The sequence goes on along the minus strand of JAIUNV010000002.1, from coordinate 47,796 downwards.
AACCCTTGACAGGAGATTTTTTACAACGGCATGCAAGGGCAGTAGCGCAGCAAATTCCGGTGCATGTTTGGGCTTTCGTTCATGATGCCAAAGGGCAAATCACTACATCCGTTTCGGTAGAAAAACGTTTCATCGAGAATGTCCGGGAAACGGTTGTTTATTTTCACATTCCTCCATCAGGTATTCGTGTGATTGACAAGTGGCGGATGCTGCAAAAAATGCATCAACTTGTAAAGATGCAAAGCCGGCAACAAGAGCAGGAGTTTGGTAAGCCACAGCTCATTCATGCACATATTGCTGTGTATGCTGCTTTGCTGGCACACAAATTGGCCAATCACTGGCAATTGCCTTTTTTTATATCGGAGCAGTGGACCGAATATTTGAAAGAAGCCACCCCGAACTTTCAACAAGCCAATGCTTATGTACGCTTTAAATGGCTGCAGGCCATGCGGGGTGCCAAAGGCATTTCCGCCGTCTCCGTTTACCTGGCCGAACGATTGAAGGAGCTCTCCGGTAAGAATGTGGTTCGCATTCCAAACGTAGTAGATACTGCCATTTTTAACCCGTCACTCATCAACAGCCAAGCCAATCAACTCATACATGTATCTACTTTTTCGCCGCAAAAACAACCCGAATTCATCATCGAGGCATTTGCCGAGGTGGTTCATCAATATCCGGATGGCGTGTTAGTAATGGTTGGGCCTGAGAGAAAAGACCTTAAAGAACTGGCTCAACAACTGGGTTGCATTCACCGGATTATTTGGAGGGTAGAAATGCCCCAATCGGAACTGGTACATGAAATAGCCCGTAGTAAAGCATTGATTCTCTATTCGGCTTTCGAAACTTTTGGCTGTGTAGTAATTGAAGCTTTGGCAGTGGGTGTACCCGTAATAGGCTCCGATATTCCACCCATGAAAGAGTTGCTGCTGCAACCGGAGCAAGGCTGGATTGTAGCCAACCGCAATACTACCGCATTAGCTACTGCAATGCTGTCGGCTTTCAACACCGAACATTCTGCCTTCAGGCACCAACTTTCTGACAAAACAACCGCAGAATTTTCTTACAAAAACGTTGCGCAGGCTTTTATTGATTTCTATGGTATGAACATCACACCATAAACAAATGATAAATAGCTGATTTTCAACGTACTTATACAAGGTTAAAATGTGGGTAAAATAAGCCTGTAAGCCCCATGAAATAAGGCCTGTTTCCGGTACATTTGTCACCCTTGTAAACACACTTATGGAAGAACAGCAATTGCCTCAGGAAACAAACGATTTCAACAGGATAATTCAGATCAATATTGAGGAGCAAATGAAGACAGCCTATATCGATTATTCGATGTCGGTTATTGTCGGTCGTGCTCTGCCAGATGTACGCGACGGCTTGAAACCCGTTCACCGCAGGGTGCTCTATGCCATGAATGAATTGGGCCTCGATTATGGCAAACCATTCAAGAAAAGTGCCCGTATTGTGGGTGAAGTGATGGGTAAATATCACCCTCATGGCGACTCGTCTATTTACGATACCATGGTGCGTATGGCTCAGGACTGGAGCATGCGGTACACCCTTGTAGATGGCCAAGGTAACTTCGGCAACCAGGATGGTGACCCACCGGCTGCCATGCGTTATACCGAAGCCCGCTTGCAGAAGCTTTCTGAAAGCATGCTGGTAGATATTGAAAAAGAAACCGTTGATTATCAGCTCAATTTCGATGACAGCCTGGAAGAACCCACTGTACTGCCTACCAGAATACCACAACTGCTGGTAAATGGTGCCAGTGGTATTGCTGTGGGTATGGCTACCAACATGCTGCCCCACAACCTGGGCGAAGTTGTTGATGGTTGTATTGCCTACATCGAAAACAAAGAGATTACAGCTGAAGAGCTCATCAAATATGTAAAAGCACCTGACTTTCCAACTGGCGGTGTAATACATGGTTTTGAAGGGGTAAAGCAGGGCTTGCTCACTGGTCGTGGCAGGGTAGTGCTTCGTGGCAAAGCCACTGTAGAATCCGACGAAAAAGGGAAAGACAAAATCATCATCACCCAGGTTCCTTATCAGGTAAACCGGGATACGCTGACGGATAAAATTGGTCAGTTGGTGAATGAAAAAATTATTGAAGGCATTTCAAATGTAAACAATGAAAGTAACCTGAGAGAAGGTACCCGTTTGGTGCTCGACTTAAAGAGGGATGCTGTACCTCAGGTAATAATCAATCAGTTATACAAATTAACTGAACTACAAACTTCATACGGCATCAATAACGTTGCCTTGGTAAAAGGCCGTCCACGTACCCTCAATCTTCGTGATCTTATTAGTGAGTTTGTAGCGTTTCGCCACGAAGTTGTGATACGCCGTACCCGCTACGAACTTAAAAAAGCTGAAGAGAGAGCCCACATTTTACAAGGCTACCTTATTGCGCTGGATCATCTCGATGAAGTGATACGCCTCATCAGGGAGTCTGCTACTCCAGAAATTGCCCGTGAAGGCCTGATGACCAACTTCGGCATGAGTGAGATTCAGGCAAGGGCGGTATTGGATCTCCGTTTGCAACGCCTTACCGGCATGGAGCGGGATAAGATTAAAGCCGAGTTTGAAGAAATCATGAAGCTCATTGACCACCTGAAAACGGTGCTCGATAATGAAGACATGCGTTTTGCTATCATCAAGCAGGAATTGTTGGAGGTAAAAGAAAAATTTGGCGATCCTCGCCGCACCGAAATACAATACCTGGCCGATGAAATTTCTATAGCTGACCTAATTGAACAGGAAGATGTGGTGGTTACCATTTCTAATCTGGGTTACATTAAACGCACCAGCTCCAGTGAATTCCGGCAGCAACGCAGGGGAGGACGTGGAGCCCGTGGCAGCCGTACCCGTCAGGAAGATTGGATTGAGCACATGTTTGTAGCCAATACTCACCACACATTGTTGTTCTTTACCGAAAAAGGAAGACTGTACTGGTTAAAAGTGTATGAAATACCTGAAGGCGACAAAAACAGCAAAGGCAGGGCCATACAGAATTTGATGCAAATGCCTGGGGATGACAAGGTTAGAGCTATTATTGATATCGCTAATTTAGATGATAAAGAGTTTGTTCAACAGCATTACATCGTTTTGTGTACCAAAAAAGGTGTTATTAAGAAAACATCTCTCGAAGATTTTAGCAGACCAAGATCTACCGGGGTTAATGCCATTACTATTGTAGAAGGTGATCAGCTATTGGAAGCAAAACTTACTGATGGTAACAGCGAAATAATGATGGCGTTACAGTCTGGCCGGGCCATTCGTTTTCCGGAAGAAAAAGTTCGCCCAACCGGCCGTGGAGCCATTGGTGTGGGTGGCATAGAGGTTGATGATGCTAACGACTCAGTTGTAGGTATGCTTTGTGTGAAAAAGGAAGACCTCGAAAACCGGATGATTTTAGTGGTTAGCCAGAAAGGTTTTGGAAAGAAAACGCCGATTGACGAGTACCGCATTACTAACCGCGGCGGTAAAGGTGTTAAAACCATCAGTATTACCGAAAAAACTGGTAACCTGGTGGGTATCTTAACCGTATCAGACGAGGAAGATTTGATGATTACCTGCAAGAGCGGCATCACTATCCGAACCGGAGTGGACAGCATTCGTGAAGCGGGAAGAGCTACACAGGGTGTAAAACTCATTAGGATTGAGGACGATGACGAAATAGCCGCTATCACACAAATGGCGAAAGAAGAGGAGGAAGATGAACTATTGAGTACAGAAGAAGGAGCCACAACCACTGAAGCTGATGCTGCACCTGCAGATGATGCGCAGCCAGATGCACCCACTGACACAGAAGCATCCACCGAAGAAGATCAATAATCTATTCTAATACATTGTAAACCAATACATCGATCATGAAAAAAGTTGCATTGAGTCTTGCTTTGACAGGACTAATTTCATCGGTTGCACTGGCGCAATTTGATGAAGTAAAAACATCGCTGGCCATACAGCAGTACAAAAAGGCCAAAGAGCAATTAGACCAGTTGCTTACCAAGCCAAAAAATGCTGCCAAGCCAGAAGCTTATATCCTGAAAGCGACTGTTGTAGCTTATCTGATGAATGATCCGGCAAACGAAGCTACCGCAACGCAGCTGCGCAGCGAAAGCATCGAAGCCTATAAAAAGTACCTGGAAATGGATCCTGCCAAATCTTTGGTTGTAGACCCCACATATGCAAATGCACCCATTGGCTATTACTCCAGTTTCTTCAACGAAGGCATTAAAGGCTATAATAAGAAGGATTGGACAGGAGCCTCTGCAAGTTTTAAAAACACAGTGGAGTGGAGCGATTTCATTATTGCCAATAAACTGGCCAAGATGGAATTTGATACAACAGCAAACTTACTGGCCGGGGCAGCTTTTCAAAATGCCAAGCAGGACGATGCAGCCGTTCCGTATTTCACCCGTTTGACAGACAAAAAGATTGGAGGCGATGATAATGAGTTCGTTTATCAGTTCCTTATGGGCTATTACTTTAAAAAAGATGATGCAGCAGGTTTTGAAAAATACAAAGCACTCGGTAAAGAGCTCTATCCAAAAAGTGAGTACTTCACTTTCGAGGAAATAGATTTTATCATGTCTTTGGAAGATGAAGCGGAGAAAACAAAACGTATTGAAGCTAAAATTGCCAAAGAGCCAAGCAATCTGGAATTGCTGCAGAACTATGGATTTATCTTGTTTGACAAGTTAAATGCTGAGGATGTTTCTGGCATATCTAACTATGCTGAAATGGAGCAAAAAATGATTAACTATCTCAGCCAGGCTGGCGATAAAAAGCCCGATGATGGAAAACCATTTTACTATTTGGGCAATCATTTTATCAATAAAGCAGTGAAGGTGAATGCAGATATCAGCAAGGTTTCTGACGACATTCGCAAAGCAAATTCTACAGCCAAGCCTGATAAAACAGGAAAATTGCCTCCGCCACCAAAAGAGCTCACAGACAAGCGTGACGCCTTGAAAAAAACATACAACGATGAAGTTGACAAAGGCTTGCCGTACTTATTGAAATCTGCCGAGGCTTATGGTAAGCATACCGATTTGAAAGGAATGGAGTTGCAGAACTACAAGCGACTGGTAGACCAGCTTATCTTAATTTATGGAGACAAAAAAGCAGCCACCAAAGTTCCTGCAGACAAAGCCAAGTTTGAAGCAGAAGAAAAGAAGTGGAATGCGGTGTACACCAAAATAGCACACTAAGCATATTTGAATAAAGGCCACATTAGAGTGGCTTTTATTCAAATATGACACTTAACATAATATTAATTATAAGTATAATAATGAAATATTTTACTTTACACTTTTACACAAACCCAGCTACTTAGCTATATTGAAACCTTACTTTCACATTTGAGAAAACTAATACCAACTCATTAAGACTTCACAACCATGAGACGTAGGAAATTCGTTCAATTAGCTTCATTATTACCCACAGGTGTTCTGTTGAATAATTCAAATGTTCAAGCAAAACCAATTGATGCAGATAACGAAATAAATCCTGTGGTAATAAGCACATGGGCTCCCAACGTAAAAGCAAATGCTGCTGCGTGGCAAGTGCTGGTTAAGGGCGGTACAGCATTGGATGCGGTTCACCAGGGCGTTATGGTTCCAGAAGCTGATCCGAATGACCAAAGCGTTGGCTATGGTGGTTTACCCGATCGTGACGGCCGGGTAACGCTGGATGCCTGTATCATGGATCATCAGTACAATATAGGGTCGGTTATGTATCTTGAGCATATCAAACATGCCATAACAGTTGCCCGATTGGTAATGGAAAAGACGCCGCATGTTCAGTTGGTAGGTGAAGGCGCTTTGCGCCTGGCGCTGGAAAATGGTATGAAAAAGGAAAATCTGCTCACCGAAGCGAGTGAAAAAGCATGGAAAGAATGGCTGAAAACCTCACAGTACAGTCCCATGACAACAGTAGAAAACCTGCTGGAACGAATTAAAAACAATCACGACACTATTGGCATGCTGGCCTTAGATAAGCACGGCAATCTTAGTGGCGCTTGCACCACCAGCGGCATGGCGTATAAAATGCAGGGGCGTGTTGGCGATTCTCCTATTATTGGTGCAGGGCTTTTTGTTGATAATGAAGTGGGTGCGGCTACTGCAACTGGCGTTGGCGAAGAAGTGGTGAGAATTTGTGGTAGCCATACCGTGGTAGAATACATGCGGCACGGCTACTCGCCTGCCGAAGCCTGCAAACAAGCAGTGAAGCGTTTGATAAAAGCCCGAGGAGAAGCCACTGCCAGAAAATTGCAAATTGGCTTTATAGCCATGAATAAGAAAGGCGAAACGGGTTGCTATTCACTCACAGGAAGTTTCACTATGGCTTTGAGAAATGTAGCTGGAGAAAAAGTAATTGACGCCCCTTCCCTGTTGTAAATCATTTAATGTGCAAACAATAAATGATTTGTAGTAATTTTCTATTTAAAGAAAACACACACGAGATGCGCAACAAAACCAGCATACATTTAGCTGTAATGGCCTTGCTAATACTTGGTCAGTATAGTTGTAAAAAAGCTATACAGTCAGTTCAAGAAGACTTCGTAGTCAACTTGATTACCAATAACTTATGGACGGTTACCTTATATAGTGAGAACGGTACAAATCAGACAGGTTTATTTGCCGGATATGATTTTAAATTCAACAAAGACCTCACTGTTTACGGTCAATTGGTTGGCCAGGCCGATGCTGCCGGCACATGGCGGGGCGATGCATCTGCCATGACCATTACTTCTGCTTTTCCTAACGGACCAGCACCGTTACAAAAATTAACCGGCATCTGGAATATCACCAGAACCACGCTCAGTTCGGTGAAATCTACCCGAACTGAAAACGGTGTAACGTATTTACTGGATCTCCAGAAAAAATAAACGGGAGCCCTTTATGAATGCTACCACAAGTTTCTGGGGCATAAATCACCCCACTTATTGCCTAGCATAAAGCCAACTACAATCTCATGGGTGCCTTTTGTAAAGTTTTGTAATGGAGAAGTAGTATAGTCGTAGGCATAGCCAATGTTCATTACATTGGAAATATTCACTCCGGCCATAGCACTCAAGCCATCTTTTAAACGGTAGCCGGCACCTAACCAAACCCGGTCACGATACTGAGCTTTTACATTAAGGTCAACACCAAGCGGCAATGGATTTACATACCGGAGAACTGCAGATGGAATAATGCTGATATCTTCATTGGCATACAATTTATAACCGGCAGTTACAAACAAATGCGGGTAAGATTTGGTGCTGGTTGTAAGTGTATTGCCCGAAAATTCGAGGCCCTGATTCATGATTTGCTGTGCAGAAATGCCTGCAAAAAAATCAGCACTATACAACCACAAACCCGCATTTACATCCGGACGCATTTTATTGAGGTATCCGCTTGAAGCCACGGCGGGGTCAATAGGATTATCGAATAATAATTTAGATGTATTGAGTGCATTATTGGTAAGCCCGACACTAATACCGCCAGACAAACTTGTTCTTGGGCCAATGCCCAAATGATAAGCATATGTACCATACACAGAAAACCGATTGAGTGGCCCGGTTTTGTCATTAATCATCGTAAATCCCCATCCGTGATGCGGTTGAGCCGAAGTGTAAGATTCCCAATACGCTTGCCCTCTCGGGTTTTCTCCTTCTGGTACAAAAGTTGTCGGGTTGGTTCGAGTATCTTCTTTTCCAATAGACCCGTGTATCGTTACATAGGTTGTTACCGGTGCATCGAGTATCCCCACCCATTGGTGGCGATGACTAATTTTTATATCTGTATAATTTTCTATACCAGCTACTGCAGGGTTGATGATATAATTATTGAGGATATATTGCGTATAATGTGGTCGCTGCTGCCCTCGGCCCGCCACCCACAGTAGCATCATCATGCTGCATGCTGCAAAAAATCTCATTCCTGTTAGCTTATTTACTTGAAACATCATCTTACAATAGTTACAGATCCTGAAATTGGTTTGCGTCCGTTTTTGGGATCTATGATATAATAATACACTCCTACTGGAACATCTTTGTCTTTGTACTTTCCATTCCACGGCACCTGGTATCCGGTGCTGGTAAACACATTTTTTCCATAACGATCAAACACACGGATGATAGCACCAACATAACTGTCAAGATAACGGATTGTCCACACATCATTGATGCCATCTCCATTGGGGCTGAATGCATTTGGTATAACGGGTGCCAGCAATACTTTTACAAACACGTCATCTGTACTGCTACAACCGCCGGCACCAGCTACGGTCAACGTGTATGTTCTGTCGAACGCTGGGCGTACCACGGGCTGCAAAGTATTGGCATTGCTCAAATCCGTTGCCGGGGTCCATGAATAAACATAATTACTACTTCCTGAAACTGTTGCCGGAATAATTGCTTGCCCGCCTTCGAGCACAAACAAATCAGGACCTGCATTTACCACCGGAAATGGATGAACCACTGGCACGCTGATTGATGTATCTGACACGCATCCTTTATTGGTTGTGTACCACATTTTTACCACAAAAGACCCCGCTGACCTAAATGTATGATTTGGGTTTTGCGTTGTACTTGTTTGACCATCGCCAAAATCCCACTGCCAACTGTTGATACTTTGCGTTAACGGATTACTGGCATCTGAAAATTGAAATGCATCACCAAGGCAAACACCGTTATTGGGACTCACTGAAAAATTGGCCATTGGCTGCGGATACACTTCGCTGAGTATTTGCGTAAGCGAATCGGAACAGCCATCTTTTGAAGTCACCACCAATTTTACAGGATACACACCAACAGACGAATAAGTAAATGTTGGATTTGCTAAAGCACTATTACTACCAGCAACTCCAAAATGCCAGCGATAACTAAGCTGACCTGCAGTGCCATCGCCAATGCTGCTTTGATTGGTGAACGTTGCAATGCCAGTTGGCATACAAACCACAGGCAATGTAAATGAAGGAACAGGTACATGCTGCACAACAACCGGTAACTGTGCAGGCAAACTCACACAGCCACTGTCTGTAGTTACTACAAGTTCCACAATAGTGGTTCCTGTATAATTAAAAGTGTAGCTAAAAGGCAAACCATCATTACGTGACAGGAGATTGCCACCCCCAAAATTCCAATCCCATTTCGATAGTTGATTTGCATTGGCTATAGATGCATCAGCAACTGTAAATGCTTGATTTTGGCAAGCAGGCCCTAAGTAGGAAAACGACGCCGTTGGCCGTGGCCAAACAGTTACATTTTGTTTCACAGAATCAACGCAGCCTGAATTTGTGATGAAAGTATAGGTAAGTAAATTTTGACCGACGCTTAACAATGAAGGTGATAAAGTACCCATCGAATCAATACCAATTCCAGAATAAAAGCCAACTCCTGCTGCACCTGTAAGCTCTGTAGCTTGGGTTATCAATCTTGGCAAACCATCAATACAAATACCTGGCACCGCTTCGAACGCCAACAAAGGTTTTGCATAAAGAGCTACATCTTGTGAGTATTCACTTACGCACACATCGCCGGAATAAGCTACCAACCGTATGGTTACCATTTGCATATCGGGGCTGGTAAAAACCGGATATTGATGCGTATAAATTTTATCAAATTGTGGTAATTCATCGATAGTGGTATCTGTGCCGGAAGGCCAGTTCCAATAGATCACAGTTCTGGTGATGCTACCAAAATTGACGGTTGATTTGTTTTGAATCTTCAATGGAAGATTGCTACAAACAGGCATACCATTATCCATTACAGTAAAATCTGCCACCGGATTATCGCCGTTTACAATTAGTTGCTGCGCCAAAGAATCTTTACAACCGCCGGCTGTTTCTGCAAAAAGCTGAACAGTATAGTTTCCAACGTCACTGTATTTATGTTGGCCGTCAAATGTATTGCTCAAATTTGCACCTGGCAACGCATTCATATCGCCAAAATTCCAGCGCCATTGTGTACTAGCAAGATTTCCTCCGGGAATGGATGAGTTGTTTTTGAAAAAAGCAAAAGCATCTTGCAAGCAAACCTCCGGTAGTGAAAAGTCAACTACCGGATACTCTCCCACTTCTATAGGCAATGGAAAACTACTCATACAACCCGTGTTTGTTTCCACAAACAAAGTCACAGCCTTTGGGCCACTGGTATTGAACAACACCTTTGGATTGATGGAACTTGTAGCCGTATCTCTTCTGTTGCCATAGTCCCAAATCCACCGTTCTATTTTACCAGTGGGTATGAAAGAATCATCCTCTAACTGGATACTGTCATTTACACAAGATGCTCCAGCCACCCGAAAAATGGGAATGGGTACGGCACTGACCCGAACTGTTTGTGTGCTGCTGTCCACACAACCATCATTCGATACAATTTTTTGTTGAATGGTATAATCACCGGGCACCAGGTAAGCCTTGGAAGGCAAGGAACCTGAAGCAGTTGTATTGTCGTCAAAGTTCCATAACCATTGCGTAATGCTTCTATCGTGTGCAGTAGCATTATTCATGAAAAAAACCGGATTACCTATGCAGCCATTATTGGTTGCTGTAAAATCTGCTTTGGGTTGAGGGTACACTGTAACCAAAACACTATCTGTACTACCGCAGCCGGGAAGGTTAGCAAACTCTGTGCGGAGGTAATATTTTTGTACAAAAGTTGTAGTGCCCGTATTGGTTAACGTGACTGTTGGATTGGCGTTGTTGGTACTACTCAACCCTACTGCCGGCGTCCATGAATATTGATAGGCCGGATTATTAGCAGCGCCAATTTGTGCAGAAGCATTGCTGCAAATAGCCGCATTGGTTCCTGCTTCTGATGGCGGCATTTCAGTGTAGATTTTCACATTTCTGATGGAATGCCTATCGGTACTACCGCCTGTACTGGCAGTAAAACCGAAGTATCCTAAAAAGTTGAAAGTCTGAAAACCGGTAATGCGTTGTACACCATTGATGGAAACTGAAATATTGCCTTTATCATACTCAATTTTGCAATCGTGATATTGACCATTCCTGATGAAACTTAATGAACCATCATTGTTATTTTTTGTTGGCTGGCCATTACATTCATCGTAGGTATTGCCCCAACGGAGCTGGATTTTTGGAACAGCATCAGGTCCACAATTCACCCATGTATCAATGCCAACCTTTAAACCATTGGCTGTAGCTGGTATACCTAAGCCACCGCCTGACACGAAACCGGTTGGGGGAACATCCAAATAACAAAATGCCAATCCATCTGCAGCAGAACCTTCTGCAATCCTGAATTGAAATTCAGCAACCCATTTGCTACACTGAGCAAGATTGATGGGCACATTATAAAATGCAGAACCACTTTGAAAATTCACCGGGTTGGTCAATATCAATTCACCATTGCCGGTGTTTGAACCAGTGTTACCGATGTAAGCATTGCCTTGTAAATTCCAACCAGATGTATTGAGCGGCGTGCCTCCCATTTGTGCAAACACAAATGACTGTGCGTTAGCAGAAACAGTAACTCCTGCTATCAGCGTAACCATTATAATTTGTATGAAAATCCGAAGTGTCATGGAAATAATTTGTGAGGCTATCTCACAATGGTTACAGATCCGCTTGTTGCCTTTCTTCCGTTTTTAGGATCAAGAATGTAATAGTAAGTTCCTACCGGCAGTGGCTTACCATTGAATAAACCATCCCATGGCTGATTGTATCCTGTACTGGTAAATACTTGCTTGCCATACCTGTCGAATACTTTAATAACTGCACCGGGATAACTGCTGAGATATTTAATATTCCATACATCATTAATACCATCAGCATTTGGACTGAACGCATTGGGCACATCTGGTTCCAGTAATACTTTCACAAATACATTATCGGTACTGCTACAACCACCAGCACCAGTTACTGTAAGCCTGTAAGTAATATCTGCCAACGGCTTAGTTAAAGGTTGAAGAATACTATTACTGTTGAGGTACGAAGATGGGGTCCACAAATAACTATAATTGCTGCTGCCTGTAGCTGACGCTGCAATAGTTGCCTGCCCACCTTCAAGCACAAACAAATCAGGGCCGGCATTTACCACAGGGTACGGATGCACTGTTACGTTTTTTGAAATAGTATCTGAGTAGCATCCTTTATTAGTAAGGTAATAAAACTGAACAGCATAAGTGCCGGCTGTTGCGTATGTTCTGCTGGTGTTTTGTGTAGCAGCGGTACTGCCATCTTTCAAATCCCAATACCAATTAGTAATTGCCTGATTCAACGGATTACTTTGATCTGTAAATGCAATCACATCTCCCAAACATACTTCCGATGGCGTTGTACTAAAATTAGCCAACGGTTGAGGGTTCACATCTGTAAGTTGCTGTGTCAGCGAATCGCTACATCCGTCTTTTGATGTTACAACCAGTTTTACTTTGTAAGAAGCTACTGCAGGATAGTTATAAGTAGGATTTTTTAATGTGCTGTTTGCACCGGCTACACCAAAATTCCAACGGTAAGTAAATTGAGCCTGAGAGCCATCAGCAATAGTGCTCTGATCGGTAAATGTTGCAGTGCCTACTGGCATACAAACTGTAGGCATTGTAAATGCCACCACAGGTAACGGATGTACATTGATGCTTTTGGTGACAGGTACACTTGTACATCCACTATCGGTAATTACACTCAATGTAATGTTTGTATTACCGGTGTTGGCATACACATGAGTGAATGCCGCAGCAGTTGTTTTAGTATAACTATTTCCATCTCCCATCGTCCAGTTCCAGATAGCCAGTTGGCTAAAATTGGGAACAGATGCATCTCTGAAAACAACTTGCTGTGTAACACAGGTGGGTGCATCTACGTTAAAGTTGGCAGAAGGACGAGGCCAAACGGTTATGGTATTTGTGCTACTGTCTTTACAACCTGCTGCAGTTTGGTATACATATTTTATGGTGTGTGTACCTACGCCCGGTATGGTTGGGGTAAACAAACCATTGGCAGCAACCCCGTTGCCGCTGTAAACAAATGTACCCGGCAAACCTGCTACATCATTTGCTTGTGCAATGATGCGTGGTGTTGCATCCAAACAAATTCCGGGTATGATTTCGAAAGCCACTTTCGGGCTTGCTTGAAGTGTGATTGATTTAACTACATCATTTACGCATACACCGCCAGAGTAGGCTACAAAACGAATTTGTACAGTCTTAGTTGACGGGGCAATAAAATTGCTATACAAATGTGTGTACTGTTTATCAGGGGATGGTGTGTCATCAGTTGTAACAATACTGGCATTGGGCCATTCCCAATACACTTCTGTCTTGGTAATAGAACCAAAGTTTACTGACGACTTGTCTTGAATAGTTACAGGAAGATTCGTACATAAATTTCCGGCCGTTACCACAATAAAATCTGCTTTCGGCTTATCACCATTTACAGTTAACACCTGGGTAATACTATCTACACAACCTGCTGCAGAAGTTACTTTTAACTGTACGTTGTAATTGCCAACTGCGCTGTACTTATGCTGCGCATTCAGTGCAGTGCTGGTATTTGGATTTCCCGGAGTGGCATTGGCATCACCAAAGTTCCAGGCCCATTGCATACCCGTAGTATTGTCAGCTATAGTTGTAGTATTTGTAAATACCGCAGAGGCATCTGTCAAACAAACTTCTGGCACTACAAAATTTGGCTTAGGTAAAGGATAAACTTGTATTGTACGCTTCAACGTATCGCTTATACAACCTTTACTGTTTGTTACAACCAGCGTTATGGATTTGCTACCCCACGCTGCGTAAGTATGATTAAAGGCACTGCCATTTGTTACATCGTAAGTAGTGTTATCACCCAAGTTCCATTGCCAGCGGGTTATGCTGCCCACATTAGCAGTACTGGTTTGCGTAAATGCAATTACGTTGGTTTCACAAACCGGTGTTGAAGTGGTGAAGTTGGCGGTTGGCAATGGATTCACCACATGTGCTTTGGTAACAGTATCACTCGGGCAACCTTTGTCAGAAATTATCCAATGCTTTACATTAAACGATCCTGCTGCAGCGTACAAATGTGCCATATTGTGCAGTGAATCTTTTTTGCCATCACCGAAGTCCCAATAGAACTTTTGTAATGCCTGATTGCTGGCTGTACTGCCATCTGTAAATCTTGAACTATCCCGCAGGCACACTTCATTCGTCATAGTAAATTCTGCCTTGGGCTGTGCAAACACATTCGCCAATTGCATGGTGCTGTCATCTGCACAACCTGCTGCAGATGTAACTGTAAGTTTTACAGCAAATGGCCCAACAGCTGTGTATTTATGCAAAGGATCTTTTACTGTAGCAGTTCCTGCATCGCCAAAGTTCCAGTTGTAACTGAATGTAGCCTGTGTACCATCAGTAATAGTACTGGTACTGGTAAACTGAGCTCTGCCATCGGGCAAGCAAACTACCGCAGGCATAGTAAAAGAAGCCACAGGATAAGGGCTAACAACAATTGTTTTGGTAAATGCCACACTCCTGCAACCTGTTTGATTTTCTACAACCAATGACACTGTGTACGTGCCCACATTTGAGTAACTGATTGTTCTGGCGGTATTAGTTGTCAAAGTATCTGTGCGACCATCGCCATAGTTCCATATCCATTTTACAATAGTTGCGCCTGTTGCAGTAGATGCGTCTGTTAAAACAATATTACTTCCCACACATGTTGGAGCACTCACTGTAAAATTGGCTGTGGGTGGCAACGTTACATCAATCACTTTTGTGGTATCCGCAATACAGCCAATATCCGTAATAATGGTTTGTTTGATGGAATATGTACCTGGATTCAAATACTTCTTAATCGGATTTTTTACAGAGTCGATACTGTTATCTCCAAAATTCCATAGCCATCTGTTTACCGTTCTACCCAACCCATTGCTGGCATCAAATATTTTCACTGAATCAGTACTGCACCCGGTATGCTGCCAAATAAAATCTGCTTTGGGCTTGCCAAACACTTCTACTTCATAATCAATTTGCTGCTCGCCACTACAACCGTCGGATGTTGGATTATTGGCAAACACAGATACTTTATACAAACCTGTTTGCGATAGCACATAAGAACCAGGCAATCGGTACTGATAAATATTTCTGCCTTCTACAACCCAGGTAGAATCATAGTCAGGATCAATAATGGTGGTGTCATTGAAACGTCCATAAAACTGCCAGCGCAATTGTGTTGGTTCGTAAGGAAGCGTAATAGCAAAATTGAAAGGCGAGTTTATACAAGTAGCAGGAAAGTTTACCGTTGCATACTCGTTTTTGATTGTTATAAACTGAAACAAGTCACGAACATTGGTACCCGCATTATAGCCATAAGATTCTAAGTTTCCGTATCCATAAGCGATGGCTGAAAAACTTGAATCGGCCACGAGTGTTTGCACCGGATTTACAATACTAAGATTCGTTACATCTTCTTGCAAATAGGAATAAGCCGTGCCGGGTATTACCTGGAAAGCGGCTGTTGGCGAAGCCCCGTTGATTTTAAAAGTAGGTGCAGCAACTGTTTTAATAATGATATTGAGATAACACCTGTCAACGTTGCTTTGCCCCGAAGGAACCCAAGCTCTGTGTGCAGAGAATAACGTGATGTTGTTGATGGTTTGCTCCACAGGATTGAGGATAACCATTTCAGGATCACTTTGCACCAACCCGGCCCCACCCGGCCCGCATGTTTGACTGGTCATGTAATGCACTACAGAAATGGGTTTGTCTGCATCTATCTTGTTTGGAAGGTTGGTTTTGAATTCATAAAAATTCCCAGGCCTTAATCCTGTCAATTGGCTGCTGGCTCCATTTTCTGTGCGGGTAACCACAGTTGCAGGATCTGTTACATACACCCGAAATATGTCGTAGGTTTTTCGAATGAAAGGTGCCGTCAAAAAACTTTTACCAAAAGTTCTTGTTGGAAACAATTGCTGATACAAATTGTCGCCACCAGATGCACCAGCACAATCAAAGGCCGACCATGTGGTAGAACTAAATACACCAATGGGTTTACAACTGGAACCTGCCGTTGCTAACGATCTTACCTTTGTGCCACTAATATCTGCATCCTTTGGAAACTGCACCTGGTACACATCGCCTGGTTGACTAAGTGTAATGGTATATTCAGTGCCTGCCGGTTGGTTAGCTCTTGTAGTTACAGTTGGTGTTATACCTACTACGGTATTGGCTTCTTTGGCCACCACTGTAATAGTGCCATATCCGCTATTGGCACCGCTGGCACTACTACTACTATAGCTGGGCACTATATACTCTTTGCCCCACACTGCTGATGGAAGAATAAGCGAAGCACCCGAACGAGCCGAACGAATAATGTGTGCATACACCACCACAGGTACATCGCTGGTTACATGTATGCCGGCACCATTTAGTATGCCTTCTACCTGTGCTAAATACACCGCATTATTGGGGGCATCGCCACCGGTACCCAAAAACACACGGCGAACACCATTGGCTGAAATATTAAACGGAATGGTATTGGGACCTGCTACCACCTGACCGGTAGCCGCTCTATCGCTGGTAATATAAATACCCATGACAGCACCAGTACCATCAACGTGAGCTGGAAAAGTGATCCAAAAATCTTTACCCTTATTGGAAAAGTCTTGTCCGAATGCATCGGAAAGCCCGAACCAACAACAACAAATCAACAGCAGCTTGGCAAACAAATGCTTCATGGCAAAAAGAGGGCGAATTGGGAAACGCAATTTAAGAGTTTAAGCAGTTAGAGATTCAACATATTATGACTCATGGGTTTGGTGCTGGTTTAACTGTTCGGGCAATTGTTTCAAATAGGCAGCTGCCGAAGGTCCCATGTTAAACAAAAGGTCAAGTATGCTCAGATTGGTTTCAAAACGTTCACCAAAGGTTTGTTGGTATGCAGGCAACAAAAAATGCGTTCTGTTTTTGGGTAAAAAACGATGCCTGAAATCAGTGGAGTCGTCGGCACAAATGGGCGAAAAGGTGGTACTATGTTCAATAGCACCTTGCCAACGCAACTGTTTCAGCGTCCAGCGCAACGACTGCTCTGCCATATCCCAGAGCAATTCATGCCTGCATTCCCAAATTTGCTGCAAACCCGGAGCGTAATGATAGAAAAACGGTGACCGGTTATACAACGATTCCAAGGTTCGCCAATGCTCTTTCATCCAGCGGCCATGGTAATCAATGGTCAAATCGGCTGTCATCGCTTTTTGATCTCTCCCGCCTTGCAAAGGCACCGTTATAGCCAGCACATCATTGGCCCCCAGCACCTGAAAGCGGTTTCGGTAACCCATCTTTTGCCAGTGCTCTTGTTTTTCCAGCACTATCGTTTCCACTTCGTGCAGTCGGGCAAAAGCAGCTATCGGACCAAATAATTGTATTTCAATTTTCCTCATCATGTTCAGGAATCAATAGACGTTTTTTTGACACGGTTTGTGCGGTGAGCGGGCAAGCTACAGCATCTGTATTTTTGATGCATGCAAAAAATCTTCATTATAGCTACCCTATTGTTGCAATTGGCAGCATGCAAAGTGCCTCAGGCATTACAATACAGCAGCATTAGTACAATTCAGGTGCAATCAATCGACTTGAAAAATACAGATGGCGTTGTTGAGCTATCCTTTTACAACCCCAATGCATTTGCTGTTCAGCTCAATCGGGTAGAAGCTATCTTGAGCATCAACAATCAGGTGGCTGGCAAAGCCAACATGGATACGCTGATACAAATGCCAGGTTTGGCCAATAGTTCATTGCCGGTTCGCATTCAGTTAGGCAATCAATTGTTGCTGGGCCAATCCATGAAGTTATTACTGGGCGGCAGCATTCCTTATCAAATTGAAGGTTTTGCCATGGCAGGCAAGAAAAAGCCCCGCTGGAAAATTCCTTTTTCACAACGGGGCGCTTTTACCAGACAAATGCTGGAAAAATTATTTCGGTGATGGTGCAACTTCCGGTTTTTTACAACAGGCCGGTAGTTTTTTATAAGTATCCGGATTGGCCATTACATCATCGGCATCAAAGCCGGCATTAGCAATTGCCGTTTTTATTTCTTCGAGATTGGTACGGTCAGGATACCAGGTAACTAACGCTACGCCTCTTTTAAAAATCACATTGATTTTGATGAGGCCGTCTACATACTTTGGCGCCGTTTGCTCAATGATTTGTTTGCAAGGCTCACAAGTAGCTTGAGGCACTTTTATTTCTGCCCGTTGCTGCTTGGGTTGTTGTGCCTGCGCTGCAGATGTCATCAACAACAAAACAAGAAAAGAATACAGAAGCTTCATAAAAGATGATTTTGACATGAAAAATTATAGTTGCCAATTGGCAGGATCCTGACTCCATTGCAGTAATACTTCCTGTTGATTGGCAGAAATGATTTGCCGCTCAATGGCCAAATCGATCAGCGTTGGATAGTTGGTGAGTGCTTTGAAAGGCACACCAGCCTTGTCGAAAGCTTCGGCTGCCTGCGGAAATCCATATGTAAAAATGGCAACCATACCTGCCACTTCCATGCCTGCGTTTCGAATAACATCTACAACCTGCAAGCTGCTTTTACCAGTGCTCACCAGGTCTTCAATCACCAATACTTTCTGGCCTTTTTCGTAGTAGCCTTCAATTTGGTTACCTAAGCCATGCTCTTTGGGTTTTGGGCGAACATAAATGTAAGGTAGTTTCAGTTGGTCGGCAGCCATAGCACCCCATGCAATACCAGCCGTAGCCACACCTGCCAGCATATCAATATCGGGAAACTCCGAGAAAATGACGTTGCACAATTCGCTTTTAATGTAATCCCTCACAAAAGGAAAACCCAGCGTTTTTCTGTTGTCGCAGTAAATGGGACTTTTCCAGCCACTGGCCCACGTAAATGGTTGATCGGCATTCAACCTGATGGCTTCAATTTGCAACAGTTTTTCGGCTACTACCCTTTCGTTTGTTTTCATCTGATTTGCTATTGCTGCGAATATCGCAATGTTTAGAAGGCGATGCTTTTATTCAGCATGGCCAATGATAATTTTAGCAGTTTATGGATGGTGAAGTATGCTGTCAGTCTTCGTTTGCGCCCAAGCAATTGCACAGCACTTCAACGCACTATCGAGGCCGGGACCATATGCTTTATCAGCCATCATCATTTTCATTTTCAGCAGTGGTTTGTACCACGGGGTCTGAAACACATAAAACATTTGCGTGGTGGTGCTATCTTTTTGCAATTGGTAAAAAGCAATACCACCATTGGCAATCACTGCAGCAGATTGCTGAATTTGAAAAAACAATGTATCGGCATGTATGGGCTGCTGACCAGCCTGCTGGTTAAACAAATCGTCATCGTAAAAAGGGATGTCAGCTGTTTTTACCACCAGTTTTTCATTGCCGCTCAGCAGCGTTTGAACCGATATTTCATTTGCTGAAATACTACGCATTAATTGCCCGGAATCAGCAGCAATATTGAGTGCTCTGCTGATAACCGTATTAGACGGAAACAACAACGTGATACCCCAAAAGAGCAACCCGAAAACCAGCACACTCAACAAACCCAGCTTTATTATTTTCATACCTTTTTTTTATTCCCACTTAAACACTTTTACAGCCACAGCATACACCACAATTCCCCACAGCACAATGATGCCAATTTCAAAACCCGTATCCCACAAGTGAGCTCCTTCAAAAGCAATTTTACGCATGGCATCGTTGAAATAAGTCAGCGGTAAAATGCGGCAAATGGGTTGCAACCAACTAGGAAAAACATCGATACTGAAAAAGGTACCGGCCAGTAAAAATTGTGGCAACGTAATGAGGTTAGCAAACGGTGGAATAGAAGATTCATTTTTAGCCACGCTGCTTACAATAAAGCCGAAGCCCATAAATACCAACAATGCTATAAAACTCAATACTAGTATTTCCAGAAAAGTAATCCAGCCATTTACCAGTGTAAACTTAAAAGCAAACGTGCCAATACCGATAATAACAACAGCTGTTACTAATTGAAATATTACCCGGGCAATGCCTTCGCCCAATACAATCATGGTACGGTTGACAGGTGTGGCATAAAACCTTTTCAGCACAAGGGTTTGGCGCAGGTTAAAAAACAAAAAAGCCACGCCAAATACACCAGCACTCAGCAAAGAAAAACCTAACTGACCGGGTAAAATAAAATCAATCGTCCGGTACTTACGAACTTCTTCTATAACGGGTGCATCAAACGAAGCGTAACTCTGTTTTTCAGGATAAATGCGGGCATCAATTTTACTCACGACATTTTCCAAAAATGGCAAAAAAGTGGAGAGCTTGTCTCCGCTGGCACTGGTAGACCGAAAGCTCACCCGGTAAGGATGCGTTGAATCTTTTGCATGATCATTTTTATACACCCCGAGTATGCCCGTAATGCGACCTTTTTTCAACTCCGATTGTAATTCTTCGTCCGACTCTGGTACAACAAACTTTACATTAGGAATGGTTTTTAATGCTGCAATAACATGGTTGCTGGTGTCGCTGTTTTTTTCGAGCACCACACGGTAGGTAGTAATACCGCCACCACCACCAATAAAGCCAAACACCAATATAAAAATGAGCGGAAAAGCAATGCTGAATAGTACTGCAGAGGGACTTCTGAAAATGGCTTTCAAAGCTCCTTTGGTAATGGCCAGCATGGCGGTTACCTGACTGTAGGGCTTTGATGGATGGTTTGCACTCATGGCGGCAAAAGTATCAGATTGTGCTGCACAAATGCGCAATTATTTACTTACCATTTGCCGGAGGCATTACAAAAAAAGGAAGGCGCATTTGCGGAGTACCGGCCTGCTGTTTCAGCAGCTGTATGTGCTTCCACGCAGTGGTAAATTCTACACCTAACTGTTGTTGTATGGTAATAGCCATACTCGTTTGCTGGTCCTTTTTTTCGTTGAACAGTTTATCCCAGAGCGTCTCCACTTCCGGCCACTGCCGCAGGCTGTACGAAGTGGTTTTTGCCATGCGGGCTGCACAGGCTATTGCATCTTGCAGCGTGCCTATTTTATCGGCCAAACCTTTGGTGATGGCAGTATTGCCACTCCACACCCGGCCCTGTGCTACGCTGTCTACCGCGGCTATAGTCATGCCCCTTCCGTTGGCCACTTTGCGCAAAAACTGCTGATAAGTAGAGTCTACCCCGTTTTGAAAAAAACGTCGCTCCACGGCACTCATGCTACGGAAAGGCGTGCCCATGCTGGCTGCCGGAGCAGTACTCACTTCATCGAAAGTGATACCCAGTTTTTGCGACATCAATTTACTGGCATCAAAGAGCATGCTATACACACCAATGCTACCGGTGAGGGTGCCGGGTTGTGCAAAAATGCTATCAGCTCCACAACTAATAAAATAGCCACCACTTGCTGCATAATCACCCATGCTTACCACCAATGGTTTTTCTTTTTTTACCAGTTCCACTTCCCGCCAAATTACTTCGGAAGCCAGCGCACTACCACCAGGACTGTTTATCCTCAGCACTACCGCTTTTACATTTTTGTCGAACCGGGCTTTGCGCAGCAGTTGCCGTATTGTTTCGCCGCCAATGGTACCGTCGCCACTTTTGCCATTTACAATTTCACCCTCGGCAAATATCACTGCTATTTTATCAGTTGGTTGTTCTTTCGCCTGCAGCGCCACTTCTATGAAGTCTTTTACTGCCATGAAATTGATTTTTTCAATATTGGCCGCTCCGGTTTTTTTGGCAATAATTTCTTTCACTTCATCATCGTACAACAATTTGTCGATGAGGCCGGCAGTTACAGCATCTTGTGCTGATTGCATGCCGAGTTCATGGGCTAATACCCGCAGCGCTGCGGTATCTGCCTTGGGTCTGCTGCTGGCAATATTTTGTAAAAAATGACTGTACAATTGTTGCAGCATGTCAGTCATTTGCAAGCGGTTTGCCTCACTCATTTTAGTAAGGCGGTAAGGCTCAGTTGCACTTTTAAACTGACCGGCATAAAATATTTCAGGAGCAACCCCCAGTTTGTCTAACGCATCTTTAAAAAATGCCAGTTGAACGCCAAACCCTTGCCAATCGAGGCTTCCGGCGGGGTTCATGTAAATGAAGTCGGCCACAGCAGCCAGTTCATACGCCCGTTGTTCGTAATAGTTGGCATAGGCATACATGAACTTTTTGCTTTGCTTAAAACGCAGCAAAGCATGGCGTAATTCTGAACTGTTAGCAAAACCCAGAGCATTGTTGGCCCCCACCAGGTAGATGCCTTTTATTTTGGGTTCTTTTGCAGCAGCATCTATGGCAGCAATTACATCGTGCAGGCCCAACATATCATCTGCCTGAGCACCGGGTATGGGCAAGCCCTGCTCTACCCGTTGCTCCATCATGGGTTTGCTAATGTCTATTACCAACACGGTATTTTCTTTTACTTCGGGCACATCATCGCTGGTGGCAGCACTAAAAATGCCGATGCCCAGCAAAAACATGATGAATGTAAAAACACAGATTGCTAAAAACGTAGCCAGGAATATTTTAAGAAAATTGCGCATGATGAATGAAAATCCGGATGAATATGAACAGCAGCCGAAAATAAGGATATTTGCCCCTGTGACAGACAAACGTTCTATAAACACAGCTTATTTACTTACCGGCGGAAACATGGGTAGCCGGGAGGTTCAGTTAGCCAAAGCAAAACAGCTGCTGGAGCAAGCTGCCGGGCCCGTTATCCACCATTCTTCTTTGTACGAAACCAGTGCCTGGGGCAACATTCCACAGCCCGCTTTCCTCAATCAGGTGCTATGCCTGCACACCCATCTGGATGCAGAATCATTGCTGCAAACAGCACTTCTTATTGAACAAAAAATGGGCAGGGAACGTACGGTAAAGTTTGGCCCGAGGGTGATTGATATTGATATCCTATTTTTCAACAACAACATTATCGACCGGCCGGAACTCACCATTCCTCACCCCTATCTGCACGTTCGCAGGTTTACGCTCATTCCTTTGGTAGAAATTGCCCCTAACCTGCTACATCCGGTGTTCAACAAAACCATGCACCAGTTGCTCACCGAGTGCCCCGATACGCTGGATGTGAAGAAATTTTCTGCTGAAAATGACTGAACCTTATTTGTTTTGCCGCAAGGGTTGAAACAAGTACATGGCGTATCATTTTATTACGATTGAAGGCAATATTGGTGCAGGAAAAACTACACTGGCTCATTTATTGAGTAAGCGGTTGGATGCAAGGTTGATTTTGGAAGAGTTTGCCGACAATCCCTTTCTGCCAAAGTTTTACGAAAATCCCAAGCAGTTTGCATTTCCGCTGGAGTTGTTTTTCATGGCCGAACGCTACAAGCAGCTCAAGGATATGCTGGTAAGCCGCGACCTGTTCAATACCATTACAGTAAGCGATTACTTGTTTACCAAATGTCTGCTTTTTGCCCGGGTAAATTTACCCGAAGAAGAATACCGGTTGTACCAACGCCTGTTCGATATCATTCACCAGCAAATAGTGCAGCCTGAAATATTAATTTACCTGCATGCACCGGTTAGCCGCTTGCAACAAAACATCAAAAAACGCAACCGTACTTACGAGCAAAGCATACCCGACGAATATTTATACAGTATTCAGGAAACATACAGCACTTATATCCGTAATCATAACGTGCCTACATTGCTGGTAGACGTGAGCAAGGCTGATTTTCTGAATAATCCCGCACACCTGCAAACCATTGTAGATGCGTTGGATAAAGAATACGAAACGGGCTTACATGTAGTGAGCTTGCCCGATTAGTACCAGACAAGCCCACCATTATAAATAGCAGTAGTATTATTTATTCTTCACCAGCTCTGGCAGAAGCTGCATCAATATTTCTGCCGAAAAATATTGCATTCATAAACAGCTTGGCACCACCTAGCCAAAATGCCCTGAAGTTGGGGTTATCGGCCATCAGAATGATCCTACCAGCGCCGCTGGTTTGCACCATTACCGAGGCTGAATTTTTCAACGCTGCATAATTCTGACGGGTGATGAAACCGCTTTGCAACGGGTTGCTGCCATATTTTACAGGCGCTGCATATGGGTTCTTTGGTATTTGCAGGAATACATTGTTCGTTTTAAACAAATCAACGGTACTGCCAGTGTAGCCAAAGCAAAGCGGATGTGTTACATCCATGTCTGCTTTAAAAATGGCGCCATTCATACGCTGTGCGCCGTCTATTTGCTCTTTGGCAAAATAGTTGGGTTTCATGAGGCTGTCCACAGCCGGTGCTACTCTTTTCATATCTGCTTTTACCAAACCATTATCGGCCAGCCAGCTCACTGCATCTTCACAAGCAATGAGTACACCGCCGCCATCAACCCATGCTTTCAGCTTTTCTTTATTGATGGAACTGTAACTGCCACTCACCATTATAATGGTATTGTAGCGGTCGAGATCGGCCCGGTTAAACTGCGCCAAATCGAGGTGCGTGGTACCCATATCCATCCGCTGATCCAGCAGGTGCCACACTTCTCCAGCATCAGTGGCACTTACGCCAGTACCTACCAGCATGGCCACATTGGGGGTGGTTACTTTCTGCATATAGCGGCTACCCAAATCGCTGCCTGCTGTTACATTGCCGGTGCGTAAAGGCGTAAACGTTACAGCAGTAGTTGCGGCAATATCTGCCACTATTTTCGCCAACTCTTTAGCAGCAATTGTTTGTGTTTGATGAGGAATAATAATGGTTCCTCTTTCAAAATTGCGCAGGGAATCATCCATTAAAAACTGCATACTGTTGCCGGCCACTTTTACCTGTACTCCACGCTGCTGCAATTTCCACAAGGCTTTTGGCGCTTCAAAAGCTTTCCAATCCATGAGGTAGCCATAGCTGGCTGTACCGGGCTCAATGGTACCCACATTGGGTTGGTCCACACTTACACGGTCGCCATGCAGCTGTGGCTGTGGCGCATTTACCCCAGCAAAGGGTACACCAAATGCCATAGGCATGGTCCAGGTGGTTACATCATAAAACAAACTGTCGGTGTATTGTAGTTGCTTGTCAAAAACGGTTCTAATCAGTTTGTATTGATACGCAGGCACGGGCACTATGTAGCTTTTGCCTTTGGCAAACCGCTGGTTGCCACTGTTGTAATCGGCTTTCAGTGCAAATACATCTACCCCATGGCGGGTAAGCAGTTGAGCTAAAATCTTTCCTTTTTGCGGATCATTATTATCACCAAAAACAAATTCTTTTTCCGGTGCTGCCGCAGCATCTTTTATCATTTGCTTGTAAAAATCACGCTGATAATTCAGGAGCTCTACCCGCAGATTTTTGGCAGCTTCCAATGTAGAAAGTGTGGTTACAAACTGATTGCGGATGGTGAAAGGAAAAGTCAGCAATCCGTTGTCCGTTTCCTGCACATGCCCACGGCTGCTGGCTTGCTCAAACAATATTCCAATACCGCCCTGCATATCGGAAAAAGTGCTGCCCTTACCGTAGTAAAAATCATCGTAGCCTTCTTTGGTAAAATACAAACTGCCAATGCGATCGAGAAAACGGGCATGAAACTGACCGATTTTTCCGGTAAGTTCCTGGTTCTTCACCGGCGTAAGCGGGTTTACCCGGCTGGGTACACCCGGCTGAAAAAAGAAAGTAGAATTACTACCCATTTCATGATGGTCTGTCAGGATATTGGGTTTCCAGTCGTGAAAATATTTGAGGCGGTTCTGGCTTTCGCGATGTACAGCAGGCAGCCAGTCGCGGTTGAGGTCGAACCAGTAATGGTTGAAACGACCGCCGGGCCAGGCCTCATTGTATTCGCGGCTTTGCGGATCGGCCACCAGGTTTTTGCTTTTGTGCTGGTTGGCCCAGTTGGCAAAGCGGTTCAGTCCATCGGGGTTAAAAGATGGATCCAGCAAAATGATTGTTTTACTTAGCAGGTCTTCTACTTGTGGGCCTTCTGCAGCAGCCAGGTAATACGCCGCCAGCAAGGCGGCATTGCTACCACTGCTTTCATTTCCGTGAATAGAATAGCCCATAGCTACCACAGCTGGCATGCCTTCTGTATCAAGTTTATCGGCATTTAATGGTTGCAGCAATTGTATATGCTGCTGACGCAATAATTCTATGCGGCCCATATTGCCCGGCGAAGAAATAATAAGCAGCAGTTGCTGGCGTCCTTCGTAGGTAGTACCCGTAACCTGCAACTTTATCCGTTGGGGGTTGGCCGCAGCCAGTGCTTTCATATACATCACCAGTTTGTCGTGGGTTACATGCCACTCGCCTACCTCGTGGCCTATTACATCGGCAGGTTTGGGAATACTGGGGTTGTAAGAAATACTGTCGGGCAAATAATAACTGAGCGGTTGAGCCCACAGCGCATTGGTGATAGCCATCAGGCTGCATCCAATTACCAAAAGAAGTTTTCTCATAATGTAAAAGCTGAATGTATTAGGCGGCAAATAATGAAAAACCCTTCCATGTAGGAAGGGTTTAAATGTAGTAAAGTAGCTGATTTAGAAAGGTAAATCATCGCCCAAATCATTTTCGGGGGCGGGAGCACTGTGCATGGTATTGCTACCGCTGCCGGCAGATTGCATTCCATCTTGTGAGCCGCCGCCATTAGGCTGGTCGGCACGGTTGCCCACCAGTTGAAGGCTCAGTACCCGAAGCGATAAAGTAGCACCGGCGGTACCATCCGACCGGGTAAACTGACGCACTTCCGGAGTACCTTCTACATAAACCTGAGCACCTCTTTTAAGATATGGTACTACTCCGGTTCGGTCTGTCCAGTAGGCACATTCTACCCAGGTTGTTTTTTCTTTTTGACCACCACTGCTGTCGCGGTAGCGTTCGGTATGGGCTACGGTAAAATTGATGACATTTTTTCCGTTTACCTGATTTACCAGAGCGTCTTTGCCCAAGTTGCCAATTGCCTGTAGCTTAATCATACGTACACCTCGTTTTTAAATTACTTACTAATAAATGTGTGTTTAAAGTTAATGGGATAGACAGCTGAAAAAACAACCTGCTATTCTTTTTTTAGCTTTTGCCTTGCAAACGTTGCACAAGAGTACTGTCTGGTTTAAGGGTTGGTTACTTTGGTACCGTTATCGAC
Source organism: Bacteroidota bacterium (assembly GCA_020161435.1). GTDB lineage: Bacteria > Bacteroidota > Bacteroidia > Chitinophagales > Chitinophagaceae > Phnomibacter. The sequence continues at coordinate 20,744 of JAIUNV010000002.1, read as the reverse complement.
TTATGAAGCAATCCCCCACCTCTGGCAATCAATTATTTTGGCAAGGCCCTTTATTCAAAGCAGAAATTTATGCTGACGAATTGAGCTTTCTTTCCAGCAAAAACAACCGTGGATACGAGCCGTACATTCCCGTTAATTTATTGGTGGATACAGGTTCCAACATTTCCGGTGTAGATTATAGCATTGTCCAAAAACTCAAACTGCCCAAATACGAAGCTCCCGCCGAAGTAGATGGCGTAGGCGGCAAACACAGCCTTAGCCTGTACAGAGCGGTACTCTTTCTCGATATTTTTGGCCAAAAGGGTTTGCCCCTCGACCTGATAGCCGGCGATTACAGCCAAAGCCCGTACGATGGCGTAATAGGCCGTGATGTGCTCCAATACTGCAAATTCACCTTCGATGGCCCTGCCAACCAGTTTGTATTAGAGGCTGTCAACTTTTAGGCAATCCCACGGATAGTTTGTAAAGCCCTTCCTAATTCCGGCATCCGACAAGGACAATTGCAGGCAGATGGCTACTTTTGCAGCCTGTATCCGGACTATGAACCCGGCTCGTACAGTTTAAAACATGAGTAAAAAAGGAAAAGTACTGGTGGCCATGAGTGGTGGCATCGACAGTACAGTAACTGCCCTGATGCTACACGAACAGGGCTATGAAGTAGTAGGCATTACCATGAAAACATGGGATTATGCCAGTAGCGGCACCGGCACCAAGGGTAAAAAAGAAACAGGCTGCTGCAATCTCGACAGTTTCAACGACGCAAGAATGGCCGCGGTGCAGCATGGCTTCCCGCATTTCATCCTCGACATCCGTGAGGAGTTTGGCGATTTTGTGATTGAAAACTTTGTGGATGAATATATGGCGGGCCGTACGCCCAACCCCTGTGTGATGTGCAATACCCACATCAAATGGCGGGCTCTGCTCAAGCGGGCCGATGCGCTGGATTGTGAGTTCATTGCTACAGGCCATTATGGCAATATTCACCAGCATACCAACGGCCGCTATTACATCAGCAAAGGTTTGGACGAAACCAAAGATCAGAGCTATGTACTGTGGGGCCTGCAGCAAGATTTGCTGAGCCGCACCTTGCTGCCGCTTGGTGGCTACCGCAAATCGGAAATACGCCAAATGGCAGAAGACTACGGCTACCCCGAACTGGCTAAAAAAGCCGAGAGCTACGAAATCTGCTTTGTACCCGACAATGACTACCGTGGTTTTTTGAAAAGACGCATCGACGGGCTGGAAGAAAAAGTAGCCGGCGGTTGGTTTGTAGATAAAGCTGGTACAAAACTGGGGCAGCACAAAGGCTATCCATTTTATACCATTGGCCAGCGAAAAGGGTTAGATATCGCATTAGGCAAACCTGCGTATGTAACCCACATTGACCCAGAAACCAACACCGTTGTGCTGGGCGACGAAGCCGACCTGAACCGGGCAGAAATGCTGGTGCAAAAAATAAACTGGTTGAAGTATGACGGCGTAACCGATGGCATGGAAGCCATTACCAAAATCCGCTACAAAGACCAGGGGGCAATCAGTCAGTTGTTCAATGAGGACGACAAAATAAAAGTGCGTTTTTACGAAGATGTAAAAGGCATCGCCCCGGGGCAAAGCGCCGTGTTTTATGAAGGCAACGATGTGATTGGCGGCGGCATTATTCAGCGGTATTAATAACTTGCAGCGCTAACGGTGCTGCAATCTTTTATTTTTGAAATGCTGCTCAATAACAAATAGACTTGTGCCAGCGTTTATACCTCACTGCATGAAAACTAACTGCTTTATATTGTTGATGTTTTTGCTGGGCACCATGGCTATCAGTAGCTGCGGCAGCAAGAACATCGACATGAACAGTCCGGCACTCGCCGATTATTTTCCCATGCAGGCAGGCAAGTACATCACTTACAGAATCGACAGTACGCTGCCTACCCAATTTGGTGCCGACACTACAGTACGTAGTTATAGGGTTAGAGATACATACGATGCGCAATTTACCGATAACCTCGGCCGCAAAGCATGGCGGGTATTTCGCAGCATCAACAATTTGCCAGGTACCAGTGCTTATGTTCCCAACAATACTTTTTCGGCCACGCCTGTTGGCGAAGATTGGGTTGAATGGAATGAAAACAACCTTCGATTTATGAAGTTGCGGTTTCCCATTCAGGAAGGATTCGTGTGGAAGGGCAACAGCTTTATTGATGCAACTTCTATCAATTCTCCCGTTCGATATTTAGCTGATTGGGAATACACCTATCAAAACGTTGGACAGCCATTTACCGTAGGGGGTAAAACATTTCCCAACACCATTACTGTTTTACAACGAGATGAAGTGTTGCCGGAAGGGCCTTTCAATAAATCTTTTTACAAACAATGGAATTACAGCATAGAAGTATATGCAGAAGGCGTTGGCTTGGTATATAAAAACTTTGACCACAAAGTTTGGCAGCCACCTGTGCCCCCGCCCGATTCGAGAGCCGGTTATTGGGAAGATGGCAGCTATCGGGTAGTATTGACCTACATCGATCACAAGTAACAAACGACGAAAGGGTTGGCTTACATGTGAACATCCCAACTATTTTCCTTTCCTCAATACCGCAATAAACATACTGTCGGCCTGATGTTCGATGCCGTTGATGAGTTCGCTGTGTAGCAACTGTATGCCAGATTTTGCAGCTATGCTTTCTACCACAGCTTCGTTTTCAGCCTCAAATACCGAACAGGTAATGTACACTAGCAAACCACCGGGCTTTATGGCTTGCAGCACATTGCCGGCAATGGCTTTTTGCTTTTGCTGAAACTGCAATTCCTGACCAGGCTGAAAGAAATACAATTGCTCTGGCGTACGGGCCCAGGTACCACTGCCACTGCAGGGTACATCGGCAATTACCACATCAAATTTGTCGTGTAAATGCTCTGCCAATGGCGCTGCAACATCGGCCACAAATACCTGATAGTTACGCATGCCTGCTTCAGCAAAACGGGCTTTCAAATTGCTGATAATGCTATCCCTGATATCCGACACGGTAAGTGTAACCGGCGAAAGTTGGTCGTACAGCATAATGGACTTGCCACCACTAGCCGCACAACAATCCCAAGCCAGTACATGCTTCTCCCCTTTTGATGGCCAATATTTGGCAATGATTTGACCTGTTCGCTGGCTGCTGTAATCCTGCACCACTACCTGTTGATTGAGTTTCAACACATCATCCAGCTTGGCGCCATTGGGCAGTTGTATTGTTTCACTACTTAGCCACACGGCTTCAATGCCATGCTTTTCCAGAGCAGCCTTTACCTTGCCCTGAAAGCCAGGCCTTACCCTCACAAATAAATGTGGTTGACGGAGCATGGATTGTGCTAACGCTGCTGCAGTTATGCCATTGCTCACAGCAGGTTCGTTGGGAAAAATATTCAACCATTGCTCTGCAGTAAATTGTTCTGTAACTGCTGTTGCAGGCACTTTTTCTACCCCTTGCAGCCACGCTTCATTTTGGGCAGGCATGCATTGTGCTGCCAGCAAAATGCGATCGGCTACACTCAGAGGCTCCGGCCATTTTCCCAATCGATAAAACTGATACACCAATTGCTGCACCGTTCTTCGGTCTTTGCTGCCCATTTGTTTGTTAGCAGCAAAAAACTGCTTCAAATGAATGGCCAAGGGAGTTTTGCCATCGTACTTTTCAATCACTTTAGTGGCGCTTTGCCAGTAGCTATGGTATCGGCTCATAGGTATAAAAAAATGCCGGAGATCTTCCGGCATTGTATAAAAAGATGATTCAATCAGAGTTCGAGCAAAGTCTTTACCGGGTCTTTGCCAAACAGCAACAACTCGGGATTTTCCAGTAGTTCTTTTACCCGTACCAAAAAACTCACGGACTCACGACCGTCGATAATGCGGTGATCGTAGCTCAGTGCCAGGTACATCATGGGGCGGATTTCTACCTTGCCATTAATAGCCATTGGGCGTTCCTGAATTTTGTGCATGCCCAAAATAGCACTCTGTGGAATGTTGATGATGGGCGTACTCATGAGGCTGCCAAACACACCACCGTTGGTAATGGTGAAAGTGCCGCCAGTCATTTCCTCTATGGTCAGTTTATTCTCACGGGCCTTGGTAGCCAGTTCCACTACTTTCTTTTCAATATCGGCCATGCTCAGGCTTTCCGCATTGCGGATTACGGGCACCACCAAACCTTTAGGGGCACTCACGGCAATAGAAATATCACAGTAGTCGTGGTAAATAATCTGATCGCCATCGATATAGGCATTTACAGCAGGCCATTCTTGCAAAGCATAACTACAAGCCTTGGTGAAAAAGCTCATGAAGCCCAGGTTGACGCCATGTGTTTTGGAGAAACCGTCTTTATACAACTTGCGCAGTTCCATGATGCGGGTCATGTCCACCTCGTTGAACGTGGTGAGCATAGCCGTGGTATTCTTTGCTTCCACCAACCGGCGGCTGACCGTTTTGCGGAGGTTACTCATTTTTTCGGGGCGGTCGTTGCGGCCAAAAGCTACTGTTTGCGGAGCCCGTCCGGGATTTTGCAATGCAGCCAGTACATCTTGCTTGTAAATTTTGCCATTGGCGCCAGAGGGTACCACGTTGGCAGGGTTCACCTGCTTATCGGCGATAATGGCAGCAGCTACAGGAGTAGCTTTTACATCAGCTGCAGGCTTTGCAGGTTCTGAGGTTTGGGTTGCCGGCGCAGCATCTTTGGCAGCTGGTGCAGCAGCGGGCACTTCGGCACCTGCAGGACGCTCAGCAGTAGTATCTATAGAACAAGCGATGTCGCCAATCAGTAAGGTGTCGTTTTCTTTGGCAATGTGCTTGAGCACACCTGCCTGTTCGGCATTGATTTCAAAGGTGGCTTTTTCACTTTCCAGTTCAGCCAATACTTCATCTCGTTCTACCCAGGCACCGTCGGCCTTCAGCCATTTTACCAGGGTAACTTCATTAATGCTTTCGCCAACCGATGGAACTTTGATTTCTAATGCCATTCGAGCTTCCGTTTTTAGGTGGGCAAAGGTGAAGAAAAAAGGTTAACCCCCGTTGCGAAATATTACAGTGGTGAGAAAAAAAAGCGTACAAATTCTACAAAAAATCACTTTAAAATGTGATATAAAGTGTGGCATAATGATTGCATATTTGCCACGAAATCATTGGATTAATGCATGAGGAACACCATTTAATAAACATTTCAACAGTTTTGTTAAAAACTCATCTTCTTTTCCAAATGTTCACAGTATCTTTAGAATGAAAATATCTCAACGACTGATTATGAAACAATTGATCACCATCGGAGTAACATTACTCTCACTTTCCGCACAAGCACAGCTTGTGGTACAAAATGGTGCCACATTTTTCATTGATGCAGGCGCTACTGTAACAGTACAGGGCGATGTAACAGCCAGTGCCAATATAACCGGTACAGGCAAGCTGCTCATGAAAGGCACTGCACTCCAAAACCTGAATCTCAACGGTTTCAGTGTTCCAAATCTTGAAATTGACAACGCCTCCCATGTAGCGCTGGGTGGTGCAGGTCGTGTTGAGGGGGTGCTAACTTTCACCAATGGTAAACTTCAGTTGGGAGCCAATAACCTTACTGTATCTAGTGCCGGATCGTTTACAGGTGCTGCTGCTGGTAAGTTTGTTGAAACCAATGGCACTGGCGAACTCCGCAAAGAATTGACTGCTGCCGGTTCAGTAACCCTTCCCCTCGGCGTTGGTAGCGATTATACACCTCTTCAATATCAGTTGACAGGTGGTACTTATACCAGTGCATTTGTTGCCGGCCGTGCAATCAACGGCGGCCACCCTGCCAAGCACCCACGGTCAACAGACTTCTTGAATAATTATTGGTCTTTGAACAGAAGTGGTGTAGCAGGTGCAACGGTAACAGCAGTTGGTACCTACGTTGATCCTTCTGATGTAACGGGTACCGAAGCTGACCTTCGGGCTATGACTTATAATGGTTCTACATGGGCCCTTGGTTCAGCACAAGACAATGCTGCTAACACAGTAACCGCTGCTGTACCTACCAATACGGGTGATTTGTATGCTATGAACAGGTTTGTGTTGGTAAGCCCTAAAGCATTTTTGCAGGGAGCGTTTGATGTAAATACTGGTTTGATGAGAGATCGCTATCGCAATTCAACCGGTACTTACAGTCCTGGCACGTTACCAGCTTCTAATATTTTACCAACTTCTGATCCCTACAGAAATGCAAGCCTTAGTACTGCTTTTGTTCACGTAGCAAACAGTGTACCTGAAACCTTAACTTCAAGTGCTGTACTGAATGACCAAGCCAATTCACAAAATAATATTGTTGATTGGGTTTTTGTTGAGCTTCGTTCTATTTCTTCTCCAACTGTAGCACCTGTAGTACAAACCAGATCTGCTTTAATTCAAGTGGATGGTGACATAGTTGATATCGATGGATTGAGTCCTGTATATTTTAAAAATATTGATGCTGGTAATTATGCTATCTCTTTACGACACAGAAACCATTTGGGCTTAAGTACGAATCCAGCAATACCTGTGGCTCTTTCTTTAGCGAATACTAATAACGATTTATCAACCGCAGCTGCTGGTAGTTTATTTGGTAGTGCATCAAACAATTATAGTGTCACTTCTGGCAAAAATCTTCTTCTTGCTGGCAACGCATTCCTGAATACTTCATCCAATTATTTGGGCTTGAATACAGATAGGGCTCAAGTATTAACTTTGATGGGAAATGCTGGTGGTTCTCCAACTCCTTCAAGAATCTTATCGACTGGAGCTGATTATTTCACATACGGTTTGGGTGATTTGAACATGAATAGAACTGTTGATTATTTAGGATTAACTCCTGATAGGTCTTTCTTATTGTCTACAGTTTTAGGTGGTGTTCCAAGTCCTTCCCCTGCCAAAACCCAAGTATTGCCTAACTAATAAATTCTGACGCGTAGTTAATCCTCTATCCATTCATTCTCACAATTCAGTATATGAACAAATATTTTTTATCCCTTCTTATTGCGTCGCTCATCTCACTCGGAGCTTGGAGCCAATACGTGAGCTATACGATTAAGCCTGGTTCAAACTCAAGCTCTGCCAAAGTTTTTATTAGGGCGACTGGAGAAATCACTGGAGTTATTTCACAGTCTCTGATTACTTTTACTTTGCCAGCTTCGGTTACACCAATACCATCAGCTAACCTAACTATGGCAGCCCCCTTTGCACATATGGGGCATACAGCGATGCCAGTAACTACTGAAAATATCTCAGGTTCAAACTATTTGGTATTTAATTTCTATAACGCCTATGTAGGTACAATTACTAATACTCTTCCAGCGAATACTGAGCTTGAATTCTGTGAAATACAGTTTGGATACCCCGGCAATCTTCCATCCGAGCTTAGACTAGTTAGTTTGCCAGATGGTGGGGCGAATACAATTTCTTACACTGTACTTGAAGTAGGCGGCACCAACCGTACAAGCGAAACTGCAATTGTTTATGGTAATGGAGCGGTATCAGGAGGTTCATTTTCAGCCTACTCATTCGTACCACTTAATATTGTACTCCCCGTTAAATTCCTCTCTTTCTTCGCCCTGAAGAATGGCAATGATGCCAAACTGAACTGGACAGTTGAAAGCGATGAAAACAACCGTCACTTTGAAGTGGAACGCAGTGTGGATGGCCGTGTATTCAAATCATTTGCCAAAGTAGATGCAAAAGGTAATGGCAAGAGTGTAAATACTTACGAACTCACTGATGCAAACATTAGCAAACTGGGTGTAAACCTTGTGTACTACCGCATTAAGCAAACTGATAAGAATGGAGAACTTACTTATAGTAATGTAAAGAACCTGAACAATGTAAAGAAAAGTACACCTGTTCAACTCTTCCCCAATCCTGTAAAAGCCATCACAAAAGTTGTGGTTGATGTTGATGCGCCTGGTAAGGGTAGCATTATCATCCGTGACCTCAGCGGTAAAATGGTACGCCAGATTAATACTCAATTTATCAAAGGCATCAACCAGCAAGATTTGAATGTTGCAGAACTTGCTTCTGGTGAATATAACATTCAGGTTATTGGCGAAGGATTCAGCCACCAATTAAAACTCACCAAGATCAATTAATAATCACACCTTTAATTGAAACCGAGAACCCAGCAACACTGCTGGGTTCTTTTTTTATGCCAATAAGGAAAATATGCGGCATAAAAAAAGTCAGCAAAAATGCTGACTTTTCTGTGTTGACCCATAAGGATTCGAACCTTAACAGACAGAACCAAAATCTGTAGTGCTACCGTTACACCATGGGTCAATCCGTAATTGGAGCGCAAAAATAGGCGTCAGATATATTCCACCCAAAAATCATTCTGCGTTTTTTGTTTTTTTCTGCTACTTTTTTTCTGCGCCATTCAAATGATTGTGCAGAAGCATTGCATACGCTATTCCGCTTTAGTTCGTTCTTTTACAATGTATTAGCGTGATACACGTTTGCATTGATCACAGAAACACAGCAGCATGAAACGGCGTACTTTTTTACAGCAATCAACACTAACCGGCGCAGCATTTATTGTATCGAAATATGGCTTTGGGCAAAGCAATGATTTTGCTGAAGTGCGGGTAGCAAGGGGTGCCCGGCACTTTACCAGTGAAGCAGTAGAAAAAGTAATTGAAGCAGTACAAAAAAACAGCAGCAATAAAGAACTCGGTTGGTTATTTCACAACTGCTTTCCCAATACGCTGGATACTACCGTGGAATTTGAAATGATCAATGGCAAGCCAGACACCTATGTAATCACCGGTGATATTGATGCCATGTGGTTGAGAGACAGTTCGGCACAAGTGTGGCCTTACCTGCCCTTGCTGAAAGAAGATCCCAACTTACAAATGCTCATTAAGGGTGTCATTCACCGGCAAACAAAATGCATATTGCTCGACCCCTATGCCAACGCATTTTTTAAAGACATGAATAAGGTGAGTGAATGGAAAAGCGACCTCACCAAAATGCAACCCGGCATACACGAACGCAAGTGGGAAATAGACAGCCTTTGCTACCCTATTCGGTTGGCATACGGCTACTGGCAACAAACCGGTGATTTAACCGCCTTTGATGCCGATTGGCGGCAAGCTATGAGGCTGGTGATACAGACATTCAAAGAACAGCAACGCTTCGAAGGCAAGGGGCCATATTCATTTCAGCGGACAACCTCCTGGGCTACCGATGGCGTACCGCTGGGCGGCTATGGTTATCCGGCAAAACCCAATGGTTTGATTTGCTCTATGTTTCGCCCCAGCGACGATGCTACCATTTTCCCATACCTTATTCCCTCCAACTGGTTTGCAGTTTTTGCACTAGAGTGGCTCAATGATATTGCCAAAGCCATTGGTGATGAAGAGCTGGCCCGTCAGTCTTTTGAAATGGGCAATTCATTGGCAAAAGTGCTCTGGGATAGCGCCATCGTCTTTACCCAAACCTTTGGCAATATTTGGGTATATGAAACCAATGGCCTCGGTAGTTGCAACCTGATGGATGATGCAAACATGCCCAGCTTGCTCAGCATTCCATACCTCGGCGAAAACATGTTTGCCAGCACCCGCCAAACCGTGTGGGACAATAGCCGTAAATATTGCTTGTCGGCATCCAATCCATTTTACTTTTCGGGCACAGCCGCCGAAGGCATTGGCAGTCCGCATACCGGCTTAGATATGATTTGGCCCATGAGCATCATTGTACGCGGCCTCACCAGTACAGATGAAACGGAGATGAAAAAATGCCTCGACCTGCTACAGAAAACACACGCAGGAACGGGCTTCATGCATGAGAGTTTTCACAAAGACGATCCCACGAAATTTACCCGCAAATGGTTTGCCTGGGCCAACAGTATGTTTGGTGAATTTATCTGGAAAATGTACCGGAGAAAACCACACCTGCTCAATAGTAAGCCAACAGCTTAACCCAACAACCGCACTTCATCTACCCCATCATTTTCTTTCCAGTGTACCACTACTTTTTGAGAAAAAATGGTATCGATGGTTTTGCCGGTGTAATCGGGCTGAATGGGAATTTCGCGGTTGAATTTACGGTCGATTAAGGTACAGAGGGTCACTTTTGAAGGACGGCCAAAATCGAGCAGCGCATCCAGCGCAGCACGGGTGGTGCGGCCGGTGTACAGCACATCATCAATCAAAATAACTTCCTTGTTTTCAAGGCTCATGTCGAGGTGTGTTTGATTGGGCACCATTATTTCTTTGCGAAAATCATCGCGGTAAAAAGTAATGTCCAGTATGCCGTAAGCTGCCTGCTTGCCATACAAGGCATTCAACTCAACCATTAGCCTTTCACTCAGTTGTACACCACGGGGTTGTATGCCAATGAACACAATGTCATCACAATGAGGATGATCTTCCACTATTTGGTAAGCCAGCCGCTTAATGATGAGGGCAATGGCTTTATCGTTCAACACTTGTTTCATAAACCGTAGCTGCGCAACATTGGCAGCACTCAAATATACGCTGCCAGCAGCATGCGGGCTATTTTGAGTGCTCAAAATCTTTGCAAGCATTTAGGATGCTGCAAACCAGCCGCACCGTAGTTTTATGGTTCATTTTATTGCACATGAAACAACTCTTCACTGCCCTGCTTTTTGTATGTAGCCTTTCTCTGGCGGCACAGGAAACCGGCATTCAGTTTGAACACAACACTACCTGGCAAGCCGTGCTGGAAAAAGCCAAAAAGGAAAACAAATACATTTTTGTGGATGCCTTTACCACCTGGTGCGGCCCTTGCAAAATGATGGCCAAAAACATTTTCCCAAAACCAGAAGTGGGTGCATTTTTCAATCCCAATTTCATCAACCTGAAGGTGCAGCTCGACACCACCAAAAACGACAACGCCGAAGTAAAAGCCTGGTACGCCGCTGCACACGACATCATGGTGAACTACGAAGTGAAAGTGTTTCCCACCTACTTGTTTTTAGATCCCAGTGGCAAGCTGGTACATCGTTCGGTGGGCTCATCTGATGCCGCCACTTTTATTGCCAAGGCCAAAAGAGCCCTCGATCCGGCCACCCAATATTTTACCCTCAAGGAAAAATTTACCGCCGGCGACAGAACACCTGCCTTACTGAAAACACTGGCCAACGCTGCCATGGAAGCGTATGATATGCCCAATGTAAAAGTGTTTGCAGATGCATATGTAGCGACACAACAAGATTTGCTCACCAAAGAAAACATTGAGTTTTTGAGCAAGCTCACTCAATCGAGTCAGGATAAAGGTTTTGCATTGATGCTGCAGCATTCCGAAGCATTTGACGCAGTGTTGGGTAAAGGAAAAACGAAAAACACGGTTCGTGCCATCATCCTGCAGGAAGATGTGTTTCCCGTAATTTGGAGCCCAACGGGCAAAGCCTTTCAATGGAATACACTGCAGCAAGATTTGCAAAAGAAGTATGGCAAAACGGGTGAAGAAACCGCAGCCTATGCACAGGTGTTTTATTACCAGCAAACCGGTAACTGGGACGACTTCGCTCCTGCCGTTACCAAATTTATGCAGCATTTTGGCAGCGATTTACCCGCTGCAGAACTCAACAGTTTTGCCTGGGCCATTTTCGAACATTGCAGCGACATGAACTGTGTAGAGCAAGCCGTAGAATGGGCTAAAAAAGCAGCTATTGAAAAAGACGCCAACTACTATGACACTTATGCCAACCTGCTCTACAAATCGGGCAAACGCAAAGAAGCCATTGCCGCACAAGAGCAAACCATTGCACTGGCCAAAGCTACCGGCAACGCCAATGTAGACGATTTTGAAGCTACACTTGAAAAAATGAAAAAAGGCGAGAAAACCTGGTAAGCCATTACCGCTACATAAATACGAAGCCGGTTGCAATTGCAACCGGCTTTTGTGTGGGATCGGGGGTATTAACGCTGCTATACAAAAAGCTTACTGCTGTACTATCACCGAACGCAAAGTTTCCAGCAACTTGCCAACTTCCTGAATCAGTTCGGTAGGTACTTTATTCTTTTGTGCACCAATTACTACATCGCCTACAAATGCATCGTAATCAGCATTTGTGCTTTTTTTGGCCATACGTGGATTACGGGCAGGATCATGTGCTGCGGCCATGCCCAAACCACTGTACGTAAAGTTTTTGGCACCGGTAGCTACGCAAAAAAAGTCGGTCAGGTTTTTACTAAGGATAGCCAGGTTGGTAGTATTGCCGGCTGTTACTTCAGTCAGCAATGGCGTAAAAAAAGGCTGCATTTTAGGGTCGGCCGCAATTACAAAAATGCTGCTGTCTACCACACTCCGCAAACCCAGCCTACCCTTCTCAATCATTTGTGCACTGTTGGTAGGATCGGCTACCATGGCACTACCGCCCAACTTGGCATACAAACTATTGTCCACCATTTCGTTGCTGTCTTTTTTGCAGGCTACCGCCAGCATGGCTACAGCTGCAGCCATCACAAATACTTGCTTTCTCATAGAATCGGATTTAATGATTATGGTTAGGTATTAAAAAATGCGCTGGAAAAACGAACCGAGTTTGTAGGTGACACTCGATTTATCGATGACAGGACAACTACCCGCCATATCATTTGCCGAAGGCTTGTACAAAGAAGTAGCCATCGGCAATTTCGTTTTCATAGATTGATAAATACTGGTAGCATCACTATTGCGATTGTCGAAGGCAAACACCAGCCAGCCTTGTTCTGTATTCATATGACTGTACTTCACCAATGCATGCTGGTGAAAATACGCCTGCACCTTTACTGCGATGGGCGAATCGAGTGGCGCTGCAAACTCAATGCGGGCCATCTGCCAATGCTTGGTGGGCAATTGCTCACGGTGCGTTACATCATAAATATGAACGGCGAGAATAACGACCAATATGCCCGTAATGCTCAATAAAGACAAACCAATCCTTGTCAACCATTGGCGGCGGTTGCTGCGTTGCTGTTTCATAGATCCGACATTTGAAAGAGATACGCTGCGAGGTTTTGCTTTGGATGACAGCCAACAAAAAAAAGCTACCCGAATGGATAGCTTTTGAAATTCAATGTTGATTGCAATTATGATTGCAGGAACGGATACCGATAGTCAACCGGTGAGTTGTACGTTTCCTTAATGGTGCGGGCACTCAACCAACGATACAGGTTGAGCATGCTGCCTGCCTTATCATTGGTACCACTGGCTCGGGCACCACCAAAAGGCTGCTGACCTACCACGGCACCAGTTGGTTTATCGTTGATGTAGAAGTTGCCTGCAGCATGACGCAAACGCTTGGTAGCAGCATCAATAGCCGAACGGTCTTGTGCCAATACAGCACCGGTTAATGCGTATGGAGAAGTACCATCTACCAAATCCATCGCCTTCTCAAATTCATCGGCTTTGTAGGTGTAAATGGTGAGCACGGGGCCGAAAAGTTCTTCGCACATGGTCACGTATTTCGGATCACGTACTTCAATGATGGTAGGCTCTATAAAGAAACCATCTTTCTTGCTGCAGTTGCCACCGGTGAGGATTTTGGCCTTGCGGTCTTTCTTCGCTGCATCAATGTATTTCTTCAGTTTATCAAAACTCTTCTCATCAATTACGGCGTTTACAAAATTGCCAAAGTCTTCTACCGTACCCATCTTCATGGTTTCTACTTCAGCAACCAGTTTGGCTTTAATGCGGTCGGCCAGATTGCTGGGCAGGTAAGCACGGCTGGCAGCAGAACATTTTTGTCCCTGATACTCAAACGCACCACGGGCCAAGGCTGTTACCACAGCATCAACGTCTGCAGATTTATGTACCAGCACAAAATCTTTACCACCTGTTTCGCCTACAATGCGTGGATAGCTTTTGTACTTAGGCGTATTGGCGCCAATAGTAGCCCACATGTGGTTGAACACACCGGTAGAACCTGTGAAGTGTACACCTGCAAAATCAGGATGATTGAAACACACATCGCCAATGGTTGGACCATCCACATACACAAGGTTGATCACACCATCGGGCAGGCCGGCTTCCATCAAAATCTTCATGAACATTTGCGCCGAATAAATCTGCGTGTTGGCAGGCTTCCAAACCACTACGTTGCCACACATGGCAGCGCTGGTGGGCAGGTTGCCACCAATGGCCGTAAAGTTGAACGGCGTAACCGCCAGCACAAAACCTTCGAGGGCTCTCCACTCCATGCGGTTGTGCATGCCGGGAGCACTGATGGGCTGCTGCTTATAAATCTCACTCAGAAAATGCACATTGAAACGCAGGAAGTCGATGAGTTCGCAGGCAGCATCAATCTCTGCCTGAAACGCATTTTTACTCTGGCCCAGCATGGTGGTACCATTGATGTAAAAACGATACTTGGTAGCCAGCAAATCGGCTGCTTTCAAAAAGATAGCGGCACGTTCTTCCCATGGCATGGCTTCCCAGGTAGGCTTGGCTTTCAGCGCAGCATCAATAGCTTGCTGCACATGCGCTTTGGTACCGGCATGGTAGTAGCCCAGCACATGGTTGCGTTCATGCGGCTGATGAATGGGATGCTTATCGCCACTGCGTACCGCACGGCCGCCTATGTATTGCGGAATGTCGGCTTCTTTTTTCTTCAGCTCAGCCAGTGCTTTTTGTAAGGCATCACGCTCCTTACTACCGGGTGCATACTGCAATACCGGTTCGTTGGCCGGCATCGGATAAGAGAAAGTTCCAAAGCTCATAAATGCAATTTTGAAAATGATGAATTTGAAAATTTGACAATGGTGCGAAAGTGTGTGTATTTTTTAGCTGCAATCCGTGCCCGTTATGCCGGGGTTGCAGGTGTTTCCGAAAAATATTTTAGTCCTACTATCGACAGAATGAGTGTACACAAAAAGAACATGCGCCAAAAGCTCACCGGCTCTTTGTAATACAGTATACCAATAATCATCGTGCCTGCTGCCCCAATACCCGTCCACACTGCATAAGCGGTGCCAATGGGTATTTGCTGAACCGCTTTGTTAAGCAACACAATACTCAGCACATAGAAGGTTACAAATATGACCGACCATTTAAGATTGCTGAAGTTTTGTGTGAGCTTCAAACTACCGGCAAAAGCAATTTCGCAACAGGCAGCAAGTATGAGATACAGCCAAGCCATAAGGATGTTTTGATGTATGATAGCTGATGGCTGATGTAAAACGTCATTCAAAAATATCAGACATCTTACATCACACATCCACACATTTAAGCACTTGTTTCTCCTTCTTTTTCACTCATCAAATACGCGTTGATGAATCCGTCGAGTTCGCCGTCCATTACCGGGCCAACGTTGCCTACTTCATAATCCGTTCGGTGATCCTTAATCATTTTGTATGGATGGAACACATAGCTACGAATCTGGCTGCCCCACTCAATCTTTTTCTTGCTGGCATTGGCCGCGTCTTTCAGCGCATTGCGTTTTTGCAGCTCCAGTTCGTACAGCTTACTGCGCAGCATTTGCATGGCCAGCATACGGTTGCCCAGCTGGCTGCGGTCTTGCTGACACACCACCACGATGCCCGTAGCAATATGGGTGAGCTGCACTTTGGTTTCCACCTTGTTTACGTTTTGGCCACCGGCGCCACCACTGCGACTCGTTTCCATTTTCACATCGCTGTCTTTCAGGTCAATCTCAATGGAATCGTCTACCAGCGGGTACACATACACACTGGCGAATGACGTGTGGCGGCGGGCATTGCTGTCGAAGGGCGAAATACGCACCAGGCGATGCACCCCGCTTTCCGCTTTCAAAAAGCCATACGCAAAAGGCCCGTCGAACTGGAAGGTGGCGGTTTTGATACCCGCACCATCACCATCGGTCCAGTCGAGTTCGGTCACGGTCCAGCCTTGTTTTTCGCCGTACATTTTGTACATGCGGGCCAGTATCTGTGCCCAATCCTGGCTTTCGGTACCACCTGCCCCGCTATTGATTTGCAGCACGGCTGGCAGTTCATCTTCCGGTTGGTTCAGCGTACTCTTAAATTCGGCTTCTTCGATGACTTCTTTGGCAGCGTCAAAAGCCTGCTGCACATTGGCTTCACTCTCCTCGCCTTCTTTCCAGAATTCGAAGAGCACCGCAAAATCTTCCACAGCCGTTTCTACACGGTTGTACAAATCAATCCAAAACTCATTGGCTTTGATTTCTTTGAGAATGGCGGTGGCCCGGGTATTGTCGTCCCAAAAACCCGGCGAGAGGCTCAACTGTTTGTCGTTGTCTACTTTGGCTTGTCGGTTAGCGACGTCAAAGAAACCTCCTCAGGACACTCACACGGTCCCTCATATCCTTCAATTGTTCTGTTGTCATAGTGCCGCAAAAGTAAGGGCTTATATGTTTGCCCCGTAATAACGGAAGATGAATTAAGAATTTGCAGTGGGCAGTTTGCAGTTTGCAAGTAACACTGTCCTGCAAACTGCTGAAAGCAATCTCCTTCTATTAGTGGACAGTAGGCAGTAAACAGTTTGCAATTTGCAAGAAAGTCTGCCCTGAAAAATGCCGAACTCAATCTACAAATGTTACTGGATAGTTTGAAGCAGGCAGTTTGCAAGAAAGACTGCCCTGCAAACTGCATACTGCAAATTGCAAACTCCACTTCGTGCCCCTCTTTGCCTCCGTGTCTCCGTGGTTCAAACAATCAGTTTCCAGTTTGCAATCCTCAGTTTGCTGTAGTCAAACGGTTGCCTTGCAAATTGCATATTGCCAATTGCAAACTCTCCTAAACTCTTCGTGCCCCTTCGTGTCTCCTTCGTGCCTTCGTGGTTCAAAAAAACCTACTACTTTCCCCTTATGAAAAACTTCCTTCTTGCCAGCATCGTGCTACTCTCTCTTCCAGCCCATAGCCAACCCAACAGCAGTACCCACCAGCTCGGCAGCACAAGCATCCGGTTTGTACAAACCTGCGGCCAGCCCCAAGCCGGCATCAGCTGGCTGCATGTACACGAAAACGAAACCACTGCCGTCGCCACCGCCAAAGCCCTCATCGACAGCCTGCAGCTGGGTTGCTTTGTTACATGGCAGCACAGCGGCGACCGCTATGTGAGCTACCAGCTGGCGGGCAAACAATACAAGTTTGACCCCAACCGCATTTATACGCCCAAAGGATTGGCCGCCACCCTCAAAGCCAATGGCCACTACTCCGCCAAAGGCTACAAAGCCGCACAACAACTGGCCGATGCATTTATTAGGAAGTATGTAGCCGGCAACCGGCTGGTGATAGCCATGCACAACAATAGCGATGGCGGTGGCCTGCACATCAAAAGCTATTTGCCCGGTGGCGACTATGCCAACGATGCTGCTGAAGTATATGTAAACGAAGCCGCCGATATCGACGATTTCTTCTACACCACTGACAAACGCATTTTTGATTTTCTGAAAGCCAGGGGCTTTAATATCCTGCTGCAAAAGAATGCCACCGTTACCGACGATGGCTCACTGAGTGTGTACTGCGGCAACCAGCAAATGGCCTACCTCAACATTGAAGCCCAGCAAGGCCACCTCGCCGAACAAAAAGCCATGATGCTGGCGGTATATGAGATGATTCGGGCGTTGTTTTGAGGGAACACCTGAAGTTGTATTGGCGAAAGTTTTTGGTGTTTGGGAAGAATGACTAACTAACCAGCGGAAATAGAGTTATGTAATTAGATGTAAGTTAAATCTTTGAACACTTTATACTATTTTGGACTAGTTCACAATATTATGGAATCGCTACAGGAGTTTCACTATAATTCAATTTATGAGCTTGCTGACCTAATTGATAGTTCTGTTAAAGCAGAGGTAGATTTTTGGGGCCACAATGAAGAGTATTTCATAGAAATATCTTCCAAGTTCTCAAAAGACACATTACTTCACTTGTACATTGTAATTACTGCTACTAATTTCTATCGTCGAGATTTTAAGAAAAATCCTGAGCTGTATGAAGAGGAAGAGGATTTAGAAAAGTGGTACATTCTTTTCGACACGTATTCAATAGAATTTAAACGTTTAAACCTAAAGCAAATTCAATCATCAAGTGAATGGTTTGAAACTAATACCGAAGCATTCTTTGCTCTTTTCGAGAAAATGGCTGAGGAGGTTTTTTACATATTGTTTGCCAATCGGGACTTCCTTCTTAGATTTAATTCTATAGCTGCGAAAACAATAAAAGAAACACGCTTTCCAATCAATTTAGTAACTAAAAAAGGAACAATTAGACGTGTTACTATTCCACAGTGGGTTAAGAAAGCTGTCTATCACAGAGAGAAAGGCCGATGTGTTTTCTGCAACGCTGACTTAACAGGCCTAATCAATATTTTCAATACATCCAACTACGACCATATCGTACCATTGGATCTTTTTGGCGCAAACGATCCCTGTAATATTCAATTAAGTTGTGAAAAGTGTAATAAAAGCAAAAAAAATAAAGTCGGCGCAACAAGCAACTTCTATACACCTTGGTGGAAAAATAAATGAATTCCGTTATATGCTTGGAGAAATTGAAACGCAGCAAATTAGAACTCTTCTCAAAGAATGCTATTGGAAACTAAAACAATAGGAAGGTCTTCAAATACACATTTGACGTATCACCGATACCATTAAGTTGTGGTAAAATACTTACTTAATTATCTTATAGCTAAATGGCAAAGCAGACACCAAAAAAAGTAGTAGACACAAAGCTAAATGTATTGTTACAACAAAAGCAAGCATTCCAAAATACTATTGACAATCTTGAATTGGAAATAGCAAGGCTGCAAGAGCAACACGAGCAAGATAAAAAAAACAGGAATGTAGCATCTGAAATAGAAAGCTCATACAAAAAAAATCGAATGTCCCATCTTCTCAGTCTTAATAAAAAATATTCTGAATTAAAAAGGACGATTAAAATAACAAAAAACTCAACTTTAGAAAGCAAGCTTTCAAATCTTAGGACGATGGTTTCCAAAAAAAAGGGAAAGCTGCTTGTAATAGATAAAGAAATTACGAATAGACAAGTTGAATTAAAAAAGCAAATGGACTTAGCTAAGCCCAAAAAGCAAATCGCTTTAACTAATAACAAACAAACAACCTCTCTGACTAAGAAGAACAACATAAAAGAGGCTCCCTCAAATCCTAAATTTTCTCCACAATACACACAGTCTGTTAACGTTGGCAAAGTAATTTTCGATGCTGAATGGGATAATGTAAGCTTTGGTGATGGTTTTATTCACATTAAACATAATGGACGATTGTATCGAAAAGACCTAATTCAATCGAAAAAATATCTTAATGAGATAAAGCACTTTTATAAGTTTCATAATGTTCCCAAACTGAGAGTGATACTTTACGGATCTATAGTAAAAGCTATCGAGAATCAAGAAGTTTTGTTTTACCATATAGACTTCTTAACAATTGCTGCTTCAAACTTCGGAATTATACTAATAAAACCCTTCAGATTACAAGATTGGAAGAAATACACAAAGCAATTCTATAAGACAAATTTGTCATTTGTCTTTCACTCTTATACATTGAAAAGGCTATGCGAATACTGCGACCCCAATCTACCCATCATCCCTGTTGGTGAGGTGGTCATAAATAGTAACGGATCAAAGACTATTCACAATTCCTTTCTTTTTCCAATTAAAGCGAAAACAGGGCATTCTATAGTTTGGGAAAGCATTGAAGAGTCAAAGGCAAGCTATGTATTTTCCGTAACCGCTTTCACTGACAAAGAAGTCCAAACTCTGTTCGATTATATTGCAGGCGACACACCTCAAAAAAGAATGACTTTAATAAATTCAAAAATGCTTCAGAATAGACTTAAAATGAAATGCAGAATTCTCCATACAGAATTTTCAGCATGGGACATAGGAATTCGGATACTTTGCAAATGACATTTTACCATAAAAACACATCCTCCTGTAGGCGGACCTTATTTTCGGTGGTAGTATAAAACACTTTGTGTAAATGTATTCTATAGCTGTGTTCAGAGGTAAGTAACCTTGC
The DNA here is from genome assembly GCA_020161435.1 of Bacteroidota bacterium. Taxonomy (GTDB): domain Bacteria; phylum Bacteroidota; class Bacteroidia; order Chitinophagales; family Chitinophagaceae; genus Phnomibacter. The sequence goes on along the minus strand of JAIUNV010000002.1, from coordinate 804 downwards.
CGGCGGAGTGAAGAGAGGCGAAGCGTAGCGAAGCCGAACGTAACGCAGCCGGCAAGATTGGCACCGGGCCTTGGGCCCTCATTTCATTACCTTTAAATACAGTTTTATGGACGAACAAAAGCCAATCCTGCCGAAGGATTTTTTCAAGCAATTCAAGAGCAAGGAGGAGTTTCATTCCTTCTTCAACAGTCTTTTTAAGCAAGGTGTAGAAGAGATGCTCCAGGGGGAGCTCGATGAGCACCTGGGTTATGAAAAGCACAGCGCCGACGGTCATAACAGTGGCAACAGCCGCAATGGCACTTATAAGAAGCGGGTAAAAACCGAGAGCCTGGGCGATATGGTGCTCAACATACCCCGCGACCGCAACAGTGAGTTTAGTCCGCAGCTCATTCCCAAAGGCCAGCGCATGAGCGACAAACTGGAAGAGGTTATCATAGGCATGTATGGCCGTGGCATGACCACGGCTGACATATGCGAACAGGTAAAGGAAGCCTATGGGGTAGACGTCAGTGAAGGTACTATCAGCAATGTCACCAATCGCATTATCGAACATGTAAAGCAATGGCAGCAGCGTCCGTTGGAGCCGGTTTATTTTACCGTGTGGATGGATGGCATTGCCCTGAAAGTAAAGCACAACGGTCGGTTCATCAGCAAGTGCATATATATCGTTATTGGCTTACGGCAGGACGGGCATAAAGAAGTACTGGGCATGTGGATTGCCGAAAGCGAATCCGCCAGCTTTTGGATGAGTGTGCTCACCGATCTGAAAGCCCGGGGTGTAGAAGACATCCTCATTGCCTGCAC
>JAIUNV010000001.1 GCA_020161435.1 Bacteroidota bacterium | reverse complement strand
TAACTATTTTTGAATCCCGATGCAGACTCTGAATAACAGCTAGCTGAAATCGTTTACACAAAATATTTTACAGTCTCAAAAAAATCCCGACCACTTGGTCGGGATTTTTTTATCGGATATTAAAAACGTAATCGTTGTTCTGAAACTGTCGTTTGATGTCTCGCAAATCTCGCTGGATTGATGCATCCACAAGATTGTTGTTGTATTCCAAAATAAAACCACCAATCAGTTCTTCCTTTACACTGGTTTTCAGCTCTACCTTGTCAAAGCCGGTGTCAGCTTTCAGTTTGCTCAGCAAAGATGCTTTTACTTCTTCGCTCAATGGTTGCGCTGTGGTAATTTTTACCTGCTGAATACCCTTCAACACATTGTATTGTTCGTTGAATGCACCAAGTATTTCAGGCAATGCATTTTCGCGGCTTTTGCTTATCAGCAGGCGGAAAAATACCTCCGTGATAGCATTTACCCGGCCTTTGCAAATCGCTTCCATTACAGCAGTCTTTTTATCGGCTTTGATAATGGGGCTGCGCAACAGTCCTTTTAACTCAGGGCTGCTATTGATAGCTGAGAGTAAAAACGCTACATCAGCTTTAATAGCTTCTAATTCGTTTTTTTCTACGGCAATATCAATGAGACTTTTAGCGTAGCGGCCGGCCAAACGTGGGTTTACCATACAATTGCTTCTCTTATATTGAAGAATAACGGCTTTTGCATTGCTGCAAAAGCTGCTCTTTCAGCTTAGTTCAGTTTTACAGCGTTGCTCAACTCTTTGATGTAGTTTTCCTGGTCAGCTTTATTGGCTAGTTCGCGGCGCAATACTTTTTCTGCCACTTCAACCACCAATGCACCCACCTGATTTTTTACATCGGTAATGGCAGCCATTTTTTGGTTGTTGATGGCCTGTTGTGCTTCAGCTACAATTTTATTGGCTTCCAGCTTAGCCTGCTCTTTGGCTTCGTTTACCATTTTATCACGGGTTTCTTTTGCCTCTTTCAGCATAGCGGCACGTTCTTCGCGGGCTTGTGCCATTAGTGCTTCGTTTTCGCTTTGCATTTGAGCCATTTCAGCCTTTACGCGGTCGGCGGTAGCAATACTGTCGGCAATTTTGGTTTCACGTTCGTTCAGGCTGCTGATGATGGGCTTCCACGCAAATTTGCGCAGCAGGAACAACACTACTAAAAAGGCGATGAGGTTCCAGGCAAAAAGTCCTAATCCTACGTCGAGCATGTGATTCGTTTTTTGAAAAGAGATAAATATTCAGGAGTCGAAAAAGTTAAAGAAAACTGCGCCGTCCGCCCTGTGCATGGACGCAGTTTGTTTTTTTCAGTGCGAATGATTACGCCTTGAATACAGCCAGCAGACCAGCTACAGCGGCCAGCAGGGCAACACCTTCTACGAAAGCAGCAGTCAAGATCATTGCACCACGAATGTCGTTAGCAGCTTCAGGCTGACGGGCGATGCTTTCAGTAGCGCCTTTACCAATCTGACCGATACCGATACCAGCGCCGATAGCGGCCAAACCAGCACCAATAGCACCACCGAGGTGGCTCATGCTTACATCCAACAGAACGTTCATCAGTTGCATAATAGATGATATTTAAAATGAAAAAATCCGGTGTTCTTTATTCCGCATCCGCGGCACTGTTCAAGGTTAATCCTAATCACTAATCCCCAATTTCTTAGTGGTGTCCGCCTTCGTGGTGGTCGCCATGTTCAAAAGCCTGACCAATAAACACTGCTGTAAGGTTGGTGAAGATGAAAGCCTGAATGAAGGCTACCAATACTTCGATGGCATAAATAAATACCGCCAAGCCTACAAAAATGGGGCTGGTACCATAGCCGAGTGATTTGCTCATGGCGCCAAATATGAAAATGAGGATGATGAAACTCAAGATGATAACGTGACCTGCCACCATGTTGGCAAACAAACGAATCATGAGGGCAAAGGGCTTGGTGAAAATACCCATCAGTTCTACCGGCAGCATAATGAGCTTAACCGGTACAGGTACGCCCGGAAACCAAAATACGTGACCCCAGAAATGCTTGTTGGTGCTGAACAAAATAACGATGAAGGAAATCAACGCCAGCACAGCTGTAAGGGCGAGGTTACCCGTTACGTTGGCCGAACCAGGAATTAAACCAAACAGGTTGTTGATTAAGATAAAGAAGAAAACAGTGAGCAAAAACGGCAAGTAACGCTGGTATTTGCCATGCAGGTTTGGCTTAGCCACTTCATCTCTTACAAACGTAATCACTGGCTCTACTGCATTTTGGAAACCACTTGGTGCCTTGTTGGGACCGTTTTTGGCATATTTCTTCGCAATGCTGCTCATGAGTACAATCAGCAGGATGCTGGCCAACAGCATTTGCACCACGTTTTTGGTCATACTGAAATCGTATACCTGAACGCTGGCATTTGGTTTGCCCTCGGCATCCACGGCAATGATTTGCTGGTTTTTCAAACCGCTTACATCTACGCCTTCGGCCTTCATTTGCTGAATGTAGTGGTCATTTACCAGAAAGAAGCCTTCGTGAGCTTCGTGGCCATGGTGAAATTTGCTGCTACTGAAAAAATGCCATTTGCCTTCGCTGTACAAAATCACTGGCAAAGAAATAGAAATAGCCTTGCCGCCAATATCCATGAAATGGAAGTCGTGAGCATCGGTTACGTGCTCAATGATGATCTTACCAGGATCCAGTTTTTCCTCGTGGGTGGCACCCGCTTCGTGCTGTGCCGGCTCGTGGCCTTCTTCAGCCATGGCTACGCCAAAAGAGAAAACGCTGAAAACCGCTACCAGTAAAGATTTCATGAACTTGCTACCCATACCTGTGCTCAAATTTGGCCGCAAATGTACGGGGTGCCGTGCATACTATAAAGGAGAACTGGAAAGAAAATTGAATTTTGAAGCTTATCAGCTTTCGGAGCTTCGAAAAACCGCCCCTGTCGCCAAAATTCCAGCAACTGTTCATTCAAAACGTCCATTACTCTGGTATTTGTTGATGTTGCTTAGGTGCATCTTTCAATAGCTTCGACAATTCCATTAAAGAAAGCAAGGCCTGTAGCCTTTCTGTATGCGTCATGGCCAAAGCCCTCCGCAATCGGGTATCTATAGCCTCCTGCCGGCTGGCATACACTTCAGGAAGATTGGATTTCAGCACTTTATGTAACTGACCACAGCTTTTTATTTCTAATGGATTGTCTGGGTAAAAATCAGCCAATTTTTCATTCCGTAACTTTTATAGTTGTCCCCCCACCCCTTTGAACTTCTCAACAAATGCGACCAGCTTTTGAAAAACACTTTGCTTTTTAGCCAAATACAAAGGGTTTAATGGGCTCATTTTCGGCAAAAGAGCATTCAATTCAGTTCCGTTTTCACTTGCATATTCCCGTTTTAAGGAAGCTGTTATATAACGTTTTGCTTCTTCTTCATTCAGGTTTTCTTCAGCAATTAAATCCAAGGCCTCTGATTTCTGCTTGCTTTGAGCGAAGGCAAAAAAAGACTCAATAACATTCGCTTTGTCTTGCAGCGTGTCAAGGTCAGTCTCATTAATGAAATCAACAACCAAACTTTCTTTTGCTCTATTTCCAACACTTGCACGGATTACTCTACGTATTTCAGTAATTAAAGTGTCTTTGTCTTTAGCTTTCTTATTATGCTCAAAAATCAATTCCAGAATGTAATCAAGGTTTATTTCTTGCGATTTTAATAAGTCAACCTCAAAAACAACATCGTCCCAATCAATTGTTGATTCTTCTGTTTCTTTACCGCTTTTCTCTCGTCTTAACCAGTCACGAATATCATTGTAAGTTGAACGGTAATCCTGAACTGTCCTTTCTTTGAGCAATTCAATCTTTTGCATTGCTGCAATGTCCTCATCTGTTACAAAATGAGCTTTCTTAAATTCTTCAACTGCCTCAGGATTATTTATATCGATTGTTTGAAGTGCTTTTAGGTGGTTAAATTCATCGTAGTTCTGCAGTATGTTTTCTACTCTTAAATACTCTCCAAATAGTTTTGCAAATTCCTTTTTGTCTTTCTCTTTTACGATTTCGTCAGGATTAGGGAACTTCTCATTTAACTCATTTACTACTTCTACATATCCTCGACGAGCTTCACCCGTAACGATATCCGTAAACCCATCTAGATATTCTTTGTAGCTCTTTTCAAGAACCACATTTTTTGTATTACTGTCGCCAAACAACGTGATTGCATCGATTGTTGCTTTTTCTAAATCACGGAATGTTACAATGTTGCCAAAGGTTTTTGTGGCATCATAAATTCTATTTGTTCGAGAAAAGGCTTGAATTAAACCGTGATAACGCAAATTCTTGTCAACGAACAAGGTATTAAGTGTAGGAGCATCAAAACCAGTTAAGAACATTCCAACTACAATAATTAAATCAATCTCTTTGTTCTTTACACGTTTGGCAAGGTCACGGTAATAATTCTGAAATTCATTACTGTCAACGCCATAACTGGTTCTGAACATGGCGTTATAATCATTGATAGCTTTGGTTAAAAACTCTTTGGCAGTAACATCCAATGCAGAAGGTTCAAAAGTTTCGTCAACTATTTCACCAATTGCACTTTGTTCTTCGTTTGCTGCAAAAGAGAAGATAGTTGCAATTTTTAATGGCTTATCGCTGTCTTTTTTAAGTTTGTTTAATTCCTCATAATAGCATTTGGCTGCATCAACACTGCTAACGGCAAACATGGCATTAAAACCTTTGTTGCTTCCTTGGTTTCTATGGGTTTTTATCCTGAAATTATCTAAAATGTATTGAGATATTTCTTTGATACGAGCAGGGTGTAGTAAAGCTGTTTTGTTTTCTGCTGCACTTAGTTTTTTCTCGTCTTGTTCGGTTTCTATATTCTTAAACTGAGGTCGAACATCATTATAGTCAACTTTGAATTTCAGCACTTTTTCATCTCTGATAGCATCCGTAATTACATAAGAGTGCAATTCACGACCGAAAACGCTGGCTGTTGTTTCAGCACCTAATGCATTTTGTGGAAAAATAGGTGTACCCGTAAAGCCGAATTGATAGAACTTTTTAAACTTCTTTTTCAGATTCTTTTGGGCTTCCCCAAATTGAGAACGGTGTGCTTCGTCAAAAATGAATACAACTTGCTTTTGATAAATGGCTAAATCACCCTCAGTTTTCATGAGGTTATTCAGTTTTTGTATTGTGGTTACAATAATCTTATTGTCATCCTTTTCAATATTTCGCTTTAAACCAGCCGTACTATCAGAACCATTTACGCTATCGGGAGAAAAACGCTGATACTCCTTCATGGTCTGAAAGTCCAGGTCCTTACGGTCAACTACAAAGAATACTTTATCAATAAAATCCAATTGCGTTGCTAAACGTGCCGCTTTAAAACTGGTAAGCGTTTTTCCTGAGCCAGTAGTGTGCCAGATATATCCGCCTCCTTCATTGGTCGACCACCTTTTTGCCAGATAAGAGCTTTCTATTTTCCAAAGGATTCTTTCTGTAGCTGCAATTTGATAAGGACGCATGATAAGCAGCGTATCGCTAGTGTCAAATACCGAATAAGTGAGAAGAATATTGAGAAGTGTACGTTTCTCCAAAAAGGTAGCCGTAAAATCCTTTAAATCTTTAATCAAACTGTTGTCAGCTTTTGCCCAGTTCATGGTGAAGTCAAAACTATTTTTGTTTCGCTCGACTGTATTTGCAAAATATCTGCTATCTGTTCCGTTTGAAATGACAAAGATTTGAATGTATTTATACAGTGAGTTTTTGCTATTAAAACTCTCCTTTGAGTACCTGTGAACCTGGTTGAATGCTTCCCGGATAGCAACGCCACGCTTTTTTAGTTCAACCTGAACCAATGGCAAGCCATTTACTAAAATGGTTACATCATAACGATTGGCATGTGTTCCTTTCTGCTCAAATTGTGAAATGACCTGTACTTTATTTCTTGTGATATTCTTTTTGTCAACCAAGTAGATATTTTGGATATGACCATCATCAAAAACAAAATCATAGATATAGTTATCGTGTATTTTTCTTGTTTTCTCAACAAGGGTATCACTTGGTTTATCTAAGTATTCCTCTACGAAACGAATCCATTCTCCATCAGAAAATTCCATGTTGTTAAGCGATTGCAATTGCACTCTCACATTCGCCAACATCGCTTCTGGTGTCTTCAGGTTTGAAAGCCTTTCATAACCTTGACCAATCAGGTCTTGAATGAACTCATTCTCTAGTGTTGCCTCTGTTTGATACACAGCAGAAGGCTCATTCAGCATGGAATCCTTGATATAGTTATCCAGTACGATGAAATTATTTGACTCGGCAATGGTTTTATACTGCGCCATTCTGTTCGGTTGTACTTGAGTTAATCGTCGATTTGAAGCCGTACTTTGTTTTCACTTCACTTACCAGAAAGCCCAAGACTCTCTTGTCATTTTCTTCAACAATTGCAATTTCTTCACCATTATGTTTTGAATGACTTGATAGATTTATGATTCTTCTGTAATATGCTTCTCGTGACTCTTGGGGCAAAAGCTCTTCCCAATTTTTGTATCCAAGAAATGTCGAAGTCTTTTCTAGTATGTTGCGTAAGAAGTTAAAATGAAACTTTTTTATCTCCCCCGTTGGCTGTGTTGCTTTCTCCAATTCTGCTAATAGAAACAAGTGATAGGAAAAAGGCGAGTCACTTTGTATTTCGTTAAGTGCGAAAGTTCCATCATTCAACTTTTCCAAAAGCCATTTCTTAGTCTTCTTAACCCTATTAAACTCATTGAAAATCACATTGTAAAATAGTGGATTGTGAGTTGTGATTATGAATTTCAAATCCGAAGTGCTTGACTTTATCAACTCTGAAATATTCACGGCTAATTCAATTAGATGGGTGTCATCTAAGGAGCTGACGGGATCATCAATAAAAATATATTCAAGCTTATCATACTGGTCAGTTTCACGATTTTCTTTTTCCGCAATGTTTAAAACACTTACAACTTGTTCCATTAAACTAAAAAAAACACTCCATACAAAACAGCTTTCTTCCCCTTTCGAAATCTTCACAAATTCAGTATCATCTTCGTTTCCTCGTTCAAATGAAAATCGAATCTCTGTAAAGTTTTCGTTGAATTGCGGAGTCAACTTATCATTAGTTAGCTGCTGGAAATTCGCAACAATATTCCTGTCTTGGCCTTGTTCTCGAAGTACCCAATCGGTAAAGCTGTTTGGTTGTATTATTAACTTCCTATCGGAATCAGCATCCAAATCATTATCCCAGAAGAACAAGTCCTCTGTAAAAGCATTATAGTAAAGTATTTTAATGTCCGAATCTTCTTCTTGTACCGCTTCAAGTTCTTTTGGGGCTATCAACTGCTTAAATTCACGTGATAAACGAGTTTTACCTGAGCCATTAAAAGCATAAACCAGCTGTAATTTTTTATCAGCGTCTTTAAGTGTTTGTGCTATTTGTATTAACGACTGTCCCATTTTATGACTCTACATTATTCTTAGGAAAGGTTAGCAATAAATCGCGGTAGTACTCATACTGCTTTTTCCTTAACTCAATCTCTTTCGGAAGGCCTTCGCTGATTGAAGTGGTGAGTATGTCGAATTTATCAAGGACGGTAACAATACGATCTTGTTCTTCTGGAGAAGGAACAGGAATTAAAACCTTTTCTAAACCTCTTGCATTAATGGCAGATATCTTTCCCGATGAAATATGCTTTTTTATTTGGTCATGGAATTTTTTAGTACGTGTAAAGTATGCTACGTATTTCGGGTTTAATGGGCTTCTGAAAGAAAAACAGGCATCATGAATTACAACACCTTCTTTGCCTAACCAAGCCGTTCCTAATCCGATGTCCTCAATGGTTTCTCCAGCAGCCACAATAACAACATCTCCATATTTAGCAACTCGTAAGTTTTTTCTTTTTACCAATCCCTCGCTTACAAATGATTTTGCTTCATTTGCCCAAGTGCCATAATAAGTATACATCTCACCATAATGAATACAGGGTACGCCTTCGGCAATCATGTCGTCTTTTACAAAACGTCTTCCTCTTTGAAACACTCCTAACTCACTCATAGTTAAGTACTTATACCCCCCCCATTTAAGTTATTGAAATTCAACAGTTTATCTCTGTAGTATTCATACTGTTGTTTACGGGCTGTAAGCTCTGCTGTAAGCTCTGCTGTAAGCTCTGCTGTAAGCTCGGTGAACTTATCGAGCATGCGAACAATTTCTTTTTGAACTTCTAATGGTGGGACGGGAATTTTGAGTTTCTCAACTATAAAATTGTCCAAAGTAGGAATCCCCGCAACCCTAACTTTTGACTTTAAAAAATTTTGTTCCCCTAATAAAAAATAATAAAGAAACTTATTGTTTATATCTACTGAATGTCCAATACAAAAACAACCGTCAGATGACCAAAAATCAACCGGGCTGTACCCAACAGTACCTGCAGAAGCACCTACATTAATTATCATAACTGTATCAGCTGGTCGATTAGACTTGGAATAAAAACCTAATGGTTCTATTCCACCATGAAAAACCGGATATTTTTCATACTTCGATAGTTCTTGACGTGTTAATCTTTTGCCACGTAAAACATTGGAAACCTCTCCCAATGTTTTCCATTCCACTTCTACGCCTTGCAACAATCTATCTACATAGCTCATTCGTATTATTTTTTACCTTTTAAATTCTTTTTGGCTATTGCTTTGTCTAAAGTTTTTACTCTCCGTTCCAGTTTTTTTATGTCTTCCTCAGCCGGCAACTCCTCGGGTTTAATGCCACTTTTACCCAATAGGGTTCTTACGTCCTTATTGTTTTTAACATGTTCAGACGTAATATCCGTTTCACCCTTTAGGTCGTTTTTCTTCACGTTAAAATTGGTAATTTCTGTAGCCAATTGTTTTGCTGTAATGGTAATGGTAGGTAAAAAATCAGCTAAAGGTCTGTTTTCCTTTATGCCCAACTTACGTTTCATGTCGCTGGTGTTGTACCCGCCAAACATGGCCCAATCACCTTTACTTCTAATTCTGGCAAATCCAGAATTGTCAACGCCTCTTTCGTAAATGTTTTTAGAAAGTTCGGTTTCAGTAGCAGCCAATTTTTCACGTGCTTGCAAACGCTCCATCAGCTGTATGCGTTCTTCCAACAATTCCTGCTTTCTGGTTTGTATAGCAAAATAGCTTTGGGCAAAAGCTATTTGTTCTTTCTTAGGGTCGCCGTTCTGCGCTATTAGATAACAAGCATAGCGAGTGAGCATCAAGTCTTCCTGTTCCCTTTCTGCACCAGAACCAATCTTGACCATTTTGGTGACGTCAACGAAATGGTCAGAAACCGTTTCGCCAGTGGTTTGGCAACTTTCTTTTGCTTTATTAATTGCGTTTAAAAAATTTCGCCAATCAGCATACCCTAAAAGCTCTTGTAGTTCACGAGCCAGCCAATATTCAACACCATCCTGCTCATAAGCATATTCTTCAAATTGTTTATTCAATTGCGTGATGATAGCTTTTTCCATAGTGTGTAGTATTTCTAGATAATCAGGCTTCAATTTCTTTAATGATTTCATCAATGCTCAAACGCAGCGCATTTACCTTCTCTACTGTTTTGGTGATTTCCGCATTTATTTGAGTAATGTCAACGTGCTCACGGTTGTTTTTTGCCTCTACATAAGAGCTAACCGAAAGGTTATAATCGTTTTCGGCAATTTTTGAATTGTCAATTGATTTGGAAACATGTTCAACATCTTCTTTACAATCGAACAGCTCCATAATCTTTTGAATATGGGCATCGGTCAGCTCGTTGTTGTTGGTTACTTTTTTAAAAAAGTCTTCTCCGCTTGCATCAATAAACTGCGTTTTGTTTTCGGTTTTATGTTTGGACAACACCAAAATAGTAACCGAAATAGTTGTGCCGTAAAATAGATTGGGCGCAAGTGAGATTACGGTTTCTACAAAGTTGTTATCCACCAAATACTTCCTGATTTTTTGCTCTGCACCGCTACGGTAAAAAATACCGGGGAAACAAACAATAGCAGCCCGGCCTTTACTTGAGAGATAAGATAGGCAATGAAGTACAAAAGCGAAATCGGCTTTTGATTTTGGAGCCAATACACCGGCAGGTGCAAAACGGTCATCATTAATCAGCGTTGGGTCATCGTCACCAATCCATTTTATAGAGTAAGGAGGATTAGAAACAATAGCATCAAATGGCTTTTCATCGCCAAAATGTGGGTCAATCAGTGTATTGCCAAGAGCTATATTGAACTTATCGTAATTGATGTTGTGCAAAAACATGTTCATACGGGCTAGGTTGTAAGTTGTGTGGTTTACTTCCTGCCCGTAAAAACCTTCTTCAATAATATGATTGTCGAAATGCTTTTTGGCTTGCAACAATAACGAACCTGAACCTGCCGCAGGGTCATATATCTTGTTTACTTTTTCTTGCTTGTGCATGGCCAATTGAGCAATGAGTTTTGATACGTGCTGCGGTGTAAAAAACTCACCTCCCGATTTTCCTGCATTGGCTGCATAATTGGAAATCAAAAATTCATAAGCATCTCCAAAAAGGTCAATTTGATTATCTTCAAAATTTCCAAAGTTCAGTTCTTCAACACCTTTCAAAACGGCAGCCAAACGTAAGTTTTTGCTTTCAACCGTATTTCCTAATCGAGTGCTGGTCGTGTCAAAGTCGGCAAACAAACCTTTAATGTCCGGTTCAGATGGATAACCATTTGCAGAACTTTCAATAGCGTCAAAAATGGCTTTTAAGTCTGTGTTCAGATTGGGGTTTGTATTGGCAGTTTTGGCAACATTCACAAAAAGCTGACTTGGATAAATGAAGTAACCCTTTGTTTTTATGGCATCGTCTTTTATTTCAGGTGTGATTACATCATCCAAAAGTTTTGAATAGCCAATACTTTCATCGCCAGCTTCAATAAAATTGGTGAAGTTTTCGCTAATAAAGCGATAGAACAGTGCACCTAACACAAACTGTTTAAAATCCCACCCATCTACTGAGCCACGCACATCGTTGGCTATTTTCCATATTTTATTTTGTAATTCTTGTCTTTGTGCTATGCTTGTCATTCTATCTCTTTTAATAGGGCTAATAGTTTATCCTCAACTTTCTTTGCAATCTCAAAAGCAAGAATGTCGCCCATCAAACCGGGTTACATTTTTACTGCCCATTTGAACGGATTTTTTGTAGGCTTTTCGGCTGCTTGTTTAAAGCCAACCCCAACAATTGCTATAGGTCGAAAATACTAAGAGTCGGGGTTAATCACACATTTTCCTCCTCAAACTGCATGCTGTGCAGGCGGGCATACAGGCCACCTTTGGCCAGCAGGGTTTCGTGGCTACCCATTTCTTTGAGTTCGCCCCGCTCCATCACCATAATAATATTGGCCTTGCGAATGGTGCTCAGGCGGTGGGCAATCACAATAGAGGTACGGCCCTGAATCATTGTGTCGATGGCCTGCTGTATGAGCTGTTCGCTTTCGCTGTCGATATTGCTGGTGGCTTCGTCGAGTATGAGGATGGCGGGGCTGTAGAGCAGGCAGCGGGCAAAGCTTAGCAACTGGCGCTGGCCGGCACTCATAGTGGCGCCACGCTCCAGTACATTAAAGTCGTACCCGCCGGGCAGCTGTTGTATCAATGCATCGATGCCAATCAGGCGGCACACTTCTTCTACCCGGCTTCGGGGTATATCAGGGTTGCGCAACGTGAGGTTGTCGTGTACCGAGCCGGCAAACAAAAACACATCTTGCAGCACCACACCAATCTGGCTGCGCAAAGCATCGGGGTGATAATCCCGGATGTCGTGCCCATCAATGGTAATGCGGCCATGTTCTACTTCGTACAGGCGGTTGAGCAGCGAAATGATGGTGGTTTTGCCGCTACCCGTGCTGCCCACAATGGCCACGGTTTGGCCGGGGGCTATGCGGAAGTCTACATTTTTCAGTACCCAGTTTTCGGCTTCGTAAGCAAAATTCACTTTTTCAAAAGCGATGCTGCCTTCCACTTTGGCAGGCTGCAGGGCCTGAGCAGTTGGCTCGGGCAGCTGGTCATTGTTGTCGAGTACTTTAAATACCCGTTCGCTGGCCACCATGCCCATTTGTATCACATTGAACTTATCGGCAATCACCCGTAGCGGCCGGAAAATCTGGTTCATAAACAAGATGAAGGCGACCAGCTTACCCGCTTCTATTCTTTGGTCGGCCACCCACCATACCAGCAGGCCCAGGCTTACGGCCAGCACCACTTCTACCACCGGAAAAAAGACCGAGTAAGCAAAAATGGCGTTGATATTGGCGTTGCGGTGTTCCTTATTAATCTTTCTGAATTTGCCCATTTCGCGGTCTTCGGCCGCAAAAGCCTGCACCAGTTGCATGCCATTGATGTGCTCCTGCACAAAGGCATTGAGGCTGGCCACGGCATTCCGCACTTTGATAAAGCTCTTGTTGACGCTGTTTTTAAAACGCCAGGTAGCCAGCAGCAAAATGGGAAAAGGAATCAAGCCAATCAGCGTTAGTTGCCAGTCCATCCAAAACATGGTGGCAAGGGTAAACACGATGGTAAGAAAATCGGCAATGATGGGAATGAGGCCGTCGGCAAAAATTTCATTGATGCTTTCAATATCGTTGATGGTGCGGGTGGTAAGCGTTCCAATCGGTGTTTTATCGAACTGGCGCAGGTTGAGGCGCAGCACCTTGTTGTACACCGTTACCCGCAGGTCTTTTACCACATGCTGGCCCAGCCATGCCGTGCTAAACGTAAACACAAACCGAATCACGGTTTCTATCAGCAACATCACAATTTGCAGGATGGAAATAAGCACCACAAAACGCAGCATGTCGCCATGGCTGATGGCATCAAACCAATCGTTGAGCCAGGTTGGAATATTGCCCGTTTGGCCTTTCAGTCCTTTGTCTACCGTGTATTGAATGAACAAGCCCCGCACCGGCGACAGCACCGCCAGCACCAGTGCCAGCACCAGCGACAGGTAAAAGCGGCGGCGGTAGGGTTGTACAAAACGCATCACCCTGCCAAACAGGGCCATATCGAATGAGCGGGAAGTTGACTTGTTGCCAGACATATACAATTGCAGCCGGTACGCAGCCATCTTTTGATGCCAAAAGCGGCTTCGCCTTGCGGCTGCGAAACTAAGGCAAGCCCGTTGGCCGCTGCACCCGCTGTTTTATTTTAACGTAATGCCTTCGAAGGGATCGGCTTCGCGGTTGGCTATTTTGTAAGCTTTGATAAACAGGGCACCGAGGTTTTGGTGCGGAAAAATGTAATCGTCATAGCCTTCTTTCTTTTCGGCACTAATGCGGCCGGCAACCTCTGTCATCATAGATGGCCATTTTACATCCTGTCCCATTTTCAGTTTGTCTACCAGGTAAGTAAACAATGCCACGTTGATTTCGCCATAGCCTACCTGCTTGCTCGAAATGATGGAAGCATCGGGTGAAATGCGCAGCACATCGGCGAGGTTGTGGTAGGCACCGCAGCTACCCAACACCACTACCCTGCTGGGCAGCATTTTTTTGATGGTATAGGGCAGGTAATAACTATGCCCACGATGCACTGTAATAGACGGCGAAAAACCATTGCTGGTCATGTACTCAATAAGTTTGCGTTGCGCATTTTCATCTTCATCGTTTTCTTCATCCAAAGCACGGTTGGCAAACAACACAAAGGGAACGGGCGAACCAATACTGGTAAACTGCACCCATTCAGGCGTAGCTTTTATGGCCCACTTGGTTCTGTCGGCATAAATGCGAAGTAAGTGGTTGAAGGTGCCTTTGCCGCCAGCATCGCCATAAAAATACATTTGCAACACAATGCGGCCGAGGCTATCTCGCAGCTGCCGGTTGCTGATATCGTACACAGGTGGAATACCCAATGAGTCAGAAATGTTTACCCTCGGCAGATTGCTGTCCATTTCGCTATCACTGCTTTCCATAATCACTTTTTCCAGCCGGTAAATAACACGACCCTTTCGGTTATTCATGAGCTCAGCCATGGCCAGGTTTTCCTTCACCTTGTTCAGCATTAATGCACGGATAGCAGGCTGTGTAATACTGGCATACGCATTGGCCACATCCACCGCATCTTCAATATCATCTTTACTGCTGCCCTTTTCCAAATTACTCACAAAGGCCGACATCAATGCCTTAGCGTTAGCAGCACTCATTTTGGCCAAAAAGTCATTCAGCGTATTGTAGTTGGCCGCCATGGTCAAAAACTTCTTGTACTTGTCGTGGTTCACTATTTGCAGCAGTGTATCGGCACTTTTGCCAGGTGTCAGTTCCAGCAGGCGGTTGTACACGTAAGTGTAACTACTGGTATAAATTTCTGCTTCGTTCAGCACTATCAAATAATAAAGCTCAGGTACCGTTAGGCCTTGTATTTTTTTGAAACGAACAGGTGCCGGCAAATCATGCAAACCGTTGATGGTATTGACATACACTTCCAGCGATTTGCGGTGCAGCATGTCTTGCAGGCCACGCAGTACTACAGGCGTATCGCCTTGGCGCATACGGCCTGCATAGTTTACCTGTGTTTTTACCAGCAGCCGATAGTAAGCAGCTGAATCGGCAATGGCCGTTTCAATTTCTTTTTTACTGATGTTGCCTTTGCTCAAATCATCGAGAAAAGGAAAAAACAATTGGCCCGAACGATCGCCTGCCAGTTGCACAATCATTTTTACCAACGGATCGGCATGGCGGGCAATGATAATGCCCAAAGGTGTACCGCTGGCCTGTGCATAGTTAATCAACTCTTCGGGGCGGCGGCGGGCCGCTACCGAAATCAAACTATCGGTAAAAGAATAGCTTGGATTTTCGGCCAGTCTTTTCAGCGTTTGCTCCGGGTTTTCGGATATGAGTTTCAGGAAAATGAATTCCTGTATCTGGCGAATGCCAGCGCTATTTCGAAACGCAAAGTTGTTGGGAATGATTTTGGCCACATCATAGGGTAAAGGCCTTAGCAATGGCAACACATCTTTCCCTGCTTCCGTTCTTAATAAGCCTTCTTCAAACGCATTGAGCAAGGGCGCAAAGCTGCTCCAGTCCGTTGATTTTTTTCTGATTTCAACTGCGTAGGCATACAGCAGTTCTGTCATGCTGCGCAGGTACGTCAGCTTCTTGTTGTGGTCGTATGTTTTGCTCAGCTCTACCCGACGCTGCCAGTCGTCAATCCGGGTTTGCACCAGGTATTGCAGCTGCTCGTTCATTTCATGACTGGGGTAAACCGTCATAAGACTATCGGCACGGCCATCAATGGCCAGCATATCTTTTTGCGCCTGGTCGAGGCGGGAGTGAAACAGGGCCCGGTTGAGGTCGGGACTGAACTGCTCGGTGAGTTGTGCATGGGCACTACCCATCGTCATCATGCCCATACACAGGGCCATCCAAATCAATTTTACGTACTGCATGCGGGGTAAAGTTAATAGCTTCAATTGGGTTTGCCGGAGGCTGTGCAGCAGGCTTGCAAAATTTTGGCAGCATCGTTAACAATTTGGTAAACACTCATTTACCTCCCCGCTATAGTCACAGCAGTTATTTTTGCGTAAACATATTGTTAATGGACACCAAGGGTACCATCCTCATTGCCGACGACGAAGCAGACATTTTGGAGATCATCGGCTACAACCTGAGCCGCGAAGGTTACAAGGTACTCGAAGCAAAAGACGGCAATCAGGCCCTCGACCTGGCCCGCCAGCATCACCCCGACCTCATTATTCTCGATATCATGATGCCCTACAAATCGGGCATCGAAGTGTGCAACATTCTCCGTACACAACCAGAGTTTAAAGAAACACTCATCGTAATGCTCACCGCCCTCAGCGATGAAGGCTCTCACATCAAAGGCCTCGACAGCGGTGCCGATGATTACCTGAGCAAACCCATCAGCCCCAAGGTGCTGCTGAGCCGGGTGAATGCTTTGTTTCGCCGCATTCAAAAAGACAGCGGCCAAAAAGTGCTCAGCATGGGCGACATGACCATTGACCCCGTTCGCTTTGTGGTGACCCGCAGCGGAAAAGACATTGTGCTGGCTAAAAAAGAATTTGAACTGCTGTACCTGCTGGCTGCCAAGCCGGGCCGGGTGTTTTTGCGCAACGAAATATTGAGCAATGTGTGGGGCACCGATGTGATTGTGGGCGACCGCACCATTGATGTACACATTCGCAAGATTCGCCAGAAGCTGGATGTAGATTGTATCACCACGGTAAAAGGTGTGGGCTACAAGTTCGATCTGCAGTAAAAACTGTTATCCACGTACATTTATGCACTTGAACAAATGCCCGTGGGCAGCAAAAAAACCATGCTCAATACCAAAAATTTTTCGCCGAAACAATTATCGCTTTTTACAGCCATTATACTGGGCATACCGGTACTGGTGGGTGCGTGGCTACTGAGGCCCGAGTGGGAACTGGTGGCCGTCAGTTTTGTAGTATTTGTAGCCGGTAGCTATGCGTTGATTTTAGCGGTGCTACAGCAATTCATTTACCGTAAAATCAAACTCATTTATAAGTTCATTTACAAAACCAAGGCCAGCAAAAAAGAAGAGACTTACTACAAATACATTTTGCCCCAAAAAGGAATAGATGAAGTACGAGCTGATGTGGAGAAATGGGCCCGCCAGCAAGAAGGACAGATAGAAACACTTCGCTCCAACGAAAAATACCGCAAAGAGTTTTTGCAGAACCTGTCGCATGAATTAAAGACGCCCATTTTTGCCATACAAGGCTACCTCGATACCTTGTTGGATGGCGCTGCCGACAATCCGGAAATACTCCACCGTTTTTTGAAAAAAGCCGGACGCAATGTGGAGCGGCTGGTAAACCTTACCAACGACCTTGATGAAATATCGAAACTGGAAAGTGGTGTGATTCCTCTGCACAAAGAAAACTTTGTGATACAGGACATGATAAAAGAAGTGTACGAAATGCTGCATGTAAAAGCCAGTGCCAAAAACATTCGCTGCAGCATGAAGAAAGGCACCGAACTACCCATGATTGTATTTGCAGATAAAGAAAAAATACGGCAGGTGCTCATTAACCTGGTAGATAACGCTATTAAATACGGGCACGAAAATGGTACGGTAGTAGCCAGCACTTATGTTACAGATGGCAAGCGGGTGCTGATTGAAATAAGCGACGATGGCACGGGCATTGCCGAAGAACATTTGGGCCGCATTTTCGAACGCTTTTACCGTACCGATATGGCCCGCAGCCGCAAAGTAGGTGGCAGTGGTTTGGGCCTCGCTATTTGCAAGCACTTGGTAGAAGCCCATGGCCAAACCATACATGTACGCAGCAAGCCCGATGTAGGCACCACCATTGGTTTTACACTCGAAGGCCGCAAAGAGGCCTGAGAGATAACTTGAATTACTTTGTATAAAGTAAGATCGACTAATTACCAGGCCGCTCTGGTAAAAGGTGGATTCCATTTGCGCAGCAGCAGGTACACTGCCGCCGCACTCAACACGCCCAATACTGAACCGGCCAACACATCTTGCAAAAAATGTTGCCCTAAATACACCCTGCTGTAGCCAATACCCACAGCTACTATAAAAGCCAGCCACCAGCGCTTTTGCCACCACGGCATGAGCAGCACCAACGATGTAGCCAAGGCAAAAGCGGTAGCGGTATGGCCCGAAGGAAAACTGTTGTGGCTTTGCAATAATTCCACCCCGTTTACTGCATCAATCAATTGACCGTTAGCCTTAAAAAACGGAGCAGGACGCGGAGAGGCAACCGTGTTTTTAATGAGCTGTGCCAACAGCCCCGACACAGCAAAAGCGGCAAACAACACTATGGCTCTCGGCCATTTTTTTTGAAACAACCACAGCACACATACAGCCACCGCCATCAGCCCATCACCCACATGAGTGAGGTAAGTAAATAAAAAATCGGTGATGGGTGAGCCTACATTTCGCATCAGTAAAAAGCCTTCGGCTTTTCCATAATTCATCATTACCAGCAGGCCGCCGGCCCAATACAAGAGCGCCGCTGTAAAAAAAAGGCGGGTGGATGGTGTAGCTATATTTCCAAAACGCTGGTTGGTTTGCATAGTATACAAAGGTCTACCCCTTGGGGCAACTGCCCAAAAAAAACCGCCAGCGGTGGACACCGAGGCGGGTTCGAGAAAATCTACTCTACGTATTGCTGTGAAGAATGCAAATGAATAGGTGGTGAAATAACGATGCCTGCATTACGCCAATGTAAAGACAAGGCTAACAAATCGTAAACAGATAACTGCTATTTAGCCAATGCTTTCAGCACAGCGAGCCGCTGCTGCAAAGCAGCCTGAAATGGAAAGTAGTAGTAGCGCCCTGTATTGATGAAATACAGGTGCGTACACTGCGCCGATTGTGTAGTAAAATAAATAGTCTGCGCCACTTTGCCTTTACTAAACACAAACATTTTGCCTTCGCTGCGGCAATCCCGTAAACTATCTTCTGTAAATGGTAGCGTCATGTTTTCTTTCAGCAATGCCAGCACAGTATCTGTTGTGGTTTGAAAGCTGGTATAAAACCGGGTATACTGTTCTTTATCATCTGTAAAAGGATGTTTGTAAAACAAAATGGAAATGCTATCTGCTGTAGCCAAACCGGGCTCTAACGTGATACCCGTAGTTATGAGTACGGTGGAATCTTTTGCGGTTGTACCAGCATTGGTTGGTTGATTGCTTTGGCAGGCAACCAACGAGCATACAATCAGCAACAGCAAAGGATAATCGAGAAACTTCTTCATGCTACAAAAAATTGAAACTAGCTACAAAGCAAACTGCTTTCGTCTTTCGGCGAAAGCAGTTTGCAAAAAAACAGAAAAGAGGAAGATTAATATACATTGGTTTGCGGAGTGAAGCTTGCCCAACCAGTCATCCAGTTGTCTGCGCCAAAGGCGCCACGGAAAGTAGTCGTTGTCCAGAAAGATACACCAGCCCAACCAGTACCAGTGAAAGCTGCACCGCTCAACGCAGGGCTGCCTGCTGCTGGCAAAAAGTTTGGTGCATTCAATACAAATGGATTGGTGAGACCAATTTCTGTTGCAGCTGCATGTTTGGTATTGCCATCGGCCAACGCTTTTGTTTCTACTTCAGCAGAAGTCATAACAGGGTTGGTAGCTGCACGGAAATGAGCCGTTACTGCATGCACCAGGTTGTTGCGGAAAGCAGAAGCGCCATTTTTATAGAAGCTTACAGTAGAGTCTGATTCGAGAGACAAACCGGCATCCATGTAACCCATCAACACAGAGTTGCGTACATCAAACTGTGTAGCACGGCGCCAACGCATGTTGAAGTTATGATTGGCCAAAGTGCCAGCAGCATTGTTAGGACCAACCCAGGTAAAGTTGCTGATAGAAGGCTTGGTGTATGGAGTGGCATTGCTACCTGTAGCATCGTTGTCGCACTCTACGCCATTGCCCGCATCGCCGGCATCTACAAACAAAGGATCACGCAGGGCTACACCAAATTGCAGGCGGCCATTGTAACCAAAGTCGAAATCATAATCGTCATCAGCTGTTGCAAAAGCAATGAGGTATTTGGCATTTACAGTACCACCGAAAAATTCGTAAGCATCATCGTTGCCATAAGAAACCTGCACGTAGTTGATAGTAGTACCGCTACCTACGCCACCGAGTGTAAGACCGTTAATTTCTGAGTTGGGGTCAGCGGCAATACCAGCGTACTCAATGCGGATATAGCACAAAGAACCACTGTTGTCGGTAGCTACACTGCCACCGTATTCAGCATTGATACCACCTTCGATGATGGGTGTAGTAGTACGGTTGGTGGGTGCATTACCCAAGATAACGATACCACCCCAGTCGCCGGGCTTGCGGCTACCAGCAGCTTTGCCAGAAGTAAATACAATGGGCTCAGAAGCAGTACCACAAGCAAAGATTTTTGAATTGCGTTCAATGATCAACGCACCTTTTTGTACAGTGTCGCTTTTGATAACAGAACCGGGTGCAAACTTGATAGAAGCTCGGCCGTTTACATACACGTACCCTTTAAGCGTGTAAACGCCCTTGGGCAGTTCCACATTTTCACCATCGTTAATTACACCGGTAATTACTTTGGTAGCCGAAATTTCGGCTTGCTTGGTAGCATATACCCCATTACCGTTGCCGCTGTCTACAGAAGAATTATCGATGTCGACCTTAATGCACGACGTAGCCGTGATGGTAATAGCTGCCAGGATGATGCCTAACTTTTTCATTGTATTCGTTTGAAAGTTTTTTAAACTGTTTTTGTGTAGTTGGATAGCAAATGGCTATTTGATATTGATATCGTAAGTAAAGCCTATTGAGAAGGTAGTACCCGGACGATAGCGGGTGAAAATGCGGTCCACATTTTCATCATACGCTGTCTTCTCTTTGGTAATGGGTTTTTCGTACAGCAGCACATACTGGTTGAGCAAATCACTTACGGTGAGGCGAACTTCGCCACGCTTCTTCATGATCTTTTTTGAAATCTGAAAGTCGAGCAGGTTACGTGGCTTTTCATACACATCGCCATAGTTGTCGTTACCTACAAAACGAAGGCGTTGGCCAATTACGTTGTACAACAATGAGAGGTTCAAACCATTGTCGCCATCGTATTGAAAACCGGCATTAATGAGGTAAGGACTCTGGCCTTGCAACGGACGATTGAATGCACCAGTTTTTACACCACTTGCATCTTGAATTTGCAACGTCACTTCGCTAAACAAGAGTGAAGCATTACCATTGAAGTAGAGTTTCTCCATCCAGCCACCTTCTTTGCCCAAAAAGCCTAATGACTTGCGGAATTCAAACTCGGCACCATACAAAATAGCACTCTCGGCATTTTGATACTGGTACTGGCGGCGGGTAGGTGCACTGGCACTGTTGAGGCGCAACTCTATTGGTGCATCAAACGATTTGAGGAATGCGCCAATAGAAATCATTTCTCCTGCTTTAGGATACCATTCGTAACGTACATCTGTATTGATGATAGAAGAACGCTTCAAATCGGGGTTGCCCACTGTAGAAGCAATTTCTTCAAAATCGAAAAAGGCAAATGGTGCAACCTCTCTAAACTCAGGACGGGCTACTGTGCGGCTGGCGGCTACCCGCAAATTTGTTTTGCGGTTGGGTGTAAAAGTGATGTTGGCAGAAGGCAGGAAGTCGAACTTATCGGTTTGTACTTCGAGGTTTTTAGTAGCATTTGTTTCTACCACCTGCTCAAAGTATTCGCCACGGGCACCCCATACCAGGCGCAGCTTTTCACCAATTTTGTTATCAAACATCACGTACGCATTGCTGAGTACAGAAGCGCCGAAATATTTATCGTTCACGTTCTGCAGATCTGTGATGTACATAAAGCCGTTGGGGCCAAAATTGGTGCTTTGGAAAACGTTGTTGTATTGCTCAAAAAACAGACCGGCATTTGACGGATCATTTACACCCAAAATAGTGGCCTGAAACTGGCGGATGCGGGCAAAAGAACCACCACCAACAGAAGCTACCTGCTTCACACCTTTCAGGTTGAAGGGCATTTCTAATTTTACCTGATAGCCAGCACTCTGGTCTTTCAAATCGCTCCAAAAACGGTTGGTATTGTTACCGCGGTTGTTGAGGCTAAAAGGCGCTGTACTGCCTGCAGGCTTGGCATAAGTTTGCACCCGCAGGTCGGGCTGGTCTTTTTTATTGAAAGCGTAGTTGATATTGCCCGAAAACTTAAACTTGTTTTTGAACTGATGCGTCAGTTCTACCTGGCTGCTGTACAAGCTGCGCTGGTTGAGTACCGATGAACGCATTTGCACATCCTGCAGGTTATCAATGTTCACACCATTACGGCGGTAGTAGTTGTCTTCCAGCAATTGGTTGAACAAATTTTTAAAAGCAATTTTTGTTTTGCCTTTGCTGTACGCAAAATTGGCCAAACCGCCCCAGGTGGTGCTGTTCTTATTTTGTGCATCTACATAGTCGAGCAGTGTAGAACCATCAAAGTCGAAAATCTGACGATTAACGGTAGGGAAAATGAGCTTGGATTGACGATACGTAAGGCCAACCACAGAACCAAAGGCACCGCCTTTTTTATCTCTCACGGCATTGGCCCATGTAAGATTGTATTGCTGAATAGGACCGGCAGTAGAAGTTACTTCATCATAAACGCCGTCGTTGAACTGCTGGCTGATGGCATAACGATCGGCCATAGGCAAACGGTTATAAGCAAGATACTTGGTGGGGTAGCTAGCAGGCAGGCTACGCTGGCCATCATCAAAACCCAACCAATCAGTTGCACCACGGCGGTTGCTCACAAATTCCTTTCCGATAGACTGTGTGTTAAAGCCAAAGCTCACACCCACATTCAACAGGTTTTTTACAGGAATATCCTTGGTGGCAATTTGTACCAAACCGCCGGCAAATTCGCCTGTAAGTTCTGGTGTAGCTGTTTTGTTGATAATGATATTATCAATGAGCTGCGAAGGAATAACATCAAACGAAAAAGCTTTTTTATCGGGCTCAGAACTCGGCAGTGTAGCCCCGTTAATCATGGCTGCATTATAGCGGTCGCTGAGGCCACGTACTACAACAAACTTATTGTCTTGAATTGAAGCACCACTCACACGACGCAATACTTCGCCGGTATTTTTATCGGGTGTACGCTTAATAAAATCGGCCGCCAAGCCACTGCTCATGGCCGTGTTGTTTTTTTGAAAAGTGAGCATGGTATTGGTGCTCTCCTGGCGGCGGCTGCTTGTAACTACCACCTCGCCCAGTTCACTTTTTTTATCTTCCAGTAAAATGTCCAGTGTATTGTCGAGGTTGGCTTTTACTTCTACATCTACCACTTCTTTTGTTTGATAACCTACTGCGGTTACCGTTACGCTGTATTTGCCTTCGGGCAGTTGCAGGCTGTATTCGCCATCGGCATTGGCCGGCACACTACGCAGCCCCTTTACCGAAATGGTAGCACCGGCCACAGGCTGGTTGCGCTGGTTGAGAATTTTACCACTCAGGCGTACCGAAACCTGCGCTATGGCGGGGTTTTGGCAAAGTATAATGAGCAGGGAAATGAATGACAACTTAAATAGGTTCTTCACACCAATTGTTTTAATTCGGTGCAAAAGAACCACTGCACTATTACGGCCATGTTACCCCTGTATTAAGGAATTGTGAACAGGGAGTTTGTCGCAGGCCTCCCGGCGGGTGACGGCTGGTTACTCAATCAGCACTATATCAGGCAGCAGCAATCCATAACAGGTGTAGTAACGGATATGCACTGGCCCTGAGGCAAACGCAAGGCACAAAACAAAAGGCACTCCCTATCGGAAGTGCCTTTATGCAAATGGTAAGTAGTGAAATTACTGGCGTACTATGCGGCTTGTTTGGCCATTGCCTAATACAAAGTATACACCGGCGGGGTACTGGCTCATGTCGAGCTGTTGGTAGCCGGTAGCAAAACGGCTTTTGCGCAGTACGGCACCTTGTGCATTTAGCAGGCTCAGCTCCATGGGCTCACGTACCTGCAGCAGCAATTGGTTACCCTGCACCGAAGCCGTAAAGCCAGCCAATGCGCCTTGCAGGCGAATGTTGCGTACCGCACTTACAGCAGATTGGTCGTCGATGTCACGTTGCAACAAGCGATAGTAATTGATACCCGCAGCAGCCGTGGCATGCAGGTATTGGTATTCCTTAGCCAATGCGCTGTTGCCCGCTGCTTTTACGGTACAAATAGTTGTCCAGTTAATGCCATCGGTGCTGTGCTGTGCCACAAAGTCTTTGGTTTGCTGCTCTTGCTGGGTAGCCCATTTTAAGAGAACACCACTGCCCTGCTGCTGTACGCTGAAATCTTTCCAAACCACGGGGAGTGGTGCAGCCGTATTTTCAAAGTAGCGTATACCTCCATAAACCCCCACAAACAAATCCAGGTCGCCATCTTTATCAATGTCTACCAGTGATGGCGCAAGAGCTTGCATTTGAATGAATGAATAGCCTGACAGCGGATTCTTGGTGCCGGTCATTTCACTAAAACGTGGGCTGCAGGCGGTGCCAACATTGGTAAAATATTTTATTTGCCCGTTACTCAATCCAAACAAAACATCTAAACGACCATCTCGATTTAAATCACCGAAAGCGGCCATTGCTTGTCTTGCAGGATTAGTAAGAGAGCCCAAACTGATTGGAAGCGCAGCCGATCCTGTTTGTTCTTCAAACATGGGTGACGCTGCTGTACCTGTATTTTTAAAATACTTGAGCCCACCATAATTGTAATTGTGCCCGATAAATGCATCAAAATCGCCATCAGCATCGATATCAGCGAAGCTTACCCTGGAATATTGAGGAATACCAATGGCTTCGAATGGGTTTGTGTAACCAGGCAGCGGATCAACATCAATAGGAGTACCAGGAAATTTAGGGATTGAGTATGGCGTTTTGCCAAGATTGGGGAAATAATAAATTGTGCCATCGTACGACCCCGAAAACATATCCTTATAGCCATCATTATTGATATCTACCAAGAAAGGCTGCGAGTAAGTTCTATCGCCCGATAAAGCATAATAGAAAGAATTACGTTGCGTAAAATAGGGGCTTTGAGCCGTGCCATCATTACTAACAAAATCAATCCAACCCGTATTGAAGCCCATCACCATATCTTGATCACCATCGTTATCCGTATCAGCAAAGCTGAGGCTCACCCAATTCTCGGTAAACTTGTACCCATTTGCCGGATTGGCATTACCCGTTCGCTCAGTGAAAACCTGCGCCTGCAAAGAGTTTACACAGCATACTCCCCCAATAAGCATGGCGGCCATCAAAGCGGGCTTCATAAGCCGATGGATGGAGTGGTTGTAGTTTACCTGCCGTTGCCACAAATGCAGGCCTTTGAAAAGGCGCAGCGTTAACAATCGTCCTATTGTGAAAAGCCGTTCCAAAAAGAGCAGGTTTTTCAAATCATTTTTACCTGTTGGGTGCGATGCACAGTGTACAGCGTTTTGCATAAACGTACTATTTTAAGCATTCATTAAAAGCAATGGGAAACGTTACCATCACACCCGAATATGCAGGCCTAGCAAAGACTTTGTAACTGCTGAAGTAGTGTGGTATTTGAAAAAAAACATTCATTCCGGCATGTAGATTCATCCATGATCATCAGCGAACAGCAGCTTCTAAGCGGTTGAAACTTTTCTGCAACTGAACACACATTGTATTCCGGAGATTTATACAGAAGGTCTTGAAAAATCGGCGGAATAATGGTTACATGCTAAGGCAAAAAGAGAGATGTATAGCATGCAAATTCATTCACCTACAAATATAACGTTACACATATTGCTGTTTTGTAGTAGAATGACTACAAAAACAAATAAATGCGTCAACACAAATAGTAGAAGAAATTAGATTCAATCTGATTCAACAACTGTTGTTTTAAAACATACTATTTGGCACCAAAAAATAAAGCACTCCTTGTTGGGAGTGCTTTATGCTACAGAACTATAATAACGATTACTGTCGTACAATACGGGTGCTGTGGCCCTTGCCATGTACAAAGTATACACCGGCGGGGTACTGGCTCAGGTCGAGCTGTTGGTAGCCGGTAGCAAAACGGCCTTTGCGCAGGATGACACCTTGTGCATTTAGCAGGCTCAGCTCCATGGGCTCACGTACCTGCAGCAGCAGTTGGTTGCCCTGTACCGAAGCTGCAAAACCTGCCAATGCGCCTTGCAGGCGAATGTTGCGTACCACACTGGTAGCAGTTGTATTGTCGAGGTCGCGTTGCAACAGGCGATAGTAGTTGATACCCGCAGCAGCTGTAGCATGCAGGTACTGGTATTGCTTAGCAGTCAAACTATTGCCCGCAGATTTTACGGTAGCAATATTCGTCCAGTTGGTACCATCGGTGCTGTGCTGTACCACAAAGTCTTTGGTTTGCTGCTCTTGCTGGGTAGCCCACTGCAAGCGTACAGCACTACCCTGCTGTTGTACGCTGAACTCTTTCCAAACTACGGGGAGTAACACACCGGTGATTTCATAGTAATAAAGATTACCGTTTTGATCGCCCAGTACCAAATCACGGTCGGTGTCGCCATCCAAATCGGTAAAAGTTGGAGCAGCGTTGTTGCCTACATCAATCGTAGAAAAGATATCTGCAGCACCCGATTGCAGGGTAAATACTGGCGCTGCAGCAGTGCCGGTATTTTTATAATATTTCAGGGTACCATCGCCTGCACCAATCAATGCATCCTTGTCACCATCGCCATCAATATCGGCAAAGGCAGGTGCTGCATAATTGCCCACATCTACACCATTGAACGGATTGGAAGCACCTGATTGTAATGAAAATACAGGCGAACCAAGAGTGCCGGTATTTTTATAATAAGTGATCACTCCCAACGAATTGCCAATAAACAAATCCATATCGCCATCATTGTCGATATCTACAAAAGCGGGTGTAGCATTATTACCTACGGTAATGCCTGCCAATGGATTGGTATGGCCTGTAATGGTACAAGTAGGGGTACTATAATACGAATAGGCACTGAGCGACGAATTTTTTGGATTACAGGTTGTTCCTGCTACGCCTCCTACATAAGGGTTCATAGCGATGGCCCCATTAAATGTTCCTGTGAACAGATCCATGTCTCCGTCGTTATCGTAATCGAAAAATGTGGGGCTTGCATTTTCCAGCACTTCAAATGAAAACTGGCTGCCGGCTCCAAATGTAACAGGGGCACCACTGGTGCGGATAAAGTAGACATTGTTGGCATAAGATTGACCAACCATCATGTCTACATCTGCATCGCCATCCAAATCGGCAAAGGCGGGTTTTGATTCACCGGGAACCGATTTTCCGTTCAATGGATTATCAACCCCAGTGCGTTGCACTACGGTTTGAGCGTTAACAGGTGCAGTCATAAATACGCCCATTGTTAGCATGGCAGCGGCCAAAGATGGTTTGATGGCACGGCCGAGTTGCCGGCTGTAGCGCAGCAGTCGCTGCCA
Organism: Bacteroidota bacterium; assembly: GCA_020161435.1. Taxonomy (GTDB): domain Bacteria; phylum Bacteroidota; class Bacteroidia; order Chitinophagales; family Chitinophagaceae; genus Phnomibacter. The sequence goes on along the minus strand of JAIUNV010000001.1, from coordinate 922,339 downwards.
AAGCTGGCGGCGTTTGCGCAGGCTGAGTGCCAAAAAGCGGCCGGTGGCAATGGCCCTTTCCAACCGGGTCATGGTTTTCACGTAGTTGTTACGTGTTTGTTGCGTGGCAAAGTGTACAGTTGTTTGCATTGTCGTGTTATTTAAAGTGATCATTGAGTTGCTTGAGTGGTTTCATCATCTCCCCGCCAAAAACATCCGTCGGGTAGGTGCAGTGCCCGCTGGTGCTGCGGCGTGGTATGGTTGAGAATGCCCGGCTGCTGCATCTGCGGCAGTACTGCTACATCGTACAGTTCTTCGGTACCATTGAGGTAGCGGATTTTGCCCACTATTTGCCGGGTAGGCAGATGAACGATATCGATACCACACTCCAGCGGCTGCTGTGCTACGGGCAAGGTTCTTTTTGCAGAAGCAGTACTGCGTTGCTTAGACAATCCCACAAACAGGTATTCGCCTATCATATCCATGCCTCTTACAAAACCATTGCTGCGGCTGATGACTTCATAGGTTTTGTTGGCCACATCTACCTGTACCAGTTCGCCGGTGGCAGACAGCAGGCAATACAACTGCCCGTTGAAATAGCGGGGCGTATGCGGCATGGGCAGTTGGTCGAGTATTACTTCGTTGGTTTGTACATCCATCAGCAAGCCACCCATCGTTACATTGGGGCGCCAGCCTTTTTGGCTATCGCTTTTACCAAACATGGTTACGTATTTCGGTTGGCCATCTACCATGCACATGCCGTTGAGGTGGCAGCGGTCTTCCGATACCAGACTGCTGATAAACGGCGGTGTCCACGCAGGGGTAAAACTGTATTCGTCCGTAATGTGGACGAGGCAAGAAAACAAGGTATTAACAGCCAACAAGCGGCCTTGTGCATCCCAGGCAATGTCGTGCAGATCTACAGTGCCGGTATAGTAGCTGGCACGGGGCACAAAAAGCGCATCGTAATAGCCGGGCTTTTGCGGATATTCTTTAGCCAAACCCGCACCGTTGGAAAGCACCACTACTTCGTGCTGCGTAGCCAAAGCCATACGGCCGTTGTGATAGCACATGCCCATGGGCTTATCAAAATTGCGGGGCAGCTGTCGCATGCTGCCATTGCCATCGGGCGATAAAAAAATAACCTTACCCGCCTGATAGGTAGAGATAGCAACACTACACTGTAGTGATTGCAGCAATGAGGGTACGTTAGGTGTATATGTACAAGAAAACGGAGGTAGTGCAGAACTCATTGATGCTGGAATTGTGTGGTAAAAGGTTGGCACAACCATTGTTCCAGACACGGAAAAATGCTGTACTTGTTGATGCCTGCGGCACTATGTATCAATAACTGACAAATCATACATCCTGTTTTTTTCCAATAAGGGTGTTGCAGATGCAAGCATGCTCCCAAAGGAGAATATTACCCGCAGGCAATCATCGCACAACTACCCAATAGTTGATTTGTTTCTTTCCAGGAGATTTGTAAAGCGTAAAACGCCTGATGCACATACTCAATCTGTTACAGCCATCTGGTTGTACATCAGCAGCAATGTATTTACATAAATAAGTGGGTAAAAATAAGCATTAAAAAATCACAAGCATGTAGTAAAACAACTACTAACGAATGAGCAACTCCATCATTTATTTCAGTATTTACCGTTGAGTAAAACTGAGTTGCCACGGTGTTACAGCGTACAAGTAATTTTCAATCTTATCTTCTTTTGGCTGCGGTGATGTTTGTTACTGCCCACTAGCCAGGCTTGTTGTTGCTTTGAAAAAAATTGGGTGTATGCAAACTTCAATAGTGGTTCGGGAGCTGTGCCCCACCAGTACCAGGCAGTGGCTCAAAACAGGGGCTATATTGTTAGACATCCGCGAAGCGGAAGCGACCGAAGCACTTCAATTTGCCGAAGGCAATATCATGTATATGCCACTGAGTCAACTCATGGAGCGGTTTACCGAACTACCTGTTGAAAAGGATATCGTAGTAGCCTGCGAAAGAGGCGTGTTGAGCTTGGATGCCGCTGCTTTTTTGCAGCAAAATGGTTTCGACCGCATATATCACATGCGCAAAGGTTTGCGACATTGGGTGGCCAAAGGCTATCCGGTAACAGGCGATACCGGCGACCTGCCAGTAAACAGTCACAAATGCTGCGGCGGGCATGGGCACCACAAGGCATAGAGAAGTGGTGAAGGCTAAGTTTCACGTTTGCAGCTGTGCAACTTTCAAGCGAAAAGCAAATACCTAGCGTACTAATGTTACACTCATCAAACCAATGACTACATCGTTGGCAACGGTCTTGAGTGTCATACTTGTTAATTGCTTGTCCGGGTTCAATTTTACATTGAGTACGGTAGCAGCTCCGCCATCAATACCAAAATTGGAAAACCCTTTGATGCCTGTGTATTTATAATTCAGCGGCATCACTTCTCCCGTCTTGAGCAATACACGGATGGGTTTGGTGTCGCCTGTGGTAAATGCAAAACCATCTACAAAAAAATCTTGCTCAATGGGCCACCAGTTTTCAGGATTGCGTAATGGCAATGTTGTGGAAGTTCCATCTGCATAAGTTACTTCAACCGTTCCATTCAGTATTCGGCTTTGCATAGGGTTGGTACTACCCGCCATCAACAAATAAGCATGTGAAGCTTTCCCGGTTAATGGTAGCACAACCGAATCGGGATAATTATCCCACATAGATGTAAAGACGATATTCTTTTTTTCAGCAGATGGAGTGTTGAATGGAATATGATTGATAATCACTTCGTTTTTGACGCCTGCTTTTACACGCAAGCCGCTATCGCTAATGTTTGCGGTTGTAAGCGGATACGCCCAATTGCCAATACCTTGTACTGGCAGCTGCAAGGTAGGCACAGCAGGGCGTGGCGATAAATATTCGTTCTTGAAAATATTGGTTACCGCATCGTTGAAGTAGGGTGCTATATCAATTTTTTCAAATGTTGTGGTAGCTGAAATAGCAGGTTCCTGATACACCAACTCATCTTTTATGAGTGAAAAACTCAACGGTTGAAACCATGTAAAGTTTCCTTGTTTCAATTGCAGGTAAAGGCTGTTTACGCCTGCATCGTTTAGTTTTCCCGAAACCGTATTGCTGCTGTATCTCAGGTTGCGCAATACTTCCACCGGCTGATAAGCGTTTAAGACAGTTGCCTTTTTCAAAGTTACTTGCACCAGTTCCTTTCCGTTATAGGCTAACTGGTGTTGTGGTTTTTCAAATGCGGCACCTTTCCATTGTATCACTACGGTAAATTTTTTTGCAGGAGCGGTTTCTATTTGCAAGGCGGGTTGTCCAATAATGCTGTCTATATTTTTCCATGTAGCTGCTTTCCCATTCACAGTAACCGATGCAATGACATCCCGATAGGCTGGCAATATCAGCTGCAACTTCACAGCCTGTTTAAAACGAGTAACAAGAGTATATTCTTCAACCAATCCTTTTCGCTTAAATGAAAATGAAACGTCGGGGGTATTAATGGAAGCATGGTTCCATTGCTTTGGCAAACCAGGCTTCACAGTTAAAGAATGGTTGAGCAAATCAGGCGTTATACCAAACAAACCTTCCACCAGCGAACGAGCCGCCATGCCTATTGGATCGGCAAAGTCTCGATAGAGCTCTCCACGTATGGCATCGTAAAAACTAAGCTGTTGAATATTGCCGGGGCTGGCACCCAGATACATACTTTCCATCAACGAACTTTTCCATAACCGATAGGCTTCCTCTTTTTGCCCCCCCTGCCAGTACGCCATTGCGGTATGCAGCAGTTCGGCCAAAGCCACATTGTTTAAACTCCACGTGTAGGGCTGCCAGTTGGTTGTTGATAATGTATACAATGTTGAATCTTGCAAACCCTTGGCCACAATGGGTATACGTGGTATATATGCATTTACATATTGCAAAGATTGATACGCTTGAATGGGATCGGCAATGCCTTCATCGAGTGCATGATAGATGGTCCATAAGGCAGCTGATTCATGCAACAATTTATTGCCCAACAAATCTTTGTATTCGGCGTACCAGCCTTTATGCTTCATCCACAATTGCTGGTTAATGGCATTAAGTATTTTGGTTGCTTCTGCTGCATACTTGCTGCCATCGGCACCAACAATGATGGCCAGTTGTGCAGCCATTTTATTTGACCGGTAATTGTACGCCGAAGAATGTGTGACACCGCCGCCGCTATACTGCAAAGCATCGCTTGCCCAGATAGCCGCATAGGAATCATACATTCCGTCGCCATCCACATCAAAATTTCGTTTTTCCCAATCGAGATGCCGCACCAGCAAAGGCCACATCTGTTTTACATACGCAGTATCACCGGTCCAGTTGAAATGATTAAGCAACTGATCGATGAATACCAAATTCATGTCGTAATGATGGGCACGTAAATCGCCACCCGGATTTCTTGAAATGTATCCGCTACTAAATAATGAAGTCCCCAACCTTTCAAGTTGCCGTCCCAAATGCAATGCTGTGTCGGCTACAACGGGCCCGCTGGCAGGTGTTGTAACCTGCGACAATGCATATCCGTTAAAATGTTTTCTGGCTCTGTCGTGCCAGCCCATTACATCGGCGAGGTACGCTCCCCGCCAGCCATTCAGCCGCATACGCCATGCCACAGCGCCATGCATAAACGATGGATCTTCCCATACAGCATCAGCAGCAATACTTAATGCCGGGCCCAATGCATTCATGTGTGCATCGGGCGTGTTGATGGTTATGCTGTTGGCAATTTTTTTTCTGGTAATTTCTGCTTGCGAAAATAGCGTTGGTAATTGATGGTAAGCAACTGTTTGACTTTTTTCCGACTTCTGTATTAAAAAATACAGGGGTACTTTTTGTGCGTCCACAACAGCCGATAGTGCAGGTGCTTCTGTTGAAGTTGCAGCTGTGAGAAAACTTTGCGGCGATTGCAATTGTGTGGCATCCGCAATTTTCATCACTGTATTTTCAGGAAACACAGCCGCGATTGCTTTTGCTTTATCTGCAGCTGCATTGTTGGTTTGTGCATTGGGCAAATGCTGTACTTCGTAGCGTTCTTCTTCGCTTAAAGGTTTTGCAAAACCATACAGCAAACTGAAATGGTTATTCTTTATAGTATAAATATTATCCTTGCAATACTCAGGCTTCAGGTAAAATGAGGATTCAGGATCAGCACCAATATCTCCATCACGTGAAAACTTTTTGCCTGTTGCGCCACCGTAAGCAGCCACTATTTGCAAGCCCGCTGGCGCATTGCTAGTATACAATTTCAACATCAACCCTTCTCTGTCGTACAATGCAATGGCGTGTACATAAATCACTGCTTTGCCCAGCAGCGGATCTTTTATTTCGTACAGCATGGAACCCGCACGATACAAGGCTTTGATATGTTTTGCTCCAATCAGCCATTTACTTTTTCCATTGATAACAAAACCAAATTTCAGATTGCCACCCATACCCGGCATGTATAATGCAAACTCTGGCAGGTCGCCGGCTTCTGCACGAAAGGCCGTATTGCCACCATACAATGCACGATTAAAACGCCTTGTGCCGTTTTCAATAACAATATCATTTCCTTCTGGACGATACCGTACTTCACGTTGAATGCCGTGCCATATTTTTTTCTCTTGCGCTACTGCAGCAGCGAAAAAAAACAGCAAACAGGTTACAAATACAAACTCCTTCATTCACTAAAAATTTTATGGATGGCCTCTTCACAAACGCAACTTGCTGTTGCTGTAGCAGGCCTCACTGCCCATGTCGGCGATGTTACTCATCTACAGAAAAAATTTTGGTTACACATAAATATATAACCGCTACTTCCACTCAAATGGCTGGCCGTTTACCAATACATTGTTCAACGCAATGCCTCCTTTATATGGCGTTTTCAACACCGGTGCTTTGGCGGTAGCTTTCACATTGTTGAACTGTATAGCACTTACAGTATCCATGGGGTTTCCTTCCATAGTGCCCAGGCTGTTGCACTGCACCTGTATGTTGTTGAAAACAATGTTGCGTACTTGTGCATAGGGTTTGGCGGTACTGCCACCCATATCAAAAAACTGCGTCCACGGTGCCATGCTAATAATAGTGCCGCACTTGCCTGTGATGTTTTCGATGCGTACGTTTTCATAAATCTGATACGTATCGGGGCGCATTTTCAACCGCAGGATGGACGTGTTGTGTTCCATCACACAATTGCGCATTATAATGTTGCGGGCATGAATGCTTTCGCTGCCAAATGTGAGTGTACCATGCGATTCACCAAACACACAATCTTCAATCAGAATGTTTTCTACCACACCGTTTTCGCTACGCAAATGAGCATCGGGGCCTTTACCGCCTTTTACACATACCGCATCATCATTTACTGAGATATAGCATTTGCGAACAGTCACGTTTTTACACACATCAATATCAATACCATCGGTGCTGGGTGCTTTCACCGGTGCAAATGGCGAACGGATATCACAGTTTTCAATCAATACATTGTTGCACTGATATAAGTGCGTGGTCCAAAAGCCTGCATTGTGCAGTTTCACATTTTTTATCTGCACATTGTTGCTGCCCCAAATAAATACCAAACGAGGCCGGTGTACTTCGAGGTTGGTCGCACTACGGCCTTCTTTTTTTACTGAGTCGCGGTAAAACCAGAAGTACTTCCAAAACTTTAACCCATTGCCATCAATGGTACCAGGGCCGTTGATTTCAAAACCGTCTACATGATAGGCATTGATTAAAGCCGCATAGTAGTAAATGCTGCGGCCTTCCATGCGGGAGGGCAGCAACGGATAATGGCTGATATCATCGGAGCCTTTGAGCTGCGCCCCTTCCTGCAACTGCAGTTTGGTGTTGGGTTTAAAAAACAAAGCGCCGGTTAAAAACACACCTTTCGGTACAACAATGGTTCCGCCACCATTTGCTTCAGCTTTGTCTATCACTTGTTGAATGGCTGCTGTGCTCAGCTTGCTGCTGTCGGTACCTACGCCGTGTTGTGTAATAACGTATGTTGTATTCGAGCTGTCGGACCCATAAAAGGGCGAAGCGGAAGTAGCAATGGCGAGCAAAACCATCGGAAAGATGGCCACGAGGCGAAATTTGTACATATGGCAAATGATTAGCCCCATAAAAGTAGCCAACCGCCAAAGCCGAGTGTCCTGTGCTGTCCGCAAACGATTGATATAAGGGAGGCAGCCTTTCGGCGCTGCAGCAGCTACATTATTTCATTGTTAAGAAATTATTACCAAATAACAGCATGCGTTTACTGAGCATCTATCCGCTGACCTTTGCTGCGCAAAAAACAACTACACATGGGTCTCAATTCTGTACTCAAATTCTTTCTGCCCAAAGACCGGGTATTCTTCGATTTGTTTGAAAACGTAGCCGACAACCTTGAAATAATGGGTAAGAAGCTGAAAGAAATAGTGAATGAAACCGACTATGACAAACGTGCTGCCCTTATTAAGCAAGTAGAAGACCTGGAGCACAAAAACGATGAAGTAACCCACCGCATTTTTACCGAACTCGGCCGCAATTTTATTACACCGTTCGACCGCGAAGACATTCACTACCTGGCGTCTGCCCTCGATGATATTGCAGATTACATCTACGCTTCTGCCAAAAAAATAAACTTCTACCGGGTAAACCCTAACGATATTGGCATCTCCAAATTTGCTGACCTCATTGAGCAAGGTTGTATACAAGTACAAACAGCGGTAAAAGAACTACGCAACATGAAAAATGTACGCAGTATTACCGATGCACTGGTGCGGGTAAACAGCATCGAAAATCAGGCCGACGATGTGTTTGATCTGAGCATTGAACGCCTGTTTGCAACAGAGCCAGATGCCAAAGAAGTGATTAAGAAGCGGGAAATTTATCAGGTGCTGGAACTGGTGACCGATAAGTTTGAAGACGCCGGCAATGTGATTGAATCCATCATCATTAAGTACGCCTAAAGCCTGCCCAAGCGGTTCTTCATCCCGAATCCTTATCATTCACAATTCTGCGTATGACTTTTCTGGTTGTCATTATAGCACTGGCACTCATTTTTGATTACATCAATGGTTTTCATGATGCTGCCAACTCCATTGCTACCATCGTTTCTACAAAAGTACTAACGCCTTTTCAGGCGGTGGTGTGGGCGGCGGTATTCAACTTTTTGGCCTTCTTTATTTTTAAAGACCACGGCGTAGCCAACACCATTGCCAAAACCGTACACGAAGAATTCATTACCCTCCCGGTTATTTTCAGTGGTTTGCTGGCAGCCATTGCCTGGAACCTCTTTACCTGGTGGTTTGGCATTCCTTCTTCCTCTTCGCATACATTGATTGGAGGCTTTGCCGGCGCAGCCATAGCCCATGCCGGCTTTGGCTCGGTAAACAGCGAAAAAGTAATGGAGATTGCCAGCTTTATTGTACTGGCGCCCATGGTTGGTATGCTCATGGCCTTTATCATATCGCTGTGGTTCATCAATTCATTTCGCAAAGGCCCTGCACCAAAAATTATTTCACTGGTGGTTATTGGTTTGGTTGCCTTGTTTTTGTACTTCAACCTGGTAACCGATCCTGCCAAACTGAAAACCCACTTCGAAAGCCATGCGCTGAAAGTGATTTTTCATGGCTCCAATTTCAAATGGATTTTGCTGGCGTTCATTTTGATAGTAATGGCTGTGTTTACTTTCTTCCTGAGCACATTGAATGCTGCCCGCAGCAACCAATGGTTTAAGCGGTTGCAGCTGGTTTCATCAGCGGCATTCAGCATTGGCCACGGTGGCAATGATGCGCAAAAAGTAATGGGTATCATTACCGCGGCTCTCATTGCCAACGGCAACATTGCCGGCTTTGATGAAATGCCGGTTTGGGTACCACTCGCCTGTTATGCAGCCATTGGCATTGGCACCATGAGTGGCGGTTGGAAAATTGTAAAAACCATGGGCACCCGCATTACAAAGGTTACCCCGTTTGAAGGGGTAGCAGCCGAAACGGCCGGTGCCATTACTCTCTTCGTTACAGAGGCATTAAAAATTCCGGTTTCTACCACGCATACCATTACTGGTTCTATTATAGGCGTAGGTGCTACCAAGCGTTTGAGTGCTGTACGCTGGGGCGTAACGCTCAACCTGCTGTGGGCATGGATATTGACGATACCAGTAAGTGCTGCACTGGCAGCCGGAGTTTATTACCTCGTCCGTTTTTACTACGGTTCTTAATTGTTTTTTTCTACATACACAATTGTGTATAGCAATAAAATGCGACTCAAACGGGTCGCATTTTTTGCATGGATAGCCCGTGTGCAACTATTAACTTTGTTGCATGCCAAAAATTCTTGTAACCGGTGGTTGTGGCTTCATCGGCTCCCACACCATTGTAGATTTAGTAGAAAACGGATTTGACGTAATTTCTATTGACGATAACAGCCGCAGCACTACTTACCTGCTGGAAGGCGTAGAAAAAATTACCGGCCGCAAAATCAAAAACTATAAAGTAGACCTCTGCAGTTTTGATGAAACCAGGGCTGTGTTTGAAGAAAACCCCGACGTGGCTGCCATCATTCATTTTGCGGCCTACAAAGCGGTGGGTGAGTCGGTAGAAAAGCCATTGATGTATTTTGAAAACAACCTCATTTCACTCATCAACCTGCTGAAGTGCACCCGTGAGTTTGCCATAGGTCATTTTGTATTTTCCTCTTCTTGTACCGTGTATGGCAGCCCCGATAGCATTCCGGTTACGGAGCAATCGCCTGTAAAACCTGCCGAAAGCCCCTATGGCCTTACCAAGCAAATGGGCGAACAAATGATTGCCGAAGTAGCCAAACTGGGCACTACCAAATGCATTTTGCTCCGCTATTTCAATCCTGTAGGTGCTCACCCCACAGCCCTGATTGGTGAGCTTCCATTGGGCAAACCGGCCAACCTAGTGCCGGCCATTACCCAAACGGCTATTGGCAAACTGCCTATGATGCAGGTGTACGGGTCTGACTACGACACCCGTGATGGCAGCTGCATCCGCGACTACATTCATATCTGCGATATTTCGCATGCACATACCCTGGCAGTGCAGCGGCTGATGAACGGTGAAAGCACTAAACAAATAGACATTTTCAACCTTGGCACAGGCAATGGCGTAACCGTGCTGGAAGCCATCAAGGCATTTGAAAAAGTAAGTGGTGTTGCCCTCAACTACCAAGTGGGGCCACGCAGGCCCGGCGATATTGTAGCCATTTATGCCAACAATGAAAAAGCTGTGAATGAGCTGGGCTGGCAATGCCAGTACAACCTTGAGGATATGATGAGCAGTGCCTGGAAATGGGAGCTCCGCATACGGGAAGATGAAGCCCTGCAAGGCTTGCAGCAAGCTTTTTTGAACTAACGAATTGTTGTGTAGCACTATAGAAGGCCCTGTAGATGTTTGCATCGGCAGGGCCTTGTTTTTTTCAACAGCAGAACGGGATTTTTTTAAGCCCTGCTTGCAGGTTTACAACTATTTTCGCGGCACAAAATTTTCAGCCATGCCCCAGTTATCTGATATAGTAGTACAAAATGAAAAAGAAACCCGCGGTGGTTTTGGAGAAGGCATTTACGAAGCCGGAAAACGCAACCCCAAAGTGGTAGCCCTTACGGCTGACCTGGCCGGTTCTTTGAAGCTCGGCCCATTCATCAAGGACTTTCCGGAGCGTTTTGTACAAGTGGGCATTGCCGAAGCCAACATGATGGGCATTGCTGCCGGCCTCACCATTGGCGGCTACATTCCATACACCACTACGTTTGCCAACTTTAGCACCGGCCGTGTATACGATCAAATTCGCCAGAGCATTGCCTACAGCCATAAGAACGTAAAAATTTGTGCCAGCCATGCTGGTCTTACACTGGGTGAAGATGGTGCCACCCACCAAATTCTGGAGGACATTGGCCTGATGAAAATGCTGCCGGGAATGACCGTGATTGTGCCCTGCGACTTTAACCAAACAAAGGCCGCTACCATGGCCATTGCCGACTACGAAGGGCCTGTGTACCTGCGTTTTGGCCGCCCCAAGTGGCCCAACTTTACTGCCGAAGACGGCAGCGATTTTGTAATTGGCAAAGCCCAACTGCTGGCAGAAGGTACCGATGTTTCCATTTTTGCATGCGGCCACCTTGTATGGAAAGCTATTGAAGCTGCCCGTACGCTGCAAGCCGAAGGCATTGCAGCAGAAGTAATTAATATTCATACCATCAAGCCGTTGGATAGCGAAGCCATTATTGCCAGCATCAGCAAAACCGGCTGTGCTGTAACTGCCGAAGAGCACAACGTACTCGGTGGACTGGGCGACAGCGTAGCACAGGTAGCTGCCCGCAACAAGCCCGTGCCTATTGAGTTTGTAGGCACCAACGACACCTTTGGCGAAAGCGGAAAACCGGCCGACCTACTGAAAAAATATGGTTTGGATGCGCCCAACATTGTAGCTGCCGCTAAAAAAGCCATTGCCCGTAAATAATCTTTGCAACAATTTTGCATTTTCAATCAGGTTTGTTGAAACATTTTGGAGATTTTGCGGTTATAGCTAAAACTCTACGCCATGCCAGGAGGAATCATCAAACAACTGAGAGAAAAAAAGGGGATGAAACAAGATGCTGTGGCCATGGAAATGGGTATTTCGCAGGCCGCTTACAGCAAAATTGAAAACAACCTCACCGAGCTTACGGTAAGACATTGCAAAGCACTCAGCCGAATTTTTGGCGAAAATGTGTATGACTACTTTGACGATGAGTTTGAAATTCATCGGCTGAAACGCAAAAAACAAACCTTGGGCAACCAGCAACTGATAGAAGAAGTGGCTTAAACCACGTGACATATACATCGGCGGCGATTACTGTAGCAAGTAATCGCCGCTCTTGTTTTCAATCAACCCGTATTAAACCATCCCTGTCACTTCCGGTCATAGCATTGTATTTTTGACCATATCCCCCCTGCTGCATGCACCTCGACGACAAAACATTACTGGCGCAGTTTGCCGAACCCGCCCTGCGGGAACGGGCATATACTGCCATCATCAAAAAATACCAGGAGAAGCTCTACTGGCACATTCGCCGCATGGTGATAGAGCACGAAGACACCAACGACGTGCTGCAAAATGTGTTTGTAAAAGTGTGGAATGCCCTGGCCAATTTTCGGGAAGACAGCCAGTTGTACACCTGGTTGTACCGCATTGCCACCAATGAAAGCATCAGCTTTTTGGAGCAGAAAAAACGCAAGACCGCCGCTGTAAGCCTCAGCGATGAGGAAAGCAGCTACGACTTTGAAAACAGCATCAAGGCCGACAAACATTTTGACAGCACCCGGTTGGAATGGCGCCTGCAATTGGCCATCAACCAATTGCCCGAAAAACAACGGTTGGTATTTAACCTGCGCTACTACGATGAAATGCCTTACGAAGAAATGAGCAAGATGCTGGGCACCACTACCGGTGCATTAAAAGCCAGCTACCACCATGCCGCTAAAAAAATTGAAGAATACATTTTAAAACACGCCTGAGCTGTTAAACCAATTAACAAAACAACCGTCTGATAGATAGTAAAATGACCACCGACCCCAACATAGTAACCGAATTGCAAAGCATTGCTCCCACACTGGCTGGTATTACCCGCCGCATGCCCTACGCCGTACCCGAAGGCTACTTTGAGTATCTGGCCGACCGCATGCTGATAGAAGTAACGCCCTCCCCACAAACCGGCACTGTACCCGAAGGCTACTTCGACAATTTTGCCGACAATATGCTGCAGCTCATTCGTAAGCAAAACAGCAGCCACGAACTGGCCGATATTGCTCCCACACTCGCAGGCATCTCTAAGGAAATGCCGTACCATGTACCTGCCGGTTATTTTGAGCAGCTTACTCCTGCCCTGCCCCAGCCCGCCAAAGTGGTAAGCATGAGCAGTAAAAAAATGTGGTGGCGTATGGCCGTAGCAGCTGTGTTGCTCATTGGCGGATTCAGTATCTGGCAACTCAGCAACGATAACAAGCAAGCCAACAGCACAGGCCTGGATGTAGCAACGCTGGCTGCAGATACCGTGGCTATTCCACAAGAAATCAGCCTGCAATTGGCCAATCTGGATGCCAGTACACTCGAATCAGCATTTGCAGAAACAGAACATACCAGCAGCCACACACAAGCCGCTTACCTGCTCGAAACCGACAACTTTGAGCAAGCCTTACAATCAGTAACCACCGAAGCCATCAGTGATCAACTCGATAAAATACCTGTTACCCAAAAAAATATTTAATGGTTCAACTCTACGCATAGTCATGAAAAAGATTTTGTTATTCGTATGGATGCTGGGCTTGGGCTTTGTAGCGCAGGCACAGGATAAAAAAGAGGATGCGCTGGAAGCATTGCGCATTGCCTTCATCAGCAAGCAGCTGGAGCTCACTCCTACCGAAGCCGAAAAGTTTTGGCCGGTATACAACAAATATCAGGGCGACCTGCGCCGCATGATGCAGGAGCACCGCGATAAGAAAGGCTCTGAGCTGGATTGGGAAGAAAAACTGCTGAACATGCGCAAGCAGTACAAACCTGAGTTTACCAAATGCATCAGCGAACAAAAATTTGATCGACTGATACGGGCCGAACGTACCTGGGGCGATATGCTGCGCAAAGAATTACAGCGCCGTCGTGAAGCGGGTGAACGCCCGGGTATGGGCCGGCCGCCAATGGTTCGTCCTCGTCAATAAGCTTCCGTTACGCTATTTATACTGCAGTAAGCAAAAAAAGCCGCCCCTTGGGTGGCTTTTTTATTGATTGCTGTGGAATGTTGATTGCCTGATTTCTGATGGATGGAAAGCCACAACTATATTTGCTCTGCTGCCTTACCCCAGCCCATTTGCTGCATGCTGTTATCCGTTATTATTCCTGTTTACAATAGTGAGCATACCATTGGTCCGCTGGTGGATTTGCTGCAATCATCAATTCACCATACCTCATTTGAAATTGTACTGGTAAATGATGGCAGCCGCGACCGCAGTGGAAAAATCATTATGCAACTGGCGAAGCAATACCCCAATGTGCAAGCCATTTCTTTGCGTAGAAATTTTGGAGAGTTCAATACCGTGATGTGTGGCCTTAATCATTGCAAAGGCGATTATGCCACTATTATTGATGATGATTTTCAGAACCCACCCACTGAAATTTTAAAGCTCTTGCAAAAAGCACAGCAAGACGATTTGGATGTGGTATATGCCAACTATGGCAAAAAAGAACATTCCCACTTTCGCAATATGGGGAGCCGGTTGTTCAACTGGCTCATCAGCCAACTGATGGACAAACCGAAGCATTTGTATCTCTCCAGCTTCAAGGTCATCAGCCGCCCGGTGATTGATGAAATCATTCGCTACAAAGGGCCGTACCCTTTTATTGACGGACTCATTTTTGCAGTCACCCGCAACGTTGACAGTCAACTGGTCGATCATCAAAAAAGAAAAGAAGGCAAAAGCAACTACAGCATCCGCCGATTGGTATCGTTGTTTCTCAATATGTTCATCATCTGCAGTCCGCGTCCGTTACGTATTTTATTCATGTCGGGCTGGTTGTTTATTGCACTCGGCTTATTGGCCGTTGTGTTTGAAACCATCCTGCTTTGGTTTTTTGAAGAATATTACAAAGCAGAACATATTGTTTGGATTACGCTGGTGCTGGTAATGGGCCTGCAGTTTTTTGCGATGGGTTTGCTGGGCGAATACCTGGGTAAAATCATGATGACACAAAATGGCTGGCCACAGTATGTAATTAAGCAACAAAGCGGAAAGGATGATCGGCAAGAAGCATGAGTATGCGTTGATGCATGAATCAGAAACGAATTTCTGGTGGTACAAACACTTGCATCAACAAGTGCTGCACAGCATTGAGCATTACTTCTTGCAGCAAAAAAACATTGATATTTTAGATGCAGGCTGTGGCACAGGAGGACTGTTGGTAAAGCTGCAGCAACAACAGTACAACAATCTGCATGCGTTAGACGCCTCTTCAGACGCTGTGAACTTTGCCCGTGAAAAAACAGGATTGCCCAATATTGTGTTTGGCTACCTACAAGAAGTGGGACAGCATTTTTATGGTCGACAGTTCGATGTGATTTGCTGCATGGATGTATTCACGTATTTAATTGATGAAGAGATTGTTTCGGTATTGCAACAGTTTGCTGGCTTATTAAAGCCTGGTGGCATCATCATCACCAACAACAATGCTTTTAAAGCATTTAAAGGCACACACGACTACCACGTGGGTGTCATCAAACGTTTTACAGCGAAAGACTTTCAGCAATATGCAGCGAATGCCGACCTACAAGTATTGGAAAACCGCTATTGGAATTTCTTGCTTTCACCATTGGTATGGACCATTCGCAAGTGGAAATTATTGCTACACCATACAGGCATCAAATCAGCCGATCACATCCAGTCTGATATTGCCATGCCAGCTACTGCTGTAAACAACTGCTGTTTCTCACTGCTGCAGTTTGAACGCAAATGGCTGCGCAATCCTCCTTGGGGTACCAGTGTTTTTACAGTATTACAACACAAACCTTAGGCATGCTACTACACTTACTTACCGGAATATTGTTGCTTGCAGGCTTTGGTCTTGTTGGCTGGCTATTGCATTCACAACGCATTCGACTTTCTGTAGCCTTGTTGGGCAACACCTTGCTATTGCTCATTTTTCGGTTGTGCTATATCGCTACAATTGAAACAGGGCCAGATGCATCTATTTGGTTGGCATCCGCACAAACTGTAAGCAAATTGTCCGATCCGGTTTGGTCATTGCTTACTACCAATGAAGGCCGGCCGCTGACGGTATTGCCTCTTGTATTGCTGCACAAAATAGGCATGCCACTCACGTATGTGTGGGCCGATGTAGCAGGCATACTCATGTACGCTGGTGCATTTGCAATAGCCGCATCATTGATGGCTAAATTGACAAATGCATTGCAAGCCTGGCAATTGAGCTGCATCTTGTTTGCCACACTCGCCACCGTTAGTATCATTGATTATACCAGCTACAATTGTCAGGCTCCGTCACTGTTGATTACAATGTATTGCCTGCATCTGCTGCATGACATTTGGCAGCAATCCGTTAAACGTTATCATACAGTCTTGTTGGGAATATTGCTGGGCAGTTTGCCGTTGTTCAAGTTTCAAAACGCACCCGCAGGTATGCTTATTGGTGTTGCTACCTGTGCCTTATTTCTTTTCCGCAAGCAATGGCAACAACTCATATTGATTGCTGCAACAGCATTATTACCCGTAGCATTGGTAGCTTTCTTTTTTTGGCAGCGGGGTTTGTGGGCCGATTTCATGAACGATTATTTCAACAACTATTTCTTTTACGCATACACCGAAGACTATGCAGGCGATAGCTACTGGCACCGGTATTCACCACGTAGAGTATTCAGCTTCTTATTACGTACTACTGATTCGGCAATATTGATTGCAGGTGCATTTGGCATGCTCGCCATAGCTATACTACAAGCAAAACGAAAAGCATTCAGTAATGTGCCACAATGGTTTTTACTACTCTTTTTATTGGCTAATTTTTACGCTGTTATCCAAAGTGGATGGAACACACCGCACTACCTTTTTTACATCTGGATTCCACCGCTCTTGCTGATAGCTGCCATTACTCAAGAACAACGAAAGTGGTTGTTGGCAGGCGCAACACTGATCATCATTGGGCAAGTAATGGTCAACCAAATGTGGCGCAAACAAGCCAACACTGATCATTTGGCAGCAGATGAACAAATACTGCAAGGCATACGTGCACAGATTGATGAAAATGAACCTATGGTGGTATGGGGTCACGCCGATCGCTATTATGTGCAGGCTCCACGTCCAATGGGTGCAAGACTGGCAGACAGTTGGTGGATTATTCAAAAAGGGCCTTTGCAACCAAAACGGGTAGCTGAGTTTATTTACGATTTGGAAAAAAGACAAACGCCGTTGATAGTTGACAACACCGGCGGACCCGATCCGCACCGGTTCCAGTTTAAGCAATCGCATCTGTTGTCGATACCGGCCATTGCAGCATATGTGCAACAGCACTACACCGTTAGCGACAGTATTGCTGGTGCTATTTTTTATACACGAAAAAAACAACTGTAGTTTTACTTTCTCAGCTGTTTCAAGAAATAAAACAGGCCGGGCAAAGGCCCGGCCTGAAGTGCAAAAATACAAGAACGTTATCCTTCGAAAGTGCTGTAGTAGTAAGGCGTTTTGGCCTCAAACTCAGCGCTACAGGTATCTACCAGTTTGTACACACGGGTAATACCCCATGCTTTTCTTTTTTCATACACCTGATCGGCAGTGCAGTTGCGCATGATGCGGGCAATTTGCTCATCGCTAAAGCCCTGGCGTTTTACTTCCTTCATCAAGTCTTGCGGAATGGTATCAATGGTGTATTTCGCAATTTTTTGCTCCAGCTTGCACAGCTCACGGATTTGGTAAATAAACCAGCGATCTATTTTGGTAGCCTGCACCACACTTTTTACCGATACACCTGCCATCAGCGCATCTTTAATGCGGAAAATGCGATCCCATTTCGGCGTTTTGATGTATTCCAGCAATTCTTCGGCATGCATCAGGCTTTTGCCATAGTAGCCCAAACCAACGGCTTCGTTCTCCAGGCTCTGACACGCTTTTTGCACCGCTTCATTAAAGCTGCGGCCAATGGCCATTACTTCACCCACACTCTTCATTTGTAAGCCGAGTGTGTCATCTGCACCCTTAAACTTATCGAAGTTCCAGCGGGGTATTTTTACAATCACATAGTCCAGCGCCGGCTCAAAGTAAGCACTGGTGCTGCCGGTAATCTGGTTTTTCAGTTCATCGAGGTTGTAACCAATGGCCAGCTTGGCAGCAATTTTGGCAATGGGATAACCCGTTGCTTTAGATGCAAGTGCCGATGAACGGCTCACCCGTGGGTTAATTTCGATGGCAATGATTTCTTCTGTTTCCGGATTGAGGGAGAACTGCACGTTGCAACCGCCGGCAAAGTTGCCAAGGTCACGCATCATCATGATGGCCGTGTTGCGCATCAGTTGGAAGGCCGTATCGCTCAGCGTCATGGCCGGAGCCACGGTAATGCTGTCGCCGGTATGTACCCCCATGGGGTCAAAGTTTTCTACCGTACAAATAATCACTACGTTGTCGGCATTATCACGAAGGAGTTCCAGTTCAAATTCTTTCCAACCGAGTACGGCTTTTTCTACCAGCACTTCGTGTATGGGCGAAGCAGTAAGGCCGCGGTTGAGGGCTTCATCCAAATCGTCTTTGCCATGTACAAAACCACCGCCTGTACCACCCAAGGTAAATGAAGGACGAATCACCAACGGGAAACCAATTTCCTGCGCAAATTCTTTGCCTTCCAAAAAGCTATTGGCGGTTTTGGCAGGCGCTACAGGTACGCCCAGGCGAATCATCCACTGGCGGAACTGTTCGCGGTCTTCAGCTTTATCAATGGCTTTGATGTCTACCCCAATCAGGCGAACATTGTATTGTTTCCAAATGCCCAGCTCTTCGGCTTCTTTGGCCAGGTTGAGGGCTGTTTGACCACCCATGGTAGGCAGTACGGCATCAATATCATTTTCCTGCAGAATCTGCTCAATGCTTTCCACCGTCAGCGGCAATAAATAAACCCTGTCGGCCATCATTGGATCTGTCATGATGGTGGCAGGGTTGCTGTTGATGAGGATGACTTTGATGCCTTCTTCCCGAAGGCTTCGGGCCGCCTGAGTGCCGCTGTAGTCAAATTCGCAGGCCTGGCCAATAATGATGGGACCAGAACCAATAATGAGTACCGATTTGATAGAATGATCTCTGGGCATGCTGCTTGCTTGTGCGTTTTGGCGGCAAATGTAGTAAGCCCGCAGCAGGCTTGGGGCAAAAATTTCCAATCTGTTCCATCTGCGGCACACATCTTTGCCCCGTACTGCGCCACTATTGGGTTGCAAACAAATGATTTATACCGTTGTTATATAAACAAATACTTGCACATGTTGACTACAGGCATTAAGGCGCCGGCGTTTTCCGGACCCGATCAAAATGGAAAAATGGTTGCTCTCAAGGATTTTAAAGGCAAGAAACTGGCCATCTATTTTTACCCTAAAGACAATACGCCCACCTGCACCACACAAGCCTGCAACCTGAGAGACAATTATGCTGCATTACAAAAAGCGGGTATCCAAATTGTGGGCATCAGCACCGACAGTGTAAAAAGCCACAAGAAATTTGAATCCAAATTCGACCTGCCCTTTCCGCTCATTGCCGACGAAGACCAAACCATTGTGCAAGCCTTTGGCGTATGGGGCGAAAAAAAGTTTATGGGCAAAGTGTACGATGGCATTCACCGCACCACCTTTTTGATTGATGAAAAAGGCATCATTCGCCACATCATTAGCAAGCCCAATGCCAAAGATCATGCGGCAGAAGTGCTGGCGGGTTTTGGGTTGTAATAGCTGGTCCGGCTTATAGTTCGACGCTGTTACTTTGTAACATGTTGCCTCCTCATGTAATTGTGGTAGAAAATGCCTGGCTCGCCAAAATGGCTGCACTCAAAATGGGTAGCCAGCGGGTAGCCATGGTTATAGGCAGGCACATTTATTTGTGGGGTGTTTCCAAAGCAGATTTTTTGCAGCAGCCAGCATGGGTAAAACATGAGCTGGCACATGTGGCCCAATACCAACGCTACGGCGTGGTAAAATTTCTGTTCCTCTATTTATTTGAATGGATAAAAAAAGGCTATCACAACAACCGCTTTGAAGTAGAAGCCCGGGCGGCAGAGCAGGCACCTTAATCGCCCAGCAGCCATTCCACTTCGCCATGTTGAAAATGGTACTCTCCATTTTCACCTGCCAACAATTGGCCCTGTTCATCTACACCCACGATTCGGTAATGCGCCGCACTATTTTGGCGGCGCAGCTTTTGCAAACTGCCGGCACCAAACAACACCCGGTTGTAATCGGCCAGTATTTCGGGCCAGCCACCTGGCTGCATCAGCTGCAGCCAGCGTTTGTTTACAAATACGCAAAGGCTGCGGCCTAATAGCTCCGCATTAAACCTGCGGCCCGCCACCAAGCTCAGCGAGGTTGGATTGGGCAACATCGGATCAAATTGCGTAGAGTTGACATTTACACCAACACCGGCAATGGCCCATCGCCACTGGTTTTGTTGCACCACATTTTCTATAAGTATGCCACCTGCCTTTCTGTCACCCCAATACAAATCGTTGGGCCACTTAATATTCCAGCCGCCTGCGGCATGGTGATGCAGAAAATCATGCACCCCTGCGGCAATGGCTGCACTAAGCCTGAAATACTGACTGGGAGCCAGTTGTAGCGGTTGCAACACCATGGTCATTTGTATGTTTTCGCCCGGCTCCGACCACCATTTTTTACCCCATTGGCCACGCCCCTGGGTTTGCTCATGGGCAAAATAAACAGCACCATGAACAGCCATTCCTTCACGTATGCATTGCATGGCATACATGTTGGTGCTATCAATACTGTCAAAAACTTCGAAAGAATGCCCGATGGTTGGTAAGTTCATGCCGCCTTTGGCTAATTTTGAGGCGAAATTAGCAGAAGCTTCTCATAGAAACCTGCGATATTGCAACAGCAAAAAATACCGCTTATAAAGCATCCCGCATTGAAGAACGTAGCACAACCTCCACAAGCCGGCATCCGCTCTCAGCAGCGCATCTCCCGTCAATCCAAATTATTCAAAAGCATTATCGAAGGCATCTTCGACAAGAAAGGCGAAGAAGTGATTTCCCTCGACCTGCGCAAAATTCAAGAGTCGGTAGCCGACTTTTTCATCATTTGCCAGGCCAGCAGCAGCACCCAGGTAAAAGCCATTGCAGATAGCATTGAGCACAAAGTGCAGGAAGCCACCGGCGAATTTCCTTACCGGCAAGAAGGTTTTCAGCATGCCAAATGGGTGTTGGTAGATTATGTAAACGTAGTGATACACATTATGCAGCCCGAAACAAGGGCCTTTTACCAACTGGAAGAAATGTGGAGCGATGCACCCGCTCAATTGCACCATCCTTCTTGATAAAGCCCACCGCTTTTATATATTTTTAAATTATCCGCACAAACCTTTTAGTCGACCGTACATTATAAACAAGACGCAGCTCAATATTTATGTTACCAGAAGAAAAACCTCAAAATAGCAAACCTCCCTTCCTGAGAAATTCAGGCGGCGACGATAAACCCGGTAAAAGAGGCTCCCGGTTCAACTTGTATTGGCTCTATGCCGTTGTCATTGTCATCCTCCTCGGTTTTCAATATTTCAGCTCCGGCACCGATGCACTGGTGACCGACAAGAAGACCTTTCTGGAAGAAATGTACAAGCCGGGCGATGTAGAAGCCATTACGGAAATACGAAACAAGCAATTGATTCGCATTTTCATAAAACCGGCCAGCTTGCAAAAGGAGTATTACACCAGCAAGTTTAAAAAAGGATTTGCCGTACCCAACCAAAAAGGGCCGCATTTCGAATTTAAAATAACCGACTGGAAAAGCTGGAACGAAGAACTTCGCCAGTACCAAATAGCCAACAACCTGCCCTCGCTGAATGCAAGGGTAGATGACGAAGCTGAGTGGGTAGGCCCCATTATGCAAACCTTGCTTACCATTGGTATGCTGGTTTTGTTTTTTGTGCTGATGATGCGCAAAATGGGCGGTGGTGCTGGCGGTGCCGGTGGTGCCGGCGGTATATTCAACATTGGTAAAAGCAAAGCCCAGCTGTTTGATAAAGACGTGAAGGTGAACATCACTTTTGCCGACGTAGCAGGCCTCGACGAAGCCAAGGTGGAAGTAATGGAGATTGTAGACTTTTTGAAACAACCCAAAAAGTATACCGCACTGGGTGGTAAAATACCTAAAGGCGCTTTGCTGGTTGGCCCTCCGGGTACCGGTAAAACATTGCTGGCCAAAGCCATGGCCGGTGAAGCCAAAGTGCCTTTTTTCAGCCTTAGCGGTAGCGACTTTGTAGAAATGTTTGTAGGCGTAGGTGCCAGCCGTGTACGTGACCTGTTTAAGCAGGCCCGTGAAAAAGCTCCATGTATCATTTTTATTGATGAAATTGATGCCATTGGCCGTGCCCGTGGCCGCAATGCCATCATGAGCAACGACGAACGGGAAAACACCCTGAACCAATTGCTGGTAGAAATGGACGGCTTTGGTGGCGACACCGGCATCATCATTTTGGCTGCTACCAACCGCCCCGATGTGTTGGACAGCGCCTTGCTGCGCCCCGGTCGTTTCGACCGCCAAATAAGCATCGACCGGCCCGATGTAACCGGCCGTGAGCAAATTTTTAAAGTACACCTCAAGCCCATCAAGGTTTCTACCACGCTTGACATTCATAAGCTGGCAGAGCAAACACCAGGTTTTGCCGGTGCCGATATTGCCAACGTATGCAACGAAGCAGCGCTGATTGCAGCCCGGAAAGGCAAAGACGCCGTAGACATGAGCGACTTTCAGGATGCTATTGACCGTGTGATTGGTGGTTTGGAAAAGAAAAATAAACTCATCAGCCCCGAGGAAAAAGAAATCATTGCTTACCACGAAGCCGGCCACGCTATTTGCGGCTGGTACCTGGAGCATGCTTATCCGCTGTTGAAAGTAACCATTGTACCACGTGGCACCGCAGCGCTTGGCTACGCACAATACACCCCCAAAGAGCAGTACCTGTACAATACCGACCAGCTGATGGATCAGATTTGTATGACGCTTGGCGGCCGGGCGGCCGAAGAAATTTTCTTCGGTAAAATATCTACCGGTGCCAGCAACGATTTGCAGCAAATCACCAAAACTGCATACGGGATGGTTACGGTATATGGTATGAACGAAAAAGTAGGCAACGTAAGCTATTACGACCCCAACAGCGATCAAACCTTTACCAAGCCTTACAGCGAGGAAACAGGTAAAATCATTGACGAGGAAGTACGTGGCATTATTGACGATGCTTACAAGCGTACATTGAAGTTGCTGACAGAAAAGAAAGGCGATGTAGCCAAGCTGGCAAAAGCCTTGCTGGATAAAGAAGTGCTTTTCCAAAGCGATGTAGAAGAATTGATTGGCAAGCGTCCGTTTGAAGTAAAAGGCCACGTACACATTATAGATGAAGTGCCTGCGCCACACACTGCAGCCGAAGTAGCCGATAATGCCAGCGCTGCTCAGCCCGGCACAGAGACTGCTACAGCAATTTTGCCAGAGGCGTAGACCAGCGTATTTTTGGGCCATGCCTGACAACGCTAAAGACCGAATACTTCAAAAGATAAAACAGGCACTGACAAGTTCAGTGCCTGTTCCGTTTCCAGAACATACACAGTTATCTGCAGAAGCCGTATTGCCTCCGCAGGCCGATGCAGATTTAGCCATCCTGTTTGCCGAACAGTTTACACAAATACAAGGGCAGTTTGCTTATTGTACAGACATAGCAGAATGTGTGGCACAACTCAACATGCTGGCAGAAAAAAAAGCCATTCAAAAGTGGTATTGCAGTAATGCTGTAATTAGAACCATGCTTGAGTCCGCCGGATGGAACAAGGGCTGGCACCCAACCCTGGCCGACTGCCATGCCAGCATTACTGGTGCCGAAGCATTGGTAGCCCGTACAGGCAGCTTGTTACTCAGCAGCACCGCATCATCGGGCCGAACCACCAGCGTGTATGCCCCCATACATATTTGCCTGGCCGCAGAGCAGCAATTGGTGTACGATATTGCCGATGCCATGCAGCTATTGCAACAAAAGTATGGCCAACATTTACCTTCATTTATAACACTCGCCAGTGGCCCCAGCCGCACTGCCGATATCGAAAAGACATTGGTTACCGGTGTACATGGCCCAAAAGAAGTATTCTGCTTTTTAACTGAATCGTTATGGTAGATTGGGTATACTTTGTGACCTTTAGCCAACACTAATGAGGATTATATGAGTAAGCCCGAAACATGTTTTCAATTGTTTGTATACGGTTCGCTGCGCAAAGGGTTTAACAGCCCTGCATACGAATGGATGAGTCGCTATTTCAACTGGGAACGTGCCGGGAAAATAAACGGCAAACTCTACGATTTAGGTGAATACCCCGCTGCACTTCCTTGCCAAGAAGAAGCTTACATCGTAGGTGAATTATACAGCATCAAAAATGTGGATGAATTTGGCTACGCTATGGCCCAGCTGGATGATTACGAAGGCATACACGACAACGAAGACGATGGAGGCCCCCTCTATCGCAGAGATTTAGTGACGGTATACCTCGAAGGCGGACAAACCACGAACGCATGGGTGTATTGGTATGCCCGATCTATTGAAGGCAAACCCATCATTCCTTCTGGCGATGTGTTGCAATACCAGCAAGAAAAACATCGATAACAAAAATTAGCCTGCCCTACATTACAGAGCTTTTTAGTTCAACATCTGCATCTTTTGCGGCTTGCTGCAATTGCAGTTTTGTTTGTGCAGCTCCCTTCGCTTTGCCCAAGAAAGATTGTGCTTTGTACAATCCATACAGGCTCCACACGTTTTTTGGATTGATGATGAGTTCTTGTTGATAGACTAAAGCTGCTCGGGCAAACTGCCGCTTCGCTAATAACGCAGCCCCCAAATAATGCCTCCCCGGCAACAGCCAATCCCTTGGTTCTTGATACATCAGCCCGTCTTCCCGTTTCACAGCTTCTTCAAACAAAGCAATCGCCTCATCCAGCTCCTGGTTTTGCCAGGCGATGCTGCCTTCCAATATTGCAGTCATAATACCCAAAGCTTTGATAGCAGGGTTAATGGTTTCAAACTGCTCCTGCAACGATGCATCGTTGCTCAAACTTTTCAAATCCGAAAGCATATCCGTTGCTTTTACAGTATTGCCTTTTTTCAACCAGGCCATGCCTTTGCCAAAACTTTGTATAGCCCAGGCATACTTCAATTGCGGATGGATGCGTGGTGCATCCAGCAAGCTATCCCAATGCCCAAAACGCACTTGCGCCATAATAGATGTACTGAAGGCATACTGCATGTAATTACCCATGCCACCACCCATTTCCATATACTTACCAGGCACTGCCTCCTGCAGTTGCTTGGCCGCAGCAGCTGCATCTTGCGCATTGCCCCTATACATGGTGCATGCTGCTTTCATGTGCAAATTGTGTATGAGGTATAAATAAGCATCGCCCTCCACCTCGGGAAACTGCGCATAGTATTCATTGAATCCATTGACGGAAGAATCATTTACCAGCATGCCTTCTTTATAATAGCCGGTACGAATGAAAATATGCGAAGGCATGTGCACCATATGGCTCACCATTGGCATCATAGTGCTGAGGCGCCAGGCACTGGGTAAAGCATCAGTAGCTTTTACACCACCTTCCATCGCATGTATATACAAATGATTGAGGCTTGGATGAGACGGATGTTTAGCCAGCCCCTGCTCAAGCACCGTTACAATGGCAGGTGTCCATGGCTTGGGGCTTCCATTGATGTCGTACTTATCCCATGGGTGCTGTACCATCAATGCATCGGCATACAAAGCATGTACATTGGCGTCATCAGGATATTTATCCAATACCCGCCTGATGGCCTTTTCGTAGTCAACATTTTGCCGGCTTCTGCTCACTGCGGTATCTGCATTGTAGCGGGCAGTAAGTGTAGCTATAAGTGCTTGCTCCAATGCAGTTTCATTATTTACAGTAGCACTGGCTTTGCGCACAGCATCCATGGCCTCCGGTGCATTTTGAAGCATTGCATAGTTATAGTTTACCCCATAGGCCATGGCCAACCCCCAGAAAGCCATGGCACAATCCGGATCGAACCGGGCGGCTTTGGCAAACGAAGCTTTGGCTTCAATCATGTGAAAACTATAATACATGTTGATGCCCTGATTAAAATACACCTGCGCAGAATCGTTGGCGGCAGTCACATGCCAACGGAAGCTTCCCCAGCCTTGCAGTAAAGGAATTTGTGGTTCATCCACCCGCCAATCAAAGCTTGCATCTCCTGATGAGGCACAGCCAATGGCTGTTTTATTTTGCAGGTATGCCTGATAAGACACAAAAGCCGGCTGCGTTTGATAGCCGAATGTTGACAACAGGAATGCGACAAAGATGCTAATGACGGTTCCGGTAATGAGGAGTGGCCATTTCATAGGGCGGAATTAAAACGTATCGAAATAAATGAGGCAGGAAAGTACTGTTTTGCGTAGCCAAAACAAAACGCTTTACTGCATTTAAAGCCCTGCCGCTGGATGCCAATTACTGGCATCCGCCTACATTTGTGCCATGCAATTACCCGCCGGCAAAAAGGTTTTCTTTCTTTCTGATTTTCATTTGGGCGCACCCAATGCTGCTGCCAGCCGCCAGCGGGAAAACAAACTCGTTCGATTTCTCAATGAGATTGAACACGAAGCTGCCGTCATATTTATTGTTGGCGACCTGTTTGATTTTTGGTACGAATACAAATACGTGGTGCCCAAAGGCTATGTGCGGCTCCTGGGCAAACTCGCCGATCTTACCGACAAAGGCATTGCCATCCATTTTTTTGTGGGCAACCACGACATGTGGATGAAAACATACTTTCAGGAAGAGTTGAACATACCCGTATACTTTGGGCCAAAATGGTTTGAGTTTTCGGGCAAGCAATTGTACATCGCCCATGGCGATGGCCTTGGCCCGGGCGACCATGGTTACAAGTTTTTGAAAAAGATTTTCCGCAACCCCTTATGCCAATGGGCTTTCGGTATGCTACCGCCCGTTATTGGCATGGGCCTCGCCAATTTTTTTAGTCGCAAAAGCCGCGAAGCAGTGGCCGACCATGAAAAAGAATTTTGGGGACCCGATAAGGAATGGCTGATGATTCATAGCCGCGAAGTGTTGCAGCAACAACATGCTGATTATTTCGTTTACGGACACAGGCACGTACCCGGCATACATGCATTGCCCAATAACAGCTGGTATGTAAACCTCGGCGATTGGATTATTCATTTTACCTACGCTGTTTTTGATGGCGAGCAAATGCAGTTGCACAAATACGAAGGTTGATGCGTTTATTGTTTACCATATTTATCTGTTGCTTAAGCGCTGTATCCTACACGCAGGTAGCACCAATACCAGATGCAAATAATGGTATTACCAAACTGCAAGTACAACTGGAAAAAACCTTTGCCGGCAAATGGACAAATGTAGAAGTAGACAACCTTGGCAACCTGTATTTGGTAGACGACCAGCAGCGCATCAAAAAACTCAACAACCGCTACGATTCTGTTGGCACTTTCAATGAAGTAAGAACCGTGGGTACGCTGCACAGCATAGATGTATCGAACCCGCTGCGGATTATTTTGTGGTACAAAGATTTTGGCACCCTGCTGCTGCTCGACCGTTTTTTGCAAGTGAAAACGAGCATAGATTTACGCAACATTGGCCTGCTGCAATGCAATGCGGTGGCACAGAGCTACGACAATAATATTTGGGCATACGACGACCTGAGTGCACAAATCAAAAAGATAAACGAAGAAGGCAAGGTTTTGCTGGAGTCGCCAGACATGCGGGTACTGTACGATATGCCACCGCATCCGCAGACATTGACCGATTTCAATAGAAACCTGTATGCGTACGATGCCGATAACGGACTACTGATTTGTGACTATTTCGGTGCTGTACAAAAACGCATGCTATACAAGGGTTGGAAAAACCTGCAAGGCTTTGGCCGCGGCTTACTGGCTACCAACGAAGATGTAGTAACATGGCTAAGCAGCAATGGCATTGATACAAAAAAATGGGAATTGCCCGCCGGCTGGTGGGATGCCCAAAAAATTCGCTTTTACCAAAACAAAGTATATGTGCTGCGCAACAATCAATTGTATGCGTATGCACTCACACAAGCATTAGAATAAGCACTATGCAAGAAGTATTGAATCAGGTGATTTTGGACAATAGCCTGCGGAGCTATCTCATCTCTGCAGGTATTATTTTAGGTGTAGCTATTTTCAGGAGATTGTTATCGAAAGGTGCTGCCTGGCTCATTGCCAAAATGATTGCCAACAAAAACCGCCTCTTCGATCGCAAACGCTTTCACGATTTGGTACTGGCGCCGTTAGATTTATTCATTTTGGTATTGGCATTCATCATTGCCATGCACAGGCTCACCATGCCAGAGCTCTTGAAGTTTACGATTTACAAAGCGGCTTTCCACGATATTATTGAAGCCATAGGCCGTGGCGTACTCATTGGCAGTTTTGTATGGCTGTGCAACCGCATGATTTTGTATGTATCGCATTTGCTACAGCAAAAAGCAGCCCTCACCGCCGACCGTACTGATGACCAGTTAGTGATGTTTTTCCGCGACTTTCTGAAAGTACTCGTTTGGATTTTGGGTGTGCTGATGATCCTCAAATTCTCATTCGGGTTCAACCTAAGCAATGTGCTCACAGGCCTCAGTATTGTGGGTGCTGCACTGGCATTGGCTTTTCGCGAAAGTTTGGAAAACCTCATTGCCTCGTTTGTTATTTTCTTCGACAAACCCTTCACCATTGGCGATTTTGTAAAGGTGGAATCTGTAACCGGGTCAGTAGAAAAAATAGGTTTGCGTAGCACCCGCATTCGTACTACTGAAAAAACGTTTGTAACGGTGCCCAACAAAAAAATGGTGGATTCAATACTTGACAACCACTCGCTGCGGACGCAGCGCAATGTGTTCAACAAAATGGAGCTGCATTTAAAAGCAGAACCCGCACATATTGCAGGCTACATTGCAGCTGTAGAACAACTGTTAGATCAGCCCGACATTTTGGATAGTAATGTTTACCTGAGTGATACCGGCGGTCCGGCACACATCATTCACATCGAATACTTTGTGGATATGGGAGTTGCTATTAAAGATTTTTTCAAACTGAGAGAGCAAATCAATTTGAAACTCATCAGTTTATTGCAAACGCATCATCTGGAATTGGCGGGAGAATCTGATATCAGAAAGCCACGATAAAAGGTATTGATTATAATGCGGCGATAATACTGGCCAACTCTGCATCTGGCAAGCCTGTTTTACCGTACTCGGAAATACGGCCCACTTCTTTGCCTTCTTTCATTACAATAACGGTTGGCACCAGCGTAACGCCAAACAATTGATGCAAGTTGCCAACGGTGGTTTTATTACGGTCGGCAGCAATAATGGTGAACGCAGAATCGGGTATGCCCGCCGCTTCCAAGCAAGAGAAATATTTGGGTATTATCTGTTGTGAATCGTGACACCAGGTGCCGGCAAAAATCACCAACTGAAACTGTCCTTTCTTTTGTTTGAAAGCTTCAACGAGTGCGGCATTATTTCTATAATACTGTAGGTTTTGCTTGTACCATGTAAAACTGCTGTCACCTTTAATGTCTTGCAAGCTTACGATGCCCCGAAAGAGTTTTTTCTCTTCGGCATCGGGTAATACTTCATACAGTTTTTGCTGCGCAAATACCTGTTGCGTTACTACCATTAACAGGGCAAAAAGCATCCATTTGCGAAGCGGTGTGTTGGTCATGATACGTTGGCTTTCAGTTCTAATAAAAAAGATTTCAGCTTTTCGAGCTTTTTAATCAACTCAAATGTATCCAGCGCTTTGTTATGGTTACGCAAATATTCACGGGCACCTTCAATGGTGAAGCGACGCACTTTCAGCAAGTGATAAATGAGTTGGAGATGCTTCACATCTACCGGGCGGAAATAGCGATCGCCTTTGCGGTTTTTGCGGGGTTGCAACACATCAAATTCATTCTCCCAATAGCGCAGCATGGAATGCGAAATATCGAACATGGCGGCAGTTTCTTTCATGCTGTAATACTGTCGTTTGAACAGTTCTTCATCGGGCGGCACATTCATTTGTGCAGGCGTACCCACTTCTGCATTGGCAGCAACCATAGTTGCTTTTTTACCCGAAGGAAATTCTACCACAATATCAGATACCGGTTCTATCAGCGTAGTGCCGGGCTTTTCATCAACAGGTTCATCTGTTGGCACAACGTGGCGGTTGGGCTCAGGTGCCATCCAGGCAATTACGTCCGATACCGGTGCTGCTACTTCAGGTTCAGCAATTGGCGCTTCCTCTTCTATCAGCGTAGTTTCCGCTACTTCAGCGGGTGGTTCTTCGTCCACTATTTCCTCCCACGTCTGAGCAGCTATTGGTGCCGCTTCTTCTTCCGCTATCCAATCGGGCATAGGCTCCTCCACTTGCTCCGCCTCCGGCATATCAACTGGAACAGGTTCCATTGGCATAGCTTCCGGTTCGGGTATGGGCGTAGTGGCCATCAGCGAATCATCGGTGTCGGGCAAAGGAGCCGGTTCCGGCGTGGCGGATGTGGTATCGGGTTCTTCTTCCCGAATGCGTTTTGGAGGTCGGGGTGGTCCGCCAAATAAGTCTAACTGCTCAGGTATCATAGCTGCAAATATGGCGCTTGGCCAATGTGCAAATCTACCTACAACCACCGTTGCAAACGAATGGAAATGAGGCCTGTGGACATGCTAAAGCCAAATTGGGGATAAGCAGGAGACATAAAAAAGCCTGACCGGGCAAAATGCGTGGTCAGGCCAAAGCTGTAGGGGGAGGAGTCGAACCTCCACGAAGAAGTTAGCGGCTGTACATCGTGATTGGGATGCGATCCCAAACCTGCTGGTGGTCAACCCCAGTCGGTCCTGCTGCAGACAGGATCGGCGTTATACAGTGTTTATCCTTTGCTCTTCACCCCCGAGACAAGAGGGCATGTCTGCCAAAAGTTTCATCACCCCACAATAGAAGAACTATTTGTAGTTTTTGGTTATTTGTTTGTCGTTGAAAACGGCCAACCAAAAACAATAAACCAAAAACCAAAAAAATCCGCTGTAGGAGAAGGATTCGAACCTCCACGGGGTAGTTAGCAACAGCACAAAGAAAAGTGGTCAACCCTGGTCGGGTCCGGTGTTGCAATTGACGTTGACCTGCCAACGACAAAACCGGCACGGCTCTATGCTGTGTTTGTTCTGTAATCCCCACCCCCGAGACAAGAGGGCATGTCTGCCAAAAATTTCATCATCCTACAAGATGGTGTTTCCGAAATCGTCTGCATTAGATTATTTCGAAAAAGAAAGAACTATTGTTGATTGAATTGCAAACCTTACTTTTATGCCGAAGGCAATTGGCTTGCTTTCAATTACAGTGCAATATTAAACGAATCAAGCTTTTCATTCCAAATTTTTCAAGCTTTAAAACCAAAATTTTGAATTTTTTTATAGTTTGATTTTTACTTGTAGAAATTTTCGAATCAATTTTTGAAAAATGGCCGGAAAACTGAATCTCGACAAACTCGACTACCAGATCATTCAGCACATGATGGAAGACGCTGAAATTTCTTATGCAGACCTCGGTAAGAAACTTTTTGTAAGTGGTGGCACCATCCATGTCCGCATCAAAAAGTTGCAGGAAATGGGCGTAGTAAAAGGCACCCGCCTGGCAGTGGACACCCACAAGCTGGGCTACACCGTCATTGCCTTCATTGGTATTTATCTGGAAAAAAGTTCGCTGTACGATTCTGTAGCCAAAGACCTGATGAAGATTCCGGAAGTGGTGCGCCTCAACTACACCACCGGCAACTATAGCATGTTTGTAGAAATAGCCTGCAAAGACATCAACCAGCTGCGCTTTGTACTGCACGACCAGATGCAGAAAATCAAAGGCATTGAACGTACCGAAACACTCATCAGCTTGGAAGAAAGCCTGAACCGGAACATTCAAGTGGCTACTTCTGAAGGGTGAGGTTGGTAAGTTTGAGTTGGTGTGTTGACGAGTTGATCTGTTGATGAGTAAATGGGGCAGAAAGGAATAGGCTGCGCTTAATAGCTTTTCTCCTGCACCTATCAACTAATATCCAACATCTGTCATCTGTCATCTCTTTTATGTACCAAGGTTGAAGGTTTCTCAACTCTTCTCCCCTTCCATTGGTAGCTGCCAAAGCGGCCCAGCCAGCCGGCAATAACCGTGTACACAATGTGGTGCAGTTGCAACACATGAAACCAGTTGAGCCATTGCTGCTGCTGAAAAAACTGCGCCACCGGAGCCAGAAATAAAAACTCCACCATGGTTTTGAGCACCAGTGCCAGGCCAAAGGCCAACAAGAGTTTGGGCATGGAGGCAATCAACCCAACGATTAAGGCCAACAGCAAGCTCACATTCAGCACATAAACCAGCAGCAACACAGCAATGATACGTTTGTCCTGATAGTATGCAGCCTTACTGGCCCAGCGGATGCGCTGCTGAAAAAAGGCTTTCCATGTAGGGCAAGGTTGAGTGTACACAATGGCATCGGTGCTTTTGAGCCAGCCCACAGCATCAGGATAGCGTTGCCAGATTTTGTGCATCAACAGCATATCATCGCCAGTAGGCAATGCGTCGATGCCGGCAAAACCACCCACTTCCTCGAAAGCTTTTTTACTGTACGCAATATTGGCGCCATTGCACATGGCATGAAACTTTTTGCTTACGCTGGCTGCTGTAATGCCCTGCAGGGTTAAAAAATCGAGCACCTGAAACACCTGCAATACCTGCTGCTGTTTGGCAATGTATTGAACCGGCGCTGCTATGAATTGCCAGCCCTTTGTTTCGTGGGCATGTACCAAAGTCATGAGCCAGTTGGGGCCCATGGCGCAATCGGCATCGGTGCATACAATGAGCTGTCCGGTAGCTTGTGCTATACCATGTTCTATGGCTCTCTTTTTGTGCGATTGTGCAGCTGGCGGCACGGCTACCACTTGCACAAATGCATGCTGGTGAGCAATACTGTTGGCAATAGCAGCCGTTTCATCTTCCGATGCATCATCAAGCACAATGATTTGTAATAAGCTGGCAGGAAACCTTTGCGCCACAAGGCTTTTGAGGCAGGAAGCAATATTGGCAGCTTCATTGCGGGCTGGCACTAATACAGTTACGGCAGTGATTGGTTGATAATCTTCAGGCACTTGCGGATACAAGGGCAACGACTGCCAGGCCGACTTGTACCACAGCACCAATGCCGCATACGCTACGGCCAATAAAATGATTGCATACCACCACCACATGGCTGCAAGATACGGGAGCAAATGCTGGCAAGCTGAAGGAGCTGCACTAACATAAAGGCATAAAAAAAACCTCCCGAAGGAGGCTGAGATTTTTTTGAAGCTTGGCTTACCAACGGCTCTTGTTGTAGGCAGGGCGTGCAGGACGCTCTTCACGAGGACGGGCTTCGTTTACACGGATAGCACGACCATCGGCCATAGCACCATTCAACTCAGCAATTGCTTTGTTAGCAGCAGCTGTGTCGGGCATTTCAACAAATCCAAAACCGCGGCTGCGGTTGGTGTCACGGTCAATTACAACACGTGCACTTGAAACTTCTCCGTAAGGAGTAAAAAATTCTCTCAGGTCTTCGTCTTGTACAGCGAAGCTCAGGTTCGAAACATAAATGTTCATCTGATTAGCAGATAAAAAATGAAAAAAATACTTGAGGCAAAGGCAAATAACGAGGGAGGCGATACTAACTAACCAGAACGGCTGAGCAGATAAGACTAACCTGAAAAAATGCAAATAACTCAAATTGACCGGGCAAAGGTAGGTGTATGAGTTTAGAATGGCTGTTAATGTTTTGTAACCCGGCTTTTGCGGAGTGCTCAAGTCAGGCCATAAAAGCTGGTTCATGAACAATTGGTGAAGGGCTGGGCGATGTGCAGGGCCCCGCTGCAGGCGGGGGTGCGTAGCCGCAGGCGAAGCACGGCACCCCGGAGCACCGCCAACCATAGCCGGGACATGCACCTGGCCGACAGCCCCAAAAAACATTCACTTTTTAGCGATTTGGATTTTTGAATGAACCGCCTATCTTTGAATAGTTGCATAAACAACTATATGTCAAACAACCAATTCAGAAGAGGCGAACTCTACTTTGTGATTACGGGTGTGGCCAACACTGCGCTGGCCCGCCGGCTGCAGCGCCATTTCAGAGACAATGGCATTGAGCTGACCGTGGAGCAATGGAGTGTGCTGGTACACCTGTGGAAGCAGGACAATGTGAGCCAGCAAGAGCTCTGCCACAAAACTTACCGCGATAAGCCGAGCATTACCCGACTGGTGGACAACCTCGAAAAAATGGGGCTGGTGGAACGCAAGGGTACGCCAGACGACCGCCGCATCAACCGCATTTGCCTTACCGATTTGGCCCGTGACATGCGGGACCGCACCATGGATTTGGCCAACCAAACCCTGCTGGAAGGGCTGGAAGGTGTGCCGCCAGAAGACATAGAAGTAACACGCCGGGTGCTGACCAAGGTGTATGAAAACCTGAATATGGTAGTGACCGGGAATTGAAAATGATGAATTAGGAATGTTTTTCTCAGCTACAATAAACAACGATCAAATCATAAAATCCGCTTTGCCATGAGTACCGAACTGAAGCCCACTGCCGCTGCCCTGAAGGGTGCAGAATGGCTGGTGAAAGAAACCAATCCCGCCGATGTGTTTATTCCGGAAGATTTTTCGGAAGAACAGCAAATGATTATGGATATGTGCCAGCAATTTCTGGATACAGAAGTGCTGCCGCACATTGACCGCATTGATAAAATGGAACCCGGCCTGATGCCAAGCCTGATGGACAAGGCCGGCGAACAAGGTCTGCTGGGCGTAAGTATACCCGAAGAGCTAGGCGGCTTGGGCAAGCCTTTTATTGAAAGCATGATTGTAGCCGAAGGCCTGGGTGGCGGCTATAGTTTTAGCGTGGCCATGGCGGCACATACCGGCATTGGCACTTTGCCCATTTTATACTTTGGTACCGATGCGCAAAAAGCCAAATACATACCCAAGCTGGCCAGTGGCGAGTGGAAAGGTGCTTATGGCCTGACCGAACCCAACAGCGGCAGCGATGCCCTGAGTGCCAAAACCGTAGCCAAGCTGAGTGACGATGGCCAGCATTATATTTTGAACGGCCAGAAATGCTGGATTACCAACGGCGGCTTTGCCGATGTGTACACTGTGTTTGCCAAAATTGATGGCGACAAATTCACCGCTTTTATAGTGGAGCGGGGCATGGAAGGATTTACCCAAGGCAGCGAAGAACACAAGATGGGTATCAAAGGTTCCTCTACTGTGCAGCTGTATTTTCAGGATTGTAAAGTGCCGGTAGAAAATGTGCTGGGCGAAATTGGTCGCGGTCATGTGATTGCCTTCAACATTTTGAACATTGGCCGACTGAAACTGGATGCTGCTGCACTGGGCGGCAGTAAGCGCAGCCTCGATATTACCATTCAATACGCCAATACCCGGGAGCAGTTTAAGCAACCCATCAGCAATTTTGGCGCTATTAAACACAAGCTGGCCGAAATGGCCATCCGCTGCTGGGCCGATGAAAGTGCGTTGTACCGCACCAGCAAGCTCATTCAGGATAAAGAACATGAACTGCAGGCTGCCGGCAAAAGCTTTGCCGAAGCATTGCTGGGCGCCGCAGAAGAATATGCCGTGGAATGTGCGGTGATGAAAGTGCATGGTAGCGAAACCCTCGACTTTGTGGTAGACGAAGGCGTACAGGTGCATGGTGGCAATGGCTTTAGTGATGAATATCCGATTAGCCGTGCTTACCGCGACAGCCGCATCAACCGCATTTACGAAGGGACGAACGAAATCAACCGCCTGCTGAGTGTAGACATGGTATTGAAACGTGCCCTCAAAGGCAAGTTAGACCTGATGACACCCGCCATGAATGTGATGAAAGAACTCATGAGCATTCCTGACTTTGGTGCTGAAGATGAAGGCCTTTTTGCCGCCGAAGTAAAAGCCATCCAAAACATGAAGAAAGCTATTTTGATGGTATCGGGCGGTGCCGTGCAAAAGCTAATGATGCAACTGGAACACGAACAGGAAGTGCTGATGCACATTGCCGATATGAGCATTGCCACTTACGTAGCAGAAAGCTGCCTGCTGCGGGTACAAAAACTGGCCAACCTACGTGGCGAAGCCGCAGTAGCATTGGATGCGGACATGATGCGCTGCTACCTCAACGATGCAGTTGATTTGGTAA
The DNA here is from genome assembly GCA_020161435.1 of Bacteroidota bacterium. Taxonomy (GTDB): domain Bacteria; phylum Bacteroidota; class Bacteroidia; order Chitinophagales; family Chitinophagaceae; genus Phnomibacter. The sequence goes on along the minus strand of JAIUNV010000001.1, from coordinate 886,303 downwards.
ACAAGCATGGCAAAGAAGCCATCAATGCCTTTGCCGATGGCGATGAACAACGCATGATGTTGTTGGGTTTGAAACGCTTTACCAAATACGGACCATTCAACAGCAAGGATGCCCGCCGTCGCATTGCCGACAAGCTCATCAGCGAAAACAAGTATTGCTTTTAGTCAATCAGATTTTAGTACACAGGCCGCCGGTTCTCCGGTGGCCTTTTTTGTATTTGCCCATTTGTGTAAAGTCATAAAGTGTATGGGTCCAAACGGTTAGATTTGGCACTCATCATTTTTAGTTTGACTATGACAATAGGAATACCAGCAGAAACATTTACGGGAGAATTGCGCAGCCCCATTATTCCTGCTGATGTAAAAAAACTAACCAGCCTTGGTGCAACGGTACTGGTAGAAAGTGGCATTGGCCAAGGCATACATACCAGCAATGACGCATACGTACAAGCAGGTGCCAGCATTGCCAACAGTAAACATGAAGTGTTGCAAGCAGACATGGTACTCCGGTTGCGCAAGCCTACGATAGAAGACATAGCACAACTAAAGTCAGGTTGTATTCATGTAAGCTATCTCGACCCTTTTAACGAGCATGAATTGCTGCAAGCTTTAGCCGCAAAAAATATTACGGCCATTTCCATGGAAATGATACCGCGAAGCACCCGTGCTCAAAAAATGGACAGCCTGAGTAGCCAGGCCAGTTTGGCGGGTTATGTAGCCGTGCTGCTGGCAGCAGAAAGAAGCAGCAAAGTGTTTCCCATGATGACCACACCGGCCGGCACCATCCAACCCAGCCGTGTATTTATTATTGGTGCTGGCGTTGCTGGCCTGCAGGCTATTGCAACCGCTAAAAGATTGGGTGCAAGGGTAGATGCATTTGATACAAGACCAGTGGTGGCCGAACAGGTAAAAAGCCTGGGCGCAAGATTTGTGGAAGTAGAGCTGGGCGAAACCGGCCAAACAAAAGATGGCTATGCCAAAGCTTTGACAGAAGAACAATTGCAAAAGCAACGGGAAGTAATGGCAAAGCAATGTGCTATGAGTGATGTGGTGGTAACAACGGCACAAGTATTTGGCCGTAAAGCACCCATTATTATTACAAAAGAAATGGTGGCAGGCATGAAACCCGGGAGCATTGTGGTAGACCTTGCGGTGGAAACCGGCGGCAATGTGGAAGGCGCTGTAGCAGGGGAAGAAGTAATGGTGAATGGCGTGAAAATTATTGGCCTTACCAATCTGCCGGGCAGGGTAGCCACACATGCCAGCCAAATGTATAGTGCTAACTTATACAACCTCGTAGATGAATTTTGGGATAAAGAAACCAAAGCGTTTACCCTTAACCTCGAAGACGATATTTTGAACAGTTGTGTAATGACACACGGTGGCGCAGTTCGCAAATCTTTGTAAATAAAACAGCTATTGATTACCTCATAAAAGCTATTTGTATGGAATCGACCATTCTCATTTTTCTCATTTTCATTTTAGTGTTGTCCATTTTTTTGGGTTTTGAAATCATCAGCAAAGTGCCTTCGCTATTGCATACACCACTCATGAGTGGTAGTAATGCCATTAGCGGCGTAACTGTAGTTGGTGCGTTGATTGCAGCAGGCCTTGCCAAAGGTGTTGGCGACAACGATGTGGCTGCCATATTAGGCGGCATTGCCATTTTTCTAGCCATGATTAATGTAGTGGGCGGCTACTTCGTAACCGACCGCATGCTCAACATGTTTAAGAAAAAGAAGTAGATAACCCATTGCTATTTACGCAGTGATATTTCTTCATACTAAGTATTTCATTCCATGAATATTTCTATCCTGATCAACATTGTATATATCCTTGCTGCCATTGCATTCATCCTGGGTTTTAAGCTGATGAGCAGCCCTGAGTCGGCCCGCAAAGGCAACCTTATTTCTGGCATTGGCATGTTGAGTGCCATCATCGTTACGCTGATGGATGCACAGGTACAGCGCTACGATTTCATACTGATTGGTTTACTGGCAGGCAGTGTTGTGGGACTAATTTTAGCCTACCGCACACCTATGACTGGTATGCCACAAATGGTGGGTTTACTCAATGGTTTTGGTGGCCTCGCCTCCTTTTTGGTAGCATGGGCCGAGTTTCATGCACACAAGCATCATTTAACAGCAGGCAGCGCCGCTATTATTTGGGTGGCAGCCATTATTGGTGCGGTTACATTTACCGGTTCGCTCATTGCCTGGGCCAAGCTCGAAGAAAAGTTTATCAGTGGCAAACCCATTACCTACAAAGGCCAACAGATCGTAACTACGATTGTAGTACTGGGCATGCTGGTGAGTGGGGCATTATTTGCCATGCAGGTGCAATCCGAAAATGGCTACCTCTACTTTGCAGCCTTTACTTTTTTCTCCATGGTATTAGGTGTATTGCTCACCATACCCATTGGTGGTGCAGATATGCCGGTAGTCATTTGCCTGCTCAATAGCTACAGTGGTATGGCAGCCTGCGCCAGTGGCTTCATCATTCAAAACAATCTGTTGATTGTAGCAGGTGCATTGGTGGGTGCCAGTGGTATTATTCTTACCCTCATTATGTGTAAGGCCATGAACCGCTCCATTGCTAATGTATTTTTAGGCGGCTTTGGTGCACCACCCAGTGGCAGCAGTGCCGAAGTGGTGGGCGAACTGAAAGAAGTAAAAGCCGACGATGCTTACCTGATGCTGGAAGCAGCCAATAAAGTAGTGATAGTGCCGGGCTACGGATTGGCCGTTAGCCAGGCACAACACGCCGTACGTGAACTGATGGAAGCTTTGGAAAAAAACGGTGCCGAAGTAAGCTTTGCTATACATCCTGTGGCAGGCCGTATGCCGGGCCACATGAATGTGCTGCTGGCCGAAGCCAATGTGAGCTACGATGCCATGGTGGAAATGGACAGCATCAACCCGCAAATGGAAAACGTGGATGTATGTATGATAATAGGTGCCAACGACGTAGTAAATCCTGCCGCTCAAGAAGATAAAAACAGCCCGCTGTGGGGCATGCCCATTATTGAAGCCTACAAAGCACGTACAGTAATTGTAATGAAACGAGGCAAGGGCAAAGGTTTTGCAGGGGTTGAAAATATTTTATTCTTCCGTAACAACTGCCGGATGTTATACGGCGATGCTAAAGCCAGTTTGCAAAACCTTATAGCCGCGTTTAAAGGAGCATGATTTTTTACTCAGCAGTGTTTGCAGCATGCATATTTGCTGTTGGCAATAAACCTGCTGATGCCTGCAATTGCTCATTGGTATGACAATTATCGCCATCGCAACAGGGCAATGCGTTGATGCCACAAACATTGCACTGATAATGACCGTGCACATGCACCAGTACCGAAGGCTGACCGCAAAACTGACATAGCTGCATGACCACAAAATAAAAACGCCGCATGAATCATGCGGCGTTTTGTATTCCACTAAAACTGGAACTGCTGTGGATAGCTTAGAAATCTTCTTCTTCAGAATACACCATGATTTGAACACGCCATTTTCCACTTGTTTCCAAATACATGCCTGCTTCTATTACTAAAAACTCAAAGCCTTTGGCAACGGGAGTTTTTGGAACTATGTAATAAATAGATGACTTGTCTTTTTCTTCAATCGGTAGTTTTTCTAAAACAACACCAGCTCGTGTTTTCATGATGTCAGCCACCAGGCTTGTGAGTTTTGCAAGAGCAGCTTGCTTGGTGCTATACCTGTCAAAAATGGATGTAAACTCCACGTGGTCATTAACAAAACCATCTGTCAAGAAATTGTTGTAGGAGCCGGCAAGATGAATCTTGCTTTCCCAATCTTTAAAAGTAGCATTGGGCTCACTGGTCTCCTTCCCTTTTATGTTATCGAAATTGCCGGGATATCCTTTGATAATTGTTTCAAACTGTGTTACAAAATTGCCTGTTGCTACCGTTTTACCTGCATTGGTGTTGGTATTACTTCCACTACCACCACCCAGCACTCCGGTAATAGGCTTGGTGCGGCCATCGTCACCACCATTACCAGTTCCACTACCACTGCCTGTTGCTTGCTTTACATTTACTGTGGCTTTTACTTTATCGCCCAGCGTTACAGCACTGCGGGCATACACCATGTAAATATCATTTTCACCACGGCAAGCTGCAGGCATGTGGCCATTTTTATTCATGGGTATCCACAGCAGTACTTTATCGGTACCAATATCTGCAATGTAGTAAGCTACAAAATTGATAAAGCCTTCGCGATAACTATTGCGGCCGGTAAATGTGCTAATGCCGGAAGGCCAGCCTGTTTCTACTGCTCTTTTCAAAATTTCATTACCAGCAGCTGTGCCATAAGTATTGCGCAGCAAGCTGGCAATACCACTTTCATCTTTTTCTAAATCGTATGTGGAGTAAAGCTGGCCGGGATCTTTAATTACTGTAGTACGGCTTCCACTACCGCTGCCTGTGCCGCCGCCAAGGGTTTTGGTACCCGTTCCCGCTGAGGAAGGTGGTCGTGTTTTTTGTCCAAGTGTAACCGCAGATTTTTTATACACCATGTATATGTCGAAGGGCAAACGGAGGTCGCTGTCTACATTTTGGTTTTCAGCTTTCGGCAACCAGAGCAATACTTTATCTGAACCTACATCAGCAATATAATAAGCCATGTATTGGGTAAATCTTTCCCGTTTGCCATCCCGCTTTGATAGCGTATTGATGTTTTCGGGCCAACCACTTTCATTAGACAGTTCCAAAATTTTATCTACCGTGCTGCTACCCCACTCACTGCGCCAGCGGGAAACATCATCAGCGTTGCTGCCTGCTAAATTGTAAGAAGAATATAAATCGCCTACCGTTACTATTTTGGTGTACTTACTGTTGCTGCTACCTGTGCCACCACCAAGGGTGCCGGTAGTAACGGGCTGCGTAGTGGTGCCTCCCGTTGTTGCACTTCCTTCTTTGTAGCCCGTCCATGTACGGGTGCTTTGGTCAAAAAACCAATACATGCCATTGGCATAGCCGCAGTTGAACTTTGTGTACAATGACACACCAGAAGGAATAGCTAGTTTTTGGCCTAATTGCCCACTCATGCCATACAACTCCACCATGCGGGTTGCAGTATTGACCACGCCAATTTCCTGACCGGTAATGCCCGTATAAAATACGGTGCTATTGTTGTAGTCATCTGCATCGAATGAACCCATGCCCGATTTTTTCCGCATTTCTTCCAGCGAAAGCGACTCTTTTACCTCTCCGCTGATGACGTCGTAGAAATAAATATCACGGCCATCAAAAAACAATACCTGGTTGAGCTTGGCAGCAAAGGTACCCACACTTTGCGGGTCGGGTTGCGAAGCATTTTCCATGATGATGCGATGATCGGTAGGGATTCCGTTTCCATCAAGGGTATATTCAAACCACCCATTTTCGCCATAGGCATTGCCCTGCAACTTGGCCTTGCGGGTATTGAACCACAAACCACGTACATCGGCAAGCGACTCCACCTGCCCGCCACTTACCAGATACCCTTGTTCATTAAACACACATAATGGGTACGTTGTATTACCGGCCATGGCCGCATAGTACTTTTTGTTGACCGTATGAAAGGCAATGGCTGCTCCGTTGGAACCACCATCGCCCTGCATTTTCAGCTGCATTACTTTTTGCAGCGATTTGGTTTGCTGCGCCATAGCATGGCCGGCCAGCATCAATAAAACAAGGGTTAAAAAGCGAAGGCGCATATCAAGATCAATTTTAGACATGAAGGTGAATGATTGCACAATGTAACCCAATACCCGTACATGGGTATTCTCAAATATTGGCTGATGTGTGGAGGATGTGCTGGGTTGAGTGGCTGTCGGGCAATATTTTTTCGCAGTATCTTTCCGCTACAAAATCTCATCATCATGATTACTACCACTACCAACAGTATAGAAGGTCGTCCAATTCAACAATATATTGGCATTGTAAGTGCAGAAACCATTATTGGCGCCAATATATTCAAAGATTTGTTTGCGGGCATCCGCGATATCGTAGGAGGCCGCAGCGGCACTTACGAAAGAGTAATACAAGAAGCCAAAGCCACCGCTATGAACGAACTTACCGGCAAGGCCCAAGCCATGGGCGCCAATGCCGTAGTGGGTGTAGACCTCGATTTTGAAACCATTGGCAGCGGCGGCAGCATGCTCATGGTGGTGGCTACGGGTACAGCGGTGAGAATTTGATAGCTACGGAAGAGGAAAAAATGGAATAAGAAATAAAGAATAAGGAACCAGTAATATGGAAGGAAAATGGCCGCCGTTTAAGTGATGCGCAGCGAAGAAAAAAGCATCATTGCTCGTCCCCGACTCTGCCTGGGATGCATTGGTAAAGCAACTTCTGTCGGCCATTTCAAAAGCTTTCTTGCTCCAATCTTTCAACAAATAAAACAGCCAGCAAAACAATTGCTGGCTGTTTGTATATCTATTCCTTGCGGTGCAACTTGTGAACCTGTGAACTTTCAAACTCGTCAACCTTTTACATCCCCTGCATTCAGCGTTTGCCACAGCAAATCTTTCAACTCAGTAAGGCCTTGCTGCAATACAGAACTGATAAACACCAGCGGGTATTCTGATGGCATTTCGGCACGAATGGCGGCTTTCAATTCATCATCCAGCATATCGCTTTTACTAATGGCAATTACGAAATCTTTTTGCAACATTTCGGGGTTGTACTCTTCCAGTTCGTTCAACAAAATTTCGAATTCTTTGCGGTGGTCCTTGCTATCGGCAGGTATTAAAAACAGCAACACAGAGTTGCGTTCTATATGGCGCAAAAAGCGGTGGCCCAAGCCTTTACCTTCCGCAGCACCTTCAATAATACCGGGCAAATCGGCTATGCAAAATGAGCGGTTGTCGCGGTAAGGCACCATGCCCAACTGCGGCGTAATGGTGGTAAAAGCGTAGTCGGCAATTTTTGGTTTGGCAGCGGTAATAACGCTCAGAAGCGTACTCTTACCAGCATTGGGAAAACCTACCAAACCTACATCTGCCAGCACTTTCAGCTCCAGATATTTCCAGCCTTCTACGCCATCTTCGCCGGGCTGAGCATACTCAGGTGCCTGGTTGGTAGCCGTTGCAAAATGCTTGTTGCCCAAGCCACCACGACCACCTTTCAGCCAAATTTCTTGTTGTCCGTCGTGTAAAATTTCAATTTCCTTTTCACCGGTTTCTTCGTCGAAGGCTACGGTACCCAATGGCACTTCAATAATAATATCCTGACCATCGGCACCGGTACACAGGTTTTTATCGCCCCCTACACCATCGCTGGCAATCACGTTTTTATAATAGCGCAGGTGAAGCAATGTCCACAGCTGGGCATTGCCCCGCAAAATAATGTGGCCGCCGCGGCCGCCATCGCCGCCATCCGGACCGGCTTTGGGGTTGAATTTGGTGCGGGCAAAGTGCCGGCTCCCGGCGCCGCCGTGTCCGCTTTTGCAAAACACCCGGATGTAATCAATAAAGTTTGTTTTTTCCATGAAGGGGCCAAAGGTCGTACATTTTTTGCCGACGCCCCAAGTTGGCCTGTTTCCAGGCAATCCTTACATCGTTTAAACAGGCATTTCCTGTATTTTTTCCTGTAGCAACTCCCACATCTTTTTCGCATCAGCTGTATCAAAATGCTGGTGTTGCAACTTGCGGATTCCCATTTGCGACAGCTCCATGTGCAACTGTGGCACTAACCCCTGCTGTGCCAAACAAGCACGGGCACAAGCCAGTGCACAGCCATCAATGACTACCAATGGCCTGCCGCTACGAGCCTTGTGTACCAAGGGTTTCACGCCAGCCCCTACACCGGCTATGCACGACATTTCGGCAAGCTCCTCCCTATCGGCACGAAGTGCTAAATGATTGGCCAGCTGTGCGGCACTACTACAGCCAGAACAGGAATAAATGATGGGTTGTACCATTTGCTTGTCTTTCATGATGCGTCGTTTTTTGTCATTTCGCAGTCAAATAAAAGTATTAATTTACTTTTATTAAAAGTTTAGGGTAGTTTTGTTTTTGCAAACACAAAGCACTCATAAAAACAACTCAACCATGGCGAAGCAAGAACTGGATGTAACCCAACTGGAACCCAAATTGAAACACCCAACCATTTTTGATCGTTTTGCCCTGTTGGCACCGGGCGAAACTTTGCTGATACATAATGACCACGACCCCAAACCGCTCTATTACCAAATGCTGGGCGAACTGGGTAATGTTTTTCATTGGCAATATCTGGAAGAAGGCCCCGATTGGTGGCGGGTAAACATTACCCGCAGGGCCTTGGCCGAAGGCGAATCAACGCTGGGAGAAATAGCCGCCAAGGATTTGCGCAAAGCACAGGTGTTTGCCCGCAATGGCATCGACTTTTGCTGTGGTGGTAAAAAAACCTTGCAGGAAGCCTGCGCCGAAAAAGGGCTGGACATGATGCGCATAGAAAAGGAACTGGAGCAAGCCGAACAATTGCCTGCACAACGAGCACTGCCCTATCATGAGTGGTCGCTGGATTTGCTGGCCGATTACATTGTGCAAACGCACCACAGCTTTATGCGCCAATCGCTACCGCAGCTGGTAAGCCTTTCGCAAAAAGTAGCAGCTGTACATGGTGCCCATCATCCTGAATTGCTGGAAGTAGCCGCACTGGTAACTGCCACCGATACCGAACTGGCTGGCCATTTGATTAAAGAAGAACGAGTGCTTTTCCCCTATGTAAAAGCATTGGTGAAAGCCAGCCGCAGCGATGCTCCTGCTCAAGCTTCTGTATTCGACAGTGTGCAACAACCTGTGAACATGATGGAAATGGAACACGAAGTGGTGGGTGGATACCTGGCCAAACTACGCAGCATTACCAACAACTATTCTTTGCCTGCAGATGCCTGCAACTCGTACAAATTGCTGTACGACCAACTGGAAGCTTTTGAAGCCGACACGCATTTGCATGTACACCTCGAAAACAACATTTTATTTCCAAAAGCAGTGCAGCTGGAACAAAGCCTGACTGCTGCATAAATACAAGCAGTATGGAATCAAAAGCCGTTGTACCTCAACCACTAAAGCGCCATGCGGCGCTTCAGTCTTACTCTCGTGATCATCATTTTGGTTTGCTGCTGGTGTGGAAACTGCGCAAAGGTTGCCGCAAAGGCATTGCAGCCAAACGCATGCAAGATTATTTGCTGTGTAGTTTGCAGGCAGAACTGTTGCCGCATTTCAGAGATGAAGAACAGTTTTTGCTAACGCATTTACCCGCAGGTGATGACTATGCCAACCGCACATGGCAAGAGCATGCAGCACTGGAACAGTTAGCAGCCAGTTGGACCACAGCAGCTGCTACGCATGAGGACTTGCTTCGCTTTGCCGACCTGCTGGAGGCGCATATCCGTTTTGAAGAACGGGGCTTATTCAGCTATCTGCAATTGCAGTTGGATGCAGCCACGCTGCAGCAACTGGAAGCCATTGACCGAACCGCCAGAGAAGATGTTGACAGCCAATGGTCAGATTTGTTTTGGCTCGATAATCAAAAAAAATAAATACATGAGCACAACCATTGAGTATACCGAAACAACCGTCATCAACAATGCGGCCGAATGGGTGGCGCTTGATGTACGCAGTGTATTAGCCGGCGGTACGGATCCTTTGCAACTGATACAAAAAACTATACGAGAACTTAGCCCAACACAGGGGTTGGCACTTACAGCTCCGTTTGTGCCCACACCACTGGTGCAGTTGCTGAGCAAGCAAGGCTTTGCAGCACACAGCCACCGCTATGCCCCCGATGAAGTAACCACCTGGTTTTGGCGGCCAGTGGAAGCAGTTGATGCAGCAGTAACCAGCAAGCACAACGGTGAAACAAACCGGGAAAGCATTCAAGAAAGATTTGGCACAAATATGCAAACGATAGATGTTCGTGGATTGCCCATGCCACAGCCCATGTTGCAAATACTGGCTGCTGTAGAAAAGTTGCCAGCAGATACAGCTTTAAAAGTGCTGCACCAACGGATACCGGTGTATTTGCTACCTGAGCTGGCTGCCCGGAATATTGGCTACGCCATCAGCGAAACGACGGATAACGGAATTGAATTGCTGCTGTACAAAATGTAACCATGCCGCAATCGCAACCACATACTGCCCCCCTGTTTGTATTACCGTTTTATGGATATGCTGCAATTTCTCTACTGGTATCATTAGGCTTGTTGTGGTGGTCGGTACCTAACCTCGATGGTCATTTTTTTCAACCCAAATTATTGGGCATTGTACACCTGATGGCATTGGGCTGGGGCACCATGATGATACTCGGTGCCAGCCATCAATTGCTGCCTGTGTTGCTTGGCAATGCATTGTACAGCCACAAACTGGCAATGAGTAGTTTTGTACTGGCAGCATTGGGTATTCCTTTCTTAGTGGTTCGCTTTCTGCAATTTCAAATGGATGTATGGGCTTTGGCTGGCGCTGCGGGCATCATCTTTGCCATCATTGCCTTCTTCATCAATTTGCTGCAAAGCATGCGGCAGCAACCACAAAAGGATGTACATATTTGGTTTATGCTGGCAGCTACCATTTGGTTGTTGCTAACCATGCTGTTGGGCTGGTTGTTGTTGTATAATTTTTCGCATCCCATTTTACCCAACAATTCATTGCACTACCTGAGCCTGCATGCACATATAGGATTGGCTGGTTGGTTTTTATTACTTGTTATGGGTGTGGGTTCAAGATTGATACCCATGTTTTTAATAGCACAGGTAAACGACAACAAAACACTATGGCACATATTCATTGTAATGAATGCATCGCTATTGTTGTTTGTATTTGTGTTTTGCCTGGCAATGCCTTTACCCTGGTTGGTAGTACCCTTCGCCGGCATCGTTTTTTCCATGCTGCTGTTTGCCAACTATATACGCCACGCATACCGGCTACGGGTAAGAAAAAGCATTGATACCCCAATGAAACTTTCACTGGTAAGTGTGTTGTTGATGCTGCTGCCATCGCTGCTACTGGCGGCGGTGTTGCTGCTGCAAACAACGGCATCCGGCGCAGCCATCACCAGTTTGGTAAAACTGTACGGCTTCTTACTATTTTTCGGATGGTTGAGCACCCTCATCATCGGCATGACGTTTAAAACCCTGCCGTTTATAGTATGGAGCCAGCATTACAGCAAAGCAGCAACTACAAAGCAGCACATCAACCCGAACGATTTGGTGCAACATACAACAGTAAAATATATGATGCTCTTGTATGTAACCGGCTTGTTGCTGTTTGCATGTAGCATGTTGCTGCAAATACTGTGGGGCTTGCACCTTGCAGCAGCCATCATGCTGGTGGCAGGAGTGCTGTATACCTGGCTTGTGTATCAAATGATTGCTCACCAACCTGCAAAATGATATGTACGCCATCACTACCAACCGACCCGATTACTGCGCCCAAGCAGTGGAGCAACTTTACTCCGTACTCGATCCGGAAATGGGAGTGAGTGTGATTGATTTAGGATTGATAGAACAAATAGATGTGGATGTGGCAGCGCAAAAAATATATTGCCGGATGACGCTCACTACTGCTTTTTGCCCATTGGGTGAAGCCATTACCAATCGGGTACAGCAGGCGCTGCAAGAAACCTTTCCGAACTTCAGTGCAGCAGTAACGCTGGACTTCGACAGCCGCTGGACACCCGACCGCATCAGCGAAGCCGGTAAATCCATTTTGGATCGATAAATTGTGCCCCTATGTTGAGCATTACTTGTAAAGCCGCTATCAAAGCCGTGTTGTATTTAGCCAGCCATGTGGCAGGCCCACAACGCTTTGGCATGGTGGAAGTAGCAGCCGCCATTGATGAAAACGAACATACCGTTGGCAAGCTTTTGCAAAAGCTGGTGAAGGCCAACATCATTCACAGCGCCAAAGGACCCAATGGCGGCTTTTACATTACTGATGTGCAATTGGCGCAGCCAATTATTCGCATAGTACACGCCATAGATGGAGAAGAATTGTTTACAGCATGTGGTCTTGGATTGAGCCAATGTTCGCACCTTCACCCCTGCCCCATCCATAACGATTATAAAAAAGTTCGGGATGGATTTGAGCAACTCTGCCGCCAAAAAACGATTGCAGATTTATGCAAACCTGTTACGGATGGCGATGCTTTTTTAGTGAGCTAAATCAATCGGCATTGTTGCCCACCACACGTGGTATCAGATAAAGTTGCTTTTGCCGTCCGTTGATGTATCGAAAACCCGACTGATCGAAATAACCATCTTCTTCGAGCATGATGCGAATGTTCTTTTTCCACGAAGGAATATCTGATGAACTATTGAGTTCGATACTGTAAGCGGTGTTGTAATACAATGGATAATCGCCGCTACCGGGCACACCATTTTGCATATCCCACATGCCAATGGTGGGGCCCGCAGCATGACCATGCAAGCCCAACGGATGCGTGTAAATGCTGGCTACAATGCCTTCTGCCTTTGCCTGATCCAAAGCGCCTTTTAAGATTTGATTGCCCGTTCTGCCGAGCACAAACTGACTGGTTAAAATATCCTGCAGGCGATTGCTTTGGGCAAAGGCTTTTTGCAAATCGGCTGGCGCATTTTTCTCGCCGGGCTTCAACACGTAAGCATGTTGTTGAATATCTGTATTGAGGCGCAGGTAAGTAATGCCAATGTCTACATGCAGCAAATCGCCGGGGCGAATGAGGTCTTCTTTAGGCCTATCGCTGAAAGCCCGCAGGTGTTCGAAACTGTTGCTATCACTGCGTTGTACCGCTACACTGGTATGAAACCAGGTATCCAAACCCAAGTCGCGGATTTTTTGCCGGAACCACCACACCACATCGTCGGTAGTAGTAACGCCGGGTGTAATTACTTTTTCAGAAAAACCTTCTTCAATGATTTTATGCGTCATGTTGACGAGCTGCGTGTAGTACTGCATTTCCCGTTCGGTACGGGTTTCTAACCACGCCACACCCAGTGGTTCTGCACTCACCACTTTGCTCTTGAATGCTGCAGGCAGCTTTTGCATAAATTGGTCATAGTGCGTATGATCAATACCATCGGCATGGCCATAGTCTTTGGATGTATTTAAGCCAATCTTTTTCGGATTACGGGTGGTGATGATGTTCATCAATGCATCCCACTGATCGGGGAAGCGCTGCATGTCCCAATTGGCTTTGATGTTTTCGCCCACATTGTAGCGGGCAATGGCCATCTTCTCCAACTGCTTCGTGGCAGGGTTGAGGTAAAACACCAGCATGGTAGTACGCCTTGCACTCAGCCAGGTAGCAGGCAGCATGGTTTTCAATATGGGGTCTTCATTGTACTCCCGGCTAATAATCACCCACATATCAATACCTGTTCGTTGCATGAGCTGCGGCAGCAGGTTGTTGATTCTGTCGGCAGTAATTTCATCGGTTACACGAGCCTGCTCTCTGAGTGGCAATACTTGTGCGTTGCTCATTAAAAAGCAACAAAAGAATATGGAGAAAAGAAAAGGCTTCATATTAAAAAAAGACAGTTTCGTGAAAAATGAATGCCGCCAATCAATCATAAGTCGGCATTAGCACATTGGCAAATTAGCTCATTAGCTCATTGATTTTATTTTCTCCCAGTTCTCAAACAACAGTTCTTGTGCAGGCCGATTGGAAGGCAGTGCTGTTAAAGGTTCGCAGGGTGTAGCGTCGGCATACATCTCTGCCGGCAGTTGCTGATAGAGTTGTGTACCCTTCGTTTTCCACGCCAACATCTCGTCTGAAACTTGCCTGATGATTTTACCTGGATTACCCACCACCAAACTCCGATCCGGTATTTGCTCTCCTTCGCGAATGAAGGTGAGGGCACCAACAATGCAACCTTCACCAAGAACCACATTGTCCATCACTACCGCATTCATGCCTATCAAACAGTTGGCACCAATTTGTGCACCGTGAATAACTGCTCCATGCCCGATATGAGCACCGGCTCTCAACAATACTGTTTTACCGGGAAACATATGAATGGTACAGTTTTCCTGCACATTGCAACCATCTTCGAGAATGATGCCGCCCCAATCGCCACGCAACGCTGCACCCGGCCCGATGTAGCAATTTTTACCAATGATGACATTGCCTGTAACCACTGCCTGCGGATGTACAAAACTGGAAGGATGTACCACTGGAACAAAACCTTTGAATGCGTAAAACATACAACTAAAATAAGTGAATTGTACCCAGCGAAGCCGGATATTGAATCAGTGATTCTTCGTACATTTCTTTTATTGAACAGTTTATTTCTTTTTTACCGATGTACGAACATAAACGACAACCACTTGCCAGCCGAAAAGTTTTTCTCAGCCGTATTTGGCGCAATATGGTTTGGTGTTTGGCAATACTCTTAGTGAGTTTATTCATTGGCACAGTTGGCTTTCGATTCACTACTACCAATGCCTATAGTTGGATGGATTGCTTTCACAATGCAGCTATGTTGCTCAGTGGAATGGGGCCTGTAATTGTTGACTTTCCGAGTAACTATGGCAAGTTGTTTTCTTCATTGTATGCTTTGTACAGCGGCATCACGCTGCTTACCAGTGTGAGTTTGTTACTAGCTCCTGTAGCACATCGGTTTTTTCATCAATTGCATGTAGAAGAATCTTAAGCCCTAAGCATTTCCGGCCAGGTCTTCGGGTTCTATCCATCGCTTTTCGCTGCGGTAATAAGTGCCTTTAAACAAAGCAATGCGTACCGCATCCTGGTTGATGATTTCTGCAGTGTACACCCCCAGCTTTTTGCCCAGCGATTCTTCCTTACAAGTGCAGGTAATGGAATCGCCGGGTTGCAAGGCTTTGAACTGATTGACGGATGTTTCAACGGACACGGCTTTACGACCATGTGCATTCACCGCAAAAGAGCAGCAGCTATCCCCCAATGAAAAAGCAATGCCACCATGCGCAATGGAAAAACCGTTGCACATATCTTCTGTTACCAGCATTTGTAACTGGCAGTAGCCGGGCATTATATCCACCACTTTGATGCCGAGCCAACGACTGAAAGCATCGTTGTTCAGCATCATGTCTACAATCAGGTCGGCCTGTTCGGGATTGCTACTCATTCGCCGGTAAAGTTTGGTGTACGTTTTTCGAGAAATGCGGCTACGCCTTCTTTGAAATCGGCAGTAGCGGCAGCCCGCTGTTGCAACTTGTCTTCATTTTCCAACTGCTCTTTAAAGGTATGTGCGAAAGACCAACGCAGTGCCAGCTTCGTCATGCCCAAGGCCTTGGTAGGCATGGCCGACAAACGTTCGGCCAACTGCCACGAGGAAGTGGCAAACTGCTCGTCTTCGAATACTTTATAAACCATGCCTATGCGTTCGGCTTCGGCTGCAGGCACTTTATCGCCAAGCATCATAAGGGCAGTTGCTTTTTGCCAACCCACCAATCGGGGCAGCATAAACGTGCCGCCACTATCGGGTATAAGGCCAATGCCGGAAAATGCCTGTATAAAAGAAGCCGATTGCGCAGCTACAACAATATCGCAGCACAAAGCAATGTTGGCGCCGGCACCTGCAGCCACACCATTAACCGCAGCTACCACGGGTTTTTCCAACCATTTTATTTTGGATACAATAGGGTTGTAATGCTCACTCAAAATGCGGTTCATACCCGGCCCGTTGGGGTCGGTTACTTCGGCCAAATCTTGCCCGGCACAAAATGCTTTGCCATTGCCCGTGATGTATACGGCACGAATGTCTTGCGCCCTGGCACACTCATCGAGCACTTCCTGCATTTGCAAGGCCATTTCGCGGTTGAAGGCATTGAATTTTGCCGGCCGGTTCAGCGTAATTTTTCCAACGTTTCCTATACGTTCAAATACAATGGGCATTTCCATATTCTCACTACTGATTTAAGATAACGAACGTGATAAATATACAGCCTTCGACATGCACTACTCAGTGACACTTAAAATGATCAAAAGGCTCAAGACATTCATTGCAGGTATAAAAAGCCTTGCAGGCAGTGCTGCTGAATGCACTCACCAAATGCGTGTTGCTGCTGCCACACCTGGGGCATAGCACAACTGTATTTTCCAGCAATGCTCCATCTATACTTTTACCCACAGGTGGCGCTATGCCGTATTGCCGCAGTTTTTTTTTGGCAGTGTCCGTCATCCAATCTGTGGTCCATGCAGGTGACAGCACTTGCGTAATGCGAACATTACTGATGCCGTTTTCCAATAACGTCATGCGTATTTGTGCCCGAATCATATCGGTAGCGGGGCAGCCCGAGTAGGTAGGTGTAATCAACACTTCCCACTCCCCCGTTGCTTCCTGCCACTGGACACCCCGCAGCATGCCCATTTCAGCAATGGTGAGCACCGGTATTTCCGGATCGACCACTGTTTGCAGCAAGGCAGTCAATGATTCGTATGTAACAGACGGTTTGATGTTTGTTGTTTTTTGTTTGTGGTTTGTGGTTTGTGGTTTGTGGTTCTAAAACTAAGATGGTCTCACCTTCTGCTCATAAATTCAATTTATAGAACGCTTTATTCCCCCTTTAGGGGGCTAGGGGGTTGCTAAAAAATCACCACTCACTATTCGGATAAGCCCGTTGCAAATACTGCATCTCTGCCAGCAGATAGCCCAGGTATTCGGTATGACGGCCATGCAGGCCACCGGTTTGAAAAGCCCCCTCCCGGCCTCCCCCTGCGGGGGAGGAGATGGTAGCCTCAGCAAGTGTTTGCTGCACTTCGCTCATCCAGTTTTTTTTGATAGCGGCATAGTCTACCCAGCCTTGTTCATACGGCGGCACTTCAAACAGTTCGCCGGTAAATGGCCAACAAGCCTGCAATGCCTGCTGCATGCGTTGATGGCTTTCTGTTGTACCATCGCCGAGGCGCAATATCCATTCGCGGCTCCACCGCAGGTGATAGGTTACTTCCTTCAAACTTTTTGCAGCAATACCCTGTACTTCTTCATCAGTGCATTGCTGCAACTGCTGCATCAATGCGTGTTGGTAGGCACTAAAGAAAAACACCTTGCACACGGTAAACGCCCAATCGCGGCCCGAAGGCATCGCATTCGGCAATTCCACCAGCAGGTGATTCTTGAATTCATGTTCCAACCGCAGCATGGCAAGGCTGTCTTCTGTGGCGCCATCCCCCATTATGTTGGCCGCATATTGATACCACATGCGGGATTGCCCCAGGTAGTCCAGCGCAATATTGGTGAGGGCAATATCCTGCTCCAGCACTGGCCCATGGCCGGTCCATTCGCTCAGTCTTTGACTCATCACCAACGCATCATCTGCCAAGTGCAACAAGTATTCTTTCATTGTTTCGTTCTTAAACTCCCCTTTAGGGGTTGGGGGTTACATGTGCTTCACCTCATCCGGCAAATCATAGAAAGTAGGATGCCGGTACACTTTATCACTGGCGGGGTCGTACAAGCTGTCGGCCTCATCGGGATTGCTGGCGTGGATGTGTTTGCTCTCCACCACCCATATGCTCACCCCTTCCATGCGGCGGGTGTATACATCCCGTGCATTTTCGATGGCCATTTGTGCATCGGCTGCATGCAGGCTGCCCACATGCTTGTGATCGAGGCCCTGTTTGCTGCGGATGAAGATTTCCCAGAGCGGCCATTCGTTGGCATTTGCTTTCGATTCCTGCTGACCGCCAGCGGCTTCTCTGTCGCCGTAATCGCCGTACCTGTTCATCTTAATTGTATGGTCCATATTAAATGATGATTTATGAATGATGAATTATGAATGCTTGGCAGCATCCAAACGACTTTTCACTGTTTTAACTGAAGCAACGAAAATGGATAGCAATTCATTGGACTCTTTCGTAATGGGCGATAGATCTGTTTTGTCAGTTATAATATTGGACTCGTCAATCATTTCCAACCAAAACAAAGTCTCATCTGCTTCTTCAATAACCGTTTCCATTTTGGAAATAAAATCCTTATCACTCTTAGCACGGCAAGCAGCCCGATAATTTGCTACCACGGAAGTTGCAGACCTTATAATCTGATCAGTAAACGTCCAACCTACCCTGTTATGCGGCAACTGCTCTGCAAGTTTGATAATTGATAATGCAAACTTCTTTGTGCGTTGTTTCAGGTCATCTCCCTTCATGCGATTCCTTTGAATTTTAATTCATCATTCTTAATTCATAAATCATCATTCCGCATTCCTCATTCCGCATTCCTCATTCCTCAAGCCACTTCCTTTTTCAAACGCACTTTATTGGCGTAGGCTTTCGCCGCCTCCCGCACCCAAGCCCCATCATCCCAGGCCTTGCGTCTTGCATCCAACCGTTGCTGGTTGCAGGGGCCGTTGCCTTTCAACACCTGCCAAAACTCATCCCAGTTGATGGCGCCAAAATCGTAATGCTGCCGCTCCTCGTTCCAACGCAGGTCGGGGTCGGGCAGCGTCATGCCCAGCAGTTTGATTTGCTCTGCTATCATGTCTACAAAACGCTGGCGCAGTTCATCGTTGGTAAAACGTTTGATTTTCCATTGCATGCTTTGCTGCGTGTTGGGGCTTTCATCATCGGGCGGACCAAACATCATAAGACTTGGCCACCACCAGCGGTTGATGGCATCCTGACACATGGCTTTTTGCGCATCGGTGCCCTTGCTCAGTACCAGCAGTATTTCAAAGCCCTGGCGCTGGTGAAAACTTTCCTCTTTGCACACCCGTATCATGGCGCGGCTGTAGGGGCCGTAGCTGGTGCGGCACAGCGGCACCTGGTTCATTATGGCGGCGCCATCTACCAGCCAGCCAATGGCACCCATATCGGCCCAGCTCAGCGTGGGGTAGTTAAAAATGGAAGAGTATTTTGCTTTGCCCGTATGCAGCTGCGTGATCATTTCATCGCGGCTGATGCCCAGCGTTTCGGCGGCGCTGTACAGGTACAGGCCGTGGCCCGCTTCGTCCTGCACTTTGGCCATGAGGATGGCTTTGCGCTTGAGGCTCGGGGCACGGGTTATCCAGTTGCCTTCGGGCAGCATGCCCACTATTTCGCTGTGGGCGTGTTGGCTTATCTGGCGGACGAGCGTTTGCCGGTATGCCGGCGGCATCCAGTCTTTCGGTTCAATTTTAATGTCACGGTCAATCTTCTCCTGAAACCGTGCTTCCAAGGGAGCAATGGCCATAGCAATCCGTTTAGTGGCCGTAAAAATACAGGGATTGCCGTCAAAAACTAACGCTTGTTAGTTTTTGGGAACACTTTGGGGGCTGTGGGCTACCACAAAATGGCAGCTGTGGTTCGGTGCCTTTTGGCTCCGCTGCGCTGCGGTGCCGGCCAAAAGCGCCGGCACTACCCGCCAGTCATCCGCAGCCCATCAGCAGGGGTGCAGGCAGCAGCCATTGAGCCCGCCGTTGTTGGTCAGCGACTAACAACAGCAGCAACATATCTATGTGCAATACGATCAAGAGCAATAAGATACCCGCCAGCGGGTAGTTATTTGACATACTTGTTAGCCTATTTTTGGTATTAAAAAAACACACATGCTTAAACTCAATTTTATCTGTCTCAGCATTTTCCTGTTTTTTACCGTTGTTGACACAAAAGCACAGCCGGCAGCACCCATAAAAGTGATAAATCCCGTAGCCTTCAAGTATAAACTCAGCGATTACAACTTAAAGGGGAAAGTCAAAAAATTATCGGAATACGATGCTTCAGGTTCTGTTTCAGAAGAATATGAATTTGACACGGCGGGTCTGTTAAAAAAAATTACCAACTATTCTCCTGCAGGCACAACAGTACTCGTATATAATTTCAAAAAGCGTGAAATAACAGTAATCCAAAACAACGCTTCGTTTAAGGGGACCTATAGCTATGCTTTAAATGAAGCAGGCTTTATCACCAGCAGAACGGGCGGCCTTGGCGGGAATGAAACATACAGCTACGATTCAAAGATGCTGCTCACTTCAAGTAAAAATAGCATGTACGGCACTTCCCGATATGAATACAATGCAGAAGGGCAACTGATAAAACAATATTACTATTCAGGAAACGGAGACATGGCAGGAATGTATACCTACAGCTACCGGCAGGATGATAAAAAGAATCAGATTGTTCTTTTTCAATCAGACGAGGATGGTGAAATCACGAACAAGCTGATCTATTACAGCGAGAAGCATGTTTTGATTCGTGAGACCAGTGTTTCAGCCGACAAGACCTACACCGACAGAACACTATACACAAATGATGCTACCGGAAACTGGATAACCAAAAATTCATCAAGTGAATCAAAACAACCAAATGGAGAAATGAAAAAAGGGACAAACTGGGTAATAAAAAGAACGATTGAATACTATTGACAGCCGGTAAAGAGCGGTTCAAATCCAATAAGTTTTTTTTGATTTTCACGTCCTGGTTCGTGGCACACGAACCGGCATACATGCGTTGTTGGTCAGCGATCAACAACGGCAGCAACCCTTTTTGTGAACGTTTTTTTATTTCCAAACAAAACGTTCACACATTTTTCGTTCACCGTTTTGTGGAAGAAAATTTTTTTTCAAAAAAAACGTACACACTTTTTTCGTTCACAGATTTGTGAACGTTTTGTTTTGTTGATTTTTTTT
Source organism: Bacteroidota bacterium (assembly GCA_020161435.1). Taxonomy (GTDB): domain Bacteria; phylum Bacteroidota; class Bacteroidia; order Chitinophagales; family Chitinophagaceae; genus Phnomibacter. The sequence goes on along the minus strand of JAIUNV010000001.1, from coordinate 865,763 downwards.
GTTCACCTTTTTTTTCGCTACATGTTTCGTGTGCCACGAAACATGGCGGAGGGATTTATCACAAAACCTGTAAACTTTTTTTAGGACGAGTCATTAGCAAGCACCCACATATACAGTTTTCCGCATATCTGACTATCTTTCTACAAACATCTTACCCATGCCCATCTTCATGGACCTCCACATTGTACCCGGCGTGAATGCCAAAGACGTAGCCGATGCCCACAGCATGGATGTACTCATGGAGAAAGAACACAGCTGCAAATGCCTCACTTATTGGATTGATGAACTGCGTGGCCATGTGTTTTGCCTTATTGATGCACCCAACCAGGAAAGTGTGATAGAACTACACAACCGTGCTCACGGTTTGGTACCGCACAAAATAGTGGAAGTTGAGCCCAACCTTGTGTACTCTTTTCTGGGCCGCATTACCGACCCCGACAATGCACAGGTATCCGACAAGGGGCTCATCATTCTCGACGACACCTCCTACCGCATTTTGCTCTGTGCACAAATCTGTGATACGGTACTGTTGCAGCAAGCCGTTGGTGCCGATGCTGCCGCCACTCTTAGCGCCGGTTTTTACAAAACCATCCGCCAAATTGCACTGCAGCACCACGGCCGCGAAGTCATCCGCGAAGGGCAGGAATACCTCGCCTCTTTTGTAGCCGCCACCGATGCATTTGCCGCAGCCTGTGCCATGCAGCAGGCGCTTGGCACTCATAGTCCGCTGCAATGGAAACTGAGCATTCATGCCGGCGAACCCATCATGCAAACCGATGCGTTGTTTGGCGATACGGTAACCATGCTGCGCCGCATGAACCTGATGGCACAACCGGGTTTTGTGCAACTCACCAATACGGTAAAAGTGCTGCTCAGCAGCAATCAGCTGGCAAGCATGCAAAGCCACCTGCAGCTCTTTGCGCCGCAAGATGAGCCCTTCATTACCCAACTGTTTGATGTGCTGCAAGAGCACTATGCCGAAGAGCATTTCGACATCGAACAATTTGCACAAGCCATGGCCATGAGCAGCACACAACTCTACCGCAAAACACAGGCGTTGTGGCAGGTATCACCCAACGCCTTGCTCAAAGAGTTTCGCTTGCAGCAGGCACTCGCCATGCTGCGTACGAAAGATGCTTCCATTGCGCAAATCAGTTATGCCACCGGCTTTTCAAGCCCGTCGTATTTCACGAAGTGTTTCAAAAACCGCTTCCACATGTTGCCGTTGCAATACACCGATATGGCCAATCAATAGCCGGTTGAATTTTACCATTCTTTGCAAGAAAATTGATAGTGCCGCATAGCGGGCTGTTGTTGTTTTGTGTCATTCCATCAAACCCCAAAAAAGAAAAAGTTATGACAACCATTACCCGCCTCCTCGCCATGTTGCTGTTGCTCTGCGGCAGCCTGTACACACAAGCACAAACCACTACCAAAACCGACAAAAAAGAAGCTCCTATGAAAACCTACCTCATTGAAAGAGACATTCCCGGTGCTGGCAATTTTACCCCCGGCGATTTGAAAGCCATCTCTCAAAAATCTTGCACGGTGCTCAAAGAAATGGGGCCCCGCATTCAGTGGGTGCAGAGTTATGTAACGGGCAACAAAGTGTTTTGTGTGTACAAAGCCGATAATGAAACACTGCTCAGAGAGCATGCCAAAAAAGGTGGTTTCCCCGTTACGACAATCACCGAAATCAACAACACTATTAGTCCGGCTACGGCTGAGCAATAATGATTTGATTGCATCATGAATCACCCCGGCCTGTAGGTCGGGGTGATTCATGTCTGCTGGTACGGACAGCTGCCAATGAAGCAAAACAATATTTTATTGCTGAAATACCACAAAGTGGAAAGGAGCATCTACCAAAGTACCGTTGATATCAAAAATGCGAATGATGAGTTTGCCGCTTCCGGCACCAGTAGTGGCAATTCTGAAAGAAGCTCCACCCACCACCGTAACCGTAGTGATGTAAGCCGTGTTGCTGTACGTTTCGTTGGTAATGCTGACTTCAAATTGGCCGGCAGCCGTTCTCACAATCGAGAAATTGCCGGTACCACTATTGATGCTTCCTGCAGAAGATATAGAACCGTAACAAATGGGCACCACATTGGCGGCGCCGGTGGCTGGGCGTTGTACTTCGCCGGTTATGGTAGCATCGCCATTTTTGCGGACTACCAGTGCATTGCTTCTTGCATTATCTGCCGTACCATTCCCAACAATGAAAACGGGATCTGTTGCTACAAAAGTTGTTTTGCTACTGCCTATGATTGAATCATTAAATGTACCAATCACCAGCGATGCATATGCATTGTTGACATTCCTCCGCCCTGTTACAACCCCAAAATCTGCATTCACTATGCCTTCGTATCCGGTGGCAAATGAAGCAATACCATAAGCTAAATTATATGCTCCGGTAGTAAAAGAAGCTGTGCCAATTGCACTTGTCCGAGTGCCTGTGGCAAATGCATAATCAAAAGCAGCAATTGTATTTTCACCAAAGGTTGTTGTAGCGTAGCCTTTGGCTTCTGTTCGATATCCTGTAGCGACACTGTATATCCCCGTTGCTTTTGATTCTCTGCCTGTAACAAAAGTATTGGAACCAATTGCTTCATTATTGCTACCAAATGCTGCTGAAGACTCTCCAAATGCTTTTGTATTGTCACCGAAAGCTGCCGAAGCATACCCAATATTATTCTTGTCCCATTGGTTGGCAGTAACATAGCCAGCCCTGAAAGCCATCCGTTCGGGATACCACATCATGCGTATTCCTTCGCCACTGGCTGGCGGGTTGCCATCAGGAGCACCTATCGCACCACTAAACAACACGCTACTATCTTTTACATGCAGCATGGCTTGTGGCGCATTGGTATTGATGCCAACTTTTCCCTGGCTAAAAGAGGGTACAATTGTAATGCAATAGCACAATACTGTAAAGACAATGATGGCGGGTTTGAACATGGCAAAAAATTGATGGGGTAATAGGAATCCTGGAGTAAAAATAATATTGCATACAGCATCGAAAAAATAACGGTACAGAAAAAAACAGTACCCTTCCTTATCGGCTGGTGCGGACATCTGCCGATAAAGCTAATAGCTTTTTTCTTTTCCAAATACCCGTTGTATCTTTTGTGCATGCTTACATTTTTGCTCATCGGGGTGTTGGTATTGCTGGCAGCATTGTTGCTGCTGCTGGTGCTGTGGTACCTCACTTACAAAAACACACTTGTTATGACAACGCCTTTGCCTAACTATCATTTTGATGTTCAATTTGGAGGCGTCAGTCTCCGCTTTACCGAAATCACCGGCCTCGATTTGCAGGTGGAAGTCATCGACTTTCGGGATGGCGCTTCGCCGGAATACAATACCCGCAAAATGCCGGGCCAGCACCGCTACAGCAACCTTATTTTAAAACGCGGCATAGTTACTGGCGATACCGATTTTTTTGACTGGATGAAAACCGTACAATCCGGTAAGCCAGAGCGGCGTGACCTGACTGTGCGACTGCTGAATGAAGAACATAACCCTGTGTACGTTTGGAAACTCCGTAACGCCTTTCCGGTACGGTACAGCGGCCCGCATTTCAACAGCATGCGTAGTGAAGCAGCCATAGAAACACTGGAGATTGCTTACGATGGCATGGATGTACAATCGACGGCGTAATTAGGGAAATAACGGTAGTATTTCTTTTACAATAAATCGATGCGTACCCATTGCATGCCTGCAGCAATGGCCGCATCTACACCGGGCTGGCCATCTTCAAACACCATGCATTTAGCAGGCTCAACACCTAGCTGTTCTGCCGCTGCCAAAAATGGATCGGGGTAAGGCTTCCCTCTTTGGGTATCGCCGGCGCCTACAATCACTTCCACGTATTGCAGCAGTCCCAGCACTTCCAGCGTTTTGGTTACGGTGCGGGGTCTTCCACCCGACACAATACCAATCCGCACTTTACCAGCATGCTCCTGCAAATGACGGGCAACAAATTCGATGGGTTGTGTATGGCCAATGTATGACTCGTAATAAAGGGTAGATTTTTCGGTCGCAAATTTTTCCGGATCAAAAGCCACCCCATAACGCTTACTGATTTCTGCAGACACGTCTACCGTGGGCCAGCCGGCAAGTTCGGTAATCAACTCAGGATCCAGCTCAATGCCATAGTTGGCAGCTGTTTGCACATAAGCGGCTTTGTGGGCATGCATGTTATCGGCCAGTGTGCCATCGCAGTCGTACAAAAAAGCGTCGTACCCTTTATTGGTAACGGCCAGTAGTTGCTGATATTTTGCGTCCATAGTATTGCCCGTTTCACTCATGCCGTATCATTGATTAGGGGCACAAATGTAGGTGGATGCATCGAGGTATGCTGCCACAGCCATGCAGCATCTACGAAATCGATTGTGGAATGCTGTGCAGCACAAACTTTCCCTGCTGAACATCGGTTCCCAAAGATGTGTAGCTCCGCTCTGCCACATTTACTCCGCTAACCAACATCAGTCATCTGCATCAAACATCTAGTTTCAATCATCTACCCACGGGTCCTTCAAAGGTCATTTTCACCGGTTGTATCAGGCCATTGGCATCAAAAGTCATTTTGTCGATGCAGGTAACCCGGTGGTTGTGGTGGGTTTCGCCCAACGGCCGGCGATGATATACGATCAGCCATTCATCTTTGCCCGGCACTTTCACCACCGAGTGATGCCCGGCACCGGTGGCCACAGCGGGGTCTTGCTGCAGCACGGTGCCAATGCGCTGCCAGGGGCCAAACGGCGAATCGGCCATGGCATAAGCTACCCGATAGTTGGGACCGCCCCAGCCGCCTTCGCTCCACATAAAATAATACTTGCCTTTGCGCTGAAACATAAACGGCCCTTCTACATAACCCTGCGGTGTAATTTCTTTGAATGTTTGTCCGTCTTCAAAAGGCAGCAATCCGGTAAAATCGCTGTTCAGTTTCACCATGTTGCAGCGCCCCCATCCGCCATATATCATGTAGTACTGTCCATCCTTATCCTGAAACACAAACTGATCAATGGGTTGTGCTTTGTTCACGATGGCATTGATCAATGGCTTGCCCAGCAAATCTTTGTAAGGCCCTTCGGGCTTGTTGGCCACCGCTACACCAATGCCACCCAGTTCAGTTTCTTGCTGAATGTCGTTGGCTGCAAAAAACAGGAAGTACTTTTTTCCTTTTTGAATAATGGCCGGAGCCCACATGGCCCGTTTCGCCCATTGTACTGCCGCCGTATCAATAATGCGTGAATGCTTGGTCCAGCTGCGCAAATCGGCAGAAGAAAACGCATCCATAAATACCTGCTCGTTGTACGATGCCGAATAGGTGGGAAACACCCAATACCGTTTGTTGAACACAGCACCTTCAGGGTCGGCGTACCAACCGGGTACAATAGGATTGCCCTGTTTGGCAGCGGTGTCTGTCGAAGTTTGTTGTGCCAGAGCAACTGAGCTTGTGCCCAACATCATCCATAAAAAGCAAGTGTACAAACGCATGGCAGTAATGCACGGAGATAAACGTGCCTGCCAAAACTAATGGTCAAGAGCATTCATTGCATGCCTGGCAGCGGCCATGGAGGTTAATGAAAATCAAATGACCCTATCGGGACGCTGGCAGCCATTCGGTAGAGAAGCCCACCGTAATGCGGGTGGCATCCAAAGCAGAGCGGTCGTACAAGGCAATGCGTTGCTTTTTCTTTTTATCAGCATATACGCTTACCCGCCGAAAGCCTTTGGCATCTGCAGGTTGCTGTACCAGTGTGTACCCGTTGGTAGTACACCATGATTGCCAGCAGGTGTGCAATGCATTTTGTACACTATCGGGCAATTGCCAAAACACATAGCTGCTGACACTGGAAGGTTGCTGTTGCTGTATTGTAAGTGTCTTGTATTTTTCAGCCAGCAGTTTTCTCACAAAAAGTGTATCCTGCTTGTTTTGCTGCCGCAGTTTATTCCATGTACTTATGCTGTCGGTAACCAGTTGCCATTCGGTACAAACAGGTTGCTGGGCTGTAGCGTTCAGCATACTGAATACTGTAATCAGGCTTAGCCAATAATTTTTCATGGGCATGAAATTGTACAAACAAGGTTTGACTAACCGATTACTGCTTCACAATTTTTCCGGTTTTAATGACATCTCCTGAAGAAGCAACAATGCTGTATAAATAAGTGCCGGCCGAAAAGTGTTGTACTTGTATTGTATTGCTGCCCATTAATAGTGGTTTATTCAACAGTGTACTTCCGGAATTATTTCTCACTACAATATGCATTTTTTCAAGCCCATTGTATTGCACTGTAAAAGACGAATTTGTAATGGAAGGAAACACTTTCAATGCTAATGCTGCATTGCTAATACTACTGGTTTTGCTATAACTAAATTTTCCATCAACATCTACCTGACGAATGCGATACAGCACACTTGTATAGTGTTGCAACGAAGCAATATCATCAGTAAAACTGTAGCTATTCGTCCTTCCGTTTTTAGCAACAACACGACCTGTTTTGCTATAATTTACGCCATCTGTACTCCGCTCAATATCAAAGTATGCCACCTGTACTTCATCAGCAGTTTTCCACTCCAGGCATGCAGTAGCCGAAGTACAACTTTTAGCAGTAAAGGAAATGAAGCGCAAAGGCAATGCCACAAAATCGTTTATCACATACACATCTCTTTCATTGGCTAAAGTTTGTGCTGTGGCAAAAAGTTTTGAACCCACAATGGTAAACTGTTCAATATTAGAACCATTCACACCCGGTTCAATATCCTGAAGTTGAAGTGTACCCATTTCAGTGCCGTTGCTCACCCATGGCTCTGCACCTGCGGTGGGCGTAGTAGCACTAAAGATGATTTTATCTCCAATATTGGTCAGGTTTTTTAATGAGGAAGATGAAATGCCGGGATTAATATCTTTCACCAATACAGTACCCGGTATAGTACCATCCGTCTTCCACAACTCACTGCCATGCGTTGCATCAGTTCCATAGAAATACAATTTGTTCTGAAAAACAACCATGGACATTCCACCATTACCGTGAGTGCCAGCTGCAGTTGCTAACGCTACTGTACCAGCTTGGGTGCCATTCGTTTTCCAAAGCTTAGATACACCGGCCTCAGTGGCAATAAAGTACAGCTCATTATTGAAAACAATAAAATTAAAAGGGTTACTTCCAGTAGGCCCGCTACTAATGTCTTTAACCATGTAAGTGCCGGCAGTTGTTCCGTCTGACCTCCACAACTCCACGCCATTGATGCCATCGTTTTTTGCGAAATAGGCAACATCATTCAAATTCCCAATTTGTGTGCCTTCATAGGTATTAGGCGATACGCCAGCATAAATATCTTTGAGTAACATGGTGCCTGCGGCTGTGCCATCGCTTACCCACATTTCAACCCCGCTTAGGGCATTATATGCCCAAAAGAAAATTTTGTTACCCACTGTTGTAAGGTTAGCCGGAAAGCTGCTACCCGCACCGGGTACAATATCCTTTACCATATAAGTACCAGCTGTAGTACCATCAGTACGCCAGAGTTCCAACCCATTGGGACCATCCTGTGCATCAAAATATCTTATCCCGTTCAATGTGGCAAAAAAGGCACTGCCTGAACTTCCTGCACCGGGGTTTATATCTTTTACCAATACTGTTCCGGCATTAGTTCCGTCGCTTTCAAACAACTCTACGCCATTGGCGGCGGTGCCTGAAAAAAAATACATTTTATTGTTTAAAATGGAAAATGCATAGCAACCACCATTGGCACTACCGGGTCTTATATCCTTTACCAGGTTTGTACCGGCCGAAGTACCATCTGTCACAAATAATTCATTGCCCACCACGCCATCGCTATTCTTGAAATACACTTTTCCATTGTACACAATCAGCTCAGTGGGTGCGCCGGGTGTATAATCTTTTACCAGAGAAAACGATTGTGCAAACAATTGCACACATAGCGCAAAAAACACAACCAGCGTTATGAAACACTTTTTCATTTGGGGTAGGTATTAAACCTCAAAAATATCAGCATTAATGTAGGTAATTCTACCCACTACAGGGTATTTCGCTTTGCATCAAATTCGGGCATGCCATGAGCTACTTACGCCCACAAGCCATGTAACCAAATGGAAATATCACCGTTGCAAGAATATACGCTGGCTAAAATGAATTCCATTTCTCCATTATCTTCCGCTGTAATGCAGCCCAAACAATACGGCATTTTTTCGCTACCGGTGGTAGTGGGTGCCCTCGGTTTTTTTGTCGATATCTACGATTTACTGCTATTCAGCATTGTGCGTAAATCCAGCTTTCGTGATTTGGGCGTACCCGAGTCGGCCATGAAAGACATTGGCGAAAGCATCATCAGCTGGCAAATGATGGGCCTTACCGTGGGCGGCATTTTATGGGGTATGATGGGCGATAAAAAAGGCCGCAAGAGTGTATTGTTTGGTTCCATCCTGCTGTACTCGCTGGCTACTATCGCCAATGGATTTGTGCAAACGGTAGATCAATACACCTGGCTGCGGTTTATAGCCGGGCTGGGGCTGGCTGGTGAATTGGGTGCCAGCATTACCCTTACCAGCGAATTGCTGCCGAAAGAAAAACGCGGCATTGCTGCAGCCATCATTGCTACCAGCGGTGTGTTTGGCACCATTGCCGCCTACTTTGTACACAGCCTTAGCGGCGAAGACTGGCGTCTCTGCTATTTCATTGGCGGCGGCATGGGTGTTGCCTTATTGTTTTTGCGGGTGGGTGTGCTCGATAGCGGCCTCTACGATGCCAGCAAAAAATCACATGTGCCCATGGGCAATTTCGCCATGTTCTTCAACAATCGTGAACGCATGATGCGCTACTTGCGGGGCATTTTCATTGGCCTGCCCGTGTGGTATGTGATAGGTGTGCTCATCAGTTTTTCGGATGAGTTTGCCCGCCGTTTCGGCATTGCCGATTTTGACCAACCGAAGGCGCTGATGCTGCAATACGTAGCGTTGGTATTTGGCGACATGGGCGCTGGTTTTCTCAGCAATTATTTGCGCAGCCGCAAAAAAACCTTGTTCATTTACTATGGTATTTTATCGCTGTTCATCCTCCTGTTTTTTGGTTTGAAAGGCGGTGGCACGGCCAGCAATATGTACCTGCTGTGCATGGGGCTGGGCTTTGGTTCCGGCATTTCGGTGGTATACATTACCATGAGTGCTGAGCAGTTTGGTACCAACCTTCGGGCCACAGCCGCCATCTCTATTCCCAATTTGGTGCGGGGCTTTTTGCCACTCATTTTATTGCTGTTTCAATGGCTGCGCAGTGAGCATATGCTCAACAACTACCTGACAGCCGCCGCCGTAACAGGGGCCGGCATTATTGCCCTTGGCATTTGGTCGGTGTACAAAACGCCCGAAACTTTTCACAAAGACCTCGATTACCTCGAGACCAACGGGTAAAGATGGCCGGTTGGCTTGGCTGGTCACCACAATCGTTTGCAAGTTTCTGCTGGTCGTTGCAGGTTTTTGCTGGTTTAAGTGCCGATTTCTATTATTTTAGACTGGCAAAATCATCCGTCATACTTACCAAAACTTGCCTGTAGCTTGAAATTCCAACTTTCTTTTCGCCGTAGCATGCCCCTTTTGTTGGCTGGCAGCTTCCTTTTGCTGGCCTTTGGCAGTCATGCACAAATCAACAAAAAGCCACTGCCCACCGACAGCTCACTCAAACAGCTGGAGCGGAAGTACATTCAAACACCAGTGCGTCGTGTAATGCAATCCAACGGCGATGTGTGGCTGCAACGTGATTTCAGCAACTACCTCATGAGTGCCGGCAAACATCTCGAAGGCATTGCCATGGAAGACGATGATCATGGCCACCCCGACCATACAGCACAGCTGGTAGACATACTCAATCGTCCCCATCCTTCGGTGGCCGTCATGGAAAAATATTTCCGTGAAGCGGCGCAGGAATTTGGCGTACCCGTAGCCATACTCCGTGCTTACGCACAGGTGCAAAGCAACTGGGCACAGGTGGGTGAAAGCATGTACGGATCTTGGGGTATGATGGGCCTGATAGAGCAGGGCAACGTGACGCAAATAACAAAAGCTGCAAGCCTGCTGGGCATTTCCAACGATGCTATTAAAAACGAGGCCCGTCAAAACATACGGGCAGCAGCTGTGCTGTTGGCATTGTATAAAAAACAGAACGGCAACAGCGGCAACAGTTACGAAGATTGGTTTGCGGCCGTAGCGCAACTTACCGGCCTTACCGACGCCGATATGCGCTACAGCCTGGCCAAACGGGTGTACGGTGTAATGCAGCAAGGCAGCAAAACCATCAGCATTTGGGGTGAAATTATTGAGCTGACACCCGATGAAACCATCAGCATTCCAAGCATCGAAAGCACGGGTAATATTTCAGTGTTGGGAAATGGTACGCCTGACTATACAGCTGCTGTTTACAGCCCTACCTCTTGCAACTTCAACAGCCGCCCTGCGGGAGCCGGCATCAATTATTATTTTGTACACTATATCGCAACGGGCACTTATGAAGGTGCCATCAGCTGGTTTAAAAACTGTACCTCACAAGTGAGTGCTCACTATGTGGTACGCAACAGCGATGGACAAATAACCCAAGTGGTAGATGAAGCCAAACGTGCCTGGAGCCAAGGCGTAACCGAATATAACGACCAAGGTATTGGTGTAGAACATGAAGTACTCGTAACCAACCTGAGTATGTGGGATAGCCAGCCCATGCTTACAGAAGCCGGTAAACTTTGCGCCGATGTATGTACCAGAAACGGCATTCCGAAAACCCGCCGCTCCGCCAATGGCGAGAAAGGCATTTATGGCCACAGCGATGTACGGGCCACCGACTGCCCCAATATGACACAGCTACGTTGGGACAATTTTCTCGCCAATGTAGCCGGAGCTTTGCCAAGTGTGGCCACACCCACTTTGTACAGCATCCAAGCCACAAGTGGCAGCACCGCAGTAACCGCTACCTGGAAAGCCAACCTCGAAACCAATTTGCTGGGCTATCGCTTGTACTACGCCAGCAGCGATGACATGAACAATTGGGTACTGGCCGCCAATGAGCAAACACTTACCGCTGCTACCACCGGCATCACATTGCAATCATCACAGTTTGTAATAGTACCCACCGAGCCGGTCTATCATTTCAAACTCACTGCAGTGGTCAGCAATGGGGCACTGTCGCCGGTAGAAAGCCCTGCCAGCGATGTGTACTCACGGTCGTGGAATACCACCGGCACCAAAGTGTTAGTTGTAGATGCCTTCGACCGCTCCAACGGATCATACAAAAGCAGTACGCACAACTTTGCGGCCCGCTACATGAAAGCCCTGCGAGACAGGGGCAATGTAGAAATCAGCACGGTGGCCAATGAACTCATTGAAGACGGCAGCATCAACCTGCAGCAATACAAGATTGTTGTATGGTTTATGGGAGATGAGAGTAGCCTCAACGTAGTCTTTTCAGCAGCAGAAAAATCAGCCCTTACTAATTACCTGAATAACGGTGGTAAACTACTGCTCTCCGGTTCGGAAATAGCTTACAACATTGGCCGCAGCGCTTCCACCACTTACGACCTCGCCTTTATGACAAATTACCTGAAGGCATCGTACATTGGCGATGGCGCATCTACCTACACACCTGCAACGGGCATTGCAGGCACAGATTTCGAGGGCATCAGCTTGCCGTTTGGCATTGTGTATCCCGAAGATTTTCCGGACAACATTGCTGCTGCAGGCGGCAGTGTGAGCATATTTGATTATGCCATAGCTGGCGCCAAAGGCGGGGTAGCCTACAGCGGCACATTTGGCAGCGGCACTACTCCCGGTGCCATTGTGTACATTTCTTATACGCTGGAAACTGCTACTGACATTGACATGAGTTTGTTCATGAACAAACTGCTGCCCTATTTTGGCGATTCAGTATTGCCCGCACCCCCGGTAGCAATTAACGATGCAGCCGCAGTATCGGCAGGCACGGTGAAAAGAATACATGTGTTGCAAAACGATTTGCCCAATGGCGGCAGCATCAATACCAATACTGTGACGATTGTAGCAGCGGCAGGCAATGGTACAGCTACCGCTCAGGCAGATGGCAGCATTCGCTATCAACCCAACAATGGGTTTACAGGTACAGACGCATTTACGTACAAGGTAACTTCTACCGAAGGCTATTTTTCAAATACTGCTACGGTAAACATAGCGGTACAAGAAGCCGTAGCCTGCGAGGCGACGCCAGCCGAAAAAGACGACCGTTATCCGCTCCGTGATTTACGTGGCGCATGGGTATCTACTGTTTCCAATCTCGACTGGCCATCTTCCCGCACATTGAGTACGGCACAACAGCAAGGTACGTTACTCGAGTTGCTCGACTCTTTGAAAGCCGCCGGCATCAACTCCGTGTTTTTACAAGTACGGCCAGAGTCTGATGCCTTGTATGCGTCGACGATTGAGCCATGGAGTTACTGGCTTACGGGTGCACAGGGCACTGCACCTTCACCCATGTGGGATCCGCTGGCATTTGCGATTGATGAGGCACATCAACGGGGCATGGATTTACATGCATGGCTCAACCCCTACCGGGCCAAACAAAGCACTCCAACATTGGCATCCAACCACGTGGCCGTGCAACATCCTGAATGGACATTTACATCGGGCACACTCACCATGCTCGACCCGGGCCTGCCTGCCGTGCGGCAGCACATTGCAAACGTGATTGGCGACATTGCCAGCCGTTACGATGTTGACGGTATTCACTTCGACGATTATTTCTATCCCTACAGCGGCATGGCTTCGCAGGACCTGGGCACATTTGCCAACAACAATCCGCAGGGCTTTACCGATACGGCCGCATGGCGCCGCAACAATGTAAACACCCTCATTGCTATGGTGTATGACACCTTGCAAAGCATCAATGCCTCCATGCAAAAAAATGTGGTGTTTGGTGTGAGTCCGTTTGGCATTTGGAAAAGCGGCACTCCTGCAGGCATTACAGGCACTTCGTCTTACAGTGCACATTATTGCGACCCCATTGCATGGCTGCAAGCAGGTAAAGTAGATTATCTGGCACCGCAGTTGTACTGGAAAATTACCGGTGCTCAAGACTTTGACAAACTCAGCAAATGGTGGAACGACCGTGGTCAGGAGTATGGCCGCCATATTTACCCCGGCCTTGCTTTGTACCGTATGGATGATGCCAGCAACTGGGCTGCTGCCGAAATATTGTCGCAAATCAATATGACCAGAGACAATAACCGCCCACAGGTTTTTGGCAACATCATGTTCAGGGCAGCGCAGCTGAAAAACAACAGCAAAAACATCAAAACAGAACTGCGTAACTCCGCATTCCGTTATCCATCATATGCACCGGCATTTGCGTGGAAAGATGCTGTTTGCCCAAATGCGCCTTCACAAGTAATGTTCGACGGCGACACATTGCGCTGGCAAAAACCACTAGTAGCGGCAGATGGCGATACGGCGGTGAAGTATGTTGTATATCGCTACGAAAACCAAGGCGACTTATCGCAAATGAAACAGGATGGCGCCAGAGTGGTGGGCATTGTGAGCAGCAACAAATTGTACCTGCCCAATGCGGGTTATGCGTTGTATGCCGTATCTGCCTTGGATGACAACAACAACGAAAGCGATGCTACCCTCAGCAGCTTCAACAATGTGGTGTTGTGTCCGAATGCCAGCACAATGCTGCCTGCGTTAGTAATGGGCAGTACATACCAATGGCAGCAATGGACAGGCGGTAGCTGGCAATCAATCACAGACAATGCTACATTTACTGGCACACAAAATGCAACCTTGCAGTTGAATCAATTGCCGGCCAGCATGTATGGCTTGCAACTGCGGGCTGTGGCCAATGGCACTGATGCAGGGCCGGTTTACACTGTTACATTCGGCACTAACTGGACAGGCAGTAGCAACGCAAACTGGCACAATGCGGCCAACTGGAGTTGTGCAGCCGTGCCCGATGCGACTGTGGATGTGATTGTGCCGGCGAACATTACGGTGTTTCCTGTTGTCAATACAAGTGGTGCTGCCGCAAGAAGCATACTGCTTCGCTACGGCGCTACCTTGCAAGTAACGCCGGGCTACAGTATACAAGTAGGCATACAATAAACAACGGATTTAATTTACATAAATGGGCCAGTTACTTGAACTGGCCCATTTACTATAATATGCAACTAATCGGCAGGATATACATTATCCGCCATTTTCCATTTGCCTTTTTCTTTTACAAAAGGCACGAAAGACCATGACCGGTCATTTTCTTCGGCTCCCTTGTACAACTCACTGCCAATGCGGAGTGTAGCCGTATTTTCTTTTATAACGACCTCGTATTTATTCTTTGGCGAAGTATACCACTTGATGGTGTATTGAATCGATTCCTGTCCGCCAGCCCAACGGTCATAATCAAAACCTGCCGGTATTTCTTCTTCCGGATAAGCTTTGAAATCTTTTTCTGCCTGCTGAAAATGTTTCCGCTCTGCTGCAATGTATGCAGCCCCAACCATGGGTACTTTACTACGCAAAAACGCAAAGTATTTTTCTACCTCTTTCCATTGAATTCGATACGGTGGTGCGTTGTCTTTTCCCTTGCCTTTGTACAACTCAAATTGATTGAACGCCTTTTCGTTTTTCTGGTAAAACTTCAAGAACGAAAAGAAGGTCTGCTTGATTTGTTGCTGTTCAGCTGACAGTTTTTGCCCTTGGGCGACAGCTGTGCAGCAGAAAAACAAACAGCTAAAAAAAATTGTACGCATGGTATTTTCTATTGCTGTAAATAAATACAAAAAACACAATCATCAAATACCCTTTGGTACGGATAAAAAAAGAGCCGCTTTACAGCAGCTCTTTAACAATGTTTATCACTTGTGCTAAGTTAGACGCATCCTGCCCACCGGCTGTAGCCAGATTTTTTTGACCGCCGCCGCCACCTTTAATGATGGGCGCCAGGTGTTGTTTGATGATGGCACCAGCATCCAATCCTTTTGCAGCTACCACATTGTCGGCAATGCTCACTGCCACAAACGGCTTGCCGTCAATATTGGCCGCCAGCACTACTACAAAATCGTTGAGGTGATTTTTCAGGTCGAAGCAGAGCTTCTTCAATGCATCAGCGTTACCTACTTCTACTATGTCGCCAATGAAGTTGATGCCGTTGATGATTTCATCTTTTTGCAAGAGCTCATTGCGCACCGCCACCAATTGGCGGGCTTCCAGCATTTCGATGTGCTTTTTCAGCTGTGCGTTTTCGGTGAGCAGTTTGTCTACGGCTTTGATAGGATCTTTTGCCTTCAGCAAATTGCCGATCTCTTTGATGTTTTCGAGGCTTTCAGAGAAATAACGGAACGCTGCAGGACCGGTGTATGCTTCAATACGACGCACACCCGCAGCCACCGCCGATTCGCTGGCGAGGGCAAACAAACCAATCATGCCGGTATGCATTACATGTGTACCACCACAAAGTTCCACTGAGTAGTTGGGATCAATAGTCACCACCCGTACCACATCGCCATACTTTTCGCCAAAGAGGGCCATGGCACCACGTGTCAGCGCTTCTTCTTTGGGTAATGATTCGATGATGACAGGAATGTTTTCACGGATTTTATCGTTCACTATTTTTTCAACGCTGCGGATTTCTTCATCGGTCATTTTGCTGAAATGCGAGAAGTCGAAACGCAGGTATTCATCATTCACCAACGAGCCTTTTTGTGCCACATGCGTACCCAACACCTGACGCAATGCTGCATGCAGCAAATGCGTAGCCGTGTGGTTGTACATGGTATTCAACCGACGTTCGGCATTTACCACTGCCCGTACATCGCCGTTCAATTCTGCAGGCAGGCTGTCTACAAAATGTACGATTAGGTCGTTCTCCTTTTTGGTGTTCACCACCTGAATAATTTCATCACCAAAATGCAATGCACCGGTATCACCTACCTGGCCACCGCTTTCGGCATAGAAAGGTGTGCTGGCCAGCACCAGTTGGTATTGGTCTTTGCCCTTGGCACTTACTTTCCGAAACTTTTGTACATGGGTACCCACGTTTAAATCGGCGTAGCCTACAAAGCCGAGGCCGGCTGTTTCGTTTACAATTTGCCAGTCGCCCGTATCTAAAGTAGTGGCAGCACGGCTACGGTTTTTCTGTTCGAGCATGGCTGTTTCAAAACCGGCTTCATCTACCTGCAGGTTGTTTTCGGCAGCAATAAGGCGGGTTAGGTCCAGCGGAAAACCGAAAGTATCGTAGAGTTCAAAGGCTTTGTCGCCGGCAATTACGCTAGTGCTGTCTTGCATCAGTTCAGCAATGCGCTTCAAACCTTTTTCGAGAGTAGCGAGAAAGGTTTGTTCTTCCTCCAGCACTACTTTACCAACAAAGGCTTCCTGCTTTTTCAGTTCAGGAAAAACATGCTCAAACTGTGCCGCCAGCACGGGCACCAATTGATGCAGCAGCGGCTGCTTGTAGCCGAGGTAAGAATAGTAGTAGCGAACAGCACGGCGCAATATGCGGCGGATAACATAACCGGCACCGGTATTGCTGGGCAGCTGACCATCGGCAATGGTAAAGCTGATGGCACGAATATGATCGGCCAATACCCGGAAGGCCACGGCTTGTTTGCTATCGCTGAAATCGTATTTGGCACCGGTAATGTTTTCTACCGCCGCAATGGTGCCGGTAAACAAATCGGTATCGTAGTTGCTGGTTTTGCCCTGCAGCACCCGCACCAGGCGTTCGAGGCCCATGCCGGTATCTACGTGCTTGGCAGGCAGTGGCTGCAGGCTTCCGTCTTTCAGGCGGTTGAACTGCATGAATACGTTGTTCCAGATTTCAATCACCTGTGGGTGGTCGTTGTTCACCAGGGTTTTGCCATCTACGGCAGCACGTTCTGCATCGGGGCGACAGTCTACGTGTATTTCGGTACAGGGGCCGCAGGGGCCTGTGTCGCCCATTTCCCAAAAGTTGTCTTTTTTATTGCCCAGCAAAATGCGGTTGGGGTCAATCCATTTGGCCCATTCAGTAGCAGCTTCTTCGTCTTTCGGCAGGCCTTCTTTTTCATCGCCTTCAAACACGGTGACGTACAACCTGTCTTTGGGAATTTGATACACGCCGGTGAGCAGTTCCCAGCTCCACGCAATGGCTTCTGTTTTAAAATAATCGCCAAAGCTCCAGTTGCCCAGCATTTCAAACATGGTGTGGTGGTAGGTATCTACGCCCACTTCTTCCAGGTCGTTGTGCTTGCCGCTTACCCGCAGGCATTTTTGCGTATCGGCCACCCGCTTGCTGGCAGGGGTTTGGTTGCCCAAAAAATAATCTTTGAACTGGTTCATACCCGCATTGGTAAACATGAGGGTAGGATCATTTTTTACCACAATGGGGGCACTGGGCACAATGCTGTGCTGCTTCGAAGCAAAAAAATCGAGAAACTGCTGGCGTATTTGAGCTGCGGTCATGCTGGTAGATACTTTGGTCATTTCAATATTTTGCCGTCGGCGTAAGAAATTGGTCAAAACAGACTCCTAAAGGCTATTTTTGACTGCTTTGCCTGGCAAGGTGCGCAAAGGTAAAAGATTAGCAGCCGTGATGAGGGTCATTTTTCCCTGCCGGAAAAGATGACGACAACGCCATAAGAACCAGTGAAAAAAATCAAGTACTTCTATAACACGCATACGCTCCGCTACGAAAAGCTGGTGACCCCCTTGCGGGTGAAACTGCTGCGGATATTCGGGTTTATTGCGGCAGCACTTACCACCTCCTTTATTATTGTACTCATTGGTCAGCGGTATTTTCCCAGTGCCAACGAACGTACCCTGATGCAGGAAAATGCCAACCTGCGCTACGGCTACAAAGTGCTGGATAAACAAATAGAAGAACTGGAACAGCGGCTGGCCACGTTGGAAAAACGGGACAATAATGTGTACCGCTCCATTTTTGAATCGAAGCCGATACCCGACAGTGCCCGGGCCAAAATGCTGGAAGAAATAGCCGAGCTCAAAAAAGTGAGCAGCATGGGGCAAGACCAGCTGATTACCGACATGGCCGCACAATTGCAGCGCCTCTTCAACCGCATGAATGCGCAGCAAACCTCATTTGGCAGCATCGAAAAAATGATTGAACGGAAGGAAGACCTGCTGGCGGCCATCCCTGCCATACAGCCCGTGGCCAACAAAGACCTGGAGCGGGTAGCCAGTGGTTTTGGCTACCGCATCGACCCTATTTATAAAGTGCCGAAAATGCATGCCGGCCTCGACTTTACGGCCCCTACCGGTACGCCTATTTATGCTACTGCCGATGGCCGGGTAAAAGAAGCCAACTTCAACACCGGTGGCTACGGCAACCACGTGGTAATAGACCACGGCTTTGGATATGAAACCTTGTATGGCCACATGGTGCGCATCAAAGCCAGAGCAGGGCAAACCGTAAAGCGGGGCGAAGTGATTGGCTGGGTGGGTAGTACGGGCAAAAGCACCGGTCCGCACCTGCATTACGAAGTCATCAAAGGCGGCACCAAAATCGATCCCATCTACTTTTTCTACAACGACCTGACACCGGAACAATACAACCGCTTGTTGCAACTGGCGGCTACGCGGAACCAGAGTTTTGATTAGGTGGTTCCCGGGGTTGATGAGTTGATCAGTTGATGAGTTGACAAGTTGAGGGATTGCCCTACTTTCTTATTCCTTATTTATTATGTCTTATTCATCATTCATCCTTCCCCATTCATCATTCCTCATGCCTCTCCACACCTTACTGCTCGAAGACAACCACAAAACACAGGTGGAGAAAGTACAACTATGGGTAGGTGATAACGCATGCAGATTTACGCAGTTGATTGAAATAGTAACAGGTAAAGACGAACGCATGGCCCGCCGGGCAGCATGGCCCATGAGCTATGTGGCCGAAGCACATCCGCAATTGACTATACCGCATTTACCTGCATTGATACACCTGTTGCATCAACCCAACATACACAACGGTATTACCCGAAACATTATGCGGCTTTTACAGTTTGTAGCCATACCAGAACCATTGCATGGAGAAGTGATGGACCGTTGTTTCCGCTTCATAGCAGACCTGCAGGAAAAGCCCGCCATCAAAGCATTTGCGCTGACGGTGCTGCATAACCTGAGCCAACACTACCCCGAAATTGTGCCCGAAATAAAAGCCATCATTGCCGACCGTTTGGATTATGAAACGCCGGCTTTTAAAGCAAGAGCGAAAATATTTTTTCGTTAGCCGTCATGGCAATTCTATCGATTGCAATCTGCGCCTGTAATCATACTGCAAATCTTCGTGCAGGCCTTTGATGAGTTTGCTAATTTTTTGTTGTTGGGTATGGGCCATTTTGTCTACCAAAGTGGAATGCGTAATGTGGTGCGGCAGCTGCAACAGTTCTTGTAAAAAATGCAGGTGCAAGGCTACTTCCATTTCTTTATTGGCGGCATAGCGGGCTACTTTGTTCACCTGCCGCAATATTTTGCGGATGCTTTTTTTGGCAAAAAATACAGTGCTGGTATTTACTTGTGCAAAGCCCTCACTGATGGCCTGCTGCACCTGTGCGGTGTAGCCATCAGTATCGGCCGACTCAAACAGCAGGTAGCTCAGCAGTTCCTTATTGTCTTGCTTAAAACGGGCCAGCCGCAGGCACAGTACCAGCAACTCTTCTTGCGGCAGTGTTTGCAGTTCGGCTTTCAGTTCGGCTAAAGATGCAGGTTTGAGCATGGCGCAATTTAAGTTGGATGGCGGGAAGGTTGGACTCGTAGTAAATAAGGAATAAGAAATAAAAAACAAGGAATAAGAAAGTGGGGCAACTTGTGATCAAGTCAACTTGTGAACCCTGGAACTTGTGAACTTCTTACCAACCCAAACCGCTCCCCTTAACTTTGCCGCCTTATGGGCCAAAAGAAACTCATCCGCTTTGCAGCTATCAAGTCGTTTACCAATGTGCTGGAGTACCCCGAAAATATGCCGGGTACCTGGAGCAGCTTTTTTGCCAGCCCTCAACCGCTTACATTGGAGCTGGCCTGTGGCAAGGGCGAATATGCCGTTGGGCTGGGGCAAATGTTTCCGCAACGAAATTTTTTGGGTGTAGACGTAAAAGGCAACCGCATTTTCATAGGTGCAAAACGGGCTCTGGCTATGGGCTTGGGCAATGTGGGTTTTATGCGTACCCAAATCGACCGCATCGATCAGTATTTTGCTCCCGGCGAAGTAGCCGAGATCTGGCTCACCTTCCCCGACCCGCAGCTGCGGACCGGCCATGCCCGTAAGCGGCTCACCCATCCCAACTTTTTGCGGAAGTACCAGCGTTTTTTGCAGCCTGGCGCTACCATTAATCTCAAAACCGATTCACCGGTATTGCATGCCTTTACCTTGCTGGTGATTGAACATTATGGCTGCAGCTTGGTTACAAATTACACCAACGTGTATGGCGAAGCCACCGAGCCGGAGTTGTTGACTATTCAAACCCATTACGAGGGCCTCGACATTGCACAAAGTGGTACTATTTTTTACCTGCGGTTTCAACTGCCCGATGTAATTGATGCTACAAAAGACGAAGCATTTAAACAGCGGGTGTGGGAGCTGGAACAAGGAACACAAGCATCGGCAACAGATTTATGAAAGTGCAACTCATAGAGGGCGAAGATTATTATTACAGCCCCGAAGGATACATGGTGCTCACAGAAAAATACCACCTCGAACGTGGGGTATGCTGTGGCAATGGCTGCAGGCATTGCCCCTATGCCTACGAACGGGTACCCGAGCCCAAACGCAGCCAATTATTATCTTCGGCCAATGGCGGCAAAAAAATCCAGCAAGACTAACATAACTCCACAAGCGTTACCCAGGCAGCACAGCTTTTTCGAAAATGTGTGGGACGTGGTGCGACAAATACCCAAAGGCCGGGTTACCACCTATGGCGCCATTGCCAAATACTTGGGCAGTGGCATGAGTGCCCGCATGGTAGGCTGGGCCATGAATGCCGCCCATGTACTGCCCGATGTGCCTGCGCAACGTGTAGTAAACCGCATGGGCATGCTGAGTGGCAAAATGCATTTTGGCACCCCCACCCGCATGGAAGAATTGCTGCAAAAAGATGGCGTGGCTGTACAAGAAGATGTAGTCGTCGATTTTGCCCAACGCTTTTGGGACCCGACTATTGAGCTGGTTTTGTAACAATCATTTCCCCGAAAAAAAAGACTCCGGCACCCCTTTGTTGATGACATAGTTGTCGTAGGTCAATTCAACATAGCCCTTCTTGTTTTTCAGCTTGTTGGTATCGGGTTTTTCGCCATCGTCAAACTCCAATGTTACGCCTTTGGGTAGTTTGTAATCCTTGGTATTAAAGCTGAACACCGTTTTGTCAGGCAATGCATAAGCAATCCATTTGCCGTAAAATAATTCTACATCGTAGGTGCCGTTTTCTTTGGTGGTCGTAGTTGATTTTTTGATGAGCAAATTCGTTTCATCAATGTACAAGGTCGTGAGTACCACATCGCTGTTATTGTCGGCCGGCAGCACTTTCACCACTTTTACGGTTTGTCCTTGCACGGTGGCAGTACCTGCATCTAGTGCCACAAAGTTTTTATCGTTGAGTACATTTTGCATGTTCACACTTACGCCGCCCTTGGGCAAAATGCTGATGCCTTTTTCTTTGGAAATACGAAAGCGGTTGGGCTTTTTAAAATACACATTCACCTTGGCCACAGGTACTTTTAAAAATGCCACATCCGTCCGCAGCCTGCCAGTGGCACTGTAGTCATTTACCTTTTCCAGTTTGGCTTTCAGTTTAAGTATCAGGGCGGTGGCATCCTGCGCCGTTGCTACCAATGATGAGGCCATTAAAACAACAGTCGCCAGTAACCGATATCGAATTTTCATGATGCAAAGAAAGATTAAAAACAGGGACCAAGCGCCTCTGCTGCTATGTAACATCGTTGCGTCGCATTTCGTTCATCGGCAGTGCTACTATTGAGCATCACTCCTTCCGAAACCGGATGACCGCGGTGGTTTTCTCCGTGCTTTCCAGCCGGGCAGTGTAGCGTTGCCCGTTGATGTAGGCCATCATAAAGGAAGTATTCGGGGGAATAGCGCCAAGGTTTTCCGCCACCATGCTTAGCTCCGCATCGGCAGGTACATCTTGCACGGCCAGCTTTATTACAAAAGGCAGTGCACTCAACCGCACATGCTCAAACAATAAGCGGCCATTTAAAAACAATGAAATGCTATCGCCATCAATTTCGGCATTGTCGAAAAACTGGAGTTCTACACTATCTCCGGCTAAGGGCAAAGTGGTTTGTACAATCCTTTGGCGGCTATCAAACTTTTGCTGAATGGTTTGTACAACAGGCGGTGCCACTACCACAGGTGTTGGTGGCTGGGGCTTTTCTGCCACCGGCGGAGCGGCTACCACAACTGGTGGGGCAGGTTGAGGTTGAGGTTGAGGAGCGGGTTTGGTTTGAACGATTACTGGTTCGGTTGGTGCTGGCGGCGTTGGTTTTGGTTGGCGTTGCTCGGTATCGGCAGCGGCTATTAAGTCGGGGTCGGCACCACCATACCACCAGTTGGCCAGCAGTTCATCCCAGCCATCTGCAAACAATGGCGCTTCCATTTTATCCAAATGCACTTCCAGATCATCGCCGTTTTTGGTTTCGGCCACCCCATCCAGCTTCATGATGCCAGCACCCGGACAATTAAAATCGGTTTGCATGGCCAGCGGCTGTTGGTTCACCGCACTAAAACTGGTTTTGGGCCCCTTCGATTCCAACAGCACATCATCCCACCAATGCAGGCTCGCATCCTGTGGGTCCAGATATCCTTTGATGGCGTAGCGATAATACTGCTGCGCATTGGCATAATAGTACGAGGTACCGGTAAGGCTATCGCCCTGCCGCACCACTTTTACTTCCAGCTTGTAGGTAGTGGTAAATGGCGGACGGCCTTTTTGCACTTTGCCCCGCCACACACCTGTGATGGGTTGGGCAGCCAACGCCAAGGGGAAAAACAAGAAAAACAGGATGCGCAATAACATGCAGCAATAAACGCTTTTTCTGGCTTTCTATTTTGCAAGGCTTGTATCAAAATCAATACTGATTCCAGTACGATTCTTCCACAAAGCAGTGAATGCCTCGATCTTCATCTCAATTTTCAAACCAATTCTCTCCGCAAATTGTATATCCTCAAAATCTGTTTGTATGGCTCATCCCAACCTGGCATTGATAGACGCCCTTCGTGAAACCGCCCGCCGGCTGCGCCAGCCCGATACCAAATATGCATGGGGCAACCATGGCAGTTGTAACTGTGGCAACCTGTTGCAAACCATCACCCGCCTCGATGAAAAAGAAATCATGCACTTTGCCCGCAGCGGCGACGGCGAGTGGACAGAACTGGCCGAAGAATATTGCGGCGTAACCGATGCGCCTGTGGGATTGCTCATCAGCAAGCTGCAGCAAATTGGCCTCACCCCCAGCGATATTCACAACATTGAATACCTCGAAGACAAAGAAGTGTTGCAAGCCCTGCCCGGCGGCTTTCGCTGGCTCAGCCGCAACCAGCGGGAAGATGTGATTGTATACATGGACACCATGGCCCAACTGCTCGAAGACAAATTGCTCCGCCTCGTACACGTATCGTTTGATGAATTGATGACGATTGAAAAAGTGGAAACGGTGGCGTAACAAAGTCGCTTCTCTTTGAAGTACTTTTTTTATGAGCCCAACTGAAGTACTACTATTATACTTCGTTGCGTCGCACACTTCAACGTCATTGCTACTATTGAACTTTCAATACAACAAAAAAGCCGCATCGACTTAGTCGAGGCGGCTTTTGTATCTAAACATATACATTAAGCACTCACCAACACCTCACCCGTCATTTCTTTCGGAATGGGCAGGCCCATTACTGTTAAAATGCTTGGAGCAATATCGCCCAGTTTGCCGGGCTTCACGGCGCCCTTCCAGGTATTGCTGATCACAAACAGCGGCACCGGATTGAGGGTATGCGCCGTGTTGGGGCTGCCATCTTCATTCACCAGGTAATCGCTGTTGCCATGGTCGGCCGTAAGGAAAATGGTATAGCCATGCGCCAGACCCGTAGTTACCACCTGACGAACGCAATTGTCTACTGTTTCGGCGGCCTTGATAGCGGCTTCCCATACACCGGTATGGCCCACCATATCAGCATTCGCAAAGTTGAGGCAGATAAATGCCGACTCTTCAGTTTCAATTTCGGGCAGCAGCAAAGCGGTCACTTCATTGGCACTCATTTCGGGCTGTAAATCGTAAGTGGCCACTTTGGGGCTTTGTACAATCAACCGCTTTTCACCTTTAAAAGTAGCTTCGCGGCCACCGCTGAAGAAGAAGGTTACATGCGGATATTTTTCGGTTTCCGCCATGCGAATTTGCTTCAAACCATTGGCGGCAATTACTTCACCCAACGTGTTATTGAGGTTATCGGTTTCAAACACCACGTTTACACCTGTCCAGTTTTTGTTGTACTCAGTCATGGTGGTGTAATGCAGTTGCAGCTTGTGCATACCAAAGTCGGGGAAATCTTGCTGTGTCAGCACTTCGGTGATTTCGCGGCAGCGGTCGGTACGGAAGTTGAACACCAGCACGGCATCGCCTTCCTGAATGGTCGCCACGGGTTTTCCGTCGGCATCCACCATCACCGTTGGCTTAATAAATTCATCGGTTACATCAGCTGCATACGCTGCTTCTACGGCAGCAATAGCACTGGTAGCTGTTGGACCTTCGCCTTTTACCATGGCATCGTAGGCCAGCTTCACCCGCTCCCAGCGTTTGTCGCGGTCCATGGCGTAATAGCGGCCATCAACCGTAGCAATTTTACCTACGGTAGCATCGAGGTGCTGCTGCAAATCTTTGATGAAACCCAGGCCACTTTTCGGGTCACAATCGCGGCCATCGGTAAAGGCATGGATGAATACATTCGACAAACCTTCTGCCTGGCACAGGCTTACAATGGCTTTTACATGGTTGATGTGGCTGTGCACACCGCCATCACTCACCAGGCCTACGAGGTGGAGCGGCTTGTTGTTTTCTTTGGCATAGCGGATGCTGTTGAGCAACACTGCATTTTGCTGAAACTCGCCACTGCGAATGGCCACGTTAATGCGTTGCAATTCCTGATACACAATGCGACCTGCACCCAAATTGAGGTGGCCCACTTCGCTGTTGCCCATTTGCCCGTCGGGCAGGCCCACGGCTTCACCGCAGGTAATGAGCGTCGTGTTGGGGTATTGGCTGTATAAACTGTCTACAAAAGGGGTATTGGCGGCACGGATGGCGTCGCTGGCGGGCACCTGGCCCAGGCCCCATCCGTCCATAATAACGAGCATGGTTTTGTTCATGAGATATCGATTGCTGTTTGGTTGTAATAAATGCTATGCCAGCGTTTGGCGCTGCTTAAGCCGTGCGAATTTACCTCAATTGGTTGGGGTAAAAACATGATTTTGAACAACCGAATGAGTAGCACGGATTTTTCGAATCGGCACGAATGACACGAATTTTTGTTTTGAGAAATGATGGGACGCGGATTTGGAGGGATGAATAACAGATTTACACAGATTTTATCAGATTCTTCAACTCCTCCTTGCTCTCCGTGGCCTCTGTGCGAACAACTCAAACGCTGAAGGCCGAAGTCCAAAAGCACTGTGCGAAATACTGGGACGCGGATTTACACAGGAGAGCAAAGGATTTTCACTGATGGAATTATAATCCTCTGAGCTCTCTGTGTCCTCTGTGCGACAAAACCTCAAACGCTGAAGACCAAAGACCGAAAGCGAAAACCCTCCTCCCCAAAACTGTTATAGAAATTTTCACAAAGAGAAATTTGGTTTGTATGTACAAACATCACAGTTTTGCACTCAATACATGTACATACATGTATTTCCAAACAACCAATCATTCAAACCATTCAACACTAAAAAAATGAAACAAATCAAAGCAACCTTCGCAGCCTTCGCTATGTTGGCCATCAGTTCTGTAGCCTTTGCCGGCGGCGGTAAAGCCACCAACGGTAAATATGCCGTAAACACTGCCCAGACCAACCTGGTGTGGAAGGCAGAAAAAGTAACCGGTAAGCACGACGGTACCGTGAAGCTGAGCGGTGGCGAAATCACCGTAGCCAACGACAAACTGGTAGCAGGTTCTTTCACCATCGACATGACCACTATGGCTGTGGTTGACATCAAAGATGCTAACATGAATGGCAAACTGCTCGGCCACCTGAAAAGCGACGACTTCTTCAGCGTAGACAAGCACAAGACTGCCACTTTCGTAATTACTTCTGTAACACCTGCCAGCCAGGCCGGTAGCTACACTGTAAAAGGTAACCTCACCATCAAAGGCATCACCAAGCCCATCGAGTTTCCTGCTGCCATCATCATGGATGGCAAAACCCTGAAGGCTACTGCTACCATCACTGTTGACCGCACCAAGTTCGACATCCGTTATGGTTCTAAGAGCTTCTTCGAAAGCATTGGCGACAAAGCGATCTACGATGATTTCATCATCGAATTGCAATTGGTAGCCAATACCAAGTAATTTAGACGCGGCCGGGAGTCGTTTCATTACGGCATCCATCCATCAGAGCAAACAGGTAATACGCAAGTATTGCCTGTTTTGCTTTGGTGCATACAACTACCTTTGGCCCCTACAAATGTTGGCTATGACGAGTATAGAATTTGATCAGAAACTGGCCCACCTGGTACAGGAAGCATTGGCAGAAGACATAGGCGATGGCGACCACAGCACCCTGTCTTGTATTCCCGCTTCGCAAAAAGGAAGAGCAGTGCTGCGCATTAAACAGCAGGGCGTATTGGCGGGTGTACAGGTTGCCGAAAAAATATTCCGACTGGTAGAACCCGATGTACTTTTTCACCAGCACAAACAAGATGGCCAACACATGCAAAATGGTGAAACGGCATTTGCGGTGGAAGCCTCCATTCATACCATCCTCAGCTGCGAAAGACTGGTGCTCAACTGCATGCAACGCATGAGTGGCATTGCTACGCTAACTGAGCAGTATGTAAAAAAACTGCAGGGTTATAAAACCCGCATTCTCGATACCCGCAAAACCACGCCCAATTTTCGCCTGCTCGAAAAAGAAGCGGTACGCATTGGCGGCGCCGTTAACCACCGCTTTGGCTTGTACGATATGATCATGCTGAAAGACAACCACATTGACTATGCAGGCGGCATTGAAGCAGCCATTGAACGTGCATGGACTTATGTAAACGAACACAAGCCAGGCATGAAAATAGAAGTAGAAACCCGTACGCTGGAAGATGTAGCATTGGTGGCCAAAGTGGGCCGTGGCAAAGTGTTTCGGGTAATGGTCGATAATTTTCAACCGGCAGATATTGTAACTGCGCTGCATATACTGGGCGATGATTTTGAAACAGAAGCCAGCGGCGGCATTACACTTGACAACATAGAAGCTTATGCTGCAACGGGTGTAGATTATGTGAGCACAGGAGCACTCATTCACCAGGCCAAAAGTTTAGACCTGAGTTTGAAAGCGCAGATAAGGAATGGTTGATGGTTGGTGGTTGATAGGAAATACAATTGGCAAAAAAAGCTAAAAGCGGAAGGCCGTAATATTCTTTCACCAGTCAAACACTGTGTACCTCTTGTTTGTACTCATTTACCTCTGTGGTAATTATCCTCTTTTTCCATGGCACAAAAAAAGAAACTCAACAGCCTCTCCGATTTGGGCGGCCTTGTATACAGCACCGACCCCAATTTTAAACCCGTGGAGGATGAAATACCAACAGCATTGCTGCCTGCAGCACAACAACGCCTGCGCATTTGGTTTGAAACCAAGCATCGCGGTGGCAAAGCTGTGACCATTGTTGCCGGTTTTGAAGGCCCCGATGCCGACCTGGAACAACTGGGCAAGCAACTTAAGCAAGCCTGCGGTACCGGCGGCAGTGTAAAAGAGGGTGAAATACTGGTACAGGGCGACCACCGCGACAAAGTGCTGCAATGGTTGCTGAAAAATGGCTACACCCAAACCAAAAAAGCCGGTGGCTGATGGACGCACATGAAGTGGATAAATTACATGCCTTGCTGGCTTTGCTGCAACTGATGTTGCTGCCGGCAATGCTGATGCTGCTATCGGGTCTTATCGTGTGGTACAAAGCACATCAGATACAACAAGAAAGCCGCATCCGCATTGGCAAAATGCTCACCATGTTTGGCAGCATTTTACTCGCTATTGTCCTCATCACTTCCTCCTTTTTACAAATGTTGCTCAACAGATAACTTACACCCGCATAAGCGAGTGTGTAAGAAGTACACCCCAAAAACTTTCTACGTACGCAAACGTTTGCATAATAAATTTCGGAGGCGTCTAATCCATTTCTAAGAAATTTTGGAAATCCATCAATGGATATTCAGAATCGTTATACGGTTATTCAATTTTGAGGGGCTAATAATTCAAAGCGATTGTACAGCCCTTCTACATTTGCCCCTCAACGATTGCTTGCTTTTGCTATGGAACAAACCATTGCCCGAAACATTATTTCCCTGAAACACCTTGGCATCCGCACAGGTCAGATTCACTACCAGCTTAGCCCCGAAACACTTACCGAGCAAACCTTGCTCCAGGGTCAGGGTGAGATTAGCGCTACCGGAGCGTTGTGCATCCGTACCGGAAAATTTACCGGTCGCAGTCCGCAGGATAAGTTCATTGTGAAGGACGCCCTCACGGCCAACACCGTTCACTGGAACAATTTCAACATGCCCATTGATGAGCAGTACTTTTTGCAGCTGCGCCAAAAAATGGCCGGCTACATGAGTGAGCAACCAGCGCTTTGGGTACGAGATGGATACGTATGTGCCGACGACCGTTTTCGGCTCAACATTCGGGTGATTAACGAACATGCTTGGAGCAACCTGTTTGCCTACAATATGTTTATGCGGCCTACGCAGGAGGAGCTCAAAACATTTGAGCCCGATTGGATCATCATGCAAGCCCCCGGCTTTGAAGCCGAGCCTAAGCTGGATGGTACCAGAAGTCCGCATTTTGCCATCATTTCATTTACCCATAAAATGATTTTGATTGGTGGCACCGGCTATACCGGCGAAATGAAAAAAGGCATTTTCACCATCCTGAATTACATATTGCCCCAGCAGCAACAAGTGCTGAGCATGCACTGCTCGGCCAACGTAGGCCGGCTGGGCGACACTGCCGTCTTTTTTGGCCTGAGCGGTACCGGAAAAACAACGCTGAGTGCCGACCCCAACCGCCAGTTGATTGGCGATGATGAACACGGCTGGACAAAAGATGGCGTCTTCAATTTTGAAGGTGGTTGCTATGCCAAGTGCATTGACCTGACTGCCGAAAAAGAGCCTGAAATTTTTGCCGCCATCAAGCCCGGTGCCTTGCTGGAAAACATTGTGTTTGTGCCCGGCACCAACGAAGTAGATTTTGCGGCCAAAGACATTACAGAAAATACCCGTGTCAGTTATCCGTTACATTTTATCAGCAATGCCAAATCGCCGGCAGTAGCGGGTATCCCTCGCAATATTTTCTTCCTCACTTGTGATGCCAACGGTGTGTTGCCACCCATTAGCCGCCTTACCCGTGAGCAGGCCATGTACCATTTCATCAGTGGCTACACAGCCAGAGTGGCCGGTACCGAAGCTGGTGTAACCGAACCAAAGAGCACCTTCAGTGCCTGCTTTGGCGCACCGTTTTTACCGCTGCACCCCGGCAAGTATGCCCAAATGCTGGGCGAAAAATTGCAACAACACGATGTGAATGTATGGCTCATCAATACAGGCTGGATAGGTGGTGCGTATGGTACCGGTAGCCGCATTAAATTGAGCTACACCCGTGCCATGATTACGGCAGCACTGAATGGTGAACTCGATGATTTGAAATATGAGTTGCTCCCCTACTTCCGCCTGCAAGTGCCCATGCATTGCCCCGGCGTACCTTCCGAAGTGCTGAACCCACGTAAAAACTGGCCTGATGCTGTAGCCTACGATAAGCGGGCTGCTGCACTGGCCCACGACTTTGTACAAAACTTTGAAAAATATGCATCCGGTGTAACGGCAGAAATTTTGGCTGCTGCACCAGTGTTGCACAACGACCAGAACTAAACGACTTTTCGATTGCTTGTCTCCTTTTATTCGGGCCCCGCTTCTGCGGGGCCTTCGTTTTTTCCCGAATAATGATTTGCCTTACCTTTCGGCGTATGCTCTACGGATTTGTAAAAGTGATGGTGAGACTGGCAATGCCTTTTGCGGCCAGACGCATTCGCATTTTACATGCAGAGCAATTGCAAACGCCCGGCCCCTTGCTGTTGGCCGTTAATCACCCCAACTCCTTTTTAGATGCCATATTGCTCGGCGCCTACATGAAGCATCCGGTGCACTTCATTACCCGTGGCGATGTATTTAAAAAGGCTTGGGTAAGAAAGATGTTGCACCTGCTCAACATGATTCCCATTTACCGCATCCGCGATGGCAAACACATGCTAAGCCTGAATGAAGAAACCTTTGTAAAGAGTGTAGAAGTACTGCGCAACAATGGCATCCTCCTCATTTTTGTAGAAGGATTTTGTGAAAACCAAACTACACTGCAACTACCGCTAAAAAAAGGTGCACCCAGAATTTTGCAAGCTTGCTGGCAGCAAGGCATTCCTGCAAAAGTACTGCCCGTGTGGCTGGAGTATTCCAGTTTCAACCGTATTGGAAAAACCATCGACATACGGTTAGGGAAAGTGTTTGGCAGCGAAATAGCCAACGACCTGCAGAGTGCTACCTGCATGGCGCAAATCAATCAACAAACAGAACAACAACTGCTGCATTTGTGCAGCGAAGTTCCTTTTGTGCATCAGCCACCTGCTTTTTGGAAACGGGTGTTGTTGTTTTTGCCGGCCATGCTCGGGGCTGTGTTGCATGCACCATTATACATACCGCTTACTGCATTTGTGCAAAAAGTAAGCAAAGACAATGTGCACTACGACAGCATTCTACTCAGTATATTATTTGTGTTGTACCCTTTGCTGCTCTTGGTTTTCGCAGCAGCGTTGTATGCTTTTACTGCACAGTGGCAAGCATGGCCAATGGTACTGCTCGGCTTGCCTGCATTGGCGCTGAGTTATATCCATTGGAAAGAATAATGCTTTTTTATAGTCCTCGTCTACTGTTGAGGATTTGGAGGTTGACAGATTTCAACTGCCATTTTACTCAATTACAAATAGCGACAAAAGTCGCTTAACTAGTGCATCCCCTACAGGAGTCAGCAACGATGAAAAATGGGTGAATGCATCCAGCGACACATCCACCCATTTACTATTGACTGATTGATTTATTCACTCATTTATCTACCATCATTCCTTTAATGATTCTGATTTGCTCATGCCAATGCGGTAGAGCATAAAGCCCATCCCCACAAAGCACAACACGCCCAGCAAGAAGTAGCCATTTTCGCCAAGCATGCTGGTAATTCCGTGTTCAAGATTGACACTGCTAATGAAATTCTTCATGCTATCGGGTGCACTCATAAAGGCAATGATAACACCTGCCAATGCACCACCAGCTACCAGTCCTGTGGCAAACAAATTGCCTTTACCCAAATCTTCTTCTTCGGCAGTTTCAACCACACCTTTTTTCTTTTTGCGCCAGTCTACAATACCCCGAATAGCACCGCCTGCAAAAATGGGCAAAGTGGTACTCAAAGGCAGGTACACGCCTACTGCAAAACTCAGACTCTTGATGCCGCACAATTCCATAGTGATGGCAATAGCGACACCTACCAACACAAATTGCCAGTCGAGGTTGAACGACAAAATGCCTTTAATCAACGTGGCCATGAGTGTGCCTTGTGGTGCAGGAAACTTATCGGTACCAATGGCATGCGTAATACCCTGCGACAACATTTCGGCTGTAGGTGTATCCAAAATTTTGATGGTAGCACCAATGGCAATGGAAGAAACGATGGCGCCTACAAACAAAGCCAGCTGCTGATATTTGGGCGTTGCCCCCACGATGTAGCCCGTTTTCAAATCTTGCGAAGTAGCACCAGCATTGGCAGCAGCAATACAAATCAAACCGCCCACAACAAGTGCCATCGGTTCGTACACTTTACCTGTCCAACCGACAGTAATAAAAATCAAACAAGTACCCATGATGGTCGCAATCGTCATGCCACTGATGGGGTTGTTGCTCGAGCCAATCAGACCCACAATACGGGAAGAAACGGTAACGAAAAATGCGCCGAAAATAATCACCAACACGCCCAGCAGCAGACGACTGAAAAAGTTGTCGCCGGGCACAAAAGGCAGTGCTGCCAAAATGAGTACCAGTGCCAAACTACCAATCAACACCACTTTCATACTCAGGTCTTGTTCGGTACGTTTTACAGCAACAGCTGCATCGCCTTTTTCTTTCATAGATCCAAGGCTGCCTTTGAAAGAAGAGATGATGGTAGGAATGGTTTTAATCAATGTAATGAAACCACCCGCAGCCACGGCGCCTGCACCAATCTGACGTACGTAAGCACGGTA
Source organism: Bacteroidota bacterium (assembly GCA_020161435.1). GTDB lineage: Bacteria > Bacteroidota > Bacteroidia > Chitinophagales > Chitinophagaceae > Phnomibacter. Next base: position 833,203 of record JAIUNV010000001.1, on the reverse strand, counting down.
AATAGCCGCTGAATAATCCGAGAAAGTATGTGTCACAGGATCCCAACCACCGGCACCGCCGGCCTTATCCAAACCACCGAGGTAGCCCAGCTTTACCAGTTGCGCTGCTATCACGTCAGCCGGCACCAGCGTAGCCAGCAAGGGTATCAAAGCCATCCAGGCTATCACCCCACCTGCCACCAACACACCACTGATTTTTGGCCCGATGATGTAACCCACGCCCATGTACTCCGGCGTGATTTCGCCACTCACTTTGGCACTGGGAAAATATTTGTTGATTTGAGCCGTCATGGCCTGAGGTGTTTCTGCAATTACATGAAACAGCTTTTGCAAAAACGCATACGCAAAAGCGAAGCCAAGGCCAACAAATGCAGTCTTCGCAATGTCGCCACCTTTTTCGCCGGCCTTGAGTACACTGGCACAAGCGGTGCCTTCGGGATAAGGCAACGTGCCATGTTCTTTTACAATTAAAGAACGGCGCAGTGGAATCATCATCAGCGTACCCAGCATGCCGCCAAAAATGGCGAGGGTCAAAATGGTGATGTAGCGGAAAAATTCTTTGCTCTCCGGATCACTCAAAAACAAAAAACCCGGCAGGGTAAACACCACACCCGCCGCAATGCTTTCGCCGGCACTACCAGTGGTTTGGATGATGTTGTTTTCGAGAATGGTGGTTTTGAGCAAGCGCCTTCCCAAGGTAATGGCGATAACGGCAATGGGAATAGAAGCACTCACAGTGAGGCCAGCTTTTAGCGCCAGGTACACCGTAGAGGCGCCGAAAATAATGCCGAACAAAGCACCCATGAGAATACTCTTGACCGTAAACTCCGGAATCCTTGCTTCATCGGGTATGAAAGGTTGAAATTTCACATCACTCATACAGCAAATTTTTAATAGCGAGAAAGATAGGGAAATAAAAAATGGAGACACCTGAGGTATCTCCATTTTTACGATGCTTGATGCAAGTCTTATTTCACACCGTGCATGAGCTTTTGAAACTTCTTAGAGAGAATGAACAACACCAGCGATGCTACGCCCGACATAATCACAAATACCATGAAGAAGTCGTGCAGGTTTTCAATTTTGAAACCGAGCAACTGCGTTGTCTTTCCTGCCTCGGGGTACAAGGCACTTAAAACACCAGCCAGTTTGTTGGCAGCGGCATTTGCCAAAAACCAAACCGCCATCATCAGCGATGCCAACTTAAATGGTGCTAGTTTATTTACCAATGACAAACCAATGGGCGACAAACAGAGTTCGCCCCATGTATGTAACGCATACATACTTGTGAGCCACAAGAAACTCACCTTTACACCGGGTGCCACATTGTTTACACCAAAGGCAATCACAAAAAAGCCAATGGTGAGCAACATCAAACCGATGGCCATTTTGGTGAGTGCTGATGGTTCGATCTTACCCATTTTTACCCATAACCATGCAAACAATGGTGCAAAGCTTACAACGAAGATGGAATTGAGAGATTGAAACAAACTAGCTGGAATGGTCCAGAAACCGAGGTCACGATTTGTTTGCTCATCGGCAAAGAAATTGAGCGAAGCACCAGCCTGCTCAAACGCACTCCAGAAAAACACCACAAAGAAAGAAGCGACAAATACTACAACCAGTCTATCCTTTTCAATCTTCGATAAAGTTTTGTCAGAAAAAATTATAAAAGCGATAAACACCACACAGGCTATCAGCAAATAACTAAGGAAGGGAAAGATTTTTGCGTCGGCATACAAAATACCAATCATGACTGCGGAAAAAACAACCAACCCAACAGCCATCAAAAATGGATTGATAACAGACTTGGCCACACCTGCAGGTGTTAAGCCGAGCACTTCTCCATCGGGTCCTTTTACATATTTTTTGTGTAGCAGCAACTGTACAATTACGCTGATAGTCATACCAATACCGGCCACCAAAAATGCCCATTTGAAATCGAAGGGATTGCCTGTATCACCAACGAGACCACACAAGAAAGGTCCGAGTGCACCACCCACGTTGATACCCATATAGAAGATGGTATATGCAGCATCTTTTCTGTTGTCGCCATCAGGATAGAGCTGGCCCACCATGCTGCTGATATTGGGTTTGAAAAAACCATTACCGGCAATCATCAATCCAAGACCTGTGAAAAATAAAAAGGTGGCCAGCGAAGAATTGGTAGCATACACAGAGGCACAACCGAACAACACAAATTCGCCCAAAGCCATAAGAATACCACCCGCAATAATGGAACGTTGGTTGCCCCAAAAACGATCGCTGATGAAACCACCAATCAATGGTGTGAGGTACACCAGCCCGGTATAACTACCGTATAAATTGGATGCAAAAGCTTTATCAAACATCAGGGCCTTCGTCATAAACAGAATGAGGATGGCCCTCATGCCGTAGTAGTTGAAGCGTTCCCACATTTCCGTTGCAAACAATACACCAAGCCCTATGGGGTGGCCTTTTTTCGTAGCAATGTCACTCATACGTTGTTTTTTGTTTTGATGCCGGCCCGTTTGGCGGCGGCGGCCCAAAATAGGTAGAAAATGCACACCACGGGCTGATTTTAGGCTACTTTCGCAGCCAATTATTACCGCACTGCAATCATGAACATACTGCTACTTGGCGCCGGCGGCCGCGAACACGCCCTGGCCTGGAAAATGAAACAAAGCCCCTTGTGCCAGCAACTCTTTATTGCCCCCGGCAATGGCGGCACCGGCAACATCGGCACCAATGTTCCTATTGGCGTCAATGATTTTGCAGCCATCGAAAAATTTGTGGCTGACAATCACATCGACCTGATAGTAGTAGGCCCCGAAGATCCGCTGGTAAATGGCGTGTATGATTATTTTACAGCCAAAGGCGTAGCCGTGATTGGCCCTTCGAAAGAAGCGGCACAATTAGAAGGCAGCAAAGCATTCAGCAAAAAGTTTATGCAGCGTCAGCAGATACCTACTGCTGCGTACGCTGAATTTACCGCCGATAATTTTGAAGACGGCAAAACCTATCTGGCACAACACAGCCTGCCCATTGTACTGAAAGCCGACGGATTGGCCGCAGGCAAAGGCGTAGTGATTTGCAGTACCCACGAAGAAGCGCAACAAGTGTTTGCCGAAATGATTTTGCACAAACAATTTGGTGACGCCAGCAGCCGTGTAGTAGTAGAACAATTTTTATCAGGCATTGAAATCAGCGTGTTTGTATTGACCGATGGCAAAGACTACAAAATCATTGGCCATGCCAAAGATTACAAACGCATTGGTGTAGGCGATACCGGCCTTAACACCGGCGGCATGGGCTGTGTGAGTCCTGTGCCTTTTGCAGATGATGTGTTTATGCAAAAAGTAACCGACCGCATTATTGAACCCACCATCAATGGTTTTGCCAAAGAAGGGTTGGTGTATAAAGGCTTTGTGTTTTTTGGTTTGATTAATGTGGGAGGTGAACCGTATGTGATTGAATACAACTGCCGCATGGGCGACCCCGAAACGGAAGTAGTAATGCCCAGGTTGCAAAGTGATTTGGTGGAATTGTTTGTACAGCTCAACAACGGCACTCTTGCCAGTGCATCAGTGAAGATTGATGATAGAGCGGCGGCCACGGTGATGGCAGTGAGCGGCGGCTACCCCGGTGATTATGCCAAAGGAAAAACCATGCAACTACCCGCAACGCTACCAGCGGATACCATGCTGTTTCATGCAGGTACGCAGTTGAAAGAAGACGGCACTTTGGTAACGAGTGGTGGCCGTGTGATTACAGCTACTTCATTGGCACCTGCCATTCAGGAGGCTGCTGCACAAGCCAAGGCTTGCATTGCACAGGTGCAGTTTGAAGGCATGTATTTCAGGAATGATATCGGGTACGAATTCGAGTAACGAGGTTTTTCGCACAGAGGTTAGGAGGACACAGAGATGTATGGCCTTCGGCAATTGAGCATTATGATTTTGTACAGAGCTAAGTAGGGTACGGAGTTTTTTTGCCTTTAGCCTTCTGCTTTAAGCAAAAAAAGAGAACGGTCTAATAGCCGTTCTCTTTTTTAATTCGTGTTATTCGTAACACTTCGTCCAATCCGTGTTACTCATTCGTGTTACTGTTTCTTCAGCTGCTCCAATATCAGTTCAATGGCTTTATCGAGTTGTGGGTCGCGGCCATTGGCTTTGTCGTCGAAATTGTTGAGCACTTTTACATCGGGCTGCACGCCGGCAAATTCAATGTCTTTGCCATCGAGTGTATAGCAGCCCCAGCTAGGCAACCGCAATGCACTACCATCCACCAAATTGGTACCGGTGGTAAACACAATCCATCGGTAAGTTTCATTGCCCACAATCGTTCCAAGTTTCAACGCTTTAAAACCAGTCGCCGTCATTTCTGCATCGCTCAGACTTTGCTCATTTACCAATAATACAATGGGTTTATCGGCGGGTGCAAAATTGCTTTGGCCAGTAAGTGAACCATTGCGATACTTCCAGCGCAGATAAGTTTTCTGTGTCAAAAACTTCAATACCTCATCGTGTACATTACCACCAGTGTTGTAGCGTAAATCCAGTATGAGTGCATCCTTCTGATAGAAGTCGCGGCCCATATCTGTGAGGAAGGTTTCCAACTCTCCAGTGCCCATGTTTTTCATGTGGGTGTAGGCAATGCGTTGGTTGCTCTTACTGTCTACTCTTTGTTGATTGGCATCAATCCATTCTTCGTACAGCAATCCGCTTATGTTATTGGTGGGATGAATGCTAACAGTGTATGTGCCGGCAGCATTTTTAAAACTGAGCCGCATTTCTTTATCTGCCGAGGGCTGCGTAAAATAACGACTGCGGTCTTGTTGCGGATCTATGGTTACATCATTCACTTTTACCAATACATCACCGGGCTGAATGTTGATACCTTTTTTGTCGGCAGGGCCACGGGCAATAATGCGTTTCACGGTGTACGGTTTGTCTTGCTCAAATACAATGCCCGGTTCCACTGTGCGGTTTTGCAGCACTACATTTTCATCATCTCCAAAAGTGCTGAAGCCTGTGTGGGAGGAGTTGAGTTCACCCAGCATATCATTGAGCAACACCCGCAAATCCAAGCGGGTATTTACATAAGGCAAATGCGCAGCATATCTGGCTTTGATGGCTTTCCAGTCAAGGCCCCGGAAACTGTCGTCGTAAAAGTTTTCTTCCATTTGCGCCCAAGCTTCAGCAAACATTTGATTGAACTCCTCAGCCAGATTGCGCCGGAATGTGTAATTGATAGTAATGGGTTCAGCTTTGTTGGCATCGAGATTGAGGCGGGCAATATTACCCCGCATCAATACAAAGTATTTACCATCGGCACCAATCACTTCGTAGCCAAAACCATCTGCGCCTTGTATGCGTTCTGTTTTGGGTTGCTCAAACGGTTCGTAGGTTGTTTTCCATAATGAAGAACGACCTTCTGCATGATCACTCACATACAGCACCATTTGCTTCTCTCCTTTTTGCAACACCGTCACCAGGTATTGATTGCCTACCGCAGGCCCTACCATTTCCATCCGTTCCAAAAAGCGCTGCGTGTCGATGCGTAAACTGGCTACACTGTCTTTCTTTTTCGTGGTGTCTTTTTTCTCTTGCTGAAAAAGTTCATCTACTTTATCCTGCCGATAAGGATCATCAAATTTTTCCAACGCTACCCGATACACTCTTGCCGGCGACAAACCAAACGGATACGCTGGTTTCAACGGATTGCTCACAAAGTAGAGGTACTTGCTATCGGGGCTCCACATGGGGTCGGCTTCTGTTACGCCAGTGTTGGTGAGGTTGGTTGTTTTGCCTGTTTTCAACTGATGTACCACAATGTCGGTTTCAAAATTGCGGTACACATTTAGCGTCAGGTATTCATCATTTGGCGAAAAGAAAGGCACACTGCCGCGGTTGCCCCAAATCTCATCTTTCAGCACGGTGCTGATGGCGTATGTTTTTGTGTCAATCAATTTCACTTCACCACGACCACTGATGTATGCAGCTTGTGTACGCTTACTGTTGAGCGATAAGAAACGGGCATTGGCTGCATCTTGCGCCAGCACTTTTACTGCACTGCTGCCATTGGCTGCTACCACACAAGGATTGCTGTAGCCGTTGATGGTTTGCAAAAACAAGAGTGTTTTATTATCGCTCAGCCATTTTACTTCTGTAGCTCTTTCTGCATTACCCTTGTTAATCATGCGTACAAACTTGCCTTCTACATCACTCACAAACAATTCGCCACGGCTGGTAAATGCCAGCTTCTTACCATCGGGCGACACATCAAACTGCGTAATCTCTCCGGCTAATGAAAAGTCTTTGTCTTTGGGCAAAACATAGTTGCGGGTGATGCGAATGTCTACTGCTGTGGCTTTGTCTTTTGCTACGTCATAACTCCAAATCTGATAGTCTTTTTCAAACACCACTTTGCTACCATTGGCAGCCACTTGCGGCCATTTGATGGAAGTGTTGAATTTGGTAAGCCCTTTCTTTTTGCCCGCAGTTAGTGTATACAAATTGTATTCGCCATTCGCTTCATCACTAATGAAATACACATTGCCCTTTTGGTCGATGGAGTGGGCAAAATCTTTACCGTTGTAATCGGTGTATTTTTTGAATTGTTTGGTTTGCGGATTGTACGATTGAATGTCGGGTGCAAAAGCGCCTTTGTATCTTTTCCGGTAAGCCTGATTGGTACTTTCCCAGCTATCGGTAAAATAAATATCCTTCGATTGTGGATGCTCCCACAGGTTGTGATCGTAGCTGAAATAATAATCGCTCAGCACCCGAACAGGCGTGCCGCCTTGTAAAGAAACTTTGTATCCCGACTGACGGCTGTCTCTACCACTGGTAAAATAAATAAACTGGCTATCCCAGCTCCAGCTGTCTACATCATCGCTACTGCTGTGCCAGGTGAGTTGGCGAATTTCGCCACCAGCAAATGGCATCACAAATACATCTGCGTTGCCAAACTGCCTGCCGGTAAATGCCAGCCATTTGCCATCGGGCGAAACCCTTGCATTGGTTTCATAACCGGGCATGGCCGTAAGGCGCACAGCGGTTCCACCAGCAGCCGGCACCGACCAAATGTCGCCTTCGTAGCTAAACAAAATGGTTTGCCCGTCGGGGGTAAGCGATGGATACGCCATGAAATGTGCAGCGTTGTTTTGTGCCATCACCTGCGACGCAAAGAGCAGGCAGCACCAGAGGATGTGTTTCATATACAATGGGGATTGGTTCCGAAGATATTGCGTAGCCTTGATAAGCTTGAAGGATGATGACGAAAATTGAAGAGTGGCAAGCTGCTTGAAATTGCCGGTGCTGACGTCTTATGAACAAAATAACCTACACCGGTATGAAAAGATTTTTGCTTACTGCTGTGCTGTTGCCCGCCCTGATGAGCAACAACCTGCAAGCTCAAAACAAAGACTCACTTATGGTGGCAGCCATTGTGAAAGAAGCCACCAGTAACTCACAATTGCAACCACTTGGACAAGAACTGATGGATGGCATTGGTCCCCGATTGGTAGGCTCACCCAAAATGCAACAGGCGCATGACTGGGCAGTGGCCAAATACACAAGTTGGGGCATTGCAGCCCGCAATGAAAAGTGGGGCGAATGGCGCAGCTGGGAACGTGGCATTACACATATTGATATGATTGCTCCTTGGGTAAAAACCCTTGAAGGCACACAGCTGGCATGGAGCCCCAATACAGGTGGCAAAGCCGTTTCCGGCGATTGCATCATCATTCCCGAAGTGAAAGATTCGGTTGCTTTTCAGCAATGGCTGCCCAATGTAAAAGGCAAGTTTGTACTCATTTCTATGGCGCAGCCCACCGGCCGCCCCGATTACAACTGGGAAGAATTTGCGCTGAAAGAATCGTTTGAAAAAATGAAGAAAGACAGGGCTGCGCAGCAGGATGCCTGGCGTAAAAGATTATCGGCAACAGGCCTCAATGCCAAGCAACTGGCACAGGCACTTGAGAAGGCCGGTGCCATTGGTATCGTTGCCTCAAACTGGAGCAATGGCTTTGGCGTCAATAAAATTTTTGCAGCCAACACCAGCAAAATTCCAACCGTAGATGTGGCGCTGGAAGATTATGGTTTGTTGTATCGCCTCATCGAATCGGGCAAGGCACCAAAACTGAGTGTACGTGCCGATAGCAAAGACCTTGGCATGGCGCCAACATACAACACTGTAGCCGAAATAAAGGGCACACAAAAACCCAACGAGTATGTGATGCTGAGTGCCCACTTCGACAGTTGGGATGGTGGCACCGGTGCTACTGATAACGGCACTGGTACATTGGTGATGCTGGAAGCCATGCGCATTCTGAAAAAGGTGTATCCCAACCCCAAGCGAACCATTTTGGTTGGCCACTGGGGCAGCGAAGAGCAGGGACTGAATGGTTCCCGTGCTTTTGTAGAAGATCATCCGGATATTGTCAGCAATCTGCAAGCGTTATTCAATCAGGATAATGGCACCGGCCGCGTAGCCAACATTGGTGGCGCAGGTTTTGTACACTCTTACGAATACATTACCCGCTGGCTGAGCAAAGTGCCTGAGCCCTACAAGCAAGGTTTGGAAACCCGCTTTCCTGGTTCACCTGCTGGCGGCGGTTCCGACAATGCTTCGTTTGTAGCAGCGGGTGCTCCTGCATTCAGCCTTAGCTCACTCAGCTGGAGCTATGGCAACTACACCTGGCATACCAACCGCGACACCTACGATAAAATTGTGTGGGATGATGTGCGTAGCAACGCCATCCTTACTGCCATTATGGTGTACATGGCCTGCGAAGACCCCAACACTACCAGCCGCGAAAAAATTATTCTGCCGCCCAACCCACGTACCGGTCAGCCCGGCGAATGGCCTGCCAAACGCAGCCCAACCCGCAAAGGCGGTGTAGAGTAAAACTTATTTACTCCATGCATCAAACGGCAGTACGGGTTTGCGTACTGCCGTTTTTATTGTCCATCATCCTTGCCATTTATACAATTTCTCATGCTCCGCTATCAGGTCGCATTTACATTTATATACCAGCACTGTAAGCGTATGAAACTTGTTTCGGGTATAGTGGTTTTTGTATTGGTAAATGCGGCTTGCCTGCATGCACAGCCCGTCTTTTTTCAAACAGGCAAAAAGAACCAACAACATTTGGTACAACTGACACCAGATACAGCTTTTGTTTATTCCATTGGTATCTTTTACGACAAAGCCGGTACAGGTCCTGCCGTTAGTTTTACAGATACGTTGCTGCGCCACAATGCGAATCACTACAGCGGCTCAAGGTTTAGCATCATGCAGGATGCCAATGCTTTGCGATTGTACAAGAACAAAAAAGAATCGTGGCCTTTGATGGCAGTTGCAGACAGCACGGTGTATACAATTTTGAATGAAGCGCTACTACTGAAGTCTTATGTTTTGTTGAGTGAACGCATCAATGCAGCTTTTCCATTACAGCATTATTCTTTCCGCAATGGCTTTGCTGCTTGGGATGCATGGCCGGCAAAAGCCATGCCTCATCCAGCATTCAACACACTGCTAACCAGCCAGCTTCAATTAATCTATGATAGCACAGCGGTAATGCACAATCGCCACACCAAAACACTTCACTTTATTCAAACAACAGCCGGTAATATTTCTTACGAAACTTTTAAAGACAGCTTGCAGTCTTTGCCTAAAGAATATCGTTCGCAAAGCAGCTATTTTTATGAAGCCGTAAATGTGGTTGCAAAGCATCATCCGGTGTTTGTGTATCAACTGGCAGAAGATGATCCACAAGATCAGTCCATCATTTTCATGTCTGTCAATCATGACAAAAAACTGGTAGCCGCATTGCAGCAAGTACGTGGCCATGATGCTACCCGTGCCGCATTTATCAAAGATTACAAGGCCGGAAAACGAATGCCGTATCTGATTGTTGGCGTGTATTTACTGCTAGGCGGATTGCTCACCGTATTGATTGTAACAACTTAAGTAAATAAAAAAGCCTTCCGAATCGGAAGGCCTTTTTTGTTGCACAAACTGTGCATTACCTCAATATCTCTTTTGGCACTTCTTTCTCCAGCAAATGCTGGTAAATGAACTTCGTTTTCAAATTGGTGAAGTGGTTGTTGCGGGCAGGCATAAATCCCCATCCGTGACGGCCGTTTGGATACAACATGAATTCAAAGTCTTTACCCTTGTCTTGCAAGGCACCAATGAGCTGAATGCTGTTTTGCATGTGCACGTTATCGTCCATGGTACCATGTACAATTTGCAGCATGCCTTTGTATTTGTCTACATACTGCATCACACTGGTTTTCTTGTAGCCCTCCGGGTTTTCGCCGGGGGTATCCATAAAGCGTTCGGTGTAGTGGCTGTCGTACAAATGCCAGTCCGTTACGCTGCCACCTGCCATGCCATGTGTAAATACATCGCTGGCATAGGTAAGTGCCATACAGCTCATGTAGCCACCGAAGCTAAAGCCGGTGATGCACACTTTTGTTGGATCGGCCATGCCCTTATCAATGAAGTATTTGGCCATGGTGCGGAAGTCTTCAATTTCCAGAATACCCAGCTGGCGATGGATTTCTCCAATGGCAGCTTTGCCAAAATGACCACTGGCACGATTGTCGAAAGTAACCTGCAGCAGGCCTTCGCTGGCATACCACTGCCGCTGGCCATTCCACTGCCATGCATCGGTTACTTGTGAGGCATCGGGGCCACCATACACATTTACCAGCATGGGATATTTTTTGCCCGCTACATAATTGGTTGGATAGGTAACGATGGCCGGCAAATCATATTTACCATCAGCACTTTTAATGAAGATGAGTTCTGTTTTGGCAAGTGTATAATTGCTCATGGCACTGCCGGCAGTTTTGCTCAGCTCACGTACCAGCTTACCTTGATTGTTCACAATAGCCATACCGCCAGGGTCGGCTATGTTGCTGTAAGAAGTAATGAGGTATTTGTAGTTGGGCGAAAACACAGGGCGGCTGTGGTTGTAGTTGCCAAACGTAAGGCGGGTCATTTTTTGACCATCCAACGAAGCTGCATAAATATCACTCCGTGCAAAACCATCTTTGCCACGAACCCTGATGTACAGCGTTTTCGTTTTTTCATCGAGGCCCAATACTTCCTGCACGGTAAAGTTGCCGTTGGTGATGTTGTTTTTAAACACACCATCGCTGCTGTACACGGCAAAATGCTTCCAGCCGCTTTTGTCGCTCATGATAATCATGTCGGCACCGCCGTTGATAAACGTAAGCCGGTCATCTGCTTCATCCAGGCTAATCCATGTTTTTTGTGTTTCGAAATACACTTCTTTTTTAGAAGCATCTTTCGGATTGACCGCAAACATGCGGAGTGAATCCTGACCGCGGTTTTGCCACTGTACATACAAGGCACTGCCATCGGGTTTCCATTCGGGCCAGCCCAGTTGGTGGTCTACCGCACTGTTGAAATCAACCCAGGTAGTGCTGCCGCCGGTGGCTTGTACAAAACCGAGTTTTACATCGGGGTTGGGGTCGCCGGCCTTGGGGTAGCGGGTTTCTTCGAGGCTGCCGTGGCTGCCATCGGCGTTGTACAGCGGAAACATGTTAATACGGCTTTGATCAAAACGCATGTAAGCAAGCGTCTTGCTATCGGGGCTCCACCAAAAAGCACGGAAGGCCGTGGGGCGACCAAAAATTTCCTCCCAATACACCCAGCTGGCATAGCCGTTCAAAATCAAATCGGTACCATCCTTGGTAAGGCGGGTTTCTTTGCCGCTGGCTACTTCTACCGTATACAAATCATTGTTGCGGGTAAAGGCCACAAACTTTTCGTCGGGGCTGAAAGTTGGATTTTTCTCCACCGCCTTGTCAAACGTCAGTTGTTTTTCACCAGCTGTGCTGCGCAAAAAAATGTCGTTGTTTTTGATGAACAGTGGTTGCTCTGGCCGGCGCTGCGAAGGCATTTTATAATCGGCGGCCGGCGCCATGGTTTTACCGGTTTTTATTTCCAAAATGTATGGCCGTGCCGCACTGTCCGGTGCAGGTTTACCATACAAGATCACCTTCTCATCGTCGAGCCACTCCAGCACTTGCACAGGAGCATTGTAAAAATTGGCGGGCAATTGGTTTTTCAGCAGGTTGTCTTTTGTAAATGCCTGCTGGGCCATGGCCGATGATCCGCCGAGTGCTGCCAGCAGCAGCATGGGAACGAACTTTCTCATGAGTATTTGATTGAAGCTTATGTTTTAGACGCCAATGGCTACAGCGGCCATCAGGCGGTAGCGAATGTATGCAAACGCAAACAGAGTCTTATACACGAACGGACAATATTGCCCACCTATATGCCGTAATATTGTGTAGCTAAAAACCTCTGTATGGAAAACAAGCCTACTGCCGCCGCACCCAAAAAAAACTGGGTTAAACGCATCCTCATGATATTGTTGATTATCCTGTTGGGCATGCAATTTATACAGCCCGGTAAAAACAACCAGAGCATGGATATGACCAACGACATCAGCAAGGTGGTAACCGTGCCCGATACTGTGCATGCCTTACTGAAAACCGCTTGTTACGATTGCCACAGCAACTTTACCAACTACCTCTGGTACAGCAATTTGCAACCTGTAGGCTGGTGGTTGAAAGATCATATTAACGAAGGCAAAGGACACCTCAACTTTCAAGATTTTGCATTGGTTAAAGCCAACGATCGCTATCCCACTGTTGCGCTTCGTCAAGATCATAAATTGGACGAAGTGATAGAAACCGTAGAAAGTGGTGAAATGCCTTTGAAATCATACACGATCATTCATGGCGAAGCCAAGCTGACTGTTGCACAACAAAAAATGATTGTCGACTGGGCCAAAGCTGCCCGCAAAGAATTGCAGGCCAAACCTTGATGCACCGGCTTCGTACAATAAGCAGGTATAGCGTATTGCTGTTGCTTTTAGTGGCAACGGCCATGCCGTATATTCTTACCATTATGTTTTGGGCCGAAAGGCACGCCATCCGCGAAGCGATGGAACGAAAACTGCATGAAACACACTTGGTGGAGTTGCGGCTTGCAGCCCATGAATACAGCTGGATAAAACCCGGCAAAGAAATCAGGTATCAAAACAGAATGTTTGATATCAAAACACAACAACAGCAAGGCAACATCAGCATTTTTACAGGTTTGTTTGATGATGAAGAAAAAGCATTGCTGTCTTTTTTTGAATCCTTACAACAAAAGAATACACAGCATCATTACGGACAATCTGCCTTACTGTTGTATGCAGCCATGGGCAGTTCTGCACCACTTTCTATCTTCAGTTATGCAGCGTATCATGAGTCTCCAACAGCTTTCATTTATGGCTGTTTTAAACATAGCCCTTTGAGCAAAGGCTTTGGCCTTACGCCAGAGCAACCACCCAGCGTTGTTGCTTCTTTTCTTTTAATGTAAAGTCGCTGCTGTAGTTGCTGAATACCTGCAAAACAGCAGCATAAGCTCATTGTATTCTTTCACAACGATACACGGCGAACCTGTATGGCGTCGTGTATGGTTACATATATGTATTACTACATGCAACCAACTACTTATTGGAAAAATATTGCAGTACTATCGGGCTTGCTGTTGGCAGCCAGTATGGTACATGCGCAAAAAAAGAAAACGGTATACCAACCGGAAGGCGATACCAGCCTGCAAGAAGTGCTGATAACGGCTACCAAGTTTCCTGAACGAAAAAGAAACGTGGTACAAAAGGTAGACATCGTTAGCAAAGACTTCATCAAGCGGGTCAATACACAAAATACCGGCGACTTGCTGCAGGCAACGGGCAATGTATTTGTGCAAAAGAGCCAGCAAGGTGGCAGTAGCCCTGTCATTCGTGGTTTTGAGGCAAGCCGGGTATTACTGGTGCTGGATGGAGTGCGAATGAACAATGCCATTTATCGAAGTGGGCATTTACAAAACGTCATCACCATCGATCAAAACATGCTCGAACGGGTAGAAGTACTGTATGGCCCCGGCTCTACGCTGTACGGCAGCGATGCCTTGGGTGGTGTAGTGGCTTTTAAAACCAAAGACCCTACGCTGTCGAAAGTGGCCGGCAAAACGGTAGTAAGCGGCAATGGCTTTGTACGCTACACCAGTGCCAACCAGGAAAAGACCGGTCATGCCGATGTGAGCATTGGCGGACAAAAATGGGGCGCTATTATCAGTTTTACCTATAGCGATTTTGACGATCCACGGATGGGCAACAACTATCCTGACAAGTATCCCAATTTCGGTCGACGATCGACTTATGTGCAACGCATCAATGGTGTAGACAGCATTGTAAAAAACAACGATGACCGGATCCAGAAATTCAGCGGTTATCAGCAGTGGGATGTGTTGGGTAAACTATTGTACCGGCCCAACGATAAACAATCGCATACCCTCAACATTCAGTTGAGCAACAGCAGCGATGTGCCCCGTTACGATCGTTTGCAAGATGTTCGCAATGGCAATCTGCGGTTTGCGGAATGGTATTACGGGCCGCAAAAACGCAACCTGTTCAGCTACACATTCGATGCGCAGCTCAAAGGTTTTTTCAATCAGTTGCGGATTACGGCCAGCTATCAGGATATTGAAGAAAGCCGTTATCAGCGAGACAGAAACAACCTCAACCGGCAAAACCGCATTGAACGGGTGAAAGTGGCTGGTTTGTACGCTGATCTTAAGAAAAACTGGGGGCGACACGAACTGCACACCGGTATCGACCTACAGTTAAACGATGTACGCTCCAGGGCATTTACCCTCAACATCAATACCGGTGCCACTGGCAGCCTCGACACCCGTTATCCCGAAAAAAACAAGTATAACTCACTGGGTATTTATGCACAGCATTTGTACAAGTTTACAAACGACAAATGGGTATTGAACGATGGCATCCGGGTACAGTCTACCTGGCTCAACAGTACTGTAATCGACAACAACACGGCGTTCCGTCCATTCACCAACCTCAAACAAAATCCGGTGGGTGTAAGTGGCAATCTGGGCCTCGTGTTTATTCCTGTCAAAAATCTCCGCTTTAACGCTGGGGTAGCCACCGGCTTCCGTTCGCCCAACATTGATGACCTCACCAAGATATTTGAAAGTAGTACCGCCAGCCGGCAGTTGGTGGTACCCAACCCCGATATCAAACCAGAGAAAACCATCTCACCAGAGTTGGGCATCAATGTAAAAGCAGGCAAATGGTTGCGTTTCGATGCATCGGTGTATTACACTTGGTTTAAGGATGCCATTGTAAAAGATAAGTTTCGGGTAAATGGTCAGGACTCAACAGTATACAACGGCGTGAAATACCAAACACTGGCTGCACAAAACAATGCCAAAGCAGGCCTCTATGGTTTCAATGCTGCGGTAACCTTGGTGCCGGCACAGGGTTGGGAATTGTACAGCACCATCAACTTTACAAAAGGAATTTACACAAAGCCCAATGGCACAGAGGTTCCGTTGGATCATATACCGCCGGTGTATGGCCGTACCAGCCTGCGCTATAATGCCAACCGCTGGAGTGCAGAGGTGTGGGCCATGTACAATGGCTGGAAGAAAATTAAAGACTACAACCCCGATGGTGAAGACAATGCCCAGTATGCCACAGCCGATGGCATGCCTTCATGGGCAACGCTCAACATTCGGGGGCAATATCAATTATCTCCCAAGCTGAGCCTGCAAGCCGCACTGGAAAACATTACCGACCGCAACTACCGTGTATTTGCATCGGGTTTTTCAGCACCTGGCCGAAGCATCATTGTATCACTTAGAGCCAGCTTGTAGCAGGCAGATTTGCTGTGCACTTAAAAGGTCCGCTCAAAAGGCGGGCCTTTTGCTTTTTACAGAAATGCTAATTCCTTCGGCACCAGCCATTTTCTATGTGTTTTTTTGCTGTCTTGCAGCAGATAAGGGCAAAAAATGTCTACATTAGTGTAGTTGACCAACAGCTACACATGACCGAAGAACTTCTCATTGCAGGATGTATTGATAACAACCCACTGGCCCAAAGGGAACTGTACAACAGGTACAGCCCTAAAATGCTGGCGGTATGTTATCGGTTTGCGCATTCAAGAGAAGATGCAGAAGACATGTTGCAAGAGGGCTTTATTAAGATTTTTTCTCAGATACACACTTTCCAATTCAAAGGTGCATTTGAAGGTTGGATACGGCGCATAGTGGTACACACTTGTATCAACGTGTTGAAACGCAACAAAAAATTTAATGACGCCCTGGATATAGACCATGCTATGGAAGCACAATCGAGAGATAACATTCCTTCGATATTGCAGGCCAAGCAAGTGGTAGAATGTATCCGCATACTGCCTACGGGTTATCGCACTGTGCTCAACCTGTATGCTATAGAAGGATTTAGTCATAAGGAAATTGGAGAAATGCTGGACATAGGCGAGAGTACCAGCCGAAGCCAATATACCAGAGCCAAGGCCATGCTGGAGCAAATGCTGGTGAAACGCAATATTCTCGATAAACCAACACTACAGCCAGATGCAATAATTGCCTTTAGCTAACTGACTCCGGCAGCGATGCTACTTGCAAACAGTAAAAGATAAAGAGACAAGAACACTGCTATGATGAACAAGCAATACCACGACGAGTTGGAGGGTTTACTGTCGGAATCGGCAGACGACCTTCGCATGTATCCGTCGGACAGGGTATGGCGAAACATCAACAAAGAATTACATGGCGATAAGCAATGGCCCGCATTAAACTTTGGCGCAGTATTTACAGGTGCCCTTGTGTTGGCAGCGCTGCTTTTCTTTCAGCCCGATAAAGATTTGTTTACCATAAAACCACTTACTGCTGCGCAGCAAAAAACTGCACCGGCGGCAAGGGCAGCTGCATTCAAAGTGGCTGGCAGGCAAATTGAACCTGCTTATGAAAACACACATCAGGCTATTATACATGCACCACATGCAATGGCAACATCGGACAATTCGGAACCAGCATCTTTAGTAGATACCAGTAATTTGATGGATGCAAATACTACCGCCGCCGCATCAACTGTTGAGTCTGCAAATGTGATTAACCAAACGGGCATACCGCAATCTGATGTTGCACTTACGACAGCAGAAGAATGGCAGCCATTGTCATTGTCAACGCTCACTGCAGGCGAATCTATCGTTACCGGGTCTTCCATAAACTCAATTTCCCCTAAAGAGGAACGCAACGAAACTCCAGGCATTTTTCCTGAGCTTACCACGGCTCAAAACAGCCCTGTACTGGCAGCTGCCCTTCAAAAAATGGCAGCCAAAAAAGGACGCTGGAGTGTACAGTATTATGCTACGCCCAGCTTTAGCTACCGTTTACTATCAGAAGAAAAAAGCCAGCTGGCCAACATGCTCACTCCGGCCACCAGTATAACCCTGGGCAGTATGGTACAGCACAGACCTAAAACCGGCGTAGAAGCCGGCGTATCATTTGCCTACCGCATTACAGAAAACTTGAAAGTGAAAGTGGGCTTGCAGGCCAACTATCGCCGCTATGCCATTGAAGCCTACAACACAACTACAAGGCAACCAGCTGTGCTTATGATGGATCAGGGCCAGCGTGTTGATACCTTAATGATGATGACAGATGTAAGTACGGTAGCCACCGGAATGCCAATCGAAATGAGCAATCAGCTGATGCAACTGAGTGCCCCAATCGGATTTGAATTGAGTATGGCTGATTTTAAAAACGCAAGGTTTGTGGTGGCAGCTTCTATTCAACCCACATACAATATTGGCCAGCAATCCTGGTTAATTTCGGCAGACTACCGCAATTATGTAAAGCAACCATCGCTGCTGCGCAAATGGAATATCAATACAGGTATTGAAGCGTTTATGCAGTTCAATGGCAAAAAAGGAATCAGCTGGCAAGTGGGTCCGCAAATCCGTTATCAGTTGTTGCCCGGTGCCGTACGCAGTTACCCTGTACGTGAGCACCTTATAGATTACGGTGTGAAAATTGGCGTTTCAAAAACGTTGTAATCCACTGCATTGAAGGTAATTTAGCTGCCTTGCTTTTACACTCAAGCAAGGCTTTTTTATGCGCAATTTTTTAGCTATCTCTATGAGCTTCGCCCTGCTGTTGTTGATGGCTTGCAGCAATCCTGTTTCAACGGCTGCTCAAGATGACAAAGCGGCAACAGACAGCAGCGCCACGCAGCCGCTCTACCCTTTTTCGCAATATCTCCAACATGAATTGGAATACATCGATTCTATGCCATTGGCAGTGGAGAAAATTGTACGGCAAGAAGGCAAGACTACCGACTCTCTTATCATTGATAAAGCAACATTCAAATCGGCCATCGCTTTTTTTACCAGCATTGATCCCAATAAAACAGATCTTCGGTCGCAGTATACTGAAACCTCTTTCAACGATCTCAGTACTGAAGCCATCACCTTTTCAATCAGTTCTAAAAATGCTACGCTGCCACTGCAGCAGGCCGATATTTTACTGCACCCAACCACACAACAAGTTAAGTCGGTAGCCCTGAGCATTGAACAGTCATTTGCTGACAGCAGCGTTTCTACCAAAGTACTGTGGAAGCACCACATGAAATGTCAATTGGCACAAACCATTCAATACAAAGACGGCCGCAGCATCAACCGCATCACCGAATATGTTTGGGATAAACCTTTTTAATACTGTAGCACATTTATCTGCGTACCGTTATGAATGCTGAAACGTTTAGAAAAATTGCTCCCACCATACCGCATCAACCCGGCGTGTACAAATACTTCGATGACCGCGACCACATCATTTACGTAGGTAAAGCAAAAGACTTACGCAAAAGGGTCAGTTCTTATTTCAACAAAACATACGCCGGCTACAAAACACATGAGCTGGTACAACGCATTGTTCGCATAGAGTTCAATGTGGTCGATACCGAGCAGGATGCTTTCTTTCTGGAAAATGCACTCATCAAGCAATACCAACCCAAGTACAACATAGATCTGAAGGACGATAAAACGTATCCGTATATCGTTATCAAAAAAGAACCTTTCCCCCGGGTGTTTCTTACCCGCAGAAAAATTAATGATGGCAGCGAATACCTTGGTCCGTTTACTTCTGTAGCAAGAGTAAGAGAGCTATTGTTGTTTATCAAGCAACACATACAACTGCGTACTTGCAAACTACCATTGACGCAAAAAAACATAACCGCCAAAAAGTTTCGGGTTTGCCTCGAATATCATTTGGGTAATTGTAAAGGGCCCTGTGTTGGTTTTCAAACAGAGTTGGAATACCGCGAAGGCCTCAACAGATTGAAGCAGGTGCTGAAAGGCAAGCTCGACGAAGTAGTGCAGTATTACAAGGAAGAAATGCGCCGCTATGCTGAGCAGCTTGAGTTTGAAAAAGCTCAAATCACCAAAAAGAAACTCGAACACCTGGAGCAATACCAGGTAAAATCTGTGGTGGTAAGTCAGCAGGTAAATGATGTAGACGTGTTCAGCATTTACAAAGCTGATGACATTGCCTATGTCAACTTTTTGATGGTGAGAAGCGGCACGATTGTACAAACGCATACGCTGCAACTAACGCCACACCTCGATGAAACTGAAGCAGAAGTACTTTCATTTGCCATTGCCCGTATCCGTGAGTCGTTCGATAGTGATGCAACAGAAATAATTGTACCCCTGGCATTGGAATACGCCGATGCAAGAGTGCAGGTGACCATTCCCAAGCTGGGCGATAAAAAGAAACTAATCGAACTCAGCCAGAAAAATGTGTTGCTCTTTAAAGATGAAGTGAAGCGGAAGAAGCTGCTGAACATTGAAGAAAAAACGGAAGACCAACTGCTGGATATTTTGGAAGAATTGCAAGATGCATTGAGTTTGCCCGAGTTGCCGCTCCACATCGAATGCTTCGACAATAGCAATTTTCAGGGTAGTTATCCGGTGAGTGCTATGGTGTGCTTTAAAAACGGTGCGCCATCCAAAAACGACTACCGCCGGTTTAATGTAAAAACGGTGCAAGGCATTAACGACTTTGCCACTATGAAAGAGGCCGTAACCCGTCGCTACAAGCGGCTGAGCGAAGAAGCGGCCGAGCTGCCCCAGTTGGTGATTATTGATGGCGGCAAGGGACAGCTGAATGCGGCTCTTGAAGCCATTGAAGAACTTGGGCTCTCCGGGCAAATAACATTGGTGGGATTGGCCAAAAACATTGAGGAGCTGTTTTTTGCCGGCGACCAGCAATCCATCAAACTCAACTGGAACAGCGAGGGGTTAAAACTTGTGCGCCGCATCCGCGATGAAGTACACCGTTTTGGTATCACGTTTCACCGGCAAAAACGAAGCAAGGGCACGTTTAAAAATGAACTGGAAGACATTGCCGGTATTGGCAAGCAAACAGCCACTGCCTTGCTCAGGCATTTCAGATCGGTGAATAAAGTAAAGCAAGCCGACCTGCCTGCGTTAGAAGCAGTGATTGGCAAGCAAAAAGCACAGCTAGTTCTGGCTCACTTTGCCCCAAAATAAAAGCCGATGCTGTGTAGCACCGGCTTTTGTATTTCTTTTCCGCTGGAGTTAATATGACCACTGGTTTTGTTCCCAGTTGAAAATCGTTTCTCTGATATTTTCACCTTCCAGCAAACGCATCAGCGGGTCTGCAATGTAGCCAGACAATGCTTTGTCGAAGGGGTTGTTGAGCGTTGACTTGGTGATGTAGCTGCTGAAATAGCGACTTTCAAAAATCTCCTCCCAACTCATACGCATACCCATGTTGCGAGGGTTGTATGCTTCGTACTTTGCCAATACAGGTCGCAGTTCAGGATAATACAACCAAAACAAGGTGTACGAGTCACGAAAAGAACCATCGTCATTCAATACGGCACGTACGGGTGCAATACCCAAAATGCGGAAATGCAAGCGGCTGGTTTCACGGTCGAAAATGATTTCCTCCTTTATACGGTAGGCAATAATGGTGTTTTCATTAAACTCATCACGAATGGTGGTATCCTTCATAATGCCTTTAGACATATCCGGGTCGAGTGCCAAATCTGGTTTAGAAATGGTATACTTTTTGCCCATGAGCATGGTAGCGATATCTTCAGTTTTCAACGGTGTAGTAAAACGGTCGTTGGCATTGCTGAATGCAGTGATGTCGCCATCCTTAATGTGACGCAGCAAAATATTGAAGAACTTCTGATTGCCATTGTCTTCATCGGCTTCGTATGTAAAAGGAAGGTTCATTTTTTCCTTTACATTGATTTCACGCCAAACAATTTGCTTGTACACCTGGTCATCAATACGGATATGGTCGTATTGCAAAGGTGTTTTATCCAGCGTCAGGTTGCCTTCCACGGTTGAGGTAGGCCTACGGGAAGGAACCACAGCCTTTACAGGAATGGTATCTTTCTCTTCCACTTTTGGCGTATCAACCACAGGAGCCACCACGGGGGTGTTTACCACAGCTGGTTGTTTGGTGTTGGTGGTTTTAGGCTTTGCCTTCTTCACAGGCTTTTTCTGAGCCAATGCATCCTGCGTGGCCACCAGGCCAGCCAGCAACAAAACCATCCAGGAAATCCGCTTCATCATGAGTTCAAAATTTGAATATCTGAAATGCTACAAGCCTTTGTGAAAAGGCCTGTAGCAAGTATAACGCTTTCGTCAAAAAACTTATTGTAGCTGGAAAGCGATAGAAGGCAGCTTTCTGCTCTTGCCATCTGGTCCACGTGCAAAAATATCATCAATAAATACAGTACTACCAGGTTTACACTGTGAAATTACGGCATTGCTACCCCATTGTGCACCAGTAATATTCACGGGTGTGTACTGGCTAAAACCTGCGCCGTTACCGGCAATGGTGTAGCTCAATACAGTAAATGGTGCGTCAAACTCCGAATCTTTCAATGCGGCACGTACACCACCCATGGCTTTGAACTGTGCAGCAGGAATTTTACCGCCGCTGAGTGTACCCACCAAAGGCACTGGATCGGGCAGCAACTTGGCACGAATCGGGAAAGGGAATGTTTTGCCATCCACAGAAATGGTCAATGTAGCAGGGCCTGTTTGGCTGGGCTTTACAATGTACTTATCACCGCTTCCTGTAATAGCACCAGCACTGAAAGTAACACGGGCACTTTCCCGCTTACCGCTACCGGTAGAAATGGTTACCGGGTTATCAACGCCTACGTACATTACGTTCATCTTTTCGAGGAAGATAGAAGCGCCGGAGGGCTGTCCAACCGTGTAGTTTACCTGGGCGGTTTTAGTCATCGTTTCGCCAGTGTTCGGGTCTTTAAAAGACACCGATACAGGAATGCTACCGCTGCTGCTTACTGTTGTGTTGTAACGGGCAAAACCACTATCATTAGCCACCTGGCTTACACCATTGATGCTGATGGTTGGTTTGGCAGCAGAGCTGAACGTACCAATACCCGCTTTAATTTCCAGTGGCTGGCCTGGCAGCAGGTAATTGCTGCTTTGGCTGGTCAGGATTTCAAACTTGTCGTACACAACTTCTACTTTACCAATCTGATCCTGGCAGTATTGTGCCATCATGTTACCACTGCGCAGCACATCATTCTGAAACTTGCTCAAAATAGTGATGGCCGCTACTGAAGGCGTCATGTGGAAATAGGCGTCCGTCCAGGTTTTGTTGTTCTTGTTCTGTGTTTTAGGTACAGACACATCAATGGGAAAATCGGGCAGTGCCTTTTTAATATCAGCCGCAGGAACAATTGCTTTGAGGTCATTCAGGAACTTTTGCAAAGCAGCCTGCAATTTGGGGCCCTCGCCTTTGCCATTGGCACTAAACAGGCGGGTAGGTGCGTCCAAATCGTCTTCTTTGTAAATGTCTTCGCCATTCTCGCCTTTGTGCAAGCCAGATTCCATTTTCAATGAATCTTTTAAAGCGTCAATTTGAGCAGCCAATGCATTGGCAAGGCTGATAGCCTGCTTGGCACGGGGCTCCCAAATAGCCACTTTAGCAGCCAGTTCAGGCTTTTTGCTTTGCTCGGCCAGTGAGGTGGTAATTACATTATTCGAACTTTTGATAACGCCATTCGAACTCTGGAGGCTACTGTCTACCACTTTAAAGGCATTCAATATCTCGTTCGAAACGTTCAACGCCAGAAGTGCCGTCAGTACCAGGTACATCAGGTTAATCATCTTCTGCCGCGGCTCCTTAGGTAAAGCCATAAATTATGTTGAATTTTCGGGTGATCTAAACGATGAATCTATCTAGGTAGGTTGTGGTGTAGCTTGTACAAAGCTTAACCACGACCCTGCATAGCCGTGAGCATGTTGCCATACACACTGTTCAGCTTGGCCAGGTTGCCGGCCAGGGTTTGAATTTGTGCCTGCGCCTGCTTGGCATCTTCAATGCTGGCACCCATTGCAGAAGATACTGCTGTAAGGTTGCTGAAGTATTGATTCATTGTTTTCAGGTGGTTGTTGCTGTCTTGCAACTCCAACTGATATACCGCATTCAATTCAGAAAGGTTCTTCGTAAGTGTTTGTACCTGCGTATGGAATTGGGCAGTGCTTTCGCTGGCGCTGTTGAAACTGTTCATAGCACCTACGGTTTTATCCATAGCGCCTTTTACGTTGTTCATGGCATCAGCGGCTGCCTTTGTATTGGCAGAAAAATCACCGGTACTTTTTACCACATCCCCTATTTCGCCCATTTTATCTACTGTAGAACCCAGCTTTTGGAAGCCATCGCTCAATTTTTGCAAGTTAGCAGGGGTAATGTCTGCATTTTTCAGCATTTCGTCCAATGGCTGCAAAGCACTTGGCGGCCCTGCCAACTGCATGTCTTTAGGCAAGTGCATTTCATGATCGTCCATATATGGATAAAGAATGTACAACAAACCGTAACCGAGGAAGATGGCTGATTCCACTGTAAGACCGATTTTCAGCATCAGGTCTGCATATGGCGAGTGAAGGAGTTTTTGCAGGGCACCGTAAATAACAACTGCGGCTGCGATGGATACACCAACGTCAAACCATTTACTTACTTTAGGTGGGATTTTAGCTGCCATTGCTTGTTCTTTTTGATTATTTGATTAAATGGGTTGGAAATATTGCTTTGTGTTTTAGCACATTTAGCCATTGGTTATTACCAACAATCAGCAGGCAGCTTTATGCTACAACTGTTGCCATTGGCAAGGTAGTTTCAGGTGTTTGAGGTAATAACGGTGATAGTTTTCCAGCCACTGGCACCGTGTAAAAACATCGTTGTCGCATTTCATAAAAAAGCAGTACACCAATGTTTCGAGTAGTACTTTTTTTATGCTACCCGGACAATTACATATTGCCTATTGTATTCATTGCAGATACTTATTTCAGCTTCTGTGTTTTACCGCCTTGACCAAACACGGGCAAGTCAATAACAGTACGGAAACCAATATAAGATTTTGCTGTATCCTGATATTCGTAAGCTCTGGCACCAGTTTGAAGCGCTGCGCCTACATCTTTCCAGCTACCACCACGTACCACTTTACGCTTCATGCGTGGAGGGTCAGAGTCTTTAGCATTCCAGCGAATGTCAGGGTTCATGTCGTGTTGGAAAGTATAACTGCCTTCGTAGTAGAGTGAAGATGTCCATTCGGCTACGTTGCCAGACATACAGTACAAACCAAAGTCGTTGGGCCAGTATGCATCGGCACGTACGGTGTAGAAACCACCATCTTCGGGATAGTTGCCACGGCCGGGCTTAAAGTTGGCGAGGATACAACCTTTGCGGTTGCGCAGGTACATACCACCCCATGGGAATGGAGCTTGCGAACGGCCTCCACGGGCTGCATATTCCCACTGTGCTTCGGTAGGCAGGCGGAAATCTGATTCAGTGCCTTTCTTTTTACTATCCAACCAAGTGTTGAGGTAGGTGCTGCGCCAGTTGGCAAAAGCAGTGGCTTGCTTCCAGGTTACACCAACCACAGGGTAGTTGCCAAAAGCAAAGTGGCTGAAATATTTTTTGGTCATGGGTTCGTTGTAGCTATAGCTAAAATCACGCATCCAAACCAATGTATCGGGGTAAGCTTTCTCCTTGTACTTTACGAGGAAAGTACTGCGGGGCTTGCCCTTGTTTTCTCTTTTAGCAGCTTCTTTCAGGTCGAAATACTCCACCTGATATTCAATCTTCTCCGGATCGATTTCCTTCTTGCCATAAATACGGTCTGGCGGAGGAATAATCATGGGATCCAATTTTTCAATAGTGGCTTTATCGCCCCACTTGATGGTTTTGGCTTTTGCCCAATCGATATAGTCAATACCATCTACGTTTTTCACGTAGCCAAGAATTTTGGCTGCGATAGAATCACGCACCCAAAACACGTACTGGCGGTACTGGTTATTGGTAATTTCGGTAGCATCCATCCAGAAACCCTGAATAGATACCTGCTTGTTGCGGGCTGTCAGCGCATAAGAAACATCTTCGTCGCTAGGGCCCATGTGAAAGGTGCCCGGTGGTACAAATACCATACCAATAGGACGTGTAAGACCTGGCTTGGCAGCTGGAGCTACGCCATGAACCTGCCCATCATTTGGCAGGCCTTTCGATTTTCCGAGTTTGCCGCAGCTCATTACACTAAGGATGAGCACAAACAGGGCTGTAAGTTGGATGAGGTGTCGTTTCATTTTATCTAATAACCAGGGTTATTAAGCGCCAAAAGTAGGGATTCATTGATGGTATTTAGCATCCCAACCCTCGCAAAATATTGTTTCCGATATGCCACGGGTGCATGCATTTGCTCACACCTGTGGATACTGTAACGCAGTCAAACGTCAAAAATTGCACCAAAGTATATGTTGCACCATTTTTTTTTAGCAAAAGCAAAACATTTTGCCACTTTGCTCATACGAATGTCAGCGTTTTTACTGTAGTGTAGCCAAAAATGCCGCCACACTGCTTACAGGTTGCTGACAGGTGTACTGCTTACATGCATACAAAAGGGTATTGCCGGTAGCAGGTTTGCCAGCCAGTAATGGCCAGTTATCCAAAGGCATAACCGATTGCTGTACCAATTTGTTGGGGATAAAACTGCCCAATACTTCCGCAGCCATTTGCCTGGCATGGGGCCCTACAATTGCCAGTTCGTGCATACCGTACACTTGCGTTTGCAGGCACATAGCCCAGTTGCCAAAGCTATTGGGGTAGCGGTTTACTGCTTGCTGCACCGACGCCAGCATGTTGATGGCTCTTTCCGTCCATTCTGTACGGTTGAACAAAATGCCCAACTGCAGCAGATTGCTGGCCATTACGCTGTTTCCCGCAGGGGTAGCGCCATCGTAGGTTTCTTTTTTGCGTACAATAATATCTTGCTGCCATGCCGGGGTAAAAAAGAAAAACGGGGATTCATTATCGCTGAAGTCGCGGAAAATGAGTTCGGTAATGCGGCCCGCATTCTGCAGATAGTCGGTATTACCCGTGCAGGCCTGCAACCACAACAGTGCGGATACATAACAGGCCAAATCATCGAGGAAGACCGGGTTTTGGGCTAATCCGTTTTTCTCGTTGTGAAAATATCTTCCGTCTTCATGACGCATGTATTGTTCAATAAAGGCGGCGGCTTTTTCGGCCATGGCCAAATAATTGATTTCCCCTGTAGCGGCCCAAGCCTTGCAACTGGCTTCAATCATCATGGCGTTCCAACTGAGGAGCTTTTTATCATCGAGCAGTGGCTTGATGCGCTGCTGGCGATGGGCCAGCAGCTTCTCACGGCTTTCGGAAAGCGAAGCATGGGCAGCATCGGCTTCCCAGCCAGAAGCAGCAATAACTTCTTCCACTGCAACGGGTGTCCACAAAATATTGGTCGCTTCCCAGTTGCCATGTTCCGATACATCGTACACGGCACAAAACAAACGGGCCGCTTCTGCATCATCAATCACAGCTTCCAGTTCAGTTTTCGACCAGGTATAATATTTTCCTTCCACGCCTTCACTATCGGCATCGTAAGCACTGTAAAAACCACCTTCGGCCGATTGCCACTCCTGCTGCACAAACCGCATGGTTTGATGTATGACCTGTGCATACGCAGGTTTGCGGGTAAGTTGGTAAGCCTCGCTGAGTACCCCCACCAACAGGGCATTGTCGTAGAGCATTTTTTCGAAATGCGGTGCCAGCCAGCGGGCATCGGTGCTGTAGCGGGCAAAGCCGCCGGCCAAATGATCGTAAATGCCACCTGCCATCATTTTTTGCAAACTCAGTTCTGCTTGTTTCAGCAGGTCTGCTGGCGCAAATGGCAGGCTGGCCGTGTCCTTCTTTTGTTGTAGAAAATGAAATTGCCGAAGTAAAAAACCAATCGTCATGGTTTGCGGAAATTTGGGTGCCTGACCAAATCCCCCCCAGGTTGTATCGGCACTTTTGAGCAACTGCTGCGCCATGGTCAGCAGGTTTTCTTCCGATATGCCGGCGTTGCTTGTTTGGCTATTGCCAAAAAGGTTGGCATTTTGTAAATGCGCTGTCAGGTTTTCTGCCTGCGATAGAATTTCGTGGGGCTTTTCTTTCCATGCGGAGGAGATGGCATGCAATACTTCCCGCCAGCTGCTGCGGTTGTAAGCCCGTACCGGAGGAAAATAAGTGCCACCATAAAAAGGCAATGCGTTGGGCGTAAGAAAAACATTGAGCGGCCAGCCACCACTGCCGCTGATGGCCTGCACGGCATCCATATACACTCCGTCGAGATCGGGGCGTTCTTCGCGGTCTACTTTAATGTTGATGAAATGACGGTTCATGATATCTGCGGTAGCCGCGTCTTCAAAACTTTCCCGCTCCATTACATGGCACCAATGGCAGGCCGAGTAGCCAATGCTGATAAGGATGGGTTTATTTTCTGCCAAGGCCCGGTCCAATGCTTCTTGCCCCCACGGATACCAATCTACCGGGTTGTGGGCATGTTGTTGCAAATACGGACTCGATTCTTGTGCTAAGCGGTTGGCCATACATTGTATTTACTACAAAGATGTACCTGCGCAGCTGCCCGCTATTGTGAAAAAAGAAAAAAGCCGGCCACAGCGGCCGGCTTTTTATAAGAAGATGATGGCAGAGTGCATTTCTCTTTTAAAAGTGAAAAAGAACTGCCCCCATACAGGTGCGTTATTTTTTAGTTTTTAGGTACTCCGCTAAAAAACGATCGAGAGCAGTAATCATGCTGGGCGACTCTGGCGTGGGTGCTTTTATTTGCAACTCCAAACCGGCTTCTTCAATAGCTTTGAGGGTATTGCCGCCAAAGCCACCAATGAAAGTGCCGTTTTGCGTAAATTCAGGCAGGTTGTCGAACAGGCTGCGGACACCACTGGGGGTAAAAAAGCACATCACATCGAAATGCTTTTCTGTCAACAGGCCTTTTACATCGGCACTTACAGAGCGGTACATGTAAGGGGTTTCAAATCCTACCTTATTATTCTTGAGCCAGTTTACAATGTCATTGTCCTGCTGGTTTTCGCTGCAGGGATACAAAAAGCGTTCGTTCTCTTTGTGCTTGTTGATGACATCAAACAAAGTTTTGTTGGTACCATCGGCACCATAAAAAACTTTTCGCTTGCGGTACAAAATAAATTTTTGCAAGTACAAGGCCACTGCTTCAGTAATGCAGAAATACTTGGTATCCTGACTCACGGTCAGGCGCATTTCTTCGCACATCCTAAAGAAATGATCAATAGCATTCCGGCTGGTAAAAATGATTGCCGTAAATGAAGAGATGTCAATCTTTTGACGCCGAAACTCCTTTGCAGGTATGGCTTCCAATACAATGAATGGCTGAAATTCGAGCAGTACACCATGTTTCCTTTCCAACTCAAAATAAGGCGACTTTTCCGAGGTTGGGCGAGGTTGGGTAATGAGAATTTGCAGGGGTTGTTTGGTGGCCTTGGTGCCGCTTTTCGCTCCTTTTGTGCTCATGTGTTCACACGGTTGCTTGTTCTAAACTTTTAAATCTTTCCTATCCTTTTATCATCGATAACATCACCTTATAAATTATAAGGACAGGGATGATTTCGAAGGCGCAAAGGTAAAGGAAAAAATGCATGGGGATAATACGGACATGTTGGCGCAGCAATGGCATGGCCAAAACATAGCGGTACAAAAACAGAAATGCCACGCCAAAAAGGCTTACCACCAACAGCACCGATTGCAAGGCAGGCACACCCAAAGCCAGTGCTACACTGGCAGGGAGCAATAAAATGCCCACCACTTTATTTACCAGAAACACCATGAAGTTGTAGGTTTCTGCCAGCTCACGATAGCCAAAGAGCCAACCACTCAATGCAGTGCTGATGTACTTAACGATATAGACAGCAGCTATAAAACCAATGCAGAGCAACAGCATTTTCCACCACAGCATATTGGCAGGTAACCAGCCTTTGTAAAAAGCCAGGTGATACAAAAAAGTACCGGCCGATAAACAGAAAAACAGGTTCATGAGCAGCGATGCCAGGCGGTTTTGTACCAGCTGCTCCCGCAACGACTTTTGCTGAATGGCCGTATGGGTAAAAATGCGGATGAGATCAGTAAAGTATTTGGCAAAACCCATACGAATGATGCCCAAGAGCAACAGCAAACCCGCCAGCCAATAAAACACCCGGTCTTGCTGGGGCGGCTCAAAATTTGTTTCGAGGCGGTAAATAACCGGCGATTGAATGGGGAGCAACGGATGCAATTGATAGAAGTACGGCAACAAAGTATCTGGCTGTACCATTATGGGTGGCGGTGGGGCCACTATTGCAGGCAAGGTATCGGCCACTTGTGCAGCGGTATCAACTGCGGATGTTGTGGGCAGTGTATCGCCTACTGCTGGTTGTGACCATGCAGATAGCGATAGACAACAGCAAATGCTGCATACCAACATGCTCATCCATCCTATTGCTGCTGCTTTTTTCATTCGCGGCAAAAATACCGTTGGCCACGGTACGCAGCGTTGGCGTTTTTTCTGCTGTTTAGAAAAAGTTGACAAAACCAATATGGATCTTCGATTGGCGCAGGTTCAGCGGTTGATCGTGGCGCTGGCCCACCGCCCAGCTGATGTTGACCTGACTGTTGCGGGTTTCCAAATTGAGCCCAAGCCCTGCCCCCCAATACTGATGGCGAAAGGATCTTGTTTGGTCTTTGTAGGCGGCGGTGCCAAAATCGCTAAATGCAAACAAGAAACTGTTTTGCCCCGTGAGGTAGCGGTACTCTACCGTGGCCACCGCATAATCGCTGGCGTAAATAGATTCTTCATCAAAACCCCGCAGCAATTTATTGCCGCCAATTTGAAACAACTCGTTGCGGTAGTAACTACCACTTTGCAACCAGCCTGCCTGCAAGCATGTTTTCAATACCGAAAAATTGCCCAACGAAAAAAACCGGGCCAGTTGCGCCTTCAACCGCAGCTGATGCGTTTTCATTTTTACCGTATCGTAAAGTGATGCATACTTGAAGCCCGGCCGGTTGCGGTCTTGAATGCTCACCACTTCATTGTTTTGCCGAATGCGTTTGATACCCGCCATGGCCGTGAGCAATACTTGCGTACCCCGCCGTGGATTGAAACGGTAATCTGTATTGTTGTACCCCCACTCTGCTCCAATGTGATGAATGCTGAAATCGGCAATATCGGGCAGGGCCAGTGTTTGCTTAATGCGGTTGGTATCGGCAAAACCCACGGTGTTTTGTTGCAGCAGGTAAAATACTTTGCCTGTTTGATAGCGGTCTATTTGGTAGGGAATGCCCAACCGAAACTGCAGGTTTAAAAACTGTGTGTCTTTTTTTAGTAGATCAAATTTCGTTTCTACACCCGCCTTCGCCCACACAAAAGGTTGTTCATATTGCAGGTTGATGCGGGGCGATTTGTATTGTAACTGTTGCCAATTGATGCCGAGTGTTTCGCCGCCGGCAAAAGCATTGCGCAGCAGTATTTGCACATCGCCGGTAATCATGGCTTTGCTATCGGGTGTTTGTACACTTTGCGGCATTACACCCAGCAGCACATTGATGACGTTGCTGCGCCGTGGTTGCAGCTGCACTTGCAGCACACTACCAGTGCCCAGCATCTGCAATTGCGAAGGTTGCGCTGGCTGAGCAAACAATAGTTCATTGAGCCGGGCATCTGTTGCGTCAATCGTTTGCTGACTGTAGGGCATTCCGGGCTGCATATTGAGATACTTGTACAAATAATTGGGGCGCAACCTTGGCTTGCCCGTTTGCTGTATGGAATCAATTTTGTACAGCGGGCCGGTGTGCAAATGCAACAAGCCACTGATCCATTGCTGCTGTAGCTGCACACTATCCCAACTGGCGTATGCAAATGGATAACCAACATCGGCAAGATGTGCTACGAGCTTGCGTTGAATGCTATCGGGCGACCAGGCAGTGGCTTGCTGTGAGTTGCCCCCGGCATGTTGCCACCAATAAGTGGCTACTGAATCCATGCGAAGTTCTTGCCATCTATACTGCGGCCCCTGGTACAACCATACCTGTGCCATGCTACTATCGGCGGCTACCGAATCGACACTGGCAGCGAGGTAGCCTTTGCCCAGTAACTGCGCCGGTAGCTGGGCCACATATTGCAGGGCCAATGCTTTGCTGGCAAACTGTGTTTTCAAACCTTTGGCCAGCACAGTATCTACTGCATGAAACTGCAGGACATAACGCTGCTGCGACCAACCGGCCACCACCGCCATACATAACCCACACAGCAATATCCATTTCCGCAATAGCATGACTGTAAAACTACAGGGTTGGGGAGATATTGTGTGGAGATGCATATTTGTTATATCGGCGGGTGCTCTCACCCACCGATATACTTTTATGCAAGTTTTTCCGGATTCAATCCAGTGTAAATTCTCAAAGCATCTAAGTAATCAGTAGCGTCTTTACTCCATCAGCACAAATGCCGCCCACGAAAATGGCGGATACTTGGCCCGCATGGTTTGCTGTGCCTGGTAAAATGCTTTACGCGGCGTAGCACCTTGCAGCAATTGCGTATAAAACAGTTGCATCAGCTCCATGGTTTCTGCATCGGGTACCTGCCACAAACTCAGCAGCATGTTTTTTACACCTGCCATTTTGAGTGCCCTTTGCAAGCCAAACACACCTTCGCTATCCTGCACATCGCCCAGCCCTGTTTCGCAGGCACTCAGCACTGCCAGCTGTGTGCCTTGCAGGTTGGTTTGTGCTATTTCATACGCCGTTAGTATGCCATCATCTTTGCTGCCAGCCACGCTTTCGCCCGACCAGTATTTGTTGGCTCCAGACATCACAATACCGCTGCGCATCAACGGGTTTTGCGAACGGGCAAAACTGTTTTGCCCAAACACAACTGACTGAGAAATATCAGCAGCATTACCAGCCGGCGGATCGGGCAAAAAGAAACCATGTGTAGCAATGTGCAGTATAGCAGGCGCCTTACCATTCAGTTTTTTAAATGCTTCTTCTGTAGCCTGCATACCTGTATCAACCGTTACTTTCAGGCCTTTGCTTGTTAGCAATAGCTGAAGCGCTTCAATTTCTTGTTTGGTGCCTGGCAATGTTTGCCACGCACCGCTGCTGGCAGGAGCACTGCCAGCGTCGAAATTGGCATAGCCCTGCAACACTGCCGCACCCAATGCAGCACTTGCATTTTTTTGCGTTGCAAGCTGTCGCACCGAAGAATACTGCTGCAACTGAAAGCTATCGAGCAACAATGCATTGGCCGACAAAGGCAATGCAGCAAAAGCTACTTTGTGCAACAAACCATCGGGTGCAAAGCTTACAATTTTCACCCCTTTCAATTGCGGCATCAATGGCTTCCAAATGAGGTTGTATAAGCTATCACCAGTAAACACCGGCGCATTGGTTTGCTTGCTGGTAATGCGGCTTCGGTACAGCTTGCTGATATTCGTTTCTTTACTATTGCTGTTGCCACCACTCATGCACCACTGAACTTGTTTTTCTGTACCCAATGGCAGCAACACAGGCGGGCCATTCTTTTTAATAACAATGGCACCGAAGTAAATGGTATCGGTGTAGTTGTTGCTGCCAAATTTTGGATAGCGCAAAAACTCAACCGCTGCTTCACCGGGCTGCAATGCTTGCTGTACCTGCTGCCACGTTACAGCACTTTGTGTAGCCAACACATTTTGTCCTGCTTTTCTGTTGATGGCCTGCTCCAGGTTGTTCGATAAAATGCCAAGGCTGTCGGCTGAGTAAGTGCGTTCTTCCATCGGCAGTGCCGATTGCTGCATGTACAAAGTGCGGGATGTTTGCCATGCGTCCAGCATTTGCTGCAGCTGCGGGTCATTAATGCTGCGGGCTTTTTTTAAAGCACCGGCCGCATTGTTCAGTACGAATCCTTTCAACCGTAATTGTTGATTAACCATGGCAGAAACCATGGCGGTATCTGGTGCAGCTGTAGCCAACAGGAGCGATGGAAACAACTGGAAAATGTACGCTTGCTGTTGCCAATAAGCTACCTGATCTTTTTCGCTGAGGGCATACAGGTTTTTTTGATAATTGGCAGTTTGTAACTGCAGCGATTGATGCAGGTATCGAATGGCGGTTGGCAAGCTTCCTGTTTGTGCTTCTAACGACGACAGATTGCTGTAAATTTTCGCCAGCATTTCTGCAGAATCGCCCAATGTTTTTTTGGTGATGATTTCCAGTTCCTTGGCCATGGCTCTTGCGGCATCGTATTGCTGCAACTTCATGTGAGCTACCATACAATTATTGCCTGCCCGAATGTAACCCAGTGAGTTTTTGCCGCTGCTTTTGGTAGTATATGCCATTGCCTCCCGGCCATACTTCAAAGCAGCATCGTACTTGCCCTGGTTCATGTTGTTTTGGCAAAGATTGCTCAACACTGTTTCTAGCACGGTGCTGTTTTGCACACTGTCTTGTTGAATCATGGTGAGCAGTTGCTCGTATAATTTGGTGGCGGTGGCATTATCATTTTGCTGCTCCATCAGCAGCGCTACATTGTTGATGGTAGTAAGGGCAATATTGGAAGAAAGCATGCCCCGCATTTTCAAAATTTCAATACTGGCAGCCAGCAGCTTATCTGCATCCACAAACCTCGATTGCATAATGAGCACTGATGCCAGGTTATTCATGGCAATGGCACACTGCGGATGATCGTAACCCAGCAATTGCTGACGGATGATGTATGATTGGCGCAGCACTTTTTCAGCCGCTGCATAGTCGCCGGTTTCATGATAAATGAGACCGAGATTGGATAAAGTGGAAGCCGTGTTAGCATGCAGCTCACCAAATATTTTTTTATTGATAGCGAGTGCCTTTTCGCAGAGCATCAAGCCCTCTGCACTGCTACCCATTTTGTGTTTGATGAGGCCCTGCACTTCGTAGCCTGTAGCAGCAAGGCTCGTTTCTGGGCCCGAATATTTGGTACTGATAGCCAGCCCCTGTGTGGTATGAGCCATAGCCGCCGACAGTGCATTGATTTGATATTCTACATTGCCAAGCGTTACCAATATTTCTGCACTGCTCAAATATTCTTTACCATATTTCTTTTCATAAATACCCAGTAGCTGCAGTAAGTTTTTTTGTGCAGGCAATAATCTGCCAGCCGTTACATCGGTATAAGCTTTGCTGCGCAACACAGTGGTGTACAAATCATCTTCCTGCAATCCGGCTTGTTGTATCAGTTGCAGCGATGAATCATAATATTTATCAGCTAGATCAAAGCGGGCCATATCGCCGTACAGGTTGGCCAGTATATGATAGTTGGCAGCTTGGCCATAATCATCTGGCGTGGTAAGTTGGGTGCGGATGTTGCGGCTTTGCAGAAGGTATTTTTCAGCTACTACAAACTCATTTTTTATACGGTGCAAATCAGCCAGCATATCGAGCATGGTAGCGTACGTGCCGGATATGTTGCCATGCACTTGTTCGGATAACACTGCCACCTGCCGCTGCCGCTGCAGTGCAGAATCTGTGAGCTGCTGGTTGCGAAATGCTACCACCAGATTCACCAATTGATTGAGGTATGCCTCATTCGCTTTGCCTTCCTTTTTTTCTATCACGGGCAGCATCGTCCGGCTTACATTTTCAAGGTCTTTTGTATATTCAAATACTTTCAGCACCTCACTTACATTGCCCGCCACTACTACCAGATTGTCGTATTGATCTTCGGGATACTTGAGGAAGTAATTGTACGATTGTACAAAGTAGTGCAAGGCCGAATCGTACACCGGCAGC
Source organism: Bacteroidota bacterium (assembly GCA_020161435.1). Taxonomy (GTDB): domain Bacteria; phylum Bacteroidota; class Bacteroidia; order Chitinophagales; family Chitinophagaceae; genus Phnomibacter. The sequence continues at coordinate 798,115 of JAIUNV010000001.1, read as the reverse complement.
CGCAGGTACACATTGCCAATAGCATTGTTGCAGAGGCCTACTTCAATAATATCTTCTCCGGCTACGGTGGTGTAGGTTTTTTTGGCCAGTTGAAAATAGCGCAAGGCTGGCGGCAGGTTATTATCGTGGTCATACGCATTGGCCAGGTTTTCGGCGGCAATGGCGTAGTTGAGGTGGGCATCGCCAAATTCTTTTTTAGCAAGTAGCAAGGCTTTTTCGCCAATGGGAATGGCGGCTTTGTATTTGCCTTGCTGGTACAACTCAATAAACTGATCGTTTAACTGCTGAAAGGTTTGCGCCTTACTCAGCAGCGACAAGAGCAGTACCGTTGCCAACGCCATCCAATGCTTTTTCATAAGCAGCCGTTTTAAAAAAGGTAAGTAGAGGAAAGGTACAACTTACAGCTGTCGGTGAGCTTCATTAGCCAACGGCGGTTTTATGCAAGGTATTCCGGATACAGACGGCTGAATATAAAGACAGGTGTGACACGGCTACACGGAAGACTAGCGGAAGATGACTAGACAGGTGGAAATAAAAAAAGATTGACTGGTAGCACCAACAATACAAAATGTATAACCGGGTGGATTGTACTAATAACAATACAAAATGTATAACGCTAGAACATTGACAATCAATAATGTTTCATTAGGCGTTTTTGGAAATAGTATCATATATTTACGTGTTGCACGCCATTTTCCGTGACGCCCTAAAATTACTAAGATTTTTGGCATTAGGGGACAAAGGCTTTATATTTGTACAAACAGGACAATATCATGGAGATAAGAACAGATTTATTTTTAGGCGACAGCAAAACGATGCTCAAAAAACTTCCCGACAACTCTGTTGACCTAATTGTGACATCTCCCCCATACGCTGACCAGCGTAAAGGCACTTATGGCGGTATTCATCCCGACAAATATGTTGAATGGTTTCTCCCAATAACAAAAGAACTTCTTCGGGTTTTAAAACCAACAGGAACTTTTATTCTTAACATAAAGGAAAAAGTTGTTGAAGGTGAACGTAGCGTTTATGTAATGGAATTAATTCTTGAAATGCGTAAGCAGGGTTGGCTTTGGACAGAGGAATTTATTTGGCACAAAAAGAATTGTTACCCTGGCAAATGGCCAAATCGTTTTCGTGACGCATGGGAAAGACTTCTGCAATTCAATAAGGATAAGAAGTTTAACATGTATCAAGAGGAAGTGATGGTTCCAATGGGTGAATGGGCAAAATCAAGGCTTAAAAATCTTAGCGACACAGATAAAATAAGAGATAACTCAAAAGTAGGTAGCGGTTTTGGTAAAAACATTTCAAACTGGCTTACAAGAGATAAAGCTTTTCCAACTAATGTTCTCCATTTAGCAACAGAGTGCAGTAACAAAAATCATAGTGCTGCTTTTCCTGAAGAACTTCCTGAATGGTTTATGAAGCTGTTTACAAAAGAAAAAGACACAGTACTTGACCCTTTCATGGGTTCGGGAACAACAATTTTAGTTGCCAACAGAATGAAACGACACTCAATTGGAATTGACATAGTTCCCGAATACTATGAGATGGTTAAAGAACAAGTTAAACCAGTGGAATTATATTTATTAGAGCCGACAGTAAAATATGAAACAGCTAAATCTAAAAGACGTTACGCAGTACGTTGAAGAAAACATCGGGACCTTTCACCAAAAAAGGATTGCCGGACTGAATGACTTGAAGCTGAGGAAAGTTTTGGGAAAGAAAAATCCTTACCTCTTTAAAGCAAAATATATTCTGACAGCACAGGATATTATAAAGAGTTTGACCGATGCATTTATTTCATCACAGGAAGAAACAATTTTCGGTGATTGGCTTGAAGGGCTTGCAATTTTTATCAACGGCAAAGTATATGACGGTCGTAAGTCAGGTATTCCCGGTATTGACTTAGAGTTTGACAAAGACGGTGTTCGCTATATTGTAACTATAAAATCTGGCCCGAATTGGGGCAACAGTTCACAAATTGGTAAAATGCGGGCGGACTTCAAAACTGCACAGAAGACACTTCGTACAAGTAATTCACAACTCAACATTACAGCAGTAAACGGTTGCTGCTATGGCAGGGACAACAATTCAGATAAAGGCGACTATTTCAAGTATTGTGGTCAAAAGTTTTGGGAGTTTGTTTCGGGTGACACAGACCTTTATACAAAAATCATAGAGCCGTTAGGACATCAAGCTAAAGAACGAAACGACGACTTCATTCAATCGTATTCGCAAATGATAAACAAATTTACAAAAGAATTTGCAGACACATTTTGCATGGATAACGGTTCAATAGATTGGGACAAACTTGTACGCTTTAATTCAGCGACTATAGCTCCGAAAAAATAAAACGGCGTGCAACAAAAGGTTTGGCAAAATACGGGCAGACGTAAGCCGTGTTTCAACTTTTGGTAATTCTGTTGGGCTTCATATCCAACTTGACGAATAACATTGAGCTTTAGTTCTTATCATCAATAACAAAATAAAACCCAGCAGCGGTTTGCCGAGGCGGACGTAATTCTATTACCCGTACTTCGCCAAGCCCTGTTCGTTAGTGGCAATGCCAAGCCAAAACAAGGAACAATGAAACCTGAATTGAAAAGGATAAGAAAAGTAGAATATGATATAGATCCAAATAGATACGAATTACGAGATGGACAAGAAGTTAATGCTCCATTATGTCCATACGGAAACCACTATAAATGGATAGGATTTGACTTAAGAACCAATGAATATGTTAGATTTACTAAATCTGTGTTTAAATTACTTATAAACAAAATGAAAAATGAATAATCAAAAATACGGCATTGAAGGACTTTTCGCTCCAGAACTGGAAAGATTTAAATGGGTAGATTCTTATGGCATAGATACAGAACCTATACAACTTTCAAATTACAGAGGGAAATTTATTGTATTGTATTGCTTCCAAAGTTGGTGTCCAGGTTGCCATAAAGTTGGCTTGCCTTCTTTACAACAAATGGTCACTGCATTAAAAAACAACCAAGCTATTAAATTCTTTGCTATTCAATCAGTGTTTGAAGGTAAAAATCAAAATACTTTTGAAAAGCTAAAAGAAACACAAAAGCAGTATAAGTTGGAAATTCCTTTTGGACAAGATGAAGGAGATGAAAGCACGCAAAATATTTCAACAGTAATGTATCATTATAGAACAGGAGGAACTCCTTGGTTTATTTTTATAAACCAAGAAGGAAAAGTAGTATTCAATGATTTTCATTTGAATACCGAAAAAGCAATTGAATTTTTACAAACAATTAAATAAATTTTATATGCAAAAATGGATAGATGTAATAAGATTAGCCAATAATGGCAATCTTAACCCAGACCAAAGAATAGAAAAATCGGAAGAGGAATGGAAATCACTTCTTACCGAAGAACAATTTTACGTAACTCGTAAAAAAGGAACAGAAAGAGCTCATAGCTCCGAAATGTGCAATTTGTTTGAACCCGGCAAATATGCCTGTGTTTGTTGTAATACTATGCTTTTTGACAGCGAAGAAAAATTTCAAAGTGGCACAGGGTGGCCAAGCTTTACACAACCAATAAAAGAGAATGTAATCAATTATATCAAAGATGTTTCTCATGGTATGTACAGAATTGAGACAACTTGTAGTACTTGCGATGCACATTTGGGACATGTATTCCAAGATGGTCCTATGCCAAGTGGATTACGGTTTTGCATAAATGCTGTTGCCTTGAATAAAGTAAAATCTGATGAGAGAAAAATTACATTTGGGGGTGGTTGCTTTTGGTGTACAGAAGCTATGTTTCAACAATTAAAAGGAGTTGTGAATGTAGAGAGTGGTTATAGTGGTGGCGAAATTATCAATCCTACTTATAGAGAAGTTTGTTCTGGAACTACGGGTCATGCGGAAGTCATTGAAATAACTTATTTACCTTCTGAAATTAGTTTTGAAGATATAATAAAAATTCATTTAACTACTCACAACCCTACAACTATTAATAAGCAAGGAGCAGATAAGGGAACACAATACCGTAGCATTATTTTCTACAGAACCGAAGAAGAAAAAATACAAGCATTAAAAACAATAGAAGAGGTTCAATCTGCCTACGATGATATGATAGTAACAGAGGTAAAAATGTTTGAACATTTTTATAAGGCGGAAGCAAATCACCAAGATTATTACAATCGCAATAGCGAAGCTGGATATTGTACTGCAGTAATAAATCCAAAACTAGATAAGTTGAAAAAAATGTATAAGGACAAATTAAAAAGATGATGAGCAAACTTTAATGAATCTTTTTAAGAATAAAATAAAGAATGGAAAATAATCTTGATAAAAATGCAAAATGGCTACTCATATTTGGAGTTGTTTTTACATTTTTATTCCCATTATTACTTCCAATACTCGATAAAACGGGTATTGGAAGTTATGGTGCTGTTGGAGATGCTATCGGAGGTATTACCAACCCAATTTCTCAACTTATAGGTTCCATACTCTTATATTTAGCTTTGAAAGCACAACTTTCAGCTAACACAATTGTCCAAAATCAAATAGAAAAAGACAATATAAAGGAAGAACAACAACACAATACAGAACAAATACGGACTTTTTATTCTTTCTTTCAAGAAACAATAAAAAATTTCAGTTATGAGTTTTCTGATGCAAATGGAAAACAACTGTTGTATGGAAAAAGAGCCATAAAATGTTTCTTAAATGATTTGGAACAAATGAAAGTAGATATTCATAATACAGATGATGTACTTATGTATGATGGAGTAAGAGAATTATTAAGTATTTTGAAAAGTGCAGAAGAATTATTCAATCGCATTGATACTATTTCTTCAAAATCACAACATATTTTATTTTATAGAACTCTTTTGCAACACGAATTATTATTCAATATTTTTCCTTATCAAGACCTTGATGACGATATTAATATTAAAACTGGAAAATGCACTATTTGTGCAGATGCACATTCATATTATCCTCCTATTATATTTGATAAAATTAAACTTTTAGAATCTAAATTTATATAAAAATGGCAACAGTAATTAAAATTAAAAACATTGAAGAAGGCTTCCAAAGTATTATCACTAATGGTAAGCACACCATTATTGGTGACGAACCTATCACAAGTAAAGGAACAGATTTAGGTTTAGCACCCTCAGAACTTGTTTTAAGCGGTTTGGCAATGTGCAAAGTCGGAACTGTCCGTTTTATTGCTCGCAAAAACAACTGGGAGATAGAGAATGTAACAGCCGAACTAGTGCAAGAAGTAGCAAGAGGGGAAGGAGGGCTAAAAACCACTATTCAAATTAAAATGATTATTGAAGGTAATCTTTCCGAAGAGCAGAAAGAAGAATTGATAAAACAAGCCGACCGTTGTTATATCCACCGTTTGTTAAATAGCGAATGGGATATAATGCCTATAACGCTTTAAATCAAATGCACTGCCACTAACAAGGTATTGCCAAAAGCGGGGCTGAAGGAATTCTAATCAACTTTTCTGTAATATTTGAACTGCGGTATTTCTATTGAAGTTCTGTGCAAAAAAATCCCCGCCTTCGGCAATACCCAAACCGTTAGCAGTAATGGTAGGACGACCGTCAACGAATAGAAAAATATGACACTACACGAAGCAATAGAAAAGCTTTTACGACAAACTGGACGACCTATGACGACCCAGCAAATTGCTGACGAGTTGAATAAAAATGGTTGGTATCAGAAAAAGGACGGCTCGACAATTCAGGCATTTCAAATTCACGGCAGGACAAGAAACTATGCAAATATTTTTGACCGTGATGGCTCGACCGTTTCCCTAATCGGACGAGCAGTTACTAAAGCAAAACCTGTGACAACTTCACAACCTAAGACAGTTGAAAAAATTGTAAAAGCAATCTCGACAAATACCAAAACATCGTTCGACCCAATTTCAAACTCGGACACGACCATTTTGATTTTAGGGACAATGCCAGGCGACAAATCTCTTGAACTTGGCGAGTATTACGGACATCCAAGAAATAAATTTTGGAAAATCATATCGATAATAACAGAGAACAATTTGCCTCTGACATACACGGATAAAAAAGAACTTTTACTAAAAACTAAAATTGGAATTTGGGACGTAGCTCATAAAGCAAATAGAAAAGGTAGCCTCGACAGTGCAATCGAAGATGAAGAACCAAACGACTTGGACAATTTTATCGCCAGACATAAGAATTTAAAAGTAATTGGCTTCAATGGGACAAAATCCCAAGCACTTTTCGACAAGTATTTTGACAGACAAAGTGGCTTAAAATATATTTCTTTACCAAGCACAAGCCCTGCAAACACAGGTATTGACTTTGACAACATTTGCAAACAATGGCGACAAATATTGACCAAATAATTGACGGACGACCAAGAACCACTACTGCTAACACGGGTTTTGCGTCAGGCGGGGTGACGTGCAAACTTGGAGCTTTGTCCTTCTAATGAACTTTAGTAATAAATTGAAACTTTGTGCTCCGAAACCCGCCCGACCGCAAAGCCCGAAAACGTTGCGCCGCAATGGCTCACTCCGTTTGCCGGAAAAGCGGGGGTGTATTTCAGCTGATTTACGGAAGGCAAAATGGGGCAATGGATTTTGCCGGTTAAGCTGCGCAAATGAGATTTGCTGAAAACCTGCGTTTTCGAAGCGAATCGCTTCAGCAGCTTAGGCGAAGCTAAAGGCTGGAATTGACATTGTCAATACCCTGAGCCAATAGCTTCGGTAAATCAGGTAGAAATACGGGAGCGCCCTCCCCCCGATTCCGTTGGTCGACTTCGCCAATCAGCCATTGGCACAAATAGCCCGACGGGCATTTTCCAGGCAGTACGGTTGGCCACTGCGGGCAACTGCGGTTTTGCAACATTCGCCAGCAGCCTTATCTTCATACAGAACCACATCCTGCGAACGTCGCAAAGCCGCGGGACGTTAGCGGTAATTAATTGACCATGCAAAGAATACTACTATACTTCCCTACTATCAATATACCGACAGATAGTTGGCTTTATTCCGCTTTGCTTTATAGTGACAAAGTAGCTTCGATTGTTCCATATTATGATCTTAACGACAATCATTATTCTGATACGATAAAGTATCTCATAGACGAACAACAATATGAGCCGATATTCTACGGCAAATTTAAACTTAATGGTTTCTATGAGCCTTATAGAGAATTCGAAGATTTCTTTGTAAGAACAATAGAGTCGGAAGACTTTCAAAACATAGTAAATCGAAATAAGAGTATAGCCAACGATTTCTTTATGGACCTTTATAAAGCAAAGGTTACTCATCTTAGAAGTGTACTGGAAGCAAATGATTTAATAATTCAAAATTTTGAAAATAAAGAAACTGTACAGGTTGAGGAGACTACTGCATTATTCTTAATGAGTTTGATGGCTCAGTATTTCTCAAAAATTGATAAAAACAATATAATTATTCCATCTACAGATGACAAGCGATATGAAACTATTGCATTTAGATTGCCGAAAGAAAATAAGCCTTCAATGAATTTCATCCTCGACAATTGCTTACCTGCTCCAAACCTCGAAGAACCAATTAAAAAAATCGTTGAATTTAAAATCAAAAGAAGGGACAATCTGTTAGAGTTTAGGCAGTATTTATCATCAATTCAAGAAAAAATTAAAAAATGTGAAAGTTTGGAAGAAATTAAAGAAGTACAAATTTTAAGCAAGGAAACGATTGAAAAAGAAGTCAATAACCTTTCAAGATTATACAAAGACGGCAACATTAAGACATTCTTTACCTCCTTCAGCAATCTTTTGAATTTAGAAAACCCTAAGCTTTTTCAAACTCTAACGTTAGCTGGTGTAATAACTACACCCATTAATCCTTTAGCTGGAATTACCACGGGACTTTTTGGTATAGGAGGCGAGATGATTTCTTCTTATTTGAAAGCGAAACGAGAAGTTGAAAATTCAGAATTTTGCTATTTATTTCAAGCAAAGAAGGAACACCTAATTCTTTAACTACCGCCAACAAGTGCATTTGCAATAGCATGGCTGGACGTTGGAGCAATCGGCTGCAAATCATTTTTCAGCTTTCGTTTCGGCAGACTTTACGCTGTTGAGCATTAGTTCATATCTTCAACTTCAGTTTTTCAATTAAGCATTTGTTGCCAGCTGACAATTCGCTATTGCCATGCCATCGCAAATGCTTCGACGTTATCGGCAACCCTATGGCGACCTGCTAACTTTGAACTTGACTGCAAGAAATTAACTTTGACAAACCAATAATTAAAAGAAATGAAACAGATTGAAACACTTGAAGAGTTAAGAAAAAAACTTACTCCTATTCGCAATGTAAATACTCAACATAAAAGTAGTCTGTCAGCTCTTGACAAGCTGGCATTATGGATTACTGACCATGTAGGGAGCATGAATTTTTTCTTCCTGATTTTTATTTGAACTATTACTTGGCTTGGATGGAATACCCTTGCTCCAACCTCTTTACGGTTTGACCCATTTCCTGCATTTGTCTTATGGCTATTTATATCAAACATGATTCAAATATTTCTCATGCCATTAATTATGATAGGACAAAATCTACAATCTAAACATTCCGAAATGAGGGCGGAGGAAGATTTTATTGTTAATAAAAAAGCAGAATCTGAAGTTGAAACAATATTAAAGCACTTGGAAAATCAAAATGATATGATTCTTCAAATTTTAAACAAGATTGAACAAATAGAAAATAAAAAATGAGTGTTGAAGAAATCCAGCATAAGATAAAGACTGATTTTGATAAAGTCATAGAAGAAGTAAAAGCACTTGAAAAAGGAACTATAAGAGAAACTCATGAAACTTATTTAGCTTCGGAAATTTTACTCAAGCTTAGTAGTGGCGATAAAGTCACAGAAGCACAAATCAGATTTCTAAAAGAGCAATCCATTGATGTTGCAAAAGCATTAGCTCTTATCGGCTTACAAGCTGTTCCTGGTTCCAGTTTGGCAATAATTGATTTGGAAAAAATTGCAGAAAAACATGGCTTCACACTTTTCCCCAAGGCTCAAAATGACCCTCTTGTTTAACTGAAAAAAAAATAAAATGGAAGAAATAAAAAAGATTTTTGAAAATACCGAGTCATTGATAATCTTTCTTACAATTATCGGACTGACAATTCTATTTGCTAAACTACTAGGCAAATATCTTCAAAGGCTGATTACAGAAAAGACAAAAGACCATCAGGTGGACATTACCAGTTTTATTTTTTTAAAACACATGATTGTTGCCATTGTGTATTTTTTGGGCTTTGGTTGGGCACTATTAACAATGCCAATTACTCAGACATTTGCCCATTCTCTTCTCGCAGGTGCAGGTGCTACAACTTTAATTTTAGGTTTTGCCTCACAGCAGATTTTTAGCAATCTTTTTAGTGGAATTTTTATTGTGCTTACTCGACCTTTCATGATAAACGACATAATAGAATTCCAAGGAAGTAAGGGAAAGGTAATTGAAATAAGTTTAAATTCTACTATAATCCAAGATGAAAACGGAGACGAAATAATAATTCCAAGTTCTACAATATTAAGTGACAAAATCAAGATATTTAACCGACAAAAGTGAATTCGCTTAAAATAGAGAAAAGATGGGCAGCCGATAACATGGTATTGCCGCAATGGGGGCTGACGAACTTCTATGAAACTTTTGTGCTTAAACAATCGGCAGTGCTTCTATTGAACTTTCGTGCTAAAAATCCCCCACTGCGGCAATACCCAAACCGTTAGCAGCAATTTCCAACCTTCCAATGCGAGTTCATTTTCTTTTACTTAGCGTCTTTTCCTTCGCCTTGAAAGGTTGCAACCATGAGCAAAAGCCATTATTCACAGGCTCTTATTATGTTGACAATAAAATTTCACACTTGGTCGAGAAGCGCATAACTATGTCTTATGGCGTTCCGTCCGGATTTATTGATTTATACCTCTTTATAAATGATTCATTGGTCTCGAATAATGCCCAATACGTTGACGAAGGCTCCCTGAAAAATCAACTGGCTATTTGGGCGACTCTTGACGGTGATACGGCGAATATTAGTTTTGACCATGGTTTGGCAAAAGGAGTCGGTTTTAATTTATCCCTTTTTGGAGACACCTGTTTGGTCACCTACACAGCAAGATCAAACGAAGCAAATTATAAACTGCCTTTTGACAATAAATGGAATTCTCAAGTTACAACGAATTGTAGGCAGTTCAAATTAACCTTAGTTAACAAACCGAGGTTTGAAAAGCAAGAAGTTATCGAGGGTATGATAGAACTAACAAGTAATGACTACCACATATTATCAAACAACGTTTCTAAAAAAATGTCTGCTCGACTATTGGCATTTTTTAAGACTGTTCCATTACAAGCTTCGGCAAAAGATTTGAACTGATAAGCAAAGTTGCTCGGTGAAATGCTGCTAACAGGGGGTTTTATGCAAGTGGGCCTGACGGAATGCGTCTTTCAGCTTTTGTAAATTTCCCAGCAACGGTCCGGCCCGACTCGCTTCGCATCGTCGGTTTTGTTATATTCGGCTTTAGTATTTTTATTGGGCTTCGGTAGCCAGGCGGACGGATGAACATTGCCCACCTGCATAAAGCCCTAAACGTTATAGGGCATTTTAAAAGACGACACAACTACAATGAGTTTGAAAGGACAAACAGTAAGAATAATAGTAAGTGAACCTTGGGATTGGGAAGAAAATCTTTTCGGGACGATTATTTCTGACCGTGGCGGAGAAAAATTATTGGTTAAATTGACTAAACCAATAAAAGGCAAAAAATTGACAAGCGACCTAATCGAACTTAAACCAAGATATGAAAAGGAAACATTTAAACCACTTGGTCAACATTACTCTGTGACAGTTGGCGGTGCTTTGGTAAAAGAAGAAAATGACGAATTTGATTATATAATAATCGGCAGTGTAACAATCGATTAAAATGACATTAGCTGAACTACATACAAAATTAAAAAGCAATGGAATTGGCGAAGACCAATATTTCCTACACGGACTTTTCGGCTCTACTGACGACAATGACAAAATAGGCTTAACAATAAGACAAGGACAAAACGGACTTGAATATGAAACTTTTTATAAAGAGCGTGGTGAGAAGCACTCAATAAGAACTTTTCCGACTGAAAAAGAAGCTTGTGAACACATTTTTAAAAAACTCATTGACGAACAAATACTTTACAGAATCCAAAAAATTGTAGGTCTATCAGGAATGACAGTGAATGAAAGACTATGGGAAAGCGGACTATTGGACGAGTTTGATAGAGCCAAAAAGAAAGACAAAACAAGAGCGAAGGAAATTTTAAGGTGGTTAAGAGTTGACGAACCTTCAATTCAAAAGATTGTAAAATGACGACAGAAGAAAGAAAGAAAGAAAGAAAAACGCCCTATAACACGGGTTTTGCGTCAGGCGGGCTGACGTGCAAACTTGGAGCTTTGTGCTTCTATTGAACTTTAGTAGTAAATTGAACATTTGTGCTTCGAAACCCGCCCGAACGCAAAGCCCGAAAACGTTGCGCCGCAATGGCTCACTCCGTTTGCCGGAAAAGCGGGGTTGTATTTCATCTGATTTACGGGAGGCAAAATGGGGCAATGGATTTTGCCGGTTAAGCTGCGCAAATGAGATTTGCTGAAAACCTGCGTTTTCGAAGCGAATCGCTTTAGCAGCTTAGGCGAAGCTAAAGGCTGGCATTGACATTGTCAATACCCTGAGCCAATAGCTTTGGTAAATCAGGTAGAAATACGGTAATTGCCCATCCGATCCCGTTGGTCGACTTCGCCAATCAGGGATTGGCACAAATAGCCCGACGGGTATTTTCCAGGCAGTACGGTTGGCCACCGCGGGCAACTGCGGTTTTGCAACATTCGCCAGCAGCCTTATCTTCATACATCACCACATCCTGCGAACGTCGCAAAGCCGCAGGACGTTACCCTCTCTATGCTGCTCCATCAGTGCATAGCCACAGCTCCGGCCCACAGGCCGGTTAGCAAGCCTCGCATTCTTCCCCCAAGTTCCTGCACCTTTGCGGCATCATTTATGGCCGGCATATACTTTCACATACCGTTTTGCAGCAAGGCTTGTCACTACTGCAATTTTCATTTTTCTACCTCGCTGCACCGCAAGCCCGAGGTATTGCAGGCCATGCTGCAGCAGTTGCAACAGCGGCAGCTGCCAACCGGTGTAGCACTGCCCACGCATATCAGCAGCATCTACTTTGGTGGTGGTACGCCCAGCCTGCTGAGTGCCGCTGAGCTGGCCCAACTACTGGCGGCCGTGCGGCAGCAGTTTGCCGTAAGTGCCGATGCCGAAATTACCCTCGAAGCCAACCCCGATGATATTGATGCCGCCCGGTTGGAGCAGTGGCTGGCACTCGGCATCAACCGCCTGAGCATGGGGGTGCAAAGTTTTCACGACGACGACCTGCGCTGGATGAACCGTTCCCACCGGGCCAGCCAATCGCTGGCGGCCATCCACGCTGCCCGGGCGGCGGGGTTTCACAACTTCAGCATCGATCTGATTTATGGCGTACCCGGCATGAGCATGGAGCGCTGGCAGCACAATGTGGCGCAGGCCATGTCGCTGCAGGTACCACACCTGAGCTGCTATGCTCTTACAGTGGAAGAAAAAACCGCCCTGCATCATTTTGTACAAAAAGGCAAAGTGGCCCCCATAGATGATGCCCTGCAGGCCCGTCATTTTGAGGCCCTCATGCAATGGACCGCAGCACAGGGCTATGAGCATTACGAAATATCGAACTATGCCCTGCCGGGCAAGCGCAGCCGCCACAACAGCAGCTATTGGCAGGGCCAGCCCTACTGGGGCATCGGCCCCTCGGCCCACTCCTTCGATGGGCAGCATACCCGCTGGTGGAACATTGCCAACAACAGCGAGTACATCCGCCTGCTGCAAGCTGGTGCGCCTGCCTACGAAGTGGAAGTGCTGAGCCCTGTGCAACGCATGAATGAAACCATCATGACGCTGTTGCGTACCAGCGAAGGGCTACCGGTAAACCTCGAGGCGCAACAGATTGGCGGCTATACCTATCCGGCTCATCAGTGGGCTTCGGCGCAAAATTACCTGCATGAATTTATGCAAAACGGTTGGGTAACCTTACAGCGCCACCTGCTGCAGCTGACCAATAGCGGCAAGCTCTATGCCGATCATATTGCGTCGGCGTTGTTTGCAAGTGAGGAGTGATGTGCTGTTGTAGCCGGGATTCGGAAGTCAGTAGTCGGGAGACGGGAAGATCGAGTCCGAAGTCGGTAGTCCGTAGAAGTGCAACAAAAGTCAATTACGCCACTCTACGGCACCTCTCCTGTGGAGAGGCCTGGTGAGGCCAAATGGTCTGGAAACGCCAACCCATTCGATTTTTCTTTATATGTCCTTTTTGCCTTGGTCCAATAAGGACCAAAACCATCAAGCAGATTGTTTGCTGAATTTGCGCCACGCATAGTGCAGGGCCTTGGCCAATAAGATAAGGCCGAGTGCTGTAACGCTGGCGTAATTGCCCAATATGGAAAATGAGAGTGGCATGGTTGTACAACAAGGTACGAATTGCTGTTGCAGTGTATACATAGCAAAACGTTAAGCCCCAGAGGTGGCTTGATGAGCGGTAAGTAAGGCAGCCTTCGTTGCTTTTAAATACCCAATTCAAGAAAGGCGTTTGCACCTTTTTGCTTGCCCAAAAAGGTACCCAAAAAAGGCCCCCGAGATTTATTACACCCAAATCTCGGGTGGGTACCCTGATGTAGCAATGGTGCTACTGTAGTGCCCAGCTATAACACCCTGATGTCGTGCTTCTGAAAGTAGGTTGCCTGATATATTGAGCTTCTCTTTTTGCGCAAAAGAATGCCTTACTGCAACACCTGCTCAATGGCGGCGAAGCCTTCAGCGGCAGGCAGTCCTTCCCACAAAATGCGGTAGATGGTAGTGGCGATGGGCATTTCGGCCAGCACGGTTTGGTTGGTAAAATACAGGCCGCGGCTGGCGGGGTATCCTTCGGCCACCATGTTCATTTCGAGCTGTGCCACTTTTACGCTGTAGCCCTTGCCAATCATGTTGCCAAACGTACGGTTGCGGCTGTACAGCGAGTAGCATGTTACCAGCAAATCGCCGAGGTACACACTGCTGGAGTAGTTGATTTTGCCGGCATCAGGCGCTTGCTTCAGCTCCATCACCTTGCGGATGAAATGCACCAGTTCATCGGCGGCATTGGCAATGTACACACTCAAAAAGTTATCGCCATATTCCAGGCCATGGGCAATGCCGGCGCCTACGGCGTAAATGTTTTTGAGCGTGGCGGCGTATTGCGTACCCCAGATGTCGTGGTTCACCACCGTGTTGAGGTAGTCGGTTTTAAACATAGCGGCAATGGCTGTTGCCGCCGCTACATCTTCGCCGCTAAACGTGAGGTAGGATAGTTTTTCTGCCGCTACTTCTTCTGCATGGCATGGGCCCATGATGGTGAAATAGTGTTCGGTAGGCAGTGCAAATTTTTCGTGCAGCCACTCGTTCAGCAGCTGAAATTTTTCGTTGGGCAAAATGCCTTTTACGGCAGAGATTACCCGCTTGCCTTCGAACGCATTGGCGGGTAAATGCTGTAGCGTCACCAGCACATAAGAGCTGGGCACACAAATTAAAATGGTGTCGCAGGCGGCAATGGTTTCAGCAGCATCGGTGCTGAGGGTAAGCAGGGCCTGGTTGAAATACACGCTGCTGAGGTAATGCGGATTGTGACGGCGTTTTTGCAAATGTGCAATCGTCGACTCATTGCGCAGGCACCAATGAATGGCCTGTCCGTTATCTGTCAGCAATTTGGCCAATGCGGTAGCCCAGCTGCCGCCGCCAATTATTCCCATCTGCATATTCCACACTTTGTTGCAAAGAAAACAAGGTTTGATGAAAGATGGCTGATGTAAGATTTACGATGGCTGATTTGAACTACGTCTGTGATAATCCTTTTTCATCCTGAAAATCTGCGTCCAAGTTTTTCGCACAGAGCTTAGGAGGACACGGAGCGTTTGCTTTTAGCCTTCGGCCTTCAACTTTAAACTTTAAGTCTTGTGTTTTTTTGTTTCCGTGAAAATCCAATCCGGTACTATAAATCAGTATCCCAATGCAACTGGCTCGTACATTTACGGCATGAACTATGTAAGCATACACGAGGGCCGCGTCACGCTGTCTGCAGAGGGCACTACCGCCGAAGTTTGGCCGTCACATGGCGCCCTGCTCAACCGCTGGACACAACATGTAAACGGCACTACCATCGAACTGATAGATGGCTACGACAGCCCCGAAGATTTTGTGGCCCACGCCGAAGCCAAAGGTTTCAGGAGTTGTAAGTTGTCGCCCTATGTATGCCGGCTCAACCAGCAGTTGTACGAATACGAAGGCATCCAATACAAAATTGGCAAGTTCATTCTCAACGATTCAGCCCTGCACGGGTTGCTCTACAATGTTCCCTTTGACATATTGCACCACGAAGCCACCGGTGAGCTGGCCATGCTGATACTGCAGCACCGCTACAATGCCGAAGATGCAGGTTATCCTTTTCCTTTCGACATGACGGTTACGTACACCCTGCAGTCAGGAAAAATTTCCATCAACACCGAAGTAACCAACCGCCACAGCAGCACCATACCACTGGCCGATGGCTGGCATCCGTATTTCAAGTTGGGCAATAGTGTAAATGATTTGCACTTGCAAATAGCCACCGATACCATGCTCGAATTTGATGCTGCCCTCCTACCCACGGGTGTGCTCAAACCCGATCATCGCTTTTCCGATGGCGCAGTGTTGGAAAATACCGAACTCGATAATTGCTTTTTGCTGAACCGCATCAGCCAGGAACCGGCCTGCGTATTGCAAGACCCGCAGAGTGGCAACGCTATTTGCATTTATGCCAATGAAAATTACCCATATCTGCAAGTGTACACACCACCGCATCGCCAGAGCATAGCCATCGAAAACCTGAGTGCCGCACCCGATGTATTCAACAACCGCATGGGTTTGATAGAACTGGAGCCGGGTGAAAGAATTGGCTTTAGCTGTTCGTACGAATTTGTGCAGCTTACTTAAACATACCTTACATACTGCCTTTGTACAAACCGCCTTCTATGGCAAAAGTTTGCCCGGTTGCAAAACCACTGTTCGGGCTAAACAACCATGCCGCCAGTGAAGCAAATTCTGTAGCCGTGCCCAAGCGCCCTACGGGTACTTGTTGTGCCATAGCATTAGCAGCTTCATCGCGGCTAATGCCTGCTACAGCTGCCTTCTTGTCAAATAAACGATTCATTGCATCGGTGGCATGATAGCCCGGTGCCATGATGTTGATGGTGATACCCTGCCCTGCCACTTCCTGCGACAATGTTTTGAGATAACCTACCACCGCCATGCGGATGGCATTGCTCAACACCAAATTTTCTACAGGTTGTTTTACACTCACACTTTCGATGCTGACTATGCGGCCATATTGTTGTGCCTGCATGGAAGGCAGCAAAGCTTTCAGCAATGCAATTTTCCAACGCAGCACAGATGCGTAAGCGTTATCCCAATCGGGCAGTGTGGCTTCGAGTGCCGACATGGCCGGCGGGCCACCCGCATTGAGCAAAATGCCATGCAGTGGTTGCTGTATGGCTGCAGTAATTTTTTGTACACCTTCATCGGTTGTTACATCGGCCACCACGGTATGTACCTGCTGCGGATACGCTGTTTGTAAGGCTTGCAGCTTGTCGGCTGAGCGGGCCACAGCAGTTACTTGCGCCCCTTCCTGCAACAAGGTTTCGGCGATGGCTTTACCAAAACCACCCGATGCCCCACATACCAAAAAATGCTGCTGCGCAATCTGTAAATCCATATTGGCTGATTGTTCTGAGTAAGAAGAAGGCTGCGAAATTACAGGCAACTATGCCCGCTGCTTATTCGATTTTGCAGGCATGGCGGCTCACTAATTTCCAACTGGCTTTACGTTTTACATATACTTCGGTAAATGCCAATGGCATGGAAAAGGTTTTGCCTTGCATGTTGCCTTCAAATTGGCCTTTGCCTGTTACAATAACCATGCTTTCAAACTGGCGGGCCTGCACATCGGTGAAGTGTATTTTTTGATAGCGGAGTTTGCCCGATTGCATGTCGGCAATTACTTCGGTAGCATTTTGCGTCCAACCATTGCTGTGCACATAGAGGCAGCGGGCATCGAGTATGTTACGCAAGCTGTCGTAGCGTTGTGTTATCAGCCATTTGTTTTTTTGCTGTGCCAGATTGGCCACAAATTTTTCGGCTGGGGTTTGCTGGGCCTGCATGGCGGTGCAGAGGAAAATGGTCAACGCCAGAAATGCGAAACGTATTTTCATAGACAGTTGTATGTGCTATGAAAATACGTTTTCTGCCAATGTAATGGCACGGCCCCGGTTTGTAATTATTTCAAGTATTCACTCAACTTGCCTTCATCCGAAGCTTTTATCATCCTCTTCAATTCAGCATTGGGCTTCATGTTATTGTCACCGTTTTTAGCATACGCAATAATCATTTTGCAGGCTTCCAGTGTTACTGTTTTCGGATCGGCTTTCGGAGCATTCTTTTCCAATGCGTATTGTATCATGCCTGCCAAATACAACGACAACCAGTCGTCATTCCCTTTTGTAAATTTCATGGCTTTGGCATCAAGGGTAAATGAATAATCCGGAGAGCCGGTCATCCAGCTAATGATGTAGCGGGTAGCACTGGCCCTTAGTTTATCGGACTGTTCAATAGGATGTGTAAATAAATACCGTGCGGCCTGCAATGCTGCATCATTAGCACCGGCATTGTAATCTTCTTTCAATTCCAGCCGAATGCCATCCCAATCGGGCCAGTTGCTTTGTGCATTTGCTATCACTATGGTCATAGCCAGGCTCATCATCAACAGTAGTTTCTTCATCGGTCAGGTATTTATGTGGTTAATAATATAAAAAGAGGTCAAGCTCCTTTGTATGTCGTCACTTTTAAAAATCTTGGTTTTTTATACTAAGATGAAAATGTCTTCCTTTTCCACAACTACTGATTACAACAGGTCAAATAGGCACATGTATTAGTTACTATTATTGCGCTTCGCTGTACTGCTGTAGTAATTTTTGCATACCTGCCGCATCAAAATAGAAATCCTTTTGCGTAAGTTTTTGTACGATAGCCGGATAAGCAGCGAACATTTTGACGAACGCTTTTTCGCTCCGCCGGGCTGCAAATTTGGGGCTGTACATAGCTACGCCCTGTACGGCCTGTAGCGGGCCTTTGTCTTTGAGTACAAAAAAAGTATTGTAGCTCTCTTTGGTAGCAGTTTTCGATGTGAGAGTTTCCCAGCTGTCTCTGTACAAACAGGTGTGCAACACCCGCGGGGATTCGTAAAGTACCCGCATCAAAAACTCATGTGCCCCATTTGCTGAAAGACCAGTTTGCTTCCGTCTTTCAGTTGAATGTAGCGAATGCTGTCTGCCAGTTGAAACCGCATCACAGAGTTCCCTTTCAGCACTGTTGTTGTATCATCAGGCATCTTAGAAATAAATGCCATTTCATTGATGTAGCCATTGTCTGCGTTGGTATTACCTGCTATGGATATAAAACCAACCCAGGAAGAATCGCCAGCGAAAAAAAGTTGAGCAGGTTGAAAAGTATTCACCGGAAAACGATGGCTGCTGTAAAACCCATGTCGGCCTCCTTATTGAGCCCCTGCATGCGTAGCTATCAAAAACATAGCAGCAGTAGAAATCACCTTCCAAATTATTCGTGAGTGCATGATAGTAAGATTGTACACGAACTTAGCTGCAAAATGTCTTTTACAAAAAAATCAGCCCGAAGGCTGATCTCAGAATATTTTATCTAACAATTGGTGGCCTCGCCAGGAATCGAACCTGGATCTGGAGCTTCGGAAACTCTTATACTATCCATTGTACTACGAGGCCGTAGCGGGCTGCAAATGTGCAACAATTACGCTAAAGAGCCAACACCCGTTAGCTCAGCAGGCCGGGAGCGTTGGCTGCAAAGATTTTTACCGCAATGGCCAGCAATATCACCCCAAAAAACTTGCGGATGGCCAGCATGCCGGCGGGGCCCAACAGTTTGGTAATGAAATCGAGGCTGTGCAATACGAGGTAAATGAAAATGAGGTTGACCAGAATACCCAACAGTACCGGAATTTCATCGTAGTTGGCCCGCAATGAAATGATAGTGGTAAGCGTACCACTCCCGGCAATCAGTGGAAAAGCAATGGGCACCACCGTACCCGACTTAGGGTCGCCATCGCTTTTGAAAAACTCGTGGCCCAAAACCATTTCCAGCCCGAGGATGAAAATGACAATGGAACCGCCTACGGCAAAAGATTTTACATCTATACCCAACAATTGTAAAAATGGCTCTCCTACAAACAAAAACAGGATCATGAGGCCGCCGGAAATCAACGTGGCTTTGAGCTCGTTGATGCCGCCCATTTTTTGCTTGAGCGAAGCCAGCAGCGGCACAGAACCGATGATATCAATGACCGCAAACAGGGTAAACGTAATGGTGAGTACGGCACTTATATCCATATGAAACGCTGGTTATGGCAGTTTGAAAAAATAAAAAAACCTGTGAGGCCTTGAAACCTCACAGGTTGCAAACTTCTATCATTTACCCTTAGAGGCGGTTTAAGATTTCTTCACCAATGGCATCGGTGCCGAGGAGTTTGTCGGCAGGCGTGTCGGCATTGGCAATGTCTCGGGTACGGAAGCCGGCTTTCAGCACAGCATCCACTGCATTAATCACATCCAGCGATTCCTGCTTCATACCAAAGGAAATATCGAGCAGCAATGCGGCAGATAACACAGAAGCCATGGGGTTGGCCAAGCCTTTGCCGGTGATGTCGTGGGCAGAGCCGTGGATGGGTTCGTATACACCCGTGCCATCGCCTACAGAAGCAGAAGCCAGCATGCCCATAGAGCCTGCAATTTGAGAGGCTTCGTCGGTGAGGATATCACCAAAGAGGTTGCCGGTTACCACCACATCAAAACGGCGGGGGTCTTTGATGAGCAGCATGGCGGCCGCATCTACAAACTGGTGTTCCAGTTCTACTTCAGGATAATCTTTGGCCACTTCGAGTACCGTTTCCCGCCAAATGCGGCTGCTCTCCAGCACATTGGCCTTGTCTACACTCATCAGTTTTTTACCACGGGTCATGGCTGCCTCAAAAGCCTTGCGGGCAATGCGTTCCACTTCGTACTTGTAGTAAATCATGGTATCGTAAGCGGCTTTGCCGTCTTCGATACGTTCCCGTTTGCCAAAGTATACATCACCGGTGAGCTCTCTGAAAAACAAGATATCGGCACCGCGTAAAATTTCGGGTTTAATGCTGCTGGCATCGAGCAGTTCATCAAATAATTTGATGGGGCGCAGGTTGGCATACAAACCCAGCTCTTTGCGCATTTTCAGCAGGCCCTGCTCGGGGCGTACCTTGGCCGAAGGATCGTTGTCGTATTTGGGATGACCCACTGCACCAAACAATACCGCATCACTGCTGCGCATGATTTCCAATGAATCCGCAGGCAACGGATCGCCGGTGGCTTCAATGGCTACGTGTCCAATCAGCGCTTCTTCGTAGGTAAATGTGTGGCCATATTTTGCCGCAATTTTTTCCAATACTTTTTTGCCGACTGCGGTTACTTCTTTGCCTATCCCATCGCCGGGTACTACTGCTATGTGTTTTGTTGCCATTTGTGTTGATGATGTTTGTTGTTTGAAAGTTTCAGAGTTCACAAGTTGGTGAACAGCCTTAGGAACTGCATCCTTACTTCCTTATTTCTTATTGTTTATTTCCTTCTTCTACTCCCAAATCAAATTCAGCATTTTCTTCGTGGCTTTGATGGCAGAAACCGTTTGGTCACTGTCGAGGCCACGGGTCTTAAATTCCTTTCCGTTATGCTCCCAGGAAATGATGGTTTCGCAAAGGGCATCGGTTTTACCTCCGGGCGGAATACGCACCGCATAATCGGTGAGCACTGCCAGTGGTAGCTTCTTTTTGAGGTACACTTTCTTAATGGCGTTCATGAACGCATCGTACTGGCCATCACCCTGTGCATTTTCTTCAAATGCTTCATCATTGAAAATGATTTTTACTGTAGCCGATGGCTTGAGGCCCTTGCTATGGGTGAGCACATAGTTCTCTACTTTCACTTTTTCAATTACACTGGCACTGTCCAGCACATCGCTGATGATGTAAGGCAAATCAGCCTGAGTAACGGTTTCCTTACGGTCGCCCAGTTCGATGATGCGTTGTGTTACCCGCTTCAAATCTTCGTCGGCCAACTGAATGCCCAGCTGCGCCAGGTTGTTTTCAATATTGGCTTTGCCCGAAGTTTTGCCGAGTGCATATTTCCGTTTGCGGCCAAATCGCTCCGGCAGCAAATCGTTGAAGTACAGATTGTTTTTCTTATCGCCATCGGCATGTATACCCGCTGTTTGGGTAAATACGTTTTCGCCCACAATGGGTTTGTTGGGCCCCACCCTAAATCCGGAGAAGGTTTCAACGAGTTTACTCACCGAGTACAATGATTTTTCAACCACAGCTGTTTCTACGGTGGGCACATAATCGTTCAACACGGCAATCACACTGGCCAGTGGGGCATTTCCTGCCCGTTCGCCCATGCCATTTACCGTGAGGTGCAAGCCATGCACACCGGCTTTGATGGCCTCAAGTGCATTGGCTACGCCGAGGTCGTAATCGTTGTGGCCATGAAAATCGAAATGAACGCCGGGATAGCGCTGCACAATGGCGCTGAGGTAGTCGTAGGTTTCCGAAGGAATGAGTACGCCCAAGGTATCGGGCAGCAAAATCCGTTTTACCGGTAGTGTCGCTAAGAAGTCGAGGTAGCTGTACACATAGTCCGGACTATTGCGCATGCCATTGCTCCAGTCTTCGAGGTACACATTGGCCGTGATGCCCCGCTTGGCGGCCAGTGCTAGTACTTCGCCTACTTCCTGAAAATGCTGCGCCGGTGTTTTTTTCAGCTGGTGCTGCAAATGGTTGAGCGACCCCTTGGTGAGCAGGTTCATCACTTTGGCGCCTGCTTCTTCCATCCACTTAATGGATACATCGCCATCCACAAAAGTGAGCACTTCAATGCGGTCGAGCAGGCCATTGGTAGCTGCCCAGCCCGTTATTTTTTTCACGGCTTCCAGTTCGCCTTCCGATACCCGTGCAGAAGCAATTTCCACACGGTCCACTTTTACTTCGCCCAGCAAGAGCTGCGCAATGGTCAGTTTTTCGGATGGAGAGAAAGAGACGCCGTTGGTTTGTTCACCATCGCGGAGCGTGGTGTCCATAATTTCGATATGCTTCTTCATGCCGTGGGTTGTAAGTGCTGTTAATACAGCGATTGGGCAGCAAATGCCTTGATGTCTTCTTTAGCTGATTGCAGGTAATCGATGTCATCGAAACCGTTCATCATGTTGTGTTTTTTGTAGCCGTTGATGTCGAACGATTCTTGTTCGCCCGTAGCTACAATCGTTACTTTTTGCTCGGGCAGGTCTACTTTGATTTCCGTTTTCGGATCGGCTTCAATGGCTTTGAAAATCTTGTCGAGAAATTCGGCACTCACGGTTACGGGCAAAATGCCAATATTGAGTGAGTTGCCTTTGAAAATGTCGGCGAAGAAGCTGCTGATAACGCAACGGAAACCATAGTCGTAAATGGCCCAGGCGGCGTGTTCACGGCTGCTGCCACTACCAAAGTTTTTGCCCGCTACCAGTATTTTACCACTGAAGATGGGGTTGTTGAGCACAAAGTCTTGCTTGGGCGAATCGTCGTTGTTATATCGCCAGTCGCGAAACAAGTTGTCGCCAAAACCTTTGCGTTCGGTGGCTTTCAAAAAACGGGCAGGAATGATTTGGTCGGTGTCTACGTTTTCAATGGGCAGGGGTACTGCTGATGATTGAAGCACGGTGAATTTATCGTAAGCCATAGAGAATGTCTGATTTCGGATGTCTGATTTCGGATTTGTTTTACCACAGAGGAGAAGGAGGTATGCACGGAGGAAGGCGGAGGTTTTTAGCCCCCTCACCCCCGGAGGGGAAAGGAAGGTTGCTTTATGACTTTAGCCTTCGGCCTTATGCCTTACAGCAATTCCCTCGGGTCGGTTACTACGCCGGTTACGGCAGCGGCAGCGGCTACCAGCGGACTGGCGAGCAGCGTACGGGCACCGGGGCCCTGGCGACCTTCGAAGTTGCGGTTGCTGGTACTGACGGCATATTTACCGGCAGGTATCTTATCGTCGTTCATGGCCAGACAGGCAGAGCAGCCGGGCTGACGCAGCTGAAAGCCTGCTTCTGTCAAAATATCGTAAATGCCTTCTTCCCGAATCTGCGCTTCTACAATGTGTGAACCAGGCACAATCCATGCGGTTACATGATCGGCTTTTTTACGGCCCTTAACCACCGAAGCGAAGGCCCTGAAATCTTCAATGCGGCCATTGGTACAGCTGCCTACAAACACATAATCTACTTTTTTGCCCATCATGGCTTCGCCTTGCTGAAAGCCCATGTACGCCATCGATTTATCGAAGCTGGCCTGACCGCTGCCAATGGCTTCGGCGGTAGGAATGCTTTGGCTGATGCCAATGCCCATGCCCGGGTTGGTGCCGTAGGTAATCATGGGTTCGATATTGGCCGCATCAAACTGATACTCTTTGTCGAAGCTGGCGCCGGCATCGGTTTTCAGCGTTTTCCAGTAGGCCAGCGCCTTGTCCCAGGCTTCGCCTTTGGGGGCTTTTTCGCGGCCCTGTATGTAGTTGAAAGTAGTTTCATCGGGGGCAACCATACCGCCACGGGCACCCATTTCGATGCTCATGTTGCACACGGTCATGCGGCCTTCCATGGTCATGTTTTCAAACACATCGCCGGCAAATTCTACAAAGTATCCGGTAGCACCGGCAGCAGTGAGCTGGCTGATGATGTAGAGCACCACATCTTTGGGCACCACGCCTTTTTGCAGCTGACCGTTTACACTGATGCGCATTTTCTTCGGCTTGGGCTGCATGATGCACTGCGAAGAGAGCACCATTTCTACCTCGGAAGTACCAATGCCAAACGCAATGGCACCAAAGGCGCCGTGGGTGGAAGTATGCGAGTCGCCACACACAATGCTCATGCCCGGCAGGGTAATGCCGTTTTCGGGACCTACCACGTGTACAATACCATTTTTAGGGTTGTTGAGGCCCCAGTGCGAAATGCCGTACTTGGCCGAGTTGGTTTCCAGGGCCTTGAGTTGGTTGGCACTCAGCGGATCTTGCACGGGCAGGTGCTGGTTGATGGTGGGTGTATTGTGGTCGGCGGTGGCAAAAGTGCGTTCGGGGTACAAAACGCCAATGCCGCGTTGTTCCAGTCCCAAAAAAGCAACGGGGCTGGTTACTTCATGAATAAAATGGCGGTCGATGAACAATACATCGGGGCCGTCTTCAATTTTACGCACCACGTGGGCATCCCATACTTTGTCGAACAGCGTTGTAGCTTGATTACTCATTATGCGAACGGTTTGAATGATTCTTGATGTTTTTCCATTCATCAGGAGATATTATTGAAAAAATATCAACCAATAAATCTCAATACTTAAAAACATCGAACGGCCGCAAATGTAGCCGTTTCACCCCCTTTGGCACAAATCGTTTTTACTGGCAGATTACGCTGGCTAACAGGGGAAAATGGTTGGCAGTTGGTGGTTGATGGATGGTAGTTGAGAGATGTTGGATGACAGATGTTAGATGTTAGTTCGGCGAGTCAAAACCGAATTAAAACTACTTTTCTTTCCGTCTTCCGGTCTTTCATACTTGCCGCCCTTCGGCATTCCGATAGCTATCGGAATCAGGGCTTCAGCTTCTCTTCTTCCGGACTTTCTGACTTTCGGTCTTTCCGTCTTTCGGATTTTAACCTCACCCGTCCTCTCCACAGGAGAGGTGACGTAGAGTGGGATGGTTGAATTTGGTTGCCCTTCTTCGAACTTTGGACTTCCCACTCCCGACTTCCGGTCTTTCCGACTTTCCGTATTCGATGCCAGAGATGCTTCCATCGTCAGCATGACTATTTCTCCGATCTCCTGACTACCAACTCCGGACTTTCGGACTTTCGGTCTTCCCGACTTCCCGTCTATTTCAAGTACTGCTTTAAAAACTGCACAAAGCGGTACACATCGGCAAAGTTGCTGGCGAGGCCCAGCGAAATGCGGATGGCGCCCCGCATACGGCCGAGGGCAGTAATCATGTCTTGAAAATCGCCACCTGAGCGGCTGGTAAAGTAGGCCGATAGCTCATCGGTGCTGATGCAGTTGTTGATTTCGTCGATGCCGGGATTGCAGAAGCAACCGGTACGAAGTGAAATGTTTTCACGGTTGGCATCGGCCTCCACATGCAGGTAGGGCAATGCCACACCCGCACTATCAAACACATTGAAGATAATTGTGCCGCCACGGGCTGAGGTGTCTTTGGGGCCAAATACATGCACCAAAGCCTCGCCGTTGCTGTGGCGCAGGCTTTGCAGCTGCTGCAGCAACCAACCCGTAAGCATACTCACCCGGTTATGAATGGTATCAATACCGATATGATGGATGTGCTCGAAGCCAATTTTGAGTGCCGGAATGCCGAGATAGTTGAGGGTTCCGTCTTCAAAACGTTCATAGTTTTCGGCGAGGAAAAAGTTATCGCTGCTCACACTCACAAACTTGACAGTGCCGCCGGCAAACCATTGTTTGTGCAGCTTGTCGAATACTTTTTTGTGTACAAACAAAGCGCCTAAACCCGTGGGGTAACCGAATATTTTATAAAAAGACATCGACACAAACTCAGGCTTTACCACCGATAAATTGAGGCGATTGCTGGGCACAAAAGCGGCTGCATCCAGGAGCACATCCCAACCTAACGCATGGGCTTTCTCAATCCACTCTAAACTGTGCTGCACACCCGAAACATTCGACTGCGCCGGAAATGCAAAGAGCTTGTTTGTTTTATCGGGATGGGCTTCGAGGTATTGCTGCAGCTGGCTTTCATTCACCCGCAGGTCTTCAATATCTACCGGGCTGTAGGTATGCGAAGCGCCTTTCATTTTGCAATACTCCCGTATACCGTTCACAGAGTTATGATTGTCGAACAGGAGCAAAAAATGGCCATTGTCGTGAAAGGGATAGCCCTCACCAATAATCTTCAATGCTTGTGAAGCGTTGGCCGTAAAGACGAGGTGATAATCATGTGCCTGAAAATAATCGATGATGTATTGGCGGGTTTCATCAATCAGCTTGCCTGCTAATTGAGACGTAGGATTGGTGCTGTGCGGATTGCCAAACACCGATTGCTGTAAGAGTTCTAAATGCCGCTGCACTTGTGAAGCAGCATACAAATTGCCGCCGGTATAATCTAGGTACAAATGACCTTGTGCATCGAGGCGGTTGTACTCCGTGGCCCGCATATCATCGAGCAGTTGGGTACTGTGGAAATCGGGGTACTGTTGTAAGAAGGATACTTGTGCCTGCTGCAGGCCGGCAGTAGTTGGTTGGGCAATCATAAGAACGGCGTTGTGGCCGCAATGCTCCGAAAAAACCCCGACTTGTTGGGTGACAAAGGTCAGCCGGTTTTGCGGCGCAGGTGCCGCAGCTGCTGTAGAGCGGCGGGCACAAAATATTTCCACGGCGTGGTGTTCATGAGGCGCAGCTCCTGCCACAGGCTGGTTTGGTTGTCTAAAAAACGGAGCACACGGGCCGCAGGATTGCGCTGAAACAATTGGAAAAAGACATCGGCACCGGGCAACTTTCGCTCATGTAAAATTTGCAGCAGCACACTATCGTAAAAATGAAAGCGCTGCTGCATGGGCAGTGCCGTTGATTGATTGTTGAGCAAGGCTTTTACAAGTTGTTCGCTGTGCTGCTGAATGTGCTGAAAGGTGTACCCGGTAGATGCTTTGGTACGGCCACCAGCAGTACCGATGTAAGTAACACAACCTTCTTGTGCAGGAAACCGCAGGTTGGTCATGGGTATGATGCCATTCTCTACTTCGCTGATGTGAAAGCTGTGCAGCTTCAATTCATCTTGCATGAATTGCTGCAGGCCTGCATCGTACTGCTCATTGGTGAGTACTTCTTCGGTGAACAACGTGTATTCTACCAACGCCTTTCGTTTGCTGAGTGGCAGCACGTACATAAATGCGCATCCGTGCTCCTGGCTTACCCGAAAGTTCATGAGGTCGGCGGCGGCTTCGTCAAACACATCTTCTTCCGTTTCGATAAACCAACCGCGAAAATGTTGCAGCAGGTAAAACTCATCGGGCTGCATTACCGGCTCTTGCAAGAGCACCGATGAAAAAATATGTGTGGCTTTGAAAGTACCGCCACCGGTGGTGATGATGCCGTTGGCTGCATCAACGGATTGCACATTGCCATAGTGCAATTGCACATTGGGCGCTGCTGCCAACTGCTGCATGCCATGCTTGTAAAAATCGATGCTGCGAATCATTTTGTACGCATAACCATCGAGCTGCAAGGGCAAGGCGCCTTGCGGATGTTTCACCCACAATTGCTGCCAGCTGTGGTGCACCAAATGCTCAAAGTAACCAGGTTGTTTTTCCCAAAAGCACCAGGTACGATCGTTGCCTGCTTTGGGGGCTTTATCGATGACTAATATTTTTTGTTGTCCCAAACGAGGCTCAGCGGCCATGCGTACCGCCAACGACAAACCCGCACAACCGGCACCGAGAATGATGTGGTCGAACTGCTGCATAGGATTACCGGAAGTTGAAGGGAGTGACACAACGAAGTTGAATAGGATTACTGCAGCTGGTGCACAAAATAATTACGCTTTGGATGCCTGCTGTCGTTGCCTGTCGGCACGTACTTTATCCCAGTAGGTTTTGGCTACGTAGAGCATGCCGAAACTTTCGCCGTCTTCTTTGCCAATGTGCTTGTGGTGCATTTTGTGTGCCCACCGAATGGTGCGAACGTATATGTTATTGCTGCGGGTAAACCATTTGAAGCGTTGGTGAATAATGACATCATGCACCAGGAAATACGCAAAGCCGTACATGGCAATACCAAAGCCTATGGCGGCGGCCCAATAAACGCCGTTTTGCAAACCCAGCATGATGCAGAGCCAGCTGGGAATGGCGAAGATGAGGAAGAAGGCATCGTTCTTTTCGAACACATGGCCACGGGGGTTGTGGTGGTCTTCGTGGAGGTACCACAAAAAACCATGCATCACGTATTTATGCGTAGCCCAGGTAATGCCTTCCATGGCGAAAAATGTACCGAGAGTAATGAGTATCCAAAGTGACCAATGCATATGTATTAGTTTACGAGTTGATTAGTTTACGAGTTCACAAGTTCGAAAAGATTTGTCTTTGGTCTTCGGACTACCGTCTCCAGTCTTTCCGACTTTTTATCCCACCGTTCGCAGTAGCAAAAAGAACATGAACTGTATGAGTAACAAATGCACAGCGAAGAGGTTTTGTTTGCGAAAAGGGAATTGATGAAACAAGACCAAGATAACCACACTAACGAGGTACCATGTAAGATAATTGAATAGCGGGATTTCGCCGCCGGCCCACTGCCAATAGCCCAAGGATACGGCTACGGGTTCTAGCACCCAATCGAATAGCACCGCCAGCATAGCACCATCTAACACGACAGACACGGCCTGCCAAATTTTGGGCATGTTGGCCGCACGGCTATTGGGCCGGTTGAGCAGCCAATGATGCAGCATGTGCATGGCCACGCCTACACAGTACGTAGTCACCAACCACTGCACACCAATGAGCAACGGAACGCCATTGATACCCCAACCCATGACACTGCCATAGCTGTAATTGCCAAACAACAATCCGGTGGTAACGCCGATATATTCAGTGCCAAAACCAATAACTGCAGCGGCAATGGAGTACCACCAAAACCAGCGGTTTTTGTCGGGCTGCGTCCACAGCACTAAGGCCAGGCAAACCAACAAGTTGAGCCAGGTAAGGCTGATGAAAAACGTGCTCTTGAAAATGCCGATAGCAATAAAGCCAGATACATGAAAGGCCAGTGCAATGATGAAGGCCCATTTTTCCCGAACGGGCTGCGACAGGCCGGCGAGATTAGTGATGGGCAACATGGTTTGTCTTGTATTGTTGTTGAATAAGATTGGCGGTGATGGCTGCGCTTTGCATGCAGAGGGGAATACCGCCACCGGGATGCACACTTCCACCTACAAAATAAAGCCCTTGTATTTGTGCACTATCGTTGGCGTGGCGTAAAAATGCAGCCATACGACTGTTGCTACTGGTGCCATACAAGCTCCCCATATAGCTGGCGGTGCGTTGCTCAATGGTTACAGGATCGAGCACTGCTTCTGTTTCGATGAGAGCTTCAACATCGCACTGCAGTTGTGCACTCAGTTTGCTGATGATGCGTTGCCGGGCTTCCGGAATCCATTCGCTCCAAGGCTGGCCTACATTGGCCGGCGCATTGATCATCACAAACCAATTTTCCTTGCCTTCGGGTGCCTGTCCACTTTCCATTTTGGAAGTGATGTGGATGTACACCGTTGGGTCGTGGTAAAAGGATTTGGTTTGAAACAGATGCCGAAACTCTTCAGCATAATTATCGCTGAAGAAAATATTGTGCAGGCCCAGTTGTGGAAAGGATGTTTTGATGCCCCAGTAAAAAATAAGAGCACTACTGCTGCGTTCCTGCTTCAATACTTTTTGGGCTGCCAGTTCATTGCGCAGCAAATGTTTGTACGTAAAATAGACGTCGGCATTGCTCACAATTAAATCAGCCATGATGTTGCGGCCATTCACTACTACTCCTTCTGCTTTGCCGGCAGATTCTATAATGCGATCGACTTTGCTGTTGAAATGAAACTGAACGCCTTTCTTTTCGGCCAACCGATGCAACGCATTGGTAATGCTAATCATGCCGCCTTTAGGATAGAAGGTGCCTTCATTCAATTCAAGGTGCGGAATGAGGCTGAGCATGCCCGGCGCCTTATAAGGATTGCTGCCATTGTAGGTAGCATATCGATTAAACATCTGTACGGCTTCTTTCGTCGTAAATGCCTGCTCGTTGTAGGCATTCAAACTACCCATGAGCAAGCTCTTGCTGCTATGCTTTATGGCTGTAGCCACATCCTTCCAGCTAAACTGCCGCCAATGGCGCAGGCTTTTTTCTACAAACAGTTTTCCAATCTTGTTGTAGGTGGTAGCGGAGCGTTGCAGATAGGCATGTACGTTGGCTGCTGGTTCGCCCAGTTGGGTTTCCATTTCTGCAGCAAACCTGCTATGATCGGCCCAAGCGGTTACTTGTTTGCCATTGGCAAAAAAATAGCGGCAGGCTACGTCTGACTGTACGTATTGAAAATAATCCTGAATGGGTTCGTTGGCGAGAGCAAACAATTCTTCAATGTATTGCGGCTGGGTAAACAAAGAAGGGCCCGCATCAAATGCATAACCATCTTGCTCAAACCAACTGAGTTTACCACCAGGATAGCTGTTACTTTCAAACACTTGCACCTGCCAGCCTTGCACTGCCAGGCGAATAGCAGTAGCCAATCCGGCTATGCCTGCTCCCACAATGATTGCCCGGCCTTTGCTACTCATCTCCTAATTGTTTTTATTGCTAACTCATTTGCAGTTATGCAGGCGTATTTGCATTCAGGTGTTGCGCTACCAATGGTAGGGCTATCTTAAACCATTCTGTGTATTTGTGTGCCGAAGTAGCCATGTCGGCATTGATTTCTTCAATGGAACGAAAAGTGTAAGCGGCTACTTCTGCCGGATCCGGTTCGATGGTAGCATCATCAATTTCACCAATGAACACGTGATCAAATTCGTATTCGTACAGGCCATTGTCGAAGCTGGCCTGATAGGTAAAATGAAAAGCTTTTTCAACGGGCACACTAATGCCCATTTCTTCTTTCAGCCGACGGGCGGCCGCATCAGCTACGAGCTCGCCGGGGTAAGGATGACTACAACAGGTGTTGGTCCACAAGCCGGCACTATGGTACTTGCTGTGTGCCCGTTGCTGCAGCAACAAGCGTTGTTGTTTATCAAACAAAAAAATACTGAAAGCCCTGTGCAAATGAGGCGACTGATGAGCCGCCATTTTTTCCATGGTGCCTATGGGTTCATCTTGCTCATTTACCAGTATTACGTCGGGCGATGCTTGAATCATAATGCAAACAAAGGCAAAAGCAGCAACATGCATGCCCTTACCCAAAAAGAAAACTTATAAAATATTGAACTGGCTGCGCAGGCCTGCTTTGGCCACAATCATGGCTTTGCCATAGTTGGGTATACGGATGCGTTCTTCCAAAATGCGGCGGGCTTCCAGCCGCTTTATTTTTTTGAACAGCGAGAGGTAATACTTGTAGGCAACGTACACACCAAACCTTGCTTTCATGGGCAGCTGAATGATACCTTGGTAAGCATCTTTAAAATCTGCTTCAATGTCGGCCTCAATCTGGCGCTTTTCTTCGTTGGTAAAATTGCGAAAATCGCAGTCGGGAAAATACACCCGATCCATGCCTTCGTAATCGGCTTTCACATCCCGCAAAAAATTCACTTTCTGAAAGGCGGCGCCCAAACTGCGGGCCGGATCTTTTAGTTTGTCGTACAAGTTTTTATCGCCATCGCAAAAGACCTGCAGGCACATAAGGCCTACCACTTCTGCACTGCCATAAATGTATTGCTGATAGCCACTGGCATCATACACTTTTCTGCTCAGGTCGAGCTCCATGCTATAGAAAAAAGCTTCTATCAAATGGCGGTCTACATGGTATTGATTAACTGTGAGCTGGAAGCTATGCAATATGGGATTGAGACTGATGCCTCTTTCCAAAGCAGCATAGGTTTCTTTTTTAAATTCCTGAAACAATTGCTGCTTATCGAAGTCGTGAAAAGTGTCTACTATTTCATCGGCAAAGCGAACAAAACCGTAAATATTGTGAATGGGCTGCCGCAGATCCTGATGCAACAATCGGATAGCACTGCTAAACGAAGTGCTGTATCGCTCCGTGGTTACTCGGCTGCAGATTTCGCTTACCTGGTGAAACAATTGCATCATACTTGAGTGCCTTGGTTTTTATCGGATGAAGATTGAAGGCATTGTAACAATCAATCGAGCATTCGGTTTGAAGAGTTAGCTAAAATTTTGGTTGATGAGTGTGGCTACCACTTCGCCGCTGATAAGGCTGGGTGGTACACCAGGGCCGGGCACAGTAAGCTGACCGGTATAATACAAGTTATCAATCTTTTTGCTTTTAGCCGTAGGTTTCAAAATAGCTGTTTGCATGAGTGTATTGGCCAGTCCGTAAGCATTACCACGAAAGGCATTGTAGTCGTGCACAAAATCGCTGAGGGCAAAGGAGCGGTAATACACAATATCGTCTTTGATGGTTGTGCCCAGCCGCTCTTCAAAACGCTCTATGATTTGCTGAAAATAGCGTTGGCGCAACGCTTCATCGTCGCCCTCCAACCCTGTTGCTACCGGTATCAAAAAGAACAGGTTTTCGCCATCGGCAGGTGCCTGGCTGGCATCGGTTACAGAAGTGGCACTTACGTAAAACAGCGGTTTGTTTGGCCAGCGGGGCGTAGCATAAATGTCTTGTGCGTGGGGCGCAAAAGACGTATCAAAAAACAGTGAATGATGCTTGAGACCCGGCACCTTTTTCTTGAGACCCACATAGTACAACAAACAACTGGGCGCCATCACCCGACTGTTCCAGTAGCTGCTGCTGTAGCTCTGGTATTGCGGCTGCAACAGTTTGGTTTCAGTAAAATGATAATCGGCACCACTCACCACCACATCGGCTTCCAATACAACGGGTGTGCCTTTGTGCAAAGCCGTTACCGACCTGGCTTGCTTGCCTGTTACATCAATTGATTGTGCATCGTGCTCAAACAGAAATTGCACCCCCAGCTCTACCGCCATTTTGTACATGCCTTCGGCAATTTTAAACATGCCGCCCTCCGGAAACCAGGTGCCGCCTTTAATATCGGCGTAGTTCATGAGGCTGTACAAAGCAGGGGTATCTTCGGGCAGGGCACCTAAAAACAGGGCCGGAAACTCCAGCAATTCTCTTGTTTTAGGATGTTTGAAATGCTTACCGAAATGCTTTTTGATAGATGTAAACACATCCAGGCGAAACACACCTTTCAGTAAGTCTTTGTCTAAAAACTCGGCTATGCTTTGGCCGGGTTTATACACCAGTTTGTTGATGCCTATTTCGTATTTGTACGCCGCTTCGGCCATTACTTTATACAAGGCGGCGGTGGCACCGGGCTCTACGCTTTCCAGCATGGCGGCCAGTTCGCTATAAGTAGCAGGTATGTCCCAATGGTCGTCGGGCCAGTACACCCGGTACGATGGGTCGAGGCGAATGAGCTTGTAATAATCTTCTACTTTGTGGCCGAAGCTGGCAAAGTAGCGTTCAAAAACATCGGGCATCCAGTACCAGCTGGGGCCCATGTCGAAGGTGAAACCATCCACTTCAAACTTGCGTGCCCGGCCACCCGGCAGGGTATGTTTTTCTACCACCGCTACCTGCCAGCCGCTTTTGGCCAAAAAACTGGCAGCCGACATTCCTGCAAATCCACTTCCTATTACTACTGCTTTCTTATTCAACGTGTTGGCTTTGTATAATAAAAAATGTCCCGTCAGTTTTGTTTAACGGGACATGGAAAATAGTTGAAAAAAGTTGAAACCGCTTAATGACGTTCCAGATGGGCTTTTAGGAGTTTTCTGGCAAAGTGTATGCGGCTCTTAATGGTACCCAGCGGCTCCTGCAGCATATCGGCAATTTCATGGTACTTGTATCCATCGAAGTACAACATGAATGGCTTTTTGAATATTTCCGGAAGGCTTTCCAGCGCCTTGTTGATTTCCTTCAACTTCATATTACCCTCAGCAGGATTGGCCACTACAGATTGATTGTAGTTGAGTAAAAATTCGTTTGGGGTGCTATCAAAAATGGTATGCTGCTTGGCTTTTCTACGATAATTGTTGATGAAAATGTTGCGCATGATGGTATACAACCATGCTTTAATATTTGTACCAACGTTGTACTTTTCTTTATTGGCTAATGCCCGGTACATGGTTTCCTGCAACAGGTCATTGGCTGTCTCATGGTCGCGGGTAAGCGTAACCGCAAATGGCCTGAGAAAATCGGCATTATCCAGCAGCAACTTATCAAATTCTACAGTAGACATATCCGCAGGTGTTTAATTATTAGAACGTGAAGTTAAACACAAATCCTTCATCTTTCCAAGTATTTTGTTTAAAAAATCAAAAAAAAGGTAAAACAAAACTGTTTTACCTTTTTCACATCCCTTGCAAGGGTTGCCAAAGTTGCCATCCGGTAAAAATAACCGGTTACAACATAGCTATGTATTCCATTACCTCAGATAGGGAGGTTTTGACTTGCACATTTGCCGGCAGCTTTTTCTTGTACGATTGGGTAAGCTGACCAGAAACAATAACCCTGCTTGCCGGCAGTTTTATGCTGATGGCTTGCAAAAACCGATCGAAATTGAAGTTGTTGGCTACCGATGTAAGATGCGTATAAATAAAATCGGGTTTTTTAATGTCAGCTACATAGGTTAGGTCTTTCAGCGGCACATTAGCCCCCAGGTACCAAACCTTTATCCCACGGCTCTTCAACAAGTAATAGATAAACAGCAGACCAAGTTCGTGGTGCTCCCCTTCTGGCAAAAAAAGCAGCAAGGCCTTGTCGCTTTGGAAATGTGAGCCGGTACTTTCAATGCCTACTATCAGTTTTTGGCGGATAATATTGGTAACCAAATGCTCCTGAGCAGGGTTAATATGGTTGGTAATCCACAGAATACCAATCTTTTCAAGAAAAGGAAAGATGATTTGGGTGATGGTTTTTTCAATACCACGTGCCATGATGAAATTCTCCAACGTCTCCTCAAATTCATCAATATTCAGCTCAATCATTGATTGAATCAGCTCGTTGATGATGCGTTCCTGCTGGGCCTGAACCTGCGACAGGGAAAGGATTTTTTCCCGCATTTCATCCTGATTCATCTTATCGATGTGCGAAATTTTGAACCCATACTTATTCAGCAGGGCCACATTCAATAAGGTTTTCAGTTCCTGATTGTTGTAGTAGCGAATGTTTGTATCCGTACGTTGCGGATTGAGAAACGTGTAGCGCTGTTCCCAAATCCGGATGGTATGGGCTTTGATGCCAGAAAGATTTTCTAAATCCTTGATTGTAAACGCATCCATGACAAAATGAATTTGATGGTCTGTCCGGAACACTATAGTTCCGGGCCGGTTGCCTCACTTTTACTTACCAAATACAAGGTAGCCCTTCAAATTGTTTTAAATTTCCAATATGAAGTTAAACACAAATATATACCGAGGCTGCGGGCTACGCTACATCTTCAGCAGACTTTTGTACAGCAAATTCAAATCTGCCACCTGACGTTCTTTTCGAAACTGTGCCTGGGCAAATGCCTCTCCAGCCTTACCCATGGCCAACCTTTGGGCATTATTGTTGAGTAACTGACTAATGGCATCACACAGGTGGCCCGCATCATGCTGCTTTACTGTAAGGCCGGTTTCTCCGTTTCTTACAATATCATCTATGCCACCAGCCTTGGTACTTACCACAGGCTTTCCTGCTGCCTGTGCTTCCATCAGCGATACCGGTGTGCCCTCATTGTGCGAAGTAAGCACTACCATATCCAGGCCGGCCATTGCTTTGTCAACTTCTGTAATCCATGAAGTAAAAATGAGGGTAGCCTTGCGGGGCTCCTCCGGAAAAAAAGTATAATCTATATCAAGGCGGTCGCATTGCTGTTGCAGTTTGCGGCGCAAATGTCCATCGCCCACAATAAAAAACCGGGCCTGCGGAAACTGGGGGTGCAGCTGCGCCACTACCTGCAAAAAAAGGTCGTGGTTTTTGATGGGCACAATCCGTCCCACAATGCCAATGGCCACTTCGTCTTCATCAAGCTTGTACCGGCTTCTGAAAAATGATCTTTTGCTGTCCTGCTGTTCGGTAAAAGCGTCGAGCTCAATGCCCAACGGAACTACATGTACTTTTTGCAATGGGCAAATACGGTATTGCGCTACTATTTGCTGTTGCTGCATGCTGCTGAGGGCAATGATGCGGGTCGTTTTCTTGGCCAGCCATCGCTCCATATACACAATAAACCGGCTAACAAAAGTAGAATAGTACCCATGAAACATGAGCCCGTGAAAAGTATGTACAAGCACAGGCACCCGCTCTGCAGCTGCGGCCAAACGGCCAATTAGCCCCGCTTTGGCAGTATGGGTATGTACAATATCGGGTTGAAAACGGCGCAGTACTTTGCGCAACTGACGGTAGGTTTTCCAGTCTTGCCAGAGATGAATGTTGCCACTGAAGCCTTGTATTCTTTCGTGCCTGATAGAGGGTAGATGCTCAGTAAGGTAGGCCGCTTCGAACTCATCTTTCTGACCACCACCGGTTATCAGCAGTAGTTCGTGCTCTTGTTGTAAATGGCGGGCCGCCTGCAATGTATCCATGGTGGTACCGCCTATCACCAGCCTGCCCAGTATGATTGCAATTTTTGCCATAAAGTATGCAGCAGGCAATGTACTACTACAAATGGATTTTATAATAGCGGAGGTACCAATCGACAAAATAGCCCACCCCTTCTGGCACAGAGACGGTGGGTTTATAGCCCACATCTTCCATCAACGATTGTACATCGGCAAAAGTGCGGGGCACATCGCCCGGCTGCAGGGGCAGCATGTTTTTAATGGCTTTTTTGCCCAGTTTGTTTTCGATGGCCTCGATGTATGCGGTGAGTTTTACCGGCGCATTGTTGCCAATGTTGTAAATACGGTATGGAGCTGAACTGCTATCCGATTCGGGATGAGCTGCATCCCAATCGGGGTTGGGTGTTGCAGGTTGTTGCAATACCCGCACCACGCCTTCTACAATATCGCCCACATAGGTAAAATCACGTTCCATATTGCCGTGGTTAAACACGTCGATGGGCTTGTTTTCTACAATGGCTTTGGTAAACAATGACAGCGCCATATCGGGCCGGCCCCAAGGGCCATACACGGTAAAAAAGCGAAGCCCTGTAGTTGGTATTTTGTACAAATGACTGTACACATGGGCCATCATTTCGTTGGCCTTTTTGCTGGCAGCATATAAGCTTACAGGATGATCGGCGGGCTGATCGGGCCGGAATGGAATGGATTCATTTAACCCGTACACACTACTGCTGCTGGCATATACCAGGTGCCCGATATTGTGGTGGCGGCAACACTCCAGTATGTTCATGAAGCCTACAATATTGGCATCAATATAATTGTACGGATGGGTGATGCTGTAACGAACACCGGCCTGTGCAGCCAGGTTGACCACGGCATCAAAAGCAAACTGCGCAAAGAGTTGTTGCAAAGGCTCCCGATCCTCCAGCTTCATTTGTATAAACTGAAAGGATGTATAGTGGCTACTGTGCAGCAGATCGCCGGAGTGTTCATGCCCAATGGCAATGCCCAGCTGCCGCAGCCGGTCGTGTTTGAGCTCAACCGGATAATAATCGTTGAGGCTATCCAGGCCCACCACTTCATGCCCGTCTTTGAGCAATCTTTCGGTAAGATGATAGCCAATAAAACCAGCCGCCCCGGTCACCAATACTTTCATAGATACAATTTGGTTATTCGACCAAATGCGGCCCAGCCAACATTAGCTACTATTCGGTTATCACCAGGCTAACGACTGCACATGAACGAAGTCGGCAAAAATACAACCTTGCCTTTTAGCGGCTGTAACAATGAGCACACGTTAACTTAAAACTGGCTTTACCAGTGCATACACCTCGCTGATGCCGTCGCGAAGTTCAATTTTATGTTTCCAACCCAAGGCGTGAATGCGGCTCACATCCAACAGTTTGCGGGGTGTGCCGTCGGGCTTGCTGGTATCAAATTCAAGTTGGCCTTCAAAGCCTACCACTTCTTTTACCATTTGCGCCAGCTCGGCAATGCTGAGGTCTTCGCCGGTGCCAATGTTGATGGGGCCTGGTTCATCAAAATGCAGCATCAGGTGCAAGCAGGCGGCTGCCAAATCATCGCTTTGCAAAAACTCCCGCTTGGGTGTGCCCGTGCCCCAAATGGTTACATGGGGTTGGCCAGTTACTTTGGCAGTGTGCATTTTGCGAATGAGTGCCGGTAGTACGTGGCTGTTTTGCAAATCGAAATTGTCGTTGGGCCCATACATATTGGTAGGCATGGCCGAAATAAAATGACAACCGTACTGCTGCCGATAGGCATCACACATTTTAATGCCCGCTATTTTGGCAATGGCGTAGGCATCGTTGGTAGGCTCCAGCGGGCCTGTCAGCAGGTATTCTTCTTTTATAGGTTGTGGACAAAGCTTGGGGTAAATACAGCTTGAACCGAGGAACAACAACTTTTTTACACCATGCACATAAGCCTGGTGAATGATGTTGTTTTGAATGGCCAGATTTTGGTACAAAAACTCGGCGGGGTAAGTGCTGTTGGCAATGATGCCACCCACTTTGGCTGCTGCTACAAATACATACTCCGGTTTTTCGGTGGCAAAAAATGCTGCCACTGCATCCTGCTGGCGCAGGTCTAATTCGGCAGATGTACGCAGCACCAAATTGCTGTAGCCATCTTCCTGTAGTTTTTTACAAATAGCCGAACCCACCAGCCCCCGATGACCGGCCACAAAAATTTTCGCTTGCTTTTCCATGCTGTTGGCGGCGGTTTATTCGTACTGATTTAACACCTGAAAGCCTTGGTCTTTCAGCAACTTTTCGCGGCGAAACAAAGCCAGATCGCTGGCTACCATTTCTTTTACCAATGCCGGCAAATCGTATTTGGGCTGCCAGCCGAGTTGCGTTTTGGCCTTGGTAGGGTCGCCAATCAGCAGGTCTACTTCGGTTGGGCGATAGTAAGCGGCATCAATAGCCACAACTACTGTACCGGGCTGCACTTTAATGTCGGGCGATGCTACGGCTTTCACCACTGCTTTTTCGTCGGCACCGCTGCCGCTGAATTCGAGTTCGATACCAGCTTCGGCAAATGCCATGCGTACAAACTCCCGAACGGTAGTGGTAATGCCGGTGGCCACCACATAATCTTCCGCTGTTTCTTGCTGCAGCATCAGGTACATGGCTTCTACATAATCTTTGGCATGGCCCCAGTCGCGTTGCGCTTCGAGGTTGCCCAAAAAGATTTTATCCTGCATGCCCAAGGCAATGCGGGCTACACCGCGGGTTATTTTGCGGGTTACAAAGGTTTCGCCCCGCAGCGGACTTTCGTGGTTGAACAGGATGCCATTCATGGCAAACATGCCGTAGGCTTCGCGGTAGTTTACCGTTATCCAGTAGGCATACAATTTTGCCACCGCATATGGTGAACGGGGATAGAAAGGCGTCCGCTCAGACTGGGGCACTTCCTGCACCAGACCGTAGAGTTCGCTGGTGCTGGCCTGATAAAACTTCGTTTTTTTGGTAAGGCCCAAAATGCGGATGGCTTCCAGAATACGCAGGGCGCCTATGGCGTCGGCATTGGCGGTGTACTCCGGTGTTTCAAAGCTCACTTTTACATGGCTTTGCGCAGCCAGATTATAAATTTCGTCGGGCTGCACTTCCTGTATTATCCGAATGAGGTTGGTGCTATCGGTAAGGTCGCCGTAATGCAGCTTAAACTGCACGTTAGATTCATGAGGATCCTGATAGAGATGGTCAATTCTATCGGTATTGAACATGGAGCTGCGGCGTTTTACGCCATGTACGTAGTAGCCTTTGCTGAGTAATAATTCGGCCAGATAAGCGCCGTCTTGCCCGGTGATGCCGGTGATGAGTGCTGTTTTCATGAGGTAGGCGGTAAGGTTATAATTACTTGTATGCTTTTCAAGGTTTTGCAAGATACTGTTTGAATTTGCGGGCTATTTTAAACCAGACTGTAAAGAAATATGGTTTCAAACCATTTACCCTCCAAGCTTCGTGATTTTCGAAAAAAGAACGCTTACGGTTGTTGACAGAATGGTTGGAATATCCGCCCATTCGCATTTTTACCAAAACATGTGGAATATAGCTGACTGTGAGCTGATGCTTAACGATTAGCCGAAGCATATACTCATAGTCCGAAGCAACGGGAAAACGCAGGTCGTACTTACCACATTGCTCCAACACACGACGGGAGACATAAAAAGTAGGATGTGGTGGCATCCATCCATAATAGAAGTCTTTGGCGGTACCCTTGCCCGATTTCCAATAGCGAACCACTTTGTTGGTATCAGTCTGATCTACATACACCAAATCGGCGTACACACAATCACATGCCTGATGAGAAAAAGCTTGAACAACCCGGCTTATGCTCTGCGTATCTGCCAGCAAATCATCGGAGTTTAATATGCCTATCACATCTCCTTTTGCCATGGCTAAGCCTTTGTTCATGGCGTCATAAATGCCTTTATCGGGCTCGGATATGGAAGTGGTTACAACATCGGCATACCGTTGTACAATGGCCATGGTATTGTCTGTTGAGCCTCCGTCTACCACTACGGATTCTATAAATGGATAATCCTGGTCACGAATGCTTTGCAGGGTATCGGCAATGGTTTGGCCACTATTGAAACAAACGGTAATTATGGATACAGTCATGTTTGATTCCTTGCTATTTACCGTTTTTTTGAACACTTTCTTTATACCAGGCTACCATTTTTGCCAATCCTTCTTGTGTGGTGTATTTTGGCTTGAAGCCGTCGGCAAAAATTTGTTGTGCCTGATGATAGGTTTGAGTACCATATTTTTTTACCCGGTGGCTGGAAATCGGCAGGTCTTTGCCCGACAATTTTATAAGCAGGTCAAATGGTTTGGCCATCATGAGCAGTAAGCCCATGGGAATACTTTTGGGCTTGGGCTTACCTAAAGCAGCGGCTATGGTAAGGCCAATTTCGGCGGTACGCAGGTGTGGCTGATCGGCGTAGTTGTAGATATGAATGCCGCTACCTTTAAATTGCATCAGGTACCATGTTACTTCTACCAGGTTTTTTACATAAGCTATGGATTTGATATTATCTCCTTTGCCTACGTTGAAGTATAATCCTTTGTTGATTTGATCAATCAACCGAAACATATTGGCCACATTGCCTTCGCCAAAAACGAGTGCCGGCCGAATTATGATGATGGTACGGCTCTCATCTTGCTGCCACCAGCGGCTAAGTACCTGCTCGGCCGCTAGCTTGGACGCTCCGTAATCATTGCTTGGATGGGGCAAGGTTTTATCGTTGGTAGGCGTTGCACTATCTCCATAAACAGCTACAGAAGAATAGAAAATGAACTTTTTGATACCATACTCACCTGCCAACTGACTTACCAAGGCAGTGCCATTTTCGTTAACTTCAAAATATTCTTCTTGTTCAATGCCAAAATCTTTGTGGGCTGCAGCCAGGTGCAACACACAATCGAAACGATGCTGCTCAAATATGGGCCGCATGTCGGTTTCGTTTCTTACATCTGCTTTTATATAAATGGTATTTGGTAGAATTTGCTGTGACGACTGAATATCGGCTACTACAAATTGCGTGTCAGGAAACATGGAAAGTATGTGTGTACCAATAAAACCTGCGCCACCTGTGAGCAATATAGAGTGCTTTGTTGCCATGAGTTTTTTATGATTCAATACAGGACGACCGTCTGAGTGTCATCTTTTCAGTTGCCCGATGCGGTAGAATTTGGGGCGTAAAGATAGGCAGCGACTCCATACAGCATCATCCCCTTTATGGGGTATGAATTATTTCTGCCTCTAATCTGACATGTCTTTATACTTCCACAAATTCATTAAACAGTTTGCCAGATACTTTTTGTACCAATCGCCTCAAACTTCCTGCTTTAAAATTCAGTGTTTGTACAATGCGGTTTTCGTAGCCATAGCCTTCAATTTGGTTGATGTACTGCTTATACAATGCCAGTACATCCGCTTTTATAGAGACAAAAAACTTAGCGGTATTGGTATGCCAGCTTGTTGCCCCTGTTTTCATTAACGAAGAAAAATGAAACACCACCAATGGTTTACCATTGGCCAAAAAAGTTCCGTTGCGCCGGGTAATGCGGATATTATTGAGGTTCCAAGGGGCTACATCGATACATTTATTCGTTACAATTTTTAGTGACGGGTACAGGCCCGGCCATTTGTCTAAAAAAATTTGATCGCTGAAAAAACTGTGTGGATAGCCCGGCATACCCGGGTACCAGCTTTCACAATCCTGCTTCCAGCTACGCAGGCATTTCAGACCTTCCTCATTTTTTACAAACCCATTGATGGCTACATTAAAGTGACCATAATGAGTGGCAATTAGCTGATGTAGCGGGTTGAAGTGATGTGAACAGATTAGTATGCTGTGTTCTCCCATTTCTTGCAGTAAAACATCGGCAGATTGCAAAAAATACAAGTCGGCATCGAGGTAAAAAAGGCGGGTGAGATTGGGCCTTGTTTCAAAAAGATACAGGCAGATATTGGGGGTGATGGAAAAGTAAAACTGTTTTTTATCGGCATACTTCAACACGTCGATATCGAAATACGTTTTATACTCCTGCAGACTGATGAGTTCTACCACAGGGTCGTTGCGTTTTTCCAATTCGGTATAAGCCTTATCATCCAGTGCCAATACTGTTATTGAAAACTCGGGGGTGTGGGCTTTTAAGGAATCGATGAGGGCTAAGCCCTTCGGTAAAAAACCACTATCGAAATAGGTACAGAAATGTAACATGCTAATCTTTTTTGTACAGCCAAAACACCGGTTTACCTTCTATCATATGAAAAGTAAGTTGAAAATACCGGGCTGCCAGCTTTCGGAATAATCCGAGTGACCGGTTGTAGCCACAAAAAGTCCGGGGGCGCCGTTGAAGTATGCTTTTCAGAAAAATATAAGCTTCTATAATTGCTGCTTTGGGGGTAAGCAATTGCGCAGGTACCATACAAATATGTTGCACCTTCAGCCGATGCAACCGGGCGAAAATTTGCTCCAGTTGTGCATCGGTAAGTTCTGTATCTATCCGGCCCAAATACACCACCGTACCGGGTGAAATTGCAGGGTCTTGGTTAGTAATATCCAGTTCAACAACTTCATCAAACACCTGCAATGCCTGCAGGCGCATCACCGATGGCGTAAAGTCTGACACCACCACACGAATGCCTGCAGTCTTTTTTACGTTGTACTCCACATAGGCCACGCCGCAACCAATTGAGTACATAACATTGGAATGTACCAATGCCATTTGGTTGGCCATCCATTTTGCTAAAGGCTTACTATTGGCAACACTTGGCAGCTGCTCATAAGCATCTATAGTGGTGGGTATATAGTAATCCGGCTCCGATTCATCAAGCCTTACACTATCCCAGTTATCCCGGGTGTTGATGGCTTTTACACCAGAATTAAAAAAACTGTAGTGCTTTAATTTCATGCCTGATGCTGATTGATAAAGCGGTTTACAAATTCAACTACAATGCGGGCTTCTTGCAAAGAGGTTCCAAAAGAAATGGGCAAACTCAATGTGGTGCTATGAATTTCTTC
The DNA here is from genome assembly GCA_020161435.1 of Bacteroidota bacterium. Taxonomy (GTDB): domain Bacteria; phylum Bacteroidota; class Bacteroidia; order Chitinophagales; family Chitinophagaceae; genus Phnomibacter. The sequence goes on along the minus strand of JAIUNV010000001.1, from coordinate 754,507 downwards.
AGCAATGGGGCAGTATTGTCCGTCTAATATTCCCTTCATAGCTTTTTGAGCATGAGGGGCCACCGGGTAGTGTATTTCTGTTTTAATCCCGTTTTCTAACAAATAGCTTTTTAATGCGTCTCTTTTAGCAGTACGGATGTTGAAAATATGGTACACATCTATATAGCCCTCTTCTACCACCGGCAGTATAAGTGAGGGATGTAAATGTTTCAAATAAAATGCAGCCAGCAACTGTTTGTGCTGCGTAATAGCATTGAGGTGTTGCAGCTTGATGTTGAGAAAAGCGGCCTGCATTTCATCCAGCCTGGAGTTTACCCCTACTACTTCATTGTAATACTTGGTGCGGCTTCCGTAATTGCGCAGCATTTTTATAGCATCGGCTATTGTTGCATCGTTGGTAGTTACTGCACCAGCATCGCCCAGTGCGCCCAGGTTTTTTGTGGGGTAAAAACTAAAGCCACTGGCGTGCCCGAACGTGCCGGTCATTTGCCCGAAATAAGTAGCGCCATGTGCCTGTGCACAATCTTCCACCACGTATAAACCATGCTTATTGGCCAACTCCATGATGGGCTGCATATTGCAGCACTTACCATACAAATGCACTACAAGTATGGCTTTTGTATTTGGGGTTATGCTGGCTTCAATACAAGTGGGGTCAATATTGTAGGTTCTTATATCGGGGCTTACCAATACAGGTTTTAAACCCAGCTGCGTTACTGCCAGTATGGTAGCAATGTAGGTATTGGAAGGTACCAATACTTCTGAGCCGGGATGCAGGTTCAAGGCTTTCAGTGCCAGTATCAGTGCATCTAACCCATTGGCTACACCTACGCAGTGCTGTACGCCGCAATAGCTGGCAAACTGTTGCTCAAATTGCTGCACCTGCTGTCCCAATATGTACCACCCCGATTGAAGCAATGTATCAAACACCTGCCGGTACTCCGCCTCAAAAGGTTCGTTCACCTTTCTGAGATCTTCGTAGGGGATATGGAGATTACTCATAAGGCTCAAATATATAATCCTTGGGGTCGTAGTATTCAGAAGCCAGTACCATGAGTATGGCATCGGGCGAAAATTGATCCATCCAATGAAAATCTTCCGGTTCAATCATGAGGCAAACAGAAGGTTGATCGAGTATAAATTCTTGCACTGGCATACCCTTGCCCGATTGATTAGAAACCCTGCATGAACCTTTTATACAAATAGCTGCCTGACGGGTAAGATGATGCCGGTGCTTACCACGAACGGAACTATCGACCCCATAGATGTAAAAAATGCGTTTGATATCGAAAGGAAAAATTTTTTCGATGACCGTAAGGTTGCCCCTTGCATCGGTATTGGTAAGCAGCGAAATAAGGTGTGCCATGCAGCAAAATCAATTTTCTGATATAGCCGCAAATATCTGCGATGCCGCTTTTTCTGGTGTAAAATCTTTTACAATAGCCAGCGATGCCGCCCCCATAGCTTTTACATCGGCTTCGCCCGAAACGAACTTTTGCATGGCAGCGGCTAAATCATCTACATCGTTAGGATTGATAATATACCCATTGTGCCCATGCTGAACCAACTCCAGCGCACAGCCACAATGATGCGAAACAATGACCGGCTTTTCGCAGAGCATGGCCTCATTTACTACCAGGCCCCAGGTTTCTGACACACTCGGCAACACCAATACATCCGACGCTGCTAACACAGTTACCGCATCTGCTAAAGCCAATGCACCCATGAACTGTACATTTTGTATAGCATGCGTTTCACAATACGCTTTTAGCAATGGCTCCTGCACTCCACTGCCTACTATTTTTAGTACCCAGTTGCTCTTGAGTTGCGCAAAAGCTTGTAGCAGGGTAAAAAGGTTTTTTTCTTCAATTAACCTGCCTATAAAAATAAAACTGCGTTGAGCAGGTGGTAAAGCAGGGGCTTGTGCCTGTTGCCATTGCTGATACAATTGCCGCACTTGTTCATTATCTGTAGCCTGCAAGCGAATGGCAATTTTAGTGGCAGGTACGCCTAACGACATCAGGTATTGCCGATGCGCCTGCCCATAACAAATAACTGTAGCAGCCCTTCGTAGCAGCAATGCTTTCAACTTTTCTTTCCAAGGTTGCCGGGCACGGTCGTATGCTGTTGCATCTGCCACTATATGCAGGCGTTTGCCCAAGAGCGGCGACAGTATAATTGCCAACACATAAATGGGAAGATCGTAACCAAATACCATCACATCGGTAGCCTTAGAGGCCGTGAATATTTTGATACCGGCCAGCAGTTGTTTCCATTTTCCGGCCTGCTCAATTGCCCCCGGAAAGAGCACCTTATAAGGATATTGATGATACCTGTTATCTACTTCACCAATACCCTTTCTGCTTTCCATTGAATCGGCCACATGCACCACAAACAAACTACCCTTGTGCTTGCAAAGCTCCGCTGACAAATGGCCAAATACAACTCCTGTGTAATGGCTCCAAAGAATGTTATGAAAAATGAGCACTTCTTGTGGCTTCACGGTAACCCTCCATCTTTATGCATCAATGCCGATGCATTTCCAAATACAATTTTACGTGCAAAAAAAACAAGGCATCCGGTACGTATCAGTTCCATTACAAACAATATAATGGCGGCCGCTACATAGCCGTACGCAGGTATGAGCCATGCAAAAGAAAGCCATGCCATACCGCTGATGATCATGGTGATGCGAAATATCAACTTGGTTTGCTCACCCTGCACCAAAAAGTTTGTATACAGGTTTGACAAACTTTCCAGCACTTTATAGTAAAAAATGAAAGGCAACAACACAGCCACCTGCTGGTAAGATTCATCAATCAACCGGTACTTTACAGCAAGCACAACGGCAACCCAAAGGCCAACAAACAACAATGAAAAAGCGGCCAGCATGAGCAGGTAAACTTTCTTGGTTTGCTTGTAATTGCGTACTGCATTTTTTTCCTGATAAAATTTGGAAAACCACAGCAAATTGAAAGAACTGAAAATAAGATTGACTGGGGTGGTAAGAAAAATAGCAAGACTATACACCGCTACATCTCCAAACCCATGTGTTTTTTGGAGGTAATACTTATCTACAAAGCTGTACACAAAACCAACAAATACGCTACCCAGCATTGGTAAACCAATCTGTAAAGATTTGCGAAGTATTTGCCAGTCGATAACCGGCTTCATTTGCCTGATGAAATAAACTGTAAGCGGAGTAAAGACCAACACTGCGGACAAAGATTCAACCAACAACCGGTTGCTGATTTTATTGGTAGCCACATAGTATAACACCAATAATGAGCCAATACTCATAGCCAGCACTTTTACTAAATTGTACAACTGAAACTTGCCCGCTTTATTATCGGCCACCAGATAAGATTGAAGCATGATTTGCTGAATAAATGCAAATACATACAACACCACAAACCACCGGGATGCATGATATACCGTTTGCTCCACACCAATCTTTTGAAACAAAGCATCATCCAAACCAGACAACATTAATCCACCATATAACAATATAAAAACCGCAAACGTGAGCAGGTTAATGTTGAACAATAGCTTTTTTCGATCTGCCCCTTCGTAATCATAGTAAAGCTTCGCTTGAGCAGTATCCATACCCAGCTTTATGAAGTATGCAATATTCATGATAATGAATATCAAATATGAGAATGTGCCAAACTCATCTTTAGACATAAGCCTCAGGTACAGTGGCAAAAAAAGAAACATCGACCCCTTTGCCAGTACATCTAAAATAAATACTCCAAAAAACCTTTTTACAAAAGGGGAAGTGCTGATTTCCTGCCTCAGCTTTCCATGGAGTATTTCATTTTTTATTTTAGAGAGCATTCGTAGTATTCATTGAGCTAAAAGCAGATAATCATTTGCACAAGTGGCTTATATGCTGGCACGTTCAGGTATCAGAAATATGGTTTTGTACTGGCAATAGCTGCTGTTTTTTGAGCGTGTACTGATAATAAAAAACATGTGCAAAAGCAAAGCAATACCAAATTTCCGGCCCCATACTAAGGCTACCACTAATCATGCTGGAAATAAACCCGTAAAAAATAATGAGCGAAACAATATGAACATTGGTACGAAGCAGTACCGTTGCCAGTCTTAACCCGCTGATAAAATAGTACAGCATAAACAACAAGCCACCGAAAATGCCAAGCGCCATCAATGATTCCAGAATCATATTGTGGGGGTAAATTCTCAAAATACGTTCCTCCAAAAAATCGCCTGTAAGCGGTGATGATAAAAATTGTTTCCATGCATTGTTATACAGCATTAGTCGTTCAGCAGTACTATCATCTCTTTCTCCAATACCTATAAACCGCTCTAATACAAGGCCTACAATATCAACTATTCCAAAGTAATTCATAATTGCAGCAATGCCCAGCACTCCCATAGCTATTACCAGTAGTTTTTTTATAGCCCCCTTAGATACCAATCGCAACAATACCAGCAGCATGCTCAGTACAGCAAAAAGTATTGGTCCTTTTGAAAGTGTTGTTACAAGGTTTACGCCGCTTAATGCCGCAAGCAGTAAATAAAACCAGGCCGATTTAGCCGTTATCTGACCATTATAAACTTTTACAAAAATGAATACCAGTAAAAAAGCTGCAATCATTCCCGATGTAATCGGGTTTAATCTTTCATTGCCTTCAAACCGGAATCCACGTTCAATAATATAATCTGTAGGGGCCGTAATCACACTTATAAAAATCAGCGCATTCAAGCTAACCAGTATAACCAGCAGTGATTTATGAAAATGCCGCCACTTCCAAAATGCAACTTTAGTAAAACAACCAATGCTGGTAATAAAACTGAGCAAAATAGCAAAGTTGAAATACAATGCAGGGCTTGAGCCAAGTTCATCTGCACTCAATAAAGTATCATGTGCTATTCGAACACAATAAATACACCAGAAAAACAAGAACAGCAAAAAAGGCAATCCGTACAAGCCTTTCTTCCACTTCATATTCAGATGAATGGCTTTAAGCCCGAGTATGAGCACCCAGGTTCTGGCCAAAACAGATATGATATTTGAAGAAGGAAGCAAATACTTGCTCAGGAAAGTAGACAGCGGATAAGCAAAAAAAAGGGATAAAAAAAATATCGAAAAAAAAGCCTCTAATTGTTGGTTTTCTTCGGTTACTGCTACAGCCTTATATGTTGTATTGCCAATCAATTTTCTATTGTATTTGCCTATTAATTCAATTGCTTTTTTATCATTTGCCCATAGCTTATAATGGTATTAGACCAATGTTTGTCAAATGGAATAGTGCCTGCTTCTTTTTGTATTGCAACACTCCCCGTTTTAAAGTAATAATCATCAGCACCCCACCAAATAAAGCCATCAAAAGATAGCGGGGATGCTGCTGTTTTCATCCATTGAATGTGCCTTGCAAAAACGGTCTTTGGCAAAAGCTGCAAGCCAACATCCTGATTAGAAGGATGATAACGATGCCATATGAAAATATAGCACTGCTTTTGGTTTTCTTTTGCCATTGCAGCCATAGCCATGGCGTTTGCAGTGTAATAGGCTTTATTATTTGTTTGTGGTGTGTTGTCTGGATAATAATTGTATAAGCTTGGCAGTAATACATCCACAGCATTAATCAAAGGATCTATGCGTTTGTTTATGTTTAGCACTGTTGCGCTATCCCAATAACTGGTGAAAGGAATACCATAATAACCCCAACTGGCTTTGGGCCTTGCCTGCTTGCACAACTGTAACACTCGAAGGTATTTTGCTATAGTTTGCTGAAATGCTGTTGATTGTACATCTCCTTTTTCCAGCAAAGGAAAACCAGGATCTTCCCAATCAATTACTGCAATGCCCTGATAATTACTGTCAGGTATTTTACGATGTATAGCGTTGTGCAACATTACTTCGTCGGCTACGCCATCATCTTCTGGGTCAAAATCGGATGCATATAAAATCGGGATGGATTTTATATTTTGCTTTTTCTGAAATGCTTTTACTGCAGGAGGCAAATTTTCCATAGCCATTAGCAGCTTTTGTGCATGCGTGTATGTACAAAAGCTAACTGTGATGAAAAGCAGCAAAATTACCCGGCTAATATTATTCATGTTTAGGCCAATTGTGGCGCCATTTATTTTGGCAATTACAATTCTACCAGTTGTTTCCTTTCTGTTGCGCCTTGGGCACTAAGCAACAGTGAAAAATAAAAGAAAAACAAAGCACAAAGCGAGCCAATGATGCCGCCTGCCAGTCCATAAATTAAACGGCTTGGTTTTTTCTTTTTCAACGGATAAATGGGTACATCAATAATTTGTACTAAGGGCGTTTCTTTTGCTAAAGCATACTTGGCACCTTCCAGGTTTTTTAAAATTTCGCCATACGCAGCTGTCAGCACAGCCATATCGGTTTGCTTACGTTGTACGCCTGCCATTGGAGCCTGAAAGGTTGGATTCATATTTGCATCCATAATAGCCGCTCTGGCAGCAATAGAACCATATAAAACAGTTCTGATAGAGTCCGCTTTCTTTTGCAGAAGCGCCACATTATTTCTGCTTCTGGATGTTTTACTGTCTACATAAAAACGCGAAATTTCTGCCATCAGGTTCTCCGTAAATTCTTTCGAAAACTTTTCATTGCCGGCCGTTACCTGAATTTCTATGATGCTGAGTTTTTTATCGATTTTACCCACATATAAACCGCCCTCAGCCAATCCTTTGTAAATCACACCCAACAGGCTGTCCTGCTCTCTGGAATAGGTATTGCGAGGCTGTTGCAGTGTGTAGACCGGTCTTTTCTTTTTACCTTCTTCGGGGCTTTGCTGCAAATAATATTCTACCAGTGGCAGCTGCTTACCGTTGTGTTCAGTAGCAGTCAGCAATGCCCCTTCAATAATTCTGCGAGACTTTACCAGTTCTATAATATTTTCTCCGGCAAACACTCCGCCGGGCGAACCTAAGTCTAACCCGAAAGATGCTGCCAAACTTCCAAAATTGTTGGCAATGCCATTGTCTTCGTCAACCGAGAACGTAAGCCGTGAAGTGTAATTGGGTTTTGCAAACCAGGCTAACAGAATGGCCAGTATACCTACCAGTATGCCTGATAGGACAATCCAATACCAGCGCTTAAGTAAGTACCCGAATGAAGGCCCGAGCAGTAGGCTAAATTTTTGAATCAGTGATTGCATATTATATAATTATCGACTTTGCTGTTGACATGCATGTGCTGAAGATTTACCGAATTTGCTCCGGCTTTTGAAACAAAAATGATGTATTTGTATCGGTCTAGAGCTTTTGACTGGTAAAAACTATACAGCATACCGACTACTCAAATGTAACATCAAAAGCTTCAGCCCACAGTTGTACACTAAGCAGTCGCCAGCGCATAGCTACAGATAAATGTTGTAAAGAAGCACCCGACAACAATTTCAATCCCCTTTTTCGTAAAATTTCCGGGTTCAGCCACTGCCTTGTAATGTCATCATCAATTGCCGGTGGCTCAAACCCAATCTTGCCTTTCCGCCATGCAATGGCGGCTGGCACGTTGGCTTGCATGGCTTTACGCAAAATATATTTCGACCACCCATGGTGCAGCTTTTGCTGATGAGGCAATTGAAGTGCCCACTCAACCAGTCGGTAATCCAGATAGGGTAAACGTGTTTCAATTGAAAATGCCATGGAATTTCTGTCTTCGTGCCTGAGCAATGCAGGCAGGTTGCCTGATACGATATCAAATTGTTGAAATGCCTGTACCGATTGTTTAATGGCATTGTCCATTTGTTGCATATTATGGTTGGTTACCTGTTGCAATGCTGCTTCAGAAAACACCGATGACCAACGATTTATTTGCCGGGCTGCTTTTCGCAAAGGATAGACATGATACCAACCAATTTTGGCCAGTAAAGCAGCAGGAAGGGAAAATCGACCGGCACTTTGAGTAGCAATTTTAAAAGCCCCCAGCAAAGATTGTTGCCGCATAACTACGCCCAAATGGATGGGATATCCGAGAAACAATTCATCAGCACCCTGACCGTCTATGAGCACTTTAAATCCAGCTCGATGCGCCAGTTGCATCACTGTATATTGCATTACTACACTTAAAGATTGTATGGGTTCTTCCTGTGCGGCTACAACGGAAGGTATTGCTGCTTTGTATTCATTAATGCCCGGTATAATGCTGTTTAGTTGTATGCCACAATGGTTTGCCAGTAATCGGGCATACGGAAGTTCATTGGTTTGAGCTTCGCTTGTGCCGGCAGAAAACGCTGTAAAATTTGGTGCCTGTTTCGATTTAACAAAGGCCGAAGCGATTGATGTAATGTAACTGCTATCGAGTCCTCCACTCAGTGTACTTCCTATAGCCACATCGCTTCTCAACCTTAGTTCCACCGAGTGCTGCATTAGTGATTGGAGTTCACTAACAGCTTCCTCCATGCAAAGCTCCGATTGCTGATTGCTACCGAGTACATAATACTGAATTAGCTCTACTGCTCCTGTTTGTACCTGCACAGTCAGAGATTGCCCGCCATCAAGCTTGTAATATTTTGAAAAAAAGGTATGGTGTAAAGGTTCTGCCTTTTCCTGTACCAAATAGTTCATCAATACCTGAGCGTTGGCTACAGGCGATTGGTGGGGTGCCAACAATGCGGAAACAGAAGAACAAAACAAGAATTGCCCGTTTCGTTCGGTATAATACAATGGTTTCTCTCCAAACCTGTCTCTGCTTAAAAAAACCTCTTTGCGTGAAGCATCATAAATAGCCAGTGCCCACATGCCATTGAAGCGTTGCACACAATCTTTGCCCCACATATGGTAGGCTGCCAGTATTACCTCTGTATCTGATTGTGTGGTAAAAACAATACCCAGCTGTTGCAGTTCGCTGCGCAGCTCTATGTAGTTGTAAATTTCACCGTTGTAGGTAATGGTGAGCCCAAAGCGGGTCATGGGTTGTGCTGCTGCATTGCTCAGATCAATGATAGACAGACGACGATGACCAAAACCAACTGCACCTTCTACAAAAAAACCTTCGCCATCTGGCCCCCGGTGGGCTATGGCATCAGTCATTTTCTTCAACTCTTCCTGCAATACAGGCCGGCTCTTGAAATCTATTATTCCGGCTATTCCGCACATGCCTGCTGCTTTTGTTGTTCAACCTATTTAAACGCATTGATTACAGTAACGACCAGTGTAGCCAGTGTAGCACCAATAGAAGAGAGTGCTATCCATTCGCCGGTAGATAAACCCTTTTTGCCATCCTTGTCTTTTGAAGGAATAAATACTTCGCTCCGTGGCGTTACCTCCGGATAGGTTTTGATGAACAAGAAACGTTTCACCGATTTGGCACGGCCGTCGGGGTAAATAACGAATGTTTTTGTTTTGCGGCTGTTGCTGGTAAAATTGCCCGACCGCTTTACATAGTAATGTGCGGAAGCACCTTCTTCAAAAGGTAATAAACCGGGGCGGTACACTTCGCCACTTACCCTTACCAGGTTTGAGGCACGGGCTATTTCTATTACATCGCCATTTTCCAATATCAGGTCTTCCGGGCCACCGGGATTGCTTTTTATTTTTTCGACATTGACACTCAAAAAATCAATATCGTTCAGGTATTTACGCCGCAGCTCAGGATCGGCCAGCAGGCTGTCTCTGTTTACCATCAGCAGCCGCTCTACTGTTTTTTCCCGCTCTTCATTGCCGAGGCTATAATTAGCCAAGCGCCGAATGCTTATGGAGCTGCTATCTGCACTACCCCTAAAACCGCCAGCCCGGTTGATAATTTGAGAAATGGTTTCTTTTGAACTTTCTAAGGGGTAAATGCCCGGGGTAATTATCTGCCCCATTACATATACGGCACGTTGCTTTTCATATCCGCCCTTGGCTCTTACAGAAATTACATCGAATGGCTGTAGCACTACATTATCGCCGCCTTTATCCAACCCTGCTTTTAAGTCAATTTTAATGACTTCCGCCTGGCGGTATTCATCAGACGAAACATCTACCATGGCCATTCTTCGCGAAATTTCGATGGAGGCCGGATCGGCGCCATCAGCAAAGCCACCGCTCAGCAGCAAGGCATCTTTAATGGTAAGACTTTCCCGGAACTGAAACTTGCCGGGCAGCCGCACCATACCCTGCACCTCTACAGTTTGGGCATCTTTTAAATCGAAGATGCTGGAGATGGTTACAATGTCTTCTTTTACAAGTGCTACCAGCTCTTTGCCTGCTGCCACATTGCCCACATGAAATGAAACACTGGCGGCAGTCTGATCTTCTTTCAGGCGGGCTATAATGCCGCGGCCCATAAAGGCATCGGGCTTTATACCACCAGCCTTGGCCATGAGCTCACTAAGCTGCATGCCGGGTTTTAACTCATAATCGCCGGGGCGGTACACAGCTCCGCGTATACTTACCCGGTTATTGTATTTGGCAAGTGCTTTTGCTACTATAAATGCATCGCCTGACTTAGGGGTGAACGATGCAAAATCAGTAGCCGGCACATCGGCCAGTATTCTACCTGTATCCGTTATCCGGATAACCTTGATAGCGGAGCGGTAGGCACTGTCGGAAAATCCACCGCTGTAGGTAAACAGCTGGTCGATATTTTCATTGGGCAGCAGTTCGAATTTTCCGGCACGGCGTACTTCGCCCTCCATCACTACACGGCTGCTATAGTAGGGTATACGTACTATATCCTGATCTTGCAACAGCACATTGTCTTTTCTATCTCCCCGCAGCAAATAGCTGTATAAATCTACTTTGCGGTACACTTTGTCGCCCCGTATCAGTTCTATCTGCCGGAAGCTGCCTTCATTAGATGGTCCGCCGCACAAGTACAGCAGGTTGAACAAGGTAGTGAGTGAGCTCACTGTATAATTGCCCGGCTTAGAAGCCTGGCCCATTACGGCTACCTGTATGCTTCTGATGCTGCCCAGGGTAACACTTACTTTGGTTTGACCGCTTTTAATGGCTTTATAAATAGTAGCGGCCATCCGGCTTTTAATTTTTGCCCCCGCATCGTCTACACTCAAACCGGCTACTTGTATGGGCCCCACATTGGCAATGTAGATGGCGCCTTCGGCATTTACTTTTAAACTGTAGGCTTGCTCACTATAGCCAAATACCTGAATGAGCAATTCATCGCCGGGCCCGAGGGTATAGCCCGTGGGGGTGGCTATTTTATAGTTGGGCTCAAACACATTGCTGGCCTCACTAAACAGCTCGGCACCAAAAATGCTGCTGTCACGCTTTAGTTGCTGCATGGCGGCACGGGCCATGCCTGGCATTATCTGGCGTTCGGTATTGGAGCCAATGGATGCTGGTGGTTTGGTGCTGGTGGTTTTACCCAAATTAAGCTCACTTATACGAGCCCTCAGCTTGGCTATCTGCACTTCGGGCATACCCCGCTGCACCGCCAGTGTGTAAAGTTGTTCTTCAGTAAGGCCGCTGGAAATAGCTTTGTTGTAAAAGGTTTTTATCTCTTCGTCTGCTATGGCAGACACTTCAATATTGCGCAGGTTTTCTGCGTTGAGTGTTTGAGCTATACCATTGGCAGCAATCAGCAATTGCCAGGTGAGCAGCAAGAAAAAGCCAGTTAGTTTCATGTGGGTGTATCAAACGAAAAAAATAAGCAATTATGTATGCAACCAGCTGAAAAGCAAGCATCTTAAACAGCGTTGCACCATTTTCCAACCGGGCAAATATAGCATTAATGCCCAAGCGGTTGCTGTAGTGTGTTGAAGCCGGGCACCAGCGAAGTGAAGCTGCGGCCGGCCATGCAATAAATATTTTCGATAACGGCTACGGCAGCGGCAGCTTCGGCACTAGTGTTGAGCATTTGGCCGTGTCCGTTTTGCAACAATACTCCTGCCAAAGCCTCGTACACTTCGGGGTGATTGCTCATGCTGCCCGTATAGTTGCCGTACTGGTTGGGCGGATTGCCGGCAGGTAAGCCCGAAATGGGTTCACCTTCCAGTTGCTGATAATCCAATTCATTCAGGTATTGGCCACCAATTTTGATGGTCCCTTTTTCACCAAAAATAGTGATGGAACCCTCCATATTTTGGCGGTAAGCATTTACTGTATAATGTATGCTGCCCAACGCTCCGCAGGCAAACTTGCCGGAAACAATGCCGGTATCTTCGAACTCAATAATGCCTTGGTGCTGCAGGTTGGCCAGTTGTACATGGGCTGGCTCAAAAGGGCCAAAAAACCAAACCAGCAGATCTATAAAATGGCTGAACTGGGTGTACAATGTACCTCCGTCGAGCTCCAGACTTCCTTTCCAGGAGTGTTCGTAATAGCTGGCAGGGCGGTTCCAAAAGCAATTGAGCTGCACACTTAAAATGCGCCCCAGCTTGTTTTCACTCAGCAATTCTTTTACAGCTTTTACCGGAGGGTTGTATCTGTTTTGCTTTACAACCCACAGGTTTTTGCCGTGCAAGGCAGCGGTTTCCATCATGGCTTCCGAGTCTTTCAGGGTAAAAGCCATTGGTTTTTCGCAAAGCACATGGCAGCCGTGCTGCAAACTATGAATACTGTGAATGGGGTGCAACCCATTGGGTGAGCAAACTGCTACTACATCGAGCTGGCCTTCCATGGCTTGCAGCATCTGTTCGTGGTGGGCAAATGCCCGGGCTCCGTAGCTGGCAGCAAGCGAGAGTGCACGTGGCTCGTCGATATCGCATACGGCCATTAATTCACCATGCTGCTGCATGATACTGGCATGGCGGGCTGCAATTCTCCCGCAGCCAATCAGGCCAAAATGAAGGGTTTTGCTCATAGGGGGTACGCGTAGAGTAAACAAATGTAAGGGCTTTGACGGCACTAAAAGCTACGCTATTTCAGGCGAAGCAGGTATTGTCCGTAGCCGCTTTTGGCCAGTTGATTGCCCAGTAAATCAAGCTGCTGGCGGTTGATAAAACCTCTGCGCCAGGCTATTTCTTCTATACAACCAATTTTAAGGCCCTGTCGTTTTTCTATTACCCGTACAAACTCGGTGGCATCGTGCAGGCTGTCGAAAGTGCCTGTATCTAGCCAGGCTGTACCACGGTCCATAACCCCAACTTTTAAAGTGCCTTGGCGCAGGTATTCGTTGTTTACGTCGGTTATTTCGTATTCGCCACGGGGTGAGGGCTTGATGTTGGCGGCTATGTTCACCACATCATTATCGTAGAAATACAAACCGGGAACTGCATAATTGCTTTTGGGTTGCTGTGGCTTTTCTTCAATGCTGATGGCGTTGAAATCTGCATCAAACTCTACCACGCCATAGCGTTCGGGATCGCTTACTTCGTAGGCAAATACAGCGGCGCCATTTACATCGGTAAATGAACTGACCAGTGTACTGAGCTTACTGCCATAAAAAATATTATCGCCCAAAATGAGGCACACTTTATCGCTGCCAATAAACTCTTTGCCAATCACAAAAGCTTGTGCCAGGCCATTGGGTACTTCCTGTGCGGCGTACTCAAAGCGGCAGCCTACCTGGCTACCGTCGCCGAGCAGCCGCTGAAACTGCGCCTGATCTTCAGGCGTGGTAATGATTAAGATTTCATGAATGCCGGCTAACATGAGAATGCTGAGCGGATAGTAAATCATCGGCTTGTCGTACACGGGCATAAGCTGCTTGCTGATGCCCCGGGTAATGGGGTGAAGCCTGGTGCCGGAGCCGCCGGCCAATATTATCCCTTTCATAACCTTGCTTTTTGTGGTGTTTATAATTCGGCCAGGTATTGCTGCCAGCTTTGCGCCTCCTTGTCTTTTGCTGAAAGGATGGCGGTAGCAGGGTCAATCTTCCATTGAATATTCAGTGTGGGGTCGAATGGATGAATGCCCGACTCCGAGGCCTTGTTGTAATAATTATCGCATTTATAAAAGAAGACTGCTTTTTCTGTAAGTACAGAAAAGCCGTGGGCAAAACCACGGGGTACAAACAGCTGGTACTCGTTGCTTTCATCGAGCTCTACCGAAAAAGACAAGCCGTAAGATGGGCTGTCGGGGCGTAGGTCTACCGCTACATCGAGCACTTTACCCAGCAGTACCCTTACCAGTTTTGCCTGTGCAAATTCGCCCCGCTGAAAATGTAAGCCCCGCACCACACCGTAGCCCGAAGCCGACTGATTGTCTTGTACAAATTGCCCTTCCCAACCTGTGAGGTTCGAAAATTTCCGGTGGTTAAACGATTCCAGAAAGTACCCTCTTTCATCACCAATAATGGTGTTTTTGATGAGCCAGCAATCTTTCAGCGGAGTTTCAATCAGTTCCATGCGTTGTTCAAATCTGCGTTATCTGTTTTTGTACTGTGTGTCGTAGTATTTCATGTACTCACCGCTGGTTACATTATTGAGCCACTCGCTGTTGCTCAGGTACCAGTCAATGGTTTGGCTGAGGCCTTCTTCAAATGTAACGCTGGGATACCAACCCAATTCTTTGTTGATTTTGCTGGCATCAATGGCATAGCGGCGGTCGTGGCCGGGCCGGTCTTTTACATAGGTAATCAGCTGCTCGCTGGTGCCGGGTGTACGGCCCAAGCGCTGGTCCATTTGCTGGCACAGCAGTTTCACCAGGTCTATGTTCTTCCACTCGTTGAAGCCGCCAATATTATAGGTATGGTGCTGCCTGCCTTGGTGAAACACCAAATCAATGGCAGTGGCATGATCTTTTACAAACAACCAGTCACGGGTGTAGCCGCCATCGCCATATACTGGCAGCGGTTTGTTGTGAATGATGTTGTTGATGAATAGCGGAATCAGTTTTTCGGGAAAATGATTGGGCCCGTAGTTGTTGCTGCAGTTAGAAATCACCGTGGGCAAGCCGTACGTATCGCCGTAGGCCCGCACAAAATGATCGCTGCTGGCCTTGCTGGCACTGTATGGCGAATGCGGATCGTAGCGGGTGTCTTCGGTAAAAAAGCCTGTGTCACCCAAAGCGCCATATACTTCATCGGTGCTTACATGGTAAAAACGCTTTCCTTCAAAAGCATTGGCCCATTGTTTTTTGGCAGCCTCCAACAGGTTTACTGTGCCAATTACATTGGTGTACACAAAATCTAACGGACTAAGTATGCTGCGGTCTACATGGCTTTCGGCAGCCAGGTGAATCACATCGGTTACGCCGTATTCGGTAAAGCATTGCTGCAAAGCCGCTGCATCCAGAATATTGATTTGTGCAAACACATAATTGGCGGCCTGCTCAATGTCTTTCAGGTTTTCGAGATTGCCTGCATAAGTGAGTGCATCCAAATTAATGATACGGTAATGAGGATATTTATTGACAAACAGCCGAACTACATGGCTGCCTATAAAACCAGCTCCGCCGGTGATGATGATACTTTTTTGGTATTGCATAAATTAGAAAGGTTTGCAAACATACAATTAAACGCAGGTAGTGCAGAAATGAACAGCGCCGCCTCCGGCTATTTACCGACACTAAATTACTTGCCGTTGCTGCTAATTTACATGAGAGTAGGCAGGCCGTTATCTCCTATCATTGCTTACATTAGTCCATCTTATCAAATTGCCTGCTGTGAAAGAACGTTACTACTCGCTGGATGTATTCAGAGGAGCTACGGTTGCCCTCATGATTTTGGTGAATAACCCCGGCAGCTGGGGACACATTTATGGCCCGCTAAAACATGCCCCCTGGCATGGCTGCACCCCTACAGATTTGGTGTTTCCATTCTTTCTATTTGCCGTAGGCAACGCCATGGCATTTGTAATGCCCCGCTTACAACAAGCTGGTCCTACAGAGTTTTGGAAAAAAGTACTGAAACGTTTCGTGCTCATTTTCCTTATTGGTTTGTTTCTTAACTGGAGCCCTTTTATAAAATGGAGCGACGACCATTTGGTTTTCAAACATTGGGTAGACCCGGATAATCCCGATTCTGGCATAAGAATTCTTGGCGTTTTGCAACGCATTGCACTCGCTTATTTATTTGCCAGCATCCTTGTATTTTTTACCAAAACCAAACTCACGTTTTTTTTGAGTTGCTTCCTGTTGCTGTTGTATTGGGTTATCACCGTGGCATTGGGTGCCAGTGGCGACCCGTATAGTTTGCAAGGCTTTTTTGGCACCCAACTCGATATAGATGTACTCGGTGTAGCCCATGTGTACAAAGGCGAAGGCGTACCATTTGACCCCGAAGGACTGGGCAGCACATTGCCGGCCGTAGTGCAGGTGGTGTTTGGCTATTTTGTAGGCCAATACATTCAGCAAAAAGGAAAAAATTATGAAATGCTGAGCAACCTGCTGCTGGCAGGTATTGTAATGGCATTGGGTGGGCTCATGTGGGGCGAACTCTTTCCCATCAACAAAAAAATATGGACTTCCAGCTATGTATTGTACACCACAGGCCTCGCCACTATAACCATTGGAGTTTTCATTTACCTGATTGAGTTTCGTAAGGCCAGCGGCGCCTGGAGTAAATTCTTCGATGCGTTTGGCAAAAACCCGTTGTTCATTTTTGTGCTCAGTGGTTTTTTGCCACGGGTGGTAGCCATGTTTCGCTGGACAGACCATGTGGATGACAATGGAAAAGTGGTGTACACATCTGCCTTCAATTGGTTTTACAAAAACATATGCGCCCCCATCAGCACCGATCCCAGAAACGGTTCGCTGCTTTACGCCATACTTATTGTAAGCATGTATTGGCTCATTGCCTACTTACTCGATAGAAAAAAGATTTATATCAAGGTATAGATGTGCTTACACTTAAAGCCGCATGAATGCTGGCAGGTTACAGCAAGTGGTTTTTTTTAACAGCTTTTCACACGGCATGCATTAACATTTTGTAGTGCATAATCACGTATCAAATTACATCTAATGCTTGTGTTCTCTAAAAAAGAATCCAACAATTTGTATCACACATAAAATACCGGATATGAAATTCAAATGGTTATTCGCAATGCTTTTAATTGCTTTTTCACTGCCCGTATTGGCGCAGGTAAAAACAATTTACATACATCCCAACACCGTTAGCTGTACCGGCGTAGTACCCATGCAATGCCTGCAATACCGATATACCACCAAAGGCAAGTGGCACCGTATGTACGGCGGCATCAAAGGTTTTACGCATGAAGCCGGTTATAACTACACCCTGCAAATCACCGAAAAGAAAATAGCCAACCCGCCAGCCGATGGCAGCAGTATAGAACGCAAACTGGTAAAAGTATTGAGCAAAAAACCTGTTACTGTAAATGTACCTCAGATGAAGGGCGAATGGATAATCAAAGAACTGTTGGTCGATAATGTGTTGATCTCTGTTCAATCTTTACACTACACGGTAGTAGTTGGTGATAGCAGCGTAGAGGCAAAAGTTTGCAACAGTATGCGTGGCAAAATGCGGTTAGCCAAAGACGGAACGGTGAAAACCGGCCCTATAATGAGTACCAAAATGGCCTGCGACAACATGGCTCACGAAACTGCATTGATGCAGACATTTACAAAAGCCACTCAATGGCAAGTGAAAACCGGCGAGCTGTATATGATGGATAAAGCGGGGCAAGTGTTTGCAGTTCTTTCACAACCAGCTATGGAGGCTATTCCCACAGGACCAGCCAATATCAATTACGAGGCTATGCTGAGCGATAGCCGCTATGCAGTAAAAGAAATAGCCGACAAAGCAGGCTTCAGCAAACTTTCGGGCAGTAATGCTTTTATAAAAATAGATAAAGCGGCTGGCAGCATTAACGGCAATGGCGGTTGTAATAATTTTTTTGGTGAAGCAACTGTACTCTTTACTTCAGCTAATGCAGGTACTGTGAAGTTTTCGAAGTTGGGCAGTACCATGATGGCTTGCCCAAATACACTGGCCGATGAACAACGTTTGTTTAAACTACTGGAACAGGCAAATGCATTTGCCTTTCAACATGGCGAACTCCAATTATTAAGCGGCACTACTGTTTTGATACGCTTAATAGCCCAGTAGAAAACAGCGTTCATTAAAAAGCGCAATGGAAGTCCGTGATTTTTTATGGGCTTCCATTTTTTATTGTGTACTCCATAAATCCTTTGTACATTTCATTTCACACAACCAACGGAGTGCTGCCGATTATGCTACAAACAGTTCGGGCAATATTACAGCGAGTGCTTACCAAACCTGTCACCTGGTTGGCCAATCGTTTTTCATCAGCACCCAAGCAGGAGGCTGTGTTTGCTTCGCTTACCGAATTATACCAGCAACTATCTAGTGCCTCTAAAAAAAATACTGCTGACCTTTCTGTTATTGAAGCAACAGCACAGCCTATCATCTTACTGTCTGATCAGCACAAAGGAAAAAGAAACGGAGCCGATGATTTTGCCAGCAATGAATCTTCCTATCTGGCAGCGTTGACGTACTACAACGCTCATGAATTTACGTACATCAATCTGGGCGATTGTGAAGAGCTTTGGGAGAACAATATTTTTTCGATTCTCAAACACAACAAGGCCACTTTTGAAGCAGAAAAAGCATTTGTAAAAAGAGCTGCGTTTGTAAAAGTGTATGGCAACCACGACAGCTTTTGGCGGTACGACCCACTGGCAAGCCAATATTTAAAACAGATGTACGGCCAATCGATACCGGTAGTGGGCGGCACATTGCTACAATTTAACGACGCTGCAAATACTCCATTACACATAATGTGCACCCATGGCCATCAGGGTGATGCCAGCAGCGACGGTAACTGGCTGAGTGCTGCGTTTGTTACTTATATATGGGGGCCGTTGCAAAGTTTTTTACGCATCAATACCAATACTCCTGCTGCCAGCAAAATGCTGAAGAGCCTGCACAATAGCATGATGTATCAATGGAGCAGCCGACAGCCGGGGCTGGCGCTGATAACGGGGCACACCCATCAGCCGGTATTTGCCTCGCTTACACACTTGGAACGCTTGCTGTTACAGCGCCAACTGGCCGCTGCCAACGGCGACAATGAAAAGCTGCGCCAACTCGACAAAGAAATTCCACGCCGAAGACAAGAGTACGATTATGTACAGCTCGATTTTGCCAACCTAAGACCCGGTTATTTCAATACTGGTTGCTGCTGTTTTAGCAATGGCAACATAACCGGAATAGAAATACACGAAGGAGAAATACGGCTGATTAAATGGGAAATGCAACACCAACAGGCCATTCGTACCGTGTTAGAAAAAATGTCGTTGCAAGAGTTGGCGCAGTCACTTTCTGCCAATCATCAATCCTGAGTTGAAACAGCTGCCGGTGCCGCATCATCAATCCAAAGACGTTGGTATGATGCATCCCATGCATGCTTCCAGCGACGATGGCTCCACAGATAGGTTTCCGGATGCGTTTGAATATCTGCTTCAATATGCCTAACCAATCTTTTAGTAAGCTCACCTTTCGTTTGCATTTCTTCGTTTGTAAGCGATAGCACTGTAAACTCAAAATGATAATAGCCCCGCTTAGGGCATGTAACCCTTGTGTACACTGGCACCTGATTAAACACCTGTGCGTTGCGTTCGGGCCCGGTTACAAAAGCGGTAGGCCGCCCCAAAAAATTGAGCCAATAAGCATTGGCCGGATTGGAAGGACTCTGATCTGCCAAAAGGCAAATGAGGTACTGCTTGTTGCGCCAGCCAATGATGGCTTTGGCAAGTGCAGGTGCAGGCATAAGGTGAGCTCCAAACCTGCCGCGAATACGCTTAAACAAAGAGTCTACAGGCTGGCTGGATATGGGCATGTAAACACCAATATAAGGTAGTGACTGCCTGTGACTAAGTGCAACACTCAACCATTCCCAATTAAAAAAATGCGCTGCAAGTATGCTGGTCGTTTTGCCATTTTTATGCAACTCATCAAACACTTCAAAATTTCCGGTGATGCGTTTTTTAAAAGCTGCTTCCGGCATACTGAGCAGCTTGATTGTTTCAACCCAGTTGTCGGTAAAGTGTCGGTAAAAACCAGCTGCCACTTTTTTTCTGTAGGCCAATGATTGATGCGGAAATGCCTGTGCTACGTTTTCCATCACCGTATCTTTTCGATACCTGACAATACGGTGCAATACAAATGCCGCCAAGCTGCTAATACCATACAGCACCCGCAATGGCAGCAACGATACAGCATACATTAAACCATGTACCAAACGATCCATGTTGAAATAAGTGGATGAAAGCCCGCAAAGATGAGCACATAGAACGGCATTGTCAGCAATGGCTTTCGGAAGAAAGCTTATTCAGCCAAAATTTTAACAGGCATCTGCCGGCGGATATGGCTCTTCGTCTATCCATAAAGGTGCATACTCAGGTTTCCATGCATGCTTCCATCGCTTGTGCGACCACAAATAGTTGGCAGGCTGCATGCAGATTACCTGCTCCAGGCGTTTTACATACGCCACCGTTAGTGTTTCTGGTGTAAGCCCGGCAGCAGTCTCAAACATTTCTTCCACATGAAAAACATAACGGCCACGTTGTTTTCTTTCTATCCATAAAAAAACAACCGGCAACTGTCGCTTGCAGGCGTTTCTACCGGGGCCGGGTGCAAAAGCAGTGGGCTGTTGCAAAAAATTCATCCAGAAAGATTGCGCCGGTTTCGATGGGCTCTGATCGGCCCCAAGCCCCAGCAGGTAGGGCTTGGTCAAATATTTTTCAATGTCAGTTTTTACTTCATCGGCAGGCACCAACACGGCACCAAATCTTCCCCTTATTTTTCTAAACAACCGCTCCATAGCCTTGTTGCTCAAACGCATGTAAATACCCACCCAAACTAATGACTGATGCGATGGCAATGTGAGGTTAATCAACTCCCAATTCATGAAATGACCAGCCATCAATTGTACACTATTTCCAGCGGCTGCATGTTTATGCAATACACTGTAATCGTACTGCATCATTCGTTCAAAACCCTTTTGGCTAATGGATAAAAATTTGATGGTTTCCATCCAGGTATCAATAAATGCAGTAAAAAATTGTTTGGCAATGGCATTTCTTTCTGAGTCCGATTTTTCAGGAAATGCATTTGCCAGATTGCGCATCACCACATCCTTGCGATAACCAATAACATCAAACACCAACCAACGGATTGCATCGCCCAACGCATACAGCACAAACATGGGCAAAACAGATAAGCTGTAAAAAATTACCAGTAACAAATAATACAAAATCTGATGTTTTACGCAGTTAACAATAACAAGTCATCAGAGCACAATATTTTGAGCCAGGCTACATTTTTCAGGATAGTCTGTATTGAAATGGAGCCCTCTGCTTTCGTGCCGGAACTGAGCACTTTTTACAATGAGATAACCCACAGTAATCATGTTGCGTAGTTCGCACAATTGTGGCGAAACAATCGAAGTGCGATACAGCTCTTCAATTTCTTCGTGCAACAAATCGAGTCGGCGCATGGCACGTTGCAAACGCACATTGTTTCGCACAATGCCTACGTAATCACTCATCAAAAGCTGTAACTCTTTCAGGCTTTGGGTAATCAAAATCATTTCACGTGGATTGCTGGTACCCCTTGCATCCCAATCTGGTATGCTGGCAGGTGGTGCTACTGGCACAGCATCTTGCAAGGCATGTACGGCGCTGCGATGAGCATACACCATTGCTTCGAGCAGCGAATTGCTGGCTAAGCGGTTAGCACCGTGTAAGCCCGTAGATGCACACTCTCCGGCAGCATACAAATTGCGAATGCTGGTGCGGCCGTGTTCATCTGTTTTAATACCACCACAACTATAATGTGCAGCCGGTGCCACAGGAATCATGTGCTGCGTTATATCAATGCCAATGCTTTTGCATTTTTCATAAATGTTGGGGAAATGATGCACAAAATCTTCCAATGGAATATGCCTGCAATCGAGGTACACATGTTCGGTACCGCTTATTTTCATTTCACTATCAATGGCACGGGCTACAATGTCACGTGGGGCCAAATCTTTTCTTTCGTCATACCGCTCCATAAAAGCTTCACCTTTATGGTTGCGCAAAATACCCCCATCGCCACGAACTGCTTCGGTGATGAGAAATGACTGCCCACGCAAACCAGCTTCGTATAAGGCTGTGGGATGAAACTGGATGAACTCCATGTTTTCAATTCGGCCTTTGGCACGGTACACCATGGCTACGCCATCGCCGGTAGCAATAGCTGGGTTAGTAGTACTTCGGTAAACAGCGCCGTTTCCGCCCGTAGCCAGAAGCGTTATATTGCTGCGCACCTGCTCTATGGCATGTGTTTCCAAATTGAGTACATATACCCCATAGCAGGCAATATCAGGAGTGCTTTTGGTAATGAGGTACCCCAAGTGGTGCTGGGTAATAATATCGAGTACAAAATAATGATTAAGAATACTGATGTTGGGTAAGCTGGCTACTTTTTGCAGCAGAGCTCGTTCCATTTCTTTACCGGTTACATCTTTATGATGCAGTATGCGGTGCTCACTGTGTCCGCCTTCTCTGCCCAAAGCATAATCGCCGTCGGCATCCAAATCAAACTGTGCTCCCCATTCTATTATTTCCCGAATACGTTGGGGGCCTTCGGTTACTACAATTTTTACTGTGTCGGCATTGCATAAGCCATCGCCTGCAATCAGCGTGTCTTCTATATGCTTTTCAAAACTGTCGTTCATAGCATCCCACACACCGGCTATACCTCCTTGTGCATACTTTGTATTGGTTTCATCGCTAAAGGTTTTGGTGAGTACCACCACTTTTGCCGAAGGCTTGGCTGTGGCAACTTTTACAGCATAAGTAAGGCCGGCAATGCCCGAGCCGATTACGAGATAATCCGTTTGCATGTGCAGAGAAATCAATTGGGTGAATGGTAATACAAATCGGGCAGCTGATTAGTTGCCTGCCTTTGGGTTAAACAAGCCGTGGTTGATGGCATATACCACAAGGCCAACAGTGTTTTTCACCTGCATTCTCTCTAATATGCGTTGTCGGTATCCTTCCACTGTTCTAACGCTCAAAAACAACTGGTCGGCAATTTCTTTATTGGTGAGCTCTTTGCAAATGAGTTGTATGACTTCGATTTCCTTATCTGTGAACTCCACCTTTTCTCGTTTGCCCATATTGTGCGACTTGCTACGGGCTATCATGTGGGCCAGTTTGTGGCTGGTGGTACGGCAATAATAATGTTCGCCTTTGTATACGGTTTTTATAGCATCGGCCACTTCGTCTTTGTCGGCATTTTTAATGAGGTAGCCAAGGGCACCGGCATCCAGCATTTCAAGAATGAGGTCTTCTTCGTCAAACATGCTGAGGCCAATGATGCCAATATGTGGAAATTTTTCGCGGATAATCCGGGCGGCTTCAATGCCATCTATTACAGGCATTTTAATGTCGGTAATAACCACATCGGGTTTCAATGCTTCGGTGAGTTTCACCAATTCACGACCGTTTTCTGCTTCGGCCAATAATTTTATAAACGGGCTTTTGCTCAGCATTAGCCTGAATCCATCTCTGAATATTTCATGATCATCGGCCATGATCACGTTTATTTCCGTTTGTACACGACTCATACGCTCTTTTTCAAGGGAATTTCAAAAAGGTATCTGGTGCCCTTGCTTTTTTCGGTGGTAAAGTCAAACTCTCCTCCCATTACTTCGGCACGGCTCTGCAAATTAAGCAATCCCAACCCACCATTTTTAGCAATCATTTCTTTATAGTCAAAACCCTTGCCGTTATCTTCCGATGCCAGGCGCAGCATGTGTTCATCAATCACCAGTTGTATTTGCAAATGGGTGGCCTCTGCATGCTTCACGGTATTGTGCACTATTTCCTGTACTATCCGGTACACGTTTACTTCTACATTTGCTGGCACCCGCTGCTCTTGCGGGCAAGTGAATGTGATTTTTAAAGAGTCGCTATCATTCATTTTGCCCAAAAAATCCTGTATCGCAGCAGCCAGTCCTTTACGAATAAGCACATTAGGCAAAAGGTCGTTGCTAATTTCCCTCATTCGTTTAATAATGTCATCAATGTACTTGCTGCTTTTACGAATGAGTGCGGCTTCGGCTTCGTTCTGTCCATCCAAATGATTGATTTGAATTTTTATAGCAGACAGCAACGGACCTACATCGTCGTGCAAATCACTGGCTATTCGTTTTCGTTCATTTTCAAGCGTAGTTATTTCAGCAGAAATTTTTGCCTTGGAGAGGGAGCGGTATTTTTTTTGATACCATATAATGGAAAAAATAAAATACAGGAGGATAGCTGCAATAATTAAAGTAGCTATCAGGATGGCAGTATATAATTCTTTTTCCTTGGAATCCATAAGGCTGCCAAAAATAGAATGAGATAATAAAATTGAAGCAGGTAGCGATTGAAACTAGCCAAAATTGTGGTGAATTCATTACTGAGCTCATTCAGCCAAAACGCATCCACAAGCACACGATACGTGTAATAAATAGTGAGGCCCACACAAATGAGGAAGCGAGAATTGGTTAGCAATACTCTACGCTCCGACATGATTTGCTTGTTGATACTGGTAACTGCCAACATAACAACCACCAGATTAAACATCAACCGGTGTATAAATCGCCTGGTGGTAAGCATGTATCCATTAATAATAAAATAATCAGCAATCCATATTGCTATTAAAATCAAAAAAATGGCAAGCATTAGTCTTTTCCCAAGTATCCCCCACTTATTAAATTGAAAAAGTAACATTGCTGATAAGGGCACCATATAGAGGTTATATACAAGATTACTGTACATACCAAGATTTATGAGCAAATACTGAATAGTTTCCGTAATGACCACAATCCACCAGGCCACAATAATGGGCCTGTTGGATGGGTCAATTTTACCCCAACGCAAACTGCCGGTAATGGCAGCAAGCGAAATGGTCATGGACATTAAATAGTTAATGAAAAGAACAGACATGTGTTGATGCAAAACGCATTGACGAATGAGAGTTAGGGCAAGGTAGGTGCGGGATATGGCGGGTTAGATTGGGCTTCATCCAGCAATCCGTCGTCCGTATCGTCTCCGTCAGTCGTTTTCACCGGCTTCTTTGTTTTGCTTTTGGCCGCTGCCGGCATTTCGGTGTAAGTAATGTTATTGCCATCTGCATCAAAAGCAACCAAAATGGTGGTCAGGCACTTGTCGTCATTTATACCGGGGTAAATGCGCATACCTACGGCAGCCGTTTCCTTCAAAATTTTCTGTACACTCTTCTTATTAAATGCAAAAGAGGAACCCATAGACGGGGTATTGGCAGGTGCCGGGCTACCGCTGGCCACAGCTTTTGTCAAGTCTTTTACAAACTTCTGGTAGCGCTTAGCCCACTTGTCGGCATTTGCCTTAGAAATTGCATGCTTGCTGGCGGCCAAAGCAGCTACAGCTTGACCTACTGGATTTTTTTTTCCCATACGACTTTGATTTTGAAGGTTTTAGGACAACTGCAAGGTAAAGTGGATTGTCGAAAATCAAAATGCGTATTTCTACGCATAAAATACCGCAGAAACACGGTTGTCCGCCACCGATTTAGTGAACATTTTTGTGTCATCAAACACACACACCACTCTTTTCAAATCGGGTTCTGCCATGAACGAAGCTTTGAAAAGCCCTAGATGAAAAGCTACCAGGGGTTGGATCCCGTAAGATCCCTGCCTGGACTTTTCACCAGCAGACTGCTCTTTTACAAACAACTAAACACCGCACCACAACTGCCACCCTACCTAAACCTAAACCCCGCCACGAGGCACCCATTTTCAACAACCGGCAGTTGTAGCAACACTTTACATAAACGGACAAGCTACACACCATTAGCCTGTCCATTTAAGGCTGTTTTCTCATCACGCTCACAGCCGGATTGTCTAGTCCGGCTTTTTTTTGTTTTAATTTTTGTTAAGGAAATTTGTGTAGCGCTATAATAACCCTCGGTTATATTTGCGCTTATTCTATGCGCCGCAAAGTCATTTCATTCATACTTATGCTGGTATTCAGTGCCACCGTTTTGCCATTAATGCAAATAGGTAAGCTTCTGGCCAGCAACACATTGAATGAAGAAGTGCATCAGCAAGCCCCACAGATACTGGAAGAAAAATGTAAAGAACCTTTACACGGGTCTGACAATTACTTACACCCGAAAGAATCGTTTCACTGGTCTTACCAAACACAAATGCACAGTAGTGCTTTGCTGAAAGAAATGGTTCCTAATGGTCCTGCGGAAGATATTTTGATCCCTCCTCCAAAAGCCTGAGTTGTAGTTCATTGTTGGTCTACTCAACCAACAATACAGTACTCTTTTTTTTGGTTTTGATCTTCCCACTTATTCTTCCCATTCATGAAAAATTTGTTCAGGAATGCAGGTGCTGATATACCTGCGTCCATCGTCGTGTTTTTAGTGGCATTACCGCTTTGCCTTGGCGTGGCGGTAGCCAGCGATGCTGCTCCCGTTACAGGAATTATTGCTGGTATTGTAGGCGGTATTGTTATTGGTGCTCTTAGCGGTAGTCAGCTCAGTGTGAGTGGTCCGGCAGCCGGCCTTACGGCCATTGTTGCCGGTGCCATTGGCAAATTGGATTCCTACAGCATTTTTCTGCTGAGCGTGGTACTCGCAGGTGTAATACAATTGATTTTTGGTTTTGTAAAAGCAGGCATTATAGGCGAGTTCATCCCCAATTCCGTTATCAAAGGCATGTTGGCTGCCATTGGTATCATTCTTATTTTAAAACAACTGCCTCACTTTGTGGGCTATGATGCCAACCCCGAAGGCGATGAGGCTTTTTTGCAGCCCGATAACAGCAACACATTTTCTGCCATTTTAAATTCCTTTCAGTATATATCATCCGGTGCCATCATCATTGCCCTGATTGCTACAGCCATCTTATTGATGTATGAATCCAAGGCAATCAAAAAACAGCGCATTTTTCAACTCATACCCGGACCACTCATTGTTGTATTGTCCGGCATTGCCTGTAATCAGTTTTTTGCATCTTCGGCTCCGCACCTTGCTTTATCGGGCGACCATTTGGTAAAACTCGACGTGTTTGATGCGCCATCAGCTTTTGTTGCTTCATTGCCACACCCCGACTTTTCGGGATTGGCCAATAGTCAGGTGTGGCTCACAGCACTAACGCTTGCCATTGTGGCCAGCCTTGAAACCCTCCTGAGCATTGAGGCAATCGACAAAATAGACCCTGAAAAAAGAATCAGCCCCAGCAACCGTGAACTAAAAGCCCAGGGCGTTGGCAATATTGTAGCTGGTTTGTTGGGTGGGCTTCCGGTAACATCGGTAATTGTGCGTAGCTCTGCCAATGTAAGTGCCGGTGCCAAGTCGAAACTGTCCGCTATCATGCATGGCGTGTTGCTCTTGCTATCCGTATTGTTTTTTGCCGATTATCTGAATCTCATTCCCAAAGCCAGTCTGGCAGCCATCCTCATTTTTACAGGATATAAACTTGCCAAAGTGGGTCTCTTTACCGAGCATTACCGTAAAGGCTGGGATCAGTTTTTGCCTTTTGTAATTACCGTGGTGGCTATTTTGCTCACCGATTTGCTCATTGGTATTATCATTGGCATGTTTGTAGGCATGTTCTTTGTGCTGCGCAGCAATTTCAAATCGGCTATTTTCTTTATCAAAGATGAGCGCCGTTACCTCATTCGCTTTCGCAAAGAAGTAAGTTTCTTGAACAAAGGACTGATGAAAAATATCATTGAATCTATACCCAATAACACTTCGGTATTGATTGATGCTACCAAGAGTGAGTTCATTGACAGAGATGTAGTAGACATGGTCAATGACTTTATCGTCAATGCTGAAACAAGAGCCATCCGGGTGTATATCAAATTCAATCAAACTGCCTCCAAAACATTCTTCAAAACCAACAACCGCACAATTGCCTAATCATTCGATTGACCTTATAAAACAACTTACCCATGAAATCATACGAAAAATTACTGCTGGAAAACAAGGCCTGGGCCAAAGAAATGAAGGATGCTGATCCTGAATATTTCAAAAGATTGGTGGGCATTCAAACACCCGAATTTTTATGGATTGGCTGCAGCGACAGCCGTGTGCCGGCCAATGAAATCACCGGCACAGCACCCGGTGAAATTTTTGTGCAGCGCAATATTGCCAACATGGTGGTGCACACCGATCTGAACCTGCTGAGTGTGCTGGAATATGCAGTAGTACACCTGAAAGTAAAGCACGTAATTGTATGCGGACACTATGGTTGCGGCGGTGTAAAAGCGGCACTCAGCCATCACAACCTCGGCATCATAAACAAGTGGCTGCGCAACATTAAAGATGTATACCGCTTGCACGAAGATGAACTGGCCGCCATTGAAGATGAAGACAAGCGGGTAGACAGAATGGTGGAGCTAAACGTGGAGGAACAAGTACTCAACCTTGCTAAAACTTCTATTATTCAAAAAATGTGGAAACATGAACAACGCCCCATTTTGCATGGCTGGGTGTACAGCCTTGCCAACGGCATTTTAAAACCATTGGTCACCATGGATGCAAATACCCATCTCGATCATATTTACGAATACGACGACCTGTAATATCAGGTCATTTGTACCAGGCCCCAATACAATGGCAGGCCAATGGTAATATTCAGCGGAAACGTAACGCCCAGAGCCATCGGGATGTACAAACCCGGATCGGCTTTGGGCGCTGCCAACCGCATGGCTGCGGGCACAGCGATGTATGATGCACTCGCTGCAAGCACCGACAACATCAATCGGTTTCCTTCCTGCATGTGCAGCATGCCAGAGGCCCATGCAGTGATACAACCGTTGAACAATGGCATCAACAATGCAAAAACCGTTACAAACCAGCCATAGTGCTGGAAAGCCTTGAATCGTTTGGCTGCCACCATCCCCATTTCTAACAGAAACACAGCCAAAAACCCTTTGAAAATATCGCTGGTAAAGGGCTCAATACCCTTAGCCTGTTTTTCATCGCTGATGATGCCAATGAGCAGGCTGCCCATAATCATCAATACGCTTCCGTTAGTAAATGCATCGTGCAATACCCCCTTCATAGAAGTAGTGCTGCCCGACTCTTTATCGTAGCGGCGAATGAGCAGCACACCAATGATAATAGCTGGCGCTTCCATGAGTGCCATGGCCGCAACCATATGCCCACCATAGGCTATTTGACGGCCTTCCAAAAAAGTAGCAGCCGCCACAAAAGTGACTGCACTTACTGAGCCATACGCTGCGGCAACAGCTCCTGCGTCGGGCACAGCCAGCTTTCTTTTGAGTATAAAAAATGAATAGAGTGGCACCAGCATGGCCAGCACAATGGCTGCAGCCAGGGTAACGGCTACTTCTTTGGTAATACCACTATGTGCCAGCTCTTCTCCTCCTCTGAAGCCTATTGAAAACAATAAATACAATGAAATGAACCGCGAAGAACTCGCTGGTATTTCTAAATCACTTTTTACCGTTGCAGCTATTACACCCAGTAAAAAAAACAGCAACGTGGGGTTGGTAATGTTGCTGATTAATATATCTGTGTTCATTAAAGGCGCAAGTTAGGCTGCCCGCCAAAAATGGCAGGCCACGCATAACGCAGGGTTATAAAAAAGCCGAAAAATCTACGCAATCATTTGCGGGCAGCCTTAAAACCGGCAATGGCTTTGCGGGTAAAATCGCTGAGCACCAGCCTGCCACTAATGGCGGCTCTTTCCCGAAGCAGGATATCCCAATGCTCGGTACCCTTCCAAAACATCGCCTTCATTTCGGCCATGGCCTGCGGGCTGCTGTGTGCCAGCGTATCGGCCAAATGATGCACCGCTTCGTCCACATCTTCCAGGTTGTCGTACACTTCGGCAAACAAGCCTTTGTGCTTGGCCCATTCGGCATTGCGCCATTTGCCGGCATCAATGGCCAGTTGAGAAAAAGCTGATGTACCCATTTTTCTTTCTACCGCAGGGCCCACCACAAAAGGGCCAATGCCCACGGCCAGCTCACTCAGTTTTACATCGGCCGAATGATGCGCAATGGCATAATCACAAGCAGCAGCCAGACCTACACCACCGCCTACACATTTGCCCTGAATGCGACCAATGATAAGCTTATTGCATTTACGCATGGCATTGATAACATGGGCAAACCCGCTGAAAAATTGCAGCCCTTCTGCTTCGGTTTGTATGGCCATCAATTCATCGAAAGAAGCACCGGCACAAAAGGCTTTCCCGCCTTCGCTTTGTAGAATAATCACACGGCAGTCATCATCATTGCCCAAGGCATGAAATGTTTGCGCCAACTGATTGAGCAGATGTGCAGGCAATGAGTTGCTCTGCGGATGCTGAAACTGAACGGTAGCAATATGATTGTGCACGTGATACCTCACGCCAGCTTGTGATGAAGTAGTCATAATGGCAAGCATTTAGGATTGCTCAACAGCAATCGTTATTTACAATACAAAGGTAGCAGGCAATGCTGTCTCACTCGCCTGCTTCAGGTTATTCTTCCCGCTTTCTTACCATGGTTAAAATAGTAGCCACACCCACAATCTCATTGAGCTCATCCAGTATTTCTACATACCATTTTACGATGCCTCTTGGTATGTCGGTTGCTTCCCGTTTTTCTTGCGGCAGTTTTTCTTTACAAGTAAAACGAACGTACACGCTGGCACCGGGATACACAGGTTTGGTAAAACGCAATTCATCAATACCATAATTGAGCAACACCGGATTTTTTTGATAGCTCTCGACAAACAAACCGGCAGCTGCACTCATAATAAAATAGCCATGTGCCACCTGGCCGGTAAACATGGTATCAGCAAAATCGGTATTGGTAAGGTGAGCATAAAAATGATCGCCACTCAAATCGGCAAAGGCGGTAATGTCTTCAGCAGTAATCAGGCGAGGCTCGGTAATGAGCTGGTCGCCTACGCTGAGTTCTTCAAAGTATTTGGTGAACGGATGCACTGTTGAGTGCTGCCCGTCGGCACCGGGTTGGTATTGACCGGTGACTGCTGTAAGCATATTGGGAGAACCTTGTACTGCAAGCCTTTGCATGTAATGCTTTACGCCACGCAAGCCGCCCATTTCTTCACCACCACCGGCACGGCCGGGGCCGCCATGCACCAGCAATGGCAACGGGCTTCCATGTCCGGTGTTTTCTTTGGCGCATTCAGCATTCAGCACCAATATGCGGCCGTGGTGCGTACCAGCACCAATCACATATTTGCGGGCAATGGAAGGATTGGCCGTAACAATGGTAGAAACCAATGAGCCCTTCCCCATTTTACTGAGTGCAATGGCTTCGTCTAAACCATTATAAGGCATCAAGGTACTTACGGGACCAAAAGCTTCAACATCGTGTACTTCGCTGGCATCGAAAGGTTGCGTATTCAGCAGCAAGAGCGGACTCATAAATGCGCCTACCGTTCCATTGGCATCTACTACATCAATATCATCCAAAGTGCCGTAGGCTATGCTGGCATGTTGCATTAGTGTTTGTACCTGTGCTTTCACTTCTTGCCGTTGCGATTGTCCGGCGAGAGAGCCCATGCGTACTTTGTCATTCAGCGGATTGCCAATCACCGTTTGAGCCAGTGCTTTGGCCAATGATTGTTGTACCGCTTCCAGCTTATTGGCAGGCACAAAAATGCGGCGGACACCGGTGCATCGCTGCCCGGCTTTTAGCGTCATTTCTTTGCGTACTTCTTTTACAAACAAATCCCACTCGGGCATCTCCGGTGTTACGTCTTCACCCAATACCATGCAGTTCAGCGAATCCGCTTCCATGGTAAAGGGAACAGTTTCCTGCAAGATGTGCGGATTTGATTTCAGCATCATGCCAGTGCTGGCAGAACCGGTAAACGTAACCACATCCTGAAATGTGGTATGATTGAGCATGTCGCCGGCGCTACCGCAAAGCAACTGTAATGCACCCGCTGGCAATATGCCGCTGGCAATGATTTTTTGCACCACGGCCTCGGTCAAAAAGGAGGTAACGGTTGCCGGCTTTACAACTGCAGGCATACCCGCCAACAGGTTGACAGCAATTTTCTCCAGCATGCCCCACACCGGAAAGTTGAAGGCGTTGATATGAATGGCCACACCCTCTTTGGGCACCAGCAAATGCTGCCCGATGAAAGTGCCGTTTTTACCCAGCAAATGTGTTTCACCTTCAGCGTAAAAAGATTCATTGCCCAGCTTACGCCGCAGGCTGGCATTGGCAAACAAATTGCCGATACCACCTTCAATATCTACCCAGCTATCGGCACGGGTGGCACCGGTTTGGTAGCTGATGGCGTACAATTCATCCAGGTGCTCCCGCAGGTACAGGGCCAGGGCTTTCAGCATCAATCCACGTTCGTGAAAAGTCATGTTGCGCAGGGCAGGATTACCTACAGATCGGCCGTACTGTAGTACATCGGCAAAAGGAATGCCTTTGGTAGAAGCCGTGGCAATAGGCTCATTGGTTACTGCATTGTACAGCAGCTGACCATCGCCATCGCCTGGTATCCATTGGCCAAGTACATAGTTGTGCAGCGTTTTCATAAGGCAAGCAATTGAAGTGCAATAATAAAACTAACAATCGTTAGTCTGTGTTGTTGCACTCATCAAAAAGGCAAGGGCTGGCATATGGCAATGCACGTACATTTGTGCGGATGTCTATGCTTAAAATGCCAAAGTCAATAGCGTGGATACTGGCTACTATGCTGGTGATGCTGTTGCTCATGATGGCTTACCGATTGTTTGTACTTGCATTGTTTGCCCCCGAGCCGGCGCCAGCCAGTGTGGGTCAATTGTTGTGGCTGGGTTTCAAGTACGATTTGCGTTATGTAAGCCTGTTTACATTTCCCGTGTTGCTGGCCAGTTTTAGCGGTTCATTGCATTTGTTTAAAAGCAGTGCCGGCAAAAAGTTTGGCATCATCGTTTTTACCATTTTCAGTTCGCTCCTTCTCTTATTGTACGGCTTTGATGTAGCCAACCTCATTGCCTACAACCAGCATGCCAGCGGCGAAACCTTTCACGAACTCATCCGCCAGCAAGCGGCAGATAAAAAGCTAATGACCGATGCGCCGTGGGTCATTATACTGTTACTCATTGGCATAGGCGGCTGGCTCATGTATTTGCTACACCGCTTGCTACACCATGTGATTGGGGTAAAAAAAGGCAGCGACAATAAAACCATGCGTATGTTTTGGCAAGGCCTAACCCTGTTGATTTGCGTGGCTGCATTGTATGGTAATATTGGCACGAAGCCTTTGGCTTACAATGATGCCAAACAATGGAAAAACGAACAGGCGGCAACTGTAGCTCTTAATGTGTTTGAATGCATGGCGCACAGCATCCGGTATTAAAAAAGGTCCTGCCCGAAGACAGAACCCTTTTTCATCGCCACACACACTATCCCATTCGCCACACTGCGAATATTATTCTCCGGCCGGCTTGTTATAACCCGCCTTCTTTTCGGCTTCTTTGGCTTTTTCAAAATCAAGAATCACCCCGTTGATGCAATACCGCAAACCAGTAGGTGGCGGTCCGTCTTCAAACACATGGCCCAGGTGAGCTTTGCACCGGCCACACTGTACTTCGGTGCGGGTCATGCCATGCGAATGGTCGGGGGTGTAAATGATAGCGCCTTTGCTGATGGGCTCGTAAAAACTGGGCCAGCCGCAACCGCTGTCAAATTTTGTATCGCTTTTAAACAGCGGATTGCCGCAGGCCAGGCAGTAATAAGTGCCAATTTCTTTGAAGTTTTCAAACTTGCTTGTCCAGGGGCGTTCGGTACCTTTTTGGCGGGCAATGTAGTACACATCAGCCGGTAGAATCTTTTTCCATTCGGCCTCGGTGAGGTTAACCTTGCCACTATCTACGCGGTTGTACACCGGATTATTCGTGGGTTTTTCGTTTTCCATTTTTGCTGATTTACTGGTTTTTGAATCGGCCTGCGAAAAGGAGCAGCTGAAACAGCACACCGATAAAACCAAAAGTAAGCCTACGTTTTTCATACTGTAAATATTACAATGCTCATTGAATACTGTTCAATAAATGGAGGTACGCTTAACAGAAATTTTGTAGGTGACTAAGGTCTGTTAAACATTTCCTAAGCGGTGTTATATTCGCGGCTCAAGCATCGCAAACATCATGTTCAACCTCGTTCTTTTTGGCCCTCCGGGTAGCGGCAAAGGCACCCAAAGTGAAAAACTGATTGAAAAATATGGTCTGATTCATTTGAGCACCGGCGACCTGCTGCGCAAAGAAATGAAGGCCGGCACCCCACTCGGCAACGAAGCCAAAAGCCTGATTGAAAAAGGCCAGTTGGTACCCGATGAAGTAGTGGTAGGCATGATTAGCTCTGCCCTCGATGCCAACCCCGAAGCAAAGGGTTTTCTCTTCGATGGCTTTCCCCGCACCATTGCTCAGGCCGAAGCGCTGGACAAACTGCTGACGCTGAAAAAAACAGCCATTCATGCCGTGTTGTTTTTGATGGTGAATGAAGAAGAGCTCATCAACCGACTGGTAGGCCGTGCCAAAACCAGTGGCCGCCTTGATGATGCCGACCCGGAAATACAGCGCAACCGCCAGGCAGTGTACAAAAATGAGACCTTACCTGTAGCCGGATATTATCAAAACCAGGATAAAGTAAGCCGTGTAGAAGGTGAAGGAACAATCGATGAAATTTTTGGCCGCATTTGCAGCCACATAGATCCTTTGCTGGAAGCATAACAATCCAATTCAGCTACATAAAAAAATGCACCCCGACCGGAGTGCATTTTTTTATGCGAAAGCAACATGAATTAGTGTTTGCCTTCGTCTTTGCAAAGACCAACGATATCGTGATACACATCGTGCAGTGCAGTCAGTTGCTTGGTGATGGCAGCATCATCAGCACCAGCTTTGATCTGCTTGTTGAGTGCTTTGGCACCTTTCATCAGCTTGTTCAGATTTTCTTTGATTTCAGGCTTATTGAACTCAGCAGGCGGGTTGCTTTTTTGCCAGGCTTTGGCAAGGTCTATCATTTCACCAATACGGTTCTTAATTGGGTCGAGTTTACCTTCTTCAGCGGGGTGAAATGTTTGGCTCATTACCGTATGAAAGTCTTTCATTTCTTTCCATTCGGGCTTGGCTTGTGCAGCGGCAAACAATACAGGCAGAGCAAACAAAGCGGCCAACAACAGTTTTTTCATGTGCAAGATTTTAAGTGATTTATACGCAAACAATTTGAGTCGTAAAAGTACCGCTTCTAATGACTCGGTTTACAAAAGCAAAGCTAATTTGAACCCAAACTGCAGCGCATTTGTCGAATAATAAGCAACCACGAAACCTTGCCAGCTCCGCAGAATCCTTTATTTTAATTGACTAAACACAACATCATGCTCACCCCTTTTCGTCGCTATGCATTTTTAATAGCAGTGCTGTTATCGTGTCAGCCACTGCTGGCACAACAATTACAACCAGGTTTCGACAGGAAGGAATATGCCGACATGCTGTGGCTTCAGTTTTATGGACTGAAAGACAGCATGCAGCAAACGCCACCCGTGCAGTTGGAAAAAGACAGCTATCGAACACTGCGCATTTCCAAAGAAGTTGGTTTGTATAATAAGTGTGGCATTTACCTGCGCAAAGACGGCGTGGTGGTACTGCAACTTCGCGGCACTGTCAACAAAATGGAGAGCTGGCTAGAAAATTTTTACGCTGGCATGGTGCCAGCAACTGGTAGCCTGCAGCTGAGTAACGATTACACATTTGTGTACAAGCTGGCCAACAATCCACAAGCCACTGTGCATGTGGGTTGGCTCACAGGTGTGGGCTTTCTGATGAAAGAAGTACTGCCCACATTGGATAGCCTGGTGCAGGCCGGTCACCACGAGCTGATGATAGCGGGCCATAGCCAGGGTGGTGCGTTATCTTTTCTCACTACTTCATTTTTGCACTATCACTATGCTACTATGAATAAAGCCGTACGGCTAAAAACATATGCAAGTGCCGCCCCCAAACCGGGCAATCAATACTATGCGTATGATTTCGATTTTATAAGCCGTGGGCAAATGGGCTTTCGGGTGATCATCGATGCCGACTGGGTGCCCGAAACACCGGTGTCGCTGCAAACCATCAACGATTACAATGCAGTAAACCCGCTGAGCAATGCCAAGAGTTCCATTCGAAAGCAAAAGTTTGTGGTGCGGTTGTTTCTCAACAGTGTATATGGCAAACTCACCCGCAGCAGTAACAAAGCCTCGAGGCGATTTGAAAAATACCTCGGTAAAAAACTGTACAAGCTGGCAGCAAAGCCTTTGCCTGGATTTGCCAAACCCACGCTGGCAGGCAGCATGAACTATGCCACCACCGGCAACCCTGTTATATTAGCCACAAATGATGCTTACCGCAGCAAGTTTGTGTTTGATGGTAAAAATTATTTTGTACACCACATGCTGGCACCTTATCTGTTTTTGCTCGATACCTACTACCCATTGCCTACAGCAAAATAAATGCTGCACATTTGCAGCCATTATTCTTTCATCATGAAGCAAAGCCTCAACAAAATTTTTTACGCCGTCGGGTTGGCAGAAGCCATTTCATTTATTGTATTGCTGGGAATAGCCATGCCACTCAAGTATATGGCGGGCATGCCCAAAGCCGTTTCCATAGTAGGCATGGCGCATGGTGTATTGTTTGTGGGCTACTTAGCTGTAGCTTATCTCTGTAAAGAAACCTTTAACTGGAGTATGCGGACATTTGTATTGGCCTGCGCTGCATCGGTGGTTCCATTCGGGCCATTTTGGTTTCACAAGTACCTGCAGTCGAAAGCATAACTGCAAGCACGATAGTTTACATGCAACGAGGGCACAAAGCAGGTTAATCTTCTTTGTGCCCTCGTTGTTTTTGAGCTGAAAGTAAATACGCTTTTACAGCTTTATTTCTTCATGGTCCTGATCGAGGAACTTGAAATCAACCAGGTGCAGCGTATTGCTTTCCTGAATTTTAATCCATTGTTTGTGTTTGAGGCTCCACTGCATCCGCTTGCTGGGAAAACCTTTTTGCAAATAGGCCGCCATAATTGGATGCACCATTAACACCAGGTTTTTGTGGCCGTGTGTAATGAGGTAGTCGAGGTTCTTGCGAATCTCATCTTCCAGTACCAGTGTACTGCTGATTTTACCTGAGCCACCGCAGCTGGGGCACAGCTCATCGGTTTTAATGTCTACCTCGGGCTTCATCCGCTGGCGGGTAATTTGCATCAATCCAAAACGGCTGATGGGCAAAATACTGTGGCGGGCACGGTCGGTACGCATGAAGCCTTCCATGGCATCGGCCAGCTTCTTTTTGTTTTCGGGCAGCTTCATATCAATGAAGTCAACCACAATAATGCCGCCCAAATCGCGGAGGCGTAGCTGGCGGGCTATCTCTTCTGCTGCTTCCAAATTGGTCTGCAGGCTGTTTTCTTCCTGATTGTTGCTGCTGCTTTTGTAACCGCTGTTTACATCTATTACGTGTAGTGCTTCTGTGGCTTCTACTATGAGATAAGCGCCACTGGGCATACTTACTGTTTTACCGAAAGAGCCCTTCACCTGTTTGGTTACTGCGTAAGTATCAAAAACAGGTGAGCCACTTTGATAGTACTGTACGATGTCTGCTTTTTCGGGTGCAATACGCACCAAATACTGGCGGATATCGTTGTAAATATTTTTGTCATTGACAACAATGCGGTTGAAATCGGGGCTGAGCAAATCACGAAGAATAGACGTAGCCTTATCCTGCTCACTCAAAATTTTGGAAGGTACAGCTGCGCCTTGCAGGTTTTGCTGAATTTGTTTCCACTTAGCTACCAGTTGGTTGAGATCGTCGTGCAGCTCGGCGGTGTTTTTACCTTCTGCAGCAGTACGCACAATCACCCCAAAGTTTTTGGGCTTGATGGATTCTATAATTTTCTGGAGCCGGCGGCGTTCGTCGCTGGTATGAATTTTTTTGGAAACGGCTACGATGTCGTTGAAAGGAGTAAGCACCACAAAACGACCGGGCAACGAAATTTCGCAACTCAAACGGGGGCCTTTGGCAGCAATGGGCTCTTTTAGAATTTGCACCAAAATATTGGGCTTGCCATTGAGCACTTCGGTTATTTTCCCTGTTTTTACAATTTCGGGTTCTACATTAAACCGGCTGAAATCGTAAGGTTCTTTGGCTTTCCATTCCTGGCAAATCTGGGTGATCTTGAGCAGGCTTTTGGCGTATGGACTCAAATCGGTGTAGTGCAAAAAAGCGTCTTTTTCAAAACCTACATCTACAAAAGCTGCATTGAGGCCTGGCATCAGTTTTTTTACTTTGCCAAGGTACAAATCGCCGACACCAAAGGGATTTTCGGTGTTTTCGCGGTGTAGTTCTACCAGTTTTTTGTCTTCGAGTAATGCAATTTCAACCCCCTGTGGTGCTGCATTAATAATTAGTTCTTTGTTCACAAAGTGCAATCAGTTTGTGTTTGAATTAGGTGCATGGCAAGTCCCTGAGACCTGCTGCATGTTTGGTACTTTATTGGGGGATAATATGCACGGGTGAAACAGGCAGGCAACAGAATAAACCAGAAAAACATTTACCTGCCCGTAATAGTACAGGCAGGTAAATGCACGTAGAAAAAGAGCTGATTATTTGTTCTTCTTCTTATGACGATTCTTTCTCAAACGCTTTTTACGTTTGTGAGTCGCAATCTTATGACGCTTTCTTTTTTTACCGCAAGGCATAGTTCAATGATTTTATTAGTTCTAAATATGAAACAGTAACTATTTGCCGGTACCGGCCTTGGCCAGTTGCTCAATCCGTTTCCGGATTTCTGCTTTCATTTCCGGCACTGTTACTTTTCGTTCAATGGTTTCGTAGCTGTTGATGGCTTCTTTGGTCATACCCGCCAGCTCATAAGCTTCGGCCAGTTTAAACCATACCTCCAAATTGTCGGGTTGTGCTTGTACTACTTTGGCAAAACGAAGAGCGGCTTTATCGTACTGATTGCTGTTCATACCGCCTATGCCCAGCATATATTGGGCAAACACGTTGGTTGAATCTTTCTCAGCTACAGACCTCACTTTCATTATACCAGCCATTGGCCCGTCGGGGGTAATGGCGCCATACATTATACATCCGCCCTGTCCTACAATGGTTGAATCATTGTTGGGGTTGATGGAAAAAGCCTTGTCAAACAACTCCATTCCTCTGTTGGCCAGCCACTCTTGCTCCAAATGATTATGGGCATACGGCAGATAGCCTAAAATGGAATGGGCGGCAAATGTGAGACTTTTTTCGGTATTATCCAATTCGGAAGCCAACGACAGATGCTTAAAATGCAGAACGGGGCTGGGCACAGAGTCTTTCCAGAAGCTGGCCAGGCTGCGGTGTGCAGCGGCTTGCTGACCTTTTACATCGCCACGGCTCACTGTGTTTTCCAATGTATTGATGTACTGCTGCTGGGCCTGGCTCAGTTGGCTCATGGCACCGGCACGTACTTTTTCCAGGTCAAGCGGGTCGTGGTTGTGGCTGGTGTCGGCCTTTGCTGTGGCATTTGCCGCCGGCTTTTTGGGCCCTACAGTACTACCAAAATAATAAAGCCCCGCTGTAACAGCGAGGGCCAATACGATTGTAATTTTTTGCGTCTTATTCATATCCCTCTGCCCATTGGTTGGGCCGGGGGCAAAGGTATATGGCTGGGCTATTCGGCGGCGTCGCTTTTGCCACTCGTCTTCAATTTAACTTCTGCCACAAACTCTTTGCTGGGTTTGAATGCAGGAATAAAATGCTCCGGAATTTCTACTGCTACATTGCGTTTGATGTTGCGGCCAATTTTGGCTGCCCGTTTTTTGGTAATGAAACTGCCAAACCCACGGATGTAAATATTTTCCCCGTTGGAAAGACTTTCCTTCACCTCTTTAAACATGGTTTCGAGTGTCACCAAAACATCCACTTTGGGAATACCGGTTTTATCGGCAATTTGGTTGATGAGGTCTGATTTGCGCATGATTCAGAATGATTTACAACGGTTTGTCATTAAAAGTAAGACAGGAAAACGTGAATTGCAATAATTGGAATCGTTTTTTGTAAATATTTCATTATCAAAGGTAAACGCCTTATTTGAACGAATTTGTACCCTTGCTGTAATTGTACTGTATGCCCACATCTTCTGCTACTGCTTCATCCCGCAAAAAAGGTTACACCAGCCAGCCATGGTTCACCCAAACGTTGCTGCACTGGCATACCCACCACAACCAGCGCAGCATGCCCTGGAAGGGCGAAAAAGATCCTTATAAAATCTGGCTCTCCGAAATTATTTTACAGCAAACCCGGGTAGAGCAGGGCTTGGCATACTACCTGCGTTTTATAGCCGCTTACCCAACCATTGCCGAGCTGGCGGCGGCTGAAGATGATGCAGTTTTTAAGCTGTGGGAAGGACTGGGCTACTACAGCCGCTGTCGCAACCTGCTGGCTGCAGCCCGACAAGTAATGCAACAGTTTGGCGGTCATTTCCCCGGCAACTATGCCGATATTTTGAGCCTGAAAGGGGTAGGCCCTTACACTGCCGCCGCCATTGCCAGTTTTGGCTTTAGCCTGCCGCATGCCGTGGTAGATGGCAACGTTATTCGGGTGTTGGCCCGCTTTTATGGCATTGATGAACCTTTCGATACAACCGCCGGCAAAGAACGCTTTACACAAGAAGCCGATGCACATTTGGCACAACATGAGCCTGCCGCCTACAACCAGGCCATCATGGACTTTGGCGCTACTGTTTGCAAGCCTGCTGCCCCATTATGCCTGCAATGTCCCATGCAAAAAAAATGCATCGCTTTTGTACATCAGCGGGTAGAAAGCCTGCCGGTAAAATCGAAAAAGCTCATCAAGAAAGACCGCCACTTTTACTATTTCATTTTTCGGTACCAACAGCAAACCTTAGTACGCCAAAGAAATGACAAAGACATTTGGCAGGGCTTGCATGAATTCATACTGGCAGAAGAAGCAGCTTCGGCATTTACCACCAATGAACAATATTTAAAAAAAGCCCGCAAGCTATTGCCTGCAACCACTGCGGTTGTAGCAGCAAATGGTCCTTTCAGGCAGCTGCTTACGCACCAAACCATTTATGCCCACTTTGTAGAGTGCACAGTAGATGGAGCTGTAGCTGTGCCCGGTGCACAATGGGTAAATGAATCAGCTATTGCCAAGCTGGCTTTTCCCAAAGTCATTCGCGACTACCTTAACAAACGAGAGGCCGTTACGCAAACCAACTTGTTTTAAAAAGGGTGGCCGGGTTTCGTTTTTGCATAAAAAAACTAACTTTAAAGAGATAACTATTTCGGTAAAGTAAGAATGAACCTATGCGAGGCGTAAACAAAGTAACCCTGATTGGCAACCTGGGAAAAGAACCCGATACACAAGTGTTGGAAGGCAATGTGACTGTTGCAAAATTTCCGTTGGCAACCACCGAATCTTACAAGGATAAAACCGGCAAACTGGTAAGCCAAACCGAATGGCACATGGTAGTACTGTGGCGTGGATTGGCTGAGCTGGCGCAAAAATACCTGCACAAAGGAAGCCTGGTATATATTGAAGGTCGCCTGAAAACCCGCACATGGGAAGATAAAGAAGGACATAAAAAATTTGCCACTGAAATAGTCGGCGAAAACCTGATTATGCTCGACAAGCGGGGTGATGGCAGTTTTGCTCAGGGGCAAGGCTTCGGCCCCGAAGGCATCGACAATTTTAGTGGCAGCGACATACCGCCCAACACCGATGGCCCCGACCTCTCTGGCTATTGAGGATGGAATGTTATTTTTGCCGTTGGTGCTAAGTGCCGGCAGCAATGACCGTTACTTTGCCGCTAATCCATGTATGATGCTTAGCTTCATATTATTATTCACCAATTTGTTTCTATTGGATCATTTACCGGCCCTCGGGCCATTGCTGCTCATTACTACCGAACTCACCACCACGCTGGTGATATTGCTGCTGGCATTGCTTTTCCTGTCGTTTTGCGCATCTGGTGCCGAAGTGGCTTTTTTTTCCCTCACGTTCAAAGACATCAACCTGCTGAAAACAAAAAGTCAGCCGGGCTATAAACGCATCATATCGCTGCTGGAATCGCCCAAAGTGTTGTTGGGCTCACTCATGATGGCCAACAGCATTGCCAATATTGGTATTGTCATCATCAGTAATTTTTTGATAGACAAGTACCTGGAAATGCAAAACATTTGGTGGCTGCTGGCTACCAAAGTGCTGCTCATTGCCGCTATCATTTTATTGTTTGCCGAAGTATTGCCCAAATCATTTGCTGCGCAAAACAATATCCGTTTTGCAAAAGATATCAGCTGGATGGTAGAAGCCATTTACCTGCTCTTTAACCGTATAGCCGGATATATGGTAAACCTGAGCGATGGCATTGAAAGAAAACTTGGCCAACGATCAACCGCAGCCAGCATTGAAGAGCTGAACCATGCCATTGATTTGACCAACGAAGAAGATGCATCGGTAGAAGAAAAAAACATCATGAAAGGGGTGCTGAAGTTTGGCAACATCTCTGTAAAGCAGGTCATGAAAACCCGGTTGGATGTGCACGGCCTTTCATTCGACAGCAACTTTGAAGAAGTAAAAAAGAAAGTAGAAGAACTGCACTATAGCCGCCTGCCCGTATACCATCATTCGCTGGATGAAATAAAAGGCATGATGCATACCAAAGATTTGCTCGGCTACCTGCAGCAACCGCCCGATTTCGACTGGCACAGCCTGATGCGCCCTGCCTTCTTTATTCATGAGCAAAAACTCATTGAAGATTTGATGCAGGAGTTTCAGCAAAAGAGAACACACTTTGCAGTAGTGGTAGACGAATTTGGCGGCACAAGCGGCATCATTACCATGGAAGATATTCTCGAAGAAATTATTGGTGAAATCAAAGATGAGTTTGACGAAGAAGAAACCATCAACAGCAAAATTGACGACCTCAATTTTGTGTTTGAAGGCAAAACCATGCTCAACGATGTGTGCCGCATTATGCAACTCAGCCCCGATACTTTTGATGAAGTAAAAGGCGAGAGTGATTCGCTGGCAGGTTTGGTGCTCGAAGTATCGGGCGAAATACCACAGCAAAATACTATCATTACCGTTGGCGATTTTGATTTTACTATTCTCGAGGTCAATAAAAACCGCATCCAAAAAATTAAAGTGACCATCAGACCGGTGGAAGAATAATGACCCGGGCTTTCATTCGTTCTATTATCATGCATCATTTCTCCCATCGATTTTCTGTACGCCATTGGTGTTTGCTTTTACTGCTTGTGTCAAGCTGGGCTTGCAACAGCACGTTTACCCCCAAGCCAAAAGGCTATTTTGACATTGCTTTTCCTGAAAAGAAATATCAAACCTTTGAGCAGGCTGGCTATCCCTATTCATTCGAATTGCCCGTATATGCAACCGTGATAAAAGACTCCACTTTTTTCGACAGCACACCTGAAAATCCGTGGTGGATTAACATCGACTTTCCGCAGTTCAACGGCCGTATCCATATCAGCTACAAAGATTTGCGCCAATCCAATTTCGACAAGCTCGTCAACGATGCTTTTAACCTCACTTACAAGCATACCAGCAAAGCCACGGCTATAGATGACAGCGTAATGCACACTTCCAATGGTGTACATGGCGTGTACTTTAAAGTGGGTGGCAATGCCGCTACGGCCAATCAATTTTTTGTAACAGATTCTGCCCGCCATTTTTTGCGGGGTGCATTGTATTTTGATGTAACGCCCAACGAAGATTCGCTGCAACCGGTCAACGATTTTTTGAAGCAAGACCTGCTGCACATGATTGAAACCTTTCGCTGGAAAACCAATTAACCGAACCAACTACTGCTATGATAGCTATTGATAACAAACTGGTGAGTGACGAACTGGTAGAAGAACAATTTGTATGCGACCTGGTAAAGTGCAAGGGTGGTTGCTGTGTAGATGGCGACGCCGGTGCTCCTTTAGATAAAGAAGAACTGGCTCGTATTGATGAAGTATTTGAAGCAGTGCTGCCTTACCTGCCGGCACAGCACGTAGCCGAAATAAACAAGCAAGGCCGCTATGTATACGACCCCGAATTTGGCTGGGTAACACCCGCAATCAATGGAGGCATTTGTGTATACGCCATTACCGATGCCGCCGGTATTGTAAAATGCGGCATAGAGCAAGCTTACAACGATGGCAAAGTAGCCTGGAAAAAGCCCATCAGCTGCCACCTGTTTCCCATACGTATACAGCAAAGCAAAAACGGCGAAACAGAATACGTGAACTACGAACCCCGCGAAACATTGTGCAAGCCTGCCTGCAAGCTGGGCAGGAAACTCAAAGTGCCCGTGTATCAGTTTTTGAAAGAACCCATCATCCGCAAATACGGGCAGGAATTTTATGAAGCACTAGATGCAGTGGCACAGGATTATTTTGAGATACAGGGAAAGTAAGGATGACATTTGGCAATTCGCCTTTGGCATTTTGCGTTAAGCCTTCCGCTTTTCGCTTTCGGCTTTTCCCCTTCTCCCCCTATTTTTGCAGCAAATCATTCCGGTCATGAAATTTCCATTTTTTGCTACCACCATACTCCTTACCATTTTTTGTTTTATGATGCTCATTAAAAGCATCGACTACGGTCAGGGTTGGGCATTGGCACTTAGCATTTTGGGTGTCCTCACGTTTGCTATCCTGAGCATTATTTCCATCTTCTACGAACTGCGCAAGCACGAAAGTCTGAAGGGCGACCACGGCCACCACTAATGCCGGCCGGCCCTGATTAATACGGCGGGCCATAGTATCTTTTTTCATCACCGTTTTTTACTGTTGCTGCATGGCCGATACTGCTACCAAGGCTGATGTGCATGCCTCCACCGGAGGAGCAGCTGCATTTATTGCCCGCAGCACCGTAAAAGCCGCCGACCTCGATCACCGGCGC
This sequence comes from Bacteroidota bacterium, assembly GCA_020161435.1. GTDB lineage: Bacteria > Bacteroidota > Bacteroidia > Chitinophagales > Chitinophagaceae > Phnomibacter. Next base: position 709,721 of record JAIUNV010000001.1, on the reverse strand, counting down.
AAAATCAACTTCAACATTGGCAAATACAATGCGGCTGTGCCCAAGGGCAAAGCGCAGTTTGCCGAGCTGGAGTTGGCCCGCCAACTGGCCAAAAACCGCAAGTGGCAGGCCATTGAGCACCTCGATGAAAGCCTCCTACAGTTTGAAGCCAAGTTTACTGCCCGGGGCGGAAAAGTGATTTGGGCCGAAGACAGTACCCAGGCACTGGATGCCATTTTGCAAATTTGCCGCGAAGCTGACTGCCATACAGTGGTGAAGAGCAAAAGCATGGTGACTGAAGAAATTCACCTCAATGATTTTCTGGAAGGCAACGGTATCGAGAGCATTGAAACCGATCTCGGCGAATACATACAGCAATTAGACGGCGAACCGCCCTACCACATTGTAACGCCGGCCATGCACAAAAGCAAGGAAGATGTAGCCCGCTTGTTTGCCAACAAACTGGGCTGCGAGCCCAACCTGAGCCCCGAGCAGCTTACACAGGTGGCCCGCTACAAACTCCGCCAAAAATATGTGCAGGCAGAAGTAGGCATCACCGGTGCCAACTTTATAGTAGCCGATACCGGCAGTATTGCGCTTACAGAAAATGAAGGCAATGCCCGCCTCAGCTGCGCCTTTCCCAATATCCATATTGCTATTGTGGGTATTGAAAAATGTATTCCATCGATACACGATTTACCGCTGTTTTGGCCCCTGCTCAGCACCTATGGCACGGGGCAACAAGTAACAGTGTACAACAGCCTGGTGAGTGGCCCCCGGCAAAGCAACGAAAGTGATGGCCCCACCCAAATGTTTGTGATACTGCTCGACAATGGCCGCACCAACCTGCTGGCCGATGCAAAAAGCCGCGAAGCCTTGTATTGCATTCGTTGTGGTAGCTGCCTCAATGCCTGCCCCGTGTACAAAAACATTGGCGGCCACAGCTACCTTACTACTTACTGCGGGCCTATTGGCAAAGTAATTACGCCATGGCTGCAAGGCATGCACAATTATAAACACCTGAGCTATGCCAGCAGCCTGTGTGGCAACTGTACAGCAGTTTGCCCGGTACGCATCAACCTTCATGAACTGCTGCTGCACAACCGCCACGAGGCAGTAACACAGGGCGAAAGCAAACTCAGCGAACGCCTGGCATGGAAGGCCTGGAAAACTGCCAGCCTCAGCCGCACCATGATGAACATGGGCAATGGTTCACTTAAAAACAAAGTGGTCAACGGCCTTTTCAGCGATTGGAAAAAGCAACATGCTCCACTGGATTTTTCTGCCAAAACCTTCAACCAAATGTGGAAGGAACAGGAAGGCAAATAAGATTGGCGCCTTGGTTATTGCTGTTGCAGTAGCGTTACCATTTTCCTAAAATAAATATTGAAGCAGCGTTTGCATATTGGCCCAATTATTGGCTGCGTTAGTGTGCCATTCATTGATGTGAAAAACAGCCTACACTATGCGCTTCAGAATGCTTCACCTAGGTGGCCTGCTGGCCTTTGCGGCCCTGCAGGTTTCTTCTTTTTCTACGGGGTCAGTACTGTACCTTGTGGTAGACAAAAGCGAAAACACCATTACGCTCTACGACCAATCGGACTGGTTGGTACAATGGCCCTGTACCTTTGGCAACAACGACATTAGTGACAAGTTGTACCAAGGCGACCGCCGTACGCCGGAGGGCAGCTTCAAAATCACCAGTAAGTACCCGCATAAAAAATGGAACAAGTTTATGCGGATAGATTATCCCACCAAACAAGACTATGCCAAATTTGAGGCCCGCAAAAAGGCCGGTATCATTCCACCAAGTGCCAAAATAGGTGGCGATATTGGTATACATGGCACCTGGCCGCATGAAGAATGGGCGGTAGAAAACCTGCAGCCGTGGACACAGGGCTGCATTAGTATGCGCAACGACCATTTGAATGAGCTGTACCAGATAGTACCTGTGGGCACATCGGTAGTCATCAGGCAGTAAACAAAAAAGCGACCTCAAATGAGGTCGCTTTTTTTATGTGTTTGCCAATGGCTTAGTTCTTCTTAGCTGGAGCAGCTGGCTTAGGAGCTGGCTTCGTTTCTTCGGCCGGAGCGTTGGGGTCAACGGGCAGTTTGATGCCGAGTTTCTTAGCTACCAGCGGAATCAGGTTGTCGGCAGGAGGAGCTTGCCACAATGTTTCACGCTTGAATACATAGGTGTATTTGCCATCGGCAATAACAGCCTGAAATGCTTCCAACACTTTGTTGAGGTAAGGGGCCATCAGCTCTTGCTGCTTGGCCTGCATTACCTGCTGGCTGTATTGCTGCCAGTTTTGCAACTTGTAGTAGCGTTGAATTTGCTCTTGCTGGCGCTGCTGATATAAACGGGCGGGCATTTTGGCACTGTCTGCTTTCAGGGTGCTATCCATACGTTGCAGTTCTTCCAGCTCAAACTGATATTCTACATTCAGTGAGTCACGTTCAAAGCTTTGCATCAGCGTGTCAATCTTTTCAATGCCGGGCATTTGACCCAGTACATATTCCAGATCGAAGTAGCCGAACTTGTTAGGTGCAGTTTGTGCAGCAGCTTGTTGGGTTCCGGTTACCATAAAGCCGAGGAGGGCCACTGCAACCACCAATACCTTTTTCATGCTTGATTGTTTTTCTTGTTATGTTGTTTGAAAGATTTAGTTGGACTTTACACCCAATTCACGAAGCACGTCTTCGCTCTTGTCCAGTTTTGGGTCGGCAAATATAACAGTAATGCCTTCACTTTTATCGAGTATAAAATCGTACGAACGGGCTACAGCCAGCTTCTGCACAGCGGTATACACTTTGTCCTGTATAGGTTTGATGAGCTTCTGGCGTTCGGCAAAAAGGTCGCCTTCAAAACCGAAGCGTTTCTTTTGCAAATCCCGTACTTCTTTTTCTTTATTAAAGAGTTCGTCTTCCCGCTTTTTAATGAGCTCAGGGCTCAGCATTACTTTTTCTGCTTCAAAATTGCGGTACATGGTTTCGAGCTCCGCCTGTTTGTTGTCAATCTCTTTTTGCCACATGTTAGCCGTAGCATCGAGTTTCTTTTTAGCCTCGGCATAATCGGGCATTTTATCGAGGATGTAACGAGTATCGATGATGGCATAGCGCTGTGCTACTGCAGAAAATGCGGTAGTGGTTACAATGGCGAGTAGTACAAAAAGTTGCTTCATGGCATATGTTTAAGTTGCATGAAAATAAAGATTGCCGGGCTGGTTTGCTGTTAAAGCCTCGCTGTTTTTATTGGTTGTGTCTTCTACTATACGTACAGGCAAGAAAAAAATGGTTAGCAAAGCGTTAAGCTGTGGGAAAATGGAGTGTTTATTCTGGTTCGAAGCCCAGCATAAATGTAAAGCGGGTGGCATCTTTTATACCGTTGCCGGGCGTTAGTCTGTCGAGGCCAATACCATAGTCGAAGCCCAGCAAACCAAACATCGGCAGGAAGAAACGCATACCCAAGCCTACACTGCGGCGCAGTTTAAACGGGTTGTAATCCTTCATGCTGTACCAACCGTTGGCCGCTTCAAAAAAGCCGAGGGCAAAGATGGTGCTGCTGGGGTTGAGGCTAAGCGGGTAGCGAACTTCGGCCACATATTTATTGAAGATGGTGAAGTAACGGCTGGCACCCTGCTGATCGGGGTTGATTTTAGGGTCGCTGGTTTGATAAACAGGATAACCACGGTGTGCCACCACATCAAAACCAATGAGGGCAAACTGGTTGCTGAGGCCCGCATCGCCCACCTGAAAGCGTTCGAACGGCGATATATCCAGGTCTTTGTTGTAGCGGCCAATGAAGCCATATTTCGCAGCCAGTTTCAACACCAGTTGCTTGTTGCGTTCGGCACCATGTGGCCGGCTAAGCGGCACATACCACTCACCATTGAAGCGCCACTTGTGAAACTCAATGAGTTTATAGCGATCTTCTGGTGTATCATACACTTTTGATTTGCCCCACACACTCCATGGTGGCGTAAACTGTAAGCTGGCAGTAAAGCTGCTACCACTGCGTGGAAACAAAGGCTGATCTATACTTGACCGCTGCAAGGCAATTTTGAAACTCAGGTTATTGCTTACCCCATTGCGGAAGTCTTGGAAGAATTGGTAATCCTTCAATGTATAACGGGAATAGCTTACAGACGTGAGCAGGCTGAAGAAGTCATCGGGCCATTTGAGCTGGCGACCGAGGGCCACGCTGGCACCGGTAGTTTTAATGTATGATGACGGCGTACGTTCGTACTGGCCGGTGAGGTAGTTATAAGCATTTGAAAACTTAGTATCAAATACGCTTACAGTAAATGAATTGCGCTTTTTGCCGCCCAACCATGGCTCGGTAAAGCTAAAGTTGTAGCTACGGAAAGCACGGCCATTGCTCTGCAAACGCAGGCTAAGTTTTTGACCATCACCACTGGGCAGGGGATCCCAGGTAGCTCTTTTCAAAATATTTTTAATACTGAAGTTGTTGAAAGTTACACCCAGCGTACCGGTTAAACCAATACCACCGCCCCAGCCGGCACTCAGTTCCAGTTGGTCGCTTGATTTTTCTTCTACACTATAATTAATATCAACCGTACCATCACTCATATCAGGCACGGGATTGATGCCAATGGTTTCCTGGTTGAAAAAGTTGAGGTTGGCAATTTCACGTTGGCTACGAATCAAATCGGTACGGCTGAATTTTTCGCCGGGTATGGTACGCAGTTCACGGCGAATTACATATTCCTTTGTTTTTTCATTACCGCTGATGTTGATGTTTTTGATAGTAGCCTGCGGTCCTTCAAACAAACGGATTTCGTGATCGATGGTATCGTTGTACACAGCTGTTTCACTGGCTTCGGCACGAAAGAACAGGTAACCATCATCCATATACAAAGCACTGATATCGGTGCCACCGTCGGCACTCATTTGCTTACCCAAGGCTTTGTCCAGGGTTTCTTTGTTGTAAATATCACCTTTGTTGATGCCAATAAGCACCTGCAAAAGAGAGTCGGAAAACTTGGTATTACCTCGAAATACCATTTTGCCAAAATAGTACTGCCGGCCTTCACTCATCAGCAGCTCTACATTCAGGTTGCCTCGGCTATTGTCGTAGATGGTATCTTTTACAATACGGGCATCGCGGTAGCCAAGGGTATTGTAATAATCAAGAATTTTTTCACGGTCTTCTTCATATTTTTTAGCGTCGAACTTGGCGCTGCTAAACAGTTTGAAGCGGAAGTATGGATCGAGGTTGTTTTTGATAACCGTTGGTTGCAAAAAGCCCTGGTTCTCCAAAATTTTATCGATGCTTACGGTTTCTTTTTCGGCCAGGAGCGGCGTGTCTTTGGCAGGGTACAGCGTAATGCGGGTTGTTTCTTTGGTGCCCTTCATTTGGCGTTTTACCCGCAGCTCAGGCACTTCGGTATTGCCACCAATGTAGATGTCGCCCACTTTTACCTTTTTGCCCTTGTTGATATCAAACACCAGGTCAGAGGCATTGGGCACGGTAGTACTTGGCACTTCGGCCACTTTCACATCAATGTTGCGGAAACCTTTTTCCTGATAATATTTCACAATGGCATCAATAGCCAGTTGCTTATTGTTTTCGGTAATGATACGGCCAGCTACCAAACCCGATTTTGTTTGCAGGTCTTCAACGTCGCTTTTCTTCACTCCGTTGAAGGTGAACTTTTGCAAACGTGGCCTTTCCTGTACTTCAATTTCCAGGTGCAGCTTGTTGGGCTTTTCGAGGCGGGTAATGTAAATGGTAACGTTGCTGAAATAGTTTTGCGACCAAAGGTTGTTGATGGTACGGCTAAAATTATCGCCACCCGGAATCACAATTTTATCGCCCACATTAAGGTTGGCAATAGAGAGCAGCAAAGCGTTGTCAAAGTATTTGTTGCCCGTAACTACTACGGAGCCAACGATATATTCCTTGGGCGATTTTTGCGAAAAAATATTCTCCAGTTCCGGATCTACCGATACAGCAGTGGTATCCTGCGCCTGTACCGCTATGGCACCAAACATCATCAAAACAGCCAGCAGGCAGTACCCGCATTTATTAAAGGACATGCAACAAAAAGGTTTCAGTTGGTTTATCGCTTGCGATCAAAGACGGCAAATTACTGGCTTTGATGGTAAGTCAATGTTAAAAGGGACGTATCAAAAGTATGTGTCGGTTTCAGCAAAACGATTGCGGTACAAGGGCTACAGCGGGTCGTTGGTTATTTGAGCACTGGTTTTGCCAAAGCGGCGTTCCCGGTTTTGGAAATCGAGAATGGCTTCGTACAGGTGCTTTTTTCTGAAATCGGGCCAGCGTGTGTTGGTAAAGTACAGCTCTGCGTAGGCCAGCTGAAACAGCAAAAAGTTGCTGATCCTGTATTCGCCCGAGGTTCTGATCATCAGTTCCGGGTCGGGGTACTCGCTGGTCCAGAGGTATTGCTGCAGGGTAGCCTGGTCTACTTCGGCGGCTTTCAGGCGGCCGGCTTCTACGTCGGCAGCTATGTTGCGTACGGCATTTACCAGCTCCCAGCGGCCACTATAGCTCAGGGCCATAATGAGGTTGAGACCGGTATTTTGCCCCGTTATTTCCAGGCTTTCATCCAGCTCCTTGTTTACGGCTTCGCTCAGCATGCGGCGGTCGCCTATTACGTGGAGTTTAATATTGTTTTTGTTCAGTGTTTCGGTTTCGCGGCGAATGGTGTCTACCAGCAATTCCATCAGGCCGTTCACCTCGTATTCGGGGCGGTCCCAGTTTTCGGTGCTGAAGGCATAGAGGGTAAGGTATTCCACGCCCAGCTCGGCACAACCTTCCACAATGTTGCGTACACTTTCTACGCCGTGAAAGTGCCCAAAGAGCCGGTCTTGCCCCTGCTCCTGCGCCCAGCGGCCGTTGCCATCCATAATGATGGCAATGTGGCGAGGAAGCCGTTGCTTGTCTATTTGCGCTTCAAGATGCTCCATGCAAAGGAATTGGTTGCCTTAAAAATGTGTGCAAATGTAATGTGTAATAGGTGCGGTAGCGTAAGCAGCGGTAAGTTAATATGTGACCGGCCAGCAGCAGGGGGTAGCTTATGTAGCCATCTTGTATTACATTGCGCCCCATTCTTTCAAAAAATCGACACATGGATTATAACAGAATTATTTCGGTAACCGGCCTCGGCGGTTTGTTTGAACTGGTTTCTTCTAAAAACGATGGCGCCATTGTAAAAAGCCTGGAAGACGGCAGCACCCGTTTTGTGAGCAGCCGTGTTCACCAGTTTTCGCACCTCGAAAGCATTGAAATTTATACCGTGCAGGACAATGTGAACCTCGTAGAAATATTTCAGGCCATGGACAAAGCCGGCACCAGCCTGCCCGACACCAAAGACAGCAAAGCACTGCGTAGCTACTTCGAAAAAGTATTTCCCGACATGGACTTTGAGCGGGTATACGGCAGCGACATGAAGAAAATGGTGAAGTGGTTTGGCGTATTGAAAGCCGCCAATGTAGAGCTGAAACTGAGTGTAGCCGAAGCGCCTGAAGCTGCTGAAGAACCGGTAGCTGAGCCGGCTGCTGAAGTTGCGGAAGCGCCGGCACCAGCAAAAAAAACAACCCGTAAGAAAAAAGCGGCTGAAGAATAAGCGCCTTACGTTCAAGATATTAATACAAGCAAATAGCCGACAGTTGTCGGCTATTTGCTTGTAAGGCAGTTCTCACCTCAGGTCTCACTTTCTAGATTCGCTACTGCGGAGTAAGGTATTTCATTCCTTCCGGCCCAAGTTTTATGGCTATAACAATGCCAACTACAATCACAAAAATGAGATATACCAGAAAAAGGGAGATATTGACCAACAGTACCCGGCCAATGATTGGCAACCACTTTTTCTCAGGATAAAAACCTTTGTAGAACCAGCTCATAGCAGCCGGCACAAAAAGTATGCTATATGATGTGATAGTAAAAAAAGTGGCGGTGTTATCTTTTACCAGGTATAAAATCGGATACACCAATACAATAGAGCAAATAGTGTAAAAAGCAAGAATGTAGGCATTCATAACCACATGCTCGTAGAAGTTATGCCCCCATTTTCGAAAAAACAAAAAAGTAAACACTGAAAACAGCGGTATCAACAGGAGCATAATGAGGGAGTTATAAGTACTCCAGATAGTGTTGAAGTCTTTCATCATTGGAGAAGCCAATTTTTGCTGTTCGTAATAGCTCTCCATAATGTGGTTGAACCCAATAAGCTTGAAGGAAATAAAGGCAGAAATACCACTCAAAACAAACACCAGTAATATGGGCTTGTAATGATTCACCCTGTTGCCATCCACAAAAGTGCGGGCCGTTTTACCCGGATTTTGAATCAGTCTTTTTACCGAATATAAAAACCCTTTGTTGGTGTGTAGCACTGTATACTGCAACTCATCAAAAAGATATTTCTTGTCAATACGTTTGAATTTTTTTTGGCCGCAGTTGGCGCAGAAATTTTGTGTGATGATAGCTCCACAATTTGAGCAATTGCTTTCCATAGTAAGTTTTGTGGTACAAGAATAGTTGATAACACAATTAGTTGATTCAAAAAAACTTCCGGTTTTCTTTATGCATAAAGAAGGACGTTACAAGCTTTATCTATGGAAAAGTGGTTCTAATGACTACAACACCTGCAGCAATGCCGTGGCATTGGCCATAGCATTGGTGGTTGGCAGTGTAAGGTTTGTCAACCTGTCGCCCACATCTATGCGGTGTTGATCGAGGCCTTTGAGGTACCACTTGTCGTAGTAGCGCAGCAAAATAGCAAAGCAACCGCGGATGTCTTGCTCCAGCAGGCATTGAATGGCGTTTTTCGCCTCCAGCCCACCCAATCTTTTTTGGATGCGAATGATGGCATTCACCAGTTTTTCTATATCGCCTTTGCCATAATCTTTTACAATGTAATCGAGGCGTTCATCAAAAGGAATGTCGAAGAAATACAAAGGGGCAGACCGCATTTTTTTGAAAAAACCAAAGGGCATGTTGACATCGCCGATGCGTTGGCTTTCATCTTCCATCCAAATGGTACGACCCTTGGCAGCAGCCAGCGCCATGGCCAGTTTGTTTTCAAACATTTCCTGCGAAGGCTGCGGCGGCATGTTGATGTTGCCAAAGGCTGAACCCTTGTGGCTGGCCAGTCCTTCCAGGTCAATAATGTATTCTCCCCTACTGGCCAGGGCATGCAAGAGTTCGGTTTTGCCACTGCCGGTGTAGCCACCAATGATGCGCATGGTATGCGATGCATCCAACTGCTGCAGGCACCAGTGCCGGAACGATTTGTAACCGCCTTTAATCGTGTACACCTCAAAGCCATACAAATCGAGCAACCAGGCCACACCCGCACTACGCATACCGCCCCGCCAGCAATGCACCACTATCGGAAAATCATTCACCGACGGTTCTCCCTCAACCTTATCCTTAACCTCCGCCTTCAACCGCTCCACTTCCTCCACCATCTTCACCATCTTCGGGCCAAAATATTTCAACCCTATTTTGATGGCTTTTTCGCGGCTCTCCTGCTTGTAGGCCGTGCCCACCACTTTGCGTTCGTCGTTGGTAAACAAAGGCAGCGACTGGGCACCCGGTATGTGTGCATGCTCGTATTCGCCGGGGCTACGCACATCCAGCAGCAAGCCGTGGCTATACTGCTGAAAATAATCGGATATGGAAATAGAGCGAATCACAAATAGGATTGCGTTATGCTTTGGCAATCAAGGCGCCATCCTCATACACAGGCAGCACATTGGCAATGTCGTGGGTGATACACCACTCCATGTCTTTTTCCAACCCATACGATGCCAAGCGATGGTAGTGCGTGGTTTGTTTGGTATAATTCCAGAGGTCGTCTTTTACGGTAGTGTACAGTGTTTCTGCCGCCAGGCTGGCATCGCAAAACACCTGAAAATGCTGGCGTACCCGGCTAACCACGGCTCCGGCAAACAGGCTGTCTTCCATGTTGACACGGTCTTTCCATGCAGCGCAACCGAGGATGACGTTTTTACCACTGGCTACCAAATGATCGCATACGGCACTCAGGTTGGCAAAGGCGCCAGTGATGACTTCGGTGGCACCGTTTTTCAGCGCCATGTGCAGCAGGCGGGTGCCGTTGGTGGTGGTGAGCACCAGGGTTTTGCCGCCGATAAAATTCTGCGGATACTCCAGCGGCGAATTGCCATACTGCAGGCCGGGGGCAATTTTGCCATCCCTTTCGCCGGCGGTAATGGCGCCCAGCTCTTCGCCCAACTCAATGGCACCGGGCACACTATCTACCGGAATAATTTTGGTAGCGCCATTGTGCAAGGCGGCCGCAATGGTGCTGGTAGCCCTGAACACATCAATGACTACCACTATCGAATCCTTCACATCGTACAAATGCAACAACGATGGTGAGAGGCAGGTATACAACGTAGGTTTTGCTTCACTCATAGGACGCAAAGATATTGGTTGAGGGCCGATGCCGCGGTGATTGCTCTGTGCAGCATGATTTGTCTTCGCCCTTGTTGGTCGCCTGACCAACAAAAAGCTGTGCCATTTCAAAGTTGGTAAGACGGCAAATTTTGGCAGCTGCTGTGCGGCCTCATGTTTCTGAATGCGGCGGGCAGCTATATTGCGCCCCCAATATCAAATCGCATGAAAAAAAGCTATCTGTCCATCTTCTTGCTGTTGTTCTTTATTGCCGCCCATGCCCAGTTGCGCATCGGCATACAAGCAGGTGCCCATAGTGCCAGTGTGCAGCAAAACATGGCCACAGTTTCCAACAAAGCACTGGTTGGTTTTTCGGCTGGGGTAGATACCCGCATAGGATTGGGCAAACGCTTTTCGCTGCATCCCGGCCTCAACTATGTAGTGAAGGGCTACCAATACAAGGAAGCGAAAAATGACATAGGCGAAACCTACAAAACCGATGGTGAGCAAAAAATTAATTACCTCGAACTGCCCATTGTGGTTGCATACAATGTACCGTTGAAAAAATATACGTTGAGTATAGGTGCCGGGCCGGCATTGGCTACAGCATTATCGGGTTACTATAAAGAAACCAATGTGTTGCTGGGCCAGTCTTTTACCATCAAAGAAAATCTTGAATTTGGGATGTACAACAATACCCAGCTGAAAGGGATTGACTGGGGAGCACAGCTGCAATTGGCCATCACCCTGCCCAAAGGATTTTTTGCCAAGCTCTATTACACGCATGGATTGAATAATTTGGGCAATGGTGCCGAAACGACTATTCAGCAGCAAAACGGACAGGTAATACGCCAGCCAAGGGATGAATATTTCAATCGGAACATGGGCGTGATGATTGGATATTATTTTGGCAAGTAGAGGTTATAAAGCATTGTTGGTCTGGCGACCAACAACGGCAAAACGCCGCTCCAATACGGAACGGCGCTGCAGCGGCCTAAGGGTATAGGTGGTAAAAGTTGACGGCAGGGTGGTATCAGGCCGTTTTTTTGGTGAGCAGCAAAAATTCGCTGGTTACTACTTCGGTGATGTAGCGCTTCTGCCCGTCTTTATCGGTATAGCTTCTGTTTTCCAGTTTGCCTTCCAGCGCTACTTCATGGCCTTTTTGCAACAGCTTTTCTACCAGCTCGGCCGTTTTGCCCCATGCTACTACATTGTGCCATTGGGTATCGGTTACTTTTTCGCCCTTGTTGTTTTGGTAGGTTTCATTGGTGGCGATGGTAAAACGGGCCATTTTGTTGCCATTGTCGATGGCTTTTACTTCCGGATCTTTTCCCAAGTGGCCAATCAGTTGTACTCTGTTCTTCATTGCGTTCATAACGGTTCAGTTTTTGTGTGATGAATGTTTTTGTTTTGCTACTGCTGTTGTTGCAGCGTTGACAATGCAAAACTGTAACCGCCGCCAAACCCGAGTCGGCTATTATCCGTTTACTTCCGTATGTATCCGTGTATACCCGTGTGTACACGGATAATTTTTACTACTTTGGGGTATGCAACCCACACCTAAACAATGCCTTAGCTGCGGCAAGCCCATCAAGGGCCGCATCGACAAAAAATTTTGCGACGACTACTGCCGCACCCAATACAACAACCAACTAAAGGCAGAAGACACGGCCGTGATTAAAAAAATAAATGCCGTGCTGCGCAGCAATCGCCGCATACTCGAACGCCTGATACCTGCCGGCGAAGAGCTGGGCAAATGCCCGAGGCAAAAGCTGGTGGATGCGGGTTTCAATTTTCAATATTTCACCCACCAGTACAGCAACAAAAAAGGCAATGTGTATTGCTTTTGCTACGAGTATGGCTACCTACCCCTCGAAGGCGATTGGGTACTGGTAGTAAAAAGGGTTGAAAAACAGCAAGGGTAAACCGAAGTCTACCCTTGCTGACAATTACTGTTTTATTGCTTCAAGAAGCTGAGTGTTTTTCTTTCTTCCGGCGCCAGCAATACCAGCCTGTACATGCCTTGCGGCAAATGGGCTACCTGCAATGAGAACTGATTGGCTCCGGCTGGTACATTGCCTTGCATGAGCACAGCTCCCGTGCTGCTGACCACAGTGTATTGCAGCGGCTTACTATACGCTTTCGACAAGCGAAGCGTAAGCATACCTGCCACAGGGTTGGGCGCAATGCTGGCCACCAATGCAGCCGGCTGTACCTGCAACATTTGCACTGCTGAGTAAGTAAATGAGCCGTCTCTGTCTACTTGTTTAATACGATAGTAATTAGCTCCTTCTGTTGGTTGCTGGTGAACATAACTGTATGTACGTGGTACAGTACTATTGCCTGCTGCCGGCAGCTGTTGCAAGGCTGTAAATACCTGACCATTGCGGCTGTGTTCTACTACAAAATGACTGTTGTTGGTTTCACTGGCCGTTGTCCATTGCAAATGACTTTCGCCATTGAGCAAGTTGGCTTTGAACGACAACCAGGTAACAGGCAAGCCGCCACCAAAACCATTACTCACCGTAAACGGACTGAAGCTACTGTAACCTGCTTGTGACCTGCTGTAACGACCTACCACAGAATCGGTGCCGGCAATGCCTGCATTGCCCAGCTGCCAGTTACCAGCCGTGTAGTGTGCCGTACGGCTTTGGCTGCGATCGAAACCACTCAGTTCATGCGGCACAAACCAGAACATCTCGATGGTTGCATTGCTGCCACCGGGCACTTGCTCTTCTATCAGCCAGGTGCGGTTTACACTGCCGTTGACGATGGTATCGCCACTGGTGCCATTGCGCAGCACATAGGGCAACACACGTACATTGAAATTATCTTGCACACCAGCGTTGCTGATTTTTACAAAGTTGCTGCTGCCAATGCTGGTACCCACAGGGAATACATTGCTGGCTTTGTTGTTGTTGATTCGCAAACGACCGGTGCCATTGGTTACAATGAAGTGAGCAGTATCTGCATTCAGAATATCACCATTCACAGTGAGGTCAAAATCACCGAGCAACAATTTGCCACCAATCCAACCGGGCACATCGTCGGGCAATGCCATCCGCATGTCCAGATTGCCATTCACTGTGAGGTTGCTGCTGGCACTACCAATGGTGCTGAAAGGCAACGACGCAGTGTTGTTCAATACATCAAATTCAACAGGGCTGCAGTTGACAATTTCTGCTATCACAGTGCCATTCGTTTCTTCAAACAACAGCTTCTTGCTCACCTGCATATTGGCGCCGTTGTTCAATGAGAAAAATACACTGTCAATGGCCACAACAGCATCGCCGGCATCGAGTATGGTATAGCGTACCCAGGCACTGCCGGGCTGAGCGCCTTTGTTCTGTACGGTCAGGCTTACCAGCACACTATCGCCAGCTTTGAAGCCCGATGGATTGAAGCGCAACGGCCGCAAGCCCATCACCGCCATATCTGGTGCGTCGCCTACAATCATGGCACGGGTAGCTTCGTTGTTGGTTTCGTTTTCTTCATTCACCACATTCAGTGGGTCGGCTACTATCTTCATGATTTTTACACCAGCAATCAGTGATGAATATTGCGCAGAAGCGGCAACAGTCGTATCCTGACCGGGCAGCAATGCATTGAAAGGAATGTCATTGCCCAACTGAATATTGTCGACGTAGAAACGCAACACAGAAGCCGCTGATGTACGATTGCCCACATTCTTCACCGTACCCACCAGCGAAATCTGCTGACCCGGATTGGGGTTCAATGCTGTTGGTGAAATGTATTGCGACAATACTTCAAGGTCTTCTTTTACATCTGTCACCAATACATGGAAGTTACTGCTGTTGTTGGCTTCGTCTACTTCGCAAATGAGATTGGCAGAATCTGTTACCACCCTTACAATGGCATTGCCAACCGTGTTGAAGCTGTAGGTAAACGTAGCCACGGCCGGGAAGAATTCTCCCGCTTTAATGCTTGGGATAATGGCTTCACCAATCTTCACATTGTTGTATACAAACATAACCGGCACATTGCTGATGTCCCTGTTGCCCACATTGCGTATGTACGCATTGAAGGTTTTGCTTTGATTCACCCTTACCCTACTGGGATTGCCGGCGCTGCCAAACTCACTTGGTTTTTGCGTAGGATTGATATCACTACCCAGCTTCACCAGCTTGCTGTTGTTGGCTTTGGTGCTTTCTGTAATGGCATTATTGATATCAGCAATCACGTTGATATCTATGGGACAATCTTTATCCGCTGTGGTCACGGTAAACAAATCGGATGTCACCACGATTTCGGCATTTTCACCTATACCCGCTACAGCAATATCATTGCCAATAGCTACACCGCCTGCAGTAAAGCGAACTGCAAATGCGGCACTAGCAATACCCGTATTTTTCAAAGTGGCTTTGAAGCGAACCTGTGTTCCTGCATTCAATGCAGTAGCAGCTGGTTCTACTTTAGTAACACTGATATCGGTAGCCGGAACAACGATCGTCACTTCAAACACGTTATTCGTTTCAAGTTCCTCTGTTACTGTATTCAACACATCTGTTACAATGCGGATAACGTGAGTACCTACAGACAAAACAGGACCACTGTACACAATATTTCTGCTGCTGCGTTTGAGCAAAGAAGCCACGGTAATTTCCTGTAACAGCTGCGGTGCACCGGTTACATCCAATACCCGTACCACATGCGAACCCGCATCTGCACAGTTGTTGTTGATATCGTCGAACGTAAAGGTTCTGTAACTGGTTTGACGGAAATTGCCAATGGTTAAATCGGGCAGGTTAGGTGCCACAAAAACACTGGTAGTTGTGGTGTTGCTGATTGGCTTCATCTCACCCCGATAGAATGGCGATTCAATTTGGAAGAACTCATTGTACACGTAATTGTGCACCACAGTTACCACATGTGTGCCTGCTGAAGACAAGGGCACATTTACCGGAATGGTCTTCACATCTCCAGGCCCGGCTGCGGCACCAAAAATGGGATCTTCATAACTGAAATAAGTATCAATCAACACACCATCGAGGAACACTTTAATGGTGTCTTTGAAAATGCGGTCCTGGCTGTTCCAGAAGTTCGACAAATCTCTCGACCGATAGGTGACGGTCACATTTGCCTGCACGGTATTGCCTACGGTATTGGCGCAAGGATTGCCGGTTGCTACAAAGCTGGCTTGCACACCACCCGAAGATGGCGGCGGCACACAGGCATTGGGTGCAGGGCAGGCAATAGCGATAGCTCCTGTAAACAAGCTGCTCGTAAATGTAAAGTCTGTTACACTCACGGTGTATTGCAAAGTGCCTCCACAAGCAGGGTTTTCTATCACCAAACGATAGTTGCCATTGGCATCGGTAGTAGTGGTATACAGCCCGGTACCTGTGTTGATGGTTACTTCTGCACCGGCTACATTGGTGGCGATACTAGTTCCGAAATACACAGCGTTGCCACTAATGATTAACCGCAACGGGCAGGTCTGCAATTGCGCCGTTGAAGTAACGGTAATACCTCCGGGCAAAATAGGTTTGCCCACAATCACCGGACGTATGGCATAGTTGTTCAGCACATTGGTTTCATTCAATACATGGTTTGGATCGGCCCATACTTTGATGGGGTAGAAACCATCAACCGCAAATGACATGGTTTTGGTAACCGTGCTGATGCTATACGGGCTGACTGTTGGAATGATAGTGCTGTCCAACACAATGGTATCTCTGTAGAAATACACAGGCACATTGCTGCTGGTAAAGGCGCTGTTGTTGGTAATCTTCGCTGTTACCACAAACGATTCGCCCGGCGCTGGATTGGCTTTGCTAAAGCTGATGTCATTGGCAAACAATTTCAAATCAAGCAACTGGAACGTTACCACAGGACCAGCAATGTAGTTGCTGTTGACCGTAGTAGCCTGATTGCCCAAGGCATCTTTGGCAAAAAAGCGATAGCCCATGGTATTGCTATAGCTATTGTAGTTGGCGGTATAGCTATACACTACGCCCGTTACATAATCGTTGCTGCTTCCCTCTTTCGTCATGCTAAAAATACCTTCGCCTGCATCATTAAAATCCTGGTCGCCGTTCAGATCGATGCCTATTTGTGGTTGATTGGCAGCAGGCGCATTGTTGTCTGCAGAACTGTACACCACTTTGTAGGTGTAAGTGCCCGTTTGGCCCGCTGGCGGATTGACACCTGTGGTGCCGAGATAAGGTGCAGCCTGAACAAAACGCAATACAGGTGGTGTTGCTGCAATGTATCCCGTACCTGTAAGCGTTGTGGTGACAGAATCGGGGCCACCCGTGGCTGCTTTTATTTTGAGAATACTGCTGAATGTTCCTACAGCTGTGGGCGTAAATCTTACAGGCACACTAATGGTAGCACCCGCTGCAATACTGGTACCAGCAGTGAATGTAGGCGTGAATGCCGCATCACTACTGCTCACTGATTGTAAAGTGATGGCTACATTGCCGGTATTGCGCAGCGTAAAATTGTATGTACTGTTAGTGTTTACTTCTATTGTGCCATAGTTGCGGCCGGTAGAAGGTTCTATCGTCCATGCATTGATGACACCCAAACCTGTACCCTTCAATTCAACCACATACTGTCCGGCGGTTGTTTCCAGTGTTACTCTGTTTTGATATGGTAATACAGCCACTGGCGTAAAGTTCACCGGAATGGTAATGGTTTGGCCGCTGTTGATGGTCATCGGTGCTACAGCTGTGTTGGCAAATGCGCCGCCAACAGTAATGCTGTTGATGGTTTGCGTAGTGGCGCTATTGTTGGTAATGCTGATGTTTTGTGAGACGGTTGTAGTAACCGGCACATCGCCAAAACGAACAGTATCGGGCTGCACTGTTAATGTGCCCACTACAAATGATTGTATGTTGCGGATGCTCCAAATGCCAGCCGCATCACGGGTACGCAAAGCAAATAGGTGTATACCTAATGACAAACCGCTGGTATTTACCATTACGTTTACATTGGGCACGGTAGCAGCTGTGGCAATGGTTACAGGTATTGCATTGCCATTACCAGGATCTGTATCAATATAGTATTCGGCAGCAGTGATATTGGCCGAAGCTGCAGGTGCAGATGGGTATGCCGGATCATTGGCAATGTCTACCACAAATTCACGTACGTTACTAACGCTCCATTTGCCATCCGTACTTTTAGTACGAATCACCAGTTCATAAGTACCCGGCAATAGTCCGTTGGTATTTATTGGCACATTGATATCTGCCAATTGGGTAGCAGCACTTACGCTTATGAGTGTACCATTGCCAAAGCCGGGGTCGGTATTGATGAAATATTCAGCGGCACTAATATTTTGCACAGCTGCTGGTGCATCAGGGTACAAAGGATCGGAAACGATTTCCACTATAAAGCGAGAACGGTTGGCAATGCTCCATACACCTTCAGCATTTTTTGTTCGCAGGAAAAACTCGTATGTGCCGGGAATCAACATTGATGTATTGATGCTGGCAAGCAAGCTATTGATATCCGTTGCTGCGATTACAGGAATAGCCGTTGCATTTCCTGCACCGGGGTCGGTATTGATGAAATACTCGGCGGCAACAATATTGGACACCGCAGCAGGTGCAGCCGGATAAACGGGATCGCTGTCTACCACAAATTCGCCTATCTGTACAATGCTCCAATAGCCGCTGGTGTTTTTACTACGAATAAACACCCGATGTACACCACTACTCAAACCAGTAGTGTTGATACCTGCAATGATATTGCTTACATCATTGCCAGCAGTAAGTGTAATGGCGGTGCCATTACCAAGGCCGGGGTCGGTATCGATAAAATATTCTGCACCATTTACAGGCACTATTACCGGTGCCGAAGTGTATGCTGGGTCTGCATCCACCAAAAACTCACCCACATGGGTGAGGCTCCAATGGCCAGTGCTGTTTTTAACTCGTATGTACACCCGATGTATACCATTGCTCAGGCCGGTTGTATTTACCAATGTAGCAACGTTTGACAGATTGGTGCCGGGTGTAATCGTAATGGCAGTACCATTTCCAAAACCCGGATCGGTATCTATGTAATACTCCGCCGCAGTAATGTTGAGTAACGCTGGTGCAGCACCAGGATACGCCGGATTAAAATCGTACAAGAAATCACTTTGTTGTGTTACGCCCCAGTGGCCGTCGGCGGCTTGGGTACGTACAAACAAACGATGTACACCATTGCTCAGGCCATTGGTATTGGCAGCAAATACAAGATTTGCTACATCGGTAGCTGCTGATACTGTGATGGCTGTTGCATTGCCTACACCAGGGTCTGCATCAATAAAATATTCTGCGGCACTGATGAGCGGCCGTGCTGCAGGTGCTGCAGGATAAGCGGGGTCTTGTGCATAAGCCCGCCATATACAGCTCAGCATCATCAGGAGGAGTACACATTTTTTCATGTGTGGTAGTTTTCAGGTATATCAATGTTGGGCCTTGCCCTGCAAAGGTTTGAAGACAAAGCGCTGTAGGTTGTTGTAGCGCATCAATTGATGCTACGCTACAACAATGGTGTGCACGTGTGTGCAAGAAAGCAGTTCAAACCTGCTCACCATGTTTACTATTCAAAACTTGTAACTCCCTAGTTGTTGCTACGGGTGCTGAACGTAACGTTCATCGAATTGCTGCCTGCAGGAATAGAAATGGGAACTGTTAATGCATAAATGCTGGGGATATTGGGAATACCTGATAATTTGTAAGGATCGGTAGCGCCAAAAGCACCGCAGTCTGGTGTGGTTACTGCACCTACTGTAAGGCCGGCGGCAATGGCTGGAGAGCCCGACTTCAATGCCATACGAGAGTCGATGCTACCCGTAGTTCCACCCACATAAACATTGGTCATGTTCACATTAATCTGGTTGTTGGTAGCAGTGGGCGGCAAGGTTTGGTTCGCCTGAAACAAATTGTTTTTAATAGTGCAATTGGTAAATGCAATGTTGGGGCTGGTGCCAAAAATATTGTTGGCTACATAGCAATTGCTGATAGTGCTGGCCGCACCTACGCCACTAAAACTATTGTTGCGAAAAATATTATTACTTCCTGTCAATCCTGGCAAACTCAGGTAAGCAAATGTGCTATAGAAAATATTGTTTTCACAAACGAAATCTGACAACGTATTGGCAGTATTGGCTTCAATACGGGCATTATTGAAAAAGCATTTCCTGATCGTTACTGCACTAACAGGTGTGGAAGGAAAGAAAACACCAGAATTCATCAGGCACTTTTCAAACGCAAAATTGAGCGGGTTTGGGTTGGCGGATATACTGACAGAACTATTGAATAAAACGCCGATGAATTTACTTCCGTTAGAGCCTGTACCCAATGTAAGCGAGGATAGCATGCCTGACAAAGAACTTGCCTGCAAACCAGTATTGGCAGGAAATGAAGTATTGCCGGCATCAAGAAAATAGCCAAGCCCAATTATCACCAATCGTTTGGTAAGGGTAGCACTACCATAATCTGTTGCACTCGCTTCGAGGTGTATGGTATCGCCCGACACTACACTGGCATTGGTAACGGCAGCGTTGATGTTGGTAAAATCGGCAGTAACGCCGGCGTTGTTGTTCAATCGCCAGATTTTGGCAAAACTCAGTTGGGGCATGGTGATGGCCGCCAGCAATGCGGCGCCTGCTACAATCTTTTTCATGGTTGGGGAATGTTTTGAAAGTTTTTAAATGGTGCCACAAGATGAGCCTTCACCCAGCGTTCTTCAATCCCCTAAAACCATGATTTCAACTGCGTAGAAATACGCCTCTTCGAAAATTCTGAAAATACCGACAGCCTCCCATAGCAGGAGGCTGTCGGCTATTGGTAGCTGTAAACTTTAATTATGCAAAAGGCATTTTCACAACTTTGGCTTTGAGCAGCCGGCCACGAACATCTACAAAAATTTCGCTGTCGATGCTGTTGAGTCCGTTGGCTACATAACCCATGCCCACTGCTTTGCCAAGGCTAGGCGCCTGTGTACCACTGGTTACCACACCTATCACTTCGCCGGCGGCATTTTTAATATCATAACCGTGGCGGGGAATGCCTTTGTCTACCATTTCAAAACCCACCAGTTTGCGGCTTACCCCATTTTGCTTTTGCAACTGCAGGGCTTCGCTATTGGTAAATGATTTGGTGAATTTTGTAATCCAACCAAGGCCAGCTTCCAGCGGGCTGGTGGTATCGTCAATATCATTGCCGTACAGGCAATAGCCCATTTCCAAACGCAATGTATCACGGGCACCCAAGCCAATCGGCTTCAAGCCTTGTGGTGTACCAAGCTCAAAAATGGCATTCCAGATTTTTTCGGCATTGCCATTGCTATCTTCAAAATAAATTTCGATACCTCCGCTACCTGTATAACCGGTAGCACTAATGAGCACATTATCTACACCTGCAAACACACCCTTCGCAAATGTGTAGTACGTTAGGTTGCAAATATCGATTTCGGTGAGTGGCTGCAACATCTTGCAAGCATTAGGACCCTGGATGGCCAGCAAAGCAGTTTTATCGCTGATGTTGTGCATTTCTACACCCTTGGTATTAAAACTGCTTATCCAGTTCCAGTCTTTCTCAATATTGCTGGCATTTACCACCAGCATATAGGCTTTGTTTTCTTCGAGGCAATACACAATGAGGTCGTCTACAACACCACCTTCGTGGTTGGGCAGGCAGCTGTACTGTGCTTTACCGGCTGTCAGTTTGCTGGCGTCGTTGCTGGTTACCCGCTGAATGAGGTCCAGCGCATCGGGTCCTTTCAAAATAAACTCACCCATGTGGCTTACATCAAACACGCCGGCATTGCTGCGTACAGTTGCATGTTCATCGTTGATGCCACTGTAACTAATGGGCATATTGTATCCGGCAAACTCGGCCATTTTAGCACCAAGTGCTATGTGCTTTTCTGTAAAAGGCGTATTCTTCATAAATAGTAAAATGAGGCGCAAAGGTATGCTTGCCAACGTGATAGCCGGCAAATAGCATTGTGCTGCAGTGACTACCGGATGAGATGGTTATTTGTATTTCTTGCTAAAGACAAGTTTGCCATGTTGGTACTCCTGCATCATGCGCAATTTACCACCGTGGCCAAATATTTTCCATGCACCGTGGCGCTGGCCCTGCCAGTAGTAACCACTGGCCATTAGTCCGTCTTCATTGTAATACTGCCAAAAACCTTCTTTGAGGCCCTGGTGATAATGACCGGCAATGAGTGACGCTCCCTGTTGATTATAATCGGCTACCACGCCGTGTGGCAGTCCTGCGGCAAAAGGCAATTCAGGAGCAGTAGTTTCGCCCACCATTACAGGCAGTACAGCCGATGTACGGGTATGCCGCTGAAAAACTTCGGGCTGCTTATGCGATTGCATGGCCAACGGATGAAAAGTGAGTTTCGGATTTTGCTGACGCAGTGCCACTTGCATCATTTCATATTTCTGGGCATTGTAATGCCGTATACTTCTCAACTGCCCGTTGGGATGCCACAACTTCCACACTCCATCGGGTAAATTATTGATGAGTCGGCCGCTATCTCTGTGCTGCCCGTTGCTGTACCAGGTTTGCCAGTTGCCATTCATTTGCTGTTGGCGCAGGGTAACTGTTACTGCTTTTTGCCCATTACTGTACCATCCTGTAACAATGGTAGCATGCCTGCCAAAGGGTTCTTTTTTCCAGCGGGCTACCTGCTGTACCAAAGTAGCGGGCAGCTGTAGTTTTTTTTGATTTAATGCAGCCACCGGCATTACCGCTGCTGTTGGCTTTACATCTTGCTGGGTGGAATAAGAAGAATGGTGCAGCACCACTTCTTCTGAGAACAGCGAAATAAACTGACCGGAATGGTGTTGGGCACTGGCAACAAGCGACATGCTCAAGAGCCCCGAGGCAAGAACAATTTTGTGCAGCATATCAAGCAGGCTTTATATAAAAATACAGTGTTAAATGAAATACTGCTGCAAAGAAAAATCAGCCTGCCGGGTCGGCCAATTTTCAAAGCGGTGTTTTACATCACGGTGACACATTCAGCGCTTTTTTAACGGAATACAATGAGCTTTCAGCTCTTCCATGCTGCCATTGAATACATTAAAATCCACTTTACTACGTATCCCGTTTACCTTTCCTGTTTCGCTGTGCTGCCAAAACTGCCAATCTCTGTCTACTCTAGGTTGCAGCCGGTTTTGGTAATGCGCCACCCACAAAGGATAATCTGCAAACCTATCGTGCAGGTATTGATTATAAAAAGCGGCGTTGCTGTACAAAATGGGTTTCGCCCCGTAGTGATCTTCCACCAGTTTTAGCCACACTTCAATCTCTGTCAAAAACACATCCACATTATTTCCGGTGTATGTTTCCACATCCAGCACGGGGGCTAAGTCGCCAGGTTCGAGAGGTACATTTTTAATAAAAAATAGCGCCTGCTCATGGCCGCCAGAACTTTCTCTGAAAAAATGATACGCACCGCGGAGCATGCCATGCTGCCTTGCCCTTTTCCAATTCCGGAGAAATTGCTCATCCAGCATGTCGGAGCCTTCTGTTGCTTTTATAAACGCAAACTGCAACTGCACCCCGGCATCTTTCATTTTGCTTACCAGCGACCAGTTGATTCTTTTTTGATACCTGCTTACATCTATACCATGAACGCTGTATTGATTAGGCAGCCAAATACCAAAACCGGCATAGAGGGTAAATGTATTGTCCGGATCATCCCGATGCTGCCAACTGCTCCACGCCCTGTTGAACTGCTGCCAAACAAATACGCCCAGCAAGCCGCCTATGAACAACAGGACGATGACGGAAAACCGGAAGAATAAACCATTTCTTTTTTTGGCCATGGGTACCCAAAGAGTGTGCAGCGAAAATAACCCGCCTGCTTGCACCACCATTATCAATGCTGCATTTAGTTCAATTTTAGCAAGCTGTCTACTTCCGATTTGTGGAATCGAAAACCGGAGAATGCATATAAACAGGATTGCTACCGTATTTTGCAACCCCATGTATATCAACTGGAACGATAGTATTAACCTGGTATCGAAGCTAACACTCAAAAGGGTATGGAATGTCGCCAAAGTGTGGTGCAGCTACCAGCTGAGTAAAATATCCGGCAAACCTGTACAATGGGGATTGCCTGTTTCTATTTCGTTTGAGCCTACCACCAGTTGCAACCTGCGCTGCCCTGAGTGCCCCAGCGGGTTGCGGGAGTTTTCGCGGCCCACAGGCATGCTGCAGCAAGATTTTTTCCGCCAAACCATTGATGACATTGCCCCTGAGCTGCTGTACCTCATTTTCTATTTCCAAGGCGAACCTTACCTCAATCCGCATTTTTTAGATATGGTGCAATATGCCCACAGCAAGGGCATTTACACAGCCACCAGCACCAATGCCCACTACCTCACCGATGAAAAAGCCCGCCAAACAGTAGAAAGTGGCCTCGACCGCCTCATCATTAGCATAGACGGAACCACGCAAGATGTGTACGAAAGCTACCGGGTGGGTGGCAAATTGGAGAAGGTGCTGGCAGGGGCCCGCAACATTGTACAATGGAAAAAAGCCCTCAACAGCAAGACGCCGTTTGTGTTCTTCCAGTTTTTGGTGGTAAAGCCCAATGAGCATCAGATAGCCGACATCAAACAACTGGCCAAAGAGATTGGAGTAGACCAGGTACGGTTTAAAACCGCTCAGGTGTACGACTACGAAACTGACCCCAACCAACTCATTCCCACGATTGACAAATACAGCCGCTACCGCAAAAACAGCCAGGGCCAAATGGAAATCAAAAGCGGCCTGCAAAACCATTGCTGGCGGCTGTGGAGCGGCAATGTCATCACCTGGGATGGCCTGGTAGTACCCTGTTGTTTTGATAAAGATGCTATGCACCAGTTGGGCAATTTGAAAATGCAGTCCTTCCGGCAGGTTTGGCAAAACGACAACTATCGCCAATTCAGAAAAGAGCTGATGACCAGCCGCAAAAACATTGACATTTGTGCCAATTGTAGCGAAGGCCTAAAAGTTTGGGAGAAATAGCGAATTTTTATCGTTTAACCGTTGATTTCTTCAAAAACTGTTCAAACAATGATTGGTTTTTTAAAAAAATACCAAATAATCAAAGTTTGTTCATCGTATATGCAGAAATTCTAAGATGCATTGGCTACCTTCGTTACTCAAACGCCCCCTAAACACCCCCTTTTGTAACCCTTAAACAGTGACCTATGGGCATTGAGTACGCTTTGCGTCAACAAACCTACAGGAATGATTGTCAGAAGGCCATGATGAACATTATCCTTACCCATAACTGGGTAATGGAGAAAATGAAGGACCTTCTAGATCATTTCAACCTAACCAATCAGCAGTACAACATTTTACGTATTCTTCGTAGTGCCGAAGAACCTTTGAGCACCATGCAGATTCGAGACAGAATGTTAGACAAAATGAGTGACACCAGCCGCATTGTAGACCGTTTGGTCTTAAAAGGTCTGGTACAAAAATCAGTGTCGCTGCACGACAAGCGTTTGGTAGATGTAGTTATTTCAGAAAAAGGCCTTTCTCTTTTGGCAGAAGTAGACGACCATGAACACAAGATGGACGGCATACTGAGCAGTCTCGATGAAAATGAAATCGGATTGCTGAGTCAATTGCTCGACAAATTGCGGTCGGCAGATGCCCAGCAAGAAGTTCCCTTTCTGAGAGCTGTGATGTAATCATCACCACGCACAAGATTGTTAAAGTCAAAGGTTTCCTTCACGGGAAGCCTTTTTTGTTCGCCTATCTTCGCTGCAAACAGCAACACTTACATGAAGATGATTCGATTAGCATGCAGCCTGATGCTGGCTGTGTGTGCATTTTGCAGCCAAGGTTTTGCACAGCAACCAGAGTTTAGAGCCGCATGGATAGCCACTGTAGAAAACATTGACTGGCCCAGCAAAAAAGGGCTAAGTACCGAAGAACAAAAAAGGGAATTCATCAATATTTTGGACATGCATCGCCGCAATGGCATGAATGCGATCGTGATGCAGATTCGTCCGGTGGCAGATGCTTTTTACCCCAACCCCTACGAGCCATGGAGTGAGTACCTCACCGGCAAGCAAGGGCAGGCACCATCACCCTATTACGATCCGCTGCAGTTTATGATTGAAGAAACCCACAAACGGGGCATGGAGTTTCATGCATGGCTCAACCCCTATCGTGCTGTGTTCAATATTGCCCGCAGCAGTGTAGCGTCAAACCATCCTACCAAAGTTCACCCGGAGTGGTTTGTAGATTATGGCGATGCGACCGTTGTAAAACGCTACTATAACCCCGGCCTGCCCGAGGTACAAAACTATCTGACCGATATCATCCGCGACCTGGTAAAACGCTACGATGTAGACGGCGTTCATTTCGACGATTACTTCTATCCTTACCGTATTCCTGGCAAAGAGTTTCCCGATGCCAAAACCTTTCAGCAATATGGCAAAGGCATGAGTAAAGACCAATGGCGCCGCAGCAATGTAGACAGCATTATTGTGAAACTGCACAAAGTAATCCGGCAAGAAAAACAATGGGTAAAATTTGGCATCAGCCCCTTTGGTGTGTGGCGCAACAAAAGCCAAGACCCCAACGGCAGCAACACGCAAGCCGGCCAAACCAACTATGATGACTTGTATGCCGACATTTTGCTTTGGCTGCGCAAAGGCTGGATTGATTATGTTGTACCTCAACTGTATTGGGAAATTGGTCACGATAAAGCTGACTACACCACCTTGATAGATTGGTGGAGTAAAAACAGTTTTGGCCGCCATTGCTATATTGGCCTGGCTCCTTACCGGGCCAATAGCAATACTGCCTGGAAAGACAAAACTCAATTGCCCCGGCAAATTCAGCTGTCCAGAACTACGCCCAATATTCAGGGTCAGGTATATTTCAGTAGCAAGAGCTTCAACAACAACCCCAACGGCTGGAACGATAGTTTGAGAAATAACTATTACAAAGTGCAAGTGCCAACACCGCCCATGCCTTGGCTACCCAAAAAGCCTGCTGGTAAATAAGGTGGTACTTTAAGAGAATTCTGAGCATTATTATGCTATAGTTAAGGCCTAATTTTGCTGCTCGCAATTTTCCCGAAATGATTTGGGTTCTTGATTAAAGCATTCTTTTATAGCCAAGAAAAATTTGAATATATGCCTGGTTTTGAACTGTGGGGCGCCGAAGAACGCAAAGAAGTAAATGATGTACTGGAAACCGGTGTGCTGATGCGCTACGGCTTCGATGGGCCCCGTAAAGGCATGTGGAAAGCAGTTGAACTGGAAACAGCCATTTGCCAGACTTTTGGTTGCAAGCATGCCCAGCTTACCAGCAGTGGCACGGCAGCGCTTACCACTGCCATGAGTGCTTTAGGCATTGGCTATGGCGACGAAGTGATTATGCCGAGTTTTACGTTTGTAGCCAGCTTTGAGGCTGTCCTGAGCGTTGGTGCCATTCCTGTTTTGGTTGATATTGATGAAAGCCTGACACTGGATCCGGCAGCGGTAAAAGCAGCCATTACGCCACGCACCAAATGTATAATGCCCGTACACATGTGTGGCAGCATGGCCCACATGAGTGAGCTCAAAGCCATTTGCAAGGCCAACAACCTGCTGTTGCTGGAAGATGCCTGCCAGAGTATTGGCGGTACGTACAAAGGTCAAAAACTGGGCACCATTGGTCATGCCGGTACATTTAGCTTCGACTATGTAAAAACCATTACCTGCGGCGAAGGCGGCGTGGTAATGACTAACGATGAAGACATCTATGAAAAATGCGATGGCTATACCGACCATGGCCACGATCATAAAGGTGTAGACCGTGGTGCCGATTTGCATCCGTTTATCGGCTACAACTTCCGCATCAGCGAACTGAATGCAGCTGTGGGTTTGGCGCAAATTCGCAAGCTCGACCAGATACTGGCCATCCAGCGCCGCAACAATAAAACATTGCGCAGCTACCTCGAGCAGGTTCCGGGCATTAGTTTCCGGGTTATTCCTGATCCTGAGGGCGACAACGCCTCATTCCTCAGCTGGTTTTTGCCATCTGCCGAGCAAACACAAGCCGTGGTGGATGAACTGAAAGCACAAGGTATTCTCGCTGGTAATTTTTACTGGTACAATAACAACTGGCATTACATCCGCAAGTGGGATCACCTGAAGTTTGGTGCTACGCTCAACAATATGAATCCATTGCAAAAAGAAGCTCTCGACAAACTGGCTGAAACAAGTTTCCCTGTCAGCGATGGTATTATGAGCCGTTGCATCAGCACGGCTATCAGCCTGAGCTGGACAGAAGAACAACTGAAAGAGAAGGGAGAGAAAATGCTGGCAGCCATAACGAAAGCTTTAGAAGGCATTGAGTAACTAAAAACAACGTGTACTATAAAAGCCCTCACTTTTGGTGGGGCTTTTCTTTTACCCCAATTATAGCTGACGCAATACAGTCAACTGATTAATTGTACGATCCAGATTGTGCAGCTCGTACTTCGTCTGATAATAAATATCGTTGTTGAGAAAGTCGGCCAAAAAACGCATGGCCTGCATATACAACAGCATTTTACCACTGTAAGCCAAGGCTTCCTTTTCTTGAGCAGTCCACAGGGTATGAGTGGCGTCCATATAGCCTTCTGTAAGGGCTTGCAAAAATGATTGCCGGACTTCGATGTCTGCAAAGCAAACATCATTTTCTTCATGACTGGGCACCATGCTGCGTATCATGTCGCCCAAATCGCTGAAGCATAAACCTGTTTGCGTTGTATCCAAATCAATGGGACACAAAACACTTTGCGTTTTGTTATTGAATAAGATATTGCTGGGTTTGGCATCGTGATGCAAAATGCGCTGCGAAAAATACTGCGGATGCGCCGCCCAATATTTGTATCGCTTCAGCAGTTCATCGTAGTTATCTAATTCGTTCAGACATCTGGCCGCCAGCTTCAACCGCTCTGGTGTAGCACCGGCTTTTGCCTGTAGCAATTGTTCCGCTCTTAACGATACATCATGAAACCGTGGTAAAATAGTATGCAGTTTGGGAGAAGCTGCACTGAGGACACGAGTGTATTCGCCAAAACAATTTGCCGTAGTGTAAGCCAGCTCTTCGGAGATGGCTCCAGTTGGCGTGTAACTATCTTGCAGGTATGTAAAACAGCGCCACGCTTCATTGCCATGCGTATGCATCAATTCATTTTGTGCAGTAGGTATCAATTCGGGCATGCGGTAGTAGTGTTTCAATACAGCCCGCAGCTGTACAAAGTTTTGCTGCACCTGCTGCGGCTGTTGAAAAATGCGGGTATTGATTTGCTGCACTATAAACGCATCACCACCGGCATCTGTTACTTTGTAGGTTTGATTAATCAGCCCCTGAGTAATTGGGGTTATTGCTGTTGGGCTAATGCCAAATGCCGTACAAATTGATTTTACTTCTTGCATCGAAAGCAGGTTTAAATCCGTCGCAACGGACAACTTGTGTTATTGCCTATTTAAAACCCACGGTTGAAACCGTGGGCTATGTTATCATCATTTTTTGAAAATAAAAATCATGTGATGTACCATCAATAGGTGTCGTCAATGGCAAACGTATTCTTTCTGTTTTTCCATTTGCCATTGGTAAAATCAGGAAAGTCAACCGTTTTGCCTTCGGCCACAGATATTTCTGACAGCGGCGTAATGGCACTCCATGCAGCAGCATCGTATACATCCTGCGGCGTAACGGTCTGTCGTTTTACACTTTCAATAAAGGCATGCACCACAAAGAAATCCATACCGCCGTGGCCCGCTCCTTGTGCATCATTACCGTACTTTTTCCAAAGCGGATGGTCGTATTTATCCAACCATTCTTTGGCGGCTTCCCACTGGTGTGGCTTGCTGATGCCTTCAATGTGTATGCTCTTGTTAATGTCCATCCACAAGCCCTTGGTGCCCTGCACCCTGAAGCCCAATGAATACGGACGTGGCAGGTTGGTATCGTGTTGCAGCAAAATGGTTTCACCATTGGCGCAACCAATTTGTGTCGTCACTACATCACCCAGTTTAAACTGCACTTTGGCATTGGGGTGATCAGCACCACCTTTCTTCACCACATAGTCGTGCAGGCCACGGGCCTTGCTGGCAAACGAGCTTAGCTTTGTGAAGCGGTTGCCGCGGTTGATGTCAATCATCATGGCCACGGGTCCGATGCCATGTGTGGGATACAAATCGCCATTGCGGTCTACGCTGTGTTGCGTACGCCATTTGGCTTCGCTGTAACCTTTTTCACCAAACTCGGCACCGCTGTCGTACGGCGTTTTTCCGTCGTTGAATTTTACACCCCGCAGGTCGTGCTGGTAGCCGCCCTGCAGGTGAATGATTTCGCCAAACACACCCTGACGCACCATATTCATCACGGCCATTACATCGCGGCGATAGCACACGTTTTCGAGTTGCATTACCTGTGCCTTGTGCTTTTCGCAGGCTTTCACTACATCCCAGTGGTCTTGCAGTGTAATGCCCAGCATCACTTCGGTACCCACATATTTAATACCTCTTTCCAAAGCATCAATAATCATGGGTTTGTGCCACTCCCATGGAGTAGAAATGATGATGGCATCAATGTCTTTTGCCTCCAGCAATTTGCGGTAGGCATACACATCGCCTTTGTACACTTTTGGTTCGGGCTTGCCGCTGTCTTTCACCATTTTCAGGCTTGTGGCCAGCATACCTTCATCAATATCACAAATAGAAACAACGTGCACATCGGAGCGGCGCAAGGCCAGGTCTAAATGGTTTTGACCGCGGAGGCCCACACCAATAAAACCGAGTCGCACCTTATCTATAGCAGGAGCGGCAAACAATGATTGAGGATGCAGCAAAATGCCTGCTGACAGCACAGCGGAAGATTGCAAAAAATGACGACGGGAAGATGACATAGCAGCGAAGATTTTGAAGCAATGTAAGCTGTTTGGTGAACTTGGTTTTTTTAAAGATTTTTCGAAATGCCCGTGGTTTTCAGCTTGCAGGAACATTCTTTTGAAACCAGGCAGCGGCAGATGCAGCGCTGTTATCTAACAATACTTTTTCTTCCAAATTATCCTGTGCACGTTTAATGGATTGCCTGATCATATTGTGCTCAATTATTTCATCGGCATTAACGCCCAATTTTTTCATCAGTTCCAATATTCGCTCACCCCCAAAGTGCAAGAAGAACGGTTCATCTAATGCGCTGCATACGATTACTGCTGCTGCATCCATTTCCAGAAGCGGTGTTTCTTTGGAGCGAAGCGGATAATGCTCGGCAAGTATTAAAGTTTTACCGGAAACCAAGCTCTGCCTCACATGCCGTGCATCCAATACATCTGCCCGCATACCGGTTAGTTCAAGTTGTTGTTTCAATAAGCTGATTGTCTCTGGAAACCAAGCTGCCATAACAACCTCCTGATTATTGAGCAGCAGCGAAATCATACCCTTCCACTTGGCGGAAGTATCTATCCATACCAATTCCCGAAAAGTGGGTACAGGCTTTTTCTTTTGAAAGAGATTGAAAAACATGTCTGAAAGTTAGGGGAATGAGGAGTATTTATTTGCAGGCCAGCAAGCGTCTTTCCTAAATATCGGCCCTTTGTATGATTGCGCTGCGAGAGCCTGCAGGCGAATGCACCCGCAGCTGTTATCTTCGCCGCACTATGAACGCAACCGACAGCATTTATATACATCAGGCCATTGTGCACAAAGTGGGCAACATGGCCCGGGGTGAAAAACTCACCCTCAGCGAAAACAAACTCACCCTCAACGATGAGCTGGTGCGCCAGCTGTTGGTGAAATATTTTCTGCAGCATTTCAATGAGCATGAGCAATACAAGTTTACCCACCACAGCAGCCTCGGCCTCAATGAAGTGTACACGTATTGCAAACACATTTTTCATGACCAGAGTACTTTTATACCGGAGAGCCGCCACATAGCCCAACTGCTGTATCAGGTGAGTACGCATGCCCGTATTAAAGAAGGCGAACTCTATATTGTACACCTGCAACAGGTTCCTTTTGAAGGCGAAGAGGTTGAAGCTCTCATATTGGTAAAAAGCGAAAGCAAGAATACTTTTTTGAAGCTACTACAGCACGGCAAAACCCTGGAGATTGTGGCTGAAGAAGGATTGAACATGCAAAAGCCCGATAAAGCGTGTTTGATTTTTAAAACGGCAGAAGCAGACGGCTATCGTGTTTGCATTATTGATAACACCAACAAGCAACAGGATGCTCAATATTGGCTCACCGATTTTTTGCAGCTGACACCAGTGGCCGACAACTACCACCATACCAACGAAGTGCTAAGCATGTGTAAGCAGTTTGTAACTGAAGCGTTGCCCGCACAGTTCGACATTACCAAAGGTCAACAGATAGACATCATGCACCGCAGCCTCGATTACTTTAAAGAAAACGAGCACTTCGTCATGCAGCAGTTTACACAAGAAGTGATAGCAGTGCCGGAAATGATGGATCAGTTTCAGGAGTTTAAAGACAACTACGAAAAAGCCCGGCATGTGCAGTTTGAAGATGAATTCGACATTCATCTGGCAGCAGTAAAAAAGCAGAGCAAAGTGTTCAAGAGTGTGCTGAAACTCGACAAGAATTTTCACATCTACATTCATGGTCGCCGCGACCTGATAGAACGTGGCTACGATGAAGTAACCGGCAAGCATTTTTACAAAGTATACTTCGACGAAGAAGCCTAAGGCAGCTTGCCTTCCAGGCGATTGACATGGTCAAGGTTGCCCAACCGCAGGTACAGCGGCAGCTTAATGGCCTGTTGCATTTTCAGCTCCTGCCTGCAGGTCCATGCCATGTAGCGGGCATAAAAATCGGGGCTGATGCTATGCGGTCTTAAGGCTGGTCGTTGCGAGTTCGACAGTGGTGGTTGCGCCGGCATTGCCATGCTGGATATGGCCGACAGCACCGGTTTTTTGCGCAGCGATTCTTGTAAAAAATGATTGTTGGTTAGCTGCGCAGCCGTCCCTTTCAGCAATAATGATGCCAAAATGGTAAAAAACACCCGCCTCATTGAACAAACTTGCATGGGAGCCTGTAAATTTACCGCAATCAATAGCGTGTAAAGATAACAGATGGCATTCGGACAAGGTTTAAGACAGGTTCAAAAACAACAACTCAAACTGTTGCCCCAGCAAATTCAGCTCATGAAATTGCTGCAAATACCGACCGCCAATTTGGAGGAACGCATCAAAGAAGAAATTGAAGAAAACCCGGCGCTGGAAATGGGCGAAGAACACGACGGGCAGGAAGATACAGACCTCAGCAACCAAGACTCCATCGACGATTTTGAATACGAGCCGGCCGACACAGTTGCCGAAGATGCTGGCATGGCCGATGATGGCCCCGACATGGCGGAGTTTGGCTCCGTAGACCAACCCGAATGGGATCCGGAAGACGATATTCCCGACTACCAGACAAGAGACATCAACTACGGTGAAGGCGAGGAAATAACACCCACGCCCATTAAAGTTGAAAATAACCTGCATGATCTGCTGGTTGGCCAACTGGCCATGCTGGAGCTGGACGAACGCCGCCTCAAAGTGGCCGAACAAATTGTGGGTAGCATAGATGAAGACGGTTATCTCCGCCGCGAAATTGCCTCCATTGTAGATGACCTCGCCTTTCGGCAAAATGTGCAAACCAGCGATGAAGAAGTGGAGCTGTTGCTGAGCCAGATTCAACAGCTGTTTGACCCCACCGGTGTAGGTGCCCGCAACCTGCAGGAGTGCCTGCTGCTGCAATTGCAACGGCTGCGCAGCGAAGGCAAAGATGTACAACTGGCACTGAATGCCGTGAAAGACTACTTCGAAGAATTTACCAAAAAGCACTACGAAAAAATACAGCGGGGCCTGGGTATAGACGAAGCCAAACTGCGGGAAGTAATGAACCAGCTGATTCGGCTCAACCCCAAACCCGGCGGCGTGGTATCCACCATCAACAAGGCAGAAACCTACGTCATCCCCGACTTTTTTATTGAAAACATCAACGGCAAACTGGAGCTGACGCTCAACAACCGCAATGCGCCGGAGTTGCGCATCAGCAGCGACTACCGCGATATGCTGCGGGAGTACGAACGGGGCAGCAAAAAGAACAAACAGCAGAAAGATGCCGTGATGTTCATCAAGCAAAAAATTGATGCTGCCAAGTGGTTCATTGATATCATTAAACAACGGCACGAAACGCTGTACAACAGCATGTATGCCATCATGATGCACCAGCAGGAATTTTTCCTGACGGGCGATGAAACCACACTCCGCCCCATGATTTTGAAAGACGTAGCCGAAGTAACCGGCCTCGATATTTCTACCGTGAGCCGGGTGGCCAACAGCAAGTTTGTACAAACAGAATTTGGCACCTACCGCCTCAAGTTTTTCTTTAGCGAAAGCCTGAGTACTGACAGTGGTGAAGAAGTAAGCACCCGTGAGGTAAAAAAGATTTTGAGCGATTTGGTGGAAAGCGAAGACAAACGCAAACCGCTCAGCGATGATCAGCTGACGGATATGCTGAAAGAAAAAGGTTATAACATTGCACGCCGAACCGTAGCCAAATACCGCGAACAATTGAATGTACCCGTGGCAAGGCTGCGCAAAGAACTCTAACCGGCACCGCAGTATGACAACAACTATAGCCTCTGTTACTCCATCTACCATGCCCGCACAGCCCAAGTGGCTGAGCATGCTGGCACAAGTTGTTTCTTACTTGCTGCACCCGCTATTCATTCCGTTTATGGTAGTGCTGTTTGTGCTGTACCGCCACCCGGTAAATGTGCTACTCACCGATGAGCCCATCAGGCTGCGCATAGCGGCCATGAGCTTCATCAACACGGTGTTGTACCCCGGTTTATTTGTATTCCTCATCTGGCGACTCAAGTTTATTCCCAGCATTTACCTCGAAAGCCAGCGGGACCGCATCATTCCCCTGGTGTCCTGCATCTTCTTTTACTTCTGGGCCTTTTATGTAAGCCGCAACTGGGAGGTGATTCCACAGGCGGTACACCAGTGGTTGCTGGGTGTGTTTCTCACCAGCAGCGCTGCCATGTTCGTCAATATTTTTATGAAAATAAGCCTGCACACATTGGCGGCAGGCGGAGCACTGTCTTTCTTCATTATACAAACGGCGGCCGACCCCAATTGGCCACTGGGCGCCTTGGCACCGGTGGCATTGCTGGCTGGTTTGGTGGGTACATCCCGCCTTATTCGCCGTGCACATGAGCCGGGTGAAATATATGCCGGCTACTTAGCTGGCGGCATTTGCCAGGTGGCGGCTTACTTCATTGTATAAAAAAACCGGCCTGAGTGCAGGCCGGCAAAAGTTTATAGGATTCTCGGTTAATTATTTCGGGTAATGGCGTTGCTATTGGGTGGCGTAAGCGAATCGGCAACAGGCTGACTGGCCAGCATGGGCAGCAGCGTGGTTTGCAGTGGTGTATTCAATATGGGCGACCGGTTGGCATACATTTCATCGGGGTGGTAAATGAAATATACGCTGCCCCCTTTGATGGCTTCAATAATGGCTTTGCTTTGTGCCATGGGTACAGCAGGGCAACCCAAACTGTTCACCATTTCGCCGCGGCGGGCCAGCTCCTGTTCATTCACAAACTTGCTGCCATGCACCACAATGGCCCGGGTGGTTACCATGTCGTTGATGCCTCTTTCCATACCCCTGAACCGCAGCGACAAACCATTGGCACCCACATAGGTATCGGCGGTAAGCAAAAAGCCAAGTACGCTTTTGTTGGAATTGTTGACGTTGCTGAACGAGGTAGCCATCACGTTACCGCTGTTGCGCCCATGCGATACGTAGGTATGCATCATGAGGCTGCGGGTACGCAGGTTGATAATGTAGAGTCGTTTGTTCTGATTGCTCTGGCTGAAATCGGCAATGCTGAGCATGTCGGCATTGTGCACCAAACCCTGTGCCTGTAGGTGCAGGTAGCCTTTGTAGGCTTTTACAAAAATGTCTTTTTCCAAACCCTTTTGCTGCAGCTGCAACTGCTGGTACAGCTCGGTAGCCGCTTTGATGTAAGCCACCGGCATTTTATAAAGTTGAGCCTCTTTATCCAGCGTTTCGCGGCTGTTGCCATTTGTACCAGCCATTACGCCGGAGTACAAAACAATACCGAGAAACAATGCAAGCAATAAACGCATGCTTCAGTTTTTCAAGTTTCAAAAAATAGCGGGGATAAGGTAGTGGACACACAACAGTACAATAACCGTACCGAAGCATGGTGAAACATTGAAAAACGAAGAAGGAAACGGATTATTGTCCGGTGGCAGGATTGAGGGAAGAATTTTTTAACTGTTTCAGGTATTCCATTGGAGGTTATCGTTGCTGGCACATTAGCTTATGAATTTGCCCATTACCAATTTATTCTTAGCCCTGATACTTTTCTTTGTTAACACCTGCTTCGACGGAGATTAAAAAATTCTATCTAAAAAATCTTCAGCAAATACAAAGGGAACTTTTGATTCAGCTATTACCTTTTTTGCTAATTCAGCAGCTCGTACCTTATTTCCTAAGAGAATATGCAAAGCAGCTAAATTTAAAACAAGAATAGTGTCTGACTTCATGAATTTCTCCAAATTCTCCTCCAAAAAAAGAGCTATTTGTTCGCCAGTTTCAAATTTTGAAAGAAAGGGAATTGCCTCGTCTGCTATTCTGTGATGTGTATATTCAATTAAACGACTTATGGGAGTGTTCGGCAAAAAATCAAATGACTTCTTTTGTCTAAGCGGATTCAATGAAGATTTTATCAGCCCGATTTCAAGATTTCTCCTTAAGTCATAAGGACGGTTATTAACTAATTGATGAACTCTGTTGAAACTAATATTATAATTTATACTGAATAGAAATTCATCCGCAGCTACGCTACTTATTTTGTAACTTATTGTTTTTATCACTCCGTTTTCATTTAGGGAATACCAACTTTTACCCTGCTGCTTATACCCTAATGGCTTAAGAATTATTCCGAATTCATTCTTGCAAGATTGAAGTGGGCTCATTTTTTAGCTTTCAGCTTTAAAGTAAAAAACTCGAAACTTTAAGTTGAGATGGTATAAACGTACCAATTCTTCTTGATCATACGCCTAGGTCCGTAGGACATGAATCTTTCATATTCATCACCAGTCTCTCCATTTATCTGGGTTTTCTTTAAAGCCAAAAACCGCATGAATAATGATGCTGTTATTTTCTATGGTATAATGTGCTGCGTAGGGAAACTTTTTAACGACAGCAAACCTTACCTGATCGTAGCGTAAGGAACGGGTAAATGGGTTTTTCTTTACTGCAGTCATTTCTTTCTTAAGGTTGCCCAAAAATCTACTTCCTAATCCAATTCGTTGTTGGTTATACCATTCAGCTATATGTAAAATGTGATTCACTGCATCCTGTGTGTACACAATTTTAAAGCGACTCATTCGGCTGGTTTTGGTCAATCATGCTCCATGCTTTTTCCTCAGTTAATAATAATTCAGGATGTTTCTTGTGTTGCAGAATGCTACTGCGAACAAACTGTTTTTGAGCTTCAGGAATTTCAATACTGTCGTGTTCCTCCAGCAATAAATCAGTGAGTTGCTGCTTTTCTTTTTGAGGTAATTGTTTGACCAGTTCAAAAAGCTGCTGAACCGCAGATATTGTAGATGTGTTTGTTGCAGACATAATGATTCGTATTCTGTTTACCCGAATTTACACTGAAAGATTGTATTGATGAAGCAATGATTTTCGCAGTATAGTCTTCTGTATGTAGCAATGCACAAACAGACACGATTAATATTCTGCTGCTTTTCGAGAAAATCGCTATTCGAAATCAAAGCAAAATCGAGAAGAAAAACTACTGATTCCCATCAGCACCAAGTGCAGCAATCTGCTTATCCAGCATGGCATCCAGCCGGTTGAAGCCCTCTTCCAATTCCTGCGACAGCAGCTGGCCCTGCACCTGCTGGGCATTTTGGGTAGCAAACCAGATCAGTGCCATCGACACATAATCCTGCATGTCTTTGCCGGCAAACTGTTGTTTGAACTCCTGCACTTTATCGTGAATAAAGCGGGCTGTTTTGCGAACAGACTCTTCATGCTCCGGCTCTACTTTGATGCGGTAGCTACGGTCGCCTACGGTAATGGTGATGGGAATGAGTTCACTCACAGGGCAATGCTTAAGCGGTGTTCAAATGGGCTATCACTTTGTCAATATCGCGGAGATACTGATTGATGCGTTTTTCAAAATCCTTGCGGCTGGCTTCGTCCAAATGGCCGGTGGCTGTTTGCAAAATGGCCACCTGTTCTTTCAGGCCGGCTATTTCTTCCTGCGATGCCTTGGCAGCTTCCCGCAGGGCAGCCGCTTCCTGGCGAAGCTTTTCGTTGTCTTTCAGCAATTGCTCCTGCATGCGGCCGAGTTGCTGCAGTTTACCGGAGAGTTGCTGAAAATAGGCGGTGGCATCTTGTGGCATGGCAATGAAGATAATGCGCTGTAAAGATATTGTGCAGCCCGTAGCTTACAGCGACGGGCTGCACATGGTGGATTACTTTCTGATTTCGGCCTGCAGTTCTTTTTCAAATGTCTTCATCAGTTTGCCTACCATGCTTTCCACATCGCTGTCGGTCAGCGTTTTTTCGGCATCCTGAAACACAAACTTGATGGCCAGCGATTTTTTGCCGGCACCCAGTTTGTCGCTTTCAAATACATCAAACAGGCGCATGCTTTGCAAGCGGGGCAGTTTTATTTGTAGTACCGCTGCTTCTATTTGTGCAAAGCTCACGGCTTTGTCCAGCACCAGTGCCAGGTCCCTTTCTACTGCAGGATACTTGGCCAGCTCTTTGTACGACACTTTTTGCTGCAAAGCAGCAGTCAAAATGCTATCCCAGTTGAGGTTGGCCATCAGCACCGGCTGCTTAATATCGAAGCGACGCAGCTTGGCGTTGCCAATGAAACCAACTACACCAATGCTTTGCTTACCATTCAGCAACACTTCCAATCCATTGAGTTCATCGCTGCTGTAGGGAATGAGTTGCACACCTTGCAAACCAATAATGCTGAGCAGATTGGCCACAGCTGCTTTTAGGTAAAACAAATCTTTAGGAGCACCGGTGCTGCGCCAATGTGCATTGGTGGCTTCGCCGGTTACAAACAACGTGAGCATGCGTTTTTCGCTGTAGTTGCCCACGCCTGCACTGTGATAGGTTTTACCAAATTCAAACAGCTGCAGTTGGTTGTTTTTGCGGTTGAGGTTGTTGAGAATGCTTTCCAAACCAGTTTCCATCATCGATGGCCGCAGCATATCCAAATCGGCACTCAGGTTGTTCAGCATTTTTACCCCGCCGGCCACAACTTCTGCTGTATAGTATTTGCTGTTGGTAATGCTGTTGGTGAGCATTTCGTTGAAACCCAAGCCTACCAGATAGTTGGCTACTTTTTCTTTCAGGGCTTCTTCGGGACCCATCAGGTCGTTGGATGGCGCCATCGAAATCACCGCCGGAATTTCTACGTTGTCGTAGCCATCTATCCGCATGATTTCTTCTACAATATCGGCAGGCAAAGAAATATCGGGCTTGCTGAAAGGCACAGCAAACCACAAATCATCCTGCCCTTCTTTGATAAATTCAAAACCGAGTGCTTCCAGTATTTGCTTCACCGCATCGGGGTGATAATTTTTACCACTGAGTTTTTTGAGGTAGTGATATTTAATCGCTACCTGCTTTTTCTCTTTAGGGTTGGGATACACATCCACCACATCGCTGGCTATTTCGCCACCGCCGGTTTCCAGTATCAAAGCGGCAGCCCGCTTGAGCACGGCTACCGTATTGCTGATGTCTACACCTTTCTCAAAACGGGTGGCAGCATCGGTACGCAAGCCATGACGAAACGAGGTTTTGCGAATGCTCACCGGATGAAACCAGGCACTTTCCAAAAAGATGTTGGTAGTAGTATCGCTCACGCCACTATGCAAACCGCCAAACACACCGCCAATGCACATGCCTTCGCTGTTGGCGTTGCAAATCATCAGGTCGGCTTCGTTTAGTTTGCGTTCTTTTTCATCGAGGGTTACAAACGGCGTTCCTTCGGGCAGGTTTTTCACCAGCACTTTGCCACCGGCAATTTTGTCGGCATCAAAAGCATGCAGGGGCTGACCCGTTTCGTGCAAAATAAAATTCGTAACGTCCACTATATTGTTGATGGGTCGCAAACCAATGCTCTTGAGTTTGTCCTTCAGCCAATCAGGACTTTCTTTTACCGTAACACCAGCAATGCTTACACCAGCATAGCGCTGACAGGCTTCTGTATTTTCAATCACCACTTCAATAGGCAGTTTTACTGTTTCTGAAGCTTTCAGAGAATTGTTTTTCAGCGGCGTTTTTACAGCGATATGTTTTTTGTGGTGGTGGCTCAGGTAAGCACACACATCTTTGGCTACACCCAGGTGGCTCATGGCATCCATGCGGTTGGGCGTAAGGCCTATTTCATAAATCCAGTCTGTATACAGTTGGAAATACTCCGCAGCCGGAGTACCGGGCACGGCCTTTTCATCCAGCACCAAAATACCGGCGTGGCTGCTGCCCATACCAATTTCATCTTCAGCGCATATCATGCCGTGGCTTTCCACGCCCCTGATTTTGGCCTTCTTCATGGTGAGTGGTTCGCCGGTGCTGGGGTAAATGGTGCTGCCCACGGTAGCTACCACTACTTTTTGGCCGGCGGCCACATTGGGCGCACCGCACACAATTTGCAAAGGTTCGCCTTCGCCAATGCTTACAGTAGTAATGGATAATTTATCGGCATCAGGATGCTTGGCACAAGTCAGCACTTCACCAATCACTACGCCTTTCAGACCACCTTTCAGGCTTTCATAATAGTCGAGGCTTTCAACTTCGAGCCCTACGGCGGTCAGTATTTTCGACAGCTTTTCGGGTTCCACCAATTCTGCCGGAAGGCTTTCGCCCACGGGCAGGTATTCACAAAGCCATTTGTACGATATCGTCATGTTGCTATTAAAACTTGGGCCGCAAAGATACGGGCTGTGGGGCCTGCTTGCAGGGCAAAAAATCAGCCGCATTTTCAGCCTGTTTAGTGGTGTACACAAAGGCCATTTCAACAGTTGTTGAAGTCCAAATTGTGATGTAAAAAACAGGGTACAAACCCCTTTTTACCAGCGGTTTATTTACACACAAGCAATTGTGTACAACACATTTACAAATACTTGAGTTTGTGTAAATACCCGCCGTGGCTGTGTATAAACCCAGCTACTATTGGAATAAACCCGGGTTTCTTGTGCACATCGCATGGAATAAAATATTTGTGAAGAGGTCATTTTAGAATGGTTTTTTTGCCTTTACCTTCGACTTCCTTTTACGGAAAACGACTTCCCAACCAAGGTAGCCGAGCCACGCCAACCGGTGGCCATTCTCCGCTTCTGACGAATACCCAACGGTATTGGTGAGTGGACTTTTTGGCCTCTGAATTTGGCTCGGGCATCACAAAGTAAGACGTTGAAAAAGGACGGACAATAAGGGTAATTGGTACACAACATTTGGACAGAAACAACACATGGAAATTACGAACCTCGGGAAAGATAAAAAACGGCGGACGGGCAAAGGCACGCCCGATGTAACCGCCAACACCAACCTGCTGTTTGGGAGAAAACCACCGCAGGCACTGGAGCTGGAAGAAGCCGTGCTGGGTGCCATTATGCTGGAAAAAAGCGCCTTCGACGTGGCCAGCGAACTGGTGAATCCTTCTGTCTTTTACGATTACAAACACCAGCGCATTTACAGCGCTATGATGGGTCTGCAGCAAAAAAACATGCCCATCGACTTGCTGACCGTAGTAGAAGAACTGCGCCGCCGGGGTGAACTCGATGCGGTGGATGGTCCCTACAAAATCACAAAGCTTACCAATGCGGTAGTGAGCAGTGCCCACTTAGAAACGCACTGTAAAATTCTGGTGCAAAAGTTCATTCAGCGGGAGCTCATTCGTATCAGTGGCGAAGTGATTAGCGATGCATTTGAAGACACCAGCGATGCCTTCGACTTGCTGGACGATGCTGAAGGCAAACTCTTTGAAGTGAGCAACAGCTTTGCCAAGCGCAACTTTGAAGAAATCACCAATGTGCTGGCCGTGGCGGTAAACCGCATTGAAGAACTGCGCAACAAAACAGAAGATATTTCTGGTGTGCCAAGTGGCTTCACCAAACTCGATAAAATCACCAACGGCTTCCAGCCCACCGACCTCATTATTGTGGCAGCCCGTCCGTCGGTTGGTAAAACGGCGTTTGCCCTTAACCTTGCCCGCAATGCAGCCCTGCATCCGGTGCGGCCTACACCTGTGGGTTTGTTTAGTTTGGAAATGAGTAATGCCCAGCTGGTACAGCGTATTCTGAGTGCCGAAAGCGAAGTGCCGATGGAAAAAATTTCTCGTGGTCACCTCGAAGACCATGAGATGCAACAGCTCTACACCAAAGGCATTCAGCGCCTCACCGAAGCACCTATTTACCTGGATGATACCGCTGCCCTCAACATTTTTGAACTACGGGCCAAGGCACGACGCATGGTGAACAAGCACAAAGTGGGCATGATCATCATCGACTACCTGCAGCTGATGAGCGGCGGTAGCGAAAATCGCAACATGAACCGTGAACAGGAAATTAGTACCATCTCCCGTTCACTAAAGGGTTTGGCCAAAGAATTGAGTGTACCCATCATTGCACTCAGCCAGTTGAGCCGTGCCGTAGAAAGCCGGAAAGAAGGCAACAAAATTCCACAACTGAGTGATCTTCGTGAATCGGGTGCCATTGAACAAGATGCCGACATGGTTATGTTCTTGTACCGCCCCGAGTATTACGAAATCAACCAAAACGAAAACGGCGAAAGTAACAAGGGTGAAACGCTTATAAAAATAGCCAAGCACCGTAACGGACAGTTGGATATGGTGAAGCTGCAAGGCAAGCTGCACATTCAAAAGTTTGAAGACTTTGATGAAGAAGGCGGCAATCCATTTGGCAATGCCGGCAACTTTAAAAAGCTGAGTGGCGGTGAAGCAGGTGGCGGCAGTGGTGCTGCATTGTTCATCGAAAAGCCCAGCCGCATGAACGATATGCAAAACTTTGATGATGGATTTGACGAAGAAGAACTGATATAAGCAATTAAAAGATTCAATACAAAGAGAAGCATTGTTGTCAATGCTTCTCTTTTTTCTTTTGGCTCATCGTCGCTTTATCTTCAAACACAAAGCGCCGCTTACCTTTGCCGCATGGAAACGCCATGGTTTTATTTGCCTGCACTTAGCACAACCGGAGCGGTAGCGCTGGATGAACCTGCCGCCAAACATGTACAAGTGTTGCGGATGCGGGAAGGCGATGCGTTGGTTCTCACCAATGGTGCCGGTCTTATAGGAAATGCGACCATTCAAACATTAGGCAAAAAACAATGCGTGGTAAACGTGCTTGCATTGCAGCAGCAGCCAAGGCAGGTACATCGTAAAGTAGGCATGGCTATTTCGCCGCTAAAAAACACCGCCCGGCTGGAGTGGTTTTTGGAAAAAGCAACTGAGATGGGTGTTACCGAAATTTTTCCCATCACCTGCCACCGCACTGTTCGGGAGCATTTCCGCTACGAACGGCTCAACAGCATTTGCATCAGTGCCATGCTGCAAAGCCAGCAAGCCTGGTTGCCCATTTTACATCAGCCACTCACGTATGAGGCATTGATGCAGCAGGTAGCTGCCAGCGAGGTTGATTACCACAGCAAATGGATAGCCCATTGCGCCGATTTTGAAAAGCATCACCTGGCCCACGCTGTAAAGCCCGGCATGACGGACAGTTTGTTACTGATTGGTCCCGAAGGTGATTTTACCGAGGCTGAAATAGTGCAGGCCGTACAACAAAATTTTGCCGCCGTATCCTTGGGCGACACCCGCCTGAGAACAGAAACAGCAGGCGTGGTGGG
This sequence comes from Bacteroidota bacterium, assembly GCA_020161435.1. Taxonomy (GTDB): domain Bacteria; phylum Bacteroidota; class Bacteroidia; order Chitinophagales; family Chitinophagaceae; genus Phnomibacter. The sequence goes on along the minus strand of JAIUNV010000001.1, from coordinate 666,411 downwards.
AGCCAGCCTGCTGTGTTTGTTGCCCTAAGGCATGTTGCACAAATACGTGCTATTTAGCCATGTCGTTATAGTCTTTGCTGGGCTCTGTAAGCGTAGGCACATTCAGGCGCACCACTCTTTGTTTTTCCATTTTTTTGCGCATCACCATGTTTAGCAGTTCTACAGCAAAACTGAATGCCATACCAAAGTAGATGTAGTTTTTCATGTGCAGTTCATGCGCTGCTTCGCTATCCCATCCTTCTATAATCAGGCTCAAGCCAATCATGACCAAGAAAGAAAGAGCCAACATTTTCAACGTGGGATGCTTGGCAATGAAGCCCGAAATTTTTGGACTGAACAAGAACATCACCAGCATGGCTATCACAACAGCAGCAATCATAATTTCAAGATGCTTGGCCGTACCGCCGGCGGTTAAAATACTATCGAATGAAAACACCATGTCGATGAGTACGATTTGCGCCATGGCTTGTGCAAAGCCAAGTGTGGCAGCCTTTCCGGTGGTCATGGCCGGGTCTTCCCCTTCCAGTTTGTGGTGAATTTCTTTTACCGATTTGTACATCAAAAACAAACCGCCAAACAACATCACAATGCTGGCCAAATCAAAACCTTTGCCGTTGATGGTAAACAAGGCCTTGCCTTTTTGCTCCAGCAACCAGCTGAGTGCAAACAGTAACGCACTCCTACTGATGATGCCAAAAATCATCCAGTAAGTACGGGCCTTTTTCCGCTTCGATTCGGGCAAGCGGTTCATGATGAGGCTCACAAAAATCACGTTGTCGATACCGAGTACTACTTCGAGTATCACCAGAATAACGAAGCTGATAATGGCTTCTGAGGTAAGTAAATGTTCCATAGTGTAAGAGCCGCAAAATTAGGTAAAGCTATCAGGTGTTTGCAATCGGTTATAATTCTTGCAAAATGTTTTTGGCAATGGCCGGCCCTTCATAAACAAAGCCCGTCCATACCTGTACCAGTTGAGCACCCGCTGCAAGTTTTTCTTTGGCATCGGCTGCGGTGAAAATTCCACCCGAAGCAATGATGGGAATATGCGCCGGCAACTGACTGCGCAGCAAGCGAACCACCTCAGTAGAACGGACACGTACAGGGGCACCACTCAAACCGCCATCGCCTGCTTCACCGGCACGTATTTTACCGGCATCACCCAGGTTGGCCCGGCTGATGGTGGTGTTGGTAGCCACAATACCATCGAGGTTAATTTCGGCAGCCAGGCTGGCCACATCGGCTATTTGTTCATCGGTTAGGTCAGGGGCTATTTTCAAAAAGATGGGCAGCTGCTCATTGGTGTCACTGCGCAGGTTTTGCAGGTGTACCAAAATGGTACGCAACGCATCTTTTTCCTGCAGGGCCCGCAAGCCCGGTGTGTTGGGGCTGCTAACATTCACCACAAAAAAATCGACGTATGGTGCCAATTTGCGAAAGCAAATGTCGTAGTCGAGATAAGCACTTTCGTTGGGCGTAGTTTTGTTTTTACCAATGTTGCCCCCAACAATCATTTGGCCGGGCTTGCCTCCTTTGCGGTACAATGGAAAACGATGCCGCCAGGCTTGTAACCTTTCCACCGCGGCATCGGCACCTTCGTTATTAAAGCCCATGCGGTTGATCAGCGCTTTGTCTTCGGGCAGGCGAAACAATCGTGGCTGAGGGTTGCCATCCTGTGCCCTTGGTGTAACCGTGCCAATTTCTACAAATCCAAAGCCCAATGCATCCAACTCATTCAGGTACTTCGCATTTTTATCGAAACCAGCCGCCAAGCCTACTTTGTTGGGAAAGGGAATGCCCGCCACGGTGGTAGCCAAAGATGGATTGTTGAAACTGTATTTTTTCTTCATCATCCTTTTTAGCCAACTGATACTGCAAATACGTCCCAGCCAGTTCATGGCAAAATGGTGCACGGCTTCCGGTGGAAAAAGAAAGAGGATGTTGCGAACGACTTTGTAAAACATGCCGCGAAAATAATGCTATCTGTTGGGGTTGTTGGAGATAGCCACAGATTTGATAGTACACTGATATGGGGACGCGGATTTGCACGGATGAAGTACTGATTCCCACGGATGCATGTAGTGCTTTCAACCTACTATCATCAAACTTTGATAGAGAAAACCGGATGAACAATACGGGAACGAGCTACTTCATTATCGTTATCATAATTTAGTTGCATAAACAACTATTTTCGTTATTTTAGCCATCTTAAACAACGATGCACCTATGCAAGACGCTTACATAGTAGCCGGATACCGCACAGCGGTAGCCAAGAGTAAAAGAGGCGGTTTTCGATTTGTTCGCCCCGACGATTTAGCAGTAGATGTGATAAAAGGCCTGATGGCCAGCCTGCCACAGCTCGACCCCAAACGGGTGGATGATGTAATTGTGGGTAATGCCGTGCCAGAAGCGGAGCAGGGCTTGCAAATTGGCCGCATCATCAGCGCCAGAGCCTTAGGGGTAGGTGCGCCAGGCATGACCGTTAACCGCTATTGCGCCAGTGGTTTGGAAACCATTGCCATTGCCTCGGCCAAAATTAGAAGTGGTATGGCCGAATGCATTGTGGCCGGTGGTGTAGAAAGCATGAGCCTGGTACCTACGGCCGGTTGGAAAACCGTGCCCAACTATACCGTTGCCAGCACCGAACCCGACTACTACCTAAGTATGGGCCTAACTGCCGAAGCGGTGGCCAAAGAATACAACGTGAACCGGGAAGATCAGGACCAGTTTAGCTACAACAGCCACATGAAGGCCATTGCAGCAATTCAAAACGGCTATTTTAAAGAAGGCATTCTGCCCATCACTGTAGAAGAAGTGTACCTGAACGAAAAAGGAAAACGTGCTACCAAAAAGTACGTGGTAGATACAGACGAAGGCCCCCGCACGGATACCAACCTGGAAGCACTGGCCAAACTGAAACCAGTATTTGCGGCTGATGGAACAGTGACTGCAGGCAATGCCTCACAAACCAGCGATGGTGCTGCTTTTGTAGTGGTGATGAGTGAACGCATGGTGAAAGAATTGAGCCTTACTCCTATTGGCAGAATAGTGTCTTGTGCCGTAGCTGGTGTAGAACCAAGGCTCATGGGCATTGGCCCTATAGCTGCTATTCCAAAGGCATTGCAGCAGGCAGGCTTGCAGTTGGGCGATATTGATTTGGTAGAATTGAATGAGGCCTTTGCATCGCAATCGCTGGCGGTGATTCGGGAAGTTGGATTGAACCCTGATATCGTGAATATTAATGGTGGCGCCATTGCATTGGGCCATCCGTTGGGTTGTACCGGTGCCAAGCTCACCGTTCAAACCCTGCACGATTTGAAACGCCTCAACAAAAAATACAGCATGGTAACGGCCTGTGTGGGTGGTGGTCAGGGTATTGCGGGAGTAATTGAACGTTTGTAATACACTTTTGCATTCTTTTTCACCAACAGCAGGTACAAATAATAAGCGCCACTTCAGTTGAAGTGGCGCTTATATTTTATGCAGTACTAGTACTGATGAGCTTATCTCCAGCCACCGTTAGAAGTACCCTTTCCATCAGCATTGGCCAAATAACCAAAGGTGTAGAAAGTGGTTTGCTTAAACAGTTCCAGAATCTTAGCCGGAATAGGGAAATGCAGGGGTGTACCTTTTTGCAGCAGGTTTAGCTTACGCATTTCAAAAAACTGTACACCCATACCAGTTGTATACAATTCAACATGTCTTTCGTGGTGAATGGCTTTTACGATATCGGCAAGATTGGCAGCCACCGGTGCCATTTGACCACGTGTAACACGAGTGCCAGTGTTGATGATTGTAGCCGCACCAGCCAAATCACCGGTGTAAGCACGGGCCTCAGCACGAAGCATGTCATTTTCAGCCTTCATTACTTGTGGCTTTTCGCCAATAGCGGCTACATAAACACCATCGTAACGAGAGTTGCGGTAGTTAGAAAAATGGTAGTAACCACGGGCAGCCAGGAAGTCGTTGGATGCGAGGTATTCAAAGTCTGATAACAAACGCTTGTCCTGAGGATTGGTAGATGCAGGTGGGTGAGGGAAAGACGCTACATCATCCCAATGCTGGGGCTGCGTGTTGTCCATCAGGTTCACCACATACATATCAGTACGACCCCAACCAGGATAAGTGAGGTAGTCACCTGCTTCGAAGTACCACTTGGTAGTACCATCCATTACAATCTTCCAGTCGGAAGTAATGCCAGCATCAGCATAAGTTTTCACTTTAGCCCAATCTACAGCCGCCAGTTCTGTTTTGTTTCTAGGCATGTAAGAAAGAATACGGGCAGCGGCAGTGTTACACATTTTCTTGAAGTCGGCACTGGAAATATCGGCGGGGGTACCAAACCAGCTGGCCGGAATGGTAAAAGAATTACCAGCCAGTACAATGGCTTTGTCGAGATAGCCGAGAGCTGCTTTAGCTACTTCGCTGTAAGGCACGGCTGTTTCCAACACGCCATCTACAGAAGTGACTTCATCTACTACATGCGCCTTGTCGAACAACAGTGCGAGGTTGCCATAAGAAATACCCTGAATGAAACGGGCCACCGCCAGAGCTCTGTTGTTGTTTGCACCATTGTCGCCAATGTTTACACCACCATTTACCGCTTTTATTACCAGGTTAGAAGTAGAAATGGCGGAATACATTTTATCGTAAGTAGCTTTTAGCACACCGCTGTTGCTGTAGCTGGGCGAGTTGTTCCAACCGAAGTTTCTAGGTTCCCAAGACATATCCCGCATACCGGCATTACCCCATGAGCAGGTTGCATGATCGGCAGCTACTGCCATCATCATTTGTACCCCAGTAAAATCGTGTTCGCCGTGAAAAACGGTGTTGAACAAACCTGATGCAACGTTTTCAACGTCATCCCCTTTGGCATACACTTTCAAAAAGTCAGGGTCGTTTTCGTTGGCTACTTGAAGTTCTTCTTTTTTACAGCCCACCATCATCGTAGATAACAAGGCTGCGGAGAACAGTAGTTTTTTAATATTCTTCATTATGTATCAATTGACAGATTAGAAATTGAAAGAAAGAGAAACAGCGTAGTTTCTGTAAATGGGGTTGGCGTTGATGCCATCAACAGGGTAACGGATAGTACCCACTTCAGGATCGTAACCAGAGTAGTTTGAGAAGGTAAGCAGGTTGCGGCCCACCACTTTAGCATTGATGCCTTTAATGAAACCATTGAACACAGTGCTCAGGTATTTAGAAGGCACGGTGTAGCCAATGGCCAATTCCCGAACTTTCAGGTAAGTACCATCTTCCACCCAATACGCATTGGCATTGTTGTTATCATACATACCAGCACCCCAATATGCAGCAGCTCTTTTGCTGGCAGTAGGTACGTTGGTCATGTCTTGCTTTTGGCTTACGTAGTTGAAAGTAAGGCGCTGTTCTTTACCGTTATAAATATCGCCACCTTGTTTCCAGTCGAGCAACATGTATAACTGGAAGTTTTTGAAGTTGATGGTGTTGGTGATACCGGCTACAAAGTCGGGGTTACCATTGCCAATTTTGCCATACCAAGGCGTGCCATCTGCATTCAGCATTTTAATAGGCAATTCGTTGGGTTTACCCTGTGTGCCTTTGGCAATTACATAACCTTCGCTGTTTACCTCGAAGTCAGCAATGGTTTTGCCTGCTGGCAATTGTCTTGACATTTCATCGAGGGTACGTACCATTTTGTAACCGTAGATAGCGCCATACACTTCGCCACCTTTAATATAGAAAATATTCTGGTCACCGTTGTAATCCTGACCATTAGCCAAATAAGGTGCAATGGGCAGTTCGGTAATGCGCTGCTTCACTCTTGAGAATACAACTGTTGTTTTCCAAGAGAAGTTCTTCTTCTTCACCCAGTTGGCACCAAATGTAAATTCCAAAGTGTTGGACTTAATGGTACCGGCATTTTGCCACTGACTGTTGAAACCATCGTTCAGGAAAGGAATCAATGGTACGTTGAGGAACTGATCTTTTGTTTCAGATTCCGCATAGGTCACTTCGAAATTGAACTTTTTCAGGAAGTCAACATTCAGGCCGATTTCTTTTTCTGCAGTTTGAGAAGGCTTCAGGAATTTGTTACCCTTTTGTCTGGCAGCAGCTACACCGTTGTTGAGGTCATACACTTCATACTGCCAGTCGAAACCAGGACGGATACCTGCGGTACCATAAGCAGCACGAATTTTCAATTCATCAATGCCTTTGATTTTAAGGTCTTCAGACAACCGGTAACCTGCTGATACGCGGTAATAAGGGTTCCAACGGGCTTCTGGTCCAAATAATGAAGAACCATCGTAACGGAACATACCATCCAACAATACTTTTTCTTTCCAGTCTACACCAAGGATAGCGAAGTAGTTCTGGGCTTTTTCGTTTTCTATGTAAGAAGAAGCGTCGTTGATGGTCGTAAAGTTTTCAAAGTTCTCGATACCAGAAATACGGAACTGAGAAGCAGAAATATAGTTGCTCTCATAGTGTCTGTTTTCATAGAGGTACGACAACTTTGCTCTTGTATTGAAGTCACCAAACTTCTTCGACAAATTCAGCGTAACCTGTGTATTGGCTGTTTTTGATTCGTTGGTAGACTGAGACATACCACCGCCAGTATAAGACATACCATTATTAACGGAAGAAAGACCAGAGCGGGTCCAGGTATCTTGTGGGTTGATGGTACCAGAACGACTGTTACGGATTTCAATGGTTTGAGCCACATCCAAATCTGCCCAAGAGGTGAACTTGATATTGGCAGAATAATTAGCCAACCAACGGCGAGATGTGTTGCTGATTTTTTGCTTATACAAAGGATACAGCGGGTTGGTAATTTCTGCGTTAAAGTTGTTTACACGCAGGTAGTATGGCTGACCATCGGGGTTTTCAGCAAACAGGTTCACGTCTTTTTCCATACGGGCAATACTGTAGAAGAGACCGCTGGCGGCACCTGGTGTTTTTGAAGATGTATTGATGAACAGGTTTGAAGCGCTGAAACGCAACCAAGGAGTAATGTTCTGGTCGATGTTGAAGCGGAAGTTCTGACGAGAATAACCATCAGTCAACTTTACCACACCTTCTTGCTTGTTGTTTTCGAAAGAGAGGTACACGTTGTTTTTTTCTGTTCTGTTGGCAACAGAAATGAAGTTTACCATGTTCATACCGGTTCTGAAAAACTCAGCCTGTTGGTTTCTGTACACACCATAAGGGTTGTCCATATAACCATCGGCATCAATAGCACGGCTGCCGGCAATGCCGGGACTAAAACCAGCTCCCAAATAGTTGGCAGGATAAGTAACGCCGGCATACTTGGTGTATTTGCCTTTGGCAGTTTCCCAATCGCTGGCCAATGCATAATAGTGGCTCTGAGAAGTTTCGAGATAATGCTGCAGATTCTGCACACCTATTTCATTACGAACCGTAATGACTGGCTTATTGGCAGCAATGCCTTTACCACGCTTGGTGATAACGGAAATTACACCATTACCGGCACGTGAACCATAGAGGGCGGATGCCGCAGCACCTTTTACCACTTCCATCGATTCTACGTCGTCGATGTTGATATCGGCGAGGCTACCGGAAAGAATAATACCATCCACCAAAATGAGGGGCTGGGAGCTGGTGCTCAGGTTATTGTCGCCACGCAGCAGCAAGTCTGCACCTTGGCCGGGGTTACCGTTTACAGCTGAAGTTTTCAAACCGGCAACCTTACCCGCAAGGGCGTTGGCAGCCGATGAAGCTGGCACAGCCTGCAATTGCTCAGCAGAAACCTTGGCTACCGATACAGTCATTTTCTTTCGGTTGGTAGCACCAGCCACGCCGGTTACAATTACATCGCCCATTTCTTGCGTAGCTACATCTTTCATAGATACGGCAAAAGATGTTTTGCCGGCAAGGGCAATTTCCTGTGACTCATAGCCCACAGCTGAGATAACAATACTTTTCACTGACTCGGGAACGGTAAGTTCGAATTTGCCGTTGGCATCGGTAGATGTACCATTTTTTGCAGCACCTTTTGCCAGTACGGTTGCACCGTCAATTGGCTTGCCTGCTCCATCCGAAACTGTACCTGAAATTTTCTTGCCTTGCGCCAATAGCATTAGCTAAGGAAGAATTGCCGCCATTAGCAGCAATAACATTCTTCTCATGTTGTTAGTTTTTTGTTAACTCAAATGTATGAAAATGATATAACCGAAAGTTATATCTGGCAAAATTTTCATCTTGTTTCAAGCTAACCGCCTGACATGTTGGTGAGCCACACAAAAAAACCGGCAGCTTGAAAACAAGCTGCCGGTGGTAATGAAAACTAAACTGATATGAGGCTTAGTTGTAGCCAGGATTCTGATCTAACCCGCCATTGATGTTTCTTTCTCTCAAAGGCATTGGGAAAGTCAACTTTGGATCATCCCAAGAGCGGCCATCAACAGAAAGCTTCAGGCGCTTGGCATCCCAAATGCCCTGGCCTTCAAAGGCCAGTTCCAGCTCACGTTCGTTAAGGATTTGCGCCAAAGTGGGTGCTGCCAGTTCAGGCAAACCTGCACGGTCACGAATGAGTTTGATATCAGCAGCTACAGTAGCAGCATTCTGACCCAAACGGGCATTACATTCAGCACGGGTGAGGTAAGCTTCGGCCAAACGGAACACTTTTACGTTTCTGTAGTTGTCTCTCCACTTGCCAACACGGTAGGCACCAGCGTCAAAGAAGAACAAATCTTTACGGGTATCGCCGGCAGCATATTTATTCATGTGCTTATCGGTAACCTCAATGTCACCATCACGGGCACCGTAGGTACCAGTACTAAAGTAGGTGAAGCATGAGTTTGTGCCTGATACAAGGTTGTACTGCATAGCAAACAAATCTTCTCTGGTGTTGGCAGCGTTATTAAATGCAGCGCCATAACTTGATACCAGTGAGAACCCGTTAGCCAAAGCAGCAGTAATACACCTGTTGGCTGCATCTCTGGCTTCGGTGTATTTGGCTTGTTGCAAATACACACGGGCCAGTGCCAGCTGAGCTGATGGTTTGTTGGCATATACACCGTTGGTGTTTGGCAGTTTGCTTTCCGCATCGGTAAGGTCTTGAATTACCTGCTGGTAAACAGCTTCCACAGAAGCACGGGGCAGGTTGTATTCGGTACTTTGCGGAGCACTTGGTCCGGGGGTGGTAATTACAGGAACACCTTTGAGCGTAGTGGTGCTACCAGCTACATAAGGCTTTTCGCCGAAGAACTTTACAAGTTCAAAATAGGCAAGAGCACGTTGAAATTTGGCTTCGCCTTCCACTTTTGGCTGATCGGCGGTTTTCACCACACTCAAGTTGGCGAGGATATTGTTGCTGTTATAAATAACCCGGTAAGCGGCTGCATACGTTGCAAATGCGTTTGAGTTATTCACCAGCATGTTTTTACCCCAAATCTGGCGAGGGTCGGGGAAGGTTCCCACCCATGTCAGTTCACCATCGCTGGCCAGCAATTCGCTCATCCAGAGTACATCGCCACCGTAGAGTGATGCACTGCCAAGCGCTGCATAGTTACCTATGAGTACTTTTTTTACCCGGTCATCGGTACTCAATGCAGTTGTGGCATCAATTGCCTGTGGGTCCTGCAAATTCAATTTTTTATCGCAGCTGCTTGCAAACAGCGTAGCAGCAACAAGGAGAGATATCGATATTTTCTTTGTCATGTTCGTATGTTTTGTTGCTGATTAGAATCCGAGGTTAAGGCCAAATACCCAACTCTTAATTTGAGGAGCAGCATAAAAATCGCCACCCTGGTTTACGTTTGAAGAGCGGTAGTCAGTGTTCACTTCAGGATCCCATCCTGGATACTTCGTAAATGTGAGCAGGTTTACGCCTGATACATATACACGGGCACTCGTCAAACCAATTTTAGCCATTGTCTTTTGAGGAATATTGTAGCCCAGTGTAATATTTTTCAAACGTACATAATCAGCATCGTACACATAGCGGCTGCTAATGCTGGGAGAAGCGAAATCGCCAAACCAGTTCAAACGAGCCTGAGGCACCATGGTTACGTCGCCTTTTTTCTGCCATGCATTCAGCTGGTCACGGGTTTGGTTATCAAACCAGTCGGCGCTGGCACTCATAAAACCACCTGCACCATCCTGTACCTGGCTGCCAAACACACCCTGGAACAATACGCTCAGTTCGAGGCCTTTCCAGCTTACAGTGTTTGTTAAACCAGCAATCCAGTCCGGGTTAGGATCACCAATGATTGTTTTTTCAGCTTCGTCGTACTCACGGGTAGTGGTACCATCTGCCTTGCGGAACATGGGGTCTCCGTTTTCAGGATTGGCACCCAAAAACTTCGGCGCATAAAAAACACCAATGGGCTTGCCAACGATCAATGCGTTGGCAAAACGGGCGTCGTTTGGCAGAATTTCTTTCTGCTCACCATCCAGTTTTGTCAGTGTGTTTTTGTTTTTGGCCAGGTTAAGGCTGGTTGTCCAGCGGAGGTTTCTGCTGGCAACGTTTACACTGTTCAAGGTTAATTCAATACCCTTATTGCTCATGCCACCTACATTGCCATACACGCTGGTAGTACCAGATACAGATGTTACAGGCACATTCAGCAGCATGTCTTCAGTACGCTTGTCGTACCACTCAAATTCACCGGTCAGGCGGTTGTTGAACACACCAAATTCCAAACCAATGTTGAGCATTTTGGTCGTTTCCCAACGCAGGTCATCGTTACCAAAGTTGCTTACACCAAGACCACTGGCAGTACCATAGGTTTGTGCACCATATTGAGTTCGGGCCTGATAGAAGCCAAGACCTGAGTTGTTACCACTGGTACCGTAGCTGGCACGTGGTTTCAGGTAGCTCAGCCAGGAAATGCCTTGCATGAATTTTTCGTCAGACATAATCCACGCCAGTGAAGCAGACCAGAACGTACCGGCCTTGTAGTTGGTACCAAAGCGGCTGTCAGCATCATTACGAACGCTTACACCCAAGAGGTATTTGCCATCGTATACATAGTTGGCACGGCCAAAGTATGAACGCAGGTTGTTTTCAGAGCGGGCCCCATCAATATCGCTAGGGGTAGCGGTGCTGGCCAGTGTTTTCAAGGCAATATCCGGGAAGTCCTGACCATCGGCATATACATCAGAAATTTCTACGTTTTCAAATGCAAAACCTGCAGTGGCGTCCAACTTATGCTTTTCACCAAAAGTGGTTTTGTAGCTAAAGTAGTTGTTGGTCATCCAGCGGGTATTGCGGAACCAGCGGCTGTCGGCTTCACCTTTTTGCTCGGCGGTAGCAGCACCCACCAGTGTGCGGGGGCCCCACCAGTTTTCGCTGGTTTGCTGTACCATATCCAATCCAAGATCGGTATGGAAAGTCAGGTTTTGAGCCAGTTTTACATCTGCAAAAATGGAACCCTGGTTGCGGTATGCAGAAGACTTTCTGATGGTTTCTTCTACTTCAATCAGCGGGTTGTAATAAGTAGCAACAGGACGATCGAAGAGGTTGCCCAAAGAGTCACGCACTGGTGTAATAGGCGACAAAGCTACTGCCTGCATTGGGGTGCTGAACGCATTGTCCAAAGGCACCTGGTTGCGGGAAGTTTTAGTGAGGCTGGTGTTCATGCCTACCTTCAACCAATTGTTTACCTGATGGTCGAGGTTGAGACGAGCACTCATACGCTGGAACTTGTTGGCCACCAAAATACCGTCCTGGTTATTGATGTTGCCAGCCATGTAGAAACGAGTTTTATCGTTACCGCCAGCAGCACTCAGCTCCAATTGGTTGGTATTACCCTTGCGTAATACCTGATCTTCCCAGTTGGTATTCACTTCACCTGTTTGCCAGTCTTTACCCCCACGGAAGGGTCTCCAACCGCTGTAGCGGTTTAAACGACCAATAACAACATTATCCATGTAAGCATAGGCATCTGCCAAATCGGTGAAGCCAAACCAGTTGTCGCCACCATCGGGGCGCATGTGGTACTCTGCAGCACCACGGCCAGCCTGACGGAAGTAATCAACATATTCTTTTGCGTTTAAGAAACCACGCTTGTTGGTAGGGGTGTTTTCGCCAAACTGAGCACCCAAATTAAACTTGGTTTTACCTGCTTTACCACGCTTGGTAGTAATAATTACTACGCCATTGGCAGCACGGCTACCGTAGATAGCAGCAGCAGCAGCATCTTTCAGAATTTCAAATGATTCGATATCGTTGAAGTTGATATCGGCGGTAGAAGCACCAGCAAAACCACCTGACAAAGGAATACCATCTACCACATACAGGGGCTGGTTGCTACTGTTTACAGAGCCACTACCACGAATGCGTACTTTGATACCTTCACCAACTTTACCGTTTTCGGCTTCTACAAACACACCGGCAGCACGACCCTGCAACGCTTGGTTGAGGTTGGGTACCGGCATGTTAGCTACATCAGCACCTTTTACACGGGCTACCGTGCCGGTCAGTTCTTTTTTGAGTGTTGTACCATAACCTACTACTACTACTTCACCCAAATCGCCACTAGAGGGCGTCAGTTGGATCATGCTCAGGTTAGCAGATACTGCTACTTCTTTTTCTCTGAAACCTACAGAAGAGAAAACGAGGATGGCAGCCTTTTCAGGAATAACAAAAGAAAAGGAACCATCGGCATTGGTAGAAGTGCCGACTGAAGTGCCTTTTACAGACACAGTTACACCTTCTAACGGCTTGCCATTTGTGGCATCGGACACCTTACCACTTACCGTTTTTTGGCTAAAAGCCAAATGGCTGACGGACACAAATAGTACCATCAAAAACAACGACAGTTTTTTCATCATACACAGTTGAGTTTAGAAATGTTTTGGCGTCCTTAGTTAGAAATGGCATCAGTTTGGCAGTCTGCCTTTCCCTTCCTTGCACACCAGATGCTGGTTTATATACTACGTTTTTGAAACTGAACCTGCCACAGCAACCTCTTCAAATACACCAAACCGTACCGTTTGGCACAGTAGTGCAATCAAAGAAGCAAGTGATAATGAGGAGCTCGTAAACTGGCATCGAACTCAGTTTATTTAACTCATACATGTTTCCCAAAAGAAAACCTTAAGCTTTCTTTTCCATGCGCAGTTAGTCAGTTTCAAAAATAGGAGAAGAATAACATTCCCAAAAAATTAAAAAATGCGCTGCCAGAACCCTCTATGGTTTCAAACAGCGCATGTCTACTGAATTTCCGTTCTTTTATTCTTCCCTGTCCCGGTTGCCCATCAATATAAACACATATTGCAGCAAGGTAGCCACGCTGGCCAGTGCTGCCACTACATAAGTCATGGCGGCCCAGTGCAGGGCATCTTTTGCCTTTTCATGGGTTTGGCCGGCAGTAATGCGGGTTTGCTGCAACCACGCCAAGGCTCTTTTGGATGCATCAAATTCCACCGGCAGGGTAATGAGAGCGAAAATGGTGGTAGCGGCAAACAATACGATGCCAGCAATCAACAATTGCGGAAATGCATTTACCATGAGCACACCGGCCAACAGTACCCATTGCACAATATTGCTGCTAAACTGAACCAGCGGCACTAAACGGCTCCTGAGCATCAGCCAGTTATAGGCTTGTGCATGCTGTACAGCGTGGCCACATTCGTGGGCAGCCACCGCCGCCGCCGATACGTGCTGGCCATAATATACATCCTGGCTCAGGTTCACGGTTTTATCCATCGGGTTGTAGTGGTCGGTCAGCTGACCCTCTACCGATATCACTTTTACATCATAAATACCGTTGTCGTGCAGCATTTGCTCAGCTATTTCTTTACCCGACATGCCATTTTGCAGCGGCACTTGGCTATATGCGGAAAACTTTGACTTCAACCGCATCGACACCAGCCAACTGATGCCCAAAAAAATGATGGAGACCAAATAAATTCCTGACATTTTCTTTTCTTTTTCAAGTATGTGTGCAAACGGCTTACCAATTCCTGTATAAAGTCCCCTTTTAACATTTCTGGAATTATTTATGTTGAAAATCAACACTTTAGTTTCAAAACTCCTTACTGCCAACTTGACCAAATTACCAGTAATCCTGTCAGCCGGTCACCCAAAATCAGACCATTGCCCGGCCCAAAATTCAGGCCAGCAAACCGTCCGGAAAAAGGGCCATTTGATTGCCCTGTCGGGCAAAATTTATTTTGCATTCTGCACCTTATTTGTATTTTAGCAACAGAATTTAATGGGTTAGTAAGTAAACAGGACTGGATGTCTCTACATCCGGTCCTTTTTTTGTGCCGCTGGCATCCATATTCAGAATGCGGGGCACAGCTGCTGCTTCCAAAAATGTAGGTTTGCGAAATGAGTAAAGTAAAGACGGCTTTTTTCTGTAATAAATGTGGTTATGAAAGTGCCAAATGGTCGGGCAAATGCCCTTCTTGCGGCGAGTGGAATACGTTTACTCAAGAAGTAATTCATAAAGAAACCAAGGGCGGCAAAGCAGCTCCCTGGCAAGGAAATGATGCACCCAGCCCGGGCAAAAAAACTGTCCTCATTCAGGAAGTAAATGCCAGCCAACAACCGCGTTTTTCAACCGGCGATGCCGAAATGGATCGGGTGCTTGGTGGCGGCATAGTGCCGGGCAGCGTGGTGCTGGTAGCCGGCGAGCCAGGCATAGGCAAAAGCACCTTGTTTTTACAACTCGGTTTGCAAATGAAAGACGTAACCACCCTTTACATTAGTGGTGAAGAAAGTCAGCAACAAATTAAAATGCGGGCCGACCGGCTCAAAGCAACCCCCAACGATTTTTACCTGCTCACAGAAACCAACACACAAACAATATTCAGTGAAATAAAAAAGCTGAAACCACAACTGCTTATTGTTGATTCTATACAAACTTTGGAGTCGCCCTACATTGATAGTGCAGCAGGAAGCATCAGCCAGATAAAAGAATGTGCAGCAGAGTTGCAGCGCTTTGCCAAAGAAACCAACACGCCTGTTTTTCTCATTGGTCACATTACAAAAGACGGCAACATTGCCGGCCCGAAAATTTTGGAGCACATGGTAGATACCGTGCTGCAGTTTGAAGGTGACCGTCATTATACATATCGCATTTTACGCACCCTTAAAAACCGATTTGGTTCTACTGCCGAACTAGGTATTTATGAAATGACCGATTTGGGCATGCGGGCTGTGAGCAATCCTTCGGAAATTCTTATTTCACAAAAAGAACATCACCTGAGTGGAAGTGCTATTGCCGCTACTATGGAAGGTATGCGCCCCTTATTGATAGAAGTGCAGGCACTGGTAACGCAAAGCGTATACGGAACACCGCAGCGAACCGTGAGTGGCTTTGATTTACGCCGTTTGCAATTGCTACTCGCTGTGTTGGAAAAAAGAGGAGGTTTTCAATTTGGCATGAAAGACGTTTTCCTCAACATTGCTGGCGGTTTGCGGGTAGAAGATCCTTCTATCGATTTGGCGGTGGTAGTAGCCCTGCTCAGTAGCTATGATGACACCGCAGTTCCCACTAACGTTTGCTTTGCCGGAGAGGTAGGATTGAATGGTGAAGTACGTGCTGTGAACCGCGTAGACCAACGCATTGCAGAAGCTGCCCGATTGGGTTTCGATAAAATTTTTATCAGTCGCTTTCATACCAAAGGATTGGGCAAACACGCTGACATAGAAGTAGTACCAGTAGCAGGGGTAGATGAAGTGTACCGGGCTTTGTTTTAAACCACTTGCATTTGTGGATGTGCAGCTGTAATTTGTTTGCACAAACCCGTGCCCGTGCTATTACAAGCTGCCGAAAATTTACGCCGTTTATTTTATCCGTTGCTCTGCAAAGCCTGCGGCAACGAAGTGTTTCAACAAGAGCAATTGCTGTGCTGGCGATGCCTCGAAGAATTGCCATTTACCGGCTTTGAGCAGCATGCTGAAAATCCGGTGAAACGCATTTTTACCGGCCGGCTCAAATTACAGGAAGCTTTCAGCTTGCTGTATTTCAACAAAGACTCGATTACGCAGGCTGTAGCCCATCGCTTTAAGTACAAAGGTGAAAAAGAACTGGGTATATATATGGGTGAAATGATGGGCCGAAAAATGCAATCGATTGATCGGTTTCAACAACTCGATTACATTATTCCATTACCGCTAAATAAGAAGAAACTACGCCAACGTGGCTACAACCAGGCGGAGTTGCTGGCCAAAGGCATCAGCCAGATATTGCAAGTACCTGTGCATACACAAGCCGTGATGCGTACCCGCTACACCAGCACCCAAACCAAGAAAAACCGCATACAGCGCTGGATGAATGTGGAGCATGTGTTTGATGTGCAGGAAACTCAATCGCTGGAAGGCAAACATGTGCTGCTGGTAGATGATGTGATTACCACCGGCGCCACCATGGAAGCCATGGGCGAAGTGCTGCTCCGCATTCCAGGCCTGCAGTTATCGTTGTGCAGTCTGGCATATGCCTCCCGTATTTAAAACTCAACCCTGTGAAATAGGCTATCGAAAATGGCGTTATGTTTGACGTACATTATTTTCACCGCATGAGGTTGGCCATTGCATTCATATTGTCTGTTGTTGTTTTTTCTTTGGGTAGTTGTAAAAAAGATCAACTGCTCACCAGTGCCGATGCCAAACTAACACTGGCTACAGAACTACTCACTTTCGATACGGTCTTCACCACTGTTGGTTCCATCACCAAATCATTTACTGTGGTAAATGCTTATGACCAACCACTCAACATCAGCAATATTCAGTTGATGGGTGGCAGCAACTCTGCCTACAGCATCAATGTCAATGGCAGTAGTGGTACATCGTTTAGCAACATTCGCCTCAATGCATTCGATAGCTTGTATGTGTTTGTAAAAGTGAACATCAACCCAGGCAGCAGTGACTTGCCTTTTCTGGTAAAAGACAGCATTCGATTTTCCATCAATGGCAACACTCAACAAGTGCAATTGCAAGCTTACGGACAAAATGCCCGCTTCATCAGCAGTGGCCGCATCAGCAGCAATGCCACCTGGAACAACACGCTTCCGTATGTAATTGTAAAACCATTGACGATAGATAACGGCATTACATTGACGATAACAGAAGGCACACGTATTTACTGCAATGCCACAGCCCCCATTATTGTGAATGGCACCCTCAAAGCATTGGGGAAAGTGTACGATAGCACCCGCATCACTTTTCGTGGCGACAGGCTGGATGAAACTTACCGCGACTTTCCCGGCACCTGGCCTGGCATAGTGTTCAACAACAGTAGCAGCAACAATGAGCTGCGCTACACCAATGTGCTCAATGCTTATCAAGCCGTGATTGCACAAGGAAATCCTAATGACATTACGCCAAAGCTCACATTGTTTAGCTGCCAAATCAGTAATGCGTATGATGTAGGCCTGCTGGCTTTCAACACCAAAATTGTAGCAGAAAACTGTCTCATTTCGCAAGTGGGCAATGATGGCGAAACCGGCCTTGGCGGCAGCAACGTACTCCTTGCCGCAGGGGGTAATTATACCTTCAATCATTGTACCATTGCTACCTATGCCAACTTTTATCAAAACCACAAGCAGCCAGCGTTGTTCATCAGCAACAACAGTGGATTGCAAAGCCTGCCCCTGCAAGTGCAAATGGATAACTGTATTGTATACGGGCAGGGCGGTTTGGCCACCGATGAAATAGTGGTAAGCAAAACCGGCAACACGGCATTCAGCATTCAGCTGCGCAACTGTTTGTACAAAGTAAAAAATGATCCGGCCAATGTAAGCTTCCTGAATTCGCTGAAAAATGTGGAGCCCCTGTTCGACAGCATCAGTACCAGCCGGCAGCAGTACAATTTCCGGCTGCGAGATGAATCGCCGGCCCGCAATGCCGGTATTGCTGGCGGCCCCGCTACCGACCTCGACGGTAACCCCCGCCCTGCAGGCACCCGACCCGATATTGGCTGCTACGAAAAACAATAACTCAACCATTTGCCTTTTTTAGCTGTTACCTTCCTGAATCACTCAATCCATTTACCATGAAATATTTATCTGTATTACTGGCGCTGGCCCTGATGGCTTTTGTACCCGTTTCTAAACCCAGCATTCATGCTTTCAAAGTAGAAAGCATTGATGGCGGCGTTATTGATTTTTCGAAATTCAAAGGCAAGAAAATTTTGGTAGTGAATACCGCCAGCAAATGTGGTTATACGTATCAATACGAAGGCCTTGAAAAGTTGTATGACCAGTACAAAGACAAGCTGGTGATTGTAGGCTTTCCGGCCAACAATTTCGGCGGGCAAGAACCCGGCAGTAATGCAGAGGTAAAAGAATTTTGTACCAGCAAGTTTGATGTCAGCTTTCCCATGGCGGCCAAAGTGAGTGTAAAGGGCAGCGATAAAGCAGCCATCTTTAAATGGCTTACTGAAAAAGCTGAAAATGGTGTACTCGATGCCAACATTGGCTGGAACTTCAACAAGTTTTTATTGGATGAAAACGGCCAGCTCATTCAGCACTTTGCCAGCCGTGTAGAACCTACCGATGAAGCCATTACCAAATATTTGAAATAGCCACTGGCTGTTATAGAACTCCACTTTGTTTGTACAAAACCGTTGCTCATGCAGCGGTTTTTTTATGCAGTGACATGCAAAAACCAGTGCTCTGCATAGCTCAATTTTTACCCAACCCCTCAACCCCCTATCTTGCAGCCATGCTTTTTCCGGATGTAATAGGACAATTGGAAACCCGGCAGCACCTGCTCGATCTGGTGGACAACAACCGCCTGAGCCATGCCCTGCTGCTGGTGGGTAAAGAAGGAAGCGGACTGCTGCCGCTGGCCATCAACTTTGGCCAGTACGTGGTGAGTATGCCCGCCGAAAAAGCGGCCGCAGCAGCACCCACCCCCGATTTGTTTGGCGGCGGCACCGACCTGTTTGGCGCACCCATTGCCCCACCCGAGCCGGCACCCGAAGCACCTGGCAGCATCGACCCGCTGGCTGCACAGCTTATGCACCCCGACCTGCACCTGAGCTACCCCGTGCTTTCCAGAAAGCCAGGCGACAAACCCGTGAGTACCGATTATATCAGCGAGTTCCGGGAGTTTTTCAAACTCATGCCCTATGGCTCCGGCTTCGACTGGTTGCAAAGCATTAATGCCGAAAACCGGCAGGGAAACATTACCGCTGAAGAGTGCAACGATATCATTCGCAAGCTGAGCCTCAAAACCTTTAAGGCCCGCTACAAAGTGCTGGTGATGTGGCTGCCCGAATACCTGGGCAAAGAGGGCAACAAGCTGCTGAAACTGATAGAAGAACCACCGGTTGATACCTTATTTATACTGGCCACCGAAAACGAGGCCGACGTGCTGCCCACCATTGTGAGCCGCTGCCAAACCATACGGGTGCCGCCACTTACCGAAGCCGATGTAGAAGAAGCCCTCATCAGCCGCTGCAATGCCGCCCCCGATACGGCCCGCCAGCTGGCCATGGTATGCGAAGGCAACTACCACGAAGCCCAGCAACTGCTGCAGCACAACGAAGACGATTTCAACGGGCTGCTCCGCGACTGGCTCAATGCCAGCCTGCTGAAAGGCGCCAAGGCTTTTGAACGCTTCGACCTGCAAAACAAGTTTGTAACCAACGTAAGCTCACTCGGCCGCGAAAGACAAAAGCAGTTTCTGCGCTACTTTCTGCAGCTGGTAGAGCAAAGCATACGCCTGCGCCTGATAGGCGAAGAGCAGGTACACCTGCCCCCTACCGAAAAAGATTTTGCCCTCCGGCTCAACAAGTTTAGTGGCCTGGGCCAGCAAAAAGCCATCGCCGAAGAACTGGAGAAAGCCATTTACTACATAGAGCGGAACGCTAACGCCAAAATGCTGTTTCATGCTCTAACACTCAAATTAAGGAGCATTGTGCTGGAGAAAATTGTGATGAGCAGTCATTGATGTAAAATTTACGCTCTGCGCATAGATTCAGATTTGCAGGATAACAACTTCTCTTCCCTAAATTGCACGACAACCAATCCTGTAATTCAAATGCTTATAGCCACTCCTCACACCATAACCCGCATTTTCTGGGCGTCTTTCTTAAGCTTGCTGGTTCTTTTACTTGGCAATAATGGTATCGCACAAAAAACAGACACGACTTCCGGCATATCACCTACTGCATCCGGTGCAAAAAGTTTTGCTGAACAATACTTGAAGCGAAAGGAGTTGAAAGCATATGATTGGGACCATGCAATCATTCTAAAAAAGCAAAATGATACCTCAAGAATTCTATGCATAATTGTCAGGCCGAACGTTCAAAATGAGAATGAACTGAAATACATGCTAGTGCATTGCACCAATAATGTGTTTGCCGAACTAACTGAACACCAAATCATTTTTGCCGATAGCAGCACACAACTGCACCCGTTGTCTATTATCAGCAGAAGCTTTGTATGTAAGAGCAATTCAGCAATTAAACTTAAACCCTCAGCAAAGGAATCGTTGGCTTTTGTAAGCCAAGATACCTGCGCTGATTGCCAGAGACCATTTGCCTGGGTAATCAAAGGAAAATACAGCAAGGGGAAAATAGAAAAGGTTACCCCTACCCTTTACCTACGACTTCAAGGTGCCCTTCTGGCTATTCCATCTTACTGTTCAAGCAGCTTTCCAAAAAAGAGTGATTGGATTTTCGGATGGGATGATTTTTTGAACCCCAAAGCACAGTAATAATGCTACTGAACCACGCAAAAAAACGACTGACAGATTTTTGACCAACAAATAAGCCTCTTGCAAATCAATGGGATGGTCAACAGGATTCATTCCGCCCCGCCTTCCTATACCATAATCACCTATTTTTGACGCAGTAATCCGTGAGAAAGATTTTTGAGGCGAAACTTTTTTGTGAACCAGTCGTAAGCTCATGGAATTGGCGTTGTGTCTCCCGATAGCTATCGGGACACTGCAACTGTTGATTCTTTATTCAGCATAAAAAGGCAAACCCCGTTTGCCCAGCTTGCCAGCCACCGCTACCGAGGGTAGCCATCCGGCCCATTGGCAACAAGTATGGTGCAAAGCCGATACTTGCACTGCTGTACAAGTGTCCCGATAGCTATCGGGAGACACAAAGAAGCTCAAGAGCTGTACCAAAATGGTTTCACCAAAAAAAACAAGTAACTCCAAAGCAACGTTAGGTACATAGTAACCAACGTAGTTATTGGTAATCAATCATTAGGAAAAGGGAATAGAGATATGGGATGTGGAAGTTGTGGTTCGGGCTCATCGGGCAAACCCAATGGTTGCAAAAGCAACGGCGGCTGTAGCAGCGGCGGTTGTAACCGCATGAATGTGCACGATTGGCTGGCCAATTTACCCTTTGCTGACCCCAACAGCAGTTGCAAAATTGTGGAGGTAAGCTTCAACCAGGGAAGCCGTAAAGAATATTATCGCAATGCGTCCTTGCAATATTTTGCCAAGGGCGAACTAGTAACGGTAGAAGGTGTCAGTGGTTTTGATGTAGGCGAAGTAAGCCTGAGCGGCGAACTGGTACGCATGCAGCTCAAAAAGCGCAACCTGCCCGAAGACAGTGCCGATATTAAAAAAATACTGCGCCGCAGTACACCCACCGATTTGGAGAAATGGCAGGAAAGCAAAGGCCGCGAAAAGGAAGCCCTTATTCGGAGCCGTGCCGTAGCCCGGCAGTTGGGCCTGCAAATGAAACTGGCTGAAGTAGAAATACAGGCCGATGGCAAAAAAGCCACCTTCTTTTATACTGCCGACGACCGGGTGGATTTCCGGGAGCTCATTAAAATTTTTGCCGGTGAGTTTCGGGTAAAAGTGGAAATGCGCCAGATTGGCCCCCGCCAGGAAGCGGGCAAAGTAGGTGGCATTGGCAGCTGTGGCCGTGAGCTTTGCTGCAGCACCTGGCTTACTGATTTTAAAAGTGTCAACACTACGGCAGCCCGCTACCAAAACCTGAGCATTAATCAGGCCAAGCTGAGTGGTCAGTGCGGCCGCCTCAAGTGCTGTCTCAACTACGAGCTCGATACATACCTCGATGCCCTGCAACATTTTCCCAACGATGCCGATGTACTGGAAGTAAGCCGTGGCCGGGCCTTTTTGGTGAAGAAAGATATTTTCAAAAACCTGATGTGGTACACCCTGCCCGACAGCACCAAGCAATATCCGCTGACGCTGAAACGGGTGCAGGAAATAAAAGCCATGAACCGCAACGGCGAACGCCCCGATGACCTGCAGGCTGTGGAAGTGGTGACCAACAAAGCCAGAGAAGTAGAACCCGAATTTGTAGATGTGGTAGGCCAAATAAGCCTGCGGAGCCTTGAAAAAACCAGCCGCCGCCAACGGGAAAAAGAACGGGGTAATAACGATGGCCGCAACCGTGGACAAGCACCACGTGGTACAGGTAATACGGGCAATCAACAACAACAGCAGCGGCCCCCACAACAGCGCCCCCCCCAAGGAGGCAACCAACAACAACAGGAGCAACGCCCCCCCCGGCAGCAGCAGCGACCGCCACAGCAACAAAGGCCGCCGCAGCAACCTGGTCAGCAGCAGGCAGGCGGCGGGCAGGGCAACAACCAGCGGCGCAATAAACCGCCCCGCGGACCAAGGCCTCCAAAACCTGAAGGCGAAGCCTGATTGGTAGAATTAGCAAGGAACTTGCCTATTTGATAACCCCGCTTATATTTGCAACTCAATAAACAACACCGATCCTCATGGAACAATATGTAGAAGAAGTAGCCAAGAAAAGCACCGGCAAGCATTGGGCCCTTTTCTTTTTCTGGACCATCGCCATGATGGTGCTGATGTTTTCACCCTACGGACAGTGGTTTTGGCTGCTGCTTCCTTTTGTGGTAACCGAATTTGCCAAAGCAATGGACCTGCTGTAATCAGCACAACCATTTAGAATGATACAAGAGCCCTGCAAGGAATTGCGGGGCTTTTGATTTGGTGTGGGTGCGGACCTTAACAGGCCAGAGGCAATCAACACCAAGTACACGTCCTACCAGAACGTTTCTTACATGAGTTCACAGCTACCAATTGCGAAAGCTGCAAAAGAGTTGGTGGGTTCATTTCTTTCGGGGTGTGATGCTTGTGCAAAGAGCCAGTACAAAAGCGCATGATGGCAGGCATGGCTCTACGGCAACAGCAATATTCCTACACATACAAGCATGCCGCAATACCTATTTATGGGTAATTTGCCTGCTGCAAATGAGAAACTGTCTTTTACAAAACTGGCGAATGCCTGTGGCAAAACAACCAAGACAACTGCTGTCTGCTTTTGCCATTTTATGCAGTTTGTTGATTTGTACATCAGGCTTGCAGGCGCAGTTGTCAATACGCTTGCTCCCCGATTCAGCTGTTCGCAAAGGAGAACTGCCATGGCATACACATTTTACGACAACAGCTACAAACGGACAATTCAACCCGGGCTTTACCAACACCGCATGGTGGCTTACTACCACGGTGTACAACACCGATAGTGTAGTGCAGCAATACAAGCTAGTGCTAAATAATCCGCACATCAACCTGCTAAAGTATTACCAAAATGGAAATACCACGCCGCTTCACATTACCGGCGACTGGCTGCCATTTGCCCAACGTCCTTTTCAAGACAGAGACTTTGTGTTTCCCTTGCAGATTTTGCCTCACGACAGCATACCGATTTTGTTGTTGGTAGATAAAGCAAATGAGTCGCTACAACTGCATGCCGAACTATACAGCAACGAAGCATTTGAACAAATGCGGCATCTGCAAAATTTGCTCATGGGTGCCGGTCTTGGCTGGTTGCTGTTGATAGTGTTGCTCTCTGTATTTCTCGGTATTTCCTTATCGGATAAAGCTGCGCTTATCTACGCTTTGTACGTACTGTTCACCATGGCTTGGATTGTTAGCAACTGGGGCATTGGCTTTCAGTATTTATGGCCGGAACTCACCGATTTTCCGAGCAAAGCAAGACCCGTTTTTTTGTTGCTCTGCACCGCAAGTTTTTTAGCAACGCTTCCCCAATTCTTCCCTCCTTTTAGTGGCCGCAAATGGTTGGTAAAGAGTATTCACATCAGTATTGGAGTACAGGTGACACTCGCAATCGTACTCCTTTTTTTCAACTATCAGCAATTGCCATCCGTTATAAAGGTTCCCTTTTTACAGGTATGCTCTGTATGTAGTATTATTTCGGTTGTGCTGTGTGTATTGTACCTGTGGCGCCAATGGCGAAACAATGCGCCACTCGTTGGTTATTACTTTACCGGCATTAGCTTTTTGCTGTTCGTTACGCTACTACTCAACTTGCATCAGTTTGGCATTTCTGCTGCACCCAATGAGTTTTTAAACATGTATGGCAGCAGCCTTGGCCTCATTGGTGAAAGCACCATTCTTGGTTTGGGATTTGCCCACAGAGCCAATCTTCATCGAAAACAAAAAGAACAACTGGCCCGGCAATTGCTGGAACAGGAAAAACAACTGGCAGAAAAAATCATTGCTGTAGAAGCAGAAGAACGGGCCAGAATTGGCCGCGACTTACACGATACGGTTGGCAGCATGCTGGCCACCATCAACATGCGGTTGAACAAGTTGATTCATCAGGAAAAACTACCCGAAGAAGCTACCGGGCTTCAAGCATTGATTGCTACGACCATGCAAGAAGCTCGGAGCATTTCGCACAACCTGGTGCCACCGCATTTGGCCGACATTGGATTGGAGCAAGTGATGCTCAACCACATCAACAGCATCAATCAGCAAGCAGGCTTGCAAGTACAATTTGATTATGCGGTTGACACGCAACTGCCGGAATCATTTCAGTTGCTGGTATACCGCATTTGTCATGAGTTGCTACACAACATAATGAAACATGCAGCAGCCAGCGAAGCCAACCTCAGCATTGCCGAAGACAGTGGAGCCATTCAAATCATTGCCGAAGACAATGGCAAAGGTTTCAGCAACAGTACATCGTCAAAAGGCATAGGTTTGAAAAACATCGACAACAGAATTGCATATCTGAAAGGCACACTGCACATCGACTCCAACACATCTGGCACTACCATTGTTATTACATTACCCATTTGATATTTATGCCGGAGTTAAAACCAGTTCGGATATTTCATATTGACGATCATTTGTTGTTTACACAAGGCGTGTATTCATTGCTGTACGATGTACCAGAGATAACATGGCTGGGCAGTGCTACCAACATGCAGCAAGGCTTGCAAGGCTGCCGTGTACTGCAACCCGACCTGTTGCTACTCGATTATTTTTTACCCGATGGCAATGGGCTCGACTTGGCCAAACAGTTGATGCAGGAAGACCCTTCATTGCACGTAATTTTCCTAACCATGGAAAATAGCCGCAGCATTATGCAGCAGTGTAAAGACATGGGCATTGGCGGCTATCTGCTCAAATCGACCGGCAGAACGGAACTGCTGGATGCGATAAAAACCGTGCAACAACGGCAACAATATTACATGTGGCGACAACCTGATAATTTGCCCCTGTCTGAGCACGATAAACTGCAACGTTTGAGCAAACGGGAAAGAGAAATTGTGCTGTTGGTATGCGAAGGATTGACAACCGCAGAAATTGCCGACAAGCTGAGTTTGAGTCAACTCACAGTATCCACGCACCGCAAAAATTTGCTCCGCAAACTGGATTTGAAAAATGCGGCACAACTGGCCATGCTGGCCACCCGTATTAAAGAAATGGATCGCTAAAATCAGCTGCGCAAATAACGCCGTACTGTGCTACTGTTGGTAAGCCACACCAGCAGCATCACCAGTAGCATGGCAGCAATGGTTACCCAGCTGATGAATGCTGCAATATTCATTTGCTGTGCTGCCAGCAAATAATGCATGCCGTATTGAATGCCGCTGAGCAGTAGCAATACCGTCAACATCACCGCACCATTCACGGGCATGAATTGCCGCATTAAAAATGACTGCAATGCCTTGGGTGAAGTGCCTATGGTTTTCAGCAATTCTATATCGGGCCGGCTGCTGGCAATGGTGAGTTGTATAAACAAACTGAACACCAGCATACCAAACAGCAACATTACCAAACCTATGCTGCCTACAATACCTACAATCCAGTTGACAATCACCCGCACTTTGCTGAAGCGGGTTTTATCAGTATTGGTACGCCAGCCGCGGTCAGCCAGGTATTTCACTAATTCGGGATCTGAAGGATCATTGGTTTTAATGACCAGGCGGGTAGTGAGTGGTGTAGTACTGTAGCCGTACAATTGGTTGGCCCAATCCATGCAGGATTGCGGAATTAAAATAGAATTCAAGCGGTCGGAAGTGCCTACAATATGACCTACCAATTCTGCTGAACTGCCCTTACCTGAGATCGTTATTTTCAGCGGAATTACTTTCAATGCTTCGATGGACAACTGTGGCAGATTTTGCTGGCTCATGGCCATACCCGTGTTGTACAAATCGATGAAGAATGTAGGTATGATGACAGGCAAATCCCGCTGTCCTTTTTGCCACTGCCAACTGTTGGTTTGTACATCAATAAATTCATCGGGTACACTTTCGAAATAAGCATCACTGTAAAAAGGAATGGCATCGCTGTAGCTACTCACATTCACCGAAAAATTCGACGCTGTCAACACGCCCATTTTTTCGACAAAAGGTTGTGACTGCAGGCTATCAGCTTCTGCTTTTGTAAAAGCACTCAATGCTTTATTGCTCTGCCTTTCGCCGGTGATTTGCTTGTTGATGACGAGAAAATCAGCCGTTTCATTGTCGTTGTTTTTGCCATGCAACAACTCATTAAAATTCATGAAGGTTTGCACAGCCAGCAAAATAAACATCATGGCTACACCCATGCCAATAGTAGCCATTAAAAAACGTACTTTACCAATACCGGCACGAATCAGTTTTTTGAGCAAGGGTTGTATGGAAGGCTGCGTGGCCATGGGTTACAATTGCAAATAACGGGTGTAAGAAAAATGCTGATCGTCGTCGAGATCGGTGAGCAAAAAACCAGCCTTGCGTTGGGTGCAGGCTTCTGCAATCAGCGCTGCTGCTTTGGCTGTATTTTGCTGATCGAGGTGGCTGAAAGGTTCATCCATCAGCAACCACTCAAAGGGTTGCACCAAGGCACGAATGATGGCAATGCGTTGCTGCTCGCCATAGCTACAAGTAGCCGCCTGCTGATGCAACACATGCGCCACACCCAAGCGTTCGGCCATTGCCTGCACATCTTCACTGCTGCAGTAAGGCGTAGCCGGCATGCGGCGTTTCAGTTCAATATTTTCTAAAGCTGTGAGCTGGCCAAACAACCGTAAATCCTGAAACACCACACTCAACTGTGTTTGTCTTATGTCCGCCAATGCTTCTTGCGAAAGTGCCGATACGGGTTGGTCGTTGTACAATACATTGCCCGTATAATCTTTGCGCAAATGCCAGATGATGTGGTGCAACGTGGTTTTGCCTGTACCGCTGGGGGCTTTCACCTTAATCCATTCGCTGGCATGCAGCTGCACTTGCTGGTTCCAGATTTGTGAGGAACGCTGCAATACTTTTTCCCGAATGGGTGTTGGTACAATATGGTCCAGTGTGATGGTCATGATAACGATAAAGACAACTCAGCAATATTAACCAAAAAACATTGCCATGGTTGAGTAACCATGGCAATGCACTTATTCAGGAACACAATTATTGCATTTCAATTTCAGCTTCCATGCGTTTGTACATTTCTTCCTCCTCTTTCTCTTTCGCCTTCATTTCGTCGGCTATGAACATGAGGTAACGCACCAGCTGCGGCAAGGTGTTTTTGCCCGGCGCCATTTGCATTTCACCTTTTGTCGTCAGTTTCTTGCCATCGAAGTTGCCCGAAGAAAACCATACTTCACCAAAGATTTCCTTAGAACGATTCAGGATGTTTTTCTCATGCACATCGCTGCTGTCAAACATGGTTTCAGGAATGCCTTTGAGGATAGATGGTGTGTTGAGGTAAAAACCAACACTCTGATCTTTCAAAGCAGTACGGGCTTGCTCGGGCAACTTGGCACCGGCTTTTCCGCTGGCATAGTTGGCGTACACTGTACTGTCGTTGCTGATGATCATCAGATCTCCTTCAATGCCGGCAAACACACCAAGCTGCGGCATGGGCTGCGTCATTTCACCATCTTCCACTTCTATTTGTGGTGATACAGGAATAATGCGGTTGCCTTCGCGGCGGATGCCTCCTTCTTTTTCGGCCAAACCAATCAACTTGTTGAATGCGGCTTTGTCGCCAATGCGAATGGCCATCAGCAATTTGCCGGTGGGTTCTACGCTTTTATAACTGGCGTCTTTACCAAATGTTTTTGATTCGAAAGCAAAATCGCTGAACATTACGGCAAAATCACCTTTAAAGGCTTTTGCAATTTCATCGGCAGTTACACCACCCTGACTTAAAGCCATATTTACCAAGGCTTCAACGCCCAGTTCTTTTACAAATGCAGGAAGCAATTCTGGCTTAAAGCTAAAGGCCGTTACACCATTTACATTGGCATTGGGATAACGTTCTACCAGACTCATATCCACCACAGGGCCGGCATATTTTTTCAGCAAATCGCCCAGCTTTTTGCCTACATAGCTATCACCTTCAATCACAATTTTGCCATCTTCAAAGTTGATGACAGAAGTACTGTATGCATCAGCCATCAATTCTTTTACCTGTGGCATCATGTTCATGAAAGGGTTGCTGGCTACACCTGCTGCAGACTCGCTGCTGGTAAACATGGCCACATCAGCAGGCTTTTCCATCAACTCATTGAATACATCAATGCTGGCAACGCTTTCATCTTTCTTCAGCTCAAAATATTTTTTGATGTCTTGCTTGGTATCAGTGGATAGTACAGGTGCTGTGGTATTGCCTGCTGCAGTATCGCCCATCAGGTCATTCATATCCACCATGCCATAATCTGCAGTGGATTGTTTACCCACCATCATCACCGCATCCTTTTTCCAACCAATAGAAACCATGGGCAGACTCACAACTGAAATGTCGCCCATCTTTTCAATCTTGGCGTCTTTGAATTGCTTGCCGATGAATGCTTCCAGTTTTGCAGCATCTTCCAATCCTGCTACCAGCTGAAAAGAAAGACTGCCACCGTTGAAATTCATTTCAGGTACGGCTACAAATACGCGGCTCTGAAAATCGATGCCGGCGTCTTTGAATTGCTTCCACATGTCCAGGGCTTCGGTATAACCGGTGTTGCCTTTTTCATCTTTCAGCACCTGCATCATGTTTTCGATGCTCAGCGAATCTTTCTCCAGTTTTTGTACCATGCTTTTTACATCAAAAGCCAGTACATAGCCTGCAGATTTGGGAATGTAACGTGTGTATTCGGGGCCTTTTTTGCCGCAGGAAGCCAGCACTATGGCGGCCAATACGAGGAGTCCTGCAAAACGGTTACGGTTCATAAGTGATAGTAGAATTTGACACAAAGATGCGGGGAATGCAGTGGATGCACAAACCCGCAGCCCGATAATACAAGGGCGGCAGTGAATGCCTCAAAGTGCTGGTTGTAGCTACCATGAGCGGCAGCAAAAACCTATAAACATTGGTTGTACAAACGGATTTTGCACCTGTGCAGAAAGCAGGTACTTTTCATGCATGAAATTTGAAACCAGAGAGCTGCCGGCCCGCAAACGCATTGCCATGGTAGCACACGACCATAAGAAAGATGATATTATTGAATGGGCATATTTTAACCGCGACATGCTGGCCAAACATGAACTGTTTGCCACCGGTACCACAGGTAGGTTGCTCGAAGAAAAACTGGACCGCCCGGTACGTAAACTCATGAGTGGCCCGTTGGGTGGCGATCAGCAAATTGGCGCCATGATTTCGAATGGCGAAATAGACATGCTTATATTTTTTTGGGACCCCATGGAAGCGCAACCGCATGATACCGACATTAAAGCGCTGCTTCGCTTAGCGGCCGTATGGAACATACCCATGGCTACCGACCGCAGCACCGCCGACTTTTTGCTCACCAGCCCGCTGATGCAGCACAAATACGAATGCAAAGTGCCCGACTACAGCACTTACCTCAAGCGTTCGATACCGCACTAACTCATGTACGATAATTATGAGTAAATGAATTTATTGACCCATCATTATTATTCATACCCACAGTTGAAACCGTAGGTATGAATACGGATTCATTTGGTTAGATAAAAACGTGCCGCCATTTCATTTTTCTTTGAAATGGATAAATCCATTTTCTACAAAACTGACCATCACATTGCACCCACGGTTGAAACCGTGGGCTGAAATCTGTAACCAAGAAAAATTCTTACACCTTGGTAATAGAATAGCCAAAAGCGTCACATAGGCGGGTAATAATTTGGATGAAATTACTATCACAACAAATCATAGCCCACGGTTTCAACCGTGGGATGCAATGAAGCCATGAATTTGGAAAAAACCGTTTCAACGGTTTTAAACACCCAGATTAGGCCGACACAGGCTACGGCTTTGACTGCATACTCTTGTACAGCACATCATGAATGCGGCTGCGGATGTTGAGGTCGAGCAGTGTACGATTATCGCCACCACCGGGATGCACCCGGTTGCTGAGGAAAATATATACCAGCTCAGTAGCAGGATCTACCCATACACAAGTACCAGTAAAGCCTGTGTGCCCGAAAGTGGCAGCAGAAACAAACTGCGCAGGATAAGCTGTTTTTTCATTGCGCAGGCTGTTGTTTTTCTCCGGCTTATCAAAACCCAAACCACGGCGGCTGATGGGTGTTTGATAACTGGTAAACCAATCAATGGTAGATTTTTTCAAATATTGCTTGCCATTAAACTGGCCACCATTCAACAGCATTTGATACAGTTTGGCAAGGTCTTCGGCATTGCTAAACAAACCAGCATGACCGGCCACATTGCCAAACATGGCTGCACCAGGATCATGCACATAACCCCAAACCAATTGCTGGCGAAAAACCTTTTCCTGCTCAGTAGGTGCAATGCTGCTATTGGCAAAATGCTCGTATGGTTTAAAGCCTGTAGTACGCATACCCATGGGCGCATAAAACTGCTGCTGCACATATTGCTCCAATGGCAAGCCACTCACAGCTTCTACCAACTTACCCAGCAAAATAAAATCATTATCACTGTACACATACTTCAGTTCTTTAGCAGCTACCGGGCTGGTATAAATGCGGCGATACATGGTATCTACCCAATCGTTGCGCATAAAGAGTTGGTCTGTTACCTCTACCGAAAAATTCGATTGTTTAAACGGCGTAAAAACCGCTGGCGAAGCTTTGCCAGTAGCTGCATCCGTTACTTCTTTGTAAAAAGGAATCCATGCTACCAAACCGGCCTGATGCAACAACAGGTTTTCTACCGTCAGGTTTTCCTTATCACCACCTTTGAGCCAAGGCAAATAATCGCTGGCTTTTTTCTTTACATCCACCTTGCCTTGTTCTACCAGTTTCATTACTGCTACTGTAGTAGCAGATATTTTTGTCACACTCGCCAAATCGAAAATGGTGCTGGTTTGCATGGGCAATGTTTGAGCCGCATCCAAATGGCCGTATGCTTTTTGAAACACCAGTTTGCCTTTGCGCAACACCGTTACCACACAGCCCGGCGTAGCACCTGCAGCAATGGCTTCTGCAGCAATGGCATCTATCTGGCGCAAGGTGTCGCTGCTCATGCCCACTGCTTCCGGGGCCACGGCAGCAAAGGATTTGGCCGCTGTAGCACCAGTGCCAAATTTCCAATTGCCTACGGTAACAGGCAATGACCCAGTGGCCGCAAATTGTCCTTTGAGCCAGCTGGCCGCCACCGTTTGAAACACAGAATCATCTTCATAACAAGCCACCAGGTTTTCATAGCCGGTAGAGTCGAACTGCGCCATAGCGTAAGGGTTGCCAAACAACAACAGTGAACTACCCTTTTTATTACCCAATGTTTTTACCAATGAAACTGCAGCTTCGCCCATGCTGAAATTGTTGGCCGCCTGACGACGCACATCATGTAAGCCCACCACAATGTTGGCGGGTTTGAAGGCATTGATTTTTTTCAGCAATGAATCGGCCGTTGCTGCAGTGCCATTTTTCAATGGCATAAAAAATACCTGATGCTGTTGAGCTTTCATCAACCTGGCCATAGGAATGTCAGGCACATTTCCTACTAAGATGTACGCTGTTTTGCTGCCGGCTTTTGGCTTGGTATGCATTGCATTTCCTCTTACCACTGTAAGTGCTTGTGTGGCTACTTCTTTGCGCAGCACATCTACCTGAGCATTCAAATCGTTCAGCAAATTGGTTTCATTTACTGTAGCAGTTTTACCCAACACATAATCGTATTTCGCTTCCAGCACCCGCTTGCATTTATGATACACATCATTCCAGGTCAATCTTCCTGCCTCGATGGCTTTTTTAATGGCATCAATGGTTTTGGGTACATCGGCGGGCAGGCACAGCATGTCGTTGCCGGCAATGATGCTTTGCACAGCAGCTTCGCCACTGGGAAAATATTTGGCCACCCCTTTCATTTCCAATGCATCCGTAAATGTGAGCCCGTTATAACCGAGCTCATTGCGCATCAGCGTGGTAATATTATTGTAAGAAATAGAAGTTGGTTTGTTTGGGGTGCTATCAATGGCTGGAATACTAAGATGCGCTACCATAACACTACCAATGCCTTTGGCAAAAATTTCTTTGAAAGGATACAGCTCCAACGCCGTCAGCTCATCCATGTTTTTATTGATGATGGGCAAATCGTAATGGCTGTCTACACTCACATCGCCGTGACCGGGAAAATGTTTGGCACAAGCCATTACACCGGCATCTTGCATGCCTTGCATAATGCGGGTGCCCATGAGGGCTACTTTGTATTTGTCTTCACCAAAACTGCGCACCCCTATCACCGGGTTGGCGGGGTTATTATTGATATCAACCACCGGCGCATAGTTCACATGTATGTTCATCCGCTTGCATTGGTCGGCAATGGCCTGCCCCACTTTGTACACCACGGCTGCATCATTTACCGCACCCATAGTAAGCTGATATGGAAATGATTTCACACCTGCGAAACGCATGCCCAATCCCCATTCACCATCTACCGTAACCATAATGGGCGTTTTGGCCTTGGCCTGAATGCTGTTGAGCAGTGCGGCCTGCTGCGCCGGACTACCTTGGAATAAACACACTGCACCTACATTGTATTTACCTACCCAATCGTTGGCCAAACTATCAAACATGATGGGATTGCCTTTGGCATCCATACTGCTGGTACGTATCACCATGAGCTGCGCAATGCGTTCTTCATTGCTCAACGATTGAAACACACTATCTACCCATTGTTGCTTTTGCGCCATCAACTGACCAGCACACAACATCGACATCATAAAAAGCAAGCGACGCATTTCTGAACTATTTATTGTTACTAAGGTTACGAGGGTACAAGTTTACGAGTTTACAAGTTCTCGTCCCGATAGCTATCGGGATTAGAAGTTACAGTGTTCCAAAGTTCATCAACCGATTGTGCTACCAGTTTTGCCCTTCCGACTCCGGTCGTTCCGGCTTTCGGACTTTCGGACTTTCTGACTTCACGTCTTTCTCCCAACTACTGTCTCCGGACTCTCCGTCTTTCCGACTTCCCGACTATTCCCTACATTGCCATCGCTGGATTTTTCCGGCAATCACATCTATTGATGCAGTGTTCTACCAAACTTTAATGAAAACAACCATGAACGTAAAACATGTATTGCTCGTTGGTCTTTGCCTCTGTGGCACTGCAGCCATGGCGCAGCCAACGCTCAAACAGGCCGGCAAATATGCCCAAACCATTACGCCTGCCGATTTGAAAAAACACCTGACCATTGTGGCCAGCGCCGAAATGGAAGGTCGGGAAACCGCTACCCCCGGCGAATACAAAGCCGCAGCCTACATCATCGAACAAATGAAAGCCATTGGCCTGCAACCCGGCAACAATGGCCAGTGGACACAATCGTACAACGTGTACCGCGACAGCCTGACCGAAGCTTCGCTGGAAGTAAATGGCAGCAAGCTGAACCTCTACAAAGATTTCAGTGCTACTACAGCTAACTACAACAGCCACATGAGTTTTGGCGAAGTTGTGTATGTAAACATGGAAGACAGCCTTTGGAAAAACAACAAAGTAGATGTGAGTGGCCGGCTGGTGCTGGTACGCATGAAAGCCCCAGCGGCCGGTGCCGGTGGTCGTGGCTTTTTTGGCGGCCCCGCTATGGTGGTGGGTCAGCTGCAGGCCAAAGGCGCTGCTGCCGTACTCGTACTGGGCGATCGCATCAACGATGGCAAAGAACCTGTGATGAGTGGTATGACGGTAGTAAAAGATCCTGCCCGCCAAGGCATCAACTTCTTTAGCGTATCTGACGCTGCTGCTGCACAACTGTTGGGTGCCGATGCTGCTACTGAAAAAGGCGGCAAACTGCAGAGCAAAAACATCAAAGCCAGTGTGCACTTCAGCTACCACGAAAAGCAAATCACTCTGGTGAGCAACAATATCCTCGGCTTTTTGGAAGGCACCGATAAAAAAGATGAGTTCCTGGTGGTAACCGGTCATTATGATCATATTGGCCGCCGTGGCGATATCATCAACTATGGTGCCGATGACGATGGCAGTGGCACCGTAAGTGTGCTGGAGCTGGCCGAAGCTTTTGTAAAAGCCAAAGCAGAAGGCAAGGGCCCCCGCCGCAGCATTTTGTTTATGACTGTGAGTGGTGAAGAAAAAGGTTTGTGGGGTAGTGCACACTACGGCAACAATCCTGTGTATCCGTTGGAAAAAACAACCGCCAACCTCAACATCGATATGATTGGCCGCACCGATACCGTGTACGAAAGCAAAAAAGATTCTGCTTTGTATGTGTACCTCGTAGGTGAAGACAAGCTGAGCAGCGACCTGCCCGGCGTATCTGTACTGGCCAACAAAAATTTGAAAATGGTGCTCGATGGCCGCTACAACGACCCGCTGGATAAGAGCCGCATTTACTTCCGCAGCGACCACTACAATTTTGCCAAGCATGGTGTACCCATCCTGTTTTACTTCGATGGCATTCACCGCGACTACCACCGCCCAACCGATACGGTAGACAAAATTGAATTTGAGCTGATGGCCAAACGTGCCCAGCTGGTATTCCTCACCGCCTGGGAAATAGCCAACCGCAACGAGATGCTGAAGCGTGACAAGCCATTGCCTGCTACAGCACTCACCAGATAATGTTGAGGTTAGAAGTACGAGTTACGAAGTGTCTTCAACCATGTAAAAGCGTAGGAATTTTTCCTACGCTTTTTCTTTTTTGGGGGTCAGCGGTGGTACTACTATGTATCAGCAGTGGCGTTGGCACCATTCAACCAATTACTACTATGTAGCTTTCCCTTTTTTGTCCGCTACTTCAGGAAAGGCCGTATTGCTTTCAGTAATTTTTAATGTAACTATATTTGTTACATTAAAAACAAGTCCTACATTTGCCCCATTATGAACAATGCCAGGTTTGCAACCAACATGCACATTCTCACCCTGCTGGCCAGCATGCCTGGCGAGTGGCAGAGTTCTGAGTGGCTGGCCACCAGCATCAACATCAACCCCGTGATGGTGCGCAAAGAACTGAGTGTGTTGCAGGCAGCAGGGCTGGTAGTAACCCGCAAAGGCAAAGATGGCGGATCGATGCTGGGCAAGCCCCCGGCAGCCATTACACTGGCCGAAGTGTATGCCGCCATCAAACAATCGGAAGTGCTGGGCCGCAAAAACCTGAACCCCAATCATAAATGCCCTGTAGGCAAAAACATCAATAAAAAACTCGATCAACTGTTTCTGGAAACAGACGAGATAATAGCTGCTTTTTTAGCAGGCAAAACCCTCGCCAGTTTTGTAGCCCAATTTCACCGTTAATTTTTTTTATTCATAATTGTAACATTTTTAATTACATTTTATTCTATGAAAACAGGTATCACAGGCGCCACCGGACAGCTGGGTCAGCTGGTAGTAGCACAACTCTTACAAAGAACCGAAGCCAGCCAGTTGGTGGCTCTCGTTCGCAACACAGAAAAAGCCGCATCACTCGGCATTGAAGCAAGGGCATTCGATTACAGCCAACCCGATGTATATGCATTGCAGGGTATTGATCAACTCTTGTTGATTTCGGGCAATGAAATTGGCCAACGCAAAACACAACACGGAAATGTAATTCGTGCTGCACAGCAAGCCGGCGTACAATTGATAGTATACACCAGTTTGTTGCATGCCGATACATCTCGCATTAGCCTTGCCGAAGAACATGTGGCCACAGAGCAATTGTTGCAGGCATCGGGCATACCGCATGTGATTTTGCGCAATGGCTGGTACAACGAAAACTATGCAAACGCGATAGCAGGTGCATTGCATGCAGGCGCCATAGCAGGCAGTTCGGGTGATGGCAAAATTTCTTCTGCCGCCCGTATAGATTTTGCGGAAGCTGCAGCTGTGGTGCTGACAAGCACCGGCCACGAAGGCAAAGTGTACGAACTAGCAGGCAGCAGCAGCTATACGCTTACCGAGCTGGCTGCCATTGTAGCGGAGCAAGCAGGCAAGCCCGTGCAGTACAACAACCTGCCGGTAGCAGACTACGCCAAACTACTCAGCAGTTTTGGCTTGCCCGAACCATTGGCAGCAACCATTGCCGGATGGGAAACAGGCATTGCGCAAAACGATTTGCTGGACGAACAGCAGCAACTGGCGCAATTGATTGGCCGCCCCACCACACCCATCGCTGAAACAGTACGTGAAGTGTTGGCTGGTGCTGCACAGTAATTTTCCATAATCCTTCAATAAAAAAGCGAAGCGCCAAAACGCTTCGCTTTTTTACTATTGATACAGGAGAAAAGATAGCTGGAAGTAACGGTCATGTATTACTGCAAAAGACTCGTACTTCTTACCTCGTACTTCTTTCCTTAACCTCTGCGGGAAGGACCAGTGCGGCGGTCGACTTTGTTTTCGGCACGGTCGCGGCGGTTTTCTTTACGGTCTCTTTTGTCTTCGGCTTTATCGCGGCGGTCTTCTTTTTTATCCCGTACATCTTCTTTGCGGTCTCTTACATCTTCGAGTTTATCGCGGCGGCCACCATCGTGTTGGGCATCCCGTACATCTTCGCGTTTGTCGCGACGGTCTTCGGCTTTGTCCCGCTTGTCTTCGCGGCGGTCGCGGCGGTTTTCCTTGCGGTCACGAACGTCTTCTTTTTTGTCCCGTACATCTTCTTTGCGGTCGCGGGTTTGGGCCTGGGTGGTAAAAGTGGCGAGTGCAATGGCGGCAGTCAGCAGGAGTTGTTTGGTAGTAGTGCGTGTCATGTTCTTTCGGTTTTTGTGCAGGTATGACGCAGCATGACGAGGGAACGTTTAATGAGGGGTGGAGATTTTTTTTGGGGAGGACGGCCAATAGCTGCGCATGATACTGACAATTGCACCGCCTACCAAAGCAGCATAACAACACCACCAATACCAATAGGGAAGGATGTTGTTGTCAAAATACATTTTCATTTTTTCAAGCATTCCCGGTGGTTGTTCTTCAACATTGATCACTTTACAAATTACTCCGCCACAAGTCATAACTTCATTATTAGGTGGTGGATCTGCAAAAATGTAAAACGTATCTCTTGCCAAAGCATATCGTTTGTGTTCGTTAATCAAACAGATATTGATGAGGCTTACAAAATCGTTGAACGTGGCAGATGGCAACAATACTGCCGCCACTACCCTATTGGTATCGTGAGTGAGCTTTAGTTGTAAGGCTTCTTGTTGTATCATTTGCAGCGACAGTTTGCTTTGTGCAGCAACTTCTCCTAACCAAAATCTGGTTTGCTGCTTGCTTTGCACCCTCTGCTCAATGCCCGGAACTGTATATGCCATGAATTGATCGTCTTCCGGATTTTTATCCTTTGGTAAATAAAAACTTACTGTAGTTGGGGGGTGCAGCTTAGGCTCCGCGGTATAATAAAAAAGCGGAAACAGCAGCAGTAAGCTGATGAAGCCAGGCACATAATATAGTTTTGGTAGCATGTATTGTTGATGCAATGGGTTGCTGGATTGCACACACTATCTGGCATAATTCATGTCATCCATGCAGCTTAGATACGCTACAACTCATAGCTGATTTATGTACAACAGCTGATGGGCTGCCGGATGGAAGCGGTAGCCCCCGACGCCGCAGGTCGGGGCTACAAGCGGACAGCCGGAACTGTTGCTGAGCATGCACCGCTGCTGACAGCCCCAATTAATCTCTACGCTTATTAATGTGTGATGCCGCCCCTACAGGGCTTTTGGATTAAGGGCTTGTTGTATCCATGGGCGTTGCCCATGGCTGAAGTAGGTCGCCCTTGCAGGGCTGGGAAAGCAAATGGACGACAGACTACGGACCACCGACTCCGGTCTTCCGGACGCTGATTGAAGAGATGCTTCCTTCGTCAGCATGACGAAAACTCCCGGCTTCCGTCTTCCGGACTTTCGGTCTTCCGGACTTCCCGTCTTTCCGTCTCCGGACTACTATCTACCGACTCTCCCCGAACCCCTATTTTTGCCGGCTACAAGGAGAAACTGCGAGTGCCCGATATTATACAACTGCTACCAGACCACATTGCCAACCAGATAGCCGCCGGAGAAGTGATTCAGCGACCAGCCAGTGCCGTAAAGGAACTGCTGGAAAACGCCATTGACGCCGGGGCTACCGACTTACAACTGATTGTAACCGATGCAGGCAAAGGACTGGTGCAGGTGATAGACAATGGCAAGGGCATGAGTGCGACCGATGCCCGCATGGCCTTTGAGCGGCATGCCACCAGCAAAATCAAAACCATCGAAGACCTGTTTAGCCTGCGTACCATGGGCTTTCGGGGCGAGGCGCTGGCCAGCATTGCGGCCGTGGCACAGGTGGAACTAAAAACCCGCCGGGCCGAAGACGAACTGGGCACTTTCATCCGCATCGAAAACAGCGTGGTGGTACAGCAAGAGCCGGTGCAATGCCCCGTGGGCACCAGCATCAGCATGAAAAATGTGTTTTTCAATGTGCCGGCCCGCCGCAATTTTTTGAAAAGCAATAACACCGAGCTGCGCAACATCATGGATGAATTTACCCGGGTGGGCATGGCTTTTCCGGATGTGCGGTTTAGCCTTACCAGCAACGGGCAGCAGGTGTTTATGCTGGAAAAAGGCAGCCTCAAACAGCGCATTGTACAACTGCTGGGCAGCCAGTACAATACCAAGCTGGTACCCATTAAAGAAGATACCGATTACCTCACCATCAGCGGTTTTGTAGGCAAGCCCGATACGGCCCGCAAAACCCGTGGCGACCAATACTTTTTCATCAACAACCGCTTTATTAAAAGTGCCTACCTCAACCATGCGGTAACCCATGCATATGAAGACCTGCTGGCGAAAGACAGCTACCCTTCGTATGTGCTGTTTATACAACTTGACCCGCAGCATGTGGACATCAACGTGCACCCCACCAAGCAGGAAATAAAGTTTGATGATGAAAAGATTGTGTATGCTTTTGTGCAGGCTGCCATCAAGCATGCACTGGCGCAGTTCAGCATTGCGCCGTCGCTTGATTTTAGCCTCAATGCCGATATACAACAACTGGATGCCGTGAGTAAACCGGTGACCGATGACATAGCCGAACGCACCATCAGCAGCAGTTTGTACCAAACCTTTACACAAAAAAATCAGGCGCACAAAATTGAACCCAGTGCTGGTGCCATGCGCCCCATGCCCGGCAGTTGGATAGCAGAAAAACAACAGACGGTTGACATTCAAAAAGCTGCTCAACAAGCGGGTGGCTTCAGTTCTCCCCCACCGGGGGAGTTAGAGGGGGCTGCTGGCTGGCAAAGTGAACTGGCCAAACTAAAAGAGCAACTCTTTGAGATTTCGCCCAAAACGCCATACTACGATTTTGAACATGAGCAGCGGCCCATCAGCCGCGAAAAGCGTTTTCAGTGGATACCCGAAACGCCGCTCATGCAGGTACACTGGGCGTACATCATTGCCATTACCAACCATGGCTATTTGCTCATTCACCAGCAGGGTGCTCACGAACGTATTTTGTATGAGCAATTGCAAAAAGCCATCTTCGGTAAACCCATTGCCACACAGCAAAGTCTGTTTCCGGTGAGCATTGAATTGCAACCTGCCGATGCTGTGCTGCTGACAGAACTTTTGCCCGATATGCTGCAACTCGGCTATCAGGTAGAACCCTTTGGCCACAACAGTTTTATTATACACGGCACGCCTGCCGATGTAGACAGCGGCAATGAGCAAAAAGCCATTGAGCACATACTGGAACATTACAAAAACTTCATTGCAGAAGTGAAGTTTAGCCGCCGCGAAAAACTCATTCGCACCCTGGCCTGGCAGCAAAGCATCAAGGCGGGCCGCAACCTCAGCGAAAAGGAAATGCGCAGCTTGGTGGAGCAACTGTTTTTATGTACCACGCCCAACACCACACCAGGCGGCAAGCCTACGTATGTGGAGTACTCCACCGATCAGCTGCAGAGAATTTTCGGGTAACATTCGGCTGCACCAATAGCTGTGCGTGGCTGTATTAAAAACGATACCGACTGTTGAATTGCAGTAGTTGCTCCCTTATAAACCGAATGGTAGCCAAACCACCCATGAGCGGCGCACCAATACGGCGCCAAATGAGTACCAGCAAGGCGGCAGCTACACCTCCACCCAACAGTACACCAGCCAGTGTACCCCAAGCTACTATGGCCAATCCGCTTAGGCTGATAGACGTAAGCCATACCATCAAACCGGTAACTACTATACCGGCCAGCGCAAACCAGCCAAACCACAATAGCAGTAAGATGTTGCGAAAAATTTTCAATGTTTTCATACTGTAGTTGTATCCATTTACATACCAAAAAACACAATCCCCCGCCATACTGGCAGGGGATTGAAATATTTAAGACTTTTTAAGCTAAAAGCCGAAGGCTAAAGGCTCCTCTCCTTTTAGAGAGAGGCGGGGATGAGGGTTTGTATTACGCTTCCTTCTCCACCAATCTAAAGCCGTTACCGTGGATATTTACAATCTCCAGGTTTTCGTCTTCCTTCAGGTATTTGCGCAGCTTGGCAATGTACACATCCATACTGCGGCCGTTGAAATAGGTATCGCTACCCCAAATTTTCTTGAGGGCTTTTTCGCGGGGCAGCAGGTCGTTTTTGTGCTCGGCCAGCATACGCAGCAGTTCATTTTCTTTGGGGCTCAGTGTTTGTGTTTTGCCGGCAATGCTCAGCTCCCGCAGCTTGGGGTTGAAGTGGAAATTGCCCAAGTCAAACTCCATGTTTTCCTGTTCGCGGTTCATCTCTTCATTGCGCTTCAAAATGGCTTTGATTTTGTGCAGCAACACCTCGCTGTCGAAAGGCTTGGTGATGTAGTCATCGGCACCCAGTTTGTAGCCTTGAATGATGTCTTCTTTCATGGTTTTGGCACTCAGGAAAAACAGCGGTATATCCGGATCTACATCGCGGATTTCTTCGGCCAGTGTAAAGCCATCCATATTGGGCATCATTACATCCAGCAAGCATATATCAAACTTCTCCCGTTGAAAAGCAGCAAGACCAAGGCGGCCGTCACGCTCCAGGGTTACATCGTAGTCGTTCAGTTCGAGGTAGTTCTTCAATACCATGCCCAGATTGGTGTCATCTTCGCACAGCAGAATCTTGTATTTCTTTTCCATATCAATGGTGTTTGTACAAATAAAAATAGAAAATAGCAGCCCCCCGTCCAATAAATTGTTAATGAGCGGGTTAATGCTGCATGCAGGCTATGGCGTTTACCTGTATTTTAGTCACTGCGATCTGACAATTTGTAACCACCGATTGCAACTGTATACAAGTTGTAGTAGTACCCAAAACACATGGCTATGATTCTTACTTCTGATAATACGTTCAAAAAACTCATTGTGATTGGCGACCGGGTGCTCATTCGTCCAAGCAAGCCCGAAGAGAAAACCGTGAGTGGCCTGTATTTGCCACCAGGGGTACAGGAAAAGGAAAAAGTGCAGCAAGGATATGTCATCAAAACCGGGCCGGGCTATGCCATACCCATGCCGGTAGATAGTGAGCCGTGGAAAGCTGAAGAAGATCAGGTAAAATACATTCCGTTGCAAGCCCGTGAAGGCGACCTTGCCATTTTTTTGGTAAGTGGTGCTACAGAAGTTATGTATGAAGGTGAAAAGTATTTTATTGTACCGCAAAGCGCCATACTGATGCTGGAGCGGGAAGAAGATTTATAACCTATTTTAGGGCCGGTCTGCATCAGTGCAGCGCCGCTTATCTTTACCGCATTAGAACAGTGCCATTGGAAACACCAGCCGTACCTACGAAAACGTATACTCTCAACGAGGAACAGGAGAAAAACGAAATCCTGCGGAAATACCGTGCCTTGCTACGGGTGCTCAAACCCAAGCTTAAGCCCGGCGACCGGGAGCTGGTGCGGCATTCATTTGAAATGGCCGCCGATGCCCACAAAACCATGCGGCGCAAAAGCGGTGAGCCTTACATTTTACACCCCATTGCCGTGGCCATGATTTGTGCCGAAGAAATTGGCCTTGGGGTACGCAGCACTATTTGTGCCCTGCTGCACGATACGGTAGAAGACACCGAAGTAACGCTGGAAGATGTGCAGCGGGAATTTGGCAATGAGATAGCCCGCATTGTAGACGGTCTTACTAAAATCAGCAATGTAATAGATGCCAGCAGCAGCCAGCAAGCCGAAAATTTTAAAAAAATACTGCTCACTCTAACCGATGACCCAAGGGTGATTTTGATAAAACTGGCCGACCGCCTGCACAACATGCGTACCCTGGACAGCATGAAGCGGGAAAAGCAGTTGAAAATAGCCAGCGAAACCATTTGGGTGTACACGCCGCTGGCACACCGCATGGGCCTGTATGCTATTAAAACGGAGCTCGAAGATTTATCCATGAAGTACATGGAGCCCGATGCCTACCGCGACATAGCCCAAAAACTGGCCGAAACCAAACGGGAACGCAGCCGCTACATCAACGAGTTCATTCGCCCACTCAAAGAAAAAATAGAACAAACCGGGCTGAAGTTTGACATCTACGGCCGGCCCAAAAGCATACACTCCATCTGGAATAAAATCAAAAAGAAAGGTGTAAGCTTTGAAGAAGTGTACGACCTCTTTGCCATCCGGGTCATTCTCGATTCGGAATTACAAGCCGAAAAAGCCGACTGCTGGAAGGTGTACAGTATCATTACCAGCGAGTATCAGCCGCAACCCGAACGCCTCCGCGACTGGCTGAGCCGCCCCAAAAGCAATGGCTACGAAGCTTTGCACACCACTGTAATGGGGCCACAAGGCCGCTGGGTAGAAGTGCAGGTGCGCAGCCGCCGTATGGATGAAATAGCCGAACGTGGTTTGGCCGCCCATTTCAAATACAAAGAAGGCACGGGGCATGAAGACCGTTTTGACAAGTGGTTTCAGCAGATACGGGATGTGATTGGCTCACCCGATGCCGACTCGGTAGACTTTCTGAATGATTTCAAAACCAGTTTTCTGGCCGAAGAAATATATGTGTATACGCCACGGGGCGATGTAAAAATGCTGCCCGCAGGCAGTACTGCCCTCGACTTTGCGTTTTACATCCACAGTGCCATTGGCAGCAAAACCATTGGTGCCAAAGTAAACCACAAGCTGGTGCCCATTGGCCACAAACTGCGCAGCGGCGATCAAATTGAAATCATTACCAGCAACAAGCAAAAGCCGCATGAAGATTGGCTGAACCTGGTAATTACGGCCAAGGCTAAAAGCAAAATAAAAGATTCACTAAAAGAGGAAAAACGCAAAATAGCCGACGACGGCAAATACATTTTGCAGAAGAAACTGGAAGGCATGAAAGCGGCTGTTACGCCCGGCAACGTGGAGCTCATAACCCAGTTTTACAAGCTCTCTTCTTCGCTGGATTTGTATTACAATATCGCCATAAAAAATATCGACCTCAAAGAGCTGAAAGAATTTCAGGTGTTTGGCGACCGGCTTGATTTGCCAAGACCTAAGCATCAGGAGCACAAACCGCAAGAGCATCAC
Organism: Bacteroidota bacterium; assembly: GCA_020161435.1. GTDB lineage: Bacteria > Bacteroidota > Bacteroidia > Chitinophagales > Chitinophagaceae > Phnomibacter. The sequence continues at coordinate 622,421 of JAIUNV010000001.1, read as the reverse complement.
CACGATCACCACAAACCACTTGTTCCTCCGAAAGACACGGAGCTGATTATTTTTGGCGAAAGCGGCGACCAGTTTAAATACACGCTGGCCAACTGTTGCAAGCCCATTCCAGGCGATGATGTATTTGGCTTTATAACAGCTACCGAAGGCTTGAAAATACACCGCAACAGCTGCCCAAATGCTGCCAGGCTGCTGGCTAACTATGGCCACCGGGTGGTAAAAACCAAGTGGGCCAAAAACAAAGACATCGCTTTTCTCACCGGTATTAAAATCATTGGGCTCGATGATGTGGGTGTTATCAATAAAATAACCAACATCATTAGCGGCGACATGCGCATCAACATCAATGCCCTTACCATCGAAAGCCGCGATGGCTTGTTTGAAGGCAACATAAAAGTGTATGTGCACGACAAAGAAGAGCTGAACGAACTGGTGAGCAGGCTCAAAAGTTTGCGTGGCATACAAACGGTTGACCGGTTTGATCCTGAAGAAAACAAGTAGTGTTTGTTTGGCTTGTGGCAAACGGTAGCGACAGTTTCACGAAGGCTTTATCCAATGCTGTCCGGCATTTTCCTTAGTTTAGCATGCTGCCTGATGTAATACGATTGCTGCCTAAGAAGTATATTCATCAGATATGGATCCAAACTCACTAACGCAACTTGAACGCTTCAAAAATGAAGTAGGCATCAAGTTTCAGTTGTTCAACAGCCTGTTTACCAGCCTGCCTTTTCATCGCATTGAAAAAACGGGTATCCTTTTGTCGTTGCTACTCAGCAACTGCGAAGAAGGCTACGACAAAGGCATGAGCCCCGTAGACATTCTCAACGATTTTTTTGATAAACATACCGGTCGCAAATCGGAAGAAGAACGCATTGATTTGCTGTTTCGTTTTTTGCAATATGCCGAGCGGCAAATTGTGTTGTTTGATGCGCTGGAAGATGCAGCGTTCAGAGACCTGCACGACTTTGCCGGTACCGGTTCGCTCAAGCAACTACAGGCAGGGGTAGAGCAGGAAAATCAGCAGGCTGTGCTGCAAGAACTGATGCAGCATTTTGCCATTCGGCTGGTGCTTACTGCACACCCTACGCAGTTTTATCCAGGCGAAGTGTTGGGCATTATTCATGACCTCGCCAAAGCCCTGAGCGAAGACAATAACGCACAGGTAAATATGTACCTGCAGCAGCTGGGCAAAACACCTTTTTTGAAAAAAGAAAAACCTACCCCATATGATGAAGCCATCAGCCTGGTGTGGTTTTTAGAAAATATATTTTATGCTGCAGCAGGTCGTATTCTGTTTTTTATGAAACGGCACCTGCAGTATGTACCCAACCCGAAAAACCCTATTATCCGGTTGGGTTTTTGGCCGGGCGGCGACCGTGATGGTAACCCATTTGTAAAAGTGGATACCACATTGAAAGTGGCCAAAGAACTGCGCACCAGCATTTTAAAATGCTACTACCTGGATATCCGGAAACTGAAGCGCCGCCTCACTTTTAAGGGTGTTACCAAACCTTTGGCCGAACTGGAAAAGCTACTCTACGACCATGTATTTGTGCCGGGTTACGAAAGCGAATTGGTGCTGCAGGATATTTTAGGGCCGCTGTTGCACATTCGGCAAACACTGAAAAAAGAGCACAACGGGTTGTTTATTCATTTGGTAGAAACCCTCATTAATAAAGTAGAAGTGTTTGGGCTTCATTTTGCTTCGCTGGATGTGCGGCAAGACAGCAGTGTACACACGGCACTGTGGCAAGAGCTGGCCAAAGTGCCTGGCATTTTGCCAGATGGCTATGCCCAGTTGGATGCCGTAGGCAAAATGGATGCCATTATGCAATTGCAGCAGCAATTGTCGCCCAATGTGCTGAGCAACGAAATACATCAGGATACGTTGAAAATACCAGCCACCATCTGCGAAATACAGCGGTTGAATGGTGAAGCCGGTTGCCACCGCTACATTATCAGCCAGTGCCAGAGTGCACTAAATGTGCTGGAAGTATTTGGCCTGTTTTTGCTGAATGGCTGGCAACCAGAAAAAATGCCGGTAGACATTGTGCCTTTGTTTGAAACCATCGACGACTTGCAAGGTGCGGCGGCCATTATGGAAACATTGTACATGCAGCCCGGCTACCGGGAGCACCTGCGCCGCCGCGGCCATCAGCAAACCATTATGCTGGGCTTTAGCGATGGCACCAAAGATGGCGGCTATCTTATGGCCAACTGGTGTATTTACAAAGCCAAAGAAGAACTCACCATGCTCAGCCGCAAGTATGATATTGAGGTGGTATTTTTTGATGGCCGTGGTGGCCCGCCCAGCCGTGGCGGTGGCAAAACGCATAAGTTTTACGCCAGCATGGGGCAAAACATTTCGAACCGCGAAATACAATTAACCATACAAGGACAAACCGTAAGTTCCAACTTTGGCACCGTAGATGCTGCACAGTTCAACATGGAGCAACTGATGAATGCCGGTTTGAGCAGCACCCTGTTTGCCTCAAAACTATCCACCCTGGAAAAAGCAGAAGAGCAAATACTGGTAGAACTGGCCAACCTCGGGTACAAAAGTTATCAGGGATTGAAAAATCACCCCAACTTTTTGGATTACCTGAGCAGTGCCAGTCCGCTACGCTTTTATGCCGACACCAATATTGGCAGCCGGCCGGCCAAGCGGGGAGGCTCTGCAAAACTGGCGTTGAAAGACCTGCGGGCCATCCCATTTGTAGGTGCATGGAGCCAGATAAAGCAAAACGTAACCGGCTATTATGGCGTGGGCACGGCTTTGCATCATTTTGAAACTGCCGGCCGTTGGCAGGAAGTGGCCGATCTCTATCAGCAATCGTTGTTCTTCCGCACACTGATTGATAACAGCGAAATGGCCATGAAAAAATGCTTCTTTCCGCTAACGGCGTACCTGGGAGAGCATGCCGTATATGGCAAAGTATGGCATATGATACACGACGAGTATAACCTTACCCGCAAAATGGTGCTGAAACTGAGCGGTAATACCGAACTTATGGGCAACTACCCGGTGGAGCAGCTGAGCATACAAATGCGGGAACGCATTGTAATACCGCTCACAACCATACAGCAGTTTGGGCTGGCACAGCTCCGGCGTATGGAAGAACAGGTAATGACCTCGCCACTCAAAAACAAATACGAAAAGCTGGTGATGCGTTGCTCTTTTGGCATTATCAATGCTGGCAGAAACAGTGCTTAAAAAGTTTTTTATCCCTCGGTCATATTCTTGCAAAGGAAATTCAGCATTACAACAATGAATTTCTTACTTTGCAATAAGTAAATACCCCAAAAACCATTTCGCTTACCAACCCATTTTTACTGAAGAAAAGTGATATACTCCTGCGGGTACAGTTACAAAACTTGTAGCGTAGGTGTTGCCTATTGCTATTGCAATTGTAGCTGCTGCTTTTCTTAAGAACCCAAGATTGATTGAATAAACTTCGCCATTTATCATTTAATAGCATAAACCTAACAAGCATGAAACACGTTTACTTTCAAAAAGCCATGGCAGGTGCCCTCCTGCTATTGGGCACACACATTGGCTTTGGCCAACAGGGCGGAGTATTAGATGCTACAACTTTTGGAGCCGGTGTATCCGGCGGAAATAACTTTATCTCCAATACCGCCATTACATCTACTGGCAAAATCATCATTGCCGGTGATTTTAACTCAGTGGATGGCAATACCAAAACCAATCTGGCTCAGTTGAATTCGAATGGCAGTTTTGATGCCAGTTTCAACACGGGTGGCAATGGTCCTAATGCCATTGTAAGAGCTCTTCGCATCCGCAGCGACAATAAAATCTGGATTGGTGGTGCGTTTACACAATTCAATGGAGCTGCAGCCCCGGGCGGCATTTTGTTGCTGAATGATGATGGTAGCCGTGATGTATCGTATGCACCTGCCAGTGGCACCAACCTTCGTGTCAATACCATTGGTATTCTTTCAAGTGGCGATATTGTAGCAGCCGGATTATTTACCACTTTCAATGGTAGCTCTGTTGGAAAAATTGCCCGTATCTCAGCTACAGGTGTGCTCAACACCACTTTCAACACCAATATTGGTACAGGTGCAACCGTCGGTGATTTTGAAAGAATTGCCGTTCAACCTGATGATAAAATTATTGCCGTAGGCAATGTGACTACTTTCAACGGCGCTTCAATTGGCAGAGTAGTGCGTTTGAATGCCGATGGCACCACTGATGCTACATTTATGACCAACATTGGCACTGGAGCCAACAATACTGTGAGAGCCGTAGCTGTGCAAAGCGATGGTAAAATTTTGCTTGGTGGCGACTTTACCAATTGGAATGGGTCTGCCGTTGTTCGTTTGGTTCGGCTCAACCCCGATGGTACGGTTGATGCAACTTTTACTGCAGGTGCTAACTCATCCATTACTGCCATTTTGGTAAAAAGCGATGATTCATTTTTGTTAGGTGGCTCATTTACCATTTCGGGTACTACCACACCATCCGTACTGCCTACCCGCAACAGCATCTCTTCGTTCAATGCCAATGGCACTGTTAATACCAACTTTGTACCCAACCCTGGCGCAAATAGCGGCGGTTTTGTAAACCAACTGGCGCTGCAGAGCGATGGTAAAATTGTTGCCGTGGGCAGCTTCACTACATTCAATGGTGCTACCCGCACCCGCATAGCCCGCCTGCATGGCGACCTTACTGCTGCAATCACTGCACAAACGGCCACTATCACCGGCATTTCTGCAAACAATGTGTATGCCTTGGGCAGTACAGATGGTAGCATCGTGGCTAAAGTAGTTCCCAACGGTGCTACCCCAGTAAGTGGCAACGTTACTGCTCAGGTTTTCTTTGATGGTAGTGTGCAAAGCGTAGGCAACATTCCTTACCTGCAGCGTCATTATGAAATTACCCCGGCCTCCGGTACTACTGCCCGTGTAACGCTTTATTTTACACAGGCCGAATTTGATGCCTTTAACGCTGTACCAAATGGCAACGACCTGCCATACAATGGCGCTGATGTCGAAAACAATAAAGCCAATATCCGTTTCACTAAATATGCAGGCTCAAGCTCTCCCAACGATGGCAACCCGGCCAACTATAGTGGTGGCACTACCATTATCGATCCGGTAGATACAGACATCATCTGGAACAGTACCACCAGCAAATGGGAAATCAGCTTTGATGTAACTGGCTTCAGCGGTTTCTTTATGCAAACCAGCCTGAACGTACTGCCGGTAAAACTCAAAAACTTTACTGCCCGTGCAGAAGGCGTTGCTGCTAAGCTTGACTGGAACACGGCTTCCGAACAAAACAGCAGCCACTTTAATGTAGAGCGTAGTTTGGATGGCAACAACTTTGCCGTGGCCGGAAAAGTAAATGCCGCCGGCAATAGCAACAGCAGCCGCAGCTACAATTTTACCGACAACCTGGCTAAAGTGCCCCACACAGGTGTAGTGTACTACCGCCTGCACATGATAGACAGAGATGGCAAAGCCGCTTACAGCGACATCAAATCTATCCGTCCGGGTAAGGTAAATTTGGGTGCAGCCTTACTGCAAAACCCCGTAACCAGCGAAGCCCGGGTGTTGTATAAGGCTACTGCTACCGAAAAAATAAACATCCGTGTATTGGATAGCCGCGGCCAGCTGGTAATGCAAACCGCACAACAGGTAAGTGCAGGTGCCAACCAGCTGAAACTGGCTACTGCCAACCTCGCCAAAGGAATCTACAGCATAGAAGTAACTGGCAATGGCAATCGTCAAACACTGCGTTTGGTGAAAGAATAACAGCCATCGTCCACATAAAAAAAATCCCTGCAAGGCCAGTCCTTGCAGGGATTTTTTTTATGTACAAAAGTCAGGTGATTTATTTAACACCGGCAACGGCCACCAGGTGCACAAATCCGTAACTGTTACTTCTTGTTTTAGGATTGATGAATTGTGCATTAAGACCGGTAATATGAAAATCGGGCTGCTTGCTCAGCTCTTGCAACACAAATGATTTTTGCAGCAAAGCAATGCCATCATCATTGGTAAAAATGAGGGTTGGTTGCTTAGCGGCAATGCGGTCACGGATGGCCGTATCACTTAGCATGGGCCGCCAGTCTTGCAGGTAAAAATCAAAAGAACGCAGCACGGTGTGGTACAAAAAAAGCTGCTGCTTATCCACCCGCATTTCTTTTACCACTTCTGCCATAGCACTTCCACCTTGGTAGCGGGCTATTTGCGGATAAAAGTTCAGGTTCAATCCAAAATTGACCAGCAAAATTGTAGCAGCAGAAGGTATCCATGCTTTATCAAACAAATCGGTAGGCGTACGTAAAAAATACCAAATGATGATGGCGGCAAACAGCAATATTGCCAATGCAACACCCCAATGCTGCACCGGAAAAGCCCAGCCATTGAGCACCACAAACAATACACCTAGAATACCCACAATCACCCACTGAAAATTGCGGATGATACGGAGTGCTTTGAAATTGCCCTTTTCAAAAAACTGATGAACAAACTGTGCCGTAAAAATGGACATGAACGGAAACAACACATTGATATAATGTGGCAGCTTAAAGCTCGACATAGACATAAAAATGAACATGGCCCATACTCCGGCAAAAGTGAGTTGCTCCACCTGCCACAGCGATTGTCCCTTGGTTTGAATAGCGTCTTTAATGCGACTAACCACACCGCTGTAGCACAGCACACTCCACGGTAGCATTGCCCACAGCAGCGAGTGAAACAAGAAACTAAACTCAGGATTGTCTACAAAAGTTCTATCGCCGGCAAAGCGTTCAAAGCTTTGGGTCCATAAAAGAAACTTGATGCCAGACATGCCATAGCTACCATTCACCAGCTTCTCCGGATGCAAATCGAACTGCTGATAATAGTAGTACAACACCGGCGACAAAAACACAAAGAAAGATGCCAGCAGTAGGGCCCACTTCCAGGTAAACAAGGTTTTAAAATTACGCTGACCAAGCAGGTAAAAGAAGGTAACACTACCCACTACCAATACCGCAATCATGCCCTTGGTGCCCACGCCGCCTGCCAAAAAAGCCCCTGCCCACAGCAGGTGCTGCCATTTATTTTTTTGAATAAACAATACCAGCTGCCATACAGCCAGCACCACAAAGCTGGTGAGTAACGAATCGGTACGTACATCGTGATTGGCCAGTAGTATGGCTTGTGAGGTCATAAACATCAGCGCAGCTACCTGCCCTACTCTTTTATTGTACAGCAAACCGCCCAGCTTTGCCGTAGCAAAAGCAGCCAGCAAGCTCATGAGTATGCTTACCAACCGGTAGCCGTAATCTGTTGCGCCAAACAGCTGATAGCCCGGACATGCACTCCAAAACAACACATGCGGCTTATCGAGATAATCGTAGGCTTGGCCATTTTCGTAGGTTCTGTTTACAATATCGGCCCAGTTATTTTGCTGATGCATGTGCATGGCAATGCCAGCATATTCCGGCGCATCGGTATCCATCAGTTTTGGAAAAAACATACCCGCTGCCAGCACCAAAATCAGCAGCAACCAGAGTGGCCAATAAGTTTTGTTCATGCCCAAAAAATTTGTGCGAAGGTAATAGCCTCATGGCAGGCAATCTGCCAGCCCGTCGGAAATCGCTAATTTGCCGCCCTATAAAGTAGCCAGCATGCGTCCTCCTCTGTTAGCCATCGTATTACCATGTTACAACGAGTCAGCTATTATTGCCAGCACTGTGGAGCGGTTGCAGCATTTGCTCAACGACTATGTTGCTCAATCGTTGATAGCCGCCGAAAGCTATCTGTTGTTTGTAGACGATGGCAGCCGCGACAACACCCTGGAACTGTTGCGACAGCACAAAAGTGCACAGGTTAAAACCCTGAAGCTGAGTGCCAACTGCGGACACCAAAGTGCATTGCTTGCAGGTATGCATTTTGTAACCGGCAAGTGTGATTGCATGATTAGTATGGATGCCGATTTGCAAGACGATATTCATTGCACCAAAGCCATGCTGGAAGCTTACCTGCGTGGAGCACAACTGGTGTATGGCGTGAGGCAAAGCCGTGGCAACGACACCTGGTTTAAACGCAAAACCGCCCTGTGGTTTTACGGGCTCATGCACAAGCTGGGGGTTAATCTGGTGTACAACCATGCCGATTTTCGGTTACTAAGCAATCAGGTGTTGCATGAGTTTGGCCGCTACCGCGAAGTAAACCTTTTTCTGAGAGGCATTTTTCCCCGCATGGGCTTTGCCAATGCCACGGTGTACTACGACCGGCAAGACCGCACTGCTGGCGAAACTAAATACCCGTTTCGGAAAATGCTGAACCTGGCGGTGAATGGTATTACCTCGTTTAGTAATGTGCCGTTGAAAATTATCACCTACGTTGGTTTTCTGGTATTTATTGGCAGTTTGCTGGCTTCATTTTGGGTCATCTTCGTCATTCTTACCGGCCGCAATGCGCCGGGCTGGGCATCCATTACACTGCCCATTTACTTTTTGGGCGGGGTGCAGCTGCTAGCCTTGGGCATTTTGGGCGAATATATTTCCCGCATTTATCTCGAAACCAAACAGCGCCCAGTATACCACATTGAAGAAGTAATTGAGTAAGGAAATTGTCAAATTAAATCTTCCCTTCAATTATCGGCTATACACGGGTGCAACCTCCTATTTTTGCCGTTCAACAGGCATATCCAACAAATCATGATTGACGTTATACTCGGCCTACAGTGGGGCGATGAGGGCAAAGGAAAAATCGTAGACTACTTTGCTCCTAACTACGATATTATTGCCCGCTTTCAGGGCGGCCCAAATGCAGGCCACACATTGTATGTAGACGGCCAAAAAATTGTGCTGCACCAAATACCCTCCGGTGTATTTCACAACCACACCACCAACCTTATTGGCAGCGGTGTGGTGCTCGATGCAGTAACCCTGAAAAGAGAATGCGAATCGGTAGCCAAATTTGGTGCCGACGTTCGCAAAAACATGTTTATTTCTAAGCGTACCCACCTCATTTTGCCTACGCACCGTGCTTTGGACAAAGCCAGCGAAATGCAAAAAGGTGATGGCAAAATTGGCTCTACCCTCAAAGGCATTGGCCCCGCTTACATGGATAAAACAGGACGTAATGGCCTGCGTGTTGGCGACCTGCTCGACAAGAACTTTACCACCAATTACATCAAGCTGCGCCTAAAGCATCAGCGCCTGCTCGATAACCATAATTTCAACGAAGACATTACCGCTTGGGAAGAAGAGTTTTTTGAAGCAGTAGAGTTTTTGCGCAGCCTCAATATTGTAGATGGCGAATACTTCCTCAACGAAAAAATACGGGCTGGTAAAAAAGTACTGGCAGAAGGTGCCCAAGGCAGCATGCTCGATATCGATTTTGGCACATTCCCGTTTGTAACCAGCAGCAATACCATTACTGCCGGTGTTATGAGTGGCTTGGGTGTAGCGCCTCAATTGGTGCGTGATGTAATCGGTATTACAAAGGCCTATTGCACCCGTGTGGGCGGCGGTCCTTTCCCTACCGAACTGCACGACGCAACCGGCGAAGAACTGCGCAAAGCAGGCAATGAATTTGGCGCCACTACAGGTCGGCCTCGCCGCTGCGGCTGGATTGATTTGGTAGCCCTCAACTACGCCTGCATGATCAACGGGGTAACCAAAGTGGTAATGACCAAAGCCGACGTGCTGGACAAGTTCACTCCATTGCAAGTGTGCACAGCATACAATGTAAATGGCGTAGAAACTGGCCAGATTCCATTCGATCTTTGCAAGGCCAATATCGAACCGGTGCTACAATCATTCCCCGGTTGGAATACCGACACTACCGTGTGCAAAACAGAAAACGATTTACCCGAAACCATGCGTACTTATACTCAGTTCATCAACGAAAAAATTGGTGCGCCGGTAAAATGGGTAAGCAATGGCCCAGGTCGAGACCAAATTGTACCCTTATAGTTTTACATTGAAAAACGGTCCAAAAAAGTTTGATTGAATCATTGAAAAAAAGTTCCGTCATTTTTTTGGCTAAATAAATTTCACTCCCAAATTTTACATTTCTAATCCTTCGCAACATGGCTATTAGAAAAGCAACATTGGAACAAGATATCCTGACACCCGCAGACGAAATAGATGAGCTGTTGGGCAACATTATCGCTGGTAAAAAGGCAGATGATGACGACGACGATTTAGATGAAGACGAGGATGATGCCCCCAAGAAAAAAGGTGGCAAAAAAGCCAAAGATGAAGACGAAGACGATGAAGACGTAGAAGACGACGAGGACGATTGGGAAAAGGGTGAAGAAGACGAAGAAGAAAGCTGGGACCCTGACTTCGAAGAATTTGATTTGCCAAAATCTGGCGCTAAAAAAGGCGGCAAAAAAGGCGAGGATGAAGAAGACGACTTCAAACTGGACGAAGACCTCAATGAGTTCGACGACCTGTTTGGCGACGGCGGCGATAGCTTTGACGACGAAGACGACTTCTAATTGAGTCGCATACAAAAACATGCAAGCAGGTAAGGTTTACCCCATTCATAACCTTAGCGTATTTAAGCAACAACTGTTGAGCTGGGCCAACCAGTTCAGCAGTTGTTGCTTTTTAGACAATCATCAATACGCATCGCCATGGCAGCAGCAGGAGTGTCTGCTGGCTGTGGGAGCCAAAGCCATGCTGCAAACACAAGCTGGTAAAGCATTGGCGCAAATAGATGCGTTTACACAAGAGCACCGCGGCCAATGGATTTTCGGCCATCTTGGTTACGGCCTCACTTACGAATTGATGCAGCAACAATCGCAGCATCCACATCCCGATCCCGATGGTTTTGCTGATGCATGCTTGTTTGTACCAGAAATAGTACTGCAATGCAACGACAACTCAGTTTGTATTTATGCTGATGATGTTCGCTTGGCCGATGAAATTTTCAAAGTCATCAAATCGCAGTATGTAGGGAATGCTTCTACCCAAAGCTGCATGCGCATTGGGCAAATGACACCTGTTCTCTCGCAGGCACAATACCTGCAAGCCATTGCTACGTTGCAGCAGCACATTTTGCGTGGCGATTGTTATGAGATTAATTTTTGTCAGCAGTTTTTAGTACCCGATGCTGTGGTTGATCCTGTAGCATTGTATCTGTCGTTGTGCGAAGTATCGCCCAATCCATTTTCGTGCTATTACAAAATTGACAGCAACTATTTGGCTTGTGCCAGCCCTGAACGTTTCCTCATGAAACGTGGCAACCACTTGTACAGCCAGCCCATTAAAGGCACAGCCAGCCGGCATAAATACAATACCGATACAGACGAAACATTGAAACAGCAATTACAGCAAAGTGAAAAAGACCGCAGCGAAAACGTGATGGTGGTTGATTTGGTACGCAACGACCTGTCGCAGATTTGCAACAGCGGCTCTGTACAAGTGGCTGAGCTGTTTGGTATTTACACCTACCCGCAGGTGCATCAAATGATCAGCACCATTGAAGGAGAACTTCGCCCTGGTACAAGCTTTGCACAGATTTTACAAGCCACCTTTCCAATGGGCAGCATGACCGGTGCGCCCAAGCCGAGTGTGGTGTCGCTCATCGATAAATATGAGCAAGGGCAGCGAGGCATTTTCTCTGGCTCTGTGGGCTACATTCAACCCAACGGCGATTTCGATTTCAATGTAGTGATTCGCAGTATCGTGTATGAGCAAGCTGCAAAGCAGCTACACTACCATGTAGGTAGCGGAATCACCCATTACAGTGTGCCGGAAAAAGAATATGAAGAATGCCAGTGGAAGTCGGCCGCTATTGAGCAAGTGCTGAGTAAACTTCAGACACAATAAGGAACGCTTAATTCAATGATTTTTTGGCCGCAGGCTTAGTTTCTGTTGCTGGGTACTGTGTGCTCCTATTGGTAGCTTGCTGCATGGTAGCCACCACCGATTGGTAAAGAATATTAAACCGGTTGGTTTTGAAAAATTCCATCTTGTCGGTTGGGATGCGCAGCGTGTAACCCTTTTCTGTATTTACTATGGCATCAAAGCCCGGGTTCAATGCATTGAAAGTGTTGATGTCCATGGCCAATGCATTGGCCACCACCACAGAGTTGTAACGACCCTGCACTTCTGTTGTGGCCGTACTGTTGAGTACGGCAGGGTCTAACTGGGTTTGCATTTGTGCAATCTGATCTACCATCTTGGTTTGATGGTTGGCCCACTCTTCTTTGGTGCTGGTCGTTTGCCCCGCAGCACCCTCCATAATGTAATGTGTGCTGATGAATTTCTTAACGTGGTTGCGACTTTCTTGTGGCAGGTAAAACTGCAACTTCCAGAAATCGCGGCTGCCACTTTTACGAATGGCAGATTGTACATTGCCGGGGCCACCATTGTAGGCAGCAATCACCAGCAGCCAATCGCCTAATTGGCCGTGTAGTTCCCGCAGGTATTTGGCTGCGGCATGAGTACTTTTGTAATAGTCGGTGCGTTCGTCGTAACGGTAAGTAATGCGCAAGCCCATTCTACGACCAGTTTCTGGCATAAACTGCCAAGGCCCAACAGCACCTGCCCAGCTTTGCGCATACGACTGCAAATTACTTTCTATAACGGCCAGGTATTTCAGTTCTTTTGGCAAACCATAGCTCTGCAAAATGGCATCCATCATGGAAAAGTAGGGACCAACCCAACCCTTCATTGATTGCAAATGCTTTTCGTGCTTTTTCAGGTAATCTTCTACAAAAGGCAGCACCTGCGGATTGAGCTGAGGTGCAGCCGCTACACCATTTGTGCCGGGTGTGTTCACAAACAAATTGCGAAATCCCTTTTCTTCCAAACCCTTTCCTGCAGTTGTGTCTTTCTTTTCCGCAGGCTTCACTTTAGGGTCAGTGGCAGTAGCAGCAACTGTCATCAGCATGGCTATGCTGAAAAACAAAGTGCTGAAATATGAACGACGCTGCTGCATGCGAAAATGGTTTGAACAATGGCTTAGTTGACTTTGAAGCTGGCTTCAAGGTAAGCGCCAATGCGGTGCAAAAGTACTTCTTCGCCCCGGTTGCACAACACTTGCAGGCCAAAGGGCATGCCATTGCTGTGTTTGTAGAGCGGCAAAGCCAGGCCCGGAATGCCCGCCAGATTAGCGAAAACTGTATAAATATCTGCCAGATACATGCTCACCGGATCTTGATTGAGCTCTCCCAATAATGGTGCTGTTGTTGGGCTTACTGGCATCAGTATGGCATCAAACTCACTGAAAATCAGCGATGTTTCAGCCACAATTTTGGCACGTACCTGCTGGGCCTTGGTAAAATAGGCATCGAAATAACCGGCACTCAGTACAAAAGTGCCGAGCATAATGCGGCGCTTCACTTCGGTACCAAAACCTTCACTTCTGTTCTGCTTGTAAAAGGCTGTTAAATCATCCGCATTGCCGTTGGCGGCATGCCCGTAGCGAATGCCATCAAAACGGCCCAGGTTGCTACTGGCTTCCGCCGTGGTAAGTACATAATAGGTAGGCACAATGTATTCCATCAAATCAAACGGCACGGCGGTCACGGTATGTCCTGCTGCTTCCAGCTGCGCAAAAGTGTTGCGGATTGCGGTTTGTATTTCGGCATCAGGGCTCGTTTCGCCCAAAGTGGGCTGCAGCCAGGCAAATCGCAATGGCTTTTGTGGTGTTGCTAATTGCGTAGCAGCAGGAGTTGGTTCATCCTGCATAGCCGTACTGTCCAATCCATCGGGGCCAGCCAGTACATCGTATACTGTGGCTACATCGGCTACATTCGTGCCCAACACCCCTACACAATCAAAAGAACTGGCGTATGCAATGAGGCCATAGCGGCTAATGCGGCCATAACTGGGCTTGAGGCCCACTACACCGCAATAATCGGCTGGCTGCCTTACCGAACCGCCCGTATCGCTGCCAATGGCTATCATACACAAGCCTGCCTGCACGGCAACCGCAGCACCGCCCGATGAACCACCGGGTACCCTGTTAGGATCGGCAGCATTCCGCACCACTCCATGAGCACAGTTTTCATTGGTACTGCCCATGGCAAATTCATCGCAATTGGTAGAACCAATAATGATGGCGCCAGCATCCAACAACCGTTTGACGGCAGTGGCAGAATACACTGCCTTATACCCTTCAAGCATGTGAGAGCCAGCCGTTACAGGCTGACCTTCGTAATTGAGCACATCTTTGATAGTAACCACCACGCCGTGCAGTGGCAGTAGAGGTTTACCTGCAGCTACAGCAGCATCCAGTTCTGAGGCCTGCGCCATGGCCTCTTGCTCAAAAACATGCAGGATGGCATTGAGCGGTTTGGCATTGGCTATTTGCTGTAAATAATGCTGCACAGTAGCTACACAAGTAGCAGTACCGGTCTGTAATTGCTGATGGTATTGGCTAATGCCTGAAAACTGAAACGACATACGCTGGGGGAATAATACAAAAAGCAGAAGCTGCTACGGCTAGCAAGCATCTGCTTTTTGACTGTACTTTATGGAAGGAAAGGAATGAAAAAATTAAGCTTCAGCTTTTTTCTCTTTTTCATTCATGCCATCTTCAATTTCTTTTTTCACGTTTGATTTGGCATCGTTGAACTCACGGATGCCGCGACCCAAACCACGCATAAACTCGGGGATCTTACGGCCACCAAAAAGGATGAGTACAGCCAGCACAATAAGGATCCACTCACTTCCGCCGGGCATGCTTAACAGCAAAGTTGACAACATGATTCTATTTTTTTGGATTGTAAAGGTAAGTGTTGCGTGGCTAAAAGTACAGGTTTTGCATTTCTAGCACCCAATGCCATAAAAAAAGGAACGCATAGCGTTCCTCTTCGTATTGTAGAGCTGCAGATTATTCTGCAGTGTAGCGTTTTTCTTTGATACGTGCACTCTTACCGCTGCGTTCACGCAGGTAGAACAAACGGGCACGACGCACTTTACCAACTTTGTTGAGCACAACACTATCAATGTGAGGACTTACTACAGGGAAGGTACGTTCTACACCTACGCCGTCGCTTACCTTGCGAACAGTGAAGCTTGCAGTAGCACCAGTGCCCTGACGCTTAATCACATCGCCTTTGAAGCTCTGGATACGTGTTTTAGCACCTTCAACTACCTTGTAGTTAACGGTAATATTATCTCCAGCCTTAAACTTTGGAAGATCGTTGGCGGTAGTCAGTTGTTCGTGTATAAACTTGATTGCATCCTGGTTCATGGCGCATTTTTTAGGACGGCAAAGGTAGGGGTGAGCATCTTTTCTGCAAAATAAAAACCAAACAAATCAAGGATTTCAACGCTTTTTTTTGATGGCAATGTTCGAAAACATTGATTATCAATGATTTTTTGGCTTAGCTGCAGGCTTACCAGCTGCCGGTTTTGGAGCTGCAGGCTGCATACTTTGCAAGTTTTGCCGGGCTATTACAAACTCAGGAAACTCTTTCACCGCCAGTTCATAAAACTTTTTTGCCTCAGCATTTTGCTTTTCTCTGAAAGCCAGCGCCCCGAGCATGTTGTACGCTGCAGCCAATACAGGCACCGCCTCATTATTGCCGGCGCTTATTTCCAGTGATACTTTTTCTTGTCGGGCTTTGGCCGAATCGGCAACCACTTTATTCAACGAGGCTTTGCACTCACCAATGCGTTCCAGCAAAAACTGGCGGGTAGCCAGCTGATAAAAGTTGTACGGCTCCGGCGAAAGGGCACACAGTTTTTCGTACCAATCGAGGCTGGCCTTAGTATCACCGGCACGGCCGGTAATGTCGGCCAGCAAAGTGAGTGCCGTGATGTCTTTGGGGTTAGCCTGATTGATTTCATTGGCCATTTTATAAGCGCCATTGAGATTACCTAAGCGATAATAGACAACGGCCAGTGTGTCTTTAAACTGCGCCGCACCACCATGCATCAGGTAGCCGGTGAGGGCATAGGCGGCACTGCTCATATCGTCGTACTCCAGCGACCGGCGGTACATATTCATGTATGCTTGTTGTTGTTGAGTACTATCCGTTTTTGTTTGTGCAAATGCCTGCGCAGTTGTAAGCAATACAAAGGCAAGGAGGATATTTTTTTTCATAAAGGAGGGGCAGTTTACAATGAGTGGCGAACTAAAGAGAAAAATAGCTGATAGCACTCACCAAAATAGTGGATTTACAGCATGATTGAGTAAACGGCTATTGATCGACAGCCATATCGTACACCAGCACATTGCTCCACAATTGGCTGCACGCTTGCACAAATGCCTGATGGATAGGATGCTCCTGATAAGCAGCCTGGTCTTCGAGACTGTTGAAATACATGAGTTCTGATACCTGATAGCTATTGTCTACTACGGATCGCTTTTCGGTTGAAGCTGGCCCGCCCACCAGTAATTGTTTGACTTGAGGAATGGCGGCAAGCGTATGTAATCCATTTTTCAACTGGGCAATATGGGCAGCATTATCGGGCTCTTTGAGCCAAAAGAAAACGTGATGAATGATCATAGTAATGACTTATTTATACAAACAAGGAAGGTATTGCGCTGCATCAAACTTACATAGCACTGTTTCTATCAAAATAACGAGGAAGTTTTTACTCTTTCTCATCGACTGGCATCAACGTCCTAAATTTTAGTAAACAGTGCCAGAAACTCCTGCTTTTTTTGCCTGCTCAGTGCTATGCGCATTCCATTGCGTAACAGCAATTCGCCACCTTCACCTCGAATGTATTGAACCACGGCCTTTACGTTCACCATGTACGATTTGTGTGCCCTAAAAAACTGTGGCTGATGCTGCAGGGTTTCCTCAAATAAAGCCAGTGTTTTACTCACTAATAATTTCTTCCCATCCTGCAGTACAATTTGGGTGTAGCAACTAATTGCTTCCAGCACTACTATTTCTTCCAGCTTCACAAAACTCAGGCCCTGGCCGGTGGTTACAGCCAGCGTATCAATAGTGTGCCCTTGCTGCATGCGCTGCAACGAAGCCACTTGCACAGGACTGGTATGCTGCTGAAACTGCAGGTACTGATCCACAGCATTGCGCAATTCTTTTTTGTCAATGGGCTTGAGCAGATAATCCAAAGCATTCATGCGGATGGCCTGAATGGCATACTGATCGTAGGCCGTGGTAAAAATAACTTTGAAGGGGATGCTGCTCAGGTGCTGCAATAAAGCAATGCCATTCAGCCTGGGCATATCTATGTCCAAAAACACCAAGTCGGGTTCATGTAACTGTAGTAAATGAACAGCGTCTTCAGGTTGTTGTGTGGAAAACAACAGGTTTATTTCAGGACAATGCTTTTGCAGCAAATGTGACAAAGCATTGATACCATGAAATTCGTCGTCAATAATAGCTGCGTTAATCATGTAGCAGTTTTAGTGTAGGTGTAAACAGAGTTTTACCATGGTGCCTGCAGCTTGCCCGTTGTTGTACAAATCTTCATACAGCACTTCGTTTGCTGCGTTCAGCATCTTCAATCGATGTACTGTAATCTCGATGCCCAGCGAGGTATGTGATTTCTGTATTTGCTGTGTGGCTGCTCTTCCAATGCCATCATCTGCAATGGTTATTAATACAACATTGGAGTCATACAGCTGAACATTGATGTGTAAATGTCCAGTTTCCTTTTTGTTGCCTAATCCATGCCAAATCGCATTTTCTACAAAGGGCTGCAATACCAGCGGAGGCACTTCTATCATGTCGGGCTGTACAGCTGCGCCAATGCTAATGTGATAATCAAAGTGCGGCACTCTCGTTTTTTCCAAGTCAATATACAGTTGTAATGCAGCCAACTCCCGGTCCAGTTTAACTGTATTGTTTCGGGTTAGTTCTAACGTATTGCGGAGCAGTTTGCTAAACGTAGTCAGGTACTCACTGGCTTCATCAGTTTTTTGATCGAGTATAAAACTGTTGATGCTATTCAAACTATTAAAAATAAAGTGTGGATTCATTTGCGTACGCAATGCCTGCATCTGCGCTTCTTTCAATTGCTTTTCGTGCAAGGCTGCCATACGTTGCTGGCGCATTTGCCTCCGAACCAACCACCACAACAACAAGGCTGCCAATATTACACAGCATGCATAAAACCACCACTCTTGATACCAGAAAGCGGCAATCTCAACAGTACAACTGTATGGGATTGTAACCAGATCGATGGGGCCACGAATATCGAGTGTGTAACGACCGGGGCCCAGGTTGGCAAACAATATTTTTCCCTCACCCACTCTGTGCCAGCCCGTATCAGATTCATGCTGCAAGCGATACCACAATTCACTGCCTGGCGAGCCATCGAAATTGAGGTTGTTGACCAATAACGTAAAGGTAGTTGTGCCAGCCGGCAGCGACAGCATTTGTGCTTCAGGTAAAAAGATTTCACCATTCACCATGGCTGCATCCACATCAATGATGGGGATGGGCCTGGCGGCAATCAGGGCTGAAGGATTGAAATCAACATGCCACTTATTGGCACCTGCATACAGGTTACCCAAACTATCTTTTTCAAAATAGCCATCCAAATAGTCATTGGGCACAGCGCTATTGGCGGTGTTCAGCTGCCACCAATCGCCTGCAGCTAAGCGGCACCATATACCAGTGGCTGTGGTTGCCCATAACTGGCCGTTTTTATCAAACTGCAATTTGAAAATGTTGGTAGCAGGCACATCCGATAAGGCTTTCACTGCATCGGTACCTTCTTGTACAACATAGATGCCATTTTTTGACCCCACGTACACTTCTCCACTTGGCGATTCGGCCATGCCAGCAAAACCATTGGTGGCAGCACCGGTTGCTGTATTTAGCAGTAGCTGAAACCGGTTGCTGTTTCTTTCTTTTCTAAACCAACCCTTACTGGTACTGGCGTAGAGATGGCCCGATGACGACAAGTAACTGGCCACAACATTGGCGTCAGGCAGTCCACTTTCGCCACTGCCATTTGCCCAATAGCTTTGCTGAAACTGTTGAGATGCTGTATTAAATATGAAAATGCCCTTTCTGCCACAAACATTCAATAGTGAATCATTATACCGACTGATATTGCGCAAAATAAAATCATCTGCATGCTTGGCACCCGGTGGAAAATACACCGTTGTTTGTCCATTGCTTTTGCACAGCAAGCCACTATCGGATGACAACCACCAACTATCAGGCTGTTGCCAATACTGGCCGTATACTCCTTGCCACAACAGTTGATGTGAACCATGCAATTGCTGCACCGATTGCTGATGCGCCCATGCGGCATCAAACCAATGCCAGCCCTTGCTGTACCAACCACCTATGCGAAAGCCACTGGGTACAATTGACAGGCTCATAGCCAAGCCATCAAATACAGGTTGGCCACCCCATCGTACTGCACTGCTAAAATTCAACCTGTGCATCTGTTGTCGAAATGGCTCGATAGCGGCAATGCCATCTTCATTGCCTGTCCAAACAATGCCCTGCGCATCGGTATACACCAGCAAACTCTGGTTGGCAAAAGGAAACCCATGTACATCGCCGGGGTGATAGGTCAATATGCGGTAAGCAAGGGTTTGCGGATCTACCATCCACCACTGCCTGTCTGCCGCTGCCAGCAGCCATTGTTTGCCGTGAATGTCTTTCCACAACGTCAGGCTTTTACAAGTGCTTCGTCCGGTAAAACCCGGCAGCGTTTGCAAGTGTCTGGTTTGCGGATTGAAGTACAAAACGCCTTTGCCATAGCTGGCTATAAAAACTTTATCAGGCGTATACACCAATATATCCCGAATGGTAACTGGCTCCGGTTGACTGTCTTGTGCAATGGTCAAGATTTGTTGAAAATGCCATTGGCGATCTACCACCATCAGTGTATTGGCCGACCAATACAGATGGCGGATTTTATCAAAAGGCTTCATGCCATCCATGGCTATGCCCGTTCGTTTTGCCTGCTTTGCATTATTGGTAAAAACAAATACACTGTCTTGCGTAAATGCATGTACGTTCCCTTTTGCATCTTTACTGATAGCCCTGTACACACAACTGCTAACACGGGTGTACCGAAGTGTACGATGATTGACCCAACCCAGCTCATTGGGTAGCAATACCCAGAGCCGTTGCTGATGATCCAGTACGATGTTTTTTATTTCTTGCTCTACCGGACGGCCGCTGCTGTCTGTAAGTAAAATGGGTTCAAAACGACGGCCATTAAAGCGAGCCAAACCAGCAGGTGTAGCAGCCCACAAGTAGCCCCTCTCATCTCTTGCCAAACCCTGTACGGTAGCCGATGGCAACCCGCTGCTTTGGGTATAGCTGGTAAATACCGGCCATGGAAAAGGCTGCGCCGCCACTTGCTGCAACATTGCTGCCAGCAAGAGTAAAAAAAGATATCGTCCCAATGATGCCAAATGAATATCCAAGTGCCTAATATAATCCGAAGCCGCCTGCATCCAACGCTTTACTCATGCATCTGTTGAATTTGTTCTTTGGACAAGCGTAAAAAACGGGCTGCGTTGTTGAACAGGATATCTCTTTTTTGTGATGGCGAAAGAAAAGGCGCATTGTTGATATTATCGATAGCAACGCCAATGCTCTGTGGCCATACCATATTGTCGCTGCCAAACAGGATGCGCTTTTCAAAACCTGCATTCACTAATCTTTCCAAGTAGAAATAAAACTCTTTTTTAGGCATGGCAAAAGCAATAATGCCCAAATCAACATGTAGTTGCGGATGTACGTATAAAGTAGCCAGCATATCATCGAGCATGGGCCAGCCGGCATGCATGGCATACACCCGAAGGTTGGGATGCCGCACCAACGCTTCTTCCAGTTGTGTAGCGCTGTGCAATCTGGCTCTGTAATTATTTGCACCCATGTAAATAACGCCGGGCGGGCCAGGACCCACATGTACGCCCACGGGTATATCCAGTTTTTCTGCCATGGCTAAAAATGGCTCCACCAGACTGTCACTAAAAGAAATGCCTTCGTACTGAAGGCCCAACTCGCCAAACACTTTGAACTCACCGGATTGAAACAACTGTTGCAACGAATCAACCGACAGCCCAACCATTTGCACATCGTAGTAATTCCACATCACGGCATTGATGATGCGCTTTGGCGCTGCAGCTTTCCAACGCCGCACCATGTGTGGCTCGCCGCTGGTTACACCATACACATTGTATTGGTTAAGCACGGCAATGGTTTGCACCATCAATGCAGAATCTGTAAGGGGAGAAGTAAGCGGATGGCTGGTCCAATCGCCATTCTTGAACACTTGCATGATGGTTTGCATGTAGGGCTGCTTCGGATCGTGACAGCCCCAGTGTGCAAAAGGCGCACCGACATTCAAGGGTGCCGGGCCCTGATCATTGGCAGCTAATGCATGTAAATGCATGTCGATGATGGGCAGTTTTTTGGCGGGCTGCGCATTCGTTATTGCTACGCCAATTGCACACAACAGCAATAGTGTTAATCGCATAAAAGGTGATTTATTCATTTACTGTATTGCGGCGCAAATGGCGTACACCCTTACGGCCCGCAATTGAGTGGTGTTGGTATTGGTAGCTATCACTTTCCATCGGCTGTCATTGCCTGGGTCGGGGCCGGAGTAATTGATTTTGATGTCTTGTGCAGCCGTATTGTAATCTCTGTGGCCGCCTCCACCGCCAATGGCTTTCAAACCATTGGGGCAGGCACAAAATATTTCTGCAATATAATTGGTGGGCATGTCCACATCTACAAAAGGCCTTGTTACACCGGCGAATATAGAACCATTGGCATATATGGGCCCGGTCACAGTAAGGCTCTTATCAACATACAGGGTTTTAGTCACACTTGCATAAGTAGTGGATATCGTGAACGCCTTTTCATAATCGTACGTGGCGGGGTTATATATTTCGATATTCATTCGCGGAGTAGTGGGTTGAAACGTATTTTCCATTGTGATTCTGCTGTTGGGTGATTGATTATAATCAAACCGGATGGCAGAAATACTTTGTGCTGAAGGATTAGGGTAAAGGCTTGAAGAAAGGCCCCTGATAAGCAGTCCGTTGTAAGGGTATGGCGCTTCCAGATAAATGCCATTTCCTGAGAACCCATTTTGAAGAATATTCAGTTTTGCCAGCACCGGATTAGCCAGATTGGCTTCTGTACCGCCAATGCCCACTTGTCCAAGTTCGTCTACAAACATTACCGTACGTATGTCATTATTGTATTTACGATTGAGATACAGACGAGCTGAATTTATTACAAAAGCATCATCTCTGCCTCTGAGTGCCATCCATTCAAAACTCACATTGTTGGTAGGCCTGAGGGAAATGCCTACGGCAGCCGTGCTGCTGCTCAAATCAGCCCCTTCTATTTGCAGGGCAATGCTATCTGCACTTACCACATGCAGTTTTTTTTGTGGGCTGCTGGTGCCAATGCCTACGTTTTGTGCCATGCCGGCTGTTGCAGCCATGCAAAAAACAAACAACCATACCTGTTTCATTACTGAGGGATTTACCTCGGAAAATTCATCTGCCATGCGCAAGTTGACCTCAACCAATCAGCGAAAGGGGTGGATGGCTTAGCGAAGTGCGACTGCTGAAGGGCTGCGCTGCCCGGCGGGCTGGGTGCGCAGCACCGAACGAAGTGAGCCCAAAGGGGAGCGAACTGAAGCTGGGATTTGCACTGCTGCTGACAGCCCCCGCCTTGCCTTACCCTTTGCCTCCTAAAGGTGGTACAGAAAAGGCCCGTTCAAGTTGAACGAGCCTCCCTAATTCCTTATTCCAAATTACTAATAACAATTACTGAATCACTCCCAACTCCTTGCCTACTTTGGTAAAGGCGGCAATGGCCCGGTCGAGGTGCTCTTGGGTGTGAGCAGCACACATTTGCACCCGTATGCGGGCCTGGCCCTTGGGCACCACGGGGAAGAAGAAGCCGATGACGTAAATGCCTTCGTCGAGGATGCGGGCTGCAAAGTTTTGTGCCAGCACGGCATCGTACAGCATTACCGGTACAATGGGGTGGTCGCCGGGCTTGATGTCGAAGCCGGCTTCGGTCATTTTGCTGCGGAAGTATTTGGTGTTGTACTCGAGTTTGTCGCGGAGCTCGGTGGTTTCGGTGAGCATGTCGAGCACGGCAATGCTGGCACCCACAATGCTCGGGGCTACGGTATTGCTGAACAGGTAGGGCCGGCTGCGCTGGCGCAGCATTTCAATGATTTCTTTGCGGCCGCTGGTGAAGCCGCCGCTGGCGCCGCCGAGGGCTTTGCCGAGTGTGCCGGTAATGATATCGATGCGCCCCATCACCCCACGGTATTCGTGGGTGCCACGGCCGGTTTTGCCGAGGAAGCCGCTGCTGTGGCATTCATCAATCATTACAATGGCATCGTACTGATCGGCGAGGTCGCAAATTTTATCGAGCTGCGCAATGGTGCCATCCATGCTGAAGCTACCGTCGGTAACAATGATGCGGCTGCGCAGATGTTGGCTTTCTTTGAGCTTGGCTTCGAGGTCGGCCATATTGTTGTGCTCGTAGCGGTAGCGCTGCGCCTTGCACAATCGAACGCCATCGATAATGCTGGCATGGTTCAGCGCATCGCTGATGATGGCATCCTGCTCATTGAACAGGGGCTCGAAGACGCCACCATTGGCATCGAAAGCTGCGGCGTATAAAATAGTGTCTTCCGTACCGAGGAATTGAGCAAGCTTCTGCTCCAGCTCTTTGTGAATGTCCTGCGTACCGCAAATGAAACGCACGGAGCTCATGCCATAACCATGGGTATCAATGGCTTTGTGAGCCGCTTCGATGACTTTGGGATGGCTGCTGAGACCAAGGTAGTTGTTGGCACAAAAGTTGAGCACTTGCTTGCCGTTCACGGTTATCTCAGGACCTTGCTCACTGGTAATAATGCGTTCTCTTTTGAAAAGGCCGGCTGATTCTATTTCGGCCAATTCGGCTTTTATACGGGCAACAAATTTTTCGTTCATGTTTCAGGCAATTTTTAAGCGAAGCGAAGGTAATGCGGAGCGACATAGTTTGCCACGGCCTGCTTTTGTAAAGTGAAAACCGCCTTTTAATCAATGAAAGACACCGTTTGTTCAATGGTGCATGCAACAGCGGTTTGATACCGATAGCTTCGCAGCGTCAACCATTCACGCCCACCTACCGCACCCCCTGAACCCTTAAACTTGTTGGTACCGTGTGTTGCGTGAATGGCCTTTGGCAGGTTAAGTTTCGTTAAAAATAGCTGCGGGAAATAAATTTAGGCAAACCTGTAACGTTTGCGATTTATCTTCGTCTCATACTGCAAACACACCACCCCCTGCTATGAAAACTGTAACTGCCAAATCGGGAATACTGCTCACCATCATGTTGGTGGTAGCCCTGATTACCTACGGAATGCTCAGCAACCGTAGCGGCGCCCAATCTGAAGATTGTTCAACAAACGATCAACAAACATCTGGCCAGGTGCAAGGCAAAGTGAACTTGAAGAGCATGAAGCGCCACCTGCTGGATTTTTATAAATAGGCAGTAAGGACAAGATGCACCGTTGAAGTATCCGGGCATCTTGGTACCTGAAGCCGACACTGGATGACCAAAGCCGAAAGCTTTGGTTTTTTGTTGTCTTTTATTTCCCCCCGGGGTTGAAATCCTTTTCCACGGATTGAAATCCGGGGCTATGCCCTGCCGCAGATGCCGACAAAATCGCAATACTGGCAATGGCTGGCATCGGGTGTTTGATCAAAGGCTACGGCAGGGTCGAACAGTTCTTCCAACACGGTACGTACCTGCGTTTCAAAAGCATCGAGTACCGTGTGAATGTTTTGATACGACACCACTTCATCTGCCGCTTTGTGTATCAGCTGCACCTGATTGCTGTTATGCTGTAAATGCCGCACTGCAATGAGTGCAGGTTCAAAATTGCGTTGGGCAGGAAACTTCTGCCGAAACATCCAACTGTAGAGCAGCGTCTGCGCAGCAGCTTTGTTTTGTTTGTTGCCATCACGTTCAAAAAGGGCTTCCAGCGAATGAAACGATGGGTTATCGCTACCTGTTTTGTAATCTACCATCCGCACTACGCCATCTTTTTCATCCACACGGTCAACGTAACCACTCAGCACTACTCTTTTCATGCTGCCTTTAATGGGTACAGTAAAAGATTCAGCGAGTTTTACTTCTAAACTTTTCAAAGTAAATGGAGCATAATCCTCATCCACCCGCAACAACAAATCGACATACTGCAACACAATGGCCCGCACAATATGCAGCTCTCCCGTAATCTCAAACGTGCCTTTGATTTCTTTGCGCCGCCATGCCAACCGAAACGCTTCGTTTACCAATCGTTCCTTGTGCTCTTGCATCCAGTGCACCGCTTCTTTGCTAATGGCGTTGTTGAATGTTGAGCCGCATTCGGTGTAGAGCAGCTCCATGAGTTTGTGCACCACGCTACCCACTGCAGATGCTTCTACGGCTTCTTCCAATTCTTCCGGCGCTTCAATACGGGCCAGGTGTTTAAAGAAAAATTGCAGCCGGCAATTGAGGTACGTATTAATAGCCGATGGCGAGATGGTTTTAGGCGACTCTTGCATGTGGTATATAGAGAGTAGCCGCATCACAGCATCATCTTTTGCTACCGTTATTTCGGGCCACGCATCTGGCGCCACCTGATAACTTACTTTGGAGTGATGCACCGGAATTTTCGATTCAAATTCCAACTGCTGCACAAAGCGGCTCACTTCTCCCGTGCTGTTGTCCGTTACTAATGCATTGTACACCAGCTGCAGCTGTTGAGTACGATGCAGCAACCGATAAAACACATACGCAAAAATGGAATCCTGATGCTCGGGCACCGGCAGGCCAAAAGCACGTCGCACATTGTCGGGCAAAAAAGAATCGGGTGGTTTAATGCGGGGCAGGCTTCCTTCATTGGCACCGAGCACAATGAGTTCGTCAAAATCGAGGCCACGGCTTTCCAGCAAACCCATGAGCTGTACCCCTTGCAGCGGTTCGCCTTCAAAAGGTACGCTCAGGCTACCAAGTTGTTTCATGAGCAAGCTGCCCATGAAATACAAATCGGGTTGGGGCCGCAAGGCTGCAAACAATGGCTCCAACTGTTGCAGGGTTTTCCAAACAGTGGTACACAATCCTTTCGTCATGTGATCGGTCTTCGCTACTGGCAACTGTATCAACAACTCCATCATCTCCCGCAGTCGCTGAAAGGCTTCCATATCGGCCATCATACGGCCAAACAATAAAGCACTCGCTTTAGATAATGATGCTAATGCAGCAACAGGTACCCGAATCAGGTTTTCCCTCAATATTTTTTCCTGCAGTTTGGCAAGGTCTTCTCTGCCAGCATCGCAGAGCGGATGCTCGAGCCAGCGGCGAGCAATGGTATGATGAACGCTTTTGTATTGATGCTGCAGCATTTCCTGCTGCACATCAAAAAATAATTTCAGCACACTGTAGACATGGCTTTGCTGTAGCGGATAGCCCATGGTAATATTGACCTGCTGCATACTCGCCGGCAACGATTGCAACACTGGTATGAGCAAACTTTCATCGGCCAGTAAAATACCAATGCGTTTGTTGTCATGTTGTTGTTGCGAAATGTGTTGCCACCAATGCTCAATTTGTTTGGCCTGTGCCATTTGCCCTTCGGTGGCCGTCACCAGTATGGGCAGGCTTCGCTCTGCAATACTGCTGAGCAAGTGCAGCTCATTGCGCAAGCCCACTACTTCAAAATTGCGGCGCAAAAAATCGCCGGCTTCCTGATGTGCTTGCTGCACATACCAGGTATCGGCATCAAACCAGCAGCTGGCATAGCCTGCGTCGTTCCATGCTTTGATGAAAGTTTCCTCGGCTTTGTTGAACGCATTGAACCCCACAAATGCCACATGCGCCCAATGTGTTGACAATTGTTGCAACGTGTCGGCATCTGTAGCCATCTGACGGTACAACCTACCCATGGTAGTGTAGTGACTATCGGAAAGCAATTGCTGAAATACAATATAAATAGCAGGCAGCCGCTCCCACAAGCGGAGAAATTTTTCCTGAATATTTCCTTTGTCAATGGTGCCCTTCCAAAAAGATTTCAAAAAGGCCCGCTGCTCTTCTGTGAGTTGATCGAATCGTTTGTCAATGCTTTCGATATCATATAAAATCTGGCAGATGTCTTCCACGTTCACCAGATAGCTGTCTATCTCCCGAAAATCTTTGAGGATGGTTTCGCCAATGGAAAAGAAGACATCAAAAGGCGGAATATCTGTATCGCCTTTTTCTTTGGCTATTTGTAGATAGGCTTCGTACAAAGCAAAACCCTGTGTTAGGTTGTCGGCTACTTGCATGCTGCCCGACTTTGCTACCAACTCTTCGATGGTAAGCAGCTCAGGCAAAAAGCAAGGCGGCGCTGCCAGTTGCTGTAAATAGCTGGAGAAAAATACTGCCTGCCGACGGTTGGGAAATACCACTGCCAGCTCATGCAATTGGCCTTTGAAACGCTCCAGCAATTGCGTGGCTACTATCTGTAAAAAAGGTTGCATACTCATGTTACGCTCTTGCATTTACGTTCACCGATTTCTTTTCCAAACCATAAATCACAAAACCACTCACCTGCTTAAAACCCATGGCCGATAATTGCTCCATGTATGCCTGTACTTGCTGCTGATGCTTTTCTTTTTGATCATCGGCTGCAGTAAATTTAAAATCATACACCAGGCAGCTATCCTGATTGTACAACACCAAATCTGGGCGGCGCAGTTGTCGGTCGGCAGTCAGCATATTGCGTTCGGCCAATCGCTTGTACTGTCCGCTGTGCCAAGGTTGCAACGCATCCATGTTGAGCAGATCGGTCAAAGTTTGTTCGAGTTTTACTTGCTGATAATCATCTACCCAACCTTCGCGGCGCAAACGTTGTAATGCATCGGGCAGCTCTTGGGGATGAGATAATTTACTCAGCAACTCATGCAGTAATACGCCTTGCTTTCGGGGCAGGCTTTGCTCATCGCCATCTTTCACATCAATTCCTGCACTACGAACGGATAATACATTTCGCCAGTTGGTAAACAAGAGTGGGTCTTGTTGTGTCGGCGTTGCCGGCTCCTTCTTTTCTTTTACTGCAACTATTTTACCCACCGTCCATTGCTGTACATCCTTGCTCCATCCATTACGAATGTCCAGATAATGAACAGTGGGTAATGGTGTTTGGCTTTCTGCCACAGCATGCATCAATTCGCCTACATGTTTGTAAGGAAAACTTTCTTTCGATTTGGTCGCTTTTTCTTTCGCTGGCGCCCATCCGTATAAGCGTTGTTTAGCACGTGTAAATGCCACGTACAACACATTGAGATTATCCATGGCCGTCAGTACCAATTCTTCGTAATAGGCTTCAGCAAAGGCACTCAGTGCCAGTTCCTTTTTGTATTGCACCGGCACCATGCTGATGCTGTTGAAATCCGTTTGGCTATTGTCCGTCCACAAGGTTGGGGCCATGGGGCCACCCTTTGGTAAAATATCCCAATCCAAAAAAGGCATGAGCACAATATTGTAGGCCAGCCCTTTCGATTTGTGAATCGTTACTACTTCTACCGCATTTTCAGTAGCTGTGGCTGGCAAGGAAGACTTGTGTCCGTCTTCATCCCAATACAGTAAAAATTCTTGCAGGCCGGCATCGCCATAGCGAAGCCATTCCTGCACTTTATCAGTAAATGCCAGTAGATAAGCAGCATGCTTAGGCACTGTTGACAATTCAAATAAAATGATGAGTTGATTGATGAGTTCGAGCAAAGGCAACTGCTTCAATGCAGATGCGTTATGTTGTAACTCATATGGCAATACAGCATTATCGCCATTGCTGGCAAATACTTCCAGCCGGTTGGTGGCTGCACCATTTTGCAAATAGATTAGCTGTCGTAGCTGAGCCAATGCAATGGTATGCTTCGGATTATTCAACCAGCGCAAGGTACAGAGCAGCATTTGTATGGCCTGATTGTTTTTCAGCATCAGGGCATCACCTGAAATGACACCAAATGGAATAGCATTCGCATCCTGCATGGCCACCAGAAATTCCACAATCGTTCTTGCTTCGCTATTGGTTCTGGTAAGGATGCTCAAATCTGAAGGCCGGTATCCTTCTTTCAGCAGTTCTTGTATTTGATTGTACAACAGTGGCAATACTTCATCGGTGTAGTTCATGTCTTCTTGCAGCACTACATACTGCATGGATACATAACCATTGTCGGCGGCCGATGCTGGTATTTGCTGAAAGCTGTCAGCATAGGCATCATTAAAAATGCTATCGTAGCCTTTGGCAGAAAGTAATTGCCGGGTAGCAGCAGGTGCAGCTGTTATTTCTGCTGACAAACTTGCTTGCAGCAACTGCGGCGCCACATGAAACAACAAGTTGTTGAAATGGATAATTTGAGAGGTGCTCCGATAGTTATCCTGCAAGGTTTTTACCTGTGGCCTGAAGGCTTGCAGCTGTTGCTGCACGGTGCTGAGCAGCAACCGCCAGTCACCATTGCGCCAGCGGTAAATGGCTTGTTTTACATCCCCCACTATCAGGTTGTAATTGCCCTGCGCCAAAGTTTCGGTAAGCAAGGGCAAAAAATTATCCCACTGAAAACTACTGGTATCCTGAAACTCATCGATGAGGTAATGCTGATAACGATGGCCCGTTTTTTCATAAATAAAAGATGCGTTTGTATCTTTTGTGAGCTCCCGCAGCAGGTGGTGTGTATCGCTGATGAGCAATGCATTATTGTCTTTGCGATAGGCCGCCAATTCTTCTGCAAACACCCGCATCAACCGCAGCATGCCCAGATTTTGCCGAATGGCTTTTGCGGTACTGTAAGGCACAATATCATCGTCATACCAAGTCATGAGTTGATACAGTCGACGTTCGATAACCGGCTGTAATTCAGCTATACGTTGGCGGGTAGATGCGTCGGCTTTTTTGGGGGCCATCTTATCAGGGGCATCGGCAATTTCCTGCACCCTCGAATTCGGAGCTGTTACTTGTCCTTCTGCTGCCTTAAAAAAATAATTGATGAAGCCAGCTTTACCATAATGAAAATCTTCCCTGTCTAATCCGGCTTGAGCAACTGCATCAACAATAGCTTTGCCTGCATCTGCCCACTTCTTTTCAATGCCATGAATAGTGGTCTGCACTTGTTTGTTCAGCCCTGCAAATGCAGCTTGCACTGCTGCATCATCAAACTGTTCCATGGCTTCTTCAAAGCTTTTGAATTTTTCTTTGAAGAGTTCATTAGCCAATCGCAGCATGTCTTGCCGAAAATCCCAACGCCGTCCATCTTCCAATCTTTCTTTGGCAAAATCAATTACCCAGTTTTGCAGGTCTTTGTCATCATCCAATCGCAGGTACAAACGCTCTGCCAGATCTTCTTTTACTAAATCTTGACTCAGTTGCAATTTGAACCCACCATCAATACCCAACTCCCATGCAAAGGAGCGGATGATGCGTTGCACAAATGCGTCAATCGTGGTGATGGAAAAACGAGAGTAATCGTGTAAAATGAGCTGGTACACTTTGGTAGCCTGAGCAGCTATTGCAGCTGCATTCATTTCGGGCAGTTGTGTCAGCAATGCTTGCTCATAGGACTTGGCCTTGTCATGGCCAGTTGCCAGCCAACGGAGCACATGCAGAATGCGTTCCTTCATTTCTGCGGTAGCCTTGTTGGTGAAGGTTACAGCCAGTATCCGCTTGTAAAGATGCGGCTGCTGCAGTACCAACTGCAAATAGTGCAGGGTAAGCGAAAAAGTTTTGCCGCTACCAGCGCTGGCTTTATAAATATCGAAAGAGGAACGGTTGGTTGCTGACATGAAAAGGCCGTTTGAACAGAAAGCAATTTCCGTTCAAACGGCATTCAGAATATCAGTAGTGGATAAGTCTACCCGTTACTTTTTCTTAGCAACCTTCTTAGCAGCCTTTTTTGGGGCAGCTTTTGCAGCGGCTTTTTTGGGGGCAACTGCAGCTTTCTTGGGTGCAGGAGCAGCTTTTTTAGCGGCTTTAGGGGCAGCTTTCTTGGCAGCTTTGGGAGCAGCTTTTTTAGGCGCAGCAGCTACGGCTTTTACCAAAGCAGTTGGCATTGGCCCTTCTTTAGATTTGTCTGCCTTTACCCAGCCCCAGTTTTCGCCGCTCTTTATGCGGTACAACTGCATGGGGGTTATTTCAAACTGATCTGCCAGTTGCTTCATTTTTACTTTCTTCTTAGGGTCTTCCAACTGCTTTTTAATAGCCCGTACTTTGGCCTCAGTTAGTTTTTTACCCTTACCAGTAATGCGTGACCATTGAGACAAACGAATGGCATTGGCTTTAGAAGCATCACTTTGTGCAGAGTGTGCACGTTGTTCTTCATAAGTAACCCATTTCAGGTTCTTTACGTTGTTGTTTGTTTTTGAATGGTCGATATGCACTACATAATCGTAGTTCTTACCTGGCTTTTTGAGGAAATACTCAGCCACCAAACGATGAATGAGGTAGTGGGTAGACTCGCCATTTACCCGGAAGCGCCAAATGCGATAGCCCTGTGGGTGAATGTTGAGCGACAGCTCACTGCCGTCTTCAATTTTTTTGGAATAGCTAATCAACCGACCAGTGTTGGTGATGGCATATTTCTTTTTCAAACCGGTAATTTTTACGGGTTTGTACTCTTCGCCTGCGGCGAATTTGATTTGTTGACTCATAGTTATGTCTTTACCACTGAAATGACGTGTTGCTTCATCGATGGTTGCGTAGCGCAAATTCGATACTTTGTTGTTGTGCAAGTCTTTATCCAGGTGCAGCACATAGTAATGGTCTTTGGTTGGCGGTGTTAAAAAACACTCGGCTACCAATTTATGCACCGGAAAGCCACGCTTCCCATCTTTAAATAAAATGTTTACTTTCTGTAATCGGAAACTGGGTGCATACAACGACAAAAACTTGCCGTCTTCTTCCAATCCTTTTACATAGCTGGCCACTCGACCAAAACTCGAAACAGCATATTTTCTTCTGCCGAGTCGCTCCTTGAGCTTGAGGTCTACCCATTCTTCGCCGGGTAACGATTTAAACTTTTTCAATTGATGGAGGATGTTAAGAGTTTACAATATTGTTCTGCCACTTTTATTTAGTTCGAACAATTCATCACGCATCCCAAATATAGCGTTATTTTCTAATTATCTAACCATTTATGCAATTAGTATGCCTGCTATCATTAAAATATCGCATTGAGCATTTATGCAACCAATAAAATTACTGCTGTCAGCGTTCTTTGATATGCCAACCGAGAACCAATGACGCCTGATTTCATCAACTATCAAGCTATTGGACAACATGACTATGCAACAACACGACGCATCAACGGAAGGCAACAATCCTCCCTCCATTTCAACCATTGATAAAACACTGTGGTGGCTGGCTGCTGTTGAACCAACGCTCTTGCAGCAATACACGGTCGATAGAAACCGGTTTCGTATTATTGGCCTAACGGTAGGCTGTACGGGTGTATTTGCCGTTATGGCCTGGACATATTTTTTCAGCACCACCACTGCTCCAGCCTGGTCGTTTCTGCCGCTCGGCATTTTTATGGGCTTTGTTATTGTAAACATCGACCGGGCACTCATCAAAACCATGAACCCGTTTAAGAAACAATGGCTGCCCCTGTTGTTGCGTTTGTTACTGGCGTTAGTCATTGGTTTGTTTATGGCCCAACCAGCCGTTTTGTATTTATTCGATCAGGAAGTAAAAACACAAGCATCGATTGACAACGGAGTGCGGGTACAACAAAAGCGGCAACAACTGGATAGTATTTATGCTGGGCAAAAAACAGCCATTACTCAACAACTGGTACAATTCGAAACACAAGCCCAAGCCCGTTACACTGAGCTGCTGCAGGCTCAGCAAGCCTATCTGGCCGAAGCCGATGGTACGGGAGGCTCCGGCACCAAAGGCATCAGTGTTATTGCCAAAGCCAAGCAACAAGCGTATGCTGAAAGAACCTCGGCATACAACCAGTGGCAGGCCCAACACCAACCTACCATGGATAGCCTTCGCCGTGAGCTGGCCAAAATTGAAACAACCATTCGCAAAGACGAGGCGGCATTTGCTCAATTGCTCAACCACGGTTTTCTCACCCGTATCGAGGCTATGCAACACCTGGTGGCCCAAAACGATGCCGTAGCGTTTCGTTATTATCTTATAATGGCCCTGCTCATGCTCATAGAACTGATGCCGGTGATTGTGAAAAGCCTGATGCCTGCCGGCCCTTATGCAGTGGCTGCGATGGAAACCGAGCAGTTTGATATCGACCAGATTCGCAAGGATTTGACGGCCAAAAAAGCCGCCGCCGACCATGATCTGCAACTACGGCAAGCCACCGAAGCCGCCAGCATCTCACAAATGCATGAGCGGTTTGCATCCTTGGCCAAAGCCGAAATAGAACAGGAATCAGTACACTGGCAGGCCAATGCGGGGCGTACATCCCGCCAGTTTTGGCAGTCCCTTTTTAAACGCCTGCTGCGTTGATTTGCAATTATTTACAACCAAAAAGCCCCCGCATTCGGGGCTTTCACCATTTCAGCTATGGCATTAGCAAAACCTTGCGGTAAGCTCGGCCCGTTTTCCGTATTTTCGCCCGCTAACAGACGCATTCTATTCAACAACAACGATTGGCATGCCGGCAACCCGCTGCGCCTGTCGTCGGATTAAAACATCTAACACAATGGATCCTATAGCAATTATAATTGGTGTCATCTGTCTCATTGTAGGCTTGGTGGCGGGCAAATTCCTCTTTGCAGGAAACACCAAAAAGAAACTGGAAGAAGCAGAAATTGAGGCGAAAAAAATGCTGGTCGATGCACAAACCTCTGCCGAAGCCCTGAAAAAAGAAAAACTGCTGGAAGCCAAAGAAAAGTTTGTTCAACTCAAAGCCGAGCACGACAAAGAAATTCTGGAACGCAACAAAAAAGTAGCCGAAGCAGAAAGCCGCATCCGTAGCCAGGAGCAAAGCCTGAATTCAAAAAGCGGCAACCTCGACAAGCAGATGAAGGAAAATGAGGCCATCAAAGAAAACCTCACCCGTCAGCTGGAAGTAGTAAGCCAGAAAAAAGCAGAGCTGGACCGCAATCAGGAGGAACATGTGCGTCGCCTCGAAAAGATTGCCACCCTTACTGCAGATGAAGCCCGTGCCCAACTCATCGAAAGCCTGAAGCAGGAAGCACAAACCCGTGCCCTTGTTATTCAGCAAGAAATAATTGATGATGCCAAACAAAAGGCTACCAAAGAAGCCCGTAAAATCATCATCCAAACCATACAGCGTACGGCTGCCGAGCAAGCCATTGAAAACGCCGTAACGGTTTTCAACCTTGAAACAGACGAAATCAAAGGTCAAATCATTGGCCGCGAAGGCCGAAACATCCGGGCGATCGAAGCTGCCACAGGTGTCGATCTGATTGTAGACGATACCCCCGAAGCCATCATTCTCAGCAGTTTCGATCCGCTGCGCCGCGAAATTGCCCGCCTCAGCTTGCAGCGTCTTGTTACAGATGGCCGTATTCACCCTGCCCGTATTGAAGAAGTGGTAGAAAAAACCCGCAAGCAAATTGAAGAGCAGGTAATGGAAATTGGTGAACGTACCGTAATTGAATTGGGCATACACGGCCTGCACAAAGAGCTGGTACGCATGGTAGGCCGGATGCGTTTCCGTTCTTCTTACGGTCAAAACCTGCTGATGCACAGCCGCGAAACCGCCAACCTTTGCGGTATTATGGCTGCCGAATTGGGCCTCAACCCCAAGCTGGCCAAACGTGCCGGTTTGCTGCACGATATTGGTAAAGTGCCCGATGAAGAAACTGAACTGAGCCACGCCCTGCTGGGTGCCAAGCTGGCCGAAAAATATGGTGAACACCCCAGCGTGGTGAACGCCATTGGCGCCCACCACGATGAAATGGAAATGGCCTACGTGATTTCCCCCATCATTCAGGCTTGCGATGCCATCAGTGGTGCACGCCCCGGTGCCCGCCGCGAAATCATGCAGCAATATTTGCAGCGCATCAAAGACCTCGAAAACCTGGCCCTTGGCTATGGCGGTGTAGAAAAAGCCTACGCCATTCAGGCCGGTCGTGAGCTGCGGGTAATAGTAGAAGCCGAAAAAGTAACCGACGCCGAAAGCGACAAACTCAGCTTTGAAATTGCACAGAAAATTCAAACAGAAATGACCTATCCCGGTCAAATCAAAGTAACTGTGATTCGTGAAAAACGTGCGGTGAACGTAGCCCGATAATCAACGCTATTTCATAAAAAAAGCCCGGCCAAATGGTCGGGCTTTTTTATAGCACCACATCAGGATTGTTGCTTGTGCTTGCGTTTTCTTTTGTTTAAATATTGCTCAATCGCCTCGGCACTGGTGTACCAAACCCTGCCCTCTTTGTAAGCTGCAATTTTGCCCTGCCGGGCCAGCAGGCTGATGTACTCCTGCCCGTACGGCAGCCCTTCATCTTCCAGCACATTGTTGATGGGCTTATACGCCTCAGCAGTATCAGTAATGTTGCTCAGGTATATATCCAACGACCGCTCCAACGCCTGACTCATCAGCAGGCACAGCTTTTCATAACGGCCATCGTTGGCCTGGTTGAGGGCATCATAATATTTACGCCGGTCGTTGCGCAAAATAATGGCCGGCGGATAGCCTTCCCGCATCAGCAGCAGGTTAAACAGCAACCGTACCGTTCGGCCATTCCCATCAAAAAACGGATGGATATGCACAAAGCGGTGATGAAAAGCCGTAGCCAGTTGCAGCGGGTGCATGCCCAGCGGGTTTTCTTGCACCCAATCCATCAGCTCCGCCATCAAATCGGGTACTTTCACTGCATTCGGTGGAATGAAATTGGCACCGGTAATTCTTACCCCTGCATTGCGGTAGCGACCGGCAAAATCTTTTTCAATTTTATCGAGCACCAGCGCATGCACATCCAGCACCATGCTTTCTTGAATGACCGCTCCCGGCTGTGCCAATACCTCAATCAGCTCAATAGCTTCCTGATGGTTCACCGCTTCAAAATGCTCCCGCAGACTTTTGCCCTTAATGGTAATGCCATCTTGCAGCACGGCACGGGTTTCGGCCAGGCTGAGGGTGTTGCCTTCAATGCTGTTGCTATTGTAGGTCCACTCTATGGAAAGTGCCTCCTGAATCCGCAGCATGGCGGCATGAGGAATGGGCCGGACAGCCACAATGCCGGCCTTCTTTTCATCGAGCCTTTGCAGCGGCATGTCTGCTCTCAAAATATCGGTTACCTGTTCTTTCCACATGCCACAAAGATATAAATATCGGTTGGTCTTCAAAATCATTTACCCGATATTTTCATTTTCCAACAAATCTTTGCCTTGCACCGTTCTTAGGCAGACATTTGCAACGATATGATGAAACGTGTATTTCCGGCCATGGCAATAGTGGCCAGTTTGTGGATGACTGCTTGCAGTACCAATAATATTACGCAGGAGAATGAGCTGAAAAAGTATTTCGACTCGGCCAAGGTGGAGGGCTGCTTCGGCATGTTCGACAACGGGCAGGGCCAGTTTACCATTTACAACATGCCTCGCTACCGCGATAGTGCTTACACACCGGCTTCTACGTTTAAAATTTTCAACTCGCTGGTAGCCTTGGGTACCGGCCGTATTTTCAGCGATACCGTGGTAGTACCCTGGGATGGCGTGGTACGCACCAGCCCAAGCGGCGATACCATGACCGACTGGAACAAAGACATGAACATGCGGGAAGCTTTTGCCGTGAGCAATGTGGGTTTTTATCAGGAAATGGCCCGCCGCATTGGCCGCGACACCATGCAAAAGATGCTGGACAGCGTGGGCTATGGCAATAAAAAAATTGGCGCCACCATCGATCGTTTCTGGCTCGACAATTCATTGAAAATAACACCCGATGAAGAGCTGGGTCTGGTAAAGCGCCTGTACTTTAAGCAGCTGCCTTTTCAAAACCGGGAGCAGGAAATTGTAAAAGACCTCATGATTCGGGAAAAGACCGACAAATACACGCTGGCCTACAAAACCGGCTGGGGCACTACCGAAAAAGGCAACCAACTCGGATGGCTGGTTGGATGGATTGAAGAAAACAAGCACCCCTACTTTTTTGTGCTCAATGTAGAAAGCCCCGATCCGAAGGTGGATTTCAAAACCATTCGCCTCAATATTGTGAAAAGCATTTTGAAAGAGAAAGGATTTTTTGAAGGCAGGAAATAATCTACCCGCAGCTGCGTTTTGCAGCTATCTTTTCCAACAGCACCCACATGATATTACACCAAGCCGCATACAGCCTTGCCCATCCGCAAAACGGATGGTGGTTGCTGGCATTGGTACCCATGGCGCTGGGTTGGTGGGCCTATGCCCGTTGGAAAAAAAAGACACTCACCAAACTAGCCGATCAACCGCTGCTGGCGGCCATTACCGCAACTTATTCGCCGCGTAAATGGCGGCTGCAGCAATTGCTGATGCTGGTAGCTGTAACCCTGCTGGCACTGGGTATGCTGAGCCTGCAACAACCCCTTGAAAAGGGCGGCGCACAGGTAGAAGGCATGGAAGTGGTGCTGGCTATTGATGTAAGCAACAGCATGCTATCTGCCGATGCCAGCCCCAGCCGGCTGGAGCAGGCACGCCTCATTGCTACCAAGCTTACCGATACCCTGCAAGGCAGCAAAGTGGCAGTAGTAGCTTTTGCCGGCGAAGCCTGGTTGCAACTGCCCCTCACCACCGATTTACAAGCCGCCCGATTGCTCATCAGCGGGCTCGATGGCAAGGCCGTACCGCTCGAAGGCACCGATCTGCAACTGGCCCTGCAAACCGCCGCCGAAAGCCTGCCCATAGCCGACCCGGCACACAAAGCGGTGGTGCTGCTCA
Source organism: Bacteroidota bacterium (assembly GCA_020161435.1). Taxonomy (GTDB): domain Bacteria; phylum Bacteroidota; class Bacteroidia; order Chitinophagales; family Chitinophagaceae; genus Phnomibacter. Next base: position 584,637 of record JAIUNV010000001.1, on the reverse strand, counting down.
CAGATGGCGAAGAGCTGGAAGGCGATGCCATGGCTGCCGCCGAAGCCCTGCAAAAAGCAGGCGTGATGCTCATAACTGTGGGCATTGGAACGCCCAATGGCATTGTGCTGAAAGATGGCACGGGCCTGCCCGTACGGGATGAGAATGGCGAACCCGTGGTAAGCAAACTGAACGAAAAAATACTGCAGCAACTGGCTGCACAAACTGGTGGCCGTTACCTGCCACCAGCCACTACACAAGAACATGCCAATGCGGTGCTGGCCATATTGCGGGAGCTGCCCAAATCGCCCATGCTCAACAGCTACCTGGTGAATTATTACAGCTACAGCCACTGGCTGATAGCGTTGGCCTTGTTGCTGATTATTGTAGCCACTGCCCTCACCGAAAAAAGAAGCAAGAAAAAAATAGCCGCCGTAGCTGCTTGTTTTTTGGTGTTGATACTACCCATTGCCACTTCAGCACAAACCAATACCAACAGCCAACTCCAACAGGCCGATGCGCTATACCAGCAGGGCAAGCTGGATGAAGCCGCTGCGCTGTATGCCGAAGTGCTGAAAGCCAACCCCAATGCCTGGATGGCAGGCATGCATTTGGGCAATATTGCCTACAAAAAAGGCGATTACGAAAAAGCAGCCAGCCAATATCAAGCCATGCTGCAAAAGGCCGGCAGCGATGCCCGTGCCAAAGCCATGCTGCACAACAACGCCGGATTGGCGCAAGCACATCACAAGCAACTGAAAGAAGCCGTGGGCTCATTTAAGCAGGCGCTGAAATACCAACCCGATGATGCAGAAATAAGCCGCAACCTGAACATAGCGCTGGATGAACTGAAAAAACAACAGCAGCAACAGCAACCGCAGCCAAACCCCGACAACAAGAAGCAACAGCAAAAAGCCGATGATCAGTTGAAGGCGCTACAGCAAGAAGAAAAACGCATTCGCCAGCAAATGCAGCAGCAAAAGAAATCGGCGAAGTTGCCTGGGAGGAAGAGTTGGTAAGAACAAATATTTTTAAATTATGCAGCTTTCTGCTTATAGAGATGTTCTTGAAACTCAATGAACAAACGGCTGATATTTGCCACGTCTCCCAAAATTTCTTTAGCGTCTTCTAATGATTGATACTTGTTAGTAAGTAAGATGGGTAGTTTTTCCTGATCGAGTTCATCCACTCCTGTCTCAATGTACTTACTCAAAACGAAAGTGATAAACTCTTTCTGCTTGTCGTTGAGCAAAGCAAATATTGTTGCTTCTGCTGCTTTTGCTCTATCCTCTCTTGTCATTGCGATGTAATCGCCATTGAATACGTATTCCAAAACATCATACAGGTCACTATTTTCCATATCTACCAACTTTTGCAAGGTCAGTAAATCGTCTTTCGGGAAACCCGCAGATTCTAAATTCTCCAACAAAACTTTTCGGGTAATGGGATTACTCCAAAGTTTCCGCAATTCTTCTTCGTCTTTGAATAACTTGGGTAATTCACCAAATAGATTGCTTAGAAATTCTTCAGCTGATATTGGACGTCCATCTGCACTCCAGAATGATGTTTGCGAAGTGAATTGAATTTGACGGTCTTTCCCTTTTGCCAGTTTTACTTTTATTTTTTGTTTGAAAGGTTTGGGTTCCCCTGGCTCGTTTGGCTCTTGAGGTTCAGTGGGAAGTTTGGGTATGGGAGGGACCCCGCTTGTAATTACTGGTTCTAATGGCTCACCGTCCCATTCCGGATCTGAAAAGTGTTTGTAGGCATCCACAAAATCGTAAATAGTAAAAAACTCTTTACCGTCAAACAATCGTGTGCCACGGCCTACAATTTGTTTAAACTCAATCATTGAATTTACTGGGCGAAGCAAAACGATATTGCGAATGTTACGTGCATCAACTCCTGTGGAGAGTTTTTGCGAAGTAGTTAAAATGGTTGGAATTGTTTTTTCGTTGTCTTGAAATTCTCGTAACAGTCTTTCGCCTTCTTCACCGTCATTGGCGGTAACACGAACACAATAAAAAGGGTCTTTGTTTTTGGCGTTTTGGTTTACCAAATCTCTTATCAATGCTGCGTGCCCTTGGTTGGCACAAAAGATTATTGCTTTCTCGTTTTGGTTAGCTTCATCTAAAAATATATTTACCCGCTTGGCTTCCCGTTCTACAATTTCAATAGTGCGGTTAAAGTCTTTTTCTTCATACAATTTACCTTCTTCAATTTCTCCTTCAACAATCGTGTCGTCTGAAGTGTAGCGGTAATCATCCAACGTAGTTTTGATGCGTTTTACTTTGAATGGCGTTAAAAAGCCGTCATTGATGCCTTCTTTCAGCGAATAGATGTAAACAGGTTCACCAAAGTATTTGTATGTGTCCACATTGTCTTTTCGTTTGGGCGTGGCGGTTAAACCCAATTGCACTGCCGGACTGAAATATTCCAAAATTCTTCGCCAATTGCTTTCGTCATTGGCTCCACCTCGGTGGCACTCGTCAATGATGATAAAATCAAAATAGTCAGCTGGATATTCGCCAAAGTAGGGTGCAGGTTTTCCTGCTGCATCAGTGCCACTCATAAAGGTTTGAAAAATGGTAAAGAAAATGGTGCCGTTGGTGGGCACTTTTCCGCTTTTCTTTATTTCATTGGGCTTTATCCGCACCAAAGCATCTTCGGGAAATGCCGAAAACGAATTGTAGGCTTGGTCTGCTAAAATGTTTCTGTCGGCTAAAAATAAAATTCTCGGTCTGCGGTTGCCGTCTCGTTGTAAGTTCCAACGGGTTTGGTATAGTTTCCACGCAATTTGAAAAGCGATTGCCGTTTTTCCTGTTCCTGTGGCAAGGGTCAGCAAAATTCTTTCTTTGTTTTGTGCAATGGCTTCAACGGTGCGTTGTACAGCTATTTCCTGATAGTATCTTAACTGCCAACTTCCGCTTTTGTCTTCAAATGGAATATTGGCAAATTTTTCTCGCCACACTTCGGCAAGCTCAGTGTCAGTGTTTTTCGGGAATGTTTTATTCCAGAGTTCTTCGGGGCTTAGAAAATCTGTTACCAAACCTTCTTCGCCTGATTTCATGCAGATTTGGTAAATGGCTTTACCATTGCTACTGTAGGTGGTTTCTAATTTTAGTTTGTCTGCATACTTTTTGGCTTGCATTACGCCTTCACTCACTTCCAATTCGTCACTTTTGGCTTCTTCTACTGCCAACTTGATGCCTTTGTAAACCAACACATAATCGGCAATTTCTCTTTTGCCCCTGCCACCGCCTGTTTGAATTTTACCTGCCGTTATGTTGTATTCACGAAGGACTTTAGAGCCTTCCACAACGCCCCAACCACAAGCCTTTAGCTTTGGGTCTATGAGTTCTGCTCTTGTTTCTGCTTCGTTCATAATTAAAATAAATCTTTATAAAATTCAACTCCTATGTTTAATGGCTCGGTTTCTGGTTTTACTTGGCTTAGCGCATTGATAATTTTTAGTTTCAATTCTTCGCTGTAATCCTCGTCATTAATAATTGATGTTATTATTTCTTTCAATAATTCTTTTTCGATTAGATTATCGGCAATGGTTACTGCAATATTCTCCATTTCAATAATAAATTTATCGACAAACACATCAAGCCCATTTACTTCTAAAAAGAAAGCCCCCATTGCTATGGATGTTCTTTTGTTCCCATCATTAAAGGCATGAAATTTATTGAATGAGAAAACAAGATGCGTTAGCTTTTTTTCAAAAGTTGGATAGTAGTCATCGTTTTGAATATGAGTAAGTGGGCTATCTAAATTTCCATAAACTTTTACTCCCTCAATGCCACCCGAAATTTCAATAATTTTGTCGTGAATTTTGATGGAGTACTCCGATGTAAAATAATTGTACTCCATCTTTATCGGTCTTTTAATCGTTTGAAAACATCTTTATTATCTTCCAGTCTCTTTTCCAAATCCATACTTCGTTCGCCCAAAAACTTATCATAATCCTCTGTGCTTACTTCATTGATGTAGTCTTTCAGTTTTTCGTGCAGTGCCTCTCTGAAAGCCAAATCACGGCTTGCCATTAGACTTCGTGCCTTTTCACGTAGTGGAATCAATGTAGCTTCAGTCAGTTTTTCATAAGTAGTAAATAATGTATGAGCCTCAGAAAGACTTAATTTTCTTCCTGATTTTTCAAATTCAGTTTTAAGTGAATTAGCATATCCATTTTCATAACCTGCTATCAAGTCCAACACTTCTGAATACATGGTGCTTCTTACACTTTCTTTTGAGTTGAGTTTTAAAATCTGTCTATACTCTTTGGCATTCTCTTTAAAAATGCTTTTATAAATTTTATCGGTTAATTGACCATACTTGAATTTGTTTTCTACTATGTAAAAATCTAAGGCATTTGTAAATTCTTGACGATAGTTATACTCACGAATTGCACTTGGCAAAAATTCTTCTTCTCGTTGGTTGATGTACTTTGTTTTACCCCCTAACTTTTTGTTAAGCACATCAATTACAATATCTAAAATTGCGGACCGAAGCTTTTGAGCTTTTTCAGAACCAGTTAGCAACATGCCTACATTCAAAAACGCCTTGTATGTAAAAATGGATAATTGGGGGGATTTTGATAGGCTATCTAATTCATTTTCAGAGAGTTGAAGGATGTTCACGACATTAATGTCGTGAACATCCCCTTTTTCTTTTGCAAGTTTCACAAAATCAACTACTTGCTCTTTGTATGATTTAAGTTTTTGTCCGGTATATAACTCATAACCGCTTTGCTCTAATTCAGTCTTATGATTTTCTAAAAGCCGATCAATGGTTCGAATATCAACTTCATAATATTGGGCTACTTGCTGCTTTGTAAATCGGTATTTACCATCGTGTTTAATACCATAAAAACCCACTTGCTCATACACTTCTTGTATGGCAATATTATTATTCAGAATGTTTTTTCTGTCAATACTGGAATTTGTTAAATCTTTACTCATATCGCTAATGCTTTTTCAGTTCTCAATTCTCCCGCAAACGCCTTTTGCAAGATGGATTTTTTCAGTTCTTCCAAATCAGCTATTTTCTTTTGATACACCGCTTCTAACTTTTGTGTTTCGGCTCGCAGGGCATCTAATTGGCGGACGATGGTTTGTTGGGCTTCTTTTGATTTGGGAAATGGTATTATTACTTCCCTAATTTCTTCTAAATGTAGATTTGGAACGCCTGACCCTTTAAGTCGCTTATTAAATTGTTTTTTTGCGATAGGAGAATTTATGAAATACAACATAAAATCAGGAATAATTTCATCTAAAACTCTGATATGAGCGAGACTAACATAAATATCAAACACAACATCTCTATCAACCATTGCCGCTACACCTGTTGTGCCATTTTTTGCTAATAGAATATCCCCAATTCTTGGAGCTACTCGTTTGTGCATTTCAATATGTTGCTTTGCATCAATGTATTTGATGTTTTCCCAATCTATTTTGCCACTGGTTACATTTTTAGATGAAAGAAATATAATCCCATCATCAAAATATTTAGGTGTTTGATGAGTTCCATCTGTAATTTTTGCACAAACTTCCTTCAAAGTTTTTTCAGCCCAATTATCTCCTTTATTCTCAAACACCCCCTTTAAATAGCTTTCAAAAAGTTCTTTGGCGTTTTTGAGGTTTTGTTCGGCATTGGCTTTTGCCTTTTCTATGGTGGCAAAGGCTTCATCTAATATGGAAACAATGCGATGTTGTTCTTGAATTGATTTTGGAAAAGGAATTTCAATTTGTTTAAGATTATCATTGTAAAGTCTTGAAATTGTTGCTCCTTTTGATGCTCCCCAATTACATATTTCATAAAAGCGGTAGAGGTAATCATTTAGAACAAGTTTTTCATTGTTGTCAATCCAGACAATATTAGAGTCTTGAAAATACGCTGGCTGTCCATCATATCTTACTCTTCTACCTATTGTCCCTGATGCAGAGATAAGAATGTCGCCTTTTTTGGGGAATGAGAATTTACTACGAAACTCATTGTATCGTTCCTTGCTGATAAATGCATCAGGTGTTTTTCCGAAAGTTCCAATTTTGTAAAATGGGATATCTCCTTCAGGTGTAGTATCTTCTTTAAATATTCTTTTACACATTGATACCTTACCAATTTCTCCCAACTTCTTTATTTCCCAACCTTGCTTCATATCAGTTCCAAAATTGAGTTAAGGATTTCGGCACTTTCTTCATCCAATGCTTTCATTTCTTCCAAAATGACTTGCGGTTGGCGTAGCGTTACTTCTTCTTTTTTGTTCGGGTTCTTTACGCTTAAATCAAATGTGCTTTGGTCAATGTCTTTTAAATTTACCGTCCAGGAGTTTTCGCTATCGGCAAAGGTCTTTTGCAGTTCAACAAATTCTGCCAAGTCGTTTTCGTTGAGTGGGTTGGTTTTGCCTAAATTGCGGTCAAGGTTCAATTGGTAAAACCAAACCTTTTGCGTGGATTTACCTTTTTCAAAAAACAATACAACAGTTTTTACCCCTGCACCGGTAAAAGTGCCACCGGGCAAATCCAACACGGTGTGCAGGTTGCAGTTTTCCAACAAGGTTTTGCGTATGGCAACCGTGGCATTGTCGGTATTGCTCAAAAAAGTGTTTTTAATTACCACACCTGCTTTGCCGCCTGCTTTCAGTATTTTAATAAAGTGCTGCAAAAAAAGGGAAGCGGTTTCGCCTGTTTTAATGGGGAAGTTTTGTTGCACTTCGGCTCGTTCCTTTCCACCAAAAGGCGGATTGGCAAGCACCACATCATAGCGGTCTTTTTCTTGTATGTCGGCAAGGTTTTCGGCAAGCGTGTTGGTGTGTATAATGTTGGGAGCTTCCACACCGTGCAAAATCATATTCATAATGCCAATGATATACGCCAATGATTTTTTCTCTTTGCCGTAAAAGGTGCGTTTTTGCAGTATCTCGGTTTCTTTGGTAGAAAGTGATTTACTGTTTCGCAAATAGTCAAACGCTTCGCAAAGGAAGCCTGCACTGCCTACTGCACCGTCATAAATTTTGTCGCCAATTTTTGGGGCAACCACTTTTACAATAGTTGTAATGAGCGGTCGGGGTGTGTAATATTCGCCACCGTTTCGCCCTGCGTTGCCCATATTTTTTATTTTGTCTTCATACAAGTGGCTCATTTCGTGCTTCTCTGCGTGGGTGCGGAAACGCAATTCGTCAATGCGGTTAATCACTTCACGCAAGTTGTAGCCACTTTGTATGCGGTTTTTCAGTTCGCTGAAAATCTCGCCAATCTTGTACTCAATGGTATCGGCACTTTCGGCACTCAGCTTAAACTTTTTGAGGTAAGGAAAGAGTTGGTTGTTTACAAAGTCAGTGAGGTCGTCACCCGTCAGGGCTTTGTGGTGGTCGAGTTTTCCGTCTTTGCCTTTCGGCATTGCCCAAACTGTCCATTGGTAATCTTTATCAATGATAGGCGTATAAGTCTTGCCTGTCAGTTCGGCTGCTGTGGCACGGTCTTTCTCCAAGTCGTCCAAGTATTTGAGGAACAAAATCCAAGAGGTTTGCTCCACATAGTCCAATTCACTGCCGCAACCAGCGTCTTTGTGCAATATATCGTCAATATTTTTAAAGGTTTGTTCGAACATTTGGGTAGTACTTTTTATCGGTCTGCTAATGTATTGAAGCGGATGGTGATTTTACTATCCTCCCAAATATTTAGCTATTTATAGTTTTTGCTTCAGGGTTTACAAAGCAACTTGGCACCCTACGATGAATACTGCTTTAGCATCATTGATTGGAGGAAAGTATGTAGTTTCCGCACTAAGATTAAACCGCTGGTTAAAAACCTTGTTATGGTGATTCCATGTAACCATTAAGAAAATTAGCGGACATTTGCCCCGCCGGCGAGAGGCCGCACAGGAGGCAGATGCCACCTGCAATGCAGCTGCAGTGTCCCGATAGCTATCGGGAGACACAACACAGTTGAGTTATTTGAAGCTGCTGAATCCCCAAAAAACAACAACCCACACTCACCTATTCACCAATTCACTTATTGACCTATTCACCAATTCACTAATACTTCACATGCAACTATATACCGAAAGCCTCACCAGCTACCAACGACTGAAAACCCGGGAAGTAAACATTGGCGGATTGCTACTCGGCAATAGCCACCCCATACGGGTGCAAACCATGACCACCACCGATACCATGGATACCGAAGCTACGGTAGCGCAGGCCATCCGCTGCATTGAAGCCGGTGCCGAGCTGGTCCGCATTACGGCGCCTTCGAAAAAGGAAGCCGAAAACCTGCAAAACATCAAAGACGAACTGCGCAAACGCGGCTACAACACGCCGCTGGTGGCTGATATCCATTTCACCCCCAATGCCGCAGAAATTGCGGCCCGCATTGTAGAAAAAGTGCGGGTGAACCCAGGCAACTATGTAGACAAGAAGAAGTTTGAGCAGATTGAATACACCGATGCCGAATACCTGGAAGAAATTGAACGCATCCGCGAACGGTTTACACCACTGATAGAAATATGCAAGGAGCACGGCACGGCCATGCGCATTGGCACCAACCACGGCAGCCTGAGCGACCGCATCATGAGCCGCTATGGCGATACACCGATTGGTATGGTGGAAAGTGCCATGGAATTTTTGCGCATTGCCCGCAGCCTCGACTACCACAACATTGTGCTGAGCATGAAGGCCAGCAACCCGCAGGTAATGGTGCAGGCCTACCGCTTGCTGATACAGCACATGCAGGAAGAATTTGGCGAATGCTATCCGCTGCACCTGGGTGTAACCGAAGCCGGCGATGGCGAAGACGGTCGCATTAAAAGCGCCATTGGCATTGGCACCCTGCTGGAAGATGGCATTGGCGATACCATTCGGGTGTCGTTGACAGAAGATCCGGAGTTTGAGATACCGGTGTGTCGTGACTTAGTGAAGAGATATCAGTCAGAAAGTCCGAAAGACGGAAAGTCGGAAAGCGGACTTCCGGACTTGCAGACTTCCGGACTGCGCTACTCCCCTTTCGAGTACAAACGCCGCCCCACATTTGAAGTAGGCAATATTGGTGGCAAGCAAGTGCCCGTGGTGATTGCCGACCTGAGTAAGCTCGACAACATTACGCCAGAAGCACTCATTAGCATTGGCTATACCTACGATGCCATTACTGATAAGTGGAGCATTGGCGATATGGCGGCCGATTACATTTTTACCGGCCATCAAATACCAGCCTTTGCACTGCCCGGCACATTGAAAGTGATTGTGTATCCGGCCACGTTTGCCAATCACGTTGCTTCCCCCACCGGGAGACATGAGGGGGCTGTCTTCCCCATCTTCGACATCCACGGTTTTGTAGATGCTGAGCTGGAAAGTGACCAGCTGAATTTTGTGATGATTGATTGCTTCAACGATGATACCGAGGTAAACGATTTTACCTACCTGGATGAAGTGGCCAACGACCCTACGGTGGTGCTTTGCCTGAGCAGCCAACGCAGCAACGCCATGCAGGCGGTGCGCCGCATGATGATGGAACTACAGGCCCGTGACATTAAAAACCCCGTGGTGCTTATTACCGACAGCAACTGGCAAACCGCCGACGAACATTTGATACACTACGCTACCGAAACCGGAGCATTGTTGCTTGAAGGTTTTGGTGATGGCCTATGCCTGGGCATGAGTAGCGCCAGCTATCAAAACGCTGCAGCCATGAATGCCAGCGGCCGCAATTATCTCAGCAATGCCACGGCCGAACAATTCATCAACAACACGGCTTTTGGTATACTGCAGGCCACCCGTACCCGCATCAGCAAAACAGAATACATCAGCTGCCCGAGCTGTGGCCGTACGCTGTTTGATTTGCAGGAAACCACCGCCAAAATTCGCAGCCGTACCAACCATTTGAAAGGCGTGAAAATTGCCATTATGGGTTGCATTGTAAATGGCCCCGGCGAAATGGCCGATGCCGATTTTGGCTATGTAGGCAGCGGCCCCGGCAAGATTACCTTGTACAAAGGCAAAGAAGTAGTGAAACGCAATGTAGACAGCGAAGTAGCTGTAGATGAGTTGATTGATTTGCTGAAAGAAAATGAGGCTTGGGTAGAACCAGCATAAAATTTCTGAAGTATGATATCTGATTGCTGATTTACTTAGCCTTTGTGATACAGCGATATTTCTTTTTGATAGCCATAGCATTGACCGTGCTTTCATGCAGCACCCACGACGCACCTACCGTGCATCGTGGGTTTTATTATTGGAAAAGTCGGTTTGCATTGGACAGCACTGAACGCAATGCGCTGCAACGATTGCGGACGGAAAAGCTGTACATCAAACTGTTTGATGTGGCTTGGGACGAGCCGACGCATCAACCGCTTCCAGTGGCCAAAATAAATTTTGCAGCAGCTTTTCCAACGCAGCAGCAATATGTGCCCGTGGTATTCATCACCAATGAAACATTGCAAAAAGCCACCCCAAAAGACATTGACAATTTGGGCAGGAATATTCCCAAACTCATCAGCAGCATTACGGAAAACAATAAGCTGCCAATGCCTGCAGAAATTCAGCTGGATTGTGACTGGACCGCCAGCACCAAAGACCGGTATTTTTTGCTGCTGAAACAGCTCCGCAAAACCAGTTTCTTTCAGGGAAAAAGATTGTCCGTCACCATTCGTTTGCATCAGGTAAAATACACGCAGGAAGCCGGCATACCACCCGCCGACCGTGGCCTGCTGATGTGCTACAACATGGGCAACCTGCAACAACCCGCTACGCAAAATTCCATTATCGATCCGGCTACGCTGAAACAATACACCAGCCGTTTAAATGAGTACCCATTGCCATTGGATATTGCCCTGCCTATATTCAGTTGGTGGGTGTGGTTTGAAGGCAACCAATACAAAGGGCTCATACATGCCCATGCGTTACAACTGCCCTTAGATGCTGAAAAAAAATGGCGCTGCAGCCGCGATACAACCATCAATGGCTATACCTTTAAACAAGGGGATTGGTTACGCTACGAAAGCTCTCCTCAGGAAAGTATTGAGCAAGTCATCAGCCACCTGCAATCGCAACTGAAACCCGACAACCGCAATATTATTCTCTATCATTTAGATGCCAAATCGCTTCAGCAATATGCAATACCCACGCTTGAAAGTTTTTATACTCGCTTCCTTCATTAGCGGCCTCATTAGTTTTCCGCAAAACATCATTGGCTGTGGCCCCATGATGGACCCCTATGATTACTTCACCAGCTTTTACAGCAAAGCTTTGGTAGACATCGGCCCCAGTAAACCGTACTTCTACACCAATCTGCTCACGTTCTACGACGATTGGGATTACACCGAAGATTCCACTGCTTTTATCAATGATGCATTGATAGCAGAATGGCAAACCTATGTACCCGGTGCCAGCAAAAAAGATGTGGTTGATTTTGTGTACAACCGCAGTGTAAACGAAGTGAAGCAATTGCAAGCTGCTATGCGTCAACCAGCGGCCACTATTGCACCGGCACTCAAACGCAACAGCATGGCCATGCAACTACTGCAGCAAAAGAAAACGGAAGCAGTACAATACCTGTTGTTGGCAAAAGCGGTAGAGCCGATATGTGTATCGCCCGACCCATGGAGTGATGGACCAAAAAGAGACAGTGCAGGCATCAATCAATACATCAATCAGGCAACTGCCGCCTGGCAAAAAACAACAGATGCATTCCTGAAAAACAAGTATGCTTTTTTACGTTGCAAATTGGCGTTTTACAACAATCGTTTCAATGATTGTACCCGTTGGTATGCCGAAGGTTTTGACGATAACAATACAACTGCGGTAAAAACCATGGCGCTTAGTTACAGTGCCGGTGCACAGTTTAAAACTGGTAAGGGCAAAGAAGCGGCGTATGCGTTCAGCAAAACATTTGCACAAACAGCACCCAAGCACCGCAAAGCCGTGTTCCTCGGTTTTTTGTGGGCAACAGATCAGTGCAACATCAGTTTGCTGAATAGCTATTGCAGCGTTGCCCGCACTCCCAAAGAGCAAGCCATGATGGCTGCCATGTTTGGCTTGTGGGGATACGATTATCATTTGCCCGTAATTGAAAAAGTATACCAGCTAGACCCGCAGTGTGAACTACTACCCCTGTTGGTGCTGCGTGAAATCAACAAAGTGGAAGAACGCTTTCTCACTCCCATGCTCGACAAGCAACCCGGCAGCAAAGCATTTTACTACAGCTGGAACGAAAAGGACACTGCGGCACTCAGCGATACACATGTGCAAGACCTGATTGCTTTGCTAGAAAAAATGGGTAGTAATCCTCCAACCAATCATCAAAGTGCATTTGCCACTGCAACAGCGTATTTGCACTATATGCGCAAAGATGTAACTGCTGCCAACAACTGGCTGGCCAAAGCCAAAGCAATGCCTGCCAGCAATGCAGTGAAAGACCAACAACAAATGGTAGGCCTGTTGATTCAAACGGCTTCTTTGCAAGCAATGAATAGCAGTAACGAAAACGCATTGCTGCCACAATTAAAATGGTTACAACAGCAGGCAGAACAAAGTGCTGAGTTCGGTATGTTTTACCGCAACCTGATGGCGCAGGTGATTGCGCCGGCTTATTATCAGCAAGGAGACTTATACAAAACCGTGCTGGCATACGGCCTTGCAGACAAAGCGTTGAAGCCCGATAGCAGCGGCTACACCTATTACGGTTACACTGCCAATGCCATCGAGTTTTTGCAAAACAAACTCAACACACCCGATATCATTGCTTTGTACGATTATCTCAACAATACACCTGCTACGGCCTACGATGCATTTTTAATGAGCAATAACTCAGTTACAAAAGATGCAGTAACGGATATGCTGGGCACTACGTATTTGCGGGAGTTTGATTTTGCCAAAGCCATTGACTGGCTCAAAAAACAACATAAACCCAGCTTGCTTACCAGCGAACAGTATAACTACAAAACGTATAAAACGACATTGCTCAATGTCAACCCATTTCATGATTACCTGAACGATTGGCAGCGATACGAAAAACCATTGGCCAAGCCCATGAGCAAACTGGCTTTTGCAGAAAAAATGCTGCGTCTGCAACAAGCCATTGACACTGCCAGCAGCAATGCTGTTAAGAGTAAACTGTATTATCAGTTAGCCAATGGCTTGTACAACATGAGCTACTATGGCAATAGCTGGATGCTGATGGCATACAACCGTCCTAATAGTAATTGGAACAGCGGAAAATATGATGCCGCCTGGGAGAAGGAATATTATGCCGTACACACTGCGAAAAATTATTACCTGAAGGCTTACGAACTCAGCCCCGACAAAGAGTTTAAAGCAGCGGCATATTTCCTGGCAGCCAAATGTGCCCAGCGCCAGATAGCCCGGCCCGACTACGACTGGAATAACTATGATGCGTACGAAGCCAACATGAAAGTGTTTCTACGAAAGTTTGCGAACAATGCCATGTTTGCCAATTTCAAAAAGGAATTTGGCAGCACGAAGTTTTACCAATTCGCCTACACCCGTTGTAGTTACCTGAGAGATTTTGCAGTAAGATCGAAATAAGCATTCGCTGATACATCAACAAAAAAGCGCCGGCAATTGCTGGCGCTTTTTTGTTGTCGTTAAATAACTCAATCCCGGTTGACACGGCCGGTAAACTTGCGTACATCGTTTACATACACGTCTACTACAAACCTTCCTTGTGGCAATGAAAGCAGGCTGTACGTAAACTTGCCATTGCGAATGGAGCGGTATTCATGCAGTTGATGCAAAATGCCATCTACGGTAATCTTCACCTCAACTTTAGCGGAAGTACTGAGTTCTATGTCCAGTTGAATATTGTCTTTGGTGCGGCGGGGGAACATAGAAAATGCGGCCTGAATATTTACCGTATCGGGCTTGTATTGGGGCGATGCATAAAAGCTCAACGCTTCGCCGGCACCACAATCGCTTTCAAACACGTACAGCAAACGACCAGTGGTATCGTACAACCGCAGGAAACCATCGCCCTGTTGCGGCTGTGCCCAAAACTGCAATCCATTGCCCGAGGTATCTGTCAATTGCAACCGATGATAACCAGCTGCCAGCGAAATGGTATCGTTGTGCTCTGTATTGGCTACCGTGCTGGTTGGCAGTTTTTCAAACTGCTTTTCTCCGGCAGCATTGTGCAGTGCAATAAAATTATCAGCAGGCCGGTTGTTCGTTTTGTATTTCAATACAAACACATTGGGTAATGTAATGGGTGCTTTGTAGGTAGTGGTAAGGCTGTTATCGGCAGGCCATGCATCGGCTTTGCCATTGGGCTGGCTCAGCATAACTGTAAACTGGTTATCCTTCGCCAACATATCCACTGCGCCAGGCAATGCTATCATCACTGTTTGGTTAAACGGCAGCAAGCCTTTCCACTGATAGGTTTTTTGGGCAGCGCCAACCGTACCATATACAATGGTCAAAGACTTCAATGCCTGGCTACCCACATTGCGTACAATGATGGTAGCATTGTTGATAGCAGGATTGTAGCGGGTAAATGCCTGCTTGTTGGATGGTGCTACAATGTCTTCCAGCAATACATCTTGCTGATGCGTAGGCTGGCCATAATAAAACAGGTATGAACCAATGTGCTCATACGCTTGCACATTGCCCGTAGCTGTGTACGGTTCCATTTGTAAGTCCACCTGATGTGTTCCTGCTTTAGCAGGCATATCAATCACGTCAGGACGTTGCAAATCGCCGGGACACCAGTAGGCACGGTCATATATCCAGGTACCGCCTTGCGGGTACAAGGCATTATCGCTGCACTCCTTCCACATGTCACGTTTGTCTGCCAGTTTTCCATCGTGCAAAATTTGCCGCCAGCGGCTACAAAACTCACTGCAGTTGCGGGGTTTGTCGGCCCCATGCCCGGTATGCTGAATGCGTACACGGCTGAAAGCAGTTTGTGCCGGAGCAGTATAACGTACAGGCATTACAGCAGCAGCAAATGGCGCTGTGCTATCACCATATTTAAACTTGCCATTCCACAAGGGTTGCATACCCAGCAGTGGTGCAATAGAAGGCCCAAATTGCACGGCTACATCCAGCGTCAATGCCCAGCCAACAGTATTGGGCTCATAGCCCGTGTGCAGGTATTCAATCTCTACACTATCCCGAAGTAAGTGCTGAAAATCGGTCACATCAACTTCCCACATCCATTGCCAGCCCTTGCCAAAGATGCTGCCATAGGGAGTAAGCATTCTGCCTATTTCTATGTGTTTGTCTTCGCCATGCACACCGCCTTTTCTGCGAATGCTGATAACATCACAATAATCCCAATGGGCTGTGGGCATTTCGTCAGGAGAACCCAGTGTGAGCTGTAAGGTCATGCGGCGTACAGCAGCTGATGCTTTGGGAAATACGCCCCATGTTTTATAGTTGTTCTCTCCTTTGGAAGGATCGGTTATAATCGTTTTTTTACTGAACGTATGCACAACAGTACTACCACTGTTTTGTGCCATTGCTGTTGTTGCCAGCAGGCACAGCAGCATGCTCCACAGGCTTGTCATCCGCATCATCTTTCGCTTCATAGTTGTTTTGCTTGGGGGTAAAAAAATCAGCATATCATTCACCAAGGTTCGGGTGCCTGATATGCTGATGGATATATTAAAAAAACGTCGTCGCTAAATGTTCAATCCGCCGCAGGCACTAATCACCTGACCGGTTACATAGCTGCCCATGTCGCTGGCCAGAAACACCGTTACATTGGCAATGTCTTCTGCCGTACCAAAGCGGCCCAGAGGAATACCGGCTTTGTATTTGTCAGCAGCTTCTCCTTCTTTGAGGTAGCTGGTCATATCGGTTTCTACAAAGCCCGGGGCAATGGCATTGCAACGAATGTTTCGGCTGCCCAGTTCTTTGGCTACGCTTTTGGTAAAACCAATCACGCCGGCTTTTGAAGCGGCATAGCTGCCTTGTCCGGCATTGCCCATTTCACCAATCACACTGCTCATGTTGATGATGCTGCCACTGCGGGCTTTCATCATCGGCTTAATCACTTGCTTGGTCATGTAAAACACGCTATTCAGGTTGGTCTGAATCACCTGCTCCCACTGCTCTGGCGTCATGCGCATCAGCAGGTTGTCTTTGCTAATGCCGGCATTGTTCACCAAAATATCAACGGTGCCAAATTCAGCCAGCACATCATTCACCAGTTTTTCGCAGGCAGCAAAATCGCCGGCATTACTTTGGTAGGCTTTTGCTTTTACACCCATGGCCTGCAGCTTTGCTTCGAGGGCTGCGGCTTTTTCGGCACTGCTGTCGCTTACGTAGGTAAAGGCAACATGTGCACCTTGTTCTGCAAATTTGATGGCGATGCCTTCGCCAATGCCCCGGGCGGCGCCGGTTACAATGGCCACTTTATTGTCGAGTAGTTTCATACGAGTAGGTTGATTTATCAGATTAAGAACATCACGCAATAATACAATACCATTTTATAAAAATATCCTAGCAGAAGCAGGTAGCATGCAAAGAAGAGCAATGCCAAAGGCAAGGCCACCATCCATTTCAAACTATAAAACCGCCGAAAGGCTACAACCAGATAAACACACATGATACAATTGGAAAGCAGCCAGCCAGGTCCATCGTCGGCAAAAAATGAAACGGTTGAAGGGTAAGCGCTGCTTATCGCAACCATTAATAGTGGCATTATCAGGTAAGAAAAACCAATATAAAGTGCATTAAACTCGGTGGCATAAATGAGATGATCGAAATAGTAGCCACGCTTTTTATAGAAAAATCCGAAAAGCAGTAAGCCAGTTACAGGAATCATGATAAAAATTAACGGCTTGGCCAGCTTGGCCGACTTAGTATCATAGGCAACGGCCATGGCAGCATAATCTCCGTTGTATTGAATCAACTTTTTTTTAGCTACAGCAAGTGCCAGATGATGATAATTGTAATCTTTACTTACATAAGTATCCAGCCGCATGTTAAGCCCCTGAAAACGAGGAAACAACAAATACAGCACTACGATGAATAAAAAAAAGGGGACTGGCTTGAAATACTTTTTTCGAATGCCGTTGCAATAATCAATCGAAAGCTTGCCCGGTTTGAAGAAGACTGTTTTTAATGTTGTGAAAAAACTGCCTTCGAAGTGTGTAAGAAAATGAAAGGCTTCTTCGCCAAGATGCGATACTGATTTACTGTGTTCATCAAAAAACTTTTCGCCGCATTGGTTACAGTATTTTCCTGTAAAGGAATTGTTGCAAGCCTTACAAATGTGTGTGGATGTTTTATTTTTCATGCTGGTTAAAAATAATGAGAATCTCCTCCAGCGTGTTCCTGTCATTACTCAGCCTTGGCACTTTGTGTTGGCCACCAAGCTTGCCTTTGCTGCGCAGCCATGCAGCAAAAGTACCTGCAGGTACAGCATGCAATACCAACCGGCGCAGGGCAATGTTTTTATGCCGCTTCGCATCGTAATCGCTGTTGATGTGGCGCAGGGCATCGTCCAGCACATTGGCAAATTGCTCGGTATCGGCGGGAGATTGTGCAAACTCTACGGCCCATTCATGTGCACCATTGCTATCGGCACTAAAATAGAGTGGTGCAGCGGTGTAATCAGTAACAACTGCACCGGTTGCAGCACAGGCAGCAGCAATGGCCTGATCGGTGTTTTCAATGATGACTTCTTCACCAAAAGCATTGATGAAATGCTTAAGGCGGCCACTCACTTTTACCCTGAATGGAAATGTAGAAGTAAACTGAATAGTATCGCCAATGAGGTAGCGCCAGAGGCCACCGGTGGTGGTAATGACCGGTGCATAATTTTTGCCCACTTCCACATCTTTCAGCCCCACGGTTTGCGGGTTGTCTTTGCCGTATTCTTCAATGGGCATGAACTCATAAAAAATGCCATGGTCCAGATAGAGCAGCATGCCGTCTTCGTCTTCATGACTTTGCGCCGCAAAAAAACCTTCGCTGGCATTGTACACTTCGAGGTAGCGGATGGGGCCGCCAATGAGTTGCTCAAACTGCTGACGATAAGGCGTAAACGATACGCCGCCATGCAGATATAGTTCAAGGTTGGGCCACACATCGAGCATGCGGCTTTTCCCCGTTATTGCTAAAATGCGTTTGAAGAGTACCAGCGTCCAGGTGGGTACACCACTCACACTGGTTACATTTTCAACGATGGTGCTTTGTGCCAGCTGTTCAATTTTCGTTTCCCATTCGTCCATGAGGGCTATGCTAAGCTCCGGGGTTTTAATCCACTGGCTCCACACGGGAGCATTTTGCAGCAGCACGGCACTCAGATCGCCGTAATGTATGTTTTCGTTGACGGAAGCAATCTGATGACTGCCACCAATCACCAGTCCTTTGCCGGTGAGCAGGTCGCTTTCGGGATAGTGAAAATAGTACTGCCAGAGTACGTCTTTATTGCACTGAAAATGATTGGTATCGAGGCTTTCCTGACTCACAGGAATGAACTTGCTGCGGTCGCTGGTGGTGCCGCTGCTTTTGGCAAACCACTCTACCGGCGTGTTCCAGAGCACATTGTCTTCACCCGCCATCATGCGTTCGATGTAGGGTTTCAGGTCGTCGTATTCGTGAATGGGCACGGCCGCTTTAAAGTCGCGGATACGGAAGGTGGTGCTGAGTTTGTAGCGTTTGCCAAACTCGGTATACTGCCCGTCGGTCACGAGGTGTTGCAGCACATCACGCTGCGCCCCCACGGGATCGTCCATCCAGTGTTGAATCGCATTTTGGCGCAATCGTGCCAGTCGGGATATGGCCGGGCTGAGCAGTTTCATATTTCCTGTGGCGGCAAAATAAGGAATGCCGTACAAATTGGCGGCAATCTATGTCATGAGCGTAAAATTGAAGACAAGCCAAAGACACATAAATAGCCGTGTCCTACCTGACTTTTGCAGCTTTTAGAAAAACCCATTCACTCTTCCTGCGACTATATTTTTCTATTTGCCTTGATGCAAAAAGAAACAAAAAAATCAAGGCCAACACAAACCCTCCGGGCTCCCGATAGTTATCGGGATGGCCTAGCCCACGCCTCCCCCTGTGTAACCGACGCTATGTGCGGAAAGTGGATGATATTTTTTAGTGTGCTGATATCTGTAATTTGACTTAGTTCTTTCCGTCTTCCGGTCTTCCCGACTTTCGGTCTCCCGTCTCCCGACTTTCGGTCTTTCCGACTTTTTTCCCTTCCATGCAACGACCTTTGCCGCCCTGGTGTCAACCCAGCACATCATGCACCTCACCCCTACTGCACAACTGGTGGCCGACTGCCTGCGCAACCGTGCTGCTGCTCAAAAGCAGCTGTACGATACCTATGCGCCCCAAATGATGGGGGTGTGCTATCGCTATACCCGCCAGGCCGATGAAGCCAGCGATGTGTTGCAGGAGGGTTTCATCAAGGTATTTACCAACCTGCAGCAATGGAAAGGCGATGGTGACCTCGGGGCATGGATTCGCCGCATTATGGTGAACACGGCCCTGAACTGGCTCCGCGACCGCCGCCACATGCAGTGGGTGCAGGAAGAAGCCATTGCAGAAGATTTTGCCAGCGATACCGTGCACACACCGGTACACAAACTGGAGGCCAGGCAACTGGCCGATCTCATTCGCCAACTGCCCGCCGGCTATCAAACCATTTTCAACCTGCATGCCATTGAGGGCTACAGCCATGTGGAAATAGCACAACTGCTGGGCATTAGCGAGGGCACCAGCCGCAGCCAGTACCTACGGGCCCGCCGACAGCTGGCCGGCATGATCAACGATTCTATCACCCCAAAAAAACAGAGCTATGCCAGCCGATAACACCTTTGAGGAACACATGCAGCAACAGCTGGATGCGCTGCGCATACAACCACCCGCCAGCGACTGGCAGCAGATACATGCTGCCCTACACCCGGCCAAACGCCGCCGCATCATTTGGTGGTGGTTGCCACTGGCGGCTTTGCTCATTAGCGGGGCCATTTACCTGGCCAAAGAACCCAGCGGCGCAGCAAGAGAAGGAAGAGAACCGATGGTTAGGGCAATGGGCAATGAAAAGCGAGGCAATAATGAAAAGGCAATAACAGAGAAGGTAGTAGGCAATGAAGTAACGGGCAATGATAATACAGGCAATGATGGAAAGGCGAAATCAGAGAAGGCAATAGGCAAGAATGAGGAGGGTGCAAGCAATGAAATAATGGGCAATGATAGAAAGGCAATAACGAAGGAAGCAATAGGCAATAATAAAGAGCGGAAAGGAGGCAATCAAAATAGAAATGGATTGATTTTGAAGAGACAGCTTCCAACCGGACAGGCAATCAAAGAAAAACAACCATCAGGTATTGATGTAGAGGCAAACACTGCAACTGCAGAGGGGAAAAAATTGAATTTCAAGTCGGCTTTTATAACAGCAGCTGAAAAAACTACACCGCAGGATGTTGCACGAATCAGCAGCATTCCCGCAGATACCGCATCGCCCAAAAGCAATGTTGTAACCGAACAAGCAGATGAAGAAGCCGAACATCGATTGACAGAAAGCATTCATAGCACAACCATGAAGCTGCTTCCCGAGAGCCATGCCCCATGGCCATGGGTGAATGAAAAATTTTTTACACCCAAACCACGCAACAACACACCCCGCAAATGGCAAACAGGTTGGTGGGCTGCTTTGGGCAGCACCCGCCTGAGCCAAACCGCCAGCTTTTTTGGCACTGCAAAAGCAGCGGCAGATTTCAGTAGCAACAACCCCGGCAATGTGCGGTATGTGAGCAGCCGCACCGAAAAAAACGGACAATATTTTAGTGCCGGATGGGTGCTACGCAAACCCATGGGCAAGCGCTGGGCTTTCAGCACCGGCCTTGGTGCAGGGCTGCAAAGCTGGCAGGTGAGTACTTCCGTTTTTGCCGACAGTATTTTACCTACCGGTAGCTTGTACAACCGGGCACTTACCGCCACCAGCGACCAACAATACCGTATGCTTACCCTGCAAGTACCCATGCTGCTGGAGTGGAAATTGTTGGGCAAACAAGAAGGTATTTGGCTGCAAGGCGGGCTCAACCATCAGTGGCTGCTGCAACTGCGGGAAAAACAAAGCGTGGCCACACTATCGCAAAATTTTGCCAGCACCAGCAATACAAACGACGTGACCAGCAAAGCCTATGGTTGGCAACCACAGCTACGGCTGGGACTGGTGTACCAATGGCAGAGCAAAAGATTCATTCATCAAATGGTGCCGGCGGTGCAACTGCCCTTGCGGTCCGTCTTCAAAACCGACAATCGTGGTCTGCTCAACATTCAGCTGCAGTACAACATGCTGTGGCTACGGAAGTAGGGGGAAGTTGATTGGTTGATTAGTTAATTGGTTAATTGATAAAGTTCCTTTGTGCATCCTTTGTTGGTGGTTCAAAAAAGCAAACACAAGTCCTGCTAACTGCTAACTGCAAATTGATTGAATCCCTTGCGTCTTCTTGGTTCAAAAAAAATTTATAACCATGCAACGCTTCATCACAATGCCGTTTCATACTTATACAAAAACCACTACCATGATGCTGAGAGAAATATTGCTGGCTGGAATGGCTGCTGTGCTGCTGCTTACAGGTTGTGTAAAAGACAAAGTATCGAGTACCTACGTGTACTACCGGCCTGTGTATAAAACAAAAGCTGCCGTTCGTAGTGAAGTCAAAAGCAGTACACCCCGTTCCATCCAAAACCCCGGCAAGTTGTTTTACAAAGATGGCTATGTATTTCTCAACGAACTCGACAAGGGCGTTCACATCATAGATATAAAGGACGTGACCAAACCCAAACTCGTAAGTTTCGTGGCCATTCCCGGTTGCGTGGATTTGGCCGTGAGAGGCAACACCCTTTACGCCGATCTGGATGTAGACCTCGTAGCTATTGATATCAGCGACCCATTGAATACCAAAATCACCAAGCTATTGGAAGGTGTTTTTCCGCACCGTTACTATGGCAGTTTTGTAGCCGATAGCAGCCGGGTGATTGTAGACTGGCTGCGGGTAGATACCACCGTTCAAAACGTTGACAACCTGGGCTGGGGCATGAAGGCTGCCGACTTTATGACCTTTGCCAGTGTAAGCAACAGCAGTGGTGGCCGCTCTGTAAGCAATGGCGTAGGTGGCAGCATGGCCCGCTTTGCACTAAGCAACGACCGGCTGTACACCGTTAGTTACGACGACCTCAAAATATTCAATACCGCCATTCCGGAAACGCCATCTTACATCAAAGAAGTAGCGCTAAATGCATGGGATATTGAAACCATTTATCCCTTTCAAAACAAATTGTTTTTGGGTGCTTCTACAGGCATGCACATTGTAGACATCAGCAATAAAGACAACCCCGTGAAGCAGGGCACATTTACCCATGCCCGTGTATGCGACCCTGTGGTAACTGATGGCAAATACGCATACGTTACACTCCGCAACGGTACGCAGTGCGGCGGCTTTATCAATCAGTTGGATGTGGTGAATGTAGAAAACGTAATGGCACCTTCTCTGGTAAAATCATTTTCATTGTTTAACCCGCATGGCTTGGCCAAAGATGGTAACCTGCTGCTGATTTGTGACGGCGCAGATGGCCTGAAAGTAATGGATGCCACGCAACCCAACAACGTATACCAATTGGGGCAACTCAAAAACCTCATTACCTACGATGTGATAGCACTCGATGGTATTGCACTTGTATCAGCCAAAGACGGACTGCACCTCATAGATTATCGTACACCAAGCAAGCCCACACTGCTCTCTTCCATGGCCATTGGCAAATAACCCCTGTTTGTTACCGTTACATTTTATCCGATATGAAAAAGCGTTTGTTTTTATTGCTGTTTTGCCTCAACCTCATTCCACTCTACATGCTGGCACAGTTCAAAGGCTGGAAGCCCGGCGGCATTGCCGAAGCCGGTTTTGTAGCCGGAACTGCAGAGCCTTCTTACGACTGGCGTACCCAGTTTACCATGAGCAAAAAATTATGGTCGGTAGGCCTAGGTGCCGGCGTAGATGATTACAAATTCAGATCGGTACCGGTAGTGCTGCAGGGGCGGCGGTATTTTGGTCAGCGAAAGCTCAAGCTCTTTGCCTTGGCCAGCGGTGGCCTCAACATTGTAACCGACAAATCAGAACCTCAAAACAACTGGTGGTGGACATGGAGCTCATTCCGTAGTAGCATTATGCCTTCGCCCATCATCAACCATTATCAAAACGGCTACTATGCCGAGCTGGGCACGGGCATTGCCTTTTTGTCGAAAAAGCAGCATGGTTTTACCCTCGGCCTCAGCTGGAGCCGCAAAACCACCACCGAGTGGTACGAAACCGAAGCGACCATGACCAGCAACCCCACCGATATGGACCGCACCACCAACCGCTACCAGCTCAACCGCATGGTGCTGCGCCTCGGCTACAAATGGTAGGGCCAAAATCCCCGATTGCCCCGAAATGTTTACATTAGAAAAAAAATCGGGGATATGACAACCATTGCTTTGTACAACATTAAAGGCGGTGTAGGAAAAACAGCCGGCTGTGTCAATCTGGCTTATCTGGCCGCCGAAGAAGGAAAAAAAGTACTCATTTGGGATCTCGACCCGCAGGGTTCCGCCTCCTTTTATTTTAGTGTAGAAGCAAAGCTCAAAGGCGGCATCAAAAAACTGCTGACCGGCGAAAGCCAGTTGGATGCCAGCATTCAAGCCACCGAGTTTGAAAATCTGTGGATGCTGCCAGCCGATTTTGGCAACCGCCACCTCGATGTGCTGGTAGACAGCACCAAGCAATCCAAGAAAAAATTCAAGAGCCTTGTAGGTTCTCTGCAGGGCGAATTTGATTACCTGTTTATTGATTGTCCGCCGGGCATTGGCCCTCTCAGCGAAGCCATTTTTGCGGCGGCCGACTATGTGGTGTTGCCCACCATTCCTACCACGCTCAGCATTCGTACCTACGAAATGGCGCAGCAGTTTTTCGAAGAAAACCAGCTCGATGCCAGCAGGCTCATTGCCTTCTTCAGCATGGTCGACATTCGTAAAAACCTGCACAACGAAGTGATTGGCAAATACTACAAGCACAAGCAGTTTTTGCGCAACTACGTGCCCTACCTGAGCACAGTAGAAAAAATGGGCAGCAAGCTGGCACCGGTGGCGTGGTTTGCGCCCAGCAGCTACGCCGCACAATGTTTCAGAGAAGTGTGGAAAGAACTGAAAAAGAAAACTAGTGCCTGATGATTGATACACTTTCAATCTTTTTACAATATCACTTTTAATACATTTATGCAAAGAGAAATAACCAGCTGGTACAGCCCTGCCCTTGGCGAAGACATGCCCATTGTAACGTACGGACATTATGGCTTTGCCCTGCTGCTGGTGCCCACGGCCGGCGCCGATTTTTTGGAGTACGAACGTTTTCAGCTCACCGATGATTTGGCACCTTTTGTTGACAGTGGCAAGGTGAAAGTGTTCAGCGTAAACAGCATGAACAAACAAAGCTGGATGAACAAGAGCATGGAAGGGGCACACAAAGCCATCCGCCACAACCAGTGGAATGAATACATTTTTAATGAAGTGGTGCCGTTTATCAAAACGCATACTTCGCCCGATACACCCATCATTGTTTGCGGCGCTTCTTTTGGTTCGCTGCACAGCATGAACCTGTTTTTGAAACGCCCTGATTTATTCAGCGGTGTTATTGCCATGAGTGGCGTGTACAACCTGATGGAATACACCGACGGCTACTACGACGAGCAGGTGTACTTCAATAGCCCGGCCCATTACCTACCCAACCTCAACGATCCCTGGTATTTCGATCAGATTCGCAAGAGCCACCACATCCATCTTTTCAGCGGCGAAGGCCCGTACGAAGCACCTTGGGCAGCCCGTGAGTTTGCCGATGTGCTGTACAACAAAGGCATTACCTACGACCTCAACATTTGGGGCCCCGAATGGAAACACGACTGGCCCACCTGGCGGGCTGCATTGCCGTATTTTTTGGGGAATAAGTTTTGATGGGATAGTTGACTGGTTGAGAAGTTGATCGGTTGACGAGTGTGTATACTCAGTGCCGATTTTAAATTGGTAAACTCTAGAACAATGGAACTTGTGAACACGTGAACTTGTAAACTCGTCAACTCCAAACCTGCTCCCCCGCTATATTTGCGCCATCATGAGTAGTCAGGGAAAAATCATCATCATTACAGCACCCAGTGGTGCGGGCAAAACCAGCATTACGCAGTACCTTTTGGAGCAGTTTCCAACGCTCACCTTTAGCATTAGTGCGGCTACCCGTCAGCCCCGTGGTGCAGAAGTGCATGGCAAAGACTACTACTTCATCAGCGAAGCCGACTTCAAACAAAAAATACAGGCCAACGAATTTCTGGAATGGGAAATGGTGTACGAAGGCAAATACTACGGCACCCTTAAATCGGAAATGACCCGCATATGGAGTGAAGGCAAAACACCGGTGCTCGATATTGATGTAAAAGGCGCCATTCATGTGCAACAGCAATATCCCGGTCTGTGTTTCAGTATGTTCATTCAGGCACCTTCGGTAGATGCGCTGCGGCAGCGCCTCGAAAGCCGCGGCACGGAAACACCGGAAAGCCTGCATACCCGCCTCAGCAAAGCCGAATACGAAATGAGTTTTCGTCACAAGTTTGATACCGTGATTGTAAACGATGTGTTGGCTGATGCCCGCCAGCAAGCGGCGCACCAAGTTGCTGCATT
This sequence comes from Bacteroidota bacterium, assembly GCA_020161435.1. Classification (GTDB taxonomy): domain Bacteria; phylum Bacteroidota; class Bacteroidia; order Chitinophagales; family Chitinophagaceae; genus Phnomibacter. The sequence goes on along the minus strand of JAIUNV010000001.1, from coordinate 558,979 downwards.
TCTGGCAAAATAGTTGTCTCTATTACATTATCGTAAACGGAGTTATGCTACGCAACTCCTTTCTGCCAAACGGCTATTTTGTGTATATTTGGTTCTATGGATTTTAGCAACATGGAGCTGATGCTCAAAGTATTTTGGGTAGTGGCTATTTTAGCCAGCCTTGTCTTTTTGGTGCAAACCATCATGACGTTTACCGGCACCGATGCCAGCGATGGCCTTTCTGCCGATTTTGACGGCAGCCTCGATGGTGGCGATGCGCCATTTCAACTCTTCAGTCTGCGAAACCTCACCAACTTTTTGTTGGGCTTTGGCTGGATGGGCGTAACGGGTTATCAAAGCTTTAGCAACAAATCTTTGCTGGTGGCAGTAGCGGCAGCCGTGGGCATTGTGTTTGTTTTGCTGTTTTTCGTCATCATTCGGCAGGTACAAAAACTGGCCGAAGACAATTCGTTCAACATCCAAAAAGTGCTGGGTAAAACCGGCGAAGTATACCTCAGCATTCCTGCACAAAACATGGGCAAGGGAAAAGTACAAATCAGCGTCAATGGTTCGGTACACGAACTCGACGCCATTACGCAGGGCGAAAAAATTGACACCGGCGCCATGGTTAAAGTCACCGATATCATGGGCGATAACCTGCTTGTAGTTACGAAATTATAAACCGCACATACCTATGACACCAGTTTACATGATTGCAATACTCGTAGTAGTTGCATTCATCACCATCTCTGCCATTATCTCCCGTTACAAACGTTGCCCGAGTGATAAAATTCTCGTGGTATATGGCCGCACCGGCGGCAGCTCTGCCAAGTGTATACACGGTGGCGGCGCTTTCATTTGGCCTGTCATTCAAGACTATGCCTACCTCGATCTGAAACCCATTTCTATTGAAGCCAATTTGACCAATGCACTCAGCCGGCAAAACATCCGGGTGGATGTGCCTTGTCGTTTTACCATTGCTATTTCTACCGAGCCCGATAGCATGAACAATGCCGCAGAACGCTTGCTGGGCCTCAGTCCTGAGCAAATTCAGGAGCTGTCGAAAGATATTTTGTTTGGTCAGTTGCGCCTGGTGATTGCTACCATGACCATTGAAGAAATCAACAGCGACCGCGACAAGTTTCTCGACAACATTTCTAAAAACGTTGATACCGAACTCAAGAAAATTGGCTTGAAACTGATCAACGTAAACGTAACCGATATCAAAGACGAATCGGGCTACATTGAAGCCTTGGGTAAAGAAGCTGCAGCCAAAGCCATCAACGAAGCAAAAATCAGCGTGGCCGAACAAGAGAAGATTGGCGAAACCGGTAAAGCTATGGCCGACCGTGAAAGAGATACACAGATAGCAGAAACGCATCGTGACCGTGATGTAAAAATTGCCATCACCCAAAAGGATAAAGAAATCAGTATTGCTTCTGCAGTAAAAGATGAAGCCATTGGTAAAGCCGAAGCGGCCAGAGATACCCGGGTAAAAACTTCGGAAGCAAACGCTGTTGCCATCAAAGGTGAAAACGAAGCCAAGATAGCCATCGCCAACTCCGAAGCATTGCGCCGCGAAAAAGAAGCGGAGTCTTTGCGCATTGCCATCACTGCCGAAAAAGTACAGCAAGCCAAGGCTTTGGAAGAAGCATACCTGGCTGAACAAAAAGCAGAATTGGCCCGTTCGGAAAGAGAACGATCTACGCAAATTGCCAACATTGTTATTCCTGCAGAAATTGCCAAGCAACGTGCCATTATAGAAGCACAAGCCGAAGCCGAACGCATTCGTGAAAAAGCGAAAGGCGAAGCCGATGCCATTTTTGCCAAAATGGAAGCCGAGGCAAAAGGTTTGCTGGAAATTTTGACCAAGCAGGCCGATGGTTACAACCAGGTGGTGCAAGCCGCCGGTGGCGATCCTACAAAAGCCTTCCAGTTGTTGCTCATTGAAAAACTGCCTGAACTGGTAAAAACACAGGTAGAAGCCGTGAAGAACATTAAGATTGATAAAATAACGGTTTGGGACAGTGGCAACAGCAGCGAAAACGGTCAGTCATCCACGGCTAATTTTGTATCGGGTATGATGAAAACCGTGCCACCACTCAACGACCTGTTCAACATGGCCGGCCTCAACCTGCCCACGTATCTGAAAGGTGATGCCCCCAAAGAACCACCTACTGACAGCAAACAAATCATTGAAGAAAACTAAATGAAAAAGCGATGCCCTTCAAGCATCGCTTTTCTTTTGCAGTAATCATTACACATGCGCCAGCAACCGGCTATCCATGGCAAACAATGCCGATGGCTGAGGTTCCACTTTCTTAAAAAGCGGTGATAGCGGATTGAGTACCACATTGTGTTCGCCCGGCACTATCACCGATGGTACAATGAACCCTGCATAGGCAGTGTCTTCCAGTATTTGCTGGCCCAACCATTGCGTGTACGTAAAATCATTTTCCCACCCCTTGGTCAAACGGGCTGTATCCACTTTGTACAATTGAGCAGCAGCAGGAATAACAAAACTTCTGGTGGCCAATTGCAGCATATCGTTGCGGCCCTGTGCATGCACAAATTTTTCCAGCACGGCCAGCGACAAATGTTCGCTACAATACAAACAGGCTATCCCGACAGGATTCCAGCGGCCCCCAAATTTTTTGGCACCAATACCTTCGGTATCATCAATAAAAGCAACGTGACCAATACGGTGAACAAGCATCATATGTATACGCCGTAGGCCATACGGCCCAGCTCTTGCTGCAGCAAGCCAATGCCCGTGATGGTTTGTAAAGATTGAAAACTCAACTCCTGACCCAGCACCTGCTTGGTTTTGCGCAGCCAATCTGTAAAAGATGCTGTGCTGTCAAAAATTTGCAGGCCCGTTTCTGTGAGGCGCTTGAGCTGATGCAGCAACTCAGCCTGAAAACCGGTAAACGGCTTGCCATCTTTGAGGTATCGCTGCAGGGTACGATCGCTGATGTGCAAAATAGCCGCCCACTCTGCCTGCGTAAACTGCAACACATGCTGGAGCTTATCATAAGCAACCGGTGAAAAAACATCGGTACTTACCTGATACAGCACCTCGGGCTCTTGCATGAGGTTGCTGATGGCCTGCGCCTTTTTTTGACCGTATTGAATGGGCTTTTTCTTCATCCTGTCATTTGTCGCACTAATTTACGACAATTTTCCATACTTTCATCTCCTTTACTTCCTTTTTTATTCCTTCCTTAGCATCTTTTAAAACTTGTTTGCCATGTTGTTTCAAAATAAAACTGTGTTTATCACCGGTGCCAGCCGTGGCATTGGTAAGGCCATTGCCCTCAAACTGGCTGCGGATGGCGCCAATATTGTGGTGGCTTCTAAAAGCGTAACCGAGGACCCCAGACTGGGCGGCACTATCTACAGCGCTGCTGAAGAAATAGAACAAGCCGGTGGCAAAGCCCTGCCCATTCAACTCGACATCCGCGATGAAGCGGCCAGCCAGCAAGCCATTGCAATAGCGGCCGAGCATTTTGGCGGTATTGACATCCTCATTAACAATGCCAGTGCTATCAACCTGCTGCCTACCGAAAAAACAGAACCCAAACGTTACGATTTGATGCATAACATCAATGTACGTGGCACTTTCTTTTTGTGTCAGGCGGCCATTCCTTTTCTCAAGAAAAGCACCAATGCACATATCCTCAATTTGAGTCCACCAATTAATATGGATGCCAAATGGTTTGCCAAGCACCTGTCGTACACCATGAGTAAATACAACATGAGCATGATTGCTTTTGGCCTGAGTGCTGAGCTCAAGCAATACCGCATTGCTGCCAATACTTTGTGGCCAAAAACCACTATTGCAACAGCGGCTGTCAATAATTTGCTGGGTGGTGAAATGCTGATGAACATGAGCCGCACCCCGCAAATTGTGGCCGATGCTGCATGGTACATTTTGCAGCAGCCCTCCGACAAATGCACGGGCAATTTCTTTATAGATGAAGAAGTATTGCAATCGCATGGCATTACAGATTTGAGCGGCTATGCACATGTACCGGGCAATACCAACTTCTACCCCGATTTATTTATCGATGCCTAACCAATAACACGTACTTATATTTATGCAAGAACACACCAACACGCATTTACAACTGGCCAAAGATTATGTGTACTATACCAGCGAATCCGTTTTTCTAACGGGTAAAGCAGGTACGGGCAAAACCACATTTTTGCGAACACTGCGGCAAGATTGCCCTAAGCAGCATGCCGTGCTGGCACCCACTGGTGTAGCCGCCATCAATGCCGGCGGCACCACCATTCACTCTTTTTTTCAATTGCCGTTTGGTCCGTTTATACCAGCAGGCAACAAAAACAACAGCGACGAATCCAACAACAAACACAGTCTGTTGGCAAGGCTGCGATATGGCCGCGACAAACGGGAGTTGATGCGCAGTATCGACCTGCTCATTATTGATGAAATAAGCATGGTGCGGGCCGATACACTCGATGCCATAGATACCATTTTGCGGCACATCCGCCACAATGAGCAACCGTTTGGTGGGGTACAAATGCTGTTCATTGGCGACATGTTTCAGCTGCCACCTGTAGTGCCCGATCAAGACTGGCAAATACTGCAAGACTTTTATGACGGCCCTTTCTTCTTCAACAGCGAAGTGATACGCCAGCACATGCCGGTGTACATAGAACTGCAGCATATTTACCGCCAAAGCGATGCGCATTTTATTCAGCTGCTCAATGAAGTGCGGAATAATCAATTGACAGAAGACGGTTTGCAGCTCCTCAACAGCCGCTACGAACCGCATTTCCGCATACCCGTCGATAAAGATTACATCACACTGACTACGCATAACGCCACAGCCGACAGCATCAACAATCAAGCGCTGGAAGCATTGCCAGGTTCATTGCATAACTACGAGGCCAATGTAGACGGTGAATTTTCGGAAAAGAATTTTCCGGCGGAGCAAACCTTACAGCTCAAAAAAGGAGCACAGGTTATGTTTCTGAAAAATGACACCGTGAATAAACGCTATTTCAATGGCAAGATTGGCATTGTAACTACATTGGATAATGAACGCATAGAAGTGCATTGCAAAGGCGACGACAAACCCATTAGCGTACAACGGGAAGTGTGGCGCAATGTACAGTATAGCCTCAACAAAACTTTGCAGCAAGTAGAGGAAAAAGAGATTGGCTCTTTTACCCAATATCCCCTGCGATTGGCCTGGGCTGTCACCATTCACAAAAGTCAGGGTCTTACGTTTGAGCATGCCATTATTGATGCAGCCAAATCATTTTCGGCCGGGCAGGTATATGTAGCCCTCAGTCGCTGCAAAACGTTGGAAGGCATGGTGCTGCGTACACCTGTACCGCCACAAGCCGTAAAAGTGGATGGACGGGTGCAGCAATACGCTTCCACAGCAGGAACTGCGCTACAATTGCAACAAGCATTTGCAGCCAGCCGAAACCGTTTTCAATTGCAACTGTTGCAACGGGCCATCGATGCAATGCCCTTGCAAAAAGCAGCTGCAGCTTTGGCTTCGGTCATCAACAACCATGCAGGTGCTTATGGCGAAGCAGCGGACAGCTGGATAAAAAACTGGCAGGCACAAATACAACAGCTGGCAGAAACATCGAATAAGTTTCAACAACAACTGGCACAACTCACACAGGGTTATGCAGAAAGTTTTGAAACACATGTACCCCTGCAAGACCGCATTCAAAAAGCAGCTGATTGGTTTGGGGCACAGCTCGAAGGCATTATCAAAGGCATACGGGAGCAACCTGCTGTAACAGACAGCAAAGAGCTGGCAGAAGAATTTGAAGCCGCCTTGGCCGAAGCACTGAAGGCCGCTACCCAATGGCAGCTGTACATGCAGGCCTGCCACAAAGGCTACGATACACATGCGTTGCTAAGGGCCAAGTCTACCATCAACATTAAAGAAGTGATTGGGCAGGCGTACACCGTCACCAAGCGACAACATGCTTATGCTGATGTGCCGCATCCGCAGCTGTTTCAACAGGTAAAACAACTACGTGACCAGATTTGTGCCGATGAAGGCAAACCTGCCTACATGGTAGCCAACATGAGTACGCTGATCGAACTGGTGACTTATTTACCCCAAAACGAAAAAGAGCTTTTGCTCATCTCTGGTTTTGGCAAGCAAAAAGTGGAACAATACGGAGCCGATTTTCTGGCACTCATTGTAGCCTATTGCGAAGCCCATGACCTGACCAGCCACATCTCCGACAAAACGCCCAAGCGCCAGCGCAAAGAAAAAACGGACACCGCAGCACCAAAAATTCCTACGCAGGCACAAAGCCTGCAACTGTTGCAGCAAGGCATGAGTGTGGCCGAAATAGCCGCTGCCCGTGGTTTGCAGCCAGGCACCATCGAAGGGCATTTGATACCGTATGTATTGGATGGCAGTATCGATAAAGCTGTACTCATAACCGAAGCATTGTTTCAGCAAATTGCCGAAGTGCAACAGGAAACCGGCACCACGCAAGCAGCCGAGGTACGACAAATTCTCGGCAATAATGTGAGCTACAATCAGGCCCGGTTGGTGATAGATTGGCTGCGCAAAAATGGAACACTCAACGAAAACACGGCCTCTTCAGCAGACGCTAATAATCCTGCGTAGCATTTTCCGAAATAGTCATTAGCCAATTGCTTTTGCAGCCAGCATACAGCCACCAATGGCTGCTCCGGCCGCAATGGTTATATTTGCCGCAATTTCTGACCAACATTAACCTGTACATGAGTAGCACGTTCAACCCGGATAAGCAACATACTTTGAGTGGCGTGGTAAGCGTAGAAGGTACCGGCCTGCACACCGGTGCCTATGTAAACATGAACCTGAAACCGGCCAAACCCGGCTATGGCTTCGTTTTTCAGCGCATCGACCTGCCCAGCCAACCCACCATTAAAGCCGACTGCGACCTGGTAGTTGACACCAGCCGCGGCACCACCCTCGAAGAAAACGGTGCCCGGGTAAGTACTGTGGAGCATGTGCTGGCAGCATTGGTTGGCCTTGGTGTAGACAACTGCCACATCGAAATCAACGGTCCTGAAATTCCCATCATGGATGGCAGCAGCATGCCTTTTATTGAAGCCATTGAAGAAGTAGGCGTAGAAGAACAAGAAGCCGCCAAACAGTGGTACACCATCAGCGAAAACATTCAGTATTGCGATGAAGCCCGCCGCGTAGAAATTACCGCCCTGCCTTCTGCAGAATACAAAGTGACTACACTTATCGATTTTAATAGCCCCGTATTGGGCACGCAACATGCCCAGCTCAAGCACCTCAGCGATTTCAAAAACACCATTGCGCCTTGCCGCACATTTGTGTTTTTGCATGAGTTGGAAATGCTGCTCGACCACAACCTGGTAAAAGGCGGCGACATCAACAACGCCATTGTGGTGGTAGATAAGCCAATAACCGAAGAAGCGAAAGTGAAACTGAAAGCTGCCTTCAAAAAAGACAATATTGAAATACAAGGCGAAGGCTACCTCAACAACCTGAAGCTGCGTTTTCCCAACGAACCGGCCCGGCACAAACTGCTGGACGTGGTGGGCGACCTGGCCCTGATTGGCTATCCCGTAAAAACGCACATCATTGCGCATCGCCCCGGCCATGCCGCCAATGTGGAATTTGCCAAGCTGGTAAAACAATACATCAAAAAGAACAAGCATGCCAAAGACATGCCGAGCTACGACCCTACGTTGCCGCCGGTGTACGATTTGGCTGCCATCGAAAAAACACTGCCACATCGTTTCCCGTTCCTCCTGATTGATAAAGTCATTGAGCTGACCAGCACCGAAATCGTCGGGGTGAAAAACGTGACTTACAACGAGTGGTTTTTCCAGGGTCATTTTCCCAACAACCCGGTAATGCCAGGTGTATTGCAAATTGAAGCACTGGCACAAACCGGTGGCATCTTATGTATTAACGCTATGCCTCCCGGCGAATACAATACCTATTTTTTGAAAATAGATAACTGTAAGTTCAAAGCCATGGTAAAGCCCGGCGATACCATGCTCATGAAACTGGAGTTGATAGAGCCCATCCGCCGCGGCATTTGTGTAATGAGAGGAACAGTAATTGTGGGCAATAAAGTGTGTACCGAGGCCGACATGGTAGCCCAACTGGTGAAGCGGTAAGCTTGTGTAGAAAACGCTAAAACGGTGACCTTGAGCAGTTAAACCCTTGCAAAACGGCCAACCGCCCTATTTTTGCCTGTTTTTAAACGGCCAACGGTGCCAAAACTACCGTAGCCAACTCATCAATATGATTCACCCTCTCGCATACATCCACCCCGATGCCCGCCTGGCCGACAACGTAAAAGTGGACCCATTTACCGTAATCCACGGCAACGTCAGCATTGGAGAAGGCACCTGGATTGGTAGCAACGTCACCATAATGGAAGGTGCCCACATTGGCAAAAATTGTCGCATTTTTCCCGGTGCGGTTATTGCCGCTACTCCACAAGACCTGAAGTTTATGGGTGAAAAAACCACCGTAGAAGTGGGCGACAATTGCACCATCCGTGAGTTTGTCACCATCAACCGTGGTACCAGCGACCGGGGCAAAACACAGGTGGGCAACAACTGCCTCATTATGGCCTACAGCCATATTGCCCACGATTGCATTATTGGCAACAATTGCATTATGAGCAACAACACCCAAATGGCCGGCCACGTAACCATGGGCGATTGGGCCGTAGTAGGTGGGGTGAGCGCCATTCACCAGTTTGTAAAAATTGGCCAGCATGCATTTGTGTCTGGTGGTTCGTTGGTGGGTAAAGATGTGCCGCCGTATATCAAAGCCGGTCGTACACCGCTCAGCTATGCCGGGGTAAATTCCGTAGGCCTCAAACGCCGCGGTTTCAGCAACCAGCAAATCAACCAGATTCTCGACGTGTACCGTTGCATTTACAACAAGGGCATGAACACCACGCAGGCCCTCGAGTACATTGAAGAAGAACTGCCCATCAACGATGAACGGGACGAAATCGTCACCTTCATCCGCGAAAGTGGCCGCGGTATCATTAAGCGGTTTACCAAGGGTGCCCTCGACGAATAACTTTTTGAATCCTCCTTCGCGGAGGATTTTTTTGCAACAACCATGATGCAGATTACGCTTCAACAAGTGGGCAAACGCTTCAACCACCACTGGATTTTCAGGAAGGTGAATGCCGTGCTGCAGAGTAATGCACCCGTAGCCATTACAGGCGCCAATGGCTCGGGAAAAAGCACATTGCTACAGGTAATAGGCGGCGCTGTAGAAAAAAGCGAAGGCAGCATTAGCTGGCAACACAATGGCCAGCCTGTGCCGGATGAAAAACAATATCCGCTGCTGAGTTTTTGCACCCCTTACCTCGAACTTATTGAAGAACTCACCCTGCTGGAAATGCTGCAGTTTCATGGCAGCTTCAAACCCTGGCTGCCCGGCCTCGATGCCAAGAGCATCATTGCCCTCATGGGGCTGGAAGCTGCTACGCAAAAACAAATACGGGCCTTCAGCAGCGGTATGAAACAGCGGGTAAAACTGGCGCAAAGCATATTGAGTGCCGCCCCCGTATTGCTGCTCGATGAGCCCACCAGCAACCTCGACACCAAGGGCATTGAGATGTACCACCAATGGATGCAGCAATACACCCACGATAAACTGGTACTCATTGCCAGCAACGACGAACAGGAAATTTCCTTTTGCCAGCAACGCATCAGCATGGCGGATTTTAAGTAAGTGTTGCCGATACAACTTGTGAACTCGTAAACTCGTGAACTATTAAACTTGCGAATCATGCCCCAACATTTCCATGCTTTCAGCAACATCGACACCAAAGAAATAGCCCCCGGATTTTTCAGCAAGCTCATTCATACCGAAGGGCAAACCATCAACTGGATTACGGTGGAGGCGGGCAACAAAGTGCCCCTGCACCAGCACCCGCATGCACAAATGTCGTTCGTTATCAGCGGGCAGTTTGTCATGACCATTGCCGGAGAAACACAGGTGCTGGATGCCACGCAATTTTGCCATATCCCCGGTGGCACCGAGCATGGCGGTGAAGCCATCACCGACTGTGTGTTGGTAGATATTTTCACCCCGGTACGGGAAGATTACCGACAGTTGGGCGGCATAAACCTGTAAGCGTTACTCAAACAAAAATCCACTGGCGGCACTGCCGGGTCGTTTTCTGCCCAAGTGGCTGTAAGCCTTGGCCGTTACTTCGCGGCCGCGGGGGGTACGTTGCAAAAAGCCTTCCTGTATCAAAAAGGGTTCGTACACTTCTTCTAGGGTGCCGCTTTCTTCACCCACCGCTGTAGCAATGGTGTTGATGCCCACGGGACCGCCCTTAAACTTATCGATGATGGTGAGCAAAATGCGGTTGTCCATTTCATCGAGGCCATGCTCATCAACATTCAGTGCCTTGAGAGCATGCTGGGTAATGCCGATGTCTATTTGCCCATCGTTGAGCACCTGTGCAAAATCTCGCACCCGGCGCAGCAATCCATTGGCAATGCGGGGTGTACCGCGGCTGCGGCGGCTGATTTCGCCAGCTGCATCTTCGCTGATTTCTACTTGTAAAATGCCCGCTGCCCGTAAAATGATTTTGCGCAGCGTATCGTGGTTGTAATACTCCAACCGGCTTTTGATACCAAAGCGGCTGAGCAATGGCGCCGTTAGCAAACCACTGCGGGTGGTAGCCCCAATCAGCGTAAAAGGATTGAGGTTGATTTGGATGCTGCGGGCACTGGGGCCGCTGTCAATCATGATGTCGATGCGAAAGTCTTCCATGGCCGCGTAGAGATACTCCTCCACCACGGTACTCAGCCGATGAATTTCGTCGATGAACAACACATCGTTGGGCTCCAGACTGGTGAGCAAACCCGCCAAATCGCCGGGCTTTTCAATTACCGGGCCGCTGGTTTCTTTAATGCTTACACCCAACTCATTGGCCACAATGCGGCTGAGGGTGGTTTTACCCAATCCGGGAGGTCCATGAAACAGCACATGGTCCAATGCCTCGCCGCGGATTTTAGCTGCTTTAATGAAAATCACCAGGTTTTCAATCAGCTGTGGCTGGCCGCTAAACTCCGCAATGGCTGCCGGCCGGATGGCGTTTTCAAACTCCCGTTCTGCGGCATTCTGGTTGTTGCTATCGGTATTCAAATTCGGATTGCTCATGACTTGGAATTACAAATGTGAGCATTCGGCAAATAGGGTGTGCTAAATATTTATCCCAATGTTTGTATGTACAAATGAATAGGCTTTACCTTTGCAAAGCAGCAAATTTTTTACATGAAAGCATGCGATAGCCGATATAGCCAGTGCCTGTATTTTGCCAGCAGTGCCCTCAGCCGCAAAGTGGAAAAACTGGCCACCGAATGCTGGGCACCTGTTGGCCTCAGCCCCAGCCATGGCTACCTGCTGATGATTGCGATAGAAGAGCCGGGTGTGCAACCCAGTTTTTTGGTAGAGCAATTGCAGCTCACCCCCAGCACCATTACCCGCCTGATAGAAAAGCTGGAAGAAAAAAAGCTGGTGGTACGTACTACAGAAGGCAAAATCACCAATGTATATCCTACGCCCAAAGGCAAGGACATGCTGCCGGCATTGAAGGCCTGCGGACAAGATTTTCATGAACGCTATGCTGCACAATTGGGCGACCGTGAAAGCACTGCTTTGGTGAGCAGCATTTGCCAAATGACCGACAAACTAAAGGTGTGATCTTTTTTACGCTACCATTTGTATGTACAAATAGGCTACTGATTAACAGTTACATCCGGATAGCAGCCTGTATAAAAGAACTCGTTTAAAACAAGACAATGCAATACAAACTCCTTGGCCGCAGTGGCCTCAAAGTAAGTGAACTCTGCCTCGGCACCATGGGTTTTGGCACCGCCACACCCTGGGGTGTAGATCAAAAAGCCAGCTTCGGCATTATGGAAGCATTTGGCAATGCCGGTGGCAATTTTTTGGATACGGCCAACCGTTATCAGGATGGTATGAGTGAAGAAATTGTGGGAGCGTTTATCAACCAACGTGACCGCGACTATTGGGTAGTGGCCACCAAGTACAGCCTGTACGACAACCAGACCAACCCCAATGCCAGTGGCAACAACCGCAAGAACATGATGCGCAGTGTAGAGCAAAGCCTCAAGCGCCTCAACACCGATTTTATTGATGTACTGTACCTCCACATTTGGGATGCCCTCACCCCCATGGATGAAGTGCTGCGTGGCCTCGATGATTTAGTGCGTCAGGGAAAAGTGAACTACATCGCCATCAGCGATACACCGGCATGGATGGTGGCCAAAGGCCAAACCATGGCAGAGCTGATGGGCTGGAGTCAGTTTGTGGCCCTGCAGGTAGAATACAGCCTGCTGCAACGCACCCCCGAACGTGACCTGATACCCATGGCCAAGCACTTTGGCCTTACCGTAACACCTTGGGCGCCACTGGCCGGCGGTGCCTTAACGGGCAAGTATTTACGCAACGACCCTGGCCGTATTAAAGAAAGCAGCAAACGCCTAAACGAACAAGCCGTTACCATAACCAAAGAAGTGATGGCAATAGCTGAAGAAACAGGCACCACTCCGGGTCAGGTAGCACTGGCATGGACCATGCAGCAAGGTTTTTCTTCCATACCCATTGTGGGTGCTACCAAGCTGAGCCAAATGCAGGATAACCTTGGTGTGATAGGCTTACAGCTGAGCAAAGAACACCTGCAACGTTTGGACGCCATCAGCAAAATTGAACTCGGATTTCCCGGTGAATTTTACCAGGAAGATGGCGTGAAGCTGGCCAACTTCGGTGGCTTTTACAACAAGGTAGAAAAGCGATAATCACTTATTTAAATCTGTGCATTCGTGGCGAAAAAGATTAGCCACAGATGCACAGTCTTTTTTTGCATCAATACTATTCCGTGGGCATGTCTACAAAAGCAACAGCGTCTGCTCCAATAAGAAGCAGACGCTGTTTTTATCAACCAAAGAGGTTCAATTAATGTGCAGCATGCGTAGTATCAGCAGCATGTGTAGTGCTGTCTGTGGCATCGGTATGTGCTGTGCTATCGGTAGCCGCGGCGGTATGCGCAGCTTCAGGAGCGGCACCATGACCTTCGGCGGCAGCGCCATGTTCGCCATGGGCAGCAGCTTCTTTGTGCTCAAAACGGTACCAATTGTCTTCTGCGGCGCCTTTGTTCCATAAACCCCAGGCTACCAGTACAAATGAAACCAGTACTGCAGCTACAATGAAAAGACCCAATCCGTTGGTGTTTTTGCCAAAGCCAGTAGAAGTATGTCCTTCGTGTGCCATAATGCGAATGCTTTAAAATTTGTGCAAACCTAATGTTTTGGGCAATTGCCTCCAATTTTAGCCCAGCCATTGTTGCCATTGTATAATGGCATCGGGGTTGGGGCAGTTACGCAGGTAAAATTCTTTTTCGCTGTAGCGGCAAACGCCGGGGTAATCACCTTCATTCAAACCAATATCTTCTATCACCTGAAAATGCAGGTGCGGTGGCCAGTTGCCATTTTCATGGGGTTCGCCAAAATGCGCCAGCAATTGGCCGGCCACTATGTAATTCCCTTCTTTAGCAAGGGTTAAATCGGCCAGGCTCAGGTGGCCGTACAACGTATAAAACTGTCGTCCATCCAGCTGGTGACTTAGGATGATTGTGGCACCATAATCGCTGGGATTGTTGTTGTACGCATAGCTGTGCACCATGCCACTCACCGGCGCATACACAGGTGTACCGGCTGGCCCCCAAATATCCATGCCCAGGTGCAGGCGGCGTGGCTCACCACCAGCAGCATCGCTAAAGTGTGGCGACCGGCTGTAGACGGTTCGGTGCTCATTATAGCCACCATAGCCATAGCGGGCACCTGCGGCTTGCAACTGTGCGGTTACATAGGCACTAAACGCTGAGGTATTGTTGAGCACATCAGCAGTAAGGGCAGCATTGGCTTCGGTAAAATCCATAGCCAGCAAGCGGTCGGCGGCTGCATCAAATGGTACCAACGGATAAAACTGCGCCTGGTGTTTGCGGAGCCATTCTTCCAATGTAAAATCCTGATTTGTCATTTGTTATTTGTTGTTCGAAAATCTCCGCTGTTACTTACCCAACATTACAACAGCCATTACCGCAAAATGATCGGAAGCAAAACGGCCACCCCATGTTTGTGAAATGGTGGCGTGTTGCAATACCTGCCATTTGCCTTTCATAAATATGTAGTCGATAGGTGCCTCATCTTTTTCTTTTGGCCCAAAACCATTGAAGGTGCCCACTGGTCCGTAATGGCCATTTTTGCTGAGGGCTTTCGCATCGGTAAGGTGCAACGGATTGGTTTCATCCACGATGATGCGAATGGGTTCATCTTTCGGTTGTGCATTAAAATCGCCGGTGATGATGGCTGCTGTATTGCCAGCAATGCTGTTTACTTTTTGCAACAGCATGTGTGCACTCTGCCGGCGGGCTTCCTGCCCTATGTGATCGAAATGCGTATTGAAATGATAGAAAATTTTACCCGACTTTTTGTGCTTGAATTTAGCCCAGGTAACGATGCGGGTAATGGCAGCATCCCAGCTTTTGCTACCGGGCACGGTGGGTGTCAGGCTCAACCAAAATGTTTCGGAAGCCAATAGTTCCAGTTTTTCTTTTTTGTAAAAGATGCCGGAAAATTCTCCTTTGTTATCGCCGTCTTCGCGGCCTACACCGGTAAAGCCATACGTTGGCAGCAAGGCTTTTAAATCGGCTACCTGATTGGGCAACGCTTCCTGCACTCCCAACACATCCCACTGGTGAAACAACACCTGCGACACCACTTTTTCTTTTCTGTTTTTCCAGTGGTTCGGGCTGTCGCTGGCTACATCCAAACGGATATTAAAAGTAGCAACCGACAATTGCTGGGCCATTCCTGCAACCGTCATCATCATACCTACATAAAGCACCCACAGTTTTTTCATGAAATCTAATTTCAGCATTCGTAAATCTATTACCAGAAGTTGCAATGTAATGGTTGCCTGATTTCAGCAAAAGCTTTTAACATCAAAAAAGGCCCGCTGACAATGTCAACAGGCCTTTCGCTCAGGCAGCACATTATTTCACAATCACTTCATCAATAAACAGGTGCGAAGGTTTACCGGCGCTTTCGTGCCAGGCAGGCAGCAGGCCGCCGTTTACTACAGTTACTTTTACATAACGTGCATTAGCTGTTACATTGGCACCCAGCGTTTGTACTTCAGGGCCTTTTACAGTCGCATCAATTTTATTGGCTACAGTAGTGAGTGGTTGCCAATTTTGGCCATCGTTGCTGTAGGCAAACTGCACTTCTTTAGGATACACAATCCACGGGCTTACATCTTGCAACACATGTACGCCCACAAAACTCACGTTCTTGGATTGACGTAAATCAACAATGGCTTCAAAGTTGCTGTCGAAGTAACTCTGCCACTCGCCGCCACGCCAATGCTCTGTACCGAGTATGCCATCAATGAGCATACCATTACCACCACCAGAATACATGGTATTTACCTTGCTCAAAACAGTAATGTCCTTATCGGCAGGAATGCGGTAAAACTGCTGTGATACTTCACGGCTTTTTACCTGATTCTTTTGCGCATAAAAATCAACATCCACGGTTTCGGTAAGGGTAAACGGTTGTTTGTAAAGCTGATAGGTGCCGCCTTGCTCACCCGCTTTTCGTATGCGGTAGTAAATAGTAACGTCATTGGCTACGGGTTGAAATTCTACCTGCGTACTGCCGGCAAATTTGTTGCTGTTGTTAGCCAATGAAGGCACAGTTACAAACGCATCATCGTTCAGCTGCGTAGCCGGGCGATCTTGCATGGCCACACCACGCTGCAGGTTGGGCTGGCTGCTCATTTGCATTTCCAACACCCCACCATTGGCAATATCGCTGTGACGAATGAATGTGGGACTGTATGACTTGCCATTCAACTTTGCTGATTGTACATAAAAGTTATTGGTAGTTCTGCCATTCGCTTTTATCACAAATTGCTTTCCGTTTTCCAACGACACTTTTACTTCATCGAACAATGGCGTACCCAATGCATACTGATTGCTACCCGGTGTAACCTGATAGAAACCCATAGCACTCATTACAAACCATGCACTCATTTGACCGCAGTCTTCGTTGCCAATCAATCCATCGGGTTGGTTGGTGTAGAATTCTGTACAAATGCGATGAATCAATTCTTGTGTACGCCAGGCCTGTCCTGCATAGTTGAACAAATACGCAATGTGATGGCTCGGTTCGTTGCCATGTGCATACTGGCCAATGAGACCCGTTACATCGGCCTGATCACGACCACTCATGGGTTCGGTGGTGGTAAACATCAGGTTGAGTTGCTTCAAGAATTCGGCATCACCGCCATGCAGTTTAATAAGGCCGCTAATGTCTTGCTGCGCAGAAAAAGAATAATGCCAGGAGTTGCCTTCGGTAAAGAAATTGTTGACTTCGCCGGGCTTAAACGGATTGTACCACAGGCCCTGCATTTTACCCCGAATGTGCTTGGAAGTCGGGTCAAAAAGATTGCGGTAGTAGTGGGCCCGTTGGTAGTATTCGTTGTACACTTCTTTGTTGCCAATGCTTTTGGCAAATTCGGCAATGCACCAATCATCGTAAGCATATTCTACCGTTTTAGAAGCACTCTCATGATCTTTTTCATTACCAATAAAACCATGCTTGCGGTAGGCATCCAAACCAAAGCGATTGCTACCGGCATAAGCAGTCATTGCTTGTAAGGCCAGTTGTGTATCAAAACCTTTAATGCCTTTGTTGTACGCATCTACAATCACCGGTACAGAGTGGTAGCCAATCATGCAAAAGGTTTCGTTGCCACTCAGCTCCCACACTGGCAGCATGCCGCCATGTTGGTGTTGTTTCAAAAATGTTTGTACAAAATCCAATGTGCGTTTGCGGTCGATGATGCTGAGTAAGGGATGCAAAGCCCGGTGCGTATCCCACAAAGAGAAAACGGAGTAATTCGTAAAGTTCGTGGCTTTATGCACTTTCAAATCGGTGCCCCTGTAGTCTCCGTTTACATCGGTGTAAACATTCGGCGCCAGCATGGTGTGGTACAAGGCAGTATAGAAAATGGTTTGCTGATCTTTCGTACCACCTTTCACGGCAATTTTTCCCAACTCTTTATTCCAGGCAGCTTCGGCTTTTGCCCGCAGGGCGTTGAAATTCCAGTCTTTGATTTCTGTATCGAGGTTGAGTTTGGCATTGGCCATGCTTACACCAGAAATACCCACTTTCAGGCGTAATGTTTCGGCACCATTCAATGCAAACGATAACCATGCTTTCACGTTTTTGCCTGTCATTGTTTTTTTACCAGCTTGTTCTACATCATCGTTGGCAATGCCATACGAAGCAATTGGTTTTTCGAACCGGATGTAGAAATACACATGCTGGTCGGCAGCCCATGATTTGCTGCGGCGCATGCCCCGTAACTCATACGCATTTACGATTTCTAATGAAGACTCCAACACTTCGTCGCGGTGTTGCAAATCAATCAGCACTTTGCCTGTGGCAGTACCTGCCGGAAAACGGTATTGATGCATGCCCGAACGAACGCTGGTAGTAACCGCTGCATGAATATTATGCTTGTCTAACTGCACTTCGTAATAACCGGCATTGGCTTTTTCTGTAGCATGCCGGAATGGAGAAGCGTAGTCTTTGTTTTTCCACTGCACAGCACCAGTAAAAGGCATGAGCAACAGATCGCAATAATCGGCCACACCGGTACCGCTGAGGTGTGTATGCGAAAAACCGTACATCAACGAATCGCTGTAATGATAACCACCACAACCATCCCATCCTTCCAATCGGGTATCGGGGCTGAGCTGCATCATACCAAACGGTACGCTGGCACCGGGATAAGTATGGCCGTGGCCACCGGTTCCAATAAACGGGTTTACCATTTTGGCATAATTCACCGGCTGTGCCCATGCCATTGCCCAACAACACATCCAAACCAGCATGGTTAAATTCAATCTCTTCATGGCTTTGTAATCTAAAAATGAGTGCAAAAAAATCTTTATGTCTTAGTCAAAAAATAAGCCCGCCAAATGGCAGGCTTATTTTGTCAATATCACTAACGCTGAACAGTGTTATTTCTTAGCCCACCACAATGAAGTAAACACATCGTCGGCGCCGCCCAGGAACTGCAGTGCCTGAGTGTAACCATTGGCATTGCTGTTCTTCAATCCAGAAGGATAGATGAGGCGCTGCGGGAAGAACTTCACGTTGCTTGTCATGTAGTTGCCGCTATTGAGTGCAGGCATGGTTACCAGCGGGTTCTCAATACATGGGTTTTCAATGAAAGGCAAGCCCAAACGACGGTGGTCGTTCCATGCTTCCAATGGCAACCATGGTGTTTGCGCAATAAACTTCTGGGTAATGATCTTCGTAAGGCGATCGTTTCTTACAGCACCATTTTTGTACAATGTATTGCTGGGATAAGCAATGGTTGCAGTACCAGCTGTATTGGTATAACCATCTACATAACTCATGGTACGTGATGCGCCTGGCTCAGTAATGTGATCATAGTTTACAGAAGTACCCAATGCATTGTAATCGTTAGAGGCGAGGTAAGCAGCCAGATGGTTGCTCACACCCCAGTAAGCAAAGCTTGAAGCGATACCTGCTTCGTAGGCCACTTTAGCACTCATAGGTACTGTCCAGCCACGCTCAGCAGCTTCGGCCAGCAGGAAGTAGGTTTCCCATGGTGCGAAGAATACACGCTTGCTGGTGCTGTTGCGGAACTGCAATGCCAAACGAGGATATGAACCTGCCCAACCTCTTACCTGGTTGCGGGCACCAATAGTACCCCAGTCGCCGGCATTGTAAGAGTTCCAGGTATACGTTGCATCTACATCAATATCTGCAGCGTTTGATGGCGAAGCCAACAATTTCCGTACAGTTGTTTTAGATGAATTATCCCATGAAGGATAGGCACAAAAAGCAGGGTTGTTGAAATCTCCGGGAATCACAAAAGCCTTGTAGGCACGTGGATCGATGCTGTTGGGCAATCCATCGTACCAGAAACCGGCACGTGGGTTGTTGGTTTTTTGCGATAAGTGTTGATCGAATTTTTTACCTACATAACCAGCTGGCTTGATAGAAGCCTGCATGGCAGCACCAACCTGATCGGCAGATTTTACACCACCCAAACCAAACATGATGTTATCGAGAGCAACAGGCAGCATTTGGGCATTCCATTCGCGGCTCATCACACCAGTAAGGGCATCCCAACCTGGTTTTTCCTGCACCTGAAACATTTGAGCAGCATCGGTAATCAAAATACCAGTTGCAGCAGCTTCAAATTCAGCCTTTGCTTTAGCAGCATCTACTTCGCTCAGGCGCATGGCCAAACGCAACCGCATGGAGTTGGCATAGCGCTTCCACAAATTGTAGTTGTATCCATACGCTGGGTCTTGCTTTGCCAAATTAGATGGATTAGAAATGTTCACATCCAACTTGGTACTGGCATCAGACAGTTCGCTCAGCAAATAGTAGTACACTGTTTTTACATCAGCAAACTCTGGGTTTACACCTTGGAAACCGTTGATAGGAATAGGACCGAAGTTGTCGCTAAGCTCACTCATGAGATAGGCACGCCAAATACGGGCAACCTGCAACAGATTGTTGGTATATGGTTTTACATTACCGGCTGCTATTTTTTCTTGCGCCACCTGAATACCGGTGTTGATAGAGTTGAGCCAGCCAGATATGTAGCTGTAGTAATCACTGCTCCAGCCATCGTTGGCAGCACCGGAGGAGATACCGCCAGATGCCTGCTGGTGACCGGCTGTTTTCCAGTACAGCACAAATACACGTTCGGCAATATGCGGATCCATTTGTGCACCAATCATGGAGTTGTTGATGAAGTATTCCACCTGCACCTGATCGGCATTGGCTGCTTGCGGGTCGATGTTGATGTCATCAAACTTTTTACAGGAGGCAAACACCGCAATGGTAGCCGCCAATAATCCTGCTTTATATAATGGTCTTTTCATGTGTTTTCTGTTTTGATAGCGGTTAGAAACTGAGGCTGAGGTTGATTAAGAAAGTGCGGTTGGTGGGAGGACTGGCGTTTTCGAAACCAGTAGCATTGGTACCCGTTGCAAACACAGATTCAGGATCGAGGCCATTCATGTGGCTCTTAATCATCCACACGTTGTTGCAAGACACACCCACTTTAGCTCTTTGAATAAAGTTTTTGCCCAGGAATGATTTTGGAATATCATAACTCAGCTGAACGTTACGCAAACGAATGTTGGTAGCATCGTACAAGTTGGCTTCAGAAATACCGAGATTGCCGGTTTGTGAAATGGCTTGCCAGTAGAGCTGAGGCGTTGTTGAAACGGTATTGGCTTTGTAACCGCCGCTGCCATCAGGCACTACACCAGCTACTACAAAGTCTTTGCGGTCGCCGTCTTTCACAGTTACACTGCTAGAGCCATTGCCTTGCAGGTATACATGTGTGGCAGAGAAAATCTGACCACCAAAACGGGCATCCACCAGGAAGGCAAAAGTCAAACCTTTGTAGCCAAATGTGTTGGTAATACCCATGAGGCCGGTAGCTTGCTGGTTGCCCAAACGAACGTTTTGTGCACCACGCTGAGGCAAACCAGTGCTGCTCAAAATGAGCTGACCGTAATTGGCGCTTCCTTTGTCTTCTACACGCAAGAATTTGCTACCGTAGATTTCGCCATACAAAGCATTTTGAACAGCGAGGATACCTACGTCGTCAAAACCACCTAAGCGGTACTGGGTTACGTTGCCTGCACTGTAAATGTCCTTCACAAGGTTGCGGTTGCGGCTAAAGTTGGCACTGATGTTCCAGTTGAAACCGTTTTTGTTTTGCAACAATTGACCATCCACCATAATTTCAAAACCCTTGTTCTGAATATCACCAGCGTTGATTTTACGAGCACTGTAACCACTGGTTGGGTCCATAGGCAGGTTAATCAACTGGTTGGTAGCATTTGATTTATAGTAGCTGAAATCGACACCAAATCTTCCGCCGAAGAAACGAAGTTCTGCACCTGCTTCAACAGATTTGATCAGTTCGTTTTTCACGTTGGCATCAAACAAAATTGAATTGCGGCTGGCAGTGGTGTTGCCATTGGGGTCGCGGCCAATGCTGTACACGTTGTACAGTTGATAAGGCGACAAGTCATTACCCACAGCAGCATAAGAACCACGCAGCTTACCATAAGAAAGCCATTTGGGCAAATCAACACCCATCTTATCAAACATGTCGGTAAACACATACGACAAGCTAACTGAAGGATAGAAGAAAGAACGGTTGGCTTTGCTTAAAGTAGAAGACCAGTCGTTTCTGAAAGTGGCATCCAGAAATACATAACTATCCCAGTTTACACCAACAGTACCGTAAACTGAATTGATGCGACGTTCGCTAAAGCTTTGAGAGAAACCGGGTGTTCCTCTGCTGTTGTTGATGCTAAACAAATTGGGCACTTCCAATTCGCCGGCATTACTGCTGAGGCCAGAAGCTTTTTGCTTCATCAGGTTGCCACCTACGCTGGCATTACCACCCAACTTGCCAAACAAATTGTTTTTGCGGGCACTGAGCATAGCACTATAGTTGGTTTCGTTGAAGGTAGACTTACCAAGACTGTAGCGACCAGTAGTTGTTAAAGGGCTACCAGAGTAAGTTTTCGCTTCGCCGTTGTTGGTGTACATATCAGAGCCACCTTTCAGTTCTACATCCATCCAATCAGTAATGTTGTACTTCAAAGAAGCCGTCATAATGAAACGATCACGGATGTCGCTATTCAGGTTGTTGCTTTTTGCCCAGTAAGGGTTGAGCTGATTGCCGGTAGTGTTATACCAAATCATGTTGCCAAACTGATCGCTACCAGCCTTAAAGCGGGTAATGTCAACCGTGTTGGGGAAAGAGTACAACATGGAAGAGGCGTTGTTCCAGTTGTTGCCACCCATAGGGCGGTTGCGGGCATCTGCTTGTGAATATTGTACTTTGGTATCAATAGTCCATTTATCATCTTTACCAAACTTGCTAACGCTTCTGCCAGTAATGTTAGTACGGGTCAGCTTAGCACCGGGTATCATGCTGCGGTCTTCAAAACGGTTGAAAGAAGTATACACCGAAGTAGACTTGTACTGCTGCTGAAAAGACAGGTTGTGGTTTTGTGTAATACCCTGCTGATAGAAATTGCTGAGGTTATCAAAAGAGCGGAGGTTTTCTTTTTCGCCGGCCCAGTTGGTTACTTGCTGACCAGCAATTTTGGGACCCCAGTTAGCACCGCCAATCGGGTCATAAATGCCATTCGAACCTTGGCCAAATTCCTTCTGCAATTTGGGGTTGGTAAAAATGCTTTCGAAGCCCAATGTAGAGGAAAGCGTAATACCCAAACCAGCTTGCTTTTTACCGGTTTTGGTAGAAATAAGAATAACGCCATTACCGGCACGGGTACCATACAAAGCCGCAGCTGATGGCCCTTTCAGCACAGAAATGCTCTCGATATCATCAGCGTTAAGGTCGGCCAAACCGTTACCCATGTCCAATGAAGGGTTCCAGTAGTCATTGTTGCTGGCGCCGGTAAAGTTGTCTACAGGTACCCCATCCACTACAATCAGTGGTTGGTTGCTACCCGTCAACGAGTTGTTGCCACGCAAAATAATTTTAGAAGAACCGGCAGGGCCATTGCTGGAACGGATAACCTGCAAACCAGCTACCACACCACTCAAAGCGTTGGTAAGGTTGGGTTCACGGGCATCCAGCAGCGTAGAACCTTTCACCTGCTGCACAGCGTAGCCCAAAGATTTTTTCTGGCGTTTTACACCAAGGGCCGTTACCACTACATCGCTAAGTGATGCATCAATGCGCTGTAACGTCACTGTCAATGTAGTTTGTGTACCCACCGCTACTTCTTCGGTAGTAAAACCTACAAAACTAAAAACCAGTACGGCATTGCTGCCATCCACTGCAATAGAAAACCGGCCGTTGGCATCGGTTACACCGCCCACGTTGGTTCCTTTAATGAGATAAGAAGCCTGTGCAACTGCATGGCCATCTGTATCTTTTACCGAACCGCTTACGGTTCGCTTTTGCTGCGCCAGCCCTATGGCGGAGCACATCACTAATAGCAGGCTAAATAATAACGCCTGAGGTTTCATTCTCATAATTTTTCATTTTGGTTGTTCAGCAAATCGGGGTTATTTAAATTGTCTCTACTTTTTTTGATACTGTCTTGGCAATTTTTACTGTTTTTTTCGCAGTTATTTTTTGCAGCTCTTCATAATGATCCATTACCAAAGCGGCAGGGCCAATTAAGGGTGCTTCTTTTCCCAGTGCCGATACTTTGATAACTGTGTTTTCGGCCAGCTTGGGAATACTGTTTTCATTAATGGCTTGTTGTATGGGTGCCAGCCAAAGCTTACCAGCTATACTTCCACGGCCACTTAGTACCACCAGCCCAGGGTTGAGCAGGTGTATGAGAATAGCCACACCACGGCCAATATTATACGCTACTTCGCTTACCAGAGCAACCGCAAAACGATCGCCTTTGCCAGCAGCCTGCAGCACTGCATTACAGGCTTCTTCCAAATGGTCTTTGCTCAAGTTTTTAATGCTGGTAAGGCTACCATTAGCAATGCCCTGCAATGCTTTGTTTACAATCACTTCCATCGAAGCTTCTGTTTCTAAACAGCCCATTTTGCCACAGCTGCACAACTTGTTGTTGGTGAACATGGGTATATGGCTAAACTCTCCTGCAAATCCGTTATCGCCCCGAAACAGTTTACCATTCAAAATCAAGCCCAATCCTACACCCCAGCTCACGTTTATCACCATGGCATTCTGCTGATCTTTTGCTTCGCCGAAACGTTGCTCTGCAAGAGCAATCAGGCTGGAGTCGTTATCTATTACTACCGGCAAACCAATGGCTGCCTGCAGGGTAGCTACAATACTTTGCTTGCCAGCTGGCAAAAAAGAATGGTTGCGACCTTCGTGCACATCTACAAAGCCCGGCATACCAATACCAATACCGGCAATTTTTTCCAACGGCAAATTTGACGATTGCACAAATGCCTGTAAGTGATGCGTCAGCTCCTGCAGTGCATTGGCATTTTCTGCCAAATGAATTTCCACTTTTACCTCGGGTACTATCAGCTGGTTGGAGGCATCCAAAATAGCCATGCGGGTTACGTGCTGGTCCATGGCCACCGCTACTACATAAATCAAATCGGTACGCAGGCGAAACATTTGAGCACGGCGGCCACCGGTGCTTTGCGCAAAACCGGCTTCCACTACCAAGCCTTCTTCTATCAGTTCATTTACAAGTTTGGTTACCAACGGCAAGCTTTTGTCGAGCTGCACACACATGTCAGCGCAGGACATCTCTTTGTTGAAGTATAAAAACTTCTCAATAGAGCGTTTGTATATCTCTTTCTTTTCAAGCATGGCAGGCAGGTAATCTCGCAATGAGAAAATAAAGATAGCAGCACTTTTTAATTTTTTACAAGAAGTGTTAAATAAATTTTATTAAGAAAGCGAAGCTTCTGAAATTCAATATAAAGCGCCGGATGGTGCCGGACAGTTGCGGAAGGCTGGCATGAAAAACCAGCACTATGGCAGTGAAAAACATGGTTGCAAGGGCCGGGGGCGATACAAGCGTTAAAAAGAAAAAAGAAAGGGCCTCAAAATACCGCTGCTGTACTTCGGCATGGATATTGTCCACACCAGCCCGGGGCAGGCAATAGTCTACTTTGTTTAATCCGCATTATTCCTGCAATTTTGCCAACATTCTAAATATTTCGATTCCAGAGGAGCATCATGGGAATTTTCAACTTTTTTACGCAAGAAATTGCAATGGATCTGGGCACCGCCAACACCCTCATCATCCACAACGATGAGGTAGTGGTGAATGAACCCAGCATCGTTGCCCTTAATAGAAACAATCCGAAAGAAGTACTGGCCGTAGGCAAAAAAGCGTTGCTCATGCACGAAAAGACGCATGAAAGCATCCGTACCGTACGTCCGCTGAAAGATGGTGTAATTGCCGACTTCAACGCTGCTGAACTCATGATTCGGGAAATGATCAAGAAAATCTATCCCAAAAAACCGTTGTTTCCGCCCAGCTGGCGCATGATGATTTGCATTCCCAGCAGCATTACCGAAGTAGAAAAACGTGCCGTTCGTGACAGCGCCGAGCAAGCCGGTGCCAAAGAAGTGTACCTCATTCACGAACCCATGGCCGCTGCCTTAGGTATTGGTATTGATGTGGAAGAGCCCGTGGGCAACATGATTATCGACATTGGTGGCGGTACTACCGGCATCACCGTAATAGCCCTCGCAGGTATTGTATGCGACCAAAGCATTCGTATTGCCGGCGATGAATTTACGTACGACATTATGGAAGCCCTGCGCCGCTACCACAGCCTGCTGATTGGTGAGCGTACAGCCGAGCAAATTAAAATTCAGATTGGTGCTGCCATGAAAGACCTCGACAGCCCGCCCGATGATATTCCTGTAAATGGTCGTGACCTGGTAACGGGCATTCCCAAGCAGATTATGGTAAGCTATACCGAAATAGCCGAGGCGCTGGATAAGAGCATCTTCAAAATTGAAGAAGCCATTTTGAAAGCCCTTGAAACCACCCCGCCTGAGTTGGCTGCCGACATCTATCGCCGTGGCCTCTACCTTACCGGTGGTGGTGCCATGCTGCGTGGCCTCGACAAGCGCCTGAGCAACAAAATAAAACTGCCCGTACATGTTGCCGAAGACCCGCTGAAGAGTGTGGTACGCGGTACCGGCCTTGCCCTTAAGCACTACGATAAGTATCCTTTTATTATGCGATAAAAAGCAGCATAGCAAAAATTCCAAATTCCAGTGAACAGCCTTGCACAACCGCCGTTTGGGAATTTGGAATTTTTTATTTTGGCATAACACTCCATGCGTAACTTTTTTCTTCTTCTCCGCCGCTTGCAGGTATTCTTGCTGTTCCTGTTGTTGCAGGTTATCAGTATTGCCTTGCTGGTGAGCTACAACAAAAGCCACCAGGCCAAATACATGGAGTGGGCTTATGATGCCACCGGCAGCATCAACAAACGCTACAGCAATATTGCGGCCTACTTTAGCCTGGCCGACAATAACAAACGCCTGGCAGAAGAAAACAACCGGCTGCGCAATTTGCTGGCCGAAAACTTTACCAGTATTGATACGAGTGCCACCCTGCGGTTGGATACCGCCATGGTTGACTCGAGCCGGGTAATCAGAAAATATCTGTGGCGTACCGCCGCTGTCATCAACAACTCGGTGGCCAGTCAAAACAACTTCATTACCATTGAAAGGGGCCGCCTGCAAGGCATAGCACCAGAAATGGCCGTGGTAAGTGCCGGCGGTATTGTGGGCGTGGTAACCGACGTAAGCGACAACATGGCCATTGTACGCAGCCTGCTGCACCGCAAAAGCATCACCAGCGTAATGCTGAAAAACGGACGCAACACAGGCCTGCTGGAATGGGATGGCAAAAACCCTGGCCTGTTGCAACTGAAAGGCATACCAAAAAGTACGGCCCTGAAAGTGGGCGATACTGTACTCACCAGCAATATTTCGCTCAACTACCCTGCCGGCCTTATGGTAGGCACGATAGCCAAAGTGGAAAAGGAAACCGATGGCAACAACTACAAACTGCAGGTAAAACCCGGCAATAATTTTTATAGCGTTGATTATGTAGATGTGATTGAAAATCTTTTTCTGAAAGAGCAGCGAGACATTGAACAACGCATCAACAAACAACAGCAACAATAACCCGCCACAAGGCCCGCAACATGAGCGAACCGGTTAAACAAATCATCCGCTTTACATTTTTTATACTGGTGCAGGCACTGGTGCTAAACCACATGCCCGCACTTCACCGGTTTGTAACCCCTTACCTGTACTTTTTGTACCTCATTTGGCTACCCTTCAATGTGAGCCGCTCTGGCATGCTGATTATCGGTTTTATCACCGGCTTTGCCCTCGATTTATTTACCAAAACTCCCGGCTTGCATGCCTCGGCCTGCTTGTGGCTGGCCTACTTGCGTACGCCTTTGCTTAAACTATTGCTGCCCGGCGAAACCAAAGAACTCAAAACCGGCAGCAGCCCCAGTGTACGCAGCATGGGCCTTACCACTTACATTTTATTTGTAGTGATGCTAACCCTCTTTCACCACAGCTGGCTGGTACTGCTGGAGTGGATGAGTTTTGGCAGCTTCCTGTATTTCATCGGAAAAGTATTCTTTACCACACTGGCTAGTTTATTGCTCATCCTCATTGCCGAGCTGCTGTTTCGCCCCATTAAAAAGCGGAGAAGTAACAGCTGATTGGTTATGCGGAAAATTTTTACAGCCTGTTGGTACGTGGCGGTGTAATGTGCTGTTACCTTCGTCGAAAGTTGTCAGGAGTACGTATACATGAATGATTTCCATTCGATCAGGAGCCGCATCATCCAGATCATTTTCGCCGCCACTTTCCTTGTGATTATTCTGCAGTTGTTCAACCTGCAAATCCTCAACGAGGACTATAAACTTATGGCCGATAATCAGGCCATTTACCGCAAGGTGGTATACCCCAGCCGGGGCCTCATCATCGACCGGAAAAAGCATGTGATTCTCGATAACACTACGCTGTTTGATTTGGTGCTGATACCTGCCCAACTCAAACAGGGCTGCGATACGGCGGCACTCTGCAACATCCTCAATATTTCGGAAGAAGAGTTTAAGAAGCGGGTCATCAACAGCATAGTAAAAAACGGCCGCTACCAACCCAGCGTGTTCGAAGGCCTGCTCGATGAAAAAACGCATGCCCAGATAGCAGAAAAACTGGCCCTGTTTCAGCCGGCATTTGACCTGGTAGAACGCCCGGTGCGTAAATATCCTTACGATGCAGCGGCTCACGTATTTGGCTACCTGGCCGAAGTAGACCCCAAGTTTTTGGAACGCTATGGCAGCGAAGGCTACCGCCAGGGCGACTACGCCGGCATGACCGGGCTGGAACGCACCTACGAAAAAGTACTGATGGGCCAGCGGGGTATTCAATACTGGAACAAAGACAACAAGAACCGCCCCACCCAACCGTATGAAGGTGGTAAATACGATACAGCGGCCGTTGCCGGTAGTACGCTGTACTCTTCGCTGGATATAGAACTGCAAGAGCTGGGCGAAAAACTGATGCAGGGAAAGATAGGCAGCGTAGTAGCCATTGACCCCAGAACTGGCGGTATTCTGGCCATGGTGAGTGCCCCATCTTACAGCCCCACATTGCTCACGGGCAACCAGCGCCGCAAGCATTTTTCTGAGCTCTACACCGACCCCCGGCTGCCGTTGTACAACCGGGCCATTACGGGTGAATATTCACCGGGGTCTACTTTTAAAACCCTGCAAGCCATTGTGGGCATGCAGGAAGGTGTGATTACGCAACGCAGCGGCTACCCCTGCCGCGGCGGTTATTATGAATGTGGTACGGGTAAGCCCAAATGCCACGGTGCCGGCCATGCCCCCGACCTGGA
Organism: Bacteroidota bacterium; assembly: GCA_020161435.1. Taxonomy (GTDB): domain Bacteria; phylum Bacteroidota; class Bacteroidia; order Chitinophagales; family Chitinophagaceae; genus Phnomibacter. The sequence continues at coordinate 530,428 of JAIUNV010000001.1, read as the reverse complement.
GCATGCCATTGCCACCAGTTGCAACAGTTATTTTGCCGACGTGTACCGCAAAATACTCGACCAACCCCGATATGGCGGCGTGGATAGCGGCATTGCTGTGTGGGATCAGTACATGTACAAGTTTGGCCTCGGCCACAAGCTGGGTGTAGATCTTCCTTCAGAAAGAGGCGGCAATATTCCTACGTCGAAATACTACCGCAAAATATTTGGCAACAACTGGCACAGCTGCAACACCGTTTCTAACTCCATTGGCCAGGGCGAAGTAAACAGTACCGTGCTGCAACTTACCAACGCCATTGCCATGATTGCCAACAAAGGCTGGTACTATACCCCGCACATGATAGACAGCATTGAAGGCGGCGATCAGTTTGGCTTGCTAGAAGCCTATCAGAAAAAAATAGAACCCGTACACATACCCGACAGCATGTTTGAAGCAGTGCATGCCGGCATGGAAGCCGTAATGAAACCCGGCGGTACCGGCTGGCGGCTGGCAGTACCCGGCATTAATATTTGTGGCAAAACCGGTACAGTAGAAAACTATTACAAGGGTAAAAAACAAAAAGACCACTCGTTTTTTGCCGCCTTTGCCCCACGGGAAAATCCACAGATTGCCATTGCCTGTATTGTAGAAAATGGCGGCTTTGGTGCCACCATTGCTGCACCGGTAGTAAGCCTGATGCTGGAAAAATACCTGCACGATACCATCAGCGACAAACGCAAAGAATGGATACAGCGCTACAGCAGCATGAAGATTACGCCTGCCCGTATTGCCGATGAAATTCGCAAACGGGACAGCATAAAGCTGGCCAAGGACGAAGAACGGGCCCGCCGCCAATTGCTCAACAGCATAAAAGAAGAAACCGGCATTGATAGCGAACAGGAAACTGCTACCCCCGATACACCACCGGCCAAACCCAAGCAACCTGCTAATACAAACGGCAAAACCGTTGGCCTGTTGGCTCCTACCGATGAACACCGCAAACGCAAATCATTTTCACAGCAGGCCTAATATTTTCCAGCATGTCGCAACCAACCCGCATCATTTCTAAAGGCATCAACTGGTTATTGCCCGTGATGTACCTGCTGCTGGTATTCATTGGCCTCACCGCCATTTTTTCGGTGGAGTACCGCCCCGATGTAAACATTCTGCAAGCCATCACCGGATTGAAAACCAACTACAGCCGCCAGCTTTTGTTTCTGGTGATTTGTTTGGTATTGGGCATCCTTATTTTACTTACGGATAGTAAGTTTTTTACGGCCACCGCCAACCTCTCGTATGCATTGGGTATACTGCTACTACTGGCCACTTTTGTGGTGGGCAAAGAAGTAAATGGCTCACACAGCTGGATACCCTTGGGCTTCATGAACCTGCAACCTGCAGAAACCTGTAAAATATTTGTGAGCCTTGCATTAGCAAAGTATCTCAGCCGCATGGAAACCGACTTTCGCCGCTGGCAAAGTCATGCCATTGCCATTGCACTGGCACTTACACCGGCCATTTTTTCCATTTTACAAAATGAAACGGGCCTTGCATTGGTGTACTTCGCATTTTTCATTCCACTTTACCGCGAAGGCTTGCCTGCCGCTTATCTGGTGGTAGGTGTTTCTGCAGCGGTGTTGGTAGTGGCTTCTATTTTGATTGAACCCAACACCCTGTTTTACATTCTGACCGGTTTGGTAGTGGTTACCTTATGGCTTTTGCGTCGTCGCATTCGCCGTAATAAATCGTTGCTGCTCATCATAGCCGGTGTGTATTTGCTGAGTGTGGGCATTCAAAAATTTGCGGTGCCTTTCTTGTTCGAAAACATCATGCAGCCTTATCAGGTAGAACGCATTATGAGCATGTTTGGTAAAGATTATGTGCCCAAAGACCCTGCCAAGCTGGAAGCACTGATGAAGGAAAAAGCCAAGCAGGGAAAGATTAATAAAGACGGTAAGAAAGAAGAAAACTACAACGTAAAACAGAGCAAAATTGCCATTGGCAGCGGTGGCCTGGCCGGGAAAGGATTTTTAAAAGGGGCCGTAACGCAAGGCGAATTTGTGCCAGAACAACACACCGATTTTATTTTTACCGCCTTGGGCGAAAGCTTTGGCTTTTGGGGCTCCAGCCTCGTGGCCTTATTGTATTTCAGTTTGCTCATGATTATCATCAACATGGCCGAACGACAGCGCAGCACGTTTAGCCGGGTGTATGGCTACTGCGTTGCAGCGATATTATTTTTTCATGTGGTGGTCAACATTTGCATGACCATTGGGCTGGCTCCGGTGATTGGCATTCCACTGCCCCTCATCAGCCATGGCGGCTCTTCGCTCATGACCTTTACCATTCTCATTTTCATCTTCGTTCGCCTCGATGCCGACCGGCAGGTAGTGCTGCGGTAAGAGCGAAGTAAGAAGTACGAGGGTAGAAGTACGAAGTAGGATTTTCCATCAACGACCAACCAGCAACCATCAACTATGGCTACAATTATTCCATTATCAGAAGGCTCATTCACCATTGGAAAGGACAAGATTTTTCATCCTTTCAACCACGCCGAAGATGACCTGCAACAACGGGCTACAGGCAGCTTACTGGTAGAGGTACAACCCTTTTGCATTGTAACGGAAAGAGATGTGCTGCTGATTGATACCGGTCTTGGTTTTAGCCAGCAGGGTGAGTTGCAGATACACCGCAACCTCAAAGCCAACGGCATACAACCGGCCGATGTAACCAAGGTATTGATGAGCCATTTACACAAAGACCATGCAGGTGGCGTAAGCTATAAAGACCGCTTAGGCAATGCGCATCTGGCTTTTCCCAACGCCACGTATTTTGTACAGCGCCGCGAATACGATTTTGCCGAAGCCACCGGTTATCCTTCTTTTATTACTGATGAATTTGAAGTGTTTGACCGGCACCCTCGGGTGTTTTGGCTGCACGACGATGAAGGCAGCATCGACAATTACATTCACTATCAGGTAACGGGTGCTCACAGTCCCTACCACCAGGTGTTTTGGATAGAAACCGCCGAAGGCCTCATCTTTTTTGGGGGCGATGATGCGCCGCAGCACAAGCAAATGCTGAGCCGCTTTGTAGCCAAATACGACCACGATGGCAAAAAATGCATGGAGCTGCGCCAGCAATGGTGGGATAAAGGCAGCGCAGACGGATGGACGTTTTTATTTTATCATGATATCAGCCATCCGTATTTAAAGGCTTAATCTTTTGAAGTATCCCAACCCTGAGATTGTCTTAACCTATAACAAATAGTTCAACCCTACTTGAAAAACCCTGTTTGCACCTCTTGAATCTGAATGTCGTTGCCCGATAGCATCAACAGAATACAGCATATTGAAACCATAATTGTACCTAACTTCCACATATAAGTTTTTTAAGAACTGATGTTGCAATCCTATACTTGCAGCAATATCAAACTTGGCAGGATAATGCTTTCCTACATCCAGATTATTTTCTTTACCCATAAGCAATCGAGCACCTGCTAAATAACCCAGTTCTGTACCCAACAGTATTGAGCTGTTCTTCTCGAAACGATACCCAATTAATAAAGGAATATTGATATAATTAAACCGAATACTAGTTTTATCGGCTCCAAGTTGCTGGTCTACTTTATACCCTTTCGATGAAAAAAGCATTTCTGATTGAAAAAAGAAATACCGATTAATTGGTAATTCCATTGTCAAACCACCATACCAACCCACCCGATTTTTCGGAAAAGCAATCAGATCCTTTGTGGTAGCAATATTGCCCCCGGCTTTTACACCAAATTGTACCTGTGCAAATACTTGTACACCTATAAGCAGGCAAATGGCAAGTACTACTTGTTTCATCATATTGCGTTTTATTATAAAAAAGGTAAGCGATAGCTCATGCTATTGTTGGTATGCATCAGCTATACAAGCCTTGTGTACATCTGCCCTACAGGCATCAGTTACTATCAGCTGTTTGCTAATGTAGGGGTAAAATACTGTTACCACATACTTATCGTGGTTACAAAATGGTGATTTCCAGAAAAATACGTAGAAATACGTATGCAGATGAGGCATTTAGCGTATGCTCCACTGCAAAAAAAAATTAACCCAGCTATGCTGCGGGTAAGCAATTAGTAAAATTTAATCAGGGAAAATGAGTAAGCGCTGGCAGCAAGCCAATACCACGTTCGGGTTAGCAGCTGGCATAGTACTTGCTCCATGCACTTTCAGGCAGCTGCTTGTATTATCCATACCATTCAGATCAGGCCATTTCACCGGCCAGCTCATCCAGTTGAGCTGCCACTTCCTGTAGCTCAGCTTCTGTCCAGTCGCTTTCCAGCTCCAGGGCATCAAGCATGGCTTTGAGGGCTTTTTGTGTGTCGTCGTCGCAGCTGAGTTGCTTCAGGTGTACCAGTCTTTCTTTCACATCTTCGAGGCGCATAGTGCCGTGTATTTGCAGCAAAATTACCAGTACCAGCCCCCGCAAACGATGACATGGCGCAGGTTCGGAAAATCTTCACCGCCTGTTTTGGCAGGCAACCTTACTTTTGCGCAATTCTTCAACAATGAGCACAGTTACAGGCAACACAGGTCTCTTGCACAACGAGAGCATCCCGAGCAACAGAAAAAAGATAATTGTATTAGGCAGCGGCCCCAACCGCATTGGTCAGGGCATTGAGTTCGATTACTGTTGCGTACATGGCCTCATGGCCATTAAAGAGTGTGGTTATGAAGCCATTATGGTGAACTGTAACCCCGAAACCGTTTCTACCGATTTCGATATTGCCGATAAACTGTACTTCGAGCCCGTGTTTTGGGAGCACCTCTGGGAAATTATTGAACTGGAGCAACCCGAAGGCGTGATTGTACAGCTGGGTGGCCAAACCGCCCTCAAACTGGCCAAAAAGCTGGTAGAAAAAGGCGTAAAAATCATTGGCACCAGCTTCGACAGCATGGACATTGCCGAAGACCGTGGCCGCTTCAGCGATCTGCTCCGCGACCTCGACATTCCTTACCCACAGTATGGCACCGCTTACGATGTAGACGAAGCCATTGAAGTGGCCAACCGGGTAGGCTACCCCGTATTGGTGCGCCCCAGCTACGTGTTGGGTGGCCAACGGATGCGCATTGTGATCAACGACGACGAAGTAGAAAAAGCAGTCATCAGCCTGCTGAAACATATTCCCGGCAACAAAATCCTCATCGACCATTTCCTCGACCGCTGTCAGGAAGCAGAAGTAGATGCCATTTTCGATGGCGAAAACTTCCACGTAATGGGCGTCATGGAGCACATTGAACCAGCCGGTATTCACAGCGGCGATAGCAATGCTGTGTTGCCCGCCTTCAACCTGACACCACTGGAAGTAACCACGCTGGAATACTACTCTGAAAAAATTGCCCGTGCACTGGACATCCGCGGCCTCATCAACATTCAGTTTGCTATTAAAGACGGTACTGTGTATGTAATTGAAGCCAACCCCCGTGCCAGCCGTACCACGCCGTTCATTGCCAAAGCCTATGGCATTCCGTACCTCAACATTGCCACCAAAGTAATGCTGGGCGAAAAGAAACTCACCGACTTCACATTCGAGAAAAAGCTCGATGGTTTTGCCATCAAAGAACCTGTGTTCAGCTTCAACAAATTTCCCGGAGTGAACAAAGAGCTCGGCCCCGAAATGAAGAGCACGGGCGAAGCCATCCGATTTGTAAAAGACCTGCGGGATCCTTATTTCCGCAAGCTGTACAAAGAGCGGAGCATGAATTTGAGTAAGTAAATATTTACGGCATATAACCAAAAGCGTCATCCATCCCGATGACGCTTTTTTTCTGCGAAAAGAGTATCTTCCTGTTACCTTATCCCTACAGCATGAAACTACTCCTACTTTGCGTTTTTTTCCTTTTCAGCACCTGGTTGTCTGCCCAAAATGTTGGCCTTGGTACCACTACCCCCGAAGCCCGGCTGCATATCCGCAGCACCGGTTGGATAAAAGCCATTTTGGAAAATGATGCAGGACAACCACGAGGCTACATTGGTGCAGACAATAATGGCACCGTCACCTTTGCTGCCAATGCCTATTGGAATGGCAGCACCTGGGTGTACCCCAATGCCGGATCATCGTTTTACATGCTTATGCACCGGGTGAACAATCAGTTCGAATTTCGGGTACGCCCCGATGGCGGCAACCAAAGTACCGCCATGGTCATCAATCAAAATGGCAATGTGGGAATTGGTACAGGTAGCCCACAGCAAATGCTGAGTGTACAAAATGGGATAGCCATCGACCAAGGCAACAACAATACAGGTACCATAGAAAACGCCCTTCGTTTTGGCAACTTGAGTGGCGAAGGAATTGGCAGTAAAAGAAATACCGGCAGTGGCCAGTATGGACTCGACTTTTATACGAATAGTGTGCAACGCATGACTATTGGGCAAAACGGTAACATTGGTATCAATAACCGGCTTCCTAAAAGTAGGGTTACCATTTACCACCCCGGCGAACTGGACATACCCCTGGATATTGATGACGGCCACGCAATAACCATATTCGATTCATCTTATTTCTCATTGGGTGAGCCCAGACTTTCTTTGAATATTGGCATCAACAGTCTCAGAGAATATGCATACATACGGGTGAGAAAAAATGCTACACTTGGTCCGGTACCCAGATTACTGCTCAACCCATTGGCAGAAGCTGCAGTTGTTGTTGGCGCTGGTGGCGATGGAACAGGGTACGCGCAGGAAGCTACTACATACAAGTTTATTGTTGGTGCCTATGCACCTGCACTCTTCGATAATAAGGTAGACATATTTGGCAACCTAACTGTACAAAATGGCAAGGGCATCATCCGTAACAATACAGGTACTCAATTGAAACATGTGGTAAGTAGCGTAACTGTAAATCCGAGTACCATTTCGGGCAACAGTAAATATAGTCAAAATGTATCCTGGAGCGAAAGTTTTTCAGCTCCCCCTGTTGCTGCTTACATCGCCAACTTTACAAGTGGTGGAGGTTGGGCAGAACTGGTGTTAAGCATTGCCAACGTTACATCTGCAGGGTGTACATTATACATCTTCAATCCACGACTTTCTGCCAATACGCCCAATTTTATATTTAATGTCGTGGCTGTTGGTCCTCAGTAAAACGCAACAAATTGTCACTCACTCCGTAGTCCATACTTCATGGCTTGCAGCGTTGGTTGCTTTCCTTTTTTTACGGTAATGATGAACAGGTTGTCATACTGATTGTCCGGTATATTTCCTTCAAACGAAAGTGTGAGTCCTACAGTACGAATCATTTGCGGCACGGTGTTGCTATGACCGGTGATGAGCACATTGCCCTTGGGTTGTTTTACTATCGCTTGCAGCAAGCTATCTCCGTTATTGTAAGTAACAATGTCTTTACCAAACTGCATGGCAGTAGGCGCTGCGGTTTGTTGTGTACGCCTGTAGTTGGTGCTGTACACCTGTGCAATCTTCTTATTCTTCAGGCTGTCCTTCAAGGCTTCTGCCCGTTCCAAACCGGCACCACTCAGGGCCACATCCCCACTAGGTGACACTTTTTCTCCATGCCGTACAATGTAAATATGGCTGGTACTGCCGCAAGCAGCCAGCAACAACACAACACCAAAAATACCCAACAAGGAAATGAACTTCTGCATATGCAATGGATTGAGAAATGAAAATAAACATTCTGCTGCATTCTATCAATTTGCGTATTTCTACGCTTGCATAACTCCTGAATCGTTACTAAAATAGCTATACCTGTTTTCCCCATGGCTGTAGTTGCATTCAGAAAATACTTCATTCCCGTTTGGCGGTCGGCACCACTGCTGCGCATTTGCCTGCCACTCATTGCCGGTATTATTTTGGGCAATACTTTGCTCGAAACAAATTATTACTGGCAGTACAGTTTGACTGGTTGTATAGTCTTCTGTTTACTGTGGAATATCTTACTGCACAAGCGTCCGCTTCCTTCTTCCATTGGTTTGCTATTGGGCGTGATGGCTACGGGTGCATTGTGTGTGCAGTTGCATGCCATCTGGAAACAACCCGCCTTTGCCGGCAATCATTATACCACAGGCCAAACGGTAGTAGCCACACTCGTAGAGCCTGCCGTACCCAAAGAAAAATCGGTGAAAGCCAATGCCAGCATTTCATTGTTGCTACCCAATGGAAAATTGCAGCTAGTGAAAGGAGAAGTGCTGCTGTACCTCGCCAAAGACAGTATTGCTTCGCAGCTGCAATATGGCCAGCAAATTGTTTTCAACCGGCCATTGCAGCCCATTAAAAATGCAGGCAATCCCGGTGGGTTCAACTATCAAACCTATGCTGCCCGGCAAGGCGTTTTTTATCAGGTTTTTCTAAAGGCCGATCAATACACCATTTTACCGGGCAACAAAGGCAACGCTTTCCAATCATCACTTTTTTCCATGCGGCAATGGGTGCTGCAATCCATAGTCCGTTACATTCCTAATCCCATTGAAAATGGTGTGGCGCAAGCCTTGCTCATTGGCTACCGCGGCGACCTCGACAAAACCCTGGTGGAGCAATATGCCAACACAGGTGTGGTACACATCATTGCCATCAGTGGCATGCACCTCGGCATGATTTATACACTGCTGTTGTTTTTGCTCAAGCCTCTCGGGCAAACACAACGAATGCGATTCCTTCGCCTGTTGCTTACCCTTGGCAGCATGTGGTTGTTTACTTTACTTACCGGTGCCGCACCATCCATTACCAGGGCCGCGGTTATGTTTAGCATGGTGGCCCTCGGCGACTTTTGGCAGCGGGGTTCTAACGCTATCAATATGCTGAGTGCCGCTGCTATCGCCCTCCTTCTCTATGACCCCTTCGCCCTGTGGAATGTGGGTTTTCAACTCAGTTTTGCCGCTGTGCTGAGCATCGCCATTTTTTACAAGCCCATTTTGGCATGGTACAACCCCGGCAACAAAATACTCCTGCACATTTGGCAAATGATGGCCGTAACCATCGCGGCGCAAATCCTTACCCTGCCACTCGGCATTTATCATTTCCATCAATTTCCGGTCTACTTCTTACTCGCCAATTTGGTGGCCGTGCCGTTGAGTGGTGCGGTGTTGTATGCACTGCTCGTACTGTTGGCGCTAAGTTGGTGGCCTTTGGCTGCTGGCTTTGTAGGTCAACTGGCCGGCTGGGGTATTGCTGGATTAAATGCCTGCATCATTTGGGTGAGCCAATTGCCTTTTACCACCATTCAGCAAGTGCAAATATCCATACCCATGGCGGTGTTGCTTTGCTGCATTATTGCGGGCATTGGTACCTGGTGGCTGCTCAAAAGCAGTAAGGGTTTGCTGGCAGCTGCCACTTCGCTGGCGTTGTACATGCTTTTACTAGCTGCACAAAAATGGCAAACCGCCACCCAACAGCAACTCATCATTTACAACATACCGCAGTACAGCGGCATCGATATTGTGCAAGGCAACCGCTCCATTTTCGTTGGCGACACTGCCCTCACCCAACCGGGTTTTCTGCAAAACTTTCACCTCTTGCCCACCCGCATTCGCTACCAGTTTCAACCGTGGCAATACCGCCTGCTGACCGATAGCAGCAATATGTCGTTTGTGGCCAATGGCCTGCGCATCAGCATATTGCGGCAGCAGCTCAATTACAAGCAATCGGCCATTCATGAAACAGACTTGCTGATTGTGAGTGGCAATGTACCCGGCAATCCGGCCAAAATTTTGCCCCTTATCCGCTGCCGGCAAATTGTGCTCGATGGCAGCAACAGTACCTACCGCATTGCCCGGTGGAAAAGCGCAGCCGATAGCCTACATTTGCGCCTCCATAGCGTGGCCATCAATGGGGCTTTTGTTGTGGAGCAGGCCCGCTTGTAGCACCTGCATCAAATTATCACAGCGCAATCGCATAACAATCAGCCAATCATGAACAAGCCAATTAAAAGTGCTTTGATCTCCGTTTTTTACAAAGACGGACTGGAAACCCTTGTGCCCACCCTTCACCAGCAGGGCATTACCCTCTACAGTACCGGCGGCACCCAAAGCTTTATCGAAAAACTGGGCATACCCGTGGTGCCGGTAGAAAACCTCACCAGCTACCCCAGCATACTCGGTGGCCGTGTAAAAACCTTGCACCCCGTGGTATTTGGCGGCATCCTCGGCAAGCGGGCCGATGCCGTGCATGTGCAGGAAATGGCGCAGTACAACATCCCCGAAATTGATCTCGTCATCGTTGACCTCTATCCTTTTGAAGAAACCGTGGCCAATACCAGCGAAGAGTCGGCCATCATCGAAAAGATCGATATTGGCGGCCCCAGCATGATTCGTGCTGCAGCCAAAAACTTCAGCGACCTGGTGGTGCTGAGCAGCAAAGATGACTACGCTGTTTTGGATGACATACTGTTGGCACAAAACGGTACCACTACGCTGGAGCAGCGTCGGATGTTTGCCGCCAAAGCTTTTGAAGTGGTAAAACGCTACGACATCGCCATTGCCGATTATTTCCTGAGCACCACGCCGGAAGTGGGCAGCAAAAAAACATTGCGCTACGGCGAAAATCCGCACCAGTCTGCCACTTTCGAGGGCAACCTGGCAGAGTTATTTGAGCAGGTAAATGGCAAGGAACTGAGCTACAACAACCTGGTAGATGTAGATGCTGCCATGCAGCTCATTAGTGAATTTGAGGCCGGTAGCGATACTACTTTTGCCATCATCAAGCATACCAATGTATGCGGCGTAAGCCAGCGCCCCACGGTAAAAGCCGCCTGGGATGCAGCCCTCGCCGGCGACCCTGAAAGTGCTTTTGGTGGTGTGCTCGTTACCAATGGCACCGTAGACCTCGACACCGCCAATGCCATCAACGAAATTTTCTTTGAAGTGCTCATAGCACCAGCGTACAACGAAGACGCACTGGCCGTATTGAAAAGCAAAAAGAACCGCATATTACTTGAGCTGAAAGCCCAGCCAGCCGGCACTACCCAATACCGCAGCCTGCTGAATGGGGTACTCAGCCAAAACAACGACATTGGCAACTACACCGAGTGGAACGAAGTAGGCGGCCGCACCTGCACCGAAGCCGAAAAAGCCGAGCTGGCTTTTGCCAACCTGGTGTGCAAGCACCTCAAGAGCAATGCCATTGCCCTCATTAAAGATCGCCAGTTGGTAGGCAAAGGTTGTGGCCAAACCAGCCGCATCGATGCGCTGCGCCACAGCATCGAAAAAGCCCGTCAGTTCAACTTCGACCTGAAAGGTGCCGTGCTGGCCAGCGATGCTTTCTTCCCCTTCGATGATTGTGTGAAAATTGCCCACGCCGAAGGCATTGAAGCTTTTATACAGCCCGGCGGCAGCATCCGCGATAAAGACAGTATTGAATACTGCCAGCAAAACGGCCTTGCCATGGTAATGACAGGCATGCGTCATTTCAGGCATTAAACAATGAGTTGGAAGGTTGACGAGTTGACTGGTTAACAGATTGTATCAACGCTCGTCAACTTTTTTCATACAACCAACACTTTGGCATCTTGTTAAAAAAGCGGCCACACCACCCACCACCACTGCCTTCACCTATTTTTACAGCATTACGTTTTTAGAATATGAAAAAAGGATTTCTGTTTGTATTGGCCATATTGGCAGCAGGCACAGCGCAGCAGGCACTGGCCCAAACCAAAAAAGTAGTGGCCGATCGCATCATTGGCAAGGTGGGCGACCGCATCATTTTGCAAAGCGATATTGCCAACGCTGTTGAAGACATCAGGCGGCAAGGTGGCGAAGTACCCCCCAACCCCGACTGCTTGTTGCTGGAAGCTGAACTGGTAAAAAAAGCACTGGTATTGCAGGCAGAAAAAGACTCCGTAACCGTAGATGATGCCGAAGTAGAATCGCTGATTGAAAACCAAATCCGTGGTTTTATGCAGGCTTACGGTGGCCGCGAAGCACTGGAAGAAATTGCCGGCCGCACCATTTACCAAATCAAAGAAGACTTTCGCAAGCCTTTTAAAGAAAAGGAACTGGCCAATAAAAGGCGGGGCAAAATTCTGGAAACCGTTCGCATTACTCCCGTTGAAGTAAAAGACTATTTCGAAAGCATTCCCAAAGACAGCCTGCCCTTTTACGAAAGCGAACTGGAAGTAGGCAAAATTGTGATTTACCCCAAGGCCAGCCGCGACATTGAAAGCTACACCGCCAAGCAGCTCAACGATATTAAAAAGCAAATTGAAAGCGGCAGCCGCCGCTTCGATCAAATGGCCAAGCTCTACAGCGAAGACCCCGGCAGCAAAGACAATGGCGGACAGTACGCCCTCAGCCGTGCCGACAAAGGCATGTGGGATCCCGTGTTTTTGTCTACTGCTTTTAAGTTGAAAGAAGGCCAAATATCAAACGTAGTGAAGTCGAAGTTTGGTTTGCACATTATTCAATGCGTTAGCCGCAATGGCGACGACGCTGTGGTACGCCACATCCTTATGATTCCGCCAGTAACCCAAGACGAACTGGATGAAGCCAAAAGCCGCCTCGATAGTGCCCGCAGCATGCTCATTGCCGGTACACTTAGCTTCGGCGAAGCCGTAAATAAATACAGCAACGACGAAGACAATAAGTTTAGCGGCGGATGGGAAATGAGCCGCGAACAAACCTCCATGGTGACCATTGACCAGCTCGATAAAACCATGATTCCGCTGCTCAAAAACATGAAACCCGGCCAATACAGTCAGCCCGAAGTATTTACCACCGAGCAGGGCAAAAAAGGCGTTCGCTTCATTTACCTGCGTACCCGAACCGAGCCCCACCGCGAAAACCTGAAAGAAGACTACAACAAAATAGCAGCCCGTGCCCTCGAAGAAAAAAAGCAAAACATCCTGAGCGAATGGTTTGCCAACAAAATCAGCACGTACTACATATACGTAGATCCGAAGTTTGGCAACTGCGAAACCCTGAAACCATGGTTAGACGCCAGTGCATCCAGAAATAAATAACGAGGTAAAACCGTGAAAAAATAGCCAACTTAATCGTTGGTTATTTTTTTGATTTTGAATATTGCATGTATATACATACATTTGCGCTATGACACTGGAAGAAGCGATAAAGTCATCTAAATTTAAAGACCAGCGCCACAAGGCTTTGATACATATTATGTATGCAGCGTACCAGGTGAAAACCAACATCAATCAGCTGCTGAAGAACTATGCCCTCACCGGCGAACAATACAATGTGCTGCGTATTTTGAAAGGTAGCCATCCTACACCATTGTGTGTAAAAGATATTGCAGTACGGTTGATAGAACGCAATTCCAACGTGCCCCGCATAGCCGACCGGCTGGAGATAAAGAAACTGGTAAAGCGTTTTCCCTCACCGGAAGACCGCCGCGAAACGCTGATTCAGATTACGCCTGCCGGAATCAATTTACTGGATGCCGCCACCCAGGCCATGGAAGCTGAGCACCAGCACATTGCCAACCTGACAGAAGATGAAGCCGCCCAACTGAACCAGTTGCTGGCACAAATGCTGCAAGACTGACAGGTCATTTTTTTTGGAACATTATATGTATGTACATGTAATTATAACAGCTACGAATAATCAACTTCCCCGGTAAGTATTTGTAGTTTGTACAACAGTGTAAAAAAGGAGTTTTTATGAATACCACATCCAGCACCCAACGCCTCACCCTGCACAAGGCAGGTACCCGTGGCCACGCCAACCATGGCTGGCTCAATAGCTTTCATACGTTCAGCTTTGCGGGTTATCACGACCCCAGCCGCATTCATTTTGGTGCCCTGCGGGTACTCAACGATGATACGGTGGCAGCCGGCATGGGCTTTGGCACCCACCCTCACGACAACATGGAAATCATTTCCATACCCACGTTTGGCGATTTGAAACACCGCGACAGCATGGGCAACGAAACCGTGATACAACAAGGCGACATACAAGTGATGAGTGCCGGCACGGGCATCAGCCACAGCGAAATGAACGCCAACCGCGACAAAGATGTACGGTTCTTTCAGATATGGGTGTTTCCCAAACAACGCAATGTGCAACCCCGCTACGACCAGCAACACATGGACGTAACTAAAATGCAGAACAACCTGTTGCAGGTACTGAGCCCCAACGCTGATGACGAAGGCGTATGGATTCATCAGGATGCATGGTTTCACATGGGCTTACTCGATGCCGGATTCAGCACCAACTATATTCTCAAAAAGAGCGGTAACGGTGTGTATGCTTTTGTGATTGAAGGCGATGTAACCATCAACGGACAAGCACTCAACCACCGCGATGGTTTGGGCATCGAAGGAACCGACACTCTCAGCATTACCGCCGACAGTAACGCACAGCTATTGCTGATGGAAGTACCGATGAGGTAATGACGAGGTACGAACTGGGAAGTACGAGGTACGAAGAATGATGTCTGATGTACGATATCTGATTTGAAACCGCTGATAGTCTTAAGCTTTTTGTCTTTGGCCTTCAGCCTAAAAAAGGATTCACAATGAACAACTATAAACGCATCAAACAAATAACACAAGCGGCACCAGCACACATGGTGGGCGATGGTTTTAAGGTGCGCAATTTTATCGGTCAATCGCTGTGGCAAGACCTCAGCCCATTTTTAATGCTTGATTACAACGAGCCTTGGCAGGTATTGCCTACCCAACATCCCCGTGGTGTAGATGTGCATCCACACAAAGGATTTGAAACCGTTTCCATTGCATGGAGTGGCATGGTAAGCCACGAAGACAGCAGTGGCGGCAAGGGTACCATTGGCCCCGGCGATGTACAGTGGATGACTGCCGGCAGCGGCATTCTGCACAAAGAATTTCATGCACAGGAATTCAGCGAAAAAGGTGGCGAGTTTCACATGGCGCAGTTGTGGGTAAACCTGCCTGCTGCACACAAGCTCACTCCGCCTGCGTATCAGGATTTGCTGGATGCACAAATGGGCCGCTACGAACTACCCGATGGCAAAGGCTCCATCCGCATCATCGCCGGTGAGTTAAACGGCGTGAAAGGCCCTGCCAAAACATTTACCCGCATCAACATGTACGATGCACAACTGCAAGCTGGTGCTGATTGGCATTTTTCATTGCCCGATGGTGATACACTAGGCATTGTAGTAATGAAAGGCAACCTGCTGGTAAATGATGAGCAACAGGCCCGCACCGGTGATATGATTGTGTTTAGCAACCACAATACCGATGTGCACATTGAAAGCAACAACGACGCACACCTGCTGGTATTGAGTGGCGAACCCATTCGTGAACCCATCAGTGCTTATGGTCCTTTTGTGATGAATACCAAGCAAGAAATTATGGATGCCATTGCAGAGTTCAACAGCGGGAAGTTTGGCGTGTTGAATTAGATGATAGATGACAGATGTTAGATGATAGTAAATACAGAAAAAGAGTTGATAGATGATGGTTGGTAGTTGGTAGTTGATAGTTGATAGTAAATACAAGAGCTACAAACGACAAACAAAAAACAGCAAACCAAAAACAATAAACTTTTCAAATCAAACTTTAAAAAAATCAAACCATGGCCACGTACAAAATTGACCCCATGCACAGCGAAATCAAGTTTCGTGTAAAGCACCTGATGATCAGCAATGTAACAGGTGAATTCAAAACCTTTGATGCTACTGTAACTGCAGAAGCAGCCGACTTCAGCGATGCCAGCATCAGCTTTGAAGCAGACATCAACAGCATCAGCACCAACAACGAACAGCGTGATGGTCACCTGAAGAGTGATGACTTCTTCAACGCTGAGCAGTTTCCAAAAATGACATTTGTATCTACCAGCGTAGAAAAAACCGGCGACGACGAATTGCTGGTACATGGCAACCTCACCATTCGTGATGTAACCAAGCCTGTAACACTGAAAGCAGAAATAGGCGGCACCATGGTAGACTTCTATGGTCAAACCAAAGTAGGTTTTGATGTAAGCGGTACCATTCAGCGCAAAGACTTCAACCTGAGCTGGGATGCGGTAACCGAAGCCGGTGGCGTAGTAGTAAGCAACGATGTGAAGTTGTTGCTGGCTGTACAGTTTACCAAGCAGTAATTGATTTTTCCATCGCAACACCGCTGCACTTGTAGCGGTGTTGCTTCTTTACTTTTTGTATGCAACACATTCACTTCAAAGCCGGCGAAAGAGGCGTTAAAAACATTGGCTGGCTCGTCAGCAATTTCACGTTTAGCTTTAGCAGCTATGCCAACCCCAACCGTAACGGTTTTGGATTGCTGAAAGTATTTAATGACGACTTTGTGGAAGCCGGCAAAGGTTTTGGGTTGCATCCGCACCAAAACATGGAAATCATTTCTGTAATGCTGGCGGGCAGCATGAACCACAAAGACACGCTGGGTTATAACGAAGTGGTGCACAAAGACTGGGTACAAATTATGAGTGCCGGCAGCGGCCTCCGCCACGAAGAATACAACGTAGGCGAAGACGAAGTGAACTTTTTACAAATCTGGATTGAGCCCAAATTGCAAAACATCAATCCGCGGTATCAGCGCCGGTATTTTCCGGAAGAAAAAAGGAAAAACAAATTGCAGGTAATCGTCAGCAACGAAGAAGGCACCGAGCATTGCTGGATCAACCAGAATGCAAAACTGAGCCTCGGCTATTTCGAATCAGGAAAAAAACTGGATTACCATTTCAATCCCACCAACAAAGCTGTTTTTGTTTTCAATATCGACAATGCATTAACTGTAAACGGTGTAGCCTTGCAGCACAGAGATGGCATCGGTATTTGGGACACCGATACTATTGACATCCACTGCACCGAAGAGTGTCGTTTTTTGATTATTGAAGTGCCCATCAATCATTAATGCATGAACAAAGCCACCGCACATATTGCCACCGCTCACTATCAAACAAAGCTGCACAATCACCGCGGCATTACCTGGCAGGCAGATGAACCCGAAGATTTGGGTGGCAGCAATACCGGCCCCACGCCCGATGAATTGCTGGCCAGCGCATTGGCTACCTGCGCCAGCATTACCATGCGTATGTATGCCGACAGAAAACAATGGCCGGTGGAAACCATTGATGTAACAGTAACGGTAGAACGTACTGAAACAGGTACCACTCTGCACAAGGAAATGCAGCTGACCGGTGATCTAACCGAAGAACAAAGAGAACGGCTGAAAATGATTGGCGATAAATGCCCCGTGCACAAAACGCTACTGAACCCAATCAGTATTTCATCCGTTATTACAACAAGCAAGTAAACAACAACCATGAACATAGAGATTATCGCAGGCAGCCCCCGCCAGCAAAGTGTAACTTACCGGGTGGCATTGTTTCTGAAAAA
This sequence comes from Bacteroidota bacterium, assembly GCA_020161435.1. Lineage (GTDB taxonomy): Bacteria > Bacteroidota > Bacteroidia > Chitinophagales > Chitinophagaceae > Phnomibacter. The sequence goes on along the minus strand of JAIUNV010000001.1, from coordinate 513,156 downwards.
ATATTTGGAGCAGCACTCCAGCCATACGGTGAATATTATTGATGTTCGGGAGTGGAACCTTCCTCTGCTCGACAATGTGTTTACCTCGGTTGAGGCCACGCCTGACACCTACAAACCATTGGCCGAACGCATGTTTGCCGCCGATGCTTTTTTATTGGTAAGCCCCGAATACAACGGCAGCTATACGCCGGCCATGAAAAACCTGCTCGATCATTTTCCGAAGCAGAGCCGCAAAACTTTTGGCATTGTTACCGCATCGCCCGGTGGTATGGGTGGCATGCGTGCCACACAAGGCATGCAACTGCTGGTGGCGGCATTGTTTGGTGTGCTCAGTCCTTACATGCTGGTGGTACCCGGTGTAGACAAGAAATTTGACGCCGAAGGCAACCTGCTCGACGAGGCATTTAGCAAATCCGTAGATGTATTTGCCAAGGAACTGTTGTGGCTCGCCGAATCGGTAAAGCCAGAGCATGAGCTGGCATAAATGCAGCCCCGATAATCATTCAAACGCCGTTGTACAAGAGATTGTACTATGGCGTTTGTGCGTTAATATCAAACTGCCGGTGAAGTAAATATTGAAACAGTCAACTGCTTTTTTTCAGGTAACCAAACGATGTTGAAAATATTGACAATCGACGCCAACTGTATGGCAAAAAAGGATTACGTGTGAATATTTGATGGATACATCACCTTGTTCGAGCTTGGCATATAGTGCCATGGAAATACCCATTTGCGTAGCCACAAAATCCCGTTTCAATTGATGTTCCAAGCGAATGCGCTTCATGGTATGGCCAATGGCTTTCTCTACTTCTTTCTTATTGTACATGGTTCAAGGTGTGTGGGTACATCAAATAATACATAGCATTAAATGCCCTACTGTAAAAATAGGGGGGGGGGGTACTATTACCACCAACAAAATAGCGCAGACAATCACATTTTTTGACATTTGTCAAATTCCAAACAGCCATCCACCTATTTCCGTTGAATTTCAGGAGATATCCTCCTGACAAAGTACCCTAAACAGGAGACATCCTCCAGACAAGTTGGCTGCAACCTACAAATTTTACAAAGCACCTCTTCATATTTGTGCTGTGGCATGCTTACATGTTGAGGGTGGTTAGTACACATACAGCCCTGAAAATACTTGGCCCGTATTTTCTACAATGGAAACCCCTTTGTTTGCTAAGGGATTTAAAGCAGACTTTTTGAAACACCTGCTTTAAATGCAGGACAGAATGAATCTAATTTAACCTAAGTCAAAAGAAATCTTTATGAAAAGCACAACCCTCATACTGCTATTTGCTATCACTTTTGTATCACTTTCGTCTTGTAATAAAACTGTCATAAATGAGCAAGAATTAAAAATTGAAACTCTTGGCCTTGATTTCAAGAAAATCAAGTCAATAAAACAAAGTCTTAATCAAAGTATTAATTTCGAATCTTCTAAAAATGGTGATTTGCGTTTGAATAACTTGACAAATCAGCCTTCCCAAGAAGTGATTGACTCGATCATTCAAGAAGTTGTACTTCCTTTACAATTAAATGGCAACGAAATCTATTCACAAATGTTGAGCCAACTTGTGAATACAAATGATTGGAATGAATTAAGCTATGATGACAAACAAATGATTCTTAATTTTGATGATGGTCAGAAGACTCAACTATCAATGATCTTTTCACCTGATGTTATTCCCACAAGTAGTGCTTCAAGTGGAAATGGTATAAATATTGCTGATGTAGTTCAAAGCTGTATAGGTTTCGCACTAGGAATTTCAGGAATCAAAGACATCATTATTCAGACCAAAGCTCTATTGACAGCAAAGCAAGCAATACAAATTTTAAAAATTGTAGGAAAAAGATATTTAAGTTGGGTCGGTATCGCTTGGATGATTTGGGATTTTACTGATTGTGTTACCAGTGCAGGTTTTTAAAGGTCAAGTTATTTAATATGAATAATACTCAACAACTCAATACCACTCAAAAAACGCAGCTCATTCGTAGTACTGTAAGTGTTGTTACGGTGATCTCCTATATATTGTACTCGGCCATCCGTCGGCTCGAAGGAGATACAAAACTGTTTTTTATTCCATTGGTTATTAGTATTGCCAGCATTGCCATCATTATAGAAACAGGCATTGGTGTATACAAAATGCACAAAACCATGCCCAAAAAAGAGCTGCGCTGGATGGTACTACAAACCATAATAAACATTGGTCTGGCGTTGCTCTGCGGCTCTTACATTGCAGGCATGTAGCTAAAAGCCCTTCCCTTTTGCAAGGTATTGATGTTGCTGATTTAAATGAGTGTGAATGGCTTAGCTACAATACCCGCTGCAAGTAGCAACAGCCTCCCAGGCTGACAATATTTAAAGAGGAATTGCGGGTGGCGGTTGTTACCTTTGCGCCTCTTTCTTTTTACTCATGAGCGACGCTATCAAACACGAATGTGGCCTGGCCTTTATTCGTTTACGGAAGCCATTTTCCCATTTCTTACAGAAATACGGAACGGTTATGTACGGCATCAACAAGCTGTACCTGCTGATGGAAAAACAACACAACCGTGGGCAAGATGGCGCCGGTTTTGCATCCGTAAAACTCAATGCCGAACCGGGCTACCCCTTTATGCACCGGATGCGCAGCATTGCCAACCAGCCCATTGCCGACATTTTTGCCAAAGTGGGGGCCGAAGTAGCCGAGCTGGAAAAGTACCAGCCCGACATGCTGAAACATCCCGGTTTGGCTAAGGGCCACCTGCCGTTTTTGGGCGAGTTGCTGCTGGGCCACCTGCGCTATGGTACGCAGGGTAAAAATGATGTGGCATTTTGCCATCCTTTTATCAAAAAAGACATTCGTCCTTCCCGCAACCTGGCACTGGCCGGCAACTTCAACCTGGTCAACACCGAAGAACTCTTCGATTTGGTGAACATTGATCCGGGTGAATTTCAGAAGCAAAGCGACCTCGCCGCTATGATGGAAGTCATCCATCATTTTTTAGTGAAAGAAGACGAAAAAGAAAACGAAAAACCTGACATCAAAGCCGTGTTGCAAAAGTCTGCTTCACTGTTTGATGGTGGTTATCATATTGGCGGCATTATTGGCAACGGACACAGCTTTGTGATGCGTGATGCCAATGGCATTCGCCCCAGCTACTATTACATTCACGAAGACTTTATTGTAGCCGCCAGCGAACGGGCCGCCATCCGCACCACTTTCAATGTGGGCGAAAATGAAGTACTTGAACTGATGCCTGGCAACGCCATCATCATCGACGATCACGGCAACTACAGCATAGAGCAAATACTGGAACCGAAAGAACGTCGGGCCTGCAGCTTTGAACGCATTTACTTCAGCCGGGGCAATGATGAAAAGATTTACCGGGAACGCATTGCACTTGGCCACAAGCTGAGCAAGCCCGTGCTCGAAGCCATTGAGTACGACCTGAAAAACACCATCGTTTCCTACATCCCCAACACCGCAGAAGTAGCCTACTTTGGTATGGTAAAGGGCATGGAAGAATACCTGAACCAAATCAAAGTGCAGCGCATCATGAGCTGGGACAAAGACTTTGATGAGGAGAAGCTCACAGAAATGATTACCCGCAAAATCCGTCAGGAAAAGCTCACCATCAAAGACGTGAAGATGCGCACCTTCATTACCGAAGATGTGAGCCGGCAAGACATGGTGCAACACGTGTACGACATTACCTACGGCACTTTGCGCCCCAACCTGGATACACTGGTAGTGATAGATGACAGCATTGTGCGGGGCACTACGTTGCGGGAAAGCATCATTCGCATGCTGGGCCGTTTGAAGCCGAAAAAGATCATTGTGGTGTCATCAGCACCGCAAATCCGTTATCCAGATTGCTACGGTATTGATATGAGCAAAATGGGCGACTTCATTGCGTTTCAGGCAGCTATTGAACTACTGAAAGAACGGGACCAGCGGGCCATGCTCACCGAGCTGTACAAAGAATGTAAAGAGTTGCAACGCACTAATCAACTGCATAGCAAAAACGTGGTCCGTGGTGTGTATGCGCCATTTACCCCGCAGGAAATCAGCGATAAAATTGCGCAGATGATTACACCGCAAGGACTCAATATACCGGTGCAAGTCATATATCAAACCATTGAAGACCTGCACGAAAGCTGCCCCACCAACACTGGCGACTGGTACTTTACAGGCAACTACCCCACACCCGGTGGCAACAAAGTGTGCAACAAAGCTTTCATGAACTATATGGAAGGCAAGAATGTGAGAGGATACTAACAATGAGCCAATGTGCTAATTAGAAAATTAGCTAATGATGAATGTGCGAGAAGGTCTGTACAAAATTGGTGCAGACCTTCTCTTTTTGGCTGGTGGTAAAGAATGAGACAATTAGCTAATTAGCTGATGTGCTGATGACAATCTCTTCATCAGCTACTGAACCAAGAGACTTGAGCTGCAAGGCGCAGACCTGCTTTTTTGTTGACAGGATTTACCAATGTACATCATTGTGTTTGAACTGTTTATTGGTTAATTTGCCATTAGCACATTGGCATATTAGCCAATTAGCACATTAATCATGAAATCCCTCCTCCTCATTCGTCATGCCAAAAGCAGCTGGGACAGCCCCACGCTGCAAGACTTTGACCGGCCATTGAACGACCGCGGTTTGAAAGATGCACCCATGATGGCGGAGCGATTGCTGAGCAAAAAAGTACACATTGATGGCTGGGTAAGCAGCACCGCCAAAAGAGCTTTTACTACTGCCAAACTCTTTGCTGCGGCATACAAAGTAGATGCACAACACATCAGCACTTATCAGGCGCTGTACCATGCGCCACCCTTGATATTTGAACAGGTGATTGCACAGCTCAACGATGATTGGAAAACAACAGCCATCTTCAGCCACAACCCCGGCATTACCGAATTTGCCAACCAACTGGGAGTGGCCCGCATTGATAATATGCCCACCTGCAGCGTGTTTGGCGTTCATTTTTTATGCGACCATTGGAAAGATGCACTGAGCAGTGAAGTGCGTTTTTGGTTGTTTGATTATCCTAAGAATTTTTGATTTGTTGCTAAAACGGTGCTTTGGAGCTACAAACCACCAAGGCACGATGGTTTCTCAAAGGTCACAAAGTATGGTTCCTTTCTTTAGTACTCTTTTTGCCTGCTTTGTGTCTTAGTGGTTACGACTCTGGTATTTGAACAGCATACACTTCTATTTCCGGTTTACAATCAATACACCGCTGGCAATCATGGCACCTGCCAGCAATTGCTGCCAGCCTATGTGTTCGTTTAAAAACAACACCCCAATAATGGCGGCAAAAAATGGCTGCGTATAAATGTAGCTGCCCGTAATGCCGGGGCCCAAATGCTTGATACCAAACACATTGAAGAGATAGGGTAAAAACGTTCCGCCGATAATTACAAAAAACATCGCCATCCATCCAGTGGCGGGCATAGCTGCAAATTTGGTTTGCATAAAATCGCTGAAACCAATGGGTACCAAAAACAACATGCCGAGTGTAAACACCCAACGAATTACTTGAATGGGATGATACTTTTCCATCAGCGGCCGCACCCATACAAAATAGAGTGCATAGCTGATGCTGTTGATGACAATCATGATATCGCCCAACAACATTTGGCTGCCCTCTTTTTGCCCTGTCCGACTCAGTACCAGCAAGCAGGCACCAGAAATGCCAAGGGTTAAACCAATGCCCTTGTTGCGGGTAAAAGGTTCGTGTAGCAACCACGCTGCCGCCACAGTAATAAAAATGGGGGAGCCCAGTGATAGCAATGAGCCATGAATACTGGAAGTAAGCGACAGCCCTTTGATGAATAAAATCTGATTGATAACGACACCACAAATGGCGCAGAGCAAAAACCGGGGCAGGTCTTTTTTGTCAATGCCTGCTCTTACGGGCTTGAATAAAAACAATACCCAAAACAACAGTACACTGCCTACAATCCGCACCACATTGAGGGCAAAGGAGCCCATGAGCGTTGGCGTCAGCATTTTTACCATACTGTAGTTTACCCCAAACAAGAGGTTGGCGCCCATCACCGCCAGGTGTGCTTTGGTAGTACGTTGCATATGCTGCCGGCAAAAGTAGTTCGCACAAGCTTGTGCCAGCACATACTTTACCCATTTCGAAAAACAAAAAACCTGTGCAGCTGCTGCTATATTTTTTTCGCCACAGATGCACTGATTAAAAAGCAGCAGCGATAATCCGTTACATCCGTGCCATCAGCATACCTATTCAATGACCGGTTGAAAATGTTTCCTTCACCCAATTCGATACAAATGCCTGCAAACGCTCTGATGCTTGCGGTTGTGGCAATACTTGCCAGTTGAAAGTTTCGGCTTGTTGCAAGGCATCAATCAAATCGAAATCCTCTTGCGCAAAACAAATTGCTTGATGTTTCGATGCTAAGGTTTGCGCCAGATACTCCTGTTCTGTTTGGCCGGGTGTAGGAATGAGCAAACATTTTTTACGTAGTGTATAAGCATCCATCAACGTACTATAGCCGCCACGGCAAACGATGTAGCCCGATTGCAACATGGCCGTTTGCAATGCTGCTGTGGGCAGATGATTGTGCACCGTTACATGCGGCAGGTTGTAATGCGTCGCGTCATCCGCATTGGGCAAGCCACGCACCAATATGGCCTTTCCATGAAAATGCTGCAGCTGTTGCAGCAAGCGGTTTTCCAACATGCTCCGCTGCGGCTCGGGCCCCGATAGCAACATCATCACTTCGTATGCTTTTGCTTGTTCAGGCTGTGCCTGCATGCGGCTGAGCCAACCCACATAGTGCACGGGAATGCGAGGCATTACCCATGGATGACCCAAGATACCACTGAGAGCAGCGGTTGTATTTGCTTCATCGGGTACCCAGCAGGCGGTAAATTTTTCGATGCGCTGGTAAAAGAATTTTCTTGCCAAAGCTTGCAACCAACCCCAGCCTTTGGGCATGGCTGGTTGCAATTGATGCGTTATCAAAATACTGGGGCATGCAGCATGGTACAATCCATACCGATTGTCTGAAATGACCGCATCAAAATGTTGTGTAGCCTGCAGTTGCTGCAACCATGCATGTTCAGCACGAATGGCTTTTACAATAGCCGGTACCTGCTGTAGTAAACTGCGTAGCACATGGCCTTTGCCAAAATGAATGCCATAGCCCGGTAAGCGGTGCATGGTTAGTTGTGGAAATGCTTCCTGCAATAACCGGGCGGGTGGCCCATCGGCCGCCAGCGATACCCGGCAACCAGCTTGCAGCAATGCATGAATGATGGGTATGCAGCGGGTAGCATGACCAAGGCCCCAATCGAGTGGTGCTACCAGAATGTGTGACGGTTGCTGCATTTTTTTGTACAATGGAAAATGAAATTAGGTTTTTAAACGTTCTACACAGTTGATGAGCCAATGCAGGGTGCACCGTATCATTGCAAAGCAGCTCACAAAAAAACTTCACTATGCAAAACAAAATGAATTGGCTACTGGTTTTGGTATTGGCGGTCTGCCTTGTATCCTGCGCCGGTAGCAGAGGTAGTAAAGGCTGTGGCTGCCCCCAAAAAAGTGGTATGGTTGGCTATTGAGTAGTAAGCAGTAGCACGCCCAACTGCATCATCAAGAATTTTGTAAAAGCCCATGATTCGGAAGCCTTTGGTGGCCAATGTAATACTGGCCAAGGAGTTTTATTCGGAAAGTGCCAAAGCCGCAGAACTGCACTGCATTGAGCAAATGTTGGGGCACATTCAGCAAACAGCCAAGTGGGCCGAAGTAGTGGAAGTGGCTGATCTCAAAAAGTTTCGGTTAATACAAAAGCCTGCCAAAGTGAGGCAGGCTTTGCAAGCGTTATCTTCGGATAAACCATTTGTATTTGTGCTGCACAAATGCTGAGGTTTTTCAATCTTACACAATCGCTTTTACCACATTCCAAATTACTTTGGGCTTACCCAATGTATAATAGTGTAATACAGGTACACCGTTCGCTTTCAGCTCTTTTGATTGCTGAATGAGCCACTCTGTTCCTACCTGTTCTACTTCCGCATCGCTTTTGCATTTCATCACTTCCAGGCTCAGTTCTGTAGGTAAGTCTACATGAAAAATACGGGGCAATACCGTGAGTTGTTTTTTGGTGGTCAGCGGTTTCAAACCCGGAATAATGGGCACATTGATACCAGCAGCACGACAGGCTTTTTCAAACTCAAAAAACTTCTGGTTGTCGAAAAACATTTGTGTCATGATGTAATCTGCCCCACCATCCACTTTCTCTTTCAGGTATTGCAAATCAATTTCCAGGTTGGGGGCTTCAAAATGTTTTTCGGGATAGCCCGCTACGCCAATGCAAAAATTGGTTTTGCCGCCATTCTGAATATCGTCTTCCAAATACAAGCCGTGGTTCAGGTCTACTACCTGCTTCAGCAGGTCGGTGGCATGATGGTGACCATCGGGATGCGGTACAAATGAAGGTTCATTTTTTTCGGCATCACCGCGAAGCACCAGCACATTGTCGATGCCAAGAAAATGCAAATCGATGAGGGCGTTTTCTGTTTCCTGTTTGCTAAAGCCACCGCAAATAAGGTGCGGCACTGCATCTACATTGTAGTGGTTGCGCAGTGCTGCGCAAATGCCTACAGTACCGGGGCGTTTCCGCACTTCCACTTTATCAAAACTGCCATCGGCTTTTTTCTTAAACATGGTTTCTGCACGGTGGTAAGTCACATTGATCCATGGTGGCTGAAACTCCATCAATGGATCGAGGTGATCGTACAACGTTTGAATGGTTTTACCCTTGAGTGGAGGCAGCACTTCAAACGATACCAATGTATTGCCGGCGGCCTTTTGTATGTGTTCCGTTACTTTCATGATTGCTGGTGAATGGATTGCAAATGTAGCCGATTGCAATAAACGGATGCTGCAAAGTGGAGCGATTCTGTGCAAACGTCGGCGTAGTGCTCCACGCTGCATTTAACGCTTTACTGCATGCCATCCGCCATGCGCCCCTTACATTTGCTGCAAATTATTTCAGCCTTGCAACTCACCATTCAAACCAATAATCTGGTAAAAACCTACAGCGGCCGAACCGTGGTGGATCATGTATCGGTGCATGTAACGCAGGGCGAAATTGTGGGCTTGCTCGGGCCCAATGGTGCCGGCAAAACCACCAACTTTTACATGGTGGTAGGCCTCATCCGGCCCGACGAAGGCGAAGTTTTTCTCAACGACATCAACATTACCAAACTGCCCATGTACAAGCGGGCACAAATGGGTATTGGGTATCTGCCACAGGAAGCCAGCGTGTTTCGAAAGTTGAGTGTGCAAGACAACATCATGGCTGTGTTGGAAATGACGAAGCTTACCAAGGCCGAACGCCAACACAAAATGGAGCAGTTGCTGGAAGAGTTTAACCTGGGCCATGTACGAAATAACAATGGCGACAGCCTGAGTGGTGGCGAACGCCGTCGTACAGAAATAGCCCGTGCATTGGCGGTGGATCCCAAATTCATTTTGCTGGACGAACCATTTGCAGGTGTTGACCCCATTGCGGTGGAAGACATTCAAACCGTGGTGGCCCGCCTCAAGTACCGCAACATCGGCATCCTCATTACCGACCATAACGTAAACGAAACCCTCAGCATTTGCGACCGTGCTTACTTGCTCATTGAGGGTAAAATTTTCCGCCATGGCACAGCGCCACAACTGGCCGATGATGAACAGGTTCGGCGCCTCTACCTCGGCACCAACTTTGAGCTTCGCCGAAAAGACTGGATTATAGAAATGGAACGAGATCAGGCACAGAAAAAGCAAGAAGCCACAACCAACGACGCCTCCGATTAACCAACAATATTTATTCCGATTGCAGCTACTCACTCCACACACATCTTTTTTCACCATCCATCTTGCTGTTTTGTATGTACTTTAATACTACACAGCACTCGTCAAAAACACCACATACATGTCTGCATCATTACGTGATTATATTGAATCCATTGTTTCCATCAGCGATGATGAGTTCGACTACATTTTGGGTGCCTTTGTACCCATTACTGTAGCTAAGGGAGAACTGCTGTTGCATCAGGAACATGTTTGCAATTATTTCTACTTTGTAGAATCCGGTGCCATCCGTATGTACACTGTCCGGGAAAGCGGCGAAGAATCCACCAGGTACATTAATACAGAGGGTCAAATGGGTACGGCACTGGTATCGTTTATGAACCATCAGCCTTCTTTTGAAGCCATTCAGGCGATTGAAAAATCAGAAATTCAACGGATTTCCTATACCCGTTTTCACGAACTGGCCCGTAAAATTCCGGCATGGCAGCAACTTTACATTACCCTGTTGGAGCGGGCATTGCAATACAATATTTTCCGCCTCGAAACCTTTTTGACCATGGATGCACATGCCCGGTACGAGTGGCTGAGCCAGTCGCATCCCGAATATGTACAGCGTTTTCCGGTCAAGCTTTTGTCCAGCTTTTTAGGCATCAGCCGCGAAACCCTCAGCCGCCTGAGAGCCATAAATTAAGCGGCACAAAAAAGGCTGCCGCTATAAAGCGACAGCCATCGTTATCACAAGCAATCACAAAACTAAGTTCCCAAATAAACCGGGGCAATCAACTCCCGGCCATTCGTAGCAGCAATAATATTAATATTTTGTGAATGACCAACACTTTTCATCCACGCTGTTTACACATTCCACGTTTTCAAGATGTTATGTACTGTCTGCCCCTCCGTTTTCATAAAGATTTCTAAAATCTGCGAAATGTTTCGTAGAAATAATTTCTTCTCTATATTTGATCTACGAAAATCTTCTTAGATATGAAAAAAATACTTGGCCTGGCTGTGGCACTGCTTAGTGTAAGCGCAGCAATGGCCCAAACAAAACCCGCTTCGCCCAAAGCCCCTCAGAAAAAAGTGATTGAGGAAAAAGTGTTTGTGACCTCCCCCGACGACAAAGAGAAAACCGTGATAGTGATAGAAGATGGCAAAGTGACCATCAATGGAAAACCTGCCGCGGAGTTCAAAGGCAACAAACGCATCGTGATCAACGGCAACACTATGAGCATGGCGCCGAATGCAAAAACCAAAACCATGGTACGCAAAGGTGAGCCCAAAGCTTTTTTGGGCGTGGGTACCGAGCCCGGCGATAAAGGTGCCAAGGTAATTGAAGTGGTAGAAGAAAGTGCCGCTGCCAAAGCGGGTCTCCAAGTGGGCGATGTGATTCTGCAGGTGAATGAAGAAAAAATCAACTCACCCGAAAGCTTGTCTGCTGCGGTACGCAAGCACAAGCCCGAAAGCGTGGTAGACCTTGTGTATGAAAGAGAAGGCAAGGAAAAGAAAACAAAAGTGACCCTAGGCAAAAACGAAGACATGTTTACAATGGAAGGTGACTTCGATTTTGGAGATGAATTCCGTGGGTTCAATTTTAATATGGAACCACCCGTAGCGATGACCATGCCCCGCAACGGGCAGCGGTTCGAGTTCCGCGGTGCGCCGGAAGGCTTTGGCTGGTTTGGCCCCAATGATCGGCCCAAATATGGCTTGAATGTAGAAGACAATCCTGATGGAGATGGCGCCAAGGTGAGCAGTGTAGAAGCGGAAAGCAATGCGCAAAAAGCCGGCCTGCAAAAGGATGATATCATCACCGCTGTAGAAGAGAAAACTATCAAAACGGTTGATGACCTACGTGAAGCATTGGCCGAAAGCCGAGAAAAATCAAGCATTTCCATCAAACTGCAACGCAATGGCAAAGCAGAAACGCTAACGCTGAAAGTGCCTAAGAAAATTAAAACCGCCGAGCTATAATTTTTTCATTGGCGGTTCAAAAGGCCTTTGCCCCTGTGGCAGAGGCCTTTTTATTGATAGGGCTGGCAGCAGGGCTTTACATTTGCAGCATGTCGTCATCCTACGAAATCGTCGTTGGTCTGGAGGTACACATTCAGCTACTGACCCAAACAAAATTGTTTTGCGCCGATACCACCAGCTTTGGTTTGTCGCCCAATAGTCAGGTGTCGCCCATTAGCCTGGCACACCCCGGCACTTTGCCGGTGCTCAACAAACAAGCCGTTGAGCAGGCCATCAAACTAGGACTGGCTTTGAACTGCCAGATTGCTGCTGTCAGCCATTTCGACCGCAAGCATTATTTCTACCCCGATTTGCCGAAGGCTTACCAAACCACCCAACTCACAGAACCCATTTTAGTAGGTGGTTTTGTACGTACCGAATTGAGTGATGTGCCCATTCACCACATTCATTTGGAAGAGGACGCCGGCAAGAGTATACATGATGCAGATCCATTGTACAGTTGCATCGATTTGAACCGGGCTGGTATGCCCCTGTTGGAGCTCGTTACAGATCCGGCCATCCGCAGCAGCGATGAAGCCTTTGCTTTTTTGACCGAGCTGCGCAAATTGGTACGTTGGTTGGGCGTATGCGATGGCAACATGGAAGAAGGCAGCCTGCGCTGCGATGCCAACATTTCAGTGCGGTTGAAAGGTGAACCAAAACTTGGCACCAAAGTAGAAGTGAAAAACCTCAACAGCATCCGCAATGTAAAGCGGGCCATTGATGCCGAAGCGCAACGACAGATACAGCTGTTGCAAAACGGCGGCACAATAGTGCAGGAAACCCGCGGCTACAATGCCGATAACAATACCACCCTTCCGCAGCGGGAAAAAGAAGAAGCCAATGATTACCGCTATTTCCCCTGCCCCGATTTGCCACCGTTTACTACTACTCAAGAACAAATAGACAACATCCGAAAGGCTATGCCAGCATTGCCACAACATTTGCAGCAGCAATGGATGACCACGCATCAGCTATCGGTGCAGGATGCACAGGTGCTGAGTGAAGAAAAAGCACTGGCGGATTACTTTGAAGCATTGCTGGCTATTGGCACTGCTGCCAAGCCTGCAGCCAACTGGCTCATTGGCCCCATTAAGAGTTGGTTGAACGAGCAACAAATGAGCATAGATGCCTTTCCGTTATCTGCTGTCGCCTTGCAATCTTTGATTGCGTTGGTGCAGGAAGGAAAGGTAAATTTTAGCATGGCCGCCACCAAATTGCTACCAGCATTGATAGCTGCACCCGGTGAAGATGTGGCTGCATTGGCACAACAGCTTGGCATAGTACAAGCTGATGATAGTGATGCCACTGAAGCATGGGTAAATGAAGCATTGGCTGCCATGCCGGATAAAGTGAAAGAATACCAGAAGGGCAAGAAAGGATTGATTGGCTTGTTTGTAGGCGAAGTAAAAAAACGCTCCAAAGGCAAGGCCAATCCACAGTTGGTAACCAAACTGCTGGAAGAAAAACTCAATGCCTGATTCATTTAACTCATACCAATTGATGCCATTCAAATTTTCATACAAACAAAGCGCTGCTGCTGTATTGCTGGCACTGGGTATGTACAGCTGTCAGCAAAGTACCAATACCGATTTGGTGGTAAAGGGCACATTCAGCAATGCCACCGGTGGTAAAATATTATTAGCCGAATTGCCCTACGCCGCTGCACAAAGAATTGTGGTTGATTCTGCCTATCTGATAGACAGCCTCGGTCGTTTTCGATTGCACACACCCATGAGTCAGGAATCGGTGTACCAGTTGTTTATTTCCAACGGGCCGGGCTTATTGTTTATCAATGATGCACCGGATATTGAAATTGTAGCAGATGCAAAAAAGCCTGAACAATTCAGCGTTAGTGGCTCGCCTGCCAGCAGTAGCATACAAGCATTATACAACAGTTTTGAAAAAGCATATACCGAATGGAAAACCGCAGAAGCAGCAGCCATAGCGGCCGATAAACCGGGCAAGCAAAACGATAGTTTGCGTACAGCAACACTGCAGCAACGTGATAAACGTTATACTGCATTGCAACAATTGTTCAGCAGCTATATTGGCAAAGAACCCAATGCAACTGCACAGTATTTTGCGCTGGGCATGGCGCATCGTTTTTTGCCCGGCAGCCAATGGCAGCAATTGCTGAAAACAGCACAGGACAAGCATCCGCAGCACCCCGGCCTGCAATTATTGGAGCAGCGATTGGTAACAGCCAATGCACCAGGCACTCATTTGCTCAACAAACCTGCGCCAGAAATTCAACTGCCCGACAGCAGCGGCAAACAAGTTGCACTGAGTAGCCTGCGGGGCAAATGGGTGTTGGCGTATGTATGGGCCGGGTGGGATAGTAGCAGCAGAAAACAAGCCATTGTACTGCGCAAAACACAATCGGCATTGTACAAAAAGAACCTCGTTTTTTTAGGCTTATCCATCGATAAAGAAAGAAGTTCCTGGATAGAAGCCATTCGACAAGATTCTGTACCTGCCATTCAGCTCAGCGATTTGCAATACTGGGACAGTAAAGTGCTGCGCCAATTAGATATTGAAAAAGTTCCTTTTACAATGCTCATTGATCCAACGGGAGTTGTAAAAGCGGTGAACATTGCTGATTCGGTTTTCGTAAACACTGTGAGTTCATTTGTGCGGTAATTACACGATGGGTTTACCCCATAGAAAAAGCCACCGGTTTTACCCGGTGGCTTTTTAGGTATCACAACGTCTTCTCTCGATTAGTTGTCTGTCATCAGGGCATTCAGCTGCAATTCAGATGCAGGAATAGGCCAGATGTAGTTTTGACCAGTAGAAGGAACGGCTGTAACGCCAGGCTTAGCAGGCAGTGGCATACCAAGGCGGGTGTTGTCGAAACCAGCTAAACCTTCGCCGAGGAACTCAATGCGACGCTCAATCATAATTGCATCGGCAAGTGCATCTGCATTAGCGAAGTCGCCTGCAGCAAATACGGTAGAAGCATCAGAACGACCACGAACTGCGTTCAGCAAAGCAATGGCTCTTGCATCAACAGTATTGGTAGAGCGGGTGATGGCTTCTGCAAGGCTCAGCAACACTTCAGGATAGCGCAACACTGGTGCCCAATCGGTGTATGGTGCAGCAGTGGTGTACTTGTTCAACCAAGGCTTGCTGGCAGCAGTCAGGATTTGAGCACGACGGGCATCACCGGCTTTCCAACCAGCATTAGCAAACACACCTGCAGGGTTTACAGAATATTCTGCACCACCACCAGCCTGGCTGTCGTGACGATAATAGAAACCCAACTGGTTTTGGGTGCCGGGCGCTTCGTTGCTATAGAAAGGCATTGACAGAATACTTTCTACTGTAGTGTAGTTGGTAAATGTGGTATTAAATGAAGCGTTCAACGCATGACGTACACCAGTTGGCGCTACAAACGGAGCGGTAGCAGGTACCAGCTTGTTGGCTTCTGTTATTACATCAGCATAACGACGCATGCCCAGCAATACTCTTACTTTCAAAGCGATTGCTGTGTTTTTGTGTGCACGAATCACATTTTGAGTAGCATTGGCATTGGTCAATGGCAGGTTGGTTTCAGCAAAGTTCAGGTCATTCAAAATTTGCGTGTACACTTCTGCTACTGTATTCCGGGCCATATCGAAGTTGGAGCTACCAGTGTTTGGTGTTAAGCGCAAAGGCAAACCGGGTTTAGAACCGTTGCCATCCCAAAATGGGCGGGCATACAGGTTTAACATGGCATGGTAGCACATGGCACGAACCAAACGAGCTTCGGCACGGTAAGCATTCGCTTTGGTGGCACCTACTACAGATTCTCCTTTTGAATCCATACCGGCCAGAAATACGTTGGCCAGGTTAATAGCGTAGTAAGCACGGCTCCATACAGCTTCTACGCTGTTGCCAGAACTGTTGGCAGGGCCGTAGTTGTACACGTCGAAGCCGGTAACCACGTTGGTTCTTTCGTTTACAAAATCAACACCACGGATGTCGTTGAACACCTGGAGTCGGCCGCCATACAAACCAGCGTTTTTAATGGTAGCATAGAGTGCTTTAACCTGTCCTTCAATGCGGAGATCGCTGTCGAATGCCGAGAGATCAGAAATCTGATTGGTAGGCACCGGGTTCAGGAACTCGTCTTTTTTGCAAGAAGCCAACTGGAACAGAACAGTGGCTGCTGCTATGTTGAATAATATCCTTTTCATCTTCATCATTTTGTAATTAAAAATTAGAACCCAATGTTTACACCGAGGGTGATTGTACGAGCATTACCTACGGAGTTACGGTCTACACCCTGGTTGGTGCTACCAGTACCGTTTGATGATACTTCAGGATCTGGACCAGGATATTTGGTCAAAATCAACAGGTTATTGCCAGATACATAGAAACGGGCACTGCTGATTTTTGCTTTGCTCAGTAAAGACTGAGGCAAATTGTAAGACAATTGAGCGGTACGCAGTTTGATGAAGTCGCCCTTAAACACGTTTACATCCAATGGGAACGAAGAACCGTTTGATACGTTGTCGCCGAAGTAAGGCTTAGGCATATCGGTTTGGTCACCAGGCTTCTGCCAACGACGCAGCACGTCGGTTGAGTTGTTCCAGAAGCGCTGATCACGAAGACCAGCATAAGTACCCCAGTACACGTAGAAGCCAGCCTGGTAAGTAAACAAGGTGTTCAATGAGAAGTTGCCGAAGTTGAAAGTATTATCCCAACCACCTACAAAACGTGGGTTGGTGTTTTTGTATACAACCGCATCGGCAGAGCTTACGTTTGGAGCACGTGTACCATCGGCATATTCAAAGTTGAAGCCGCTGGCAGCACGGAACTGGTAAAACACCTGACGGCCTTGTGAGTTGATGAAAATACGACGACCAGTTGCTGGATCAACACCGGCTGTACGGGTAACAAACAAGCTGCCTACAGGGCTGCCAGGAACTGTAATGTTTACTGTTTCCAAACCACTGGTGGCTGATAATACGCGGTTCAAACCAGGTGCCAGTGAGGTTACTTCGTTTTCGTTGAAGTTGAAGTTGAATGAAGAAGACCAGCTAAAGTTTTTCTTACGAATTACCTGAGCGTTTACGGCCATTTCAATACCCCTGTTGTACATGGTACCAACGTTAGTAGGCACTGAGCTTGGCATACCGGCACTTGGTGGGGCAGGCACGTTCAGGATCAAACCATCCACATCGTTGTTGTAGTATGAAAGTTCGGCAGTAATGCGGTCATTCATGAAGCCGAAGTTCAGACCGATATCCAGTTTGTTACTGGTTTCCCAGCCAAGAAGGTTGTTGCCCACCTGGTTGAACACCAGGGTGCCGGTTTGGCCATACAAGCCAGAACCGAATGTGCTGAGCGAAGCAAAGTCGCCCAGGCCGGCAATATTACCTACACGGCCATAGCTACCACGCAGTTTCATGCTGCTGAAAATAGAAGACAGTTTAGAAGTTGCCCAGAAATTTTCGTTGGCAATTTCCCATCCTGCAGATACACCCCAGAAAGTACCATACTTTCTGTCGCTACCCAGTTGAGAGGCGCCATCACGACGAATATTGGCGCTGATGAAATACTTCTTGTCGTAGTTATAATTCAAACGACCGAACTCAGAAACCAGATACCTTTCGCCAATGCCCAAACCGGCAGTGTTTGGCGTAGCCCAACCACCCTGAATGTTCGTAAAGTTTGGATCGTTTACCTGAATACGGTTCAAACCAAAACTCTTGGCAGTAACACGCTGCTGTTCCACACCACCCAGTACAGAGAAATTGTGTGCACTACTCACTTTGAAATCATATTGTGCAGTGGTTGTCCATACCCAGTTTTTGCGGTTGGCAAAACTACTGGTGGCAGAACCGTTATTACCAAAACCTTCGCCAGATAGGGGGCTCAAATAAATTTCGTTTTCAGTGTTCAAATAGTCAACACTGTATTGTGTACGAATAGCCAAACCGCTCAGGGGGCGCAATTCAGCAAACAGGTTTCCGAGAAAACGGTTGTTTTCAGAGTTACTTCTGTTTAAATCGAGAGCAATAGCGGGGTTATTAAAACCAACCTGACCTACTCTGTTATTCATTACACCAATAAACGTACCGTTTACGTTGTAGGTACCATCATTATTGAATGGTGCTACGTTTGGTGCAGTAATCAAAGGCACACGACCTAAACCAGCTGTAGCAAATGCAGCACCAGGTATAGAACCAGAGCTGGCAGCAGCTTCGTTCAATTCATTTGAATACTGGATTTTACCACCAATAGTCAGCATTTTGCCCACCTTGGTATCGAAGTTGCCCAGCATAGAAATACGACGAAAATCGTTGCGCTTAATGATACCAGACTGATCAGTTACACCTGCAGAAAAATAGTAACGTGTAGCATCATTGGCGCCGCTCACATTTACGGTGTGGCTATGCTGAATACCAGTGCGGTAAACATAGTCGTACCAGTTGGTATTAATGGGTTTGCCATCTGGGCCATTGGTAAGATAGAATGCATTCGTGTTAGCATTGAAAGTGCCTTGGTTTTGTAGTGCCTCGTTTTTGTAATCGGTATACTGCTGTGCATTCAAGATGTTTGGCAAACCAAACACTTTAGAAAAACCAACCCAGCTATCGAGACTTACTTTAGCCTTACCAGTTTTTCCTCGCTTGGTAGTAACGAAGATTACACCGTTGGCAGCACGGCTACCATAAATGGCTGAAGCCGCAGCGTCTTTACTGATATCTATGCTTTCGATATCGTTGGGGTTAATACTGGCCAATGCGTTACCAGCAGCATCTGTACCACTGGCATCGCCAGAAAATACAGGCACACCATCAATTACAATGAGTGGCTGAGAACTCAAAGAAATTGAGTTGGTACCCCGTACCCGAATTACGGGTGGGTTGTTCAATACACCGTTAGGAATAGAAATTTGAACACCGGCAGCACGGCCACCCAATGATTGTTCGAAGCTTTGTACAGGGCGGTTGGCCACTTCCTGGCCAGCTACAGAGGCAATATTGCCTGTGATGTCCTTTCTTTTTTGGGTACCATAACCTACTACCACAACCTCGTCAAGTTTGTTTTCGGCTACTGCGAGTGCTACGTTTAATACCCCGTTTGCAGGAATGGGTAAGGTTACAGTTTCGTAACCAACGAAAGAGAAAGTGAGTGATTTGGCATTTGCAGGTACAGTAACACTGTAAGCGCCGCCATTTTCAGTTTTAGTACCAGCTCCGCCGCTAACCGCTACAGTTACACCTGCGAGGCCAGTACCGTCTTTGCTGTCAGTAACCTTGCCGGTTACTGTTTTGCCTTGTGCCAAAGCCATAATGCTCCAACACAGGCACATGCATGCCAATGCAATTTTTCTCATAATACATGTTTTAGTTTAGTGAATCAACTTATCACTTACTTCATCATTTTGCGTTGCGAAACACTTCTCTACCAATGCTGAGCACTTCAGCAATCACAAGATGATTCAATAAATAATAATGAAAATTTAAGACAGCTAAAATAAGGGAAATGATGCTTTACAATTCAAGCACTATATCTTCTTACAGGCCAGTTTTATTCCTGTTGATTGTAAACATAACTGTTGTTTATAATTTTTTTTCAAATTGAGATTGAAACTGAGGTGAACGGGTTTGCAACATCAAAAGGGCTACTCACTAATGTGAGTAGCCCTTTTTGAAAATTCATTTCACAATGAAATGACTATGTTTCTTACCAACCAGGATTTTGCTGTCCGGCAAGGTTAGGATTAGTAGTCATATCGTTTGTAGGAATAGCCCATGTAAACTTAGGATCGTTTGCGGCGATGTTAAGTGTATTGAAATTGGCCCCTACCTGAATGATGTTGGCATTTTGCTCGCCTCTGCGGGTAAAACCTTCGTTCCAACGCTTCAGATCCCAAAGGCGGTGACCTTCGAATGCGAGTTCACGGAAACGTTCAGCCTTGATTTCATTGAGCAGTGTTGTTCCGCTGATGCCGCTTAAAGCAGTCAGGCCTCTTGCAGTACGAAGATTGTTTAAATGGGTCAAAGCAGCCGACTCATTGGCGCTGCCCATTCTTGCAGCAGCTTCAGCAGCTATAAGGTACAGTTCAGCTACTCTGAAAATCTTGGGTGCTTGCTGATAGTTGGTAGTGGCACCAGTAAACAGGAGCGGATTGCCCTGATACTTATTTACCAGCCAAACATTGGGTACATCAGCACCTTGGAAAACGCAAAGTTTTCTTTCGAAATATACGTTTTTGCGAGTATCGGCATTATCATAGCTATCTACAACCCACTGGCTGGGGATGAAGTCTGGAACAAATTTGCCATTGGCAGGTACCAAGCCCAAATAGATAGCGTTGGTGTTAGCCAATTCAAGTGGACGGCTCACAAAAGATTGCAAAATGGTTTCCTGTGTAGCATCATCTCTCCAGTATGACAACAAACCCGCAGATGTGGTGTACAAAGGATAAGTACCTGAGCTAATTACTGATTCAGCTGCAGTTCTTGCACCTGGCCAGTCTTGCATCCAAAGCTTCACTCTTGCTTCCAATGCTTTTACAGCATGGATGGTGAAGCGGTTGGCACCTTGAGCACCATTTACACCGGCCAACAATGTAGCAGCCTGGGTAAGATCGCTCAGGATTTGATCGTACACCTGCTTAGCTGTAGCACGGGCTGGCTGGTCGGCAGGGTTGTACCGGAGCACCAGGGGCACACCTAGGTCTGTAGATGCAGTAGCCGGATTGTAGGCCTTAGAAAAACGCAGCATCAGCTCATGATAGATAAATGCTCTGATGGCATGTGCATTGCCCTTGTAACGATTCAACAGTGCCTGATCTGCAGCATTCGCAGCTGTAACATTAGGATATCCTTCAATGGCAGCATTCACATTTTTCAACGTAAAATAATAGCCACGCCATGTGTCGCGGATGGTATAATCATCGGCCAAAAAGCTGCTACCCCAACGGTGGAGGTTACCGTTTCTGTTACCATAGTCCAATGATGCGTTCAGCTGGTCTGCCTGTACATCCTGAGAAATGGTGTACAATCCGTACTGGAGACCACGAAGACCACCATACAGGTTGTTGTCGTAGGCTTTTGCATCATTCATGTTTTTGAATGACTGTGATAGTTCAATGCGATCATATGGAAACAGGTCCAGCTTTTTGGAACAACCCACCAGCGAAAGCGCCAGGCCAGTTGAAACAATCAGGTTATAATATATTCTTCTTTTCATATTCTCTGTATTTAATACTGTAAAGGTCTTTTACCACAATTATTAGAAACCAAGACTCAGGCCAACTACTATTTGCTTAGTGTTGGGGTTAGCACCCAATGAGAGGTTAGAGTCTACTTCGGGGTCAGGACCACCATAGTTAGTCAGCGTCCAGAGGTTTCTACCAGTGATGGTGAACTGGGCAGTTCTCAGGAATTTGCTCTTGTCCAATATAGCCTTAGGAATGTTGTATCCAACAGTGAGGCCTTTCAAACGCATGAAAGATGCATCCTGAATCAAACGTGAGTCAAACTGGGTAAACTGAACACCATAACGAGGGAAACGTGTGTTGTCGCCAGGCTTCTGCCAGTAATCGAGCACGTTTACAGACTGGTTAAAGCTAGGGAACTGGTTAGGATTCTCGAAGAAGTAAGCATCGTTGTTGATGAGGTACTTACCTTCTGAGAAGCTAAAGTTAGCATTCAGGAAGAAGCCTTTGTAACCTGCATCCAAACCAAAACCACCGTTGAATGGCGCGTAACGCTGAATACCTGTGGTTTGCTGGAGTGCCGATGAATTGAACGTGCTGGTAACACGGGTTGGGTCAGTTACTGAATTCTGCACGAAGCCATCCGGAGTTGTTGCATCTGGCAAATACCACTGTGGGTTACCATTTGTGGGGTTTACACCAGCCCAAATTGGGTAAAGGAATGTTACTGGCTGGCCAATTACATAGCTAACGCCAGTGTTTGGAACTACCCAGTAGTTTCTTCCTTGAAACAGTTCAGTGATTTTGTTTTTGTTGTAGTTCAATGCTACAAATGGAGTAATGAAGGCATCTTTTGACTTCAAAATGTCCGCACTTATTTCAAGGTCAATTCCTTTGTTTTGAATTGAACCAACGTTGTACCTAGCTTCATCGAAACCAGAAGTGTAGGGGAATGGTACCAGGAAATACTGAGCGCCTGTTTCGCGGATATAATAGTCAGCTTTGATGTTCAAACGCTTGAACAACACCATATCTACTCCAACAGTTGTTTGCTCTTGACTTTCCCAGCCCAGCTGAGGGTTACCCGCTGTGCTTATACCAAATGTGCTTTGATTTTCGTAAATGCCAGTACCTACAGTAGCCAGGTTGTCGTAGTTGCCAATAGCAGAGTTACCACTTGTACCAAAGCTTGCACGTACGTTCAGGTCTGTCAACCAGGTTGCATTTGCCAAAAAGTTTTCTTGCTTAGCTTTCCAAAGTACACCGGCAGACCAGAAATTGGCTGTACGTTTGTCTCTACCAAACCGTGAAGACTGGTCTTGACGAACAGAGAGGTCTACGAAGTATTTAGACTTAAAGCTGTAGTTCAAACGACCAAAGAAAGATTGGTAAGAATACTCTGATTTATATGAAGAAGCATTCCTGTTGTTTGGACCTGCACCAATCAAAAGCAGACGGTCATCAGTTTGACCATTTGAAGAACCAGAGAAACCAGAAGTCACACCTTTGATGTATTCCTGACCAGCCAATAAGGTAAAGTCATGATTGTTGGCAACCTCAAACTTGTATTCCATGGTATTGGTAACAGTGCTCTGAGAACCTCTTTCAAAAGATTCGCTGGTGCTACCATTATTTAAAGAACCGATGAATGAAGGCATTTGAATACTGGTAGTAGTGTAATCATATGCATCCATACCTGCCTGAGAACGAATCACCAAATTCTTGATGGGTGAAATTTCTGCGTAAGCAGTTGGGTTGAACTGTACGTTACGGCCATCAGAACGCAACTTATCAGCACGGTATTTAGGATTGTAACGGTTCCATCCAGGAATCAAATCAGGATACTCAACACCATTGGCATCAACAGGAGAATAGAAAGGAGCTGCCAACAATGCCAAACCACGGTTGGTGCTGTTTGAACCATCAGGGTTTGTTTGGCGCTTATCCAAACCACCAGACAGGTTTAAGCCAAACTTAAACCAGCTGTTTACCTGAGACTGAACGTTTGAACGGAATGTATAACGCTCAAACATTGAACGATAGGCCAAACCATCTTGCTTGAAGTAGCTACCAGAAACATAGTAAGTAGTCTTACCGCCGCCGCCACTCATGTTGGCATCCAACTGGAAAGTGGGTACGTTATTCTTATAGTACGTCTTATACCACTTAGTGTCATAAGGATACTGAGTCAACAGCGTGTTTATCTGTGCTTGTGTTCTGTAGCCGGTTGCAACCCAGAAATCTGTGAGTTGCTTGGTATTCATGAAGCTGTTGAACATGTCTTCAGTTGTTTCCACAAGGTTAGAAACACCATATTGTGTTGTTACATTCAACTGAGGAGCACTTGCACGGCCTTTTTTAGTGGTGTACAAAATAACACCGCTGGCAGCACGAGAACCATAGATGGCTGTGGTTGATGGATCTTTCAATACCGTAATAGATTCGATATCGTTAGGGTTGAGAGAAACGATGCTACCAGCACCTACTGGAATACCATCCAACACATACAATGGCGTGTTGCTGGCACCAAGTGAACCCACACCGTGCAATCTTACAGACGGTGTAGCAGAAGGCTCACCAGATGAAGAATATACTTGCAAACCACCAACTTTACCTTGAAGGGCATCCAACATGTTGGCTGCAGGCTTGTTTTCTACTACGGCACCATCCAGTTTGGTTAAAGAACCAGCCACATTAGCCTTCTTTTTACCAGTACCATAACCTACCACAACCACTTCATCCAGTTCATTATTTGTGTTGGTTAATACTACACCAATCTGGCTGCTGCTTCCAATGGTAATTTCTTGCGGTGCCTTACCAATGGCTGAAATCACAAGCACTTTGGCAGTGCTGTTTACTGTGATGGAAAAAGTACCATCTTCTTTTGTTACGGTTCCCTGCTTTGTTCCTTTTACTAAAACGGAAGCATTTGCTACAGGAGCACCTTTGTCGTCTGTCACTTTACCACTCAGGGTTTTGGTTTGTGCCAATAGCTGCAGTGTTGCAACTAAAAAACACAGCACCATTAGAGCTGTTTTTCTCATAACATTAATAATTGGTTTATTTCTCAAAAAAAGTTTGATGCCGTTTACTACTAAAACCAGTGCAGCCATAAACCGGCCGAAAGGACGCCAAATTTATGCTTGTTGGTAATATGATGTTGTTTTACTGTTAAATGCTGCATCAACTTGAAAACAAAGCCATAACCATTGGTTATAATTTTCAACAACATAATGGAGTGTTAGTCACGCAGGCATTCAACAACCTGTCATTTCATGACAAAAAAATGACAATTCTTTTTCTGTTTATTTTTTCTTCTCCCGCAATACTGCCAGCATGATTACCGGCAAAAACACCAGATTGGTAGCGGTAGCCACCAACAACGTCAACGAGGTGAGCCAGCCCAACGCAAACGTGCCGCCAAAACTGCTGAACATGAAAATGACAAAACCTGCCACCAGCACCAGCGAGGTATAAATGATGCTGATACCTGTGTGGCGGATAGTAGATGTAGTGGTTGCTAAAATATTGTAGTGATGCGTCGGCAGCTCTTGTTTGTAGTTCACCAAAAACCGGATAGTAACATCAATGGCAATACCCAAGGCCACGCTGAACACCAACACGGTGGACGGCTTGATGGCCACTCCAGCCCAGCCCATAATGCCGGCCGTAACCACCAAGGGAATGATATTCGGAATGAGTGAGCACACCAATATCCGAACCGATTTAAACAGGTACAACATAGTGAGGGCAATCAGTAAAAAGGCCCAGAATACACTCTCCTTCAAGCCATCGATGATAAACTTAGAACCCTCCAGATATGTAACCGAACTACCGGTAAACTGCACATTGTAAGTGCTATCAAATGTGGCTACCATCGGCCCGTCGGGCTGTTCCGGATTCTTCGGCTCCAGCGATGCCATGTTGAAAATAGTATCGGCTTTGAGTTTGAACGAATCGAGCAAAGCTGCCAAACGCACCGTACCCACATCGGCCATATTGATGCTGATACGTGCCCGCTGCTTATCGGCATCCATAAAGGTTTTGGTAAGTTTGGCCAACTGGCTGCTGGTATCGGCATTGGCATTGTTGCCGCCTTTGAGGTATGGCCCGATGAAGGCCATATCAAACTCGTTGGGCACCATATAGCTCAGGCTGTCTCCATCGTAGTAAGCCTGCTTAGCAAACTTGAGCCCTTCTACCAAACTCAGCGGACGGCCACATTCAGCATAGCCATTGATATATTCCGCCAACTCATCCATTTTGGTAATGGTTTTGAGGTTGCGGGTGATGGCGCCTTTTTTTCCGGCATCCACCACTATTTCCAATGGCATTACACCGCCAAACTGTTTTTCAAACCATTTGAGGTCGGTATAAATCACGTCGTTTTTCGGCAAGTCGTCTACAATGTAGCCCACACTTTTCAGGCGCAAAATGCCCAACACGGCTACCACCAGACAAACGGCAGTAATGGCGTACACCATTTTGCGGCGTTGCAACACCCAGTACTCCACTTTTACCAGCAGGTTTTCTAAAAAGCGGTTGCGCAGGTAGCGGGTATGCTTTTCTTGTGGCGGTGCCAGGTAGCTTAGTGCCGATGGAATGAGAATGAAGGAAATGACAAAAATGACCATGATGTTGATGCCGGCCACAATACCAAACTCTTTGAGCAAGGCACTTTCGGTAAGGGCAAACACCGCAAACCCCACTGCCGCTGCAATATTGCAAAACAGGGTGACGATACCCATTTTGCTTACCATATTCAAAATGGCTTCCCGCTTCAAAGCTTCAACGGAGGCACCCGTTGGCAGGGCTTTTTCTTTGACATTTATTTCCTCCCAACTCATATGATACTTGTTGAGGAAATAAATACAGTTGGGTATGCCTATCACAATCATCAATGGTGGAATGAGGGCATTGAGCAAGGTGATTTGGAAACCAAACAAATGCATGGTGCCAAGGGCCCAGGCTACGCCGAGAATGACCACCAGCATTGAAATAATAGTAGCGCTGGCCGAACGGAAAAACAATACCAAGGTGAGTACCGCCAATGCCAATGAACCAATGAGAAAATAGTTCATTTCGTTTTTGATGCGATCGGCTATTTGCGTACGGATAAAGGGCAAGCCACTCATGTGTACCTGTACCCCTGTGCTCTTGTGAAAACGATTTGTTACTTCCAGAATTTCATTTACCACACGGGTACGGTCTTTACTGGCCAGTATTTGCTTGTTGATGGTGGCACCCGCCAGATATGCTTTGGTATCGGGGTTATGCAGCAAGCCGCGGTAAAAAAACATACCATTGAATAAAGCAGCCGCACTATCAATCTGTTCTTGTGTTTGCACCGTGCTATCAAACAGGATGGTTGTTTGCAGCTTTTCGGTGCTATCATTTTTTTGCAGGTAGATGGCCGCCGGAACAGACAGCAGCCCTTCTACCCCACGTACTTGTTTTATATCGGCAAGCATTTGCCGGTAGGCATCAAAATGTGGCTTGCTGAAAAACTGCGGGTCTTCTACACCCATCACCAGTACACTGCCGTCTTCGCCAAACTTGTTTTTGAAAGCCTGATACTCCAAGTATTTTTCATTGTCGGTAGGAATGGCCTTTGAAAATTCGTAACTGAGTTTTACCTGCAATGCATGCCAGGTCATAAAACCCGAAGCTACTAACAACACAATCAACAGCACAAGCCTGTACTGCAGTACAAATTTTCCTAAGCGATACCACATGGTGATGAATCAAAAAAAGTAAACATTCAGCAGAAAGGGCCATTGCAAGAATGGGCTATAACCGCCATTGTTAGAGCCCGCAAAGAAACTAAATGATTGGCATAATCCGTCTGCGGGCTATAAGGCCTGTATTTTCGCAGTGGTGAGGGATTGTGAATTATGCTGCAAACTACTAAGGCTGTTATATTGCGTACTACGGCTTATGGCGATACAAGTTTGATTGTTTCGGCCTACACCGAGCGGTATGGCCTGCAGCAATACATGGTAAAAGGTGCCCGCAAAAGCAGTAAGAAAGGGAGCAGTATGAGTACCATGTTGCAACCTGCCGCCATTGTAGAACTGGTGGTGTACCATAATGAGCTGAAACAATTGCAACTGGTAAAAGAATTGAAATGGGCAGTGGTGTACCAGCAGGTGATGCACAGCATACACCGCAATGCTGTAGCCCTGTACATGATTGAACTACTCACCAAAACACTGCGCCAACCGGAAACCAACGAGGAGTTGTATGCGTTTATTGAAGACAGCCTTTGCCTGCTCGATCAATGCGATGCTGCGGTTGTGGCCAACCTGCCTTTATTTTTTTCGCTGAAGCTGGCGGCCCTGCTAGGCTTTCGAATGGATGATGATAAACCCGACGGTACCTGCTACCTCGATTTACAAGCCGGCAGTTTTGATAGAGAACCTCCCATTCACGGTATGTACCTTGATGCAGCCCTGAGTAAGGTAGCGTATGAATTGATGCAACAAGACAATGCCATTACCCTCTACCGCATCAAACTCAACCAACAGCAGCGGCGGGATTTGTTGCAGGGCTTCATTCACTTTTTTCAATATCATGTAGCCGACTTTGGCCGGTTAAAAACGGTGCAGGTGTTGCAGGAAGTGTTGGGGTGATTTTGTGAGATAAGCTGGGACACGGATTAGCACGGATGAATTTAGATTTTCACGGACTTTTCTTAAATATTTTATTTTTAGTCAACCCTATAATTCGTGTCATTCGTGGCCATTCGATTCATTCGTGATTTCATTTTCGCCTAATCAGTGTTTCTTCATTTTCAGCAAACTCCAGTCGGTTTCTTCAGCCACAATGGTATTGTTCAGCGTGCCCAATCCATCAATGGTCATGTTCACCACGTCATTAGGTTGCAGCCACTGTGGTATAAAATTGGGGTTATTGAATTTACCAGTGCCATTCAGTTCCAACAAGCAACCTGTACCTACTGTACCGCTACCAATCACATCGCCGGGGTGCAACGTAACGCCATAACTGCAACGCTCAATGATTTCTGCAAACGTCCAATCCATATCGCCGAGGTTGCCCTGGCTGAGTTGCACACCATTTACGGAGCACGTCATTGGCAAGTTCCAGCTCATTCCTACATGGTTGGGTTTTGCCGGTATTTCGTAGGGCATCAATTCATCTGTCGTTACCAACCACGGGCCAAGCACGGTACTAAAATCTTTTCCTTTGGCAGGGCCAAGACTCAGCTTCATTTCTTCCATCTGTAAGCGGCGGGCACTCAGGTCATTCATAATCATCAATCCACCAATAAAAGAGTCGGCTTCAGCCGCAGGTATGTTGCGGCCATAGCGGTTGATGACGATGGCGCATTCCAATTCAAAATCGAGTTCTTCAAAATGATCGGGCATGCAATGCACCGGCCCTGGCCCTTGTATGCTGTTATGATTGGTAAAGTAAAAAATGGGGAACTGATCAAACTCCGGAATCATCTCCACGCCACGGTTGCGGCGGGCCGAGGCCACATGTTGCCGAAACGCATAGCCATCACGACAGCTGGTAGGAAATGGCACCGGTGCCAGCAGCGATGCTCCTTCATACGCCACTGCTTTTCCGGGATTGATTTCTCCGTTGATAATGGCACTATTGGCCCGTTGGGCAATGCCAATTACATCATCCCAATAATTCAAAAACATACCCATGGTATTGGGCAACTCTGGATGCAGTTGATCCATATTGTACAATAATCCATCGTGGTAAATGGCCAGTTGTTCGTGTTCGCGGTAGATATGAGAAACCAGTTTCATGGGCAAGCATTTTTTACGGCGGCAAACATACCGACAGTTGTGGTAAATGCAGTGTTCATCAATACATCGCCGGCATCTTTTCCTGTAAGGCATCCGTCATTCTGTTTTACTTTTAGGTATGAAGCAAATGATTATTGTTTGTTTGGCATGGCTACTCATTAGCAACACAACTGCGCAAACCGTTATCCGGTATAATCAGCTGGGCTATACTACCCGCAGCAGCAAAGTAGTGGTACTGGGCAGTAAGGATCCCCTCTTCAAATTGCAGCAGTACAAGCTCATTGCATTGCATACAGGCAAAGCCGTGCTGCAGGCGAGCAAGCCCACGGCAAAAGACTTTGGCGCCTACGGTCCGTTCAAGCATAGCTACCGTATCAATCTGACAAGCGTGGTACAGCCCGGAGTGTATCAATTGTTGGTCAACGACAGCATTCGCAGCGGCATCATTCGCATTGGCGATGACGTGTACAAAGGCAGCGCCGACTTTTGCCTGCGGTACATGCGGCAGCAGCGTTGTGGCTTCAATCCTTTTCTGCAAGACAGCTGCCATACCCACGATGGTTACAGCATTTATGGCGAAAAAGCCGGCATACCCGACGGTACGTATTTCGATGCCACCGGTGGCTGGCACGATGCCAGCGACTACCTGCAATACACTACCACTACAGCCAATGCCATTTATCATTTGCTGATGGCCTACCGCGACAACCCGCATGCATTTACCGATACCAAACAGGCCAACGGACAGGAAGGAAAAAACGGCACCCCCGATGTGTTGGATGAAGCCCGCTGGGGCCTCGACTGGCTGCTGAAAATGCATCCGAAACCTGATGTGATGTTTGCCCAACTGGCCGACGACCGCGACCACATCAGCATGCGGATGCCGGCGCAAGATTCGCAGTATGGCCGTGGCTTTCAACGGCCCTTGTATTTTCTTACCGGCGAGCCACAAGGACTGGGCAAGTATCAAAACAAAACAGAGGGAACAACTTCGATTGCAGCGAAATTTAGTAGTGCTTTTAGTCTTGGATTTATGTCTTGGCAAAAGCGTGATAGCTCTTTCGCAAACCTACTCTTAGGCAAAGCCATGACCGCATCGGATTATGCCTATAAAAAGATTGGATTTACAAATACAGCACCCAACAGAGCTCCTTACTATTATGCAGAATCAAATTGGCATGATGACAGTGAGTTGGCTTTTACAAGCCTTTATGAAGGAATTAAAAAATTATCTGGTGCTGACCCGACACTCCTACAATCATTCAATGGAATGTTGGCTAATGCTTTTGCGAATGCCAAAAGTGAACCTATCACCCCATGGCTGGGTGCCGATACTGCTACGCATTACCAATGGTACCCCTTCATCAATGTGGGCCATCGGGAATTGGCCAATGTGGTTGCAGATAAAAACATCAAAGACTCACTTGTTGACTTTTACCGGCAGGGCATTGAAAAAGTATGGGCCAAGGCCAAACAAAATGCCTTTTACCGCGGTGTGCCTTTCATTTGGTGCAGCAATAACCTCACCACCAGTTTTGCTACGCAATGCCTGTGGTACCGGCAGCTGAGCGGCAGCAAACAGTATGAAGAACTGGAGCAGGCCAATATTGATTGGTTGTTTGGCACCAACCCCTGGGGCACCAGCATGGTGTATGGTTTGCCTGCCTGGGGCGATACCCCTGCCGATCCGCATTCGGCATTTAGCCATCTCAAAAACTTTCCCATTGATGGCGGCCTCATTGATGGGCCCGTGTACACATCCATTTTTAAAGGGCTGATTGGTCTTTCCCTTTACCAACCCGATGAATACGCCGAATGGCAAAGCGACCTCGCCGTGTACCACGACGATTACGGCGATTACAGCACCAACGAACCTACCATGGATGGTACTGCGAGTTTGATTTATTTGTTGTCGGCATTGGAAAACAAACCATCCCAAACCCCTGCCATGCCGGCAGGCAGGCTCCCTGAAAGGAGGACTTTGAAGCCTGATGGTCCTCAAAGTGATGTCAAGAATTTTACCACGCAACAGGGTGCAATTATTCGGGCTGATAGTACAAGTAAAGAACTGACGCTGGTGTTTACGGGTCATGAATATGCCGAAGGGATGCCGGCAATTTTGCAAACTCTGCAGCAGGAAAATATCAAAGCGGCCTTCTTTTTCACCGGCGATTTTGTGCGGCAATATCCGGCGTTGGTAAAGCAAGCCGTGCAAGCAGGGCACTACGTGGGCCCACATAGCAACAAACATTTGCTGTATGCCGATTGGAAAAATCGGGACAGCACATTGCTGAGTAAAACGCTGTTTCAGCAAGACCTGATGGCGAATTACAAGACGTTGCAAGCCGTGGGTATCAGCAGCCAAGAGGCACCATATTTTTTACCGCCGTACGAATGGTACAACCAACAAATAGCCGATTGGACCAGCGAACTAGGGCTACAACTCATTTGCCATACACCCGGCACCCTGAGTGCCGCAGACTACACCCTCAATACCGACAAGAATTACAGAAGCAGCAAAGAGATTTTCCAATCGATTATACACAAAGCGCAGCAGCCCAATGGGTTGAACGGTTATCTTTTGTTGATGCATGCCGGCGCCGGCTCTAATCGCAGTGATCCTTTCCATCAAGAACTGACTGCACTTGTTAAAAAGTTGAAAGAGTTGGGTTATCGGTTCCAAAATCTGCCCCCGATTTTGAACCATTAAATAAGTTTGTGGTTTGTTTAGCTTTGTATCGCTTTTACCCACCATTCAGTAAACAGCTTTGTTATGCAATTCGAAAAAATTCACAACAAGGGGCAGGCACGTTTATTCGAAAACCCCATCCTGGAAGCACTCACCAAAACACACCCGCTGGTTATTTGGGGCATGTACCTACCCATTTTAGGCTGGATGGTTTACCATGCAGCTACCGCCAACGATTTTTCTACAGCCCGTATTTTTTCGGTTTGGCTCATCGGGCTTTTCAGCTGGACGCTGTTTGAGTACATTGCCCACCGCTTTCTGTTTCACATGATGCCCGATAGCGACACCGGCAAACGCATTGCGTATGTGCTGCACGGCAATCACCACCATTACCCCCGTGATAAGCAGCGGCTGTTTATGCCGCCGGTACCCAGCCTCATTTTGGCAGGCATTATTTTCAGCCTGCAATACCTGCTCATGGGCAATTATGCATTCATGTTTTTCCCGGGGTTTATGCTCGGCTATTTGTTGTACGGCAGTATGCACTACGCCATTCATGCGTGGAATCCGCCCTTTAAATTCATGAAGCCGCTATGGCGCAATCATCACCTGCATCATTACAAAGATGAGCACATGGGCTTTGGTGTGAGCTCTACTTTTTGGGATCGTGTGTTTGGCACCATGTTCGATTTGAAAAAAGAAAAAGAGGATAAGGATAAAGTGCAGGAGTTGATGTTTAAGAAGTAGCGTTGGAAGGTTAAATACAATCTTACAGCCTTTTACCAACGTTCATCATCAGGAATAGTTTCATCCCGCTGTGCATGTTCGCGGCGGGATTTTATTTTTTGTAACTGCCGCTCCAGCAGCAGGTTGGCAATGATGCCAGCCGCATCGGCCGCCGGAAAATCGTGCAGCAATTGCCGCAGTTTTGCTTCCGACACATCTACCCGATACAGCAATTGCAGCAAGTCATCAAAGTGATGATTGATGAGTTCGTTCACCGCCGCCTTCAGCTGCTGATACCAGGCTGGCTCTTGCAGCACCAATTCATTTTTTTCTTGCAGCAGTAGTTCTATGTCAGCTATTTTTTCAGCCTGTGGCATACCTAAAATTTTTCGATCACACCCAACCCAAACAAAGCAAAGTCGTACTTCACCGGATCTTGCGGATCCAACTTGCGTAAATACGAAGTAAGTTGCAGTGCCGCTTGCCAGTCGGTGGGTGTACGTTGCAGCAAGTTAAACCTTCTGGCCACACGGGCCACATGTACATCCAGCGGGCAAATGAGCTGTGCCGGAGATATGCGTTCCCATATACCAAAGTCAACGCCAGCCTTATCTTTCCGCACCATCCAGCGCAAAAACATATTGAGCCTTTTGCAGGCGCTGCCAGCTGCTGGTGTGCTGATGTGTTTTTCTGTACGCTTCAAATGTTCTTGTGCAAAAAAGTACTGCCGAAAACCAATTAATGCTTTTTCAATGGTCTCTTCTGCTGGTTGCAACCATTGGCTGAAAGCCGTTTCCAAACTTTTGTGTGTAGCATAATGTTGTTGAAAAAACTGCATGCAATGCAGCAGGTCATCTGCCTGAAATGTGCGGTGTTTAAAATGCAGCAGTCGTTTCAAATCAGTAGGCTGATGTTGTGTTACAAACTGATGAGGCGCATTGTCCATCAGTTGCATCAGCTCTTTGCTTTTGGCAATAATGGTGGTGCGATTGCCCCATGCAAATATGGCCGCAAAAAATCCGGCAATTTCAATGTCTTGTTGTTGGGTAAAAGCATGCGGAATGCATACCGGATCGGCTGCAATAAAAGCAGGCTGATTGTACTGTTGTACTTTATCGTTGAAAAATTGGATAAGCGAAGCGGGCTGTTGCACCTGTCAAAAATAGGCAGCCGCTGTTAATGCAAGCGGGTGAGTTGTAATTCAAACTCTACGCGGCATTCATTTTTTACTTTGATAAATGCCACCCTGCCCGGCGATTTCAGGTTAAAGTCTTCGAGGCGGCATATGCGCCAGCCTTGCAACTTTATAACACCCTGTGCTATTTCTGACACTTCAATAGGCAGGCTGAATAAGCGGGTAACACCTGCCAGCGAAATTTCTACTGTTCCGTATACTTTTGAAACAGCGCCCACCCGTTGAATGGGAAGTTTATCGAGGCGGGCAAAACGTACGGTCATCATGGGATGCTCGTCTACTTTCAGGGTTTTGCGCAGCATGGTAGTAAAGAAATAATTGTGGCAGGAAAAATCGACCATCGCTACCTGTATTTTACCCCGTATTTCCACACTATCGCCTGTAGCATTATGCAGCAGCCATACGGTATCTACCCGTTTGTACGATGGGTTGTCGCAAGTGATGCTACCAATGTTTGACTGCCCCTTTATTTGCATGCGGCTGTTACGTTCTATACGCCATGCGGTTGCTTTTTTGGCAAAGGATGGAACAGGTACAGCATGCTGCCCCATTGCCATGAAGCATATACACCAACAGCCAATCAAAATCGAAATACGCATGAGGCCGAAAAGATAACGGGGATTGGTATAAAAAAAAGGGGCCGACTTGGAAAAGTCGGCCCGGTTAAACGGAATCAATCCATCAGAAGCCCACAATAGCTTGCAATACCACTCCGTTGAATTTACCACTAGAGCGGATGTCTGATGTTGGGAAGTCTTCGTACTTCTGATTTACGATTTCACCCTTCATCAAAATATTTTCGGTGATGAACCAACCAGCACCCAGTGCCAGGCGGCTAATTTTTTGATCGTTGCTGTTGCTGGCAATCATTTGACCACTTACGGTGTTGTAACGTACGCCCAGGAAGAAGTTTTCCTTAGCACCTACGCGGTAGATACCGTCGATAGCAAACTGATTTACTGAACGCTTGTTGAAGTTGGCAATCTTTTCAGCAATGGTGCGACCCTTAGCATTTTCGATGGTACCGAAGAGTTCAAAGCCACCTGCTTTCAGGAAAGCGTTCAACTGCATGGCAGTAATTTGCTGAGAGAAGTTCAAACCACCCAAGCGACCAGATGTATAGTTGTCTTTTACAGTTGCGGTTGGAGGCTCCATTACAAAAGAGTAGTTGCTACCGGTACGGTCGCCGGCATACAATGTACTGCGACCATCATTGTTGTTGTGATACAAAGAACCAGTAACACGCAAACGTACATCGTCGCCTACTTTACCGTCATAGCCAATTTTACCATAGAGAGATGGGCCACGCTTGTACACTGTTGTACCAGAGATTGGTCTTTGATAACCACCGTTGATCAAACCGTTGCTTACACCCAGCATGGCTATGGCTCCGCCTTTCAAATAGTACACTTCAGCTGCTACTTCAGTGGCAAATGCATCCATGATGTAGTTTTCGATGAAGGGGTTGTACAGTGCGTGTCCGCCATCGCTACGACGGTAGTGTTGGTCGCCGTAGTTGATTTCGAAGTGACCAGCTTTGATACGTACATTCTCCATGATTTTGTCAAAGAATTCGCCTTTGAAAGGAAGCTTATCCATTTGCAGGTAGCCACCTTTTACCCAAGTTTCGTTGTGGTGGTGAGAAGACAGGTAAGTAGTCACGTTCAGTTGAATACCTTCTGCCAGCATCGCATCCATGTAAAGGTTGGCTTGTGCAATGCCAAAGCCTGAAGCCAAACGAGGATACAATTCGGGAGTAGTGGCGCTGGTACCGAGGCTGCGGGCATTTTCATGCTCCAGCTTTTGCCACTGCTGTGTAAAACCGGTACCAAAGCGAACCTTTACACCATCAAATGGAGCTGGAGCTTGTTTGGCTGGTTCAAATACGTTTACACCAGATTTGTCGTATTGGCGGAAGTTGGTCCAATAGTTGTCTTTTTGTTCTTTTTTCTCAGCACGTTTTGCTTTTTTCTCAGCTTTTTCGTCTTGTGCAAAACTGCTGGCAGGCATCAGGCCTAATGCGGCAATTGTAAATGCGGCCAGATACAGAGAAATCTTTTTCATGATACAGATTTTGGTTAGAAAATCGTTGGGGTTTCTGATTATCGTTCTAATCAACACTAATATGCGTACGTTATTTGCGCATTACACCGCTAAAGCTGATGGTAATGTCGTCGCCTGTTTTAATAGAGCCCATCATGAATGTGGGAGGCTTTACACCAAAGGTGGTCATCTTGATAGCCTTTTTACCGTTGAAACTGATGCTGCCATCGGCACCTACAGTACAGGTAGCTACAATCTCCGTATTCACTGCTTTGCCAGCTATTTGCAGCATGCCTACACATTTTACAATGTAGCTATTGCCTTGTGCTGTTACAGTACCACTGGTTGCCGCAAACTTGATGACATTGTAGGCTTTGGTATCCATGGCCTTGTAAGCATTGTTGTCCATGGCTTCTTTACCACTTTTGAGTGCAGTAGGACCAACAACAAAATTGAGAGATAAGAGATCGGTGGGTTTTCCTGCAGCGTCCAATTCGAAATTGGCGGCGATTGATCCATTCGTTGCTTTCATTTCCCAGTCGTGCAACGTAGATGTTCCGGCAACTACTACACTAACTGCGTTTGTTTTTAAGGTCACTTGTGCAAGTGCTGGCTGAAGCAAGAGAAGCAGTACCAGATTTAGCATGCCCGTTTTGAAGCGTTCCATAATTGTGAGCTTTAATGACAATGTAAAAGTAGTCCGCCACACAAGCCTCATTTATGTTCGCTGTCAGCAGGTGCCGTGATTGTTGTCAAGTACACGCATGACAATTATCATGTATTCGTATTCTGGGAATTCTACATTCCTGCACCAGCACCCACTCTCTTTACATAGAAATGCGCTGAAAGCCTTTCGGGTAAAGGCTTTCAGCGCAAATTGATATTGCCATTTGTCTTTCATCAATCAATACCAAACAAGCAATTTTATTGCATAAACTGTAGTTATGACGCTGTCCTTATTGCGAATTCTTTACTTCTTTCCGGGTTTTGGCTAAAGTTATTAAAGACACTACGGCTATGATAACCCACACTACATTTACCAATGCCGATGGATAAGCACCATGATAGATGGTATTGATAATAAAAAATAAACCGCCAACGAGATTACTCCATATATACAAAGGTGATTGTGCAGACAACTTGCCGCGAATGTTTAAAAAGTAAGCACCAACAATCAGTACCGATGCAATCCAACCCAATATTTCAATCGACAGCTCCATCATCATTTTTCAATTTATACAAGAGGTAAAAAATGCCCGGCAATACAGCCAGGCATGGTACAATTCATATTTTACTGGTTTAGCCAATCGCCTGTGCCAAATCATCAATCAAATCATCTGCATCTTCTATACCCACACTCAGGCGAATGAGTGTATCGCTGAGGCCGTTTTTCAGCCGCTCTTCACGGGGAATTGAAGCATGGGTCATGCTGGCGGGATGGTTAATCAAACTCTCAACACCACCCAGGCTTTCGGCTAATGAAAACAGCTTTGTGCTGCTCAAAACCCGGCGGGCTTCATCCATACTATCATCCTTCAATTCAAAACTAATCATGCCGCCATAGCCACGCATTTGCTTTTTGGCAATAGCATGGTTTGGATGATCATCAAAACCGGGCCAATACACCTGCCCTACTTTAGGATGCTGCCGCAACCAATGCGCTACTTTCTCGCCATTCTCGCAATGGCGCTGCATGCGTATGTGTAATGTTTTAATACCCCGCAATACCAAAAAACAATCCATGGGCCCGGGCACAGCACCGCAGCTTTTTTGTATGAAATACAATTGGTCTTTGAGTGCCGCATCGTTCATTACCAGGCACCCTTGTATTACATCGCTGTGGCCGCCCAAATATTTGGTAGCACTGTGCATCACTATATCCGCACCAAGGTCGAGTGGATTTTGCAAGTAGGGCGATGCAAAGGTATTGTCTACACAAAGCAGCACACCGCTAGCTTTTGCAATAGTACTTACCGCAGCAATATCCGTAATGTTCATCAGCGGATTGGTGGGCGTTTCTGTCCAAATGAGTTTGGTATTGGCATTGATATGCGCCTTGATGTTATCGGCCTGCTGCATGTTTACATAATGAAAGCGAATACCAAACTTTTCATACACTTTGGTAAACAGGCGATAGGTACCGCCATACATATCATTGGCGCAAATGACTTCGTCGCCGGGCTGCAGCAATTTCATCACCGCATCGGTAGCTGCTACGCCACTGCTAAAGGCAAGGCCGAAATTTCCGTTTTCAATTTCGGCATAAGCGGCCTCCAGCGCAAAGCGGGTGGGGTTTTGGCTGCGGGCATATTCGTAGCCTTTGTGGTCGCCGGGTGCGGCCTGCACATAGGTAGATGTTTGATAAATGGGCGTCATAATGGCGCCGGTAGAAGGATCCGGTTCGGCACCGGCATGTATCATTTTGGTGGCAAGCTTCATGGTGTATGATTTGGAACTGCAAATATGCTGCATTTGGCCACGTGCCCGCCACCGGCTGATGACTATCATATTTTAAGTGTGACGAAGGTTACAGATTTGCACAGGCAACTGCTGCTACTTTGTACAAGCATATGCCAGCATACCGATGGCTTGCCTGTTTAAACTCCATCGAGCTATGAAACATTTTTTTATTGCTATTGCGTCAATATTGTTTGCTGTAGCCTGCAAGCAACCGGCACCTGCAACCGTTGCAACAAGTACACCACTCAAAAAAGTAATGGATGGTAACGCCCGTTTTGCCGCAGTTCATCCTATTCACCCAGATGAGAGTGCCAACCGCACCCATGAAATTGCCGAAGGGCAGCATCCGTTTGCAGTGGTGATTGCATGCTCAGACAGCCGCGTAGCACCCGAACTTATTTTCGATGAAGGGCTTGGCGATTTGTTTGTTATCAGAACAGCAGGCAATATCATCAGCGAAGTAGAACTGGGCAGTGTAGAATATGCAGTAGAACACTTACACGTGCCACTGGTGATAGTAATGGGGCACGAACGCTGTGGCGCAGTAGAAGCCATGCTAAGTGGTGCATTGCCTCATAATCACATCAAAAGCATTATTGATAGCCTGCGCAATGAATCAGAAATAAAAGCCATACCAGTGAATGATCAACAACGCTTGGCCCATTGTGTAGAAGCCAATGTACGGCATGGTGTAAAAGAACTGTTGACACAATCAACAGTAATTCAGGAAGCACTGCACAACGGTAAGCTGCAAGTAGTAGGAGCTCACTACGACTTAGACGACCGCAAGGTGCGTATCATTACAGAACAATAAAATTCATCCTTTATTTAGCAGCGTACTTAATGGGCAACAATGCTTTTTGATTGTCCCAGAGTATTACCAGATTGCCGCTGTTGTCGAACACCATGGTAAAAAATTCTACCACTGTTTCTGCATTGGCTACGTTGATGCTGGTACGTAGTACGTCTTTTGTTTTATCGTAGCTGAAAGCCCCCCAGGCATCTACTCCTTTATTAAAAATAATGGTCCACTGGCCTGCTTGAGGAATGCAAAAAAGGGCATACTTCCCTTTGGGCAGTTTGGCTTTACCAATGGTTACTTCTTTATAAAATTCAATTTCGGTACACTCGTTGGCACCCAACCGCCAGAGCTCATTGTACTTTACTACATCACCAAAAATGGTACGGCCATTTTTTTGCGGCCTGCTGTATATTACCCTTGCATGAGGAGTAGCCGGTGCCGTTTTGGTTTGAAACTTCAGAATAGGATAGCCATGCGGATGATACGAAACATCCAAAGGTGACTTATCGGGTTCGGTAATTTGTAACTGTGCCGAAGCCGACAATGCAACAACAATGGCCAACAACATACTGCCTATTCCCTTCATGATATATCTCATTTACTTCAAAAGTAATGGCTTGCAACTTTGTAAATGCCACCAAAAATGTAAAAATCATGTTACCCAATCTCAACTATGTAACAGCTTCGGCTGCATTGCAGGCTATACAAAGCGGCCATAGAGTATACATTCATGGTAGTGCTCAAACACCGCTGCATTTGCTATCAGAACTGGCCAAGCACAAAGACAGGCTGCACAATGTTGAGCTCGTTTTCATAACTGTGCAGGGCGATATAGTAGTTGACAAACCTGAGTATGAAGGTCATTTCAACATCAATTGCATGTTTGTGAGTGAGTCGGTACGCATGGCAGTAAATGAAGGCCGTGCCGATTTTATTCCCGTATTCCTGAGCGATATACCCGACTTGTTTAATAGTGTGATGCCTGTAGATGTAGCACTGGTACAGGTTTCGCCACCCGATGAGCATGGCTATTGCAGCCTTGGTGCTTCGGTAGACATTGCCCGCAGTGCCGTAAATACTGCTGGTTGCATTATTGCACAAATCAATCCACGTGTGCCCCGCACCCATGGCGATGGTATGGTACACTACAGCCGCTTTACTCACATGGTGTGGCACGAAGCCGAGCTGCCACAAATTGATTACAGTGCTAAAACCGGTGCTGATGAACTGCGCATTGGCGAACTCATAGCGGGGATGATTGAAGATGGCAGCACTTTGCAAATGGGTATTGGCACCATACCCGATGCTGTGCTGAAATGCCTTGGCAATCATAAAAACCTCGGCGTACACACCGAAATGTTTAGCGATGGCATTGTACCGCTGGTGCAAAAAGACA
Source organism: Bacteroidota bacterium (assembly GCA_020161435.1). Taxonomy (GTDB): domain Bacteria; phylum Bacteroidota; class Bacteroidia; order Chitinophagales; family Chitinophagaceae; genus Phnomibacter. Next base: position 473,053 of record JAIUNV010000001.1, on the reverse strand, counting down.
TCATCAACAATCGTTGCAAACGCATTCACCCCAACAAATCGGTTACCGGTTTTGCTGTAGGCACCAACCTCTTGTACGATTATGTAAACGACAATCCCAGCTTTGCCTTTCTCGATATTGATTATGTAAATGACCCGCATGTTATCCGGCGCAATCCCAAAGTGGTGGCCATTAACAGTGCAATTGAAATAGACATCACCGGGCAGGTGTGTGCCGATAGCATTGGTACCCGTCAGTTTAGCGGCATTGGTGGCCAAATGGATTTTATGCGTGGTGCAGCCCTGAGCGAAGGTGGTAAACCAATCATAGCCGTTACCAGCCGTTCGGCCAAAGGCATTGCCCGCATTGTACCATTTTTAAAACCAGGGGCAGGTGTGGTTACCACCCGTGGCCATATTCATTACGTAGTTACGGAGTACGGCATTGCTTACTTGCGGGGCAAAAACCTGCGGCAACGGGCACATGAGCTCATCAGTATTTCGCACCCCGACGACCGCGAAATGCTGGAGCGGGCCTGCTTCGAAAGGTTTCACAAGTTTTAATACATAAATTTTCCCTCAACAACTAACATAGCCCGTTGTATCTATTTATGATGCGGGCATTTTGTTGGTTTCATGCTGCTATTTGTATGCACTCTCGCTATAAATGCTGCACCTTTGCCAACCGCCATTTGCCAAGCAATGCTGCGGCCCCAACAACATGAACACAAGAACAGAAGAATTATACCTGGAGGCTGAAGCCGATATCAGAAGCAGCAACTTTCATGAGGCTTTTCGCAAGTACGAAGAAATTTTGTACGAAGAGCCAGATTATGCCCCCGCCCACAATTCTCTCGGCTGGATTTATAAAACACAATTCGAAAATTTTCAGAAAGCAGAGGTGCATTTCAAAGCGGCCATAGCTTCAGATCCGCTGTATCCGCATCCTTATTTTCACATGGCCAGCATACTAGTAGAGCTGGAGCGGTTTGAAGAACTGCGGGAGTTTCTCGATCGTTGCCTCGGCATTCGCACCCTCGATAAAAGCTGGGTGTACTTTAGGTATGGCATGGTAGCCGAACTGCGTGGCCAGTTTAGCGAAGCCATGGATTGGTACCGCAAAGCATTGCTGCAAACCATGAACAACGATAAGGTGCGGGATTACCAAACCGACATTGAACGTTGCCAAACAAAAATGAACATCGGCAGGCAAAACAAGCCGTGGCTGAGCTTCCGCAGAAAATAATGCATTTATTTTTCAACTGGCAGTACACGCTCTGTAAACGTCGTGTGTTTATGCAGTTGTACACACTACGTGAAAAAAACGGCACCTATTTTGCATAGGTGCCTGATATAGATTTGAAAATATTTTTTTTATGAAATTTTCTGCAAGGCCTGTTACTACGTTGGCTATCATTTTTTTACTGCTGCTGGTTACTATTTACGGTGTGGCAGCTATAGTGAGCTAACTCCTTTTTGCTGCTTATCTCTTACTCACAGCAATATTACATGCAGGCAATTTTGCCCACTCTGTTGGCATGCCTTCCACCTTCAAACGCTGTGTTCATAAAGGTTTCAATCATTTGTAAAGCGTAAGGCAGTGCTACAAAACGAGCCGGAATACAAATCACATTGGCATCGTTGTGCAGGCGTATGAGCTTAGCCACTTCATTGTCCCAGCAAAGGCCGGCTCTTATACCCTGATGTTTATTGGCGGTGATGGCTACGCCGTTGGCACTACCACAAAAAAGAATACCAAAAGCACACACGCCATTTTCTACCGATGCCGCAGTGGGATGCGCAAAATCGGGGTAATCAACTGAGTCGGTAGTCATGGCACCATAATCATTTACCACATAGCCTTTTTGCTGCAACCATTGCTTCACCGCCATTTTGTATTCAACACCGGCATGGTCGTTGCCTATTGCAATCGGTAAGGATAAATCGAAAGTCATAACAAAAGTTTTGTGTTAAAAAAAGCTGCCGAAAAGGTACTGGTACCCTATGGGTTAGCTCCATTCTTTTTCTTCTTCGGCAATAATCTTTTTAGAAATACGTGCCGATACGATCACACTAAATTCGTACAGCAAAATGAGCGGAAATACCACCAGCAGCTGGCTGCTCAAATCGGGGCTGGGTGTAATTACCGCAGCAATTACCAGCAAGCCCACGTATGCATACTTGCGATACTCCCGCAAAAAGCGGGGCGTAATAAGGCCAATGCGGGTGAGCACAAAACTCACCACTGGCAGTTCAAATGCCAGGCCAGCACCCACGGTAATATCTACCAGGTTGTCGATGTAATCATTCAGCGCCGGGCGGGTTTCAATAATGTTTTTGGTACCAATGGTATAGTTGGCCAAAAAGCTGAACGTGAACGGTGCCAGCAGAAAATAACCAAACGCTACACCCAGCATAAAAAACAAGGTGACCCAAAAGATAGCACCACGGGTAGCTTTTAGTTCAGCTGGCTTTAGGGCTGGTTTTATAAAGCGCCACACCTCCCAAAAAATGTAGGGAAAGGCCACTATAATACCGCATACAAAGGCAATGGTAATGCTGCTCACAAACTGCCCGCCAAACGTGGTGGTTTGCATTTGTATGTTGGGCGTAGGCAGGCAAAGCGAATCGCCGATGCCCATTTTTTGACCCATTTCGCAGAGCCAGCTGTAGGTTACAAATCCTTTTTCGATGGGGCCAAAAATAATTACATCCATCACCTCATCGATATACACAAACACGGTAATGGCGCCCACCAGTACGGCTATCACCGACCGCATGATGTGCCACCTCAATTCTTCGAGGTGGTCGATGAAGCTCATTTCTGCGCCTTCTTCTAACCCGTCTTTTCTACGCTCCAGTAATTTTAGCGCCACTGTGCCAATGTTTTTTTAGGTGGCCAAAGGTAAGGATTGAGGCCATGCGTTTTTTGCCAATCAGTGGCGGGCTGTACACCAGGCAGCTCCTGCTTTTACAGCCTTTTTAAAAACCGGACAATCTTCGTCGTGGGCTCCGGGCAAATAGCCGGTGCTCATCAAAAACTCGTTCACAATTTCTCCGCCGGTAAAGCGAAAATGCTTTTTAAACAACTTCACCCATTCTTCTTTGCGCAGCGGATGATGCGCTTCAATCCATTGCTTGAAGCTGCCATGTGATTGCTGCAATTGCAACACCATGCCGGCATTGTAGATGGCCGCATCCACTTTCAGCCGGTTGCGAATAATGCCTGCATCGTTGAGTAATCGCTGGCGGTCATCTTCGCCATAAGCAGCAATGGCTGCAATTCTGTAGCCACTGTATGCCTGCCTAAAGTTGTCTTCCTTTTTTAGAATGGTCGTCCAGCTTAAGCCAGCCTGATTGATTTCAAGAATCAATCGGCCAAACAATTCGTCATCGCTATCGATAGGAAAACCGTATTGATGATTGTGGTAATGACGATGCTCCGGCTGCTCGTTGTGCGGCAGTGTGTTTACGTAAGTGCAATAGCTCATGTACAAAAATTAGAGCAGTTTCAACTTGAGCAATTCTATGCGGGTATCACTCATGTTCAGTATTTCAAACTGATAGTTGCCAATAATAATCCGATCGCCCTGGCGGGGCAGCACATCATGATGGTTGATTACAAATCCGCTGAGCGTTTCCGATGATTCGGCCCGTTCAAAATCCAGCTGGTATTTTTCGTTGAGATAGTCCAGCTCCAAGCGGCCGCTAAACATGAACTCGCCTTCGGCCAGTTGCTTTTCTACAAACTCATCAGTATCATACTCATCATGTATTTCTCCGAATATTTCTTCCAGCAAATCTTCCATAGTAACTACACCTGCAGTACCGCCAAACTCATCTACCACCCAAGCCATGCTTTTGCGTTCACGGGTTAGTTTATTAATGAGGTCCGATACACTCATGCTTTCTGGCACAGCAGGAATGCTGATGAGAATAGCCGATACATCTGTGGGGTTTTTAAACAAATCCAGTTGGTGTACATAGCCGAGTATGTTATCAATATTGCCATCGTACACCACCAGTTTGCTCAGCTTGGTATCTACCATTTTTTGCGTAACGGTATGTATATTGGTGCGAATGTCTATACCAATAATCTCTTTGCGGGGCACCAGACAATTACGAATTTTTACTCCCGGCAGGCTCAGTGCATTTTCAAATAATTCCTGATTCAGTTCTGGCTGATCTTCTTCCGATTCTTTTGTTTGCTGAAAATAATGTTCCAGATCAATGCGGCTAAATGGTCGCTTGGGGTCTTCTACCTGCACATTAAAAATGTATTTCAAAATCCAGGTGGAAATATTGACAAACAAAATACTGATGGGGTCGAATATGCGGTAAAAGAAAAGAATAACGGGAGCGAAAAAATGAATGAGTGCTTCGCTTTTAGCCCTGAAAATGGCTTTGAAAATAAACTCAAACAACAACACCAATGTAGCTGCAATGACAACATTAATAACCACCGACAATGTGCCCGACTGGTCCAGCTGATGTATGCCCAACAGCTGCCAAACCTGACTGAGCACATCGCTGGCTACCAGCCCATACAGCACCAGAAAAATATTGAACCCCATGAGGCACACCCCAATAAAGCGGGATGGGTTTTCGAGAAAGCGGGAAATAATCATCCCACTCCGGTTGCCCCGTTTTTTTTTGAGTTCGATGCTAAGCTTGTTGGCGCTGATAAAGGCAATTTCCATGCCGGCAAAAAAACCGGTGAGCAATAATGCGATGATCAGTATAGCGATGTACATACCGTAAAATACTTAATGAATTGATTCAAAAGTAAACAATAGCAACTGCTCTTGAATGCTGATAAAAAACCGGCAGGCTTTGTATGCCTGCCGGTATATATTCTTTTGTGTAAATGAGCGTTGCTTAGAGTGTCCGTTTTACTTCTTCTTCTTCGATAGCTACCACGGTATCTCCTACTTGTATGTCGGCAAAGTTTTTGATGGTTAAACCGCACTCCATGCCGTTGAGCACATCCTTCACATCGTCTTTGTAGCGCTTCAGGCTACCCAGTTCTGCAAAGCCGCCTTCGGTACGTGGGTAAATGAGTACTCCATCGCGGTACAACCGAACCTTAGCGTCACGTTTGATTTTGCCCGTAGTAACAAAGCAACCTGCCACTGTAGCTTTATCAAACTTGAACACTTCGCGGATTTCAACCGAAGCCACTTCTTTCTCTTCCACCTTCGGTTCCAGCAGGCCTTCCATGGCTGCCTTCACATCGTTGATGGCGTTGTAGATAACAGAATATTGCTTGATTTCGATGCCTTCGTTTTCTGCCAGTCGGCCCGCCTGTTGGTTGGGTCGAACGTTAAAGCCGATGATGATGGCGTCGGAAGCACTGGCGAGTGTAACGTCGTTTTCGCTTACGGCACCCACACCTTTCAAAATCACCCGCACCACAATTTCTTCGGTGCTCAGTTTTTCCAAGCTATCGCTCAAGGCTTCTACCGAACCATCCACGTCACCTTTGATGATAACATTAAGTTCTTTAAAGTTACCCAATGCCAAACGACGACCGATTTCATCCAGCGTAATGTGCTTACGGGCCCGCATGCCTTGTTCACGCATAATCTGACCACGCTTATATGCTGCCTGCTTGGCTTCGCTTTCGTCTTCGTATACTTTGAACTTCTCACCCGCTTGTGGTGCACCGTTCAAACCGAGCAACAGTGCCGGAGAAGCCGGACCAGCCTGCTCAATTTTCTGGTTGCGTTCGTTGAACATTGCTTTTACACGACCAAAATACTGGCCACTCACCACAATATCCCCTTGCTTCAAAGTACCATTGAGTACCAACAATGTGGCTACATAACCACGGCCTTTATCCAAGGTAGCTTCGACAATGGTACCGCTGGCTTCGCGGTCGGGATTCGCTTTCAGGTCGAGAATTTCGGCTTCCAGCAAAATCTTTTCCAACAGCAGGTCAATGTTCAGGCCTTTCTTGGCACTTATTTCCTGGCTTTGGAATTTACCTCCCCACTCTTCCACCAAAATATTCATTTGGCTGAGCTGCTCGTATATTTTTTGTGAGTTGGCGCCGTCTTTATCAATCTTGTTGATTGCAAAAATCATGGGTACGCCGGCCGCTTGTGCGTGGCTGATGGCTTCCCTTGTTTGAGGCATCACTGCGTCGTCGGCGGCAACTACAATCACCGCAATATCGGTAACCTTGGCACCACGGGCACGCATGGCCGTAAAGGCTTCGTGACCCGGCGTATCGAGGAAGGTGACTTTTTTGCCGCTGGCAGTGGTTACCTCATAGGCACCAATGTGCTGGGTGATACCACCTGCTTCGCCACTTACTACGTTGGCGTTACGGATATAGTCGAGCAAAGATGTTTTACCGTGGTCAACGTGACCCATGATGGTAACGATGGGGGCACGGGGCCGGAGATCTTCAGGATCGTCGACTACTTCTTCCTCTTCGTCCAGCTGATCTTCGAGGCCAACAAATTTTACATCGAAGCCAAATTCGCTGGCTACCAATTCAATTACTTCCGCATCGAGGCGCTGGTTGATAGACACCATCAAGCCGAGGCTGAAGCACTTGGCCACTACTTCTGTTGGGCTCACATCCATCAGGCTGGCCATTTCGCTGGCGCTGATGAATTCAGTTACTTCAATTACGTTGGTTTCGGTGTCGCCTTCGTGCATTTCGGCCTGTTCACGACGTTTTTCGCGGCGAAGTTTAGCCCTGTTTTTACCAGCCCTGTTGCCACCACCGCCGCTGAGGCGGGCTTGGGTTTCGGCCAGTTTTTGTTGAATTTCTTTTTCGTCGATGACACGGTCTTCCCGCTTGCCGAGCAGGTTGCGGCCCGGTCCGGCTCCCGGGCCACCTCTACGGTCGCCGGGGCGATTTTGGCCACCACCACCGGGGCGTTGACCCTGATGTCCACCACCCTGATTGGGGCCACGGTTGTTATCGCCGGGGCGATGCTGACCACCGCCGCCACCTGCATTACCTGCAGCTCCCGGAGGAGTGATGGGAATGCGTTTGCGTTTGCGTTTGGCATCGTCACTACCTGCAGCGCCAGCATTGCCACCGGGCCTGCCGGGGCGTGTATCTGAGCGAACGGGCAATTCAATTTTGCCGATAATCTTCGGGCCACTCAGGCGTTCTGCCTGTATGTTTTCAATTACTTTTTCTTCTTCCTTCGGTGCTTCTTCAGCCGCAGGAGCAGGCGCTACGGGAGCAGGAGCTGCCGGGGCCGGAGCGGTTGTTTCTGCAGCAGGTGCAGGAGCAGGCTTCGGAGCTTCAGCAACTGGCTCAGGAGCAGGAGCGGCAGGCTTTTTAGCCGTCTTTTTAGGACGGGTACTGCTATCAATAGCGTCGAGATCAATCACTCCCAACACTTTGGGCATTTCTATAGCAGGCGTAGTAGTTAAAGGTGCTGGTTCCGGAGCCGGAGTAGGCTCTGGTGCAGCTACTACTTCAGGTGCCGGGGCTGGAGCCGGGGCAACAGGCACTTCTACCACAGGGGCAGGTGCAGGTACTTCCACTACTGGCGGAGCGGGTGCAGGTTGTACTGGTTCTCGCACTGCGGCAGCAGGCGCCGGAGCCGGTGCTTCTGGCACTGGGCTTACCACTTCTTTTTCTTTTTCAGCAGGCTTCTTTTCGTCCTTTCTAAAATGGATTTCTTCGTCTTCTTTCTTTTTCCGGGCTTCTGCAGTAGCACCCTTGGGCAAGTCGATCATATCGCTTTTTGCCTTGGCCACTTTATCGCTCTGAAATTCTTTTTGAAGCGACAGATACATTTCCGGGCTGAGTTTGGCGGTGGGCTTCAGGTCGTCTTTGCTGAAGCCTTTACCTGCCAAAAATTCCACCAGGGTATCTTGCCCAATGTTGAATTCCTTGGCTGCTGCTAGTAATCTCGGTAATTTCTGTTCTGACATTCTGTTTCTTATTGCTGCCTGCCGGCGGCTTTTTTGGTGCTGTAGCTGCTTCGGGTACAAGCAGGGTATCAGCTATTAATGGTCAAAAGTACGTTGGGTAACCCGGATTGACTATTCCCGTTCAAATTCTTCTTTCAAAATACGCAACACGTCTGTAATCGTTTCCTTTTCCAGATCGGTACGGCGTTCGAGTTCTTCGGCACTCAGCTTCAATACAGAGCGGGCTGTGTCGCAACCAATGCGCTTAAACTCATCGATTACCCACATATCAATTTCGTCGGAGAATTCTTCGAGGTCGATATCGAATTCTACTTCTTCGCCTTCATTGTCGCGGAATACGTCTATGTCTAATCCGGTAAGTTCACAGGCCAGCTTGATATTAACACCACGCTTACCAATGGCGAGGCTCACCTGGTCGGCGGGCAGAAAAACATCGGCATGCTTTCTGTCGAGATCAATTTTCATGCTACTGATTTTGGCAGGGGTCAGAGACCGCTGCACCAGCAGGTTAATATTATTGGTCCAGTTGATTACGTCGATGTTTTCGTTTTTCAACTCCCGAACAATGCCATGAATACGGCTACCCTTCATACCTACGCAGGCACCAACGGGGTCAATGCGGTCGTCGAGGCTTTCAACGGCAACCTTGGCACGTTCGCCGGGTTCACGTACAATTTTCTTGATGTTGATAAGGCCATCCGCAATTTCTGGCACTTCAATTTCGAGCAGCTGCGCCAAAAAGGAAGGATGCGTACGGCTGAGGATGATGACAGGTGAGTTGTTTTTGAGCTCTACCTTTTTAACAACGGCACGAACGGGTTCGCCTTTCTTCATAAAGTCTTGCGGAATTTGCTCGCTGCGGGGCAGTACGAGTTCGTTTCCTTCTTCGTCCATCAGGAGGGCTTCTTTTTTCCAGGCCTGGTAAACTTCGGCGCTGATGAGTTCGCCTATGCGGTCTTCGTATTTTTTTACCAGCAGGTTTTTCTTGAGGTCGCTAATACGGCTAGCCAACGTTTGCTTGGCGGCCAAAATGGCCCGGCGACCGAAATCGTACAGGTCAATTTCCTCGAAGAGTTCTTCGCCTACTTCAAAGTCGGGTTCAATCTTTACTGCATCGGTATAAGCTATTTCAGCCAGCGGATCCTGTACTTCGCCATCTTCTACAATCATGCGGTGCCTCAGAATTTCGAGGTCGCCCTTTTCGGCGTTTACAATGACGTCGAAGTTGTCATCGCTACCATACTTTTTGCGAAGGAGTGTTTTAAAAACGTCTTCCACTACCTTCATCAGGGTCGGACGGTCAATATTTTCTGCGTCCTTGAACTCCTGAAACGCCTCAATCAGGTTAATACTTGCCATTGTACTGTTCGATTTTCTGCCGGTGAATGAAACACCGGGGATGGTTAAAATTTAATTTGAACGCTTGCTTCTTTTATTTGAGAAAATGGGATCTCGAGTTGGTTGGTTTCCGCTTTCTTGCCCTTGCCACTGGTTACTTCCAGCGTAATGCTGTCATCGCCGGCGGCAAGCAATGTACCTATGAGGATTTTACCGTCGAGCTGTTTTACTTCCAGCAGACGACTCACATTTTTTACATACTGGCGCTGCAACAGCAGCGGTTCGCCTACACCGGGGCTGCTCACTTCCAACGAAAAATCGCCATCAGGATACATGGCCAGCTCTTCGATTTCGGCGTACAACTTGCGGTTTACTTTGATGCAATCTTCAATGGTGATACCATTGTCGCCATCCAAAAACACTTTGATGTTGTTGGTGGGTTTAATTTTTACCTGTACCAAAAAAAACGAGGGCTTATCCGCCAGTATGGCGTTTACCATGTTTTCGATGCGTACGATTTGTTCACTTTTTTCCATATCTCTGGTTGGTAGAAAGCAAAAGGGAACGGAGTCCGTTCCCTTTCTACTACTTCATGTCCGGTGCAAATGTAGGGAAGCAGGTGGATATCTTCCAAATTATGCCTGCAAAACCTTTTGTATAGGCAGGCTGATGCTCCATAATTTTAACGGCTTTTGCCCACAGCTTGCGGTTATCTTTGGCCCTGCTATGACGTTTATTTTGTGGGCCATTGTAGCCTTTATTCTTTACCGGTTTGTAACAGGCTTTCTAATTCCTGTGGTACGCACTACTTCGCAAGTGAAGAAACAGTTTAATGCTATGCGCCAGCAAATGGAGCAGGCACAACAACAATATCAGCAACAAGCTCAAGGAGCTCAGGCTACACAACAAACCAATGCACCCGGTACTAAGGGCAAGTACGATATTGAAGGGGAATACATTCCGTTTGAGGATGTGAAGTAAAAGCCCCCCGCCCCCGGTGGGGGAAATGCAATGGGACGCAGATAATTCGGATAAAAACGGATGTTTACGGATGTATGCTATCATCCAACATCTAATCCCATAAACTATCAACTATAAATACTTCGGTAGTTCCTCTTCGAGCAGCAGGCCCGGCGATAGTAATAATGTTTGCAATCCTGCAGCCTCAGCGCCGGCAATGTTTTTGGGTGTGTCATCAATAAACAAAGTTGCTGCTGCATGCAAGCCATGCTGCTGCAACACCGCTTCGTAGCAGGTAACATGTGGCTTACGCAAACCCAATATGTGGGAGTAATGCGCTACATGAAAATGTTCGTCAAAATCGTGGCCGAAGCTTTGCTGATACTGGCTGGTAAATGCTTCGTGGTGAATTTGATTGGTATTGCTCAGCAAAAAAATAGCATGCGATTGTTTTAACGCTGGCAAAACAGCTACGCTTTGCGGTCTAAAGTCTCCAAGCATCGCATTCCACGCATCTCGTATTTGTGCATTGCTTACGTTCAGTCCGGTTTCTGCTCTGAACGCATCATAAAAATCTTCCGGCGATAGTTCGCCTTGTTCGAGCAGTGCAAACAGCGGGTTGGAATACGATTGCTGAAACAATGCATCAAAATCGGCTACACCCAATACCATAAAAGCATCCCGGGTTTTGTGGTAATGAATATCTATGAACACGCCACCCAAGTCGAAGATGATGTTGCGAACCGCCATGTTATTTTCTTTTGTGCGAAAATAACCACGGCAACAATTGAGGCTCTGCAAAAGCATTATCCCAACTGTTGTGGTTTACACCGGGGTAAATGCTCAATTGCATATCGGCGGTGCTGTAATACTGCTGCAAAGCTGTCGCCATGTCTTTGCTCAACTGCACTGGCACTACAGCATCCACATCGCCGTGGTGCAACCAGAATGCTGTCTTCTTCATGTACTTGGCATTGGCCGGATTGGCTCCGCCACAAATAGGAATGGCCGCAGCAAATGTGTTGGGCATGCGTTTCACCAATTCAAACGTACCCATACCACCCATGCTCAATCCCATCACATAATGCTGGTCTTGCTGAATCTTAAATTGTTTGTTCATTTCCCGCACCAGTTGCTGTACCATCAGCATGGCATAAGTAGGTTCAGCTTCTTCAGGAAAAATAAAATCCCGCTTCTTAGTTACACTATCGTACACCCACTGCACATTGCTCCAAAATGAATTGGCAGGGCACTGCGGAAATACCACAATGGCCGGAAACTGCTGGCGGATATCGCTACGCAAAAACAACTTGCCGCCATGAGTGAGCTGTGCTTCATTGTTGTTCCCTCTTTCACCGGCGCCATGCAAAAACATCACCAATGGGTAAGCTTTTGTAGGATCATAATTTTCGGGCAGCAACAACCGATAAGGTAAAGTATCGCTACCCATCAGCAGCTGCTTGCGTTGGTACAGGTTCATGTCTTGTGACTGGCCCGCCATGGGAGCCAGCATCATCAGCAATACAAAAGCGAGAATATTTCTCATATTTATGTTTTTTATCGGAATTATTTATTCCAGTTAATACGTTTGGTTTGAACGTCTCTAGAGTTGCCGCCAATCATGATATCGAATTCGCCGGCTTCCCAGGTATGTTGCAACTGACTGTTGTAAAATGACAAATCATTCGTAGACACTACAAATGTAAGTTCTTTGGTTTCGCCGGGCTGCAGCATAACTTTTTGAAAATGCTTCAGTTCTTTCACTGGTCGTACCACAGAACCTACCAAGTCACGTATGTAGAGCTGTGCTACTTCTTCACCTGCTGCATTGCTCTTGTTTGTTACCATTACTGTTACTTGTAATACTTCATTTCCCTTCAGGTTTGTTTTCGACAACTGCATGTCGCCATAAGTAAACCGGGCATACGACAAGCCATAGCCAAACGGAAACTTCGGACTGTTGGGCAAATCGGTGTACGCAGACACATAAAAGCGGTGTTCATCGTTTTGTGCAGGACGGCCGGTATTGTAATAGTTGTAGTAAATAGGAATTTGTCCTTCGGTGCGGGGAAAGCTCATGGGCAGCTTACCCGATGGATTGTAGTCGCCAAACAACACATCGGCCATGGCATTGCCGGCTTCTGTGCCCAGCCACCAGGTGTACAATACAGCAGGCACATTGTCTGCTGTCCAGTTGAAGATCAGCGGCCGGCCGGCACTCATCAATACCACTATGGGCTTGCCCGTACGGTGTATGGCCTTGATTAAGGCTTCCTGCACAGCTGGCAATTGAATATTGCTCTTGCTCTTGGCTTCGCCGCTCCAGTCGCGGCCTTCGCCTACCTGCATCACCACTACATCGGCTTGCATGGCTGTGGCTACGGCTGCCGCAAAACCCGACGTATCCGTATCATTCAAGTTGCAGCCTTTGGCGTACAGCAATTTGCCATTACTGCCCAGTTTGTTTTGTACGCCTTTGTACAACGATACAATCCGCAAACTATCATCTTCAAAGTCGAAAGACCAGAAACCAAGATTGTCTTTTTGTGATTGCACCAGTGGACCAATCAGTGCAATGGTCTGTTGCTTATGCAGTGGCAGCAAAGGTTTGCCGGCAATGGTATCATTTTTTAGTAGCACAATGCTTTTTGCAGCCATGGTTCGGGCAAAAGCTTTGTGTGCCGGGTTGTCGTATTGTGCTTTTTCTCTGGCTTCATCGCTAAAGAGATACGGATTGTCAAACAAACCCAGTTCAAACTTTTTAATGAGGATGCGTCGTACGGCATCATTCACACGGGCAATGGGCACTTTACCTTCTTGCAGCAATTGCTTCAGGTGATTTTTATAGGCACGGCTTTCCATGTCCATATCATTGCCCGCCAATATGGCTTGTTCGGCTGCTTGCTTCAAATCTTTGCTGTAGCCGTGATTGATCATTTCGCCAATGCTGCCCCAATCACTCACCACAAAACCTTTGAACTGCCACTTGCCTTTCAGAATATCTTTTTGCAGCAATGGGTTGCCAGTAGCAGGCACACCATTCAAATCGTTGAAGCTGTTCATAAAGGTGGCCGCACCTGCATCAATGGCGGCTTTAAACGGTGGCAGGTAGGTTTCCCACAACATGCGTTCACTCATGTCTACGCTGTTGTAATCGCGGCCGCCCACAGCAGCACCATAGGCTGCAAAATGTTTGGCGCAGGCCAGCACTGAATTGATGCTGCCGATAGCATTTCCTTGAAAACCTTTTACTCTCGCTGCAGCAATCACGCTGCCGAGGTAAGTGTCTTCGCCAGCGCCTTCCATTACACGGCCCCAGCGGGGGTCGCGGCTAATGTCGACCATGGGCGCAAAGGTCCAGTGAATGCCAGCCGCCGAGGCTTCGATGGCGGCAATGCGGGCTGATTGTTCAATAGCAGGTATGTCCCAACTAGCGGCTTCGGCGAGTGGTATGGGAAAAGTAGTGCGGTATCCATGAATTACATCTTGCCCAAACAGCAGTGGTATTTTGAGCCGCGACTGCATGGCTATTTCCTGCAACTGGCGGGTACGGGCGGCGCCCATCAGGTTGAGCATGCTGCCCATTTCGCCTCGGCGCACCTGGCTTTGTTTATCGCCATCAGGCGTAATGGGCCCTGTTGCAAAATCGCTGCTGAGCTGGTGCAGCTGACCAATCTTTTCATCGAGTGTCATCAGCCGCAATACGGAGTCGGCTTTTTGCAACGCCGTTTTGGGTTGTGCTAAGGTTACAGCAGCTGGCAGTACACAAAACGCCAGCAATAAATATGGCAAGTTTTTCATAGGCAAGGGCAGACCTCGCTTTGCTACTTCCGCTTTTTGAATTTGGTCAGCAGCAATTCAGGCTCGTTAGTAGTAATGAAATCAAAACCCAATTGTAACAATTCATCCATTTTAGCAGCGTCATTCACAGTCCATGCATTCAGCACCAATCCGAGTTGCTTCGCTTCTGTTACCCAATCCGGATGTTTTTCAAACACTGAAAAATGATAATCCAATCCCATGATGCCATCAGCTTTCAGTTGTGCAGGCGATTTATCGCCTTCGAGGTATTGCATAGGTGCGTACGGAACCAACTGCTTTAGGCGCAGCATCATGTTGTAATCAAAACTGATGTACACTACATACTGCTCAGCCTGTAATGATTTCACCAAAGCCACAGCAGCATCTACAATTTTTACTGCTCTTTCTTTACCCATGCCCGAAGGCTTTATTTCCAACACCAGGCGAGTATGCGTATTAGCCTTCATACCGGCCAGCAAATACTCCCGCAGTGTGGGCAGCTTCTCTCCATTCGACAACGGAAACTGCTGCAATGCAGCATACGTTGTTTCTTCTATCAGCAGCTTATTGTAGTGCTCATCGTGGTTGATGATGAGTGAATCATCGGCCGTCATGCGTACATCAAACTCGCTGCCGGTGCAGCCCAGCCTGATGGCTTCTTGCAATGAAGCAATGGAGTTTTCGGGAAAGCCGTTGGCCTTAAAAGCACCACGATGTGCCACTACATTGTTATTGGCAAATTTCATGGGCTTCTTTTTTGTTTGTGCCATTACAGGCATGACCATCAAGGCTGCCATACCCAAAACCATCCACTGCTTCATGCTTGTTGTTTTATTTCTGCCAGTTTACCCGTTGCTTTTGTACGTCTTTGCTGTTGCTGCCAATCATGATATCGAAGTCGCCGGCTTCCCAATCGTACTTCAAATCGTAATTGTAAAACTTCAACAGCTCAGGAGTAATGCTAAACGAAACGGTTTTTGTTTCGCCGGGTTGCAATTCAATTTTTTCAAATCCTTTCAGTTCGGCCACAGGTCTTGTGGTTGAACCAACGATGTCGCGAATGTACAGTTGCACCACTTCCTTACCCGTTATCTTTCCGTTATTGGTAATGTCGATGCTGGCGGTTAAGGTTTGATTGCCTTTGAGTGATTGGCTGCTCAGTTTCAGGTTGCCATAGGTAAAAGTGGTGTAGCTCAATCCAAATCCGAAAGGATACAATGGATCGTTGCTCACATCAAGATAATTGCTGCGGAATTTTTGGAACCACTGTCCTGCAGGCAAAGGACGACCCGTGTTTTTGTGATTGTAAAACAGGGGCACCTGGCCTACATTTTGTGGCCATGTGGCAGAAAGTTTACCACTGGGGTTTACATCGCCAAACAATACATCGCCAATGGCGTAGCCAGCTTCGCTACCGGGGAACCATACATTCAAAATAGCAGGATACGCAGCAGCTTCTTCGGTAATGGCCATGCTACGGCCGGTAAACAATACCACAACCACCGGCTTACCGGTTGCTTTCAGTGCTTTCAGCAAATCTTTTTGTGCCTGTGGAATAGCGATGTTGGAGCGACTGCTGGCTTCACCACTCATTTCGGCGCTTTCGCCGACGGCGGCTACAATTACATCGGCCTTGCTGGCTACTTCCAGTGCTTCAGCAATTTGCTGTGCAGAAGGACGATTGTCGCGGCGCAGGCTTTTGCCAAACATACCGGCGTTTTCTTCAAACTTGGCATCGTAATCGAGGTTGCTGCCTTTGGCAAACAAGATTTCTGTGTTTGGTCCGGCTACGGCTTTCAGGCCTTCCAATACAGAAATGGCTTTGGAAAAATCGGCGGCTACGCTCCAGGTACCGGGCATGTTTTCACGGTTGTCGGCCAGTGGGCCTACCAATGCAATTTTACCACCACGCTTCAGCGGCAATACATTGCCTTCGTTTTTCAGCAGCACAAAACTTTGAGCGGCAATGCTGCGGGCTTCTTTGCGGTTGGCAGCAGTGTACACTTCTTTGGCCGGACGAGTTACATCGCAATAGCGATAGGGATCTTCAAACAAGCCGAGTTTGTATTTTGCTTCGAGAATGCGGCGGCAAGCTGCATCAATCTGTGCTTGTGAAATTTTTCCTTCTTTCAAAGATTTGGTGAGGGTGCTTACCATGCCTTCGCCTACCATATCCATATCAATGCCTGCATCGAGTGCACGGGCTGTTACGGTTTGCAAATCGCCAATGCCGTGGTCAATCATTTCGTTGATGCCGGTATAATCCGTTACCACAAAACCACCAAAGCCCCATTGTTTGCGCAGCACATCGGTCATCAGCCACTTGTTGGCGGTGGCAGGCACACCATCTACTTCGTTGAATGAAGCCATTACACTACCTACACCAGCTTCTACCGCAGCTTTGTAGGGATAAAAATATTCATTGTACATACGGTGACGACTCATGTCGGTAGTGCCATAATCACGGCCTGCTTCAGCAGCGCCATATAACGCATAGTGCTTTACGCAACTCATGATGGTGTTGTTGGCTTTCAGGTCGTTGCCCTGATAGCCACGTACCATGGCTTTGGCAATAGCACCACCCAAAAACGGATCTTCACCGCTGCCTTCTGCCATGCGGCCCCAGCGGGGGTCACGGGCAATATCTACCATGGGGCTGAAGGTCCAGCTGATGCCATCGGCACTGGCTTCAGCAGCAGCAATTTGTGCACTGCGTTCAATGGCTTTCATATCCCAGGTAGCACTCAAACCAAGAGGAATGGGAAACACTGTTTGATAACCGTGAATCACATCCATGCCAAAAATCAGCGGGATTTTCAAGCGGCTTTGTTCTACTGCCAGCTTTTGTACTTCGCGGATTTTTTCTACGCCTTTGATGTTGAAGAGACCACCTACTTTTCCTTCGCGGATTTTTTTGGCAATATCTGTATTGCCGGCCTGGCCGGTAACAATATCACCGGCACCAGGCAAGTTGAGCTGACCCAGTTTTTCGTCGAGGGTCATTTTCTTCATCAGGTTGTCGATGAAGGTTTTCATTTTGGCTGCCTCAGCATTGGCAGCGGGCTTTGGCTGTGCCCACGCAGCGATGCCTGCAAAAAGCAGCACAATCAGCAAGCTGTGTTTCGTTGTACTCATGGTTGTCGGAGTTTATTTCTTGCGTAAAACAGGTTTCATGTATTGTTGCCAAATGGCATAGCCCTGCGCATTCATGTGCAAACTATCTTTTAAAAAAATGTGGGGTAAAGGTTCACCATTTGATTGAATCATGGGTTGATAAACATCAATAAATGCCGTTCGTTTTTGCGTAGCCAGCCATTGCTGAATGGCTTTGTTGGCAGCCTGGTACTTGGCCAGCAAATGCCGCCTGCTGGGGCTCGGTTTCATCGACACATACGCCACTGGCACTTTGGGGTATACACTGCGGATGTACGTAAATAATTGAGTGAAGCGATTAACCACCGTATTTACGGTGATGGTATCGCTGGAGGCAAAATCATTTTCGCCACAATACACAATGATTTGGCGGGGCTGATACGGTGCAATGATTTGCTCACGATAGCGCCATACATCGGCCAGGGTAGAGCCGCCAAATGCCCGGTTGAGAATGGGATACTCCGGAAAATATTGTTGCACATCTTTCCATAGGGTAAAAGAAGAACTGCCAATGAGTAAAATCTGGTTCTTTGCAGGAAAAGCAAGGCTGTCCTGCTTTTGAAAGGCGGCGACTTCTTTTGCAAAAGGCTGAGCATGGGTAATAGCACTGATGCAAGTGAGCAGCATCATTGCTGCAATAGTCCGCCACTGCATCCTTTTTAGTTTACCGGCAAGCATTGCTTTCTTTATTCGTTGTGTCATTGCATTCGTTTCGTAGTAGTCCATTTAGTAAGCCTTCTCCCCTATGACCAAATCAGTTTTAACAGCTACTAATTTACCTGAATGGTTTTTAGCCTTTCACTGATGCCGTTTTCATTGACTGCTTCAATGCTGAAGTAGTAGGTTTTTTCTTTGTCCATGGCTTTGAACCAATACTCGTTGGCGTCGTGCACCATTACACTGTTGTAGAGCTTGTCGGGCTGTGTGCCATAGTAAATCACATAGGCATACGCATCACTCGACGGGCTCCAGCGAATCCATGCACCACGTTTGTCTTTCTCGCCCCGCAATACCATGAACTGTTTTACCGGCGCCGGTTTGTTGCCTGCACCAAATCCAAAGACACGCAACCCACTCAATGCATACTTGCCTGTGGGCATGTGTATGTTTTCGTGTTTGATGTAGCGGGCCTTCACAGGTTGAGCCAGTTCTACATAATCATGCGGCACATCGGTTTGGTTCTTGCGTTTGTCGGCTATCACCGTCCACTTTTTGCCATCCACGCTGGCATACAACACATACTGATGGTATTGCGCATTGTATTTGCCCAGGCGGTTGCTGTCTGCATCCTGATCGGCGTAGTTGATTTGCACGGCATGCACGGTACTTACAGCGCCCAAATCGCTGATGATATATTCACCTGCATTGGCAGAAGCTGCACTCCAGTAGGTTTTGATGTTTTCGTCCACTGCATGGTTAGCACTAAAGCCGCCGAGTGTGGATGACACCTGCACCGGTTTTTTGTAGTTGAGCAGCATCCACCCGGGCTGAAAGGCGGCGTTGTAATCGAGTGCATCCCCATTGCGCTGCGGGCCTTGCACGGCAGGCAAAAAAGTGGGATAATCCCCATAGGCGGCGTTGCACCACATCACATCATCCTTATCAAAACCGGTGGGCCAAATGCCGAGTCTTCTCTCAAAATTATTTTTCACGTTCACCACCATGGTGCTCACATGCCAGTAGTTGTTCCAATGGTCTTGAAAGGTAGCACCATGACCGGCACCACGGGCATAGCCACCGGGCTTGAAACTCAGCGGATCACTCACAGCAGCAAAGCCTTCGAGCGGATGCCGGCTCATGAGCAAGCCATCGGCATAGCCACTCATTTCGGTTCCGGGAGCACCATACTGCAAGTAGTATTTGCCTTTGTACTTGGTCATGTGGCTGCCTTCGATGAAGCCATCCAAAAAAGTATCGTCCATGTATTCGCCAAAGCGCTGCCAGCCATAACGCCACGCTTCCAGCACATATATTTCTTTGCGGGTGCCTTTTGGTTTAAATGTTTTCCTGTCTAACTCTACACCATAAAACGGATAGCGGTTGCTGCTGCCATTGTACATGTACAAGCGGCCATCATCATCAGTAAAAAAGGAAGGATCCCAACCACCAATATCAAATGAATCCACCAATGGTTTCCACTCGTTGGCTTTGGGGTTGGTGCTCATCCAGATGGTAAAGTTGTTGGTATAGGTGCTGCCAAACACTATCATGGTATCGCCCACAATACCAACTGCAGGGGCACAAAGTTCATCGTAAGCTTTGTTCCAGGGGCGCAAAAACAAGCGGTTGTGAAAGGTCCAGTTGAGCATATCAGGGCTATGCCAGTAGCCCCACTGATTGGTGCTGAATAAATAGTAATCGCCTTTGTAGTTCACTATCACCGGATCGGCGGTAGCCCGGTGGCGGCCCCACTCACTAAAGTTGGGGATGGGCGTGTAGCCATAATCGATGTTGATGGGATTGCAATAGGTTTTCTGCTGTGCGTAGCCGCTGAAGGAAGTAATTAGAAGTATAGCCGCAGATGCACAGATTATTTTTTTCACCTCCAATAACATGGTTCTTGTACTCATTTGTTTCACTGTCTATTTGGTGAGAATGATGCGTTTGTATTCAAGAGATTTTCCGTGAAAGTTTAGCAATAATCCCAACGGCAATTTTGATACCGCGAGATAATTAATTACCTGACTATAATGCTCATCAACAACTCCCTTCTTCGCTTTCACTTCTACAATTATTTTATCATACACTACAAAATCGGCATAAAATTTATGCGGCAATTTTCTGCCCTTATAGTTTACTGAAAACTCTTGTTCTCTAGTATAGGGCACTCCTTGCATTTCTAGTTCCTCTACCAGCGCATCCTTATATACAATCTCTGCAAATCCTCCTCCTAATTGGCGATGCACTTCCATAGCAATGCCAATAATTTTATAGGATTCTTCTTTGAGAAATACAATTGGCTCCTGAAATTCATCCATAGTGTGTGTTTTAGAGGTGTGCCTGGTTAAGAAAATCAATTAGCTACAGATGCACAGATTATACATTAAGGCTTACCAAATCGAAATGTAATCTGTGAATTTGCGGCCATGAATTATTATCAATTTCTTTTCATTACAATTTTCCTTTTTTCATTTCGGCGGCGGCATACTGCGCTGCTCTTGCGGTAAGCGCCATGTATAAAATACTCGGACTCTGATTGCCTGTGCTGGTCATACAGGCACCATCGGTTACAAATACGTTCTTGCATTGATGCAATTGGTTAAAAGCATTCAGCAATGAAGTGTTGGGGTCTTTGCCCATCCGTACACCACCCATTTCATGTATGTCGAGGCCCGGTGGTTGTTTGCTGTCATGCGTGTGCACTTCCACAGCACCGGCAGCTTCCAACATGGCCTTGCCTTCCCGAAGAAAGTCCTGCACCATCCTGTCATCATTCTCATCATAGCCAACCGATGTAATGAGCAGCGGCATATCGTACGCATCTTTATGCTCATTGCTCAGGCGTACATGATTGCTGGCTTTGGGAATGGTTTCGCCCTGCATGTACATGTAAGCGCCCCATGGGCCGGGCTCACTCAGCGCATCTTTGTAAGCTGCGCCAATACCATCCGGCATGTCGTAATCCAACCGCGACCGGTAGCCGCCGCTGAAAATGACATAACCCCCTACAAAATCCGCATCTCTTTCTTTCAGGTTTCTGAAATTGGGAATCACACATTCTGCCGGCTTTTTGCCATAGAAATACTGATTCTTATAACCTTCAAAAGTGGCGCCCATGCTTCCCCGGTAATTGTGAAAGCAAATGTATTTGCCCATCAGTCCGTTATCGTTGCCCAAACCATTGGGAAAACGATTGGATGTGGAGTTCAGTAAAATCAGATTGCTGTTGAGTGCCGATGCATTTACAAAAATGATGCGGGCAAAATATTCAGTCACTGCTTTTGTTTGTGCATCCACTACCCTTACACCGGTGGCTTTTTGCAACTGCTCATCGTAAATAAGAGAATGCACCACACTGTGCGGCCGAATCGTCAGGTTATTGGTTTTTTGTGCCCATGGCAAGGTGCAGGTAACGCTGCTGAAATAGCCGCCAAAGGGACAGCCCCGCATGCAGAGGTTTCTATTTTGACACTGGCTGCGGCCTTGCTGCAAGTGCAGTGCCGTAGGCTCGGTAAGCTGTGCCCACCTGCCGGTAATGTAATGCCGTTTGAATTGCTTGCTCAGGGTGCTGCGCAACTGTTGTTCAATGCAGTTGAGTTCATAGCCGGGTAAAAATTCGCCATCGGGCATCGACTCAATATTTTCTGCCGTACCACACACACCGATAAAACGTTCGGCATAGCTGTACCATGGTGCTATATCATTGTAACCTATGGGCCATTCAATACCATAACCATAGCGGACAGGGGCAGTAAAATCCCAATCGCTCCAGCGTTGGCAGCTTCGCCCCCAGGTAAGTGATTTGCCGCCTACCTGATAGCCCCGTATCCAGTCAAAAGGTTTTTCTTGTATGTAAGGATGATCGGTATCCTGAATAAAAAAATGAGCCGTGTCTTCTGCATAGCCTGCTGCTTTACTAATCAGCGGGTTTTTATCCAGGGCTTCTTTGGGCATGCGGCCACGATGTGGAAACTGCCATGGATCGAGGTTGTGAGTAGGATAATCTTTGATGTGCTCCACATTGCGGCCCCTTTCCAGCACCAGTGTACGGAGGCCTTGCTCACACAGCTCTTTAGCTGCCCAGCCACCGCTGATGCCGCTGCCAATCACAATGGCATCGTAGGTATGCGAGTCCTTCCCGCCGCTTTTGATGTGTATATGAGTGGTGTCAGACAAGTTGCTGGCATTTTCAATGGTACGTATTGCCGAACATGCTTACAAATACGGCGCAGTAAATCCAAGTTTTTTCAAAGCTGCTTTTACTTCCGGTGCACTGCTAAACAGGTTCCACAACAAACCACTCCGATAGTTTTCAATCATGATGATTTGCGGGCCCTGATCGATAGCAAGGAAGGAAGAAGCAAACCACAAATCGGGCAGTTTGAAGGCATCTACAAAGCCGTATTCCTTCCAGATTTTATCGCCCATAGTGTAATAGAAAAATTTCAAGGCTGCCATGCTTTCTGCAGGTGTGTAAGGCATAGCACTAATCGCAGCCGTTGGTGCAATCACACCCACATCGTTGGTAGGACTGCTGGCAGTGTATCCACCCGGAATATCGCTGGCAGTAAGGCCCCAGCTTTTATCGCTGTAGCCCCAGCGGCCCAGCGGATTGGCTTTGCAATACTCGTAGTTGATTTTGCTGTGGGCTACATTTTGCTCCCAATAATTGGCATACTGATCAGACAACCCATTTGGATTGATGCCGAGAAAAGTATAGTGCGATAAGAAAAGCGGGCCGCCCAAATCGCTACCCAGTGGCAGTTTATTGTTGTAAAATGTTTTACCATTTTTCATGGCTCCATCTCTGGCAAACCCTTTTTGATATACCGTATCGGGGATGCTGTAATTTTTAGAACTGGCCGCCATCACGTAGTTAATCAAACACTCGTTCCAGCCCTGAATTTTCAGGTTCATGGCCCAGCCTTTATCGGGGCTCCAGTGCCAGTACAATACCTGCTCATTGTTTTTGCGAAACCAGTTCCATTCAATGCCATCCAAAATGCTGTTGATGTCGTTGCGCAGTTGTGTTTCTGCAGCATCGGCATCATCAAAATATTGTCTTGCTGTAATCAGGCCCATTGAGAGTAACGATGTTTCTACGAGATCGGCACCGTTATCATTGGCACTAAACGGAATCACCACACCGGTATTGCCATTGAGCCAATGCGGAAACGCCCCTTTAAACTTCTGCGCTTTGTCTTTCAAAAAAGTAACCATGGTTTGAATACGCTGCAAGGCTTGTGCACGGGTTACAAATCCCCTGTGTACGCCCGTTACCATACTCATAATACCAAAGCCACTACCGCCACTGGTTACCAAATCACCACTGCTGTTGCGTTCACGAGCCAGTCCGCTTACAGGATGACCAAAGTCCCAGAAGTATTTGAACGTTTGCTGCTGCACCAGGGTGAGCAACGCCTCATCACTAATGGTCGGAAACTTAGGCGTAGAATCGATGCGGGTAATGAGGTTGATGCTGCCAGCTTCTGCTAAAGCAACGCCGGCTGCAGATTTCAAGGCATTTGATACAAGTGCTGTGTAGCGATTCAATCCTGTAAGTGCAGCGTTTGGCTGCATGACCATTGTACTATCGCCACGCTCCCATGCCAATGTAAATGGCACGGCTACACCAACTGCATTGGCTAATGCCGTGGCACTTGCCGCAGACGCTTTATCTACTTTTTCTGAAAAGTTGAAACGCAATACAGGCGTTAGCGAAGTATTGGTAAAAGTGTTGCCTACACTGTTGTCGAGCGTGGCATTGATAAGCCGGAGTTTGGCTGGTGCTGGTGGAGGTATCGGGGTTTCGCCGCCCTTTTTACAAGCAGCAAAACCCACAAACATCACACCCACAAGAATGTATGGCTTCAGCAAAAATTTCATGTTATGTTTTTATAACAACAGTGTGGTAATAGAGTGCGGCAGTGCAACTGTTTCAGCAGCTTTTCCATTGATCCAAAGATGGTAAGGTGTTTTTTTATCGCTTTGGTTCATCACGATGACAACCAATTTTCCATCAGGATTGCGGAATGCAGTAGTAAGTAACTGACTACGGCTTGCTGCAGCTGCTACCCGCTTGGCACCAGGCTGAATGAATTTTGAAAAATGACCGATGTAGTAATATGCATTGGTGTAAATCAACTGGCCTGTACGCGTATCAGCATGCACGGGTGCAAAGCAAAAATTTTGCACGTGGTTAGGACCGCCGGTTTCATCGAGCAAAATGTTCCAATCGGTGAAACCAACCATACCGTTGTTGAAATCATTAATCATGCTACGGCCATATTCTTCGCCCAATACCCAGGCCTTGTAGCGGGTGCTGTCAAAGCTTTCGGCACAACCTTCGGTAAAGAAAATATGCTTGTCGGGGAATGACTCATGTACACGGCGAATATTGTCGTACATGGGCAGGCCGCCGCTCCAGTCTTCGTACCAGTGAAAGCCAATGCCCCAAATGTATTTCGATGCAGCTGCGTCGCTGAAATAGGTTTGTGCCCGCTGATAAATGAGGTCCCGGTTGTGGTCCCACACAATGATTTTTTTATCCTTCAGGCCTTCTTTTTCCATGGTGGGTCCAAGATGGTTTTTCAGGAAGTCACGTTCTTCTTCAGCCGTGTAAATGCAGCTCTCCCACCGCTGTGTAGCCATGGGCTCGTTTTGAATGCTTATGCCCCACACCGGTACACCTTCCGCTTCGTATGCTTTGATAAACTTGGTGTAATACATGGCCCATGAGTTGTAAAACTCCGGCTTCAGTTTGCCACCTTTCAACATGTCGTTGTTGTCTTTCATAAACGCCGGCGGGCTCCAAGGGCTGGCAAACAAATTGAGCTTGCCACCTGCTGCAGCAATAGATGCTTTAATAAAGGGCAGCTTGAATTTTTTATCGTGGGCAATGTCGAATGTTTTCAACTCCTTATCGCCATCTTGTACATACGTGTACATGTCGCTACTAAAATCGCAGCTGTTGATATTGGTGCGGGCAAAATTGTAACCAATACCATTTTGCTTATCGAAATGTGCTTTCAAAAATTCATCCTGTGCCGCTTTGGGCAATTTGTAAAAGGTTTCTGCCGACGCATCAGTGAGTGCTGCGCCAATGCCTTCGTAGTGCTGAAACTCTTTGCCCGGATCTACAAACACCAGCACCTGCGACTCTACAGGCTGTGCCATGTCGGTAAAGCTGAGTGTATCATTTACGGTCAGGCGCAGGTCGGTGCTATCCGCAGTGGTTACAGCAATTACCTGCTTGCCTTCTG
This sequence comes from Bacteroidota bacterium, assembly GCA_020161435.1. Taxonomy (GTDB): domain Bacteria; phylum Bacteroidota; class Bacteroidia; order Chitinophagales; family Chitinophagaceae; genus Phnomibacter. The sequence goes on along the minus strand of JAIUNV010000001.1, from coordinate 447,993 downwards.
TTGAAAATGTGGCAGCTGTTCCTTTCTCACTGGGTGAAGTTTGGCATGCCAGCAACATGGTGGCTGCTACACCTGCAATCAATCTTTTCATGTTCTATTGCTTTATGGTTGGTTGTATAAAATATAACGGACTTGTATTGCTATTGCTTACCACACGTATGTACCCACTGCATTGGCAGGCAATTGTGCCACTGCCCATTTGCCATTGATTTTAATATTGAAGTTGACTGCATAGCCATTGTCGTTGAGCACCAGCAATACTTTTTTACCGGCAGGTGTTTTAAAAGCTACATGTGCCAGGTTGCCGGGGCCAATGCTTTCAATGCGGGTAGAACCAGCCGGCACAAACTTGGAGGCATGCGCCACAATGTAATAGCTCACGTTACGTGTTACCTGATCGCCGTTAATCATGAGAGCACCACGGCACTCTGTACAACCGCCGGGTGTATGCGGGCCAAACTGCGGATTGTTGGCCAGGTTCCACTCCAATGCAACCCTGCTCCAGTTGCGCATAGAGCCAATAATCACATTGCGGATATGCCATTTCAAATCACCATCGAAACTGCCGTTTTTACCTGTCCATTGCTCGGTAAAATACAGCGCCTTATCAGGGTGTGCATTGCGTACGGTGCTCAGTGCAGAAATATCGCCAGCATACAAATGGAACGCTGAACCATCGATGTATTTTTTTGCATCCGGATCATTCATCACGGTGATAGGATAGTTTGGTCTGTCGCAGTTGTGATCCCAAATAATGATTTTAGTAGTGATGCCGGCATCTTTGAAAGCAGGGCCTAAATTGTTTTTGATAAAAGCCGTCTGCTGCGCTTCAGTCATGAGCATACTGGGATTGTTGCCGCCATGTTCAGGCTCATTCTGAATGGTTACCGCATCAATGGTTATGCCGCGGCCTTTCATGGCCTGGATGTACTTCACAAAATATTGGGCATACACAGCATAATATTTTTCTTGCAATGAACCACCAACGCTGTTGCCGTTTGTTTTCATCCATGTAGGCGGGCTCCAAGGCGAAGCCATGATTTTAATATTGGGATTGATGGTAAGAATTTGCTTGAGTACCGGAATCAAATCGGTCGTGTCTGCAGCCAGGCTAAACTTGCTGAGTGTTTCATCGGTTTGGCCGGCTGGCAAATCGTTGTAGCTAAATACAAACGGGCTCAGGTCGCTGGCACCCAAACTAATGCGCAAGTAACTCACACCTATTGATGTAGCACTATTGCCAAAGAGTTCGTTCAGCAGATTGTTTTTTTCTGTTGTGCTCATCGAGTTGATGAGGTAGGCGCTACCACCTGTGAGTGTATAGCCAAAGCCATCAACCGTTTGGTAAGTGGTCGATTCTGTAATCTCAATGTTGGCATTGGTATTACTGGTGGTTACAAAAGGCAGCAACTTGTCGGCTTTGTTCAACAGCAATGTTTGATCGGCACGGGTGATCCATTGTTCTACTTCGCCGGTAGGCGTTGGCTCTGGTGTTGGCGAAGGATTACTTTTCTTATTGCAGGCAATGGCAATAACTGCCACAGCAGCAATACCTGTGAGCAAAAAGGATTGTCGAACCCATTTTTTGTGCAGTGTGTTACTTAAGAATTTCATAGTATAGGTAAATTTTTTCCGATGCTTACCATCGGTATAGGTTATGGTTATTTGCGTTGATCATTGCCGGGCATTTGCAGCAGCAATAGGGGTGCGTTATTACGGGCTATCAACAATTTCAATTGGCCATTCACCAATATCCATTTGGCATCCCGCATTTCGCCGCTCAGCCAGGGCAAGGTTGCAGTAGTGGTAATGTTGCTGCCCAACTGCAACCCTGTAAACAGCTGCCCATCATACCGGCCTTCGTAAGGAACAGTTCCATAGAAATTGCCGCCCGTCCATACCGCTTTTCCATCGGGCATTTTCACAAATGCAAAGAGCGGCGACTGCTGTACAGCTTTGGGCAATGGTTGTATGCTAAAACTTCCTTTTCCATTGTTGATGAATACACTTGAGGCCAGTGTTTCTGCTTTTGTTTCGTAATAGTCTTTAAACAAATCGTAGAACATGTATTGCACCGTTTCGCCGGCCACTTCGCCATAAGTGAGATAAGCCTTTTTCAACACGGGCAATGGTCTTTCTAATTCATCTTTTGCCAGAAAACTGTATTCCTTGCCATCTACTGTGTAGGCCATCACTTGCTCTACACTGCCGTTTTTATCAAAGTCTTTTACATACAATTTCACTGGCCCGTTTTTGCCAGATGCCAACTTGCTATTGAGCCCCCAGTTGCCACCCAGCAAGTCCATTTTGCCATCACCGTTTACATCAGCCACCTGTATGTTTTGCCAAAGGCCTGTGCTGCCTGCTATTGCTTGCTTGGTAAATGTTCCTTTCTGATTGATGAATACCACCACCGGCATCCACTCTCCTGCAACAATCAGGTCTTCCGTGCCATCGCCATTTACATCGGCAAATGCTGCGCTGGTTGTAATGCCCAACTGGCTGAGATTGATTTGCTGTGCAGTAGCGTTAGTGAATTTTCCGGTTCCATCATTCAGCAACAGATAAGCATCTTGCGGATAACCATACCGCACCGAATTAGCGAGACCACCTACAAATAAATCCACATCGCCATCGGCATCTACATCGCTGGCGGCTACACATGATTTATTGGTGCGGGGCAACGGCAAAGGATGTGTTGATTCAGTAAATCCTCCTTTACCATCGTTGATGTACAAATGATCGGCCAGTGCAGTAGTGCCGCTATCCAGTTCATTGCCGCCACTTACTACGTACAAATCTTTAAAGCCGTCTTTGTTTACATCTACAAACAAAGCATCTACATCTTCGCTTACAGCGTTGCTCACCAATGCAGGTACGTTAGCAGCAGCAAAACTGCCGTTACGTTGCTGCAGCATGAGTACACCCGGCTGAGTATGTGCACCACAGGCAAAAAAGTCTTCGAGTCCATCGTTGTTTACATCCGCTACCGCCAGTCGTGGTCCTCTGGTTGACTGTGCATGCGGAATAAGGTATTGCCTGTTGAAGTCTACAAAATCATTTTCTGTATGGCGCCAGTTTATGCCACTGGCTGCAGTTGCATCTTCCCACACAGGTGTTGCTACAGTAAAATAAGCTTGCCTGTTAAAACCCGCTTTGGAATTGGCTTGCAGCAATTGCCGAGGCTTGTTGGCGGGCACTTTGTACTGCACTTCGTAACTATTGCCCGGCCATACAACCAACACACTATCTGCTACTGTTGCATCGTTCAAACCAAAGTGCAATACCATATCGCTTGACGACTGGAAGCCACGGGTGGGCATCAGGTGTTGCATTTGCATTTGGCCTGCAGCATACACATATACTTTGGCGCCAATGCCTTTTGTATTGGCAGCATTCCCTTTCAATGAAATACTCAAACTGTTCTTTTTAGGCGCATTGTTTTTCAGTACCAAAGCTTTGCCTTTCAGCACATTCACCAGCATGTCGAGGTCACCATCATTATCAAGATCGGCGTAGGCGGCACCATTAAAATATCCTTTGAGGCTTGCAGTGCCCCATTCTTTGCTCATGTTGGTAAATCCATTGGCCGCATCGCCTTTAAAAAAGAAAGGATGCGAACTGCCATCCGGCATTTTGGCTATGGTTTCTTCGTCAAACTTATCGGTGATGTCGAGGTTTTTTTGTGCTTGCATGGCACTCACAAACTGCACATAGTCGAGGTCTACCGGCCGCTTTACAATACCGCTGCTGATAAATAAATCTTTTTGCCCGTCATTGTCAAAGTCTGCAAACAGCGGACACCAACTCCAGTCGGTGGCCGATACACCGCGTAGCAATGCCTGATCGCTGAAGCTTACCGCATCGCCATTGTTCATGTGCAGCACGTTTCTCGAAAACTGGTGCTGGTAGCCATTCATACCAAGCTTGGATTTGTACACGTTGGGGTTTTCGTCGCTACCATAGGTCTTCATGGTTTTCTCATCGGGCGGCAGCATGTCCAGCGTTATCAAATCCGTTTGTCCGTCATTGTTGATGTCTGCCGCATCGTTGCCCATGCTAAAGCGGCTATAATGTTTGAAATGCGCAGCACCACTTTCGCTGAAAGTGCCATTGGCATTGTTAATGTAGTAGTAATCGTTTTCGTGGAAGTCGTTGCCCACGTAAATATCGTCCCAGCCATCGTTGTTGAAATCGGCAACAGCCAATCCCAAACCATAACCAAGACTGCTTTGGTAAATGCCCGCCTGTGCCGACACATCGGTAAAATGCATTTGCCCGTTTACAAGGTCGTTACGATACAATCTATCGCCGGCAGTTGAATCTACTTTGCGGCGGTTGATGGTATCTACCACATTGGCATGTGGCTTTTTGGAGTGGTTGAGCAGATAGCAATCGAGGTCGCCATCCTGATCGTAATCAAAAAAAGCGGCCTGTGTACTGAGGCCAGCAAAATTCAATCCATACTTGGCAGCCGAAGGCGTAAACGTAAGGTTGCCATTGTTGATGTACAATTCATTGGCGCCATTCAAACCATAATGCTGGCTTACGGCGCAAACATAAATATCGAGCTGCCCATCACCATTTACATCGGCCATGGTAGTGCCGCTGCTCCATTCATTAGTACCAGCCACTCCGGCCTTTTCAGTAATGTCTTCAAATTGAAAATTGCCTTTGTTGAGGTAGAGCTTATTGCCACTCAAAGTATTGGCGGTAAAATACACATCGGTTAATCCATCATTGTTGATGTCTCCTGCAGAAACGCCACCACCATTGTAATAATAGAGGTAGTATAGAATACTGAGTAAATTTTTGGATACAGGTTCATTCACAAATTCGATATGCGTATCAGTGGCTGACACTGATTCGAACATGCCTTTTTGTTGTTTGCAGCCGGCTAATGCCATGAGCATTATACAAGAAGCGAAACCATACAGCCGGAAAGAAGGTTGAACTAACATGCAAAAGGAATAAAAGCCTGAAGGAAAGAGAGAAAAAAAGGGCTGTACATTGCTGTATCAGCCCTTTAACCAAAACTAACTGCTTATAAAAAAGAAGATGGAGTAGTTATTTTTTGCCGGTATAAAGTGCTGATACTTCGGCAGCAGTAAGTGCAGTACCATACAAGCGGAACTGGTCTATACCACCTTTGAAAGTTGATGACAACCAGTCATCATTTTCTTCAGTAGCAGCACCTGGGCCAGCACCAATACGCATTTCAGCAATACGGTTATTGTCGAAGTTAATAGGGCCATGACCCGACCAACCACGGATATTCGGATTGGCTACGCCGTCAACATACAAAACAGCCTGGCTGTTGGTATGATTATACACCAATGCCAGATGATGCCATTTATTATCGCACAAACCTGGAATGCTATTTCCTCCTTCCCAAGTGCTCCAAGAATCCCCGTTGCTTTTATCTACAAACATAGTTTTAACTGCACAGGCAGTATTATTACCCTCTAAGAAGAACAACAATGTGGCACCACTCCAGTGGTTTGCATTATTGACATTGGTTTGCTTAAGGCTCATTAAATACTCAGGTCCGTTGGTACCCTTATTGTTTTGGGTTTGGCCATCTTTTTTAAACCAAATAGAAATGGTAAAGCTCTGCGCTGTGGTAGCCCAATCATTTGGCTTAGCATATTTTACAAACTTTCGGTTAGCTCCCTGTAAAGCCTTACCACTTACACCATCAGTGGAATTGAGTGGATTTTCAGAAGCAAAACTTGCTTTGATGCTATCTACAGCATTCATTAAAGAATTGCTGGTGGTACCATCAAAAGCGGCATAGAACTTCAGTGGTCCGCCGGGTGTATTGCTATCCTTTGGATAATCGCCCAACGCAGGACGATCCATTTTTTGACAACCGGCCAATACCAGCAACGATACAGAAGCGGTAAGCAATCCGGCTGTGAGTTTATTCATTTTCATTGGTTCATTTTTTTGTGAGCATTCAAGAAAAGTGAAACAAGTAACGGATGCAGCTTGCAGCAACCGCTACTTGTTCTATCAGTTGCTTATTGCCATTCAGGATTCTGGACGAGTTTGCCGCCGCTGTTGTCAATTGCTTGCTGAGGAATTGGATAGAAGCGGTGCTTGTTGGTATAACCAGCTGAGCCCAACACGTTGGTAGCAATGCCCCAACGAACCAGGTCGAAGAAGCGGTCGCCTTCCAGCGCCAGCTCTACGCGGCGTTCCTGACGGATAGCATTGCGCATTTGAGCCTGACTTTGGAATACCACTTTTGGCAGAATAGCGTTGTCGCCGGCACGGGCCCGTGAACGTACTCTTTCCAGATAGGTTTCAGCCAAAGCGCCGTTGCCGGTTTCGTTGGCAGCTTCTGCAGCCATCAGCAATACATCGGCCAGACGCAATACACGCTGGTTAATCCAACCACCCTGACGGTTGCCGGTAAATGTTTGCTGGCTTGGTTCCGGATATACTTTCTTGTTCCAGTACTTACGAGGAATGGTGGGGAAATCGGGCAATACTTTTCCATACAAGCCATCTGGCTGACCGCTGAAGAGGATGGTTGCATTTTTGCGGGGATCGCCTGTTTCGAAGGCATCCACCAGTTCTTGTGTTGGTGTATTCCAACCCCAACCTAAATCCCAGTCGCCGCTACCACGTACACCTTGGTGTACAGCATTTGGCGCAGAATAGTTGTCGGCGTTGTTGGCACCAATGCTGGCCTGAATTTCGAAGATTGATTCGCTGTTGTTTTCACCGGCGGTAGTCCAAATGCCGGCAAAGCTGTTAGTAAGTGCATACTCTCCAGAGTTGATAACTGCCTGAGCCAATGTTAAACCCTGTGCCCAGCTGCTGCGGGCCAAATAGGTTTTGGCATGCAGTGCCTGTGCAGCACCTTTTGTAAGGCGGCCAGGAAAGCGGCTTGAACCTGCGGCATTCTTCCAGTTGAGTGGCAAATTGGCTGCGGCAAATTGCAGGTCGGCATCAATCAACGCATAGATTTCTGCTACAGAAGCTTTCGGACGTTGTGCGTCGATAGCACTATACACACGGAAGTCGATTTTAGGCACTTCGCCAAATGTGCGAACCAGATCGAAATAGGCGAATGCACGGAAGAAACGGGCTTCGGCACGGTTAATTTGCGATGCAGGATCATTGAGCTGCAAAGAGTCGGCAATTTGCAATGCCGTGTTGGCAGCACCAATCAGCGTATAGTGATGATCCCAATAAACAGTATTACTCCAATGGTCTTTTACGTACTGAAACTGATCGTAAATCACGCCCCAGTCGGCACCATCTGATGCGCTACTTCCTTTCTCGCTGTCATCGCTACGGAAGTTTTGTATGCCCAGCCAGGGAATGCCGCCAAAACCTTGCCCGGCAATATCACCATTGCGGATGGCTCCGTAGAGGCCATAAATCTGGCCTTCGAGGCCACCTTGATTGAGGTCTTCTAGTGTGGCCGAGAGAGGCTTGCGGTCCAGGAACTTGTTGCAAGCACCCAGCAATAAACCCATAGCAAGCACTACAACCAGGTAGCTCCCCTTTTGAATTCTTTGTTTCATATGCTGTGTTTTATTGACTTATTTAAAAGTTTACGTTGATACCACCGGTTACTACCATTGGCATTGGGCTGTTACCGTTGTCTATACCAAATGATGTGGGTGAACCACCGTATTCAGGTGTATAACCAGAATTGCGCTTCCAGGTTTTCAAGTTCTGCGCATTCACAAATACACGGAACGATTTGATTTTGGCTTTGGCCAGCAAAGCTGGGCTAAAGTTGTAACCAATCTGGATGTTGCGCAAACGCAGGTAGCTACCATCTTCAATACCATACGTGCTTGGCAGGCGGTTGATGGCACGGTTGGCACCCAGTGCAGGATCCCAATTGCTGGTGCCTTCGCCATGCCAGCGGTTCAGCTTAAATGCAGGATAGTTGAAGGTAGTAAATGGCAGTTCTGAGCTACCCCAATAGCGGTAAATTTCGTTGCCATATACACCATTCAGGTCTACATTAAAATCGAAGCCTTTGTAATTCAGATTGATAGATGCACCATACATAAAGTCAGGTGTGGGGTTACCAATCATGGTACGGTCGGTAGCATCAATTTTGCCATCGCCATTTACGTCTTTGTATTTAAAGTCGCCGGGGCCATACTCATAACCTACCACTGTGGGCGAAGCCAGTTTGTCGGCATAGCTCTGGTACAAACCTTCTACTACATAACCATAGAAGTAACCAATGGGGAAACCTACTTCGGTTTGGTTGGGGCGTTCTTCGCTGGCGGCCAGTTTGAAGGCAATGTCACCCATTTTGTTGCTGAAGGTGGTGAGGTTACCACTCACATTCAGCGTGAAGTCTTTGCCGAATGTATGGTTGTAGCTGGCTACAAATTCAAAACCCTTGTTGCTCAGTGTACCAATGTTGCTCAGGCGCTGACGGTTGTTACCATCTGGTACCAGGCTCAGCAGGTCGTTGGTGGTTTTGCTGTAGTAAGCGGCTTCTACATGCAGGCGGTTTTTCAGCATGTTGAATTCAAGGCCAACTTCTTTTGCATCTACACTTTCCCAACGCAGGTTAGGATCTACGTTGTAAGCCAAAGAGTAGGCAGGAGCAATCAAATCGCCAAACACAGCGGTGTTGCCGGTTTGCAGTGCAGGGTAAGCGGGGTAGTCAAACCCATAAGTGTTCTGCACACCCAATACACCCCAACTGGCTTTCAACTTCATGAAGTCGAAGATGTTCTGTTGTTCAAAAAACTTCTCTTTACTGATATCCCAGGCAGCACCTACGCTGTAAAAATCTTGCCACTGCTGGTTTTCGGGGCGCCATGCAGAGCTACCATCTTTACGGAAAGAAGCATTCAGCATGTATTTGCCCTGGTAGTTGTACAACAAACGGATAAGACCAGATACAGTAGCACGTTCTGTTTGGCCAGAAGAGCTACGACGAGAAGCTAGGTCTACAAAACCGTTATTGATGTACCAGAAACGCTTATCGTTAGGAATGGGGTCGCCGCTGGCAGCCTGGCTGGCATTGGCATTCAAGCCTCGGTACTCATTGTAATAAGTAGTAAAGCCACCCATAGCAGTCAGGCCATGGTCACCAAAGTTTTTCTTGAAAGTGAGGATGTGATCCTGCTGGAATTTCTTCCAGTTTTCACTGTTCTGATAAACAGAAGTGAGGCGGTTATTGCGATCCACAAAAGTGGTGTTGCCCAACTCAGGGTTGTATGTATAAATGATGGGATTGTAACCACGGCTGCTCAGGTCGCTCATGTCGCCATACAATGTAGTTCTCCAATTGAAATTTTTCAGGAAGTTCCAATCGAAAAATACACTGGCCACCATACGGTTTTCGTAGCGCAATTCTTTATCCCACTTGTTTTCGAGGTTCATGAGTGGGTTGCTGATTTGGGCATTCTGAATGGCCAGTTCGCTGTACACACCCAGTGCATCGTTGTATGGAGTGGTGATAGGCAATACACGGCGGGCATCGTACAGCAAACCATTAGCAGAGCTGTAAGGGTTACGCTGACGGATACCGTTTAAAGTAAAGCCCAATTTCAGGTTTTTGGTTACCCGAAATTCATCGTTGATGTTGAACATAATCTTCGACAGCTGCTCATGTTTTACAATACCTTGATCCATGGTAAAACCAATGCCCATGTAAAACTTGTTCTTGTCGGTGCTGGCACTTACGCTCAGGTTGCTGGTGCTAAACTGTGCAGTGCGGGTCATTACATCAATCCAGTCTGTGTTACCCGTCCATGGGCCATAGTTGAAGCGCTGGTTGGCAGGAACACCAATGTTGGCTTGCTCTTCATCAAACAGCATTTTAAAACCTTCGGCATCCACCATGTCAATTTTATCAACCAGCTTTTTGAAGCCGTAGGTAGTATTGAAGTTCACATTGATTTGACCAGCCTTGGCTTTTTTGGTAGTGATGGCGATAACACCAGTAGCACCACGGGCACCGAAGATGGCGAGTGAAGAAGGATCTTTCAACACTTCGATAGACTCAATATCGTTGGGGTTGAGGAAGTTGATGTTATCGTTCCAGATACCATCTACTACATACAGCGGCTTAATACCACCAATACTTACGGTACCACGAATACGGATATCGGGTTCCTGACCGGGCGTACCAGAGTTTACCACACTCAAACCGGCTACTTTACCTTGCAGCGAAGCAACAGGGTTTACGTTGGGTTTGTCGGCTACGTCTTTACCGGCAATTTTCACGATAGAACCGGTGAGGTCTCTTTTGCTGGCGGTACCATAACCAATTACCACTACTTCGTTGAGGCCGCTGGCAGCTACCACCAGGCTTACCGCAAAATTGGTACGACCATTTACTGAAATTTCTTGTGTAGCAAACCCTACGGCTGAAATCACCAATACATCTTTTTCATCAACAGAAATGGAGAAGTTACCTTCTGCATCGGCAGCGGTACCGCTTTTGGTACCTTTAATTAATACAGATGCGCCGGGCACGGGTTTGCCATCGGCGTCGGTAATTTTACCGCGAACCGTTTGCGGGGCTGGTGCTTCAAATTCTTCGCTGGAGAGCACAATCAGTTCGCCATCGAGCATTTTGTAGCTAATGCCTGTGCCGGCAAAAATTTGGTTGAGCACGGTTACCAACAGTTCGTTGTTGGCATTCAGGGTAATTTTTCCTGTGTTTTTCAGTACGGTTTGGTTGTATAAAAACCGGTACTGGCTTTTCTTTTCAATTTGCTGCAGCGCCTGCTTCATTTCGGCCGATTCCAACTTAATGGAGATACGCTTTTGCGCAAATCCGTCGGCATAAGCATGCAGAGAGGCAAACAGCATCAAAGCAACAATCATTTTCATAGCAAGCAGCGTTTTAACCAAAAGGGATCGCCTGCCCTTTGTTTGCAGTTGTTGGTGTACTTTCATGTCGTAATTAAAATGGAGGTTTATCAATAGCAGAGCATCGCATTACCTGGCGGGTCTACAGTGTTCTGCAAAAGCTTTCTGTTTTTACTGCCGGGGGGTAATGTTGGCGCATTGCTCCCCGTTTTTTTGTTGTTCCGGTTAGCCGGTATCGAATTGTGCGGTGGTTTTCATAAGCAAGCTATTTGGTGGTTTTGAAAATAACAACGGAGTTGCCGTTGATGGTATACTTAAAAGGAGAAGCCAGTTGCATGGCTTCCAGTGCCTGTGCCACGGTTTCATTTTCAAAGCGGCCGGTAAAGCGCATTTTTTCTAATTGCTGATGGGCAAACACGATTTCGATGCCATACCAGCGTTCCATTTTATCGGCTACTTCTCTAAAAGATTCATCGGCAAAAGCCAAAGTATTGTTTACCCAGGCTGTTTCTACAGGAAAAGTTTCATCTGGCTTTACCACCAGTTGTTTCATCACCGGTATTTGCACGGCAGGTGCTACGCGGTTTTGCTTTTGCATGGCATTGGCAACTGTGGCGGCGTTGGTTTGGTTGATGCCCCCATCGTCGGTCACTACCAGCTTATCGCTTGGCTTAAGAAAATAAGTTTTATCGGGGCTGCTGTTCAGCGTTACTTCTACTTTGCCGTGCAGCAGGCTGGTTTCCGAACGGGTTTCGTTGGGGTAAGCCCTTACATTGAATACCGTACCGGTTACTTTAATCTTGATTTTGGAAGTATGGATGTAAAATGGAACCTCTTTGTTGGGCTTTACATCAAAATAGGCCTCACCGCTGAGGGTTACATCGCGGCTGCTTACGCCAAAGTCGTTGCCATAGGTAAGCTTGCTATCGGCATTGAGCCAAACCTGAGTACCATCGGGCAGTACCACTTTGCTGCGGGAGCCCGGCCGGGTAGATACCTGATTGGCCTTGGCCATGGCGGGTTCTTCCAACACATGACCAGCAGGCGAATTACTAAACCAAACCGCGGCGATGATTGCGGCGGCGGCGGCAGTGGCGGCTATCCAGGTAGCAGGCCTGCGCAACCAACGAACCGGGGCCGCAGCGGTAGCAACGGGTTCTTCGGCTTCTTGTACCGGCCATTCAAAGTCATATCCTTGCGATTGAATTTTTGCTGCCAGTTGGCTAAAGTCGCTATCTGTTGGGGTAGAAATTTCTGAAGGGGTTACCCAGACTGTTTCGAGTGCCGCCAATTCATCGTACAGCTCAGGCTTGCTGCTGAGCAGCTCGTTGAGCTCACGGGTTTCAACATCAGTTGCTTCTCCCGTTAGTTTTTTGGCATAAAGGAACCAGATTCGGTTTTCCATAGGTCAGGCAATGTGGGTATAGACAAGACTTTCGGCTCAATCCCCCAAAGACGGCAAAATTTTTTTGAAAAAAAACAGGTTGCTTCAAATGTGCGGCCCACTACTCCTGCTCATGCAGGCTTTTTCACTGTTTTGGTACGGGCAGGTGCAAACTGGCGGAGTGCCACACCAATTTTTCTTACGGCAATAGCCAGCTGATTCTCCACTGTCTTGGGCTGTAGGTGCAATAACTCGGCTACTTCTTTTTGCTTAAGCCCGTCTTCTTTTACCAGCTTAAAAATGATTTTGCATTGGGTGGGCAGCTCTTCTACCGCCCAGGCTATTTGTTGTTGCAGCTCCGCCGTCATCATAAGCTGGGCGGGGCTGGCATTAAAAGCGGCTATTTCTACCTGCAAGTCATCCATTTGCAAGGTTTGATGCTTTCTATCTACACGAAGGTAGTTGAGGCTCACATTGCGGGTGGCTATGTAGAGGTAGAGTTTCAGGTTCTGGATGTGATCGAGGGTTTTACGCTTTTGCCACACTCTTACAAAAACATCGGATACAACTTCTTCTGCAGCTTCTTTTTGCAGGCAAATGGTTTTGGCAAACTGTACCAGCTTCGGCTGTAGGCGCAAAAACAGTTCTTTGTAGGCCTGTTGGTCTTCAAAGGCTGCAATTTTATGCTGCAGTTCAGAAAGATGAAGGTGCTCGTACATTCGTTCGCAATCGTTGCCGTAAAAATAGCTGCATTCTGCACATTCGTACACTTGATTTATATCAGGTTTTGCTCACAGCTGGTGCATTGCTTTGTTTCTTGCTTTATAACTAACTGTTATTGAGCAGTTTGCAATTGCAACATTTTTTTAAAATCTTTTTTTAACAGGCTAACTGCTTGCAGGTCAATAAGCTTTTTCCTCGTGCATTTACCAGCCAAACTACCGATTGGGAACCGTTTCTTACCATCCAATGCAGCTCCCTTTCGCAGGCAAGGCGTATTGAAAAGCACATCAAAAACCAAAAAAGCAGCCGATACATCCGCCACCTCGCTGCTTACCCCGAAATGATACAGAATCTGCTACTCCGCTTTCCGTAAATCTCCTACATTTGCCGCCGCAGAATCATCACTGCCAGGACTCTTAGCTCATCCCGATAGCTATCGGGAGGTTAGAGCGGCTGACTCACCCTTCTCAAATTACCCACTCATTTTCTTTATGGCTGTTGTCTACATTCTCTTCAGCCCTTCCATACAAAAATTTTATACCGGCAGTTCCGAATATCCCAACGAGGTGCGGCTTCAGGAGCATCTCAAAAAAATATTTCCTGGTGCATTTACCAGCCAAACTACCGATTGGGAAACGTTTCTCGCCATCCAATGCAACTCCGTTTCGCAGGCAAGGCGTATCGAAAAACACATCAAAAACCAAAAAAGCAGCCGATACATCCGCCACCTGGCAGCTTACCCTGAAATGATACAGAATCTGCTGCGCCGCTTTCCGTAAATCTCCTACATTTGCCGCCGCAGAATCATCACTGCCAGGACTCTTAGCTCAGGTGGTTAGAGCGGCTGACTCATAATCAGCGGGTCGGGGGTTCAAGTCCCTCAGAGTCCACCACCAATACGAAAGCAGTTGGCTACCAGCACAGCGGGGCAACTGCTTTTTTATTATAAGTAAGAAATAATAACCAACAACAGGCGCAGGCCGCCGGAGTTTTATTGTTGAAAGTTTGCCCGCTACCCGGGATATTTGCACTGCATTTTGCAACAGGGTAGCCCGTTCTTTTAACGAATAGTTTTGGCCCCCCCTGCTACCTTAGCCACCTTTAATAATAGTTATGCGGATTCTGACCGTTCTTTTAGCCCTTTTGTGTACACAAGCAGCTACGGCACAAACCTCGCCAGCTGATTCTGCAGCCAAAGCAAAAGCTGCTGCCAAAAAAAAGTTTGACTACAACAAACTCAATTTAAAAAACCGGGCCAACGACCATTTTATGTTTCAGGCCGGTTACGATGGCTGGGCCGGCAAGCCCGACAGCATTCAAACCTCCGGCTTTAGCCGCCACCTGAATGTGTATGTAATGATGGATATGCCTTTTAAAACAAACCCGCAGTGGAGCGTTGGCATTGGCGCAGGTATTGGTAGCAGCAATATGTTTTTCGAAAAAACAGATATCCGCCTTACCAGCACTGCTACATCTAAAACGGCGGCCTTCAGAAACGTGGCAGATACCAACCACTTTAAAAAGTACAAACTCACCAATGTGTGGGCCGAAGCACCGGTAGAATTGCGCTGGGTAAAAAACCCGGCCAACCCAAACAAGAGTTTGAAAATAGCCATTGGTGCTAAAGTAGGTACCATGATTAGCGGTTACACCAAGGGTAAAAATCTGCAGTCAGCCTCGGGCAACTCTGTGTATGGCAATAAATACAGCATGAAACTGAAAGAACGTGCTTTTTTCAACAGCACCCGCCTGGCAGGAACCCTTCGGGTGGGTTACGGTGCTCTCAGCTTGTATGGTGCTTTTCAGGTTACCGGTTTGTTTAAAGAAGGTGCCGGCCCCGAAGTATATCCATACAGTGTGGGCATTTGCATTGCAGGCTTGTAATTTCTTTCCCTCCAATATCTTATTCGGAAATAAAACCTTGCCTCACGGTAAGGTTTTATTTTTGCCATCTTATACCATCGTATTTTGATAGAAAAGAAACAAATACAGGAAGCTGAAACCGCCATTTTGGTGGGCCTCATTCATCAGCACCAAACAGAAACGCAAACCAAAGAGTACCTGGATGAGTTGGCTTTTTTGGCCGAAACAGCCGGGGCAAAAGCCATTAAGCGTTTTTGGCAAAAGCTGCCCCACCCCGATAAGGCCACATTTGTAGGCAAGGGCAAGCTGGAAGAAATAGGCACGTACGCCAAACTCAAAGGCGCCGACCTCCTCATTTTTGACGATGAACTAAGCGGCTCACAAATCAGCAATATTGAAAAAGCAACCGGTGTAAAAACCATTGACCGCAGCGATTTGATCCTCGACATTTTTGCCCGCAGGGCCAAAACCGCCCAAGCCCGTGCTCAGGTAGAACTGGCCCAATACCAATATCTGCTGCCCCGACTGCGTGGTATGTGGAAACACCTCGAAAGGCAAGGGGGTGGCATTGGAACACGTGGACCCGGTGAAACAGAAATTGAAACGGACCGTCGTATTGTGCGGGACAAAATTTCGCTGCTCAAAAACAAACTGAAAGAATACGATAAGCAGGCATTTACCCAACGCAAAGAACGGGGTGAATTTATACGCGTAGCATTGGTAGGCTATACCAACGTGGGCAAAAGCACCATTATGAACCTGCTGAGTAAAAGCGAAGTATTTGCTGAAAACAAACTCTTTGCTACTCTCGATACCACTACCCGAAAAGTAGTGTTTGAAAACACGCCGTTTCTACTCAGCGATACCGTTGGTTTCATTCGCAAACTGCCGCACCACCTGGTAGAAAGTTTTAAGAGCACCCTCGATGAAGTGCGGGAAGCCGATGTGCTGCTGCATGTGGTAGATGTGGGTCATCCGCAATATGAAGACCAATACAATGTGGTAAACAAAACCCTGCAGGATTTGAATGCCCACGACAAGCCAGTCATCACAGTTTTCAACAAGCTGGACCTCTACGAGAAAAATACCTTTGACGAGTGGCTGGATGATGAAATAAAGCAACAGCTGCTGAAAGATCTCGAAGCCCGCTGGCAACGTGAAACGCATTACAACGCAGTATTTATAGCTGCCTTGGAAAAAAGAAACGTTGAAGGGTTGCGTAAATCTATTCTCGATAAAGTACGGCATCACTACGCTGTCCGTTATCCGTACAAAACCAACTTTTACTAAGCTGTATTTGCTTCAGCAAACAAGGCTGATAATCCGGTTTTATTTTTATCGTTGCTCATGAGCACACTATTGGTTTGTACCAGGTGCAGCCAGCATGTTTTTTGCGCAGCATGTTGCTGTAGCAGTTGCATCATTTGAGCAATCGTAACATCGTAGCCAGCCACCAGCAGCAATGCAGTGTCGTTATCACTGGCATCATCTTTCCAATGAATGGGTATCAACTGTTCGTTGATACGTAAAAACAATGGCTTTGCTACCATAGGTGGCCAGCCAATGGCATGCCACACCACCGTGGCAGGCACTTCTTGCTGAGTCAATTTTTTACCCAATATTCTTCCCACCGCACTGATGCCAGCACGTGTGCTGATGCCCAAATACAACAAACTCCGATACAAGAAAGCGCCACTGCCCTGAAAATGCTTTTGCACAAACAACTGCATAGCCTGATAAAACACCCGCACATAGTTCATGCTTCCTTTGGCGGTACTTTCTCCTTTGAAATGAATGATAGCGGCATCGGCAAAGTAAGCATTGTAAAAACCGGCTTGTTTGATGCGGTAGCTCAGGTCAATGTCTTCGCCATACATGAAGAATTTTTCATCGAACCCGCCTATCGCATCGAGCACAGATTTACGCACCAGCATATAAGCGCCGGCCAACACATCTACTTCGGCAGTTGTGTGCTGTGGCAAATGCCCCATGTAGTAGCGGGCAAAGCGTGGCGATGTTGGAAAGAGTTTGTACAAACCCAGCTGCTTGTACAAGCTGGTAGCCGGCGATGGAAAGCCTCGTTTTGACTCTGGCAAAAAACGACCGGCACCATCCAGCATTTGAATGCCCAGCCCGCCACAGCGTGGATGTACCTGCATATACGCAACAGATGTTGACAGCGCATCTTCTGCCACAATGGTATCGGGATTGAGAAAGAGTACATACTCACCTTTGCAGCGCCACAAAGCATCGTTATTGGCACAGGCAAAACCAATGTTGTGTGCTTTGGCAATAAACGTTACTTCCGGAAAAAGCGGCTGCAGGTAAGCTACACTGCCATCATCGCTGTTGTTGTCTACCACAAAAATTTCGGCTTGCAGGTGTTTGGTAGCCAGCCGTAGCGAAGCCAGGCATTGCTCTGCAAACAACCGCACTTTGTAGTTGACGATGATGATACTCAGTTGCATACGAAATGTAGGCAGCAAGGTTAGTTAATTATACGCAATTGCCCCCTGCTGTGGCAAGGATACCTGCGGCAATACGTTTACTTTTGCCCCCATGTTAGCACAAGTACTGAAAGAAGCTGTGACTGCCGGAGCAGCACAATTAACATATTACTTCAACAATCCGGAACTGAAGACAGCGTATAAAGAAGGTGGCGTAAACGATCTGGTAACCGAAGCCGATCATGCTGCAGACAAAGCGATTATTGAAGTGATTCGGTCTTATTACCCCGACCATTTTATTTTGAGTGAAGAAACGGGCAATGTAGCTACCGACAGCGAATACAAATGGATCATTGACCCAATTGATGGCACCATCAATTTTGCGCAGGGCATTCCGCTTTGCTGTGTGAGCATTGGTCTCGAAAAAAATGGTGAAATGATGATGGGTGCAGTATATGCACCCATCCTGAATGAATTCTTTTTTGCAGAAAAAGGAAAAGGCGCCACGCTGAACGATAGCCCCATTCATGTGAGCAGCAGAAAGGACGTACTGCATGCCTGTTTGGTTACAGGTTTTCCTTACACGTATATCAACGATGCCAACGGACCGCTTGAATGTTTTGAACGTTTTATTCGCAGAGGTATACCGGTGCGCCGCCTCGGTAGTGCGGCTATTGATTTGTGCTGGGTGGCAGCTGGCCGGTTCGATGGTTTTTACGAACACAAACTCAATGCCTGGGACAGTGCAGCAGGCTGGCTGATAGTTGAAGAAGCCGGTGGTAAAGTCACCAATATGGAAGGAGAAACATACAATCCCTATAAGCCCCGCATTGTAGCCACAAATGGCATTATTCACGATGAATTGCTGCAATGGTTGAAAGGCAATGTACCTGCGTAAGGACGAAGTGAGAAGTACGAAGTAGGAGGTAGGAGATACGAAGTGGGATACCATTTGTAACTTGGTGACATTTCAGTATTCAAAACACACACTATGCCAGCTACAAACCTCATTCAAAGGATGTTTCAATATGCCGTTGATGTTGCACAACTTACCCAAGCACTCCCCTACACAGCAATCAATAAAGTATATAATGCTCAAATCATAAGGTGTTCTTCGTCAGTGTATGCAAATTACAGGGCTGCTCAAAGGGCGAAGTCATCAGCAGATTTTATACATAAACTAAAAATAGTAGAAGAAGAATGCGATGAAACAATCGGCTTTTTGACTTTGTTGAAATCATTCAATCCAACAATGGTAACCCGCATCAACGAATTGATTCAAGAAGGTGACGAACTGCTACGCATTATAGTAGCTTCTATCAACAGCATGAGAAAAAAAATATCCAATCAAAAATAATCCCACATAAAATTTCAAATGATGAAGACAAGTAATCAAGTGTAACCACTTCGTACTTCGTACCTCGTCATTCTAACCTATAGTAATATGGAACGAACAGAAGTAAATACACTCGGTGAATTTGGTTTGATTGACCACCTCACCCGCAACAACGAAACCAAGCAAGCTTCAACACTGCTGAGTGTGGGCGATGATGCCGCCGTGATTGATCACTTTGGCAAGCAAACGGTCATCAGTACCGACCTGTTGGTTGAGGGTGTGCATTTTGATTTGATGTACACACCGCTCAAACACCTCGGCTACAAAAGCATCGTGGTTAATCTGAGTGATATTTATGCTATGAATGCCACGCCTACACATGTTACCGTAAGCATTGCCTTCAGCAATCGCTTTAGTGTAGAAGCACTCGATGAATTGTACGAAGGCATGTATGCTGCCTGCGAAAAATACAATGTAGACCTCATTGGCGGCGATACTTCCACGTCACCCAAAGGTTTGGTGATAAGTGTAACCGCTGTAGGCGAAGTAACGCCCAACGAATTTGTGACGAGAAGTGGTGCTAAAAAAGGCGACCTCATTTGCGTAAGCGGCTGCCTCGGTGGTGCATACCTTGGCCTTACCCTATTGGAGCGGGAGAAGAAGATTTTTCTGGAAAGCCCCGGTGTGCAACCCGACCTTGAAAACGAAGCCTACATCGTTGGTAAGCTCCTGAAGCCTGAAGCAAGAAAAGATGTGATAGAATGGCTGGCCGAAAACAACATTAAGCCTACCAGCATGATGGATGTAAGCGATGGCCTGAGCAGTGAAGTATTGCACATTTGCAAACAAAGCCAATGCGGTGCAGTACTGTACGAAGAAAAAATACCGGTACACAACGATGCCCGTCAGTTTGCATACAAACTGGAACTTGACCCAACCGCTTGTGCACTAAGCGGTGGCGAAGACTACGAATTACTCTTCACCATTGACCAAAGTGATTATGAAAAAATGGTGCTGAACGAAGAAGTGAGTGTAATTGGTTACATCACCGAGCCGGAGAAAAAACCAACCATCATTACTAAGGGCGGCAACACCTACGATTTGATTGCGCAGGGTTGGCAGCATCAATAATTCAGGTTCACTTTTATTGTATACATCTACATGCGTTCCTATCGTTGGATTATCATCGCATTCACAGTGGTGGCCAGTATCTACTGGACCAAAACCTTGCTCATTGACGGGCAGGATGAAGTCAGCATTTACGACTTTCCTAAACAACTGGAAGAAGAACGCAGCTCATGCATTGTGTATCCCGTTGATGGCACATCGATGGAGATATATGCACTAACGAAAACTGCAGCCGAAGAAGACCGGTTGTATTTAATGGCCAAAGACATTGACGTAACCATTCCTCCCAGGTATCATGTACTGAAAGACAGTGGTTATGTATTGCAAGTGTTTGGCCAATACTATCACGGCAAAGGCATACCTGCACAGTATATGTATGTGCAGCCCAAGCCACCCCGGCTGCGGGTGTTTCTGTACGATTCTGTTGCGTTGATTCGTCAATAATTAATGCAGTACCGACGATAGAAATGCCTTGGTAGCAGCGGTTACATCTGCCGCTCCATCCAGTGATTTGATGAAAGCACTACCAATGATGGCACCATTGCTGTATGCTGCAGCTGCTTCAAAGCTGGCCTTGTCTTTTACGCCAAAACCTACCAGCACGGGATTGCGCAACTGATACGATTGCAAACGCTGCAAATATTCCTGCACCGGCGAAAAGGCTTTATCGCCGCCGGTGGTGGAAGAGGAAGAAACGGCATACAAAAAGCCACTGCTCAGGCTATCCAGTTTTTTGATGCGTTCTTCCGATGTTTCGGGTGTTACCAGGAAAATAAAATCGAGGCCATATTGTTTGATGATGGCACCATATTCCGTTTCAAATTCGTACTCCGGCAAATCAGGCAAAATCAATCCATCTACACCCACTGCTGCGGCATCCGCACAAAACTTTTCGAAGCCATACTGCAATACCGGATTCATGTAGCCCATCAAAATGACTGGAACGGACACGGAGCTACGCAGGTCCTTCAGCTGGGCAAAAAGTGTTTCAATGGTCATACCGTTGGCAATGGCAATGCTGCTGCTGTGCTGTATCACCGGGCCATCGGCCAATGGATCGCTGTAGGGCATGCCGAGCTCAATGAGGTCGGCACCATTGGCTTCCAAAGCCTGCATGATGGTAAGGGTATCATTCAGATTGGGATAACCAGCGGTTACGTATACGTTGAGTACGTTGTGTTGCTTGCGTTGGAAGAGAGAATCTATTCTGCTCATGATTTCATTTTTTACCACAGAGGAAATAGAGTTCTCACGGAGTAGCACTGTGTTCCTCTGTGAACACCTCCGATTCCTCTGTGGTTTGTATCAATTACATGTGGTTCATATACGTTGCCAAATCTTTATCGCCGCGGCCACTCAGGCAAATCACCAACACGTCTGTGGCCGACAATTGCAGTTGATCAATCACCGCAAACGCATGAGCGGTTTCCAGTGCGGGGATAATGCCTTCTGTTTTAGCCACATGAAACGCCGCTGCCAAAGCTTGCTTATCGGTAGCACTCAGGAAGATGCCGCGATTGGTATCGAAAAGGTTGGCATGCATGGGGCCGATGCCGGGATAATCGAGGCCGGCTGAAATGCTGTGTGGTTCTACCACTTGCCCATCGGCGGTTTGCATCAACAGGCTTTTGCTGCCATGCAAAATACCGGTTGTACCGAGTGCAGTAGTGGCAGCACTCATGCCTGAGTTTACACCATGACCCGCAGCTTCTACTGCTACAATTTTTACAGCTGGTTCATCAACAAAATGATAGAAGGCGCCTGCAGCATTGCTACCACCACCTACACAGGCCATTACATGCGTAGGCAGTTCGCTACCAGTTTTGGCTTTCAGTTGCTGGCGTATTTCTTCGCTGATGACGCTTTGAAAACGAGCTACCATATCGGGGTAAGGATGTGGTCCTACCACACTGCCAATGATGTAATGCGTATCGTTGGGATTGTTGATCCAGTCGCGGATGGCTTCGTTGGTGGCATCTTTCAGCGTTTTGCTGCCAGATGTAGCGGGTACTACTTTAGCACCGAGCATTTTCATGCGGGCCACGTTGGGTGCCTGACGTTCGATGTCTTTTTCGCCCATGTACACAATGCATTCCAACCCTTTGAGGGCACACACAGTGGCGGTGGCTACGCCATGCTGACCGGCGCCGGTTTCGGCAATGATGCGCTTTTTGCCCAGCCGCTGTGCCAGCAAAATCTGGCCCACGGTATTGTTGATTTTATGTGCCCCGGTGTGGCACAAATCTTCCCGCTTGAGGTAGATAGTTGCGCCAAATTCTTTGCTCAGGCGTTCGGCCAAAAACAAAGGCGTAGGACGGCCCACATAATCACGAAGCAGTTGCTGAAATTCTTTTTGAAATGCTACCTCGTACATAATATCGAGGTAGCGGGTACGCAGCTCTTCCACATTGCGGTGCAGCATTTCGGGAATGTATGCACCACCAAACTTGCCGTAGTACCCCTGCGCATTGGGTTGTTTGTATGAAGTTGTCATCGTTATTTTATTTTTACCACGGAGGAAGCGGAGGTATTCACAGAGTACCGCAGTGTTCTCTGTGTGTACTCCAACTCCTCTGTGGTTATTTTCTCAATTATGCACTGCAGTTGAAGTGAGTGACACAACGAAGATGCCACCTGCACCACTGCTGGTATCAAAATGCTTTTATGTCGTTATAAAACTGGCTCACTTTGCTCATGTCTTTTACGCCGGGGCTGGTTTCGAATTTGCTGTTGACATCGAGGGCAAACAGTGCTTTGGCAGCAGGCTCCTGCATAAATGCATGTACGTCTGCTACGTCATCAGGGCCAATGCCACCGCTTAAAAAATAGGGCTTGCCTACGTTTACGTTTTTCAGCAAATCCCAGTTGAATTTTTTGCCGGTGCCGCCGTACGGATTTTCAGCACCTTGTGTGAGTGGTTTTGTGTCGAACAAAAACATATCGCACATGTCCATGTAGTCACGAATCTTGTACGCTACGTTGTCGTTTTCAGCAATGCGAAAGGCTTTGACAACAGAAATGTAGTCGGCAATTTTTTCGCAGAACTTAGGTGTTTCATCGCCATGCAGCTGCACCAGTTGCAGTCGGCATTCATCCACCATGTGTTTTATTTCGTCTATGCTGGCATTGACAAACACACCAACCTTGTTGATGGTTTTAAAACTTTTGATTTGAAGCGTAGTCATGTGGCGCAACGCATAGCGGGGGCTTTTGGGATAGAAAATGAGGCCGCCAAAAGTGACGTCCATTTTTTCCAGCGCATCCATTTGCGCAGGTTCTGTCATGCCACATACTTTTAATCTCATACCGATTCGTGTAGTTGATTGAATTGGTTTACGAATTCGGCAAAGGCAATCGCAGGATCGGCTTGCTTCATAAAATACTCTCCAATCAAAAACCCATCGAAGCCGTGCTGCTTCAAATATACAGCAGCCTCGGCACTGTGAATGCCGCTTTCGGCAATGCGCAATTTATGGGCAGGCAATGCATTGGCCATCCTGATGCTATGGTCAAGATTGACTTCAAAATTTTTAAGGTTGCGGTTGTTGATGCCCACCATATCCACCGCTTCGCATACATGTGCCAGTTCGTCTTCGGCATGCAGTTCCAACAACACTTCCAGGCCAATGCTTTTGGCTTCTTCGGCCAGCTCCTGCACCTGTGTGGGTGTGAGGATGGCGGCAATCAATAAAATCAAATCGGCGCCGTAGGCTTTGGCTTCGTGCAACTGGTAAGCGTCAATTGTAAAGTCTTTGCGCAGCAATGGGCAATCTACCAAAGATGCTGCAGTGGCTATATCTTGCAGGCTGCCGCCAAAAAAATCAGTGTCGGTGAGTACGCTGATGGCAGCTGCTTGTTGGCTGCAATAACCAGGAACAATTTGTGCTACAGCAGCGCCTTCTTTTATCCAGCCTTTGCTGGGCGACTTACGCTTGAACTCAGTAATCACCGCTGGCTGTGCACCACTGCGAATGCGCTGCGCCGCAGACACACATGGCTGCTGATAAGCAGGCATGCTTTGCAACTGCGACAGCGGTGCCTGCTGCCTGGTCAGTGCCACTTCTTCGTGCTTGCGTTCAACAATGCGGTCTAAAATATTTTTCATTTACTGCAGGTTGATGAGGGTACCCAAACATTGTTTTGCCTTGCCGCTTTCGAGGCTGTCGACAGCAGCGAGATAGGCTTCATCGTAGCTGCTGTACTGGCCGGTGCAATGCAAGGCCATGGCGGCATTGGCGAGTACCACGGCGTTTTGAGCCCAGGTGCCTTTGCCCGAAATGATGTTGCGGAAAATGCGGGCCGCCGCTTCCACGGTGTCGCCACCATGTATGTCTTGCTGCATGACCAACCGCTTGCCCAACTGCTGTGGCGTCATCATAAATTCGCCTTGGTTAGTGAGTACTTTGGTGTCGTTGGTCAGCGATATTTCATCGTAGCCATCGAGGCTGTGGATGATGGTAAACGGTTTGCCGCCAAGTTGTAAAAAGTAGTTGTAAATGCGGGCCATTTCGAGGTTGTACACACCCACCAACTGGTACGCAGGGCGAGCAGGATTGACCATGGGTCCGAGCATGTTGTAAAAAGTACGAACACCCAAATTTTTACGAATGGGTCCTACCATTTTCAACGCCGGATGAAACATGGGTGCATGCATGAAGCAGATATTCGCTTCTTCTACTTCCCGTTTCAGCTTGGCATTGTCGTTGCTAAACTTGTACCCGAGTTGCTCCATCACGTTGCTGGCACCGCTAATGCTGCTGGCGCCGTAGTTGCCGTGTTTGGCCACTTTTTGTCCGGCACCGGCAACAATAAAGCAAGCCAGTGTAGAAATGTTGAACGTGTTTTTGCCATCGCCGCCGGTACCAACAATGTCTATCGTTTTGTGATCGCCCAAATCAACGGGCACACACAATTCGAGCAAGGCATCCTGAAAGCCCTGCAGTTCATCGATGGTAATGCTACGCATGAGGTACACGGTCATGAAAGCCGTTACTTCATGCTCGTTGTACAAGCCCTTGCCCACACCCAGCAGCACTTCATAGGCTTGCTGGCGGCTCAGGGTTTTATGTTCGAAAAGATGTAAAAGTGTTTTTTTCATAGACCCTCCTAAATCATCCCTAAAGGGAGGACTTTATACTGGTTGAATGATATGCTTGTTGAATGATTCATAAAGGTTTGTTCCGATCGTCGATTCACTTAATCCGGCATTCCCCCACCGGGGGCTAGGGGGTTCAACCAATTCCGCATAATCTGCTCCCCCAAAGGTGTTAGCACACTTTCAGGGTGAAATTGCACACTCTGCACATCGTAGGATTTGTGTTGCATGGCCATGATGAAACCGTGGTCGTCTTCTGCAGTAATCTCTAGTTCGGCTGGCAGTGTTTTTTTATCGACCACCCAACTATGATAGCGGCCTACATCAAAACTCTCCGGCATGCCGTTGAAGAGTTTGGCGTTTGTAGTAGTTACATGACAAGGCATGGCTACACCGTGGTACACTTCACTCAGGTTGATGAGGCTGCCGCCCAATGCCTGTGCAATGGCCTGATGCCCCAAACACACGCCCAGTATGCTTTTGCTGGCAGCGTAGGTTTTGATGAGGGGCAACAACAAACCGGCTTCTTCGGGTATGCCCGGACCCGGCGATAAAATGATTTTATCGTAGTCCTGCACCTTTTCCAACGGCAACTGATCGTTGCGGTGTACCTCTACTTTTTCGCCGGTGATGTACTCCACCAGATGCACCAGGTTGTAGGTGAAAGAATCGTAATTATCGAAAACTAAAATGCGCATGGTTGGGGTTTATTTTACAGCGTTTCAGCCAACTCAATGGCCATTTTCAAAGCGTTCAGTTTGTTGTTCACTTCCTGCAGTTCGTTTTCAGGCACACTCTTAGCCACCACACCGGCACCGGCCTGGCAGTAAAGAGTGTTGTTGCGGCTCATGAAAGTGCGAATCATGATGGCATGGTTAAACGAACCATCCAAACCAATGATGCCAATGGCACCGCCATAGTAACCACGCTGCGTAGGTTCCAGCGCATCTATCAGTTGCATGGCTTTGTATTTGGGGGCGCCGCTCAAGGTGCCGGCAGGAAAAGTATCGGCCATGATATCAAATGCTTTTGCCGCAGGCTTTACGGTGCCCGTTACTTCACTCACCAAGTGAATGACATGGCTGTAGTAATGCACTTTTTTATAGTCGCTTACATGCACATGATCAGCATGGCGGCTCAGGTCGTTGCGGGCCAAATCTACCAGCATCACATGCTCGGCATTTTCTTTGTCGTCTTTGGTCAATCGTTCTGCTTCGGCGGCATCAACTGTAGCATCGCCGGTACGTTTAAACGTGCCCGCAATTGGATGCACCACCGCTTTGCCTTGCTCACTAATGATGAGTTGACTTTCTGGTGAGGAACCGAACAACCGGTAATCGCCATAGTCAAAAAAGAACAAATACGGCGACGGATTGATGCTGCGCAAAGCCCGGTACACATTGAATTCATCGCCTCGGAAAGGCTGCGCAAAACGGCGACTCAATACAATCTGAAACACATCGCCCCGGTAGCAGGCCGCAATGCCTTTTTCTACATTGCTGATGTATTGCTCATTCGTCAGGTTGCTGGTTTCGGCGCCGGCTTTGGCAAAAGGATAGGTCGGCAAATCCTTGCTGTAGATAAACGATTCCAGCGATGCCAGTTCGCTTTCCAAACCCTTCACTTTGTTTTCGCAGATGTACATTTCATCTTTGAAATGATTGATGGCAATCACGTATTGATACAACCGGTACCGAAGCAAATTGCTGGCGGTAGTGCTTTCTTTGGCCGCATCAAATTGAATGCTGTCGAAAAACTGTACGGCATCGTAGCTGGTGTAGCCAAAAAATCCTTGCGCCGCTTTTACACTGCAGTCGCCGCTGGCCGTAAAAGCAGCGAGGTATTCGTTCAGCGCCGGCACCAAATCCTGCGGCTTGGCCAGCTTTTTCCGTTCTGGTTCGTGGCCCGGAAATTTAAACTCCACCGTGTGCAGGTCAATGGCTTCAAAGCCGGCAATGGCTTGTACGCCAATAAAGCTCCAGCTGTTTTCAGCGGCATGAAAATCGGCACTTTCCAGCAGGATAGTATCCCTGAAGCGGTCGCGGAGGCGCAGGTAGATACCCACCGGCGTCAGCATATCTGCCAGTTTCTTTTTGCAAGTGGTGTCAATGTTAAATGTGGCCATGGTATCAGCATTAAAAAAAACAGAGGCCCCGACAGTGTCGAGGCCTCTTGCAATTAGTTTATAGTTGTACACAACAGGGGCTACCCGACACTTATCGTATCAGTTGCCACCACCAAATATTGTGTTGAGTAAAATTCATCAGGCACAAAATTGGGAAACCATTTCAATCTGCCAAAAAATATTTTGGGGCTGTGAGCGGCAGTGCTGGTATTGGCTGTTGTTCCCGCTATCCGCTTGTAGTCCTCGCTGCGCCACGCCGCTGGCGTGGCTGGCTGCGGGCTACCGCTCCTATCCCTGTCTGCCGTCAGACAGGGGGCAGCCCTTCAGCAGATGAATAGATGGCAACAATCGCCTGCAAGAGAAAAGGGGTTAAAACCCCTTCACCAATATCAACCATCCTCATCCACGGGCTAAAGCCCGTGGCTATTGAGATGCACAACATCAGCACAACAACAAAACATTGTTCATTCGGCGTACATCCGTTTTATCCGTTCAATCCGCGTCCTAGAAAAATCAGAATCTAAATCTCAAAGCAGCACAACAAAAAAATGTAACGTAAATGTACACGGGCAAAGCGAATACTGAACAACAAACCACAAACACCAAACAATCAAACAGCAGCACTTGCCAACCTACCAACCCAAAAGTCCATCCACCGCCTGCACCGCCTTCTGCAACCGTTCTTCATAGCCGCCGCTGATTTCTACCCAAGAGGTGTGTTGTTGTATCAGCATGTCGCGGTAAATATGGTAGAGTTCCTGCCGGGGTTTTTCATCGGGGTATTCCCGCAGTTCATCCTGCACCCAAGGCAGGTCGGGCTTGCACAGCAGGTACAAATCGTAGGGCCGCTCTGCAATGCGATTGAGGATCCACGTGTGGCAATCGCCAAACACATATTCGCACCACACTTTCATCACCTGCATGTCGGTATCGAGAAAGAGGAGTGGCTGAGTTAAGTCCGGAAGTCCGGAAGTCCGGAAGTCCGGAGTTTCATCGTTGGTATTTGTAGTGGCTGTTATTGAAAAACATCCTTCCTCACTTCCCATCTTTCGGTCTTCCCGTCTTCCCGTCTTACGGACTTTCTCACTGTATTCCTCCTCCAGCGCTATCTGCCCTTTGGCAATCGTCAGCAGGTCGTCGTACTGATAATCGCGGCCGTTGGTGAGCAACCATTCCCGGGCAAATTCGGGGCACCATTCGGTGGCATAATGCTGCGCCAGCATTTCGCACAAAGTGCTTTTGCCGGTGCTCTCCGGTCCTATAATCACAATTTTCCTAAACATATCTTCTGATGGTTGGGCCGAGGCCGAAACACGAAATTGCTACATTTTACCGAGAGGTTGCAGCAGGTGTAGGAAAAGCTGATGAAGGCGATGCAGTACAAGTGGGCACTTCTTCCACTGCAAGAAGCGAGACAACGATGCTGCCACAGGGATACTTAGCTGGTTCACGAATTATAATATCACCAATTCAACCATTTACCCCTCTCCTAACCCCTCCCCGCTGGGAGAGGAACTACTGGATTAATAATCTGTGCATCTGTGGCTATTTTTTTGCCACAAATGCACAGATTAAAACAACAGCAATGCATGATTTGTATTCAATACTAGGCCAAAAAATCTATGCATTTGTGGCCATTGTATCATTTCGCCCCGCTGGGGCTTGCTATACGTTTGTGGTCGCTTCATTCCATGAGCTTCACCCATGGCTATGCATATTTCGCCCCGCTGGGGCTTTGATATAGTTTTTGGATAGTAGTACTCAGACATCAGTGAAAATCCGTTCCATCCGCAAAATCAGTGTCCCATTGTATTTTTTCCGCGTACCATAAAATAGTTGATAACAAAAAATCTGTGAACATCTGTTTCATCCGCAACATCCATGTCCTATCAAGCAAGTTTGGGGTTTACATTCGCAGCATTCAATTTTTACTATGACATACTCTGCCGATATACAAAAATTGCCCCGGCATTATTTGCCACAAGATTTTACCCTGAGCACATGGGAAGCACTCGAACCTTTTTTTAAAGAACTGCTCGAACGCCCCATCAACAGCAAGGCCGAACTGGAAAAATGGCTGCAAGACAGCAGCGAAGTGGAAGCGGCCATTAGCGAAGATGCCTGCTGGCGCCAGATTAAAATGACCTGCGACACAGAAAACAAAACGCTGGAAGATGCTTTCACGTTTTTCGTGATGGAAATTCAACCCAAGATTCAACCCTATGCCGATGCGTTGAATAAAAAACTGGTGAACAATCCGCACCTGGCCGAGCTCGACCAATCGCTGTACCACACGTATCTGCGCAGCGTACGCAAGAGCATTGAATTGTTTCGGGAAGAAAACATTCCGCTGCAGGCAGAGCTGGGCGTTCTGCAACAGCAGTTTGGCCAAATCACCGGCCGCATGACCATTCAGCACAAGGGTCAGGAATATACCATGCAGCAAGCCGCTAAGTTTTTACAGAGCAAAGACCGCAGCGAACGGGAAACGGTGTACCGCAGTATTCAGGAACGTCGCCTGCAAGACAAAGAAGCGCTGAACGATTTGTACAGCCAGCTGATTGAAAAGCGCCAGCAAGTAGCAGTAAACGCCGGCTTCAGCAATTTCCGCGATTATAAGTTTAAAGAACTCGGCCGATTTGATTATACCCCTGCCGATTGCGAACAATTTCAGGAAGGCGTGAAGCAACACGTGCTGCCCTTGGTGAATGATATTTACAAACATAAACAGCAGCAATTGCAGCTCGATACATTGCGTCCTTGGGATTTGGATGCAGAACCCGAAGGCGTGGAACCGTTGCGTCCTTTTAGCAATGGCGAAGACCTGTTGCAAAAGAGCATTGCAGTGTTGGAAAAACTCAATCCGTTTTTTGCTGATTGCTTCCGCACCATGCAGCGCATGGGTCATTTTGATTTGGAGAGCCGCAAGGGCAAAGCGCCAGGCGGCTACAACTGTCCGCTGGCAGAGAGTGGTGCGCCGTTCATTTTTATGAATGCCGCCGGCCAAATGGATGATGTAACCACCATGGTGCACGAAGGTGGCCATGCCGTGCATAGCTTTTTGGCACACCCATTATCGCTAACAGCTTTCAAAGAATATCCGATGGAAATAGCCGAAGTGGCCAGCATGGCCATGGAGTTGTTTACGATGGATCATTGGGAGCCTTTCTTCGACAATGCTGAAGAACTGAAGCGGGCCAAACTGCACCAGCTGGAAAGAGCCATCACCATTTTCCCATGGATTGCGACGATTGATAAATTTCAACATTGGGTGTACTTACATCCGCAGCATAGTGCCGAAGAACGTGGCGATGCGTGGATGCGTATTTTGCAGGAGTTCAGCACCGGTGTGCTGGATACCAGCGGACTGGAATCTTTCCGTCGCTACAGCTGGCAGCGGCAGTTGCATTTGTTTGAAGTACCGTTTTACTACATCGAATACGGCATTGCACAACTGGGCGCCATTGGCCTGTGGATGCAGTACAAGCAGCAGCCGGAGCAAGCCCTGCAGAACTACATGAATGCACTGAGCCTGGGCGGCACCAAAACCCTTCCCGAACTCTATGCTGCCGCCGGTTTGAAATTCGATTTTTCACCAGCACACATCAAAACGCTGATGGAATTTGTGAAAGCAGAAATGGACAAGTTGTAGTTGATGGTTGGTAGTTGGTGGTTGATGGAAATACAGCCAACGTAATCAGCATCGAAAAAATAAAGGCCCAAAGGCAGCAGGATAAATCCTTGCGTCCTTTGGGCCTTCTTAATTTCAGCCACATGCCTTCAGCTTTAAGCCTTAGGCTTTTCGCTTAGAAAAACAAATTACTCAACAAATTGCCTGCCACATTGCTGCCACTGGGTTTCAGGCCCAGCAGTTTGGCGTATTTGGCAGCACCCAAAATGGTTTTCATTTTACCCATAAAGCCTTGTTGCAGCGGGTTAAATTTTTTCAGGTAATCAGCAGGGTTGGTTTTAGCCAAACCAAGAATGTCTTTTTTCTGGCCTAAAAAACTGGTGACAGCATCCAGTGTACTTTTCTTTTCGGTAGCACCGAGGCTGAGCTTGCTGGCCAGTAAATTGGCAATGCCGCTGGCTGTTTTACCTACATCGCCAATGGCAGGTGGTGCAATAAAATTCTTCACCACATCGCCGGCACCGGCGGGCAATTTAATTTGTGCAGTAGTTATAGTTGCTGTACCTGCCATCAATGCAAAAAAGAGAACGATTTTTTTCATGGTTAAAGATTGAGTAATGTGTTGTTGGTTTGGATGAATGTACAAATCAACAGGCAATATCCCAGCTTTTGTGCAGCAATCAATACCATACTTGTATGTTGTTGGTCTATTTGCGTAGCCAATACCTATGAATGAAGCTGGGGCTATGTACCAAGTGCTGCTATCAGCTGTAGTTCCTGCCCGCCTCACTACTCCTCGCCCCTTTGGGGCTGTGGGGTAGTATCGTTGGTCAGGCAGCCCAGCGGCAGTAGGGCAGGCATCAGCAAGGTTTCATTGTAAGTGGTTGCACAAATACAAGTGAGATGTTTTTGAATTGGCAGTTTGCAGGGTAGCAATCCATCGCTATAGTTGTTGACTGTTCAATTGTTGCAGTGCAGCCCAAGGGCGCAGGGATGCACAGGGTGGCCCGCAGGGACAGCCCGCCGCCGCAGGCAAGGGCCGCAGCGATAGCGAAGCCCGACGCAGCCCGTTGCTGTAGCCGGGCCATGCACTGCTGCTGACCGCCCCCAACTTTCTTAGGCTTTCTTTACTCCATGCGGCATGCGCATACGGGCTATTTTTGCGGCATGCCTTTCGAATTGCAATCACATTACCAGCCGGCCGGCGATCAGCCCAACGCCATTGCCCAACTCACCGAGGGAATATTGAACGGGGAACCGCAGCAGGTGCTGTTGGGCGTAACGGGTAGTGGTAAAACCTTTACCATGGCCAATGTGATTCAGAACGTGCAAAAGCCAACACTTGTGCTCACCCACAACAAAACCTTGGTGGCACAACTCTACGGCGAGTTCAAACAGTTTTTTCCCAACAACGCTGTGGGCTACTTTGTGAGCTACTACGATTACTATCAGCCGGAAGCGTACATCCCTGTGAGTGATACGTACATCGAAAAAGACCTCAACATCAACGAGGAGCTGGACAAGCTGCGCCTGCAGGCCACCAGCGAATTGCTGAGCGGCCGCCGCGATATTGTGGTGGTGGCATCGGTGAGTTGCATTTATGGTATGGGTAACCCCACCGAATTTGAAAACGGGATTGTCCGCATTGCACAGGGCCAAACCATCAGCCGGCAAGGCTTTTTGCATAGCCTCGTTAATAGCCTGTACAGCCGCAGTCAGGGCGATTTTAACCGCGGTAATTTTCGGGTGAAGGGCGACACGGTGGACATTAACCTGCCGTACGTAGACTGGGGTTACCGCATCAGTTTTTTTGGCGATGAAATTGAAACCATTGAAACGCTGGATGTGACCACGGGTAAACGCATTGGCCGGGTGGAAAATGCGGCCATCTTTCCGGCCAATTTATACATTGCCCCAAAAGACCAAATGGTGCAGATACTGCACGAAATACAAGATGAAATGACCCGGCAGGTGGAGTACTTTCAAAGCCAGGGCAAGTTTATAGAAGCACAGCGACTGAAAGAACGTACCGAATACGATTTGGAAATGATTCGGGAACTGGGCTACTGCAATGGTGTAGAAAACTATTCGAGGTTTTTCGATCGTCGGCAGCCGGGTACAAGACCGTTCTGTTTGCTCGATTATTTTCCGAAGGACTTCTTGATGATAATTGATGAAAGCCACCAAACCATTCCGCAGGTGGCGGGCATGTACGGCGGCGACCGCAGCCGCAAAATGAACCTCGTGGATTATGGCTTTCGCCTGCCCTCAGCCCTCGACAACCGGCCACTCAACTTTCATGAGTTTGAAAGCATGCTGAACCAGGTAGTGTATGTGAGTGCTACCCCCGGCGATTACGAACTGGAGCAAACCGGTGGCGTGGTGGTGGAGCAGGTGGTGCGGCCTACCGGATTGCTCGACCCGCCCATTGAAGTGCGGCCCAGCATCAACCAGATAGACGACCTGTTGGATGAAATAGACAAGCGGGTACACAAAGGCGACCGTGTATTGGTAACCACGCTGACCAAACGCATGGCCGAAGAAATGGACAAGTACCTGCACCGCATCAACATTAAAAGCAAGTACATACACAGCGAAGTGCACACGCTGGATCGTGTAGAAATACTACGGCAGTTGCGGCTGGGCGAAATAGATGTACTGGTGGGTGTAAACCTGCTGCGGGAAGGGCTTGACCTGCCGGAAGTTTCTCTCGTGGCCATTTTGGATGCTGATAAAGAAGGCTTTTTGCGCAACGAAAAATCGTTGACACAAACGGCTGGCCGTGCTGCCCGCAATGCAGAAGGCCTGGTGATTTTTTATGCCGACACGATAACCGACAGCATGCAAAAAACCATGGACGAAACCTTGCGCCGCCGGGAAAAACAAATTGCCTACAACACTTTGCATGGCATTACGCCTACAACGGTAAAGAAGAGCATTGAAGATGTGATGAAGCAAACCAGTGTGCTCGACATCAAAGGCTTTGATGAAACCAAGCCTTATGCCATACCCAACGAAGCCAGCATTGTGCCGGGCAATGTTGCGGCCGATGATGGTGAAGTGTACCGCACCATTCCGCAAATGGAGAAAGATGTAGCCAAGGTGAAAAAGCAAATGGAGAAAGCAGCCCGTGATATGGACTTTATTGAAGCGGCCCGATTAAGGGATGAGATGTTCAGATTGCAGAAGGAGTTGGAGGAAATGAAGAGTTGATGTGAGTATTTGCCTGCGGCACATGAGGAATGTTTCGCACAGAGGATAGGAGGGCGCAGAGAAATGGGCATTGGATCCGTGAAAATCCTCATTCATCCTTCCAATCCGCGTCCCATGTTTTCTCTGCGGTAAAATTTCTTTTCGTCTTTGTGGTTCAAACTCCCTGCAATCCCGAAAGTTTTCGGGAGCTCACTGCAAACTGCAAATTGTCCTTTGCGCCTTCGTGTCTTTGCTTTGAAAAAAAAATGTGCTATCGAATGACGACTGTGGTGCCTTTTGTAAATACCTTTTTGCCTTTGTCGTCGGTGTATTGTAGCATCCATACGTAGGTGCCGGTGGGCACAGGCTGACCATTGAAGCGGCCATCCCATTTGCGGGTCCAGTCGCGGGTTTCAAACACGAGTTCGCCTAAGCGGTTGTACACCCTAAAGTGTAATTCGGTAGCTTTCCACGCATTCAGCGGATAGAGATAATCGTTGAGCCCATCCCCATTGGGTGTAAAGCCGGTGGGTACGGCGATATAGCAATTGTTAGGCACCTGTATGCGATGCACCACCGTGTCTTTACAACCATTGATATGGCCCACAATCAACCGCACAGGTACGCTGCTGAGCGCAGTGGAACTATTAAACAATTGTGCCGGCGGTGCTTGTGCAGCACTCCGTTGACCGTTACCAAAATCCCACTGCCAGGTAGAGATGGGGCCGGTACTTTTATCAGTAAAAACAATGCTATCGCCGGGGCAGGCAAAGTTGGGATATTCAAACCCGGCTTTCAATCGAATTTGTGCCAAATCGGTAACGGCTACGCCCGTCATGCTGCACACCCCGTTGGATACTTTTAGTGTTACTTCTTTTACACCCGAAGTGGTATACAACATGGTAAAGTTGGGAAGAGAGCCGGTGGTTGGATCATCTTTTACACTCCACTGCCAGCTGTTGATGCCATTGTTGCCAGGATTGCTGTACCGGATGGTATCAGTAACGCAACTGCTATTGATGCTGACATTGATAATGGCAGCAACCGTATCGTAAGCTGTAAATGTTTGGCTATTGCCCACCAGCGTTTGTTGGCTGCATTCTGTGGTGAGCGTGTTGCCATCAGTGCCTTGTTTTACTGCCACCGTGTACACACCACCCAAGCGTATTGGGGCAGCCAATTGCAACCGGATAACTTTGCTGACATTGTTGGTACAGGTAACCTGTGCACCGGTTATGCTCACTGCTGCAGGACCTGTAATGGTAAAATCGCTGCCATTGGGAGCAATGCTGCTACACAACACCGGATCTTTCAGCACCACTTCAATTTCAGCAGGCATACACGCCACTGGCGAAATGCTATCAATAACAGTTGGTACTGCTGGCAGTACATTTACCACCAGTGTTTGGCTATCGGGCAATGCGTTGTTGCATACATCCAACACCGTGTTGCCGTCGCTGCCTTTTTTGGAACGCAAGGCAAAATTGCCTGCCGGTACCGGGCCGGTAGTGGTAATGATAATGGAATCGGTATCAAACCCATTGGCACAACCCACACCTGTAGCCCCAATAATGGGTACGTTGCCGGTTACAAATTCCCAATCGGAACCATTGGCGGCAATGCTGCTGCAACGGATTTTTTTGCTCAGCTTGAGGTAAAATTGCGTTCCGCCGCAACCAACTTTCAATTCTTTCATACTCAGGTTGGCGGTATCTGTAATTACAGCAGTGCCGCCGCTGAATTCTAATTTGTAACCAGCCTGCGAATTGGAAAAATGACTCACCAGCAACAGGTAGTTGTGGCCCTCAATGAGGTCGGGCTCTTTGCTAAACTGCGGCACATTTCCATCGCATTCCAGCAGATTAATGGCTGTGGCCGAAGTACCCGTTGGTCCATAATAGCCACTCCAGTTTGCACCCACCACCATTGAAGCATCGGTGTATACGTCAGCAGCATTGCGGTTGGTTACATCATACAATTGCCAGTCGTAATCGCTGGTGGCGCTGTTGGGTGAAATTAAAAACGACAGTTTGCCCGACTTGAAGCAGGTGAACTTATACCAGTACGGATTAACATCACTCAGCGGCACAGTACTGCATTTGGGATTGGGTACCGTTCTTCCACCGCAAAGATTTACCGATGCCTGATTGAACACAGATGTACCACACACGGGGAATGCGGTGGAAGGATTTTGGCCGGGTGTATTGCATACGGGTTGCGCCCACAGCATGGTGGAGGCGAACAACGTCAGCAGCAGTAAGCTCAGCCATTTTCTCATATCAAGCCGGTTGGGAGTTGCGTAAAAATACAATGCTTTTAGAGAACGGCTTGCTCAACGTTTGTAGTTGGACTCATACGTATCAATCCATTGCTGCACGGTCATTTTTTGCATGAGCTCAGCAATAAGGGTATATGGAATGTGCTCCGGCTTTTTAAAGCGGATACAACTCTTGCCCATATCCAGTTTGGCTGTGGTATGCTTGGGATACACTTGCACAAACCAATCCAGCAAAGCTGGTTTTGCATAAATACCCATGTGATAAAAGTTGATGGACGCTTTTTGCGAAGCCAGACCCGCAAATGGTAAAGGCAGTTTTTTATCGCAATGATAGCCATCGGGGTAAAGGCTGTGTGGCACCACATAGCCAATCATGCCATAGTTCATAATGGTTTCAAAACCTTTGGGCAAGTGCTGCACAATGGTAGCATGCAATTGCGTTACAGCTTCGCGGCGATCGTCGGGCAGTTCAGCCAGGTAGGCTTCGGGGGTGGTAGCGGTGCTGGTCATGTTTTATCTATGTTTTACAAAGTATCGGAAAATGACTTAAAATCAAAAAGGGCTGATGTTACTTATCGTAAATATTTCCAAGAATGACTTTGCTATTTTTTATGTTAATACCTGCTCGTAATAAACACTCAAATACTTATTGTTACAATTGCTATCTATTTTGTGGTAACCAATTCATCAGCTTATGAAAATCATTTACACTTTTTGTTTTCTCGCTTTTTGCACTTTAAAGATCAACGCTCAGGTTTCATTTAGCCAATCGCAACTTGAAACAGCAGTTAACTACACCTTTTACAAAAGTCAATTACAGCAAAATGCTTACGGAGGCAGATTTAAAATATTGGTTCCGGTAGCTGAAAAGGTAAAAATCGGTGTAGGTTACAGTTTCAGCAATCCTATGAAATTTGAAACCAACACATTGCTTAGTCCTATTGGATTAGCCCCATCTACTATGACATACAAATTCAGCTCCATTCATCTCAATGCTAATTTCTATCTTCAAAAACCTACTGACAAACATTTTCAATTTTACTTGCCGGTAGGTATTACCTATCAAATGGTTGAATTTGAAGAACGGCTGAAACAAACACCACCCAGTGGTTTTACACCCATTAACATGACCCCCAAAACCAATGAATCTGGATGGCTGGCCAATTTTGGTCCCGGTATTGCCTATACCTACAACAAGTTTCAAATCTTTTCAGAAGCACAAATCGGCTTTCCCATTAGTGATACGCAATACGGAGACGTTGAAAAAGTAATTCCTCTTCAGTTTGGTCTTTTCGCCGGATTGAGATTTTCATTAAAGCCTGCTCCAAAAAAATAATTCAGGAAGTCTCTCATCACCCATCACAACTATACGCCATGGCATCCATATCTACCTTGCGGCGTTCAAACTGGAAGCCATGATACACCTCTACAATTTCCTGCAGCACGGGTTCTATTTCTTCCAATGATTTGAGGGTAACCAGCTTGAGGCGGTAGTCACGAATATTCGGCAAGCCCTTGAGGTAGTTGGTGTAATGGCGGCGCATTTCCAAAATGCCCAGCACTTCACCCTTCCATTGTACACTGCCATGCAGGTGCTGGCGTATCACATCCACCCGTTGCTCAATGGTCGGCGGCGGCAGGTGTTCACCTGTTTGGATGTAATGTTTAATCTCATTAAAAATCCACGGATAGCCAATGGCGGCACGGCCAATCATAATGCCATCTACCCCGTAGCGTTTTTTATACTCCACCGCTTTTTCAGGACTATCAATATCGCCATTACCAAAAATGGGAATCTGTATGCGGGGATTGTTTTTCACCTCCGCTATCAACGACCAGTCGGCCTGGCCCTTGTAGAGTTGTGCTCTTGTACGGCCATGTATGCTAAGCGCTTTAATGCCTACATCCTGCAGGCGTTCGGCTACTTCTACAATGTTCTTGCTGTTATCATCCCAGCCGAGGCGGGTTTTCACAGTTACCGGCAGGCGGGTGCTTTTTACACAGGCTTCGGTAAGCCGCACCATCAGGTCAATGTTTTTGAGCACACCGGCACCGGCGCCTTTGCTCACCACTTTTTTTACAGGGCAGCCAAAGTTGATGTCGAGCAGATCAGGGTTCACTGTATCTACAATGCGGGCACTCATGGCCATGGCTTCTTCATCGCCGCCAAAAATCTGAATGCCTACAGGGCGTTCGGCTTCAAAAATGTCGAGCTTCTTGCGGCTGCGGATGGCATCCCGAATGAGGCCCTCACTGCTGATGAATTCTGTATACATCAGGTCGGCACCATTGAGTTTGCACACGGCCCTGAAAGGCGGGTCGCTTACATCTTCCATAGGCGCCAGCAGTAGCGGGAAGTGGGGTAGTTGTATGTTTCCGATGGTTGGCACAGGGCGCAAAGATAACAGCTGCAATTGGCATGTGTGAAAATGTGTGTAGCCTGGCACAACACACGGATTTCAGAGTACAACTATTTGAATTTCCAGATGAGTGATACGCTCCAGTTGGGTTACAATAAACCTTACTCAGCGTTGCGATCTGATTCGGCTCAGCGTTTCTTTGGTGATGCCCAGAAAGGAAGCAATGTAAATGCCCGGCACACGGGTAATGATGTCGGGAAATTGCTGCAGCAATTTTTGGTAGCGTTCCTGCGCCGATTCAAACTGGATAGACTCCATCCGCTGCTGCGATAAAATGAGGGAACCCGTTACTGCTTTGCGCAACCATTTTTCTATTTCATGATATTCGTCGGCCAGCTGCATCAATTGGCGTTGGTGAAGCCCCCATACCAACGATGGCTCCAATGTATGGATGATAAGCTTGCTGGGTTGACGGTTAAAAAAACTGGTGATGGAAAAAAAGAATTGTTCATCCAGCGCCAGCCATTCAGTGATGTCTTTGCCATGCTTGTGGTAAAAGATGCGTACCGCACCCTGCTCTACAAAATAGAGATAATCTGATACGCTGCCTTCGCGGAGTAATGGATACTCACGTGGATATTGCCAGTGCTGCCATGCTTGCAGCATCACCTGTAGCGGCGCTTCGCTGAGTGGATGAAGCCGCTGAATGTGTTGTTGTAAAATGTTTGTGGAGGGTTGCATTCGTTGCATTGAAAATAGCCATGTTTTCTATACCCAACCAACAGCGTTGCCATTTACTTTTGCGCCATGCCTGTTACCTGTATGACCGCCGCCGACATAGCCGAAGTGCAAGCCCTGGTAAATGCTGCTTACCGCGGTGATGCCAGCCGTGCCGGTTGGACCACCGAAGCCAACCTTATTGCCGGTACCCAACGCATAGATGTGGCATCATTACAGGCTATGCTCGAAAGTAATAACGAGACTGTATTGCTGCTACGCAATACCGAAGGTACTTTGGAGGGTTGCGTGTACCTGCAGCAGCAACCGCAGGGCATGTATCTGGGTATGCTGAGTGTGTGGCCACAGCAGCAGGCACAGGGTACGGGCAAAAGATTGATGCAGGCAGCGGAAGACTTTGCCCGCAGCCAACAAGTACACCGCATTTTTATGAGTGTGATTACAGCACGTACCGAACTCATTGCATGGTATAATCGCCGCGGCTACAACGATACCGGCGAACGTAAACCTTTCCCCGACAACCCGGTGTTTGGTACACCACTGCAGCCGCTGGAGTTTATGATATTGGAGAAGGAGATCGGGTCATGAGGGTTGTTTCGCACATAGGGAACAGAGGACGCAGATCTTTATTTGCCTTCGGCAAATGAGGGTTTATTTTTCCCACAACTTGTCCCGCAGCAGGCGGGAGAGGGCACAAAGGACTCGGAGAAATGATACAATCCGTGAAAATCCATTTTATCCGCATCCTATCATTTTTGCATAAAAAAATCTGTCAGCTACAGACAAGCTGCGGCCGACAGATGGTGCGGGTAATTTGGTAAAAACGATTGGGTGTGTGGATGTAGTTCTTTTCGACTATCGAAGAATATAACGGAAACCAATACCGAGATAGGTACTGTTGCCGGAAAACATCGAATTGAGATTGAAGCTGGTGGAGCGGTCTTTAAAGTTGGTAGTTGTAGATGTGGAGCGATAGCGACTATGATTGAGGTTGGCACCCACCAAATTACCTAAGGTTACATCGGCTATCCAACGTTTGTTGAGCTGATACGCAAGCCCGGGTTGTATACCCACACTCAGGCCATAATTTTCGCCATTGGTAGCAAAGTTGTTATTGTTTTCATATTGCTCTTTTTGCTTACTGAAAGCAAACTGCGACAGAATGGTAGCAGTACCATAAAACTTTTTGCCGAAAGGCAGCAAGTATTGCGATACATACCCCACATTGAATGTATTGGAAGTGCGTTTGGTTTCACCGGCTACGCTTTGGTAATTCTGTGTGTTGCTGTTGTAATTGTAGCCAATCTGAAAGCCACGGATGCGGTTTTCTTTGTGCACCCATTGGCGGCCAACGCCAATGCCAGCACCAAAGTTGTTGTTCTTA
Organism: Bacteroidota bacterium; assembly: GCA_020161435.1. Taxonomy (GTDB): domain Bacteria; phylum Bacteroidota; class Bacteroidia; order Chitinophagales; family Chitinophagaceae; genus Phnomibacter. The sequence goes on along the minus strand of JAIUNV010000001.1, from coordinate 407,494 downwards.
AGTGTTTCATTGTTGTTGCTGCTCTCCTGATTACCGGCGCCAATGTTGAAGCTTCCCGTAAGTAGTTGTGTGCCCTTATTCAGTTGAGCGTGTAAAGTGCCGCCACACAGTAGCAGCAAAGCGAGTGTAAAGCTGTTTTTCATGCAGTTATTTTTGGTGATAGTCAGTGATTGATGCTGCAATCTATACTGCAAGAAAACGGATTGCTGTTGCTGCAATGTTAACGACAGACAATTGCTGAGTAATTAACAGTTTGTTGAAAGATATGGAGAGCTATTTGCCTTCGGCAAATGAGGTATTTTTTTCGCACAACTTGTCCCGCAGCAGGCGGGAGAGGTCACAGAGAGCTCGGAGAAATTCTTAGAACATCTGTACAAATCCGTTTTATCCGCGTCCTGTTTTTTTCGTTTCGTGAATGGTGTGGCCTCACCAGCCATGGCATTCTCCGTTACAACTGTTTTTCTGCGGTAAAATATGCTTTGCGTCTTAGCGCCTTCGCGTTGAAAAAACTATACTATGCTAAAGCTGTCTCTGTCTTTCAAAAAAGGCAGTTTGCTGCGTACGTCATCCAAGGTATTTTTTGATAACACACAGGTATGTATGCACTCATCGTGTGCCTGTTCAAATTGAACTTCACCCATGGCATCTACCAGCATGCTGTTGCCACTGTGGTATATATTGTTGCCATCGTGGCCTACCCTGTTTACACCCACTACATAGCATTGGTTTTCGATGGCACGGGCTTGCAGTAAGGTACGCCAGGCATGGCTGCGGCGTTCGGGCCAGTTGGCTACATACATCAGTATATCGTACTCTGTACTGCTGCTATCGCCTTGCTGGCGGGCCCAAACAGGAAAACGCAAATCATAGCACACCATCAGGTTAATGCGAAACCCTTTGACCGAAGCAATAAGTCTTTTGTTGCCTGCAGCATAATGCTGGTCTTCGCCGGCAAAAGCAAACAGGTGCCGTTTATCGTAATAGCCATATTGCCCGTTGGGCAGCATCCATATCAGGCGGTTGTAGTAGCGGCCCTCTTCTTCAATCATGAGGCTGCCGGTAAGAATGATTTTTTTGCGGGCTGCTGTTGCTTGCATCCATTGCACGGTGGGGCCCTGCATGGTTTCAGCCAGTTGCTGTGGCCGCATGCTAAAACCCGTGCTAAACATTTCGGGCAGCACCACTACTTCGGTAAAACCGATGCTGTCAATTTTTTGCTGCAGCATGTGCAGGTTGGCAGCTTTGTCTTCCCAATGCAACTGGGTTTGTATCAGCGACAGATGCAATTGACTCATGCTTACAAATGTACGGGCATCCAAACGGCTAAAACTTGTGTAGCCTTTTTGTGTACTGTAGCTTTACCCATTGTACAATGGCTGCCTCCAAAAACCTGAACAATGAAATATTTTTTGTGCATCCTTCTGTTGCTGGCTACTGCAACATTGCTGTTGGCGCAGCGCAGTCATCGCATGCCGCCCCGCTCCAATGGCGAGTTGTACATACCCAATGTATCGGCCACAGTAAAGCCCGGCGATACCATTTTACTGTCGGGCAAATACAAAATCATAAACCTGAATGAGGTAAACGGCACAGCAGAAAAACCCATTGTGATTTATGCTTGGCATCCTGTAACGATAGGTGCTGGTGCCAGCAACTATGGCATCATGATACAGGGCCGTCATTGGAAATTTTTAGGTGCCGGGCATACCACTGTGTACAATCCCGATTACACATTAAACGTATTGTTCAATGTGGGCAACAGCCGTTTTTTCAGCATTGATAGTGTTTCGCTCCGCAATGGTCAGGTGGGCATTTTTGCCCTGCCGGCCGATAGTTCCACGCATGGCGATGTACGCATCACCAACTGCAGCATAACGCAAATAAAAGGAGCCCGTACAGCAGGCAAAAGTCAGGCCATGCATATTGGTGCCACCAATGTGGCAATGGCCGATACCGTAGGTTACCGCTCGGTGCATATCGCCCATTGTGCGTTATCGGGTATTGATGGGGTAGGCATACAGGTAGTAGGTACACGCAACACATTGATAGAAGATGTGCGTATTGATTCATTTGGCAAAGCCGGATTGCCTTTTCAAAATGGCGGCATTGTGGTGGGGCCACATGTGGCCTTGCAGTTGCAGCATAGCAGCATCAGCACAGGTACCGGACCGGCACTGAGTATTTTTAGTGCGGGTGTGCAAAAGGTATCGCAATGTGTGTTTATGCAAACGGCCACCGCCGCCGATCAGGATGCGGTATATATTGATCAAAAGCAATCGAAAACCGGTGTGGCGAATATTACCCTGACCGATGTGCAGATAAACGGGGCTAACCGGTATGGCGTTCATAATGTGCTGGCCAAATCAGTACGCCTCATTCGGGTGCAGATTAGCAAAGCAGGGAAGGCCAAAACATTTGGGCCGGTGGTAGTGGCAGCCAAGTGATGCCAGTTATTGCAAAAAAGGATTGTGTCTTTTTTCCAACCCAATCTTGGTGGCATCGCCGTGGCCGGGGTGCACCACGGTGCTCTCAGGCAGGGTAAACAGGCGGGTGCGAATGCTGTTCAGCAACGTGTCGTGGTCGCCGCCGGGCAGGTCGGTACGGCCAATGCTGCGTTCAAACAGCACATCGCCGGCCACGATGAAATCTTGCTCGGCGCAGTAGTAGCACAAGTGGCCGGGCGAATGGCCGGGGGCAAAAATGGCTTGCAGGGTATTGTTGCCCAGTTGCAGGGTATCGTTATCGTTGAGGTAATGAATGGGGCCGCTGTAGTTGGTAAAAGGCAGGTTCCAGCGCTGACCAGATATGGGTGCAAACTGCAACACCTGCTCTTCTATGGGGTGCATGTGTGGCTGCAGCTGATAGGTTTCGGCAGCCCATTGCAGGCCAAATACATGGTCGAGGTGGCAGTGTGTTTGCAACAAAAACTGCACATTGAGTGTCTTTTCTGCAATGAAGTTGTCCAATGCTGTTTTTTCATGGTCGAAGTAGCAGCCCGGATCGATGATGGCAGCCAAACCATCGGGGGTGTAGAGCACGTAAGTGTTTTCTTGAATGGGGCTGAAAGTAAACTTCGCAATGTGCAGCATGGTTGATACGTTTTACTGCCGGCAAAAATGCACTCTTTTGGCTGTCAGCGTACTGTTAAAACAACTAACCCTTAAACGGTAGCCCATGCCAATAGCAATATTCTGCTACCTTTAAAATTCGTTCATTATCATGCTTATATCCAACAATCGTATGCCCAAATATCATTCGCTGTTCCTGCGTTTTGCCCTGCTGTTGCTCACACTGGTATCTGTTGCCGAAGGCATGGCACAGGTATCGGCGGTACAGTTTGGCAAAAACCGTATTCAGTACCGCAAGTACAACTGGCGTTTTTATCAAACCGACAATTTCAATATTCATTTTACCGAAGGTGGTTTGGAGCTGGCCAAATATGTGCTGCAAGTGGCCGAAGAAGAACTGCCGCAGCTGGAAGCTTTTACAGAAATAGCCCTGCAACGCCGGGCCAATGTGGTATTGTACAACAGCTACGACGATGCCGAAGCCACCAACATTGGATTGGAAAATGCCGAAGCCGACCCCGGTGGTATGACACGGCTGGTGAACAATAAAATGATTCTCTACTTCAACGGCAACCACGCCGACCTGCGTCGCCAGATTCGGCAGGGCATTGCCCGCATATTGGTAGACAACCGCCTGTTTGGCGAAAACCTGGGCGAAGTAGCCAGCAACGCCGCCCTGCTTGATTTGCCCAAATGGCTCACCGATGGCTACGTGGCCTACGCTGCCGAAAACTGGAGCATTGAAAGAGATGATGAACTGAAAAATGCCTTGCTGGCCAATGAGTACAAAAACTTTTATGCCTTGGCTTTCGACAGGCCTCAATTGGCAGGGCAGGCGTTTTTTCATTACCTGGCCAATAATTACAAAAAAGAAAACGTCACCTACTTTTTGTACCTCTCCATTTTGTACAAAAACACCAACAATGCTTCGCTACGCATTTGCCGCAAAAAGCTGAAAGATGTACTGAAAGATATGATGGAGCAGGAAACGGAAAAGTACTATGCCGATATCCGTGGCCGCCGCAACTACCCCAAGGGTAGCATTGCCGTTACAGAAGACATCAACAAGGATCAGGATTTTTACCACTTTGCTGCCAACCCCAATGCACGGTCGTACACGTACGCCGTAGCTGAGTACAAAAAAGGCTTTTACAATGTATCGCTGTACGAAAATTTTGTAAACCGCAAAGTGCTCATCAAAAGCGGCATTCGTACGTACAAGCACGAACGCAACCCTGTGTACCCCGTAATGAGTTGGGATGGCAAGGGCAGCCGGCTCGCCGTTATTTACTGGGAAAAGGATAAAGTGAAACTGATGATTTACGATCTGGTGAATGCCAGCGTAACCAAAAAAGTAGACCTGCCTTTTGACCAGGTACAGGATGCCCAGTATTTCCTCGACCACAAACGCCTGATTTTGAGTGCCGTGAAAAATGGCCATACGGACATTTTTGTGTACAACATAGAAACGGCCAAAGTAGAGCAGATTACCAACGATGTGTGGGATGATGTAGACGCTTCTTTTGTTTCATTCCCCAATAAATATGGCATCATTTTCAGCAGCAACCGCCCTACTGCAACCACTGTGGGTGCCGATACATCATTGCCCAGCGATTACCGATACAATGTGTTTTTGGCCGATGTAGATGACAAAGGTGGCTTCCGCCAGATTACGCAACTCTCCAACCTGCAGTTTGGCAATGCCCGCTACCCCACGCAGTACAACATGAACCACTTCACATTTGTGAGTGACGAAAGTGGGGTGGCTAACCGCTACGCCGGCTTTTTTACCACCAAAGCCGAAGGCCTCGATACACTGGTGATTATTGGCGATGAAATACTACGCAACCCTTCACTCAAAGAAGTAGACAGTACGCTGAAAGCATGGGACCGCTCCGAGCCCGATTCTATTGGCCTCATTGCTCTCACCAAAGATTCTACCTACACCTTCCCCCTCACCAACTACCAAAGCAGCCTGCTCGAAAGCCGCATAGCCGGCGATAAAGGACAGGTAACCGAAGTAACCCAGCAAAGCGGCCTGAAAATGCTGTACCGCCTGAGGGTAGATAGTGTAACCCTGCGGAAACGCAACGTAAGTGCCCGACCCACCGACTACGTAAAAGAAGTACAAACCGAACTACGGCGGGAGAAAGGAACAGGCACCCTATACCAAACCCAAACCGCCAAAGAAGACAGCACCGGCGATATGTCTTTCCTTGGGGAGTTTGTAAAGAAGAATGACAGCATCACCAAAATAACCGGCCCGGTAGAAGTAGATAAAACACTGGAAAGAAAACGCCTGCTGGAATCGGCCAAACTGTATAAATACAAACTCCGTTTCAGCAACGATTTGGCATCGGTTGGTGTAACCAATACTATGGTACTCACCCGCTACCAGCCCTACCAGGGTGGCAGTGGCCCCGTACAGCTCAACAATGGCAACAACCTGAGCTGGTTGCTCATGGCCAGCCTGAGCGATGTAATGGAAGACTACCGCATCAGCGGTGGTATGAAGCCGGGTGCAAATCTTGCCGACAATGAGTTTTTTATCGATTTCCAAAACCGCCGCAAACGCATTGACTGGGGTGCCATGTACTACCGCTCCAAAAACAGCAATGTGGGCGTTACTTTCCCCAATGCATCCTTTATTTATCCCGGCAAAATCATCACCAACCTGTATCAGGGCAATGTTACCTATCCGCTGGATAAAGTGCGGAGTGTACGCCTGATTGGTGGTGTTCGTTTCGACCGGGTAATTGTGAGTGCCGTGGATCCGTTATCGCTGAAGCAAGAAGACGAAAACCTGGAATACGCCAACCTTCGGGCCGAATATGTGCACGATAACTCACTGCTGAAAACCACCAATATCTGGAATGGTCTCCGCTGGAAAGTGTACATGGAAACCATCATGGGCTTGCAAAAATCTGCCCTGCTGGCCGGCCAAAAAGCCACCAACCAGTTTACCTACAACATGGGGGCCGACTTCCGCTACTACGTACCCATTTACCGCAACTTTATTTGGGCAGTGCGTGGTGCTGCCGACATTAGCTGGGGTAACCAAAAACTCATTTACTACCTGGGTGGTGCCGATGGTTGGATATCGCCCAAGTTCAACAACGCTAACCGCCCAACACAAGGGGTAAACTACCTCTATCAAACCTTGGCCGTAAACCTGCGTGGCTACCAGCAAAATGTGGCTAATGGCAACAACGCCGTTGTCATCAACAGCGAATTCAGGCTGCCCGTGTTCAGCACTTTCTTCAATAAGCCCATCAACAATGCCTTCCTCCGCAACTTTCAGTTGATTCAGTTTTTTGATTTAGGTAGTGCTTGGGAAGGAACGTTCAAAGGCATCTCCCGCCCCAATGTGGTGTATGGCGCCGGCGACCCCAACAATCCGGTTCGCATCAACATCAAAGCCGGTGGCGTTGGCCCCTTCATTGGTGGCTATGGTTTTGGTGCCCGCAGTACCTTGCTCGGCTACTTCCTGAAGGTGGATGCCGGCTGGCCCATGGGTGGCTTCTTCAAAGGCAAGCCAGCATGGTATTTTGCCCTCGGCTTCGATTTTTAATACATAACATTTCTCCCAATAAAAAGGCACGACGATCATTTGACCGCCGTGCCTTTTTCTTTTCCCCGAAGAAAAAATGTACTTGTATTATTCGTCAAACTTTTCCGGACGCATCATGGGGAAAAACAGTACATCCTGAATGCTCACCTGATTCATCATGAACATGCAGAGGCGGTCGATGCCAATGCCGATGCCAGAGGTTGGCGGCATGCCATATTCCAGGGCACGGAGAAAATCGTAGTCGATAAACATGGCTTCATCATCGCCACGCTGCATCAGTTTTACCTGATCTTCAAAACGCTGACGCTGATCAATGGGGTCGTTCAGCTCAGTGTAAGCATTGGCCAGTTCTTTACCATTCACCATGAGCTCAAAACGCTCCACCAATCCGGGCTTGCTGCGGTGCTTCTTGGTCAGCGGGCTCATTTCCACCGGATAGTCGATGATGAACGTAGGCTGAATAAACGTGTGCTCACTGGTACTGCCGAAAATTTCATCAATTAACTTGCCCTTGCCCATGCTGGGTGCTACATCAATGTGCAGTTGTTTACACACATCCCGCAGTTGGTTTTCATCCATGCCGCTGATGTCGATGCCGGTATTTTCTTTAATGGCATCAAAAATGCTGATGCGCTTAAACGGTGCTTTGTAGTTGATGATTTTATCGCCCAGTACCACTTCGGTAGTGCCATGCAATGCCAGCGCAATTTTTTCGAACAACTGCTCGGTTACTTCCATCATCCAGAAATAATCTTTGTAGGCCGTGTACCATTCCAGCACTGTAAACTCAGGGTTGTGGGTGCGGTCCATGCCCTCGTTGCGGAAGTTGCGGCTGAACTCATACACCCAATCGAAACCGCCCACAATGAGGCGTTTCAGGTACAGCTCATTGGCAATACGCATGTACATGGGCACATCCAACGCATTGTGATGTGTAATGAACGGGCGGGCTGCAGCACCACCGGGAATGGCTTGCAACACCGGCGTATCTACTTCAATAGCGCCTTTTTCATTCAGGAACTCACGGATGGTATTTACCAGTTTGGTGCGTTTTAAGAACACCTCTTTTACGTCGGGGTTTACCACCAGGTCGGCATAGCGCTGGCGGTATTTGAATTCGGGGTCGGTTACTTCGTCAAACACATTGCCTTCTTCATCCCGCTTTACTACGGGCAGGGGCTTCAGGCTTTTGGCCAGCAGGGTCAGGCTTTGGGCATGAATGCTGGTTTCGCCGGTTTTGGTCACAAACACAAAGCCGGTTACACCAATATAATCGCCCAAGTCGAGGCCCCGCTTTACCAGCACTTCCCACTCGTTTTTGTCTTCGCCGGGGTAGAGGTCATCGCGGCGAACGTAGAGTTGAATGATGCCTTTGCTGTCTTGTATTTTAATGAAAAACACCTTGCCCTTATCGTTGATGCTCATGATGCGACCGGCCACACATACGTTGGCATACGCATCTTTCTGTTCTTCGGAAAAGCCATCTTTGATATCGGTAGAATAGCTATTGACCGGATAAAGGGCGGCGGGATAAGGCTCAATGCCGGCAGCCTTGAGGGCGTCCAGTTTTTCCCGACGGATGATTTCCTGTTCACTCAGTTGTTGACTCATAATAAAAACCTTTGCTGGTTTGGAGGGCGGCAAAGGTAAGCTTTCGCCCATTGAAGCCGCATGTAACAAGCCATGGTTTTGTAAAAGCCCGTTCGAAACAGCAACCAGAGCAACGTTACTGTTCATGTTTTCTTAATGCCAACGTCAATATTTCGTAACACGGCGGTAACGGCAGGGTAACATGTAAAGGCAACATTTGAGAAACACAAGCCGCCATGCAAAAACGTCCGGTAGATGTGGCCGTCATCAGCGATGTACATTTAGGCACTTACGGATGTCACGCAGCGGAATTGCTGCATTATCTCCGCAGCATTCAGCCACGGCTGCTCATTCTCAACGGTGATATTATTGACATCTGGAATTTCAGCAAACGTTATTTTCCTGCTGCACACCTCGAAGTGATAAGTGAAATATGCCGGCTGGCCAGCAGTGGTACCCGTGTGGTGTACATCACCGGCAATCACGATGAACTGCTGCGCAAATACAGCGATCTAAGCCTCGGCAATTTTCAAATCACCGACAAGCTGGTGATGGAAATAAACGGCCAGATGTGCTGGATTTTTCATGGCGATGTGTTTGATGCCAGCACCAAGGGTAGTGCTAAAATATTGGCCAAACTGGGCGGCAAAGGCTACGACCTGCTCATCCTCATCAACAGTTTTATCAACTGGACGCTCAAACTTTTTGGCAAAGAAAAAATGAGCTTCAGCAAAAAAATTAAAGCCAGTGTTAAGAAGGCGGTAGCATGGATAGACAACTTTGAACAAACCGCTGCAGAACTTGCCATCGAAAAGAAATATGACTATGTGATTTGTGGTCACATACACCAGCCACAACAACGCACCATTACTACGGGCAAAGGATCGGTGCAATACCTCAACAGCGGCGATTGGGTAGAAAACCTGACAGCGCTGGAATACTACAACAACGATTGGCACCTCTATCAATACGATGAAAGAACGCCACTTGCCCCCACATTCATCAGCAAAGAAAAACCCCGCCTTAATGTAATGAGTGAGGAAGTGATGCTGTACATCCACTCACTGGTGCTGGACTATACAACCTGATATACATGAAAATATTTTATGCCGTACAAGCCACGGGCAACGGGCACATTAGCAGGGCTACGCAATTGCTGCCTTACCTGCAACAGCATGGTAAGGTAGATGTGTTTTTGAGTGGCGCCAATGCAACGCTTCCTGCACAACTGCCTGTACGATACAGCAGCAAAGGCATGAGTTTGTTTTACAGCGCCTGTGGTGGTTTGGATTATAAAAAAATGTGGCGTGAAAACAGTTTGTTCAGGGCTACCCGCGAAGCCAGAGACCTACCACTGGAACAGTACGATGTCATCCTGAACGACTTTGATTTTATCACTGCCAAAGCTTGCAAAATGAAAGGGTTGCCTTCGGTGCAATTTGGACATCAGGCCAGTTTTATGAGTGCACAAACACCACGCCCTGCGCAGCGCAGCCTCATGGGCGAACTCATTTTAAAACAGTACGCACCTGCCACGCATTATGTGGGCCTTCACTTTCAGCAGTACGATTCTTTTATCCTTCCGCCAGTCATTAAAGAATCTTTTTTGAACGCCGATCCGTTGGATAACGGACACGTAACTGTGTACTTACCTGCCTACGAACAGCACTGCCTGCTTCGCCATTTTAAGCAAATGAAACATGTACACTTTCATTGGTTTTTGAAGGACGTTGAAGCAATTGAACGGGTAGAAAATATTACCTATTTCCCGGTGGATCAGGAATTGTTCAACAAGAGTTTGATTCACTGCCACGGGCTCATCACCGGCGGTGGTTTTGAAACACCAGCCGAAGCGTTGTATCTCGGCAAACGGTTGCTCAGCATTCCCATTCGTGGGCAGTATGAGCAACGCTGCAATGCAGCAGCACTGCAGCAAATGGGTGTACAAGTGTTGGACGATGCGGACACGCCACATTTTCATCAGGACATAGCCAACTGGTTGCAACAACCACAGCCTGCTATTGCGCAGCAAGCCAATAACGTAGCACAGACAGTGGAGCATGTGCTTGCATTGGCACTACAGCAGCAACCCATGATGGTTGCGTAGCAATATAAATTGTTCGCTAAGCGTTTACAGAACCTTTAAAAAGTTTGCAGTTTGCAATGCGCAGTTTGCAGTAAAAAATTACATCGTTAGTAGCAATACCTGCCAGGCATTATTTACATGCCCTTGATGCAGCAATTGAGCCGCGTAGCGATGGCATTCTTTTTCCATCTCTTCCGGATTGTTGGCATAATACTGCACAATGTTTTTGCAGGTATCATCAGTAAAAGCCGGATCGGCTTCGGGTAGTTGCTGCACATTGGCCAGCATGCCCAAATGATTGCCGGTAAGTATGTTGCTGCTGCGGATGCTTTCGGGTAGTTGATCGATGCCAATACCCAAAGCGGTGTTGGGCTTGGGTACGGCAAACACGGCATCGCCACTGGCACGGCAGTAGTAATCGCCACCCATGCGGGCTACCAAATCTATTTTGTGGGGGTCTATTTGTTGTTGTACATTCAGCACGGCATCGTTGATGTGCATCACCAGTATTTCGCAAATGATGAGGTTGCCGGCGCCACCTTCGCTGCCAGTTTCAATCACTTGCTTTACCCGGCATTCCATTTGTACCGGGCTTTCTGCTACCCGTGGTGGTTTCACTTTTTCCGAGGGCAGTTTTGTAAAACCTGCTTTCACAAATTCATCTACACCCTTAGGATACTCGCAACTGCTCAGGCTCATTTGCTGCACCATGTTGTAGTTCACCACATTAATCACTACCTCGTTTGTTTCAAGCACATTTTCCAAGGTGTTTTTATTGGTATTGTTGCGCAGTCTGCGGGTAGCACCAAAAATTAACGTAGCCGGATTGCTGCCAAACATGTTGAAGAAACTATACGGGCTAAGGTTCACGTTACCGTCCTTGTCTACCGTGCTGGCAAAACAAATAGGGCGTGGCGATACAGCACCCACCATGTATTGATGCAATTGCATTACTGGAACTTCACCGGGTATAATTTTCATAGCAGCGATTTAAAAAGATAACATTGTTGCGATAGCAAAAGAACGGCGCAAATATCAGCACAAACGCTGTATGCTGCTGTGACTGATGTCGCCATTGGCAGCCACATTTTCCAACAACAGCAAGCCGGGTTTCATGCCGGGTTTCAGCTGGCCGTACTGCTGCTGAATGCCCAGCGCAGCAGCACCATTGTACGTTGCCCATTGCAACAGTTGCGCCAGTTGGAGCTGCGGAAACGCCGCTTGCAGCGTTTGCATTTCGGCCAGTATGCTCAGGCTGTGGTTGCTGGCCAGGCTATCGGTGCCGAGGCAAATGCGGGCATCTTTTTCTATAAACAACGGCACATTGGGCAGCGGGTTGCCAATGTATTGATTGGCCCTTGGGCAAAAGCACCAATACACAGCTTGTTGCCGTTGTTGCATGAGTGCAATATCATCGGCGGTGCTGTGGCAATTATGTACCAGCAACAGGTTGCCCTGCTGCGGCAACCAATCGGCTACATGCTGCAAACTGCTGTTGCCTTTTGGTGTAAAAAAATCGATGTTGACGCCAATGGCTTCATACAAACGCAAGAGATCTCCATTGCCTTGGGTGAGCAACATTTCTTCCGCCACACTTTCCTGATTGTGCATGCTCACCACCGTTTGTGTTTGTTGTGCAATCAACTCGTACAACTTGCCCGATACTGAATAGGGAGCATGGGGCACCACACTCAGTTGCGCAGCGGGCTGGTGTTGCTGCAATGCCTGCATGACGGCGATGCCTTGCTCAAAACGTTGCAACGCAGCTGCTGGTACAAAGCCTGATATTTCTACGAGGCTATGCCAATAAAGAGAACTGTGTTGTTTGATGGCGGCACTGTTGGCGGTATTACAAATGTCGCCCACGGCCACGATGCCATGCCCCAGCATTTGCTCGACCGCATTGTGCATAGCGTATTGTATGAGCTCTGCATCGGCTTGCCGGTTAAACATGACCTGCAGCAAAAAATCGACCATGCCTGTATGCTCGGGTATGCGCCCCAACATGTGGCTGAGTTCGAGGTGGCAATGCGCATTTACAAAACCGGGGCAAAGCCAACCCTTGAAGTGTTGCACCTCGCTGCCGGCCTGCTTCAGTGGCACTACGTCAATAATGGTGCCTTGTGCATTGGCAATAACGGCGTGTTGGGTAAGCACGGCTTCACCGGTAAAAACGACATCGGCAGTAAAACGCTGGTATTGCATGCAGCTGGTTTTGGGCAAATGAATGAGGCACAAAAAAACGACAGCCGAAGGTATGGGCAACAGATAGTTCTGCAGATGGTTGTTGATGATTGGAACCTGTCAACCATTTTACTCATCAACTTCAACCCTACTTAAAATACAACAATGCTACACCAAACAGAATCACCGATACCACAAAGCCAAACAGGAATACATAATACGCTGCATTGAGGTAGCGGTAAGTTTTGTTGAGGGCATGGCCCATGTCGTGGTTCATGTCCATCATGTAGGTGTACACTGCTTCGGGGTTGGCAATCATCTTGAACATTTCAGCGTGGTATTCTTCACGGGTCATGCGGGTGTAGTTGCCAAAATACAAGAGGTCGGTTTTGGGTTCGTTGTGCATGTCCCAATACGGTTTGCGGCCACGCCGCGGAATGGTAGCCAGCAATGCCAGCACAATGGTGCTGAGGTTGCACACCGTCATTACTATCACCGGAATGCGCAGATACGGAAATTCATCAATACGGGCCGCTACCGTGGTAAACAGCACCGACACAATGATGGTGTTGATGGAGATAAGAATGTTGGCCTTGGTATCGGCGCGGCCGGTTAAATCGAAGTTGGTACGAATGAGCAAGCGAAACATGGTTTCTACCCCACGGCTTACATTGGCATAGGGCAGTTGTTGTTGCTCTTCTTCTTTTTTCAGGCTTTTTTTGCCCAGCGATTTGTGCAACTGCTCCAGGTGAAAGCGTTTGACCGGCTCCAGTGTTTGCTGTGCAAAAGGCGTATGGTACTGATGTTTTTCCAGCATGCCCAGCTGCAGCATTTTCCACTCACGGCTGCTGATGCTGCGGTGTTGCAACCATTCCATTTCTTGCTGCAGCAGTTTGCTTTTGATATCCCAATCGGCGCTGCCATAGTCGAAGTGAATAGCATCGTGCAGCAACAGTTGAGCTTCAGTTGGCTGTACGGGCAAATCGTAAGCGGCCAGAATGCATTGCGTTATTTGTTGGGTAGTGGCTTCGGGTACTTGCTGTTGGTGCAACCATTCTTTGGCCAGCATGGCCCCAAACGATTCGGGGTGTTCTGTTTGCCGTTGCAAAAAACCGAGGGCATGAAACCAGGCCGCCAGCTCTGCTATCAACATTGTTTCATACGCTGTATGATTGGCTGCCGCAATGAGGCGGATACGCTCCACCGTTTGGGTAAGGTACCCGTGGTGGTGGTAGCATAAATCTGCAGTTTGTTGCTGCTGATACAACTGCTGAATGTGAGCCGCAGTAGCCTGCCTCAGGGCTTCCAACTCCATACACAAATGATTGATTGGCCCCGAAATTAAGTTGAATGCGAACGGGCAACTATGCCATTCGTCAGGTTCTGAAGTTTGATAAAGATTTCTTTACAAATCGCCGAGCTGCGGTCGTATTACCAGGTCTTCTATGCAAGCCTGCGGACTCAGTTGCGACGCTGTTACCACCAGCTTGGCAATATCGTTGGCTTCCATAATGCGGTCGGGCGACACACCGCTGCCCGCCCAGCTATCCGTCCATACGGCACCGGGCATAATGTTGGTTACTTTAATGCCGAAGGACTTCATTTCTTCCCGCAGGTTTTGACCAAAACCCAGCAGGGCAAACTTGCTGATGCTGTAGCTGCCACCATTGCTGTATGCCTGCAATGAGGCAATGGAACACATGTTGAAAATGTGGCCGCTTTTTCGCTCCATCATACCGGGCAAAAGAGCACGGGTAAGATGATAAGCTGATAGCAGATTTACCTGCAACATTTCTTCGAGTGTGCCGGCAGGTTCGTTGTGAATACTGCCGGGCAAAAAATAACCCGCATTGTTCACCAACACATCGGGTATGCCTACATGTGCCGGCAACCAATCGCCCAAGGCTTGCACCGCTTGTGCATCGGCCAGATTGCAGGCATAGTGTACAATGGTTTGTGCAGGATAGCGGTTGCGCAAGGTATCAGCCGCATTGGCCAAGGGCTCTGCTTGTTTGGATACAAGCACCAGCAGGTTCGGTTCGCTGGCGGCAGCAAATTGTTCGGCGATGGCGAAACCAATGCCGCGGCTGGCACCGGTGATGAGGATAATCATGCGAAATGAAACAGTTTGATGGAAGCAATGTAGCTTGCGCAAATATCGGTGATACCTGCTATGGTCGGACGACATACCACTAACTTAAAGCAAATGAGAAAATTTCTAAGGTTCTGTTTTGACAAATGGTGGCGACCAATATTATTTTGGTTTGCGTGTTGTTTGACATTTGGACTTTCTGAAATTTTTAGAAAAAGGATATTGGGAAGCATAGCTTTCCCATTATTTGGCCTTGGATTACTCACTGTTTTCATTTCTGCGATTTATCTTTTTACAAGAAAAAAGTGGTGGACAGGTTTATTGAGTTTAGCAATTTTCGGTGGGACAATTGCTGCTTTTATTTTTTATGCAATAGCAATGTTTTTTATTGAACAAGGACGACCTGACGAATGGGCAAATAATCTACAAATTCCCACAAACATCCAGCTTAACGAACCCGTTGATCTTGATTTCGGAAAAAATAAACCAGACAGCATTACAAATAGAGCCGTAAAGCAAACAGACTTTCAGTTATACAATTCATTTCAACCAGGTTTGTATGAATTTGACTTTTGGACTAACAAAATAGAAAGTGGAACAATTTATTTGAAGGCGTTTGAAATCACACAAGAGTATGCTTTATCAACTGACAGGCTTCCAATGACAAGTTTGGTTAAAGTTTATAACCCAACAGATAGCATTAAAAAATTTGGAACAACTTCGCATTTTACTATTTACGAAGGAGATTGGGGACAGCCATATGCCGCTAGATTTGAAATTTGGTTTAAGCCCGGCAATGGCGGACAAGAAAGAAAGTTATTTAGCAAGAATTATAAAATAGAAGGATGGATGCGATAAAGACCACCATAGCAGGTAATATCGACTTGATAATATGGCGGTTGAAGTTCTTCTATGCACATTTGTGCAAGGCTCAAGAGTTGTAATTCTATTGAGTATTTGTCCTAAAAATCAGCCACATACCAAAGCCGAAAACCATAAGCACCTCTTCCATCTATGAAATACCAGCACCTGTTTTTCGACCTCGATCATACCCTGTGGGATTTTGAAGCCAACAGCCACGACACGCTGCACGAAGTGTATCACCACAACCGCCTGCACGAAACACTCACCCCCGATTTCAATGCTTTTTTTGAACGCTACTCCTACCACAACAAACGCTTGTGGGATCGCTATCATCATGGCTTCATTAAGCAAGAAGAACTGCGCTGGAAACGCATGTGGCATGCCTTGTTGGAGTTTAAACTGGGCGATGAAAAACTCTCCAAACTCATGAGCCAGCAGTACCTGGAAATACTGCCTACCAAAACCAAACTCTTTCCGTACACGATTGAAATTATTGAGTACCTGAAAGGGAAAGGCTATCAGCTGCACCTCATCACCAACGGATTTGAAGAAGTGCAGTTGGGCAAATTGCGCAATAGTCAAATCGAGCATTTTTTTGGCGAAGTGATTACCAGCGAAAGAGCCATGTCGCTAAAACCGCACAAAGAAATTTTTGACTATGCCATGCAGCAAACCGGTGCTGCCACGCACAACAGCATTATGATTGGTGACAATCTCGATGCCGATATCAAAGGCGCCATGGATGCCGGATTGGATACCATTTTTGTCAACCACATTCATGAAAAAACCGACCTGCAACCCACCTATATCATTCATCATTTGAAAGAGTTGGAGGATATTTTATAAGCGGTGCAACAGCTGCTTTATGTACAATTTTATGCCACCCCTCCGGAGTTAGCAATGCAGTTGGTTTTGGATGCTGCTATAATCATTTCACCCCTTCGGGGTTTTGTGCTTTTGATTTTTAATTCTTACAAGCTTCACCCCTTAATTGTTTTGATAACCAGAAGACATAAACAATGCAGAACACCCAATCCCGAAGGGATGGCATTATTATAGCGCAGTTACATGTAACGATTGGTTGAACCCCGAAGGGGTGACAGATTACCTCCCAATACCAATCGATATAGCTATTTCATCTATTGTAAACCGTTAAAACGGTTTAAGCTGTTGATGGTTTGCTGCTAGCCCACGGTTTAAACCGTGGGCTATGAAATGGCAATGACTACGACCAATGGTTTAAACATTTTCACTACTTCGGGTTTGTGCAATAGGCAAGTATATCAAATCGATATAGATACAGCAAGCCCACCTTGGGCAATAAGATGGCATTGATGACTGAAAATCGGTATCAATCTTTCTTTCTCAGCGCATTAACATTAAAAGCTGCATCTTCGCCGCGGATTAGCAAAAGCTAACTCCTGTTGTTAAGGTGTAGCCTGGCAGCGTTTTTGGCAAATTTTCATTCACCACTTCTCCAGTGGATGTGCCATCCAAACAGCTCCCATTTCATCATTGGCAACGCCGATTATCTCACATTATTTAAACAAGAAACGACAAGTGAAACATGCTTTGTGCATGCTCCACCTGCCTACCTGGTTATGAAAACATTTGACCAAATGGGTTTGATAGACCCACTATTGAAAGCCTTGCAACACGAAGGCTACACAACGCCCACACCCATTCAGGCACAAGCCATTCCGCACTTGCTCGAAGGCCGCGACCTGCTCGGTTGTGCCCAAACAGGTACCGGAAAAACAGCCGCTTTTTCGCTGCCCATTTTGCAATACCTGCATCAACAGCCGGCAAAGGCGTCGCACAAAAAAAAAATTCGTGCCCTCATATTAACACCTACCCGTGAGCTGGCCATTCAAATTGAAGAAAGCCTGCAGGCCTATGGCCGAAACCTGCCCCTGCAGCACCTCGTTATATTTGGTGGTGTGGGCCAGCAACCACAGGTAAATGCATTGCAGCGTGGTGTAGATATTCTCGTAGCTACACCGGGCCGTCTGCTCGATTTGATGCAGCAGGGTTTCGTGAGCCTGCACCAACTGGAAGTATTTGTGCTGGACGAAGCCGACCGCATGCTCGACATGGGTTTTATTCACGACGTAAAAAGAGTGATTACCAAACTACCTGAAAAAAGACAGAGTTTGTTTTTCAGCGCTACCATGCCGCCCGATATTCAGGCACTGGCCAATACCATTTTGACCAACCCGGTAAAAGTGGAAGTAACGCCTGCCAGCTCAACGGCCGATACCATTGAGCAGTTCATTTACAACGTGAGTAAAAAAGACAAGCCTGCATTGCTGCAACACTTGCTGAAGCAACATGCTGAAATAAAAAGTGTGCTGGTATTTACCCGCACCAAGCATGGCGCCGACCGGGTGGTAAAAGACCTGATGCGGGTTGGTGAAACAGCTGCCGCCATTCATGGCAACAAAAGCCAGAATGCCCGTCAGCTGGCCTTGCAAAATTTTAAGAAAGGCGTGATACGGGTGTTGGTAGCTACAGATATTGCTGCCCGTGGTATCGACATCGACGATCTCGGTCATGTCATCAACTTTGAATTACCAAACATTCCCGAAAGCTATGTCCATCGCATTGGCCGTACCGGTCGTGCAGGTGCCAGTGGTGTGGCATTTTCTTTTTGCGAAGCAGAAGAAAGAGCTTACCTGAAAGACATTCAGAAACTCATTGGCAAGCAAATACCGGTGGTGCAAGATCATCCGTTTGTGGGCAACGCCAATGCGGTGCATGTAAAAGCAGAACAGCCACGTCAGCAGCATCAACAGCGCCGCCAACAACAGCCAGCACGTAACCAGCAACAAGGTCAAAGGCAACAACAGCAACGTCCGCCAAGACCGCAGCAACAGCAACCTGCTGCAGCCCAGAAGGAAAAACCTGTAGCTGCTCAGCAAGCACCCGTGCAAAAGCCGAAGCAGCAGCACCAGCGGCCGCAGCCACGCCCGGCACAGCAGCCAATGGCAGGCAACGGACAGGTACAGCAAAGCAATGCGCAGCCACCGGCACGTAAGTTTAAAAAGCCAACTGGTGCTCTCACCATGCCGCCCAAAAAGGAAGTAGTGAAAGACGATTTCAACAGCAAGCATGTGGCACCTGTAACGCCACTGTTTAACGACGATGATCGTTGGTAAATACACCGCAGTGTTGTACCCACATCACTGAAAACAAAAAACCTCACAGCATGCTGTGAGGTTTTTTTATTCGTAAAAATGATAAACTGCAATACAAGAGCGTTACCATTCGGCCAGCACGGTTACACCGCCTTTTACCATTTCACCCATCTTCACTTTTACCCGTGCATTCAATGGCAGCAGTAAGTCTACACGGCTGCCAAATTTGATGAAGCCCATTTCGTCGCCTTGCTTTACCTGCATGCCTTCGCTCAGGTAATTGACAATGCGGCGGGCCAGGGCACCGGCTATTTGTTTCACCAAAATTTCGTTGTGGCCCACCTGATACACCACACTGTGGCGTTCGTTTTCGGTGCTCGATTTGGGATGCCAGGCAGCCAGGTATTTGCCTTTGTGGTATTTGCTGTACACCACTTCGCCGGTTACGGCATTGCGGTTTACATGCACATTCAACGGGCTCATGAAGATGCTTACCTGCAAGCGTTTGCCTTTGAAGTATTCTTCATCCACGGTTTCTTCTATCACCACTACTTTGCCATCGGCGGGGCAAATGATTTTTTTATCGTCGATGGTGAGCTGGCGGCTGGGCAGGCGGAAAAAAGAAATGATGAAGAGCCACAAGCCAAACGTAACAATGAAAATGAGGAGCGACAACACGGGGTATTGCTGGCTGAGAAACCACACCGATAAACCGTTGATGGCGCCTAAAATGAGGGTGGCAATGCCAATGCTGGCAAATCCTTCTTTATGAATGGTCATGAAAAGTACTGGTTATTGTGAACGGCAAAAGTAATGGTTTGCACCGTTGAACCTGAATGATTGCGAATGCTGTTTTTGGTTGTTGGTTTGGTGTTTATTGTTCATTTGTCCGGCGGCCTGTACACGTGTGAACGGTTTTACAGACTTTGTTGTAGCAAAATCATACGCTGCCTAAAACATCAAACCAAAAACGACAAACCCGAAACAAAAAACCGAATTACACATCGAACAGCTACGTGGTGCTTCTTGTTCTGAACTTGTTTGCATCCAATACAGAAAAGGCTTTCAGCAAGGTTGTATTGTATTGTTGAAGAATTTGGTGCACCAACGCTGCTTTTATTTGTGAGTGTGCTTCCATCATTTTCACCAATAAAATGCCATTGTTTGGAAGCTGCAAACGAATCACCAATTCTCCAAAATCCTTATCCTCGGTTATGAGCAAAGCTTGCTGTGCAAATGCAATGGCTAAAACATCTTTGTCTTTGATAGCGGGGTTTTGTTCGCTGATGGCATATACCTCAAAACCAGCGTTTCTGAGCGTTGTGGTAATGGCGTAATCCACGCATTCATCGGTAACAATGGCAATGCTGTTAGTCATCAAAAAACCATTACTTTTTCATGCGTAGCATTGTCTGCTGCATACAGTAGTGCAGCTCTTATAGCTTCAACGGAAAGCCTTGGGTAGGCTTTCAATAGTTCTTCTTCTGAAATGCCATGACCTAGTTTTTCCAAGATGAGGGCAACAGGAATCCGGGTTCCTTTAATCACTGGTTTACCAAACATGATTTCCGGATTATGTTCAATGTATGTGTTCCAGTCCATGGCATTCTTTTTTTAAAATTACTCAAATATTTTCACCACCAACCACACAAACGGTGTAGCTATCAGCAGGCTGTCGAAGCGGTCGAGAAAGCCACCATGACCGGGCATCATATTACCGCTGTCTTTTACACCTGCACGGCGTTTCAGGTAGCTTTCAAATAAATCGCCCAACGTGCCCATTACTGCAGCCGTAGCAGCAATGGCGGCTGTTATTTTCCAATCGGCTTTCAGCCACCACACAGCTACACCTGTAACCACTACCACCGCCAGCAGCGCCCCGCCAATAGTGCCTTCCCAGGTTTTCTTCGGCGAAATTTTACTGAGTGGTGTTTTGCCAATCATCGATCCAACAATGTAGGCCATGGTATCATTAATCCAGATGGAAGCAATGAGTAGCATAGGGTAGAGCCAGCCAAAATCGCCCAGAAAACTGTTCATGTTTTGCTGCCGCAATGACAACATAAAACCAATGCTGAGGCTGATGTAAAAAACACCCAAAAAAGCGGATACAATGGTGCCGGTAGATTTGTTCTTTCGATCGGTAAACAATCCATACAGAAACAGTACTTGCCCTGCTATGATGGTGACACCAATGCTGCTACCCGAAAGATGGTACCCGTTGATTTGAAACGCATCACCACATTGCAACAGTACTACACTGTAGCCCACCAATATCATACCCACACGGCTTAAAAAACTATAAGTAGTCTGCTGAATTTTTTCCTGCAGATTGAAATACTCCCACCAGCACCCTACATGAATGATGCTGAAGAGCAAGAGAAAACTCCAGTGGTTCCAAAGCAAACCACCGAGCATAATGATGACAAACACAATGGCACTAAGTGCCCGGGTTCTGAAAACTGCTGCATTGAGTGCCATACTAAAATGGGTTGTAATGAAAGGATCGGTCGTTTAATTGCTGAGTGCCTCCTGCAAAACAGACAGCGCCAACTCTTTCAGTTGTCCCGGCACATATATTTCGTGCAAGCCCGGCAGTGCAAGCATATACATGCTGTCTTGCTTATTGAGTATTTGTACCGGAATATTGTTGTCTTCCAGCTTGCCTTTTAATATGGCCGCTTCGGTATAAATGGCGGTTTTGTGCAGTAGTACCCAGTTCATATTTATGCTACGTTATTTCTTTCGTCAAAAGGGTTGAATCGGTCGTAAAATACTTCCCGTGGCACGATGCCTTCCTGTGTTTTTTTCATGGCGAAAAAAACAGCCACCACAATCACCAGCGAAATACCTCCCGCCCACAAAGGCAGGCTGCTTTCATTGGCCAGTGTTACTGGTTTTTGCTGTGCATGCAGGTAATACATGTACAGGGTTACCATAGCATTGTTTACAAAATGAACCAATATGGCGTACCAAATATTGCGGGTGTAATAAAAAATACCGCCGAGCAACATGCCCAGTACAATGCGGGGCAAAAAGCCATACCAGCTGCCATGTATGGCACTAAATACAATACTCGCCACCACAATGGCCACCCAAGGTTGTTTCCACCAGCGCAGCAGCAGGCTTTGCAAGCCACCCCGAAACAATACTTCTTCAAACACGGCAGGCAGCAGGGCCAGCATCAGCAGGCTCATGAGCAGCTGGCCGCCGTTGCGGATATCGGCAATAGCTTTCACCTGCTTTTCATAGTTCTGCTCCATGTTATCGAAATAGGTACGCATGGCTTTTGAAATAGGAATGGCTTTGTTGATGCTGGTAAGAGCATCAATCAGTGGGCCGCTGCACAATATGAGCAGCAGGCTCAGGCCCATCAGTTTCCAGTTCCAGTTGTTGGCAAAGCCCAATGCATCCCATCCATTGCGAAAGCAAATGAAAGCATAGCCAACAGCAGGTAAAAAGAAACCAAACAATGTGCCCATGAGTTGCACCACTTTGGCAGCGTTGGCAAAGCGGGGCTGCTGCATATCAGTGAGCATGGTGGCCATACCCTGGCCGGTCATGCCGGTCCACACGCCCATAGATACAAAACTGCCGGCCACCAGCCCGATACCAATAAGGCCGAGCAAAATGCCCAGCTGACCCAGATGGCTGTACCCCTTGTTGAGTATTGGATTATTCATACAGCTGCAAAGAAAAGCGTTTCAACCCGAAGGCACTAAGCGACACAAAAGTGTTTCAACGCGAAGACACGAAGCCGCTAAGATTATTTTACCGCAGAGAAACGGAGGTAACGGAGAAAACAAGGGACGCGGATTGGCAGGATGAAAAACGGATTTTCACGGATACTGTTCTCATTTCTCCGCCCCCTAACCGCTCCCACCTGCTGCGGCACAAGCTGTGCGAAAACATGGGACGCAGATAAAACTGATGCCAACAGATTTTCACGGATGCTATTTTCATTTCTCCGGGCCCTCCTAACCTCTGTGCGAAATAATCCTCATTTGCCGAAGGCAAATAACCCTCCGGGTGCTCTGTGCGAAATCATTGGCTCATTGGCTCTTCCCTTCCTTATATTTAGCTCTCTAAAATTTTCCGCTGTATGAAACGTCGTTCGTTTTTGCAACAAGGTGCCACCCTTGGCGCCGGCATGGCCCTGCTGGCAGGTATACCCATGGATTTGCTGGCTGCTTACCGCAAGCGGGTAAGTGCCAACGATACAATTGGCGTGGCCCTCATTGGTGCCAACGGCATGGGCTGGGCCAACCTTACCAGCATGCTCAAGCTGCCCGAAGTAACCTGCGTGGCTTTGTGCGATGTAGACGACGCCGTATTGCAGCGCCGCAAAAGCGAACTCGAAAAACTACAGCAGCAGCCTGCCTTGTACAAAGACTACCGGCAAATGCTGGCCAATAAAGACGTGGACATCGTCATCATTGCCACACCCGATCACTGGCACTGCCTCATGCTGGCCGATGCTTGTGCCGCCGGCAAAGATGTGTATGTAGAAAAACCTGCCAGCAACAGCATTGGCGAAGCCACCCTGATGGTAGCCGCGGCCAACCAACACCAGCGCATGGTGCAGGTAAACCAATGGCAACGCAGCCAGCAGCATTTTAAAGATGCCATAGCTTTTGTGCACAGTGGTAAGTTGGGCACCATTGCCCAAACCAAAGCCTGGATGTACAATGGCCACGGCATACTGCCGCCTGCCGCCGATGCGCCGGTGCCTGCGGGGGTAGATTACAATATGTGGCTGGGCCCCGCTCCCAACCGTACTTTCAACCCCAACCGCTTTCATTACAACTTTCGCTGGTACTGGGATTATGCCGGCGGCCTCATGACCGATTGGGGCGTGCACCTCATAGATATGGTGCTGCTGGGCATGAAAGCACAAATGCCCGAACGCATCAGCAGTTTTGGTGGCCACCTGGCTTACCCCACCGATGCACGGGAAACCCCCGATACACAAACGGCCTTGTATGAGTTTGCGCATTTCCAATTGACATGGGAGCACACCATGGGCCGGCAATACGGCTTGTATGGCCTCAATCACGGCATTGCCTTTACCGGCGACAAAGGCACCCTGCTGCTCAACCGCGATGGCTGGGAAGTACGCCCCGAAATGGACAAGAAGCAACCGAAAATGGAAGCCATTGCCTGGCAAAAAAGAGTAGACAACGGGCTGGACTTACACACGGCCAATTTTGTAGCGGCGGTGAAAAGCCGCGATGCCGCCAGCCTCAACTGCCCCATAGAAGCGGGTGCACTGGTAGCACAGGTGTGCCACATGGGCAATGCCGCCCTCCGCACCCACCAAAGCCTGCACTGGAACGCCACCCAACAACGCTTTGCCGAAAAAGCCGCGAACAAACTGCTGCTACCGAAGTATGCGAATGGGTGGAAGTTGGGGTGAGGGGTTTAGATTACAATACACAGAATAATTCAAACCGAGTTCTGTTTTAATAACACTTCAGAAATAAACATCCTCATGTCTAAAATTTCATCTTGTTGATCTTGAGTGTATGAAAGTTTCACTTCTTTAGGCACTACTAATTTTACTGAAGCATTCTTCATTTCGTTTGTTTGATCAATAGAAATTGAAGGCTCTAATGTTAGTAAGTTCTTTACTTTAATTCTATTTGCTTCAGGAAGTATTTGCCGCCATCTATCCTTTGCTGTAGTTTTTAAAGCAAGCATAGTTAATAAGCCATCTAAATAAGCTGGGTCTTTATAATGCTGAATACTTGGAAATATGTAGTCAGGTTTATTTTTCCCTTCTGTAGAGCTTTGTCGTGAAAACAACACCCCGTTTTGTCTTAATACTTCTGCAACATGATGATCAAAAGCCCAACCGGCTCTTGATTTTCTTCTCTGATGAATCGATAGTGAATAGTTAATAAAATCATCGACATCAACACCATCATTCCCAAAACCCTTTTTCAGTTTTTCTTCGACTAAATACTTTTCTAAAACCTTAAAAAGTTTTTCTTCCTGTTGCATCCAAAGTATTAATGCAAGATCTGGATCATCTATGGCTGACACTCCAGTTAGTGTACTCCTTGAGAAAGTAGAGAACACTTCGGTACTCGGAAATGTCCCTCCAAATTTTGCCAATATCAAATCTATAAAATTGCTTTCTTCTACTTGGACTTCGAATCCTATCGATTCCAATATATAATTTCGAGCAAATGAAATTTCGAGATTTTCTGTATCAAAGTTCTTAACTATAAACTTTCTATCTACCTCAAGTAAGCCAAACAGCCATAATACTTGTTTCTCAATAGTTGAATCCTTCGGTGCTAATATCACTAGTGCTTTACCTGATTCTAGTAAGCAAAATACTAAAAGGTCATCTTTGTTCACTTTTGATAAAACAGCGACATCCTTATAGTATAGTCGATATTCTATTCGTGTTGAGTGTTTCTCTCTAGCATCATACCAGGTTGTAGTACTATCTTCGCTAGCTTTTGAGTTTTCATCGTCACTAATAAAAAGAAATGTCGTTTCTAATACTCTACGCTCAGAACCTAATAGCTCCCTCATCATTGAAGTGCCGTTGAATTCATGTTGATTAGATCTACTTGGTCTTATTTCAACTTCACTTAGCCTTTTAGCTGCAATACCCTTAAAATACTTCCTTATTGACTGATTCATATGTGTACGTGTGAATGTTTGTTTTTATGCGATAAAGCTGATCAACAATGTTTTCGCCGATAGCTTCTATCAATGGAACTACAACAGAATTTCCAAATTGCTTATAGGCCTGATTCATCGAAACGGCTTCAACAATAAAATGATCAGGATATCCTTGCAGCCTCGCTGCTTCTCTTACAGACAGTCGCCGTGGATTTTTATCTTTTTGAGGAATCAAAATTTCAGAGCCGTCTTTATAATATCTGGCACTAATGGTTCTACTGATGCCATTGAGATCAACAAGACCAAATCCAAAACCATTCCCTTTCTCTTTATGCTTGATGGCGTAGTCTTGAAGATATTGCCACAGCTTATCGGTCAAAGTATACTTCTTATCTACTCTCTTTTCAAGTATATCTTTCACCTTCTTTGTCGGCTCTGGTAATTCAGGAAATCTAAAATCTTCGTTGCCGTTAAATCGTCTTTTATCAAATCCAACCATGAAGGTTCTCTCTCGGTGTTGAGGCACAAAATGCTTTCCATTCATCACCTTTGAATGAAATGAATAGTCCAGACTTTCAAGCGTTTCCTTTATCACTTTAAAAGTGTTGCCTTTATCATGAGAAACAAGATTCTTTACGTTCTCAAGAAAAAAAGCTTTCGGTCTGTGTTTCTCAATTATCTCCGCAATATGGAAGAATAAGTTTCCTTGCTTTTCATCGTCAAAACCATGTTTACGCCCAAGGCTGTTTTTCTTACTCACCCCAGCAATTGAAAATGGTTGACATGGAAATCCACCACAAATAATATCGAAGCTATCGGGAATGTATTCTTTCGTTTTATCCTTCGTGATATCTCCAAACGGTATCTCACCAAAGTTTGCGTAGTAGGTTCGTTGTGCCATTTTGTCCCACTCAGAAGAAAACACACACTCTCCTTGCAAGCGTTGCATAGCTATTCTGAATCCGCCGATGCCAGCAAACAAATCAATGAAAGTGAATTTTGGATTTGCTGGTTTTGGGAAAAGGACATCATCATCAAACTTGATTATTTGCTGTAATGCTTGTTCAGCCAGTTCATTAGAGATAGGGCCTTCAAAATATCCTTCCAGCAAATCAATAGCAAACTCTATTGCTTCCTTCTTTTGCTTTCTATTCTTAGTTCGTAAATAATGACTGATTAATGCCGTCTTGTAATTATCAGGCCCAAACACTGCAACTTTCCAAAGCCTTTCAGCTACTGCAATTATTTTACTCTCTTCTAAAATTGCACCATTACGTTTTTTCATGCTTTTGCCCTCCCTTTTTTTGAAAAAGCATCAGCGGAAAAAAAGTCCTTAAATGAACTATCCAGTCCATTCACTATAATCTTCTCTAAACTTTGAATTGAAACATTGCGACGCCCGTTTTCTACATGGTTCATGAATGTTCTGTCGAGTTCAGAACGCCATGCTACAGCCTCTTGCGTCAGATTTTTTTCTGTCCGCAACTCCTTAATCCGGGCTCCGATTTTTTCCTGAATTTCCATCCAGGCAAATTGGAATATGTGACTTAAAGTCCGTTGGCTTTTAAGTCACGTTGCAGAAATTGCTTTCCGACATCAGGAAAGCGTCCAAAGAAGTTTGGCGAATGTGTTGGTGAGATGCACCGGCTTGAGTTCACATTCCCACACAACGAGTACTTTCCAGCCCAGTGCTGATAAAGCGGCTTGCTTTTGGCTGTCGTTGGTTTGGTTGCGGCCTATTTTTTTCGCCCACCAATCGGTGCGGGTTTTCGGCAGGCTGTAATACTTACAAGGCTGATGCCTGTGCCAGAAACATCCTTGGATGAAAATGGCTGTTTTGTATTTAGGCAGCACTATATCCGGTTTCCCCGGCAGGTTGGTTACATGCAGGCGAAACCGATAGCCATGTGCATGCAAAAATTTGCGGACTAGTATTTCCGGCTTTGTGTTTTTGTTTTTGATTGCCCGCATGTTTTTACTGCGGGTAAGTGCATCATGCACATCTGCCATACCACCAAAGTTAACCACCACACCAACAAAAAACGGCCATTGCCTGCGCAACAGCCGTTGTAGAAAATACACACCTGCAATTAGGTTTACCGGGGCGGTTGCAATTCGTTGATGGCCCGCTGAGGTACCAATACTTTTTGGCATTGCTCTACCAGCAAGCTGGTGGGCAAGGTAAAACTTACCCGCTGGTGTATGCTGTTCACCGCATTGCCCGCATGCACAATGTACGTGCCTTGCTCGGCCACCCAGGCGGTTTGCTGCGTATCAAAACTAGCCAGGTCTTTGGGCTGCAGGGTAAACCGCAGCGTTTGCGTTTCGCCGGGTTGCAGCAGTTTGGTTTTGGCAAATGTTTTCAGCTCCATACCGGGCTTGTGCATGGCACGGGCCGGAGCACTCAGGTACAGCTGCACCACTTCTTTGCCCGATACTTTGCCCGTGTTGGTAACCGTTACAGTAGCGGTAATGCTGCCTTTAAATTGTGATTGGCTCAGCACCAGCTTGCTGATGTGAAACTGGCTGTACGACAGTCCAAAACCAAAGGGAAAAGCTACCGGCTTGCCAAAGGTTTGATAGTAGCGGTAGCCTACATAAATACCTTCTTCGTAGGTTACTTCCGAAGGCTTGCCCATGCTCATGCCAAAGGAACTTTTCACTTCTTCCTGACTCAGCTCTATGCCAGGAAAGTTCTTGGCCGAAGGCACATCGGCATATTGCAACGGAAACGAAGTGGTGAGCTTGCCCGATGGATTCACTTTGCCTTTGAGAATATCGGCTACGGCATTGCCGCCTTCTTGCCCGCCCTGCCAGGCCAGCAAAATGGCATCGGCATGTTGGCGCCAGCTGGCCGTTTCAATCACCCCACCAATGTTGAGTATCACAATCATTTTTTTACCCTTGGCATGAAAGGCTGTGGCTACCTGCTGCAGTAGGTTTTGCTCTGCAGTGGTGAGGTCAAAATCGTTGGGCTGCTGCCGGTCTTGAAACTCACCGGCATTGCGGCCGATGGTTACAAATGCTACATCGCAGCTGTTGGCTTTTGCTTCCAGCAGGGCATGGTCGATGGGCATTTCGGCAATGGGTGGCGGCAGTTCAAAAAAGAATTTCTTGGCGGGTTGTTTGGCTTTGGCATCGGCAATGTATTGTGTGTATTGCTGTTGCAGCGTGGCATCCAAAGTATAGCCTGCATTGCGCAATCCTTCGGCCAGGCTTACGGTGTAGGCTTCGTTTACATCGCCGCTACCGGTACCACCGGCTATAAAATCGTATGAGGTATTGCCAAAGGCTGCAATGCTTTTCACGCTTGCAGGCAGGGGCAAAGCTTGTGCTTTGTTTTGCAAGAGCACCATGCCTTCGGCAGCAGCCTGTCGGGCAATAGCTGCGTGGGTTGTTAAATCAGGCGCATTGTTGAAAGCAAAGCCTTGCTGCGATGGCGTCCGCAAAATATAATCGGTGATACGGCCGGCATTTTCATTGAGCACAGCCATAGAGAGTTTGCCGTTTTCAACAGCGGTTATTATGTCTTTTACCTGATTGGGTGTGCCGGGCATCAGCAGATCGTTACCTGCTTGCATTTGTGCTACCGCATCGTAGCCGCCAAACCAGTCGGTCATTACCATGCCTTTAAAGCCCCACTCTTTGCGCAAAATACTGGTGAGCAGTTCGTAGCTGTGCGACGCCGACACACCATTGATACGGTTGTAGCTGCTCATCACCGTCCAGGGTTGTGCTTGCTTCACGGCTATTTCAAAACCCCGCAGGTATATTTCCCGCAGGGCCCGTTCACTCACAATGGTATTTACCTGGTTGCGGTTGGTTTCCTGATTGTTGGCGGCATAATGTTTGATGCTGGTACCTACGCCATTGCTTTCAATACCATTCACCATTGCCGACGTCATAAATCCGCTGACGATAGGGTCTTCGCTGTAGTATTCAAAGTTGCGGCCACCGAGTGGGTTGCGGTGTATGTTGAGGGCTGGCGCCAGCAACACATCCATGCCATAGCTTTTGAGTTCATTGCCCATGGCCTTGCCAATATTGGCTGCCAGTGTGGTATCCCAACTGCTGGCAATCAGCGTAGCGATAGGAAAAGCCGTGCAGTAGTAGGTTTTGTTTTTATCACCCTCACGTATAGGGGCAATGCGTACACCGGCAGGTCCATCGGCTACCACGGTGGTGCGCAAACCGAGGCGGGGAATGGCAAAAGTAGTACCGGCAGCACCGGGCACTTTGTCCATGGTTTGGCCTACAGTAGGGCCGTTGCTCATGTTGGGTAAGCCGGGAATGTTCATGCCCATGCCTACTACCAGGCGGGCTTTTTCTTCGAGGCTCATTTGGGCTACCAGTGCAGCGGCTTTGGCCGAAACAGCGGGCTGTGCCTGTGCCACCAGTGCCGACAGCAGCAGGCAGCCGGCCATTGCAATCAATCGCATGTGTTGTGTTGTTTAGCTGCACAAATTAGCAGGCAAAGCCGGTGGGTTGGATTGATGTATGTCAATAAATGTCTTACAACGCAAAGTCGACAGGACACAGATTGAAAGGATGAAAACGGATTTTCACGGATGTATTTCTATCAACTACCAACCATCTACCACCAACCATTTTATGGGACGCGGATTTGCACAGATGAATAAAGGAGTTTCGCTGATGTATTAAAATATCACTTCTCTCGCAGGCCTCCCGGCCTGTGAGTACCCGTTACTTTATTGTATTTGATTACTCGCCGCATATACACAGATTCATGAGAAAAAAACTGTCATTGTAATCTGTGCATTTGTGGCTTAAAAAATGTTGTCTATTGTACGCGGATTTGCACTGATAAATACACAGGGTTTTCGCTGATGTATTAAAATATCACTTCTCTCGCAGGCCTCCCGGCCTGTGAGTACCCGTTACTTTATTGTATTTGATTACTCGCCGCATATACACAGATTCATGAGAAAAAACTGTCATTGTAATCTGTGCATTTGTGGCTTAAAAAATGTTGTCTATTGTACGCGGATTTGCACAGATGAATACACAGGATTTTCGCTGATGTATTAATATATCTCCGAGAGTTCTGTGTCCTCTCCCGCCTGCTGCGGGACAAGTTGTGCGAAACTTATTACCTCATTTGCCAAAGGCAAATAACTCCCCTCTTCTGACATCCCCCCTTCATGAGCTCATTCTCAAATTTGTTCGGTACTTTTCCTCCGCACAAGCAACCCGTATGAAACAACTTTTTTTACTGCTGCTCAGCACCTCTTTTATGCTGAGTAGTTTGGCGCAGCAAGATGGCTGGACGCCCCTCTTCAATGGCAACAATTTACAAGGCTGGCAACAACTCAATGGCAAGGCAAAATACACGGTGCACAATGGAGTGATTGTGGGCGAAACCGTGTATGGCGAACCCAACTCTTTTTTAATCACCGGCAAAACCTATAGCGATTTTATCCTCGAATTCGAATTCAAACTCGACAGTCAAATGAACTCGGGGGTACAGTTTCGCAGCGAAAGCAAACCCGACTACATGAATGGAAGGGTGCATGGTTACCAGTTTGAAATTGATCCATCGCCACGGGCATGGACCGGCGGTATTTATGATGAAGCCCGCCGCGACTGGCTCTATCCACTCGACCTCAATCCTGCCGCCAAACCGCAGTACAAACATGGCAGCTGGAACAAGTGCCGCATCGAATGTATTGGTACCAACATCCGCACATTTGTGAACGGCAAAGAAGCGGCCAGCATTGTAGACGATGTAACGTTGCGGGGCTTTATTGCGCTTCAGGTGCACAGCATCAACAAGCCTGCCGATGCTGGTAAAAAAATCATGTGGCGCAACATTCGCATCCGCGAAAAAAACCTGCAACCTACCCCACTTGGAAATGTGTTTGTGGTAAACCTGCTGCCCAACCAATTGAGTGCAGCCGAAAAAAAGAATGGGGTTCGCCTGCTGTGGGATGGGCAAACCAACAATGGCTGGCGGGGCGCCTACAAAAATGCTTTTCCTGAAAAGGGCTGGCAAATAGCCAACGGCGAACTCACTGTGCTGCCCTCTGATGGTGGCGAAAGCACCAACGGTGGCGACATTGTCAGCATCGATACGTTCAAAGCATTCATTTTCCAGTTTGATTTTAAACTGAGTGAAGGTGCCAATAGTGGCGTAAAATATTTTGTGACCGAAAGAGAAAACAACAGTGGCTCGGCCATTGGTTTGGAGTATCAGATTTTGGATGATGACAAACATCCCGATGCCAAAATGGGCAGCATTGGCAACCGCACGTTGGCTTCTTTGTACGATCTGATTCCATCGTTGCGGGAGACCCGTGCCCGCCGCAACATTGGTGAGTGGAACCGCGGCATGATTGTGGTACACCCCGACAACCGCGTAGAACACTGGCTCAATGGCTGGAAGCTGCTGGAGTACCAACGAGGCACGCCTTACTACTACGCCTTGGTAGCCCGCAGCAAGTATGCCGCTTGGCCCCAGTTTGGCATGGCAGCCTATGGCCGCCTGCTGCTGCAAGACCACGGCAACAAAGTGAGTTACCGCAGTTTGAAAGTGCAGGAATTGCAATAACTGTCGCTGGCCTCCCGGCCAGTGACAACACGTTACTCAGCTTACTCATTCAACCCCTTTACAGTTATGCAACCGCATCAAAATATAGCTCTAGTAACAGGCCATCACAGGCACGGAGGCCTGCGATAGAACCAGAATTGCAATAACTGTCGCTGGCCTCCCGGCCAGTGACAACACGTTACTCAGCTTACTCATTCAACCCCTTCACAGTTATGCAACCGCAACAAAATATAGCTCTAGTAACAGGCTATCACAGGCCGGGAGGCCTGCGATAGAAACGTACCATTTTCACCCATAACACATAACACACCAACACATGAGTCAGCAATACAAATTCCGGAATGCAAATGCCATTTATTTCAGCACTAGTACTGTAGTTGGCTGGATAGATGTTTTTACCAGAGATATCTATAGAAACATACTGCTGGACAGCATTCGGTTCAGCCAGCAAAACAAAGGCATGCAAATTCATGGCTGGGTACTCATGACCAACCACCTGCATTTAATTTTTTCATGTACTGAGCCGCATAAGCCTGCTGCTGTGCTGAAAGAAATAAAAAGCTATACAGCCATGAAAATCATCGATGCAATTGTCAATCATCCGCAGGAAAGCCGAAAGCATTGGATGTTGAATGAGTTCGAGAAATATGGAGAGCAAAACAGGAGTACACATCGATTTCAGTTTTGGCAACATGAAAATCACCCCATTCAATTGGAGAATGCAGCCATGTATGTATCACGACTAAACTATGTACATTCAAATCCTGTGAAAGCAGGGTTTGTGGCGGAACCACAAGAGTGGCTGTATAGCAGTGCAGCCGATTATTGTCGGTCACGCCAACAAGGACCTTTATCCATTTCATTTTTGAATGAATAAAAACGATTAGTAACCAGCTTGTCACAGGCCGGGAGGCCTGCGACAGAAAAACCTCTACCACATGTCATCTCGTCGCCAATTTATCAAAGCTTCTTCTATGGCCAGTGCCTCGCTGATGCTGGGTGCCGCCGGTTTTAGTGCCCGCAGCTATCGCCGCATCATCGGTGCCAACGATCGGGTGCGGGTGGGCGTAGTGGGCTTTTCTGACCGATTCAAAGACACGCTGGGCCCCTGCTTTATGCAACACCAGCAGGCACAAAACTTTGAACTCGTAGCCGTCAGCGATTTGTGGAAGCTGCGCCGGGAGCAAGGCGTGGCCTGGCTGAAAGCCAACAACAACGACGCCACAATCCAAGCATTTGCCAACAACGAAGCCTTGTACAGCAGCAAGAGTGTGGATGCAGTGATTGTAAGCACCGCCGACTTTCAGCATGCCCTGCATGCCATAGAAGCCGTACAGGCCGGCTGCGATGCGTATGTAGAAAAACCATTTGCCGAAACCATGGCCGATAACCGGGCAGCACTCAAAGCCATTAAGGCCAGCCAGCAAATTGTACAGGTGGGTTCGCAGCGGCGCAGCGGGCCCAACTATCATGCGGCCAACCGGTTTATCCGCAGCGGCCAGTTTGGGCCCATTACCACGGTAGAGCTGGTGTGGAATGTAAACCAGCCCGGCCGCTGGCGCCGCCCATCGCTGGTAGCCCAATGCCAGGAAAGAGATACCGATTGGAAACGCTACCTCATGAATCGTCCTTTTGAAAAATGGGACCCCCGCAAGTACCTCGAGTACCGTTTGTTTTGGCCCTACTCATCGGGTATGCCCGGCCAGTGGATGTGCCACCAGATAGACACCGTGCATTGGTTTACTGATTTGCAACACCCAAGGAGTGTGGTGGCCAACGGCGGCATTTATGCCTGGAAAGATGGCCGCCAAAACTGGGATACCATGACGGCCGTTTTTGACTACGGTCCGGCGGATGACATGCGCAATGGTTTTCAGGTGGTGTTTACCAGCCGCATGCACAACAGTACAGGTGGCATGAGCGAAATTTATTACAGCAACGGTGGCGAACTCAACATGCTCACCAATAAAGTATCGCCGAAGGGTGGGTTGCAAAAAGCAGAAGCAGCGGCCATGGGTATGGCGCCCAACCTGCTGCCAGAAAGCGATTTGAATGCACAGGCTGCAGCCGTATCCGTAGCTACAGCAGCCAATATGGGTGCCGACCCGCTTACCAGCATGCACATGCTCAACTGGATGGAATGCGTTCGCAGCCGGCAGCAACCCAACGCCCCTGTAGAAGCAGGTTACTACCACTCCATTGCCAGCATCATGACCAATGCAGCGGTGCGTACCGGCCAAAAAGCCAGCTTCGACAGCCAGCGGCAGGAAGTGATGGTGGGTGGAAAAGTGTTTGAATTGTAACGTGCATTCAACTCTTTACCAATGAGGCAAGTGGTGATGTTGATGATGTGTTGTATTGGCTTTGCTTGTAAGTCAAAGCAGGCTTATGAGCAGGCCAAAATGACGATGGATCAGATTGTAGAAAAAGACATTTCTGATCCTTCCAATACATTATTGCCACAGGTTACAACTTTAGACTTGCGATACATAGCATGGGGTTGTGCATGTGCCCAATGGATTACAGCTGCAGACTATCGTAAATACGAGAACAGTGACTTGGCATCACATTGTATCTTTTTGGAGCCTGCTAATGATTCACTGTCGCGGTTATTGAATTTTTTTTGATGCTTCACGACATAAAGCCACGGTGGTAGGTCAGTTTTATGAAAAGCCGGATTACCCAAAAGGAACCATTCAAGGAGAAGAGAAACTTGACAGAGCAAAAGTGTTTCGTTTTACCAGTGTCCGAATTGCCGAAAAAGATGAAATTCCTTTTCTTCCAGCTGAAGATACCGTGATGACTTTTACTTTCAATGCCATTAGTTGCACCTGTGCACAATGGTCTGCGGTAAACGCTACAGGCATTAAGAAAGAAAAAGAATACTACTATTTGGAGCCGGCCAACAATCGCTTGACAGTTGCAGATGATTTGTTTGATGGAGTACATTTACCACTAACGATAAAAGTAAAAGGGCAAGTGGTTTCCAATGCAGGTTATCCAACAGGTTTTGCTCCAGCAAAAGGTAATCCCGAAGCGGCTACTGTTTTCAAATACAGAAGTATTGAAGTAGTAAAATAGTCTATGCTGCTACCTGCACTGCTGCACAAAGGCAGGGGGATAGAACGGGTAGCTGGCCTGAGGCACGAAGGCCACTACAAGTGATAGCCCCAACGGTAGCTCATTTATGTACCACTGCTGATTGCCCCCAATAATAAAGCCCGATAGTAATTGCTATCGGGCTTTGTATTGATGTAAAGCGGTTTGACTTAGTAGCGTTTTTTGGGTACGAATTTGCCGCGATTGCCGCCGCCGCCATTGTTGTTGCGGTTGCCGCCACCGCCACCATTGTTGCGGTTGTTGCCACCGCCACCGCCGCCACCGGGTCGGTTTTTCTTGTACTTGTTGTTGTTGCGTTTGATGGGGGCGTAAGAATCTTCGTCGCGGAAAGGGGCGGGACGGTGCCGTACAAATGGCGTATTGGTAAAAGTAAGTTCGCCTTTGGTAATGGCATCGAGCTCCTGGCGAATACCATCGTCGTGCACCAGCTCTTTGTGCCAGGTGCTGTAAGCCAGCTTCATGTAGTGAGCAATGGTATGGGCAAAGCCGCTCTTTTTTTCGGGGTCGGTTTCTACCATGGCCTTGTCAATAAGGCGTTCGAGGTTTTTGCCAAGGTGGTTGTATTTGAGCCGCGACTTGGGGTAAGGCAGCGGGTCGGGCTTGGCATGGTATTCTTCGGGGGTAGGCTTGCCGTAGGGGCTTTCCACATCCAGTTTAAAATCGCTGATCACAAACAGGTGATCCCACAGTTTGTGTTTGTAGTCTTCTACCTGTTTCATTTGTGGGTTTAGAAAACCCATGAGTTCTACGATGGCTTCGGCATTGCGTTGGCGTTGCTCTTTGTCTTCTACGGTAAGTACATACTCCACCATCTTTTTCACATGGCGACCATACTCCTTCATTTGCAGAGATCCTCTGCCGGTATTGTATTCCATACTAAGTATTGCTGTGTAATTGCTGAAGGCGCTAATGTGTGTGAGGGCAAGTGCCCGCTGGCCTGTCAGATGTAAAACGGCCCGTTATGTTTGCGGCCGTGGGTCAAAAATAGGGCATTTGAGCATGCAGTACTAAAAATGACTGCAAATGTGGCCCTTACCTTTGCTGCCCCATGCGCATCCTCATTCATACCGGAAGTATAGCACTACAACAGCAGCCCATGCTGGAGGCATTGCTGCTGCAACTCAGCACTCAGTTTGAGCAAACCACATGGTTGCTGGCAGGTACTACAGCCCTGCCACAGGCGCTGGCCGCTGAGGTACAATGGCTGCCGCTGAAGCAATCGAGGTTGCCGCTGTTGGGGGCGGTTCAATACAAACGCCAACTGCAGCACATCATTCAGCAACAGCAGGTAAACATCGTGTTGCAATGCGATGACTGGATACCCGGACTTAGCTGCCCGCAACTATGGTTACAGCCCGGTTATAGTGCTGTAAACGGCCTGCCTGCCAAATGGCCTACACCCTGCACTGTGGCGCTGAGTGCTGCGTTTCAGCTGGGCCAGCGGGTATTGCCTGCAGGGGTAAAAGCCCATTACATTGGGCTGGCAGCACACCCTGCGGCGCAGGCCCTGGCCTGGGCACAACGGGAGCAGTTGAAGCAAACAAATGCCGGCGGGCTGGAGTATTTTTTGAGCTATGGCAAAGCCTCGGGTGATGAACTGCTGGCCTTGCTGAAAGCGTATTCTCAATTTAGAAAACGCCAGCAAAGCAGCATGCCCCTGCTGATAGCACTGCCGGAAAATGCGCCGGCTGATTTTGCCGACAAACTATCTACCTACAAATACCGCAGCGATGTGCAGGTGCTGCCCCAATGTACCAGCCAACAACTGTGGAGCCTGAGTGCTGCTGCCTATGCGGTGCTCCTCAATCCGGCTGTGCCTGCCTGGTACATGCTGAGTGTACTGAAAACGGGCACTGCCCTGCTTACCCCCCGCAGCGCTGTGAGTGAAGCCGCCTGTGGCCCCGCTGCCTACCTGCTGCCCGGCTGGGAAGAGGCCCAACTGGCACAGGCACTGATGCTGCTATACAAAGACGAAACCTACCGCAACACCCTGCTGGCCAATGCGCAACACTGGCTGGCAAGGCACCCGCTGCCGCTGATGGCAGACAGGCTAATGCAAGCTTTCCAAACGACCTGCGAAAACTAGACAGCGTTTGCCGCTACCAACGGATATTTGCTGCCGCAAAAAATACCTGCAACATTTTAATCAACTACATACATGAAACAATCAACCATTACGATAGGCGTACAACTCGATGAGCAGAAAGTACCTGAAAATATTTTGTGGAACGCCACCGACAGCACCGCCACCGATAGCCAGCCGGCCAAAGCCATGATGGTGAGTTTTTGGGATGGCGCCGACAAAGCAGCCCTGCGCATAGACCTCTGGACCAAAGACATGATGGTAGATGAAATGGGCGATTTCTTTTACCAAAGCATGATGGGTATGGCCGATACCTTCGACCGTAGCACGGGCCAGCATGCACTGGCGCATGAAATGAAACACTTTGCACAAGACTTTTTCAAGAAGTTTCAGGAGAACCTGCGGCAGCAAGGATAAAGGCTACTCACCGTTTTTAGGCTGGTTCCCCTATTTTTGCCAGCCCAAATCCGGGCGTGGTGAAATTGGTAGACATATCAGACTTAGGATCTGACGCCGCGAGGCATGGGGGTTCGAGTCCCTCCGCCCGGACAAAAAAGCATCAACAGTAGTTGGTGCTTTTTTAATTTACGCATTGGCGTGGCCCTTACATTTAGGCGTTCAAATTTATTTGACATAAATACGATTGCATGCGCTGGTTTTGGAAATGGTATCTCTGGAGCGAAGGCTGGAAAGTGGAAGGCAACTTTCCGTATCACCTCAAAAAAATGGTGATTATTGTGGCACCGCATACACATTGGAAAGATTTTATTTTAGGTGTAGCTGTCCGCAGTGCTTATCGTTTTACATATGTAAAGTTTCTGGGGAAGCAAGAGTTATTTAAGCCCCCATTTGGTTTCATTTTCCGCTGGCTTGGCGGCACCCCGGTAGACCGTCGCAATAACAATAATCTGGTAGATGCCGTGGTGCAAAAGTTTAATGACAGTGAAAGTCTGGTGATTGCATTATCCCCCGAAGGCACCCGCAAAAAAGTAGAGAAACTGCGTACCGGTTTTTACCACATAGCCCGGCAGGCAGGCGTGCCTATTATGATAGTGGGTTTCGATTTCAAAAATCACAAAGTCATTTTTGATGAACCCTTTATGACCACCGAAAACGAAGCTGCTGACTTCGAAAGAATCACCAACTTCTACAGGCCCATTGAAGGCAAAATTCCGGAGCAGGGATTGATGCATTTTTAAACCTGCAGCAGTCTTACTCGTCTCACCCGCATGAAATCACTGCTCACCTCACTTTGCTGTGCCTTCTTTTCTTTGCAGGTGCTGGCACAGTCTTTTGTTACAGATACATTTACCCTTACTGACAATAGCCGCCAGCGCAGCATTCCGGTAAAACTATACCGGCCAGCTACGCTTACCGGGCTTCATCCGGTCATCATTTTTTCGCATGGTTTGGGTGGCTCAAGAGAAGCTGCCGGCTACCTCGGCGAAGCATTGGCCACGCATGGGTATGTATGTTTTTTTATACAACACCATGGCAGCGATGAAACCGTGTGGAAAGGAAAACCACTTACACAGGCAGGGGCAGCGTTGAAAAACTCTTTGAAAGAGCCTGCCAACTTCACCAACCGTGCTGCAGATATTCCATTTATTGTGCAAGCATTGCAACAACTGCAACAGCAAAATGCCCTATTGAAAGGCCATCTGGATTTGGAAAGTATTGGTATGGCTGGTCACTCTTACGGTGCCCGCAGTACCATGATTGCTGCCGGCGAATTGTTGGGTGGCCGCATTGATCAATATACTGTGCCACAAATAAAAGCAGGGCTTGTGCTAAGCCCCAACACGCCAGAAAAAGTGAATGGCAATTTGAAAGATTATTATGCCAACATTCGCATTCCGCTCTTTCACATGACGGGCACCAAAGACGATTATCCGCTGGACAGAACCGGCAATTTTGATCCGGCACAACGGCAGTTGCCGTATCAACATATCAGCAGCAGTCCTCAGTATTTACTGGTGCTCAACGGAGCCACTCATGCTACGTTTGGCGGTGGTAGCAGGCCCAGGTTTGGTGCTGCCAATACGCGGCATCTATCGGCCATTACTACCGGTGCTATTGCGTTTTTCGATGCCTATTTAAAAAATGATAAACAGCAACTACAATGGTTGCAACAGCAGTATAGCAACAGCTTACAAAAGGGAGATGTTTTTACATATAAAGCAACTACTGCGGCACAATAGTGCGGTGTTTGCTCTTCTTGAATTTTTCTTGCAGTATCACCCCCATTGGCTTGCCAGATACCTTGCCCTCCAGCCAGCTGATGATATCGAGGTATGCAAAAGCCCGGGTTTGATGCCGGTCTTTTTCAAACTGCTTGATTTGCGCCAGCAACTTTTCCAACTCGGGTTTTAATTGCCTTGGAGAGAGGTGAATATTCTTACGGAGGAAAGTAAAAATGGCTTCTTCTACCGCTGTCAGGTTTTTCATTTTGGCCATGAAGCGATACACCGATTTTGCCAGCGATTCAATAATCATATCATTACCCAACTCATAATGCGCCATGAGGTGCATAAGCCTTGCATAACTGTGCAGGTCGTAACGCAGGTCTAATGGTTCGTGTATGATGTTTTGCAGGTAATCGATGGCCGCTTTGAAGTTGCCATAGCCAAAGTGCAGCGATGCAATTTTGTAATTGAACACCAGCACCCGGTGCTTATCGAGGTGCAGCTCAAACTTGCGGATGTTTTCTTCAATAATAGGTACTTGTTGCAAGCCTTCTTTAAATGTACCACACATCAGGTGCCAGTTGAGGCGGGCACTGGTAAGGTATATGAAAGTATGAATGCGAAAGTTGTCGTGCTGCTGACAAAGCGGCGATTTATAAAAGTCTTCAAACTCTTTGAGTGATGTTTCGAATGCTTTGAAATTACGCA
The DNA here is from genome assembly GCA_020161435.1 of Bacteroidota bacterium. Classification (GTDB taxonomy): domain Bacteria; phylum Bacteroidota; class Bacteroidia; order Chitinophagales; family Chitinophagaceae; genus Phnomibacter. The sequence continues at coordinate 367,598 of JAIUNV010000001.1, read as the reverse complement.
AATCGAAATGTGCATTCAGCAGGTTGTGCAAGCCTTTGATGTAGTGGCCTGTTTCTACTTTTCTCCTCACCGGATCCTGATCGAAAAGGCTTACCCATTTTTTGGCGTAGCGGTAATACATCAAAAAATCTTGCCGTATAAAAGAGTACCAGCAATAGCTCTGGTACAAATACAACCGCTCATAAAAACCATCGAGGCTGTGGGCATTGGCAGGCAGATTTTCTTCAAAAAACTGCTTTATTTTTTCTTCTTCTTCCAGGTTGAGTGCATGCCCGTGTTGAATGTAAAAACTATACAACCGTACTGCAAGGTTACTGAGCTGAAATACCTGATAAATATGGGCACTTACTTCTATCGCTTCCTTTGATAATTGCTCTGCCCTTTCGTGCATACTGCGGGTAATGTACAAACCCTCTATCTTTTTTTCCAGCGATATAACCTGGCTCAGAAAATTATACTTGCCATGTGTAAAGCCAATCTCTTTGGCTTTATCTAAAAACTTAAGGCTTTGGGCAAAGAGGCCTTTATTGTACAAAATGCGGCCATAATCCAGCATTTCGTTCAGCTGAAGTTCTACACTATCCTTGCTTTTGAGATCTCGCAGGCTGGCCATGATTTGCTTATACAAATGCGTTTTCAGGTTGGCCAGTTGTGGCTTTTCTACCCCTGCCAGTTTCTTCAATAATTGCCGCTCATCGTACTCGGTCATTTTATCCAGCGCATCAAACAGCCGGACGATTTTAAGGTCTTCGCGGCTGGAGTTTTTTTTGATATACAGCTTGAAATGACGTTTTTCCGCCTTTTCCATAGCTTGTATCAATTGAAATAATATGTCGGTTTGGCGGTTGGGCATCATGTGCTATTTAGGCCGAAACCCTTGTGCTGCAAGGTTTTTCAGCCGTTTCGTGTTGGTTTGACATCATCAAATGCAGCCAAAATTAGCTTGTAGCAGGCATTTCGGGGTAGTAATATTGCATTGTGAATGTGAACAACGGGTAACACCGGAGTGAAAATCGAAAGAGCACAGACACCTACAAAGTAGATTTCGAACTTTTTTTTCATATGGCAAGCAATCGTTGAGGTCTCCTGTTTCTACAGGAGACCTTCTTTTTTCAGCCATGTCAACCATCCTGCCCGTCCTGCTCCTAAATTCCTTTTACAGCTGATGAATATCATCGTCAGCAGTACCCGCAATGTTGTTGCTTTGCAGTATGCATTTCTCTAAAAAGCGTTCTTCCTTTCATCACATCCGGCTATTTTTTGCTGGCCTTGCGGTACTGATATTTGCTACAACTTCATTTGCACAAATACCTGCACGTCAGGTAAAGCATAATTTTCATACATGGACAAGCATCAATAGTACCATGCGGTTTACCAACCGCTGGGGTATGATGGCCGATGTACATGTTCGCAGAAACAATGGCGTGAAAGATGCCAGCTTTTACTTTGCCCGAATTGGTGCCAACTATTGGCTGAATGAGAAGATCACTTTTTCATTGGCATATGGCCATCTTTGGCTGGCTCCGAGCACAGCAGGCTGGAAAACATTTGGCGATGAGCATCGCATCCATCAGCAAGCACAGTATGCAGGAGCTCTGGGAAAAGTTGGTATGCTACAACGCATTCGCAATGAACAACGCTGGGTAGAAAAAATAGCCAACGATCAACCCACCGGCAAATGGCGGTTTACCAATCGCCTTCGGTACCTTATCAATTTCAATATTCCGCTCAACAATAAACCGCATCGTTTGTCGCTGGTGCTGGCCGATGAAATCATGATGCACCAAGGCAAAGAAGTGGTGTACAACTCACTCGATCAAAACCGCATTTTCATTGGCATTCGCCAAAACCTTGGCCATGCGTGGAGCTACGATGCCGGCTACATGAATGTATACCAACAGAAATACAGCGGCTACCAGTACGATATGAATCATACGTTCCGGTTGTTTTTTTACTACACGCCCGATTTCAGAAAATCTAAATCGGTTGCCATGCATGTACCCAATTTATCCGACGAGTAATCAGGATTGCTTGCTTTTCTTTTTAGCGGGTTGCTCTTCTGCCAACAAAGCGGTTTTTATTTCCTGCAATTGCTTGCGGGTAGCATCGCTTACAGCAGGATAAGCGAGGTGTAATTTTTCAAATTCAAAAGTGAGCACTGCACCCAAACACAAGCGGGTAAACCATTTGTCATCGGCAGGCAGTACAAACCATGGCGCTTCTTTGGTAGATGTGGCCGCCAGCATTTCTTCGTAGGCTTGCATGTACGCATCCCAATGCTGCCGCTCTTGTGCATCGGCTACAGAAAACTTCCAGTTTTTTTCGGGGTTGTCGATGCGTTCAATAAAGCGTTTGCGCTGTTCATCTTTCGATACATGCAAAAAGATTTTCAGGATAATGGTGCCGTTATCAATCAAATTTTTTTCGAAGCGGTTGATTTGCTTGTAGCGTTCTTCCCAAAAAGATGACTTAATGTCTTTTACCGAATTAATGCCGGGAATATGCTCGTTGAGAATGTACTCCGGATGCACCCTCGTCACCAATACATTTTCATAATGGCTGCGGTTGAAAATGCCGATTTCGCCACGGGCAGGCAAGGCTTTGTAGTGCCGCCACAGGTAGTCGTGGTCGAGCTCTTCCTTCGATGGCGTTTTAAAGCTGGTCACTTTTACACCGCTGGGGTTTAGGCCGCTCAGCACATGTTTTACAGCGCCGTCTTTACCGGCTGCATCCATGGCTTGCAGTACAATGAGCACACTGTACTTATCCTGCGCATACAACTTATCCTGCATTTGTGACACATGCTCCAGCCCTTCTTTCAGCAGTATTTCGCCTTCTTCTTTGGTGAGTGCTTTGTGGTCGTAATCTGTAGCAAAGTCTTTGCGGAGATTTACTTTTTTACCGGGCTTTACCCGAAGGGTTTGCAGGTATTGCTCAAACCACTGACGCTTGTCTGTACGTTTTTTCATAGGGTAGTTTTAAGATGCATCGCTTAATGCCTTTTAAAACTACAGCAAATGCTGCACACTCTGCACTAATGCAGTTCGATAGTGGCTACTTCCGGTATATTAATAAGGTGCAAGGCAATGTGTTTTTTGTGCGCCTTGGGTTTGAAAGATTGAATGATCTCCAACACATCCTGATCGATATATACACTGCCGCCGCCGTTGATAGTAAGCTCTGCGTATTCAGGAATACCATCGAGTGTTTCGAGTAGCTTTTTCTTGTTGAGAAAACTCACATTCGAAGCCAATTCAATGTGTATTTCATGCAGGCCGTTGTGATGTAAATGCTGCATGGTAAAACCTGCCCTGTAAGTATGCTTGATGATGAAGTACACCGCATACACCATGCCAATCAGTACACCAATCAAGAGGTCGGTAAAGAGGATGGCGACAATGGTAAAGATGAAGGGCAAAAACTGTTCGCGGCCCTGCTTGTACACCGCTTTTATCATAGATGGTTTGGCCAGGTTGTAACCGGTGCGAATGAGTATGACAGCCAGAACGGTATACGGAATATTGTTGATGAGTGGCACCAACAACAATACTGCCAGTAGCAACCACACTCCATGCAAAATAGCCGACATGCGGCTGCGGGCCCCGGCTTCGGCATTGGCCGAGCTGCGTACTATTACAGCTGTAATGGGCAAGCCACCTACCAGCCCGCTGAGCATATTGCCTGTGCCTTGTGCCATCAGCTCCCTGTTTTGTGGCGTCAGCCGGTTGTAAGGGTCCAGCTTATCAATGGCTTCAATGCTCAGCAATGTTTCCAGCGAAGCCACAAAACAAATAACCACTGCATAGCGCCAAATTTTGGCATCGGAAAGCAAGGCACTGAAGTTGGGAAAACGAATTTCATCGGTAATGCTGGCAGGCAACTGCACGTATTGCGCAGGCTGCAACTGCAGGTATGGAATGCTGTTGTTGAGCAACAACGCCAGCAAACTGCCCAGTACCACCACCACAAATGAAGATGGCAGAAACGATACTTTCTTAGCCGCCCATTTTTGCCAGGCCCACATCATGAAAAACGAACCGGCAGCAATTACCATGGCACCGGGAGTCAATGCTTCGTAAAAAGATTTGACCTTGGAAAAGCCATGCGTAAATGTGAGCAGGTTAAACAATTCGTTGGTCCAGAAATCGGGTTTATCATACCCTATAAGCAAGGGCACCTGCTTGGCTATGAGCAACACGCCAATGGCGCTGAGCATACCTTTGATAACGGCAGAAGGAATAAAATGGGTGAAGCCACCCAACTTGAGTACGCCCAGTAAAAATTGTAATACACCTGCTACCGCTACAGATAAAAAAAAGATTTCAGGAGCACCCAAATCGGTAATGGCCGAAGCACAAATGGCCGTAAGACCGGCAGCAGGGCCACTCACACTGAGCTCCGACTTACTAAACAAAGACACCACGATACCACCAATGATGCCCGCTGCAATGCCCGCATACACCGGCGTACCCGACGCCAATGCAACGCCCATACACAAAGGCAGTGCTACAAAAAAAACAGTGACGCTGGCTTTTACATCGTGACGCAGCACAGAATGCAACAAAAACTTATTGCGGCGGCTGATAGAAAAAACGGACATGTGCCAATAGGATTGATGGATGCAGCAAGGTATATACTCTCTACCTGTTGTGATATGATATCTTTCATACACAAAAAAATCCCGATAGCTGTTGCTACCGGGATTGTACAGCGGTTGTATAATATTTTACTGCTTGATGAATGCTTGTTGTGCATTGCCCAGCACACAGTAGTAGGTTCCGGGTGTTAATTGCGTTACCGGAATTTGCACCTGGCTATTGGCAGCTACCATCATGCGGTAAACTACTTGTCCGTTGGCTTGTACTATGCGCAGTTCGCCAGCGGTGGGTGCTTGCACAGTCAGTTGGTTTTGTGCTACAGTCGGGTACAATTTAAATGTGCCTGATACAGGTGCGCCCAACACCAATACATGGCTGAAAGAAACAGCAGCATTGGGCTGTATCATTTTTAATCGATAGTACAAAGTGCCTGCAACGTTTGAGTGCTGGTATTGCTTACGGGAAGATGCAACCGCCACGCTATGCTTGTACAAATCATTAAACCGAATACCATCTGTACTCACTTGCAACACTACCTGGTAGTGAGCAGCTGTAGCATCAAGTACCCAATTGAGTTCGTTAGTGGCCCCCGCTTTTTTCCCGGTGAAGCTATTGAGTACAACAGGTAATGTACCACCGGCAAATATGCGGCTGGCATACAAATCATAATTGCTATTGCGGTTGTCGGCCCAAGCTACAATAGCACCATTGCTACCATCGCTTACCAACACCGGATTGTCTTGTCCGTTAGCCGCATTGGCTACCACCACACCGTTGGTTGTCCAGGGTGTGCTGCCATCTGCACTTACTCTTGCAGCATACACATCGTTGTTGCCGTTGCGGTTGTCTTGCCATGCAATGATGGCACCACCTGTACCATCGGTTACAATTTGTGGCAGTTGCTGGCGACCTGCCGAAGTACATACAGGCAAGCCCGTTGTGTAGCTCGTCCACTCAAATGCACCGGCACTGTTTACCCGCTGGGCGTAAATATCAAAGTTTGTAAATGAGCCGCCATCACTGCGATAGTCGAACCAGGTGATGATGGCACCGCCATTACCGTCGCTTACCAGTTTAGGGTCATTCTGATAATTGGCCGCTGTGCAAATGGCGTTGCCATTGCTGTTCCATTGAGCTACGCCATTGTTGTTGATGCGCTGCATGTACACATCGCTGCTGGTGCCGGGGCGATAATCTTCCCATACAATCAATGCGCCGCCTGCACCATCGGCCAGCAGTTCAGCATCGCCCTGCATACCCGAAGCTGTGCACACCGCCACGCCATTGGCTGTCCATTGCACAGCGCCGGTTGCATCAATCCGTTGTGCGTAAATGTCGTAGTTGCTGCCACCACTGCGGCTGTCTTGCCACACCACTATGGCACCACCTGCTGCATCTGTTGTCATTTTTGGATATAGCTGATACCCCGATGCATTGCTGATGAGTACGCCATTGGCAGCCCATGCTGCAGTACCATCATTGTTTATTTTTTGCATGTACACATCGCTATTTGCACTGGTTCGGTCATCGTGCCAGGCTACCATGCAGGCACCACCACCAAGGTTGAGTACATTGGGGTTGTATTGCGTACCTGCAGCATTGCAAACAGCAATGCCATTGGCTGTCCACAGTGCATTGCCATTGGCATCCATACGTTGCATGTAAATATCCTGATTAGCGCCACGATTGTCTTGCCATACAATAAAAGCACCACCGGCAGCATCACTGTATATTGTTGGAAAATTTTGGTTGCCTGTAGCGGTACAAACGGCTTTGCCATCAGCATCCCACAGTACTTGGCCGGCTGCATTGATCCGTTGTGCATACACATCGCCTTCGCCACTGCGCCAATCACTCCATACAATGATGGCACCACCTGCGCCATCGGTAGTAATGGATGCAGCGTACTGCAAATTGGTTTGAACTGAAATGGGATTGTTGAGGGATGGATCGTTGTTCCACTGTGCGGATGCCTGCATGGCCAGCAGCCCGCAGCAGAGTGTAAAAAATTGCTTCATGCAAAATGAGTTGAACTTTCTGAAATAAGGTGGCGCAAAGAAAGGGAGTTCTATGAATGCTACTGCCCTATTCCATCATGCACAAAAAAATCCCGGCAGCTTTCACTACCGGGATTCACTTATTTACTCAACAGCTTACGCTTCACTCTTCATCGACTTAGCAATGCGGTTGCGTTCGTGTTCATCCAAAATCACTTTGCGCATCCTTATGAAGTTGGGTGTTACTTCAATGCACTCATCCTGCTGAATGTATTCCATACACTCTTCCAAAGTGAGCAGCGTTTTGGGGGCAATGCAGGCTTTGGGCACATCAGTTGGTACGCGACAAACTGGCGAGTTACTGCGATCCTGAACATACCGTGTTGAACATCACCAACTATGGAAAATTTTGGATACTTCGAGGAGGGTATACTTCATTTCTCAGCGATCAGCATGTTTTAAAAGAGAAGCCTCCTGCTAATGAAAAAGACCAGCAAAAGGTAGAGCTCCTGGAAGCCCGGCTTAAACTCACTCATTACCGCTTGGTTGGATTTTGGATTACCCTGGTTATTTCGCTGGTTGGATTCCTCTTATCAGTCATCAACCTGTACCTGTATTTCTCTAAAAAATAATAGCCGCAGCAAGCAATTACTACGGCTATCGACTTATACTTCATTTGGTGGTTACATTTCATCCTGCGATGGACCGTAAGTGCCCGGTACTTTACAGCCTGCTGCCCTCAGGTATACCGTAAACTGTCCGCGGTGGTGGTACAAGTGATTCATCAGGAAGGTTCTGATGGCCTGCACCCGGGGCATTTGCATCAAAACCTGGCCACCCATACTCATGGCCCAGGTTTCCATGAAAACGCTATCATCGGGTACACTTTCCAACGCAGCAATTGCCTTGGGAAGGTTTTCTTCAAATTTGGCTACAATATTGGAGGCTTTGCTTATGTCTCCTTTATCGTATTTGTAAGTGCCCATGTCAAAATTGTTGGTAGAAAATGTGTCGGTGTACCAGTTGTAGGTTTCGGCAATATGACTGGCTAATTGCGCCATGCTCCAGTTCTTATGATCAGGTTTGTATCCCAGCGATTCATCGGTCATCGCTTCCAGTAATTTGCGGGTGTTGCCAGCTTCGTATTTGAGCTCGGCAAGAAAGGCTTCTTTCATTGACATAGTAAAAGGGTTTAGTGCAGTAAAATACAAAACACAGGAGTCACCTGAAACCCTTTCAACGCCAAAATGATGAATGGTTGTAGTAAGTTTATTTGGAAGGCTGCTGTACCGATTGCCACAGGTCAGCCAGCGCTTTATTGGGGAGCCAGCTGCTGATGAATTGATCGGTTTTTTTCCAGCTCTCCGCAGGCTCAATGTTCAATGAAGGCTGGAGGCCTATATAACCCTGCTGCTGGTTGATGGGTTGTAGCTGACCATTGGCAAAGCGAGTTCTTAGTATAGCATCGAACCATTGAAGGGCCATTTCTTTCGATCGGCCTACGTCATGGCCAATCCCTGTTTCCTGCGCCCATGCCCAGCAGGCGCCAATACGCCTGTTGAGCGCATACACGCCTTTTACTACGGTGGAGCGGTATTCCATGTCCTTCTCACCGGTAAAGAACAGCGCTGGCACATTGCGGGTAGCCACCGGCGACATGGCGGTGTAGTAAAACCCGCCTTTGTTTACTACAAACCCAATGATGCGGTTGGGTTTCCAGCAGGCCATTTCATAGTTAAACTGCCCACCGGCACTCATGCCCCAAAGCAGCATGGGCGCATTTGCCAATGCAGGATGGCCGCTTTTTACAGCCAATTGCCTGAGTGCTTTCAGTAAAGTGTCGCCACTGCCTGCAGGCACATACATGTACTCTTCAGCCATCATGAATTCGTGTGGCTTATCGGTAAAATAACAACCAACCAATGCGAGTTGATTTTTGGCGGCAAAGGCCTGCCATTGCGGGTCATCCACTTCTGGTCGTCCGTCGCTGTTACTTCCGGGCATCAGTACCAGCCATGCTTTCAGCTGCCTGGCTGTATCAGCATGCCACATTCGAAACATGGCTTTGTCATAATTTCTGCCAGACCTATAGCTGGTATCGTATGAAATGGCATTGGCACTCATGGAGAAGGCGATGAGCATTGCCATGATGATGATTCGCTTCATTTTCTTATACTTTTTGCTTGTTCTGCTATTATGGTTTGTTTGTTTTTGCCGACACCTGATATGGTTAGCTTTTTCCAGTGGGCAGGCAGGGTGGAAGGCATTTGCGTAACGCCTTTACCAGTAATGTCGAGACCTCCAAAACCGAACAGCACGGCTTGTAATACGCCGCCTGCTCCGGTTAGAAAATAGGGGTTGGTGCCGCCTTTGAATTCTGCCATCACCCTGAAGGGCGGGTTGAGATTGGGACGATAAGCATCCTGGAAGAAATGCCATGCCTTTGCACTATCGCCCAGCCTGCTGTAGAGCAGCGAAAAGATGGCCTGCGTCATGGCAGGAGTGCCTGAAACCGGCACACGGGTTTCATAATACTCGAGGTCTTTTCGAATCTGTGCAGGCTGTGTTATTTCTTTCAGCGGGAATGCCAGCAGGTTTACATCGCCCTGCTTGATACCACCGCCATTGTAGGTGGAATGTTCTTTGGTTACCCCATTTTCAAACTGCAGCACCGGGATGTTTTTTGCCACCAATGCCCAATCGGGGTCAGCCGACTTTCCAAGCAGCGAGGCGGCTTCCGTTGCAATCTGCAGGTTGGCTTTGGCGGCTGCATTTGTGAAGGCATCATTGTCTACATTCTCGGCCCATTCATCGGCAGCCACCACATTGTTGATGTCGTACTTGCCGGGCCCGTTCCTTTCCACCCTGCTGCACCAGAATGCTGCGGTAGCTTCAATAATTGGCCACCCTTTTTCATGCAGCCAGTCTTTGTCTTGTGTCACACAATAATATTGCCAGGCGGCTAGCGCCACACAGGCGGTTATATGGTGCTCGAATGGGCCAGATAAGGCCCACACAGGCGTTTCTTCATATCCCGACACTGCACTTTCCCAAGGGTACATAGCTCCTTTGTAGCCATGGGATAAAGCATTTTGCTTAGCCTGTGGCAATCGCTGAAAACGATACTCGATCATCGACCCGGCCATGGAAGGCTGCAGCAGCGCAAGCACGGGGAACATCCACACATCCGCATCCCAAAACACATGGCCGTTGTAGCCTTGCCCACTAAGCCCCATTGGAGAAAGAGAATAACCAGTACCGGGCCGAATGCTGGCATACAGGTGGTACAGCATGTTTCGGATATCCTGCTGGCTTTGTGGATCGCCTTCGATGGTAATGTCACTTTTCCAGATTTCATCCCAGGCTTTGTTGTGCCCGTTCAGCAAACGGTTGAAACCTTCGAGGCGGGCATAAATGGTGAGGCGTTCTGCTTCATTGCGTGGATCGGGATGATGGGCCGAAGTAATGGAAGCACCAACAATACCAAAACGGTAAGTTTTGCCTGAATCCACCGTTGTTTGAAACCGCATGAAATGGCGGCCATCATCGGGTGTCTGGTGAATGATATCGGGTTGTGATGCTTTGCTTCCTTCAAATAAAAAGCTGGTGGTAGCACATAATTGCAACGCACCGGTTGGGCTTTGCGCCAAACTGGTTTGCAAAGGGAACCCGACATGACTGCGATCAATTTCCTGGAAGTATTGTTGCGTATTTCGCAGCTCTGCCGGTGCCTGCAAAATGCTGGATGCACCCAGCGAAATATTTCTGAGGGCTTTTACTTCCACATCCATCAGCACACAATACGGCAAGTGGCGTAGCGCATAATAGGTATACTTCACTTCCGCTTTGCCGGGGTATTGAAAACTTACCTCAAAACCGCCATTCCTGGCATTTAGCTGTTGCCGATAGTTGATGATTTCCTTTGGGTTGGGTGACCTTCCATCAATACGCAGGTCTGCCTGCAACAGGTTGAAGCTGTTGATGAAATTGCTGACCCTGCCACGGCCATAGCTGTCGTAAGCACCGGCCAATACCACGTTGTTTACCTTGAACGGTTCGGATGATGAAATGATACCGATCATACCGTTACCTGAAGTAATGCCGTAGTACCCGGTACCGATTGAATCTGCTGCAATGCGCCAGGCATCCTGCGCTGTTGCTAATACACTCACGCCACTCATCAGCAGGGCGATGAGCATTTTTCTGCTACACATAGATTGAAGGGAATAAAAAAAGGATCCGGGCCTAAGCCCGAATCCCTGTAGTTAAAACGACTGCTAATATCCTGGATTTTGTTTGAGATTGGGGTTGGCCTCCATGGCGCTGATCGGGATCGGCAACAGGATTTTGTAATCAGGCGTTACCGACGCTTTTTGGCTGCGTGCTGCAGTATAGGTGCCGAAGCGGATCATATCGGTACGACGATTGCCTTCCCAGTAAAATTCGTAGCCACGCTCTTTCAAAATATCTGAAAGCGCTACTGCTGCCAGTGCAGGGCGATTACGCTTGGTACGCAGCGTATTGATGTCGGACAATGCGCCGGCGTTATCGCCATTGCGCAATTTCGCTTCAGCCCTCATGAGGTAAGTGTCGGCCAAACGATAGTAAGGAAAGTCGTTGCCGGCAGCACCGGTGTTGGTGGTGCGGGGGTTTGGCGCAAACTTCAATACACGAACACCCTGCTGTTCTTTTGAGTTGCTGATGCTAAAATCTTTAGTGAAGATGAGGTCTTCGCCGGTTCTTGTTTTGAGTGCTACACCAGCTGGTGAATACTGCTGACCAATAAGCAATCCCTGGTTGAAGCCAAGAGCAGCTTTGTTACGGGTGTCTTTGAAACGCACATCAGTAGTGTCCCAGGTGTCTACAAATTCGGGCGAAGTACAACAGCCATTGAAGAGGCTGGCGAAATTGCCAAACTTTTGGTTGTAGTGCAGCGTGATGCGTACCCAATCGGCACCCGTCAATGCAATGGTTTCATCGTAAATAACCGACAAGATCGATTCTGTGGAATGCAGGTATGCGCCATTGTTGTACTGGAACATAGCCCAGTAATCATCGGCCAGTTTGTAATCGCCGCTGCTGATGATGGCATCGCATTGTGCGACAGCTTCAGTCCACTTGGCGGTGCCGGTAAGCACCTGGTGGTTGAGGTATACATTGGCCAGCAACATTTGCGCAGCGGCCTTCGACACACGACCGTAAGGCAGCTGTGATTTTGTTTTCAACTGGGGAATGATCTCATTCAGCTCCGCAATGATTCGGGTAACAGCCTGCTGGCGATCGAGGATCTGTGGGTACGATGAATAATCATATTCTTCAGCCTCGCGGAAAGGGAAATGACCGAAGTTGTCTGCCAGGCGATACATACACAATGCACGAATGAATTTCACTTCTGCGATGTAGGTATTCACTTTGTCATCACTTGGAAATTTGGTGAGGTACATGAGTGCCACATTGCAACGGGTGATGCCCAGCATGAAGCTGTTGAAGGTGTTGCGGATGTAAGAATTGGTTGGCGTATACTCATGGGTATACAGTGTCTGCAAATCGGGACTCACCCAGTCGCTGCCGCGGGCAGGCCATGCCAGTTCATCGGTGGTGCCTTCCAGCGTGCCCCATACACCACTGCGGTTTTGCAGGTCGCGGAGGTAAGCATACGCCGGCGACACCAGCGATTCCATGTTCTTCGGATCCAGCACTGCCTGGGTTCCATCCTGTTCGTCAAGAATTTTTTCTTTTACCGAACATCCTGCCATGCCCAAAAGGCCGGCAGCGAAAACTATATAAAAAGCTATTTTCTTCATGGTGAACTTGCGTTGTTATGAGGATTAGAATTCTACGTTTACTCCGGCCGTAATGGTGCGAGCCTTCGGATAAGTGGTCCAGTCGATACCAATACTGGGCACTCCGTTTGAAGCATGGTCCGCATTTACTTCGGGGTCGTATCCTTTGTACTTCGTTATTACAAACAGGTTGTTGGCAGATACATAAGCTTTCAGGCTCTTCATCCAGCTGATGCCAGCTGTATTGAAGCGGTATCCCAGGGAGGCGCTTCCCAGTCGGAAGAATGAACCAGGCTCAATAAAGCGGCTACTGTAGGTGAGCGTTCCATTCAGGTTTTCAGGAAGCGTAATGGCATCCTTGGTTGCATTCCATTCCTTCATGATGAGGGTGCGCTGGTCCAGGATGTTGCCGGTGTTGTTGTATACCTTGTTGCCATACACGCCGTTGAAGAACATAGCCAGGTCGAGCTGCTTGTAGCGCAGTGACGTGTTGAAGCCATAGTTGAATTTCGGCATGGCATTGCCCAAAACCTGGTCGAATTCTTTGCCATCCTTGTCCTTCTCGAAAAGGCTGTTGCCGCTGGCATCAAAGCCCAAAAACTTACGTCCCCAGAAAGTGCCGATGGGTTCACCGCTCATGATCACTTGTGAAGAATAACCAGTGATGCCTGGGCCGCTGGGGCTACCGGTGGTAATGCGGCTCATAGGCAGGTTCTTCACTTCATTGCGAATGGTAGTGAAGTTTACACCGGCATCCCAGGTAAAGTTCCTGTTGTTGATAAGTGTTCCATTCAGCACCATTTCAAGGCCTTTGTTGATGATGCTCATATTGTCCACATTGGTCCATACTGAAGTGGTAGGAGCGGGTGCTATGCTATACACCTGCAAGAGCACGTCGGTGGTTTTTTTGTTGAACACATCGATAGAACCGGTAAAGCGGTTGCGCAGGAAGCTGAAGTCCACACCCAGGTTCAGCTGCTCCGTTTTTTCCCAACGGATATCAGGGTTGGGTGTACGGTTGAGCGTAATCCCTGCTACTACATTGCCTGTAGAACCATCCAGGATGGCGCCGCCGGTTGTACCCAGCAATACTTGGGAGATCTTGTTGGGGATTTCCTGGTTACCGGTGATACCCCAGCTCAGGCGCACTTTCAGGTCGCTGAGGGCCGTGAAGTTTTCCATGAATTTTTCCTTACTCAGTTTCCACGCAAATGAAGCAGAGGGAAAGAAACCATACTTATTGTTTTCACCAAACTTGGTAGAACCATCAGCACGCAGGGTAGCAGTAAACAAATATTTATCAGCCAGGTCATAGTTCACACGGCCGAAAAATGACTGCAGTGCGTTTTCAGAGATGTCTGATGAAACAATGGCGCGGGTGTAGTTTCCAAACGAAAGTTCATTGAGGTAGTCAATGCCTTCCACTGTAAAACCGTCTACACTCAGCGTATGCACGTAATTGTTGAACTTTTGGTAACTGTGACCAGCCAGCACATTTAATTTGCTGGACTTACCTGCATTGAAATCATAGGTGATGAAGTTTTCAATGAGGCTGCTGTTCATGGTAACGTCATTCACATTGGCGGTGCCATAGTTGGTGAGGTAAATCAGCTGTTTGTTTTGAGTAACCTTACGGGTGGCTTTCGAATTGCTTACACCCACATTTACTTTATAGCTGAAGCCTTTGAAGAGATTTAATGTAGCGCTGATATTCCCAAGTATGCGGTCGGTTTGCGTTTTATCGTTGGTAAGCTCAATCATGGCTACCGGGTTGCGCACATCTTTGCTATACTGGTAGAAAGAACCGTCGGTGTTGTATACCGGGAAGGTAGGGTTCACCTTGAGGGCACTAAGCAACACGTCGCCCTCATAGCCACCCGTTTCGCCAATGGGTACTCGTTGGTCGTTGGTGCGGGCTGTAGTGAGGTTGGCTTCAAGTTTCAGTTTGTTGTTGAATGCTGCATGAGCTACGTTCACCCTTGCCGTTACTTTATCCAAACCAGTTTTGCGAATGATACCTTCCTGGTTCATATAGCTGAGCGATGCACGGTAGCTTGTATTGTCTGAGCCGCCGCCAAAAGACAGGCTATGGTTTTGAGAAACTGCGGTACGGAAAATTTCATCCTGCCAGTTGGTGTTAGCACCCATATCGCCGGTGGTGGCACCATTGGCTTTGCGGAAGGTGCGGAACTCTTCAGCACTCAGCATGGGTAGTTGCTTGGGCAGTTCGGAGAATCCTACATAGCCGGAATAGGCCAGTTGTCCTTTTCCTTTTTTACCTTTTTTGGTGGTGATCATGATGACCCCGTTTGAACCACGAGAACCATAAATGGCGGCAGCACTGGCATCTTTCAGGATGGCGATACTTTCAATATCATCGGGGTTCAGAAAGTTGAGCGGGTTTTTGCGGGCTGAACCACCCACGCCGCCTACGCTACCACCTTCAGGCTGCAGGTCGGTAATGTCGAGTGGCACACCGTCTACCACATACAGTGGATCCTGGCCCGAACGTACAGAGTTGGAGCCACGCACCCTTACTGCAATGCCTGCACCGGGTTCGCCTCCATTTGCCATGGTAGAAACACCGGCCAGGCGGCCTTGCATCAATTCTGTGGGAGAGGTAACTACGCCCACGTTAAAGTCTTTTGTGCCAATGGCAGTAATGGCTCCCGTGAGGTCGCCTTTTTTCACGGTGCGGTAGCCTACCACCACTGTAGCGTTCAGCTCATTCGGTTTTTCCTGCAGGCTGATACTCAACTGGTGGTTCTTGCCAATGGCTACGCTGAAATTTTCGTGACCTACAAAGGAAATCAGCAATTGGTCGCCCTCAGTCACCTGGATTTTGAAATGACCATCTGCATTGGTAGTAGTGCTGTTTCCTCCGTTTTTGGAGGTCACTGTAGCCCCATTCAACGGCTGACCCGTGGTGGCCGACAATACCGTACCGGTAATGGTGATGGTAGAGTCCGCCACTTCTTCCTGCTTTGGCTGTTCTGGCTTTTCGGAGATGACGATCGTTTTTTCTACTATAGCATAGTTGAAAGGCTGATCGCTGAAACACTGTTCCAATACAGCGGTAAGCGGAAGGTCTTTGGCTTGAATGGATACCAGCTTTGCCTTAGTGAGCCAGGCATCGTTATAAAAGAAAAGGTAACCGGTTTGTTTTTTGAGCTCCGTCAATACACTTTTCAGGGAGGCATTCTTAGCTGTAAGCGTTACTTTTTGCCCATAGCCGAAGGCTCCGGCCTGGAGGCAAAAAGCGAGCATGAATACAGCGAATAATTTCATTACCAGTAATTTTTTGATCAGAGAGGTTGGAATAGCATTTCTCCTACTGCAAAAAACTTCGTTTTGCATAGTTTTGGTTGATTTTGGTTTCATCAAAAAAGGTTGGATCAGACAGTCTTTGCGGTGGCCATTTTTATCGCCGGAAGTGTTGCAGCATTTCCGGTTTTTTTTGGCCTCATAGCTTTTCAGCATTTGTTTTTCAGCATAGGCAATGTGGCTTTTTTAGTCATTTACGATAAGTGTTTTCTCATCCAGCTCAAGTTGTATACCACTGAGCTTTAATATCTTAATTATCTCACTCAGCCTGGCCTGGCGTGGCAGGTACCCGCTAAAATGATTCAGGGTTTTCTGGTTCCTGTATTCCACCTGCACACCATACCACCGCGACAATTCTTTCATGAGCAGGTGTATATCGGCATTGTCAAAATAGAACTGCTGGTTCATCCATGCCATTACTCCTTCCGTATTCACCTGGCGTACTTGCACAGGCTCGGCCCCGCGTACTATGCCCTGGTCGCCGGGCAGCAGTTGTCGCTGGCTGCTTCCGGTTTCCACCTGCACTTTCCCTTCCAGCAAAGTGGTGCGAATGGCATTATCGTCGGCATAGGCATTGATGTTGAAATGTGTGCCTAATACGGTGACTGTGGCTTTACCTTCTATATCTACTTTAAATGGTTTGGCGGCATCATGGGCTACTTCGAAGTAAGCTTCTCCGCTTATGCGCACCCTGCGTTCCTGGCCACCAAAAGCTGTGGGAAAGCTGATGGAAGAGGCGGCATTGAGCCATACATTACTCCCATCGGGTAGGGTAAGCTGGAACTGACCACCCGCCGGAGTTATCAGTTCATGGTTTTCAATAGTGGCATCATGGCCGGAATAGGATAGCTGACCCTCGCCGGCATCGAGCCGTGCATCGGCTTGCTGTAAAAAGCTTAGGTTGGCACTGCTGTCGAGCGGCACCAAGGTGCCGTCTGCCAGCCGCAGCATGGCTTTGTTGCCACCGGGCATGCGGTCATGCTTTGGTTGCGATTGATTGGTCAACTGGTCTCCGGATGGCTTGCCGGGCTGCAGGTACCACCAGGTGCCAGTTACAATCACCAGCAAAATGGCAGCTGCGGCCAGCCAGTGCAATACCGGTCGACGAACCTGGCGAACCGGGGTAATGCCGGCAGCCTGCCAAATACGTTGTTGGAGCAGGAATTCAATTTCGTAAGGATCGGGAATGTCGGTCTGGCTGGCACTGGTCTCTGCTGCCTCCATCCAGTGGAGATAGCGTTGCATCTGCTCATCGGAGGCGCTGCCATCCGCTATCCTGGCGGCTATTTCTTCCAGCCTGCTTGGTGTGCTGTTTTCACTCATTACGCATATAAGGCACTCAAGTGCCCCCTAACCCCTAAGCCATTCAAAAAAAATTATCGGGAGAGAATAGCTACCAGTAACAGCACCATGTATTCCCTGGTATGTGCCCTCAGCCGGCGCAGGGCAATGGTCATTTGGTTTTCCACTGTTTTCACAGAAATGCCCAACTTCTCAGCTATTTGCTGGTTGGTAAGACCATGGTTCCGGCTCAGTGTAAATACTTCGCGGCATTTTTCTGGAAGGCCCTCAATAGTTTGTTGTATGATGGCTTTCAATTCCCGCAGTTCGGCGCTATCCTGCCCGGTGTGGGTATAGGTGGTTTCCATCACCCAGTTGTCCAGCAGGTCTTGCCGTACTTTTCCCGACCGAATATAATTGGCCAATTTGTACTTGACTGCGGTTTTCAGGTAGGCCTGAACGGAGGTGTGTACTTTAATTTGTTGCCGCTGCTGCCAAATCCATACAAATACATCCTGTACGATGTCCATGGCGGCGGCCTCATCTTTCAAAAAATACAAAGCCAGTTTGTACATCGGCTGCCAATGTGCCTTATAGAGCTGGTCAAAGGCTGCAGTATCATCAGCTGCAACCTTCAGCAGAAGGCTTTTGTCATTGTCATCCTCCGGTATGGGCATGTAACAAATGGTTTGGTAATGTTCCCGAAGGCCAAATATATACAAACTACAAATTGTGAAACCGGCTGCTTTTGGGTATCATAAGTCTATGGCATTTCACCGGCAAGGTGCAAGAGGTTTTTGAGGTAATTGTCGGTGTATAAATAGCGTTGGCTCCAGGCCAGGTTTTCGTTGCCCATTGCTGTATAGCGTTTGTTGATCAGCAGTTGGTTGATCAGGTCGAGCAGGTCATTTTCCACCCTGTTTTTCTCCAGTTCCAGGTAATTCCTTCCTTGTTGAAATCCTGCACTACCGTGCGGATGGGTGTGGTAATGATGGCTTTGCCATGCTTCAGGTATTCCCCAATTTTCCAACCCGGTGTATCACCCAGGCCATCGTCGGCCAAACAAATGTCGGTACTGCGCAAGGCCTTCATAAATGCCAGCTTCGAAGTGAAAGAATTGTCCAGTACCAGGTCGGGCGCCATTGCCTGGGTGTAGGGTTCGTTGGCGAGGCCTACTATGCTGCCTGGAAAATGACGGCGAATGGTGCGGCATATGGCAATACGGGTTTCTGATTGAATCCTTCTTCTTTCCTTCTCTTCCGGATTGGTGTGGCGGGCAGGGTCCCACAGGCGGGCGAGGTATAAAATTTTGCCACCGTTGTCCGCCACACTGGTAGGGAAGTGGCGAATGTCCATAGCGTGGTGCGACTGGTTGGTTTTTTTGGCTGTCACATCCAGTATCCGCACTATTTCCGACACTTGTTTTTCCTGATGAGGTGCAGGCTGCCTTCCGGCCCAATTTTGGCCAGCATCTTAAAAGGCTTGTAAGAAAAATTGACCATGAGATTCAAGGGGTGCACATTTCCCCTGAAATCTTCCGGCAACAGCGATCGTTTGAAATAGCAATGGTAACGGTTGGGGTCCTCCATGAATTGAACCTGGTCGGCGCAATCCATAAAACAGGTTTTGCCGTTGATGTGCAACAAAGAGGTGGCTGGCCTGAGGCTGGTGTTGAATCGGTAGGTGAATTTGATGGTGCCGGATTCAGCTAAGTGCCGGGCACTGTATAAAAGCTGGTTTTCAAACTCTGTCCAGGTGGGTATTTCAATTTGAAGGTGTACCATGCAATTGCGGGCTGTCAAAAGCCTGAAACAAATATAGGCAGGTGACTACAACCAGCTGAAGAGAGGGTTGGCTGTTGCAGGTAACGGTATATGCCAATAAAAAAATCCCGGCAGTTTGCACTACCGGGACTGTATGGTATATTCTCAATCTCACGGCCTTTATTCAGAAAGGCCATGAGGGCTTATGCTTCGCTCTTCATTTGCTTGGCAATGCGGTTGCGTTCGTGTTCATCCAAAATCACTTTGCGCATCCTTATGAAGTTGGGTGTTACTTCAATGCACTCATCCTGCTGAATGTATTCCATACACTCTTCCAAAGTGAGCAGCGTTTTGGGGGCAATGCTGGTAGCGGCATCGCTACCGCTGGCACGGTGGTTGGTGAGCTTTTTGCCTTCATTGGGGTTTACAATCAAATCGCCAGGCTTGTTGTTTTCGCCAATAATCATACCGGCGTATACATCTTCACCGGGGTCTACAAAGAAGAAACCACGATCCTGCAGTTTATCCAGCGAGTAGGCAGTGGTAGAACCAGCTTCTTTGGCCAGCATCACACCGTTGTTACGACCGGGGATGGGTCCTTTCCAAGGCTTGTAATCGAGAAAGCGGTGCGCCATTACAGCTTCGCCGGCAGTAGCGGTCAGCATGTTGGTACGCAGGCCTATCAAACCGCGGCTGGGAATTTCAAATTCGAGGTGCTGCATTTCGCCCTTGGTTTCCATCACATGCAGTTCGCCTTTGCGACGGGTAACCAGGTCAATTACTTTAGAAGCAAACTCTTCGGGCACATCCACTACCAGCGATTCGTAAGGTTCATTTTTGTGGCCATCAATTTCTTTTACCAATACCTGCGGCTGGCCTACGGTGAGTTCGTAGCCTTCGCGGCGCATGGTTTCGATGAGTACACCCAGATGCAGAATACCACGACCGTATACCAGGAAAGAGTCGGCACTATCGGTATCTTTTACCCGCAGGGCCAGGTTCTTTTCGGTTTCCTTCATCAGGCGGTCACGCAGGTGGCGGCTGGTTACAAACTTGCCGTCTTTACCAAAGAAGGGTGAGTTGTTGATGCTGAACAGCATGCTCATGGTAGGCTCATCCACGCTAATGATGGGCAGGGCTTCGGGGTTTTCAAAATCGGCAATGGTATCGCCAATGTTGAAACCTTCTACACCTACCACAGCGCAAAGGTCGCCGGGATATACTTCGGTCACTTTTCGCTTGCCCATGCCTTCAAACACATAGAGCTCACGAATACGTTGTTTTTTAATGCTGCCATCGGCCTGCACCAGGCTGAAGGGTTGGTTTTCTTTAATGATACCACGGGCTACTTTGCCAATGGCAATACGACCGAGGAAGCTGCTGTAATCGAGGCTGGTAATCTGCATTTGCAAAGTGCCTTCCTGAATTTTTGGTTCGGGCACGTGCTTCAGAATGCCATCCATCAGCGGCAATATGTTGTCGGTTGGGGTCAGACTATCGTTGAACCAGCCGTTTTTACCACTACCATAGAAGGTAGGGAAGTTGAGCTGCTCTTCGGTAGCGTCGAGGTTGAAGAAGAGTTCAAACACCGCATCATGTACTTCGTCGGGGCGGCAGTTGGGCTTGTCTACTTTATTGATAACTACAATGGGGTGCAGGTTGAGCTGCAGGGCCTTTTGCAGTACAAAACGTGTTTGTGGCATGGGGCCTTCAAAGGCATCCACCAGCAGGATAACACCGTCGGCCATTTTGAGTACCCGCTCTACTTCGCCACCAAAGTCGGCGTGACCAGGCGTGTCAATCACGTTGATTTTCACGTCTTTGTACACTACACTCATGTTTTTCGAAAAAATGGTAATGCCCCGTTCTTTTTCAAGATCGTTGCTGTCCATGATGAGTTCACCGGCTTCCTGATTGTCGCGGAAAACCTTGGAGCTGCGGATGATGTTGTCTACCAGTGTTGTTTTGCCATGGTCTACGTGGGCAATAATGGCGATGTTGCGGATTTGCATAAAAGTAACCTTTCTCGTCCCCCTGACAGGGATGCTTGGTTATGGTTCAAAAAATGACCCGGATTTGTCCTTCGATGAAGGGCCCGGTGTAAAATGGCGGCGAAGGTACAGCCATTTGGCCGAAATGGCTTGTGAAGATTGTGTTGCCTTGCCCGTTGGTATCAAGCAAACAGCCGGAAGCAAGAAGCTCCGGCTGCTGCCAATGATGTATGAATGAATGGTTTAGGGTGCCAGTTTTACCTGTGCGGCCTGCAAACCACGGGGACCTTTTTCTACGTCAAATTGTACTTTATTGCCTTCGCCAATGCGATCCTGGCAGGCATTGATGTGTACGAAAATGCTTTCGCCAGACTGTAAATCGCGGATAAATCCAAAACCCTTGGCTTCATTAAAGAAAGAAACGATACCAGTACGAACGGCTTCTGCCTCATCCAGCTCCGACTTTTTGGGCACACCGATTACGATGTCTTCCAGCTTCACTTCTACTTTGCGGGTAGGATCGGGTGGTGTGTCTACGATGTTGCCATTTTCATCAATGTAGGCCATCATTTCATCAATACCACGGGTACCCTGCTGTTTGCGTTCAGCTTTCTTTTCCGCTTTGTCTTGCTTTTCTTTCTGCTTCTTTTTCTCTCTTTCTCTTTTGTTCCAGGAATCTTGTGATCTGCTCATGTACGGTCATTCTGTGTTTTGTAAGAATTTACTACCGGTTTCTTTATCCGGTGATGGTTCTTCAGAATGCGTTGAAGGTAGTTGTTTTCGGGCGGAGGTGCCTGTTAATGTTCAGACTGCCGTGTTTTTAGCCGGCCGGGCTTCTACAAACAGGCCTGCTGCAGCTTACCCTTCAGCCGTTTGCAACAGCGGTATGCGTACGCTGAAAACAGACCCTTCATGTTGAGCACTTTCTATTTCGAGGCGACCCTGCATGGGCTTGAGCAGTTCGTGCACCAGAAATACGCCGAGGCCGCTCCCCTTTTCGTTGCCGGTACCTGCCGTGGTGCTATTGTTGGTCTGCTGAATCAGGGCATTCAATTGGTCGGGCGTCATGCCTACGCCATTGTCTTTTACCGACAGCACTGCGGCTCCATTTTCTTCTTTCAGCAGCAGCTGTATGGCAGAATTGGGGCGGGAAAATTTGACTGCATTGGTGAGTAGGTTGCGCAGCACAATGCGCAGCATTTCTTCCTGTGCCAATACCTGTATGGTTTGGGCAGGCACGTGTACTTCAATCTGAATGTCTTTTTTATCGGCCTGGGGCTGCACCTGAGCGGCTACTTCGGCCGGCAGGTGGTTGATGGCAATGGGCTTGAGCACCGGCTGCTCCTGCCGCACCTGCAGGTTGGCCCACAGCAGCAGGTTGTCGAGCATGTGGCTGGTGTTTTGTACCACATTGCTGGTGTGCTGTTGCAAAGGCTTTAGCTGCTCGGCACTCAGGTCGCCGCTGGTGCTCATGTCGAAAAAGGTTTGAATGGTGGCCAGCGGATTGCGCAGGTCGTGGCTGATGATGCTCATCAACCGGTCTTTGAGGGCATTTAGTTTTTCGAGTTGGTTTTTTTGTGCCGAAATGCGTTCGTTGAGTTCGAGCAGTTGCTTGTTGCTACGGTTTGTTTGCCGCCAGGCCACATATACAGCACCACCAGCCAGCAGGCTCAGGGCTACCAGGGCCAGCAACCAGTTTCGGTTGCGTTTCTCGGTATCTATTTCGGCTTGCTTTTTATCTATCCGATAGTCGGCTTCTTTTTGAGTAATGGCCGTTTTGATGTCGGCATTGAGCAGGCTGTCTTTGAGGGCATAATATTGTTGCATGTAGGCCAGCTGGCTATCGGGCTGGTTCATCATGCTAAAGAGTTCGCCGAGGTTGCGGTAGTTCTCCATTTCCGAAGCTTTACTACCCGACTCCTTGCTGTAAGCTATGCTGGCAAAGTAGGCGGCTTTGGCCGAATCGTACATGCGGTTGACCATATAGCCGGCACCCAAATTGTTGAGCAGGGCGGCTTTGTAATCCGGCGTGTTGTAGTGCTGCGGGCCCAGCCACCAGGCTTCTTTCAGCAGGGCCAGCGCTTCGGGGTAGCGTTGTTGTTTTTTGTAATTGAGGCCCAGATTGCTCAGCAGGTCGGCCTGCATCAACCCATCATTTATTTGGCGGGCCAGCAACAGGCCTTTGTTGAAATAAAAAGCGGCAGAGTCGAACTGTTTGGTACGGCTAAAGCCGAGGCCTATTTCGTTGTAATAACTGGCAAGGCCCAGTGTGTCGTTGTTGCGGATGTAAACTGCTGCGGATTGGTCGTGGTAGGATTTGGCCTTTTTGAAGTCGCCCATTTCCATAAACACATTGCCCAGCGACATGTATGAGTTGGCCAGCCGGCTTTTGTATTGTTCTTTTTCGGCTATGCGAATGGCTTTAAGGTAATACTCAATAGCCTCTTTGTAATTACCCGATGAAAAGTGGCTGTAGCCCAGGTTATACCAAGCCCGCCATTCGGGCAGGGCCAAGCCTAATTGCTGCGCCAGCTCTGCAGCTTGCAGGTAATACTGCGCCGCTCGTTTATTGTCTACATCCTGATACACTGCCCCCAAATCTTGCAGGGCTTGCTGGCGAATACTGTCGGCATCGGGATGCTTTTCCAACACGGCCGCCAGGCTATCGATGGTTTGAATGGCCTGTGCCGCCAACGGTTGCTGCCAGCACAGTAGCATACACAGGAATAAGCTGCCAATGATTGATTTCATGCGGTGAAGTTAATCAGCAAACCGCCTAATCGTTCTGTCCTTCAGCAAGCTGGCTTCCACCGCATCGAGATACGACTTACCGATGGACAAACTCATGCCCTCCAGTTCTACCTGATGATTGCGCAGGGCTGTTACTTTTTTAATGTTGATGAGGTGCGTACGGGAGATGCGCAAAAAATAATCAGCTTTCAGTTGTGGTTCGAGGTTTTTCAAATTAACTAATACCAAATGCTTATGGCCGTTTTGTAGATGTATTTGTACAAAATCGCTGAGGGCTTCTACATACACAATATGGGCCAGCTCCAGTTTGATGTAATCATTTTTTTCTTTTACAAAAATGAAAGCTCCATCGTCGGTACCGGCAGGTGCGGGCAGGGGTGCGGCGGCGGCCTGCTTCAGTTGCATGAGCTGTTGTGCTTTTTGAATGGCCTTGTACACCCGTTCTTTTTGAATGGGTTTTAAAATGTAATCAATGGCTTCTACATCAAACCCTTCAAGTGCATAACCGGGGTGCGATGTAATGAACATGAACATGGGTTTTACCTGCAGGCTGCGGGCCAGCTCAAGCCCGGTAAGGCCCGGCATTTCTACATCGAGCAGTGCCAGGTCTACCGCATTTGTTTGCAAATATTTCAGGGTTTCAAAAGCATCTTCAAACACGGCGGCAATATGCACATCCGTCATGGGCGAAAGTATCAACCGCAAATACTCCCGAAATACAGGATCGTCGTCGGCTATCACTATGGTCATTGGCTTCTGGCTCATGCTTCACGGTTTTAATGAACAATGTCGGCATATTATACACCGTCATTTACATATCCATTTACTGGTTTAATAGAATGGCGCTTCCAAAAATACATGCTGGCGGCTATTTTCGAAGTCCAAACATCACCCATCAACTGTTTCCACTCACCAACACGCTGAAGCATCTGAAAAACCCTTAAACGATCTTCCCCCCACTCTGGCCCCATGGGCTATTTTAAGGCTGCTGCATTCTTGTAGCAGCTTTTTTGTGCCGGCTGGTGTAGGCTTTGCATATTATCTTCCCGCCTCAACCTGTTTGTTTCATCATTCGTAAAAAATTATCTGTGCTATGCGTAGCTGGATTACCCGCACCCTGGTTGTGCTGTCTGTAGTAATGGTATTGTATGTAGCCGGGCCTTCGCCCAAACAACCGGTGTACAACACTGCTTTGCCCAATGTACCCACTGCTGCTGCACTGCCTGCATTTGTGCAGCAAACAGAAGCACAACACAAACTAAAACCCAACAATGAAGCCCGCATTGTTTGGTACAACGATAGCCTGCAGCAACCAACCGAGTATGCACTGGTGTACCTGCACGGGTTTAGTGCCAGCCAGGAAGAAGGCAACCCTACGCACCGCGACATCGCCAAAGCACTGGGAGCCAACCTGTACCTGGCCCGCCTCGACCAGCATGGAGTAGATACCGCCGCACCGCTACTGCACTACAGCCCCGAAGGCCTGTGGCAATCGGCACAAATGGCGTATGCCATTGGCAAGCAGTTGGGTAAAAAAGTTATTCTAATGGGTACCAGCACCGGCGGCTCGGTGGCATTGCAACTGGCTGCCACGTATCCGGAAATTGCAGGGCTTATTTTGATATCGCCCAATATCCGCATTAACGATGCCAATGCATGGCTGCTCAACAACCACTGGGGCCAGCAAATAGCCGAGCTGGTCATTGGCAGCAATACACGTACCGTGACAGACAACCGGCCTATTTACAAGCAGTACTGGAACTACGAGTACCGCATAGAAAGTTTGGTGGCCTTGCAGGAATATTTAGAAACTGCCATGGTGCCCGAAACATTTGCGAAAGTGAAGCAACCCGTACTCACTCTCGCCTATTACAAAAACGAACAAGAACAAGACCCCGTGGTAAAAGTGAGTGCCATGCGGGAGATGCATACTTCGCTGGGCACTGCTGCTGATAAAAAACAATTGGTTGAATTAGCTACAACAGGAGACCATGTGCAGGGCTCTCCCATCAAAAGCAAAGATGTAGCTGCTGTACAACGCGAAGTGAAACGCTTTTTGCAGGAAGTGATGGGGATAACACTAGCACAGATTGATGCGAATGGTCACGAATGACACGAATTGTTTGGTGGATAGGGATACTTATTCACAAGGCAAAACAGTGCTTTCTTCTCCGCTGCTCCTTTCCCAGCGGTAAAAAATCCTTCGCGGCTTGGCGCCTTTGCGTTGAAATAATTAGTTGCGGGTGATAACAGCTGCAACAACAAACTCCGTGGCTATGTACGGCGGGCATTCCTTAATTTGCCCCATCTTATACATCACCACGCATGTCTATTTACGCCATCCGCAATTACCACCGCGAACTAGAGAAAATCATTACCTACGGCGGCAGCAAAAAAGAAACCGCCATCCGCAATGCTTTTTACAACCTGCTGAACCAATACGCCAGCACAGTCAACCTCGTACTGGTGCCCGAACTCACCATTAAAAACCGCAATGGCAAAAATGTAACGCCCGATGGCACCATGAAAGATGCCCTGCGCCTCGACCATGGCTATTGGGAAAGCAAAGACGAAGCCGATAACATAGACGAAGAAATCCGCAAGAAATTTGACAAGGGCTATCCCAACGACAACATTTTATTTGAAGACTCGCAAACGGCCGTGCTCATACAAGATGGACACGAAGTAATGCGGGTGCCCATGCAAGACGAAGACAAGCTCGATAAAATACTCGACCGCTTTATTGCCTACCAACGCAAAGAAATCAGCGACTTCCGCAAGGCCATCGACCTGTTTAAACAAGACATACCCAAGGTAACCGACACCCTGCGCCAGCTGATAGCCGAACAAGATGCTGGCAGCAACGAAGCCTACCACCGCGAATTCAAACTCTTTCACGAAAGCTGCCAAAGCAGCATCAACCCCGACATTAGTACCGAAGACATCCGGGAAATGATGATTCAGCACATCCTCAGTGCCGATATCTTCAATACCATTTTTGATGAACCACATTTTCATCAGGACAACAACATAGCCCGCCAGCTCAACCAGGTGGTAGAAACTTTTTTTACCGGTGCCACCCGCCGCAATACACTCAGCGGCATTCAGCACTACTACCAAACCATCAATGCTGCCGCCGCTGGCATAGCCGACCACCACGAGAAACAAAAGTTTTTGAAAGTGGTGTACGAAAACTTTTACAAAGCCTACAACCCCAAAGCGGCCGACCGACTGGGCATAGTGTACACACCCAACGAGATAGTGCAGTTTATGATTAAAAGCACCGACTGGCTGCTGCACAAACACTTTGGCAAAACACTGGCCGATAAAAACGTAGACATACTGGACCCCGCCACCGGCACCGGCACTTTTATTTGCGACATTATAGACTACCTGCCCAAAAACAAACTGCAGCATAAATACCTGCACGAAATACACGCCAACGAACTGGCCATACTGCCCTACTACATAGCCAACCTCAACATTGAATACACCTACAAGCAAAAAACGGGCGAATACGCCGAGTACGAAAACCTTTGCCTGGTAGATACGCTAGACAATACCGGCTTTAACTGGATAGGCAAACAGGGCGACCTCTTTGGCGTAAGTGCCGAAAACGCCGCCCGTATTAAAAAACAAAACCAACGCAAAATCAGCGTCATCATTGGCAACCCACCGTACAATGCCAACCAGCAAAACGAAAACGACAACAACAAAAACCGCAACTATACCGAAATAGACAAACGCATAAAAGACACATTCATCAAACAAAG
Source organism: Bacteroidota bacterium (assembly GCA_020161435.1). GTDB lineage: Bacteria > Bacteroidota > Bacteroidia > Chitinophagales > Chitinophagaceae > Phnomibacter. The sequence goes on along the minus strand of JAIUNV010000001.1, from coordinate 340,337 downwards.
CACGGCGCAAAAAACAAAACTGTACGATATGTACAGCCGCTTTTACCGCTGGGCCATGGACCGGCTGAACGACAATGGCGTGATTGCGTTTATTACCAACCGCAGCTTTATAGACAGCCGCACTTTTGATGGCTTTCGGAAAATAGTGCAAACCGAATTTGACTACGCCTACATACTCGATACCAAAAGCGATGTACGGGCCAACCCCAAAATAGCTGGCACCACGCACAATGTATTTGGCATACAAGCTGGTGTAGCTATTTTGTTTTTGGTAAAAACCAGTGCCGGCAAGCTAAAGCCCCACGACTGCCGCATAGAATACGCTGCCCTGGAAGATGAGATGCGCAAAGAAGAAAAACTGCAATGGATAGCCGAACACCCGATAGAGAAAATTGAGTTTGCACATGTGGTGCCGGACAAGAATAATAATTGGTTAGGACAAACTGACAATGATTGGGAAGAATTGATTCCTTTCATTGATAAGAAGGAAACAAATTGTATTTGCGTTGAATTTTCAAATGGAATAAATACGGCACGTGATGAATGGGTATATGACTTTGATGAATTGCAATTGAAGGATAAAGTGAAACTTTTCGCAGAGAGATTCAATTTGTCATGTGGCGAAACTGACGCACAAAAACTGGATCAATCAATAAAATGGAGTCGTGATCTGAAGCTAAAAGCAAAGAGAAGAATGCAAATTGATTTTTCCGATATCACTTTTAGTCAAGTTAATTATCGCCCATTTGTGAAAGTTCATGCTGCAATTCATCCAATTCTTCAAGATGTAATTAGCGGCAATAAAGATTATTTCTCAGCTGAAAACAAGTCGATTTGTTTTAATGTCAATGGGTTGGATTTAAGATTTCTTGCATCAGAAACCTTTTCCGATTGGCATTTCACTGGAGACACTAAAGTCGTCCCATTATTTCATTTCCCCCAAAACAAAAGACTCGACAACATCACCGATTGGGCCCTCGATTTATTTACCACGCATTACCAATCAGACATCGTACATCGTACATCAGCCATTCAGAAGGAGGACATTTTTCATTACGTCTATGCGGTGTTGCACCATCCGGCGTACCGCAGCAAGTATGCGCTGAATTTGAAACGGGAGTTTCCCCGCATACCGTTGTACAACAACTTTTTTCAATGGGCCGCCTGGGGCCAGCAGCTCATGGAGTTGCATTTGCATTATGAAACCGTAGCACCTTGGGGCCTAATCAGAAAAGAGATGGAGGCGAAGGCTGAGCCCAAAGCCAAGTTGAAAGCCGATAAAGACAGGGGCATCATTCTGCTGGACGACAACACCGAGCTACACGGCATACCACCCAGCGCCTGGGCCTACAAACTCGGCAACCGCAGTGCCCTCGAATGGATACTCGACCAATACAAAGAAAAGAAACCCAGCGACCCCACCATTGCCGAACATTTCAACACCTACAAGTTTGCCGATTACAAAACACAAGTGATAGACCTACTCGACCGGGTGTGCCGGGTAAGTGTGGAAACGATGAAGGTGGTGGGTGAGATGCCGGAGGAGTGAGGGGATTAAAAATTCAAACATTTTTAGAAACACACTTATGAAAAAAACACTACAACTCTTTGTTTACATTATCACACTGCTTTTTTGTTCAATGCAAGTTCATGGTCAGGGCACAACACCCAAAAGGATCTGTGCTACCGAAGTGCCAGAAGCTGCGTGGGAAGATTGGTTTAGCCAAAAAGTGGTGGAATACACAAAGAATAAAGCAAGTGGTATCACCCAAATGGCCAACTACAATATTCCTTTAGTAGTGCATATACTCCATAACGGAGATGCGGTTGGTAGCAATGAAAACATTTCGTTGGCGCAGGTACAATCACAAATCAATATTCTGAATGCAGATTTTTCGGGTACGAATGCAGACATAGGTAATGTGCCAGCTGTGTTTGCAGCAGCAAAAGCAGGCAACACGGGCATTTCATTTTGTTTGGCCAAGGTAAATCCGAGTGGAGCCACATTAAGTGAAGTTGGGGTGGATAGAATAAACTGGCAGGCAAGGGGCTGGCAGAATCCGAATTCATTTTATACAATAGCCAGTTTTAAATCATTCATGGAGAATACAGTAAAACCAAATACAATTTGGGACCCCAAAAAATATATGAATATATGGGTTGTAGACATGGATGCAGAAGGCTTGCTGGGCTACGCAACTTTTCCAGCTGGAAGTAATCTATCTGGAATGTTTACTGGCGAAACAGCTACAACCTCTGGAGTAGTAATGAATCAAAATGCATTTGGCAACATTGGAACTGCAATTCCCCCTTATAATAAAGGTAGAGTTGCAACTCATGAAGTTGGACATTGGCTTGGGCTACGGCACATTTGGGGTGACGGCACCTGCAAAACCGATTATTGTGGTGATACACCTCCAGCTTATGATAAGAATTTTGGTTGCCCCACTCATCCTCATAATCTTGGTTTTTGTCAGGGCAATACTACTGGAGAAATGTTCATGAATTACATGGATTACACAAGCGATGATTGTAAAAATATGTTCACCCGGGATCAAATGACCCGAATGCAAACGGCCATGCAAAATGGTACTTATCGTTCTACCCTGCCATTCTCCAATGCCTGTGATGCAGCAAACAGTACCCCGGCATTTAATTTAAAACTGTACGACTATGTAACGCCATCGGCTACTTCTATCAACTACGGCAGTGCTTTTTCTGTTTCTACCAATATTGCAAACTTTGGCACAGGGGCATTTAGCGGCGACTATTGCGCTGCCGTATTTGATAATACATATCAGTTTGTAGATTTTGTAGAAATAAAATCGAACAACGCCTTGGCTGCGGGCTATGCCTACAGTAGCAATCTTCAATTTACCAACCCTGGTATTTTAGAAATGGTGCCGGGCAATTACTTCATAGGCATTTTTTCTAGGCCCCCAGGAGGCACCTGGACACTCGTAAGTGATAATGTAAACTTTAAAAACCTGGTGCCGCTTTCGGTGGTAAATGAAGCAGACATGGAGTTGTATTCACCCATAACCATCACCAACGGAGGAGTATTAAAACAAGGACAAACCGCAACCGTTAATCTTGACATTGCTAATACAGGTGCCACAACTTTTGTTGGTCAGTATCAGGTGAATTTGTACCAATTAGATGGCTTGTTTGCCGAAACAATCGGAACCATTTCAGAATCTACAGGCCTCGGGTCTGGTTATCATTATAGTTCACCCTACCTAAATTTTACTACGAATGCAATCGTGTCTAAGCCTGGCTCCTATTTGTTGGTAGTTCAAACAAAAAAAACTAATGGTAGTTGGATAATTGCAGGGGCAAGCTATTATCCCAATCCCATAAAGGTGACTATACAAGGGCCGAACCCAGACATATATGAAGCTAATAATGGTGTAGCACAAGCCTATAGTTTGCCACTTGCTTTTAGTAGCAACAATGCAGCTGTACTCACCACAGGTGCCAATCTACATGTAGCTACGGATTCTGATTTTTATAAAATTAATTTGCCGGCAGGCTACAATTACAGCATTCGGGCAAGGGCTCACGATTCATACAACGCCTCAAATGGCAATGTATATTCAGCAGATGTATTATTTAGTTATTCAAAGAATGCTGGCACTAACTGGTTTGGCAATTACGATGATACCATGCCCAAAAACTTGGTGGTGAGTGGTGGCAGTACGCTCTACTTTAAGGTCGGTGGGTTTTTCGAAGGCATGACTGGCACATACTTACTTGATGTACAAATAACAAGAACACCATATCAATTTTTGTGGACTGGTGAATTTAATAGTGACTGGAATAATGTAAACAACTGGTCGGCTGGTAGATTACCCACCAATACCGATGATATCATTATAAAGGCAGGAACGCCCTTTTCACCCATTATAGCAAATGGAGTAACAGGCATATGTAGAAGTATTAAAGCGGAAACCGGGGCTTCAGTAAATGTTGCAACAGGTGGCCGTTTGAACGTTACCAGCCAATAAGTTGATTGCTTATTTTCTTTAATCCTCTTTTTCCTAAAACAATAAAAACCTTTTATGCATCAATATTTTATCCATGATGGCAGTCGCCAAGAAGGACCATTCAATATTGACCAACTTTCCGGCAAAATAAATTCAGAAACCATGATTTGGCGGGAGGGTTTACAAGAATGGATGCAGGCAAAACATTTGCCTGAGCTTGCATCAATTGTTGTTCAATTACAACCACCTCCCTTTTCGTATCAATCAAATTCAAATCAGCCGTTACCGATTGCTCCGCCCCCATTTTTCCAAACCGATAAAGAGTCGGCTGTAATTGCAAAAAGAAAAGGACCATATAAAAAACCTTTATTAATTGCCATTTCAGTTGTAGCTATAATTGCTCTTGTTGTGTTTACTCTTCAACTTCGACAAGAAAAAGAAAAGGTTCAAAAAGAAAATGAATCCTTAGCAAATTCACTTCAGTCCACTCAACAACAGATGCAAATAAATGATAGCACATTAGCAAAAAAGCAAGCAGATCAACAGAAAAGGATTCGAGAAATTTCGGAACGTCAAATGTACTTACGGAATAATTGGACAAGTTTTTTGCAAGCAGAAATCGAGTCCTACACACCGGTTTCATTTGGTGGTTTTGAAAATATATTACTTAAAGTGAGTAATAAATCTGAGTATCCAATCGATTTATTAGTACTAGAGGTTTCCTACTGGAAAGAAGGGGGAGGTCTTTACAAAACAGAAGCAATAACCGTTGCAGATATAGCCCCTAAATCGAGTGATATTGTATCGGCGCCAAACAGTACAAGAGGGGTTAGACTTACGATTGACATTGTAAAAATCACTGCCCGAAAATTCAGTTTTTGCTACGATGTTTCATCCTCTCCCTATGGAGTGGTAGATTCAGTTGTTGGTGGTACAGGTGATGTTGTATTTGATCCATGGAAATGTCAATAAGCAATTTTTGTTCGCATGTTGGTCAAAGGAATCCTTCCGCCCCACACACATAATGGTTGTTCAACCATTTCTATTGGTAAAATCCGCCTCATGCAATCCGCCAAGCAACTCAGCCGAAGACTGGCCTACTTACACCAAAAAAGAAAAGCAGGAAAGCAGCAACATGCCAGAACAGGCAGGCTAACACCAGCGCAACGATTGGCGGTGCTGCAAAAAACCAGCAAGCGTTGTCATGTATGTGGCGGCAAGCTTACGGCAGATAATTTTCATGCAGACCACGTAGTACCACATGTAGCCGGTGGCAAACATTCGGTTGACAATTACTTGCCTGCTTGTGCAACCTGCAACAATTATCGCTGGCACTATTTACCCGAAGAAATACAGTGGGTAATGAAGCTAGGTGTTTATGCCAAAACACAAATTGAAAAAGAAACAATGGTTGGCATTGCACTTGCTGAAAGCTTTATGAAACAGGAGCAGCGCAAAAAATAATCGCTACCGTTTTGGTAGGTAAGGATACCAATCGATAAGAAAAAAAAGCACCAACACATGGGTACCAATATTTGCGCATTATCCAATCATACAATTGATGTTGAGCAAGGTGGTGCTTCCATTCTTGCACAGGTGGCAGACCGTTTATCCATCAATATTTTTCAGCGGAAAAGGGAGCATAAGGAGTTTTTTCCAACCAAACAATGGTGTGTGAGTCTGTTGTCGGACAACAGTGGAGATTGGGTAGATGATCCTGACATTACATGGTTGCACAATCAATCTTTTGATTTGCGATACTACCAGAGCGAACAAGAATCTGATCTTACCATTACCATTTTCCCCAAGCTGGTACAACTGTATCTCGAACAGTCTTACGAATGGACATCTTTTGCTACAGATGTTGTATTTGATACTGGTGAAAAGGATTTTTTTGGTACATACAGAAACGCAACACTGGCAGCGGCTAAATTGCTCGGCCATAACAATGTACTGTACATGGGCGATAAGCTCATGAACCAAATTTTTGATTGGGATTATAAGGATACCGTGGAAACCCTGGTTGAAAGAGGAAAAGCTGAAAACTTAGTCATATGGGATATAGCCACAAGAACCACCATCTCGGGCACTGTTCCCGACAATCTTTCGGAATATGATTATGCTTTTCACCAATTCATGATGATAGAAGATGTACGTTTATTGTCTCATTCACAGTAAGAAGAATATGATTTTGTATAGCTGTCGCTAATATGCTAATCCATCAGCAATCATTCTGCAATGAGCAAACTTAACAACGAAACACAACCCCAACTTTTTACCTACCCGCAGCTACATGCATGGCTGCAGCCGCTGAGTGCTTTTGTATCGTTGATTGTTGACATGCATCCGTATGATACCAAGCTGAAACATGCAGCAGCAGCCCTACAACAATGGTTGGCCAATGCTACGCCGCCGGCCGTAGCGCCAAATTGTAATTGGCAAATTGAATTGCGCCTTTACCACGAAGATGTTTGGAATGGTGCCGAAATACCGCCGGGCATTTACAACAGGTGGTGGTATGTAAGTTTCGAGCAGCAGCACATATATATTGTTGCCGAATCGGAAGATGATGCAACCACCGGCTACCCCAGCGTGGATGCCAGATATTATCACGCTTTTTTTAGCAACCAGCAGCAAGCCGAAGGCATGTACGTTGGCTACATGTCCGGGCCACTTTCGGAGTTTGTAGAGGATGTACTTCGCTGCAAAGCATATTGCACCCCCAACATGCAACGCTTTGAAGCTGATTTGAGTTTTGAATAACGAATGTATTTGAATGGACACAACTCAATTCTCCGCTCCTCCTTTCCCTGCGGTAAAAACGCCTTCGCGGCTTTGCGCCTTTGCGTTGAAAAAAGTCGCCCTGCGTATTCATTACCTTGCTTACTTTTGTACCTGAGCCTTTCATTAATCCCGAGTTGGTTATCGGTGCTTTATTTGATAGGCTCTTTTTTTGTGGCTTGTGTTTCAGGCTGCTGCTCATAAAAAAAATGCCACCTCAACAGGTGGCATTTTTTTATTGCATAGGCAAATATTTATTTCACTTCCTTCATCAACTCTGCAACCGCTGCTTCCAGCTGCTGGTCTTTGCCTTTGTTTACCTGCGTGTATTCGTTCATCAGTTTGATGTCGGGTTCGGTTTGGAAGTTCTCCAAATATTTACCACTGCCATCCATCATGCGAACGCCCATGGGTACGGTACCCCAGCGGGTTTGTCCGTCTTGCAGCATTTCCCAACCGGCAAAGGAGCAAGTACCTGGTACCGGCATGCCCACCAGCTTGCCCAGCTGTAGGTATTTGTAAGCAAATGCATAGCAATGACCATCGCTGTAGTTGGCCTCATTGGCCAGGCTGATGCTGGGTTTGTTCCAACGGAAAGTAGGTTCGTAGTTAGACACTTCTTTGTCGTTGCTGTATTCCATAAACCGTTTGCCGCTCAACCACATAGTAAGGTCGGCCACCAAATCGCCACCGCCATTGTTGCGGGTATCTACCACCAGGGCTTTGCGGCCGGCATATTTACCCATGGCTTCTTCAATAGCGGTACGGTAGGCACCATCGTTCATGCCGGGTACATGAATGTAGCCCAACTGCCCGTTGCTGAGGCGGTCTACTTCATCGGCATTGCGTTTTACCCAACGCTTGTACAACAGGCCGTTTTCTTCGCCCGTGCTAATGGGCTTTACCACCAGCTCACGGCTTTTACCATTTTCGTTCAATACCAACAGCACATTTTTACCCGCTTTGCGGTTGAGGTATTGCGCCAGGTCTTTATCGGCAGTGATGGTTTCGCCATCAATGCTTTCGATGATGGTACCCGCTGCAATATTGAAACCCGCCTTATCCAACGGACCACCGGCAATCACTTCTTCAATTTTAACGCCATTGCCTTTGTGCTGATAATCGTAAAACACACCCAATGAAGCGGTGGCATCTGCCATGGCCGCCATGGAAGAGTAACTGCTACCACAATGGCTCACGTTGAGTTCGCCCAGCAGTTCGCTCAGCAGTTCGCTAAACTCGTAACCATTGCCCACGTGTGGCAGTTGCTTGCGGTAGGCTGCACTCATGCTGTTCCAATCAATACCATGAAAGCCTTGCTTGTAAAAAATATCTGCCGTACGACGCACTACATGCTCAAACATAATCTGGCGTTCTGCCGCCACATCCAGCAGCATTTCGCCACCAATGCCAATGCGGTCAACCTTGCCGCTGGCAGGGTCTATTTTGGCAATGCCACCATCGGTTTGCAGGTATATTTTTTTGCCTTCTTTATCCCACTGCATATTGCCCGCACCGTTGGCACCCAGTGGCGCCAGTATTTTGGTTTCGCGGGTACGCAGGTTGGTGCTCCACAGGTTTACACCCCGCTCAAAACGGGTGAGGTAATACAGGTTTTCACCAGCATTGTCTACCAAGGCATCGCTCATGCTACTGCTGTGAATGGTAAGGCGGGCTTTGCGCATGTCCAAGCCAGCCCAATCAATCATGACGCTGTCTTTGGCGGGCTTTGCTTTTTTAGTAGTATCGGCTTTTTCGGCTTTCTCTTTCAGCTCTTTGGCCAATGCGGCTTCGTCTTTGCTCAGCTTAAAATTGTCCCAGGCATCTTGTGTAAAAAACAAGCCGTAAGCATCCCGCTGGGCACCGCCACTGTTGGCCTTAGCAGCCAAGCCATCGCGGTCGCTAAACCACAGCATCATCTTACCATTCATCATCCACTTGGGGCCGCTATCGCCAAAACCGCTTTGGGTAATGTTCTTGATTTTTTGCTTGCCATCAGCACTCAAAATGCCAATCTCGCCATTGCCAATGGTTTGCTCCGAAAAGCTCACCAGCAACCATTTGCTATCGGGGCTCCAGCTTACACCATGGCCACCATCGCCCCAGCTCAGCCATTCTTTTTGGGTTACCAAAGTGCGGCTCTGATTGCTGGCGAGGTTCAGCACTTTGAGGGTGTTGTAGTTTTCTACGTAGGCCAGCTCTTTGCCGTTGGGGCTCATGTCGGGGTTGAGTACACTTTTATCGCCCGTTAGCAGCACCGTTTCTTTTACCAGCGTGCTGGCATAGAAATAGGGCTCTTCCTTACGAACGATTTCACTTTTGTAAATGCTCCACTTGCCATTGCGTTCGCTGCTGTACACCAGCATGCGGCCATCGCTGTGCCAGCTGATGTCTTCTTCGGCTTCTGCTGTTTTGGTTACCTGCTTGGTGCCACTGCCATCGGCATTGCTTACAAACACATCGCCCCGAAAGAGGTATGCTACTTCTTTACCATTGGGCGATACTTTCATACCGCCTACACCGCCACCTACTGCCACAGTCTTTTCATTGGTGCTGCGGGCATCGGCCACAATGCTGATGTTGAGTTTGTTGGTCTTACCATTGGCATGCGTGTACAGCTGTCCATCGTACCCAAAGCAAAGCGTACCATTATTAGCCGCACTTAAAAAGCGGACAGGGTGCGTTTTAAAATTGGTAACAGCTGTTGCATTGCTGCCATCCGCATTCATCTTGTACACGTTGAAACTACCGCTGGCTTCGCTGAGGTAATACACGGTTTTATCGCCATCGGCCAGCACGGGGCTACGGTCTTCGCCGGCAAAACCGGTGAGGCGTTTGTGTGTGCCCGTGGTTACGTCGTACATCCAGATATCACGGGCAATGGCACTGGTATGGTGTTTGCGCCAGGTGTTTTCGCCGCCCTTTTTATCGTGGTAAAAAATGCGTTTGCCATCCGCACTGTATTTCACATCTTCTGCCGGTGTAGTGAGTACCTGTTGCACCCGGCCACCATTGACCGACACGCTGTACAACTCGGGCATGCTACCGGTAGGAAACTGTCGGTTGCCGGCAGCATCCATACGGGCGGCACCAAACAAAATGTTTTTGCCATCGGGCGTAAAAGAAAATGGCACTTCGCCGGCACTGTGGAAGGTGAGGCGCTTGGCTTCGCCACCGGTGGCGGGCATTACAAACACATCAAAGTTGCCATAGCGGTCGCTGGCAAAAGCAATGTATTTGCCATCGGGGCTCCAGATGGCATTGTAGTCGTGGGCTTCGTGCATGGTGAGCAGCGAAGCGGTACCACCGCTGGCAGGTACTTTGTACAAATCGCCTTTGTAGGTAAAAACGATGCTGCTGCCATCGGGGCTGATGGAAGGATAGCGAAGCCATGAAGGAACTGCTTGCTGAGCAAATGCTGCCATACCTGCAGTCAAGAATAAAGCGGATGCAATGAATTTTTTGCGAATCATAATTTTAAGAAATGGGGCGTTGAAAATACGGAAGCTATTTATTAGACGCTGAGATTATTGGTATGCCTTTTTTATCAATAAGAAGGCGTAGGAAATCATTCCTACGCCCAAAAGAGGAAACCTCTAAATATCATTATTATTATTGTGTAGGCAGTGTTGTGCACTTGGCAGTGATGGTAAGTTTTCGGTTGTTGCTCAATTGAATGTTTCTATTGTTTCGAATTTGTATACTTGCAGCCTGGGCATCAGCCTGTGATATTACCGGTGAATTTGTTGCGGTGTTCACAATTACATGGGTTTTTTCTCCCGGCACTCTATTACGGCTCCAATTGGCAGGATTGTGCCAATTGTTATCAGATGCTCCGCTCCACAGGTTTATTTCCTGGCCTACGGTTGCCACTGCCGTGTCTTTACATCCAAATGAATTTGTGGCTATCAACTGATATATGCCTTGTGGGGCCGTCACTGTATTGGATGTATTCCATTGGGCTGTAAGGCCGGTGGTATTGTATAAAGGATTGAGGTTTACGATTTCACCTAAACAAACAATTGCTGCAAGTGTATCTGGTCCGAGGTAGGGTCTGTTTCTTATCAATAAAGTTTGACTACTTGCTTGTCCTGTCACTGATGGATTCGTACTTAGTACCCTCACTTTATACCCTGTACCGTCAGGCACCTGGCTGGGTAATCGCATACCTAAAATGCTACTTGTAGTACCAGAAACAGCAAACATTTGGACAGGATTTGCAAAGCTTCCGTTGGCATCGCTTAATTGTACCTGAAAGATGTTGCCAGCGTTATACTGACCCGAAGCATCAAAACTCAGGTATAAACTATCTGCTGCACAAAATTGAGGCGTATTCAATAAGCTATTGATATTGATTGCAGGCGCCGCGGCAGCAGCAGTTACCCCAAAATCCCATTTACCTAAATGGCTCCAAACGCCATTGGCATCTTGTGTACGCAAGTATAAAAAATGGCCTCCGGTGCTAAGCCCTGTCACATTTACATCTATCAACCAATCTGCCAATTGTACTTGAGATGGGGGTAACACCACAGGTTTACCCAAGCCCAAACCAGGATCATTGTCTATATAGTATTCCGCCTTGCTAACAGAAGTAGCTACAGGCTGTGCAGGTAGAATGGGCGCCCCAGCAAAGGGCCTTGCAAAAATCCACTGCCCTGCATGGCTCCACAATCCATTGGCTGTGCGAACTCTCAGGTACAAATAATGGATGCCGGTTGGTAGCGGTTCAGTATTTACAGTAACGTTTATATCCTGTAGGTTTAAGGCGCTTACCACAGGTATTTGCGTTGCCAAACCTATGCCCGGATCGTTATTGATAAAATATTCTGCCTGTACAATATTTTCCGCAGCTGGCAAGGCAGGAAGCACGGGTGCACCTGCAAAGGGTCTTGCAAAAATCCATTGTCCGGCATGACTCCAAACTCCGTTAGCGTCTTTTACTCTCAGGTATAAATAATGAATGCCCGTGGGCAGTGAAGCGGTATTGACCTGAAAGTTTACATCTTGCAAATGATTCCCAGGTACTATACTCACTGGTGTGCCAAGACCTGTGCCCGGATCATTGTTTATAAAATATTCGGCTTGAACCAAGTTGGATTGTGCAGACAGCTGCCGTATGGGCATAAGCCAAACACAAGCCAATAATAAATATCTTATCATGGCTAAAAATTGAAGGAAAAAAGTGTGTTTTATTGGCCGTTGCTACGGGCAGAAAATGTAATGGTATAAGTAGAACCTGAGGCCTGAGGGCTTGAAGATGTTAGCTTATAAATGGTAGGTGCAGTAGACAATCCGGATAACTTATATGGATTAGGTCCGCCAAAAATACCGCAGTCTACCCCACCAATACCAGCACCTATTGCAGGAGAATTTTGCTTAAGTACAAAGCGATTATCTAATGCCAAATTATTAGGATTGCTTGAAAATGCGACAAACACATCATTAGGATTGATAGAAAACTGGTTAGCTGTACCTGTAAGACCGGGCAAACTTGCTGCGGTACGTTCAAAAAGACAATTGGTAAAACTGCAAGCAATATAATTTGCAGGTGTTGTTGTGGAAGCAACAGTAAAAACACTATTTCTTACTACTACTGCTGCATTGGCAAAATTGATGGTACCATTAAATACACAGTTGGTGATAGTGCCCGTACTTGTATTATTGATGAAGCTGGAGTTTTCTATTAAAGAATTTTCAATAATCAGGTTTTCGAAACGGCTACCTGTACTGCCGCCGAAATCTACTTCTGCGCAGCGGAGTATCTGCCAATTGCGGGCTATACTGCTGGTACCAAGGCTAAGACCGCTTGTGCTAAACCTGCAATTTCTAAATACAATGTTTTCAACTGTAGCACTGGTGGGTGTAGAAGTAGTTATTAAGAGAGCAATAAAAACAGAGCCATTGCCGCCAGCTTGCAATATTACGTTGAGTGATGCCTGCGGCACTACCTGTAAGTTAGTATTACTTGAACTTCCACTGGTATAGTAGCCACTTCCAATAAAAACTAAACGTTTGGTAAGTGTAACTTGCGGAGCACCGGGATACACTTGAACAGTATCACCATTGTTTGCGGCGGCTAATAAGGCACTGGCTGTAGTGTAATCAAAATTGGTAACCGCTGTTCCGGCATAGTAACTGCTTCCAGCAAAGCCATAGCGAAGTACACGAGCTTCGGCTGTAGACACAATAAGGATGGCCATCATTAAGGGTAGGATTGATTTCATAAGTGAGGTATTTTTCTTCAATATAGTTCAGATTTTTTCTCCAACCGCATAACCTGTTTTAAAAAGTGATTAGATTTTTTGAACGCAGCTTTTCATTTTCTAATAGCGTTTGTCAGATAATCAGGCGTTTCGTCTTGACAATCGTCTATTCATTGTAGCGGGTATGCGAACGAATACAAGATTCATAAAAAGAATTGCGCATTTTTAGAGTCTGATTACTATAATTAAGAATCCCATGGATCAACAAATCATCAACCTGTACGACGAGTACACGCACAAGCCACTTAGCCGCACGGTATTTTTAAAACGCCTGGCCATGCTTACCGGCAGCACCGCTGCTGCACTGGCCATACTGCCACAGCTGGAAGGCAACTATGCCATGGCGCAAACCGTAGAGCTCGACGAAGACATTGCCACAGAGCAGGTAACCTACACCGTAACCGCCGGCACCATGAAAGGCTATCTGGCCAAGCCCAACAAAAAGGGAAAGTATCCGGGAGTAATTATCATTCATGAAAACCGCGGCCTCAATGCCCATATCGAAGATGTGGCCCGCAGAGCTGCCAAGGCGGGTTATGTAGCCATAGCGGTAGATGGCTTATCGCTGCTGGGTGGTACACCGGCCAATGAAGATGAAGCCCGTGGCTTGTTTGCCAAACTGGATGCCAAACAAAACGTGCTCAACTTTGCCGGTGCCGTACCGTACCTGCAAAGCCGCAAAGATTGTACGGGCAAGATTGGTTGCGGAGGCTTTTGCTGGGGTGGTGCCATGGCCAATAGTTTGGCGGTGAGTGTGCCAGCCCTTAAAGCAGCTGTAGCATACTATGGCCGCCAGCCCGAGCTGAGCGAAGTGCCCAACATACAAGCCGCCGTGCAGCTGCACTATGCGGCGCTGGACGAACGCATCAACGCTGGTGCCAAAGCTTACGAAGATGCCCTGAAAGCCAACAACAAAGTGTATGAACAATACATGTACGAAGGCGTGAATCATGCTTTTCACAACGATACTTCTGCAGCCCGCTACAACGAAGCCGCGGCCAAACTTTCGTGGAGCCGTACGTTGGCGTTTTGGGAAAAGTATTTGAAGTAGGAATTCGATTGCCACAAATCGGCTGCCGTTAGCTATCTAGAATTGAATGTCGGAAGCTACCTGCCAATCTATTTTTTGCAAGGAATCCTTTCATCATTTGAAAAGCGTGTTGGTTCAGCATTGTTACTTTCTTTTTCTTGAAAAAAAGAAAGGCAAGCGGAATGGGAGCTTGCGTACAAAGAATCCCGATAGCTATCGGGATCAAGGCAAACCCGATGCCTCCGGCCTCCCGATAGCAATCGGGATTGCCTGGCCTGCGCCTCCCCCTGTGTGATTTGTTATTATACCGTTTTGCTCACTTCATGTTTAGCATTCAAGGACAACTTTTTATCTAGAATAGCTTCTCAAAATCAACAAAAAAGGGCACCGAATTATTTCGGTGCCCTTTTCATTACTACACTTTCGTAAGGCTTATTTGCCTGCTGGTTTTTCGGCCGTAGTGCCGGGGTTCAGCAGTTGGAAAAACTGATCGAGTTCGGGCAGTACCACAATGCGGGTACGGCGGTTGGCGGCTTTTCCACTGGCGCTGCTGTTGCTCATTACCGGTACATATTCTGCACGGCCACCGGCGGTCATCCGCTTGGGGTCGATGCCGAATTTGGTTTGCAAAGTGCGTACCACTGAAGTAGCCCGCAGCACACTCAGGTCCCAGTTATCGCGGAGGGCACCACCTTTAATGGGCACATTATCGGTATGGCCTTCTACCATAAACTCAATGTTGGGTTGGTTCTTGAGCACAGTGGCTACTTTCTCCAACACATTCATGGCCTTGGGGTTTACATCGTAGCTACCGGTGGTAAACAACAGCTTGTCGCTGATGTTGATGTACACTACACCCTTGTCCACTTCAATATTGATGTCGTCGTCAGCAATGGGGCCGAGTGATCCTTTCAGGTTCATCACCAGCGCCATGTTCAGGCTATCCTTTCGGGCCATGGCACCTTGCAGGTCTTTGATGTAAATATCCCGCTCGGCCAGTTTGGCCAGGCTTTGCTGTACACTTTCGGCCTGCTTACTGCTCAGCACACTCAGGTCTTCGAGGCGGCCCAGTACCTGCGTATTTGTACTTTGCAGGTTAGAAGCCTGGTCCTTATACGTTTTGAGTTGTTCTTTCAAATTGGCATTGTTGTTCTCAGATGTTTGCAAAAAATTGCTGGCTTTTACCAGGTCTTTTTCGCAACTCTTCAGGTCTTCCTGCAGTTGTGTGTACTTATTATTCAGTACGGTGTAATCATCTTGTGCCTGCTTAAATTTTTTACTGCTGACACAGCTGCTGAGCAATACCACGAGGCCTGCTACCGGCATCATCAATTTCTTCATATCAATTTTTTACGGTTATAAAAAGTTGGTGTGTGAGCAACGAAATGTGGAGTGGTAAAGGAATGCTATAATCCACTGACGGCGGGCAAATTCCTGTTAATATTCATGCTGTCAAATGTAAAAATTACCTGCTATGTGGCAGCTGTATTTGGTCATACAAAACAAGCGGTAGTTGCAAAGAATTTTTAAAAATGATGCTGCGGAAAATAGAGGCAAAACGGATTGGCCTGTTTGGACTTATTCATTTGAAATAAGAAAGAACAATGCTCCTTCAGGCTATTTATTTTCACCTGTCATCCACGGATTGTTTTTGAAAAACAACCCTACAGCATGCAGCTCTTCCACAGTACCGGATGCAATGCCGGCGGCAGGTCTTACATTCGCAGTGCTGCCTGATTTTCTTTTACAAGGAAACTAGAACCATGACTGAACCATTGCGCCAGTTGGCCACCCAACTGCAAGGCGAATTATATACCGATCAGGCCATGCGGGTGCTGTATGCCACCGATGCATCGGCCTACCGCGAAATGCCTCTGGCCGTCGCCATCCCCAAACACAACCAAGACCTGCAAACACTCATTCGTTTTGCCAACGAGCACAAAACGTCGCTCATCCCCCGCACGGCCGGCACCAGCCTGGCGGGTCAGGTGGTGGGCAATGGCATTGTGGTAGATGTGAGCAAGCATTTTACCCAAATACTGGAACTGAACAAAGACGAACATTGGGTACGGGTGCAGCCTGGCGTCATCCGCGATGAGCTCAATATGTTTTTAAAACCCCACGGCCTTTTTTTTGGCCCCGAAACCAGCACCGCCAACCGGGCCATGATTGGTGGCATGGTGGGCAACAACAGCTGCGGTAGCAACAGCGTGGTGTACAAAAGCACCCGGGAGCATTTGCTGGAAGTAAAAGGCTTTTTAAGCGATGGCAGCGAAGTGGTTTTTAAAGCCCTGAGCCTCGATGATTTTCATGCCAAATGTGAACTGCCTACCCTCGAAGGCAAAGTGTACCAACAGGTACGCAGCATGCTGAGTGTGGAAGCACATCAGGAAGAAATACGCAGCCAGTTTCCGAAAAAAACGGTGGAACGCCGCAACACCGGCTATGCCATCGATCTGCTGGTAGACATGGCGCCTTTTACCGCCGGCGGACCCGATTTTAATTTCTGCAGCCTCATTGCGGGCAGCGAGGGTACGCTGTGTTTCATTACCGAAATTGTACTGCATGTAAACGACCTGCCACCCAAAGAAGGCGGACTGATGTGCATTCATTTCAACTCGGTAGACGAAAGCCTGCGGGCCAACCTGATTGCGCTGAAATACCAGCCCAGCGCCAGCGAACTGATTGACCACTACATACTCGAATGCACCAAAGACAATATTGAGCAGCGCAAAAACCGCTTTTTTGTACAGGGCGACCCCGGCGCCATATTGGTAGTAGAAATATTGCGCAATAACCGCGAAGACATTGCCCCCGTTTTTGCCGCCATGGAAGCGGAAATGCGGGCTGCAGGACTGGGCTATCATTTCCCCGTGTTGTATGGCGATGATTGCAAAAAAATATGGGCCCTGCGCAAAGCCGGTCTTGGTTTGCTGGGCAACCTGCCCGGCGATGAAAAAGCCGTGGCCGTAATTGAAGACACAAGTGTGGATGTAAACGACCTGCCCGAATTCATCCGCGACTTCAACGTGATTTTGAAAAAGCACGGCTTGTACAGTGTGCACTATGCCCATGCCGGTAGTGGCGAAATTCACCTGCGCCCCATCATCAATCTCAAAACCGCTGAGGGCAACAAACTCTTCCGCATCATAGCCGAAGAAATAGCTACGCTGGTAAAACAATACAAGGGCTCATTGAGTGGCGAGCATGGCGATGGCCGACTGCGGGGCGAATTCATACCACAAATGATTGGTGCCAAAAACTATGCACTGCTGCGCCAGCTCAAATACACCTGGGATCCGCACAACATTTTCAACCCCAACAAAATTGTAGATACCCCCAGCATGAACAGCATGCTGCGTTATGAGCCGGGGCAGCAAACGCCAACGTTCAATACCATTTTCCGTTACCACAATCAGGATGTACTGCAGCATGCCGAGCAGTGCAATGGCAGTGGCGATTGCCGCAAAACACACCTGAGCGGCGGCACCATGTGTCCCTCGTTTATGGCTACGAGAAATGAAAAAGATACGACCCGTGCAAGAGCCAATATTCTGCGGGAATTTTTGACGCACAGCAACAAGGTCAACCGCTTCGACCACAAGGAAATAAAAGAAGTGATGGACCTGTGCCTGAGCTGTAAGGGTTGCAAAGGCGAATGCCCCAGCAACGTAGACGTAGCCAAGTTGAAAGCTGAATTTTTACAGCACTACTACGATGCCAACGGTGTGCCACTGCGCAGTCGTATGATTGCCAACTTTACCCGCATGGCTAAGCTGGGTGCCATTTGGCCCAGTGCTTACAATGTTGTGATGACCGCTCCGGGCATTAGTACACTGGTGAAAAAATTTAGTGGCTTTGCTACAGAAAGAAGCATGCCCACTTTGCAGCAGCAGACATTGAGAGCATGGTATGAAAGACGGAAAGACAGGAAGACGGAAAGACGGGAGTCGGGAGTCGGGAGTCGGGAGAAGATTGAAGCCCTGCAAACTGCCAACCGCCAACTGCCAACTGTTTATTTGTTTTGCGATGAATTCACCAACTACAACGACACGCACATTGGCATCAAAGCCATTGAGCTGTTGGAAAAGCTGGGTTATGAAGTCATCATTCCGCAACACATAGAAAGCGGCAGAACCTGGCTGAGTAAGGGTTTGCTGCGACAAGCCAAAGTGATTGCCAATACGAACATCGAAATGTTGTCGCCGCTGGTTACTGCCGACACGCCTCTCATTGGCATTGAGCCATCAGCCATCCTTGCCTTCCGCGATGAGTATCCCGATTTGGCGACTGATGAAAACCTGGCAGCTTCAAAAGAGCTGGCCAAACATGCCTTGCTGATAGATGAATTTTTAGCACAAGAAATCGACAAAGGAAATATCACAGCAGCGCAGTTTACACAAGCACCCCGCAGCATCAAACTGCATGGCCATTGCCAGCAAAAAGCCGTGGCTTCGGTAGCACCTACCGTAAAAGTTTTGTCGCTGCCGGCCAACTATACCGTGCAAACCATACCCAGCGGTTGCTGTGGCATGGCGGGTAGTTTTGGCTACGAAAAAGAACACTACGAACTGAGCATGAAGATTGGTGAACTCGTCTTGTTTCCTGCGGTGCGGTCGGCCGCGGAAGAAGTGATTATAGCCGCACCCGGCACCAGCTGCCGCCATCAGGTAAAAGATGGCACGGGCCGCAAAGCCCTGCATCCCATAGAAGTGCTGTGGGAAGCCTTCCAATAATTGTTAGACAAATGGATGAATCCATGTTCAGTGATTTAGACAATATGCATAGCCCACGGTTTCAACCGTGGGCTATTTGTATCATGCTATACCATTGGTTGAACAAAGTCCTTTGCTATTCCAACAAACAGAAATTTGCCTAACCCTTATCTTCAATTATTATTACGATAAATTGTAATAGAACCCCTATGACCGTTAAACAACGTTTACTCAAAAGCTTGTACCCTGTACTCATGTTCATGCACAAGCTTACCGGCAATAAAGCAGCGGCTGCAGCGCCTGCTCAAAAACAAACGGCTGCCGTATCGTTTTACTCATTGCAAGCCATCCGAAACAATCTGGAACCATTGCCATTTCAAACATTGCAAGGCAAGCATGTATTGCTGGTGAACACTGCTTCCGAATGTGGCTACACCGCACAGTACAACGGGCTGGAAGCATTGCAACAGCAATACCCGGAAAAGCTGGTGGTGTTGGGTTTTCCGGCTAATGATTTTGGCGGTCAAGAGCCAGCCGATGATGCACAGATTGCTCAATTTTGTCAGGTGAATTTTGGGGTGAGCTTTCCGCTGATGCAAAAAGCACCCGTAACAGGTGGCAGCATGCAACCCGTGTACAAGTGGCTCACACAACCCGAACAAAATGGCTGGAACAAACAAATACCTACCTGGAATTTTTGCAAATACCTGGTGAGCCCCGAAGGGCAACTCATTCAATTTTTTCCGGCTGGTGTAGATCCATTAGATGCTGCCATTACAAAACATTTATCTTAGAGACTGTTTAATTTTCATTACTGGAAATACCCATCGGGTAATTTTTGAGCGAAACAAGGCGGATTTTGCAGTCGTAGCTGGAGGCCTACGGCGAAAAATCCAACGCAGTTGCAGCCAAAAAGACCCATGGGGATAGCAGTGGATGGATTTTAAACAGTCTCTTAAGGCATACAGATTGTATCACCCTTTATTGTAATAGCATGTTTACCAAAGCCGATGCCGAAGCGTATTTCACTGGTGAAAAAATAGAAAGCCTTGTTTTTGTGTTGCTCGGCATCACTGCTATAGTAGTGGCTGTAGTCTTTTGGTTTTGGCTGAAAACGCCGTTGCATAAAGGCGCAGCCGTACCTCTTATCGTTGTTGGCTTATTGCAATTGACGGTTGGCTACACCGTATACTCCCGCAGCGATGCGCAACGCAAAGACATCGTATACAAAATGGATCTTAATCCCGATGCCATTGCCACACAGGAAATTCCCCGCATGGAAAAAGTGATGCGCAATTTTGTGGTCTATCGCTGGACGGAAATTGTATTGCTGGTGGTAGCATTGGTTGGTATTTTTTTACTCAAAAACCAACCCGATAAATTGATGCTCTATGGCATAGCATTAGGCTTGGCGGTTCAAGCAGCTATTTCACTAGCAGCAGATTATACAGCAGAAAAAAGAGGTGCCATCTACCTGAATGGATTGAAAGATTTTGTACAACAAACCAAACGCATGCCCTAGCAAATGCGGGGCAGCTGCTCACCCGGCAGCATGTTCACCACTCTGCGGCCACCAATGCTGCTTTGCATAATTACCTGACCTGCGTGTTCGGCTACTACCTTGCCTACAATAGCTGCCTGCGGCCAGCCGTTTGATTGCATGCTGCGCAAAATGTTTGCTGCCGCATCAGCTTTTGCCAATAGCACAAATACGCCTTCGTTGGCTACATACAATGGGTCTAGTCCGAGCATTTCGCAGGCACCCGATACCTGCTCATCCACCGGAATATTTTTTTGCAACAGCTCAATGCCATGCGAGCCGTCTTTGGCTATTTCGTTGAGCACACTGGCCAAACCGCCACGGGTAGCGTCCCGCAAAAAATGAAGGGCATCGCCGTACTCATCCAGCAGTTGCAGCACGGTGTGATGCAGAGCACAGGTATCGCTGGTGATGCTCGTTTCAAACTCGAGACCTCTACGCAAACTCATGATGGCAATGCCATGCGCCGCTATGGGTGCATTGATGAGCACCACATCTCCGGGCTGAATGGATGACCAACCAAGCGCCGCTTTTGCATGCACCTGTCCTATGCCTGATGTATTGATAAAAATTTGATCGCCTTTACCCCGCTCTACCACTTTGGTATCGCCGGTTACCACCTGTACGCCTGCTGCATCGCAGGCCGTTTTAATACTGCTGAGTATTTGCCAGAAAGTGGTCATGGGCAGGCCTTCTTCCAAAATGAACGACAGCGATAAATACTTTGCTTTGGCGCCACACATGGCCAAATCATTCACGGTGCCATTCACCGCCAAATCGCCAATATTGCCACCGGGAAAAATGATGGGCGACACCACATAGCTGTCGGTACTAAAAGCCAGTTTGCCGGGCAGCTCAAACACTGCTCCATCATGGCGTTCATTCAGCTTGTCGTTTTTGAGTACATCAAACACGCCACTGTTCAGCAACCGCTGCGATAGAATACCACCACTGCCATGCCCGAGGTTGATGGCATCAAAATCGAATGTTGGCATGGGGCATTGGAGTTGAAAAGTATCACTCATCACGAACAGGTATTTGTGTGTTACACTACAGCAATATTGCTGAAATGATAATAAGCAGCACAGGCACCTTCGCTACTCACCATGGGTGCACCCAATGGATTGAGCGGTGTGCATTGCTTGCTAAACTGCGGGCACTCAAAAGGTTTCTTTTTACCCCGCAATATTTCGCCGGCAATACAACCATTGTCTTTCATGGATTGCAAATCCGGAATTTGAAATTTTACATTGGCATCAAACCGGCTGTAGTCGGCTTTCAATTCATACCCACTTTTCGGAATGGTAGCAATGCCCCGCCATTCGCGGTCGCTTACTTCAAACACTTCGGCAATGGTTTGCTGCGCCGCCGGATTTCCTTCTTCACTCACCACCCGGCTGTATTGATTTTCGAGTTTGTATTCGCCGTTTTCCAATTGCAACAGCAACATGTAAATGCCCTGCAACAAATCCACCGGTTCAAAGCCCGTTACCACTATCGGCAGTTTGTATTTTTCTACAATGGGCACATACTCTTGCATACCCATAATAGTGCACACATGGCCTGCGGCCAAAAAGCCCTGTACTACATTACCCGGATCATTTACAATGGCTTCGATAGCCGGTGGCACCAATACATGTGACGTTAAGATGCTGTAATTCTTAATGCCTGCCTTTTGTGCATGAATCACACTCAACGCATTGGCCGGTGCCGTGGTTTCAAAGCCTACTGCAAAAAACACCACTTCCTTATCCGGATTGTCTTTGGCAATGTTTACCGCTTCCAGTGGCGAGTACAAAATACGTACATCGGCACCGCCGGCTTTTGCTTCCAGCAAACTTTTTTTAGTGCCGGGCACCCGCAGCATATCGCCATAAGAGCACAATATCACGCCTGCTTCATCGGCCAGATACACAGCTTTATCAATGAGGCTTTGCGGCGTAACGCACACCGGGCAGCCCGGCCCGTGCACCATGTGCACTTTATCGGGCAACATGTTCAAAATGCCGTTTTTCACCAGGCTATGCGTTTGCCCGCCACATACTTCCATAATGGTCCAGTCGCGGGTAACAATGGCATGTATTTCTTTCAGTAAATGATCGACCAGCTCCGGGTCGCGGTACTCCGATAAATACTTCATGATGGCAGGCGTATATACAGATGGCTGTTCTCTGCAATATGACACAAAGCCTGCGGAGCAAGTATGATAAAAATCAATCGGCCACCTGATGTAAAGCGGAAGCCCACACATCGTCGATGTTGCAATCGGCATATACCAGTTGGCCAAACGAAACATTTTCATCATTAGGCGATAGCTGCTGATGGAAATACAATTGCAGGCCATTGCCGGCATGCAGGTGCAGCATATCAATGAGCAAACTGTTTTGAAAAACGCCGCCGCTGCAAGCCACCTGTTGCACTTGCAAATGGCGGGCCATTTGACAAACAGCCTGGCTGATGCTGGCATGAAAACGAGCCGCCAGTTCGGGAGCAGTGGCCCCCACAGATTCTGCATGTATGAGCATGGCCAACAAGCGACTACCGGGTAATGTATTGTCCTCAATACTCAGGTCAAACGCAGCGGGTATGCCATGTGTTTCCACGTACTCATTTGCCATTGCTTCCAACCGCATCGCAGCATGGCCTTCGTACTGCTGCCCCGGCATTTGCAACAGCCAACAGGCCGCCGCATCAAACAACCGTCCAACCGCTGTGGTATTTATGCCTTTGTACGATTGCAGCATTTTTTGGTAGAGCGTCCATTCCGTTTCGGTAAACCATTGCTTGCACACATGCCGCATGCCGGCTGGCAATGCACTCAGCAACGACAGCCGTGGTTCACGGGCCATTTTATCGCCCAGCAAATACGGGAAGGGTTGCCAATGCGCTACTCTTTCCATGCAGTGGTTGTGGTACATGAAAAACTCACCGCCCCAACTGTTACCATCATCGCCCAGTCCTGTGCCATCCATCACCACTGCCAGCACGGGTTCAGATTGATGCAGTAAATAATTTTCGGCCAATACCGCCGCAGCATGGGCTTTGTGGTGCTGTATCAGCAACAAGGGACACTTGTGTTCAGCAGCCAACTCCAGAGCCAGCTCATGGCTGAAATACGCAGGATGTTTATCAGTAATCATCACCGAAGGCCGGTGCTGCAAGAGTTGTTGCACATGCACCAAACCCTCTCTGTACATGAGTTGTGCATCGTAGCTTTCGGTGCTGCCCATGTACTGGCTGATGTAAGTCATCCCATCTTGTGCAATGGCAAAACTGCTTTTCATCAACGCCCCGGTAGCCAGCATGGGCTCTTGGCGTTGTGGGGTATAAAATGAGCATGCCGGCGCCAGGCCACGGCTCCGGCGCAGCCATACCGGTGTTTGGCTTTGTGCAGCAATGCTGAGCACACTATCATCCTGCGGCATCACGATATTCCGGTTGTGATATAGCAACACATCAGCCACCTGCAGCAGGTGCTGCTGTGCTTGTTCATTTTGGTAAATGATAGGCGAACCACTCAGGTTGGCACTGGTAGCCACCACTGGTTTTTTGTAGGCTGTCAACAGCCATTCAAACAGCGGCGCATAGGGCAGCATTATGCCCAGCTTCTGCAAGCCCGGAGCCAATTGTTCTGTAGCTAACTCATATTGCATTTGTGCAGTTATCGGCAGCAATACAATGGGTGCAACGGGCGATGTAAGCCAGGTTCTTTGCAGTTCTGTTAAGCTGGTTTGCTGCTCCAACATCTGCAAAGATGGATACATGACTGCCAGTGGTTTGGCTGGTCGTTTTTTACGGTTACGGAGCCTGTCGATGGCCGTGGCATTGCCCGCATCGGTAAGCAATAAAAAGCCGCCAATACCTTTAATGGCCAGTATTTTTCCTGCCTGTAAAGTGGTGAGCAGTTGCTCCAATACGGCGGCCGTATCGGTGATGACGCTGCCATCCGGCATGGCCAAAGTCATTTGCACACCACAGCTGTGGCAGGAAGTAGTTTGTGCAAAAAAGCGGCGGTCGTTTACATCGTTGTATTCTGCGGCGCAGCTGTCGCACAAGGTGAAAGGCTCCATCGTAGTGAAAGCTCTTTCAAAAGGCAATTGCTGTATGATGGAATACCGCGGCCCGCAGGTAGTGCAGGTAATGAATGGATAATGCTCCCTTCGGTTACCGGCTTCATGCAACTCCCGTTTACAATCTTCACACAATGCAAAGTCGGGTGGTATCCATAAGCGGGGTGCTTTCGGGGTATCAGCCAGCACAATCGTAAATCCGTTGAACGTTTGTGGTTCGGCTTTTACCAACGTACTATTGGTAACCACCGAACGGGGCGGTGCAGCCTCCAATATTGCTTGTAAAAAATGAGCTGCTGCCTGTGCTGATGCATTTACCCAAATGTGTAATCCATCTGCATCGTTGCACACAGCACCTTGCATACTTGCAGCATTAGCCAGCTGGTATACCAGTGGCCGAAAGCCCACGCCCTGCACCAACCCACTGAGGTGCATGTGCCAGGTGTCAACTGCTTGTATTTGTGTAGACGATGCCAATAGCTTGTTTAGGCCAACAAGTTAATGGCTAATGCGGGTAAAAAAACTGATGAAAAATAGTAACTACTGGCGATTGGTTGATGTTGCAGCAGGCAGCACAGCTGTAAGTTGCGGTTGCACTACATCTTGCTTTCGCTGCGCAAAATACTGCGCTGCTTTGGGCAGCATGTTTACAATGGCAGGCACAATGATTGGTCTTGCTTTAAAGGCAATGAGGTGGCCCAGTCCCGGCAGCATGTGCACATTCAATTCGCTGGCATTGATGAGTTGTTGTTTGGCAAAGGCTGCGTTGCTGGTGTAAATGAGTTCATCATCCGCCCCCTGAAAATAAGTGACTGGCACGGTGATGTTTTTCCAATAGGGCAGCATGGCTTCCAGCTGTTGGCGGTGCGTTAGCTTTTCTACATTGGCTGAATGGATCATGCGGGGTTGTGCCCACGAAAAGAAAGTTGATTCGAGTACATAACTCACGTCGTAGGTTTTTTCCTGCCCCGGGGCCAGTGAGGGGGCCAAGAGTACAAGGCCATCTACCAGTTGCGGATAATCCATGGCCATGCGGGCTGCAATGCTTGTGCCATACGAAGCGGCCACCAACAGCACCGGCCTCGATTGCTTGTGCAGTTGATACAAAATGGGGGCAATCATGGCTGCCTGTTTGGCAATGGAAGGCTCGGGCTCACCAAAGCCAGAGTAGCCATAACCCGGGCGGTCTACGGCAAACAGGTTGGCAGCTTTGCGCAGGTTGGTATCGCTCAGATAATCGCGGAAATAACTGCTGCTACTCGGGGCACCATGTATGAATAATATCACAGGTTTGCTGGCATCATCTTCGGTATAGATGTACCGCATCTGTCTTTGCTGGGTGTTGTAATAGCCGATGTAAATGGGCTGTTGGCGGTTGGCAAAAAACTGTTGCGTTTCCGCATCGCTTTGCCTGAACTGCACGTACTGATCGGCAATGAGGCCACCGATAATGGCCAACAGATACAATGCCAGCAGGGTGCGGCCGAGCCGGCGGAGTGTGCGTTGTAATTGTGGGCGAAAATGTTGCATAGAAAGTGGGAACCAAACATCTCTAGTTACGAAGTGGTTGAACAAACGGTTGTAAAAATGCCATAAGATTTTAAGAACCGCTGTAGTTCAAATCTCCTCCACACATCATTTCACAAAACAATAAAGCCGGTACATGACCGGCTTTATTGTTTATGCTTGTATTTGGTATTAAGCACCGAGGGCTTTTTCGTAGCGTTCTGCTACTACATCCCAGTTTACCACATTCCAGAAAGCATCAATAAAGTCGGGGCGACGGTTTTGATACTTCAGGTAGTAAGCATGCTCCCACACATCGAGGCCGAGGATAGGCGTACCTTTTACTTCGGCTACATCCATCAGCGGGTTGTCTTGGTTAGGCGTGCTGCTGATGACCAGTTTGCCGTCTTTCACAATCAACCAGGCCCAGCCACTACCAAAGCGACCGATACCAGCTTTTTTAAATTCTTCTTTCAGTTTGTCGTAGCCACCCAGGTCGGCTTCTATGGCGGCAGCCAGCTTACCAGTGGGTGCTGCGCCGTTGTTTACTTTCAGTTGTGCCCAAAAGAAAGCGTGGTTCCAGTGGCCACCACCGTTGTTGCGAACGGGACCACCGATAGCGCCAGCGTTGGCTACCAGTTCCTCGAGGCTCTTGCCTTCGTTGGGGGTACCGGCAATGGCATTGTTCAGGTTGGTTACATAGGCCTGATGGTGTTTGCCATGATGTATTTCCATGGTTTGCTGATCGAAGTAAGGTTCCAGCGCATTGCTGGCGTAAGGCAGCGGATCTAATGTAAAAGCCATGCTATTGAGTTTTTAATTGTTTGAAAATAAATAACTGAAGAGCTAACAAAGGTAAACAAGCATTGTTGGCCAAGGATGCGATTTCAGGAAATGATAACAGCTATTGCAAGGGCAAATCGAACACCACCGGCGTGTAGCCCCGAATTTGAAAATGGCTGCGGTACGGAAACGGCTGCGGAAACGGATACCGCTTACTAAAAACGGCAATGGTGCCAAATTGCTTTTTTGTAGAAGGCTCTGTGTAAAAAGGCGGATCGAAAATGCGGATGCTGCCAAAGGCATTGGGTGGTAATATCATTATACTGGCATCTCCATACACCCCATCGAAATACAAGCGGTACAACTGATCTTTCCAAACCAGCATCAATTCATTTTGCAAAAGCTGAAGGTCGGATGATGATTGATTATATATCCGCACATTTTCTACTGAACCCCAATAATTGATGTCGAAACCCTTCAGGCGTTGCTGCAGCAAGTCGTACACAGTACTCGCCGCAGTAGCAACACTGTCTTCCAAACAATCGTACACATGGCTGGCCCCTTCTTTTAAAGCGGCCGGAATGTACAAGCTGTCGAACTGTTTAGCAAGTGGCAAACCTGCTACTTTTTCAGCTTTCAGCTTAGCCCCGTAATTGCCCTGAAAGCAACTGAAATCGCTTTTGAAAAAAGTTTCCTTGTACAACCGCTGCGGCTTGTAGGAAGAATCGTTGCGTGTGTTCACTGCTAATTGTTTTACCCCGTAGGCCGCTGGCGTAAAACTGGAATCGAGCCAGGCATCCACCCGCATCATCACAGGGGTTCCATCTCCATCGTTTGGCTGCTGAAAACTAAGTGTTACATCTCCGGTAATTAATATATCCTCCATTACAAAACGCCGATTGGGTGTAGCTTTAAACGGAAGGCGCTGAATGCCTCCCAGGTGCGAAAAAACAGCCTGTAAATGGGTAGGCTTTTGCGGATAGATATAATCGCAATAGAACTTTAAAAACCTGGGCTGAACAGCAAAGGCCATATTGTACAGGCCAACAGGCATACTATCTGGCAGCACTACAGCTGCGGTAGCCTTGCCTTTCACCAACGGCCAGCGCATTTGCCAAAACTTTTCGGGCTCACCTTCTTTCATCAGCGTTACGGCCAAAGTAGCGGGAGGTAGTTGCCGGTCGCCCACAGCATACTCAGCATTAATTTCGAGAGTATCGCCAGCTTCCAGATAATCACTGTTGATGATGACTCTAAAAGCTGATTGCTGTGCTAATGCCCTATTTCCTGCACTTGCCAGCAAAACCAATAGCATACATATTTTCAGTTGTTTCATTTGGCGGTTCTTTTTCGCTGAAAAAATGTTTTCATGAGTTCGGCACCGGCGGTGGCCAGCAGGCCACTTTCCACCACCGTTTTGGGGTGAAAGGGCGACTGATGTCCATAAAATTTCCGGTAGCCATGCTTCTCATCGGAAGCACCATATACTATGCGGCCAATTTTGCTCCAGTACAAAGCGCCTGCACACATGTGGCAGGGTTCCAGTGTTACATACAAGGTTGCATCGGGCAGGTACTTGGCACCCAAATGATTGAAGGCTGCTGTAAGCGCAATGATTTCGGCATGAGCCGTTACATCGTGCAGCAGCTCGGTTTGGTTGTGGCCGCGGCCAATGATTTTATTGTCTTGCACCACTAACGCCCCCACCGGAATTTCATCCTTGTCGAAAGCAATCTGTGCCTCTTGCAGCGCCCTGCGCATAAAATATTCGTCGTCGAAAAGTGGTTCCACCAGCACAAAATACGAAGCCTTTGAAGAATGGGACACGGATAATGGGACGCGGATGTGCAGGATGAGTTTGGATGTGCACGGATTTTACCACCAACCATCATCTATCAACCACCAAGTTTTGTATTGGCCACAGTTTCACGGATTATTTTCCAGTAATGCTTCCTGAAAACTTAGTGCTCCTTTGTGACACTCTTGTGCCTTTGTGGTTAAAAAATCTCCATGTTCCTCTGTGCCTACCTCCCTTACCTCTGTGGTTCAAAAATTCTCAAGCCTCTTTCATTTCCCCCTAATGACCGACTTTTGCCCCACATGAGTTTCAAAGGCAAAATCATCAACGATCCGATTTACGGTTTCATCAGCATCGACGATCCGGTGGTGTTTCGGGTAGTCAGTCATCCTTATTACCAGCGGCTGCGGCGTATTTACCAAATGGCTTTTGCCCACCTGGTGTACCCCGGTGCCGTGCACACCCGCATGGCCCACAGCCTGGGTGCCTACCACCTCATGTGTCAGGCGCTGGGCGAACTGCAACGCAAGGGCATTGACATTACCCCCGAAGAAGCCACCGCCGCCAAAGTAGCCATATTGCTGCACGATGTTGGCCACGGGCCGTTTAGCCATGCCCTCGAAGGCACACTGGTACAGGGCGTACACCACGAAACCATGAGCCGCCTCATCATGGAGCACCTCAATGCCGAGCTGAATGGTGCGCTGGAAATTGCGTTGGCCATTTTCAACAATACTTACCACAAACCTTTTTTGCACCAACTGGTAAGCGGGCAGCTGGATGTTGACCGCATGGACTACCTCAACCGCGACAGCTTTTTTACCGGCGTAAGCGAAGGGGTAATTGGCTACGACCGCATCATCAAAATGCTGACCGTGCACAACGGCCAATTGATGGTGGAAGAGAAAGCCGTGTACAGCATCGAAAAATTTTTGGTGGCCCGCCGCCTCATGTACTGGCAGGTGTACCTGCACAAAACCGTACTGGCGGCCGAGCAAATGTTGGTACGTATTGTTCGCCGTGCCCGTGAAATTGGCGCCGGCTGCCACCCCAACCTGCACTATGTGCTGCACAACCGCCCCGATACCGAAGACGCTGCTGAACTGCTGCGCCGCTTTACCATGCTCGACGATGTGGATGTGATGATGGCCATTAAAGAGTGGCAGCAACACCCCGACCGGGTGCTGGCTACCATGTGTACCTGCCTGCTCAACCGCAACCTGTTTAAAATCAAACTGCAATCGGAGCCCATTGCGCCACAAGTTATCGAGCAGAAAAAAGCTGCTATCCGACAGGCGCATCCCGATGTAACGGAGGAGGAACTTGGCTACCTGGTGTTTACCGGCGAAGCCCGCAACACCACCTACAAAACCGATGATGAACGCATCAACATCCTGTTTAAGGATGGCCATGTGCGGGATATTTCGCAGGTCGACAATGCCTTGATACAGCAGAGCCTCGCCGCCACGGTGGGCAAACAGTATATTTGCTACCTCAGCGTGTAAGGCCGTGGAATCGTCCATCCTTCATCGCTACAACACTACTTTAGATTTATGACGTTTTCAGCAGCAACAATTGCCCAGCTGGCCGGTGGCCGTGTTGAAGGCAACGCACAGGCAGCCGTAAGTGGCTTTGGCAAAATTGAAGAAGCCCAGGCCGGACAGTTAGCTTTTTTAGCCAACCCGAAATACGAAGAATACCTCTATACCACGCAGGCATCTGTTGTCATCGTGAATGAATCGCTGGAGCTGAAGCAGGCTGTGCAGGCTACCCTCATACGGGTGCCCGATGCGTACAGTGCTTTTGCTGCGCTGCTGAGCCAGTACGAAGCCATGCAACGCCAAATGCTGAGTGGCCGCGAAGAACCTTCTTTTGTACATGATACCGCCACGATGGGTAACGACGTGTACATTGGTGCATTTGCCTACATCGGCAAGAATGTTCGCATTGGCAACAACGTAAAAATTTACCCGCAGGTATTTATTGGCGATGATGTAACCATTGGCGACAACACCGTGCTGAACCCCGGCGTAAAAGTGTATCACCGCTGTGTGCTGGGTAAAAACGTAATTGTGCATGCCGGCACCGTCATTGGCAGTGATGGTTTTGGCTTTGCGCCACAGGCCGATGGCACGTTTAAAAAAGTGCCCCAAATGGGTAATGTGGTGTTGGAAGATGATGTGGAAGTGGGCAGCAACAGCACCATCGACCGGGCTACCATTGGCAGCACCATGGTGCATGCCGGTGCTAAAATTGACAACCTCGTACAGATAGCTCACAACGTAGAAATTGGCAGCCATACCGTGATAGCGGCGCAAACCGGCATTAGCGGTAGTACCAAAGTGGGCAAGGGCGTAATGATTGGCGGACAGGTAGGCATTGTGGGCCACATCAAAATTGGTGATGGTGCCAAAATCAATGCACAAAGCGGGGTCAGCAAATCGCTGGACAATGGTAAGGCTGTGACCGGCTCGCCTGCTTACGATTATACTTCTGCCCTGCGCAGCCAGGCTGTGAGCCGTCGCCTGCCCGAACTGGAAAAGAAAGTGAAAGAACTGGAAGCCGCTATTGCTGCATTGAAAGCAGGCGGATAGTTTTTACTCTTTCTTTTACATCAAGAAATTAAAGCAAAATGAAATACATCACTCATTCACACAGAAATGGGCAAATAATTTTTCAAGACCCAAGCTATAAAGACATTTGGGACAATATACATGATGTAATAACCAGCATAACAGATGAAGATTTAATAATACAGCATAACAAATATGTTGGCAAAATGAGTTTGTCTCATGCTATAAATCACTTACTAAAAGAACGGTTTATTTCTGAAGGCTGGATTCCAGAGTCTCCAATTTTCCAAAATGATAATTATCAAGGTGATAAATGGAGACTTGACTTTGCAAAAGCACCAGTATCAATTGAAGTAGGATTTAATCATGGTGAAGCAATTTCATGGAATTTGCTTAAGCCTGTAATGGCAAGTGAGCTAAACCATATTAGTAAAGCAATTCAAACTGAACTTGCTGTAGTAATTACTGCAACAAGTGAGCTAAAGCAAGCAGGAGCATTCGATAGTGCCGTTGGCGAATTTGAAAAATATCTTGATTACCTTCTACCAATGCAAAATCAGCTTACAACTCCAATGGTATTGATTGGACTGCTTCCACCTGAAGGCTTTATCATTGAGAAGATAAAAGACCCAATTACTAAAAGACATTCGGGTGTTGTCAAACGAATTCAATAGTGTAACTCAAATCTATTTTAATCGATTAAAGATTCAATTTGATTCTTTAATCGAACGTTTGCTACTTCTTGAACTTTTTCGTTAAGAGCAATTCCAATTTTTTCAATAACACCAACAACTAAAGCATTACCCATAAAGAATGCTCTTTTTGAATTTGATATGCCATCCAATTTAGTATGATTATCAGGAAACATATTTAGTCTTTCTAGCTCAATAGGTGAAAGTCTTCTAAACCCTTTAATAGTTTTAATAACGTGTTTGAATCTAGAGGGAGATGCTCCACCTTCGCCCGTTATTATAGTTCTTGAAGGTCTGTCTAACGGATCAGGAAAAACCATTCCTCCTTCACTATACTTATATTCATGACCGTCAGCATTAATACGTACCTGATTTTTAGGTCCTTTAAGAATACGCCATTTTTGCAAATCACATTCGTCAATATAAAACTCGTCAGTTACTTCACCATTAAGAATTATATCTCCTAGAACCGTTGAATTGCCATTAAATACAGGAGAAGATTTTAATG
Source organism: Bacteroidota bacterium (assembly GCA_020161435.1). Taxonomy (GTDB): domain Bacteria; phylum Bacteroidota; class Bacteroidia; order Chitinophagales; family Chitinophagaceae; genus Phnomibacter. The sequence continues at coordinate 308,092 of JAIUNV010000001.1, read as the reverse complement.
TCGTTACAACTCCATTTATAAAAAGTCCAGAGTTTTCAAAAATTGATTCCCCACCATCAATATTGAATTTAGACGATATGTCCACAATATCTACTTTTAGTTCAAATTCTTTTGGGAATAACGTTTGAACCGAAGTAATAGGAAATGCTGTAGCAAGCGTACCATCATATAGTATCCAATCCAGTGGGCGTTGTTTTTTAATGGAATTGTAAATTGAAGTTGACTTCAAATACGCTAAAATGAAAATCCTTCTTCTTCTTTGTGGCATTCCATAATCCGCTGCGTTTATTATCCTCCACTCAACTGCATACCCCAAGTCACCTAAGCTCTTTAATATTATTGCGAAATCTCTGCCACGTTGATTTGATGGTGAATTAATGAGTCTATCAACATTTTCAAGGAATACATATTTTGGCTTATTAAGTTTCTCACTCAGAATTTTATGTATTGACCACCAAAGAACTCCTTTTTTTCCGATCAAACCTTTTGAGTTTTTGAGAGTAGTTGCAACAGAATAATCTTGACATGGAAAGCCACCAACAAGTAAGTCATGATCTGGAATCTCACTTACATCAACAGTCGATATATCCTTATTACAATGTCCCTCTTTTCCAAATCGATGTTCATAAACATAAGATGCATGTTGGGCTTTTGTAGATGGCTCCCATTGATTGCTCCAAATGACTTCATAGGTTTGCTTTAAATTTTTTGTATATCCAGAGCAAGCTGATTTATTTCTCCAACCTTCTAGACCTAATCTAAATCCACCAACTCCCGCAAAAAGCTCAACAACTCTAATTTTTTTTCCCATCGTAATTAGATTTTAAATATTCAACTTTATCCTCTGCTACTCTGAAAGTATCAATATCAATATCCTCTGATAAAATTTTAAAAGCTAGTTGGTCACTAATCAGCTCTTTTATCAATTCTTTCTCATTTATTTTAAAAAATGCAGCTAACTGCTTAATCTGTTCCTTCGTTGGGTGTCTTTCATTTCTCTCGATTTTACCTAGAAGTGATGTGTCTATTCCCGTATGCATTCCAACTTCTCTTAGTGAAAGTTTCGCTACCTCTCTTTCAGACCTGAGTTGTTCACCAACGGTTGCTATTTTTTTCTTTGAATATGCCATTTGGGACAATATTTGTCCAAACATAAAATGAAATTTGCAATACAACAAGTGTCCTTTAAACCTTTTTTCTATACCTGTTAGAAAGTATAATGAACCTGAAGCATGTAGTGTTTGCTGAATCAAAAAATCTCCATACCCACTGTGTTCCCTCCTTCGCCTCTGTGGTAAAAACTTCGTGCTCCTTGTGCCTCCTTTGCGCCTTTGTGGTTACCTCCCATCGCCGCTCCAATTTTCTCCTAAAACTGTACAGCACCATCAGTTACGGGCCATGCGTGTTATCTTTAGCCTCTTATGCAGCCCGATTTTGCACACGAAATACAATACCAGTTTAGCCGCAGTGGTGGCAAAGGTGGTCAAAACGTCAACAAGGTAGAAACGGCAGTAACCGGCTTTTGGTCGCTGGCCAACTCTGCTGTGCTCAGCGATGCCCAGCGGAAGCTGCTGCTGCAAAAACTGGCACACCGGCTCACGGCTGAGCAAGTGCTACATGTAAAAGCACAAACGCACCGCACCCAGCTATCCAACAAAGCCGAAGTGCTGCGCAAAATGCAGGAGTTGGTGGCGAAAGCATTGACGCCGAAAAAAGCAAGGATAGCCTCCAAGCCCAGCAAGGCCGCCAAAGAAAAACGCATTGCCAGCAAAAAGCAGCGCAGCGATATTAAAAAGAGTCGTGGTAAAGTGAACATCACCGATTAACACACCTGACGTATGAAACAACTTGCTTCACTCTTTTTGATAATAATAGTTGTAGCCCTGGGTTGCCGAAAAAAATCGGACACTGCGGCTACTGATGTTCCGGTAACCATCAGCATACAACATGCAGCCGGTGCAGCACCATTGCAATTGGGCACACAGGTGACCATTGCCTCTGGCGATCCGGTTACCATCAATGTGTTCAAATATTATCTCTCCAACTTTTCGGTGGTGTACGATAATAATGAAGAGCAAAAAATACCGGACAGTTATTTTTTGGTAGATGAAGCCAATGCTACATCCAAGTCATTCAGCATACCCTTAAAAGCCGGTCAGGTAAAAACCCTACGCTTTTGGATTGGTGTAGACAGTGCCCGCAATGTAAGCGGCGTACAAACCGGTGCCCTCGATCCTGCCAATGGTATGTTTTGGACCTGGAACAGCGGCTACATTTTTGCCAAGCTCGAAGGCCGTTCGTTTGTGAGCACGGCGCCGCTGCAAGCGGTTACTTACCACATTGGTGGTTTCCGTACCGGGCAAAATGCATTGCGGCAGGTGAGCATTCCTTTCAGCACTTCATTACCCATTACTGCTGGCAGTCGCTTCAATATTATTTTGCAGGCCGATGCACTAAAATGGTTTACCGATGCCGCAAATATTTCTATTGCTACAGAAAGTACTACCATGGAGCCGGGTGCGTTGGCGTTGAAAATAGCCAACAACTACGCCAACATGTTTTCACTCAAAGAAGTACAGTATTGATTCGATGCGAGGTTTTCTTTCCATATTAAGCCTTGGTGTACTGCTGCTGTTGAGTTGCAATAAAAATGATTCGACAACGGTGAAGCCTGTAACGCCTGTCAGCTTTACGCAACCGGCTGGCTGGCCCAATGCCGTGTACAATTTTGCGGAGAATCCATTGACAGAAGAAGGCATTGCGCTGGGTAAAAAATTGTTTTACGATGGCCGCCTCAGCAAAGACGGACAATTTCCCTGCGCCAGTTGCCATCAGCAAGATGCAGCTTTTGGCACTTTTGCCCACGACCTCAGCCACGGCTTCAACAATAGCCATACGCTACGCAATGCACCACCCTTGCAAAACCTAGCCTGGTACAGCGAGTTTCATCATGATGGTGGCATTACCCACCTCGATTTGCAACCGCTGGCACCCATAACCAACCCGGTAGAAATGGCTGAAACCATCGACAATGTGCTGAACAAACTGCGGGCCGATGCTACGTATAGAATGATGTTTACAGCAGCCTTCGGTAGTGAAGAGATCAACACCAAACGCATGACGCAGGCCCTCAGCCAGTTTATGCTTACCATGGTAAGTGCCGATAGCAAATACGATAAAGTAATGCGGGGTGAATCGACGTTCAATCTCCCCGAAAGTTTGGGCTACGACATTTTTAAACAGAAATGTGCCAGCTGCCACAAAGAGCCTTTGTTTACCGACCTCAGCTACCGCAACACCGGCATACCGATGGATGCAGTGCTGCAAGACAAAGGCCGGATGCGCATTACCCAAAACCCGGCCGATAGCCTCAAGTTTCGGGTGCCTTCGTTGCGCAACATTATGGTGAGCAGTTACTACGGGCACGATGGCCGCTTTTTTGATGTGTACCAAGTGCTGGAGCACTACAACAGCGGCGTTATCAACGGGCCCACCACCGACCCGCTGGTGAAAAATAAAATACCCCTTTCCAATTTTGAAAAGGGGCAGTTGGTGGCTTTTTTTACAGCACTAACGGACTCTGCATTTCTGAAAAACAAAAAACTGGCACAGCCCTAAAATATCAATTGCCGGTGCCGGGTTTTCTCGCTTCCAGCTCAGCCAGTTTCTTCCTTTCTTCTTCAATGAGTTTGCTGGTTGCTTCCTGATCTTTTTGGTTTTGCGACATGTCTTTTTGCAATTGTTCTACTTTCTTTTGCATAGTGGAGTAATCTGACTGCAGGTCTTTCAGTTTGCGTTCAGTTTTGGCTACCAGCTCTTGCTGCACCCCCAGCTGGCGTGTAAATTCCTTAGCCACCACATGCTGGTTGAGATCTGCTAACAGCATACCTGCACCGGTAGCTATTGCCACGGCTGACGGATTGATGCTACCCTTGTCTGCTTTCTTATCGGGTATTTTACCCGGCTCGCTGGTAATGCTGTACACGGTGGATTTATCTTTTTCCTGACGGCTTTTGCTTTCAACCAAAATGAATAAGTCTGCCGGTTGGCCATTGTTCACATTGGTTAATCGTACATTTCGGTACACCATAAAACCTTTGCGGCTGTCGGGCTTGTACCCAAGCGATTGCATGTACGTTTTGATGGCATCTTCCACTACAGCTGTTGCTGCATCGTAATCGGTAATGGTACAGGGATAATCGATGCCATTAAATGTAACCTGACCAATATGGGTTGGGTGAGCTGGCGTGATGGCTACAGCAGCCGGATTTTGTGCAAATACGGTGCAGGCCAGCAAAATGGCCATTACAAAAGAGAGTTGCTTTTTCATAGTTGTTGTTTTTTGCAGGTGGCCTGTAGATGCATGCATCGGGCTACTCCGTTAAAAATAAACATAAATAACGGTAGGCCACATTTTTGGCACCTGCATTGCTATACAGTTCAATAAATTGCAGCATAAAACAGACCAATTGGGTAGTGTAAAAAAGTTAGCCGGACAAACCTTGTGGTACGGAGTACCCACCATTGCTACCCGATTTTTGGGCTATCTTTTATCCATCTTTTTGTTCAGGTGGTATGGCCCTACGGTTACTGCGGATATTACACAGGTGTATGCCCTCATACCGTTTCTGAACATCTTGTTTACATACGGGTTAGAAACAGCTTACTTCCGCTTTGTACAACATACCGAAGAAAAGAAACTATTCAACACACTCAGTGTTTCCATCATCAGCAGCAGCATTGTGTTTTCCGTTTTGTTGTTGTTGTTTACCGAGCCATTAGCCCGCTTCACTTCATTGGAAGCAAAGCCCGAGTACTTCAGGTGGATGGTGTACATCCTGTTTTTTGATACTCTTTCCACTATTCCTTTTGCCCGGCTGCGGCACCAGGAGCGGCCCCGCAAGTATGCTTTTGTAAAAGTGATGAACATTGGCCTTACAGTGTTGCTCAGCTTTTACTTCCTTCGTTTTTGTCCGCTGCGCTATGCGCAAGACCCCAACGATTCTTTGCTCCTGTTTTACAATCCCTCCTTTGGTATTGGCTATTACATAGTGGCCAATGCAATAGCCAGTGCCATATCACTCTTGCTGCTGTGGGAAGAGTGGAAAGCACTGCGCATTGAGTTTGATGCCAAACTGTGGAAGCAGGTAATGCAGTATGCATATCCGTTAATCATTGTTGGCTTTGGCGGCATGATTAATGAAATGCTGAGCCGCCTGGTGTACAGCCATGTGCTCGATTTGCCATTAGAAGAAGAGAAACGACAACTGGGCATTTTTGGTGCCAGCTACAAAGTGGCGGTACTCATTACCATGTTTATTCAGGTGTTTAAAATGGCCGCCGAGCCCTTCTTTTTCAAACAAAGCACCGGCGATAACGCACCACGTACTTATGCCCGTGTAATGAAGTTTTTTGTAATTGCCTGCAGCCTCATGTGGCTGGGTATTGCGCTGGGCCTGCCGCTGATTACGCGTTTGGCTTATGGCGAAAATTTTGCAGCCTACAACGAAGGCTCTGCTATTATTCCCATATTGGCCATGGCCAGTGTGTTTCTCGGTATTTATTACAACCTCAGCATTTGGTACAAACTCACCAACCAAACCTGGGCCGGTGCGTGGATTACATTGGGTGGCGCATTGGTAACCGTATTGCTGAACGTGTGGTGGATTCCACTGTTTGGTTATACTGGCAGTGCATGGGCCACGTTTATTTGTTATGCTGCCATGATGCTGGTGAGCTACCGCATGGGGCAGCGCTATTATCCGGTACCCTATGCCTGGAAAAAATACCTTGCCTATTTGTTGATAGCCGTTGGTTTGTATGCTTTCCACAATTGGGGCATCAATCCATTTATTTCATCGCTATGGGGCAAGGGTTTAATTGCAGCGGCATTGTTTGCAGGCTATGCTCTCTTTATTGCAAAAATGGAAAAAAGAGAGCTGGTGAAACTTCCACTGGTTGGCCGCTTGGTGGCTCGTTTGTAAACAACCTTATTAGCCGCACTACTTGCAGCTCAATTTTCATTGAATAATGTTCCTTTACCAATCATCACCCTTTACGGTATGCAGGCTTTTACGTTGGGGTGATTGTAGTTGATGAGAATAACAGAAAAATCATTTACCTCGCCGGGGCGTTTTTCAATGGCAATTGCACCATAAATACGCATGTTGGTAATGAGTTCTTTCCGTTCATAATCAGCCAGCATGGGCATTACATCGGTTATGTGGCGCAAAAAAGGAGCCAGCCATACTTCCCGCAAGTTTCTGTCTACTGCAAACTGCACTAAAATTTCCAGACACTCTTTGGTGTTAGCATGAGTAATGCTTCTGGTGGTTTCAAACATGTTTTGTACTTCAGCCGTGTCGTAGGCCGAAGCATACTGGAGAGCGGTAGATTTTTTGGGAAGCTCTTTTGCCGTAGTAGTACTTGCAGTATTTTGCTGATCGGCAAGGAGGCTGGTTGGTTTCTTTTTTGTTCTGGCTTCAATTTCGCTGAGGTCAATTTTATCTACAATTTTTAGACCGATACTACCCACCTGAGCGTTTTTGTGAATCAGCAGTTCTTTCTTATCAGCATTCACAATAAACTGATCAGCTTCAATCAAATTTTGTTCACCCAAAATCTGCAATAAATCGCCGGAAAGGTTTGCCCTGAAGGCAACCGCTTTTACACTACGCCCCTGGCGGCGCAATTGTTGTACAATGGGTATATAATCTCTGTCGCCGGCTACGAGTACGAAATGTTGCACATCTTGCCGGGTGTACAGCACTTCCATTAAATCTATACACAACCGCATATCAGCAGCATTTTTATGTTCAGTGCCCAGCACATTGTGTGTATCTATACCCATGAGGTATAATGACCCCAGCGCACTTGCCTGACGTTCAAAATCGGCATAGGCTTTGGTAATAATCACATCGAGTTTTAATTCGTTACTCAGGTAGCTTCTGAGATTACGAAGAATGCCGGTGATGACATCTGTAAGCTGAGGTGGTTGTGCATACTCAGCCTTCAGGTGATACAAAATATTTTCGTAATCGATAAATACTGCTGCATGATTGGGCGATTCCATTTTCATACAGTAAAAGTACACAAGAATACACTCTGCAAAATGGGGCGTTGTGATGTTGCTATATCGTAGCCCTTTCCAAATATTGTTTTAGCTGTGGCAATACTTGTTGCCAGCCGCTTTCTACCGCCGCCGCATACGCCTGCCATTCGGCACTGTGTGTGGCAAATGGCCCATGCTGTATATGTAGCAAAGTTTGCCCCGATTGTGGCGTACATTCTATCAGCAAATCAATAGGGCCTAATGGGTTGGCTTTCTCAAAATCGTATTGCCACATATTGCGCAGTTGCAAAAATAAACCCGGTTCGTACTGCTGTATTTCGCCACTGCTGATGTACTGAAAACGCCCGCCTGCATCTCGCCATTGCCAGCTGATGTAGCCAGCAGCCACATCGGCAAATGTGTGACAACCCTGCCACCATGCCTGTGTATGTTGGGTATGCAAAAAAGATTGCAGCACTTCTAAAGAAGGCCGATGAATAATAATTTGTGCAGTAACCAGCATAAGTGGAGTTGAATGAAACAGTTGTAAAAATAATGCATCAACTGTTGGCATTGCGTAGCAGTACAGCTACCTTGTTGTGCCTGCAGCGCAACATATCTACTCACATCAACCGTATTCAGCAAGTATGGCTACTTCATACAAAACACCCGGCGTTTATATTCAGGAGGTTTCTGCTTTTCCAAACTCCTTACCGATGGATATTTCCACGGCTGTGCCTGCATTTATCGGGTACACGCAAATGGCGAAAAAAACAACAGCTGATGATTTGGATTTTACGCCGTTCCGCATCAATGGTCTACATGAGTTTGAACAATATTTTGGCAGCATGCCTGCTGAAATAATTACATTGACGATTGATGATGTAATAGAAAAAACCGGGGCAACAGAAAAGCTGATACAACGAAAAGTGGATGCTGTTATCAGTAGCTTTTCACCGCACATTTTTTGGTATCAGCTACAAATATATTTTGCCAATGGAGGTGGGCCGTGTTACATCATTTCTGTTGGAAGAACGACAGGAAACCTTTATGCCCATGACTTGCTGCGTGGTTTGCAGGCAGCGCAGCAGCAAAAGGGAATTACATTACTTGTTTTTCCCGAAGGGGGCGCCATGCAAAATCCTGCTGAGTTGTATGCCTTATACAATACCGCCATGCAACAAGCTGCCAGCACACAAGACCGTTTTGTGCTCTGTGATGTAAGCAACCAACCTGTGCCGGAAGGCAATGATGTTTCGTTTTTCAGAAAGATGATAACGGGTGGTAAAGCAGAGGGATTGCGGTATGGCGCTGCCTACTATCCTTATTTGCAAACGGGAATTGCAGCCTGCTATGCACCCGAAAAGGTGAGCATTAATCATAACACCTTGATTAAAGAAGCTGGCAAAGCTGATAGCAGCAATAATGGTTCACTGCATGGGCTTACCATGGCTGATGAACCAGCAAAAACGACGATTGACATGTCTTTAGCCCTGCGTTCATTACGAGTTACTTTGCCCCCCTCCTGTGCCGTAGCCGGTTTGTATTGTTTGGTAGACAACACTCGTGGTGTATGGAATGCACCAGCCAATGTAAGTATCAATAACGTGATATCACCGGTGATACAAATCAACAATAACGAACAGGCTGAATTGAACGCTCCGATTGATGGTAAAAGCATTAATGCCATTCGTTCATTTACAGGAAAAGGTGTACTGGTTTGGGGTGCCCGCTCCTTAGATGGTAACTCCACAGACTGGCGTTACATACCAGTCAGAAGAACCTGCATCATGATTGAAACTGCCGTTGCCGCTGCGTTGCAGCAATTTATATTTGAACCAAACGATGCCAACACCTGGATAAACATTCAAGCGTTGATAGAAAACTATTTGACGGAACTGTGGAAGCAAGGAGCATTGCAAGGCGCTAAACCGGAACATGCTTTTGCAGTGCAAATTGGTTTGGGTAAAACCATGACTAATACAGATTTGTTGGAAGGAATGCTTCGTGTACAAATTATGATATCTGTAGTAAGGCCTGCTGAGTTTTTAGTGCTGTCGTTTCAGCAAAAAATGGCTGTGTAATAAAATATCAAACAGATTGCACCAGTTTATATGTTATTTGCCGCATACACATGGACAAGCAGAAACAAGGAGTGGATGTTATACTGGATATTTTACGCATCACGGTGCGTACATTTCCGCATTCGCCATTTGCGGCCAGCCTGCTGCAGCAGTATCAGGAGCGGGGCTTTCTTACCCGCAAGCAGCTGGAAGGCCTGATGCACAAAGCCTCGAAAGTGCACAACATGCCCGAAGGCAAATTGGCCACTTTGCAAGCCATCATTCAAAAAATGCCGGTGCGCCAAAAATCGGAAGCACCCACTTCGGCACCCATTCATGAAGAAAGCCTGCCGGTACGCATTGTGATTGCCAGCATACTCGAAAAATATCCGACACACAAACCTGTGTTGTTGTTCAAAGCAAAATATGAAACGCATACACCACTCAGCAAACAAGAGCTGGATGAGCTGCTGCGTTTTTACAAACTACTGGTGCTAAAAGACAGCAAAGGTTGATGCATTTTTCGGTAGCTTGCTCCATTCTAATTTACTAGTACTATGAAACGCATTGTTGCCTTATTTGCCTTGTTGTGTATGATGATTAGCTGGCTGCCCGCAACCAAAAAGAAGGTTGTTTTTTTTGGTGATTCCATCACCCAAATGGGCGTAAACAATGGCGGCTACATTTGGCGCATGCAGCAAATGCTGGAGCAAAAAAAACTGAGCAACCAATATGAATTGATTGGCGCCGGCATTGGCGGCAACAAGGTATACGATCTGTACCTGCGTATGGAAAAAGATGTGCTCGACAAAAATCCGGATATCGTTTTCATTTACATAGGTGTAAACGATGTGTGGCACAAAGCCACCAGCCAAACAGGTACCGACTATGATAAGTTTGGCAAATTTTATACTGCCATCATCAACAAGCTGAAAGCAAAAAACATTGAAGTGATACTGGTAACACCAGCGGGTATTGGTGAGCTCAAGGGCAATGCCAATCCGCAGGATGCTGATTTGAACAAGTATTCAGATGCTATTCGTCAACTGGCTGCTGCGCACCAATTGAAGCTTGTGGATCTTCGTGCATTTTGGCAATCGTACAATGAAGCCAACAACCCCAACAATCAGGAGAAAGGCCAGCTCAGCTACGACCGGGTGCACCTGAATGATACCGGCAACCAACTGGTAGCCGAAGCCATGATGAAAGCACTGGGTTTGTAAACGCTGCTATTGCCTTGTTTTCACTTGCAGTTCTTCCCATGCGGTAGTGCCATCATTTTCCCGCACAAATACGTGTTCGGTGCTTTCGCCCAATACTATTTCTGCAGTGGTGTATACAAAGCATTCATGTAGCAAGTGGCCACCAATGGTAGTACCTGTTTCGTTGCTGATACTGAGGTGTACATGCGATCCATTTATGCTGCAGGTGCCTACAAGACTTACAATTTCAAAATGGCCGTTTTTCTTTTCTCCTTTTGGCTGATCGGCCATGCGGAGATGGTACTGCGTAAGGCTGCCTACACAGGTGATCACAAATGCAGCTTTGAGCTGATGCTGTTGCACATAGGCCTCAATACCTGCCTTTAAATCTTCGCCGGGTTTCAATCGAAAAGGATGTATTTGTAACATACGCCATAAGTATTGGTAGAAAAAATGCTGCAGCAAGCTACTGCTGAAAACGCAGACTACAGCAGCAGCTATCAAAAAGAACGGTCGCCTTTTTGAGTGGCGACCGCTTTGTACAAACATGATAGTTTATTGTCGTATCAAATTTCCGTTGACTTGCAATGTTGCACCTGGCCTTACTACCAGGTAAGCGCCGATAGAAATTGTTTGTGATCCGTTAAGTGTACACTGACCACCATTGATGATGATGTAATCGCCCTTAGGCAATGTAGCCGGTGGCAGCTGATTGTTTTGCCAATTGCCAGGATTGTTCCAATCGCCCCAGCCTAAAAATTGATACACTTTTGGCAGGGTAGAAAAGTTGACATCAATATTTTTAGCCGTATCTGATATAGAGGTTACGGTTACGGAGTTGCCGGGTGAAAACCATGTTTGATTGTAGTAACACTGCGATTGCCCGTTCTCCAAATTAAACTGCACACTGTAAGTACCGGGTGGCACTATGAGATAATAATAGGGATTGGTATTGTCGTGCCAGGTTTCGTATAGAGCGTTGCCAGGATTATTGTAATCGAATACGGTAATGTTTCCTCTTACTGGTACACCGTCTTTTATAAACGTACCCATGATAACTCCACCTCTGTGCAACGTTGCATTAATGTTTCTAACGGTATCCACACCAGATGCTACCTGCACTAAATCGGTCATCCAACCTACATGCTTTTGGTTGTAATAAGTTTTGATGTATCCTTTCGGATCCTCATTACTCCCAAACTGCACTACATAATTACCAACGTCTACGCTAATGTAATAGCGTCCATTGCCATCTGTTCTTCCATCGTATCCATTTCCGCCACCGTCAGGATAAATCTGTACTTGCATGTCTGCTATGGGATTGCTTTGTGCATCTACAACTCTACCTGTTACAACCGTTCCGGTTCGCACTGTAAAATTGACGTTGAATAAATTGCCCGACAGGTTGAATTGCACTTCTCCGGGTGTAACAATTAGGCCCATTAGCTGGCTATTAAAAGCATCAACAGGAATACGAACGTTTACATTGGTACCCGCTACAAGATTCGTATTGACAGTATAATAACCGGTAGCCGTAGTGAATGCATAAAATTCGCCGTTGTTGTCTGTTTGTACAGCTACTGCTACGTTGGCTTTGCCTACACCTCCTTGCGTTACCCTTCCGCTTACGCTATACGTTGGCGCCGACATAGCTGTTTCCTGATAAGAAGAGGTTGCCGAATCGGTTCCTGATTTTACTTTAAACACATAGTAAGACACGGGAAAGTACATACCAGCAATGGTTGTAGTAATGATGCCGTTGGCAATAGCATCATCATCGCCGGGTCCATCTGATCCCGGATCGCCATCCCGCTGTGGAAAGCCCACAAACAAAAAGTCGGTGCCGGCATCTATTACACCGTTGCTGTTTACATCTACCCACAATTCATTGTACACAACGGCGCCGTTTTGCAGGCCACCAATATTCCAGGTAAACGGAGCTCCTTGTGCCATTGAAGCACCATTGGCCAGTCCGTTTACGGTTATGGTAATGCTTGCATAACTGTTTGGCTTTGCCCAAAAAAGGAAGAAAAAAAGTTGCAATACTGCCAGCAAAAATGTGCCGGGCTTAACCATTGTCGTTCTCATTTCAGTCGTTTTATTTCACCAGGAAATAAACCTGAATATCCCTTAAGAACTGATGCAGATAAGGAGGTAATCAAGTCTGTTGTAAGACTGTATAAATATATTAAAACTTTTGCAGGTATAAGCTGGCAAAGCTCATGTTTACGGGCTTGTAGTACATGTACTACAAAGCGAAAAATTCATTGTAAACGGCACTGTATTCCCTTGTAAAAAAAGAGAAGTATTCAGGGTTGTGCTTTTGCAAGCACACCATCAAAAAATTGCACTTTATTTTGTTGTAAATAGTACATGCTACAGCGCAAAGCAACACAAGCAGCATTTAGTAAAAGCGAATAAAGTAATATAGAAACCGTTACCAAATAAACAGGCAATTCCAGTAGCTTGCAAACGAAGATTGCATGCCAATGGCAACAAAAAAAGGACGCTTTGTGCAAGCATCCAATCATCTGAATTCTTCAATACCTCTACATGCATCCACTCGGCAATAGTTTGGCCAACCCCGTATGGCATGCTCTTGGCACCGTGCAGCAGCATTTGAATGCAGGTAGCCAACAGCTTCGTTTTTTTGCGCCGGATGTAGCCCCATTTGCAGGCATGGAAAACTGGGATGCAGCGGCGCTGCATCATTTTGAAGCAAACATTCCTGCACAGCGGCGCATGTACCTCATGCAAGAAACCCCAGTCATCATTCCTGCTACTTTGCAGGTTCATTTAACTGTGCCCTTGTACCAAATGATTTGTGTGGATTTTCAACCCACCTTTCAAGAACATACATTGATACCACTTACCGAAGAGCATATACCACAAATGCTGGCACTAACAGCTCTCACCAAGCCGGGTCCTTTTTTGGCACAAACCATACAGTTTGGTGGTTATGTAGGCGTGTTTGATGGCGACCAGCTCATTGCCATGGGCGGCGAACGCCTGAAAGTACCGGGCTATACAGAAGTGAGTGCCATTTGCACCCATCCCGATTATCGCGGCAGGCACTTGGCCAGGTATATTTTATCGCAGGTAAGTCAGCAAATTATTCATCGTGGCGAAGTGCCTTTTTTGCACAGCCTTACTACCAACGTACCAGCACTCAAAGTGTATCAGCAACTGGGCTACCGCCTCAACAGACATATCTTTTTTGCGATTGTAGAAAAACAGTCCGGCTAAAATTGCCCTCTGAAACGGGCAACAAAAAAGGTCGTACAAGCTTGTACGACCTTTTTTCTTTTCGCTCCCCCTGCTGGACTTGAACCAGCGACCCTCTGATTAACAGTCACAGCATTATCCCTTCTCTTGTTTTCTGTTATTTTCTAACATATTGATTATCAATATTTATCTTCCCCTTTCTTTCCTTTATTACTACATTATTTAGCATTATTTCGTATCTTTCAGGTCACATTTGAGGTCACATTACCCAAATGTGACCTCAGCTATGCCTACACTCAACACCTCCGTCAGCTTCTTCCTCGACGCCTCCCGACCCAACGATGACGGCAAATGCCTCATCAAACTCAACCTTTACCACAAACCCAATAAGAAGCGCTATGCTACCCGCTTCCATGCCACCAAAGCGGAGTGGGAGAAAATCAACAGCCCAAACCTGCGGGATGAAGAACTCAAGAAGGTTAAGAAAGGGCTGGCCGACATCTTAGCCAAAGCAGAAAAAGTCATTGCCCGCCTGGAGCCATTCTCATTCGTGGCATTCGAGGAGGCTTTCTTCGACAAAACTGCAGGCCGACATTCCACCGCTTTAAAAGCATGGTTTGACAACTACATCGACCTACTCAAAGCCAAAGGGCAAATCGGCACTGCAGTTTCTTACAAAACCACGCTCAATTCTATCGAGGGCTACCGCAAACACCTCAGCCTGCACGATGTAACGCCAGCCTTTCTGCACGATTATGAAAGCTATTTGCTCAAAGATGGCAAGTCCATCAGCACGGTGGGCATTTACATGCGGCAGCTGAGGGCAATCATTAACCAGGCTATTGATGCCAATGTATTTCCTGCCGAACGCTACCCCTTCAAAAAGTACCAGGTACCTGCCGGCCGAAATGTCAAGAAAGCCCTGTCAGAAAAAGACCTCAACAAGCTGCTGACCTATCAGGCCACTTCACCCGATAAGCAGAAAGCCATCGATTTTTGGCTCTTTTCATACCTCTGCAACGGCATGAACTTTGCCGACATTATTGAGCTCAAACCAGAAAACATTTCAGGCGATTACCTGCACTTCATACGAGCCAAAACAAAACGCACCAAGAAGAAAGACCTCCGCCCCATTCGGGTTGGCCTCAATCCAAAAGCAGTGGAGATCATCCAGCGCCAACGCAATGAAAACCCGGCAAACCCTTACCTGTTCCCGGTACTGGAAGAAGGCTTATCACCAGTAACCATCAAACACCGGTGCCAGCGTTTCATCAAGTGGGTAAACAAGCACATGGACCTCATCCGCATAGAACTCGAAATAGACCAGAAAATCGGCACCTATGCAGCTCGTCACTCATTCTCCACGGTCCTCAAACGCAAAGGCGTTTCTACTGAGTTCATCAAAGAATCGCTGGGGCACAGTTCATTAGTAACAACTGAGAGTTATCTTGATAGCTTTACTGACGATGTGAAACTTCAATACGCCAACCTACTCACAGACCTCACATGAAAATTACCATACTCACCAGCATATTGAATGGAAATCTTAGACCCGCATTCAATACAAATGAAGGTTTCGATGATTTAACGGTCCATGCATTACAGAAAGCAACGCAGTATACCCCAAAAAATACCCTTGAGCTTTACCAACAGCTCACAACACTTTTACGTCATTTTCCTGAGTTGTTAAAGTATCTCAATGAAGAAAAGCTCTCAACTGCAAATCCGCTTATCCCCCATTTTTATCAGATAGATTTACCCAACCATAAAAACACCTATTCGCATTTTTATTACCTGCTGTACTTGCAGGAAACACTTAGGATATTTAATGTGGCGATTATCAAATTCATGCCCTTAAATCCTGTTCATCGGGAGTATAAAGTTCAGTTGTTACTCGATAGCATTAAATCGAACACAATTAGGTTATCTGAAGAGCTGAAAGAGCAAGGCATGCATGGCATTCCAAACGCCTCTGAGAATCCAATGCATTATGCCTTATATGTGGCCAAGTACTTAATGGTAGTCTTGTTCTTTGAGTTGCAAAATGTATTTCGACATGAGCTGACGGATAGAATAAACCCCAAGTTCTTTTTTCAGAACATCCTGCGGGAAGAATACAATCAAAACTTGCTCATTCCGGCAGCCCAATACTTTGAGCACAAACTTTCGATATTGATCAATTGCGGTACAGCAACAAAAGATGATTACTTATCGCTGCTAAAAGAATACCATACAGCTCCCAAAAAAGTGATTGAGGTACTCTCGAAAATTCACAATGCGATTTTCTTAAACGAAACCGAATCTTCTACGATCATCAATGAGACCATCAACAATCAGGATTTAATTGCTGCTGCCATTGAAAAAAAGAAAAGTGAACTTTCAAAGAGCATCAACGCCCATGCTTATGGATTTGAAAAACTAGAGGTTATCAATATGGCTCTGTCTAACCTCGAATATATTTTGGAAGAAGATACACACATACAATCTATTCCGGCACAGATTAAGTCCTGGCTAAAAAATCAACAGAAGGTCTATTTGTTAAATGCTAGTCAGTTGTTTGCAACCGACAGTGCCGTAACAGGTCCCAAAAAAGAAAAACCGCAAAAGACAATCGAACAGAAAAAGCAAATCGCATATGAGCACCTACGCATACTTAAAGGTGTAAATCGCAAAGGCGATAAAATAATGAGTGATGTACAATTCCAGTACATGATTGACGTCGTTTTTTTCCTTGTAGAGAAGGATTTTTTACCAAGTGAAATCAATCCAATTCCTTATACCAATATCTCGGCTGAGTTTATCAGATACACATTTTACTTGCTTCATTCAAATTTATTAGGCACACGTCCCATTCATGATTCTTGGATACAATGCCTTCACTTATTATTTACTCAATTCAAGGATGCAAGTACAAGTACAACCAAAAAGAAATTCTCTAAAAAACCGCCCAATTACGATGATGATATCTCCAAAATGAAATGGTGATTTTGGTGAGGTGACGTCACCTCTATTTCACCCTCTTCTTGTTTGCTCTTTTTGCTATCAATTCTTCACCGCAAAAAATTGATAGCAATGACAGACAATGCTCAAATCCTCGAAAAGCTCACCGAAATCGCTTCCAAGCTCGACGAGCAGAACCTCCTCCAGAAAACAGTCCTCAACTTCAATGAGGCTTGTAAGTACCTCGACGTTAGCCCTTCTCATCTCTATAAGCTAACCTCTACCAAGCAGGTGCCTCACTTCTGCCCGCAGGGCAAAAAGCTGTACTTCAAACGCATGGAGCTCGACAACTGGCTCCAGCGCAATCGCCAGGCTACTCCCGACGATCCCGAATCAGACGCCTCCGACCTCGTTATCCGTGGCCGCAAGTAATCCATTGTTCACTCACTCAAATCTTCAACATGGCTACTTGTACCGTCTGGAAAAACTTCAGCGAACCCGTCGAGAAAGTATCGCTTATCATGCTGGCAAAACGCCTCTCCGCAGATACCTACAAACAAGAGGTATCACAAATCCGTATGCGCATAGCAGAGGGCAAAAAAGAAGAAGCGCAACGCCTCAAGCAAAAACTGCCCGCCTTCACGCCCTCCGGTGTTTTCAACGAAAAAAGACTGAGCACACAGCTCGACATGTATTCGGGGTACATCCATCTCGACTTCGACAAACTATCCCCCGACACCCTTTCCAAAGCCTTTGAGGTCCTGATAGCAGACCCTCATACCTATCTGTCTTTTATCAGCCCCAGTGGCAATGGCCTCAAAGTGTTTGCCGAAGTGGATACCGGCCCCGAACAACATGAGACCACCTACCAGTATGTCCTGCATTACTATG
This sequence comes from Bacteroidota bacterium, assembly GCA_020161435.1. Lineage (GTDB taxonomy): Bacteria > Bacteroidota > Bacteroidia > Chitinophagales > Chitinophagaceae > Phnomibacter. The sequence continues at coordinate 290,720 of JAIUNV010000001.1, read as the reverse complement.
AAAAATTAACAGGCCTCAAAGCCGACGAAAAATGCAAAGACATCACCCGCCTCTGCTTTGTAAGCTGGGACCCTGGCTTGTACCACAATATCTACAACCAGAAATTTCGATTGTCTGAAAGTAAAGCCTTGCCTGAAAAGCATTTCGAGCCTCCAGCTATGAAGCCAAACACTCCATGTTCATCTGATCAATACCTGCTCATTTTCCAACAACAAATTCTATTCACCAATCAAAAAGCCACTTACCAGGATGGCAACCGTAATAATTATGTCTATCTACTTGCTTCCAACTGTAACCGTGCAGGCATACCTCAGCTGGATGCTGCTGATCTTATTGCTGAACATTTTGATCTACCTGATCAGGAAATTCAGAAAGCCGTAAAAAGCGCCTATGCGCACCATAGTGCCGAATTTGCCCGTTATGCAAACACTGCAAAGCTGCAAACTCAGCAAACTAATACACATGTTCCAGAGAATGATGTCAATGAGGACTACCTGAAATCAACCCCAACATTGCCGGATGAAATCTTCGACACACTACCTGGCATTCTGGCGGCGGGCGCAGCTGCATTCTGCGATCGGCGCAAACGTGATGTATTCTTTACGGGTGCTATCGCCATCCTCAGCGGTTGTTTGCCCAAAGTCACCGGCATCTACCATCAGGAGAGAGTACACCCGCACCTTTTTACCTTCATCATAGCACCGGCTGCCAGTGGTAAAGGCGTGCTGAAAAATGCCAAACGCCTGGCCGACAAATACCACCAGCAGGTACTGGCGGCAAGCCGGGAGAAACAATCCCGCCATGAAGCCGAGATGGCCGATTACAAGCTCCAGCTCAATAAGCGACGCAAAGGCGATCCGCCACCAGAAAAACCTGTCACACCGCCATTTCGCATTGTTTTCATTCCGGCCGACAGTTCACATGCCCGCATGATTGAACACCTCCAAAACAATGGCGGGCAGGGTATCATTTGCGAAACCGAGGCCGACACCATGAGTGGAGCCAAAAAACAGGATTGGGGCGACTATTCCCCCGCCCTTAGGTCAGCATTTCATCACGAGAAAATCACCCTCACTCGCAAAACCAACAACGAATACATTGAAATAAACGACCCTCGACTGGCTGTGGCCCTATCAGGCACACCAGCCCAGGCACCCCGGCTCATCGCTTCGGCCGAAGACGGTCTCTTTAGCCGCTTTTTATTCTATGCGTTCAAAAATGAACTGGTTTGGCAGGACCCTTCGCCCAACAACCAAACCATTGTATATAATGATCACTTCGACCAACTGGCCGATGACGTGTTGGCCATGATTGGGTTCCTCGAACTATCGCCCACCGAAGTGCAGCTTTCTCCCCAGCAGTGGCAGCAGCTCAATACTGCTTTCGCAGGTATTCTGGCCGATGTCGCCACTTTCACAGGTGAAGATGCAGCAGGCGTGGTGTTCAGGTTGGGCCTGGTACTTTTCAGGCTGTGCATGATTTTCACGGCCATGCGCAAAGCGGAAAACGCCGAAATAACGCCGACAATGTACTGCGCCGACCAAGACTTTCAGAATGCGTTGGCCATAGTACAAACCTACCTGCAGCACAGCCTCCTCATGTTCAACAACCTGCCCAAAAAAAGCGAAGCCACCCAGTTCAAAAAAGGCGATAGTAAACGCAAATTTTTTGAGGCTTTGCCCCAGGGCTTTAGCCGTCAGCAAGCCGTTGAAACTGCCAAACTCTTTCAGCTTTCTGCCCGTACAGTGGATGAAATCCTGCACAATGCCACTGGTAAAACCTTGTATAAACTAAAGGCTGGTTCATATCAAAAGTGTAGTTTGCAATTTTGAAAGTAAGGGCAACAACCTTTCATTTCTTTGCTTACTTTCGCCGCAATGAAATTTTTTGCCTTTATAATGAGCATTTACCTTTTGGTGCTGTCATGCCTTCCGTGCATTGATAGACAGGAGTGTAATATAAAGGCTGAGCAAAAATTTTCTGTTACTTCACAGCATCAACATCCACAAGATACAGACGAAGCGTGTACTCCTTTTTGCAGTTGCTCCCATTGTCCGCCATCCGCTTTTTACCAGCCTGTTGCTCATAACAATATAGCCACAGCGGTATTTCAATCCCTGAAATATCCTATTTATAATTCTTCCTTTTCTACAGAGGTTTCTTTTTCTATTTGGCAACCGCCTAAAATAGCCTAATTACATCTTTTATTGAATTTTCTGCATTGCCGTTGAATAGGCCTGTGCTGCATTTTTAATTTATCCTTTTCCCATTCCATAATGGCATAAGTAAAAAAGTCCAAAAAGGCTAAGCAGCCATTGGCAATAAGAGTAATTAAGTTCATTGTTATAGTCCTGTGTTGTGTCATTCTTTTAGCAGCCATTGCGGAGAGGATTGTTCATTATTTCAGGTATATAACCAAATAGAAAAAATCAATGTTTCAAAAAGTAATTCAGTTCTCCATAAAAAACAAATTAGTAGTGGGAGCTTTTACATTGGCTCTCATTATTTGGGGCGTTATATCCGCTATACAGTTGCCTATTGATGCAGTGCCCGACATCACAAACAACCAGGTACAGGTAATTACACAAGCCCCAACATTGGGTGCTCAGGAAGTAGAACAATTCATTACCACTCCGGTTGAGTTGGCAATGGCCAACATTCCCAATGTAATTGAAAAGCGGAGCATTAGTCGTAGTGGTATTTCGGTAATCACTATTGTGTTTAAAGACAATGCCGACATCTACTGGGCAAGACAGCAGATAAATGAACGGCTTAAAGAAGCAGAAGCACAAATTCCGAAAGGATTGGGTGAACCCTCGTTAGCACCTATCACTACTGGATTAGGCGAAATATACCACTACATCATTCATGCAAAAAAAGGATATGAAAACAAATACACCGCTACTGATTTGCGTACTATTCAGGATTGGATTGTCCGCAGGCAGTTAGCTGGTACAGAGGGTTTAGCAGAAGTGAGCGGCTGGGGTGGCTATGTAAAGCAGTATGAAATTGCTTTGGATAACGAAAAGCTCAATGCAATGAATATTACCATTCCTGAAATTTATAAAGCATTAGAGAGCAACAACGAAAACACCGGAGGCAGCTACATAGAGCAACGAAGCAATGCCTACTTCATTCGTGGTTTGGGATTGGTAAAATCGTTGAGTGATATTGAGAAAATTGTGGTGAAGAATGTAAACGGAATACCCGTTTTAATCCGTGATGTAGCAACAGTACAGTTTGGTACTGCCACCCGTTACGGAGCAGTTACAAGAAACGGTGAGGGCGAGGTAGTGGCAGGTATTACACTCATGCTCAAAGGCGAAAACTTTGCACAGGTAATTGCCAACGTAAAACAGCGAATGGTACAAATACAAAAATCATTACCTGAAGGTGTAGTAATAGAACCATTTATTGACCGTACAGAATTAGTAAACAGGGCAATGGGTACGGTAGAAAAGAACCTGATTGAAGGAGGATTGATTGTAATATTTATACTGGTATTGCTCTTAGGTAATTTAAGGGCGGGTCTTATTGTAGCTTCTGTAATTCCTTTAGCCATGCTTTTTGCTGTTATACTTATGAATCTTTTTGGTATAAGTGGCAACTTGATGAGTTTAGGAGCTATTGACTTTGGGTTAATTGTAGATGGTGCAGTAATCATAGTAGAAGCAATCGTTCACAGAATTTATATGAGCAAGCATCACCATATCGGTGTACCTAAACTTTCTCAATCACAAATGGATGATGAAGTGTTTGAAGCAGCATCAAAAATTAGAAGTAGTGCTGCATTTGGGGAAATTATCATTTTAATCGTTTACCTGCCACTGTTTGCATTAGTAGGTATCGAAGGTAAAATGTTTAAGCCAATGGCTCAAACAGTTGCTTTTGCAATTTTAGGAGCATTCATACTTTCATTAACGTATGTACCCATGATGAGTGCCTTATTTCTAAGTAAAAAGACTGCACATAAAAAAAATATTTCTGACAGAATAATTGCCTTCTGTCAAAAACTTTATGCACCAATGCTTAATTGGGCTTTACGGTGGAAGAAAACTATAGTGCTTGTAATGGTTGTACTGTTTACAGGGAGCTTAATACTCTTTAACAGCTTAGGTGGTGAGTTTATACCCACATTGGAAGAAGGCGACCTCACTGTTGAAATAAGGATGGAACAAGGTACATCATTAACACAGGTGGTAGAAACATTCAGCAAGGCAGAAAAAATATTAAAGGATAAATTCCCCGAAATAAGACAGGCGGTAACAAGGATAGGAAGTGCAGAAATACCTACCGACCCTATGCCCATCGAAAGAGGCGATATGATGCTTTCCATGAAGCCGAAAGAAGAATGGACATCGGCAAATACCCGTGAGGCAATGATGGAAAAAATGGAAGAAGCCCTAAGTATTTTGCCGGGGGTTAATGTTGAAATAACACAGCCTATGCAGATGCGTTTTAATGAACTCATTACAGGCATCAAACAGGATGTGGCAATAAAAATTTATGGTTCCGATTTGGAAATCCTGAGTGCACAGGCAAATAAAGTGGCAGGGCTTATCAAAAATGTAAAAGGAGTAAGTGAGCCCTTCGTAGAAAAAGTAAGTGGACTGCCTCAAATACAGGTGGAATACAATCGTGATAAAATTGCCCAATACGGGTTAACCATCAGCGATGTAAACATGGTGCTGAAAACTGCTTTTGCAGGAAATGTTGCAGGTGTGGTGTTTGAAGGGGATAAACGATTTGATATGGTGGTGCGGTTACAAAAAGATTTGCGTAAAGATTTCAGTAACATTGAAAATCTCTATGTGCCATTGCCATCTGGAAATAAAGTGCCTATTAACCAGGTAGCAGATATTTCATTTAAAACGGCTCCGGCACAAATAAGTCATGAAGATGGGCAACGCAGAATTTTTGTAGGCTTCAATGTGCATGGTCGTGATGTTGAAAGTACAGTAGAAGAAATACAACCTATTTTAGATGCAAATCTTAAACTTCCTGCTGGTTATTATTACTCTTATGGCGGTCAGTTTCAAAATCTGAATGAAGCAAAAGCAAGATTAGGCATTGCAGTTCCTGTAGCCTTATTGCTCATTTTAGTATTGCTCTACATCACATTCAAAAGTGTAAAACAATCCTTCCTCATATTTACAGCCGTACCATTATCTGCCATTGGTGGCATCATCGCATTGTGGTTAAGGGGAATGCCATTCAGTATTTCTGCAGGTGTTGGTTTCATTGCCTTATTTGGTGTTGCAGTGTTAAATGGTATTGTACTGATAGGTTATTTCAACCAGTTAAAAGAGGAAGGCATTACCGACATATACGAAAGAGTAAGAAAAGGAACAGCAGTAAGGTTGCGTCCGGTAATAATGACGGCAGCAGTTGCTTCATTAGGCTTTCTGCCTATGGCACTTTCTACAGGTGCAGGTGGCGAAGTGCAAAAGCCATTAGCAACCGTAGTTATTGGCGGTTTAATAACAGCCACATTTTTAACCTTATTGGTATTGCCGGCACTATACATCCTATTCAATACTAAAATCAATTTCAAATTAAATAAAATGAAGAAGGTAAAACTACCCGGCAATACAACGGCTGTACTGTTGCTGTTTATATTCATCAGTTTGTTTGCAGAAAAATCTTATGCACAAGGCAATCAAAAAACATTGCAGGAGTGCATTGATGTAGCATTAAAGAATAACCTGCAAATGAAAGTGGCAGACCTAAATATTCTGCAATCGCAAGCACTGCAAAAAACAGGCTTCAATCCTGATAAAACAAACCTGCAACTCACACAAGACCCCACCAGTGGAGGCAACATTGACAACAGCATCGGCATTACTCAAACCATAGCATTTCCTACAGTATATGCCAATCAAAACAAATTACTGAAACAGGAAACTTTATTAGCACAAAAATCAAAGACGCTATCACAGAATGAAATAATAAAAGAAGTAACCGAAGCATACTACAATCTTGTGTATGGCTTGCAAAAAGTAAAACTGTTACAGCAGCAGGATAGCATATACAGCAATTTCTTAAAAAGGGCTACACTGCGTTTCAATACCGGTGAAACAAACCAGTTGGAAAAGATGCAGGCTGAAAGCAGGTATAAAGAAAACCAGTTGCAGTTAAAACAGGCAAACACTTCCGTAAACAGTTATCAACTGGCATTGCAAAAATGGGTGAACACTACGGAACAAATTATCCCCAAAGAAAATGAGTTGGCAAAACTGCCTGATGTTTTTATGGCTGATACGGCTGCTTTACAATCAAATCCTTTAATACAGTATTACAATCAAAAACTGAATGTAAATACAGCACAGGTTAAAGTTGAAAAAAGCAAACTATTACCCGATTTGAATGTGGGTTATTTTCATCAAATGCTAATCAAAAGTTTTGACCCTGCAAAAATCAACCGTGATTATTTCAATGGTACACGGATAGCAGGTTTTCAGGTAGGCATTGGCGTGCCTTTATTTTTTGGTGCTCAAAAGGCAAAAATAAAAGCAGCACAAATAAACACTACAGCTATTGAAACAGAGAAACAGCAAACGCTGCTATACCTGCAAAGCAATTATCTTATGCAGTACAATGAATATCTCAAAGCAAAAGAGGGACTGCAATACTACGAAACCACAGGTTTGAAACAGGCAGATGATATTATCCGTATTTCAAATACGGCATATAACAAAGGTGAAATAGGTTACATGGAGTATATCCAAAATCTACAGACCGCTATCAATACAAAACTGCAATACACAGATGCCATAAACCAGTTCAATCAGTCCATCATATTGTTAAACTACTTAAAAGGAAACCAATAAAATGAAGTCAAGTAATATAAAATCAATCATAGCATTTGCAGTATTTGTAAGTGCAATCAGTTTTTCTTCCTGCAAGCAGGGGAATAAAACGGAAACAAAGGAAGCGGCTAAGACAGAAGAAGAACACAAAGCGGCAATAGAGATTTCGGAGGAGCAAATGAAAGCCGTAGGCATTGAGTTAGGTACAATAGAAATGAAAAACCTGAACAGTGTGGTAAAATCAAGCGGTCAATTAGAAGTACCGCCACAAAACAAAGCTGATGTAAACTCTTTGGTGCCGGGTATCATTAAAAAAATAATGGTGCTGGAAGGTAGCTATGTTCGCCAGGGGCAAACATTGGCAGTATTGGAAAACACAGATATAGTGAGGATGCAACAAGATTATCTTACACTCAAAAAAGAATTTGTTTATACACAGCAGGAGTATCAACGTCAAAAAGATCTCAATACCGAAAGTGCTGGTACTGGTAAGGTATTTCAACAGGCGGCATCAAAATATGAAACAGATAAAGCAAGACTGCAAGGAATGGAAACACAATTACAGCAATTGAACATCAGCCCTGCATCCGTAGTAAATGGTAAATTTGTAAGCCAAATTCCAATTAATGCACCCATCAGTGGTGTCATAGGTCATATACGAATTAAGACCGGCAGCTATGTAGATATGCAAACCTCCCTGATGGATATTGTAGATAATTCGCAGGTGCATTGCGATTTGCAGGTGTACGAGAAAGATTTGTTTAAAGTAAAGGATGGACAAAAAGTTGAATTTATTCTTACCAATCAAAACAACAAGCAAATCACAGGTACTATATACGGCATCAACCAATCATTTGAAAACGAAAATAAATCCGTAATTGTACACGCCAAAATTAGCAATGCAGGCAGCATCAAATTATTGCCCGGCATGTATGTATCTGCATTGATTAATGTAGGTAATCAAACAGTACAGGCTGTTCCTGTTGATGCAGTGGTAAATGCAGAAGGTAAAACCTTCATCTTTATAGTAAGTGGGGAGGAAGAAAACACAGAAGAAAAAGGGCCTAATGAAAAGAGTGAAAAAGCTATCGGTGCCAATCCTGAAAAAAGTATCCGGTTTAAAAAGGTTGAAGTAATTACAGGCGTAACAGAATTAGGCTATGTAGAAATAACACCGCTTGAAGAAATGCCTAAAGATGCGATGATAGTTACCAAAGGTGCTTTCTATGTTCTATCAAAAGCAGCAGGGGGCGAAGAAGAATAATAAAAGTATATTATGACAAACACAACACAATTCTCCGTTGTTCAAAGAATACCGAAAAATGAAGTTTTAAACATAAAAAAATAAAAATCAATGAAAAATGTAAATCAACTTATGCAAGAAATAATCTCAATCTCTTCAACGATTGAATCAGATTATCCTGAACTATACAAATATTTGGATGAAACTCCCTTCAAGATTTGTGAAACCAATAAAAATGAAATCTGTATTTCAGATTTAGAAGAATACCTTAAAACCCTTAAGGAACAACTTAAGGATTACATTTCCTCGCATAATAAAATAAATGGGATAAAATGATAAATACAGATCCAAATCATGTTCATACCTACAATGCAGAAGGAAAGATTACTTGCTGTACTTTAGAAGATAGAGTGTACGGTAAAGCCGGTGCAGATAATTTGTTACATGGAGTAAATCCAGATGACAGTAAGCCTGTTCAAAAAACAGAAATAGCTGAAAGTAGTATACTCAAACAATATCTTCCGGCTATCATCAGTTTTAGTATGCTGCTTATTGGCATTGCCGCAGATAATTATTTCAAACCTGCATTCTTTACGGGCTATGTTCGCCTTGTTTGGTATGCAATGGCCTACCTGCCAGTTGGCTTTCCTGTAATAAAAGAAGGTTGGGAAGCTATTCTTAAAAAGGAGTTCTTTACAGAGTTCACACTCATGGTATTGGCAACTGTTGGTGCTTTCGCCATCGGACAATATCCCGAAGGCGTGGCGGTAATGTTATTCTATGCCATTGGTGAATTGTTTCAAAGTGCAGCAGTAAATAGAGCAAAGAGCAACATCAAAGCCCTACTGGATGTAAGACCATCTTCTGCCAGTGTTTTACGAAATAGTAAGTATGAAGAAACAAAGCCCGAAGAAGTTCAAATAAACGAAACCATACAAATTAAAGCTGGTGAAAAAGTACCATTGGATGGCGAAATGTTGAGTGATGGAAGCAGCTTTAATACAGCAGCACTTACAGGAGAAAGCAAACCAAAATCCATTTATAAAGGCGAACAGGTATTGGCAGGTATGCTAAACCTTGATAAAGTTGTTGAACTGAAAGTAACCAAAAAATTTGCCGACAGTTCTCTTGCACGAATTTTAGAAATGGTACAAAATGCAACAGCCCGAAAAGCAAAAACAGAACTGCTGATAAGGAAGTTTGCAAAAATTTATACACCCATTGTTTTCTTTTTAGCGGTAGCGTTGGTCATAATTCCCTACTTCGTTGTAAGCGATTATGTATTTACCCAATGGCTATACAGGGCTTTAATTTTCTTGGTTATCAGTTGCCCATGTGCATTGGTTATCTCAATTCCGTTGGGCTATTTTGGCGGCATTGGTGCAGCTTCCAAAAACGGTATTTTATTTAAAGGCTCAAATTATCTGGAGCTAATGACAAAAGTAAATACCGTTGTACTGGATAAAACAGGCACACTCACAGCAGGTGTATTTAAAGTGCAGGAAATTGTTACCAATGGTATGGATAAAACAGCGTTCATAAAAACGTTGGCTGCATTAGAAAGCAAATCCACACACCCTATTGCCAAAGCCATAGCCGAATATGAAAAGAACGAAACACAGATTTATCAGGCAGAGGATGTAGTAGAAATTTCCGGGCATGGTTTAAAAGGAAAAGTAAATGGCAAAGAAGTGTTGGCGGGCAATACCAGGCTGTTAAATAAATTCGGTATTTGGTACGATACGAAATTGGATGAAATTGTAGAAAGCATAGTGGTAGTCGCCATAAATAATGAATATACAGGTTATGTGCTCATTGCCGATGAAGTAAAAGAAGATGCACAGGAAGCCATTAAGCAAATGCATTTGAACGGCATTACTCAGATTGTAATGCTCAGTGGCGACAAAAATGCAATCACTCAAAAAGTGGCAAAGCACATTGGTATTGATACAGCCTTTGGCGATTTATTACCCGAAAACAAAGTGCAGAAAGTAGAGGAATTAAAGCAGGACACAACAAAAATTATTGCCTTTGTGGGTGATGGTATCAACGATGCTCCCGTATTGGCATTAAGCGATCTTGGTATTGCAATGGGGGCAATGGGCAGCGATGCAGCCATTGAAACAGCTGATGTGGTAATACAAACCGATCAGCCTTCAAAAATAGCCACCGCCATTAAAATTGGCAAAGCCACCCGCAGCATTGTTATTCAGAATATCGTTCTGGCATTTGCCGTAAAAATTATTGTATTGGCTTTGGGCGCAGGTGGTATAGCCACCATGTGGGAAGCTGTGTTTGCTGATGTAGGTGTAGCCTTGATGGCAATACTAAATGCAGTAAGAATACAAAGAATGAAATTTGTTTTATAATACTTCCTCCAATGCCAACAACTTCAACCTTACGGAACTTTTCAAAGTCCTTTCAGGAAAGATGTTTAACATGGTCAAGTTCCAGCAACGAAAGGAAACCGTTATAGAGTTAACTACCGAACAATGGCAGCAATTGAACCAACATTGTGAGGTACGGCTGAACCAAGTGACCATGTTCACAGTCGAGGAAGCCGCCAGTATTGGTAAACGCCTGGGCTTGACTCTGTATCGCATGTTCATGATTTTTACTTCCCTCCGCAAGTTCGAGTACGATGAAGCAGCCACTCGGCTTGTTTGCACCGATGAAGATTTTATTACCGCCCTGCGGTTGGCAGAAATCTAACTACACCACAGCCTGCTCATGTTCAACAACCTGCCCAAACAGGCCGAAACCATTCACTTCAAGGGTGGCGACAATAAGCGCCGGTTCTTTGAAGCCTTGCCGGCCGAATTTACCCGACAACAAGCCACCGAGCTGGGCACCCAATTCAAATTGGCTCCCCGCACTGTCGACGACATACTTAAAAATGTATTGGGGAATGGAGTAGAAAAACTGAAAGCTGGACACTACAGGAAAGTAAAGCTATTTTCCTAGTGATTGTATATATCACCAAACTGCGTTTCAATGTAAATCACCTGAAATGTATCATTCAACCGTATGCCTAAGAAAGGTAGATTATTCCCTGTGGCTCTAAACACAGTGAGCTCGGTGACATCTGGAGTCAAAATACTGGGCTTAAGTTGCGGCTTTATCTGCTTTACAGGAATCTTTTCTGTGCCAAAGGAATGTCTCCCTGACTTATCGATTTCCTTCCATCCAAGTTCACCTAGTTTTTGCATCCTTTCCAAAAACTCGATAAAAAAAGAGGCATCGTTACATTTAAGATAAGAACAAGGCTGTAGGTACTTAAAACAAAAAACCGGATAGCGATGCTCCGGTTGTTTCATATTGGGCTTATCCTCAACTTTTTTAATCTTTTTACTCATCAACCAAGCCTTTGAAATAATCTCGCATCAAACTCAAATCGATCACCTTGTGTGCAGTGTTGAACGCTTCAGTCCAAGGACGCTCTGCATGAGTCATTTCCATGAGCCTAATCGCACTGAACTTACCATATTCATGCATTACCTGATTAAACATGTCCTCTGTTGCATTATCTAGTTGGATAATAGAGGCATCAGTACTTTCAAATGTTATTGGACCGCTACCAAAGTCTTTATATTGATGGTAAACCTCAGGAACTACTGGGCCGTACATCCATGCCTCAATTGTTTCTTCAAAAAGTGGCTGATCAAAAAAGGCCAAATGATACCCTTGTACATAGTACAGCAACTTTTGAACCTTTAAGTTAGTAACTATTTCCCCCTTTTCAGGGTCACTTAAAGTGGCAACAATTTTTTGGGCAATATTGATGGCAGGTATACTCATTAACGGTAGCAGCTAGCGAAGGTAACAAACTTGTACTAAATTTATAGTACATAGCAGAAGATTCAAATCTTGTTAACCCCTTTGCACTCTTTGCAAACTTTGCAATCCTTGCAATTATATAGCCCTGCAATGGGCCTGCCTTCTCCCCCCGTCAGCCTATACCCTTACTTTCCTTACACTTTTGTCATACTAAAACCTGACGAATAAACAACTATTGTCAGGCTTTAACCTTACTTTTGCCCGTACAAAGTCAGGCTTTAACCTTACAGTATGGACAAACAAAAGCTCCAGTTACAACAGCTCAACTATAAGCTCAGCCAGTTTTCAACGGCTGCACAAGTAGTACCACCACCCACCGGATGGCTCAAAGCCACCCGGCTGGCCCTTGGCATGTCCCTCCAGCAGCTGGCCTCCAAAATGGGCATTACCAAACAAAGCATGCAGGAGGTTGAAAACCGGGAGAAAGAAGGTGCTATCACCCTCAAAGCCCTCAGAGAAGCTGCCGCTGCCCTCGATATGCAGCTGGTATACGGTCTGGTACCCAAAGATGGCTCCCTCGATGCCCTCATCGAACGCAGAGCCCGTGAACTGGCCTCCCAAATCGTTGCCCGCACCTCTCAATCCATGCGCCTCGAAGACCAGGAAAACAGCAACCTGCGCATTCAGCAAGCCATCGAAGAACGTACTGCATTACTCATTGCCGAAATGCCGAAAGCACTATGGGATTAATACTCGACTATGAAGATGGGCAAACACCCCTCGATGAAGACGAAAAAGAAGGCTTGCTCATTCCGACCATTGCCACCCGGGCCGAACTCGATGAATTTGAACAGCAAAACATCGAACATGCCATCCAGTGGACCTTTGGCAGGCGCCTACGGGTGGACACCATCTTGTCCGAAGACTTCATAAAAGCCATGCACAAACGCATGTTTGGCGAAGTATGGGCCTGGGCAGGCGAGTTTCGCCACAGCAACAAAAACATTGGCGTAGACAAATGGCTAATCGCCACCGAACTCAAAAACCTGCTCGACGATGCCGGGTATTGGATTCAAAACAACACCTACCCGCCCGATGAGTGGGCAATACGCTTCAAGCACAGGCTCGTAAGCATCCACTGCTTTAGCAATGGCAATGGCCGCCACAGCCGCCTCATGGCCGATGTACTCATCGAAAAAGTGGCCGGGCTCCCGGTATTCACATGGGGCCGTAGCTATCCCGCCACCACCGCTGCCCGTACTGCATACCTCCAAGCCATGAAATCAGCCGATTTACACGATATTCAACCTTTACTAATCTTTGCCAGAGCCTGAAAAACAAAAGAATATAGCCAAAGACAACTCAACGACCAGTTTAACCCAATTATTATGAATATGTTTTTCCCCTAATTTAGAGAACGTAATAACCGTTAGGGTATTACATTATTTCACATTCACTCAAAACCAAACACCCACGCATGGAACAAACACTCATGCTCAACAGCATTCCATTTTCCACACCCACAACCTCACTTACTTGCTCATTCTACACCAATCGCCAAGAGGGCTTTTCCTCCATCTACATTTCAGATGAGCTCATTCCTCTTTTAAACGGCTACAGGCCCGACCCCTCTATCCCAGAGTCTCGTTGGCTGTATACAGACTTTCAGCAACCCAGAGAAGGCGCCATTCTTGCCAGCATCAACCTTACAGAGCACATCCAGTTTGCAGAGCATTACTACCGCTATCTCATCAGCACCTATTTCCGTTCCGTTGCCCCTGTTATGCGGCGCAGTTTCACAAAAGATGTAGAAGTATGGCTTCTCGATACCACTTCCCATCACCCGGAGTATGATCAATATTACCTGTTCACACTGATAGTACAGCACAACACAGAGGGCTTACCTATGCTCACCATTGCCTATGATGGTCGTTCAAGAATCCTGAAAAAATCAATGCAGGATTGTAATATTGATACACTGCTCAATCCTTGGATGCTCTACAAAGGCTTCCTCTATAAGTGGGGTACATCATTACCCGATGAGGCTATGCTTCACTTAGAGGAAGTGTATCCACTGCTCAGCAACCAACTGGGTACAGAACTCGAAATAGTTTTTCCTGCTCGAGAAACAATCAACCGCTATCCGCTTTACTACAAGCTCATCCAGGGCTTTTATGCCAAATACCTCAATCAGCCCGATTTTCTTAACATCATTCCGCTTTCCCCAAAAGGTTTCATCATCAAAACAAGACAAGAACATGAAATAATTTCCGGCGAAGCAGGCATGTTAGAATACGGTGAAAAAAACCTTGGGTTGGAGCCCAAGTATGACCTGAAATCTTATGGCCCTTATGCCACCATACCAAAGCCACAGAATGTAAAACTGTTTTTCATCTATCAAAAGGGCGACGAACCCTATGTACAACGCCTGAAAGATGCCTTCGATAATGGAATTGGCGCTGCCAAAGGCATTAAGGAATACATCAAGGTAGTGTATACCTACAAAGACGAATGGAACATCAGCTTCACACATGTTTCCGATGCAGTAAAAACATGCTTAGATGCATTAAAAAATAGACAAAAAGAGCTGGGGGTGAAATACCTGATTATCTATATAAGCCCTATCGGAAAAATGGAAAAACACAATCCCGAGCACCTGCGTACCTATTACAGGCTGAAGGATATGTTCCTGTTTTACGAATACCAGTCGCAGGTCATTTTCAAAAACAACATCGTAAAATCTAACTTCCAATATTTCCTGCCAAACATTATGGTAGCCATGCTGGCAAAATTAGGTGGCGTACCCTGGCGGCTCAATCGTACCCCTGCCAATGAGCTCATTGTAGGCATTGGAGCAGCCTATGTAAAACATGCCAAATCAAGAATGCTTGGCTCTGCATTCTGCTTCGATAACGAAGGCAAGTTCCAACACTTCAATGCCTTCCCGGCAGACAATACCAAATCCCTTGCAGGCTCTATTCACGATGCCGTCGTCAACTTTACCAATCGAAATCCAAATGCTACCCGGCTCATTATTCATTTCTACAAAGTCATAAGCAAAGCAGAGCTAAAACCCATCCTCGATACATTGTATGCACTCGATGTTTCTATACCAGTCATTGTATTAACCATCAACCGTACCGCCAGTAAAAACATATTGGCTTTCGATATCTCCGACCCTTCTAAAAACTTAATGCCCTATAGCGGCACCTATGTACAAATTGCCGAACGGCAATATTTACTCTTCAACAACGCCCGTTACAAAGAAGATTCCGTACCTGGTAAAAAGGACTATAAGTTTCCGGTGAAAATCAAAATCACCAGTACCCAATTGGAGTTACTGAACGACCCTGAGCTGATAAAATTGCTCCTCGATCAGGTGTACCAATTTAGTCGCATGTATTGGAAAAGCATCAGCCAGCAAAACATGCCTGTTACCATTATGTACCCCGAAATGGTAGCAGAAATTTTTCCTTACTTCAAGAATCCCGTCCTTACCGATTTTGGCAAAGAATCATTATGGTTCCTCTAAACAATTAGCGATAAACCTTCACTATAAGAATAAAAGATGCTGTGCTATTAAAAAACAGATTCACTCGGAACCTCTTTTCCAATAAATGTTTCGCCATGCCAAACATAAAAGGAAGCTACCGGTCTGAGCTTATCGAAAGCTGCACCATGCATGACTTTCGGTGGATACCAGCACAACATTTTAAAAATATAGTTTGCAATCGATGCTTATTAGCGTAAGGCAATTGAAGATGCACTCATGATTGGTATGAGAGCCTCCATGCTTATCAGGTTGTAAAACATCTGTTCGCTTTAAAGCAGTCAAATCCTCAAATGACAAGACCATCCGCATGCCAATTACAACACATTGATAATCAACAGATAAGCAGTGCTCCAGTTTTTTTATATATTTCTATCGAACAAATGCATATACTTTTGTTTGTGCATCTACACATGAAAAAGTTCATAACAGCCATTTTAGCCTTGCTGTACCTGAGCACCGCTTCGGGTGCTACAGTGCACATGCACTATTGCATGGGCGAGTTGGCCAATTGGGGCGTGTTGATGCACAATGACGAGGATACATGCAGCAACTGCGGCATGGAAAAGTCAGCAAAAAATGATAACGGTTGCTGCAAAGACGAACACAAATTCATCAAAAATGACAACGACCAAAAAGCCGTTGAATCATTTATAAGCAATCTTTCTGCACAGGCAATCGACCTCCCCGTTAGTTTCCCACCGCTCCACAATGTAGCGGTAGTTTCAATTTGTGAAATCCACCCTGTAAGCAATGCTCCTCCCCGAAGTAATAGCATTGCCGTTTACATCCTCAACCGTACTTTCCTGATTTAAGACTGGCTATTTTCTTTCTGCCGGGCATGAATATGCCGGGCTATCGGCATTTCTGTATGCCCAACCTTCCTTTTGTACACTTCAAAAAACAAAACAATGAAATCATTTAAAATGCTGATGATGGCAGCTTTAACCATCATTTCTATATCTGCCATTGCACAGGAAAAAGCCGGCAAAAAAGATACCAATACTCATTCCACGTTTTATTCATGCACGATGCACGATACCGTAGCAATGAAAAAACCAGGCAATTGTCCCGTTTGTGGAATGAAGTTGCAAACTTCAACTAAAGAACAAATGAAAGCGGAGATTACCAGGCAATATACATGCCCCACTCACCTTACAGTACAAAGCAATAAGGCGGGTAAATGCAACAAATGTGGGGCAGACCTAACCTTGTCCCCCAAAGAAAAAATGAAAATGGAAGCAGTTAAAGCCTATACCTGCCCCATGAAATGCGAAGCTGACAAAACCTACGATAACCCCGGCAAATGTCCCAAATGCGGAATGGGTTTAAAGGAAAAAAAGGAAGATCATTCAAATCACAATCATTAATCACCAGAAAACTTAGAAACAATGAAAGCAATATTCTTTTCGATAGTAGTTTTTTCAGCGATCCTCTTTTCAGCATGTAATGGCAGCGCACCCAAAAACGAGCATGAAGGCCATAGCATGAATAATGATACTACTACTCAGCATGTTTCATCAACCGATACCGCTGATGTTAAAACAGTTACAGCAGCTTTTACCAACATAGATGCACAAGCAGCAGCAAGCATCAAAGAAATGGTAAACCACTATCTCCACATCAAAAACGCATTGGCCAATGACAATGCAGCCGACGCCGCCACCGCAGCAAAAGCATTGGAAAATGCAATTGGTAAGCTCGATAAATCATTATTGACTGCCGAGCAAAAAACCGCCTACGATGCCAACGAAGCAGAACTAAGCGAACACGCTGAGCATATTGCCAAAAATGCCGACAACATAAAGCACCAACGCTTCCACTTTATTCAATTGAGCGAAGTAATTTACCTGCTGGTAAAAAATTTCGGTGCAGGCAGGCCGCTCTACCACGACCATTGTCCAATGGCAAGGGACAACCAGGGTGCTATGTGGTTGAGTGAAACCAAAGAAATCAATAACCCCTATTTCGGTGCCCAAATGCTCAAATGCGGCACGGTAGAAGAAATCATTCATTAATGATTAATCAAAAATCATGGTTCAAAAATTAATTGAACTGGCGTTACGCAACAGGCTGATTGTCTTGCTCTTTGCAGGCGGCCTGTTTGCGTACGGCCTTTACTCCGTAAAGCAAAACCCTATCGACGCTATTCCTGACCTGAGTGAAAATCAAGTCATTGTATTTACGGAGTGGATGGGACGAAGTCCGCAGGTAATAGAAGATCAGGTAACCTATCCCTTGGTAAGCAACCTGCAGGGTATTCCTAAAATAAAAAACATCCGGGGATCATCCATGTTCGGGATGAGTTTTGTGTATGTGATTTTTGAAGAGAACGTCGACATCTATTGGGCAAGAACACGGGTGTTGGAACGATTAAATTTTGCTCAACGATTACTGCCCCAGGGCGTTACTCCAACCTTAGGCCCAGATGGCACAGGTGTAGGTCACGTCTTCTGGTATCACCTTGATGCACCCAAAATGGACTTAGGCGAACAAAGAGCCTTACAGGACTGGTACATCAAGTTTGCCTTGCAAACAGTAACCGGTGTGGCCGAAGTAGCATCCTTTGGAGGTTTTGAAAAACAATACCAATTAGTAGTAGACCCTGTGAAACTGCAGTATTACAACATCTCACTGATGGATGTAATGAACAAGGTCAAGGCGAACAACAACGACGTAGGGGGCCGAAAATTTGAAATGGCAGATATGGCCTATATCATTCGTGGCCTTGGCTACATTAAAAACAAAGAAGATGTCGAAAACATTGCTCTGGCCAATTACAACGGCATTCCTGTAAGGGTAAAAGACATCGGATCAGTACAAATGGGTGGCGATTTGCGCTTAGGCATTTTTGATATGGATGGAAAAGGTGAGGTAGTAGGTGGCATCGTAGTGATGCGTTACAATGAAAATGCCAACAAAGTCATTGAAGCAGTAAAAGCAAAAATAAAAGAAGTTGAGAAGGGATTGCCCGAAGGAGTCACTTTCAAAACCTCCTACGACCGCAGCACTCTGATTCAGGAAGCTATTGACTCTGTAAAGGGAACATTGATTGAAGAAATGATAGCCGTTTCAGTTATTGTACTCATTTTCCTGTTCCATTGGCGCAGCGCCGTTATCATTCTTATTCAGTTGCCCATATCTGTGGCTGCAGGCTTCATTTTTCTGGAAATGTTTGGCATTTCGTCTAACATCATGTCCTTAACCGGTATTGCATTAGCTATTGGTGTAGTAGTTGATGATGGCATTGTAATGGTTGAAAATGCCTACCGGCACATTAGTGAAGCACAAATAGCAAAAATTAACTCATCCGACAAAGCGTAAATATGGCAAAGTGGTTCAAACGAAATATAGACCCGCTGACGGCTGCAGAAAGAGACAGCATCATCGAATTATCATCCAAACAGGTTGGCCCGGGTGTATTCTATTCTACCATCATAGTAGTGGCGTCCTTTCTTCCTGTTTTCCTTCTCACAGGCATGGAGGGAAAACTCTTTCATCCATTGGCATGGACCAAAACCTTTATCCTACTAATCGATGCTTTTCTCGCAATTACGCTAACCCCGGTATTAATTTCTTTTTTTCTGAAAGGAAGATTGAAGCCCGAATCTGCTAATCCAATTACAAAAACATTGGAGAAGATTTATACACCAATTCTCAAGTGGTGTTTGAAGTGGCGCAAAACTACCATCGCATTAAACATTATTGCATTAGCATCCGGTGTCATTATGCTGACAAAGCTCGGATCGGAATTTATGCCTCCTTTAGATGAAGGTTCTTTATTGTTTATGCCGGTTACACTACCCGATGTTTCCAATGCCGAAGCAAAACGCCTCCTTCAGGTACAAGACAAACTTATCCGGTCTGTTCCTGAAGTTGCACACGTCTTAGGCAAAGCCGGAAGAGCAAACACTGCTACCGATAATTCGCCTATCAGTATGATTGAAACTATCATACTTCTTAAACCCAAAAATGAGTGGAGAGAAGGAATGACCAAAGATGGTATTATCAATGAACTTAATGCCAAAATGCAAATACCAGGTGTCACCAACGGGTGGACTCAGCCAATCATTAATCGAATCAATATGCTGTCTACCGGTATTCGTACCGATGTAGGGTTGAAAGTATACGGGCAAAATCTCGACAGCATTTATGCATTTGCCCAAACCATCAAAAAACAACTCGTAGGTATCGACGGTATCAAAGATTTGTATGTAGAACCCATCACCGGTGGAAAGTATGTAGACATTGTCATCAAGCGGGAAGAAATTGGCCGCTATGGACTAAGTGTCGATGATGTAAATACAGTTATCGAAAGTGCTTTGGGCGGCATGAAACTAACCACTACTATAGAAGGCCGCCAACGCTTCTCAGTGAATGCAAGGTATGGTCAGGATTTCCGAAATAACCTTGAAGCATTGAAACGCTTGCAAGTACAAACCATGGACTTTGGTCCCATTCCACTGGAAGCTGTAGCAACCATTAAACTCAGCGATGGACCTCCAATGATTAATTCAGAGAATGCTATGTTGAGGGGTACTGTATTGTTCAATGTTCGTGAGAGAGATTTGGGCAGCACCGTAAAAGAAGCACAAGAAAGGTTAAATAAAATGATCACAAAACTCCCTAAAGGATATTTTCTCGAATGGAGTGGCCAATGGGAAAATCAAATAAGGGCAAATCAAACCTTACAAATGATTCTTCCAATCGTAATCGTCATCATTTTCATGGTATTGTATTTCACCTATCATTCCTTTAAAGAAGCAGCTATTACCATGATAACAGTTCCCTTTGCATTAATTGGCGGCGTTTTCATGGTATACTTCTATGGCATCAATTTATCGGTTGCGGTTGCAGTGGGCTTTATCGCCCTATTCGGAATGGCAATCGAAACAGCCATGCTCATGACCATTTACCTAAATGAGGCCATGAATAATATGGTGGCTAAACATGGCAACTCAAAAGCAACACTAACCCCTGCCATTATTCGTGAATTTGTGGTTGAAGGCTCTGCAAAGCGGCTGAGACCCAAACTAATGACTGTATCCGTAGGCTTATTTGGCCTCATTCCTATATTATGGGCCACAGGTGTAGGCAGCGATATTATGCGTCCTATCACCATCCCTTTAATTGGCGGCACTATTTCATCCACCATTTATGTACTCCTAATTACTCCGGTCATTTTTGAAATCGTGAAGGAGAGAGAACTTAAACGCAACGGCAAAATTGAATTGATAGATGTTAAAGAATAAACTACTCCTGGCATTATTTGCAGTAACGGTTGCTTTAAGCAGCAGTTCGCAAACATTACATCTTGATGCTGTTATTGACAGTATCAAAGCCTCACATCCTGTAGTGAAAATGTATGACAATGAAATCCGCTCCATGGATGAAGCCGCAAAAGGTGCAAGAAGCTGGATGCCTCCGCAAGTCGGCATTGGCCAGTTTATGACGCCGTATGATGTTCGGCTCTGGCACAAGGAAGGTGATATTCCGGGAATGGGCTCTGTCATGGTATCAGGTGAACAAATGTTTCCGAACAAAAAAAAGCTTGATGCAGATGAAAGCTACATGAAAGCCATGTCATCAGTGGAGAAGGAAAGAAAAAACGCAACACTGAATGAATTAATAAATGATGCAAAGCAATTTTATTATGAATGGATAATTCTGGAAAAGAAGCTCGTGATCATTGAAGAGAATGAAAAGATTCTGGATTTCATGATAAAGAATGCTGAGATACGATATAAGAACGGGTTAGAGAAAATCAGCGCCTATTTCAAAGCCAAAGCTGCTTTGGGTGATGTAAAGAATATGCAGCTCATGTTTGAAAACGATATAAAAGAAAAACGTATCCGTATTAATTCACTGATGGGCAGAAATGCCATGATTTATTTTGACATTGACACAGCCTATGCTTTAAACGATTATTCAGGCCTTGTTTTCGACAGCACATTATTCTACACTAACCGCAGCGACCTGAAATCATTGGACAAAGAAATTAATCTCACTCTACTGAAGCAAGAGACAGAAAGGGCTGCACTAAAACCTCAATTCGGTATTCGTTATGACAATATGATTGGCTTCGGAGGTCAGCCTTTGCAATACACCATCATGGGCATGGTCCGCATTCCTATGGCCAAATGGTCCTCTAAAATGAACAAAGCAAATATTGAAAGCCTGAAATGGAAAAACTATGCCATTCAGTCGCAAAAGGAAATGATGGTAAATGAACTCAGCGGAATGGCCTATGGAATGCGGAATGAACTAGAGTTAAAAAAGAAGCAATTAAAACTCTATGAAGAAACTATTATTCCTGCTTTGCGGAATAATTATAGAACAATGCAGCTGGGGTATGAGCAAAACACTGAAGAACTATTCATGTTATACGATGCCTGGGAATCATTGAACATGAAGCAGCTCGAATATGTCGAATTACTCAACCAGGCACTAAAACTTCAGGTAACGATTGAAAGAATTATAGAAAAAAACTAATTCGCCTCATATGCAAAGACGAAACTTTTTAAAACTGTCAGGATTAAGTGTTGGTGCAGCAGTTTCAGGCTCTTCCATTGCTGGCTTATTGGTCAGCACCACCAGTTGCAAAAAAGAACACCACATAGGGTTGATGACAAGTCCGGTAACAGTTACAGAAGGTAATTTTTCCAAACCGCTTTCCTTTCCTGCACAGGCAGGTATCAACCAAACCCTTACAGCCCAGGCCACGGCAGCCAACCTGAATGGCTCCACTATTCCGGTATTAGGATATCAACCAAACAGTTTGCTTGGCCCAACTTTCAGAGTGAACAATGGCAGCGCTGTAAATATCTTTTTGCAAAACAATCTATCCGAACACACCAATATTCATTGGCACGGTTTGAAAATACCAGCTCTCATGGACGGCCATCCTGACCAGCTCGCTATGGCTGGGGGTACATTTCGCTACCAATTCACCATAAACCAAAGGGCAGGGCTAAGTTGGTATCATCCCCACCCGCACGAAAATACAGGCAAGCAGGTTTTTCAGGGTTTAGCTGGCTTATTCATCATTAACGATGCTGAAGAAGCCGCACTCAATCTGCCGTCAGGTCAATACGAAATACCATTAGTCATACAAGACAAACGAATCACTACCACTGGCATCGCCTACAATCCTTCTATGGAGGAAGTAATGGCAGGCTATATGGGAGAATCAATTGTAGTCAACGGTATTCATTCCCCTTTTGCTGAAGTAGCCACTCGTTATTATCGACTACGCATGCTCAACGGTTCAAATGCCCGGCTGTACAACCTTGCGTTCAGCAACAATACCGACATGATTATTATTGGAAATGATGGAGGTTTATTGAAAAATCCGGTTACCGTAAAAGATATTTTAATTGCACCTGGAGAAAGATTGGACGTATTGGTAAACTTTAGCGGAGTACCAGTCGGCACAGAACTCTTTCTTGTCAGTAAAGAATTTGCTCATGGAGGTACTGCACAAGGCAAACAATCTTTCAACATACTTAAATTCAAAGTGGCCGTCGCACTTACAGATTCCTTTACAGTTCCTGCAAGTCTTTCGGTCATCAATTCAATTCCCGCCTCCTCAGCCGTAAAGACCAGATTATTTGATATTTCCAATGCAATGGAGCATCACGGTGTGCCAATGAATAATGGAATGCAAATGCGGCACCGAATCAATGGAAAATTATTTGACAGCAGCCGTATTGACGAAAATGTTTCTGCCAATACAACCGAAATATGGGTATTTGACAACAGCAAAGGTGATGAACCACACCCGATGCACCTGCATGGAGTATTCTTTCAGGTGCTCGACAGAACCGGTGGCAGGGGAGACAAAATTGCTTCCGAAAGTGGCTGGAAAGATACAGTGCTGGTAATGCCGGGCGAAACCGTAAGAGTGCTGGTACCCTTTGAAAACAACAAAGGCAAATTTGTATTCCACTGCCATAACCTGGAACATGAAGACGATGGCATGATGCTGCAATATCAATTGAGTTAATTGGAACACTATGAAAAGAACATACTTAGGATGCATCCTTGCTATAGCTATAGCACTTATTGCATGCAAAAATGATAAGAATCCTCATGCAGGCCATCAGGCGGCTGTTGTAAAAGAAATGTACACCTGTCCCATGCCAGAGGATTCAGTTTTTAGCGATAAGCCGGGCACTTGTCCAAAATGCGGGATGACATTGGTAAAAATGGAAGCGCATAATCATGCACAGAACAACGCTCAGTATACATGTCCCATGCCAGAAGATTCTGTCTTTAGCGATAAGCCGGGTACTTGTCCAAAATGCGGGATGACATTGGTAAAGATGGAAAAGCATAATCATCCACAGAACAATGCTCAGTATACATGCCCTATGCCAGAAGATTCTGTCTTTAGCGATAAGCCAGGCACTTGTCCAAAATGCGGAATGACATTGGTGAAAGTAAATGCAAACAACGAAAAGTCCAACGATATTGAAATGGCAACATTGCTAAAACCAACAAACGAATTCGTCGTATCGTCCATCCCGGTTACTTCAATCGATTTGCGATCAGAACAAATTGAAATGGACGCCTTGGGCTATATTGCTTACGATACAAGACAAGTTGGTAGTATCTCTGCAAGAGTATCAGGCAGAATTGAAAAATTGTATGTCCGCTATCGCTACCAAAAAATAACCAAAGGGCAACGAATACTAGATATCTACAGCCCTGAACTCCTTACTGCCCAACAGAATCTGCTGTTCCTTGTAAAGAATGATTCAGAAAATACCGCATTCATTGAGGCAGCTAAAGAAAAGCTACTGTTATTGGGCATGAGCAATGAACAGTTAAAGCAGGTCATGAAAAGCGGCCAGCCATCATTCACAACTACTGTTTACAGTAATTACAGTGGCCATATCCACGAGTCTTCAAACGACGGGTCTATGAATCCAGACCCCGGCAAAATGAAAGACATTTCACAAATCACAGAAGAACTTTCATTGAAAGAAGGAATGTATCTTCAAAAAGGACAATCTGTTTTCTCAGTTTTCAATCCTGATAAGGCCTGGGCTATACTTAACCTGTATGGCGAAAACCAGTCGATGATAGAAAAAGGAAATACCGTAAGGGTAGTGCCCGAAACCGCTCCTGATAAAGACTTCCGTGCCAGCATAGATTTTATCGAACCCTTCTACCGTAAGGTAAGCAAAACACTTACAGCGAGAGTGTATTTCGATAACCGTGTCTTCAAAATTCCAATCGGAAGTCAGGTTAAGGCAACCATTTTTGCGAACTCCAAAAAAGCATGGTGGCTCCCCAAAGAGTCAATTCTATCATTGGGTTTAGATAAAGTGGTTTTTCAAAAATCAGAAGGAGGCTTCGTGGCAAAGAAAATCACTACAGGCATGACACATCGCAATCATGTTCAGGTCTTAAGCGGTTTAACATCACAGGACTCAATAGCATCAAATGCGCAGTTCCTGATGGACAGCGAAAGTTTCATTAAAATAAAAAATTGATTATGCGGTATATCACATTCATTGCATTCCTGCTGCTTGTCATAACATCTTGCAGTAACAATGAACAATTGGCAACAGACCCCGACACCTATTACACCTGTTCTATGGACCCGCAGGTGGTGGAGTACAAACCGGGCAAATGCCCTATATGTAAAATGGATTTAACACCGGTAAAGAAAAAAAAAGGAGAAAATAAAGACGAATTGCAATTGAGCGAACAGCAAATTCAAATGGGCAATATTTACACAGATACAATACGCAATGGGACTATCGGCGACCAATTAGTGCTAACTGCTACCTTAAACTTCAATCAGCTGAAATCAACCTCGGTAAGTTCAAGAGTCATGGGTAGGGTTGAAAGGTTGTTTTATAAGAATGTTGGCGATTACGTCAAGCAAGGCACTCCTCTATATGAGATATACAGCGAGGATCTAAACAATGCAAAACAAGAGTATATTCTAGCACTTGAAAAGAAAAAAACATTTGTTGCTGAAACTGTAATTGACTTCGACCAACTAATTCAAAGTGCCAAAACCAAACTGTCACTTTGGGGTTTAAGTGAAGCACAGATAGCAGAACTGGCAAAATCAAGAAAAGCAGCCCCCACTACCACATTTTACAGCACAGCAACCGGCTTTATTACACAGCTCGATATTCGCGAAGGTGATTATGTTATGGAGGGCGGCACAATTGTAAAACTGGCCAACCTTAGCACACTGTGGGCAGAAGCACAGGTATTTACATCGCAGCTGTCAGCTATAGATAATAATAGTATGACAATAGTCCAGATTCCAGAGTTTGATAACTTGGAAATCCAAGGACGCATTGAATTTGTAAACCCCGAAATCAATCCCGATACAAGAATTAATCTTATCAGGGTATCAATACCCAATCCAGGCAATCAGTTGAAACCCGGCATGCCTGCATATGTAATAGTAAAAAGCCCTCAACGGACTTCACTTTCACTGCCAATTGATGCTGTCATCAGAGATGGTAAAGGCGCAACAGTATGGATTCAGTCAGGAAAAAATACATTCAAAAGTGTAATGGTGCAACCCGGTCTCGAAAGCGGAGATAGAATTGAAATAAAATCAGGTTTGAAAGAAGGCGATGTTGTCGTACTCAGTGGTGCATACCTGTTACATAGCGAGTATGTATTTAAAAAAGGAGCCGACCCAATGGCTGGACATAATCACTAAACATTCCTTCACCTTGTCAATACATAAAAACAAATCTAAGTTATATGATAAAGCCCACTGTATTCGCTGCAATCTCCTTCCTTATATTTTCCTTTACTCAATCGGTCATAGCACAACCTTCATCAGAAGTCTGCTACAATCCGAATCTGGTGAAGGATACTACCAAAAAAAGCATCAAGTCAATGGCTTTTGCCATTGTGAAAGGTGATAGTATTAAAATTAATTACCATTCTCCCGGCGTACGCAAAAGAATTATTTGGGGAGGACTGGTTCCATTGGATGAAGTTTGGGTTACTGGAGCCCACGATGCCACAACATTAGAAATGCCACAGGCTTTTGTAGTAAATGGAAAAGAAATTCCAGCCGGTAAGTTTGCCTTTTTTACCATACCTGGAGAGAAACAATGGACCATCATTATCAACAAAAACTGGAACCAGCATTTGGCCACAGAATACGACCAAAAAGAGGATATTGTGCGGCTAACAGTCAAACCAATCTACACACAGCATACGGAACGCTTACAGTACTACATCGATGTCAATAACAACAATGCCGGAACCATAACAGTTGCATGGGAAAGAATTAAAATTCAATTACCCTTTCAACTAAAATAATACATGGCGAAAAGTAAACACTATTACATACGCAAAAGCCATCGTTGGCTCGGCTTACTATTAGGTATACAATTTCTATTTTGGACAATTGGGGGGTTGTATTTTAGCTGGAGTAATATCGATGAAGTTCATGGTGATCCTATGAAAAAACAGACACCACTTATACCATCAACTATTCCCTTGATTAGTCCCTCATTCGTGTTAAATGCAATAAAACAATCACATCAGTTTGATTCATTGATATCTATTCAGTTGGTGGATGTGTTAGGCATTACTTATTATCAAATTCGAGGTACAAATACACACAATATTCAGGCTGGTCATCAACACAAACCTCAAGTGCTAACATTCCTGGCCAATGCATCAACTGGTCAGTTGCGTGGTCAACTTACAAAAGCAGAAGCTATACAAGTATCGAAAAGAGTGTTTAATGGTTCTCCAATAGTGACATCAGTTACCTATCTCACAAGTACGGATAATCATCACGAATATCGGGAGAGCCCATTACCTGCCTATGCAGTTTCATTTAAACATCCCACACATACAACAGTGTACGTGTCAACAGAACTTGGTACGGTACAAAAATTCCGTAACAACCGATGGCGTACATTCGACTTTCTTTGGATGCTTCATACAATGGATTATGAAAGCCGAGATAATTTTGGCAATTGGTTGCTGCGTGGCTTTTCAATGCTAGGTCTTGTCACAATACTAAGTGGCTTTTTATTATTCATGTATAGCTCCCGCTCATTTAAAAAGTGGGTTCGCTTCATCAACTAGCATTACATTGTATCGAGCTTTCATTTGTAAATGAATAGTGTGGGCAAGAGTGTGACCTAACAAAATGTAATTATTAGTTTCCTTCCTTTTGATTGGAAATGTTCAATGGGGTCCTGTCGCAAATCCATCACATTGTAAGTCAAATTACTTGTTACCATTATCTGTTTTACCATTTAAGCAAAAAGGGTGCGTAGACACGCACCCTTAATTGATTGTTCTATCAATTGTTCTTGCTTATGATACTATTGTTACCTGATTCCCAGATCTTCTTGTATTTGTTCAAGACTGCGGCCTTTAGTTTCAGGCAGCCATTTCCAAGTGAAAATGAATGCCAATAACATCATTACAGCATAAAATGAAAATGAGTACACAGCACCATTTTCACTTCCTTCCACTATCATAGGAAAAGTCCATGAAATTACTGCGGCCATAATCCAGTGGGTAAAGCTGCCCAATGATCCACCTTGCGACCGAACTGAATTTGGGAAGATTTCTGATATAAACACCCAAAGTGTTGCACCTTGCGAAAAGGCAAAAAAGGCAATATAACCTAGCAGGTAAAATAGAACTTGACTGCCCAACATTCCTTCACTATTAAATGCATAAGCGGTTAAGGAAAGAAAAACAATCAAACCAACACTGCCCACCAGTAGTAACGTTTTTCTGCCAAACTTGTCAATCAATGTCATCGCAATCAGGGTAAATAAAAGATTGGCTCCACCAATGTAAACAGGTTGCAGATAGGCTTCGGCCTTATCAAATCCTGCCATTTCAAAAATCCTTGGTGCATAATACAAGATGGCATTTATACCAGAAAGCTGATTAAACATGGCAAGTAAAACCGCATAAAAAATCGGCTTTCGAAATTTAGCCTGAAACAACTTTTCCTGTTTACCTCCTTGCGATAATGCATGCTCTTGCTTTATCAGGTCAACCGCACCATGCACACCTGTCTTATCAAAGATCTTTTTTGCCTCATCATCTCTGCCTTGCAATACAAGCCAGCGGGGGCTTTCTGGTATCATAGCAAGCAGGAGGGTAAAAAGTACTGATGGTACTATCATAATACCAAACATCCATCTCCAACTAGAATCACCAAAACCTGCAAAAAGGAAGTTTGTGATGTAAGCAACAAAAATGCCCGTTACAATCATCAACTGAAATGAACCGGCCAACCTTCCACGCATTTGAGAAGGTGCTACTTCAGAAATATACATAGGCCCTACAACTGAGGAAGCCCCAACTGCTAAGCCCCCAATAAACCTGAAGAAAATGAACATGCTCCACATTGGAGTTAAAGCACATCCGATTGCTGAAAACAAATACAAGATAGCAACCCCTACAAGCATTTTTTTTCTGCCATATCGTTGAGCAGGATAGCCCACTATTATCGAGCCTATTACTGTACCAATAAGACTTGATGCAACTGTGAAGCCTAGCCAGCCCGATGATAATTGCCACAGTTCCTGGATTGTATTTTCCGCCCCGGAAATAACCGCAGTTTCAAATCCAAACAGGAAACCTCCTATTGCTGCAATTAGCGAAATTCTTACAGCATACAATGCTGCTTTCACAGGCATTTTATCCTGTCCCTTATGTAACGTTGTTGATGCTTCTGCAATCACATGGAATGTTTTGAATAATGAAATAATCAATGCTGTTGTTTCAATGTGGAAACGATATGGTTAACTTCTACCGGATGATACCATGAACGAATGAAGTTTCCATCTTTATCGTACAGTGCCACAAAAGGCATCTTTACCAACCTGAAATAATCACGTAAAAAGAACGTATTACCCTCTGTACCTACAAAGTAATTTTTGTATTGCTGCAGTTTAGATTGAACAACAAACTTTTTTACTTCTGCTACACTTACATAGGTAATCATCGCAATAGATGTTGTTTTCAAACTTCCTTCATGTACAATCAGCTTGTTTGTAAGGTCTTGGCAATGATCACAACTGGGATCAAAATAGATGAGTAAAATTGGTTTGTTATACGGCAGTTGCGAAGCTGTAAAAAATTTCCCGTTCTCAGTAACCATTTTAAAAGGCGGTAATTTATTGCTTTGCGAAAGGGTTGTACCATGCTTAGCAAAAAAGAGCAATACTAAAAAGCCTTTACTATAAATATTAAAAAGCATAAGCAACTATTATCGCAAACTCTTTTTAATAGCAGTTAGTGACAGATTTTTAAACATTGCCGTACTGCCATCTCCTGATAGCTTTAATCCATTGTATTGATATGTAGGGAAGTATAAAAAGGTAATTACGCTTTCACCATCATTTACAAAAACCTCAGCAGATGTTTTATCAATTAAAATCCGAAAATGGTTGTCGCCTGCTTTGGGTACAAAAGGGCATACAATTTTGTTTTTGAAACTGTTATTGAAGTCCGTATTACCAGATGCAGATCGATCAATCGTCATTAATTTACTTCCCTTATCAACGGTGATTAAAATTTTCTCTTTAGAGTTGCCAACATTCAATATCATGTTTCCGGAATTGCTAAAATCAGCTGTAAAACTCAGCTCATAACTTCCTGTTTTGATAGTACTGTTATTGACAATCTCAATAGATTTATGACTTCCTATTACAGATGTATCTGGTCCGCCGGCTTTGTAGTTGTCTAATTCCTTCACTGGCACTGATTTCAAGATATAAGCAGCACCATTGTTCACGAGTGATAGTTCGCGGGGTACAGTATTGGTACTTCTCCAGGTATTTGTAGGAACCTTTTCTGCATATTGCCAGTTACTCATCCAACCAATAAAAATTCTTCTCCCATCACTAACAGGTACATTATTATAGGTTACGCCTGCATAATTATCCGTGCCATAGTCAAGCCAATGAATTTCTGTTGATTCGGAAGTAAATTTTCCGCCAGAAAAATTGCCCACAAAATATTGCGTGCCCGAACCACCATTAGGAGCACCAGGATTTATGCTTACCAGCAACACCCATTTTTTTTGCGTGGTTCCTGCCACTGGCAACTCAAACAAGTCAGGACATTCCCACACACCTCCGTGAGCTCCAACCCCTTCACCAAAGCTACTTTCATAGGTCCACTTTTTAAGGTCTGTAGAGGTATAAAA
This sequence comes from Bacteroidota bacterium, assembly GCA_020161435.1. GTDB lineage: Bacteria > Bacteroidota > Bacteroidia > Chitinophagales > Chitinophagaceae > Phnomibacter. The sequence continues at coordinate 260,154 of JAIUNV010000001.1, read as the reverse complement.
ATTCACCTTTTGTCCAACCGCAAGCACCATCAGCCATTTCCGCAATTCTGCATTCCAACTTACTTTAGGATCCCTAAAATCAGGTATACCCGGATTAGGTAACACTGGATTGGCGCTATACTTTGTCCAAGAGTCTCCACCATCAACGCTGTAAGCAATTGCCTGATGTTGTTGAGACCCCGCAAGAGTATAAACAGCTACAAGTGGATCATTTGAGCCCGACTTAAAGCCTGATGTATTATCGACGTCTACAACTGTACTGCCAGAAAAAATCGTTCCTGATGCATCCGGTGCAATGGCAACGGGTTTGTCTTTCCAGCTAAACAAATCTTTGCTTGTTGCATGTCCCCAATGCATAGGCCCCCAAACGCTAGCCGAAGGATTATACTGGTAGAATAAATGATAAGTGCCATTGTAATAAACCAGTCCATTGGGATCATTCATCCAGTTGGAAGGAGGTGTAAAATGATATACTGGTCGATAATCACTTTCTTTCATTGGCACTAATGATGCAGAAGAGTCTGTTATCACTGTAAGTATTCCTCCTCCGTCATTTTTTTTAGAACAAGAACAGGCTGCTGTCAAAAACATACACACAACCAGTCCAATCTTATAAAATGTCATAACATACATTTGAATGGTCCCGGTATACCCTACCGGGACCGATTATGAATTACTATTTTGTTTTCAGATAGTCAATTGCATTCTTATACATCTTCTCAATGTTAGATTGGTAAACATTAGTGGTAAAATTCTGCTTCCATTCAATACCGCCGATGCCAATGTAAATAGCCGATCCTTGATAGCTGCCCTTTGGTTTAAGTTCCATTACTCCAGCCATCCAGTAATCTCCTATACCATCCCATTGTCCAAGCCATTCAATATTATTATCAGAGATAAATTTATTGTATGCAGCCTCATTATCATTGGGCTCTAGTTTCAGGTATTCAGGTATACGAAGAATGACGGCATTGTGATTTTCTTTCCAGCCAGGCCCAATGATGGGGAATGTTACGCGGCCATCACCTTGCGTTGTCATGGCAATGCCTTTATATAGCGGGTGTGTGCTGAAATCATGCTTACGATTAATCTTAACTCCGATACCCCACGTGTCAGGATTATTAAAACCCGTACCTTGATCAAAGCCCATAAAATAGGGTTCTGTCATACGTCCAAGTGTCCAGAAGTATTGAACAGCAAACTGGTTCAACAACAATCCACCACCATTCTGATAATATGCTTTGAGCCTGCTCACAACAGTGGCATCTGTTGCTACTGAAGGAAGATCTTTAGTGGATTCAAGGTCATAGTTCCACCATATCACCCGAAATTGAGATAAGTCGACTACCCCGTTTTTCACGTTATCAAATGAGATGTAACGCGACTTGCTATAATTAGCAAAAAGCCATTTTGCTGCAGCGACTTCGTCATCATCACCGGTTGATAATAGTGATAATGAGTCGGCGTATTTACCAATGTAACCAACAGCAGTTGCGCCAACTTTAAATGGCAGGTAAACAGTATTAGAACTTTGGCCAGCACTATTGTACGTTACAAAGCTGATGTTGTATGTTCCAATAGGTACATTATTAACTTGATAAGAGGTTGCGGTACCAGCCAATTCTATAGTTTGACCACCAATCTTAATAATAATTTTTGCTACGGGAGAAGCAGGTAAAGTCCATTTCAACAAAACGCCATTATCATTTTGTTCGCCGAAAGCATCTTTTATTGGAGCTGCGCCCTCTCTTCTGAATTTTACCAATTCTCCTAATGAAAGATTTCCTTTACCATCTTTTAACTTTACTAAATAGGTGTATTCTTTATTGGTTTCAATAATTCCGTACTTGTAAGTTGTGCTGTTAGAAGCAAGCTCTTTTGAAGAAGCGCCTTCGCTAACAATTGGAATTAGTCCATCCAAGCCTGCAGGCATCTTCCAGCTAAGCAATACGGTATCGCCATTCAGCGTATAACTCAAATCACTAATTGGAGGAATCTGTGCCGATTGTATTACTAAGTCTCTTTTCTGGCAGGCAAAAACACTCATTGCCAGCCCCATAATTACCAGATATTTTGATTTCATGTTTTCTGTTTTTAATGAGTTACTGGAGATAGCCAGGATTTTGAACATATTGGTTACGGCTAAAACGAATCTGATTCAGTGGTATGGGCAAATACTCATCACGATTCTTCTGGAAAGAAGCGTCTTTTAAGTACTTCCGCTTGTCCTTTTCCTTTGCGAAATAGGCATTCATGTAAGATTCTGCAATGCCCCAACGTACAAGGTCAAAGAAATGCATGCCTTCCATGGCAAACTCAAGCCTTCTTTCGAAGCGCATTGCTTGTCTTGCAAAGTCTTTTGTCCAATCACAGTTTACACCTGGTTTGTATACATCAATTGCAAACTTCGATTCATAATCACCATTGGCAAGCTTAAGCAGGTTTGTACTATTTTTTGAACGATTTCTCAATGCATTGATTAGGGGCAATGCTTCATTCTGTCTGCCAAGTTCAATCAATGCTTCAGCCTTCCAAAGCATTACATCTGCAAAACGAAGGAGTATCCTGTTTTTTGCACTTGCATAAAATGGGCCTACTTGTACATACTGACTTTTCTTTACGTTTTCTTTTAGTGATGCATATACACCATACACATCGGGCGTTCTATTCCAACTTTCTTGATACAAAAGACCTGCATCATATTTCCATGGATGGCCTGGCATAGCAACAGTGTGGTTCAATCTTGGATCCACAGTGTTTGCTGCTACGTAATCACTATTGTTGAAGGAGTTGAATTCTGGTAGTCCATCAGCACTTGTCTTGAAAGAGTTAACCAAATTTTGAGAGGGCTTACGAAAATCACAGCAACCAATACCCTGCGGCGTTCCCAGTACATCGCCAAAGTTTAGCCGGCCAAACATGGTTCCGTCATCTTTAGAATACTGAACAGAGAAGATAGCCTCTGGCCCATTTTCAGTTCCAAGCATGAAGTTGTTGGCAAAGTCACTCTCAAGGGCATATGGTCCGGCTATTACCTGATCACATAAAGCAACTACTTCGTTTAGTCTTGTAGTATTGATTTTAGTGACATTGTGTTTTTCATCTTGCTCATAGGCCTGATACAGTTTTGTTTTGGCTAAATAAGCAAGAGCCGCATATTTATTTGCACGTCCTATTTGAGGCTGTGTAGTTGGCAGATTGTCTGCAGCAAATTTAAAATCATCTGCTATCCTTTGCCACAAGGCATCATTGGTAAGTGCAGTATTTAAAACATTTGCATACTCATTGGTTGGTACAGTTTCGTCGATAAATGGAATGTTCTTGAACAGCACTTTCAATTGAAAATACCAGTGCCCCCGAAGAAACCGCATTTCAGCCTGACGTACTTTTTTCTTGGCTGCTGTATCACCCAATGCGTTGAGACTGGTCAGCGCAGCATTTACCCGAGATATTGCTACATAGTACTGAAACCAAAGTCCATCAAATTCGCCGATATCACTACGAACCTGCTTGAAGATTTCAAGAAAATAAAAATTCTGAATGTCAGCTTCATCCCGTCCGCCCTTATATGCATCGCCTGCTCTTACATCTCCATATGGCCAAAGACTCCAAGGTGTGTTGTAATGGTCATTGCCCAACGAGGCGTATGCTGCAGTAACCAAACCTTCATAGTCACCGGATACTTGTATTTGGCTGAGCGTCGCTTTAGGTGCTACATCTAAGTAAGATTTGGAGCATGCCGAAAGAGCGGCTATTAGTAGAATTGAAAATATCTTTTTCATGATAAATTGCTTTTGAAAGAAGTAACACGTTATAGGCCGATACGAACACCAGCTGTAAGCATAGTAGGAATCGGATAGCCGTAATTGGGCATTTCAGGGTCGATTCCGGTAAAAGACTTTGATTTGATGATGAACAAATTTTGTCCACTCACATACAAGTTCAAACTGTTAATATGAAAACGCTGTGATAACGCCTTAGGCAAGGTATACCCCAACTGCAAATTTCTCAATTTGGCATATCCGCCATTTTCAATAAAATAAGTGCTAAACCGGCTTTCATTATTCCTGTCCGTTAATGTTAAAGCAGGGATGTTTGATGATTGGTTAGTAGTTGACCAAGCATCCAACAATCTTGTACCCTTATTTGAACCAGTTTCACTAATGCTCCAGAAATCTGACGCTGATTTTACATCATACACATTAATTTGCTGGTGTCCAACTCCTTGAAAGAAAATGGTAAGATCAAAACCTTTGTATTCAAAATTGAAGTTGATACCATAAGTAAAGTCAGGTGTAGGATTGAAAATCCAGGTCCTGTCTTTCTCATTAATCATACCATCACCATTTAGATCTTTGTAGCGAATACGTCCAAGTCCTTTGCCCAATTGTTCAGCAGACTTCAATACTTCGTCTGTGGTTTTGAAAATACCATCAGCGACATAACCATAGCCACTTCCCCAAGGCTGATTTAGTATGTTATCTGTTGTTCCATTGCCACCGTAGGTGTTCACTACTTCTTCTGGTAATGACGTCACTTTGTTGCGGTAAGTAGCAATATTGCCTGTAATATCGAAATTCAGTTTACGACCGATTTTACCTTTATATCCAACCAAAAATTCGATACCCTTATTTTGAAGACTTGCGCCATTTACCCAACGATCACCACCCTCACCAATCACAGCTATATACGCTGGTCTGATTAGCATGTCTTTCGTCTTCTTCACGAAATAATCTACAGAACCATAAATCTTTTGATTGAATAATCCGAAGTCAAGGCCAAAGTTGGATTGAGTAGTTGTTTCCCATCTTACATCATCATTGGCCCGTTGCGTAAGCTGATACCCCGAAGGAAGAGTCCCGCTTCCGGTTCCATTCAGGTCGTAAGAAGTTGCATCAGGTGAACGCCAGGTAGGATCGCCACCAGTGTAATTGGTTTGATACAACGTAACGTTGGCAGTATTACTGATGTAGTCTTGGTTACCATTTTTACCCCAGCCATAACGAATTTTCAAGTCACTGATAAATTGAAAATTGTCTTTAATGAAGTTTTCATTATTCAAGCGCCAGCCGAAACTAAATGCCGGAAATAAACCGAACTGATTGTTCTTGCCAAACTTTGAAGAACCATCATAACGCAAGGTGGCTGAAGCAAGATATTTGTCTTTGAAAGCATAGTTCAATTTCCCGAAATATGACAGGAGTCTATATTCTCCCGCACCACCTCCATTATCCTTAAGGCCAGTACCTGCATCTAAATACATATAATTAATATCCTCACTGGCAAAACTTTGCCTGCTGGCCCATGTACTCACACCTTGCTCTTTGTATGTTTCCATACCTGCAATAGCATCAATATTGTGGTCTCCAATTATGCGCTTATAATTAAGTGTATTCGTCCAGGTGAGCTTTGTTGTATACCAATTGCTCATGGTTACCTTATTCAAAGGATTGTTTAAGTAACCAGACCTGTATGCCAATTGCATATCTCGTTTAGAGAAATTACCATAATCTAAACCAATACTTGTTCTCAAATAAAGGTGCTTAATTACTTCAAGCGTTGCATAGGCATTACCAAACATCCGTAGATAATTGTAATGATTCTGTTTGTTATCTTCTAACAAACGAACGGGGTTTTGTCTGTCATTCATTCCACCCCATGGTCCGCCCCAACCGTTTCCATCCGCTGTACGCACAGGAATAATAGGTAGTGCTTGCAAAGCAGCATTCAAAACATTGCCTTGTACTTCCTTTGTGGTGCTTACAGTAAAGTTTTCACCAATAACAAGACGGTCATTGAGCATTCGATAATCACTATTCAGTCGGGTAGTAATGCGTCTGAAATTTGTCGTTTTAACTATACCGTCATTATTTGTGTAATCTAAAGAAAACATGGTGCTTCCCTTCTCTGTACCTCGTGCTACAGATATATCGTAGTTCTGCATAATAGCTGTCTGGCTAATTTCTTTAAACCAATCAGTATTGGCAGTCTTCATCGTATTATTGGGTGCATCGATGTATTCTGGAAGTGTAATACCATTAAGCGTGTAGCCTCCATTGCCATTTTTGGTCCAGTCGAAGCTGTAGCCATACTTACTATTAATCGGATCGCCGCCAAACAATTGAGCATCATTTGCACTTGCCTGCCAATTGGCTAAGCCATATTGCTCAGCATTCAAGACTTTCATCCTGTTTTGATAAAAAGAAGCAGAAGTACGAGCATTAGCAGTGATGGAGAACTCTCCTTTTTTAGCTTTCTTGGTAGTAATAATAATAACACCACTGGCTGCTCTCGAACCATATATAGAAGCCGCTGATGCATCTTTTAGAACCTGAATCGTTTCAATATCATTCGGATTTAATTCATGCATTCCGGCTGTTGTTGCAACTCCATCAATTACATACAAAGGAGAGTTTCCGTTGATGGAACTTAAACCTCTGATTAAGATGTTTACGTTGGATCCACTAGGCTGTCCGTCTGTATAAATAATCATACCTGGTACACGTCCCTGTAATGCTTGAATCGGATTGTTATTGGGCAGTTTCTTCAACTCTTTTACATCTACTACTGAAACAGCTCCAGTAAGGTCAGCTTTTCGTTGAGTTTGATAGCCAGTAACAACGACATCGCTTAGAAGACTCGAAATTGGCCTGAGACTTACTTCAATTTCAGTACGTCCAGCAACATTAACTTCCTGTGAAATCATACCTATATGACTGATAACAAGCACATTGCTGCCATCAGGTACAGTTATAGAAAATCGGCCTTTTGCATCGGTATTTGTACCTATGTTTTTGCCTTTAATAGAAACAGACGCACCAATAACGGCGACGTTGGCGGTATCTGTAACCACCCCACTTACCGCTTTTTGCTGCGACCAACTTGGTAATGCCATTACGAGGCATACCAAGACATAGACAAGCTTTCGCATAAACTGTTGTTTTTATTGTTTTAGTAATGGTTCTTTAAGTTTTTCATCTACATCGCTTTGAAATAGTGTCTTTAACTCAGACACTTCATATTCGGGGCAAGCGCCAGCTTTACTTGCAACAAAAGCCCCCACTGCGGAAGCAAACGCAAGAGATTCCTGAGGGGCTAATCCTTTATAAATACTTTGTATAAATGCTGCAAAAAAAGAATCACCACTCCCTATTGTATCTTGTACCTGTACACGGTAAGCATGTTGATAATAAAAATCACCTCCGTCACTTAAGACAGATCCGTCTGCACCCATTGTTACCAATAGCTTTTCAATATTGAATCGCTCTTGTATCAACTTCATGCGGTCTTCCTTGTGCTTAAAATGGCTAAACCAGCCAGTCACAAGCTCTAACTCATCAAGATTCATTTTTAGAATGTCTGCCTTCCGAAGCAGGTGTTCCATGCTGTTTCGATTGAAGTGTGGTGGACGCAGATTGACATCCATTACATTTGTACTTCCCACTTCCAGACATTTATACAGTGTGTCACGACTTACTTTATTGCGACTAGCTAGGCTGCCGAATACGAAAAATTTTGAAGATTGGACCAATCCGGCAAACTCGTTTTTCCATTCAATAAAATCCCAAGCCGAAGGGTAAACGATATCGTAAACCACGTCACGCTGTTCATTTATTTTAGCATATACAAGCCCCGTGGGATGAACATTATCAGCATGGAAAAAGTCGGTACATACACCATGCTTGGCCAAGATATTAACCAGCCCTTCTCCATACTTGTCTATCCCAATCCTCGTTATCACTGCGGGGTTTAACCCAAGTTTTTTCAAATGATACGCCACATTCATCGGTGCTCCCCCGGGCATTGCCGCATCAGGCAGTATATCCCATAGCGCTTCGCCAAAGCACACTACTTCATGTTTATTCATCCTATAAAAAGATTTTGTGATTAGCCAGCCAGATACCGTAATTGGAGCTTTTACTGTAATTGTTTACCTGGCTCCCGGTAGTTATTGGCAAAAAATCGGTCAAGCTGAAATGCTTGTAAAGCAGTAATAAAATAGATCCCGAAATGAATCCAAAAAATTTCATGTGGCTCGCAATTTGGAAGCAAGTTCCATAACTACTCTTCGGCCAGCATTTCGTTTTTGTATCTTTCTTTAATAACTTTATAAAAAAAGGGGGAACTCAATTAGATATTCATAATCAGATAGTTACGAATTTGCTCAGACAAGGAATTTGGATTTTGTAACTACCTTTTCTGTTATTGTAACATATTGCTGAGGTTTTCAAAACGGCTCGTTACAATAATAAAAATGCGCTGCTTATTTTCATTTGTACAACTAAAAACAACTCCCATTTTTGTCAACCGTGCTGATGCTTAAGTATGTGTAAATTGCTTTTGGGAGACCGTGTAACATTTTAACGCTGGCTCATGAAAAAAGACTTTCCGGAATCCGTTCGTTTATTATCACTGAGTTGTTTATACCTGCTATTTATTATAGGTATAACAAGTTGTGGCTTCAATAACAAGCAGCCAAAATGGACAATAGGCTTTTCGCAGTGCACCGGAGGCAATTGGCGTAACAACATGTTAGATGAGATGAAACGAGAGATTTCCTTTCATCCCGACGTCACCTTATTATATGAACAAGCAGACGGTGCTACGCAAAAGCAAATTCAGCAGGTCCAAAAATTGCTAAAAGAAAATATCGACCTACTCATCATTTCGCCAAATGAAGCAGAACCATTGCGGCCCGTTGTTGAAGCTGCATATTCCAAAGGCATACCCGTAATCGTTATTGATAGAAAAATATCTTCCACTTATTATTCAGCCTACGTTGGCGGTGATAATTATCAGGTAGGTTTTGCCGCAGGCGAATACATTGCCAGTCTTTTGAAACAAAAAGGTAAGGTGCTTGAATTTATTGTCTTACCCGGTTCGTCCCCCGCTTTTGAACGTTCAAAAGGTTTTAAAGATGCTATAAGCAGATTTCCATCTCTATCACTTTCTGCAGTAGTAAATGGGGAATGGCTCAAAGATTCCGCAAACAATCATTTAGATAGTATTATACAATCAAACTTAGATGCTGACGTCATTTTCGCACAAAACGACTTTCTTGCTCTTAAACTATCCGAATACTATAAAAGGAATCATTTACAAAAACCACACATTATTGGTGTAGACGGGTTGCCCGGTAAATCAGAAGGTCTAGAATTAGTTTCAAATGGAGAAATTACGGCAACATTACTTTACCCTACTGGCGGTGAAGAAGCTATTCGTACAGGTCTTAAAATTTTAAATAAACAACAGTTTAGTAGGGAAACGAAGCTACAGACCACTGTAATTGACTCAACAAATGTTCATTATATGCAAATGCAGGCTGCCAAAACGAATAGTTTGCAGCAAGCAATTGAAAAGCAACAATCAAACCTCACCAGTTTAAAAACCGTCTACAGTAACCTTAGAATATTTACATATATCCTTGTCGCTTCGCTCATCGTGTGTATAGTTCTTGCTAGTATGGCCTTCTATGCTTTTCGTGAAAAAAGAAGGATAAATAAAATTTTGGAACACCAAAATCATGAGATAAAAGAACAAAAAGATCAGTTGGAAGTTTTATCTGCGAAAGCTCAGGCAGCTTATGATGCTAAAGTAAATTTTTTTACTAGCATCAGCCACGAATTCAGAACTCCTCTCACTTTAATACTTGCACCTCTCGAGGCCTTAGCTGCATCTGCTAAAAGTAACTATGTGCAATCTCGAAACTTAACCCTGATCCATAAAAACGTCCTTCGTCTGCTGAGATTGATTAACCAGCTAATGGACTTCCGAAAAATTGAAGTAGATAAGATGCATATTAAAGCATCAGATAATGATATCGTTGAGTTTTTGCAGGATATAATTGAATCCTTTCAAAGTATAGCCTCAAAAAGAAAAATTGACTTAAGACTAATTACAAACGAAAGGCAACTGCAGGTATGGTTCGATGTGAACATGCTTGACAAAGTAGTATTTAATGTGCTTTCCAATGCTTTTAAATTTACATCGGACAATGGCTACATCTATGTCTATCTTAAATTAGATGAGTCGCAAAAGAATGCGCTGATTAGTATTGAAGACAATGGTGTAGGTATGAGTGAAGAGGCTGTAAAAAAAGCATTTGACTTGTTCTATCAAGGTGATTACAAACCAGAAAATGGCACAGGTTTAGGGCTGGCGCTTTCAAAGCAATTAATTGAGTTGCATCACGGTACTATATCTTTAAAAAGCGAGAAGTGGAAAGGAAGCACTTTTGAAATATCCCTTCCAATAGGCAATGCACATCTACGTCAAATTGAAATGACCGATGAGCCAACTGTTCCATTTATGTTTTATGAAGATGAGAAAGTTTATACAACACAAACTGTGGCAAAACAGAATGATGAACCCGAGCGTATTCAAAAACCAAAGAATAATTCAATACTCGTTATTGACGATAACAAAGACTTGAGGGATTTTATTTGTTCAACATTTGAAGATGAATACGAAATGCACCAAGCTGATAATGGTCAGGTTGGTATACAACAAGCATTTGACATAGTTCCAGATTTGATAATTTGTGATATTGTAATGCCAAGCAAAGACGGGATGAGCTTAGTAAATATTTTGAAGAACGATATTCGTACTTCACATATACCCATTATTCTTCTCAGCGGGCAAACTAATTTGCAGCAGAAGATTGAAGGGATGAAAAATATGGCAGATGTATACATCACTAAACCATTTAATGTTCAGTTCTTAGAACAAACAGTTAAGAGTCTCATTGCAAACAGAGTTAAACTGAAGGACCATTATACCTCCGAAATACCATCCTCTCTCAAAAATCAATCAGTTGGAAAAATTGATCGAAAATTTATCAGCGAATTTTCTTCGATTGTTGAAAGCAACATTGGAAATGAATCTTTAAATGCAGAAGATATAGCAAAGGCCTTAGGGATTTCTCGAATGCAGTTGTACAGAAAAGTTAAGGCCTTAATGAACATAAACGTAAATGACTATATCATGAATGTACGTTTGCAAAAAGCAAAGTTTTTACTACAGCATGAAGAACTAACTATTAGTGAAGTTTCCTATAGTGTTGGCTTCTCCTCGCCTGCTTATTTTTCTACAGTATTCAAATCGAAATTTGGATTAACACCAACAGCATTTAAGGAGCAATAGAAAACTATGCCTGTTCCTTAAGTTATTAATGATCTAAATAATTCCATCTGTCAACTCCGGTTTGTGTGGGCATGAGTGTGACCTAACAAAAGGTCGGCGGTCTTCCATCGGTCGGCCAACAAAAACCTCGCCAGCCCGGCATGGCACTGCTGCAGGCCAACACACGCAGCTTTGTGCAGCAGAGCCATACCGCCCTGCGGGTGCTCCGCAAGCTCCGCAGGCTGTCATGGTTTTCGGCCGCCCTCAGGTCGCCGCCGTCCGGCCCTTTACTGGCTGCAGCCCAGCCTACCTTGGTTGGCTCCCTTACTTCCTTTCGCTTCCGTTCCGTTTCGCTGCACTGCGCCTGCCAAGCCCACCGCACAATACCCATTCATTGGCCAGGCTTCATTGGCTCCACTCACTACAGCTACAGTCAGCGGTCGCTGCACTGCAGGATAGGCACGGCTACAGCCATCGGGCCTCCACCACTTTCTTGTGCGCCGCCGGCTGGCCACCCTCAGCTGCGGGCCTGTACCCTCCGGCTTCCGGGCAGTCGCTCCGCTGACACAGCTCCGCTTTACCTGCCCTACAGCCTGCGGTCACGGTTTTTGCATCGTTGCGCTGTTCAACTGCTATTTGTATTGATACAGTCGTAATAAAAAGAAGCAGTGAAAAGCAAAAAACCGTGCCAGGCCCTTGCGTATACGGACTGGTGCCTTCGCCTCACTTTGTCGCTGCATTCGTTCCTCATTCCGCTCCGCCGTTGCGGCTCCCGGCCCCAGCCTTCGGGTGGCTCGGCGCTGGCGGCGCTGAACTGCAGTACATATCCCAGCCATTTGAAGCCTTTGTAGCTGCAGTACTACGGTTTTGGGTGTGATACCGTCGCTGATTGACGATTTCGTTTCTATTCATTAATCCGTTTTTCTGACATCCCTCAAATACTGAATCAATAATCAGCATCCACGCAACGGGCTTGCATTTGGGCAATGGAATTTTTCGGCATATCCTATTCAGCATCGTTTGCCGATTCCTTTTAAAAGAAGAGAAAAAAGGCCAGCAAAGTTAGCTGCGGCCCCCACCGCACAAAGCCATCCTCGTATTTCCAAACCGAACGCAAGGCCAACGCACAAAGCCATCATTACGGTTTGGAAATACGAATGCCCGCAGCACCCCAAGGGCTTTCTTTTTTCTCTTTTTCTTTTAAAAGCAATTTTTATGAAAAACGCAAACGACGAACTGAGAGCCTACACCTGCACCGAAAATTATTACCGCCATCCGCTCAGCCGGTTGCTCTACACCGATGGCGTATGTGCTATGGCAGAAACCTTTCAGGCTTATTGGTTAATAGACCTGGTATTTAGCCACCAGCTCACGGCCAGCGTCCGCAAGGAAGGCTTTCAACAATGGCTGCTGCAGCGGCTTACCGGCCATCGCTTTGTAGCCGTGGCTGATGATGGCAATGGCAAAGAGATTGCCCGGCAAGAAATTCCGTTCAGCGATTTCGCAGCCGACCAGTGTACCCTGTACCTCGTTGATGGCGTACTGCTGCTGCCATCCGAATACTAAAACGTAGGGCCCTTGCTATTGCAAGGGCCCTACAACAAAAAAGCCCCGCCGGAACCGGCAGGGCCTATTGTACTCAAGAACTCAGCTGCTATTAAGAACCGCTCACTTTCACCAGTGCCAGTGCGTTGTATGTACCATTCTTCAACGAGTACATACTGCCGTTTACTTCCTGATAAAACTCAATACCCAACACGAGGAACAGTGGTTTGGTGCTGGCGGCTGTTACTGTGTTCGACAGGGTGAGTGCAGTGGTTGTGGTTGAATCAAGGGCCAGCACAGCACTCTCGGTCGAGTCAGATACATAGCTCTCTGACTCAAAGTCAACCTCAGCACCTGCTGAAATCAGTTTGAAGTGAGTGCTGCCACCTGGCGCCGCAATCATGTTGATGGGAACAAAAGGCGGGATAACCACTTCCAACGCACCGCTGGTGCGGTTGATGCTGGCGGTAAATGGTGCATACAGCGTAGTGCCCAGCTTGCCCCTGATATTGAAATCAAAGCCCTCCAACAGTTCGGCTTCCCCGTCAATCACGTTGCGCTGACCACGGTCGTTGGTTTCATCGGCCTGAATCACCTTCACAAAGTCAGCCGTCATACGGCTTACCATACGAGGGTCTGCAGTGTTTTGGAGCAGTGCCCGGAATGCAGTGCGAAGCAATTTGCCCGCCTTACCGGCCCGGCCAAATTCTGCCCCATTTTCCCGTGTACGGGCAAACGATGGATCGTTGGCAATGCGGTCGCCTTCAACCCCGCCCTTTTCACGGGCCAGGTACCCGTCCTGCGATTTGTAGAATGTGATGCCACCAATAGTGCCATCGAGTTTGATAATACCTTTTTGACGTGCCATTTGATAACGATTTTAGTGATTGATGCGAATTGCAATCCGAATTTACCACACGTTCAAAGCCTTACCAATTAAGCACTTCCAGCTTTCGGCATCCTTGCCGATTTTTCCATATTAAACCTATTTATCATGGTAAACTATTTAGTATTTTTACAATACCAAACAGGTAATTACAGTATAGATAAAGTATAGATAGAGTATTGAACCATGCAAAGAATTTGCATATATCCTAAGGACATCCAGTTAGTAACAGGCAAAAGTGAACGCTATGGCAGAGACTTGATTAAAAAGATCAAGGAGCACTTCCAGAAGCAGCCGCATCAGGTGGTAACCATCGAAGAGTTTTGCCAATATCTGGGCCTTTGTCCGAATACGGTGAACCAAATCATCCGGTAGCCATTCAATACTAAATGATGGCAATGGCTGCGCATTGCCATAACACTTCAAGTTGTTTTCTCTTCTTTGTGATGTGGTTATTGATGTTACCCGAGTCTCAGGTCACATTTGAGGTCACATAATGAAAAAAGCGTCACGATTTTATTCGTAACGCTTTGATTTTCAGGCTCCCCCTGCTGGACTTGAACCAGCGACCCTCTGATTAACAGTCACGGTTTTTATTCATTTCATTCTGTAGCATTCTTTTGCATTTTATATCATAATTCATTGATTAACAATGTATTGTGTGTTTTCCGTTTTGCATTCTGCATCCTTCTCTTTTACCTTTACACATTCCTTTTACTGCAAATTTACTGCAAATGAATACCCTCAAACCCACAGCAACTGTTTTCCTCGACACAAGGAGGGCGAAGCAATCCGGTAAGTATCCGGTGAAGCTTCAGGTATACTTCAATGGCAAGTCCATGGCCTACGCAACAGGTATTGATGCGACCAATGAAGAGTGGAATCGCAGTAAGGGAGACCGGATTAAAGATGAACGCATAAAAGAACTCAGATTAAAAAAGCTCGCAATAGTTCAGGCAGCTGAAAGCATCCTGCAAGAGATGGACGCTTTCTCTTTTCCGGAGTTCGAACGGCTCATGTTCAAACAAAAAGATGAAGCGCCAGCGGTAGCCACGCTCACCCTGAAACAATGGTTCGACAAATACATCAAACAGTTGGAGCAAGAAGGCAGAGAAGGCACCCGGGCATCATATCAAACCACGCTCAACTCCATTCTTGAATTTAATAAGGACGAGTCGATTAGGTTGCAAGACATCACCACGCAGTTCCTTATTGATTATGAGAAATGGATGGCAGCAGCCGGTAAGTCACCTTCAACACAGGGTATCTACCTGCGTCAGCTACGGGCTGTTATCAATCAGGCCATCAACGCCAATGTTATGTCACGAGACCAATACCCGTTCAAAGGTTTCACTGTGCCTGCGGCCAGAAACGTAAAAAAGGCCCTGACAGACAGCGACCTTAAGAAACTACTTGCCTATACACCCACGGACAATGCAATTGCAAAGGCACTTGATTTCTGGAAGCTGTCTTATCTGTGTAACGGCATGAACATGACCGATATACTAAACCTGAAGCACACCGACATCAGTGGTACCCAACTGCAGTTCTTTAGGCAGAAAACAAAACGAACCAAGAAGAAAGACTTACGGCCCATCAAAGTTTATCTGTCACCCGAAGCCATCGAAATCATCAACAAGTATCGTTCGCCTAATCCGGGATCGGTATTCTTGTTTCCGTTATTAGAAGGTACTGATAGCCCCAAAACAAAAAAGCAGCGATGCCAACGATTTATTAAAAAGGTAAATGAGGGGCTTAAGGCGATAGCAAACACACTGGAGCTGGAAATACCACCCACTACCTATGCAGCACGACACTCATTCTCTACCAGGCTCATGCGTAGCGGTGCACCCACACAGTTCATCAAAGAAAGTCTTGGCCACACCAGCATCATAACCACCGAAAACTACCTATCCGATTTCGGTGATGAGCAGGCGAAAGTATTTACGGAGGCACTATTGAAATTTTGAAATCAGGCAGTCTGTCATTTCAGCTGCCAGAAAAACAGGTCAAAATTGCCGCTCTTTCAATTAACCATTTTAAACGTTCATTTAGCATGCAGATACTCAATAATCTCTTAGAAAAACTGACGATTTCAGCAAAGCGTACGCATGGCATTACCTTTGCTTGAAAATACTGCACAATGAAAGCAAGAGCTAACACACGGGCTGCTCACCCATACATTATGGCCCTAGCTACCTGGGCAAAAGGTGGTAATAACATCAATAGAAAATAAGGCAATTTTTAAAGTATGACAATTATGAAGACAGTTCACTTGGGCAAAAATTCTATCTGCGATAACTGCAGCGCAGCTAGGGTGCCCAGCAATTATTTCTTAACGCTGCAGAGTAAATACCAAAAAAATGATAACACAAAAATGTAAAAATCCTACTTATTTAGTGGCTGGTGGCAACGGAGTTCCCGCCCCCACAGTAAAACAAAATCAAGCAGACGTTGAGTTCCTGACTATACCAGAGGCCGCTGCTTTTTTAAGAATCTCGATTTCCAAACTGCAGAAGATGATTGCCCAAAGGGAGATTTCCTTCTGCCAGCCCAAAGCAAAGGGCAAAATCACCATTCCGAAAAGTGTACTCATTGATTATCAGTACGCCGGTTTGGTTCCTACTGCGGCTTCTGTAGCCACCAGTGCTGTCACCCGTTTTCTTCACGTACACAATCAAAAGGGGGCAGCATGAATTCAATAAAAGTATATCGGGATGCAACGGGTGCACCCTTATTTGACCTAAATCAAACAGGTAAGCTACTGTTCGGTATTGGACACCACCATTTCATGCGAATCCTACGCAATCAGGGTTGGCTGTTGAAGAATAATACGCCTTCGCAACCCATGCTGAATAAAGGCTACATGGTTCACAAACTGAAGGGAATAACCTGCAACAACATCAGACTTTCTGTACCTGTCACCCTTGTTAGGATTGAAGGGTTGAACTATCTCAGGCGAGCGATTTTAAAACGCCACAGACAGGCACTAGCAAATAACAAATCCATTTAATCATCAGCAGACCAATGCGGCATCCCAACTCGGGGTGCTGCCTGGTGCTGCACCAAATTTTACTATATGTATAATTACAGCTTTTACATACCGGTCAACCTTGACCTCCCAAAAGTCATCAGCCAAAATCCACCATCATTTAGGTATAACTATCGTGACATTTACAAATTTTACCATCTGCTTCATTTGGTTAATAGCATCCCAGCTCACAGCAAGGAGAGTTTGACCAAGGCTGGATTTACCTGTATGCACTCTAATATCATGCAATCCTTTAATCATGAGTATGCGGCTTATCTGAAATACCTTGTACAAAAGGGCATCTTAGAGTGCGACAACCAATACATACCTGAGCAGAAAAGCAAGGGTTATCGCTTTACGGCACAGTACCGTAACTCCGACCTTCAACAGATAAAAATTACCAAACCAGCTATTTGCAAAAAATTGGATGCTGAATACTTCAGTGGAAGAAAAGCACATCCGGAGCTTGCTCGTTGGTTCAATTATAAACTGAGGTTGAATTACACCAAGGCAGTTGAGCGTAACGAGCAGTTTTATCATGAAAACTGGGACATACATGAACCGAAATTATTAAGCAAGTACGAGCATAATAAGTACAAGCTCACTGAATTCAGCAACCAAAGTTTTTATTTCCAGCAGGATGAGTTTGCCGGACGAATCCACAGCAACCTGAGCAATCTGCCCAAAATATTCAGGCCCTATGTCACTTATGACAAACAGCCATTGGTATGCGTGGATATAAAGAACAGCCAACCATACTTATTAACCAGAATACTGCAGCCAAACTTTTTTGATAAGGCTGCTAGGCAGCTCATTAAGAGTGGTTTATTGTATGCTAGCATAGCAGATATAGCAATGCTGGAAACCAAACAGCGAAAGGCTATCGCCACTAAAAAGAAAAAGGGCAAATGCAAAAATACCCCCGATAAATTGAGGTCGATGAAGCAGGCTCAACAACAGGCAAAGAAGCTGTATGAAAACATCCAGCAATCAGTAGCTTCCATACCAGAGCAGGAAATGATGGATTACAAATCGGCTGCATTAGGCGGCACTCTTTACGAGATGTTTATTCAGCGATACACCATGGAGACAGGATTGATAATCGAAAAACCTCAGGCTAAACTATTCTTCCTGAAAACCCTGTTTAGCTCACCAAGATGGGGCGTCAACAATCTTGAGTCTGGCAAAGCGATAATGAGCAAGATGTTTCCTTCGATATTCCAGGTGATAGAGATGTCTAAAATGATGTACAAAAATTATCTGGCCTGCCTGTTACAGAGCATGGAGTCAAATATCATCCTACACAGGGTAGCTACACGTATTGCCTGGGAAAGGCCTAACCTTCCCCTGTTTACCATACATGACAGCATTGTCACTACATTAGGAAATCAGGACTATGTGAACAACGTGCTGTTGGAAGAGTGCTTGCAAGCTACCGGCTTCCTTCCTGCAACAAGCATCGAAATCTGGACACCAGAAATGCAATCAATGAAATTGGCAGCCTAATTTGTTAATGGTTTTGCTGAAAAACGACACCTGTAAGGTTTGGCAGCGTTCATCGTCAAGTGCTGCCAACCTTATAGGGTATCGTAAAACGGATTGCTCGAAACTCAATACAGCAAAGGGTTTGACACCATACTTCTGACTTAATGAACTCTCCTTATATTATTCCTTTTCTACTTTATCCACATATTCTTTACAATTCATGTCTACTTTTAACTCATTTCAGGCCAAATTCTTTGCCTTCGAGCCCCATAAAACAACATCATCAAGTACATAACAACTCAAAGGTTACACGCAGAAATAATTTTTTGGAGTGTGCAAAATACATGAAAGAGTATCCTACTTGAATAGGTACTGATTCCTTGCTCTCTAATAAACAGAAATTAGCAAGCATTACATCTGGGCAATCACTTAATTTAGTCAACAGAAAGGGCGCCATTGGCCCCTGTAAAAGTGATGAGAATAGCCATGATGCTTCTTGCATACTGAAATAGATCAGTTTGCATCAACTATCATGGTTATTCTGCTTTTCTGAACCAAAGAAACCAACGGAGAATACAAAAACCATGAGCATAAATACACAGTCGCTTCAGCCACTTATCAACTTCATATACTCGGTTGCTGACCAGATATTGATTAATACTTACGAGCCGAGTAAATACAAAGATGTAATCCTGCCAATGACCGTTATCAGGCGATTGGATGCTGTGTTGGAGCCAACCAAAGACAAGGTGTTGGAAACTCACGAAAAATATAAAGACAAACTGAACGACATGACTGCTTTGCTCTCCAGCAAGCAAAACGGTAGCGGACAGGCTTTTTACAATACTTCGCCATACACGCTGAAAAAGCTATTGGAAGACCCCAAAAACCTGCGCAGCAATTTTGAAAATTACCTGAACGGCTTTTCAAATAATGTTCAGGACATCATCAGTAAGTTTAAGTTTCGTAACGAGATTGAAACCCTGGACGAAGCAGGCAAACTTTTTTCAACCATTGAAAAGTTTGTTTCGCCAAAAATCGACTTACGGCCAGAGAGTTTACCTCCTTTGGCAATGGGTTATGTGTTTGAAGATTTGCTCCGCAGGTTTAATGAAGCCACTAATGCCGAAGCAGGTCGACACTTTACGCCTCGTGAAATCATTGAGCTGATGACACACGTTTTGTTTCTGCCCGTAAAAGAGCAAATCCAAAACGGAACATTTTTGATTTACGACCCTTGTGCCGGATCGGGGGCGATGCTTACCGAGAGTAAGAAATACATTACCGATGAAGATGGCGAAATAAAATCGAAAGCTACGGTTCATGTTTACGGACAGGAAAATACGCCAACCATTTACGCCATATCGAAATCAGATATGCTACTGAAAGGCGAAGACCCTGAAAAGATTGTGTATGGCAGCACCCTAAGCCAATACGGATTCCCAAAAGACCTTCGCTTTGATTTTATGCTGACCAACCCTCCTTATGGCACGAGCTGGGCTGACGATAAAAAAGCATTGAGCATTGGCGACAAAGGCAAAATCATTGACTCTCGCTTTCAAATCAAACAACGCTATGCACAATTTGCTGAACCGGCTATTACCCGAGTGAATGACGGGCAGTTGATGTTTGTACTGCATATGCTCAGTAAGATGAAAGAAACAGAGCAAGGCAGCCGCATTGCTACAGTTCACAATGGTTCTGCCTTGTTTACAGGCGATGCAGGACAAGGTGAAAGCGAAATCCGCAAGCACATCATTGAAAGCGATATGCTGGAAGCCATCATTGCTTTGCCCAACGATATTTTTTACAACACGGGCATTCCGACTTACATATTCATCATTACTAATCGAAAACCAAAGCACCGGCAAGGTCAAGTACAACTCATCAATGCCAATGGAGAAAACTTCTTTGGCAAAATGAAAAAATCATTGGGTAGCAAACGCAATGAGTTGGTACCTAAAAACATCAACGACATTACCAAACTCTATCTGGAATTTAAAGAAACCGAACACAGTAAATTGTTTGACAACAACGAGTTTGGCTACAGCCAAATTATTGTGCACCGCCCGTTGCGACTGATGGTGCAGTTTACTGCCAAACGCATTGCAGCGCTTCGCTTTGTGAGCAATAATGCTGCCTTGCGTGAAGAACTGTTTAAAGAATTTGGCAACGAAGTGTATGACAAAAAAGCCACTGCCAAATTAGAACAATGGCTGCTCAATTACTTTATGCAGGACAGTGACGAAGAAGAAACCGAAGAGGAAGCAAGCGAACTTACCATTGCTTCATTGCCTAAGAAGAAACAGAAAATTGTAAAACAATTGCTGGATACGGCTGTGTGGCAACGTGACCTTGGCCTGATGAACCACGCCAAAACATTGGCAGAAACCATTGGCGACAAATTGTTTGACGACTTCAATGTGTTTGAAGAATTGCTGGATAAGGCGTTGAAAAAGCAAAGCATCAAACTGGCAGCCAAAGACAAAAAAGATTTGTTGAGTGCCGTAGGTTGGACAGATCCGAAAGCAGCAGCCGTAATAAAGAAAAAGCATAAAGACGGCAGCATAGAATATGTAAGCGACCCTGCCTTGAAAGATTACGAAAACATACCACTGAAAGAAAACATACAATCCTTCTTTGAACGGGAAGTAATACCCTTTGCCGATGATGCCTGGTGGAACGAAGACGAAACCAAAGTGGGCTACGAAATCAACTTCAACAAGTATTTCTACCAATACACCCCGCCCCGCAGCAAAGAAGCCATTGCAGCCGACCTCTTTGCCATTGAACACGAAACTGAAAACCTGTTAAAAGAGATTGTGGCATGATAGCAACAAATGTGAAATATAAAAAAACAGGAATAGCATGGATGCCGGAAGTCCCAACACATTGGAAATTGATACGTTTGAAATTCATTTCTGATGTAAAATTTAGCACAGTAGACAAGCATTCGCACAAAGAGGAGATGAAAGTTAGGCTTTGTAATTATGTTGATGTTTATAAAAACGAATACATCACTAATGATTTGGAGTTTATGGAGGCTTCGGCAACTGATGATGAGATAAAGAGGTTTTCAGTTAAGAAGGGCGACATACTACTTACAAAAGATTCGGAAACCTTTAATGATATAGCAGTACCTGCATTTGTTGTCGATGATATTGAGAATCTTGTCTGTGGTTACCACCTTGCACAAGTAAGAGTAAACGAACACATTATTGATAGTAATTTTCTTTATCGAGTTTTGCAGTCAAGAGTTGTTAACCATCATTTTACGATTGCTGCAAAGGGCGTAACAAGGTGCGGGCTAAGCTATGATGATATATCAAGTGTCTTTATCCCATTTCCAGAATCACTTGAAGAACAAAAAGCGATAGCTAGGATTTTGGAAAAAGAATCAGCCAAAATCACCCGTTTCATCCAAACCAAGCAACGCTTTATTGAATTGCTGAAAGAGCAGCGGCAAAGTATTATTACCAATGCCGTTACCAAAGGCATTGATGATGGGGTGAAGATCAAGGAAACGGTGTTGGGCGAAATTCCTGAACACTGGGAAGTGAGAAGGTTGAAGTTTTGCTTGAATGAAAGATTAAAATATGGTGCAAATGCTTCGGGTGATTACTATAATCCAAGTTGGTATCGTTACATAAGAATAACCGACTTTACTGCTGATGGAACCTTAGACGAAAACAACAAACTATCATTATCGCCCGAAAACGGCAAAGATTACGAACTGAAAGATGGAGACATATTGCTCGCAAGAAGTGGTGCAACAGTTGGTAAATCTTTTCAATTCCGTTTGGTTGATAGAGACGAAAGATGCAGCTACGCAGGTTATTTAATTAAAGCATCGCCAAATGAAGAAATCATTTTATCTGATTTCTTATACAATTACACACTTTCAAGCAACTATGAAAACTGGAAAAATTCAATTTTCATTAAGGCAACAATTGAAAATATATCAGCAGACAAATACGCTAATTTATTAGTGACATTGCCCCCTGTAGAAGAACAAAAAAGGATTTTAGAACACATAAAATCTGAAACCAAAACCCTTGATATTGCCATCAGCAAAGCCGAAAGAGAAATCGAACTCATCAAAGAATACCGGGAAGCCATGATAGCTGAGGCGGTAACGGGACGAATAAAATTGTAAAAAATGGAAACGAAGGGTAATGAATTAGAAATGTTGGTTTTTAACCGCTTTACAGCCGCACTTCAACAAAGTGGTTTGGAAGTTCGTCTTCAGGATAGGTGGGAAACCCCAACTCTTAAAAGGCGATTCGATATTGTTATTTATAAAAATGTTCATCCGCTTGCTGTAATCGAAGTAAAAACAACTCTTCAAAATAAAGATTTTTTTGCTCGTGCCACTGATACTTTACGTTCCGCCCTATCAATTACCAATGCAAGATTTGGTATTGCTACCGATAACGAAACATTTTATTTCTACGATAGAAACGAAAAAGAGCTTGATTTTTTTCAGCTTTCATTTGATGACATCATCAAACGGCTTTCAAATCCTGAAAAAGTCAAGATACAAAAGAAGGACAGAGAAGATGTTTTAAATATCATTATACAAGCAGCAAACCAACACTTACAGGATAATACTGAATTTCTCACTTTCATTAAAAGTAAATCATTTTTAAGCAGAATCCAGTTTGACCAAAATTCAAACACTTACTTTTTTTCTGATGATGATGGTGGAATCACTTCATTTGAAAATCAGTTCTTCAATAAAATGTTTGGTGAGTTTAAAGACACGCAAATTTGCCGATACACTGGACTGAAAACCATTTTCGATATGCTGAGTTACTTGTCATTCCGAATGAGTGGTTTAGTAGGAATGAATGACAAATCGGAAGTGAATTATGTGGAAAACTATTTGAATCGGGATAATGGAACCATCAGCATTGAAAAGCCACTCATCAAGGAACATCACAACACCATTATCGCTATCAATAACCGATACATTACATCTTGCTCCAAAATTGAACGCAAAGATGATTTAACGCTATGGCGTTTGTATTCAGATGATGCCAAAGGCGTTTGCCTTGTCTTTGATGTAAAGAAAAGTAATTTGAACAAGCACGTTCTTTTACAAAAAGTAAAGTATGCAGACGAAAACGGCAACCACAAAGAGTTAGACTTTTTGAAACAAATTAAAGTTGAAGTTGAACGGCTAACAGGATTCAAGTTTGAATTTCGGAAATTGGGTTATTGGAAGCATTTCTTCAAAGCCAACGATTATGCTATCGAAGAAGAAGTAAGGCTTTTAATCATTGATAATGATAGTCTGGTTAAGCTAAAAACAGACTGGGTAATGACATACACCCATTCAATTATAAACCCAGTCATTGATTTCAGACTAAACAGCAAGTTGTTTCCCATTCAATTGAAGTGCATTTTATTAGGGCCGAAATGCCCTGAGCAGGAAACAAATTTTGTTCAGATTGATGAGATGATTCGTAGGAAAAGAAAAGAAATAAAAGTCAAAGGCTACGACTCAAACTTAAGAAATTTGAAAGTTGAGTTATCAAAGATTAACCATTATAGGTAGTAGCTAACAGACACCCAATAAAGCAAATGGATATTAAATGACAGAAGCAGAATTACATCAATACCTCAAATCGCATTTTCCCAAAGAAAATGAGCATTGCGAATGGAAGGCATTCCGCAATCTGCGGTCTGACGTATCGGGTCGTGCAGGTGATGATGTAATTTCTTATGTGTCGGCCATTGCCAATATGGAAGGCGGGCATTTAGTAATGGGCGTAGAAGATAAAACCTTGTCCATCTTAGGTATTCAGCAGTTGCACGATTATACTCCGGAAAATTTTCCTTATCGTATTTTGGGTAATTGTACCCACTTACCAAGCGAGGGGTTAAAAGTGGAATCCTTTACCACAAGCGATAGCCACAAAACCATTTGGGTTTTGCACATTCCTAAGCATGCGGCCCGGCAGCCGGTAATTGCCCACAAGAAAGCCTGGCAACGCAGTGGCGATAGTCTGATTGAACTTACCGCCAGCCGTAAGGAAAACATTTTGATTGAGCCCTTGCATACCATAGATGATTGGAGTGCTGCGGTTTGTCCAGACGCCACAGTGCAGGAACTAGATGAAACGGCAATAGCGATAGCCCGTCTAAACTTTAAGGTTAAAAACCCACGATTGGCCGTTGAAATAGAGCAGTGGGATAGTGTTACTTTTCTTACAAAAACCAAATTATTGGTCAACGGTCATGTTACCCGCACAGCCATTTTATTATTGGGCAAGCCCGAGGCTGTTGTGCATCTTAATCCCTTACAGCCTCAAATTAGTTGGGTTTTATACACCAAAGACAAAGTAGAGAGGGATTATCAGCACTTCGAGCCTCCTTATATTCTTGCGGTAGATGATGTTTATGCCAAAATACGTAACCTGAAATATCGCTACCTGAAAGATGGTACTCTATTTCCAGAAGAAATAGAACAATACGATGCCAAGAATATCAAAGAAGCATTAAGCAATTGCATCGCCCACATGGATTTTACGCTTGGCGGCCGTATTACTGTTGCTGAAAATGAAGATGGATATATCTCTTTTACCAATCCCGGCACGTTTTTACCAGGTAGTGTAGAAGATGTATTAAAAAGTGAGGACCCTCCTTCGTTTTATCGCAATACACTATTGGCTAAAACAATGGAATCTTTCAATATGATTGACTCCATTGGTAGCGGTATCAAACGAATGTTCAGGGTTCAGCGTGATAGATTTTTCCCTATGCCGGATTACGACTTTACGGGCAATAAAGTAAAAGTGACTCTGATTGGTAAAGTTCTGGATATGGAATATGCCCGGGTGCTTGCCCGCAACCCTGAACTTAGCTTGGACGAAATCATCTTATTGGATAAGGTGCAAAAGAAAAAGGAACTCAATGATGCGGAGGTGAGGGTGTTAAAGGCCAAACACTTTATTGAAGGGCGAAAACCAAATTTTCATATTTCAGTTTCCGTTGCTGAAAAAACAGAACAGAAGGCAGACTATATCAAAACTCGTGGTTTTAAAGATGACCACTACAAGGCCATGATTCTGGAGTTCATTGAAAAGTATGGTACTGCATCCAAAGAGGACATTAATAAACTTGTGCTCGATTTACTGCCAAAGGTTTTAAACGAAGAACAGCGTGCCAACAAGGTGCGCAATCTGGTCTACGCCATGTCGAAACGAGATAAAACGATTAAAAACTCTGGCACTTCCCGCTATCCTAAATGGATAAAAAATTAGATGAACTTAGATGAAAAATTAGATGAACTTTAGACAAATAATCAACACAACTCATTGATAATCAATCAATTTTTTTCTGAAAAGTAGAAGAATATTGAAAGAAATAGATGAAACTTAGACTTATGGCTGTAGATACATCAGAAAAAGGATTAGAAGCACACATCACACAGTATTTGTGTTTAGTGAATGGCTTTGAAGAGCGCCATTTCAACCACTACAATCGCACTGAATGTGTAGATGAGGAACTGCTGTTTAAGTTCTTGGATGATACCCAACCCCAAGAAGTAGCCAAACTAAAGCAAAGCCACGGCAGTAATTTCAGACAACGGATTTTATACTTGGTAAACCGCAAAATAAAAGACGATAAAGTAGTCAATGAAAAATGCTTGGGTGGTATCATCAACCTGCTTCGCACCGACATTACAGACGGCAACACAGGTATCAAGCTCAAGCTGTTTTACGATAAACCAGTTTCCAGTTTAAACCCCAAAAACGCTGAACTCTACGAGAAGAACATTTTTTCTGTGACCCGTCAGGTGCATTTCAGCACACAAAATGAAAAGTCACTGGATTTGGTGGTATTCATCAATGGTTTGCCTGTTATAACGTTTGAGCTCAAAAACGAACTTACCAAGCAAGATGTGAAAGATGCTATCAAGCAATACAAAACCACCCGTGACCCGAAAGAAGAGTTGTTTCGTCTTGCCCGCTGTTTGGTTCATTTTGCAGTAGATACAGAACAAGTGTGGATGTGCACTCAGCTCAAAGGCGAGAGCTCATTTTTCCTTCCATTCAACAAAGGCAATAACAACGGTGCAGGAAACCCACCCAATCCGTCAGGCATCAAAACGGATTACCTCTGGAAAGAAATTTTAACCAAAGACAGCATCACGAACATTATTCAAAACTATGTTCAACTGATAGAAGAGGAATCGGAGAAGATTTTGCCCGATGGCAAAATCAAAAAAGAAAAAACCAAAAAGCTCATATTTCCACGCTATCACCAATTAGATGCAGTGCGTGGTCTATTAGCAGATGCTAAAGAAAACGGAGCTGGGAAAAAATATTTGATACAACATTCGGCTGGTTCGGGTAAAAGTAATTCTATCAGTTGGCTGGCACATCAGTTGGTAGGGTTGTTTGACAAAACCAATACTTCAGCCGTTTTCGATTCTGTCATTGTAGTAACCGATCGTGTGGTGTTGGATTCACAAATTCAACGAAACATCAAGCAATTTGAGCAAGTTTCGGGCTTAGTGGAACATATTGACAAGGGTTCAAAACACCTGAAAGAAGCGTTGGAAGAAGGCAAGAAAATCATTATTACCACTATTCAGAAGTTCCCATATATCGTCAATGACATTGGCGAACTACCAGGAAACAAATTTGCCCTCATTATAGACGAAGCACACAGTGGCCAAAGTGGAAACACCGCAGGCAAATTGAATGCCACACTAAATAAGGACTTTGAAATAAAAGATTTAGGTGGCGGAGAAATTGTATACATCAACAGAAAAACCGGTGAAGAATTAACAGGAGAAGATATCATCGCATATTTGGTTGAAAGCAAGAAAATGCTAACCAATGCCAGCTACTTCGCCTTCACCGCTACACCAAAACCAAAAACGCTTGAATTGTTTGGTGTCAAATTCACAGAAGAAAACAAAGACAAATTCCGTGCATTTCACTTGTATTCGATGAAACAAGCCATCCAGGAGCACTTTATTGTAGATGTGCTACGGAACTGCATCACATACAACAGCCATTTTGCACTACTCAAAAAAATTGTAGACGACCCTTTATTTGACAAAAAGAAAGCGCAGAAGAAACTGAGGGTTTATGTAGAAAGTCATGAACTGAATATTGCCCGCAAAACGGCAGTAATGATAGAACATTTTACCAACGAGGTCGCTGGTAAAATGAAAATCAAAGGGCTTGCTAAAGCAATGGTTGTAACCAGTAGCCGAAGAAATGCGGTCAAATACAAGCGGGCATTTGATACTTACCTGAAAGACAACAATATACCTTACAATGCTATTGTCGCATTTTCTGGTGAGATAGATGGGCAAACCGAATCTTCATTAAACGGTTTCGCAAGTGAGGCAATTCCAGATGAGTTCAAGAAAGCCAACAACAGATTTTTGATTGTGGCAAATAAATATCAAACGGGTTTTGACCAGCCCCTGCTACATACTATGTATGTAGACAAGAAACTGGGAGGTGTAAATGCTGTACAAACTCTTTCTCGATTGAACAGAACCACAGCTGGCAAAACAGACACTTTTGTATTGGACTTTGCTAACTCTACTGATGAAATAAAAGATGCATTTGAACCATATTACGAAACAACTATTCTGGGTGAAGCCACTGACCCCAATAAGTTGTTTGACCTACAAAATGCATTAGATGCATATCAAGTTTACACCAATAGACAAGTCCATGACTTCTCGGATAAAATTGTTCAGAATGTTTCTGTTGACCAACTGCATATTATTTTAGATGCAGCAGCCGATGTGTTCAGAACAACGCTTGATGAAATATCACAAGAAGATTTTCGAGCAAAATGCAAATCGTACATTCGGCTATATGTGTTCCTTGTACAAATTTTGCCGTTTACCAATCCCTATTTAGAACGGCTGTACGTTTTTCTGAATCACTTGCAAAACAAAATTCAAAAAGAGCAGGATGAAGATTTGGCAAGTGGCGTTACAAACACCATCGACCTTGATAGTTACCGATTGCTGAAACAAGGAGAATTCACCATCACCCTACAGCAAGGTGATGAACTAATGCCAGCATCAGAAATGGGCAGCGGAGTCGCAGAACCTGAATTGGAGCTACTATCAAATATTGTAAAAGCATTTAATGACCGTTTTGGGACACAGTTTACTAATGAAGACAAAGTCCGCAAAATGGCTGCAGACCTTTTACAAGACGTACAAGATGATAAGGCTGCAATGGATAACATCTCTGCTTCACTTGACAAGAATGACATTCAAAATGCACATATAACGTTCGCAGAAACTTTGAAAGAAAAAATGATTAATCACATCGACAGCAACTTTGAAGTATTCAAAGAATATAACGAAAACCCAGAATTCAGGACACTTCTTGTTGGTTCAATGTTCAAATTGATGCATGCTAATTTTGTAAATAGAACCTTCAAATAACACAAGTTTTGCTTGGATATCGGTTTAGCAGTGAACAACTGAATGCTACTTTATTCTTTCCAAATCATAAATGGTGTGAAAATCATTTTTCTCTCCATTAATAAGCACCAGGCTGTTAGGAGTCAAAAATTCTATTCTGAAATGGACAGAGGCCCAAGGTCCTGTTGATGACCGTTCCATTGTTATGATGGAGTCATTCCGTATGAATTCAAAGTCATTAGTGAAATCGAAGTCATCCTTACCACCAATCAACTGCACCTTTTTCATTCTATACGTTTTATTATAAAACTCAAACTCCGCAGTGCCCTCTTTGGCAGCAACCATTATCAAATTTCCATATCCATCGCCACTACGCATCATATACTTATAGGTGCCCTTCCACTTACCTTGAAGCATTTCAAGCTTACTGGTATCTTCTTTGCTGCCGCTATCAGCATCGTCTTTGCTACCTATAACATTACAAGCGAACATTAGCAGAATCATGGTTAAAATGGACACCTGTTTCATAGTGAACTGGATTATTGAGGTTATACTTATCCCTTGTTTACTGGGTTCGAATATCTCCATATGAGAGTATAGCTCTCATGTATATGGGTTAAAGGGGAACATCTAAAGGCTTTGCCTTCCTAATCCTGTACACAATATATACATTTTTAAGAGCTGTGCGTATTTCAAACCACAAGTGTATCCCCCTAGTACCAACCCGAAAAAACCTACCCCTCCACACTTCAGGGTCGAAAGCCCCCCCTATAGCAAATGTTGGTATGTGCACTACCAGGATTACGGCTGTAGGTCATTTCATTTTTCATTCAAAAAATTAAAATCATGGTACAGGTTACAAACTTTGCTGTCCGCCAAAGAAAGGATGGCACCAGCTTCACTACGCTCGAATTGACAGGTGGTCTTGAATTGGTTCAATCCCAAACAACCGGCAACTTTTATGCTACCGTACGTAAGTGTAGTATCCCAAGCACTTTCGATGAATCTTTAGCCCAAATGATGGTTGGCCAGCAAATTGAAGGCGACATTGTACGGGTACAGGTAGAGCCTTACGAGTACGTAAACAAACGTACTGGTGAGGTTATGGTATTAGCACACAGCTATGCATACCGGCCAAAAGGTTCTGTAGAATTGATTGGGCAGACTCAGGTTCAAGAATTACAACTGACCTAAATGTCATCAAACCAGACGCATCCCTTTATTGGGATGCGTTTTTATTCGTTTATACAATTAATAGCCCACTTACAAAGTTCGCAAAATCATATCTTTATACATCACATTGTTCAATCCCAAAATCGTAGAATCATGAAAATCACACATTCGATCGTTCTTCTTTGTTTGATTACGCTATTCGCTTGTAATAAGGATACAAGTAATAACTCGCAGCCAACAAATACAAAAGCATATCTCAAGGTGGTGGCAAACGGCACAACATTCGAGTTTAATGAAGGAGATAGGGAACTAGAATTCAGTCCTCAATTTGGCTCCAGCACTAGTGTATTTTGCGGGCAAGTGCTCACAGTTCGTAAAACTAATGGCCCGCTTTCTATCTACTCACATCTTTACTTCTCTCAAGTAGGAGGTAGCTTAATTGTAGGTACTTACAGATTCAGACACGGCGACCCTACACCCTGTAGCTCAAGTGGAGGTTGGGTTGGCGAACTGACGCTTAATGGTGTTTATTATCAATCAAGCACTGGAAATACCAATGAATTCATCATTACTAAGATTGAAAACGGAAAGGCTACCGGCACTTTCAGCATGACCATTTCAGAATGGAAGAATAATCCTGATTATGCAAATCGCTCTGTCAACTTAGTTGGTCAATTTTCAAATATCCCCATCAAACGATAGTTAGGTCAAGTCATCGAATTAGCAAAGGGTCGGTAGTACACACTACCGGCCCTTTTTCATTTTCAACAATCAAATCTCCGTTTATGCAACTGCAAAAAGCACAACGCAAACGTGCAAAAATCCGCATGGCACTTCAAGGCCCATCTGGCTCAGGTAAAACCTATTCCTCTCTGCTGCTAGCTTTTGGCCTTTGTGGTAATTACAACAAGGTCGCTGTAATTGATACAGAGAACCACTCAGCCGACCTCTACGCTCATCTTGGTGATTATAATGTACTCACCCTGAAAGCTCCGTATAACCCTGAGCGTTATATGGAAGCATTGGCTACCTGTGAAAAGGCTGGAATGGAAGTAATAATCATTGACTCCATTTCGCATGAATGGGACAACCTGCTCGACTACCATTCCTCTCTGCCTGGCAACTCATTTACCAACTGGGGAAAGATTACGCCAAGGCACAATGAGTTTGTACAACGCATCCTGCAGTCTCCATGCCACATCATTGCTACCCTGCGTACCAAACAGGATTATGTACTCAATGAGAAGAATGGCAAGATGGTACCGGAAAAGGTTGGGCTGAAAGCCGTCCAGCGTGATGGCCTTGATTACGAGTTCACATTGGTATTCGATTTGGATATCAAGAATTACGCATCGGCTTCAAAGGACCGAACCGGTTTGTTCTTTGCTAAGCCAGAACAGAAAATATCTCCCGAAACTGGTATAACCATTCGCAAGTGGTGTGAAAGCGGTCAGGAAATAACTGCCGATGATATCACAGCTCGGATAAACGATTCCCAAAGTATTGGAGAACTGTTAGAGCTGTACAAGCACTACCCTCAATTCAACGCTGCATTACAGCCAGAATTCGAAAACCGTAAACGCCAAATTCTCATTGGCAAAGAAGTAACCGCACAATTAGCAACCCAACAAATCAGCAACAATGGAAAACATGAATAACAACCACTTGCCCGTATTGGATAGCCGCCAATACTCAACAGCATTTGAAGATGAGCACCAAAGCACGAGCCGACCCTTCATAGAGGCAAATACGATACAAGCATCACTGGCTGATATCAGAAAGAACCATATCATACCGGTGTTCGTGAAAGATAACCAGACGCTCATCAGTCATGTAGAGTTCATTGATACAGCTTTCGATGTAGCATCCGACCTCTTCCATGGTGAAATCATCATGAAGCCCGCTATCAGGTTATCACACCCAATCAAAGGCAGAATACCTTCTGCCAAAGACAAGTCTGCGAATGAGCTGTATGAGCACGAGAAGACCATTTACTACGAACGGATGGCATTCGTCATTGAAGTGCCTTCCATTCAGTCTGATATAATGGGCAATTCGCTGTCACTCACCATTGGTGGAGTAAAATCTTATAGCCTGGACAACCTGTACAGCAGAAAAGGAGCTGATGAGCATTTCAAAATGTTCATTGGCTTTCAAAACAAGGTATGTACCAACCTCTGTGTATGGTCTGATGGATTTGTAAGCGACCTGAAAGTGGGTAGTCTATCCCAATTGAAGGCCAGTATTTACGGTATGATTGAAAACTACAACCACAAATGGCACTTAGAAAACCTGAACAAACTGAGTCAGTATAGCCTAACCGAGCAGCAGTTTGCTCAGCTCATTGGGCGATGCAGAATGTATCCCAACCTGCCTGCCAATCTCAGGAAAGAAATACCAAACCTGTTGCTGACAGACACACAAATGAACATGGTGGTTCGGGATTACTACAGAGACAAAAGCTTCTGCCGTGATGCCCAAGGAAACATCAACATGTGGAAGCTTTACAACCTGTTTACCGAGGCCAACAAAAGCAGTTACATCGACCAGTTTCTAGACAGGTCGGTAAACAGCTTTGAGTTTGTGGATGAAATCACATCCCACTTAGAAACCAG
The DNA here is from genome assembly GCA_020161435.1 of Bacteroidota bacterium. Lineage (GTDB taxonomy): Bacteria > Bacteroidota > Bacteroidia > Chitinophagales > Chitinophagaceae > Phnomibacter. The sequence goes on along the minus strand of JAIUNV010000001.1, from coordinate 227,881 downwards.
TTCATCCAGTTGGTACCTGAATTAACCGTATTGATTCACTTATACCCCCTGCTACCAGTAATCGGTAGTAGGGGTGTTAATCCCTTGAAATGCAAAAACTTGAATACCAAAGCAGTAATTCTTTACTGGTAATTAATTCTAGCGGGGAACTAAGACAATTGTTTGTTCCATTCCGAGTAATCGTAATTGATTCGGATATCCTTCACGTACAAAAAGGATGTTCTGTATTTGTAGAGGCAGTAAAACCGGATGTAAAGGAAAGAATACTGTTTAGGGTATTTCATCTCTGGATACCTTACAGCGTATTCGAGCTAATAGAATTCGGGCCAATGAAATAGTAGCTACCTTGTGAACTGTAACAAATGCAGAGTAAGTATGGTAAACCAGTTTGACTTCCATACGACCATAATATGCTTTGAATTCCGTGAGAGTTTTACTGCAAATCTTACTGCAAATAAAAAAGCGGCTACTAACTTTCGTTTGTAACCGCTTGATTATCAAGCTCCCCCTGCTGGACTTGAACCAGCGACCCTCTGATTAACAGTCAGATGCTCTAACCAACTGAGCTAAGGAGGAATGTTTTCCGCTCTAACCTCCCGATAGCTATCGGGATGAGCTAAGGAGGAATTTCCCTTTCGGGGTTGCAAAAATAGGGGGTTCCATTGTTCAACCAAACAAAAAATTATTTTAGCCGTTCTTCTTTTATAAAAATTGTTGCCGCCATGTCTGCTACATCTTCTGCCAAAGGGCTAGTGCTCCTCAATTGGCTGAGTTTTTTGCTCACCCTTTTTGCCAATGCCATGGCCAATATTTTGCCCATCAACGGGCTCAATACCGGGCAGGTATCGGCCCTCTACCCCAACCTTTTTGTACCCGATGGATTCACTTTTAGCATCTGGTCGGTTATTTATACCTGGCTGTTGTTGTTTGTCATTATCAGCAGTAGCTGGCTGCTCAGCAGCAAAGCCACCGCAGCGCAACGCAATGCGGCAGCGCAACTCACCCCCCTCTTCATCATCAGCGGCATCATTAATGTAAGTTGGATTTTGGTCTGGCATTACCTGCAGGTATGGCTCAGCCTTGGCCTCATGCTGGTACTGCTGACGCTTCTCTTCCTTCAGTTTCAACGCATTCAAAAGGCTTCAGCCACAGCTACTGCTTCCATACGCTGGCTGCTTTTTGCGCCATTCGTTATTTACTTCGGGTGGATTTCGGTGGCCACCATTGCCAACAGCACCGCCTTATTGGTGCATGTTGGCTGGCAGGGCGGACCACTGGAACCCGCTGTTTGGTCGGCGGTAATGATGAGTGTGGCCGGATTACTCGCCCTGCTGGTAGGAGCAGGTTTTCGGCAGCCACTGTATGCCGCCGTAGTGGTGTGGGCAATGCTCGGTATTTACCGTGCACAACAAACTGCCACGCCCTGGTTGGGGCAAGTGGCACTGGTTGTGGCAGCAGTAGCTGCACTGGCCTGCATTGCAGGCTTTTGGCTGGCAAAAGCCAACCGCAGCACAAACTCATCCACAGTCAGCATCCAATAGATAGGCATCCCGTACATTCGTGGGCACTTTACCTATTGTTGTTGCTTTGCCTATGGCACTCATTAATATTCCTTTACCGCAGTCTATTGCCCGACGCCTCTACATCTCCTCCGGCGACCCCCGGCGTATGCAATTGAAAGTGCTGAAAAAACTATTGACCAAGGCCCGCTATACCGAGTTTGGCCAGCAGTTTGGTTTCGATGAAATTCTCATGAGCCGCCATGCCGGCAAAGCCTTTCAGCAGCGGGTACCTACCTACGATTACAGCAAGCTGTACAATGCTTTTTGGCACAAAACCCTGCAAGGTGTGCCCGATGTTTGCTGGCCGGGGCAGATCAAATTTTTTGCCCTTAGCAGCGGTACCAGCGAAGCGGCCAGCAAATACATTCCCATTACCAAAGACCTCATTAAGGCCAACACCCTAACCAGTCTGCGGCAGTTGTTTTCCCTCACCGGCTATCACGATGTCAACTTTGGCGCCCTGCCCAAAGGATGGCTCATGCTGGGCGGCAGTACCGAGTTGCAAAAAGGACCCACCTACTACGCCGGCGACCTGAGCGGTATTCAGCAGCGCAATATTCCGTTTTGGTTTCAGCGGCTGTACAAGCCGGGCAAACGCATAGCCAAGGAAAGAGACTGGGCCGTAAAAATTGAAGAGATTGTTGCCAACGCCCCCAACTGGGACATTGGTTTTATCGTAGGCGTTCCCGCCTGGTTGCAGCTGTGCATCGAAAAAATTATTGATCGCTACCAGCTCAACAATATCCACGACATGTGGCCCAACCTCAGCTTTTATGTACACGGAGGCGTGGCCATGGAACCGTATAAAAAAGGCTTCGAAAAACTGCTGGGCAAGCCCATTACTTACATAGAAACCTACTTAGCCAGCGAAGGCTTTTTGGCCTACCAAAACCGCCAGCATGCCAAGGGCATGAAGCTGGCCATCAACAACAATATCTTCTTTGAATTTGTGCCGTTTGACGAACAGCATTTTGATGCCGAAGGCAACATGCTGCCCGATGCCCGGGCACTCATGATTCATGAAGTAGAAGAAGGCCGCGACTATGCCATTCTCATCAGCACCAATGCCGGTGCGTGGCGATACCTTATTGGCGATACCGTTCGCTTTGTAGACCTCGAACATCTCGAAATCATCATCACCGGCCGCACCAAACACTTCCTGAGTTTGGTGGGCGAACACCTGAGTGTAGAAAATATGAACCGGGCCATTCAAATGGTGGCCAATGAGCTCAATGTGTGCATTCCGGAGTTTACGGTGGCGGGCATCCCTTATGGCAATTTCTTTGCTCACCATTGGTTTGTAGCCTGCGACGATCCTGTTGATGAAGCTCAGCTTCGCCTGCTCTTAGATGCCAAGCTGAAGCAGCTGAACGATGACTACGAAGTAGAACGCAAGCATGCGTTGAAAGAAGTTTTGCTGACAGTACTACCCGAACATGCGTTCCTCGACTTTATGGCCAGCAAAGGAAAAATTGGTGCACAGCACAAGTTTCCGCGGGTGCTGAAGGGCAAAATGTGGGAAGACTGGCAGCAGTTTCTGCAGTCGCACAAGATTAAGGTTGGCACAGCCACCCAGCCTTCGTAAATTGTCCGCCTCACAATAAGCTTGCATGGATATTTTGTTGAAAGGCATCGGGTTGGGATTGTTCTTATCCATAGCGGTAGGGCCCATCGTGTTTGCCATTCTCAAAGTAAGCATGAAGCTGGGCCACAAAGCAGGCTATGCATTCATAGCAGGCGTTAGTCTTAGCGATGTACTGCTGGTACTTGTTGGCAATTTGGCCGCAGAATTGTTGAGCTCCGTTTTACAATACAAAAACTGGATTGCTGCCGGTGGAGCTCTCATTCTAATTATTATGGGCACCTATAGTTTGCTCTTTGGCAAAGACCCGAAAGATGACAGCCCCAATGATCTCAACATCAGTTTTCGGCAGCGGGATATGCTGCGTTTTTCCTTGCAGGGTTTTTTCATGAACCTCATCAACCCCGGCCCTATTTTCTTTTGGCTCAGCACCTGCACGGCTTTTGCTTTTTTACCCCTGCGGGAAAGAACCTTGTTGTTTGCTGCCTGCCTGGTAACCGTGCTGGCCACCGATATTTTGAAAGTGTTTTTTGCCGGTCGTATTCGCCTCTTGCTTACGCCACGCACCCTGCATAAAATTCATCAGCTTTCTGCGCTTATCCTCATTGGTTTTGGTGTCGCCATTTTTGGCGGGCTCATCATCAGCATCATGCAGTAAGCTGTCCGTTCCGTTTTATTTCGTTCGCCTTAACAAATTGGCTCCATCACTTTGACTATTGCCCGTTAAGTTTGAAAGGTGAAGTTACTGTACATCGCCTCGCTGCTACTGCTTCCTGCTTTGTGTCAAAGTCAGGCAACAGCTTTGTTGTTGAAAAAGAACAACAAAACCATTCAGCGCTACTACCCTGGCCGTACCATTTCTTTTTTTACTACAGATAAAATGCCTGTAAATGGCCGGCTCGACAGCCTGGTGCGGGATTCCTTGTTCCTCACGTATTTTCAACTGGTGCGGGTGCCTACACCTTGGGGCACTTTTCGCATGGATACAGCAGGCCGTTACCCCATAGCTTTTAGTATGGCCAATGTGGGCGCATTGCCCCGCAAAAGAAACCGCTGGTTTGAAGGCGTACTCATGACAGGTGGGCTTGGCTACACGGCGCTTAATTTGGTGAATACCGTTCGGGAAAAAGATCCACCCTTTGGCAAAGACAATATTGCCAACATCATTGGTGGCCTTGGTACCGCAGCAGTGGGCTACACCATTGCCAAACTCAAAAAAAGCAGCTATACGCTGGGCAAAAACTACCGTCTTTCGGTGGTAGAGTAAAAGCCACTACACAGCAATTGGTTCTTGTGCCTTATTTTTCCAGCCATGAAAAAATTTTGGAAACGGCTGAAACGTACCGTGCTTGTATTGGTGATAGCACAGTTTGTGTACATTCTCTATATCTGGGTATTTCCGCCACCCATTACACTAACGCAAATAGGCAGCTTGCTCGGTGGCCACGGCCTCAGCAAAGACTGGGTGTCGTACGATGCCATTAGCCCCAATGCGAAGCTGGCGGTAATGGCTGCCGAAGACCAGTTGTTTCCCGACCACAGCGGTTTCGACTGGAAGAGCATTGAAAAAGCATTGGCCTACAACAAAAAGAAACCCGGCCGCATCAGAGGTGGCAGCACCATTAGCCAGCAGGTAGCCAAAAACGTGTTTTTGTGGCAGGGCCGCAGTTGGGTACGCAAGGGCCTCGAAGTGTATTTCACGTTCATGATAGAAACGCTGTACAGCAAGCAGCGTATTTTAGAACTCTACCTCAACGTAGCCGAAATGGGCGAAGGCGTGTTTGGTATAGAAGCGGCGGCACAACGCTATTATGGCAAACCTGCTTCGGCACTTACCCGGCAGCAGGCTGCACAAATAGCTGCTTGTTTGCGCAACCCCAAAGTATACACGGTAAAACCGCTTAGCAAATTTGTGAGCCGCCATAGTGGTTGGGTGCTGCGCCAAATGAGCAACATAGATGGCGACCCCGATATTCAACGGGTGATAGCCACAAGCAAGTAGTCCTTACTTTTGAAGATGCGGTGCAGGAAATATGCCGGAGTTTTATGGCTGTCGATACTATGGCTGATGCAGGCTTGCACAGGCAGCAAATATGTTGTAGGCAAAAAATACAGCCCTGCACAAATGCAAGCAGATGCACAACTGCTGTGGCAAACCTACCGGCAGGTGCATCCATCGTACAACTGGTACACTCCCGCCGATACAGTGGATGCCCGCTTTCAACAATTGATTCGTTCACTTACAGATAGTCTTCCTGAACCTGAGTTCAGGCTGCGACTGGCTTATGCCACAGCAGCCATTCGATGCGGGCACACTTCCATCATGTCGCCCAAAAGCATCAGCAAAGCGCTGAACAACCGCCCAGGTGCCAGCTTTCCCTTGCAGGTAAAAGTGTGGGGCGACAGCATGATTGTAACAGACAACACCGGCCCCAACCGCGACAGTGTAAAACGCGGCGTTGCCATCACCCATATCGATAGTGTGCCCGTGCATACACTCATCCGCCAAATGGAAGCGTACATATCAGTTGATGGTACTACCCACCGCTATGCCGACGCCATTTTGAGTGCCAGCTTTCCCAGCCGCTTTCGCTGGATGTATGGATTGAAACCTACGTACAACATTCAGTATGTAGACAGTGCCGGAAAATCACAAATAGCCAAAGTGGGTTTGCAAATGCCCCGCTTGCCCGATAGCAACCGCAACAAAGCGGTGAGAGCTCCGGCTCCTCGTCCACAGCCCGATGGTATGAAGCGTCACGCATTTGGATTTATGCGCATTGATACTGCCCGGCAGTATGCGTATTTGCGCATCAGCAGTTTTAGTGGCAATGGTTTTAAAAAATTTGTCCGTCGCAGCTTTCGCAGCATTGCGAAGCAAGAGATGCAACATGTGGTAGTAGACATCCGCGACAATGGTGGTGGCAAAATTTCGAACAGCGCCATGCTGGCCAGATACCTCGCCCATCAACCATTTCGCATTGCCGATTCGGTAAGTGCTGTAGGTTTTAATTTTCCGAAACCTGCTGCTGTGCAAGTGCATTGGTTTTACAAACTCTTTGGTTGGGTAATAGCGCCATACAAAGCCGATGGCAGAAGGCACATGGGCTTGATGGAAAGAAAATTATATGAGCCCAAACGCTACAATCATTTTGATGGCCAATTGTATGTGCTCATGAATGGTCGCAGTTTTTCTGCATCCATTTTGTTTTTGCAACACATAGCCGACAGGCCACAAACAGTACGCATTGGTGAAGAAACTGGTGGTGGTGCCCGTGGCAACAGCGCCGTAATGACACCTGACATTACCTTGCCCAACACCGGCATTAGAGCAAGGTTGCCGTTGTTTCGCATTATTACCCATGCCGGCCTGCCCAATAACGGACGTGGCGTGATGCCCGACATTGAAGTGATGCCCAACAGCAGCGATATTCGCTACCGAAGAGATGCTGCAATGCAAAAAGCATTGGAGTTGATGAAGCAGTAATGCTTTTCTAAAATCCATATTGCTTCACCAGGTTCCAATCATCATCCACTTCTATGAGTGCTGCTTTTTTGCCCACGGCAATGCTTCCGTAATCATCTGTGATTTGCAACAGCCTGGCCGGATACAAACCCGCCATGCGAATGCTTTCATCCGGCGTCAGTCCAATATGCGTGATGCCATTGCGTACTGCCTGCAACATGCTGATAGCAGAGCCGCTCAGCGTACCATTCGGCAATGCATAATGGTCATCATTGAGTACATGCTGATACGGTCCTTCATAGCAATCCGTTACGGCATCGGTAATGAAAAACAAACGTTCGCCCATCAGTTGCTTGGCCATGCGTATCATGCCATAGTTTACATGTATGCCATCCGGAATAACGGATGCCATCAGGTTTTCATCTTCAAACACTGCCAGCGGTATGCCAGGGTTGCGGTGGTGCAACGGCGTCATAGCATTGAACAAATGCGTTACGGTTTGTACACCTCGCCTGCTAAACTGTTGTGCTTGTGCATAGCTGGCATTGCTGTGCCCGGCAGAAATAATCACACCTGCATCTTGTAGCATTTGCAGCACTTCATTGCTGCAACATTCGGGTGCCACGGTGATCATTTTTAAGTAGCCGTCTGCGGCTTCTAGTATCTCGGTTATTTGTTGCACGGTGGGCACCGTTACCCATTCGGCTACATGGGCTCCCCGTTTTTCTACATGAATGAAAGGGCCTTCCAAATGCAGGCCTAGTATGCCTTCACCGCCATTAGCGATATAGGTTTTCACAGCTTTCGCACTTTCCAATATGCGTTCCATATGAAAAGTTGGAATGGTAGCCAAACAAGCCACTGTACCGCCTTTGCGGTTGGCTGCAGCCAGCAAGCTCAGGCTTTCCTCATCGGGGTACTGTGCAAACAAACGACTACCACCACCATAGATTTGTGCATCTATCAACGCCGGTAGCAAGCGATGCCCGTGGCAGTTGTGTTGTGGTACATCTGCTGCAGGCTGTTCGGTAGTTACAGCTGCTATCCGGTCATCGGCAACGCATACATGTGCATTGCTCAACCATTCGGTACCTGTAAAAATTTGTGCGTTGGTCAGCCAGTGTTGCATGAGGACAAATGTTGTGCTCAAATGTACAACTGTAGCTGTAGTCGTTATCGCCAATCGCCGTACAATACAAAAGCGCCCCAGTAAAACGGATGCTCAAAGCCAGGTGTAGCACTCAGTGTGGCCTGTGCTTTGCGCAGGGCTTCCTGCTTATCCATGGTTTGCAGGTTTTGGTAAAATGCTTGCATCAATATGTTGGTGGCGTCATCATCTACCGCCCATAAACTAGCTACCACACTTCGTACACTGCTCACCAAAAATGCATTGGCAGGCGAAATGTACCAGCCTTTTTTCAGCTCTTGGTTCACCGCTGTTTCGCAGGCACTCAAAGTCACCAATTCGCAACCGTTAATACTAAGTGATTTGATTTCATCTATGCGCAATTCGCCATCTTCACCACCATCTTGTACATTGGCCATTTTGAGGTAAGAGCTGCTGAAATCGGTGTAGTTGAGCACACCGTGTGTAGCAAAATGGATGTACTTGGTTTGCTCCAAACTCTGTTTGGCTTTGGATTCGGTGGCGTAGTCTTGTAGAAAGATATTGGTCGTGTTCAGCATCTTGCCAATGGCTTCCACTTCTTTGCCTGCACTGTTCAGGCTTTTATCGGGGTTGCCAAAACCAGTGAATGAAGCAAGACTTTTATCCTTGCGACCAGCCTTCAAAAACACGGTGAGTTTGTTGGTGTAAAACACGCCATGATCTTCGATGAGGTACCGCACATTGCCATCATCCGTCTTTTTACCAATGCACTGAAAAGGCAGATTGCTGAGTTTGCCATTGGGAATAATACACAGCGACTGGTAGTTTTTGATATCTGCTTCGATAGGTGCTATCAACAGCTGGTATAAAGCATCGCTTTGCTCTGCAAATGGTTTGGCATTTGCCGGTGGTGTCAGCTTTTTCTTGATGGTGCTACGCAGCACCAACGGTTTGCCACTGGCAGTTTTTGCTGGGTTACTCAAGGTAGCAATGTATTGGTCTACCATGGGTTCGAGATCAGCCGTAAGCAGCTGTTCTTTTACTGCAATTTTTTTGTTTGTAGCAGTGAAAATGAGCAGCTGTTTGCCATTGAGCAAATACAACACAATGGCTACATCATCAGGTATATTTTCTTTGATGTCTTTAAAATCTTCAGGGTTCACATTCTTAGAAAAATAGCCATCGATATCAGGATACGTTTTTACCAAAACGGTTACATAGTTCAGGTATTCCTTTTCCAAAATTTCACGGGTTTGCTGCAGCGTTTTCAGCTGTTCAGCATTGTTGCCTTTTGCATTGGCCTGTAGTTGCTGAATACTCTTGTCGATGCCACTTCTTTTTTGTTGCAGATCGAGTAGCTTTTGCAGAGCTGCGGCTTTATCGGCATTGCTGGCATCTGCACTAAGCGAACCCAACAAATCTTTCACTGCTTCCTGTTGTGTTTTTTGTGCAAAAGCCCAGGCTTCTTCTGTAGCACCGGTGGCGGTGAGTGCCGAAATCAAACGGGTGTAGAGTTCTGGTTTTTTACCACTCGATTGATAAGTTTTGCGGGCATCTTCTCCACCAAAAATATTGTTGCTGTTTTTGTCAATCAGATCAGCCGCCTTTTTAAAAGCAGCAATGGCATTAGGAAAATCTTTTTGTGCATAGTAATTTTCGCCCAACTCATAATATGCCTCCCATCCAATGGTGAGCATGTTATACTTTTCACTCAAGGCTGTAGCTTGCTGCAGGTATTGTAACGCTTTTGTATTGTTGCTGCCTCTGTTGAGCACACCCAACAGCATCAAAGCTTCTGCCTGTGCATCGGGAATACCGTTTTTACTGGCGTCGTCGTAGGCAGCTTGTGCCATAGGCAATGCTTTGTCGGGCTGCTGTTCAATGATATAAATGCGGCTCATGGTCATGGCCATGCTACCACTTAATCGGGAGAGTTGTTCTTTGCGGGCAATGGGATACAGCGGTTGCAAAATGGCCAGTGCCGAATCGTTTCGCTTGAGGTACATGTAGCACTCTGCCATATTGGCTCTGGAGCGGATGCTGCTTTCATCATCGCTTTTGTAGGGCCGCAACTGCAATGCTTTGCTGAAATAGGTAATGGCGGTTTGATAAGCCCCCTGATGTGTGTACACTACGCCAGTATTGTTGGCAACAATAGAGCGGTCCCATTCATTTTTTTCAATGCTGTAAATAGAATCGGCCAAAGCAAAACTGCGAATGCTGGCTTCATAATTACCCATGCCCATGTGTTGCAGCGCTTTACTACCGAGCACAGCTGCCCGGCTGTTGTTGTTGCCCGATAAGGCATACACTCTTTCAGCACTATCGCTCAGCGCCAACCCTTCGGTATAGCGGGCCTGTAAGGTGTATTGAAATGCCAGGGCAATCAATGCATCGCCCTGCTCTAATGAGTAGCCTGATTTAGCAGCTTGTGCAATCACCGCTTTGTTGATGATGGCTGCACTATCTGCCTTACCACTTGATACCATCAGGTTGGCCAGGCGCAATTGCGAACGCAGGTATTTGGGCTTATCGAGTGTATCATAAATCTGTGAAGCTTTACGATAAAAATAAAATGCATCAGCCACTTTCAAACGGCTTTCAGCAAGCCCGCCAATGTTTTCGTAACACTTTGCTTCCATGGCAGGATCTTTTGTAGCCAATGCGAGTGGCAATGCTTCCTGCATCCATTTTTCTGCGGTTACAAAATCGTTTCGCCTGCCAGCCAATGCACTCAAATTTACCATGCTGTAGAGTTGGTTTACCCGGTCGTTTACAATTTTGGATTCTTGCAAACATGCGGTGTAATACTTTTCAGAAGCAACTGAGTCAATTGTCCAGGTAACGGAACCCAATTTGAACAGGGCATCTATGTAGCCCGATTTACTCTGCAATCTTTTCAATACGTCTGCGGCCCGTTCGTAGTACGAACGGGCTTTTCTAAAGTCTTTATCATTTTCGTACACCTGGCCAAGGTTCAGCAGGTTTTGTGCTTGTTGCGATGTATCGCCAATGGCGGCATAAAAATGAGCTGCACTATCGTAGGCTTGCAGTGCTGCAGCTTTCTGTCCCACTCGTTCATACAATTTGCCCAGTTTTTTCCAGCTGAATGCCTGGCCATCTTTGTTATTCGCCTTGCGGCGCAAGTCTATTGACGTGTTGTGTGCATCTATAGAAGCAGCAATGCTGTCTTCCATTTCCAGATTACTGGCCAGCATTGATTTGGCATACCCTGCATTATCCCATTTTTCCAGCCTGAGCATGGCGGCGTATGCCAATTGATGATACCGTTTGCTTTCGGCATATTTACCCATGCTGTAGTACACACGGCCAATATCGTTTTGCGTGTAGGCCATGGAGTAATCGCTATTGAGTTGTGCATACATGGTATAGGCACTATCATAAGCCTTTAAAGACTTGTCGTAGAAACCTTGCTCTTTATAAATACGGCCCACATACCAATAATCGCTGGCAATATTTTCGGTAGCCGATGCAGATACCAGTTGCTGATTTACAGCAATGGCTTTACGCATATTTTTCATTGCCTGCTCATAGTTGCCTGCAGAGTAGTCAATCCACCCTTCGTACTCGTAGCGTTTACGCCAATGGTCGAGAGAGTCGTTGGTTTTCATTTTACCTGCATAACTATATAGTTGTTTTTCTGCATCAGCCAGTACTTTTTTACCCTGTGTATAGTTGCTGCTTTTGTACAGGCAATACGCTTTTTTAAAATACGCTGCAAACAAATAAGCATGATTGGTTGCCATGCTTGCGTAGCGCAATGTGCTATCGGTGCAGCGGATGGCTTCGGCGTACTGTTCATTGTCCTGATAAATTTGTGCCCAAGCCTGCCATAGCGAGGCTTTACCCAAGGTATCATTAATGACTTGCGCTATGTTCAAGCCAGCCTTTATCATGAGCAGTGCACTATCATTTTTATCTTCTTTGCTATAGCTCACCGCTTCATCGAAAAACATACCGGTGAGTTTTTCTTTGCGCAGTACAGCACTTTTTTGGCGTAGCCATTTTTGCAGTTGATCGGGTGTGTCTTGCAGTTGTTGCCATTGCAGCATGTACTCCCAGCTGCCAGATGGCGCTTCGTTCAGTACCCAGGTAGCAAATGTTTCATTAAACTTATAATAATAGCCCATGTACTTGCCGGGGTAGCTCAGTACAAAATAGATGTACTCTCTTACATCTTGTGGCGTAGCATTATCCATAATGTCTATCACCGTGCGTCCTTTATAACGACCTCCAGGCAGGGGCTTCATTAGCGAACTGCTGCTATCTGTAGAAGGCCGAATCATTTCAACGGTTTCTTTCAACTCAGCAATCATTTGCTTAATGAGTGAATCTTCATGTATCCCCCTGGGCATTTGTATAATACCCGGTAAGCTATAGTGCGGTTTTTTAGATATGTCGGTAAAAATGATGCCCCGGGCGGCGAGTTCTGTAAATATGGCGCCGGCAGTAGCTGGCCGGTAGTCAAACTTTACCAAATCATCTTTTAAAATGGGCCGTTGTTTTTGACCAATGCCTTTGCCCATATAAAGCAATGCTGCATTTCTGTTGAGTGCAATGATGCGCCCAAATCCAATTTCGTTATAGTTCTCTTTTTCAAATGCTTTCAGGTATCGGGCAATGACTGAACCTTGCTGATGCAGTTTCAAACCTACATTGCTACCGTGCCTTAGCAGTAGCAATGAACTGTCATTTCGTACAAAGGCCGAATCTACAAACACATGAACAGATCGTGTTTGTATTTGTGCAAACAAAAGATGGTTGCATACAGTCATCAGCATAGTGCCAAGCAGAATGGGCAAATACAGCTTCCGTTTCATGTGTTGAGGGTTTATCACTTTTTCACTACCTGAAATCCAGCACTTACAATAGTTACTTCATCATTGCCGCTTCTGGTACGTACAGTTCCGGTATTTTCCAAACTTTCATTCAGCCACTTTTCAAATGTGCCGCCAATATTACGTTTGCGGCTATCATCGGGTGTTTCTTCGAACACGGGGCGTAAGTCAATCGGCCGTATGCTCAATACCACCCGCAAATATTCTCTGCCTTCAGTAGCATTATCATCCACCGCTATGCCATCTATTTCAAAAGGCTGGCCGGGCCCAACAGAATAGTCTTGAGGTTGCTCATCGGGCTGTGGCAGCAACACCTGACTTTTGGCATTGGGCAAAATATTCAGGAGGTTGAAGTAGAGCCTTGTATCGCTGTTGTTGATGATAGAAATTTTGTATTCAGAACCGGGTGTAAGCTTCCACTCATTGGATGCATCTTTCATGCCTTCGGCGGCAATGATTACCTGCACTTTATCTGCCAGCGGACCACCATCATTCATTTGCCGAAGGTAACGGCTGCGGGCAGTGGCTTTGAGTGCTTGCTGCCACTGCTGTTGCATAGCTGCGTCAAAAGTTTTGCCCGTAGCCAAAGTAGTGCTGTGCTGTACCACATCACCTTTTTCCAGCAGCTCCATGCTGGTACCGTTGGTGGCTTTGCTCAGGAGAAGCAAATAATCACCCGCACTGGAAAGTACTACACCGGGTTGTTTTTTTAGCCAGGCTTGCACCGCGTCGGTGGTTGTTTTTGGAACTGTTTTATCTGCCTGCAATGTTATATGCAACTGCACAGCCGCTGTGCCATAACTGATGATGTGAATATTATACGGCATGGCTTTATCTATTTGTTGGCGGGGCTGCAATACAGATGACAGCGCATTGCTTTCTGTAACCACCGCTGTTGTAACTGTGCTGTTGGAGCCGGCCGTTTTTACCTGTACCAAAGTACCGGCATAAATACCTTGTAGTTGCCCTTGCTGAATAATGAACGTGCTATCACTTGTCCAGCGGTCTACCTGCAGTTGTTTAGATTGTGGCAGGTAGCTGCCGGCAAATACCTGCTGTGTACCATCGCCTTCCATCATCGGTAGTTGCTGCTGGTATTCAGCTTGTATCATGCTTTTTACCGAAGCAAACAACTGCTGATAAGTAGCCTGACGGGGCAGTTGCTGCAGCGCTTTTGCTACTGCATAACTCAGCGATCCTACGCCCTGCCCTTTGGCATCGTGGGTTTCATAATTTACCTGATTGGGGCTGCTGGCGCTAAACACCACCATGTTGGCTGTATTGAGTGGTGCAGCACTCATAAACCCTTCGGCAGTGGTACGTGCACCCAGGGTGGTTTTGAGTTTGGGTTTGTATTCGGGGCTGGCAAATGGTGCCGGATCGCCACGGGTAATGGCAATGCTGCCACTTCGGGTAGCAGTACCAGAATGGCAGGCATCTATTACTACCAGCAAGCTACCATTGCTACCAAGCACATTGCGCAGCGCCTCCAGCTGGCGGCCCAGTGCATCATCGCGGTAGTGATGTTGCCCGTAGTATTTTACCGGGTCGTATTTGCCCCGTGCATCAAAAGGTACCAGTGCTTCATCATAGCCGTCTGCTTCATCGGGGTTTTCTTCATCATCTTCTATTTGCTGGCCATGGCCCGAAAAATGTACATACACTACATCGCCGGGTTTGCATTGTTTTTTTAATTGATCAAAGCCATCATCTATGCCTTTGTAGGTAGCTGCTGCATCGGTAAGCACCAACATATTAGCGGGCTGAAAGCCTTGTAATTGCAAGGCTGTTTTTAAATACGCAATATCATTAGCAGAGCTGAGCGGCTTCCACCGTACATCGGGGTAAGTACCTACGCCTATGAGCAATGCCCTTTTAGTTTGTGCATGTGTTGCCGTAGCAAAAGCCATACACAAAAAGCAGCAACACAGCCATGCTACAACTGGCAAGAATCGTATTTCTTTTTTTTTGAAACAGTAAGATGCTGGCATAAGAGAGTTTGTGCTTAATTTACGGTGAAAAGGTAGCCGAACCTGCACACACTAAAAATACCCATTGGCGGGTATGCCCGGGCACAGCCGCATAGCTTAGTTTTACCCAAGTTAGCACAACTGTCTGGTTGCATGTTGTTATCTCATCACACAAAGTACCAATAAAGCTACCGGGCTTTTGTGAAAACAACACAAGCAATCAGTCAATCATCCACCTTAAAAAAACATATCGCATGAAATCTTTAAAAGTATTGAAAGCCGCGGGGATGGCATTGGCCATAATGAGTATGTACAGCAGTGCACAGGCACAGATATGCGCTACCAAAGAAGCGGAAGCCAGACTGGCCAAAGTGGCCTTTATTGACACTACCAAAACACGTGGCCTTGCCGACAATTATTTTTTGTGGGATGTTGGTGAAACCATTTATGTAAAGTTCATGAATGGTAGCCCACGCCTGCAGGAAATGGTAAAACAATATGCCCGTGAGTGGGAACAGTTTGCCAATATCAAGTTTGAATTTGTGCAAAGCGGCCGTGCCAATGTGCGGGTGATGTTTAGCCAGAAAAAATCGAACTACTCTATGCTGGGCACCTACTGCAACTCTGTGCCACAAAACGAGCATACCATGCACTTCGACTCTGTAGGTCTTACTGCATCTAACTCTTGGGGCCGCACAGTAGTACACGAATTTGGCCACGCCATTGGTATGATGCACGAACACTTTAGCCCCATGAGCGGTATTCAGTGGAACATGGATACCCTGTATGCCGACTATGCCAAAGTAGGCTGGGGCAAAGACGATGTAGACAACCAGGTGGTGTATGTAGCTAAGCAAACCTATACGAATGGTACTGCGTATGATCCGAAGAGTATTATGCACTACCCTGTTAATCCTCGCCACACCAAAAATGGCTACAGCGTAGGATGGAACATGGTGATGAGTGATGGTGACAAACGCATGGCTGCCATCTTGTATCCCCGCGATGGTGTACGTGCCAACGAAGTGCCCCGCATCAACGTATCGGAATATACCACCACTACCATCAAGCATGATCCGGTAAATCAGGGACTGCGCATTTATCCTTCGTTTGTAGTAAGTACCGCTGGTGTAAAAGGCACAGTTTACTTTATCGCCATTGTGTATGATAAAGATGGCCGTGCATTGCCCGCCACCGATAAATCGTACAATGTAAGTGGTGCCGTAGCCACGTACCGCAACTTTGTACTGGAACCAGGCCAGGTATTGAGTGCCAACAAAAATGCACCCGATGATTTTGAACTGTTTATTCCTTACAGCCAAATTCCTAAAGGGGCCAATACTTCCGAAATTAAAGTGGTGTTTAAAACATGGGTGTCTGGCAAAGACGAATTCAAACCCATTTACAGCAGCAACCCCATTGCCTTTAGCATGAACAGATAAAACCTGTTGGACATATACATTAAAAAAAGCCTCTCAACATTGGGAGGCTTTTTTGTATACCTGCGGTTGCTTGCAAAACTTATTGGCAACATCACCATATTGCCTTTACATGACGTAGCATTTTCTTTCACTACCTAAGCTTCAGCTGCACCACGTTTTCTATGTGGTGGGTATGCGGAAACATGTCGACCGGTTGGGCCTTGGTTACCTCGTATTTGGCAGCCAGCAGGCGCAGGTCACGGGCTTGTGTGGCAGGGTTGCAGCTCACATACACCACGGTGGGTGCGGCCATCTCTAATATTTTCTGCACCAGTTTTTCGTGCATGCCAGCCCGTGGTGGGTCGGTAATAATCACGTCGGGTCGGCCATGTTTTTCAAAAAAAGTATCGTCGCAAATGTCAATCACATCGCCAGCGTAAAAGTGGGTATGATCCAGCCCGTTCAGTGCGGCATTGGCTTTGGCATCGGCAATGGCTTCATCTACCAACTCTACGCCAATTACCTGCCGGGCTCCCTTGCTGCAAAAAATACCGATGCTGCCGGTACCACAGTACAGGTCGTACAGGTTTTGAGTGCCATCCAGCTCTGCAAAGTCGCGGGTAATTTGGTACAGCTTCTCTGCCTGTTTGGTATTGGTTTGAAAAAACGATTTCGGACTGATGAGAAACCGAAAATCTTCCAGCTTTTCAGTAGCATGGGCGGCCCCAAAATAGAGTTGTGGCTCCAGGCCCATCATACTATCGTTGAACTTGGTATTGATGGTATAATACAAAGTAGTGATGACCGGTACTTGCTGCAGTAAGTTGTCGAGCAGCTGTTGGCGCATGTCTTTTTGCTCATAGCCCAGCATCACATTCACCATCAAATCGCCGGTGGTACACAGGCGGTATTGTACGCCCCGCATCCAGCCGTTGTGTTGCTTCACGTCGTAAAAAGGCATGTTCATGTCGATGGCCTTTTGGCGCAGCACATCTCGTATCTGATTGGCTGGTTCGGCCATCAGGTGGCAGTGGCCCAGGTGTACCACTTTGTCAAACACGCCTTTGGCATGAAAGCCTGCAAAGCTGCCCAAGGCAGTTACATCGGGGTTGTTGAGTTCTTCGCGGCTGAGGTAGCGTTTGTTGGCAAACGTAAATTCCAGCTTGTTGCG
Source organism: Bacteroidota bacterium (assembly GCA_020161435.1). GTDB lineage: Bacteria > Bacteroidota > Bacteroidia > Chitinophagales > Chitinophagaceae > Phnomibacter. The sequence continues at coordinate 210,742 of JAIUNV010000001.1, read as the reverse complement.
ATAGCCGGTGGTTTGCTGGCAGCCCGCTATGGGCAACAGGTTTTCTACCGCCACACCGCCAATGCGGGTGAGCTGGTCATATACCTGCTGTTGTTTAAAAACCAGTTGTTTTTCATAGGGCAGCATTTGCCACTGGCAGCCGCCGCATACACCAAAGTGTTCGCAAAAAGGCGCCACCCTGTCGGGGCTGTAGCTAATGAACTCCACGGGTACACCCTCGGCCCAATCGCTTTTGTTGCGGGTGAGCAATACATCTACCACATCGCCGGGCACGGCTCTTTCTACAAACACCACTTTACCATCTATCCGGCCCAGGCTTTTGCCTTCGGCAGCGTAGGCCGTGAGCTCCAACCCACGTACAAACTGATTTTTCTTTTTGCGCATAATGAGGCGGCAAAGGTAACGAGGAGGAATGCCAATGTGCCAATTAGCTAATATGAAAATGTGCCAATGCTAAACAAGCAGCGGTTCTCTATTAGCCTGCTTCACAGAAAAAAGTTGATGATCAACGAATCCGTGAACATCCGTTTCATCCTGCAAATCCGTGTCCCATTGCATTTTCTACACATCCTTGTCTCATTGTCTTTTACAAAAACGATATACCGCTCCTAAATCAGCAAGTGCTATTTTGCAGCATACCATGCAAACCCCAGTTTCCATTTTAATAGTAGAAGACGATCCCGATGTAGCCTCCTTGCTGCACAAAGGGCTGAGTGAAGCCGGCTATCAAATCAGCCTGGCTTTTGATGGCGTGTCGGCACTATCGCTGGCCCGGCAGCAAATGGCCAACCTGCTGATACTGGATGTGATGCTGCCCGGCAAAACAGGGCTGGAAATTTGCGCCACCCTCCGCAGCGAAGGCATTGATACGCCCATACTCATGCTCACCGCACTGGCCAGCACCGAGCAAATTGTGCACGGTTTGGATGCGGGTGCCGATGATTACATGGTGAAACCGTTTAAACTGGCCGAACTGATGGCCAGGGTGCGTAACCTCATCCGCAGGGCCAAGCCTACGGCCGGCGATGCGGCACCTACAAGCAACGATCAACCGTTGCAAATGGCCGATTTGGTGTTACTGCCCCGCAAAAAAGCAGCAGAAAGAAACGGGCAACCCATTTCACTCACGGCTACCGAATACCGCCTGCTGGAGTACCTGATGCAAAACCCCAACCGGGTACTCAGCCGGCAAGATATTTTGGAAAATGTGTGGGGCATCGACTTTAACCTCAGCACCAATGTGGTGGATGTATACATCAACTATTTGCGCAAAAAAATAGACAAGCCACACCAGCAAAAACTCATTCAAACCATCATTGGCATGGGGTATGCCCTGCAGCAAGAGCATGACACTTAGAGCAAGACTAACAGGGTTGTTCATTGCAGTGGTAGCGGCCATTGTGTTGCTGTTTAGCAGCCTGGTGTATTTTTTTGCCAACCAAAATGTGTTTGCCGATTTCTACAAACGCTTAGAGCTACGGGCAAGGCTGGCAGCCCGTATTACACTTGAAGATGCGGCCAAAGGCAATACGGCTTTCAATGAGCTGCGCAATGAATACATTGAAACACTGCCTTCGGAAAAACAATATTTCATTCGGCTGAATGAGCAGTCGCAACCCGACAGTGGCATGCAGGCGGTAATACCTGCCAGCCTCATTAGCGATGCGGTAGCCAAGGGCTCTGCCGTAGGCCGCGATGGCAATACCTTGTATGCCGGTTTGTACGTGCCCGAAAGCTGGGGCAAGTATGTGGTGGTAGTGTCGGGCAGAAACGATTATGGTGTACAGTTTCTCAACAACCTGCAATGGTTGCTTATCGCCAGCTTCATCATCAAAGCACTGATATTGGGTTTTGTGGGCTTTTTGTTTTCGCGGCGCATTTTAAAACCCGTACTCGATTTTACGAGCAAAGCCAAAGACATTGGAGTGCATAACCTCACGGTGCGTTTGCCCGAAGGATCGGGCCAAGATGAAATGGGCGTACTGGCCAGCACTTTTAACCACATGCTCGACCGCCTGGAAACATCTTTCGAGTCGCAAAAAAGTTTTATTGGCAATGCCTCACACGAACTGCGTACACCGCTCACCAGCATTATGGGCGAAGCAGAATGGGCCTTGCTGAAAACCCGCAGTGCCGAAGAATATCAGCAATCGTTACAAACCATTCAAAAGCAGGCAGAGCGGTTGGAAGAAATAACCCGTTCGCTGCTGAGCATGGCCCGCACCGGCTTTGATGGTGGCCGGCAAGAAATGACACGGTTGCGTATTGATGAAAAACTGCTTCGTGCCAAAGAACTGGCCGATGCCATTTACCCCAACAATCGCATTCGCTTCGATTTCAGCCACCTGCCCGAGCAGGAAGAACAGCTGCAGTTATGGGGCTATAAAGATTTGTTACAATCTGCTTTTTCCAATGTGCTCATCAATGCCTGCAAGTACTCCGACAACAACGAAGTGCTGGTAAGTCTGGATGTGCATTCGCCCAACCTTATCATTCGCATTGCCGACAAAGGCATTGGCATTCCTTCCAAAGACCTGCCTTATATTTTCGATCCTTTTTTCCGTGCCTCCAATGTGAGTGGCTACATGGGCTATGGTATTGGTTTGCCATTGGCCCGCAACATTGTTCGGTTGCACCATGGCGAAATAACCGTGGAATCGGTAGAAGGAAAAGGCACCAGTATTACCATTGTACTGCCGCAACTCATGTACAGCGCCAAGCCAGATTAGAATTTCTAATCTCCACATTAAAAATGCCATCATTCTTGCTCAGCACATTCTAATGAATGATTAATGCCATCTTAAGACCTTTCTGCTGCAGCGGTTCTAGGTTTGCATCATCAATCGAAATTGATTGATGAAGGCCTCAATTGTTGCACCATGATGAAATTGATTGTACCTACAGATTTTACAGTAAAGTCTTTGCAAGCGGTAAGAGCAGCCATGCAGGCCTTTCCCGATGAGCAATTGCAAATTGTATTGTTGCACATCATGCGGATTTCTAATGACCCGATGGATTTGTTGATGCTGCCCCGTGAACGCAAATACCTCAGCTTGTTTACAGAAGCGTACCGCAACGAAGTAGAAAAAATCAGGCAGCAATCAAACGGTCAGATCGATAGCATTTACACCGATTTTTTATACCTGGACATACAACGTGTTTTCAACGATTATGTACAGCGTCATAACGTGGATGCATTGATGCTTGCCGAAGGGCTGGAATGGCAATTGCCCACTGAATACAGTATTCACCCCGAACAGGTATTTGTGAAATCTACCGTGCCTGTGTTGCGGCCATCGCTGCCAACAGCCACCATTAAAACCATGATGCCGCAGTTGGATGAGAAAGATCAGCAGGCAAGCCGCTATGCTGTTGCATTTGGATAAGCACCATCACACCCGATCCATACGAAGATCAACCATGAGTACAAACCGGTTTGCCTGCACAGGCAGCCGGTTTTGTTTATGTCGGGTATAGCTACCGCCTATCTTTACGGCATGGCTACACATATGCGTCGTTATTATGGTTTGTTGCTTATTGCTTGCATGCCCATGTTCATGGCCTGTGCTCAACCATCGGGTGCAGAGCCCTGGCAGCCCCATCAGTTGATGCCGCCGACACAACTGGCGGCCAATATTCAGTCGGGCAAGCAGGTGCCACTCATCATCAGCATTGGGCCGGGTGCTATCATCAAAGGTTCGGTAGACATTGGCCCCGGTGGCAATCCGGCCAATATTGCCAAACTCAAAACCTTATTGCAACAACAGGATAAATCCAAGCCCGTGGTGATTTACTGTGGGTGTTGTCCGTTTCGCAATTGCCCCAATATCCGGCCGGCATTTGCACTGCTCAATAGCATGGGTTTTACCAAACATCAACTACTCAATTTGTCTACCAATATCAAGGTTGATTGGATAGACAAAGGTTTTCCAGTTCAATAAAATTTTCGCATGAAATCATTCTTCTTTTTGATGCTGCTTGCTGCGGCGGCAGTAGCTACACAGGCGCAATCACTTACTGCAACAGAGCAAAAAATTGTGGCCGAAGTACAACGTCAGCATGCGGCCAATGTGGAGCTGCTGAAAGAAACGGTGAACATCAACAGCGGTTCGCTCAACATTGCCGGGGTAAAAGCCGTGGGCGAAAAACTGGCTGCGGCGTATCGCAAAATTGGTTTCACCACAGAGTGGATTAGCCTGCCCGATTCGTTGAAACGTGCCGGTCATTTAGTAGCTTACAGAAAAGGTAAAAAAGGCAAACGCATTTTGATGATTGGCCATTTGGATACGGTGTTTGAACCCGATATGGAAGCCAATCCTTTCCGCATGATTAACGACAGCACAGCTACCGGCCAAGGGGTGGTTGATATGAAAGGCGGCAATGTAATGATGCTGGCCATTTGCCAGGCACTGGCCAATTTGAATTTGATAGATGACGCCACGATTGTATGCTACTATACCGGCGATGAAGAAAGTACTGGCTCGCCGGAATGGGTAAGCCGGCAAGATTTTATTGCCCGTGCCAAAGCCAGCGATATTGCCTTGGGTTTTGAAACCGCACAAAACTTCAGCACGGTGGCCATTGGACGCCGTGGCAGCAGCAGCTGGAAGCTGACGGTGCAAGGCAAGCAGTCTCACTCAGCAGGCATGTTTGGCGCCAATGGCAGCTATGGCGCCATTTATGAAGCCGCCAGAATTTTGACGGAGTTTCGCCAAAAATTGGAAGGCGAAAAGTACCTGACCTTTAGCCCGGGCGTAATAGCAGGAGGAACAGAACTCAACACCAATGATGAAGCATTTCGGGCTACGGTGAGTGGCAAAACCAATATTATAGCACCGGCTACGGTGGTGTATGGCGATTTGCGTTTTTTGGGCGAACAACAAAAAGCCAATGCCCGCAACAACATGCGTCAGATTGTGGTAAATAACCTGCGGGGCACTGCTGCACAAATAGAATTTTATGATGGCTTTCCTAGCATGGAGCCCAAGCCGGGCAACCTACAGTTGGTACAACAGCTGAACGATGTGAGCATGGCCATGGGCTTGGGGCCTGTAAAAGCAGGTGACCCCGGTAGCCGCGGTGCCGGCGACATTAGTTGGGTGGCTCAGTATGTTGATTGTATTGATGGCTTGGGTGCCAGTGGCGGTGGTGCACATGCTCCCGGCGAAATCATCAACATGAAAGAACTACCACGGCTTACAGAAAGAGCAGCCGTATTGGTGTACCGCCTCACCCGATAAAAAAAAGACAACACCCACGCCGGGTGTGATGGCGCAGGTGTTGCAGGTGGTTTGTTTCAGGGGTAAAGGGTCAAACTCGTCGGGTGGTTCGTATGAGCAACCTATCGAGTGTGTAAAAGTGCAACAAACTATATCGGTTAGCAATACGGGAAACACCCAATTTTGGTGGGCTTTTTTGCGTAAAACCCGCAAGATGTTAACGAACTGAAAATAGAAAACCGCCCCCTGGCTGGTGGAGGCGGTTTTGCTGTAAAATCCGTTGGCTGCTGATGCTGGCAAAAGAATTCGCCTGCGTTAAGAAACAACCTGGATCAAAATAGTCAAGGCAATAATCATGCCGCTTGCATTTCTTGAATTTTCGCTCTGATTTTGGCTTCGATTTCGGCACTCAGTTCGGGGTTATCCCGCACCAGTTCTTTTACCGCATCGCGGCCCTGTCCCAGTTTGTTGCCTTCGTAGCTAAACCAGCTGCCGCTTTTCTGTAAAATGCCGAGCTCTACGCCCATATCAATGATTTCGCCACTCTTGCTGATGCCTTCACCAAAAATGATATCGAACTCAGCCTGACGGAAAGGCGGGGCCACTTTGTTTTTTACCACTTTTACCCGGGCACGGTTACCAACGGCTTCATCACCATCTTTTATCTGGCTTACCCGGCGAATATCTAACCGCACAGAAGCATAAAACTTAAGGGCATTACCACCGGTGGTGGTTTCGGGGTTACCAAACATCACACCAATTTTTTCACGCAATTGGTTGATGAAAATGCAGACAGTATTGGTTTTATTAATGGTAGCGGTGAGCTTACGCAAGGCCTGGCTCATCAGTCGGGCCTGCAAACCCATTTTGCTATCGCCCATTTCGCCTTCCAGTTCGCCTTTTGGCACCAGTGCAGCTACTGAGTCAATTACAACAACATCCAGGGCGCCAGACAAAATGAGGCGGTCGGCAATTTCGAGTGCCTGTTCGCCGTAGTCGGGCTGGCTGATGAGCAGGTTGTCTACATCTACGCCCAGCTTTTGCGCATAGTTGCTGTCAAAGGCATGTTCCGCATCAATAATGGCACACATGCCGCCTTTCTTTTGGGCTTCGGCTATTACGTGAGTGCTCAGCGTGGTTTTACCACTCGATTCAGGACCGTAGATTTCAATAATCCGGCCACGAGGCAAGCCGCCAATACCCAGAGCGGTGTCCAGCCCGATGGAGCCGGTTGAAATGACTTCCAGTTGGGCGGTGCCCTTTTCGTTCATCATCATTACGCTACCCTTGCCAAAATCTTTGTCGATTTTGTCGATGGTTAGCTTGAGGGCCTTCAGCTTTTCGGCGTTGGCATTGTTGCTCATAGTCTCGTTTTCGGTGTTAGTAGAATTCTTGGCCATTACTAAAATATAAAAGTATTAACGCGGTGAAGATAGGGGCAATTTCTTTTGCACACTAACATTTTTAGTTTTTTAATGCTAATTTCTTTTGGGATACGGCGCAAACCCTTAGCAGGGGCGAAAAGGCTTCTGCTAAAGTGTGTATTTGCAAGGGGTGATTCCGTTACCTTTGCAGCCCCAAATCCGGAAGGATGCGGGATTGGGTGCTGGCCCGAGAGAAAGACCAATTGGCCGACGCTCAAATTCAAACTTCAAATTTTGCAATAACAATGGCAACAGTTACCCGGGAAAATGTAGGCCTGCTCACAGACCGCCTCACCGTACAAATTACCAAGGAAGATTACTATCCGGCGTTTGATAAGGCGCTGAAGAATTATGCTAAGAAAGCCAATGTACCCGGCTTCCGCCCCGGCATGGTTCCTTTGGGCCACGTAAAGAAAATGTTTGGCAACAGCGTATTTACTGAGGAAGTATTGCGTTCGGTTGAAAAAGAAATCAACGGCTACCTCGATAAAGAACGTCCAGAGATTTTTGCTCAGCCCTTGCCAACCGATGACAATGCAGACACGGTAGCCAAGCTCGACATGAACCAACCCGCTGAATACAGTTTCAGTTTTGAAATTGGTTTGAAACCTGCTTACACTGTTGCCAACCCTGCCGACGCAACTATTAAGCGCCGCAAGGTGAAGGTAACCGACGAAATGGTTGAAGAAGAAGTAAGCCGCCTGCAAAACCGTTATGGCAACATGCAGGAGCCCGAAACGGTTAACAACGACCAGTGTGTGCTGAACGTAACCTTTACCGAAGTTGATGCTGAAGGCAATGCTGTAGAAGGCGGCGCTACCAAAGACAACAGCCTGCTGGTAAGCTATTTTGCTGAAGCCGTTCGCCCTCAGCTCAATGGCCTGAAAAAAGACGACAGCATAACTGTTACACTGGATGAAGCTTTTGAAGCCAAAGAAAAAGAATGGATTGTAGGCGACCTCGGCCTGAATGAAGTAGCCGATGCGGGCAGCAAAAAATTCAAGATTACCATTACCAAAATTGGTTTTGTAGAAAAGCGTGACCTCAACGAAGAGTTCTTTAACCAACTGTTCCCAGGCAAAGCCATTGCTACCGAAGCAGAATTTAAGCAGGCCGTAAAAGAAGACATCGAAGGTTACTGGGCTAACCAAGCTCGTAGCCAGGTGCACGACGAAATCTATCACTACCTCATCGACAATACAAACATCGAACTGCCCGTTGACTTTTTGAAGCGCTGGTTGCAGAGTGGTGGCGAAAAGCCCAAGACTGCCGAGGAAGTAGAAGCCGAGTTTCCCTCGTTTACCAACTCGCTGAAGTGGACCCTCATTAGCGATAAGCTCACCGTAGACAACCAGCTGCAGGTAAACCCCGAAGAGCTCCGCGAATTTGCGAAGCGCCAAATGATGGGCTACATGGGCGTAACCACGCTGGATGAAAGCACTGCATGGCTCGACAGCTATGTAGACCGTATGATGAGCGACCGCAAATACATCGACCAGATGTACAACCAGCTGATGACCGACAAGCTGTTTACATGGGCTGAGTCGCAGGTAACCAAATTCAACGACGAAGAAGTAAGCGCCGAAGAATTTGCCAAGCACCAGCACCACCACGCACATTAATCTGCATGGCGCTGATTTGTAAGGGCCATGAATAAATAAATGAACGCCCCGGAAAATCCGGGGCGTTTTTTTATAACACATGATGTTCAATCTCCGCCAACGATTATTAAAAAAACTTACCTATTTACCACTTCATATTTTGGCTACATTCATTGGCTATAATGTGATGCCTTATGAGCCAGAAAAACCGTCGTTCGTTCTTACAACAAATGGGCCTTGCCGGGGCCGCTATGATAGCCGGCAAATCTGTATTGGCTGCTGATGCGCCAGCCATTCACCATCCGCTGCACAGGATAATGCCGATGCCTGATGATCAACCCATTCGCATGGGACTGATTGGTGCCGGCGGAATGGGCACCGAAGACATGAAATCGGCACTGCAGCATGCCAATGTAACCATCACCGCTGTATGCGATTTGTACAAGGGCCGTATTGATGCTGCCAAACAGCGCTGGGGCCAACAATTGTTTGCCACCAACGATTACAAAGAATTACTGAAACGTAGTGATGTAGATGCGGTGATTATCGGCACACCCGATCACTGGCATCAACCCATTAGTATAGCAGCGCTGGAAGCAGGCAAGCATGTGTATTGCGAAAAGCCGATGTTGCACAAAGTAAGCGAAGGTTGGGCGCTGGTAAACGCCTGGAAAAAAAGCGGCAAAGTATATCAGGTGGGCAGCCAGGGTGTCAGCTCTTTGGGCAATGAAAAGGCCAAAGAATTATTGGCAGCAGGTGCCATTGGCGAACTCAACTATGCCGAAGGTTTTTGGGCAAGGATGAGTCCGGAAGGAGCATGGCAATATAAAATCCCCGCCGACGGCAATGCACAAACGGTAGCCTGGGATAAATACGAAATCAACAAGAAGCATGCTTTCGATCCACTACGCTTTTTCCGCTGGCGCAATTACCTCGATTATGGTACCGGTATGAGTGGCGATTTGTTTGTACACCTCTTCAGCAGTCTGCACTTCATTACCAACAGCATGGGTCCTACTAAAATAGCCGCTATGGGTGGCCTGCGCTACTGGAAAGATGGCCGCGATGTACCCGATGTGTTGCTGGGTATGTTCGACTATCCGGCTACGCAAGCACATCCCGGTTTCGACCTGAGCCTGCGCTGCAATTTTGTAGATGGCACCAGCGGTACCACCTACCTGCGGCTCAACGGTAGCAAGGGTAGCATGGATGTGGAATGGGAAAAAGTAACGGTTCGTTTGAACGCCGATGCGGGCACCAACGATCCCTTCCTGAAAGCCAAAGCTGCCGAGCAAGGCATGGCGAAAGAAGAACGCAAAAAAATGCTGCCGCCCCGCGAAACTGTGTACAAAGCTGAAGACGGCTACAAGGGTGCTCACTACGATCATTTCGGCAATTTCTTCCGGGCCATCCGCACTGGTGGCACTGTAGCCGAAGATCCTGTGTTTGGCTTCCGTGCCTGTGCACCTGCACTGCTATGTAATGACAGCTATTTCGAAAAGAAATACGTACTGTGGGATCCGGAGAATATGAAAGTACTTTCTTAAAAACAGTACCACGAAGGCACAAGGAGCAGATTGCATTTGCTGAATGTTCCTTGTGCTCCCGATAGCTATCGGGACTTCGTGTCTTCGTGGTTCAAAAAATACAAGCTACATGAAAACATTTAGCACCATCATTGCCTTGGCTTTTTCATTTACTACCATGGCGCAAACAGCCGATAACACCCTGAGCAAAGCCGAAAAAAAAGCAGGCTGGAAACTGTTGTTCGATGGCAAAACCAGCAATGGCTGGCGGGGCTTTAATAAAACCGTTTTTCCTGCAGGATGGGTGATTGAAAATGGCACCCTCAAAGGCTTGGGCACAGCCCATGGTGATACGGGTGGCGATATTGTTTTTGGCGATGAAAAATTCGAAGACTTTGAGCTGACGATAGATTGGAAAATAAGCCCCGGTGGCAACAGCGGTATTTTTTACCATGCTGCCGAAGGTCCGCAGTATAAAGCACCGTATGCTACCGCCCCCGAGTACCAATTGATTGACGACAACAACTGGCCTGGCCCCGGCAAGCTGGAAGACTGGCAAAAAACTGCCTGCGACTACGCCATGTATGTGGCTCCTGAAAACAAACTCTGGAAACCTGCCGGTGAATGGAATACAACGCGTATTGTATTTACGAAAGCCAAAGTAGAGTATTACCTCAACGGACAACTCACGGTGTCGTTTGTGCCCTGGAGTGAAGACTGGACCAAGCGTCGCAACAGCGGTAAGTGGGAATCTTTTCCTGACTATGGCAAATTCAAAACCGGCCTCATTGCCCTGCAAGATCATGGCAGTCCTACCTGGTTTAAAAACATCAAAATAAGAAAGCTATAGAAGGCAAAAGGCTGAAAGCCAAAAGCTGAAGGCAGAAAGCAAAAGCAACAAAACACCAACAATTGCCGAAGGCAATTTTCTCTGAGCTCTCCCGCCTGCTGCGGGACAAGTTGTGCGAAAAAAAACGAAAACGCTCCCATGAAAAAGACAATCCACTACCTCCTGATTGCCATGCTGGCCATTACGGTTTCGAATACTTCGGTTGCACAAAAAATAAAACTCTTCAATGGCAAAGACCTGACGGGTTGGAAAATTTACGGTACTGAAAAATGGTATGTAGAAAATGGCCTGCTCGTTTGCGAAAGCGGACCCGATAAGCAATACGGCTATCTGGCTACCGAACAGCACTACGACAATTTTGAATTGACACTTGAGTTTAAACAAGGTGCCGATGGCAACAGCGGTGTGTTTTTTCGCAGCACCATTGATGGTACAAAAATCACCGGCTGGCAGGTAGAAGTAGCGCCACCTAAAAATAACACGGGTGGTATTTATGAAAGTTATGGCCGCGGCTGGCTCATCAAACCCGACCCTGCACTGGACCAATACCTGAAATATGGTGAGTGGAACAAAATGAAAATCCGCGTAGAAAATGGCACGGTGACCACCTGGCTCAACGGCCAGCAAATGATTACCCTCACCGATGCCAAAATTGGTGCCGGCAAAGGCAGCATCGCTTTACAAATTCATGATGGTGGCGGCATTAAAGTGCAGTGGCGAAAGCTGGTGCTGAAGCAGCTGTAATAAATGAACGAATCTTTGAAAAATGCCTTGTTGATACAAGGCATTTTTTTTGAGTGCATTGAAAAAGTATCGCCAAAGTTCAACGGGTATTTGCCTTGCTGCAGGCTTTGTTGTATATCTGCAATAGAAGTCGGGAGTGGGTAGTCCGAAGTCCGGAGTAAGGACATCAGTACTCACCAACCCGTACACTCGTAAACATTGAAACTTCCGACATGAGCCTCGCCAAAATATTGTGGGTAGACGATGAAATAGACAGCCTGAAAAGCCAGTTGTTGTTTTTGCAAAACAAGGGTTACGAAGTGGCGTGCCTCACCAATGGTTTTGATGCCATTGATTATGTAAAAGAACACCCGCTGGATGTGGTGCTGCTCGATGAAAGCATGCCCGGCATTAGTGGCCTGGAAACACTGGCAAAAATTAAAGCAATCAAAAGCAATCTGCCCGTGGTAATGATTACCAAAAACGAAGCAGAAAATGTGATGGAAGATGCCATTGGCAGTCAAATCAGCGATTACCTCATCAAACCTGTGAACCCCAGTCAGGTGCTGTTGAGCCTGAAAAAAATACTCGACAACAAACGCCTCGTCAGCGAAAAAACCACCACCAGCTACCAGCAGGAATTTCGCAACCTGTTTATGGAACTCAATAGCAATCCTGATGCACAGGAATGGCAAAAAATTTATGCCAAGCTGGTGTACTGGGAAATGGAAATGGACAAGAGCGACAGCCCCGAAATGCGGGAGGTTTTTCAAACCCAGAAAGACGAAGCCAACACTGAATTTTTTAAATACGTGAGCCGCCACTATGCCAGCTGGATAAAGCCCGGCAACAGCGAAGCACCGGTAATGAGCCACAGCCTCATTGCCCAAAAAGTATTGCCCAACCTGAGCAAGGGAACGCCTACATTTTTTGTGCTCATTGATAACCTGCGCCTCGATCAGTGGCGGGCTATTCAACCCATTTTTGCCGAGAGCTTCCGCATTGTAAGCGAAGACAGCTTTTACAGCATTTTGCCCACGGCTACGCAGTATGCCCGCAACGCCATTTTTGCCGGCCAGCTACCCATCGATATTGCAAAACAGTATCCGCAGCTTTGGAAAAACGATGATGACGAAGGCAGTAAAAATTTACACGAAGAAGAATTTATAAAAGCACAGCTGAAGCGGTTGGGCAAAGGCGATCTCAAAATCAGTTACACCAAAATTTTGACGAACGATGCGGGCCAGCAGTTGGTGAACAACATTCACAACATGCTGGGCAACGACCTGAATGTAATTGTGTACAATTTTGTAGACATGCTGAGCCATGCCCGTACCGAAATGGAAGTGCTGAAAGAATTAGCCAGCGACGAACGCAGCTACCGCAGCATTACCAAAAGCTGGTTTGAGCACAGCCCGCTGTACGAAGCCCTCAAAAAAATTGCTGATAAAAAAGTGAAACTCGTACTGGCCACCGACCACGGGAGCATACGGGTAAATACTCCCGCCAAAGTGGTGGGCGATCGCCAAACCACTACCAACATCCGCTACAAGCATGGCCGCAACCTCAACTACGAAAACCGCGATGTCCTAGCCTTTCGCGACCCCAAGGAAGCCGGCCTTCCAAGCCCCAGCATCAACAGCAGCTACATTTTTGCCCGAGAAAATACTTACCTCTGCTACCCCAATAACTACAACCACTTTGTGAACTATTACAAGAATACTTTTCAGCACGGTGGTGTGAGCCTGGAAGAAATGATTGTGCCAGTGGTAGTGATGGAAAGCAAGTAACTAAGTAAGCTGAAATACATGAGCGTTATGTAGTTTAATCCTTACTACAGCTTACCGGCTTGTATCTTTTTGGCTACTTCCTGCACATCGTCGAGTACACGCAGCAGGTTTTCGCCCCACAGCTTTTTGATTTGCTTGCTGGTATAGCCTCTGCGTACCAGCTCAATGGTCACGTTGAGTGTTTCTGCAGCATCGTTCCAGCCTTCTACACCACCACCGCCATCAAAATCAGAACTGATGCCCACGTGGTTGATACCAATCTTTTGAACCATGTAATCAATGTGATCTACAAAGTCTTTGACATCAACCGGCGGCGCTACAGCTACTACTTCGCTGGCAATTTTGTCTTTGTATTTTTCGGTTAGGGCAGTATACTTTTTATTGTATTCTTCCCTTGCAGCAGCGGGCAATTCCATCACCGCCCGACGGTTCAATAATTCGAAGCCTTCCTGCTTGGCATAGGCCCCCATTATCTCATTGCTTTTGGCAGTGTAGGCTGCTGCTTTTTTCGCATTTACATAGGCCCTGAAAGCCACGGTTTGCACCACGCCATTGTTTTGTTTCACCATCATCAGCACTTCATCATCCAGATTGCGGGGCACATCGTTGAGGGCACGGGCCGAAGAATGAGAGGCAATCACCGGCGCCTTTGATAGTTGAATGGCTTGTATGTTGGAGGTTTTAGCCGGGTGCGACAAATCAATCATGATGCCCCATTTGTTCATTTCGGCAATCACTTCTTTGCCCAAGGGGCTCAGGCCGTTGTGCATCCATACGCTGTCGTTTTCTCCGGTGTTGCTATCGCAGAGCTGGCTGTGGCCGTTGTGCGACAGCGACATGTAACGGGCACCGCGGTCGGCAAACTCTTTTACCCGGGCAATATCGGTGCCAACGGGGTAGCCGTTTTCTACACCAATCATCGCCACTTTTTTGCCCGATGCTACAATGCGCCTTACATCGGTACTGGTAAGGGCCAGTTCAATTTTGTCGGGTGCAATGTCGGTACACAGCCGGTGAATGGCTTTGAATTTTGCATCGGCATTGGCGTACGCTTTGGCATAGCCGTCGGGGGTTAGTTCACCCTGGCCTGTGTACACAATCAACCAGCTTACATCGAGGCCACCTTCTTCCATTTTGGGCAGGTTTACCTGCGTACTCAGCCGCTGCGTGTAATTGATTTCCGGGGTAAAATTGGCGACATTGATATCGTTGTGGGTATCAATGGTGATGGCCTTTTCATGAATGGCCTTGGCCTTTTTCAGGAGTTTTTCTTCGGCAGCAGACTGGCTGTGGGCAAGTTGAAAACCGGCCAGCAATACAAGAAGGAACGACAATTTCATGGGCATGTTGATGGATGATGAACTTTTTAAAAAATGAAATCTACAGCAATTTGACGTTGTTGTACCGATAAATGAACGGGCAACCATGACGCCGCTTCAAGATGTTGTTGGCCCGAAGATTGGACGCTGTCAACAAAAGAGATTGGCAAAAGCTTTAGACCAACATGAGCGAAACCTGCCGAACTGGCCTGCTGGCACTGTACAAGTGGAATGAAACAATGCCGATACTTCCCCTGTTATAGAATGCATCCGTCAAAATGTCCTTTAATTTTTCCCGCACAATATTTGAAACACATTTCCCGCTAAATTGCCTGTATTGGCAGGCAACATTTTAAACAGCAAACTTTGGCTATGAACTTTGGACAAGAATTTGAAAAATATGCGGTGAAGCACCGCGGCATCAGCAGCAATACGCTGGATGCATACATCAAGCACAACGTTACCAACCTCACCCCCAACATTATTGAGGAACGCCCCATGAACATTGCGGTGATGGATGTGTACAGCCGACTGATGATGGACCGCATCATCTTTTTGGGCTACCCCATTATGGATGAAGTGGCCAACATTGTAACGGCGCAGCTGCTCTTCCTCGAAAGCACCGACCATACCCGCGACATTCAGATGTACATCAACAGCCCCGGTGGCAGTGTGTATGCTGGCTTAGGTATGTATGATACCATGCAGTTCATCACCCCAGATATTGCCACCATTTGTACCGGCATGGCCGCCAGCATGGGTGCAGTACTCATGGCAGCCGGTGCACACGGCAAGCGTACCGCCCTCAAGCACAGCCGCATCATGATTCACCAGCCTAGTGGTGGAGCCATGGGTCAGGCTACTGATATTGAGATTACGGTGAATGAGGTAAAGAAACTGAAGAAAGAACTGTACGACATTTTGGCCTACCACACCGGTCAAACCGCCGAGCAAATTGCCATCGACAGCGACCGCGACAAGTGGATGACCGCCCCCGAAGCCAAAGAATACGGCCTGGTAGACGAAGTACTGTTCATCAATCCGAGAAAGGAAAAGAAATAAAACCCCCAACCCTCTAAAGGGGGCTCGCAGGAGGTTTTGGATACCAGCAGTTGTGCTACTATCAACCAAGTTGTGTCTCCCGATAGCTATCGGGACACTTTTGGCCACAGTACATAGCCCAACCATAAACAGCAAACCACAAACGAAAAACAAACTATGAACCAGCATAATTACCGCAACAAACCCTTCCGCTACGACGAAGACGAACCGGAAGCACCAGAAACGCCCTCCATCGAAATGCCCATGGAAAAGATGATGAGCGGCTGGCAGTTCGATAAAAAATTTATTGAGCAACGCAAGATTTTCCTGTGGGGCGTGGTAGACGATAAAAGTGCCAAAGACATCACCAGTCGCCTGCTCTACCTGGAAGCCATCGACCCCGGCAAGGAAATCACGTTTTACATCAACAGCCCCGGCGGATTGGTGACAGCGGGCATGGTTATTTACGATACCATGCAAATGATCAGCAGCCCCGTAAGCACCGTGTGCATGGGCATGGCCGCCAGTATGGGCAGCATTTTGCTGAGTGGTGGCACCAAGGGTCGTCGCTTCATTTTCCCCAGTGGCGAAGTAATGATACACCAGCCCAGCGGTGGTGGCCGCGGTACCAGTGCCGACCTCGAAATTATGGCCGAGCAAATCCGCAAAACCAAACTCATGGGTGCCGAAATTCTCGCCAAAAACTGCGGCCAAACCGTTGAAAAAGTGATGAAAGACTTTGACCGTGACTATTGGATGGACGCCAAAGAAAGCATTGCTTACGGCATTGTAGATGGCGTACTTGACAAGTTGTAACGCAAGAGTACAGCATAATATACAAGGGGCAATCTTATACCAAGATTGCCCCTTATTATTTTATTGAAGGTTGTAATCGTGAGCTGCCATTCATACATTGCCCCTAGCTTAACAAGCTTGCTATTACTTTTACCGCTGAAGATGGAGAATACTTTACAACAGTCTGAATGCTATTACCACAACTTACTTAAGATAAAAGCGGAATTTAAATTCCGAATCTGTTCATAAAATGTGTATAAACAGACTCTTGGATATGCTTTTACAGCTAAAACAGAAATAAATTTCCGATTTCAATTCTTTCAATGGATTTTAATATATATATTCGCTAATACTTTTAGCGGAAAGGAGGTATAATTCCGATGCCAGTAAATATTGAAATTGAAGAACTAAAAAATTTGGGTGAAAAAATAAGATTACACCGACAGATGCTGGGTTACCGGCAAGCTGAACTGGCAGAATTGTGTGGCATTACAGACCGCACCCTCCGCGAAATTGAATCGGGTTCAGGAAAGGCTAAAATGGAAACTTGGTATCGGCTGGCGCAATTGTTGGGTATGGATATTGTGTTGCAGCAAAAGCCAATGAGCTATCCACTCCGGGTACCCCCGCCGATTGTGTAAGCCCTTTACTTGTTGAGCAATTTCAATAGCAGAAACTTTTACTATCACCCACACACCCTAATGAATATTTCACGCTATGAAAAGAGGTAAGGTGTACTACAATCACGTTTTTGCCGGCACGCTGAGCCTGCAAGATAATGGTAGTTATGTGTTTGAGTATGATGCCGATTATCAGTTCAATAGCAGGTACCCGGCAATCAGTGTTCATTTTCCTAAAACAACAAGCCGGTTTCAGTCTCCCATTCTCTTTCCCTTTTTTTTCAATATGCTGAGTGAAGGCGCCAACAAAAGACTGCAACTGCAAGCCAATAAAATAAATGATCGTGATTATTTCGACCTACTTATTCATACCGCTTCAAATGAAACCATTGGCGCCGTAACTGTAGGTCCTGTGTCCCCCTCAATCTAATGAATCAACATGTTTCCGATTAATATATGCCCTGCTACACTGCAGCCTGGCTATGCTACATACTCGCCTAAAGCGTTGCGTTATTTATTTAACGGGCGTAAAGTAAGTCATGTGCTGCCCATGGCGTCACCTAACAATGAGGGTATGTCTTCTAAGCCTTTTTTTGATAACCGCAGTCGTATTTCCATCTCTGGCGTACAGGTAAAATACTCCCTGAAACTGGATAAGAACAAGCTTGTATTAACCGATAGTGGTGGTGAGTTTATCTTAAAACCAATACCAGACAACCTGATGAATGTGAGCCAGGTGCCTGCCAACGAGCATTTGACCATGCAAATAGCTGAGCAAGTGTATGGCATGAGTACAGCAAAAAATGCTCTCATTTTTTTTGAAGATGGCACCCCAGCTTACCTCACCAAACGGTTTGATGTGAAACGAGACGGAACCAGATGCCTGAAAGAAGACTTTGCTTCGTTGGCCTTACTGACTGAAGAAAATGCTGGTACCAGTTTCAAGTACAACTACAGCTACTTGCAAATGGCAGAGCTGATTGACCATTTTTTTCCGGCATCCATACCTGCCAAAGAACGTTTCTTTCAATTGGTGGTTTTTAACTACCTGTTTAGCAATGGCGATGCGCACCTCAAAAACTTTGGCAGAATTGATTGTGAAGGCACCGGATTTGGAATGCTCGCTCCGGCGTACGACCTCGTTTGTACCAGATTGCATATTGAAGATGGCGATTTTGCACTGCACGACCGGCTGTATGAAAAAGATTACGAACACCCCAGCTATGCCCATTATGGCTATCATGCCTACGATGATTTTTATGACTTTGGGCTGAAAATGGGTTTATTACCAGTGAGAGTACAAAGAATACTGAATAGTTTTTTGCACAAAACCGAAGCAGTAGAAGCCTTGGTGGCCAATAGTTTTTTAAGCCCGACCATGAGGCAGCAATACTTGCATTGGTACCACGACAAACTGCGTCGCTTGCAAACCAGCATGCGAGGCTTAAAAACAGCCATCGGCTAACATTCAGGTCAGCTTTTGTTTGATAGAAACAAATAAAACAACTTACTGGCTGTACCAGGCATTCTTCAAAAGCTTTAACGTAGCCATGCTTGCATTACCCGCAGCATCGTATACCTTTGTACACTTGCGGCCCTGCCCCGGCGGGGCCGTTTTATATAACTTTAATACATGGCAAAATCAAGTCTGCATTGTTCTTTTTGTGGCAAAAGCCGCGATGAAGTCAAAATTCTCATCGCCGGTCAGGACAATGTACACATCTGCGACCAGTGCGTAGAAAGTGCCCGTGAAATAGTGGAGCAGGAAGTGGCTTTGCAAAGCCACCGCTTTACCGCTCCCGGTGCTTTCAAACTCAACGTAAAAAAACCCCGCGAAATCAAGCAGTTCCTCGATCAGTACGTAATTGGTCAGAATGATGCCAAAAAGATTTTGAGTGTAGCGGTGTACAACCACTACAAACGCCTTACCCAAAAAGTAAGCACCGACGAAGTAGAAATTGAAAAGAGCAACATCATACTGGTAGGCGAAACCGGCACGGGTAAAACCTTGCTGGCCAAAACCATTGCCAAGCTCCTCAATGTGCCTTTTGCTATTGTAGATGCCACGGTCTTTACCGAGGCCGGCTATGTGGGCGAAGACGTAGAAAGCATGCTCACCCGCCTGCTGCAAAACTGCGATTACGATGTGCAAGCTGCCGAACGAGGCATTGTATACATCGATGAGATTGATAAAATTGCCCGCAAAGGCGACAACCCCAGCATTACCCGCGACGTAAGCGGCGAAGGGGTACAGCAGGGCCTGCTGAAAATGCTGGAAGGTACCGAAGTGCTGGTGCCCCCGCAGGGTGGCCGCAAGCACCCCGAGCAAAAAATGATTCGCATCAACACGCAAAACATCCTCTTCATTGCGGGTGGTGCGTTTGATGGCATCGACCGCGTCATTGCCCGCCGGGTAAATACCAACGCCATTGGCTTCAACGTAGACAAAGAGCTGCAGGAATACCAGAAGAAAAACCTGTTGCAGTTCATCAATGCACAAGACCTGAAAGGTTTTGGTTTGATACCCGAACTGCTCGGTCGCCTGCCTGTGGTTACCCACCTAGAGCCGCTGGATACCGACACCCTCCGCAGCATTTTGACAGAACCCCGCAACTCGCTGGTACGCCAATACACCAAGCTGTTTGAGCTCGAAGGCATCCGCCTGAGCTTTGAGCCCGAAGTGTTCGACTTTATTGTGGCCAAAGCCATGGAGTTTAAACTGGGGGCCCGTGGCCTGCGCAGCATTTGTGAGCAAATACTCACCGATGCCATGTTTGAAATGCCCAGCCAAAAAGAGAAGGAATTTGAAGTAACGCTGCAGTACGCCAGGCAGAAATTTGACACCGGAAAAATGAGCAAACTAAAAGTAGCCTAACCAGCTTTTTAGTGGACGTTAAATAATCGAAAAGCCTTGCATATTGCAGGGCTTTTTGCTGAAAATATACCGGCATGTAGTACCTTACTTGCCCAGCTTTTGAAAACCAAGAAAAACGATATCCTATGACAGAACTGATCAACAAACTCGTATCCGAAGCCGGTCTCTCCAATGAGCAAGCCGCCAAAACCATCGACGTCATCAAAGGCTTTGTGTCAGAAAAATTTCCGATGCTGGCTGGTGCCGTAGAAAATGTATTGGGTGCCAGTGCTGCACCTGCAGCTGCCAAAGAAGAAGGCAGCCTGCTCGATAAAATTTCTGATTTCATCCCCGGAGAGATGGGCGAAAAAATTGAAGGCTTTGCCAAGCAAGCTGCTGATAAAGCCGGCGACCTGCTGGATAAAGGCAAGTCCACCTTCAACGATTTGGAAAACAAACTCTGATACAGCACAAAGGCGAATCTTTCGATTCGCCTTTGTTTTTTAGCCATTTGAAATGCTACCTGCAGTGGTGAGCTTGTCGAACCACAGTTTATTTTCCAAATATGGCAGCATAGTTATCCGCAGCAAAACCCACCGCCAATACAGTACCGTCTTGCTCTATCACCGGCCGTTTGATAAGCGATGGTTTTTCAGTCATGAGTTGAATGGCGCCGGCTTTTTTGGCGGCAGCAGCTTGTTCTTCTGCGGTACAGGCTTTCCAGGTAGTACCTTTTTTATTCAGCAATACATCTATACTCACCTGCTTGCTCCAGTTGTTGAGTATGGTTTTGGTAATGCCTTGCTTTTTATAATCGTGAAACTGAAAGTCAATCTTGTTTTCCTTGAGCCAGGTGATGGCTTTTTTCACAGTGTCGCAATTGGGAATGCCGTATACAGTTATCATAAGTCTGTTTTCGTGGTTATTCACTTACTGATTGGATATAATCCAAAATGGAGCGGATTTGTTCATCCGTCAGGTCGGGGTGGGGCAGCATGGCGGTTTGGTTGTAATCGAGCCAGAGCTGCCGGGCATAAGCGTCACGTTGAATCACCGAATCGCTGTTACGGATAAAACCATACAATTTTTGCTGATCGGGCCAGCGGCTTTCCACGCCTTTGAGTGCCGGGCCGGTCAGGTCATTGTTTACCATATGGCAGCTGGCACAGCGGTTGAAAAAGAGTTGCTTACCCGAATCGTTTGCGGTTTTGGCACCTGCAATTTCTTTTTTCGTTTCCACTGGTTTGGCCGGTTGTTCACTACAGGCCAGCAACAGCAGCAGGCCGCCTGTCCACATCCACTTTTTCATGGGCGCAAAGGTAAATGGGAAGGCCATAAGCAAAAGGCTAAAAGCGGAAGGCCAAGGGCAGAAAGCTCAAGGCTAAATGCAAAGTACCATCGTCCCCGACTCCTGTCGGGGATGCTGTGGTGTAGCGACACTGTCGCAAAAGCCAGATGTAATCTGGCAACCATCGAATCCTCGTCGGGAGACGAGGACTATAAAAAAGCAGCAGCTGTTTTGTTCAAACAACTGCCGCTACAATCTACCATCCCGATAGCTATTGGGGGACATAAGTCTTTCTGTACTAATTCTGCTTCATCAACTTCCCCTACTAAATTAATTGTCGTGACTTAAAGAATACAATCCCGACTTATATGTTATCTATAAGTTTTGCCGTTAGTTCTTCAAATGGAATTTCAATATTCTTATAGTTGTTCAGATTTAGGACAAAGATTTCTTTGTCATTTATTTTGAGTTTAAAGTACTCGGTATAGTCTCTCCAATCGTCATTGAAAATCTCAATTTTTGTCTTTCCCAAGTACTGAAGTCTAAATACCCAATTTTTTGGAATGCTTTGATCCTGGTTTTGATTGTCTAACGAAAGTTCATAGTCATAATTCTTGAGGAACGCTGTCAATTTTTTACGCAATAGCGTTCTAAATTCTGCTTTTTGCTTAATGTCTTCCATTGAAAATAATACGCTGTTTGTTTGCCTTTTCGCTAACATCTAAGCCAACACTTCTCTGGCTATCACCAGCTTTTGTATTTCGCTGGTGCCTTCACCAATGGTGCACAGCTTGCTGTCGCGGTAGTATTTTTCTACCGGAAAATCTTTGGTATAGCCGTAGCCGCCAAAAATTTGCACGGCATCGGTACTCACTTTTACGGCCACCTCACTGGCATAGTATTTGGCCATGGCGCTTTGCTCTGTTACTTTCTGGTGGCTTTCTTTCAGATAACAGGCCTGCTGAATCAGCAGTTCGGCGGCGGCTATTTCAGTAGCCATATCGGCCAGCTTAAAACTAATGCCCTGAAAGTTGCTGATGGGCTGATCGAACTGGTGCCGCTCTTTGCTGTACTGCACACTGGCTTCAAAAGCACCACGGGCAATGCCCTGCGCCAGCGCTGCAATGCTGATGCGGCCCCCATCCAAAATCTTCAGGCTTTGCCGAAAGCCATCGCCCACTTCGCCCAGCCGCTGGCTGTCGGGGATGCGGCAGTTGTCAAAAATCATTTCGGCCGTTTCGCTGGCCCGCATGCCCAGTTTGTTTTCTTTTTTGCCACCGGCAAAACCCGGTGTGCCACGCTCCACCACAAAGGCAGTAGCGCTGCCACTGGTGCGGGGCTCACCGGTACGGGCTATCACCACGGCGATGTCGCCGCTTTTGCCATGCGTAATCCAGTTTTTGGTGCCGTTCAGTACCCAATGGTCGCCATCTTGTACAGCCGTGGTTTTCATGTTGCCGGCGTCGCTGCCGGTGTTAGGCTCGGTCAAACCCCAGGCGCCAATGTGCTCGGCAGTGGCCAGCTTGGGCAGCCAGCGGCGCTTTTGCGCTTCATTGCCAAATGTGAGAATGTGGTTGGTGCACAAACTGTTGTGGGCGGCCAGGCTCAGGCCTACGGAGCCACACACTTTTGCTATTTCCTGAATGATGGCGTTGTACTCGAAATACCCGAGACCGGCGCCGCCATATTCATGCGGTACCAGTACGCCCATCATGCCCAGTTGGCCCATGGCTCTAAAAGTATCTATGGGAAAATGTTGGGCTTCGTCCCATTCCATTACATAAGGGCGAATGTGCTGCTCGGCAAAATCACGGGCAGCAGCTGCTACGTGCAGCGTGGTTTCTGACGGTTGAAAATTCATAAGGCAAGCAATCGTTGAGTGTCAAATATAGGCTAACGCTTGTTAGTTTAATCAAGACTAACAACCCTGTAAGCATTCTGTTCGCCGGCTTATTGTACGGTAAAATAGGGCGCCACTTTCTGCAACCATTCCGGAGTAACGATGGCAATTTTTTGCAAATCCTGCACCGATTGATACGGCCCGTGCTGCTGCCGGTATTGTATCATGGCATTGGCAATATTCCATTTGATGTAGGGATGCATTTTGAGTTGCTCTACCGTAGCTGTGTTGATGTTGATGGTACGAAGGCCACTGCCATTTACCCGCAACCGGCTTTTAATTTTTTGAAAAGTGCTGTCGGGCAGGGCATAGGTTTCGCCCACTTGCTCAATACTGTAAAAACCGCCCAGCTTATCGCGGAAATTGACAATCCGGAAAGCCAGTTTGCTGCCAACACCGGGCAGGGCAATCCATTGGCTGGTATCGGCCAGATTGATGTCGATGGCAGCGATGTTTTTAGCCGGTGTCGTTGGCCGGGCAGGCAGTGAGTCGCGGCGAAACGAGTTGTTGCTGGCAGTGCTGGCAATTACCACATAAGGAATGAGTGCCTTCGCCTGATCCTTGGGCAGGCTGAATATTTTCAGCAGGTCTTCGGGCTGGCGGAATTTGCCACCCTTGCTGCGGTACTTTACAATGGTGGCTACCGTTTTGGGTTTTACACCCAGGCGCAGCCAGTCTGTTTCGCTGGCTGTGTTGGGGTCAAAGATGAAATAGCTGACAGATGCAACAGCCCGGTTGTTATTGGCTGGCTCTTTCCACGCTGTGTGTTCGTTGTTGTTTTGCCAGCTGCTGTCGAAACCTTTGAAAGGCACCAATCCTTTGGCTTCTTCCAGTACAATGGCATCGGCCGGTTGCTGCGGCGCAGGCAAAAAGTAACGGTAAAAGACAGGGGCAATGGCTGCGCCAATGATGATGAGCAATAAAAAGACGAGGGCTCTGCGCTGCCATTTTGTAAAACTGAAATAATCTTTGATCCAGCTTTGCCAGCGGTGGTTGTAACGGGGCATAGTGGTGTGGTAGGGGTTTACCACAATATACAACCGTTACACCCGAATTTCCAAACCGTCGTACGCCAGGTGCATACCCGCAGGCAGCTCTTCACTTATCTCGCTGTGCAGCCCCAGCTGGTGGCTGATGTGGGTGAAGTAGGCGTTGGGGATTTCCAGCTGCTGCACCATGTCAATGGCTTCTTGCAGGGTAAAGTGCGAAATGTGCGATTCTTTCCGCAAGGCATTGAGCACAATGCTGCTGCTGCCTTTTATTTTTTCCTGTTCTGCTTCGTCTATGCGATTCGCATCGGTGATGTAAGTAAAGTTGCCAAAGCGAAAACCCATCACCGGCATTTTGTAATGCCACACCCAAATTGGCTGCACCACTATATCGCCTACCACAAAAGGGTCGCTTTTGATTTCGTGCAATTCGAAAACGGGTACACCGGGGTACTTGTACGCATCGAAGGCGTAAGGTATTTCCCGCTGTACTCCTTGGAGGGTAGCAGCGCTGGCATAAATATGTGTGGGTTGCTGTTGTACGTATTGAAAGCCACGGGTATCATCGAGGCCGCCTACATGATCTTTGTGGGCATGCGTAATGAGGATGGCATCAATACGGCGAACGTTGTGTTGCAGCATTTGCTGGCGAAAGTCGGGCGTAGCATCTACCACCAGGGTAGTGGTGGCCGATTGTACGAGGATGCTGCTGCGCAATCTTTTGTCGTGCACATCGGCCGATTGGCATACAGCACATCTGCACGCTACCATGGGTACGCCGCCGCTGGTACCGGTGCCTAAAAATGTAATGCTGAGTGCCGCCATAAGAGGGTGTAAATGTAGGGTCAAAAAAAAGACCTTTCCGCAAGGGAAAAGTCTTTTGGCAAGTGTTGTTACATTATTTACTAACTACTCAGTAGCCAGCGAAGCTTTCAATACCTCATCATACAATTTTTGGCTTTCCTGAGTCAGCATGTCAATGGATATCTGCAGTTGCGGAATGAGTTCCAGCAGGGTGTTAATTCGTCCTTCGGCATTCAAAAATTTGTTCAGCACCACTACCCGCTTTTGCTCCAATATGCAGTAGCCACTTTGAAAAGTACCCCGTTCGTACCGGTACACATAGCCCGATTCGGACAGTATTCTTTCCAGCTTTTGTAAAGTTGTTTGATTGTATTTCATAGCCCTCGTCTTCTTGCTGCTGATGGCCCTTCAAAAGTAGCTCAAACTGCTGCCGGCATTTTTCGTAATTATCCACAAGCCCGGTTAAAAATATTGCTACATTTTCATGACAATATTTAGACAATTCGACTGATGCATCTCATCTTTTTTGAAAATTATAGCAAGGAAATTGCAGACGTCTTAACAAATTGACAATCATAAATATTCACACTATGTTCGACCAAAATGATTATTTCTTCAGTAAATCTGATCCAATTGCTACAGAGCTTCAGAAATGGGTAGAAGCCATGGCATACCATTTTAAGCCCAACAATATCCATTGGTGCAATGGCTCACAGGCCGAATACGATGCCCTGTGCCAACAGCTGGTAGATAAGGGTACGTTTATAAAACTCAACCCCGAAAAGCGCCCCAATAGCTACGCTTGTTTTAGCGACCCCAGCGATGTGGCCCGGGTAGAGGACAAGACATTTATTTGCAGCCGCAGAAAAGACGATGCAGGACCCACCAACAACTGGATGGAACCCAAGGAAATGAAAACTATTCTTGAAGGGTTGACAGCTGGTTCTATGGCTGGCCGTACCATGTACGTTATTCCTTTCTGTATGGGCCCTGTGGGTTCTGAGCTCAGCCGCTATGGTGTGCAAATTACCGATAGCGAGTATGTAGTGGTAAACATGAAACTGATGACCCGCATGGGTGAGCAGGTTTTGGCACACATGCAGCCAGGCAACTGGGTAAAATGTATCCATACAGTAGGCGCTCCGCTGGCAGAAGGCCAGGCCGATGTAAAATGGCCTTGCAACCCCACAGTAAAATACATTTCACATTTCCCCGAAGAAAGACTCATCATTTCTTATGGTAGTGGCTATGGCGGCAACGCGTTGCTGGGTAAAAAATGTTTTGCCCTCCGCATTGCCTCTGTAATGGGCCACGAAGAAGGATGGCTGGCTGAGCACATGCTGCTGCTGGGCGTAGAAAGCCCCGAAGGCGAAAAGAATTATGTAGCTGCCGCCTTCCCCAGCGCCTGTGGCAAAACCAACTTTGCCATGATGATTCCACCTGCCGGACTGGATGGCTGGAAAGTAACCACCGTGGGCGATGATATCGCCTGGATTCACAAGGGTAAAGACGGCAAGCTGTACGCCATCAACCCCGAAGCCGGCTATTTTGGCGTAGCCCCCGGTACCAACGAAAAAACCAACCCCAACGCCATGGCATCCATTAAAAAGGATACCATTTTTACAAACGTAGGCGTAACGCCCGATGGTGATGTGTGGTGGGAAGGCATGACCAAAGAAGTACCAGAAGGATTGATAGACTGGCATGGCCAACCTTACGATAAAAACAGCGGTAAACCCGTGGCACACCCCAATGCCCGCTTTACTGCACCAGCTGCGCTTAACCCTGTGCTCGATGAAAAATGGGACGACCCCGCTGGTGTACCTATCAGTGCGTTCATTTTTGGTGGCCGCCGTGCTACCACCATGCCGCTGGTGTACCAAAGCTTCAACTGGAACTTTGGCGTATACCTGGCCGCTACCATGGGTAGCGAAATGACTGCTGCCGCCTTTGGCGAAGTGGGTAAAGTGCGTCGCGATCCGTTTGCCATGCTGCCCTTTATGGGCTACCATGCCGGCGAATACTGGAACCACTGGTTGCAGTTTGGCCGCGACCTGCCCGAGCCACCACGGATTTTTGGCGTCAACTGGTTCCGCAAAGACGAACAGGGCAATTTTGCATGGCCCGGCTTTGGTCAGAACCTGCGGGTACTCAAGTGGATTGTAAACCGTGCCAAAGGTCATAGCCTGGGTGTAGAAAGCCCCATTGGCTGGATGCCCCGCTACAAAGACATGGACTGGACAGGCCTCGATTTTAGCCAGGAAGAGTTTGCCAAAATCATGGAAGTAGACCGTGAGCTGTGGAAGAAAGAACTGCTCGGCCACGAAGAATTGTTTAGCAGCGTGTACGACAAGCTGCCTAAAGAATTCTTCTTTATGAGAGAATTGTTGCTGAGCAGCCTGTGGCGCAGCCCTGAACATTGGGGACTGGCACCAGAAAGGGCCTAAGTAGATAAGTGGAAAGGTTTGATGAATACCGTAAACCAGATGGAAACGTCTGGTTTACTTTTTTCTGATACCGCAAACATCCGTGGCAGATATGCTGTTTTGGGCCACTACATTTGAACAAAACCTAACTACTTGTTATGCCTGGAACTGTCATCAAACATCTCCGTGAACAAAAAATGCTGAAGCAGGATACTGTGGCCAAAGCCATGGGCATATCGCAGGCTGCGTATAGCAAAATCGAAAACAACATTACGGAGCTAACCGTAAAACACTGCCGGATGCTCAGCAAAATTTTTGATGTAAATGTGTACGAACATTTACCCGATGATTTTGAAATTATCCGTCCGAGAAAAGGCGGTTCGGCAGTAGAAGAAACAACTGAATACTAATGCTTGCAATCGCCGGTATGGCAGTGGTTGGCCTGCCTGCAAAGCCGGTAATTGAGAAAATGCGCCGAAACGATGAGCAACACCGCAGCAATAATCATCCATAAAGGATGATTGCCCACCAACTCTTTGGCTATTAAAAACCCAATGCCTGCAATAAAAAGTAACATGGGTATATACCGGTGATGGTGCAGCTTAAAGCCATGGCGTAAGGCCAAAACTCCCAAAACTGTAGCCAGGCCAATCATAAAAAATTCGAAGCCCTTATTATTCACCAGGTTTACGCCAAACAGCGGCAAACTGGAGATAAACAATGGCATTACCGCACAGTGAAGGGCACAAGCCACCGAAGCAGCTATACCCAATTTATCCCAGTTTATCTTTAGCATAATGCGTGAAAATTCAAGACCTACGTTTTGCAACAGAATTGCAAATATAGGGAAGTTCAATGCATTCAAACGATACCTTTGCCCATCATGAGTACAAATAAAAAGTTATTGATTTACGGTTCGGCCTTCTTGCTTACCCTGGCAGGTTTTTTCTTTTTTGTGTTTCGTGGTACCGACAACTGGAAAAGCAAGCTGCCAGTAATTAGCTATGTAAAGCCTTTTGCTTTTGTGAACCAAAATGGCGACACGGTTACACAAGCCACTTACAAAGGTAAAGTGTACGTGGCCAACTACTTTTTTGTAACCTGCACGGGCATTTGCCCCAATATGAATGGCAAAGTAAAAACGGTGTACCAGGCATTTCAGCAAGAAAAAGAATTTGCACTGCTTAGCCATACCTGCCAGCCAGAGTACGATAGCATACCACAGCTAAAGCGCTATTGCGATAGCATTGGGGCCGATGGCAAGCAGTGGCAATTTGTAACCGGCAATAAACTTGAGCTGTACAATATTGCCCGTGAAAGCTATCATATTGACGATCCTAAAAACAACGTAGGCGACATCAACGATCAGTTTTTGCACTCGCAGTTTTTAGCACTCGTAGATAGGCAAGGACGGGTACGCGGTATTTATGATGGTTTAAAACAAAAAGAAATAAACTCGTTGAAAGAAGACATACCTCAATTGTTGAAAGAAACCGATCGCAGCAGTTTTGTGAACAATATTTTTGGCAATAGCCCTGCTCAATAATCGCTTTCTCTTTTTCTTCAAATAGCCGGAGTATGAAAGATGCAACAACAGATATTCTAAAGCGTAACTCCCTGAGCGTTACAGATAGCCGCCGCAATATTTTGCAGCTGTTTTTGCAGCAAAATGCCAGCGCCCTTCGCCATGCCGATATAGAACAGTCGCTGCAAAACATTGACAGGGTTACCATCTACCGTACTTTACAGGCCTTTGCCGAAAAAGGCATCATTCACTCCATACCGGGCTCCGATGGCGCAGCCCGTTATGCCTTGTGTAAAGACGGTTGTGCCGATGGCCACCATCATGACGACCATGTACATTTTGTGTGCACCCGCTGTAGTGCCACCCAATGCCTTGATGATGTGCATGTACCTTTTGTACGCATGCCCGAAGGCTTTGAAGCCAGCAAAACCGAAATGGTGGTGAGTGGTATTTGCAGCAAGTGCAGAAGCTAAATTGATTTTGAACCACGAAGACACAAGGAATACACAAAGGAGCACAAAGTAATTTACTATTCACTTTAATCACCGCGGAGACGCAGCGTAAACGGAGGGAGCAATAGACGTCCTTGTACTGCATCCGGTTCCAAGGCTTACTTGCTGGTTTCCACACTTTCTTATTCCTTATTTTTTGTTGCTTATTTCTTATTTTTTATTGCTACTTGTTTCATATTGGCTCATTTGCTAATTATCACATCGGCTGTTCAGAATGCTTTTCCCACTTACCAACCAAAACATACCGCTGCAGCAAGAGAATATAACTGTGTATCTGCCGGAGCCAACGGCAGTGTATGCTTGCTTGCAAGAGCAGCAAAACCCATATTGGGCAAGGCTTTGGCCGGCATCCATTGGTTTGGCGAGTTTCTTATTACAACATCCGCGTTGGGTAAAAGTGCCGCTGGTATTGGAGCTGGCTGCTGGTATTGGTTTGCCATCCATTGTAGCAGCCCGTTTTGCGCAGCAGGTCATTTGCTCTGATATTGAACCAAACGCCATTCCGGTGATGCAGGCCAATAAACAACTGCACCAATGCACAAACGTGACTTGTACCGTAGCCGATTGGCTGCACCTGCCTTCTCATTGGCATCCACAAACCATTTTACTGAGTGATGTAAACTACGAGCCCGCTGCATTTGCCGGTTTGCTGCTGGTACTGCAACAACAATTGGCTGCAGGTGCCTGCATTATGTTGGCTACACCACAGCGGCTCATGGCTAAGCCTTTTATTGAGGCACTGCTTCCTTTTACAATTGAGCAACATGAAGAAACCGTGCCACTGGATGGCAGCATGCATTTTATCAGCATACTGGTGCTGAAGCAGTAGCAACCATTATCTTTCGGGTAAATCATTTCGCTGCATGATGTTCAAACCATTCTTATTGGTAGCTAGTTTGTTGGCCTCCAATGCTGTACAAGCACAAGCTCCCAATTTGTTGCGTCAAAACGGTATTCGCATTGGTGTAATGCCCACAGGCAGGCTCAATGCCATTACAGATGTGCAGGGTGTAAAAGTGGGGCAGATAACTATTGTGCAAGGCGACTCAGTACGAACAGGTGTGACGAGTATTGTACCACACGGCGGCAATTTGTTTCAGCAAAAAGTACCCGCTGCTGTATTTGTAGGCAATGGCTTTGGGAAGCTGGCGGGAAGCACACAAATTGCTGAATTGGGCAATATTGAATCGCCCATTGTGCTCACCAATACACTCAGCGTACCTGCAGGTATACAAGGCATCATCGACTATACCTTGCAACAACCCGGCAATGAAAAAGTGCAAAGTGTAAATGCGGTGGTGGGTGAAACCAACGATGGTTATCTCAACGATATCCGTGGCATGCATGTGAGCCGGGCACAGGTAGTGCTAAGCATTTTGCAGGCAGATACAGGTGTGCTGTCGCAAGGCAATGTAGGTGCAGGCACCGGCACGGTGTGCTTTGGGTGGAAGGGCGGCATTGGTACCGCCAGCCGACAGCTACCGGCCAATTTGGGCGGCTATACCGTAGGCGTATTGGTGCAAACCAATTTTGGCGGCGTGTTGGAAATAGCGGGTGTACCTGTGGGGCAGCTGTTGCAGAAATATGCATTGAAAGATGAACTCAATCATACTCCCGATGGCAGCTGCATGATAGTGGTAGCGACCGATGCGCCGCTCGATGCCCGCAACCTCGAACGGCTGGCCAAACGGGCCTTTATGGGTTTGGCCAAAACAGGTGGCATAGCCAGCAATGGCAGCGGCGATTATGTCATTGCTTTTTCAACAGCGAACAAAGTACCGCATCAACCAACGGCAGCAATGCTGGTGCCTGCACAGTACCTGCACAACGAAGCCACTACACCCTTGTTTATGGCAGCTATCGAAGCAACTGAAGAAGCCATCATCAATTCATTGTTTGCAGCAGAAACCATGAAGGGGAAAGCGGGCCGTACCATTGAAGCATTGCCCAAGGAAATAGTTATTTCGCTGATTCAGCAGTACCAAAGGGGTAATAGCCAATAGCATTTGAATGAGAAAACCCTATGGGTGGTGCAAAAACTGCTTTTCTTAACAAGCCTTCGCCCATCGATTGTTGATTTTGTTCGTACTTCGCAGCACCGAAACAAACGTAGCGGCATTCTTATGACTCAATTTCGTCCCGGTAGCTTTCAGATATTGCCGGTAATCATAAAAAATCTACTCATCATTAATGGTCTGGTGTTTTTGGCACAGATCACTTTTGACGGCGTGTACCCCGGCAGCGACTTACAAATAAAAGTGGGCAATACCAGCAACCTGTTTGCCCTGCATCATTTGTTTTCGCCGCTGTTTAAGCCCTGGCAGCTGTTTACCCACATGTTTATGCATGGCAGCCTCATGCACCTCATCAGCAACATGTTTGCGTTGTGGATGTTTGGCTCTATTCTGGAAAACCTGTGGGGACCAAAGCGTTTTCTCATTTTCTATCTGGTGTGTGGCTTGGGTGCGGCACTCTTACACCTCGGCTTTTTGTGGTACGAAAACATGCAGCTTATCAGCGATTTTGAATCGTTTAAGGCACACCCTACCCTGCAGGCCTACCTCAATTATTACAATACTTACAACCTCAACTCAGGCTACGATTACAACATTGCGGCCCGCATACTCACCGCCTGGCAGTACGAGCCCAACAACCTGCAGATAGCCGAGCAAGCCGTGATGCTGGTAACCGAACATGCCAACTACTCGCTGAGCGAAGCCACCCTGGGTGCCAGTGGCGCTGTGTTTGGCTGCCTCGCCGCCTTCGGTTATTTATTTCCCAATACCCACATTTATCTCTACTTTTTTGTGCCCATCAAAGCCAAATGGTTTGTGCTGCTGTACATAGCTTTTGAACTAAGCATGGCTGTGCGTAACAGTGCCGGCGACAACATTGCCCGGTGGGCCCACCTTGGGGGTGCTATCGTAGGTTTTTTGCTGGTGTACTTTTGGAACAAAACCAACCGGCGCCGTTTTTATTAAGTAAAATATCAATACCCCCACAACCACGCTCCTTGTTCATTCGTTGTAAATGTTCATTCGGCCGCAAGGCTCATTTTTAAAAAAATCACACTTAGGATATGGGCACTTTTCCAGGACAAAAAAAGCGGACCATTTTACTGGGCGCAGAAAACAATGCATTGGTCGGCCTTATATCGGTTACGGCCGTGGTGTTTGTATTTATAACCTTTTTGCGCATTGGTTACTACCTAAGCGGTGTGGATGAAAGCTTATTTATTACCCAAATATTCAACTGGTTTGCGCTACCCGCTGAACCTACCAAATTGCTGAGCCGCCCCTGGACCATTTTCAGCTACATGTTTACACACAGCGGTGTATGGCAGCTCATCAGCAATATGCTGTGGCTATGGGCTTTTGGCTACATTTTGCAAGACCTGATGGGCAACCGGCACCTGGCTCCCATTTTTATCTATGGTGGTTTGGTAGGTGCCTTTTTCTTTTTGATAACGGTGAATATTTTTCCGGTCCTGCAGCAGCAAATCAATATAATTCGCCCTATGGAAGGGGCCGGCGCCGGGTTAATGGCAGTAGCGGTAGCCACTACTGCACTGGCGCCTAACTACCGCATTTTTCCTATGCTTATGGGTGGTATACCGCTGTGGGTGCTCACCCTCATTTTTGTATTGATAGATTATGCCCTTATAGCCAGTGTAGGTGCAGGTACTGCGGTAGCTCATTTGGCCGGTGGTTTCATAGGCCTGATGTATATGAAAGCCGTGCAGCGTGGTGCCGACTGGGGCGAATGGATGCATCAATTGTACCATTGGTTCTTTCACATGTTCGACCCAAAAAAGGATGCTCAGCAACGCAAGCAAAAAGAAAAACTACACTACAAACAAGGCCCTGCGCCTTTTAAAGCTACCCCAAAACTGACACAGCAACGGGTAGATGAACTGCTCGATAAAATAAGTGTGCATGGCTACCACTCGCTATCGGATGAAGAAAAGGCCTTTTTGAAAAAAGCCAGCAACGAAGAATTGTAGCGTTTACCGTTTCATGCAGCAGCACCCCATACACAATTCTCCGTGGTTTATTCGGCTGTTGGCATGGCCGGCACTGGTACTGTATGCAGTAAGCCTGTTGCTGTACACCATACCGCCTGCACATTGGTGGCCCATGGGCATTTTAGGCATTGGCTGGCCCTATACCTGGCTGGCTTTTGGTGTACTGCTGCTTTTGTTATACCGCTTTCGTTTTGCCTACCGCAGGTTTTGGTTGTACAGTTGGTGCATGGGTATGCTTGTTATGAGCAATGTATGGGCCATGCATACTTTCTCCGGTCAATGGTCAACGCAAAAAGAGAACCATTTGCTGCGCATTATGCAATGGAATTGTGAGCAGCTGGCGGGTATCGATACTTTTCACAACCGCTTTAGTACAGACAGATCAGTGGCCGTTCAGTATATACGCCAGCAGCAACCTGATGTGATAATGATGCAGGATTTTCAGAACTACGCAAGCCCGGTGCTTTGGTCCAACCTGTCGCTCATTCGTGATACGCTGGGCTATCCTTTCGTTCATTTCGCCCCTTATTTTTCCGACACCAAACCGTGGGGCACCAATACAGAGGGCGTTATTATTTTTTCCCGCAGGCCTTTTATACAAACCGGCCGGGTGCAATATCCCAACAGGGAGTATGCCCCCTACATTGGCTGGGCCGATATAGCAATGAATGGTAAACCCGTAAGGCTGGCCACCACGCATTTTGTGAGTATGCACCTCAACCTGGGGGTATTGCCCGCCGATACTTTCGGGTTTATATACAAGCAGGATACCAGCGTACTCGTTACCGGAAACAAGCTCAAAAAGCTCCGCTACTTTCAAGCCTATCATACTACTCAGGCGCAAACGCTGCGGGCTTTTTTAGATACCTGTGCAGTGCCGGTTATTCTTGGTGCCGATCTCAATTCTGTTCCCACATCGTATGTGTATAGCAAGGTAAAAGGCCCGCTGAAAGATGCCTTTCTGGAAACAGGTTTTGGCTGGGGTAAAACCTACCGCAATTCGGTGCTACCCAACCTGCGCATTGATTACCTGCTGCACCACCCTCAGCTACAAGTGCTGCAAATGCACAGCCACACACTCCACATCAGCGATCATAAACCATTACTTGCAGATTTTGGATGGCGATAACAAACTAAATCAGGTTTCTTTACCCCAATTGGCATTAATTTCAGCCCCTACTCATGGCATTTAGTTTCAGAAAATTGAGCAAACGTTTTTTCATCATCGCCAACCTGTTGGTGAGTATGCTCTTTTTGCTGGCCTGTCTGCAGCCATGGCTTAATCCGGAATCGTTTTGGCTCATTAGTTTTCTCAGCCTCACCATCCCCTACCTCTGCATTTTGTTGCTGTTGTTTGTTGTGTTTTGGTTTTTTTTCAAAATCAAATTCACCCTTATTTCCATCATCACTTTGCTGCTAGGCTGGCAGCAACTGAGTGTGCTGGTAGCTACGCACAACCCCGATTTTAGCAAACGCAAACCATCGAGTACCAATCAGCTCCGCATTTTTACCTGGAATGTAAAAGCCATGAAAGGCAACGGGGCACAAGACCCCAAAACCCTGCGGGAAACCACCCGCAACATGTATGCCCTCATCAAGGCCTACCGGGCCGATGTGGTATGCTTTCAGGAGTTTGGCCAGTTTGACAAACCCCACGAAGGGCACGACAATATTCAATGGATGAAGGAACTGGGGTTCCCCTACTATGTGATGTCGAAAGATTACTCACGGGTGGCATGGAAGTACACCAGCGGTGTGGCTATTTTTTCCCGATATCCTATCGTGTTCAAAAAGCGGGTGCCTTTTACGTCTAGTCCCGAAAGCTTGTTGTTTGCCGACATTGCCTGGAAAAAAGATACCATTCGCATTTTTACGTCGCACCTGCAATCGTACAAACTGCTGGGCAACGATTTTGCGCATTTGGAACAAGCGGCAGGCAACAACAGTGAGCAACTCGTAGAAGCATCGAGCAATATTTTTCAGAAAATGAAACGTGCCTTCCGCAACCGCGGTGCACAAGCCGATCAGATTCGGCCCATACTCGACAGCAGCCATTACCCCGCCATTTTTTGTGGCGATGTAAATGATGTGCCGGGCAGCTACGCTTACTGGCAGCTACGCGGCAGCAACTGGCAAGATGCGTTTTTGAAAAAAGGATTTGGCATTGGCCGCACTTACATGGGTTTGGTACCTACGCTACGCATCGACTACATTTTTGCCAACCCCAAATGGGAAGTAACGCAATGCGCCACTGTGCCCTCCAACTACAGCGATCACCTGCCTGTGGTGGCCGACCTGCAGCTGCTGAAATAAATTTTCACGTTTACCTTACCCCATCATCACGTATTTGCTCAATGCTTATTCGTAACATTGCCCTGCAAATGAATACCGCCATTTACCATACCTGTTGTTGTTGCTGTTAATCAGCACTTCTTACTTTTTGCTTCGGCATCTTTGCAACCCCATTCATTTGTATTCCTAATTTTCTTTTGATATGTCTGATACTGCTGCATCGCAACTGCATGTGTACAATAGCTACACCCGCTCTAAAGAACCGTTTCAATCGATTACCCCCGGCCACGTAGGTATGTATGTATGCGGCCCCACCGTAAGTGGCGAAAGCCACTTGGGCCATGCCCGCCCCTACGTCACCTTTGATGTGCTGTACCGCTACCTCACCCACCTGGGCTACAAAGTGCGGTACGTACGAAACGTAACCGATGCCGGCCACTTTGAAGAAGAAGGCCGTCAGGCAGAAGATAAAATTGCCAGCAAGGCTGTGCTCGAAAAATTGGAGCCCATGGAGCTGGTAACCAAGTACACCAACTTGTTTCGCTGGGCCATGAAGCAGTTCAATAACGTAGAACCAAGCATTGAGCCCACCGCCACCGGCCACATTGTGGAGCAAATAGAAATGATTAAGAAAATCATGGCCGAAGGCTATGCCTACGAGAAAAACGGCAGCGTGTATTTTGATGTAAAAAAATACGCCAATGACTTTAAAGACAGCAACCCCTACGGCAAGCTGAGCGGCCGTGTGCTGGACGATATGCTGGAAACCACCCGTGAGCTGGATGGCCAGGAAGAGAAACGCGACAAGGCCGACTTTGCTCTTTGGAAAAAAGCACCGCCAGAGCACATCATGCGCTGGGCCAGCCCCTGGGGCGAAGGTTTTCCCGGCTGGCACATTGAGTGCTCGGCCATGAGCAGCAAGTACCTGGGCGAAGAGTTCGACATCCATGGCGGCGGCATGGACCTGCAGTTTCCGCACCACGAAAGTGAGATTGCCCAAAGCAGCATTTGCCACCACGGCAAGCTGATGGCCCGCTACTGGCTGCACAACAACATGATTACCATCAATGGCAAAAAGATGGGCAAGAGCTACAACAACGTGATTAAACTGACCGAACTTTTCAGCGGCCATCACCCCTTGCTGGAGCAGGCCTACCATCCCATGAC
Organism: Bacteroidota bacterium; assembly: GCA_020161435.1. Classification (GTDB taxonomy): domain Bacteria; phylum Bacteroidota; class Bacteroidia; order Chitinophagales; family Chitinophagaceae; genus Phnomibacter. The sequence goes on along the minus strand of JAIUNV010000001.1, from coordinate 174,053 downwards.
CATTCGTTTCTTCATTTTGCAGAGCCACTACCGCAGCACACTGGACTTTGGCAATGAAGCACTACAAGGTTCCGAAAAAGCCTTGAAGCGACTATGGGAAGCCTACGAAAACCTGCAGAAACTGGATGCCGCCAAGTTTGGCAGCAGTGCCGGTGATGCACAGCTGGATGCTAAAGTGAACAAGCTGGTGACGGAGTTTGCCGAGTTCATGAACGACGACCTGAATAGCGCCAAAGTAATCGCCAATATGTTTGAACTGGCGCCCATCATCAACGGCATCAAAGGCGGACAAATTGCTACCACGGCGTTGAGTGCTGCTACGCTTACCCAATTGCAATTGCAAATGAAAGTGTGGCTCGAAGACATTTTCGGACTGCAAAGCCCTTCGGCTGCAGGGGCTGCAGATGATGGCAAACTGGGCGGCGTGATGGATGTGCTCATTCAGCTGCGCAAAGAAGCCAAGGCCCGCAAAGACTACCAAACCAGCGATGCCATCCGCAACCAGCTGATGACCTTGGGTATTCAGCTGAAAGATGAAAAAGACGGCACCGTTAGTTGGAGCATGTAAATACTTTGTTTTAAGTAATACCAACAGCCTTCACATGATGTGAAGGCTGTTTTTTTTAGTCGAAAAATCTGTGCATCTGTGGCCAGAATTGTTTTACGCCACGAATTCACAGATTGAAAAGGCACTCTTTTATCCAATAATCTGTGTATCTGCGGCTATCATTTTATACCGCCCTTTCAGGGCTTTGTTTGTTTTGTGTTTCCTTACTACCAAGGGCTACACCCTTAGCTTAAAGTATTCCGCCCCTTTGGGGCTTTTATCGTCGATCAGCAAATCGTCTGTGGATTAGAACATTGTTTTATCCCAATCAAAATCCGTGTTCCTCCGTTCCTATCCTGCAAATCCTCGTCCAACTGTTACATAAAAAAATCCGTGCATCAGCGGCTATCCATCTATTGCCATAGAGTAACCAATGCTCACAGGCCGGGAGGCCTGCGAGAGAAAAATCAGCGCAAATCCGTTCCCATCCTGCCAATCTGCGTCCCATCAAAAAATGAGCTGTTCCAAGTCATGTTTTTATGCAGGGCTTTAACGGAATTTGGCAACGCCAACAAGGCATTTGGCATAGGTTTGTGCCAACTATTTTTAAACCTACTTGAGTATGAAAAAACTGTTTGTAGCCATTGGCTTGCTATTGAGCATGACGGCCATGGCCGACGAGGGCATGTGGCTGCCCTACCTGCTGGGTCAGCAGAAATATGCTGAAATGAAAGCCAAAGGATTGAAGCTGACACCCGAACAATTGTACAGCATCAATAAAAGCTCGTTGAAAGATGCCATCATCATTTTTGGTGGCGGTTGCACTGGCGAAATCGTAAGTGCCGAAGGATTGATTTTTACCAACCACCACTGCGGCTACGGCGCTATTGCCAGTGTCAGCAGCATGCAAAACAACTACCTGAGGGATGGCTTTTATGCCAAAACAAAAGCCGACGAAATTCCTTCTGCCGGACTGAGTGTACAGTTTTTGGTACGCATTGATGATGTAACCAAACAAGTACTCGACAGCATGAAAGGCCTGAGCTGGAAAGACTGGGAAGCCAAAAAGGCCGGCGTATTTGATGCCATTGCCAAAGCCGCTACTGCCGGCACTCACTACGAAGCGAGAGTGTATGGCATGTTTAAAGACAACCAGTTTATCATGTACACCTACGAACGTTTCAAAGACGTACGACTGGTAGGCACACCACCCGAAAGTGTAGGCAAGTTTGGTGGCGATACCGACAACTGGGAGTGGCCCCGCCACACCGGCGACTTCAGCATCTTCCGTGTGTATGCCGGTAAAGATGGCAAGCCCGCCGACTTCAGCACCGAAAACGTACCGCTGAAACCCAAGCACTTTTTACCCATCAGCCTTAAGGGTGTAAAAGAAGGAGACTTCAGCATGATTTTCGGTTATCCCGGCAGCACCAACCGTTTCGAAACTTCGTATGGCATACAACTGGCTACCGATGTCAAAAATCCGGCCTTCGTATACATGCGTGACATCCGGTTGAAAGCCATGTTTGAAGAAATGAAAAAAGATGCGGCGGTGAAATTGCAACTCGCCAGCAACTTTGCCAGCCTGGCCAACTACTGGAAGTTTTATGATGGCGAAACCAAGCAACTGCTGAAGTACGATGTGTACGCCACCAAGAAAAAACAAGAAGATGCATTGCAGGCATGGATTACCAAAAACAACAAAGCGGAGTATGCCAGCATTTTCAGCAACTATGAAAAAGCCTACGCGGCCTGGTTGCCCTATGCCAAGCAAAAAGAATACTATGAACAAGGCATTACCGGTCCTTCCGTTATCAAATTTGCCAACCGCTTAGAAGCGGTAGAACGCTTCCTCACCAAGGGTGGCGGCGATGCTAAAAAAGCACTGGCCGAACTTAGCAATGCACGTGCTGCATTGCTGAAAGACCTGAACAAACCCAGCGAACAGCAAATGCTTTGGCAGCTGGTAAAGGCGTTCAACAAAGACATAGTGCCCGACCAGCAACCCGTGATGTTTTACAACCTCATGAAGCAAGGCTTTGGCAGCCTGAATGATGACAACACGTACAAAATGTGGGCAGCGGCAGCGTTTGCCAACAGCCTCATTCTCGATGATCAAAAGTGGACCACGTTTGTGGGCAACCCCGATGCCGGTTCGCTGCAAAATGACCCATTGTATTATACCGCCAAATCTTTCCGCGAAAACTGGAACAAGTACAAACCACAACTCGATGCATTCAACAACGCCAATGCAGAGCTGGGCCACCTGTACCTGAAAGCCTACCGCGAAGCCAACGCTACCAAAGTGATGTACCCCGATGCCAACTTTAGCATGCGTACTTCATTTGGCAATGTAAAATCGTACAAGCCCCGAGATGGCGTGAAGTATGATTTTGTAACCACCAGCAGCGGCTTACTGGAAAAATACAAGCCCGGCGATTATGAGTTTGATTTGCCCGCTAAGCAAATTGAATTGCTGAAAAAGAAAGACTTTGGTCCCTATGCCGACCCCGTTCGCAAAGACCTGGTGATTGGTTTTATTACCACCGACGACATTACCGGTGGCAACAGCGGCTCACCTGTTATCAATGGCAATGGCGAACTCATTGGCCTGGCATTTGATGGCAACTACGAAGCCCTCAGCCACAAAATCAATTTCGACAAAGACCTCTGCCGCACCATTTGCGTAGACATTCGCTACGTGCTGTGGTGTGTAGATAAACTGGGTGGTGCCAGCAACATCATCAAAGAATTGAAGCTGGTGAAATAAATGGTGGGTGGTTGTTGGTGCTTGATAACCAACGCTCCCCTCACTCCAAACTCCTATTGGAGGTGCAACAATAGCCCACGGTTTAAACCGTGGGCTATTGCATTACGACAATTACGTGAAACTGTTTCGCTCCTCGTCCCCGACTCCTGTCGGGGATGCACTGGTCATTCGACTACAGTCAATACAACTGCCAGATAAAATCTGACAACCACTGAATCCTCGTCCCGAGATGAGGACTATCAAAACAAACAGGCCGCAGGAAAATCATGCAGCCTGTTGAGTATCGTAATTGTATTTATGCATGCGGAGGTTTGGGGCCACTTCCGCCAGGCTTGGGTCGGAAACCACCGGGCTTGCCGCCGCCAGGTTTACCGCCGGGCCGGCCACCACCGCCTTGCGGCCTGCCTTTACCATCTCCCCGGAAGGGCTTTTTGCCGCCGCCACCACGGCCACCGCCAAAGCCGCCTTCACGGCGTTCAAACGGTTTCCATTCGGGTGCCAGGCCAAGGTCGCTGGGCAAGGGCAACTTGGGCACTTCTTTCTCCAGCAGTTTTTCAATGCCGGCAAACTTGCGCTGGTCTCTGGGGTTCACCAAGGTAAAGGCAGTGCCATCTCTTTCGGCACGGGCAGTACGGCCAATGCGGTGTACATAGTCTTCCCCATCATGCGGTACATCGTAGTTAATCACCAAATCAATGATGTCGATATCAATACCGCGGCTCATGATATCGGTAGCTACGAGTATTTTAATTTTTTCGTTGCGGTAGTCGAGCAGTACGTGTTCACGTTCCTGCTGTTCCAGGTCGCTGTGTATTTCGGCTACTTTCAGGTGTGCTTTCTTCAGGTCGAAGGTGAGGCGTTTTACACTCTCTTTACTACTGCAAAACACAATGGCCAACCGGTACGGCGTGGTGCGCAACAAGAGTGTTACCAGTTTTATTTTTTGCTCATCATACACTATAAACGCACCCTGCTTTATTTTTTCCGGCGGCTTGCTGATGGCAATGTTGATTTCTGCCGGGTCATGCAAAATCTTCTTGGCCAGGTCGCGGATTTTGGGCGGCATGGTCGCACTAAACAGCAGGTTTTGCCGCTCTTTGGGCAGGTAGTTGATGATGCGGAGGATATCGCCGTGGAAACCCATGTCGAGCATGCGGTCGGCTTCATCGAGCACCAGGTATTTGAGGCCGTGCAGTTTTACATAACCCATGTTGAGGTGGGCAATCATGCGGCCGGGCGTACAAATAATGATGTCGGCACCAGTGCTGAGGGCTTTTTTTTCCTGGCTAAACAAATCGCCATCGCCACCACCATACACGGGTATGCCGCCAATGTCGGTAAAGTAGCTCATGCCTTCCAGCGCCTGGCTGATTTGTACTGCCAGCTCACGGGTGGGCACAATCACCAAACAGTTTACGGAGTGGTGGTCTCGTGGCTCGGTGAGGAGTTTGTGAATGATGGGCAACAGAAAGGCGGCGGTTTTGCCCGTGCCGGTTTGGGCACTGGCTATCAGGTCGCGGCCTTCCATAATGAGCGGTATTACCTGCTCTTGCACCGGCGTGGCGTTTTGGTAGCCCATCGACTCGATGCTTTCTTGTAACCGGGGATCGAAATTAAATGCGGAGAATGTCAAGGGAAATTGATGTGTTTTTTTCAGCACAAAAATGTGCCGGTTCTTGTGTTCTTATATCAAAAAAGGAAGCTACACTATTTGGGTGTAGCTTCTTTACTTATTCTACATGATGAGAGTTCTTTGTTAAACAGTCAGGCAAACCTTTCAACTTACCAAACCACAAACCCACTACCCCAAAATCTCCCAGGTTTCATTGCCACGGAGCAGCTTCGCCAGGTTGCCTTTGCCTTTTTTAGCTACGGCTTCTTCCAGTTGCATGGCCATTACGTCTTCGTAGCAGGGGCGGTCGGTTTGGTAAAACACGCCAAACGGACGAGGCAGGTGGCCCGGTGTACGGGGGTCATCAAACAAACGCACCAGTATTTGTGCTTTGAAAATATCGTGCTCGTCGTGTACCCACAGGTCGTCGGCCGTAAAGCCTTCGCCCAGTGTTACCACTTCTGGTGTAAAGCCGTTCAGGCGAACACCCTTATTTTTTTCCGCACCAAAAATCATGGGCTGGCCGTGTTCCAAAAACAGCACTTCGTCCGCCTTGGTGCCTTTCTCTGTAAATATTTCAAAAGCACCATCGTTGAAGATGTTGCAGTTCTGATAGATTTCTACAAAGCTGGTACCCTTATGGCCATGAGCACGTTTCAGTGTTTCCTGCAGGTGCTTGGGGTCGCGGTCCATGCTGCGGGCAATAAACGTCGCATCGGCACCCATGGCCAGCGCCAGTGGGTTAAACGGATGATCGATACTGCCCATGGGCGTACTCTTCGTAATCTTATTGGTTTCAGATGTAGGTGAGTATTGGCCCTTCGTCAAACCATAAATCTGGTTGTTGAACACCATCAGGTTTACGTCGAGGTTTCTGCGCAGCAGGTGAATGGTGTGGTTGCCACCAATACTCATGCTGTCACCATCGCCACTCACAATCCACACACTCAGCTCGGGGCGGCTGGCTTTGAGGCCACTCGCTATGGCAGTAGCACGGCCATGAATGCTGTGCATGCCAAACGTGTTCATGTAATACGGAAAACGGCTGCTGCAACCAATGCCGCTAATGATGGCAATGTTTTCCTTCGGAATACCCAGGTCGGGCATCACCCGCTGTACCTGTGCCAATATGCTGTAATCGCCGCAACCGGGGCACCAGCGTACTTCCTGGTCGGTTGCAAAATCTTTTGCGGTAAGCTTGGGGGCTGTTGCCACATCTGTACTCATGCTCAAACAATCATTTTAAGTATTCCTGCGAATTTACCGGTTTCACACATTCCATAGTGTGACAAAAAGCAGGCCGGCTGGCGTGGGCCTCATTTTTGGCCCGGCTTTTTTACGAAAACGTTGCCAACCAGTTTATGCAGTCTCCTGTGCCTGCAGCTCTTCCCAATACTCAGCTGCCCGGCGGGTATGGGGTATCACTATGGTGCCACCCACAATATTGGCCACGGCAAATATTTCATACATCTCTGCTGTGTTCACACCCAGCTCATGGCATTTGCCCAAGTGGTATTTAATGCAATCATCGCAGCGCAGCACCATACTGGCTACGAGGCCCATCATTTCTTTGGTTTTGGTGCTGAGGGCACCTTCGGCATAGGTGTTGGTGTCCAGGTTCCACAGGCGTTTAATCACCAGATTATCCTTGCTCAAAATCACCTCGTTCATGCGGGTCCGGTAGTCGTTGAATTCTTGTATCAGGTTGCTCATAAAATTTGCTAATTTGAAAATGGAACAATTTGACAATAACATGTCGCTGTAAGCAGCGGAGCGAAATTAGGGGCTGTGTGCGTATGTGCACGGCTCAGCCGTAGTTCGGGCTGTCACTGCTACTCCTCGCCCTTGCTGCGCTGCGGCCTGCGGGGTATCCGCTCCATCCCGCAGCCCTTCGGCTTTGTGCTACTATCAACAAACATCCGGCTGCACAGTTCACCGGCATTTGCCGTCAAACAATCTTGGCATATCCTTACATTTCATGTTCAAAATTTATTCTTCATGACATCCATTCGCTTGCTTCTGATTTGTGTTTTACTGGCTGCATCCCAACTGCCCGCCGCTGCCCAAAGCAACCTCATTCAGCTCACCGATATGCTGAAAATAAAACAACCCGGTAGTGTAGATGTAAGTGCCGACGGTAGCAAAGTGGTGTACACCGTTACCAGCATTGTACCCGACGAAAAAAACAAGTGGGAGTACAATTACCAAACGCAAATCTGGCTGCAACAGCTCGATGGCAAAAGCCAGCCCCGCCAGCTCACCACCGCCAAAGAAGGGGCCAGTGCTCCCAGCCTCAGCCCCGATGGACAAACCCTCGCCTTCGTTCGGGTAGCCGATATGAAACCACAAATCTTTTTGCTGTCATTGAGTGGTGGTGGCGAGCCGGTGCAGCTTACCCGCATGACCAACGGCGCCGGCAACCCACAGTGGAGCCCCGATGGCAAACACATCTTGTTTTACAGCAGCTACAGCCCGCAAGACATTGTGAAAGACAGCCTGCTCAATCCCGGAAAAAAACTGCCTACTTGGAGCCTCGAAAAACCGGGCTTTGCCGGCAATGAGCAACTGCTGCCTTCTAACGCAGCCCTCAACCCCGATGGCTCCATAGCCGAAGTGCGTGCATGGCTGGAGCAAAACGAAAAAGACAACAAAGCGAAAGTCATCAGCAAGCTCAACTTTCAGCAGGAAAGCAGCACTTCTTCCGCCATCAGTATCGCCCATGCATTTGTGATAGATGCCATACCCGGTGCAGTAGCCCAAAACATCAGCGCTGGTTTCATGAGTGTGAGCAATGTGCAGTTTATAGGCAACAGCGGCGATGTATTGCTCGAAGCGGCCTTCAACCCCGAGCTGCACCCCGACAGGGTACAACAGGAAACAGCTATCTATCGAAAGTATGCCGGCAGCAATGTGTATCAAATGCTGCTCGGTGCTGCAGACAGCGGCTTCGGCGGCAGCAGTCTATCGCCCAACGGCACCTGGCTGGCCTACAGCTATGGCAAAACCAGTTTTGTAAGCCAACGCAAACTGGCCATTGCCAAAACAGGTGATTTGAGTAAACGCATCAGCATTCCTTTCGATAGAAACATTAGCCAAATAGATTGGACCGCTGATGAGCAGTACCTCTATTTTACCAGCCAGAGCAATGGTGGTGTGGTGCTGTATCGCCTGCACATCGCCAGCAAAAAACTGGAGCAACTCACCAGCTTCAACGAAGGCATAGGCAGCTTTGAAGAAGAAGCGGGCAAACTCGTGTTTTTAAAAACAGACATCAGCAATCCGTTTGAGTTATACCAGGCAGATGCTGTGGCCAAAAACCAACAACGCCTCAGTTCCTTCAATCACGATTGGGTATCGAAGAAAACATTGAGCATACCGGAAAAGCGCAGTTTCAAAAATGAAAAAGGATTGGAAGTAGAATACTGGGTGATGAAGCCTGCCAACTGGGAGCCGGGCAAAAAATATCCCACCATTCTGGAAATACACGGTGGTCCTACTGCTATGTGGGGCCCCGGCGAAAACAGCATGTGGCATGAGTTTCAATACTACTGTGCCAAAGGCTATGGTGTGGTGTACAGCAACCCCCGCGGCAGTGGTGGTTATGGCGAGGCATTTATGCAAGCCAACATCAACGACTGGGGCAATGGCCCTATGAACGATGTGCTCACTGCCCTCGACAAATCGGCCAAAGAATTTTCTTGGATAGATACCAGTAAACTGGCCGTAACCGGAGGCAGCTATGCCGGCTACCTCATTGGCTACATGCTGGGCCACGACCAGCGTTTTAAAGCCGCCTGTGCTCAAAGGGGTGTGTATGACCTGCGTACGTTTTTTGGAGAAGGTAACGCATGGCGATTGGTGCCGAATTATTTTGGCGGCTACCCTTGGCAAAAAGCCACCTACGATGTGTTGGAAAGAGAGTCGCCTATCAACTATGTACACAATGTAACCACGCCACTCATCATCTTCCATGGAGAGAATGATTTGCGGACGGGCGTTATTCAAAGCGAACAGTTTTACAAGAGCCTGAAAGTGCTGGGCCGCACGGTAGAATATGTACGCCACCCCGGTGCCACCCACGAAATCACCCGCAGCGGCAACAACCGCCAGCGCATGGATCAAATGCTACGCACCTGGGAGTTTTTTGAGCGGTTTATCAAGCATTGATAATTCAGTTCATCAATATCAAAGAAGGGAATAACATCAAGCGTTATTCCCTTCTTTTTTTACCTACTGCATTGTTCCTTTCTCAATCAATCGCCACCGCATGCTGTTGCTTGGCGGGTTGGGTGGATATGGTGGTGGGCAAACTTTCTAAAATGGTTTGACGCAAAATATCCAGCAGCCTTTCCTTCACAAAGTGGCGGTACGTTACCAGGCTTATTTCCCGCACCGGTGCTGGTGGTTTAAAAAACCGGATGCAATCCAGTTCGGCTTCGGGCATGTCTTGCAGGGCCAGCTCGGGTATAATGGTGCTGCCTTCGTTGATGGCCACCAGCTTCTTCAACGTTTCAATACTACCCGCTTCATAATCGAGTTGAAAACCTTCGTGTTCCTGCTTTTTCAGTTCGCACAAGTTGAGGGCCTGGTTACGCAGGCAATGGCCCTCTTCCAGCAGCCACAGTTTGTTCACATCAATATCGCTGGCCAGTACATATTTCTTTTTCATGAGCTTACTGCCCGGCGAAGCATACACCACAAACTGCTCGTAAAACAAAGGTTGCTCATTCAGCGTGGGCCGCTTGAGCGGTGTCGCCAGTATAGCCGCATCCAGCTGTTGGCTTTCCAATTGCTTGATGATGAGCTCGGTATTCATTTCCGAAATGTGCAGCTTCACCTGCGGGTATTGCGCCAAAAAACGGGGCAAAAACAATGGCAGTAAAAAGGGGGCCAACGTAGGAATAATGGCCATGCGCAAATCGCCGCTGAGCTGGCCTTTTTGCTGCTGTACCACTTGCTCCAGTTGCTTCGCTTCTTTGAGCACAATGCGGGCCTGATCAATAATGGCTTTGCCTACATCGGTAGGAATAACGGGCACCTTGCTGCGGTCAAAAATTTTCACACCCAGCTCTTCTTCCAGCTTTTTAATCATCATGCTGAGTGTAGCCTGCGTTACAAAACAGCTATCGGCTGCTTTTACAAAATGCCGGTGTGTATCTACGGCTACAATGTATTCGAGTTGCTGCAGGTTCATGCGTGGTTGCCGACAGATTTTGATGGCCCATCGATATGGCAAAATTATAGCAACTATCTATGAGCACATTGTCATTATCAGTTTGATTGATGCTAAGTTCCTGTTTACTTTGAAATGATAATACGAGTACTTTCTATCTGCAGCCAAAATATTTATGTGTGGTGTGATGAAAACGGCCTGCCCCTGTGGCGGGCTTTTTTCATGAAGACAAATTGCGGAGATACGTGGTATACACTGGCCACCATTGGCGCCCCAATGCATCGAGCCCCAATAAATGATTGTGCCAAATGCTGATCATTTGCCCGCCCGATTGCTGTACCCGCTGCTGCATCAGTTGCAGTTCGATGGCCGCATCTGCTGGTGTATCTTTTTGTTCAAATATGGAGTTGGCGTCCATCCAGCCAAAGGGATGAATTTCCAAATCGGTACTACACTCAGCTTCCAAATCGTACCAATAGTAAGGTACACTTGTACCGGCTCTAAAGCCATTGATGGTACCATAACCCATGCTGTATTCTTTGAGAATACCAACTTGTAAGAGCTCCCGAAATGTTTGCGGCAACCGGAAGTTGATGTAATGCATGCGGTTGCTTTGGTTGGGCATTTGCAAAATGTGTTGCAATACTTCTTGCTCTTGTTGTAGAACCGACGCTTGCAATGAAGCAGCCCAACTGGCATGCAAACCCACAGCACTATGCGTGGCTGTTTGCCGCATCAGCGCCTGCAAAGCCGTGCTATTGGGTGAAATGTTTTTATCGTAACCCTTTTGTGTTTGTGCCAACAGAAAAAAATACTGTGCCGGAATGTGTGCAGCTGTATGTTGTTGCTGTATCGCTGCAAATACATCAAACGGATCGGGAGCTTTGTGCTGCAATACAGCTAAGCGTTGTTGTAATGCCGTTTTATCATTGCGCAGCAACGACTTTACAGCGCCGCCCACATTGCGCCAAAAGCCTTTGTGCAAATAACTCCATGCCAGGTCTACATCAAAACTGAGCAAGGTGCTGGCTTTTGTAGGTACAGGTTGCCATTCTGGAAAACGTTCTTGCAAAGCAGTGGTTAACTGCAGCAACCATTCATCTACAATGGGTCTTTTCAACCAGCCCAGCTGAAACAACACGCTGTTGGTATGACTGTACCTACCGTACTCATCTGGTTCATATTTGGGCAAATATTCTTCGTAGCGGGTAATGCAATAAAACGCAGCCGCTAACACATCAAAAGGATGATCGCCGGCTGTGGCTGGGAAAATGATGGCTTGGTTTTGCCAGCGACCTTGTGGCACAGCTTTGTCAGCAATTCCCGTTTCGTACAACAACCCGTCGGGTTGTATCTGATATTGTATTTGTGTAAGCTGTTGCGTTGAATAATTAATGACCGGTTCTTGCAATGGCAGCGCTGCAACAGTAGTAACCAGTGGCAAGGGTTTGCCTTGCAAACGCTGCCCCAGCCATGCCGCCATGTATTGCAGCCGCGGCGTTATTGTATCTACCAGCATTACCATGCGCTGAAAATAAAAAAGTCGGCCTAATGCCGACTTGAAAGTTTTTGTACAGGGCTGCTTATTGCATGCCCCGCTCCAGAGCACTTTTGATGATGCTTTCAAATAAGGTTTGCGAAATGTATTGCGGCACATACGTAATGCCGCTGCTCTGCAGGCCACGGTTAAAGGCCCGCATGTGGTTGCGGCTTCCTTTTGCCAAATTGCCATACACCATGTCTATGTCTTGGTTGTCTGATTTTTCGATGGCTTCGGCCAAATCAAACAAATCGAGGTCTTCAATAGTGGCGCCAACTGTTAATGCAGCACTGGCACTTTGCATGCCATCAGCCACCAGTTTGTTGTAGAGTTGTTGCAATCCGGCATCTGCAAATTCGCCGGGTTGTTTGTTGGCTGCCGGGTCGGTCAGGTTGTACTTGTTGAGCAAATTGAGTACCGCATCCATGTGGCGTTGTTCGCTGGCGGCAATGTTGCCAAATTGCTGCAGGCCCCACTTGACATACAATGCCTGATACACATCCCGGGCCAGTTTTTCTTCTTCCCGCATGTGCAGCAAACTGGCTTGCTCATAAGCACTCAGCGGCTCTGCAGGCAAAGCCATGATTTGCGTATTCATCATGGCGGAATTTTTTCCGGGGCTGGCTTGTACCCGATCGGTTTTGGCACAGGCAACCATCAGAACCAACATAGCAGCAAGCAGGGAAACGGGAGATTGGCGTGTCATACGTGTTGTTGTTAACTGCGAAAATGATACTCCAAAGTGACCACATTCATTGCCGGTGCAATGTGAGCATAGTCACCACAACGTTACTATCATGCCAACCAAGGTTAATGAATGTTATAAAAGAGAACAGCCAGCAATGATTGCTGGCTGTTGTTAAAAATCTATAGTTGTTGTACTTACAGCTGATCCCAGTCGCCAAAGCGCAGGCCAATGTTGTAGGGTGCATGATCCAAACCAGATTTGTACATGCTCTTGGGCGCATAGCTACCGTAGAGCAAAATAGGTCCGAGGCCAATTTCTCCTACGTATTGAAATTTCCAGGGTTCAATATCAAAGTTGCCTTTGATTTTTTGCTTGCCGGCTTCGTTGCTTATTTGCTTGTTGCGGCTGCTGTAAAGGTAACCGGCACTTACACCAGCACTCAGGCTAAAGCCACCACCGTTGGGTTTGGTATCAATACCAATCATCAGCGGAACGGTTATATAATCCAGTGCCAGTTTATTTTTTTCAAAGGTTTTGCTGTCACGAAAAACATGTGGATCGCTGCCTTTTACATAAGAAGTTTTCAGGTCTGTGTCAAAGCGATAGTTATTCAACTCCAGCATCAAACCGTACGATACATTCAGCACCCGGTTTTTGGTAATGCCGGCCCGCTGGCGAACAATCCACAGGTTTACGTTTACGCTTTTACCATTGCGGAGGTTAAAATCGCTGCCGTTGAATGCTGGCGCACCAGCCGCCGGACGAGCATAGGCTTGTGCCGCTGCACTACCATAGTTGGTATTGTCGGTAAAATTGGAGAAGCCGAAATCAAAAGTCATCCAGTTGGTGGTTACATGCTTGGGCTTCTTTTTGCCTGAAGTCCAACGTACGGTGTTATCGCCTTTAGATTCTACCGTAGTAGTGTTGCCCTTTTTTTTAATAATGGTCATGTTGCCTACCCGGATGGTATCCGCGGTTTCGGTGCGTGTGCTGTCTGATTGGCCATAGCTTGCCAATGCGGCTGTAGTGCAGGCCGCTGCGAGTAACATTGTCTTCATTGTTTGTAGGAATTTATTGTGTTGAAAGTGTTTCCTGAAAAATTGCATCAATCTATGCTGTTTACTTCATAGTGGCAGCGCCGTTGTCGTTGGCGGCTACTACTTCGCTTTTGTCAAACGAACGAGTGACCTTGCGGGTTACAGTTCTGAAAACGCCACGCAACTTTTGCTTGTTGATTTTGGCGCCGGCTATGTTGATGCTGTTGTCTTCTTCTTCGGTTTCCATTTCGGTCATGGCTGCATAAGAGGCCTGCATTTTGCTATTGCTGTTGGCTTGCACGGCCAGTGTAGCAGGCATGGCCTCGGTTTGAATATTGGCCTTCATGGCCTTAGGCGTTTGGCCTGCATTAAGGGCTGCCGTTTCTTCTGGCGACAAGCGATAAGCGGCAATCATGCGGGCTCTTTCTTCGTTGCTTTGTGCATTGTCTTGTGCTGTGGTAGCAGGCTGCGTGGTGGCAGTTTGCACGGTTGTGGTTATCACCGGCGTTTGCTTACCCGGCTGATTGACCGCATACTGTGCCTGAGGTGCATCGGGGGTCGGCTGCTTTGGCAACACTTGTTGGTTAGAATCTGCCTGTGCTACAGATTGCACCGATGGCTGTTTGCTGCCAGGCGTATTCACCTTGGCCTGCATTGGCTGCTCTTCGGTTACAGTGGTAGTATTGCTGTTGTTGAAAAAAGCAAACCAACCAATGCCAATCACCGCAGCTGCTACGGCCAGTTTTTTCCAGGCGGCCAACCGAACAACCGGTGCTTTTTCTCCAGCTTCGCTGCGCAACAATTTTTCTTTGTTGGGCATCAGCACGGCTTCGGGTTGCAGCAGCGTTTGCTGCAGCAGCAGCCAGTCTTTGTGCGTTTCGGCATCGGCCAGCACTGCTGCGGGTAATGTGCCGCCATTGTCCAGTGCTTCCAGCAATTGCAACTGAGTGCTGGTCAGGTTGTCGGCATCCCACTGCATGGCTTTGATGAGGCGATGCTTTTGCGGCATGGCTGCGGCTTCGGCAGTAAGGCGGGTGTGTTGCAACAGCTGCCATTCTTTTTGTACCAATGGTTCGTTGCTGAGTGTGTTGGGGTCGGCGGTGGGTGTGCGGTCGAGCAAATCGAGCAGGGATGATTGCAGCGGCGTCAGCTGGTCGGCATCCCAGAGTTCGGGTTGCAGCAGGTCGTCTTTTCCTTCAAATGCCAGTTCGTGGTCGGGTGTGAGGCGGGTGTCCATCAGCAGCTGCAACTCCTCGGCCAGGTCGGGGTGCTTTTCGCAAAAAGCATCCACCTCCAGCATCTGCTGCGGGGCCAGTTCGCCGTCCACATACAGCAGGAAGAAGTTTTCGTAATTGTTTCTGTTGATGGTCATGATTAGAAAATTATACGTCGGTGGTGGGTGTGTGTTATACTACGTTTTCGATGCGTACGAGATAGTTGCGGAGCTGCACCCTTGCCCGGTGCAGGTACACTTTTACCTGGCTTTCGTTCAGGTCCATAATCTTACCTATTTCTTCGTAGCTGTAGCCTTCGTAATCTTTCAGCATTACCAGGCTACGCTGTGTTTCGTTGAGGGTGGCCAGCGCATTTTCCAAGGCCTTTTTCAAATACAGCTTGGGCTGGTCGCCGGTGCCGAGGGCGCCTTCCGGAATTTCCTCTTTGTAGTTCATCCGCTTCACCTTGCGCAAATGATCTATCATTTGGTTGTAGGCAATGGTAAAGAGGTAGGACTTGGCCTTCAGCGGATCCACATTATCGCGGTTGGCCCACAGCTTTTCAAAAGCACTCTGCACCACATCCTGTGCGTCTTCGGTATGCCGAAGGTTTTTGACAATAAACCGATACACGTTGTCGGCGTATTGCTTTACACATTCATTGTACTCTCTTTCGGTCATAGCAGCGTGGTTGAGTGTTTCTTTCTGTGGGGTGGTTGCAAGGTATTACGCCCTTGGAGCCAATTGGTTACAAGGTTCTCAAAAAAAATTTGAAACAAAAACCAGCAACTGTACCAGCGGTCAGGAGGCTGCTATGCCATGGCGGGAAAATGCCTGCAGGTACTGATCGATATAGGCATCAATTTGGGTACGCTTGTATTGCATTACAAACCGTGGATGTGGCAGGGCTTCAATGTGGTTGAACCACTGGTGCTGCTGATTGAGCTGCTGCAGGTACTGCAGGTTTTTGCCTTCGCCTATGCAAAAGGCCACGCTGCGCTGCACGGGCCAGTTCAGTTGGGTATCAAGGCATTGCTGCGCAAAGGGCAGCACGGCTTCGGCCAGCAGGCGATCGTCGTAGTAATTCACATTTTTGCCATCGGCTACAAAGCCCAGCGGACTGATGGAGCTGATGTACAGCTGCTGGTAAAAAGCAGCCACTCCGCCAAAGGCCTCCATCATTTCATACATAAAAATGGAGCTGAGCTCCGGCTTGCGGGGCCAAGGGTTGGCAATGCCGCAACTGTCTTTCAGCCGGATGGGATCGGTAAAGGGAACACCCGTAATGCCGGCTCCCAACCTGCCGGGGTTGATGCCAATCATGATGTAGCGGGGCGCTGCATCGGCATAGTATTTTTTGTAAAACTGCCGGCAGGCCTGCAGCACATCAGCATCGGCAAAGGGGTACAGCACTTCGTAGGGCGGCGGTACCTGCGGCGGTTGTAACTGTTGTATAAAGTTGAGTACCCGTTCGTTCCACTTCATTATTCGGCATTGAAATACGTCCACACAAAATCACTCATCCGGCGGGTCAGTTCCCAGGCTTCGTTGCTGGGTTCCCAGCTGCGGTCTTCGTTGTTTTTGGTAAATACCGCAAAAATGTAAGGCGTCTTATGACCGTTTACATACATCACTTCGCTACGGCTGGCATCTACAGCGCCGTTTTTACTGGCCACAAATACACCGGGCGGAATTTTGCTCAGGCCTTCTTCATCCCAATAGTTGCGGCCCAGTATGCGCATCATTTTATCGCTGGCATTGCCATTGATCACTTCCCGTTGCAGCATTTTTTCAAACAGAGTGGCCATTTCTGCAGGGGTTGTTTGGCCCCAGCCATACTGCTTGCGGATTTCTTCGCGGCCGGGGGTGCGGCTGTTTACTTTGGTGTTGGGCAGGCGCAGTTCATCCATCAGCTGATTGATGCGGGTGCCCGTGCCTGCCAGCTGTTGCAACCACAGGCTGGCCGTGTTGTCGCTGGTGGTGCACATGAGCATGATGACTTTGCTGAGTTCAATTTTTTCGCCGTCTTTAAAGGCACCCAAAATATCTACGCCGGCATAGTACAGCGAGTCGGCATAGGTCAGTTGATCGTGGTAATTGAGTTCGCCTTTTTCCAGCTTATCGAGTATGCCCACCAGGATGGGCACTTTTACAATACTGGCCGTGGGAAACACCGTATCGGCGTTGTAACTGGCTACTTTGCCGGTCTTCAGGTTTTTGATGTAAAAGCCGATATCGCCTTTGAAACCTTGCGTCATTTTCAGCAGGGCTTCTTCCAGCGCCTTGTCATTTTTTTGAGCGGCAGCCAGCAATACGGCACCGCATGCTACCAAGAGTAGCAGCCATTTTTTGCCTTGCATACAAGCAATCATTTGTTGCAAAGTAAGTGGTTTGATATATGTGGCAATGTTTATACGTTTTGCCTTACCTCGTGGTAGAGCCTGCGAGCATCTTCTGCATTGAAGAGTTGTGAACCTTCATTCATCGTAGCTGCCGAACCGCAGGCCACACCCATGCTGATGGCATCGAGCAGGTTGCCGCCTTTTTGCAACATGTAGGTGATGCCTGCCACCATGCTGTCGCCGGCACCTACGGTACTGCGCTTGGGCACTTCGGGGGCGGGGGCAAAAAACTGTTCGCTTTTGGTCACCAGCCAGGCACCCAGCGGACCCATGGACACAGCAGCCATTTCTGCAAAACCATCGTGCAATACCTGACGGGCAGCGTGGGGCACATCCGCCTTGTCGATGTAGTTTTTACCCAACAGCTTGCAGAGTTCGCCAATGTTGGGTTTGATAAGAAAGGCATTGCGGCCACGCAGTGCTTCGAGTGCTTCGCCAGAAGTGTCGACGATGCATTTAGCGCCGAGGGCATTGGCGGTTTTTACAATGAGGCCATAGAAATACGGCGGCAGCCCCGGCGGCAAACTACCACTGGCAACAATGTAGGTGGGGGCAAAAGCTTTGATATCGTCGATGAGGGCTACAATGGCTTTTTCTTCTACCGACAAACCCGGAAAAGTAAACCGAAACTGGTTGTTGGTAGATGTTTCCAACACTATCCAGTTTTCACGGGTTTCTACCTCGGTGTTTACGGCATGGTGCAGCAGGCCATCTTTTTTGAGCAGGCTTTGCAGCATGGCGCCGTTGTGGCCACCTGCCGGAAACAACGCAAAAGATGCCGTGTCGAGTTTTTTGAGTGCCTTGCTCACGTTGATGCCGCCGCCACCGGGCTCGTGTACCACTTCGGCACAGCGCAGCTTGCTTTCTGGCTTCATCTTCTCCACTTTCGAACTCTTATCAATGCACGGATTGAGTGTAACGGTTACGATCATAATGCTGCAAGTTGCATGTAATGATAAAAAGGAACAATGATATTGCTCAATGCACAAACCCTAAGGTGATTGTATGTTTCGCAACAAAGAATCTTGCCGGCGCAGCACACTATCCATGCGTTTCATTTCCTGCCGCAGTTTGGCGGCTTCGCGGCTGGCTTTATCTGGCGCAAAATGCCAGATGACGTGGATGCTGCTGTCCATGCTGTTGGCTGCATCCAGCACCGTGCCGGCTACATCACTGCTGTCATTGAGCAAAGAGATATCGACAAACTGTTCGTCGTTTTGCCGGAACGCTTTGTGCCTCACAATCACCAAATCGGGGAAGGCGGCCTGAATGTTTTCAACATAGGTATTTACCCGGTATTCAAAGCGTTGGCTGGTCCATTTTAGAAATGCCAGCCAAATGCTGGGCACCAGCAAAGCCACACCTATCAAAGTCATCCAACCACTTAGCTTGCGCCGGTTGGGCAAGTGGCCTTTGTAAAAATGTGCATAGCCCAGCAGGGTGCTGGTAAGCCAGGTACCGAGCCCTATAAAAAAACAGTTGATGAGAAAGAAATAAAAGCCGCCGAGAAAAAATCTCCATTGCAAAGTGGCTATGCCGTAGCCTGCAGTACACAGGGGCGGAATACAGGCTGTTGCCACCGCCACACCGGCAATTACTTTCACGGCTTCTTTGCGAATGATGCCAATGAAACCCGCAATGCCGCCTACAAAAGCCAGCATTACATCGAAGATGGTACCTTCTGTAAAACTGCGCAGTTCATTGGTGCTGTAATGAAAGGGCGTTACTACAAAAAACAAGGATGAGGCCAGCAAACTGGTGCTCACCATTACCAGCCAGTTGCGTACACTCAGCCGCATCATGCTACGGCTTTGAATGCTGATGCCAAAGGCAAACCCAATGACCGGCCCCATGAGTGGGGATATCAACATGGCGCCAACGATGGCCGCACTATTGCCTGCATTGAGCCCAATGCAGGCAATAACCATTGCTGCGGATAGCAACCACAGGTTGTGCCCCTTGAATACAATGCCCTCCTGAATTTCCCGATAGGTGTCGCTTTCGTGTTCTTCTTTGGGCAGTTGCCACAATTCTTTCAGTTGCTGTAGCGGCATGTTAAGCGGGTTGGTTCTCGGCCAGCACGTTGGCAATGCGTTGCGTCAAATCTTCGAAGCTGGTGTAGCCACGGGCAATGAGATAAAACTTGCCATCGCTTACCTGCATGAGCACCGCCGGAAAACCAGTGACCTGCAACTGCTTGCACAGCGCCATGTCGTAGTAGGCTTTCTCTTTGTACTCCTCGCTTTTCAGTTTGCTGTAAAATTCATCTGCATCGATATTGTATTTATGCAGCAAATGCCGGTAGGCTTCGTCGTCGCAGAGGTCGCGGCCTTCGTAGTGCAGGGCGTATTGCAAATCGGCGGCAAACAGCACCGCATCAGCCGGATAATATTCTTTGAAAACACTCAGCGCAATAGCGGGTTTTTCACTGCTCATCACCCAGTCGCTCAAGTCGGGGTTATTGATGTGCCACAGATAATCTTCGCCAAACTGAATGCCTGTAAGCTCTTCTACATTTTTGTAGGCCCCCGCAATGTAGCCCGCCATTTTTTCAATGGGCACTGGGCTGTCCGCAGGTATCATACCACCGCTCAGCACTTCAAAATCAATTTGGTCCCGAAGGTTTTCAAATGCTTTTTTGATAACGGGGCTAAACCCATAACACCAACCGCAGTAGGCATCGTAGCAATAAATAATCAATGGCTTCATGCTGCAAAGGAATAAAGAGGGAATAAGAAATAAGCAATAAAGAATAAGAAAGTGAAAAGGAGTCAATGCTAGCTTCGGAAACAAACAATCAGTTTGCAGTTTGCAATTTTCAGTTTGCAGGAAAAGCACGTATGTCCTGCTAACAGCAAATTCCAAATAACCACTTTGTGTTCCTTTGTGCCTCCCTTGTGTCTTTGTGGTTCAAAAAAACCTTCGCACCTAGTACTTCTCCCTTCGTACTTCTCATTCCATTTGGCTGTATATTCATCCGCAAAGCCAACGCTTATGCAAGCCATCGTGTACGAGTTCATTGGAACAGCACTCATTATTTTATTGGGCAATGGTGTAGTTGCCAATACTTCTTTGCAAAAAACCTACGCCGGCGGTGCCGGTTGGATTGTCATCACATTCGGTTGGGCCATGGGCGTGTTTACGGGTGTTTATGTGAGTGCTGCCGAAAGCGGTGCCCACCTCAACCCGGCTGTTACTTTGGCGTTGGCGTATTTAGGCAAGTTTGCCTGGAGCAAGGTGGGCGGCTACCTGCTGGCACAAATAGCCGGAGCGTTTGCCGGTTCGCTGCTGGTGTGGCTCACCTATAAAAAACAATACGATGCCAGCACCGATGCCGGTGCCATCAAAGCTACCTTTTGCACCGCCCCTGCAGTCCGTAGTTTCGGCTGGAACATGCTTACCGAAATGATCGGCACGTTTGCCCTCGTGTTTGGTGTGCTACACATTGCATCGCCCGCCAGCAGCCTCGGTGCCCTCGATGCATTGCCCGTTGCGTTACTCGTGTTGGGTATTGGTCTGAGCCTCGGTGGTGCCACCGGCTATGCCATCAATCCCGCCCGTGATTTAGGGCCACGCATTGCCCACATGCTGTTGCCCATTCAACACAAAGGCAGCAGCGACTGGGGCTATGCACTGGTGCCGATTGTTGGACCTGTACTGGGTAGTGCATTGGCGGCCATGGCGTATCATTTGCTGCACTTACCGTAGTGGTTGTTACAAGTATTTGTCAATGCTTTCCGGGGTTTTCACCCATAACTATCCTTTTATTTGCAGTCTTAAGCATAGGGCTATGGAGTATATTAGTTGTCAGAGTTGTGGTATACCGTTCGACAGAGCGGCAGGTAAGGGCACCAATGCCGATGGCACAGCAAACAATATGTATTGCAGCTATTGCTTTACCAACGGTGCTTTTGTACAACCCGACTGGACGGCGGAAGACATGCGCCAGTATGCCAACAAAAAACTACAGCAAAAAGGCATCCCATCTTTCTTAGCCGACATGCTCACCAGCGGTATTCCCAAACTGGAACGCTGGAACCCAAAAAGTCAGGATTAAAAAACTAGAGCTTACGGGAAAAATACATGTGAACCACAAAGGCACGAAGACACAAAGGGGCACAAAGAGGTTAGTTTTTTTTCTTGCCCGCAACTTCTTCCACCGCGGCTGTTGCCCGAAACCACGAACCAAAAACAAAAACCTGAACCCCCTTTAGGGGGCAGGGGGTTAATGGGCTTTCTTTTCGTACTGCCAGTTGCGGCCCTTGCCAGCAGCTACCCATTCAATGGTTTGTGCCAGGCGCTTTTGGCGGGTGGCTTCCGTTTTGGCTTCGGTAATCCACTGCACGTATTCTTTGCGGTGGCTGGGGGCAAAAGCTTCCCATACGGCCAGTGCCTGCGGTTGTTGCTGCATGGCTTCCGTGATGTAAGCGGGCAGTTGTACCGGCGCTTTTTCGGCAGGCTTTTTGGCCAGCTTGATGCCTTGGTCATTCAGTGCCATCGCTTCCTCAATCCAAGCGGTGAGTTGTGCATCGGATGGCAGGTCTTGCAGGGAAGTGAGTCGGCCCAAATGGCCCATGGCTACTTCGGATGCCGCCGTTTGCTGCAACACCGGATCTTTCATGAGTGGCGCCTTCCAAAAACCAAACACGGCATGCTGCTTAAACGAGGCCATGCTGCAGAGCATATCGCCTTTGTACATAAAATGCGGGAAGCTCCATTTCATGGTTTCTTCGGCCGTGGGGCATACCCGGTGCACAAGGCTACGCAGATGCTGTAGTATGGGCTGCGCAAAGGGCTGCGCTTTCTGGATGTAGGCATCTACCCGGGCATCGGTTTTCATGGCAGGTGTTTGGAGTAAAGATAAAAGTTGAAACGCGAAGACACGGAGGCGCTGAGGAGTACAATTGGATGGCGATTTTTATTCTCATCAATATCTCCCTCAGGCAACGTTTCCTGAAACCAACCCCAAATCATTTAAAATATAACACAACATCTCTGCAATCATGCACTGTTTGCGCAACATCCAACTCACCAGTAACAACAATTGAATCTAATTGACCCAATAAAGGATTATCTATACCAATTCCTTGAATTGAAATCTCTTTAATAACCTGAGTAGATCCATCATAAGATTCAAACCGAAAGGGAACTTCGAGTTTGAGTACTAAACAATTCCAAACGGGGCCTCCTTCACCAGTTGAAGTATTAACAAGTTCCGGATGACCTTTTAAATTGACGATATTTCCAGTTCTGTAAACAACTGACGCATCGGGAATTATCGCTGCAACAGGAATTAAATCATCCTCTGCTATCCAACCGCTGGAAGTTTGTCCATTAGTATTGGTAAATACAGTATAAATAAATCCATTTTGAAAATCTCTCGCTATAATGTGATACGATGAAGGAACAAGAAAAGATTTCTTTTTCGTATTAAAATCTGGCTTTATGTAGAAAAATGCTCGATCGGATTTTACGGCATAAGAAAAATGGAATTCACGTAAGGAGCCAACAACATCAGAATTTACAATCCTATCTTCAAGTAAAACATCCTCATCACTTTTATACATTTTTATCAATAGCAAAACAACAATCAATACAAAAACGATAATCGAGATTGGTCTAATAAAATTTCTAACCCTGTGAAGCGACGAAGAGTCACCAGTTTCAAATTCAAAATTGCCAGACGATTCACTTTCGGTAGCATTTTGTAACTCCTGCAATAAATCTTCAGTTATGCCATATTTTTTGCATATTTCAGAAAGTAAAACATCCTCACTTCCTTTATACTTAGAAAGGAGATGCGGAATTGATTCAATCAAATCAGGATTAAATCTCAAATAAATTTGTCTTAGTAATTTCTCCATTCAAATTTCACTTAAATCTATATCAACTTGTTTGGAGGATAAATCATCCGTATCATCAACTCCCTTTTTACTGCCGTTCGATTTCACTTTTTCACTTTTGATATTTTTTTGACCGTCTGTCAAAATTGACAACTCTTCAAGTATTTGTCGCTTAAAATATTCATCTTGTAAGTCTTTCGAAAATGAAACAAGAATTAAACCCGATATAGGGCTTAAAAAAATACTTGCAAGTAGTGCCCACCAAAATCCAATTTTTCTACTTGCACCCACACCTGCTATCACAAGGGAAAAAATAATCCATGATATAAGAATTAGCTCATCCATATTAATTGTTTTTTAAAGCCGTCAATGCAAATTATTGAAAATGATTGTTAGATGGGTATTTCCTTATCGGCAATTTCTCCTTCAGTGGAGTTTGCATCTACCCTAATCAAACTTTCAATTACGCAACGTCCCGTACCGGAGACGTTGCTGGCAAAATATTTTTGGAGCTTTTTTGCTACGCTCCAAATACTCAACCCCAAAAGCAATGGTATTTATCTTCTTCTATTAATTGAGTAAATTCCTTTATCGATTTCACGATGGACTTTGGTGAATAGGCGTGCCATTTCAAATCAGATTTCATCCAAAATACTTTCCAATGATTGTTGGTTTTCACGAAGGTTGTTTTTGCAACAGGAAATTCAGCCATTTCATTAGGATTTTTCCAGTGAGGCCGTATTTCAAAAACAATGATACTTTGGCCTTCAATCTTATATGCAATGTCAAGTTTGGCCCTGATTTCCTCAGGTGGCCTTATTCGTTGAAGGTAATTTTCCATTACTTCAATTACATCCAATGCTTGCAAAACGTCAATCGCCATGTTTCAAACTTTTATCGATAAAAATATCACCTCATCTTTCCAGCATCGTCTCCCGCAGGGGACATTGCTGCAACGCTACACAAACTTTCAAATACGCAACCTACCGTACCGGAGACGTTGCTAGAAACCACAAACAAAAAACTAAAAACTTCAAACCCTTTAAAGGCAGGGGTTAATGCGCTTCCAGCCAATTCTCCCCCATGCCGGCTTCGGCTTCTACGGGTACGCCGTTGGGCAGCGGCAGGGCGGTACGCATGCATTCCAGTATCAGCGCCTTCAGGTCTTCGGCTTCGCTTTTTACCGCATCAAACAACAATTCATCGTGCACCTGTAATATCATGCGGCTTTCGAATTTGGCCTTCTTCATTTCGGCATGCACTTTTATCATGGCCAGTTTGATCATATCGGCGGCAGTGCCTTGTATGGGGCTGTTGATGGCGTTGCGCTCCGCAAAACCCCGTACCGTAAAATTGCTGGAGTTGATATCCCGCAGCCAGCGTTTGCGGCCCAGCAAGGTTTCTACATAGCCATGCTCTTTGGCAAAATTCACCATGTTGTTCATGTACTGCTGTATGCCGCTAAACTCCCGCTTGTAATTGTCGATGATTTCTTTGGCTTCTGTACGGCTGATGCCGAGGTTATCGGCCAAGCCAAAAGCACCCTGCCCGTAAATGATGCCGAAGTTTACACTCTTTGCTTTGTAGCGTTGCTCTTTGGTTACTTCATTTTCGGGTATGCCATATACTTTGGCAGCCGTGGCGGTGTGAATGTCTTTGCCATCGCGGAAAGCCGCACACATGTTGGCATCGCCACTAATGGCCGCTACCACCCGCAGTTCTATTTGTGAGTAGTCGGCACTGATGAGCAGGTGGTTGTTGTCGCGGGGTACAAAGGCCTTGCGTATTTCACGACCGCGGTCGGTACGCACCGGTATGTTTTGCAGGTTGGGGTTGTTGCTGCTGAGGCGGCCCGTTACAGCCACCGCCTGCGCATAGGTGGTATGCACCCGGCCCGTTTTCGGATTGATGAGTTGGGGCAGCGTATCTACATACGTGCTTTTCAATTTCGTCAATTCACGAAACGTTAGAATGTCGTCTACAATATTGTGGCCCTTGGCGGCGAGTTTCAGCAGCACATCTTCACCGGTTTGGTATTGGCCGGTTTTGGTTTTTTTAGCAGATGGGTCCAGCTTCAGTTTGTCGAATAACACTTCGCCCAATTGCTTGGGCGATGCCAGGTTGAATTTAACCCCGGCATTTTCATACACTCTTTTTTCAGCAGCCGATGCATCTTGCTCCAGCAGCTTGCTGTAGTCGTTCAAAAACGTTTCATCTACTCTTACACCTTCAAACTCCATGGCGGTGAGCACTTTCACCAACGGGTTTTCGGCTTCGTTCAGCACCCGGTCTACTTTGCGGTCGAGCACCAGTGGTGCCAGCTGCTGTTTCAGTTGCAGGGTAATATCGGCATCTTCTGCAGCGTAGTCTTTTATCTTCTCCATTTCTACGTCCCGCATGTTGCCCTGGTCCTTTCCCTTTTTGCCAATGAGTTCGGTAATACTCACAGGCTGGTAGCCGAGGTATTGCGCCGCCAGCAAATCCATACTGCGGCGGCCTTCGGGCTCGGCCACATAGTGGGCCAGCATGGTATCGTACACGGGGCCGGCCAGTTCGGTTTGGTACCATTTCAGCAGCAGCAAATCGTACTTGATGTTTTGGCCAATCCAGGTAATGTCGGGCTTATCAAACAACGGTTTGAAATGCTGCAGCAACTCCAGTGTGGCGGCTCTGTCAGCAGGACAAGGCACGTAGTAAGCTTCATGTGGCGTAAATGCAAAACTCATGCCCACCAGCTCGGCCAGGTTGGCATCGATGTTGGTGGTTTCGGTATCAAAACAAATTTCTGACTGCTGCAAAGCTGCTTGTACAAATGCATCAATTGCCTTTGCGTTATCCAGCAAGTGATAAGTATGCGGCGTGTTGTTGATGTTCTTATCCACTTCCATTTGCACCGGCTCGTCTTTTTCTTGCAGGCTGTCACTTTTGGCAGCAGGGGTGGCTACGGCATTGCCAAACAAATCTTGCTGTACACCTTGCGGGGCGGCACCAGCGGCCGCATCAAAATCGGTACCGAGTATACGGCGACCGAGTGTTTTAAATTCCAGTTCGGTAAATACTTCTTTCAGCGCTTCTTTGTTCCACTCGCCCAGCTTGTAATCTTCTTCGTGAAACTGCACGGGCACATTGGTAATAATGGTGGCGAGTTTTTTACTCATCACTGCCAGCTCTTTGCCATTGCGTATTTTTTCGCCCAAGGCACCTTTGATGTTGTCGGCATCGGCCAGCACGGCTTCCATATTGCCGTATTGCTTCAGCAGTTTGGCAGCAGTTTTTTCGCCTACGCCGGGTATGCCGGGTATGTTGTCTACCGCATCGCCCATCATGCCCAGCATGTCTATCACCTGCGCTACATTGTCAATGTCCCATTTCTGGCAAATGTCTTCGGCCTTCAATATTTCGGGGCCGTTGCCAAAAGCCGCCGGCTTGTAGATGTACACGCCTTCTTTGGTGAGCAGCTGGCCATAGTCTTTGTCGGGCGTTACCATGTATACTTCGTAACCCAAGTCCGCCGCCTGCCAGGCAATGGTACCCACTACATCATCGGCTTCGTAGCCATCTACTTCTACCACGGGTATGTTGAAGCCTTGGATGATGCGTTTGATATCGGGCACGGCGGCCAGCAGGTCTTCCGGTGCTTCCTGGCGGTTGGCTTTGTAGTCGGTAAAATCGGTATGGCGTTCAGTAGGTGCAGCGGTATCGAAGCACACTGCAATGTGCGAAGGTTTTTCTTTATTGATGAGTTCGAGCAAGGTATTGGTAAAACCAAACTGCGCATTGGTGTTGCGGCCTGTGCTGGTAATGCGGGGGTTGCGGATGAGGGCATAGTAGGCACGAAAGATGAGGGCAAATGCGTCGAGCAGGTATAGCTTTTTCATGTAGACTTTGCGTGGCCGGTTTCGGCAGCCAACGGGTCAAAGTAAACTGTTTATCGGTAAGCTGCAAACGGCTTGGGATGAGAGGCCAAAGCCCCCTAGCCCCCTGTGGGGGAAATAGCATAGGACTCGGATTTATAGGACGCAGATTTGCAGGATAGAAACGGATAAACGCAGATTGTATGAATGCAGTATTCCTACCAACTACCAACCATCATCTATCAACTTTTTTGCCGCAGATGCACAGATTATGTTGGGTTTGCTTTTCGCATCAACCACCATCAATCAACTACCAACTATTTTATGGACGCTGAGCAAACGGATGAAATGGATTTTCCCGGATTTCCTTGCAAACTGCTCACTGCAAACTTTCCTTACACCCAATCCAAACTTTTACCAATGGCTTTTTGCCAACGTAAGTGCAGGTGATGTCGCAGGTCTTGATCCATGGCTGGCTGCCAGCGTTTGTTGATTTGATGATTGGCTTTAAGGTCGTCTACGCTTTTCCAATACCCCGAGGCAAGGCCTGCTGCATAAGCAGCACCCAGGCAGGTGGTTTCATTTACCATCGGTACTTGTACAGGCACTTGCACCATATCGGCCTGAAACTGCATCAGCAAATTGTTGGCCGTCATACCACCGTCTACATTCAGTGCATCGAGGGTAATGCCGCTATCGGCCTGCATGGCCAGCAGCACATCGAGGGTTTGATAGGCAGTGGCTTCCAGCACGGCCCGGGCAATGTGTGCCTTGGTGGCATAGCCGGTGAGCCCGGTGATTACACCACGGGCATCCGACCGCCAGTAAGGAGCGTACAAGCCACTAAAGGCGGGTACAAAATAGACGTCGCCGTTGTCGGGTACGCTGGCAGCCAGTGTTTCTATGTCGCTGCTTTTGTCGATAATGTCCAGGTTATCGCGGCACCATTGCACCAGCGATCCGGTCATAGCAATGCTGCCTTCCAATGCATAATGCACAGGCTGCTGGCCCAGCTTGTAGGCTACCGTGGTGAGCAGGCCCTTGGTGCTGGGTACTATTTTCTCGCCGGTGTTCATGAGCATAAAGCAACCGGTGCCGTAGGTGTTTTTTGCCTGGCCGGGTTCAAAGCAGGTTTGGCCCACTAATGCCGCTTGCTGGTCGCCCAACACACCCATAATATTGATGCCTTTAAAAGCCCCCTGCTGTATGGTACCAAAGTAGCCGGAGCTGGGCACAATCTGCGGCAGCATTTGGCGGGGAATATTGAGTGTTTGTAAAATCTCATCATCCCAATCCAGTGTTTCCAAATGCATGAGCTGGGTGCGGCTGGCATTGGTTACGTCGGTTTTGTGTTCGCCGGTTTCCTTCCACAGCAGCCATGTATCGATGTTGCCAAACAAGGCATCGCCGTTTTCGGCAGCCTGCTGCAATCCATGTACGTTATCGAGCAGCCATTTCAGTTTTAATGAACTGAAGTAGGTGGCAAAAGGCAAACCTGTTTTTTGCTGCCAGGCATTGTGGCCCAGCTGTTCGTTCAGCTTTTTTACCAAATGTTCGGTGCGGGTATCTTGCCATACAATGGCGTTGTAATAAGGCTTGCCTGTATGCTTGTTCCACACCACGGTGGTTTCTCGTTGGTTGGTAATGCCAATGGCCGCAATATCTGTTGCCAGCAAGCCTTTGGTTATGAGGGCTTCTGCAGTTACAAGTTTTACTTTGGCGGCTATTTCTTCGGGATCGTGTTCTACCCAGCCGGGCTGCGGAAAAATTTGCTGGTGTTCTTGCTGGGCACTGGCTACAATATTGCCCCCCATATCAAACACCATAAATCTGCTGGACGTGGTTCCCTGATCAATTGCTGCAACATACCGCATGGCCTATCGTTTTTACTTTTAGAAAAAGAAAGATAGGGAAAACAATGGCGGGAAAAATGCCGGCAGATGTGCCGCATCAATCATCCATAATATCGGCGAGGGTTTTCTTTTCGAGCACACCCAAAATGGCGTCTCTTGCTTCGGCCATTACACCCTTGAGGCCGCAGTGTTTTTCATTGCAACCATCGCAGGGTTCGTAAAAGTGCAGGCTCACACAGCTGAGCATGGCAATAGGTCCATCTACCAGTCGAATGATAGTTGCCAGTTTGATGCGGGAAGGATGTTTGGCCAATTCATAACCGCCATTGCGGCCACGATGA
This sequence comes from Bacteroidota bacterium, assembly GCA_020161435.1. GTDB lineage: Bacteria > Bacteroidota > Bacteroidia > Chitinophagales > Chitinophagaceae > Phnomibacter. The sequence continues at coordinate 145,179 of JAIUNV010000001.1, read as the reverse complement.
CTGATGAGCAACCCTTCTTGTTTCAGTTCGTGCAAAATGTTTTCAAGAAAACGAAGTGGTATCCCTTTTTCTTCGGCAATGAGCGGAATGAGCGTTGGTCCTTTTCCGTAATTAACAGCCAGTTTCGACAATGCCTGAAGGGCGTATTTTGTTTTTTGAGAAAGCATAATGGTAAGCGCTGTACACAAAGCTACTGTTAATTCTCCTGTATATTGTTCACTTTTCGGGTGAACAATTATATTTGCTCATCAAAACGTATCAATCATGAGCTTAAGACTTGGCGACATAGCCCCCGACTTTAATGCCAAAACCAGTGTTGGCGATATCAATTTTTATGAATACCTCGGCAGCAGCTGGGGCATCCTGTTTAGCCACCCGGCAGATTACACACCTGTGTGCACCACTGAGCTGGGCCGTACTGCACAGCTGGCCGATGAGTTTGCCAAGCGCAACGTAAAGGTGCTGGCCGTGAGTGTAGATGATCTGGAAAAACACAAAGGCTGGATTGGCGACATCAACGAAACACAGCATACCAATGTGCAGTTTCCCATCATTGCCGACGAAGACCGCAACGTGGCTACTTTGTACGACATGATTCACCCCAATTCCAGCGAAAACTTTACCGTTCGCAGCCTGTTCATCATTGGCCCAGATAAAAAGGTGAAACTCATTATTACCTACCCTGCCAGCACAGGCCGCAACTTTGTAGAAGTATTGCGGGTAGTAGACAGCCTGCAACTGACCGCACAATACAGTGTGGCTACACCGGCAGATTGGAAAGATGGTGAAGATGTTATTGTGGTACCATCCATTAGCACAGCAGATGCTATTAAAAAGTTTGACAAAGGCGTGACGGAGGTAAAACCTTACCTGCGGTATACACCACAGCCCAATAAATAATTCGTCACATCTCACCCCACACTTACTACAAAAGCCGACACTGGAAACAGTTCGGCTTTTTTAATGCAAGCCCATGAGTTTTATCATATCAACGTGGTATTTTGGACAAGTACTTTTATGCCCTCTTAGATACTATCACCAAATAATCATATTATGTTCCAATTTTTAAAAGATTTGCTCTACCCCACTGCCGACCCCACCACCGCACAAACCATTGTATTTGTAGCTGCTGCTGTTACCGGCGGTGTGTTACTTGGCCGCCTCAAAGTAGCCAAGGTTGGCATCGGTGCAGCTGGTGTATTATTTGTAGGCTTACTCATGGGTCATTTCGGTTACGGCCTGCATACCGAAACCATGCATTATATCAGAGACTTTGGCCTCATACTTTTTGTATACGCCGTGGGCCTGCAAGTGGGCCCATCTTTTTTTGCTTCACTCAAAAAAGACGGGCTGGTGATGAATGGCATTGCTGTAACAGCCGTATTCATCAGCTTTTTGGTGGCATGGATTATCATGCGCAGCACCGGCACCACTGCCGAAAATATGGCGGGCATTATGACGGGTGCCGTTACTAATACACCCAGCCTTGGTGCTGCTAAAAGTGTGCTGAAAGAAGTAGCCGCTGTAAAACAAGGCACCTACTCCGACCCGGCCAACGGATATGCCATTGCGTATCCTTTTGGTGCTGTGGGCGAAATATTGCTCATTATTCTTTTCATGAAAATTTTTAAGGTAAAAGTGAAAGATGAGCAACAGCAGTTTGAAGAAAAACGACAGAAAGACTACCCGCATCCCAGCGTGGTAAAGTGCCGAGTAACCAACCCCAACGCTTTTGGCAAAACCCTGGGCGAACTGCTGAACAAAGAGAGCCTGAAAGATGTGATTGTAACCCGCATCAAATGCAGCGGTACTACCAAAGTGAGTACACCCACTGCTGATACGGTGCTGAAAGAAAGAGACGTGCTGATGCTGGTGGGCCTGCCCGATGATGTAGATGTGGTGGTAACTATGCTGGGCCGTTTAAGCACCGACAACTTCATTACCAGCGATGAAGAAATTGAAAGCCGCGACATTACCGTTACCAAAAACAACGCTACACAAAAGTCGTTGGCGCAACTCAATATGGAGTCGGCATACGGTGTAAAAGTCACCCGCATTTTCAGGGGTGGTATGGAGCTGATAGCCACCCGGGATTTTGTGGTACACATGGGCGATACACTGCGTGTAGTTGGCCCCGTAAGTGAGTTGAAAAATGCGGAACAATTTTTGGGCAATAGCCGCCACCGCTTAGCAGAGCCTGAGCTGGCCACCATTTTTGTAGGCATTATTCTGGGTCTCATTTTGGGTTCTATTCCGCTGGCCATACCAGGCCTGCCCGTACCGGTAAAACTGGGTATTGCAGCTGGTCCGTTGCTGGTGGCCATTTTCATCAGCCGCTATGGCGGTGTAGCGCATTTACACAGCTACATGAACCAAAGTGCTGCCTGGTTTATGCGGGATTTTGGTATTGCCCTGTTTTTTGCAGCCGTGGGTATCAACGCCGGTAAAACCTTGTACGAAAGCTTTGTGGCCAACAATGGTTGGATGTGGCTCGTATATGGTATGGCCATTACTTCCATCCCTGTCATTTTTATAGCGCTGGTAGGCCGGCTCGTTTTCAAAATCAACTTTTTACAAATAGCCGGTATGATTGGCGGTACCTACACCAGCCCACCTACATTGGCGTTTTGCAATGGTTATTTTAAAGGCGATGTACCGGCTCAGGCTTACGCCACCGTGTATCCGCTGGTAACCATTGCCCGCATTTTGGCGGCCCAATTGTTTATTCTTTTGTTTTTACAATAGCCCGGTAAGCTTGCTATAAACCCCAACACCTGTCGGTCTTTTCCGGCAGGTGTTTTTTATGGCGGCATAGTGGTTCTGTTAATTTCTTGACCGCATTGGCACCGCTGGCTAAATTTGTGCCATGCGTATAGTTTGGATATGTATGGTCAGCTGCCTGCTGAGCAGCACCGCCTGGAGTCAGGATGCACAACAGCTGCACGAAAACGGTGTGCGGTACCTGCAGCAAAATGATTACGGCAATGCCATTATTGTATTGAAAAAAGCGGCCGAGCTGGAACCGGCCAATACCGAAATTGTCAACGATTTGGGCTTTGCTTATTTTTTGGCCGGCCAGTACAAAGCAGGATACGATTTGATGAAGCCCATGGCTGAATCGAAAAACGCCGACGACCGTACTTATCAAATTACCTGTATGCTGCTGCGGGGTGGCCGCAACATCAAAGAAGCGGAGCTGGTGTACCGCATAGGCTTGCAAACCTTTCCTAAAAGCGGTGCCTTGTATGCCGACTATGGCGAGTTTTTAGAACTGGTGCAGCCCGGCGCCAACGCTGGCATTGTGTACTGGGAAAAAGGCATACAATTCGACCCGGCATATCCGGGCAACTACTACCACGCAGCACGGTACTATGCAGAGCAAAACGATCATTTTTGGGCAGTGATATATGGTGAGATTTTTGTGAACATGGAAAGCTATACCACCCGTACTGTAGAAACCAAAAACCTGATGTATGACAGCTACAAACGCTTGTTTGCCTTTGGGCTGGAAGCCACCAAAAACGCTTCGCCTTTTCAGCAGGAAGCGTCGAAAATGTTGCTGAAGCAAGAGCCGCTGGCCACCAACGGCATCAACCCTGAAATACTCACAGCCATGCGTACCCGCTTTTTGCTCGATTGGTACAATGGCCCGGTAGCAGCAAAATTTCCTTTTAAGCTATTTGAGCACCAGCGGCAGTTGCTGCAAGAAGGGGTGTTTGATGCCTACAACCAATGGCTGTTTGGCAGTGTTGCCAATTTAAATGCCTTTCAAAACTGGACCAAAACACACCCCGATGAGTACGTGAGTTTCAACCAGTTTCAGCGAAACAAACTGTTCAAAATGGCCGAAGGTCAATATTACCATTAAGTCATTCACCCAATTGGGGCACCTTTTTTGGTGAACAAAAGCAAGGCTTTTTTTGTCTTGCTTTTTTATTACCATCATCTAAAACCATTAAACGTTTATGAAGAATCAAGCATTGACTGCTTTACTGGCCGCAGGTCTGCTGATGACCGCCTGCCAAAGTGCTCCCGAAGCCGATAGCGCCAACACCGGCGAAGCCACAGCTGCAGCCACCGGTACCGGTAGCAACTTTACTGTAGATACCGTAAGCAGCTCTATTGGCTGGATTGGTACCAAGCAAAACGGCCAGCACAACGGTACTTTTATGCTCAGCGGTGGTAGCCTTACTATCGACAGCAGCAACAACATTGCCAGCGGTTCATTTACCATCAATATCGGTTCGCTCAATGTACTCGACCTGCAAGGCGAAGACAAGGGCAAACTGGAAGGCCATCTCAAAAGCCCCGACTTTTTTGATGCCGCTACTTTTCCCGTTGCCAAGTTTGAAATTGCTAGTGTAGCACCATACGACTCTGCCACTGCTACCAGCAAGCTGGCCGGTGCTACCCACATCATCACGGGCAATCTTACGTTGAAAGACTCTACTAAAAGCATTTCCTTTCCCGCCATCGTTACTATTGATGCAGCCAGTGTAAGCACTACTGCCGATTTCAACATCGACCGTACGCTGTGGGGTATGAACTATAAAGGACCCAACAATCCTGCCGATTGGTTCATTAAAAAAGAGGTAAACCTGAAGCTCAATATCAAAGCCAACAAGGCCCAATAAGCTGCGCTTTCCCATCTATAAAAAGACCATCGATTGTGAAACGGTGGGCTTTTTATTTTTTACAGCTCTTGCATTAACCATCGGTTATCAGAAAAGTAACTGCATTTGCTGGTGCTTTCGTTCAATTCCCCGAATTTTCAGCCTTAAACGATTGCCCCATGACGACGAATGGCTTGCCTACCCGCCTGTTTGATTTATTGCCCCATCGGCTGGAACGATTTGGAGACAACACCTTGCTGGCGGCAAAAGAAAATGGTGACTGGAAAACGTATTCAACCCAACAGGTTCAGGAAATAATTGATACGCTGAGTGCCAACCTGCTGAGCCTTGGCCTGAGTGCCGGCGATTACAGCCCAACCGGTGCCGATAAAGTAGCCATGCTGAGTGCTAACCGGCCCGAATGGGTGTTTGTTGATTTGGCTTGTCAGCAAGCAGGCTTGATTCTTTGCCCGATCTATCCCACCACAAATCCACGTGAGTTAGAATTTATTTTCAACGATGCAGAGGTAAAATGTGTGTTTGCCGGTTCGGAAGATTTGTATGAAAAAATCATCAGTGTATCGCCGCATGTGCCATCACTCAAACATATTTTTTGCTTTGACGAGGTAACTGGTGCTGCCAGCTGGACACAGCTGCAGCAAACACCCACGGCCGAAGCCGCCGAAGCATTACAGCAAGCCAAACAGCAGATACAACCGCATCATTTGGCCACCATTATTTACACCAGTGGCACCACCGGTGTACCCAAAGGGGTAATGCTGTCGCACCACAATATTTTGAGCAACGTATTCAACTCTGCCAAGAGCTTTCCGTTCGATAATCAGCCCGGTAAAAAGGTGTTGAGTTTTCTGCCACTCAATCACATTTTCGAAAGGATGATTACGTACATCTACACCTTGAGTGGCATTAGCATTTACTATGCCGAAAGCCTTGAAACGATTGGTGAAAACCTGAAGGAAGTACAACCCACCGGCTTCACCACAGTGCCCCGGTTATTGGAAAAAGTTTTCGAAAAAATTATGGCCAAAGGGCAGGAACTCAGTGGCACTAAACGCAAGCTGTTTAACTGGGCTGTTGATTTGGGTTTGCAATACGACAACCTGCAATCAAAAGGCTTGCTGTACAACGTGCAGCTGAAACTGGCCAACAAACTCATTTTTAGTAAATGGCGTGAAGGGCTCGGTGGCAATATTGAGTTCATCATTACCGGTGGTGCCGCTTGCCAGGAGCGATTGCTGCGCATTTTTAATGCGGGTGGTATTCCGGTGTTTGAAGGCTATGGCCCCACCGAAAACAGCCCGGTGATTTCGGTAAATCGACGCATGGATGGCCAAACCAAATTTGGCACCGTGGGGCCCATTATTGAAGGGCAGGAAGTGAAGCTGGCCGAAGACGGAGAAATATTGGTAAAAGGCCCAAGTGTAATGCAGGGCTATTACAAACGCCCCGATCTCACGGCAGAAACCATTCAGGATGGCTGGCTACTGACGGGTGATATTGGGGTATGGGAAGAAGTGAAAGGCATTCGTTTTTTAAAAATTACCGACAGAAAGAAAGAGCTGTTTAAAACCAGTGGTGGTAAATACGTGGCGCCCCAGCCTTTGGAAAACAAGTTGAAAGAATCGCCTTTCATTGAGCAAATAATGATTGTGGGTGCCGAGCGAAAATTTGTAGGTGCGTTGATTGTACCGGGCTTCCCCACCCTGCGGGAGTGGATGCGGCACCAGGGCATTGCTTTTGCGAGTCCGGAAGAAGCCATCCGTCACCCTAAAGTACTGGCACATTACCAGCAATTGGTTGAAACCTTCAACTTGTTTTTTAACCATGTAGAACAGGTGAAAAAGTTTGAACTGTTGCCACAAGAGTGGACCATTGATACCGGAGAACTCACCCCAACGTTGAAGATTAAAAGGAAAGTGGTGATGGAAAAATACAAGGAGGCTATTGAGCGGATTTACGAATAACGAACTCAATAGCTGATTTTCAGGCTGAATTGCAGGCGCAGTTCAGCCTTTTTTTATGCTTATTGAAGATGCGCCAATACATGCTTCTATAAACAATTGAAAATGTATAAACCACAGTTTTTCAATTATTTATGCCATTTCAACCCCGCAGACTGCTCATTCTTTGCAAATGGCAGGCATTTATAGAATGGAAAGTTTTTACCGCAAAAAAATTAATGTTGTAACAAGTTGTGCAAAAGTTGTTAATTTCGTTTGGTACTTTTCAAACCCATGAAGAAAAAATCTCCGGCAATTATCCTTTTGATAATGCTGCTGTGGTGCGGTTTCGCATACAGTCAGCCCAACACTGCTATTGTTTCCACTGCCGCTGGCTGCGATACCATTAACTTTCCCATACCTGCAGCCTGGAGCCGGGCTAATTACATCATTGTAGATGCAGGCAACACCGGCTATCGTACTGGTACCAACAGCTTTGGCGATAAAGAAAAAGCCCATTTTTTCGACTTGTCTGCAACGGCTAACACCTACATTACCCGCTGTTACATACATTTTGCCAAAGCCAACAGCATCAACCAGGCAGGACTTAATAAAACCATCAACATTAAGGTGTACGATGGTACCAGTAATACCCCCGGTGCATTGCTCGGTTCTACCAGCACAACCCTCGAAAACATTCGGATAGATGTGCAGCTGAATGATAAAACCGACATTTATTTTCCTGCCGCCATTAGCTTACCCGCTTCTAAAAAGTTTTTTCTTTCGGTCGATTTTTCATCGTTGAGCTGGCCTAGTGATACTTTGGCCATTTACTCCTCCCTTTCTGGCCGTACACCCAACTATGCCTGGGAAAAATGGTCGGACAATAGTTGGAATACGGTGCCTTCCGAATCGGGCCTCAATTTGAGCCTGTACATGAACCCATTTGTAAGTACCAACACCACCTGCCAGCTGGTACAGCCGGTAACTATGGGTCAGTTTAGTGGTACACTAGGCAGTAAAGGTCACGAACTGAACTGGCAAACACTGTCTGAACTCAATAACAAAGGCTTTTACGTACAATATGCAGCCAACGGGCAGCAGTTTGAATCGGTTGGATTTGTAACCTCCAGAGCCGTATCTGGCAACAGCACACAACCCATTCAGTACACATTTACTTACCAACCCAATGCTGCTACTCTGCAAAGCCACTACCGGCTGATGCAGGTAGACACAGACGGCAAAACGAGCTACAGCAAGCAAATAGCGCTGCGCAATTCAGCTTTGAGCAGCGGCATTATTGCCCGCATGGTAAATACAGCAGGCAGCGGCGTATTACAGTTGGGTTTTAGTAAAAGCACCACGGGAAATACCCAGATAAGAACTATAGATGCTACGGGCAGAGTAATGCTGCAACAAAACTTAGCTGCCAATGCGCTGCAAACCAGCATCAACACCAGCAAGCTGGCAAAAGGTTTGTACGTGTTGCAAATTGTAAATGAACAAGGACAATTGATTGATACTGAAAAATTCTGGATACAATAAGCGTACCTGCGGCTGAATAACCCACAGCCCCCCTGGTAACCCTTTCGAAACCTTGGCCCTTAACAAGATACCCAAAAGAAAGGAAAGCTTATGTTTACCCAAACTTGGTTAAATGCCTGTATAGGTATTGGCCTACTCAAGCCTGGAAAAAAGTACAGCCGGTATTGGCTGCTATTGGCTATTGGCCTTATAGGTCAAGTTGTGTCATTTGCACAATTCATTACTGAAGATAATTTTAACCGGGGGCAGGAAGATGCCAACTTGGGCTTTATCACTTTTACTGGCGCCTCAGGCCAGAGCAATTCTAATGCTTTGTTTAGAACAGGTGCCCGCAGCTTGCTGGTAACCACCAATAGTACTTCGGGCAACTATGCCCGTTATACAGGGTACATTCTTTCTGTTGCTCCCGGACAATATGTGCACATGATTGCTTGGGGCAGAAGATCTGGGTCTACTACAAATGGACAAATGAGAGGGGGAATTACTTTTGCGGGTATTGGAGATATTGCAACAGGAAACGTCATTACTACTAATTCAAACACTTGGCAACGTTTTACTCAATCCCGGCAAAACAGTACCCTTTTGCCACTTGATGCCAATCCATTTGTTCGTTCATACATAACCGGAAGTACATCAGTTTCAATACACCATGATGACGTGTATATGTATGTTCACAGCAGCAATAACATAGACCTTACTAAACCGAATGCACCATCTTGTGTCAGTATCACTAATACTTCCTCTACAGCCATTTCACTCAGGTGGACACAAGGATCGGACCCGGGTACCCCAAGTACGGGTGTGCAAGGAACGTTGGTGATGAGATTAAATGGAAGCGCTGGTACACCCACAGCCCTTTTAGATCAGGGAACCTATGCAGATATTTTAAAAACGGTGAATGATGGAGAACGAGCTATCGGAAGCTGGAACATCATTGCCAACTTACCTGCTGGCCAACAAGAATATATTGATAATTCAGTGGTAGCTGGCCAAAACTACCGGTACGTTCTGGTACATTATGATTTAGCACTAAACTATTCTGCCAACTCTACGGCGGTTAATGCAACTGCTGCTGCACCAGCTGTATCTTTAATTCCCCGCATTTCTCAAAGTGTATCGAACCTTACACGCCCAAACGGTGGCACTTTTCAACCGGGTGATCAGGTAGAAATTAAAGTCACTGTTGACTACGCCAGTTCTACCCCTATTTACAACGTGAAGACCAGAATTTTCGTGGACCCACAGTTTACCTATGTGTCCAATTCCATGAAAATTACTGACAACAAGGGTTTCAACTTTGCCGATCCCAATGGCGCTCCTGCTTCACCATGTGGTACAACCTACACAGGTGCAACTGGTAATACTACCGGTTTGACTGATGGTGGTGGAGATGACAGGGGCATATACAATTCAACAAGCGGTTTTGCAGATATTATTTTAGGAGATTTACCTACGGCTCCCTCATTAGCCTCGCTTGAGGCCGGAACAAATGACAAATGGGGTGGACGTATTATTGGACAAGGAGCGAATACGACAATCCCAAATTATTATAACTCTCGTTCCATAGTTATTGCTTCACTTACAGTACAAATACCTGCTGGTATAAGTGTAGGTACTGTTTTAGATATCAGTTCAACTACATTTTACAGCTATTCGGAAAATGCTACTGAATCTTTTCTTTTACAATTCAATGTTAATGAAACCAATAATCCAGACTTATTTACACAAATAGTAGTGAGTGACCCTGCGTTGCCTGCTTCATATACTAGTCGCGGAGCCAACCTGTTTACAGCTTTTGACAATGGTACATTTGGCAGTGGCACAAATATAGATGGACCGGGTACTCTTGGTAGTTCTGCCCTTACTAAAACCACAATTGCTACAACCGCTCCTGGAGATGGTTATTATTCCATTTCAAAAAATAGCTCAGGCAACCAGTTACAAATCAATAATGGTATTTCAATCGATCATGCTGATAGGGTTTGGGGCCATTGGTATATTGCTGGTGACCATACAGGTACCAGTGATGAATTCGGAAATATCGCTGCTCATCAAGATAGCTTAGGTGGATATATGCTTCTTGTAAATTCGGATTACGTACCTACTAGGGTTGTTGAGCAAACCATTTCTGGTTTGTGCCCAGGTACATTTTACAATTTCAAAGCGTGGTTAAAAAATGTGTGTCCCAGCTGTGGAGTAAATTCAAATTTGACTTCAAATAATATTCGCAACAACAATACCGGTGTACCAAACACTGCAACTGACCCCCGTCGCCAAGGTGTAAAACCCAGCCTTACGTTTGATGTTAACAATCAGGCATACTACACCACCGGCCCTATTGATACCAGCCTTGGCTGGGTGCAAAAACAATTTGTATTTGCAACGGGTGCCAGCAGTGGTAATTTCAACTTTAGTATTCGCAACAATGCGCCGGGTGGCGATGGTAACGACTGGGCTATTGATGATATCAGCATTATTACCCGTGGCCCGAGTGCCAGTGTAAACGTAGATGCTGATCCGGTTATTGATCCGGAACCAACAGCGTTTTGTGTCGGGCAGCGTTTTCAGGTTTTGGGCAACTGGATAGAATCAACCGGAAGCTTTACCCAGTATGATGCATACCAATTTCAATGGTCGTATAACTCCAACGGCCCTTGGAATGCCATTGGTGCTGTGCGGGAGTTGTCAACACCGAATGATCCGTTCAATCTTGCCAATGGCCGGATTGATTCCATTATCAGCGACCAGTTCAACGATGCCAACAGGGAAGTTTATTTCAGGGTGGTAATTGCAACGCAGCCATCCAACATTTCGTTAGCAGATGCAGCGCCTTGCCAGGTAACAGCATATAATAGTTCTGTTATCCGAATTGGCACTTGCGTACTTCCTATTAAACTACTGCGTTTTAAAGCAGCATCTTTTGGCCAACAAGTACTACTCAATTGGGCTTCTGCCGATATAGACAGGTTGCAGCATTTCGTTATTGAGCGAAGCACCAATGGCGTTGATTTCACACCGGTTTCTACAGTTGATCCTAAAAGCTATGTACGCCAGTACCAGTATCAATTAACAGACCTGCCCAATACAAATGCCGATCAGCTTTGGTACCGGCTAAAAATGGTACACATGAACAATGAAATAACTTACTCATCTATTGAAATGGTAGGTTGGAAAAAATCGGTTCTGTCTGTAAATATTCAACCCAATCCGGCCAGAGATGTAGTGCAATTAAATTGGTCGGGCGTAAAGCCAAATCAAAAAATGAAGTTGAGTATTTCAAATGCTACCGGCACTATTATACATACACAATCCATAACCATTCAACAAGGGCCTACACAGCAACTTCGCCTACCGGCAAACATGAGTGCAGGCTTATATTTTGTACATGTAGAAGATAACGTTAGCGGATTTAAGCAGTCTATAAAATTGAATAAGTTATAACCAAGACATTTTCAATAGGGTTTGTTTTAGCATCAAAAAAGCTCAGGTGTCTGAGCTTTTTTGATTGTTTCAATGTTGGTGTGTATCGCCAGGTTGTATGATTTTAAAACCTGCTTTTTTCTTCGATTCATCTACAATTCTTTTAGCATCGTCCAGCAACTTTTTAGCATCATATACAATCCCATCTTTGATGGTGTACTTTACTCCACCCTTTCGAACAATTTGATTATCCGCCGTTAATTCGATAGCTCCGGTGCCGTACAACACTTGTAAATTTTTCAGCGGATTGGCATCTACCAAAACAATATCTGCCAGCTTTCCTTCTTCCAGTGTTCCTAAATCTTTTTCGGCACCCAAAGCTTGTGCACCAAATAAAGTAGCAGAACGAATAACTTCTAATGGATGAAAACCCGCTTCCCGCAAGAGTTCCAGCTCACGGATGTATCCAAAGCCATAGGTCTGGTAAATGAATCCGTTGTCTGATCCTGTAGTTACTCGGCCACCTCTGTTTTTGTATTCATTTACAAATGTCATCCACAAATGATAATTTTTCTTCCATGCCACTTCCTGTTCTGTTCCCCAATTGAACCAAAAAGAACCATGGCTAATTCTGCTCGGTTCGAAGAATTTCCAGAGTGATGGCAGGGTATAATAGTCATGCCACTCGGCCCGTCGGGCTCTTTGTAAGTCTCTTGTGGCATCATATATATTAAAAGTTGGGTCCAATGTAAAATCCAATGCCAACAAACGATTCATTACTTTATTCCAATGGTCGCTATATGGTGCAGCCGCCTGCAACCACAGTTTTCCTGCTTCTTCAAAGCGGTGTTCCTCATTACTGTAATTGTAATCGAGTGGATATTGCTGAATAGTTTTGTCGGTAAACAAAGCTTCTGGCAAACCATACCAGTGCTCCATACTGGTAAGACCGGCTTCTGCGCTGTTGAGCACATTCCATCGAGCCACATCCATTTGTGCATGGTGCATACATGAACGAAGACCTAAGCGTTTGTTTTCTCTTAGTGCCGCATCCATCACTTCTGGTCGGGCACCAAAAAACTTAATGCCATCCGCTCCTTTTTTTGCATTCTCATTTACCCAAGCCCTTGCCTGCTCTCCATTGATGATGGGTGTTGCACTACCCTGACCGAAAGCAGTATATGCATAAATACGTGGTGCAGTAATTTTATTGTCTGCACTTTTTCTCTTTTGATCGAGTACCCACTCCAAACCATTGCCACATGAGGGTTCACGAATAGTTGTGATACCGTGAGCCATCCACAACTTGAATACATACTCTGCTGGTGTTCCCTGGCCGCTTCCACCTATATGACCATGCATATCAATAAAGCCAGGCATGTCATACATGCCTTCACAATTTATTTCCTTTCCACCAGCTTTTAATTGTACTCGTTTTTCGGGATCGTTTTTTACTCCCGGATAGCCGGCACTAGCAATGCGAACAATCCTGTTTTGCTCAATCACAATATCCATTGGCCCTTGTGCAGGTGCTCCGGTACCATTAATAATAGTTACACCACGCAAAATCAATTGGGTATACGGACCTTCCCCTTCTTTTACTTCTGGCGCCTTTGCAATGGGTTGTGCGAAAATGTTGGTAGTTATCAGCAGCACAAATACAAACAACGATATTTTTTTCATATAGCTTTTTTAGTTCTCCAGTTCAACAATCATTTCAATTTCAATGGCCATGCCATTGGGCAATGCATTGGTTCCAACTGCACTCCGGGCATGTTTTCCCTTTTCGCCCAACACTGCTACCATCAAATCACTGAAACCATTCATCACTTTCGGTTGATCGCCGAAAGAATCGGTACAATTCACCATACCCATCACTTTTATAATCCGTTTCACTTTACTCAAATCGCCAATTGCCGATTTCAAAGTGGCCAGTAATTGCAATCCGGTTACTCTTGCGGCATCATATCCTTGTTCGATGGTTAACGTTGCACCGAGTTTTCCTTTTATGGTTTCGCCTTGTGCATTGGTTGGCCCATGTCCCGAAGTGTACAATACGTTTCCCACTTTCACCCATTTTACATAATTGGCAATGGGAGCCGTAGTTGGCGGTAGTGAAAAACCAAGTGCAGCAATTTTTTCTTCCGGGGTTTGTTGTGCACTTACCCTAAAACTGCTGAAAAGCAATACGAGTAAAATAAACGACATTCTCATTGGCAGATAATTTGCTAAAAGATAGGTGCAAAATGCTGCCGAAAAACAGAGAGCCAATCCTCAAAAATGAACCGCCTGAGAATTGAATATTTAAAGCCCTTTCGGGGTGTTGTAGGGGTTATTGTATTCTGAAGCGTCTGAAATCGGTCTATTTTTATTGTAAGACGTTGTATTTCAATTGATTACGAAATAACATTCGTGACAGCACCGGAATGACGTTTTTGGGGAGTTTTTGGCTCATTTCAGCGGTATTGGCCAAAAAAATCGGGAAAACTTTTTTGTTGTCTTCCCGATGAATAAAATTTGAGCATTTCCACTATCGACCCATATATACCATCAAAATTTGAACATCGCTGGGGTTGACACCACTAATACGGCTCGCCTGACCCAGCGTGGCCGGCTTAATTTTGTTGAATTTCTGCCGGGCTTCGTTGCTCAATGCATGTACTTTGTTGTAGTCGAAGGTTTCCGGAATCTGTAAATCTTCTAACTGCGCCATGCGGGTTACCAGTTCCTTTTCCTTTTCGATATACGTTTCGTATTTCAGCTGAATGGATGCTTGCTCCAATGCTTCTGAGTTAAACGACCGTAATGCTTCGGCAAGGCGTGGGACAGCTTTCAGCAGGTCGTCTATTTCTACATTTGGCCGCAGTAAAAGCTTTGCCGCTTTGTATTTTTCGGGAATTAGTGATGAGCCAATACGTTCGAAATAGGGATTAATTTCTGCTGGTTCTACGCCAAAACTATTCATCAATTGCTTGATCTCGGAAGTTTCTTGTTGCTTTTGCTGCATGAGTTCGTACCGCTCGTCGGTAGCAAGACCCACCTTGTGGCTCATTTCGGTGAGGCGGAGATCGGCATTGTCTTGCCGGAGGAGGGTTCTAAACTCTGCCCGGCTGGTAAACATCCGGTAGGGCTCATCGGTTCCTTTATTGATAAGATCATCGATGAGGACGCCTATATATGCATCGCTACGCTTCAGCTGGAAGGGCTCCTGCCCTTTTGCCTTGAGGTGTGCGTTCATACCTGCGATTAATCCCTGGCATGCCGCCTCTTCGTATCCGGTTGTACCGTTGATTTGACCAGCGAAAAACAGGTTCTGAATCAGCTTGGTTTCTAGGGTGTAGCGTAGCTGTGTAGGTGGAAAATAGTCGTATTCGATGGCATAACCAGGTCTGAACATGCGACAATTTTCGAAACCCGGCACCATGCGGAGGGCTTTCATCTGCGTTTCTTCGGGCAAAGAGCTGCTGAAACCATTCACATAAATCTCTACGGTATTCCAGCCTTCGGGTTCTACAAAGAGCTGGTGGCGGTCTCTTTCAGCAAAACGACTGATTTTATCCTCGATGCTCGGGCAATAGCGTGGGCCAACGCCCTGAATTCTGCCCTGATACATGGGGCTTTTATCGAAGCCTGTCTTCAGAATCTCATGTACGGTTTCGTTGGTATAGGTAATCCAACAGGGTATTTGTTGCTCCGGACTAATCTTTGGGACGTTCAGATAGGAGAATCCAGTGATGGTTTCATCACCACCCTGACGCTCCATTTTGCTATAATCAAGGCTTCTGCCGTCTATTCGGGGTGGTGTTCCTGTCTTCAAACGGTCGGCTTCAAAGCCCAATTCCACCAACTGTTCGGTAATACCTGTAGCGGCTTTCTCTGAAATGCGGCCGCCGCCCAGTTGTTTTTCGCCAATATGAATAACACCATTCAAGAAAGTACCACTGGTAACTACCACAGATTTCGCTTCAATATGATGACCCAGACCGGTAATTACACCGTGGCAGCGGCCATCTTTTACCAGCAAACCCTTCACCATATCCTGATAAAAGTCCACATTGGGGGTTTCTTCCAGCATTTGACGCCAGGTAGTAGCAAACAGCATGCGGTCGTTTTGGGTACGGGGGCTCCACATAGCAGGGCCCTTACTCCTGTTCAGCATCCTGAACTGGATCATGCTTTTATCCGTAACGATACCGCTATAACCACCCAACGCATCTATTTCCCGAACAATTTGCCCTTTGGCAATGCCGCCCATGGCCGGGTTGCAGCTCATTTGGGCAATGGTTTGCATGTTCATGGTAATGAGCAGCACTTTGCTGCCCATATTGGCAGCCGCCGCGGCCGCCTCGCAACCGGCATGACCGGCGCCTACAACAATCACATCGTATTCTGGAAACATGCGGCAAAATTAGCCTGTGGAACCCAATAGTATTGTCGAATCCTGATGTTCCACGTGGAACAAGCCAATATTATTTTGCCGTGAGTAAAACCGTTTGTTCCACGTGGAACAAACTATTGAAAACCCGGGAATGCGGAAAGACATCGTTCTTCAGCAGCCCGCATGGCAATCACATCGTCTTTCTTTTTATCGCGGTAACCACACAAATGAAGTAAACCATGACAGGTTACCCTTACTAATTCACTTTCAAAAGAAACCATATGAAGAACAGCATTCTCTTTCACTCTATCCACAGAAATATAGATCTCTCCCACTACTGATAAATCCTTCTTGTTTTCCCGAAGGTCAAAAGTGATAATATCGGTATAATCATCGTGATTGAGAAAACGTTGGTTGATATCAAGTAGGTAAGCATCAGAACAAAACACATAATTCAGCGATTCAACCATATACCCTTCCTGAGTGGCCATATGAGCAATGAATCGTCTCAGTCGTTGCTTCTGGTTATAGTTGAGCCGTACATCGGCATAAGAAAAAATGACAGCCATTTCGCTTTTGGAAAACAGGGGGTTATAGAAAGAAATACTTTTGCAAAGTAATGAACTCAATACTTAAGAAACTCTCCGAACTGGAACCCGGCGAAAAAGCTACTGTGCACTCTTTCAGCTCAAACGATATCTTTTTGAAACTGATGGAAATGGGTTGTGTTCCAGGTGAATCTTTATTGGTAGAAATGAGAGCACCACTGGGTGATCCCATCTCCATCATGATAGCCGGCTATCACCTGAGCCTGCGCCTGAGTGAAGCTGAACATATTTTGGTAGAACCTTTTGTTGCCAACTAATGTCTGTATGAAAATAGGCTTATACTTTGGTTCCTTCAATCCCATTCATAATGGCCACTTAATAGTTGCCAATATTGCACGGCACACTACTGACCTGCAGCAGGTATGGCTGGTGGTTTCTCCTCAAAATCCTTTGAAACCTTCAGGTACATTATTGAATGAATATCACCGTCTACACTTAGTGAAGCTGGCAATACAGGATGATGTACATCTGAAAGCATCAGATATTGAATTTCACCTGCCCAAACCTTCATACACAATAGATACACTTACATATCTCAAAGAGAAATATCCGCAACACGAATTTGCCATCATCATGGGCAGTGATAGTTTACAAAACCTCCCCCACTGGAAAAACTACCAGCAACTCATAGCGGCACATTCAATTTATATTTATGAGAGACCGGGCTTCCCCATTTTGAATGAAGTAGGTGCCAATATTCATACCATAAAAGCTCCGCTATTAGATATCTCTTCAACCCAGATACGCCAGTTTATACAGCAAGGTATCTCCATCCGCTACATGGTGCCCGATGCAGTAGCTACAGAAATAATGGATAATAACTATTACAAATGATAAATACATTAATATTTATAATAATGTATTTAGTGTAGCAAGAAACCCAATGCCAAACATACCATTACGATAATTGGACTGGGCAATTTGGTAAAACTGAGTAACAAAAAAGTGCCTACCATAACTACCAAGTTGGTTATAGCAATGGTTTGAAAGGAACCAATTGAAATATCCTTCATTACATAAAATGAGGATGCAGCCATAATACCCACCACTACTGCATTAATACCCTCTAAACTTCTATACACAACTGCATACTTTTTTAAGTAGTTCCAAATAGGGTAAAAAAATAAAACCAATAAAACGCTGGGCAGAAAAATAAAAACCAATCCTGCCACACATCCTACAACCTGCCACCCAGCGCCCCATTTACGCATGGCCATACCACCATGAAATGCAGCCACAGAAAAAACTGGTCCGGGTATGGCCCTCACCATTCCACTACCAGTAAGAAACTCTTCACTGGTCATATACTTGTTCTCCCCTTTGGGCCGAACGACAAACTGCTCATACATAAGTGGAACAAGTACATCGCCACCACCAAATACCAAACTACCAAAACGATAAAAGTTTTCACTAAGGTTCCAAACACGATATTGTGGTTCCTGGTGACCAATACGCACCTGTTGCTTTCGGGCCCATTCAGACATAAAACCTAATAAAACAAAAAACACGACGAAGAGCCAAATATTACCCCAAGCAATCTTTCGTTTGTTTACTTCAACCTGCGGTATACGTTTCTTACTAAAATTAGTAACCACTCCGCCGGCAACAAGAAGAACAGGAAATACCCAAGGGGTTTTGAACCATAAAAAAGTTATTGCTGCACTAACCACGGCAATAACAACTGTAATCAAATTGTGAATAGCAATTCGGCCCATACGTAAGGCGGCAAATGCTAAAAAACCAACAGCCATGGGCTGTATGAACTTGAAAATATCAGCCTCCTTAGATTGCTGATCAAAATAGTGTAACAAAAAACTAAGCAGGCTCATGAGGATGCCGGCCGGCAATACCCAAATAAAAAGAGTTAACAAACCAAGTACCAAACCACCACGTTTGTAACCGATTAACGTGAGTGTTTGAGTACTACTCGCACCTGGAAGTAATTGAACAAAAGCAGTAAACTCCATCAATTCCTGCTCTGTTACATCATGTCGCTTTTGTACAAAACGCCGAACCATCATTCCATAATGCCCTTGTGGCCCACCGAAAGCAGTGAGGCTATGCAACAACACCATGCGTAAAAAAGGTATGTGTCTCAACAACTTCATGTAACGCAATAGGACAAAGCAGTCATATCTTCATTAATACAGTAAATATAACAGCAACATGGCAACAGCATTCAGGAAAAACTTGCCCAAAATAACATACCGTACATTCCTCAGAAATATTGCACGGCAAAAAACAAGAGCGGTTGTAAAACCACATGTTGCTACCGTAAAGAGCACTCAACCAAAAGAAAGGCACATCAGTGTATTTGATTATAATCCTTCAACCATTAATTATCACCAACCTCAGGACATAACCGAATGTTTTTCATTTAAGCATACTCCTACCATCACCTGGATAAATATGGATGGAATGGATAATGAACAAATGGAAAAAATTTGTTCTCATTACAATATACACTGGTTAATACAAGAAGATGTAATGAGCCATGGACAAAGACCAAAGGTGGATGAAATTGAAGGTGTAGTGTACTGCTTGCTCAATATGTTGTTCATCAATACAAAAACGAACGAAATAATAGAAGAACAAATCAGTATTGTAATGGGCGAAAACTTTATTCTGTCCTTTCAGGAAGATGCAGAAAAGGATGTGTTTGACCCTATCAGAAAAAGATTGAAAATAAGTACCAGCAGGGAAAGAGAGAAAGGAGCTGATTATCTTTTTTATGCATTGATTGATTTGATAACAGATAGCTACTTAGCGGTGATAGAACAACTTGGCAATCAGATTGAACAAATAGAAGAACAGATTATGCAACGTACCAGCAAGCATACCTTCGAAAAAATATCACAACTCAGGAAAGATATCATATTGCTAAAAAGGAACATTGCACCAACAAAAGATGTAGCAGCATCATTAATAAGAACAGAATCTGACCTGATACAAGAACGTACGTCCAAATATTTTAAGGATGTATACGACCATGTGGTACAAGCCAACGATTTGATTGATAATTATCGGGATTTGATTATAGGATTACAGGATATGTATGTAAATAACATTAACCTGCGTATGAATGAAGTGATGAAAACCCTTGCCATCATTACATCAATAATGGCACCAGCAACTGTAATTGGCGGAGTATTCGGAATGAACTTTGACATCATTCCGTATGCACACCATAGTTATGGATTTTATGGAACGATAGCAGTGATGATCATTATTCCAATAGTAATGATACTGTGGTTTTACAGAAGAGGTTGGTTTCAAAATGAAAGCAGACCAGGCAAAATAAAAGTGGAAGACTAACCTTTGTTTTTGTAAATAGGCACAGTGCTGCAAGGCTCGCCGTACATAATGCTTTTAACAACCGGACGAAGCTTTGCTGTAATAGCAAGATAAGCAGCCTCACTGATGGGCAATTCGCCACAACCTTTTACAACTACCCTTTTATCAGCAAATATGGAAACATCAATATGACTAATACGATCTAATAAAACAGTGTTGGGTAAATCTTTTCCTGCTGAGAGATACACGCCTTTAGCAACTTCACTTAGGTAACTGGCAGCCAACATATAAGCCCACACTGGAATAATTGCATCTGCTGTACAAGTAACAGCAACATATTTGTTAAGATAAACAGACCAATCGTGTTCCTTCAAACTTGCACGGAAGTCCTTTTCACGAAGTATTAATTCCATGAACAAAAAAGGCTTCAAATCAAAGACAGCAGTTTCTTGCTCTGCAGGATAATACGCTGCCAGATCTAAACTGGTCAATGCACTTTCAGCCACACGATTTATAATCACCTCATCCATTGCTCATACTTGAAATACAAAATTATCAATCCTACACAGTGTACAAACTCATAAAACAAAAACCTCGCCACATTGGGCGAGGTTTTTACCTATTTAGTAAGAATACTATAAAAACTTAGTACGGTTATCGGTCACACTTGCGGTTTTGCGCAGTGCTTCCATACTTCCATATAAAAGGGCACCTTTTTGCTGACTCATCAGTGTCTGCATCATTTCATCCACAGAAGTAGTAACGGGTTGAGCAAATTGTGCTTCTGGTTTCACCACAAATACACCAGAACCACCCATAATTGGTGCACTTATTTTACCAATGTTGTTCTTGTTAAAACCAAAACCACCAGCTTTCAAATCATAACCACTGCCACCCAGCAATGGGCTTACAAATGAAACACTATCAGCCCGAAGAACAGGAACGTTAAGCTTTTGTGCAGCAGCTTCCAAAGTAGTTACACCAGCAAGTTTGGCAGCCAGCATTTTACCTTTCAATTCATTGCGTACAATAGATTCAATCATAGGACGAAGCTTTCCTACAGAGGGCAATCCTTTTGGCTCTTCACCAGTAATGGCGATGGCCAAAAACTGATTGTTCAGTTCAAAAGGCTCAGGCAAAACATCACCTACATCAGCCTTATAAATTTCACGCACCAATTCGCGGTTTACTCCTAGCATACCCACCTGATAGTCAGCAGCCTTAATATCCTGGGCTATTTTCTTCGTCAGCTTATCAGCAGAAAGAGTGGCTTCAAAACTTTTCAAATCTTTACTCTTTGAAAGAAAAGCATTTGCTTTCAGTTGAGCTTCATTAATAGTAGTTTGACTAGCATCTATGTTTTTTGCCAAGTAAGCAATTTTGTATGCAGGATTAAAATCCTTTTGATCTGTTACCTGAATAATATGATAACCAAATTGAGTTTGTACGATATCCATGGTTCCTTTTGGCTTACCGAAGCAGAAATCGTTGAACTCCTTCACCATAGCACCGTTGGCAAAATAACCCAAATCGCCACCTTTAATTTTACTGCCTTCATCATCGCTGTTCATTAAAGCCAACATAGTAAAATCAGCACCGGCTTTTATGGCAGCCAATAAACTATCAGCTTTTTTCTTAGCTACTACAGGATCATTGGTAGGCTGCTGTGTACGAGGATCAACTGTACCAATTAAAATATGACGAGCCTTAACACTATCAGGCAACACTTTCATATCAACAACCTTACTCAATACATAACTCTGTACATCGAGGTAAGGACCATAAACTTTACCAATACCAGCACCAATAATAGAATCCTTTTGTGCAATCTGGATACGGTTTTTGCTATTGTAACCATCGAAATAAGGAAGTGTACTTCCATTACGTGCAACGAAAGCGCCTGCATCGGTGGTTTGTTCAAATTCGGCTTTCAATGCTGCCAATGAATTGTATACATCGGCAGTATCTTGTGTACTTGGTGAAGCGTCAAAACTTACATAAGCAATGCTGCGGCTACCTTCTTCTGTTTCATACTCACTGGCATGTGCTTTTGCATAAGCCATAATATCAGCATCACTCACTTTTACAGCGCTATCACTTACACTGCTGAAAGGTGCAACCACGTAACTCATATTAGCCATTTGGCTATTGTCAGCTACTGTTTTTTCAGCCATCCATTTTGGTACATAAGAACTGTTTTGCAACAACGCAGCATACTTATTCCGCTTGGTTCCTTCAATCATAGGATTGAGGTACAGGTTATTCACCATATCACGGTTCGTATTCGCTTTGTTTTTCTTCAATTCATTTATCGCCTGACGAGCAGCAGCAACATCAAATTCACCTTTATCATTGGTAAACTGTTGTGTAAGCCATTGTGGTGGGTTTTTACCAAACAGCATGTCATTAAACTCTTTGTCGGAAACATCAATACCCAACTTGGCATATTCCTGATTCAACAATTCATCGGTAATGATGGTGTTGTAGGTTTCAGTATAAATCTGCTGACGGGTATTTTCATCCACCACGTTGCCCTGCATTTGCTGAATTTCTTCATTCAGTTTTACCTTTTGCTGAAAGGCTTCCCAGCTCAGGTCAACACCATTTACAGAAACAACAGCATCTTTGGGACTAACCCCACCACCAAGACCACTACGGCCGGCATCCATCAGGATAAAACCAATAAGGCTAATGGCAATCACACCAATGGTAACAGGTGCGGCCTTATCACGAATCGTTTGAATAATAGACATACAGTACTATATAGTTTATAAAGGATGGCAAAAATAGGGGAAACAGACCTATGAAAAAATTGTGGAAAAGCGGGTAAAAGGCAATACTGGCAAGGCTTCAAAACAAAGGTGAAAATGTGAACAACCCAGAGTATTGCAAAAAAAAAATTTGAAGTAAGACAAAGAACAAAACAAGTGGAACATGCATGTGAAACAGCAATTAGAAAACCCTGTTGAAAAGCGAAAATAAAAGTGAACAAACCAGTAAAAGCACTACCAGAAAAAGGGAAAAAAGAAGAACAAAAAAAGGACCATTTAAATCAACAAAACACCATTGTACGCGGGTAATCCATAACCTAAAAAACAATCCACAACCTCAGGTAAAACCACATCAGTTCACAAATCAGAAACTAACACAAGCAATAGAAAATGGGGAAAAGAGCAACAAACCCAATACGCTGTAGTATTTGGAGCGTTTATAACATGGTGTATAAAACAAAACAACAACACACTATTACCTTTACAGCCCACATTGAGAAACAGAAATACGGATATACACACTCCTAATAATAGTAGGTAGATTTATAAATAATAAATATTAATACATATTATGGCAGTTATAAACACACAACAGATGGAGCTACAGGAAAAAGGATTTCTCGACATCAACGTAGATCCCAACCTCGATCTGTTTGCTGAAATCGAACGCCTGAAAAAGGAAAAGAACGCCATCGTACTGGCACACTATTATCAGGAGCCAGATATTCAGGATGTAGCCGACTATATAGGCGATAGCCTGGGCCTGGCACAAAAGGCCAAGGATACCAATGCCGATATCATTTTATTTGCCGGTGTTCATTTTATGGCCGAAACGGCAAAAATTCTCAACCCCACCAAAAAAGTGGTGCTCCCCGATTTAAAGGCCGGCTGCAGCCTTAGCGATAGTGCTCCTCCCGCTTTGTTTGCCAAATGGAAGGAACAGTACCCCGATCATATTGTGGTCACCTACATCAACTGTAGTGCCGGCATGAAGGCATTGAGTGATATCATATGCACCAGTAGTAATGCTAAAGCCATCATCGACAGTCTGCCTGCCGATCAAAAAATAATTTTCGCTCCCGATAAAAATCTGGGTGCCTACCTCAATAAAGTGACCGGCAGAAACATGGTGCTGTGGAATGGCGCCTGCATGGTCCACGAAATTTTCAGCCTCGAAAAAATTACCCGCCTCAAAACCCGTCACCCCGAAGCCAAGCTGATTGCCCATCCGGAGTGTGAGGAACCCCTGCTGCGGATAGCCGATTATATTGGCAGCACTACCCAGCTGTTGAAATATACTCAAACCGATAGCAGCCAAACCTACATTGTAGCTACTGAAACCGGCATTTTGCACCAAATGCAAAAAGACCAACCGCACAAAACTTTCATTCCTGCCCCGCCAGATAATTCCTGTGCCTGCAATGAGTGTCCGCACATGAAACTAAATACCCTTGAAAAACTCTACCTCTGCCTTCAGTATGAGCAGCCGGAGCTTACTATGGAAGAATCGCTTCGGGTAGCCGCACTCAAACCCATCGAACGCATGCTCGAAATCAGTAAGGCTGCAGGCCTTATCGGATAAAAATTTGCTCATAGTGTTAAAGGCGCTACTGTAAACAAGCTGTTTCGGTAGCGCCTTTTCCCGTTTTAACAACCTTCAGTTATATGCCGTAGCTTCTGGTACAATCTTTGGTTTTGTAAAGAAGAACACAATCCATCTTCAACTAAAAACAATATTGTATGCAAATGAAAATCAGAAACGTAGCTGCTGTAGTGCTACTGCTCGTAGTAAGTCTGTGGGCCTGCCAAAAAGAAATAAGTGATACCGGTAACACTCCTACTCAACAGGTAAGCCTCTACCTTACCGATGATCCTGCTGTGTTTGATAGTGTGCTGATTGACATTCAGGCAGTGCGGGTAAAACTGGACACCTGCACATTGAGTGATGATGACGATGATGATAATAATGATGACGATAATTGCTATGTATGGCACACACTCAATATAAAGCCGGGTAAATACGACTTGCTGCGCTTACGCAATGGCGTAGATACACTGTTAGCACAGGGCACCATACCTGCCGGAAAAATTAAAAAAGTAAAATTGGTATTGGGCACAGGTCATTATCTGGTAAAAGACGGTATCCGCTATCCACTCAACCTGATGCCGGGCAACCGCAGCGAAGTGGAAATAAAACTCCGCGACAGCGATTGGGACAATTTTGCCAATGGCCGCCGCCGCATCTGGCTCGATTTTGATGTGGCCCGCAGTATTGTAAAAGTTCGGGATGGCCAGTTTTATCTGGTGCCGGTGCTCCGTCCGTTTACGATTAAAAAGACAGGCTCAATAGAAGGTGAAGTAGTACCCCGCGAAGCAATGCCCGTAATTAGTGTGTACAACAGTGCAGACACCGCTTACGCCATTCCTGATAAAGATGGTGATTTTAAAATCCGTGGTTTGAAAGAGGGTACATACTCTTTGTTTGTAAATGCTTCAAACGGATATCGTGATACCACTATCAATAATATTGAAGTGAAACCTGGTAAAGAAACAGAGTTGCGAAAAATTACGCTCCGCAAATAATTCATTGTAAATAGGGTAAAGCAAAAGGGAATCCGACATACTGGATTCCCTTTTTAGTATTATTCATTTCGCTTATAATAACTTTTCAAACACTTGTTGATGTAGTACAACACATCTTCTTCAGCCGGATGTTTTCTTAACCAATCCCAGGTGGGACGGTAGGTTTGCATAAATTCAAGTAACGTATCTCCGGAGAGTTTGGTGTATTTTTTCACGATGTTTTCATTCCATCTGAAATTGATGTACGCTTCCTCTTCGGTAATGTCGAATAATGTTCTGGCAGTCCGTTTGTTTTTCTCTCTTTTGCTAAAGCGATCAATGTTAATACCTACACCAAAACCCAACTCGTTTGTTCGGCTAACGGTAGTAATGCGAGCCTCGCCAACCGTTGCCAGAAAGGCTTTCCGGCGATAAATGCTATCAATTTGATACGGACTAAGTTTAGCACTTACTGTTACACCAGGCAGTGTAGCAGGTAGCACATGCAGTTGCAAAACAATAAAGCCAGAAGAAAGAATACTGTCTGTGATAGTAAGTGTATCACTCAAATACCCCGATGCTCCAACTGCAAGTATGTTACCTTTTTCTACAGCAATAATAAATTTACCATCACTCCGGCTTACAACAGTTGTTCCGGTAAATACATTGCGGATACTGGCAGAACGAAGCCCTGTATTTTGCACACTATCTTTTACAACGCCTTGCAAAAAAATTTTTTGGCCGGCTGCGCCGGGCACGTTCAAACACAACACAACAAACAATAACGTTACAGGCAACAACCGCATACATCAATACTTTTGTGAAATCCAAAGGTAATTGGCCGAAACGGTAATACACGCATCATGAAAATCATTAGCATACAAACAACTACTTGCACCCTGCGCAATTTGCAGGAAAGAGATGCCGCTGCATTTGCTACACTGGCCAACAATCCTGATATTGTATATAACCTGCGGGATTATTTTCCCTATCCGTATACCATGCAGCATGCCATCGATTTTATACGTATGGAAATAGCCAAACCGTTGCCTATGAACCTAGCGATAGAAGTGAACGGCGAAGCTGTTGGTGCCATTGGTATATCACCACTCAGCGATGTGTACCGTTACGGTGCCGACTTTGGTTATTGGCTTGGTAAACCCTATTGGGGCAAGGGCATAATGACTAGTGCTGCAAAAGCCATGGTCAATTATGTTTTCCAAAATTTTCCGCTGACACGGCTGCAAGGAAGTGTATTTGAATTTAATGTGGGCAGCATGAAAGTGTTGCAACATGCAGGCTTTCAATTGGAATGCATTGCCCGGGATGCGGTGTTTAAAAACGGCCGACAGTATGATGAGCATCGATTTGTGCTCCTTAAAAAAGACTGGATGAGGATGCAATTTTAGGGTTGCTGTTTTTCCTGACGCCACCAGCGGTAACCAATGTATCCGCCTACCACAAATGGCACAATCATTAGGTAAACAATACCACCATTCAATCCTTCGGCGCTTTTTTTACCCAGCTGCGATGCAGTTTTGGTACAAATAGAACATTGTGCCATTGCACCGCCAGCAATCATCAACATTACTGCCGCTATCATTCCCACTTTTTTCCAACTACTGGCCATAAGGTTCAAATTGATGTGCAAAATTACAGGTTATACCTGCTGTAAAACAGTTATGGTCCTGATAATGTTGGCCATGAAAAAACCAACCCTTTTGAGGTTGGTTGTAAGTATAAAAAATCACGCATTTATTTTTTCAATCCTATTTCCCGAAGGCGTTCGTCAAGATATTCTCCGGCAGTAGCATCGGGATATGCTTTAGGGTGGTCGGCATCAATACAATTGTCGAGGCAGGCCAGGCTCATGCTGCTTTTTGGGTGCAAAAAGAAGGGAATACTGAAACGGCTGCTCCCCCATTTTTCTCTTGGCGGATTTACCACCCGGTGTGTGGTACTCTTAAGGCGGTTGTTGGTAAGGCGCTGCAGCATGTCGCCCACATTTACCACAATTTGGCCAGGCAGCGCAGTTACGCCTACCCAGTCGCCCTGCTTGCTTAAAATCTGGAGGCCTTCTGCACTGGCACCTACCAGCAAAGTAATCAGGTTGATGTCTTCATGTTGCTCTGCCCGAATAGCTGACTTCGGTTCTTGCGTAATGGGCGGATAATGAATGGCCCGCAAAATGCTGTTGCCATTCACTACATATGGTTCAAAATAATCTTCATCGAGACCGAGGTAAATGGCGATGGCTTTCAACAAAGCCCGACCACTTTTTTCGAAATGCCGATAGGCACGGTAAAGGGTTGGTGTGAGCTGCGGCACTTCATTTACCGTTACATTAGCCGGATATTCTACCGCTACAGGATCGTCGTCTTCCACCGTTTGGCCATATTGAAAAAACTCTTTCAGATCAGGCGCATCGCTGCCCTTGGCATGTTCTTTTCCAAAACTGGTGTAGCCCCGCTGGCCGGCCAGTTCTGGTTTTTCGTACTGCTTTTTTACATCGCCCGGCATGCCGAAAAATGTTTGCACATAATTGTACAATTCATCAATCAACTCTTCGGGAATGCCATGATTTTTGACGGCTACAAAACCTACATCTTCGTAGGCACGACCCAACTCATAAACAAATGCAGTGCGGTCGCTATCGCTGCCCTGATTAAATTGGGCAAGGTCTACCACTGGAATACTCATATGAAAGCAAAAATTTTGAGGAACAACCTGCAAGCAGGCTTGTTGTTATTGGTTAAAGTACGAACAAATTTCAGACCAACACACGCCATGCAAAAAAATCGACTGCTGTTATGGTTGGCTATTGCCATTGTACCTCTGCTATTGTTGCAATCTTGTAGCAGCAGTAAATATCCCATGGAAAGCTATGTGCCACCGGCAACGGCGGATAGCATACCCAATTATGCAAGCCTGTATTATTGGGCAGCGCATCCTTACAAAAAGGATTTGGCCGACTCTACGCCGAAGCCATTTGCACTTGAAAAAACAGATACATCGGTGGCGGTATTTTTCATACATCCCACTACCTATAACGATGCCGCTGCTGTAGAAGGAAAACCCTACAGCATGCAGTATTGGAATGCATCGGTAAACGATGCGGCACTCAATGCTAAAACAGATTACAGCAGCATGCTCAATCAGGCAAGTGTGTTTAACAGGTTTGAGCTCTTTGCGCCCCGCT
Organism: Bacteroidota bacterium; assembly: GCA_020161435.1. Classification (GTDB taxonomy): domain Bacteria; phylum Bacteroidota; class Bacteroidia; order Chitinophagales; family Chitinophagaceae; genus Phnomibacter. Next base: position 116,828 of record JAIUNV010000001.1, on the reverse strand, counting down.
ATCGGCAGGCACATATCAGTTCGTTTTACATTAATGATAGCATTGCCCAATCATTTTTCGATACTGCCTATGCCGATATCGAACGTGCATTTATGTTGTTTTTGCAAACGATTGGCAACAAGCCTTTCATCATTGCCTCACATAGCCAGGGTACATTGCATGCAGGCCGATTGCTGAAAGCGCAGGTGGAAGAAAAACCACTTCAAAAAAAATTGATAGCTGCGTACATTATTGGCTTACCAGTACCCGAGCAATATTTTACCCAATTGCCAGCCTGTACCACGCCCAACCAAACGGGTTGTTTTGTTAGCTGGCGTACGTTTAAAAAAGGACACGTACCCGAATTTGTGCAGCGGGAAAATTTTAAAGCAGTGGTAGTAAATCCGCTTACGTGGATGATGGATACAATGCCGGTACCCCGAAGCCAAAGCAAGGGTGCTGTGTTGTACAAATTCAATCATCCGAAGCCACACAATGTAGCCACGCAAATACAAGGCAATATTTTGTGGAGTAGCAAGCCGCGGTTTTTGGGCAACTGGTTTTTCACCACCAAAAACTACCACATTGGCGATATCAATTTGTTTTGGAAAGACATCCGCGACAATGCAATGGATAGGGTGAAAGCTTACAAACAAGAAGTACATTAAGGTGTAACATGTTTTGCCATTAAAACAGTTTCCTGTTCGTTTATATTGGCCATGGCGTAGCGTTTAATACCGCAAATCGTCATTTCATCGTACAGATTAATGACTTGCCCAAAGCTGCTGTTGTCCATGGGTTTGATGAGCACGAAAAGTTTGTCATCATTGCCATTGGCTGCCATTACTTGTTGCTTTGCTTGTATCAATGCCTGCCGCAATTCCTTTGGTTGTTGCCACGAAAAACTTTTTGCCGAAGCAAGGTCTTCGCCCAATACCATCACCACTTTTTGCTGATGCGCCAGTAAAGTAACCGCACCACTTGCTGCTACTTTGGTATCCGGTCCATCAGCAGGCATCACCAACTGCATGGCCACCGATTGCGACATGGTGGTGGTGAAAATGAAAAAGGTAATCAATAAAAAACCCAGGTCGACCATAGCGGTGAGATCTACCCGGGTGCTGCGCCTGTTGCGGCCGCCTTTTTTACTGCTCAATTGTATGTCTGCCATAAACAGTGTTTACAACAGAGATGCACCTTGTATCAGTCTTCCATAATGCTATTGCATCCAACTGCGTTAGTAGTCTTGCTCCAGCGGATGAATCATAAACTCATCAATAACTACATGTGCCGGTTGATTGATAATGAACACAATGGAACGAGCCATGTCTTCATTTTTTAGCCACCAGTTGTGTGCAGCATCGCCTTGTGGTTCGGCGTGAAAATAGCTGTCTACCAAACCACTGTATACGGTGCTCACTTTTACTTTGTGTGGCCGCAGTTCTTTGCGGATGGCATCGCCAAATGCATGCTGTGCAAACTTGCTGCTGCAATACAAAGCACCAGTTGGATAAGTACGTTTGGCTACATCGCTGGCAATGATGAGTATGTGTCCACTTTGTTGTTGTTTCATGGCAGGCGCCACCGCTTTGCTCAACAAGAAAGTGCCTTTTACATTGGTGGCATACAAGTCGTCCCACTCTTGTACTGAAAACTGTTCAAAGGGTTTGCTGTTTCCATAGCCAGCATTGTTGATGAGCACATCAATACTGCCAAAACGATCCTGCATTTTGGCTACAGCTTTTACAGCAGTAGATTCATCGGCAACATCACCTACAAAAATTTCGCATTGGCAACCCAACGCTTCTACTTCTTTTTGGAGTGTTATCAAATCTTGTTCGCTGCGGGCCACCAAACCCAGCTTTACCTTATGATGTGCCAATGCCAATGCAGTAGCTCTGCCAATACCTTTACTGGCGCCTGTAAGTAAAATGGTTTTGTGTTGTATGTAATCCATATTACAATCTTGATTGTTGAATGAGTAATTGAATTTGCTGCATGTATTCGGTTGTATAACGAGCTTCTTGTTGTGTAGTCCATTGCATGTATTCACCCATCCATTTACCCACTGGCTTGGCCAGCTCAATGGCCATCTCCCAATTCAGTAAATCTACGCCCCATCTGCGGCTAATTACATCTTCAATGGTGAATGCCATTTCTTTCGAAACGACGTATTGAAGCTCTGCATAGGTATATGGTAAACCGGGCAGAATTAATGCGGCAAGTGCTGGCTGTTGCCTTGCCAGTTGAATGATGACGATACTTTGGTCGCCGTATGTTTTTAGTAAATGTTGTACAATAAAATCGGGTAAAAAATCTACTTGATTAATTACAGTTGTCGAATTGTATTGTTGACTGCCAACCAAAGATAGTGTTGCAGTAATACAAGCACGTGGTGTACCAAGCATGTTGCCGGCTGCATCCACAGCATCTTTCGCCATCAACCGGTAAGTGGTCCATTTTCCACCCAGCACACTTATTAAACCTGATGGTGCATCTATTTCTATTTCGTGATCACGGATAAGATCTTTGGTGGAATTACTACCCGCTTGTTGTACCAATGGCCGCTGACCACCAAACCCAGCCAGCACTTCATTTTCTGTAACCGGATGTTGCAAATAATCATTTAAATACTGGAGCAAGTATTGCACATCTTTTGTAGAAGGGCCAAATGCTTTTTCAGTAAGATTGTCTTCTTCGTCGGTGGTGCCAATCAGCAAATGCTGTTTGTAAGGAATGGCAAAAATGATACGGCCATCGGCAGTTTTTGGAATGAGCATAGCCGACTGACCGGGCCACACTGTTCGGGGCAAAACCATGTGTACGCCTTTGCTCACTCTAATGCGGGGAGTGAGTTGTTTATTTGCCATCAATCGTATATGATCGGCAAAAGGACCTGTTGCATTGATGACTACTTTGGTTGCTAATGTATAGCTGTTGCCGGTAAGTGTGTCGCTGCAATGCAAGCCCGTTATTTTTCCGGTTTCGTTTTTTTGTAATGCTGTAACCGATATATGGTTGATGCAAATGGCGCCATATTGCTGAGCAGTTTGTATCAATGCAAGATTGTAGCGGCTATCATCGAGCTGCCCATCGTAGTAAGCTACGGCTGCTACCATTTTTTGTGCGGCCAATGCAGGCAATGCTTGCAGTGCCTGCTGTTGGCTCATCCAGCGGCTTTTGCCAATATGGGATTTGCCGCTGATGAAATCGTACAGTTTTAAACCAACATAATAATAACAGGCTTCGAGCCAGGTGCGGCAGGGCGTAATGAGCTGCAATGGTTGGGTAATGTGTGGGGCTAAACGGAGGAGTGTGGTTCTTTCGTGCAAGGCTTTTTTTACCATGCGGTACTGGCCGACACTCAATTTTTTAAAAGCCTGTTCGAGATAACGCACCCCACCATGAATGAGCTTGGTGCTTTTAGAAGAAGTGGCGGCACCGAAATCGTTTTTTTCCAGCAACAGTACTTTGTAGCCACGGCTGGCAGCATCCAATGCGGTGCCTGCGCCGGTAGCACCGCCACCAATTACTACCATGTCGAATAGCTGGCCGGAGAGTGCATCAATATGGTTGGCTCTTTGCATCGTAAAAAAAACCATCACGCAATGGTGATGGTTTAAAGATAGTAGGTTATGCAACTGCTATTGTTTCAGCCAGCGCAATGTTTGGCGAACACCATCGGCGGTTTGCACTTGCAAGAAGTATATTCCTTTTGGTAATGGTTGTGCTGCCACTTTCAGTTGATTATCGCCACGCAGCAATTGCTGCTGTTGCTGAGCCAGGAGTTTGCCGCTGGCATCGTAGAGGCTGGTTTGAGCTGTCTGGTTTTGCTGCGACCACAGGTTCACAACAGCTTGCTGGCTTACCACTGTACTTTGCATTCCGCTGATGAATGTGGCACTATTGCCCGCTACCAGCACCACAACTTTGCTGTAGAAACTGCGGCCGTTTTTCTCTTTTACTTTCAGGCGGTAAAAATGCCTGCCCGGCATGCTTACCAGATGGTTGCTGCTGTAAGTATTGCCAGCTGGCAGCAATGTATGCACCGTTGTAAAGGCAGTGCCATTGGTACTGTGTTGCAATTCGAAATGCAGCACATCTTTATCGCTGTCTATTTGCCATTGCAGATTGGCTTTTTGAAGCTGCATACTACCGTTGAACGCCAACAGTTTTACCGGCAGTGTACCTAAAATGGTATTGAAATTGAAGCCAATGGTAAAGGGGCTGAAACTGCTAAGCTCACCACTCTGTATGAAGCCGGATTGATTGTAGTATCGTGCTTCTGGGTAATCTGTGCTTATGTCATCAAAATTGTTGTCGGTTTTGGTGAAGTACCAGTTGCCAGAGTTTCCTGCATTTGTGCTTCTTTTCACCACAGCTACGTTGCAATCAGCACACGGGGGAGAATCACCTCCGGCAGCATCTCTCCATTCGCCTGTAGTACCCGGAAACTGGTATGTGATGGCAAGCTTACCTGTTGCAATACTGCTTGGTATTCTATCAAACTGCCAGTATTCATTTTTAAGGATGCCACCTATGGTACTTCCGAAAAGATCATCTTGACCAGCCGAAGGGGTAGCATCTGTAAACGAAAAATACTCGCCGGTAAATTCATCACCGTTGCCCAAATTATTCATGGTGCTAAACCTCAATGGGCGATAGACTCTTCCTGTTCCTGTTTTTTTACCTACAGGATAATGATAGTTGTTTGGGGTGCTGGCTGTTCTTCTGATTAATGGACCATTTACAAAAGAAGTAGCACTTCCGCCAATAATGGCATCGCTGTTTTTATTAATGATGACGAGATAGTTGCCTGTTGTGGAAGTGATGAGCCCGTTTCCGGTAAGATCGAGTTGATCATTTACCCCCACAGTACAGTTCATGGTAATTTCAGCATCAGGGTTTGATTTTTGAACAAATACATAAGGGAATATTTCATCGATAGTGGTGCCAGATGATGCAGGTTGTGGAGGCAATACACGAATGGAACTGTTGTTTGAACCTCTCAAAAAGACAGCTCTATTGTAGCCAGAAAAAATGCTACCTATATGCCTGGTATAATTGCCGTGTAAAATTAAATCACCACCTGGCTGAGAATCTTCGAGGGCTAACACGCTGGTGTTTGCTGCGGCAATTCCATTACCGATTGTTACATCGCCCAGCACTTCCAGCGGCTTGTTCATATTGTTGTTCAGGTACATTCTGCCATAGCCATTGCTACTGCCTAACTGAAGGTTACCACCAATAGCCAACGTAGCTGGAGTTATGCTATTGGTAAACAAATCAACAATGGTATTTCCATCAACTGTAACGTGATGCGGATAGCCGGGTAAGCCAGCGGTATTACCCCACTCAACATTGCGGGCATAGGTTCCATTGGTTCGGTAAATGAGCGTTGAGCCAGATTGATAAGTGGGTGCATTGGTTACAAAGCCATTGCTGCCGATAATGCACTGGTGATAAATAGGGGCATTGTTGGTAAAAGATACGCCTGTGCCACTGTTACCAATGGCTACTATCCAGAGTCTTGGTGTACCAGTAATATTGCCTGCACCCAACATTTGAATGGTACCGCCTTCGCCATTGACGTCGGTAGATACATGGCCGCCACTTCCATTTACCGTACCGCCGGCAGCTATGCGTAAGGTATTGCCGCTACCTGCTCTAAAAATACCCGCCTGCATGTTGAAGGTGGTAGCGGTAGTATTGTTGTTGGAAAGCGCAACAAAATTGTTGCTGGCCGTGCCACTGTTGTTGATGGTGAGCGAACCCACTGTGCCCGCCATTAGGGTACCGGTTGTTTGATTCACCGAGCCATTAAAAATGTAGTTGCTGCCAGAGACAAAAGATTTTGTATCAGTTACTGTAATATTTCCATTTACACCATTGACATGGGCAGAACTAAATGTGGCGCCGGCATTCAAAGTAAAAGAGGCACTACCACTCATGACATAAGTACCAGCCACCAACGTAGAGCCATTGCTCACTGAAACCGGACCACTGTTTGTAATTGTATTATTGAGTATGGTGCAAACGCCGCTTTGAATCACAATTCCACTTCCTGGATTGTTGCGAAGGGAAAGCCAGGAGGTAACACCTAACACAGAGGTATTTCCATTTATTACATATCTGCCACAGTTGCCTGAGTTTTGAATTAATGTACCAGATCCCTGAATACCATTTCTGAAAACTTTATCTCCGGCATTGTTCCAGGTAAATGTTGCACTGCCGGCAATTTCCAATATACCATTGATAGTAGTGGTACCACCAGCTCCGGCATTGGTACTTGCAGATATTCTGAATATGGGAATAGTGCCTTCGGGTGTATTGGGGAAATAAGTAGCAGCCGATGTTTCAAAGGCATTAGTTGTATTCCAATTGTAAAGTGAATTGTGCTGCCAAGAAATAGAAGTATTTCTGGCAAAGTCATCACTGGTACCCGGAGAACCAAAGTTGTCATTTGCTCTCACCTCTGCGTTGGTGTAAATGATTCCTGTGGCTCCTGAATTAAGAGTTGGCTGCTCTCCGTTTATTTCATATCTACCTTGTACCACAATGTCGTGATTGGCGCTGCCATCATCTGCAATGGTAAAAGTGGTTCCAGCATTATGTACTAACACAGCACCAGCTTGAATCGTTAGTAATTTGGCTGATTGTGAAGTACTCACTGTAACGGTACCTGTACGAATGGTAACGCTGCCAGCCGCACTGTTAGGTATTTGTGTAGCCGCCACCCATGTGCTATTGTCGGGCGATGACTCCCAAGTGCTTGTTGAATTCCAGTTGCCTGTGCTAAATCCAGCTGCTGTGCGAAAATGGTCGGTAGTGCCAGCTGTAACAGTAATATTAAAAGGATTACTTACAACACTCGTAAGGCCTGCATAACTTGCTGTGAGTTGTACACCACTTTGGACTGCCGTATGTACTACAGATGTGTAGGTAGATAATCCACTGCCGGCATTTACGCTGATGGGTGCGCCAGTCATGGTACCATAAGAAGTAAGTACAATGCCATTGGCAAAATCAAGATCTCTTTTTCCGTTGGCATCTATGGCCTGTACGGTGGGGTTGGGTGTCATGGTTTGGCCAAAACCAGTATTGCCCGGCTGTTGCACAAATGCCAATGCCGTGGCAATTACTTCGATGCGGTTACGATCGTTTCCGTTATCATTATCTGTTTGAGCACCTCCGCCATTTGGATAATAAAAAGCAGAGCTCCCGGCACCTGTTGTGGCAGAAGCGACGGTAAATACCAATTTTTCATTATCGATGACATTAGCTTCATTGAAGGAAACGCGAAGATGGAGATTGGAGGCAGATTCAGAGTTGTCGGGTACGGTAAATGCAGCATCTGTAAGACCCGTGAAAATAATTTGTGATGCGTTGATACTGGACGTACCAATTACTGTACCGCCACTGGTGGTAAGTATGGCTTGTTTGATAAAATTTATACGATTCGTACCAGATGTATTGGTCACATTGAATGCAATACCCGTTAAAGTAGTGGGTAAATTATCTGCATCATTAAGCATTACTCCGCCATCCCTTATTTTGAATTTCATAGGGATTATTTTGCCAGCTGTTGTAGCAGTACCATCTGTAAATAAAATGTACGATGGGTTACTGTTGAATTCTGCAGAACCGGTTGCATAACTTGTATTATCAATGATGTCGCTGCTGTTACTGGCCGCACCAGGCAAGGCAACTACGTTGCCGTTGAGGGTGAAATCATCAATACGTAGGTTTGTACCCGCTGCAGTAGTGGCAGTTAAATTTAGTACTATAGTTATGTTACCAGAAAGACCATTCAAAGCAACGGAGGGATTTAAGTTTCCTGTATTTGCTCCCGCTAAAGGTGCAGTAATAGTAGCGCCTGTAATAGAGGTACCGTTTACTGTAATAGAACTTATTTGTGGTCCATTATTGCTACTTCTTTGGCGCCAAAAACTATAGGATGTAATACTCAAGGAATAGCCTGATGCAACAGTAAGTGAAAGAGAAATTGTACTTGCTACTCCATTTGCCGGCTGAATAACCATCGACTGTCCGGACGCCCCGCCATAATTTGTGAATGTTCCAGTACTACTTGTCCAAGACGAATTATTCAAATTTGTAGCGAGTACTCCTGTTGGTGTTCCGGTACTTGTAAGTGGACTGACGTTGTAGGGATAGTTAGCACTACTTGGAGGCGGGTTATCGAAATTGTGCACATAAACTGCACTCGGGTTTAATACCGTATAGCTATAATTACTACCGCCATTATTGTTGAGGTTGATGGTAGCTAAATCGGCATCAGCATTGGATGGAGTGTTGGTGCCACTTGTAAATACATAATAGCTTTGAGTACTGCCAGCTGTATTTACAGTACCGGGTATGGTGGCTGTATAATCGTTGCCACTGGTGTATGTCATTTCCAACACCACGGCTGAACTATAATTTCCTCCCGGAGCATATCGTAGATATACTTTTTGACCGCTTGGCAGTGCAGCACCTGTAGTTGCTGTTACAACTACTGCTTGTCCTGCAGTTACAGAACTACTTATTGGTGCCTGTGTTACATTCGTTACAGAGGTTGGCGTTGCACTTGTTTCAAATACATAGCCTTCGGCATTGGTACCAGATGGGCGATCGCTACTGATAAAAGTGTAATAACTGCCAGATGTTTGATTGTATATGCCATCTGAGCCATTGTCATACCAAATGCTCTTAGTATTTAATGAAACACTAGCGCCATTGGCCCATTTCGGATTAAAAGAGGCTCCTACAGGGCTGAATAAAAAACCAGCATTGGCATTGGCAGATCCCGCCTGAACGGTTACAATCCAACTATCAAAACCAGAACGGTATGTCATGGCTGCTTCTGCAAACCCATTTATGCTGCCCCTCAGGGCCATTGAGACATTATCTTGAGCTTGGACAGCGATGGAAGCAGCCAGTGCTACACAATAAAATAATCCAATAATTTTCCGGAGCATGATCAGTGCTGGGGGTTTAAGGGTTGCGGGCTGCATCAAAAAGGAGGCAGCTAAGGGTGGAAATCAACAGGGGTAAGTAACAGGTAAGGACTCTTTAGGAGTCCTTGTTTTTGGGTAGTGATAAAGATAATGGTTGAACCCGGATTTTTACTGCTGTGTAGAAGGGTTATTTTTTTGTAACCTTCTTTCAAATGGAAAAGCCGCTCCACAGGGGAACGGCTTTTACCTCAAAATCAAATCACCAATTGTACTATTCTTTTACAAACCGAAGGCTGCGCTGTACGCCATCCCGGGTACGTACCAGTACTATATAAAGGCCTTTTTGCAGATTGTCCACGGGCAGTAGTATCTGGTTAATTCCCATTTGCAGGACTACTGATTTGCTCAGCAGTTGCTTGCCGCTCAGGTCTATCAGCATTACTTCGGCCAATTGGCTGCCGGCAGACTGAACCAATGCCGTAGCTGTTTGCTGTACCACCGTTTGTTGCATCCCTACTATTACGGTGGCTGCCGCACTGCCATTCAACAGCAGCACCGGGCTGTAGTAGCTGTTGCCAGATTTTTCCTGCACTTTCAGGCGGAGGTAATTGGTACCGGGCTTCAGTTGTACGGTTTGGTTGCTGTAGCTGATGCCCTTGGGGCCAATGGTTTTTGCTGGCAGATACTGCCGGCCATTGCTGCTTTGCTCCAGTACAAAACCGCTCAAATCTTTATCGCTATCTATGCTCCATTTGAGTATGCCCTGCTGGCCCTTGGCACTGCCGGTGAAGCTGAGCAGCTTTACGGGCAGGCTGGCACGACCCAATATATAGTCGTAAGAAAAACCAATGGTAAAGGGGCTAAAGCTCGATAACTCACCGCTGATAAGGTAGCCGCTTTCGGTGGTGGGCCTGGCTTCGGGTGGATTGCCATACACGTCGAATGAATTTGGCATTTTGGTAAAGTTCCAGGTACCTGCACCAATATCGGCACTACGCTTAACCACGGCTACATAACATGTTGGACATTGTACTGCTGCATCTAACGTAGCAGGAGAAGTTATACCATTGGCCGCATCTCTCCAATGATTTCCTGCTCCCGGAAAAGTATAGGCTATGGCTATTTTTCCTTTAGCTGAGTCGCTTCCTTGTATTTTGTCGAATTGCCAGTATTCATCTTTCAAAATGCCCTGAAGGGTATTCAAAAAATACTCACTGGCAATAGTGCTTGGTGTGGTATTGCTTGCTCCAAAAAATTCAGCTTTGTACACCGCACCCGGCGATAGATACAAGGGTTCTGTGGTACTGGTAAATGTAACGGGCCTGTATTTGCTTGCGTCACTCTTACCAATGGGAAAATGATAAGCCCCGGTAATCAGCGGAGAGGTGTACCGGTACAAAGCACCATTTATAAATGAGTTTATGCTTCCACCGGTAGCTCCATCGGCAGCACCATCCGGAGCCGGATTTTTAATGTAGAGCGGATAGGCAATGGCATCCACAATACCATTGATTAAAGTTAATTTTTTATCGATGCCGGTAGAGGTATTTAAAATGACTTTGTAGCCAGCATTTTTGTTTACAACGGCTACGCCAAAATCTTTCACTGTAGGATTACTACCGGAGGCAGGTAGTACAAGGGGCGTATTAATTTCGCTGTGCTTGCTTCCGTTAAAGGTGGTAGTGCGGTTATTATCGTTGTAAGTGCCCTTTACATAGCGGTTAAAATTGCCGTGTAAATCCAGGTTGGCTCCGGGGGTCATGTTCAAATTAAACTGACCATACATAATAGTGAGGTTGCCTTGTATGGTTTGCAGGCCCGTATTGGTTACCGATACATTGTTGTTGCTACCCTCAGTGCCACTGTTTTCAATGAATACATCGCCTACTGTAGCGGGCATACGTGCACCGGTTATTTGGTTGGCAGCACCGTTGAAGGTGAAATGGCAGTAGTTACCATGGGTGTAGGTGTTGTTTTGAATGCTACCCGAAACGCCATTGGCATGTGCTGTTTTTAAATGCGCATTGTCTTGCTGGTGAAAAATGGCAGTGCCGCTCATTTCAAATGTTTGAGCTATAAGGGTGGCATTGCTCATGAGGCGCATGGTGCCATTACTTCCGCTGGTTTGATTAATTGTTTTATTGCTGATAAGGGTGCAGGCTGCCGAAGAAACATCCAGCCCGTTGGCATTGAGTATAATGCTGCCAGTTCCACCTATAACGGAAGTGGCTCAATGATCAATATTTTACCACACCCGGCATTCATGGTGAGGTTTGCGGTACCAATGATGCCGTTGCGGAAAGTTTTTTGACCTGCCAGTTGTAACTGCACCGCTTTGTTTACTTCTAATAAGCCATTTATAACAAGTGGATTTCCCTTACCAATCATACTGAAAGGGTCAGTGCCGGAGCTTCCTGTAATGCGAAAAATGGGAATGGTCCCTTCTGCAGCATTTGGAAAATAGATGGTATTATCATCTTCGAAAGCGAGGTCTACAGCCCAATCAAAAATGGAGCCATGCTGCCAGTTAATTTTCTCTTTCAGTCCATCGTTAATATTATTACTGGCGTAACCATCTTTTTTGTTTTTTTCGACAATTACTCGCAATATTCCACCTGGCGTTACAACAATTCCCGAAGGAGATGTTACTGAGGGAAGGCCAGCACTGTTGCTGGCATCTTCAAACATGCCGATTATAGTTAGTCCGTTATTTGAACTTCCAACTACATTAAGGTTTCCCTTTACCCATCTTAGCGTTCCGCCGATTGCTACCGTGGTTTCATCTATAGAAACACTGCTTTCTATAGTAACTGTATGGCCATTCTGTATGAGAATGCTATTGGCTGTGTTATTAGGCGCAGCAGTTGCTATTGTATAGGTGCCATTAATGGCATTGCTCCATTCCCAGGTACTGGCTACAGCCCATTCTCCGGTTACACGAGAACGATAAAATTGACCCGTTTGGGCTTGGATGATATTCGATTGCAGCAGCAACAGCACTGCGACCAAGCCACCGAAAAATGACTTTGTCATGAGGTTTAAGGGCATGCAACATATACGTTGGCAGCATCATGTACAGATGAAGCTCTCGGATACGTCTAGGGTTTACAGATAAGGGGTTGGTTTAGGGACAATCTACGCTGTGTAGGCGTTGGGTAAAGGGTGTGGTCTACTAATTCAGAAATTAAAGGTATAATATCAAAAGCGCAACAATGAACTTTTAGTGCTAAAATTTTGGGGTGGGTTCCCAACCAATTCAGTTTCATCCTGAAAATCAATGTATTTTTAAAACCGATTCGAAAAAAAATTTGCCATGAACCTTACCCAATTGTATAAATATCGTACGCTGGCCACCACGGGAAAGTGGAAAGAGCTGGAAGAACTCTTCAATAAATCCATTCAACTGCAGCATATTGGTGCCAGCATCAGCCTGAGCAATCCCGAGCAACCTCAGGTGCACATTGCCAAAGTAGAAGACTATCATTTGGGGGGCATTGGCAGCGATGCGGTACACGGCGGCACCATTGCAGCCATTGCCGATTTGGCCCTGGGCCTGCTGGGTTTGCTGCACTATAAAGATGGCATGACGGCCACTGCACAGCTTACCGTTCATTACCTTAAGCCTTTTCGTACCAGCAGCCTTACGGCTACCGCCATTACGCAAAAAGTAGTGGGCAACCGGGTGTTTGGCACAGTAGAACTGTTCAACGATAAAAATGAAATGTGTGCCATTGCTTACGGTGCTTTGGCCAAAGGCATCAGCATGTAAATGAGGATGCTTGTTTTATCAGCGGTTTGCTGTACAGGTAAGCCATATCTATTTTAGTACTATGATGAAGCCATTGTTTTTTGCCGCCCTGCTGTTGGGTTCGGCACTACCGCTTGCTGCACAAACCATCGATTTTGAAAAATACAATCCACCATCAACGCTTGTGGTGCCCGGCCAACCGTTGCAGCGGGCTAAGTTCCCGTTTATTGATGTACACAATCATCAGTGGAATATGGGCGAAGCCGATCTGCAGCAATTGGTGGGCGTGATGAACAAGCTCAACATGCAGGTAATGGTAAACCTGAGCGGTGGCAATGGTGATGCTTTGAAAAAGAAAACCGATGCCATCAGGACCACACAACCGGGACGGTTTATTGTGTTTGCCAATATCGATTTTAACGGTGTTGGCAGTGCCAACTGGACCGAAAAGGCAGTAGCACAATTGAAAGCCGATGTGGCTAATGGAGCTAATGGTTTGAAGATTTTTAAAAACCTCGGATTTAGTGTAAAAGATACCGATGGAAAAAGAGTAACGGTAGATGATGTGCGACTGGATGCCATTTGGCAAACCTGCGGCCAGCTTGGCATTCCGGTGCTCATACACACAGCCGATCCGGCTTCGTTTTGGGAACCGATGGATAACAACAACGAACGGTTGCTGGAGTTGAAAACACACCCCAACCGTAAGCGGGCCGTTGATAACCCCGCACCATGGCAAACACTGATAGACGAGCAACACCGCATGTTTGCCAAGCATCCGAAAACCACTTTTATAGCAGCACATTTTGGTTGGTATCCTAACAATTTGGCCAAGCTGGATTCAATACTTACCAGGCTGCCCAATGTGGTAGTGGAGTTTGGTGCGGTGATAGCAGAGCTGGGCCGCCAGCCACGCATGGCCAAGGCTTTTTTCGATAAATATCAGGACCGCATTTTGTTTGGCAAAGACAGCTGGGTACCTGAGGAATACGCCACTTACTTTCGGGTGTTAGAAACCAACGACGAGTATTTTCCTTACCATAAAAAGTACCATGCATTTTGGCCAATGTATGGCATGGGACTGAGTGATGCAGTGCTGCGAAAAGTGTATTATAAAAATGCGTTTCGCATCATTCCCAACATCGATAAAAGTTTGTTTCCGAAAGAGTAAGTTTACTGCACTCTTTTGTAGTAATAATGCTGCTGCTGAAGGCTGCCATTGATGGGTCCTTCTATCAAAGCATGCAGCGAATCGGTACCGATGAAGTTGTACACAATCCGTTGCGGAAAATCGTGTTGCAGGTTTTCAAATTCAAACCGCATGGCAGTTTGTTTTACAAGTGTGAAATACACCCGTTTCGATTCAGCATCGCCACTGGTGCGGGGTGCATAACTGAGTTTGCCATTGTGTATGCCCAGTATTACATCTTCCAATTGAGTGGTGTCTTTTGCTTTTACAGAAAAACTAACGCCCTTCAATTGCTGTTGTTCTTGCTGCCAGCGTTCCCAAATTTCACCCTTCTGGGTTTGCATTTTCCAGCTGCCTGTAAGTACTCGTAACGCTTGCATTGGTTGCTCAGTTTGTGCTTGTATTGCTTGGTTTGTAACCAGCAACACAAACACAAGACAGATAGCGTGTTGAATTTTCAACTGTATTACTTTTTACAATGAAAAATTAAATGGCCATACCTGGAGGTACCGAGTGCAATGCTACGCGGTTGCCTTCCGAATCGATGAGCACCGCCATATGACCAATCTCTTCTGAGATAAGGGTTTTGGGCACTACAATGCTACCACCTGCGGCAGCTACTCTATCGAGTACCAATTGTACATCGGGGTTGGCATTCAGGTACACCATGCTGCCAATTGCTGCGGGTTCATGAAAACCGGGGGCATGCACCAGGGCGCCGCTTACAGCATGCGGATCCATAGGGTCGTCAACCGGAAACATTCGCATGGGCATACCCGGCATGTTCATGTCTACAAGCTTGGTTTGCAAAATGGTTTCGTAAAATAGTTGGGCACGGTCGAGATTGCTGGCAGGAATTTCAAACCAACTGATGGCGTTTTTCATGTGGTGGCAGATTTAAGTAAAATGGAATGTAGAAGATATAACCTAATAAGCAAGAGCGGTAACCGCTTACATAAAAAATGCCGGACAATTCTGTTGTCCGGCATTTTTTATTCAGTAGCCCTTTATGGAACGTTTTTTCTTTGAGCATCTTCCTCGAGTGCCTTGAGTTTTGCAAACTGAGTGGCTTGCAAAATGGTTTTCAACTTTGCGTCTCTTTTGTCTATCAATTGGGTTCTTTCTTCTGCTGTGGGTTGTTGTACGTTGCTACGCAGTTTATCCATATCTGTATAAAAGTTGCGGTACACCGGTGTCATGTCTTTTACCTGTTGAGGGTTTAAGTATAGTTCTGGTTTTAATCGTTCCAGCGTACGTGAAACTCGCTCTGCCACTGGCAATTGCTGGCCTGGCTTAGGTTGTGCCTGTGCAGCAAATTGAATGCAACAGGCCGTGATGATCAGTATCCATATTTTGGCTATCCGCATGTATAATTTTTTCATGAAACAATACTGAATACCAGCAGTAAGGTATGCATGTTCATTTAGTTTTCAGCAGTGTTTGCCAAACTGCGTCGTTTATTTTTACGGGGTATTTTTTGCGCAAATTGCTAAGCCATTGTTGCTCCAGCACCTGCTGATAATCGTTAATCACCCATCCTTTGACTTCGTCAAAACTTCTGATATCGCCGCCGGGCATGGCTGCAAAAATGTACACAAATGTGTAACTGTTATCCATACTATTGTAAAGCAAGCTACTGCAAGTACCCGGCTTAAAATTGCTGTTTGCCATAGATGGCAGCTGGCTTGTTTCAAAGCGGCTACTATCGGTAATGATTTGCTCATTCATGCTTTCTGCCAATGCTTTCCAGTTGGAAGGTTGCTGCATTAGTTTTGTTTGATAGGCTACGGCTGCTGCTGAATCAGTAGCTGTTATCATCAATGCTGCTGCACCAGCTTGCCATACATATTTTGCCTTATTGCTGTTGTAGTATTGTTGCAGAGCCAGGGTATCGTTGGCGGCCTTCGACCATACTTGTTTTTCCATGGCAGCAAACAGCAGGTTGGCGTCTTTAAACTCCTGCAATTGTTCTGCAAAATCTGGTTCGTACTGTGTAATGTTTTCGCGGTAATAGTTGTTGGCGGTTTGTTGTATGTAAGCCTCGTAACGGGCAGCATAAGCAGCCGTTGGTACAATGCCCGCAGCCCTGTTGTACATCACCCAGTTTTCGGCAAGGGTTTGTTCTTTGCCAATACTAAATAACAATGTGCTGTTTTGAACAGGCATACCCTTGGTGCTACCGTTGCGAATGGCCGAATCTGTAAATAGCCATAACGCATTTTTATTGATGTTTTCTTCGCGGAGCTGCATTTTCTTCATCACCGTTTTC
This sequence comes from Bacteroidota bacterium, assembly GCA_020161435.1. Classification (GTDB taxonomy): domain Bacteria; phylum Bacteroidota; class Bacteroidia; order Chitinophagales; family Chitinophagaceae; genus Phnomibacter. The sequence continues at coordinate 100,686 of JAIUNV010000001.1, read as the reverse complement.
AAAAAAGCCTGACGGGCAATGTCTGCCCTGTCTGTACTGAGTAGTTTTTGTTGTAAGGCCGTTACCGCTTCTTCATCATCGGGGCCGGTGGGTGCAGCAATGCTTTCGAGCAGTTTGAGTATATGCAGGCCATGCGCTGTTTCGAAAGGTGCAGAAAGCTGCCCCGGCCTGGTAAGGGCAAAGGCCTGTTGTTCAAAGGCGGCATCGTATTCGCCTACACCAAATACTGGCAGTACGCCACCGGTGGTATATGAGGTGCGGTCGTTGCTAAAGAGCAGTGCGGCTTGCTCAAAAGATAGCCGCCCATGCTGAAGTTCCCGATGTATGGAATCGGCCCGTTCCCGGGTTGCTTTTTTTTCATCGGCAGATGCAGATGCATGCTGCCATAATAGAATCTGGGCTACTTTTCTTTTGCCTAATGCAGGTCTTTCTTTTTCTACCCAAAACAAGTGGTAGGCATCTGACCCTTTGATGGGAGATGTAGTGGTGCCGGGTTGTATGCTGTAAATTTCTTTTTCGTAAATGTATGGTAGTGAAAATGCGGTAATCCAACCGAGGCTGCCCCCTTGTTGCAAGGTTTCGGGGTCTGTTTCGTATTGCTGCAACACTTTTGTAAATGGTGCTTTGCTTTGCAATTGCTGGCGGGCCGCAGCCGATTGCTGCTTTGCTTTTTGCTCACTTATTGCATCGCCTGGCTGGTAGGCAAATGCAATATGCCGAACCAACCTGTCGTGCTGGCTGTGCCGGAGTGCCTCTGCCACTAACTCATTGGTGTTGCTTTGCCTGTTTATAAAACTTTCGGTGAGTTGGAGTTGATATTGATACAGTTCATCTTGCTGCATGGGCAGTGTGTCTAATTGCTCATCGTAGGCATACTGCACTTTTAGTTTGTAGTTTATGTACAGTGGCAGGTACTCTTGCATGGCTTGCACCACCGGACCATTGCTGGGGTTTTTGCGAAAGGCTTTGAGAAACTCCTGCTGCGAAACGGCTTTTTTACCATAGGTAAAAAGCGTTTGCCCTACGGCTACCTGGCTGGCTGTGCATACTATTGCGGCAGCAATCCATGTTGTCAATACGTGTTTCATAGTTGGGCGTCCAATCCTTATTTACTTCAAAAATTTTTGCTCTAACAATTTATCGAGATCGTTGAGGCCAATGTTTTTAGCAATGATTCTTTTATCGGCATCCAGCAAAAAGAGGGTAGGTGTGCTACGCATATCATACAACTGCCTGAAGTTGGGTGTACCTGCTTTTTCTTCGGCAGCCCGCATGTCGGCAGGCTGGTGTACATGTATCCACTTGCTGTTGAGCTTTTCTATAAAGGGTTTCCAATCGTTCAGGCTCGATTCATTGACCATTACAGCATATACCTGCACATTTTTGGCTTTCCATTTTTGCTGAAAAAGGGTATCCATTTTCGGCATGTCTTCTTTGCACTTGCCGCAGTGCACATCCCAAAAGGCAACAATGGTGTAAGCTGCTTTCAGGTTGTACATACTTTGCATTTTTCCGGTGGGGTCGGGCAGGTTCATATCCCAGGCTTTGGTGCCTAGTTGGTTGGCCATGAGCATGTATGCCCTGTCGCGAATGATTTTCATTTGCTGAGCATTTAAAAAATCGGCCTTTGGTTTATCGCCACTCAGGTACTGCTCGTATACATGCAAAAACACTTTGTCTTGTCCCATTATTTTGGGGTACATGTAGTGGTCTACAAAGTAGCTGATGAGGTACCGGAACATTTCATCGTCGTTTCTGCCGAGGGCAATCATCCAGTTAAATTCGAAGATGACGCTGTCTGCTTCAGGCGACACCCAGTTTTCGAGATAGTCGGCCAGCTTGTTTTCAAACACAGGCGTTCTCACCAGTCGTCCGTCCATAAAGTCTACATCATCCCAATAGTGATCTTTTCCAAAGCGGTATTGGGCTATGGTATCTTGCCGGGTAAGCGGCTGTGCCAGCTTGGGTGGGTAGTTTACGTTTTTGAGTGTTTTAAACATGAGGGCCAGCAGCGATTGCGGGTGTTCATCCATCAGCTTTTGCCGGTATTGCATTATTTGCTGATTGAGCTGCTGCAGGGTATTGCCTGCCTGCTGCGCTGCTTGCGGCGATAAGCTGCCCATTGTTCGCTGCAAGCTGTCGGCCTGTTTGGCACGGGGAGCCAAAAAATTGGTGTAGCTGGCAAACAAATCGTTTTCTGAACTGCCGCTAAACTTAAGTGAGCCTTCAATATCGCTGGTATCGGCTTGTACAGAAAAGGTTTGGTCTTCGCCCATCATCATTTCAAACAAAATGCTTTTGTTGGGAGAGGCCAGCAGGTAAATGCCCTGAGGCAAAGGTTTGCTGGTTTTAATGACGCCTTTGCTGTCGGCATTTAAAAAAGCACTATCAGCCAGCGCCTTGATGCCGCCATAATAGTACGCCAGGTACACCCATTGGTTTTTGTAGGGCTTTACTTCGAAACTAATATGCGTAGCCGGTGCCGGACTTTGCGCCTGTACCAAAGCCACTGCAGCCATACCGGCCACGAATAACACAAATTTTTTCATACCTGTAAACGGATAATTAATACGTCGGGTAAAAATAGCCCGTTGGTTGTTAAAACCTTGGCAAGGTGTAATTAACCATGTGGTGATAACTCATCTTGCAATTCGGCATAGTGTTGGCAGTAACAATTTTGTATCTTCCTTGTATCTAATCAACAGGATTTGATAAAATGTATCTCCATGAGAATTACTGAAAATGTATTTTTAGCCCCATAAAATTATTGAGCGTGATAAACAACCAACTTATCCAGTTGCTTAATTCCATAGTACCCCTGTCTGAGGAGCTACTGGATTTTTTGAATACCAAACTGGAAACAAAGACTTACGAAGCCGGTGAACTGCTGCTGAAAGAAGGGCAGGTGAGCAGCTTTATTGGTTTTGTAGAAAAAGGTATTGTACGGTCTTACTACTACAAAGACGGCGAAAAAATCACCTCATGGTTTATGAAAGAAGGTGATGTAATTATTTCTGTTGCCAGCTTTTTTAGCCAAACGCCATCCAACGAAGTAATAGAAGCATTGGAACCTGTAATGGTGCATGCAATTACATACGATGATTTGCAATATGCCTACCAGTATTTTCCTGAATTTAATATTTGCGGCAGGGTTATTACAGAGAAGTATTATGTAATGAGTGAAGAGCGTTTGTTTATGCTTCGTAAACGCACTTCAAAAGAAAAATATCACTACCTGTTAGAGAAGCATCCCGACATTATGCAACGGGCCAGACTGGGCGATATTGCTACGTTTATCGGCGTTAATCTGGAAACACTGAGCCGCATTCGCTCAGAAAAAATTTGATAATTCGCAACAGGTTTTTTTGACTTTTCTCAACCACCGATTTTGATTTATAACAAGTATTTGTAACCAAGTTTTTACTTGCTTTGATTAAAATTTAAAGCATGCGAAAACTGGTATACATACTCTTGTTGGGGGCACTTACAGCCTGCCATAAAGAGCTGGTGAAATACCCGGTTAATTCGCTGGAATCAAAGGTGGTTCTTACGCTCAAAAAGCAAATCCCCGTTGCTGAGTTCGACCAACTTGATTTTAGTCAACTTGAAAAAATTGCCCATCCTTCGGCCGACATTGTAGCCTGCAAAATTCCTTTTTACAATGAGCAAGACTCACTGTACTCATTTGTGCTGGTAAATGTGAGCAACAACGTAGTGGGTTCGGTTTTTCGAAACGACATTGCTTACACTACCCTGCATGGCGGCAACTTTCCGGTAGCAGTGCGCAACCTCAACTATGCCACCGGCGTGTTGCAGGAGTACTCGCTGCGTGGCGGCCTCAACCCCTCGGCCCCCTCCCAATCTATCATTAACCGGTTGGGCATACCTGCTGTTACCACCAGCGGCGTATACAGCAAAACGGCCACCGGCGGCGCTGAGCGGCTTACCAGCATCGAATCGTACATTTTTTGCGGCCTGCTGGGCATGGCCACCTTTGATGCGGCACTTACCGATTGGAAAACACCCAAAACAAAACTTAAAGTGCAGTACTATAACCCCTATTGTAAAAATGAAGAGCTTCATGATGAAGGCAGTTCCAATTCATTTTTGGAGTGGGATGTACAATTAAAATAAAAACCCCAATTAAGCACTGTATTCATTGGCTGGATGACTACAGAAATATGTAAAAACACTAAACTCTTCGACCAAATGGCCTTTTGGCACCTGCCTGTTCCCCCTGTTGATTTCCCCTCCAACAGCTGGCAGTAACCGCCCGAAATTCCGTATCTGGTCTCTGTTGAACCCCGAAAAAGCTGACAATTTCCAAAATTGATCAGCCTGGAGGCGTATTATCCACACGATTTTGACATTTGTCAAATTTTTGAATGTATATCATGGCGTTGCTTTGAATAAAATAACTCGCCATGCAGAGAGTGGTAGTAATATTACTGTTCTTGCAGGCCGCAGCGTGGTTTACGGGGAAAAAGCCAACACTTGTAACAAAGGGAGCAGAGGGGAAGAGGGGAACGTGGCAGCAAGCAACAAAATTGGAGTACCTCCAGCACAATATTGTGGGGGTACATTTTTATGTTCCTACACCTGCTGTTGGTACCACCACATCTGCTGCATCCGTTTCTGCTGTTTCTACTCCACTTACCACTTCCGCTTCACCTCGTTTACGCCAGCCATCGCCTCGTAGCATTCGGGAAAAGAAACCGGCAGTATTGCTTACCGCCAGTAGTGTAGCAAATACCGCCGGACAGCTGCAAGAAGTAGCCAGCATTGCCAGTCAATTGGTAAATCAGTTTTCCGGTATGGCCGGGGCAAATGCTGAAATGGTTGCAATAGCCGATAGCGCTGCTACCATAAATGATCAATCGGGCCTTGAAGAAATAGAAGAAGAGGACGACGAGGCAGAAACGAATAAAGCTGGCATCAATATAGAAGACTACCTGAAATGCTTTGATAACCTGCCCGATGCCGGCGCCCAGTTTACCATTAAAGTAATGGTAGATATTCCGGTGGATGCCAACCCCAACTCATTAATCAACCTGGCACAAACGGGTTTGAGTGTAGGCCATGTGTTTGTGACCATTTCTAAAACGGTTGGCACTCAAACCATCAGCCAAACACTGGGCTTCTATCCGGCCAGCGATTATAAGTCGGTGTCGCTGTCGCCGGTTACCAGCAAGCTGGCCGACGATGGTTCTTCTGCCACCGGACATGAGTACAATGCCTCCATTACCCTGGATGGTTGGAACGCTGCTGAGTTCAAAGCCTTCCTGAATCAAATTCGGTTCAATGCCCGGATGCGGTATGAAATTGATGCCTTTAACTGCGCCAATTTTATTGGTTCAAGCCTCAATGCAGTACGGCCTAATTCGCTTGCTTCAGTATCTACTACGGGCATCAATCCACTCAATCCTACAGAGCTCATCAACATCCCTTGGTCGCCCAACGGAGTGTACAAATCACTGGTTGATTTGAAAGCCACCAACCCACGGTTAGCGCCAAAGATTGAAGTAAACGTGATTAAATATTGCAAGCCCAGCAAGGGCCCTTGTTCTTAATGTACTTACCGAAAAGCATCGTTAAGAACACTGTATAAAACAGTGTTTTTTTATGCCCCTACTTCTGTAAAAAGAGGCTTTGCAATCGTTATTGCAAAGCCTCTTTTTATGTAAATAATGAAGTGTGGATTACTTCTTTTTTTCCAGCACCAGCACCACTTTATTAAAGTCTGCAGCGGCATTTATCACTTTCTGAAATGCATCAAACTGCTCCATGCTGTACGCTGTTTCTTTGTAATATTCATGTATGTCTATCAGCAGTTTTTGTCCTTCTATTTTGTAGGTAGAAATGAAACCCATGGTACCTTCTTCATTTGCTTTTTCAGTAATGAAAAATTTCAGGTCATCCGGATTTTTGATGCTGTAGCCATCTGGTATGGTGAGTTCAATTTTGCGGTCTAGGGCATGAGGGTACTCTACTGAAACCGGCAACTGGCGTGGCTTTTCCTGATACATCTGCACTTGTGGCCCTATCACATCACCTATTTTCAGTAGCAATTTATTACCGGCTATTTCAAACAGTTCTGCACTACTGATATCGCCTTCAATAGTAAGTGGCTTATTGCTGTATCCATCGGCAAATGCGTCGTTGGCTACTTTAATATTACGGATGTTTTTGCTGTTCGACACACTCTGCATCAGCTCTTGAGTGAAGTCTTGAATTTTATCTTTTGGCAAAAAATGAAAAGCAGGCCGATACATGCTGGCACCATAGCCTGTAAAAATTTGTTTGCTATGCATCAGTACCGAATCGAGGTTGCTGTTAAAGCGTAGTTTAACCTCCATGTTGTGGCTGCTTTGCTCGTACGGAAGAATAGCAATGTTTTTAAAAGATGCATATGCTGTATTGAAATTGCCAATGCTGGTATTTTGCAAAAACAATCCTTTGGTGGCAGCCCAGTTGGGCTGTATGTAAGGGTAGCGAAACGAAATATTTGTTGGCTCCAGATACTTGCCCGTGCCAGGAAAATAAAACACCGGGTCTTCAATCAACCGGTAGTTTTCCAGTTTTTCATCCAGCGGTATGTCATCTCTTTTGCTGGGAAAAACAATTTGATACTTGATATCCATTTGCTGCAAGCACAGGGCAAACAGTTTGGTAAAGCCTTCGTTGCTGGCTACTTTGGTTTTTACTATTTTTTCTATCAGCTCAGCATCATCACCAATACCTTGTTCGTTGATGCTGATGTTGTTTTTCAGATAATCTTCGAGGGCAATGATTTTTGCTTCTTCTGTTTCGCCATTTATCTTACTCGATTTGAGAAAAGCAGCAATGGCCTTCACTTCTTTTTCTTCGGGCTTACTGTAGCGGTCGAAAATGTTTTTTGCCAACTGATTCCAGGTAAACAAACGAACGTCTTTGTCTTTGCTCAGATTGTACGACAGTTTGTACTGCACATTTTTTAAGTGTTGTGCTGTTTGCGCATACTTTTCATTTTCTACTACTGCTATGTTGCTGCAACTGCCATAGCTAATGCGCTGCTCACCAATTACTGTATCGGCGGCCATTTCAAAACCATTGTACCCTTTGCAGGTAAAAACGAGATAAGCCGGAATAGTAAGTGTAAAACGGGCTTCTGCACAGGGTACCGGCGATTGAAATACTTCCAGTCCGAAAAATGAAGCATTGCGTTTGATGCGGGCAATGTATTCCACCTCGCTGCCTTTCTCTACGCCTTCCAGTGCAAACTTTTTGTAGAGCCTGCCATCTTCTTCTTCGTCTAATACTTTATCGGCAGGCAGGTTGATGACTTTGCCAGCAGGCGTAATTACACGGGCTTGTATTTCTTGTACTTCGGCATCGTAAGCCACCGGCACATACACTTTGTTGAACATTTCTACACCCTGCTCCTTGTTTACCCTGATGATTTTATGCAGCGTGGTATACAACAGCAAGCCTTCTTTTTCGTCGGATAAAAATGTGTGTAGCCGCTGATCCATAATGATCACAGCATTTTCGTTGGCATACTGTGCGGGTAGCTCATGCAGTGCTGGAGTGGCTTTCCATTGGTAGGGTTGGCTTTGTGCCACTGCCTGCTGAGTGGCGAATAGTAAAACAGTACAAGTAAATAATGCAAGGATTGCAGATCGTATCATGATGAACGTGTTTAATTTTTTTCGAGAACAATTTGTTCTTTGTAATGTGCTTGTATGCGGGGCATTTGGGTATTCCACTCGGCAAACTGTGCTGGTTCCAGCAGCAGCACTTTTGTGGTAAGTTCTTGTGTGGCAATAATGCTGTTTTGCTGTTTGGTATACCGCACTTTCAGTTTGTAGAATTTCGTTTCCGCTTCAAAGTTTTCAGGATGATAACTTACCTTATACCCCTCCGGAATGCTAAGTATGTGGTGCGAAATAACATGGCCCTGATATTCAAACTGCTTGGGCACTTTACGCTTGGCAGTATCAATCAGTTGGTTTTCAAAAAGCTTTTCCAAATGGAGGTTAATGTAATACTCATTGCCTACTTTTTTACCATAGCCCGGCACTTCAAAATCGGCCACAATACTGGCTTCAAGTGTAGGTGCATCTTGCTTGCTTACCTTGTATTCGCCCAGCATAAACTTATTGCTGGCTTTGCCCATGCGGGTTTTTACATACTCCTTCAGGCGTTTTTCATCGCGGTATAGCAGGGCGTTGTGTACGTCTTCGGCATAGTAGCCTTTGTACAATACTTTTTCTTTACCGGCAATACCATCGGGTGTAAAATGAAAAAACGTGCTGTCTTCTACCATAGATACAACGGGCTCTGCTACGGGCACTGTTAATATTTCATATTTAGTATCGCTGATGCCCACCAGCGCCTGTTTGTTTTGTATAGAACTGGGTGGCAGGTAAATGGTGCTGCTGGGCGATGTGCCATCAATAAAATACCAACGACCATCTATACGGGCAACTGAAATCATGTGGTTATCTACAATGGGTAGCGGCACATCATGATAGGTGTAAGGAATATCTCTGGTGCCTATCCATGTGTAATAAGCTTCTATACCCGCCATACGCAGCATTTGCGTAATAATGCTGCTCATGTCTTTACAATCGCCATAGCGTTTGCTGCATACTTCAGCAGCCTGCCGTGGCCGAAAGCCTTCAAGCCCGTTTTCAAAAGCTACATACCGAATGTGGTTTTGAACCCACTTATAAATGGCTTCTGCTTTTTGCAGAGAAGAGCTCAATGGTTTTACCAGCGAATCGGTAATGGCTTTGAGTGCAGGGTCTTCTGTTTGGTTGAGGGTTTTGGTAAACGATGCATTCCAGCGGTATAAATCATCAACCGATTGTACAAAGGTTTGCTGGCCGGCGCTGTTGTTGTATTTGCTGATGTAAACAATTACATGCGGTTCGTAATAGCGGTCGTCAGGAGCATCGCCATAACTGTCTTCGTTTTTTACATGCTGCATACTCCATGTATAGTAAGTAGTGCCCCGCTTTTTTTCCGTGCTTAATTTCAGCAGGCCTTTGGGGTCATTTTTTACGATGTATTTTATCTCGATGTTTTCCGGCACAATGGCAGTAAACGTTACGTTCCAGCCAGGAATGCCGGCACCATAACTAAAAGGCGTAATGAGATGCGCTTCTTTTAACAGCTGTGTGTATTCGATATGTGCAATGGCTCCTTGTGTAAGTGCCGGATAATCGAAGCTGGTTTCTTTTACATCATCATAAAAAACGGAACGGCTGGTGCTGCTTTGTGTTTTCGTTTGCCCAATGGGTATTCTCTTTTTCGATCCCGGCAGCAAGGTGTACGCCTCCATACCGGTGAGCTCATTAAAGCCACTGTGGTACACTGCGCTTCGTGCAAACAGACCGGCATTTTTTTCGCTCAGAATCATCAGGTCGTTTACCTGCTTGCGTTCGGCAGCGGGGGTGTCGTTTTGCAAAAACAGCCGTAGCTCGGTTTTGTAATTAAGAAATACAGCGGCTTCGTTGGGATAACGGGCCTGCACCTCTTGCAGGGATTGCGCCTGGCTCACACCGGCCATGCTGCACAGCGCTGTGGCCAGTATCCATTGTTTCAATTGCATCATACGTTTATTGTACTGATAAAAGCAGGCCATGAAAATACACCCGTGTTTCGGTTACTAAACCTGCTTCCGAGTAATATTTCCAGGTGCCGTGGGGGTCATCGTTTACAAATGTTTTTTCTGATTTCAACTTGCCTGATGGAAAGTACTCTTTGAGCGGACCTTCATTCCGGCCATGGTAAAAAGATTCTTCTTTCTGCAGTTTTCCATTGGCGAAGTAGGTTTTTCTTACACCATGTACATAACCAATGTGTCGCTGTTCAACGGAATATACGGCACCTGTATTGTGGTACAGCGTTCTTTCGCCATGCTCGTCTTCATTTTCAAAATGCAGCACCGCACTTTTTACGCCGTTTTTGTAGTAGCCAATGGCTGAATCTTTTTCAGGATTGATGTTGATAGCGGGTACCAGTTTGCCATCTTTACCGGTGTAGCTATAGCTTACTACATAGCCATTTTCGTAGTGAATTTGTATCATCAGTTCGCCGGCTGCATTGTACAGGTTGGTGTTGCCGTGCAGGGCACCTTCTTTGTATACCGATGATTTATCGATGCTGCCATCGGGGTGGTAAAAAATATTTTCGCCATGCAGTTCGCCATGTTTGTTGAGCTCGGTTTCTCTTAGCTTGCCATCTTCAAAATAGTACTGCCACTTGCCGTGTTTTTCGTTGTTTACCATCAGTCCGCGGCTTTCAATTTTTCCATTGAAATACCGGGTAATGGCCGAGTCGTATGATTTGCCATAGCGGTACTGCATGCTAAGCCGGGGCTTGCCATTGTAGTAAAATGATTCGTATTTGCCGTGCAATTGATACGCTTCGTAGGCAGCACGAACCATTACACTGCCATTGAAGTGCCTGGTTTCGTAAGCGCCTTTACCAGCCGGAAAATTGGCGGTGCTCAACAGCTTGCCGCTGCTATCGTATTGCTCCCAGCCCATCAGCCAGCTGTGGTCGTAGCGATACACAAACGAAGGCTTATTGTTTGGGTAATACGAAGTGCTGAAACCATTCAGATCATTGTCTAAATAATACTCGTCTACATCGTAGCTGCCGTTGATGTTGTAAAAGCGAAACAATTGTTGTTTTTCATCGGCCACCATCCAGCCTTCGGAAGACAGTTTGCCGCTGGTGAAATAGCTTTTGTAATAGCCATCCTGTTTGCCTTTTTTGTATGTAAGTTCCTTCCAGGGCTGGCCGGTAAACAAGCGTTCTGTACTCAGCCCGTCGAGTTCGCCTTCGCTGTAGGTGGATTGCTCCCGCACTTTTCCGTTGGGAAAAAAAGTAGTGTAACTACCATTGCGATAGCCTTCTTTGTTATAATACCCTTCTGCGTATTTGTAGCCTTTGGCCGAATAAGATACAATCAGGTTTTTATCGCCCTTTGTATTGGTGCTGCTGATCACAGCTCCGGCTTTGTTATAGTAAGTTATTTCACGAAGCCTGCCGTTGTCAAACAAGCTCATGCTGTACAGCTTGCCGTCGCTGGCATAATCGTAGAGTAGTCCGTCTAGTTTTTTCTTACTGTAATTGCCTTTGCGGCTTATGTTGCCGTTGTCGAAGTATTCGCTGAAAGGCCCTGTTACTTCATTATCGCTGTAAGTGGTGCTGTCTTTGGGCTTACCGTTTTCGTGTAGCGAAGTCCAGAGCCCTGTCCGTTTTCCGGCTACATAAGTGCCGGTTTCAAATGGTTGTCCGTCTAAGTAAAAAGACTGGTATTTGCCATCTTCTACACCATCGGTATAGCTCAGATGTTCCCGCACTTTTCCACCCGGATGATACAAGGTGGTTAGGCCCTGCTTTTTGCCTTCTTTGTAATTGGCCTTGGCAAAAAGAATGCCCTGATAGGTGTATTCAATTTCTTCACCGTCTTTTACATCGTTCTTGTATTGCTGCTCACTGCGTGTAAGGCCGTTGTAAAAATAGGTAATGGCTTTGCCTTCGGTTTTGCCCATATGCAGTGTGTATTCAAACCATGGGTTGCCGTTTTCGTGCCATCCTTTAGAAAGGCCATTCAGTAAGTTGTCTTTGTATTGCGATACTTCTTTGAGCTGTCCATTTTCGTGATAGGTTACCCACTCGCCTTGGCGGTTTTGTTGTTCATCAAACTGGCCTTTCTCTTTCAGTTGTCCGTTTTCATAATACAACTGCCAGCTGCCATGGTACTGGCTCAAATCTTGGTTATTGCATGGGCCTTTTCCATTTATGTAGCCATCTTCATACAAGTAGCATTGGGTGCATTGTGCCCGCTTGCTGTACATCATTTCTTGTGTGGTGCGAATGAGGCGTAGGTAATCGTTGGCAAAAGCAAAATAGGGTTCCGTTACTTTTTTGTTGCGTTTGTTCCAGTTTTGAATGTCGGCAATATCGAGCCCGCCAAACATGGTGTACACATGTGGTTCAAAGAAGTTTTTTTCCATCAACTGCTTCAAAAAAGGGACGTATACCTGCTGCGCAAAATCATCGTTGCCGGCATCGTATTGCAGCTGTTCATTTACCACCTGCACCTGCCGCACTATGTTGTCTTCTAAACTTGTTTTGAGCTTATAACTCTTGTCCAGTGCGGCTTTCGAGAGTAGCACCGCTTGTATAGGGGCAAAACTACCCAGCTGGCTATCGTCGGCTTTAGCAGCATATTCCATTACATCGTCTGATGCCTTGGCTATTTTACTCAGCCATTGTATGCTGCTGTTGAGGTAGCGGCCTTCGGGGGCAATGATGAGGTAGGATTGCAGGGCCAGTACACTGGCTACAACATTGCCATTGCGCAGGTAGTGCATGGCCATGAGGTAGTGGCCCGATGCATAAAACGGATTGATGAGCAGGCACTTTTTTAAATCGGCAAATGCACTGTCGTATTGCTTCGTTTGATTGTAAGTAACAGCACGGTTGTAATAGGCGGTGTAGTCAAACACATTGAGCTGAATACATTGTGTATACATTTGAATGGCTTCAGTTTTCTTATCCATATCATCGAGCACACTGGCTTGCAGCAACATAAACCTGCCCTTCATTTCAGGAAAAAGCCGGATGCCTTCTGCTGCAGTTTGCAACGATTTATCGTACTGGCTATCGGCATAGTAAGCGTAGCTCAACTCATACAATGCGTTGTTGTAATTGGTATCGCTTTTAGGAATGCTATTATACAGGCCAATGGCGCCTTTGTAGTTTTTTTCTTCAAACTGCTTGCTGGCATCTTGCATAATATCACCGCTGTTGAAGAGTGCAACGGGGCCGGGCGCTTGTTGTGCAATGGCAAAAAAGGGAATGAAGAAGCAACTGAACACGAGAAAGCACAGCGACCGCCATGCGCAGGAAATTATATGCATAGTTTGACTATAACGGGTACGTAAATGGTCTTGCTAAAGTAGCTGTTATCCCTTCAAAGTACCCGAATAAACAAACCCTGTGCGGCATCTTTTCATAAACCGTGACCAACCACGTATCAATAGTGCCAAAATGTATAAAATATGTGCAGGCAATACAAGCAAAAAGCCACCCCTTGCAGCGTGGCTTTTTGTATAGAAAAAAAGAAAATGGTTTACAAACCATATTCGCTGACCAGCCAGCAAATGGCAACCATGCTGAACGCACCCAACTCCAGCTCCCGTTTATGTACTGCTTCAAACACATCGTTGGCAGCATGGTGATGATCGAAGTAGCGCTGTGTGCCCGGGTTTACACCACTCAGCACTGTGCCCAATGGTTTCAGCGGACCAATATCTGCACCGCCACCACCTTCACTCAGTTCATAAATACCAAAGGGTTTGAATAATTTTTCCCAGCTTTTAATTTTTGCATACTGATGCGGCTGGCCGCTGATACCAAGGGTTTGCACACCAAAACCACCGGCATCGCTTTCTACTGCAAAAATGTGATTTTCATTCAGCTTTTTGGCAAACTCAGCATAAGCATTGCCACCCCGCAGGCCATTTTCTTCGTTCATAAACATTACAGCACGAATGGTGCGTTTGGGTTTGAGCCCCAACGCTTTTATAGCACGTATCACTTCAATGCTTTGTACACAACCTGCCCCATCATCGTGAGCACCTTCGCCCAGGTCCCAGCTATCGAGGTGGCCACCTGCGGTAATAATTTCTTCGGGTTTTTCGCTGCCGCGAATTTCGCCTACTACGTTGTAGCTCAGCACATCGGGGCCTTGCTTACAATTCGATTTTAAAAACAGTTGCACCGGCATGCGCAATTTCAGTTGCTTGCTCAGCCACTCGGCATCCATGGTGCTGCAGGCAAAGGCCGGAATTTTTTTTACGGCATCATCGTAGCGGGTGGTGCCGGTATGCGGGTAATTGTCCAGCGAGTGGGTTACACTGCGAATCATCACGGCTACGGCGCCTTTTTTGGCGGCCGCCACGGGGCCATTGCTGCGGTAGCGAACGGCATCGCCATAGCCACCTTGTATCAGCTCGGGGCGCATGGGGTAGTTAAAGAAAACAATCTTGCCTTTTACGGTAGCATCGGGCAGCTTTTCGAGTTCTTCAAAATTGCGCACCTCAATTACACCGGCTTTGATGCCGGCGGTTGGTGTGCCAATGCTCATGCCCAGTGCACACACATTAAGCGCTTTTTGTTTACCGCCATACGTAACCACGCCTTGCTCTTTGGCGCCCCGCTCCCAATGCGGCACCATGCAGGGCTGCAGGTACACCGTATCTGCACCGGCTTCTTTGAGCATACGGGCAGTGGCTTCTACCGACTTTTGCGCCTGTGGCGAGCCGCTCAGGCGTGGACCAACCTGCTTGCACAAGTAGCGGAGATTTTCATAGGCTGTGCTGTGCAGCATAATTTCGTCAGACAATTGTTTGAGCTTGGCAGCGTCGTCTTGTGCAACTGCTGCGGCAGCCATGCCCAGGCATAACCCAAGCGAATAAATTTTTCTGTTCATGGTAGCTAACCTTTAATAGAATTGGCTGTTTGATAAAAGAGGCTGTTAATGTACCGGTTTTTGTGATGAGTGACATCAGTATTCAGCCGCTTCTACCTAATTTTCGCACCGCTAATTGCACATTATTTAAAACCGGGATATATATGAAATGGAAAAAAGGAGTTATGGCTACTGCCCTGCTCGCCACAACAGCTCTGGCCATTGGCCAGGCGCCTAATATTGCTTTTGAAAAATACACCCTACCCAATGGCCTGAAAGTGATTTTGCATCAGGATAAATCGGTACCCGTTGTGGTGGTATCGGTATTGTACCATGTGGGTTCTAAAAATGAAGACACAGCCCGTACCGGCTTTGCGCATTTCTTCGAGCACCTGTTGTTTGAAGGCAGCAAAAACCTGAAGCGTGGCGACTTTGATAAGTACATTACCAATGCCGGTGGCGATAACAATGCCAACACCAGCCAGGACAGAACCTTTTATTACGACCTGCTGCCAAGCAACCAACTCGACCTTGGCCTGTGGCTCGAAAGTGAACGCCTCATGCATGCAGAAATCACCGATAAGGGTGTAGAAACACAGCGCCAGGTAGTGAAAGAAGAAAAACGCCAGCGTATTGATAACCAGCCATACGGCACCATGGTAGAAAACCTGTTTAAGCGAGCCTTTACCAAACACCCCTACCGCTGGCAACCTATTGGTAGTATGGACCATTTGGAAGCGGCCAAGCTCAATGAGTTTGTATCTTTTTACAAACGTTTTTATGTACCCAACAATGCCGTGCTGAGCATTGCCGGCGACTTTGACGTAGCCAGCACCAAAAAGAAAATCGAACAATACTTTGGCCCCATACCCCGTGGCGCCGAAGTGCCCCGCCCTAAAGTACAAGAGCCACCATTGGCCAAAGAAGTGCGGGATGTGATTCAGGACAATATTCAACTGCCTGCTGTTATTCAGGGTTACCGTGCTCCCAAGCAGGGCTCCGATGAATATTACGCTTTTAATGTACTGAGCACTTTGCTGAGTGGTGGCGAAAGCAGCCGCATGAACAAAGTATTGGTAGATGAAAAAGAAGAAGCCGTAGCGGCAGGCGCCTTCCCTTTCTTTCTGGAAGATGCCGGCCTCTTCATCAACTTCGCCATTACCAATATGGGTGTGAAGCCCGAGGTGGTAGAGCAATCCATCGACTCACTGGTGGCAGAAGTACAAACCAATTTGGTAGACGAACGGGAGTTTGAAAAAGTACGCAATCAGATAGAGAGCAATTTCATCCGGCAGAATTCATCGGTAGCTGGTATTGCTGAAAGCCTGGCCAACTACGAAGTATATTTTGGCGATGCCAACCTCATCAATACAGAAATAGAACGCTACCGCAAAGTAACACGGGAAGACCTGCGCAATGTGGCCAAAAAGTATTTGGTAAAAGACAACCGTGTGGTATTGTACTATGTACCAAAATCGCAGCAGGGTAGCACCAATCCAAAGCCGTAATCTATTTGTGTTGACTTTGTTTTCTTTCTATACTTTAATTGAACTTCAATCATGAAATATACTTTTCTATCGTGCATTGCTTTATGTAGCACCATGCTCCTGCAAGCACAAACCATCGACCGTACCAAAGCACCCAAGCCCGGTCCTGCACCGGTTATTAATATTGGCGATCCGGCCAGCTTTACGTTGCCCAATGGCCTTAAAGTTTTTGTAGTAACCAATACCAAGCTGCCACAGGTTTCTGCCACCCTCACCATCGACCGCGACCCGCTGGTAGAAGGTGATAAAGCAGGGATGCTCAGTATGGCCGGTTCGCTGATGCGCCGCGGTACCAGCAAAATGGACAAAGCCACCCTCGATGAAAGTGTTGACTTTTTGGGCGGCGAACTGGGTGCCAGTGCCACTTCTGTATCTGCTTCATCACTCAAAGGCAATTTTCCCAAACTATTGCAGCTAATGGCCGATGTGGCATTACGTCCGGCATTTAGCAATACTGAGCTCGAAAAAATTCGCACCCAAACACTGAGTGGTTTGGCTCAAGCCAAAGACGACCCAAACAGCATTGCCGGCAACGTAAGTGGCATGCTGGTGTATGGCAAGAGCCATCCTTACGGCGAGTTTGAAACAGAACAAACCGTAAAAAATGTAACCGTTGCCGACATTAAAAACTACCACAGCACTTATTGGAAGCCCAATATTGCGTACCTCATTTTTGTAGGTGATATTACTACCAACGAAGCCATGAAGCTGGCCACCGAACACTTTGGCAGCTGGACCCGTGGCGACGTACCAAAAAAACAATATGCCGAAGTAAAGCAGCCTGCTAAAACCTTGATTGCTGTGGTAGACCGGCCAAGTTCGGTGCAAAGCGTCATCAGCATCAGCTCACCGGTAAACCTGCAACCCGGTACTCCTGATGCCATTCCGACTAGCGTAATGGGCAATGTATTGGGTGGTGGTTTCAGCAGCCGCCTCAACCAAAACTTGCGGGAGAAATATGCCTTCACTTACGGTGCCGGTGGTGGTGTAAGCACCGACCGACTGGTGGGTAGTTTCCGTGCTAGTGCTTCGGTACGCAACGAAAAAACGGACAGCGCCGTTGGTCAGTTTTTGTATGAGTTCAACCGCATACGCAACGAAGCAGCCAGCGATAGTGAAGTGACCGCCTTGAAAAACTACATGAGCGGTGGCTTTGCCCGCAGCCTCGAAAATGCTGGCACAGTAGCCAGCTTTGCCTTGAACGTAGCCCGCTATAATTTGCCCAAAGATTACTACCGTACTTACCTCACCAAGCTCAACGCCGTTACACCGGCCAATGTGCAGGCTATGGCCAATAAGTATGTGCCTGTAAACAATTTGGTGATTACCATAGTAGGTAACGCAAAAGAGATTGCTGCAGGCCTGAGCAAGTATGGCGAAGTGAAATTCTTCGACATCAATGGCAACGAAGTAGCACCACCTACTGAAAAGAAAGTGGACGCAAACGTAACTGCTACCAGTGTTTTACAAAAAGCCATTGAAGCTTACGGCGGCGAAACAGCCATTGCTGCTATTAAAGATGCCACACTCATAGGTAGTGTATCAATTATGGGACAAGCTATGCAGTACGAACAAAAGCATGTAATGCCCGGTGGTTACAGTGCAGCTGTAAAAATGGGCCCCATGGAACTGATGAAGCAAAGCAAAAACGGCACAGAATATACGGTGGCTATGCAGGGCGCCAAACAAGATGTAGGTGCCGATGGAAAAGCACAACTGGATGCTAAAGCCGCGATGTACGAAGAACGTTACTACCTGAGCAACACCGCGGTAAAACTGAACCTCAAAGGCATTGAAAGCGTTGATGGTAAAGATGCTTACGATATTGAAATAGTAACACCTGAAGGTGCCAGTTTCCATGCGTTTTACGATGTACAAACAGGATTGAAATTGAAGGATGTTCGCCAGCAGGATGGCGGCCCCATGGGTAAGCTTAATGTAATTACATTTTACAAAGAGTACAAGGAGTACAACGGCGTGAAAATTCCGGTACAAATTGTGATTGACCTGGGAGTAATGAAACAAGACATCAGCATTACAGAAGTGAAAATTAATGCAGGACTTTCCGCATCGGAATTATAAATAACACCAATCATGTAAAAAGAGGCTTCGGCCTCTTTTTCTTTGCGTCATAAAATCGGTTAACATGAGTGAACAGGAAGCAATCAAACTAACGGCCTTTGCCAGCGGCGCAGGCTGCGGCTGCAAAATAGCACCTGCTGTGCTGGAAGAAATGTTGCAAAGCAAAACGGCTACTACTGCTTTTCCAGCCTTGCTGGTAGGCAATAGCAGCAAAGACGATGCAGCTGTGTACGACCTTGGCAATGGCGATTGCCTCATTAGCACCACAGATTTTTTTATGCCCATTGTTGATGATGCATTCGACTTTGGCCGCATAGCTGCCGCCAACGCCATTAGCGATGTGTACGCCATGGGTGGCAAGCCTTTGATGGCGATTGCAGTGCTGGGTTGGCCCACGCAAAAACTACCTGCAGCAATGGCCGCTCAAGTGCTCGAAGGTGGCCGTGCTGTTTGCGAGGCCGCAGGTATACCGCTGGCTGGCGGCCATAGCATTGATAGCCCCGAACCGTTTTTTGGGTTGGCCGTAAATGGGTTGGTGGCAAAGGCCAACATCAAGCAAAACAACAAGGCGCAAGAAGGCGATGTATTGTTGCTCACCAAACCCTTGGGCATTGGCATTTTATCTACAGCGCAAAAGCGGGGCTTGTTGCAACCAGCACATTATGACTTGCTGTTGCAAACCATTACCCAACTCAACCAGGCGGGGATGGCTTTGGGAAAAATAGACGCAGTACATGCTATGACCGATGTAACGGGTTTTGGATTGCTGGGCCATTTGATAGAAATGTGTGAAGGCAGCCACCTTGGTGCAACGATACAGTACCAACAGCTGTCAGTATTGGAAGGTGTGCCAGCATACCTGCAGCAAAATGCAGTGCCCGATGCTACCTATCGCAACTGGAATGCCTACAGCACACAGGTAAAATTTGAACCCGGTGTAAATGTGATGGAGGCATTCAAGCTGCTGCCCGATCCGCAAACCAATGGCGGTTTGCTGATAGCAGTAGCACCCGATGCGGTAGCACAAGTACAGGAAGTATTAACTGCAAACGGCTTAGCTGCTGCAGTGTTGCAACCCATAGGTGAGCTTACTGCTGCAGGTGAAAAACGAATAGTTGTACAACCATAAAATGAATGGCTATGATGAAGAAAGGTTTGTTGATTGTTACGATGGTTTTTTGTGCTGCTTCAGTTACATGGGCACAATGGAAACCCGTAGGTATTGAAGCCGCCTTTGCACCATCTATCGGTATTCACGCCTACGAAACCAACAACAAACTCATCTTCGACAGAAGGCAGGGCAATGGTACCATCTCATTTTCTATGCACTTGCCGGCGATGATTGAATGGAGCAATGGCAGCCGCCACCGCTTGTACACGGGGCTTGGTTTGCGCTACGATGCTTTTTCTATGAACAGCTCCAATTTGGGTGATGCTTTTTTATCCATACTCATCATTCCGTTTGGTGGTCGGCCGCTGCCCGATACTTTTCGTATCAGTAGTGTGAGTAATAACGTGCTGGCATTAACGATGCCGCTGGCTTACGATTTTAACCTCAATAAAAATCCGAAAACGGCCATACAATTTCATGTGCGGGCCTTACTGGCACCGGGTATTGCTATACACAAGCGTAGCCATGCCGATCCCATTGGTGTGCCGGGCAGTAGCGGTGCACCCACTGTAGCCGAACTACGCATGTTGGAAAATGAATACGAAAAGGAATTGAAAACCTTCAGCTGCCTGTTTGCTCCGGAAATCAACATGACGATTCCTATCATCAAACAAAAGTTCGGTATTAGCATGGGGCTGCAGCCTTTTGCTGTAGACCTGGCTTCTCCGTTTGCCAATTTTTACAACGGGGCTTTGCAGTTTAGAGGCAGCACCAATCTTTACTATCGTTGGAAATAATTACGCCAGCAACGCATCTATACGTGCTGCCAGCGTACGGTCTTTATCCGTTACCACATTGCCCGCATCGTGGGTGCTGAGCCAAATTTCTACCGTGTTCCATACATTGGTCCACAGTGGATGATGATCCATTTTTTCTGCTTCAATAGCCACACGGGTCATAAAGGCGAAGGCTTCACTAAAGTTGGCAAATTGAAATTTGCGGTAGAGTTGATGGTTGGTTTCTTGCCACATACGCTAGTGTGTTGAGGGAAAAGGTTATTGCAGCAGTTGCAGTTTGTTTTTAAACTTATCGTTATTGAGCAAGGTCACCAATTGTACCTGATTTACTTTTCGGAGTTCAGTTCCCAGCAATTCTAAAAATCCTGCGTTGTTGCTTTCATTGATTACCAACCATAAAAAATCGGTGTGTTTCAATTCAGGTAGTAAATACTCACCGTCCGATTTGTTGGAATAGATAAAATGCCTCGCTGCCAAAAATTGTTCGTTGTATTCGTAAAGTGGAAAATTGAATTTCTTAGTTTTTTTATCTACAGTAATGTCTGTGTCTGTTTGAAGTCGAAAGTCGTAGCCAAAATGATTGTTGATGAGCCACACAAATTTATGTGGCGACACGGGGCATTGAATGCCGAATAGCCGGGCGTGTTCGAAAAAGTCTTCCGCAACCTGGTCGTTATCTAAAATCAGCTTAGCCACAGCGAAAAGGTATTAAAAACTAATGGCAAACTCTTTAATCTCACTGCCCCGCTTGATGGTTACCGTGGTTTGCTGTCCTTTATCAAAACGGTTTAGGGCTTGCATGTATGTTTCTACACTGGTAATGAGGTGCTCACCCAACTGAATAATCACATCACCTGCTTGCACACCTGCTTTTTGTGCCGGTCTTCCATCTATAATGCCATCGGCTTTTACTCCTTGTCCGCTAAAAGTATAGTCGGGCATAATGCCGATAGAAACCTTGAAACGGCCACCACCCATTTGTTGTTCTTTGGTTTTGGTAAATGCCAGTTTTTCTGCCACTGGTGTATTATCAATGATGCGGCTGATGTATTGTACAATATGGCGCATACCACTATAGTTAATCAAATGCGCATCGTCGCTGGGCTTATGGTAATCGGTATGCAATCCGGTAAAGAAAAACAGCACAGGCAGATCTTTGCGATAGAAAGAAGTATGATCGCTGGGGCCGGTGCCGCTGCTGTCTATCTTGATGCTGAAATCTGTTTGCTCATTCATTTTTAAAACTGATGACCAGGCAGGCGAAGTACCAATACCACCAATGGTGAGCACTTTGCTTTCGGGGTTGAGGCGGCCCACCATGTCCATGTTTATCATGTAATTCACCTGCTTAAAATCGACCAACGGATGCTCGGTGTAAAATTTACTTCCGTACAGGCCAAGTTCTTCGCCACTAAAGTGCAGCAGCAAATAGTTGAATGATTGATTAGGTTTTTCTTTCAGCAAACGGGCCACTTCCATCAGGGCTGCCGTACCGCTGGCATTGTCATCGGCACCGTTGTGTATAGCGGCATCGCCGGTGTGGCGGCTGTTAGCATCTTCTCCATACCCCAGGTGATCGAGGTGTGCACCTAGTATAATGGTTTGTGCTGCATTGTTGTTGATGAACGCAGCTACATTGGTGCCATTTCTTTTTTGCTGAGTAAATACAGCTTTTGCTTTTACATGAAATGAAGCGTCGGTATCTATTTTGTATTTATGCACCGCCTCTTTTTGAATGTAAAACACAGGAATGGCTGCGGCATCGGAGCGGTCTTTGGCATTGTATTTAATTACTTCTTCACCTACTGCAGTGTTATATACCAGCAGCGCAGTAGCGCCAATTTTAGCAGCAGCTGTTGCTTTATCTCTAATGAGTTGCTCCGGCAGTAAGTGCGGATTGTTTTTGTTGGCTTCGAGGTCTTCTTTCAAATCGTACCACCAAGGGCTACCAATTTCTTGCAGGGCGGCAGCACTTTCTGCATCAATATTTTGTAAGCCACTCCATGGTAGCGGAAAAAAATCTACGCCTGCTTTCAGCACATGGTCATCCAACTGAAGCTGGCTGGCGTTGGGCGTTTTGCCCTCATCTACTACAAATGGCTGCAGGTAGCTGCCATTGTTGGCGCCGGCTATACCCAATTGTTTGTAGTAGTTTTCGATATATGCTACTGCTTTTGCCTCGCCGGTGGTACCGGTGCGGCGGCCTTCGAGGCTATCGCTGGCTAAAATGCCTACAAAGGTTTTGAGGTTATTTTCAATTTGTGTGTTGGCGGCGGCAATGGCCTTGCGTTGTTTTTTTGATTGCGCCTGCACTTGTACGGCAGCAAGCAATACAACTATGCAGGTAATAAGCCGGGCAAATCGGACAATTTTCATGATGAACATCCAGTGATTTTATTGATTGCAAATGTACAGTGGCGCAACTGCAGCTGCTATAGTGGTCTATTTTTTTCAAAACTTTGACTAAACAAGCGGCTTTCCTGTGTGTTTGGTTACAAGTCGGCTTCACCATTCGGTTAATTTTGCACCCTATGAAAATTTTTGGCGCAAAGCTGCTGCTGCTTTTGTGTGTAGGATTTGTTGCACAAGTAGCCTTAGCGCAAACCACACTCATTCGCGGCATTGTGAAAGACAGTCACAATGAAGAGCCCATCCCCTTCGCATCGGTCGAAGTGTATCCTGCCCGCAAAGGCGCAGTTACCGATTCGTTGGGTACATTCAGCATCGACATCACCGGCTTTGCAGCCGACTCGTTGTTTATAACCTATGTGGGCTACTTCCGCAAAGCATTGGCTATTGCGGAGCTCAATTTGAGTAAACCAATCATTGTCAATTTAGAAAGAGAGGTTTCGGGTGGAGTACTGGTAAAAACCAAGGCCAACTGGGGCCTCATTTTGTGGCGTAAAGTTGTGCGGCGCAAACCCTACAACGACCGAAGCCGCTTTAGCAACTTCAGCTACGAAGTACACAATAAACTAGAGCTCGACCTCAACAAGATAAATGCCGACAAGCTCAAAGAAATGAAGCTGCTGAAACCGTTTGCCTTTGTGCTCGATAATTTAGATACCACCGAAGACGGCCCGCCATTTTTGCCCATTTATCTGGCTGAAACCATCAGCGATTATTGGTACAGCAGCAATCCTAAACGCAGAAGAGAAGAAATAAAAGCCAGCAAAACCAACGGCATCGACAATGAAAGTGTAACCCGACAACTGGGTAGCATGTATCAGAATGTAAACGTGTACAACAACTTCATTCCGGTGTTTGATAAGCAGTTTGTAAGCCCGCTGAGTGATAATGGC
Source organism: Bacteroidota bacterium (assembly GCA_020161435.1). Lineage (GTDB taxonomy): Bacteria > Bacteroidota > Bacteroidia > Chitinophagales > Chitinophagaceae > Phnomibacter. Next base: position 77,371 of record JAIUNV010000001.1, on the reverse strand, counting down.
GATGCGTATTACAACTACCGCATAGCCGATACGGTGATGCTCAATGGCAGGCGCTATTACCACTGGCTGTTTTCGCCAAAGCGCAAAGGCGAAAGCACTTTTGAAGGCGATGCCTGGATACACGATTCCACCTTTGCCGTGCAGCGTATCCAACTTCGTATTGATGCAACTTCTACTGTCAACTTTATAGAGAACCTGAGCATTTATCAGGACTACCGGCTTATCAATGATTCGGTGTGGTTTTTATCGAAAGATAAATTCATTGCCGATATATATCCCATTGGCAAAAACAAAAGCGGCATGAAGGGCCGCAAAACCACCACATACAGAAATGTGCTGGTAAATAATGATGCGGTACTGCAACAGCTGACCAAAAATACCTTGCCCGAACAGGTGATTGTATTGCCGGGTTCGGAAGCAAAAAACGAAGGTTTTTGGACCGATGCCCGACACGAAGAGCTTAACAAAAATGAGCTGGCCATTTACAAAATGATTGATACGCTGCAGCAAATGCCCATCTTCAAACAGTATTACAACACGGTGTCGTTTCTTACCACAGGTTACAAGCCCCTTGGCAATTTTGAAATAGGCCCGTGGTTTAACTGGATAAGCCTGAATGCCTGGGAGGGCCTGCGTACCCGCTTTGATTTGGGCACTACGCCGGGCTTCAATAAAAACATGTATCTGCACGGCTATCTGGCTTACGGCTTTGGCGATAAAAAACTCAAGGGCAAAGCGGAGATGTATTATTTCTTCGAAAAAAATCCGCGGAAGATGCTGCATGTATCTTACCTAAATGATTTGGACAACGGACAGAATTATTACGATGAAGTAAGCCTCGACAACATTTTTACACTGGCCATTCGCAAGCCCGATATTCCCATCAAGTTTATGCAGGTGGAGCGGCAGGAAATTGAATATTTTACCAGCAACGAAAAAGGTTGGTCGCTCAAACTGGAAGCCCGCCGCACCAAGTATGAACCGCTGAAAAACATTCCGCTGAAAAGTAATTTTACAGCTGGCAAAGGCGAAGCACTCAACAATTTTGAAACAACGGTAGCAGTTCGTTTTGCTTACCTCGAACGGTTTTTGAATGGCAATTACCTGCGTACCAGCCTTGGCAGCGATTATCCCATAGCCGAACTCCGTTATTCAAAAGGCTGGGCTGGTGTGCTCAACAGTAATTACGATTACCACAAACTCAATTTCAGGGTAAATGGTTTTCATAAAGTGGCCCCATTTGGCTCCATTGAATACTCGGGGTATGTGGGCAAAGTATTTGGCACCCTTCCTTACATGCTGCTGGATGTAGCGCCGGGCAATGAGATTTATTATTACAACAAATATGCCTTCAACCTCATGAATCGTTTTGAATACATCAACGATCAGTATGCGGGGTTGGGCTTTGAGCAAAACTTTGGCAGCGGCTTGTTTAAGTACATTGGCTTTACCCGAAAAATGAAACTGCGCCAGTTTTGGAACATCAAAACTTTGTGGGGCAGTTTGAGCGATGCTAACCGCCAGCTCAATTTTGTGCAGGGCCATCCTTTTCAGGAGCTGCAAGGAAAAACCTATGCAGAGGTGGGCACGGGTGTCGACAATATTTTTAAAGTGCTGCGCCTCGATTTAGTGTGGCGAGTGGCACCAACACCATTGCCACAAAACCGTACCAGCCGGTTTGGGGTTTTTGGCAGTTTCAGGCTGGCGTTTTAAGCGCCATCGGCTTACGGTGGCATTCGGTTACATTACAGCAGGGTTAACAACAAAACCATTAGTTTAGCAATCTTAAAATTGAAGTGATTATGTCTTTATTCAAATCGGGTAATCCCACTCTGGGCGAAAAATCTTTTCAGGGCTTGTCTATTGCCGGCTCCGGCGGTGGTGCCATGACGGCCCGTGGCACTATGAACAAGCTTGGCTTTATGCTGCTGCTCTTATTGGGTGCCGCATTATTTACCTGGAATGCCTTTTACAAACAGCAAAGCGTAACCACTTACTTGTGGGTAGGAGCTATTGGCGGTTTGGTATTGGCACTGGTTATGACGTTTAAAAAAGAATGGTCGCCATACCTGGCACCGGCATACGCTATACTCGAAGGCCTGTTTATTGGCGCCATATCTGCCATGTACAATTTTGCTTTTTCAGAAAACATGCCCAACATTATAACCAACGCTGTAGGCCTCACCATGGGCACTGCATTGGCTATGTTTTTGCTGTACAATTTCCGCATCATCAAAGCCACAGAGCGTTTCAGGTCTATCATTTTTACTGCTACTGCCGGCATTGCTATTTTTTACCTTATTGTAATGGTAGTACGCATGTTTGGTGTAGAAGTAGCCTTCATGCATAATAGCTCTATGTTGGGCATTGGCATCAGCCTGTTTGTGGTAGCCATTGCTGCGCTGAACCTCATCCTCGATTTCGACATGATTGAACAAGGAGCTGCACAAGGCGCACCCAAGTACATGGAGTGGTACGGTGCATTTGGTTTGATAGTAACGTTGGTTTGGTTGTACCTCGAAATCCTGCGTTTACTGAGTCGCTTCAGCAGCAGAGATTAAGAAAAAAATAAGTCCCATTTAAAAAAAACGGTCGCTCTACATGAGCGACCGTTTTTGTATACAGTGAATATGTAGCAACTTATTGGTTGATGATGATGCGCTGACCGCCGCCGCCACCGCCTGGAGGACGCATGCCCTGAAACTGCTGTTGCATCATTTTCATGTATTCCTGACGGGTAATTTTTTTACCTGAAGTGGGTGTTTTCACATTTGCTTTTGCTTGTGTGTTTACACTCAATGCCGTGTAGGTAATGGTACCTTCATCTACCACTACTTTCAATATTAAACCGGGCAGGCCAAAGTAATTATCGGGGCCGGCGCTGGTTTCAATATCCTGTGTAAACCAGGCTTCTACTTTTTGCTCAGCAGGTATGTTGAAACGGCGCTGCTGATTGCCGGCTTGTGCACTATCGCCACCGGGGCGCTGTTGCCCGGCACCTGCGGGCCGCATACCGCCCATGCCAAAGGCACTGGTTACTGTAGTGGCTTTGTAGCACAGGTACCCGTTAATGGTCATGGTATCTTGCTCCAGCTTCCACTTCATGGGGCGAAGCGTATCGTCAATCAAATATTTTTTTGGCCCCAGCTCACGGCTTTCTACAATCAGTTCTTTATCGTAGTCGCGAAAAGTTTCATCGTTGGGGTTGCCGCCACCAAAGCGAAACATCATACCACCACGCATGCCACCGCCACCTGCACCATCGCCGGTAGGTAGTTCGTTGGTTGGCTCTACCACATTTTTATACAGCGATTGAGTGGTGTTAAAACTCAGCTCCATTTTGCTGGTCTGAAATTCGGGTATCATGGCCCGCATTTGCTCGGCTTCTGGTGGCAGGCGTTTGTGCATGTTTATTTTTCTTTCATAAATCACTGTGCCTTCTTTTACCTGTGCCGTGGCCGATACCGACACAGCCAGTAAGGCAATGCCTATCCAATTACATTTCATAGAATCAATTTTTACCAAAGCTACAGGGCTGCCCCGCACAAACGGGTTAAGAGTGATGAGTGCGTAGTTAATTTAGGTTAAAGGAATGTGCAGCAGGATAACCGGGCGAAATACATTTGAATGACTTAACCTTTTATCAATTGACGCAACAACGAAAAATACGCACTGCCGGCTGGCTGATGGTACTCAGCATTGTACTGCTGGTATTGTTTCAGGGGTATTGGCTACGCAAAACCTACCGCGACGAATACCAGAGTCTGCGCAGGGAGCTGGGTATTGTGCTTCGGGAAACTTCGGTGCGGAGACAACTGCAGTTTTTGTCGAACGATTCAACGCGAAGCAGATTTGTGTTTGCCGACTCCGGCAGCAAAGAACGACGGGCCATTTTTGTTACCGATACTGTGTTGGGTAAAAAAAATGATGGACAAATTCAGGTAAGCATCAACATACCGCCACCCGATACGGGCCGCCGTACAGGTGGGGTACGTATGGTAGCGTTGGATGCGGAGCGGAGAAATGATAACCGCGATGATCTGTCGAAGCTCGTAGTACAGGCCCCTTTTTTTGGAACAGAAAAAGACTTACCGGCTTTGCAAAAATCTTACAGCAAAGCGTTGGATGAAAATGATTTGACTTTTCCATTCAGCATTCGTTTGCTCTCGGCCAAAGAACAACAGCGTCGGGAAAATGACCCCTCGCCTGGTATGCGGCGTGGGCCTTCTATACCGGGAATGAAAATTGTAGCCGCCAGCTTCGACAGTGTTTTTTGGATGGTTATTCCCAAAATGATGTGGCCTATCTTTTTTTCACTGGCCATGCTTGGCATTACCATTACTGCATTTCTGTTTTTGTACAAAAGCTTGAAAACACAACAACGGCTGGCCTTGCTGAAAAACGATTTTATCAGCAACATGACGCATGAGTTGAAAACGCCGATAGCCACCGTAGGTGTAGCCATCGAAGCATTGAAAAGTTTTCATGCACTCAACGATCCGAAACGTACACAGGAATACCTTGATATATCGGCAGGCGAACTGCAACGGCTTAACCTACTGGTAGATAAAGTGCTGCGGGTATCGATGTTTGAGCAAGACAAAATGGAGCTGCAACAAACAGTAACAGACCTGACTGCGCTGGCACAACAGGTAGTGAGCAGCATGCGGTTGCAATTGGAAAAAGCACATGCACATTGTGAGCTGCATGCCGCACCTGCAGTTATGGTAAAAGCAGATGCACTGCACCTGCAAAGTGTGCTGTACAACCTGCTGGATAATGCGCTTAAATACAGTGGCGATCATCCTTCTATCGACATTCACATAACGCAAACCGACGGCCGTGTGCAGCTACGTGTAAGCGATAAAGGCGAGGGGATACCTGCAGAGTATAGCGATAAAGTATTCGATAAATTCTTTCGGGTGCCGCATGGCGATACGCACAACATTAAAGGCTATGGCCTTGGCCTGAGCTATGTAGCCGAAGTGATAAAAAAACATGGCGGTAGCATTCGGGTAGAGCCGGTGCAACCACACGGAGCTTGTTTTGTGATTGAACTGCAGTCGGCGTAAATTCATACCATGATGCCAACCATTTTATATGTAGAAGATGAAGTGTTTCTGGGCAAGATTGTAAAGGAAACACTCGAGAGCCGCGGCTATGCCGTGGTGATGGAAGACGATGGTGCCAAAGTAATGCAGGCTTATCTAAAAGCTCAGCCCGCTATTTGTGTGCTGGATGTAATGCTACCCAACAAAGACGGATTTACGCTGGCACGGGAAATACGCCAGCAAAATGCCACCGTGCCTATTTTGTTTTTAACGGCCAAAACCCAAACCGAAGATGTAGTAAAAGGTTTTGGCGAAGGTGGCAATGATTATTTGCGCAAGCCCTTCAGCATGGAAGAACTGATAGCGAGAATCAACAACCTGTTGCAATTGACAGGCCAGCAGCAAACAGAAAAAGCAGATGCTGATACCATTGCTATTGGTCAGTATCAATTCAACAAACCTAGGCAGGTATTACACTTTCAGCAGGAAGAACGTAAACTATCGTACCGCGAAAGTGAGTTGCTGTTGTACTTGTTTGAGCATCGCAACCACATCATCGAACGACGGGATTTGCTCAATGCCATCTGGGGAAACGACAGCATTTTCAACAGCCGTAATCTGGATGTGTACATCACCAAAATCCGTAGCTATCTCAAAGACGATCCTGCATTGGAAATACTCACCATAAAAGGTGTGGGCTACCGGTTTGTAACGTAAGTGTAAGCACGTTAGGTTATTGTTGTATTAGAATGCCCTGACGGATTGGGCGGTTGCTTTTTAGTTGCGAGTTTTTCATTTTTACCTGCCCCTTTCCAGAGTTGCCATCCACAATTCCGCCAACGGTGCAGCGGTCAAGTTCAAGTGTATAGTCGGCGCCTTTGTCACTCAGATAAATCATATCAAACTGCGAATTGTCTGCCACCACTTTTCCACCGGGCCGCATGATAAGATCTTTAAACCTACTGTTTTTAATGAGTAGTTCGCCTTTGCCGCCGCTCCAAATATCTCCGGTACAGTTTTCAATTATTCCGGAAAACATAATGCCATTTCCGCTATTGTAAAAAGTGCAATTGATGGCCGAAACCTTTGGTACTTGAACACCGGCTGTTGTATAGGGCGCTAGTTGACTGTTGCTGATTTGAATATATCCGGATTTAGGATTCACCATTTCCCAAGCAGCCTTACTTGGAGCAGACACCTTGTTCATTTCTAAGTAACGGGCGGTGTAATAAAACTGCTCATTGCCACCACTAAAATGATGCATGGCCAGCTTGCCCGCTTTTACACTCACCACACTATCAAAACGTAGGCTCACGTTGGGATGAATATAGAGGTTGTGTGATTCGGCAGTGCTCATTTGTACATTGCGCATATGCAAATATTTGCAGGGCCCGTCTTGCGAAAACACAGCAATGGCAATGTACCGTACATTGAAGGTGCTGTTGAGAATAGTAGTGCCGCTCCACGCCAATACACTGTCTTGTTTTTCGTCGTACAAGCCACCGCGGCTGCTGTTGTAGCCATACTGCCCACCGTTGATGTGCACATCATCCAGTGTATTCGTCCACACCAGTTTGGGTTGAATGTTCGATAAAAAAGCACTTGCCTCTGCATGCGATTGTTGCACTGTAAAATGACTGAAATGATGTACACCACTACCTACCACAAACAGCTGCTTGTGCTTATTGTAAATAGTAACGCCAGTGCCCTTTAAGGTAAGGTTGCCTTCAATGATTACAGGTTCGGGCGGTGTTACATCTTTATCTACAATAGCCACCGCATTTTGCCGGATGGCCTGCTGTATAAACTGCGTAAACGAACCCCGGTAGTTGCTCCAACGGATTTCACTTTGTGAAGAAGCTGTTGTAGCTTTTTTATTGCGCTGCGCCGCACAACCCAGCGTGGCCATCAAACCCAATAAAAAGAAAACCTGACGAATGCGAAGGAGAACCATCTGTTGAATATTTTGCATGAATGACAGCCACCTATCTTTACCAGAACTACCGTTGGCTGTTTGTTCAAAGTAAACAATCCTTCCATGAATTACGAATTGGTTTATCAAGTCGTTAACCTGCTGGCCCTTGTGGCATGGCTGTACCTGCTGCTCATGTATCGCCGGCCCGAAACGACTACTGTGCTGGCAGGCAGTGTAGTAGTAGCATTGTGTATTACGTATGTTGTTTGCTTGTATCAAAACCTCGGCCCAACCGATATGCAATCTTTTCAAACGCTGGCGGGCTTGCAGTCGTTGCAAGGCTCAGCAGGTGCGGTACTCACCGGTTGGATTCACTACCTCGCCTTCGATTTGCTGGCTGGTTTATGGATGGTGGGCAATGCGCAGCAGCATGCCGTTTCAAGATGGCAGTTGTCGCTGTGTTTGGTATTTACTTTCATGCTCGGTCCGGTGGGTGTATTGCTTTACTTTGTGGTGCGTTGGTGGCGTACCGGTCAGTATTGGTCGGCGCATACGGCGCAGTAAACAGCAGGTATGCAGGCAAAATCTCCCATTGGTATTTTCGATTCTGGTTATGGCGGGCTCACCGTGTTTAAAAGCATTGTGCAGCAACTGCCGCAGTACGATTACCTCTACCTCGGCGACAATGCCCGAAGCCCTTACGGCCCACGCAGTTTTGATACTGTGTACGAATACACCTGGCAGTGTGTACAGTGGTTTTTTGCACAAGGTTGTCCGTTGGTGATATTGGCTTGCAACACCGCCAGTGCCAAAGCATTGCGTACCATACAACAACAGGATTTGCCCAAAATGCCCGACTCCGGCAACCGTGTGCTCGGGGTAATAAGACCAACCACTGAAATCATCGGGCAGTTTTCGCAAACCGGAAAGGTGGGTATACTCGGTACAAAGGGTACTGTTACTTCCAACTCATACCCAATAGAAATTGAAAAGTTTTGGCCGCAGTTACAAGTATTTCAGCAGGCCTGCCCCATGTGGGTACCACTGGTAGAAAACAATGAACACAACAGTGCCGGTGCCGATTTTTTTGTGCAAGAATATTTGCAGCAACTGTTAGCTCAAGACGCAGCCATAGACACACTGCTGCTGGCTTGTACGCATTATCCTTTGCTGCAACAAAAAATACAACAATACGCACCAACCGGAACACGTATTGTATCGCAGGGCGATATTGTGGCCAATAGTCTGGTGGATTATTTACAACGGCATCCGCAGATGGAGCATCGTATTTCAAAGCATGCGCTGCGGCACTTTTACACTACCGACGATACCCGCAGTTTTGATGAACAAGCCTCTGTTTTTTACGGCACCGCCGTGCAATCGCAGCACGTAAGCTTGGTGTAAAACAGCATTAAGAAAATTGTACATCCATTTTCTGGCCGGGCCATTCGCCAAACAGTTCTGTTGTTTTTTGAAAACGGTGGGCAAAAATTTGCCGGAGCTGTGCTTTTACAAATAAGCCATGCGCTATATCGCCCAGCACCCACATTGGTAATTTGTAATGTACAATGTCCGTCATTTCTACACCACCATCTATGGGTGTAAAATGATGCTGATGATGCCACAGGCTGTAAGGGCCAAAGCGTTGCTCATCTACAAAAAAACGTTGGTCTTGTACATGGGTAATTTCGGTCATCCAGTAGAGCGGTATGCCCAGCACGGGGCTCACGGTGTATTCAATAATCTGGCCCGGATACATTCGCACCCCATGGTGTTTGCTGCGAATAACAAAGCCCAGGTTGGAAGGCGTAATGTCTTTCAGGTTGTCGGGTTTGCTAAAAAAATCCCATGCCTGCTCCAACGAGATAGGCATTTTTTGCACGGTTTTCAGTGAGTATACTTTAGACATGATAGCAATACAAACCAGCGATGCTGAATGTTGAACGCCCGGAAGAATAAACGGGTCATTTAACGCCCGTAAAACATTTTCACACTTTGCTGCAAGCCTTGGCATTGTGTACACCTGTAAGTTTGCAACCTGCATGAACAAAGCTTTTTCTTATTACAAATGGCTGCTGGTGCTGCCGACACTTGCGTGGTGGGCTACATTGGTGCCGGGTTGTGCCAATATTATACCACCTACGGGTGGGCCAAAAGATACACTGGCCCCTGTACTTATAAAGGCAACCCCCATCAACCAAAGCACCCGGTTTGATGGTACAAATATTACCCTTGAGTTTGATGAATACGTGCAACTCGATAACCTGCAACAAGAGTTAATTGTAAACCCGCCGTATGAACGCATGCCCGACATTTATGGCCGGCTGCGCCATGTGTATATTAAAATAAAAGATACTCTGCAGCCCAACACTACCTATAGTTTTCAGTTTGGCAATGCCTTAAAAGATGTAAACGAAGGGAACCCGCTGCGCAATTTTAAATATGTGTTTAGCACGGGCAGTTACATCGACAGCTTGCAGCTGAGCGGTATTGTAACGGACGCAGAAACGGGCTTGCCCGACAGCACTTTATCCATACTGTTGCACTCCGACCCGGATGACTCGGCAGTGGCCAAAATAAAGCCCCGCTTTGTAACCAAACCCAATGGAAAAGGTGAGTTTTTGTTTGAGCAACTGCCAGCCGGTAGCTTTTATCTTTTTGCACTGAAAGACGAAGGCCTGCGCCGCTACAGCAGCAACCGCACCAAGTTTGCGTTTCATGGTAGCCTTGTAACAACTGGCACCAATACTACACCCATAGCATTGCGGGCTTTTGAGGCAGAAAAAGAAGTACCGAAAAAAGCCACCCCTGCTGCCACAGATAACAACAACCGTAAGAAAGAAGACAAGCTGGTACAAGTAACAACTACTGCAAATGAAAATGCGCCACAAGATTTACTGACCAATTTGGAGTTTCGGTTTTCAAAACCCATTGCCACTATTGATAGCAGCAAATTACTATTGGCTGATACCAACGGCGTAGCCAAAACCAACTACCGCCTAACGCTAGATACTGCAGAAAACCGGGTGGTACTGAAATACCCCTGGAAGGAAGAAGAACACTTTTTTTTGCGCATAGGTCGTGGGTTTGTAACCGATACTTTAGGCAACATCAATACAAAAACCGATACGGTGCTGTTTAAAACCAAAAGCGAACGGGAATACGGTTCGCTGAAAATGAATTTTACCAACCTCGATCTTTCGTTGCACCCTGTGCTGCAGTGGGTAGAAGCCAACGCAGTTGTAAATACCACGGTGCTTACCAGCAATAAAGTATCCATTAAACTGTTTAAACCCGGGGAGTATGTGCTCCGTATTTTGTACGACGCCAATCAAAACGGCAAGTGGGATACCGGCGATTACTGGAAAAAAATGCAACCCGAAGTAGTGCTGGCCATTGAGCAAAAATTCAGTATCAAGGCCGGCTGGGAAAATGAGTTTGATATTGAGTTGTAGGCTTAAGGCCGAAGGCTGAAAGCGAAAGGCCAATCGCCAAGGTTAAGGTCAAGGAGTATGCAGTTTGTGGTTGGCAAGAACTCCGTGTTCTTCTGCTCTTACCTCCATTTCCTCTGTGGTAAAAGCTTTGTGCTTCTTGTGTAATCTTTGAGAGTTAGTGGTTCAAAAAAAATCCTCCATGTTCCGCTGTGCCCGCCTCCTTTCCCTCTGTGGTTAAAAACTTGCTATCAATTCAACTTATCTTGCGCCCCAATTCATGAACTTCTCTTCTACCTTATTAGAAAATGCAGTGGCCGAGTTTTCGAGGCTGCCGGGTATTGGCAAAAAAACAGCCCTGCGGCTGGTATTGCATTTACTAAAAACCGACCCCGCACAGGTAGACATGTTTGCCGAAACCATCAGCAAAATGCGGCGGGAAATTCAGTTTTGTCAGCAATGCCACAATGTAAGCGACCATGCCTTGTGTAACATTTGTGCTACACCTGCCCGCAAGCAAGAGTTGATTTGTGTAGTAGAAAGCATCCGCGATGTAATGGCCATAGAAGCCACGCAGCAATACAACGGTACCTACCATGTATTGGGCGGTGTTATTTCGCCACTCGATGGCATTGGGCCTGATCAGTTGAACATTGACACCCTCATACAACGGGCTACCAACAACCACGTCAGCGAAATCATTTTTGCCCTCAACCCCAACATACAGGGCGACACCAGTATTTATTTCATCCAGAAAAAACTGGCCCACTTGCCGGTTAAAGTCACCGCTATTTCGAGGGGCATTGCCTTTGGTGGCGAACTGGAATATGCCGATGAAATGACCTTGGCCCGCAGCCTGCAAAACCGCCTGCCGGTCGAAAACTTTGTTCGGCAGTAAGTTCCTGTTCGGGGCCGTTTTTTCCCTGTTGGGCAAAACAGCCACAGTTACTTACAGTAAATCTGTTGCGCCTATTATCAACACGGCCTGCCTTGGTTGCCATAGCAGTGCCCTTGCCAGTGGTGGTTACAACTTCTCTACACATGCCGGTGTAAAAGCTGCTGTTACCAACGGTCGGCTCATGGGTTCCATCAATTACCTCACTGGCTTTTCAGCCATGCCACAGGGCTACAAGCTCATCAGTTGCCAGCTGGCCACAATAAAAAAATGGGTGGCTGCCGGCGCCCTCAACAACTAAACGATAGCGTATTTATGAAGTATAAATCTTTAATGTTCCTGATGATGGGGTTGGTTGCACTTTTCCTGCCATCTTGCTACTACGATTAGGCAGATATTGTATATCCTCCGGCTACTGCCTGCGATACAACAGGTGCTACTTTCAGCGCCAAAGTATTGCCCCTGTGTACCTGCTTTTGCCCGTATCTCTTCTATACTTTTTTCAAGTCTGAATTGCCCCCGACAATGAAACACATATTGTTAGCTGCTGCTGTATTGCTTACTGCACCTGTATTTGCTCAAGATGTAGACCTGGATAAACTGCTGGAGCAGGAAACTAAAAAGGAAGAAAAGAAAGGACCAGAAGTGGTGTTGGCAACAATTAAAACCACCCGTATTTCCAACGGTCACAGTGTAGAATCATTGCCCGCTGGTGTTCTCGATTTTAAAATTCAACACCGCATTGGTAAGCTCAATAGTGGCATTAAAGAAATGTTCGGTCTCGATCAGGCTTTTATTCGTTTAGGTCTCGATTATGGCATTACTGATAAATTGATGGTGGGCATTGGCCGCACCAGTTATCAAAAGCAACTCGATGGATTTGTGAAGTACAAATTTTTGGAGCAAAAATCTTCGGGCATGCCCGTATCTGTGGCCGTGGTAGTAGCGGGCATGATTCGTACGGATGACTATGCCGCCTCGCTGCCGTACAAACCCAACTTTACCGACCGTATGGCATACACCATGCAACTGTTAGTGGCCCGTAAGTTTACCGAAGGTTTGTCGCTGCAGTTGATGCCTACATTTACGCACTACAATATTGTGCCTACATCTACCGATCCCAACGATATTATTTCACTCGGTGCCGGTGGCCGCTTTAAGCTCACCAAGAGCACCAGCCTCAATGTAGAATACTACTACAACCTGAGCGACTACAAATTTGCCAATACCCGCAACTCACTGGCCATTGGTTTTGATATTGAAACTGGTGGTCACGTTTTCCAATTGATTTTTACCAACGGACAAGGGATTGCTGAAAAGCCCTTCCTGACTGAAACCACCGGCAACTTTTTCGGTGATGATACTCATTTTGGTTTCAACATCAGCCGGGTATTTCAAATTGGCGGCAAAAAGAAATCGAAGCCCCCAAAATGGTAACCTAACTTATAAAACCGTTGTCGCAAGGCAGCGGTTTTCCGTTTTTAGCAAACCCGCCCATTCAGCATTTTGCAATACCTTTGCCATCCGGCAGGCGGATTTGTTTATTGTTCGGCCTGCTGGGTAAGTAGTTTGTTATGCTGAGCTTGTCGAAGCACCACAAACGAAACAGCATCTTCACCGAACTAATAAACGATGTGTACTTCCACTCCGGATTTTCCCTCGTTTATAGTTCAGCATTTTAATACTGTGGTCACAAGCAGTGGTACTACTTTACAGCACCGGTTGTGTCTCCCGATAGCTATCGGGACACTTCAGCTGCAGTGCAAACCTGAACATACTATGAGCAACATACGCGAAGAACTCAGCAAACGCATTTTAGTCATTGATGGCGCCATGGGCACCATGATACAGCGTCACAAACTCGAAGAAGCCGACTATCGCGGCGAACGTTTCAAAGATTGGCCCAGCGATCTCAAAGGCAACAACGACCTGTTGTGCCTTACGCAGCCGCACATCATTGTGGGCATTCACAAGCAATACCTGCAGGCCGGCGCCGATATTATTGAAACCAACACCTTCAACTGCCAGGTGGTATCACTCGCCGATTACGGCATGGAAAGCCTTGCACATGAGCTCAACGTAGCCGCTGCCCAATGTGCCCGCCAGGCCATTGAAGAGTACCGTGCCGAAACCGGCGACACCACGCCCAAATTTGTAGCCGGCGCCATTGGCCCCATGAACAAAACCTTATCGCTCAGCCCCGATGTGAACAACCCCGGCTACCGGGCCCTCAGGTTCGACGAAGCCATGGAAGCCTATTACACACAGGTGCAGGCATTGGTAGAAGGCGGCGTAGACCTGCTCCTCATCGAAACCATTTTTGATACCCTTAATGCCAAGGCGGCTATTGTAGCGGTGAAAAAATATTTCCGCGACAGCGGTAAGCCCGAGCTGCCCATCAGCATCAGCGGTACCATTACCGATGCCAGCGGCCGCACCCTGAGTGGTCAAACGCTGGAAGCTTTTTACACCAGTGTGGCGCATGCCCGTCCGCTGAGTGTGGGCCTCAACTGTGCCCTGGGGGCGCAGGAAATGCGCAGCCACATCGAAGAACTGAGCCAGATTGCCAGCTGCTTCACCAGTGCTTACCCCAACGCCGGCCTGCCCAACGCCATGGGTGAGTACGACGAACAACCACACGAAACGGCTCACTTTATAGAAGAGTGGGCCAAAGAAGGGTATGTAAACATTGTAGGCGGTTGCTGCGGCACCACACCCGACCACATCCGCCACATTGCCCAGCACGTCAAAAGCCTGAAGCCGAGAGAAGTGCCGGTAGTGGAGAAGGCTTTGTAACCATAAAGACATTTAACCACAGAGGCAACTGAGGTTCACACAGAGTCACACAAAGTATTTACATGGAATTCATCAATCAGCTAACAGAAGAAATATTGGGTTGTGCATTTAAAGTACACACAGCATTAGGGCCAGGTTTGTTGGAATCAAGTTATAAAGAGTGCTTGTATTACGAGTTAAACAAAGCAGGTCTTTATACTGAAAAGGAAAAAGGACTACCGCTGATGTATGAATCTGTGAAACTGGATGTAGGATACAGACTAGATCTTTTGGTTGAAAACAAAGTTGTAATAGAAACAAAAGCTGTAGAAGCATTAACGGATGTTCATGTTGCGCAAGTCATCACTTACCTGAAACTTTCTGGTTGTAAGGTTGGTCTCCTGCTCAACTTTCATTGTAAACATTTAAAAGATGGAATCAAACGAATTGTGTATTAAGATTTGCTCTGCGCAACTCTGTGCCAACCTCTGATTCCTCTGTGGTAAAAAACATGACTGTCATCAAACCATACCTCCGCTTAGCCGGCCTCGAACCTTTGGTGGTTCGGCCCGAAACGAACTTTGTAAACGTTGGTGAAAGAACCAATGTAACGGGTTCCAAAATGTTTGCCCGTCTCATACGGGAAAACAAATACGAAGAAGCCCTGAGCGTAGCCCGCCAGCAGGTAGAAAACGGTGCCCAAATCATCGACGTAAACATGGACGATGCCCTGCTCGATGGGGTACAGGCCATGGTTACTTTCCTCAACCTGTTGCAAAGCGAACCCGACATAGCCCGCATTCCCGTCATGATCGATTCTTCTAAGTTTGAGATTATTGAAGCGGGTTTGAAATGCGTACAAGGCAAGTGCATCGTCAACTCTATTTCGATGAAGGAAGGCGAAGCCAAGTTCATAGAGCAGGCATACATCTGCCGCGACTATGGCGCTGCGGTGATTGTAATGGCATTCGACGAAGTGGGCCAGGCTGATACCGAAGACCGCAAAGTGGAAATCTGCCACCGGGCGTATAAAATTCTCACTGAGCAAGTGGGCTTCGATCCGCAGGACATCATTTTCGACCCCAACATTTTTGCCGTAGCCACCGGCCTCGAAGAGCACAACAACTATGGGGTTGATTTCATCAATGCTACCCGCCGCATCAAACAGTTGATGCCTTTGACCAAAGTAAGTGGTGGTGTGAGCAACCTGTCGTTTTCTTTCCGTGGCAACGATCACGTTCGTGAAGCGATGCACAGTGTGTTCTTGTATCATGCCATTAAAGCCGGCATGGATATGGGCATTGTAAACGCCGGCCAGCTGGTGGTGTACGATGAAATAGAACCAACGCTCAGAGATTTATGCGAAGATGTCATCCTGAACCGCAACAACGACAACAACGAAGCCACCGAAAAACTTATTGCTTTTGCCGAAACAGTAAAAGCAAAAGGCAAGGAAGTAAAGAAAGATGAAACCTGGCGCCTGGCTCCTGTGGCCGAAAGATTGAAGCATGCACTCGTAAACGGCATCACCGATTATGTGGATGCGGATACAGAAGAAGCCCGCCAACTGCTGCCCCGTCCGCTGGATGTAATTGAAGGCCCGCTGATGGATGGCATGAATGTGGTAGGCGACTTGTTTGGGGCTGGCAAAATGTTTTTGCCACAGGTGGTAAAGAGTGCCCGTGTGATGAAGAAAAGCGTGGCCTACCTCACGCCTTTTATTGAAGCAGAAAAAGCAGACAACGCCGATACTTCTGCGGTGGCCACCATTTTGTTGGCTACTGTAAAAGGGGATGTGCACGACATCGGTAAAAACATAGTAGGTGTAGTACTGGCATGTAACGGTTATCGCATTGTTGATTTGGGTGTGATGGTGCCTACCGATAAAATATTGGATGAAGCACAAAAAGTGGGTGCCGATATCATTGGCTTGTCGGGGTTGATTACGCCATCGCTGGATGAAATGGTACACGTAGCCCACGAAATGAAACGCCGGGGAATGAAGCAGCCGCTGCTCATTGGTGGCGCTACCACCAGCCGCATGCACACTGCTGTAAAAATTGCCCCGCAGTACGACAATGGTGTAATTCATGTGTTGGATGCCAGCCGCAGTGTAACCGTTGCGGGCAGCCTGCTCAACAACGATACCAAATCTGGATTTTTGAATACCCTGCGCAATGAATATGATAAACTCGCTGAGAGCTTTCATGCCAAAAAAGTGGTGAAGAATTATTTGCCACTGGCTGCAGCGCAGCAAAACAAAGTGGCCATCAACTGGGAAGGCTACACACCACCTACTCCAGCATTTACTGGCACTAAAACAATTACAGATATCACGGTTGAAACACTTCGTCCGTACATCGATTGGAAACCGTTTTTCATAGCTTGGGAAATGCATGGTAACTTCCCCGAAATACTGACGGATAAAGTAGTGGGTACTGAAGCCACCAAGTTGTACAACGATGCCAATGCATTGCTAGATAAAGTAGCAGCAGAACAATGGCTCACACCTAAAGGAGTGGTTGGTTTTTGGCCGGCTATCAACGAAGGCGATGATGTGTTGCTGCAGCACAACAATCAAACCACCAAGCTCAACTTCCTGCGCCAACAGGCACAAAAAGCAGCAGGCCAGCCAAACTTTTCATTGGCGGATTATATTTCTCAAGAACCCGGAGATCATATCGGTGCTTTCGCAGTAACCATTCATGGCCTTGAACAATGGATCAAAAAATTTGAAGCCGAACACGACGATTACAACAAGATTATGCTGCAGGCACTGGCCGACCGTTTGGCAGAAGCATTTGCTGAATACCTGCACGAAAAAGTAAGGAAAGAATACTGGGGCTACCAGCAGCAAGAAAGCCTGAGCAATGAGGAATTGATTAAAGAAGAGTACGTGGGTATTCGCCCTGCGCCAGGCTATCCGGCCTGCCCCGATCATACAGAAAAATACAAGCTGTTTGCATTGCTCAATGCAGGAGAAGCCACGGGCATTACCCTCACCGAAAGCATGGCGATGTATCCGGCATCATCGGTGTGTGGTTGGTATTTCAGCCATCCGCAAAGCCAGTACTTCGGCATTGGCAAAATACAACGCGACCAACTGGAAGACTATGCCAAACGAAAAGGTGAACCGATTGAGTACGCAGAAAAATGGCTTCGTCCAGTGCTGGAATAATAAAAAGCCGCTTCATCATCGAAGCGGCTTTTTTATTAGAACACAAATCAGCACACGTTATTCTATTTCTTCTTCATCCAACTCTTCTTCCAGTTCATCGGCCTCTTTGCCACGGCGCAGTTTTACCACAGGCTTGTCGTTGGTGCCGGTAATGGTCATGGGTATACCAATGATGCCGAAAGGTGGCAGGCCCAATCGAAACTTCAGGTTCATGCGGCCATCTAGCGACACCTGTCCTTCGAAGCGTGGCCGAAAGCCAAACACTTTCATTTTGGTGCGTTCGATGGTCATGATGTTGTTGGCAATGCTGCTCTTGATGACCACTGCTTTGATATTACCCTGACTCAAACTATCCTTACCCGTTTTTTTGCTGATGGCACCCAATATCTTTTGGCCTTTTACTTTCACATTTTCCAGCTTGAGGTAGCCACTGCCTTTGAGGCTCGGCATCACCGGGTACATGGTTTCGTTTAAACGGCCATCGAGTGCATAATCGAGAGATACCTGGCCCTGCACACCCTGCGCCGCACTGGCCATTTCCCGAAAGAGTGGTATTTCGTCGTAAGCTTTTTTTACATCAAAAGAATCGGCTTTAAGCTTGACAGCAAACAAGGCGCTTTTAGTGTGCTGCGGTGAGTAGTTGCCTTCCATTTGCACATTGGCACCGGCAATGCTAAAGCGGGTTTGCCGCATATCGAGCTTGCCTTGCTGCAGTTGCAATTGCCCGCCAAAGTTGCGGATGGTAGATTGGCCGTACACAATTTCATCTACCACAGCGTCGAAGCTAAGCTGCAGGTTGCGGGGCAACAAAACTACACCCGTGCTGGCTGTGGTGCTATCTGCTGCAGCACTGCTGTCGGCTGGCATCAGCTCCATAAAATCATCAACCACCAATTTCTTACTGCGTACACTCAGCTTGCCGGTAAGCGGACTACCCTGCAAATAGTAACCAATAAAATTGCTGGCATATCCCGTGAGCATCATACTGTTGCCACGGTATTGTATTTGTGTATTGCTGAGCCAGGCTTTTTCTCTATCGAAACGAAGTGATGCGGTTGGTACTTCAAACGGATAGGGGTAATCGCGGCTGCGCAATTGCCAGTTGATGGCTTCCAATGTGCCCTTGTTGTTAAGTGCCTGATAGCGGCCTTCCATCAAATCTGCTTGTGTGCCTTGCAACGCAAGATCAGCTTTCAGCATGCCCTTAAAACCATAGTCGGGAATAGCAAATACCTGATACAACCTGCCGAGGTTAAGCGTTCCTTTGGCTGCAATATTATAGGCTACATTGTTGAGGTTGCGTAAATCTGCAGTGAGTGAAAAAGGCTGCTGTTCAAACTGAAAAGAAACCGGTTTCAGTTGAATGTGTAAATCGTTGTAGGTGCCGCTTTGTCCATTAATCGCAACATCTAAATCCAAATTAGAAACGGGCTGTGGGTAGTAGCTGGTTTGTACAAAACCATTGCGGAGCGTAATGCTGGCATTGGTGGGTGGAAACAGTTGATTGTCGCCATCAAAACGGCCATTGATATTGGCCCGCATATTCAGCAGCCCTTTTAATTCCATATTACTAAGGCCCAATGCCTGATCCAGCAACGACAAATCCAGTTGGCTGTTGAGCTTCCCCTTCACCATGGGCTTATGAACGCCCTTGCTGCTGAGGGTGAAAAAAGTAGGGCTTCCTTTCAGCAAAAATTTCAACGAGTCGATACGCAGCTCCATGCTGTCTGCATTCAGCGAGGGCATGCTGAAATCGATGCCGGTATAAAAATGTTCTAGCGGGGCAGGTGCTGCTTTGTGTTGTATCAGTCCGTCATTCACCCACATGTGCATGTGCAGGTTGGGTGCCAGGTGTTGCGCTGCCCGGTATTTGCCTTCTAAATCCAGTTTGATTTGTGAGCGGCCTTTGAATGTAGTGCTGGCAAACCATTCGTTATACTCCGGCGGCAAGGCAGAAAAGATGTTGCCAAAATCGGTAGTGCCCGATATCACATGCATGTCAATATCGTAGCCATCATCTACAATGGTTAAGCTACCCGAAAAATCGACCGGCAGTTTGTTGATGAGAATATCGTTTTTGGCAAAACGGAAACTCAGCGATGAGGTATTGATGCCGGTAATGAGTTCTGCCCGTAGCTGCTTGCGTTGTATATACGGTGTGCCGTCGTATATAAAATCCACACTATCTGCCTGCAATTCAGATTCCAAATCAAACTGGCTGTAGTTAAGGTCGCCCTTGCCTTCATAGTTGAGGCCATCCATTTGAAGCAACATGGGCAATGACTGATCGTTGTAGCGCAGGCTACTGTTGCTGATTACAATGCCTTCAATATTGAGGTGTGCCGAAGCGCTGTCGCCGGTATTGACGGCAGCAGTGGTATCGCTTTTGTAAATGTTATAATTGGCGTTGCCTTCTTTGTCAACCAAAATATTGAACCTCGAAGCATCTACATAAAACTTGTTGACTTCAATCGACTCTTTAAACAACGAAAACAGATTGATGCCCATGGCCAGCTCTTTACCTGCAGCCAATGTGTCTTTGGCAAAGGGAGCACTACCCGTAAGTGAGTAATCATACAAGCTTAGTGTAAGGTTGGGAAAATGCCGGAAAAAAGACAACCGCACTTTCGAAAAGTTGAGTTCACCTTCAATGCTTTGATTGGCCCAGCTCTTGATTTGTGTGGCTACTTTTTCAGGGAAAAGCATGGGCAATAAAAACATGAGCAGGAGCAGTGCGGCTACACTGATGCCAATAATTTTAAACCCTTTGATAAATGTATTTTTCATGTGCTATGGAGTTGCAAGGTACAACCGTATTGCAGCACTCTGAACGGTACGGTCTGGTGAAAATTGACATGATTTTGTCATTTCAGCTGTATGCACAGGCTTACCTTTAAACCCTTCGTAAATAATAGTGGAGCAGGTATGATACGTAGATATTTTTTTGTGATTAATCCGAAGGCCGGTACCCGATCAAAAGACGGGCTGGAAACTTTTTTACGACAACAAGCCGATGCCGATGGAATTGAACATCACATTTTTCATACCTCACCAAACACCAACGCCTACTCACTGCAACATTTTGCCGAAGAATTTGATGCTACCGATGTAATAGCTTGTGGTGGCGATGGTACTGTGAACATGGTAGCTGCTGCAGTGCGCAACACCCGCATGAACCTTGGCATTATTCCGGTAGGTAGCGGCAATGGTTTGGGTAGAACTGCTGCACTTCCACTAAAGCCGAGGCAGGCTTACGAAGTGATACGAGCCGGTAAAGTTGCCAAAACAGACAGTTTTAATGTGAACCGGCATTTTGCCTGCATGCTGTCGGGCATTGGTTTTGATGCGGCCGTAGCCGAACGATTTTCGCATAGCAGCCGGCGTGGGTTAATGACCTATACCACACAAACATTGGTGGAGTTTTTCAAAGCCCATCCGTATCAGTTTGAAGTGTGTATCGAAAATTTCTGCTTTTTTACCGATGCCTTTTTTATCAGTGTGGCCAACAGCAATCAGTTTGGCAACAACGTAACCATTGCCCCACTGGCCAGCATCAGCGATGGCTTGCTCGATATTGTGATTGTACAAAAAATGCCCAAGGCGGGTTTGCCTTTTGCATTGATGCGCCAGATAAGAGGCAACAACAAACTGCGTTCACTGGCAGAAACCATTGGCAAAAATCATGTGCTGTATTATCAGGCCAAAAGCATACAGGTTCGCAACCTGCAACTGGCACCACTGCACATTGATGGCGATCCTGTGCAAACTGAAGAATCGCTTGACTTTACCATGCAGCAAGGCAGCATCAATTTGCTGGTGCCTTAATTTGATTGCATGCTTTGAATGGCTTGTTGCACCCGCTGCAAATGCTCATTGTGTTGAATGCTCAGCACAATATCCTGCTGCTCGCTGCGGGTGAGGTGAAAGCTCAGTGATGCCGCACTTTGCTGGTTGTTCGGGGTGTATTCAAACAGCCATCGTTCAATAAGGCCGGGTTGTTGCTGTTGCAACAATTCCAGTCGTTTTAGCTGGTCGTACTCCTGAAAGCGAAACAGGTTGTTTTGAGTAAGCAAGGCAGGCTTTGTTACCAGATCAAACATGTTGTTGCTTTCATAGGGCATGTCCCAACCACCTTCGGGTTTATCCCGTATTTGCAGTATGAGCACTTTGCTACAGTTGGCTTGCAGCCACTGTCGAAAAAACTGCATAAATCTGAGAGCCGTTTCCAAGCCGGTATTGTCTCTAAAGCCAGCATCCATTACATCAATTACAGGAGAAGTAGGCATCCATACATTCGGCAGCACATACGGGAAAGTGGCATTCATACGCAGGGCCGATAAAAACCGCAAGCTATCGGCATGTTGAGCATCAAAAAAAGAATGGAAATCGATACCATCTGGATGAACTTGCTGCCCGGGCATTTGCCGCTTGGTAAAAAACCGAACCGGATGATTACTAAAATACACGGTGCGACCATCACGGGTAATGACGGCGTTTAAAATCATGTGGGGCAGTTGGCCGCTGGCTTCTGCTGTTTTGTACGCCAGCATGGGTTTGTCGAGCCAGCCCATGGTGTTGCTGTTGAGCTTTTGCTCAAAAGCATACCCACGGTCTTTGATGTAACGCTGCCCGGCATACGAAAAGAATTGTGCAGGCGCCATCAAATCTCGTGTAACGAATGAAGAGAACAACGGATTGAGCAGGTCTTGCCACACAGCCGGCACCAGTTGTGCAGCGGCACTATCGCTGAGTATTTTCTGCTGGCGCCGATGGTACAATTCCCGAATCCATGCAGCACCGAGCATGCCACCCGAAGCACCCGTCATGAGAAAAGTTTGGCGCAACAACCGGCCGCTGCTGGCACTATCCAGCTGCTGCAATACTTGCGAGGTAAAGGTTGCAGCCCTCATGCCGCCACCACTGCTGGCTATGAGTATCATCACGGGTTTGTCGGTGCCTTGTTGTTGTTTCCAGTTGTTGAGCAGCTGTATGTATTGTAAAGAATCGCCGGAAATGTGTTTGGCATCGCTGGCTTGCATCAATGCCTGCTCGTTGTAAGCGGCATGAGTGGTATCGTTGTAGGCAATGCCGTACGCTTTGTTGCGGGGGTCAAATATGTTTTGCTGATACAGGTAATTAAAACCAAGAAACAACAGGCCCAACACAGGCAGCGACCAAGTGCCCATGAAATAAGAAAACCCACCCACCAAGGCTATGAGGATGGCAAAGAAAACCATGATGCTACCGGCTGCTGGCAATTGCAAATAGGCATTGTCTTGCAAAAAACCAGCTACTACCAGCAAGGCAAACACCAGCATGATGGAAAAGATGGCGGCCAGGTGATGCTGACTGAAAATGCGTTCGAGAAAAGCATCGTCATAATGCGACACATTGCGTGGCTGCCGCAACCGCAACGTGGCCGAAAAATACCAGTCTACCCGAATGCGCTGCTTATTGCGCCGCCGAAAATTGTGCAGGCGGTGTTTCTTTACCGCCAGCGTTTCTTTGGCTTGCGGCGTCAGGCGTTTGTAAATGGTTTTATCCGCACCAAAGAAGTATAAAAAGCTAATCAGTAACACCAAGATAAGACCGGCTAAAAACCCACCCGACAAGGCCAGAATATTAGCAGTAGTCAACAACTCTTGTGTACGGGTAAACTCAATGGCCTGCACCAAATAGAATACAATAAACAGCAGCGGCAGTATGGCATTGTTGATGCAATACTTCAGAAAAGGCTGTGCCGTGGCCGCTAAAAATTTAAACTCCCGGCTGTGCAAAATAAAGGTGGTAATGTTCCAGCACATCAGGAAAACAGCAAAGCCGCAACCCACCCAAAAAGTAGCAACCGCATTTACCTTACCCAAATACTCCGGGTACAAAAAGAGCATGTGGGCACCAAACTTATTCATGAAAGAACCACCCACGGTGGCAAACAACATGTACCAGATCAACAACAGTGCCTGATACTTTTTGAAGTGCAGCAAAAACAACTGTACCGGCAATGAAAACCAGGTACCGAGTGCATAGCGTCTCAGCTTTTTTTTAGCGGTGTGTCTGGTGGGTATGGTTGTAGTTGTCATGTTTGTACTTCCTTACACACAAAGACAACCAGCGTTATGCATGTGCTGCCTTGCGTATGCCGCTGGTAAGGTACAGCATCCGCACCATTGCCAGCAGCAAGAGCATGCCGGTGAGCTGGTGCAGCTGAGCCAACCACTCAAAAGTACCCCAGCTTTTGGGCACAATGTCTTTGCTGCTGAGCACGGTAAAAATACCGAGCAGCACCTGCACCAATACAAGTACCATGGGCCACCACGATTGGCGGCGCAGCAAGCCATACTGGCGGCTGGCTTTCCACCAAAACCACACAATCAGCAGCAGCAGCAGGTAGGCAAGGCCGCGGTGCACAAAGTGTACCATTATTTTATTGTCGATGAAATTGAGCCAGCCATGATCGGCTTTGTACAAGCCCGGTGGTTTTAATAAATAGCCATTGATATCGGGCCAGGTAGCAGCGGCGGTGGCTGCTTTGTGCCCGGCCATGAGGGCTCCGTAAATCAACTGTATGGTAAGCACAGCTATAATGTACAAAGCCGCTTTTTGTAACGCAGGGCAATTGGTGCGTTTTTTTTCATCCACACTCAGCTGCAGCGCAAACCAATACACATAGCTCAGCAGGCCCAGTGCAAAAATGAAATGCAACGCCAGCCGGGTGGGCTTTACATACACGGCATCACCCTCCAGGCCACTGGCCACCATTATCCAGCCCACCAAGCCTTGCAGGGCACCCAACACAAACAAAATCACCAATGGCCGAATGATGTTTTTTTCAAATTGCTTTTTTACCAAAAAGTAAATAAAGCCTGCGGCAAACACTACGCCAATGAGGCGGGCCCACAAGCGGTGAAACCATTCCCAGAAAAAGATGAATTTGAAATCACTCAAATCAAAATCGGTATTGAGCAAGCGAAACTGTGGCGTGGCTTTGTACTTATCAAACTCTTGCAACCATGCCGCTTCGTTGAGTGGCGGCAGGCTGCCGGTTACTACATCCCATTCGGTAATGCTGAGGCCGCTACCCGTGAGGCGGGTAATGCCACCCAAGGCAATTTGAATGATGGTCATGCCGAGGCCTATCATGAGCCAACGGTACACGGCTTTGTTGTTGTTGCGCTGTATTTCTTGCTCTATTACTGACATATACTTGGGTAAAACAAATTCGGGCAAAAGTAGTTCTATTAACACAGGCCTTTTTGCAATAAATGCAAATGGACAAATGCTGATGCCTTTGCACATTGACAATGCATTGCCATTACTTTTAACCCGTGTTGCTCCCTTATCATCAGCCAAACAGTATTGAAGCCGGCATCGACGAAGCCGGGCGTGGTTGCTATGCCGGGCCCGTGTTTGCGGCAGCCGTTATCTTGCCCACAGGCTTTACCCACCCGTTGCTCAACGACAGCAAAAAGCTGAAAGAAAAAGACCGCAATCTGCTGCGCCCCATTATTGAGCAGGAGGCACTGGCCTGGAGTGTGCAAATGATGGATCAAACGGTGATAGACAACATCAACATTTTGCAGGCCACTTACCGGGCCATGCATGCGGCGGTGGCAGCTTTATCCATTATGCCGCAAGTATTGCTGGTAGATGGTAATCGGTTTACACCTTACCCCGGCATACCGCACCAGTGCTTTGTAAAAGGCGATGGCACTTATGCCAGCATTGCCGCCGCCAGCATACTGGCCAAAACCCACCGCGATGCCTACATGCTGGCACTGCACCAGGAGTATCCGCAGTACAACTGGGCCCGCAATAAAGGCTACGGCACCGCCGACCACCGGCAGGCCATTGAAACACATGGATTGTGCCTGCACCACCGCAGGAGTTTCAACATTGTGCCGGCGCAGCTCAGGCTGTTTGAGAAAAAGCGTTGAGACCGGGTTTTGCACATTGGCAGCCAAAGCCCTTTATACAACGGCTGCTCCCCTTACTTTGTACCCCCGCTTTTTTCATGACGGATACTTTTTTTCAATATCGTTCGCTACAGCATTTGCTGCACCAGTCGCTCAGTATGAAGCTGCTGCGCAGTGGCCATGCGGCCATGAGCATTTCGTTTTTACACAAAATGTTTCGGCAGCAAAATGTGTTGCAAATTGATTTGGCGGAACTCACCCAAAAGCTGGCCGATTATTTGGCCAACCTTGGCTTTTTGGAAGACAGCGAAGAGCAGCAAACACTCAGCTACATCAGCAGCGATTATTACGAACGGGCCGATACCTACCTCAAGCGTTGGGCCGATGAAGACAACCGGTTCATCTTCATCAACCTTCACGAAAAAACGCATGAACCCTATGTAACGCTTACTCGCCATACCGAAAAAGTATTTCAGGCACTGGAGCTGCTGCGGGAAAAAGATTTTGTAGGCACCGAAAGCAAACTGCTCGATTTGTTTACCAAAGTGCAGGAGTTGGTGCAGCAAACAAACGAAGATCCGGATGAACGCATTAAAGCACTGCAGGAGAAGCGCAGGCAGATGGATGAAGAAATAAAACTCATTAAACAATCCGGTAAAGTACGGGTGTACGAGCCATGGCAAATTAAAAGCCGCTGGGCCGAAATAGAACGGCTGAGCAAAGAGCTGAGTGGCGACTTCCGCGAAGTGGAAGAAAACTTCAAAGAGATTTATAAAACCATCAGCCACCGCCATGCCGATGCTACGCTGAGCAAAGGCCAGTTACTGCGCCTTACGTTTGATGCACTCGAAGAGTTGAAAACAAACGATCAGGGCAAGAGCTTTTATGCCTTCTGGGAGTTTTTGATGGATGATGAAAAGCAGCAACAGTTTACCGACATGTTGCAACAGGTGTACGACCTGCTGGACCATACCGACATTACCTACGAAAGCCGCCAGCTGCTGCAACTGAAATACATGCTGCATGCGGCGGGCATCAAAGTGTTAGAAACCAACCAGCTGCTGGGGTACAAGCTCAGCCGTATTGTAGTAGAAAAAGAAAGAGGCAACCGGCGCAAAACCAGAGACATCATCAACCAGATATTACAGCAGGCCATACAGCAAGCCGACCGCAACGAAAAGAAAGCCCCCATGGCCTATGTAGATGACCGGCCAGACATAAGTCTGCCCATGGACAGGCGCCACGGCGACCGTCCCAGCGACAATGAATTTGGCACAGCACCCAATGCAGCAACCCTCAGCATAGACCAGCTGACGGAATTGCATAAATTGATGGACGATGGCAGCATAGACAAAGCGGTGTTGCAAAGCAACATCAGCAGTATGCTGAAGAAACACAAACAAGTAACACTCAAACAAGTGATAGACAAACATGGCTGTACCCGAGGATTGGCAGAGCTGCTGGCTTACGTGAGCCTGGCCGTACACCTGCGCAACGCCAGCATACAACCCGACACGATTGAAGATATTTTGTTTGACAAGGCACAACAGAAATACCTGCAGGTGCCGCAGATTGTATTTAGTTGATAAAAGGCTGAAGGCGAAACGCTGAAGGCCGAGGTTAAGGAGTTTGCAGTTGGCAGTTTGTCGTTTGCTCCCGATAGCTATCGGGACTCCATTGCCTCTGTGGTTAAAAATTGATGACAGATGATAGTTGACAGTAAATAAAGAAATAAGAACCTGAAAAACACTGTGTTCCTCTGTGTTTACCTCTTTCGCCTCTGTGGTTAAAAAAAATTCTTTCATGAGCAACCTATTTACTGAAGCACACCAAAGCGGCACTGCCTACATGCCGCATGTAGCCCGGGTACAGCCCTGGGCCCGTTGTGCTGCCCGCTTGCTGCGAGGCCCATTATTTGATGATGAAGAAGAACTCTGGCACAAGCTGAGCATTTACAAAACGGAGCTCATCATGTGGTTTGAGCAAATTGCTGTGGAGCTCATCATTGACCAGCGGGATGGCTACGCTTATTTAAAACAACTCGAACTCGATGACAAAGGCAACACCGTAGGTTTGGTGCAACGCCGTCCGTTGAGTTATGAAGTCACGTTGCTGTGTGTGATTCTGCGCAAAATGCTCGACGAGTTTGAGCTCAACGATACCAGCAACCGCAACCTGTACATCACCCGCAAGCTGCTACGGGTAGAGCTCGAAACTTTTTTTAAAGAGAAGGCCAACCGCATGAAACTCATCAAAGAGCTGAACCGCTATATAGAAGAAGTAGGCGAACTGGGCTACCTCAAAAAACTAAAAACGGACAGTAGCGCCAGTGAAGACGATCGCTTTGAAGTACGCCGTATTTTGAAAGCTCGTTTTGATGAAGACACGTTACAATATTTTTTAACACAAATGAAAGGCGATATCGAAGCATAAGCCAGATAACGATACAATATCCCGCAAACGGCCGGCGTTAGTACCACAGTGCAAACGCTGGCCGTTCGGCTGTTTATTGTATTCCAATGCTGTATCACTATCTGTGCAGTTGTGCAGTAGGCGTTTGTATGTATCAAAAACTATAAACCCCTGTATTGCATGAAACAATGGCTGCTGTGCTGTGCCCTTTGCTGTGGCACCCTTTCGTATGCGCAAGTGTGGCGCAAACCCCCTTACAATGCCCAACTCATTTTTGATGTACCCGATGCGCCCAAGCTCACCGCCAAATCGGATACGGTGTATCAGTATTATAAAAACAAAGAGCTACAAGAATTTATGTTGCAATGGGTATTGGTAAAAGATGCATTAGCACAACTCACTGTTTTCTTTCTCAAAGATGGCGACGGCGATGATTACAAAATACGAGGCATTGGCCGGGTGGCTATTGCCGTGTCTAACCCCTTCACCTATGTGTACGAGCCCAACAACCCCGATAACAAACGTGAAGCGGTAAATACCGCCATTCAGCTGTTTCGAAAGGAAGGGCAGGAGTAGTACGATCACAACTGAAAGCATACCGCATACATAGTGCGGATGAGCACTACCTTCATGCCGTAGGGCCTTGCAGTATCCCGACTACGCTTCGACGGTTTGTATTTGCAGCGTCTTATGCTTTTGGTAAAAGTTGGGGATATCAATATTGCTTTGCTGGATATTAACTTTGCCCATGAATAAAAAGGGATGAAAATATTGTCAAAATTAATGATCCCACAAAGTGCCAATCGGCAAATTGAATACGCAAAAATAATGACGGAGAGGGTTAATGAATATCTGGCAAAAACTGGGCAGACCTTTCAGGAGCTGATGGCAGGATCTGTACAATATGGCTCCGAATTTATTCTTACTGAATTAGTAGAACAAGCACTCCAGCAGCACAAGAAAATTGTATGGATACCACATTTAATTGAAGGAACAGATGTTGGATTGTTGAATTATGTATTAGAACCCTGCTGAACTACAAGCACTTCAAAAGAGTTAAGTGTTATGTTAAAGATGCGGATTCTGTGCCAAGGCTCGTGTCACACGAAACTTGTCCTGTTGTGAATTGCTTTCGATCTTTGAATTACATTCGACTCATAACAACGGTTACGTAGGACGGTCTTTCGGGGTCGTGTTGTGAATTGCTTTCGATCTTTGAATTACATTCGACTCATAACAACCAACTGTACCAGCTTTGCTTCGCCATTTACGTTGTGAATTGCTTTCGATCTTTGAATTACATTCGACTCATAACAACGCTGGCCAATAACACCATCAATTGGGAAAGGTTGTGATTTGCTTTCGATCTTTGAATTACATTCGACTCATAACAACAAAGCCGAGCTGGAAGACTGCATTGTTCTCGTTGTGATTTGCTTTCGATCTTTGAATTACATTCGACTCATAACAACAGCGATAAGCGGGCCATCATGCCATTTTAGTTGTGATTTGCTTTCGATCTTTGAATTACATTCGACTCATAACAACAACCCGAAAGTTTAACCAAATACCCTTAGAGTTGTGATTTGCTTTCGATCTTTGAATTACATTCGACTCATAACAACACATCCTGCATGCCAAAGCACCCCGCTTCAGTTGTGATTTGCTTTCGATCTTTGAATTACATTCGACTCATAACAACTTGTTTTAATGGGTTAACACCTTATTACTGTTGTGATTTGCTTTCGATCTTTGAATTACATTCGACTCATAACAACCTGTAGCCATGCCATACCGGCCCAGCTTTAGTTGTGATTTGCTTTCGATCTTTGAATTACATTCGACTCATAACAACCAAAGTGGGCGCCTTTATGACCATCAACTAGTTGTGATTTGCTTTCGATCTTTGAATTACATTCGACTCATAACAACAGTTGGGCAGCTCAATGGTTTCTTTCAGTTGTTGTGATTTGCTTTCGATCTTTGAATTACATTCGACTCATAACAACATGCAGCCAAAATGGATGCAGATGTACTCGGTTGTGATTTGCTTTCGATCTTTGAATTACATTCGACTCATAACAACAGAAAGTGCCGGTGCAAAGCCAATGCAGTTGTTGTGATTTGCTTTCGATCTTTGAATTACATTCGACTCATAACAACTCACCGAAGTAAATGCCGCATTTACCGCCGGTTGTGATTTGCTTTCGATCTTTGAATTACATTCGACTCATAACAACCCAGCGAAGCATACCCGGCACATAGCACCAGTTGTGATTTGCTTTCGATCTTTGAATTACATTCGACTCATAACAACTCAACGTAACCATTAACCAGGGTGTGCCGGTTGTGATTTGCTTTCGATCTTTGAATTACATTCGACTCATAACAACCCTTACCCGTGCATCCCTTACGGGTGAAAGGTTGTGATTTGCTTTCGATCTTTGAATTACATTCGACTCATAACAACTGAAGGCGAAGTTTTAGTGATCGACATCAAGTTGTGATTTGCTTTCGATCTTTGAATTACATTCGACTCATAACAACCCGCTACCGGCACCACCGCCATAGCTGCCAGTTGTGATTTGCTTTCGATCTTTGAATTACATTCGACTCATAACAACCATCTGCACGTTATTCAGGTATCATGGCATGTTGTGATTTGCTTTCGATCTTTGAATTACATTCGACTCATAACAACCTACTACTACTCCCCCTACGAAGTAGCAGGTTGTGATTTGCTTTCGATCTTTGAATTACATTCGACTCATAACAACATTGAAGAAAGCATCTATCAAAACAACCTGTTGTGATTTGCTTTCGATCTTTGAATTACATTCGACTCATAACAACTGATTACCCGTTCTTACGGTATCGCCACAGGTTGTGATTTGCTTTCGATCTTTGAATTACATTCGACTCATAACAACAGGATGGGTTGGCAATGTTTTTATCTCTGTGTTGTGATTTGCTTTCGATCTTTGAATTACATTCGACTCATAACAACGCCGCCTCAAAAAGTACGCCACAGGCCCAAGTTGTGATTTGCTTTCGATCTTTGAATTACATTCGACTCATAACAACGTAAGTCAAGGTCGCATCGTTCACATTCCAGTTGTGATTTGCTTTCGATCTTTGAATTACATTCGACTCATAACAACTATGTTTCTACACCTTTCGACTGGCATCAGTTGTGATTTGCTTTCGATCTTTGAATTACATTCGACTCATAACAACCTATATGTGATTCCAAATTTCCTTTGGTATGTTGTGATTTGCTTTCGATCTTTGAATTACATTCGACTCATAACAACCCGTGTGGGTATTAAGCACACAGTCCTTCAGTTGTGATTTGCTTTCGATCTTTGAATTACATTCGACTCATAACAACTATCGAAATCAAGTTTGTTGCAACCGTTAAGTTGTGATTTGCTTTCGATCTTTGAATTACATTCGACTCATAACAACTCTGTGGCGGCAACGGCGCAAACGCCAAAGGTTGTGATTTGCTTTCGATCTTTGAATTACATTCGACTCATAACAACCGTCAGCGATCTGTTGACAGCTTCCAGCGTGTTGTGATTTGCTTTCGATCTTTGAATTACATTCGACTCATAACAACTATGGTGATCCATATGAGTACATGGCGAAGGTTGTGATTTGCTTTCGATCTTTGAATTACATTCGACTCATAACAACTAGAGGGCTGAATGGTATATGCATTATAAGGTTGTGATTTGCTTTCGATCTTTGAATTACATTCGACTCATAACAACCTGCCGGAAGACTTGCATAACCCGGTTGACGTTGTGATTTGCTTTCGATCTTTGAATTACATTCGACTCATAACAACCGTAGTGCCAGGGTTTTAAACTTGTTGATGGTTGTGATTTGCTTTCGATCTTTGAATTACATTCGACTCATAACAACCCGCAGATGCCAAAACGCAGGTGCTGTGTGTTGTGATTTGCTTTCGATCTTTGAATTACATTCGACTCATAACAACAAGGCAAGTGTGCGGGTTGATACTTTAGGGTTGTGATTTGCTTTCGATCTTTGAATTACATTCGACTCATAACAACATCTACAATCTGTTCGAAAATGCTGCTATCGTTGTGATTTGCTTTCGATCTTTGAATTACATTCGACTCATAACAACCAGTCATCGTTGGCAGTGGCATTGCTAAACGTTGTGATTTGCTTTCGATCTTTGAATTACATTCGACTCATAACAACACCATTATCCCACAGGCTTTCACTCAGATAGTTGTGATTTGCTTTCGATCTTTGAATTACATTCGACTCATAACAACTTAATCGAGCTAGGCAAATGGGCCAAGATGGTTGTGATTTGCTTTCGATCTTTGAATTACATTCGACTCATAACAACCAAGCTGCACCTAATGTGCCAATACCTGTAGTTGTGATTTGCTTTCGATCTTTGAATTACATTCGACTCATAACAACATATGGAACTACGCTACTGCCTGCGTAGCAGTTGTGATTTGCTTTCGATCTTTGAATTACATTCGACTCATAACAACATATCCAAATGACACAAATCAGCAGCACCGGTTGTGATTTGCTTTCGATCTTTGAATTACATTCGACTCATAACAACCTGGCTCAGGTAACCACGCCTGCCGTGGGTGTTGTGATTTGCTTTCGATCTTTGAATTACATTCGACTCATAACAACCATAGACGATCTGCAAACGCATTAACCGCAGTTGTGATTTGCTTTCGATCTTTGAATTACATTCGACTCATAACAACCTACTTCTTGCCGGGCTATGAGTGCTACTGTTGTGATTTGCTTTCGATCTTTGAATTACATTCGACTCATAACAACAGTAGTTGTTGCGGATAATGCTTGTGCCAGTTGTGATTTGCTTTCGATCTTTGAATTACATTCGACTCATAACAACTTTTGTGAACGATACAACACCACCAAACAGGTTGTGATTTGCTTTCGATCTTTGAATTACATTCGACTCATAACAACGCTATATGCCTGCGGAAGTACATCACTCGTGTTGTGATTTGCTTTCGATCTTTGAATTACATTCGACTCATAACAACAGGTGAGGCAATGCACAGTGCTATTGAAAGGTTGTGATTTGCTTTCGATCTTTGAATTACATTCGACTCATAACAACAAAACTGGTCCACGTCTTTCCGTGTTTAGTGTTGTGATTTGCTTTCGATCTTTGAATTACATTCGACTCATAACAACTGTGGATAGCGGACTACAAAGGCAGCAATGGTTGTGATTTGCTTTCGATCTTTGAATTACATTCGACTCATAACAACACCAGCGCATTGCAGCAGCTTGAGCCACCAGTTGTGATTTGCTTTCGATCTTTGAATTACATTCGACTCATAACAACTATTTAGCTTTTCGGTTCGGCAACTTCGCCGTTGTGATTTGCTTTCGATCTTTGAATTACATTCGACTCATAACAACTTCTTCATTGTTATCAATAATCATTTTTCTGTTGTGATTTGCTTTCGATCTTTGAATTACATTCGACTCATAACAACCAAAAGGCCTCCTCCCACCCAGCATGACCAGTTGTGATTTGCTTTCGATCTTTGAATTACATTCGACTCATAACAACTTTTTGTGAACGATACACCACCACCAAACAGTTGTGATTTGCTTTCGATCTTTGAATTACATTCGACTCATAACAACACCGATTACCAGAAAACGGATGGCACAGTGTTGTGATTTGCTTTCGATCTTTGAATTACATTCGACTCATAACAACACTCTATGCATCACTCACCGGCGGTTATGCGTTGTGATTTGCTTTCGATCTTTGAATTACATTCGACTCATAACAACATAAAAAAGCAGCCTTCGGGCTGCTTTGGGTTGTGATTTGCTTTCGATCTTTGAATTACATTCGACTCATAACAACGGGTAAAGAAATGGCCGCAACTGGTGCATGTTGTGATTTGCTTTCGATCTTTGAATTACATTCGACTCATAACAACGGTTTCCGGCAAATGCTGCTTTACATCTTTGTTGTGATTTGCTTTCGATCTTTGAATTACATTCGACTCATAACAACTTCAACATACGGCACCCGGAAGCTGCCACCGTTGTGATTTGCTTTCGATCTTTGAATTACATTCGACTCATAACAACCGACAGCTGTAATGCGACCATGTTTGTACGGTTGTGATTTGCTTTCGATCTTTGAATTACATTCGACTCATAACAACCAGCGATAAACGGGCCATCATGCCTTTTTAGTTGTGATTTGCTTTCGATCTTTGAATTACATTCGACTCATAACAACAGGCTTGGCCAAAAGCCTTGTGCCACAGGGGTTTGCATGAGTTGAACAGGATAAAAAATCCGGCCCCTTTTTTCGCCTGTTGGCGGTTAACAAGGCCGGATTTTTTATTGTGAGGTGGCGGAGAAGAAGAACCCACCCCGGCCTGCGGCCACCCCTCCGCAGGAGGAGAGAAGACCGTTTAAAACATTTCCAACTGCTGGGCACCCGCTGGTGTTTTTTCGGGTTCCTTACCCCTAAAAATTTCCATCATGCCAAACTGCTTATCGGTGATAGTAATGATGCCCACATGCCCATGGGGCGGCAGCAGGCGCTTTACCCGCTTTACATGCACTTCAGCATTTTCGCTGCTGGGGCAGTGCCGCAGGTACATGCTAAACTGAAACATCTGAAAGCCGTCTTTCAGCATGTCTTTTCTAAACTTAGCGGCATTTTTACGGTCGGCCTTGGTGTCGGTCGGCAGGTCGTACATCACTATTACCCACATAATGCGGTAGGCGTTTAAACGATGGCCCCCTCCAGCTCCCCCATAGGGGGAGAGCTGGAGGCTGCATGTTGAAAATTGACTCAAAAAGGAGACCACTTCACCTGTCTTGAAAATTATTGTATGCTATCTGCGAATCACTATCCGTATTGCGGATAAATAATTTTGCGTTGCTCACCGGCAAAGCATTTGGCCAGGCTGCTGGTAGTGCGGGTAACGGCATTCATCAACGGGCTGGTTTGCCCGTCTATCTGCACATCCATGGCGGGTATGGCCAGCAGCTGTTGTTTCATGCCGGGGCTGAGTTCTAAAAAGCGGCCATGGTTACGTACCAGTTGGTAAACCACGCTATCTACATAAGGGCGGTATGGCTCCATAATATCATCGGCCAGGCAGTAGGCATTGTATTGGTTGCGGTGGTGTATGCCCATTACCGGCAGCAGGCCGCTGCTTACCAATGCACGGGCTACTATTGCCCGCAGTATGGCATAGCCATAGTTGAGCAGGTTGTTGGGTGGCGGGCCTTCGCGGTGGCGGGTAAAGTCTAAAAAATCAGGGAAGAAACGGCTCCAATAGTATTGGGCGGCTTTGGCTTCGTTGTTGCCAGTGTCGCCACTTTTTACCGTATCGGCCAGTGTGTGCAGGTATTTGTGTTCTATGCGCCGCTCGGCCAGCAGTGCTGCCTGGTTGCGTATTTTGGCTTCAATGGTTTGTGCCCATAGTTGTTTTTTTAGCGGCACACTGCAATCGAGCTGCTGCTGAAATCGCTGGCTGTGCAGGGTGTGCCCATCCAGCGGAAGCAACAAACCCACCGGATGGTGGGTTTCGTTGCAGGTAATGAGGGCCACATTATTGGCCAGCAGTTTAGCCATAAGTGCCTGGCTGATGGTAATTTGCTGATGATCCAATACCACCAGTCCCACATCTTCAATAGGAATGCTTTTGGGCGCCTCGTCTTTCCGCTCTATCACCAGTTGTTCATTAGTGGTTTTGAGGTAAGCGAGATTGCCGAAGTAGAGGGTGCGTTTGATCATTTGTTCAAAATTTCCAACTTATACTTCCATCTAGGAGTAATGTAAAATCTTTGTCCTCAATTGCCATGTTCAATGCGTTTTTACTCAATCTCAATTTTTGAAAAGGATGATCATAATCCAAAAAAGAAGCTCCCTTTTTAAATCCACGATTTTCCATTTCAGTGGTAATTGATTCTTGAGGAAGAGAACATAAATGATGTATAAAGACAATTCGATCACCATCAAAGTTGTTAATGGTATACATTCGTTTAGACAGTTCTGAATATGAATTATTATTAGATAAGTCTAATAACTCGGCAACAGATTCTTTATAGAAAATCACTTTTTGTCCAGGCCTCAAAATCGCTTTTAACGGTAAGATTAATTTTGTGCCTTTTTTCTGGTAGGCCTCTACAATCCCTGTCGGACCATTAAATTTGAAATTGTGAGCTATTTCAAGAATTGGATAGCTTACTAGTTCTCTTTCAACTTTATTCATTCCATCTAACTCATACAATGCACAAAACGGAATTTCGCCATTAATTGCGTAATACATATTCTTATATGGCTTCAAAGACTCATAGTTTTTCCTAATTCTTATTTCAGCAGGATTATTGATATATGCACCACTACCTTTTGCTTTTACACGAAGGTGTCTAATAGGCGAAATTGGATTCCCATTTTTGTCAAATTTTTTACCGAATGCCCAAAAAGGCTCTGAAATAGCTGCCTTGAATGATTTCCCTGAGCTTATCCTTTCTTTGATTAGATTCTGTAGATAGACTCTGAGGTTAGGATCGATTACTATTTCTAAGTCTTCAAGCTTTGTGAAATTTGAGAGGTTTATTTCCCTCTCTACAAAAAATATAGAGTCATTTCTCTTCTCATTTTCTTGAAAAAGGAAATTACCCTTGCCATCAGATTTTGGAATGTACTTGCCATTTTTTAGCTCATAGATTGGCATTTTAATCGCTCCAAAAAAACTTTCTTTATGTAATTGACCTCTGATGCTATCCCCTTTTGCGATGAGTGGTATTTTCTTGCCATTGATATCATGCTTAAATTGCCACTTCCCATTGGGTAATTTTTCTTTTACATATTGTACTTGACCACGTTTCCTGACTTTTTTGAAAGTAGGCGTAAGCGTACGATGGTCTGGCAAATAATTGATCAGAATGTCTTTTTCTATTGCCTGTATATATTGCTGATGAAAGCTGCTCCAATGGTCTGGCTTTGCATGGTAAGCTTGTTTAGTTTCTTTTGATTCATTGTAACGTAGTAAAATCTTATCCCTTTTTGCAGCCGGAGGAATAAGTGTTAATACGGCAGCATCAATTGCGTGGTGACTATGCTTTGTACGTTCCTTTTTTTCAAGTGGTTGTTGTATTTGATAAATTCTTCGAAAATCTGCAGTAATCGTTCCTTTCTGTACCTCAACTTTATGAAAAACTGTTTTAAGAAAGGGTAAAGCGTATTTCGTAATTGTTTGAGTATCTCTTAATTGACTATTACGCCAGCTGGCTTTGTATTCAGTAGTTGTAAACGTATTTAGTTTGTAACGCCAATAGTCAAGTTCCATTTTAATCAGATGACGCTTGATAATGATATTATCTTTTATTTGTTTGTCATCTGATGTTTTAGCTTTCCACTCCAAATATTGTTTTTCTAATTGTTCGATTTTTTCAAACGATTGCTTGATAATAATTTTACCCTTAATATCAACTTCATTTTCAACCATCCGACCAAAGATGTTTTGCAGTGTTGATAATATTGGAGGATAAGTTTTGCCATCAAAGACAAATTCATCATTATAGTTTGGGCATTCAGAAGGCAGACGTTTTTTCTTTATTTCTCTGTTGTAAAAGCTATCCGCTACGGTTAAATTCTTTAGTTCATTATCGAAGCTCATACTGGCAGGTATGCTGTGCTCAAAGTCATACTTATTGCCACTCAGCAAATCACTAAGTGAAATCGTCTTTCCTGTATAAATGCAAAGTCTGTTTTGTTCTTCCCACAATCTGATTTTGTCAATCAAACTTTTATCTGAGCTATTGAAGGTTGAATTGGTTTTTTCATTTAGCTCATCAATCATTTTCTTATAGTCAGCATTGTGCTTTTCTCTCTCTCTTTGCCACCGTTCAATAGCCTTTCTTTTATTCGCATCATTCAGTTCACGGGCTATTTCAATTGCCACTCTGGTATCTTCATCAATCTTACCAACCTTGATTAAGTAGTTAACAAGTCTTTTCAATTTATGAAGAGTCTTTAAAGCCATTGGATTTTTAAAGCCTTTGCTAATTGGTTCTGGTGTTCTTAAGTATGCTTTCCCGTTTTCGACAATTGCTGGCAAATAGGATTCTTGTTCAGATGGGTGCCAAAGGTGTTTAATATTCTCATCAGGTACATCATAGGTTTCTTTAAGCCAATTAAAAATCTTGGCATGCAACCTTTCCGTTTTTTCAAACACATTTTTTGTGTGTATCCTTTTCCTCAAAAAAGAAAGATATTTTTCACTGACTAATTTCAAAGCTGCGTTCTTAGAATCCGCTTCTAAATTTTGCCAACTGTATTTGCCAAAAACCTCTTGAAATTTGGCATCTATGTCATCGAAATCACTCTTATCTAATTCGTAAGCCGGATCCATTCCAAACCTCGAATCGGAATTAAGTTGATCGTTGATTAGTTCGTTTACTACTTGAATCGTTTTCTTATCGATACTATTCTGCTTGTGTATTCTCTTTACTTCCTCTGCAAAGTGCTCTATTGTGGTATTGTCAACGGTTGTAATACCCAATATTTTTGGAAGATTTGCCAAGTAAACCGCCTCACTATAAAGGAAGCCTTGTTGGAGGTAAGGCAAAATTTTTTTGATTGCATTTAGACTCAAAGTAGCATAACCTTGCTGAAGTCGAATTTTAGAAAATGCTATTGCCTTTTCTTCATCCAATTCAAGCTTTTCCAAACCAAAGCGATGTAAGAAGTCATTACTGCTTTCTCCGCTTTCTTTGTTATCCTTTTTTGTAAAATGTAAATGCCACAAATCTTCTATATCGTACGGAACAACTTTAGACTTTCCCTCTAAACTATCAGTCCATCCAACTTTTTCTTGCCATTCTTTCCCAAATATTTTACCTATTTGATAGATAAACGAAAGACTTAACACCTTAGTGTCTTCAGGGAATTTGGCGGATATTTCAAATCCTTTTTCTTTAAGCTTTGCAATGATGCTTGATAGTTTAAAGTCTGATCCGGCTTTAATAAATTGAGGATACACAACCTGATGTAAAGCATCATTAAGAGGCATCGAATTGATTTCTTTGCCATTCTTTACAATTGGCTTAATCTTAAGGTTGTTGATGAAAACCCAAGTTCTGTATTCTTCATAGAAAGGATGGCTAATTGGACAGCGTCTTTTGTTTTGTTCAAAAGTGCAAACACCTACAAGACCTTTTTGTCCCCTTAATGGTCTTTGCCAAATTATTGCACCCCAAAAAGCTTTGTATAAATGATCAAGCTTTTGAATCCTGCATATTTCTTTTATCTCATTTTGAAAATGACTTCTTAGGTTATATCTCTTGCGGATTCTTGTCTTTTGTTCTTTTTGTAAATAGTACAATGCCGCTCCAAGCGTTTTGTGTTTTTCGAGGTAAGGCAGTATTTCATTTACGCCAACTGCACCAGCCTCTCCGCCACCTTTCATAATTGTTTTACTCAACTCATCTTTCTCAGCTTCATCTATATTCTGTCCATCGTTGTATCCTCGGCGTTGCACCAATTGATACAGTACTCTTCCAATAATGCTTGGTTCCTTTCGAAATATGTCAACTTTGCTTTCATCAACAATTAATGCTCTAAACAAGTAATAACTTTCATGTTTGCTAAAACCCAGCCGTTCAAAATCTGGTTTACCATCTCCATCAAAGTCGAATCTTAACCATTGAATAAACTTTTCGTTTTTTGGATATTTTCTTCCCAGCCTCTTGGTGTAGTAGCGCCATTCGTTTAGCTCTTCAATTGATAGTGGACACATTTGGTTATGAATTAGGCATTCCAGAAGTTCCCATTTTCTATATTTTTCAGCCTGATAATTTCTTCTTTTCCCCCTGCTTTCAGTTCTTTTCTGAACCATGGGGTGTTCTCCTGATTTATCT
The DNA here is from genome assembly GCA_020161435.1 of Bacteroidota bacterium. Classification (GTDB taxonomy): domain Bacteria; phylum Bacteroidota; class Bacteroidia; order Chitinophagales; family Chitinophagaceae; genus Phnomibacter. Next base: position 37,846 of record JAIUNV010000001.1, on the reverse strand, counting down.
TCAGCCACTCCCTTATCAAACGTGAGTACCCCTTTATCAATAATTTGATTTTCCAATTCAGGATTAACTTCTCTTATTGCCCATCCGATAGAATTTGTGCCTAAGTCAAGACCTAAAATTTTTTCCATGATTACTTTTTATGTAGATGAATCTTATATTTGAAATTCGAAAGCTTATCACAATAAGGCTATAAGCCGAAGATTTTTCTTAAATCCTGCGTACTCCGTGGGATTTTTTTTAGCGCCTCGCCTATCTGCGGGGCATTTTTTTTATCCGTTTGTTGTTGTGTTGTTGTCAGGTGGATCATGTAGTTACATAGCTTTTATACATGGTGTTGCCACCATGTTGTTTGTTCACGCTATTTCTCACCCGCTCATAGTAGGCCATGGCTATTGCCAGGCTATTGTTTTCCTGTGGGGCAAGCGCATTACTATCGCCATGCTACTTACCAGGAAAGAAATACTAAAATAAGTGCTTTACCAATACAAAATGCCCTGCTGGAGTTCTTTCCAAGCAATCATTTGTTTTCATGTTTATCGCAACATCATTTGTTCAACTGCCGGCATTGTTTATAAATAGCCCGCTGCAACTGGCATATTTGATGGCATGGGCAATATATTCGCCCACTTGCCATACACGCTCTGCATGCACACCCATTATCCCATTAACTGATACACTCATTGCCGATATATGAACCTGAGTTTATTTAGCCTCAATCCTGCCGAAGCCGGCTTTCGCCTGCAGCGGATGGAACTCTGGAACTGGGGCACCTTCGACGAAAAAATTTACCACATAGAACCCGGTGGCGAAAACAGCCTGCTTACTGGCGCCAATGGCAGCGGCAAAACCACGTTTGTGCATGCCTTGCTCACCTTGCTGGCGGCAGAGCGAAGAATGCGCAGCTTCAACATGAGTGCCGAGGGCAAAACCAAAAACGAACGCACCGAAGAAAGCTATGTGCTGGGCGAATACGGCCTTACCGAGGACGACAGCGGTAGTAAAGCTCAACGGCTACGGGAAGACAGAAGCAAGGTGCGCAGTGTGATACTGGCGGTGTTCAAAAGCGAAGATCAATATGTAACGCTGGCACAAATCCGCTGGTTTGCCGGCACCGATCTCAAACGCAGTTTTATTGTGGCTCACAAGCCGCTCAGCATCGAAACAGACCTGCGGTATTTTGATACACAGGGCGAATGGAAAAAGCGGTTGCGCAAAGATTATCCCAAACAGGGCAGCCGCGAAATGATTGAATTTTTTGACGGGCCAAAAGAATACGGCACACGGCTGCGCAGTGTGTTTGGTATGCGCAGCGAAAAAGCACAAAGCCTCTTCAACCAAACCATCAGCCTCAAAATTTTGGGCAACCTCGACGATTTCATCCGCACACAAATGCTGGAAGAAACCGACATGGAAGCCGATTTTGAAAAACTGAAAGACCATTTCAAAACCCTGAGCGATGCACATCGTAATATTGAAAAAACCATCACGCAAATTGCCTTGCTGCAACCCGTACGCCAGCATTGGAACGATTGGAAAAACATTGAAGCCGATAAATACATAGTCGATCAGCACCGGCAAACTTTGCCAGCATGGTTTGCTACGCACCAGCGCAACCTGTTGGAAAAAGACATGAAGCAGCTAGAAGAAACACTGCAACAAACCCGCCTGCGCAAACAGGAAATTGAAGCGGTGATTGATGAAGAAAACCAGCAGCTCATTGCTACCGAAGTGCAAATACAAAGCAGCCAGCCGGGTCGCTTGCTGGCCGAGCTCGACCGGCAAATGAAAGAGCTGGAAACAGAAAAAGAAAAGCGGCAGGCAGCTACACAACGCTACAACGGCTTTGCTGAAAAGCTGGGTTGGGATACGCAGGTAAACGAACGGGAGTTTGATAAAAACCGCCGCAAGGCAGAAGAGAAAGCACAAGAGCTGCGCAAAGACCTGGATGAGAAACGTACCGCCAAAGTACGGATGGAAGATGCCCGGCACCAGGCAGAAGACGATATGGTGCTACTCGAAGGCGATATAGAACAACTGAAAAAACAAAAGAACAATATCACCGGTCGTATTGCACAAATACGACAAGAGATACTGGAATACTGCGGCGCCACTGAAGCTGAAATTCCTTTTGTAGGCGAACTGATACAACTGCGGGAAGGCGAAGAGAAATGGGAATACGCCATTGAAAAACTGCTGCACAATTTTGGTCAGCGGTTGCTGGTGCCCGAGCAGTATTACAAAATGGTGAACAAGTACGTGCAGGGCACCGACCTCAAAGGCCGCATTGTGTACGAACGTTACAAAGAGGGCAACTACCTCACCGATTTGCTGCCTTTGGAACCTGATACGGTGCCCGACAAACTCGACATCAAACACGACAGTGAATATGCCGATTGGGTGGAGTTTCAGCTGCGCAAATACTACAACTACTACTGCACCGACAACCTGAACGAATTTGCCAAAACAGATTATGCCATTACTTCCAGCGGACTGATTCGCCATGGCAACCGGCATGAAAAGGATGACCGCAACAAGGGCAACAGCCGCCAGCATTATGTGCTGGGTTGGGACAACAGCGCCAAGCTTCGCATGCTGATAGCAGAGCTCACCCAACGGGAAGAAAAAGTGCAGCAGCTACGCAAAGAAGAAAGTGTTTTGCGCAGTAAAATAGACAACCTCGAACGGCAGGAAAAAGCACTGGAAGAACTGTTGCGCTTTCAATCTTTTGCAGAGCTCGATTGGGAAGCAACAACAGCACACATTGCTGCCAAAGAAAAAGAGCGGCTAAAGCTGGAAAAAGGTGACCCCACGCTGAAAGAACTGCAACAGAAGAAAGAAGCCCTGCAACAGCGGCTGAAAGAACTGCAGCAAAAGAAAGACGAAAAAATAAGGGAAGAAGAAAAGCAACACAATCAACTGCAGCAGTGGCAGAGTGCACAGCTACGTTGTGATGAAATATTAATGGCTTACGAAGGAGTTGACATCACAACAAAGCTGGCCGAGTTTCAGTTGGAGTACATCAACAAGATTGAGTACAGCATTGATTTGGATGTGATTGAGAAAGTCCGCAATCAGGTAACGGATATCATCCGCAAAAAAATGGATGAGCTCAACAGCAAAACTGAATCGGCCAAGCGGCAGCTGAACACAGCTATCAACCGGTTCAAATATCCAACGGATGAAAAGTTGCTGCAGCGGTTTCCTGACTGGCGGGGCGATACACACCGCCTGCCCGAAAGCGTAGACCTGGCGGGTGAATACATGGACCTACTCGAACGCCTGGAGGGTGAAGAACTGGCCGAGCAGCGGGATCGTTTCAAGAAGTACCTGAACGAAGAAATGATTAACCGCATGAGCAGTTTTGGTGGCCGGTTGGATGAACATTTACAACAAATACGTCGCAGGGTAGATGAGTTGAATATTAGCCTTTCTGGTATCAGCTATCGCCAAAACCCAAAGACATATATTCAGTTGGATGCCAGAGAAGAACTCAGCCCCAACATCAAAGATTTCCGCCATCGGTTGGTGGCATGGAAGCCGAATATTGCCGAGTATCACCGCAGCAAAGACGACTCGATACTCGAAGCCAGCTATGTAAAAATCAAAGAGCTGATTGAGGATTTAGAAAGCAAGGAAAGCTGGCGCCGCGAAGTGATGGATGTGCGGCAATGGTTGCGGTTTGTGGCCCGTGAAGTACGTGCCGAAGACAAGAGTACGTACCGCAGCTACACCGGTACCGAAAAGCTGAGCGGTGGCGAACAGGCACAGCTCACCTACACCATTTTAGGCAGTGCCATTGCGTATCAGTTTGGCATTACCAGCGATGGCCTCAGCCAGCGCAGCTTCCGCTTTATATGTGTGGATGAAGCCTTTAGCCGGCAGGATGAAGAGAAGGCCAGATACCTCATGAATTTATGCAAGCAACTCAACCTGCAGATTATGGTGGTCAGCCCCGATAAAACAGAAGAGTTCAGAATAGTAGAACCATTTGTGGCCCGCATACACTATGTGCAGCGCAGGGCCAACCGCGATAGTTTGATGTACGATATGCCCATCAAACAACTGAAGGAAGCGTTGGAAAAAAATTAGCGTTATGATTTCCTTTGTTGATTTACAAAAGAAGATTACGAAGCTTTATCCTAAAGTGTTGCAAGCACATGTGGAGCAGAAGTCTATTTTTCCACTTATTGTTCCTTTTGATAAAACTTTTCCCAAAGAGTTGTCGCAATGGCATGATTTAATTGAACCCATTATTGCGCATAGCCGAGAGCATCATCAATTTGGCTACAGCATTGCATACACTCAGTTACACATGCGTAAGCATGGTGTGCAAACTGTTATAAAGGAAATAAGTTTTGATAATGAAGCACAGTTGATTGGCTATCTCAACAAACAGGAAGAGTATGCATCCTTTACCAGCAACGTGGCTAAAATATTGCAACATTATCCTGTACTAAAAACATGGATGAGCAATAATACCAGCAGCATACTGGAGTATGAACTTGACTGGGATAGCCTGTTGGCGGTAGTTAGTTATTTTGTTTCCAATGCTTCACCGGGCATTTTTATCAGAGAAATTCCGGTGCCGGTGCATACCAAGTTTATTGAGCAGCATAAAGCTGTGCTGTATGAGCTGCTCAACGAAGTGCTGCCGCCAGCTGCTATTCAACAGCAATACAGTGGCGTAAGCCAGTTTGAATTACGCTTTGGCTTGAAGATCATTCCTGCCCGTATCCGTATTCGTTTGTTAGATGCAACCTTCGCACGTTACTATAACAACGGAATGACTGATATAGAAGCACCCGTAGATGAATTGGCAAATCTTGAGTGGCCATTGCAAAAAGTAATTGTGCTGGAAAACAAAAAGAACTTTGAAAATGCCGAAGTGTTTTTAACGCTTCCCAACATGGAATCCACCGCAGTAATCTTTGGTAGTGGTAAGGCTGTTAGTTTATTATCAAAACTGAAATGGCTGGCGCCAATACCTATCCTATACTGGGGTGATATTGATGCCGAAGGTTTTGAAATGTTGCATCAACTCAGATTGCTTTTTTCGCAAACCATTTCTTTTTGCATGAATGAGGAAACATATCAAGCTTTTAAGGAATTTGAAGTAAAAGGTTCTGGAGCTAAGGAACGAACATTGGATTTGCTTACGGCTACAGAAAAAAAGTTGTATCAACAATGCTGTACCAAAAATATGCGGTTGGAGCAGGAGCGAATTGCACATCCTTTCATGTTGGAGTTACTACGAAAGCACATCAACCACTTTAATGCTTAATCAACCGCATCATGCGGTCAAGGCTATCGGTACAAACAATATCTCCGGCCCGTTGCATCATTTCCTGAAAGGCTGTAGGTAACGCTTCGTTTGATAAGGTATCCATTCCGCCAAAGGCACTGAAGGAGGTGGGAATGTTTTGCTGATGAATACCGCTGTAATAATCGGCAGGTTGTAAGGCTCTGGGTGTAAGGGCAATTAATCGATCTGCATGAATACCACTTTGATGTACCTGTGCTATTTGTGCTGCATCGTTGAAGCCCAACGCTAGCATGAGGTTGGGATACAGTTGATGCAGCCGTTGTGCTTCAGCAATGGTATAGCATATCACCATTACCTGCTCCAGCATGTTGTGTTTAGCTACTTGTTGCATCATGCGTTCGGGATGAGTGCCGGATTTCATATCCAAAGCAAGAAATGCATGGCTGCTGGCCGCAACACGTAGAGTGGCATCTAAAGTAGGGATATGTTCCTGCAGCACATGGCCACGGCTATCCTTTAGCCACAAACCTTGTATTTGTGCAAAAGATTGTTGGTGTAGTTTGCCAGTACCAGTAGTGGTTCTGCTCAGCGTATCGTCGTGCAGTAGTACCAGTACACTGTCGGTTGTCATGCGTACATCAAGCTCAACAATGGCACATGGATAATGGGTGACGCTTCTTTGCAAGGCAGCCAAAGAATTTTCGGCATAGCCCACCGCAGGTGGTGCCATGCGATGCGCCATCCAAACGGGTTCGGTACGGTTAGGCGCATAGGCTACCAACTGTGCCATGGTTTTTTTGCTGCAGGTAGATGAAGATGGTTGCTGTAACCACGCAGTACAAACAATGCTGAGGAAAAGAAGAACGGATAAACGCATGTGTAAAGGAATAAAAAAAGTCGCTTCCATTTCGGAAGCGACTTTTTTTGTAAGAAAGAAACAACGATTAGTTGTTGAAGATGTAACGGATGCCGAGTTGAATTTGGTATACATCGTCGATAGTGCTCGACTTGATGAAAGGATCTTGCAGCAATACAGTGGTACCATTTACAACCTGAGTAGCCAGGCGGTAGATAGGTGCACCAGCTGCAGTGCGACCACGGTAGTTGAGCGGCTGAGAAGTGGTGCTCAGGTTACCTACACCCCAGTCTTTGTTCAGTATGTTGCCTGCATTCAGGATGTCCATACGGAAACGGAAGGTGTTGGCTTTTTTGCTCTTACCAATTTTTACAATCAGGTCTTGCTCTACGCTAAAGTCGAAACGAGTGAGCCAAGGCAATTCAGCACCGTTGCGTTCTGCATAACCACCTCTGCGTTCGCTCAGGTAAGGATGCTTATTGATGTAAGCATCATAAGCAGCCTGCTGCTGTGCAGCGGTAAAGGTAGAAGAACCACTGGTGTATGTCTGGAAGGTCATTTCGCTGGCAGCCTTCGGAACATAAATCAGGTCGTTGATTTGACCGTCGCCGTTCATGTCGTTGCTGGCTGTATAGCTGAGCTTAAAGCCGCTGGCACTTACCATACCCAAGGTAATGGTGGTAGCACCGGCAATGCCTTTGCCATACATGAGGCGATAGCTGATGTTGCCCACAATGCGGTGACGCAGGTCGTTATCGCTAAAGCTGTTGCGCAGGTAGTTTACACCATAAATAGTAGGAACGTTAGCATTTACAGTGCTGGCTACAAATGAGATGTCTTTGGCTACACCGTAAGTATAACCGAGTAATCCACCCCAGTTTTTGGTGATGGGCTTTTCCAACTTAGCAGTAAGAGAGTAGTTGTACCCTTTATTGTTGTTGGTGAGCATAAACAAGTTGCCAATCTGAGGATTCACAAAACGGGCGTTAGAAGCTGCAGCACCACTGAGGTCCAGTGCAGGATAAATCATACGACGATCAGAACCATCTGCAAAGCTGCCGTTAGAGGCACGCATGTTCAGGTCTACATAGTTCAGCGCATTCAGGTTCTTGTTGTAAATGGCTTCAACAGTAGCAATTACACCGCCAAAAGGAAGACGCTGGTCGATGGCCAGGTTGGTACGCCATACCTGAGGGAACTTCAGGTTAGGATCGGTATAGTTTACGTTGTAAGCGGGCAGTGCTGCAATGTTGGTAGTTGCAGGTGTATAGCGGGTAGGATCGAGGGTAAACGGATAGTTGTTGGCGGCAGAACCGGTGAGGTTGAGGCGACCAATGTTTACACCGTTGTTGCCCAGTTGGTTGCTGATGAGTACATAAGGCATGCGGCTCAGGAAGATACCGGTACCACCACGTACTTGTGTTTTGCGGTTGCTGAATACATCCCAGTTGAAACCAACACGGGGAGAAGCATACAAGCGACCCTTAGGCATTTCACCGGTGTTTACTTTAGTGCCGGTACCATCAGGGTTTTGGAAAGTCAAACCACCTACTACAGGATTGGTGTAATCAGCCGCAGTGTTGGTTACGTTCAGGTAATCCAAACGTAAGCCAAATGTGAGGCGCAGGTTGTTGGTGGCTTTAATTTCATCCTGAGCGTATACACTGTAAGTCTGTGTTTTAAACGTTTGCCAAGGCAGCTTACCATCAGGCAGCAGCGTATAGGCATAGTTGAAACGGTTGAGCGTAACAGGAGAAGTAGTCAGGTTAGGGTTGTTCTTATAAGCAAGAGCGGCTGTTTTGAAATCGTCAATGCTGTTGAACGTCCATACACCGTTAGAAGCGTAGAAGAACAGGTTGTTCGACTTGAACGCTTCGAAAGAAGCACCTACGGTAATGGTATGCTTACCACGCAGGAAGGTGAGGTTATTGGTGATGTTAAACGTAGCGTAATCCAAACGGTTGTTGGGTGTAAAAGGATCCATACCCAGGCTGGTATAAGTGCTACCATCTTTCAAAATGTCGATGGTGGGGAACACACCGGCTGTTTTATAGCTGCGGTCTTCAATTTGCTTGTTGTAAGTAACCAGGAACTGGTTAGATACTTTGTTCTTCAGGTTGCTGTTCAATTCAGCTACAATAGAACGGGTATTGTCCTGAATACCATAACCGGTATTTTGACCAGACAAAGCCAGCGCCAGGTTTTGGCGGTTACCGTTACCGGCAGTGTTGCCAGAGTTACTGTTGCTCACAATTACATCACTCTCACTGTCGTGGTGAGAATAGCGAACGGTCAGCTTGTGACGGTCATTGATGTTCCAGTCTACACGGGCCAGCATTTTATTACTGTTCGACTCGTTGTTGAAGTTGTCGATAGCACCGAGGTCGTAGCTGAAGTTGTCCATCATAAACTTCTTCAAGTCTTCCAGATCGGCAGCAGTGGTACGGCTTACACCACCGGTTACACCGGGGCGGTTGGCCTGCCAGTCGAGGGCAGGGCGGGTACCTTTGGTAAATTCACCGTTGATGAAGAAGAACAATTTGTTTTTGATAATGGGGCCACCAAAACGGAAACCATTGGTTTCTACGCTAAAAGGAGTGGCAGGCACTTTGTTTTTACCAGCTTCGGTACCGGCCAGGTCGCGGTTGTTCCAAAAGCGGAACACAGAACCAGAAAAGTCGTTGGTACCACTGCGGGTTACGGCGTTCAGCGCAGCTCCGGCAAAGCCGCTCTGGCGAATGTCGAAAGGTGCAATGTTGATTTGAATTTCTTCGAGGGCATCCAAAGAGATGGCGCCAGAACCGGTACGGCCACCAGCTTGTGCCTGACTACCCAAACCAAAACCGTTGTTGAACACAGAACCATCAATGGTAAAGTTGTTCAGGCGGCTGTCTTGGCCACCAAAAGAACGACCATTGCTGTACGCATTGTACTTGGTAATGTCGTTTACGGTACGGCCAATGGTAGGGGTGCGGTTGAGGGCTTCGCGGCCAATGGTAGCAGAGGCACCGGTAGCTTTTGAGTTCATGATAGAACTGCGGTTGGCTACAACAGTGGCGGTTTGCAATTGGCTGTCGTTGGTACTCAACACCACATCCACGTTGGCGGTGTTACCCAGCGGAGCAAACACGTCATTTTCTACACGCTCCTGATAGCCGGTGTACGAAATGGTGATGCGATAAGGACCACCTACCCGTACAGCTGGCAGTGTAAACTGGCCACCCTTGCCGGTAGTGGTTACATAGCGGGTACCCGATGGTACGTGTACCGCAGTGATGGTAGCACCTTCCAGTGCTTCCTTAACAGGACCTTTTACCATACCTGTAATGGCACTGGTGGTTACCTGGCTAATGGCCATCAAACAAAAAAGGCTTGCCATGGCAGCAAGCAGCAATCTTTTTCCCATAAATGTTTAGTTTTTTGTTGTTCCGAAAAACGCTGCAAAAGTACTGGACACACAAATATGTTAAAAGAATAATAAGGAACCAACAAAATGGCCGTCTAAGCATAGAGCTTCGCAAAAAAGCAGAGGATTTCTTAGTTATAACCAAATGGAATAAAGCATTCGTTTGATGAAACGCAAAAGGCAAAACCATTGCATAACTGAACACATATTAATAAATTGTTACCCGAGTGTGGATGGCTGCTCAGCTAAAACACTTGTTGAAGAAAGCAGCACAGAGATTTTTCCACGCATTATCCTCAACTTCCCTACTTTTGCCGTCCTTTCACAAAACGGCAGGCATGGTGGCCTGTTGGTGAACTTGAAATAAACCGCTGCGCTTCTCCCGCAGCACCTTATTTTAAACCAACCAAAGGGTATAAAAAGTATTAGTCATGAAACGTACATTCCAACCGCACAACCGTCGTCGCAAAAGCGTACATGGTTTCCGTAAGCGTATGCAAACCGCCAACGGTCGTAAAGTGCTGGCCAGCCGCCGTGCCAAAGGTCGTCATAAGCTGACTGTAAGCGACGAACGCAAACTGAAGTAATCCGCTGCCCCGCTGGGGGTACGCCGACAAACGCATATAGCCCTCCCGAAACGGAGGGCTTTTTTGTGCCCATGCCCCGCGGCTGTATCTTTCAGCCGTGCGTATTGTTTTATTCAGTTGTTTGTTGTGGTTGGGGGCTGCGGCCCAGCCCCGTACCGATTCGTTGCTGCACCACCTGTTGCTGGCCAATCCCGCACAGCCACTGCAGCAGGTATTGGCCAATCCGGCCGAATACCGCTGCCAAATCATTTACACTCAAATCAACCGCGACGCTCAAAACCAGCCCCGCTTTACCCATTATTATTTCAACTACGATCCTCAGCTATACTTCAACCCGGCCAGTATGGTAAAAATGCCGCTGGCTTTTTTGTCGTTGGAAAAACTGAACGACCTGAACATTCCCGGTCTTTCGGCGCAAACGCATATGCGAATTGATAGCAGCCAACCCTGGCAGCGGCCCTTTTACAAAGACACAACAGCCACTGATGGATGGCCCAGCATTGCCCATTTTATCAAAAAGGTGTTTCTCATTAGCGACAACGATGCTTACAACCGCCTGTACCAATGGGTGGGCCAGCAGCGCATTCACCAGCAGTTGCGGGCCAAGGGCTATCCCACGGCGGTCATTTCCCGCCAATTTCTGGGCCTTACCCAAGAGCAAAACCGCCATACCAATCCGGTAAGTTTTTTCGATGCCAAAGGCAAACGATTGTATAGCCAGCCTGCACAATACAACCCCGATACTTTCGATTTCAGCCGTAAGATTTTGATTGGCAAAGCTCATCTGAATAAATACGACAGCCTGGTAAACGAGCCTTTCGATTTTAGCTGGCACAACAATATTTCGCTGAAAGATTTTCAGCAAATGCTGCAATCAGTGATGTTTCCGCAGTCGGTACCAACGAGTCAACGCTTTCGGCTTAAGCCGGCCGACTATACCTTTTTACGCACCTGGCTGTCGGCCTACCCCAGCGAAACCGACAATCCCAAATACGACACCGCAACGTACTACGAAAACTATGTGAAGTTTTTCTTTTACGACGGCAGCCACCGAATGCCGCCCGGTGTACGGGTGTTCAACAAAGTGGGCTGGGCCTATGGCTTTCTCACCGATGTGTCTTACGTGGCCGACTTCAACCACAAGGTGGAGTATATGCTGAGTGCTACCATTTATGTAAACAAAGACGGTGTGCTCAACGATGACAAATACGACATCGAAGATATTGGCCATCCGTTTTTGTATCAACTCGGGCAAACCATTTACCAATACGAATTGCAACGCCCCCGCAAGCAGCAGCCCAATTTGGATGCGTTTAAACTGACCTACGGTACCCGCAATGCCAACGATAGCCGGCCGGCCATCAAAATAGCGGACAATTAAGGGCTACCTTTGCGCCGCAATCATTATGAGTACTTCGGCTGTAAAAAATACATTGGGTAAAAAAGAAAAGCTGAAAAGCCGCAAGCAGATCGACAGCTTGTTTGCTAACGCACAGGCATTTACGGCGTTTCCGGTGAAAGTGATTTTTACCATTGCAGACAGCAGTACAGATGCAGCTGCTGTGCAAATAGGTGTAACGGCCAGTGCCCGCAACTTTAAGCATGCTGCCGACCGCAACCGCATTAAGCGATTGCTGCGGGAAGCGTACCGCTTGCAAAAGCATGAGTTGATAGCTACTGCCACCGCCAAGAGCAAAAAGGTTTCCGTATTTTTTTTATACCTCGATAAGCAAATGCCTACGTATGATTTGCTGTACGATAAAATGCGCTACTGCCTCAAAAGACTGCGCAAAAAACTGGAAGAAGAACAAAGCACTGATGTGCCAACAAACGAAACCAAATAAGTGGTATGAAGAGTTGTTGTAAAGAAGCGATGGGTGATGCACCGGTGCAAAAAACCGCCTGGTGGAAAACCGTGCTGGCATTTCCATTTATTGTGCTCATTCGTTTATATCAATTGGTCATCAGCCCATGGCTGGGGCCAAAATGCAGGTACACACCCACCTGTAGTCAGTACGCTTTGGAGGCGTTTAAAAAATTCGGTCCGTTCAAAGGATTTTGGTTGTCGCTCAAGCGGGTGAGCAGTTGCCATCCTTGGGGTGGCAGTGGCTACGATCCGGTACCGTGAGTGATGTTGCCAACACCTAACTTTACCCAGTTCATGAGTGCACATCATTTCAACACATCATTATTGCCGCAGTTGCAGCAGGGCCAGCACAAAGCGGTGGCCCGTTGTATATCGTTGGTAGAAAATGATGTGCCCGGCACAGCTGAATTTTTGGAAGCATTGCCAGCATCGGCTACACCCGTTATCGGCATTACCGGTCCGCCGGGTGCTGGTAAAAGCACACTGGTAGATGGCCTCATCCACCATTGGGTAACGGGTGGCAAAAAAGTAGGCGTACTCTGTGTCGATCCATCTTCGCCTTTTAACCTGGGTGCTTTGCTGGGCGATCGCATCCGCATGAGTGAATGGTACAATCATCCGCAGGTATTTATTCGGTCGCTGGCCAGCCGCGGTTCGCTGGGCGGTCTGCATCCGCACATTGTAGAAATTACAGATGTCATGAAAGCCGCAGGCTTCGACTATGTGCTGGTAGAAACAGTGGGTGTGGGCCAAAGCGAAGTGGAAATAGCGGGCCTGGCTGATTGTACCGTGGTAGTGGTAGTGCCCGAAGCCGGCGATGAAATTCAAACCATGAAAGCCGGCCTGATGGAAATAGCGGATGTGTTTGTGGTCAACAAAGCCGACCGCCCCGATGCGGATATGTTTGTAAAAAACCTGCGCCAAATGCTGGCCCCGGCCTTTATGACCAGGCAGCATGAAATAGCGGTAGTAAAAACCATCGCCCAGCAACGGGAAGGTATTGATGCGCTGACTATAGCCATAACGAATGTGCTACAATTAGGCGCCACCAACGAACGCCGCAGCTGGCTGCTGGCCGAAAAAGCATGGCACCTGATACAGCAGCAACGCATGAAAAACTTGAGCAAGGCGCAACTAAAACAAGCCATTGCCGAAAGCCTGCACAGCGAGTTTAATTTGTATCAATTTGTACGGCAGTACGTGCAGGCATAAACATTCCGTTGCTATCAATTGTATTCACAATAACCAAAACATAAACACAACATGGATTATACTCAATTGCCCAAAGTAGCCAAATGCGAACCCACCGCTGTACAAGTGGAAGCCGGTAAAACCTATGCCTGGTGTACCTGCGGCCTCAGCGAAAAGCAACCGCTTTGCGATGGTGGCCACAAAGCCTGCTGGACGGAAGACGCCAACGGCGAATTGCAAAAGCATTTTGTAAGCCTGAAGTTTACTGCCGAAAAAACAGAAGAAATATGGCTGTGTAATTGCAAGCAAACCAAAAATCCGCCTTTCTGCGATGGCAGCCACAAGCATGTAAAAGCCTGATGAAATTTTTCAGCAATAAAAAAGAGGAACTGGTTGCAGTTCCTCTTTTTGTTTCGGTATACATGCCAATTACAAAATCCTCAGCTTGGCATAGTTCAGCATGATTTTCTTTTCACCATTCTGATCAAACTTCACGGTGGCAATGGGGTTGTGTGCCGCCCCTTCCATTTTGATGACCACGCCAAAACCAAACTTCTGGTGCTCTACTTTATCGCCTTCTTTAAGGCCGCTGGTATCGCTGGCTACAAAGTCGGAGGATGGTGTATGCTCCACCACTTTGGGTGGTTGTGCTGGTCCAACGTAGCTTGGCTTTGTGCTGGCGGCTTGCTTGCCCGGAGGCGCTCCGTAACGACGCTCTGCAGCAGCGGCACTGTTGCTGCCGCCACGGCCGCCACCATGCAATCGTTCAAAGGCACTGGCACCACCAAAGCCCATGCCGCCCTGATTGCGCAGGCCACCACCGGCCATAGTACGATCGGCATATTGGCCGGGTACTTCTTCCAAAAAGCGGCTAGGCTCATTGGCCACCACCTGTCCAAATTTGTAGCGGCTTTGCGCATACGTGAGCCACAGTTTTTTCTTGGCCCTGGTTACGGCTACATAAAACAACCGACGTTCTTCTTCCAGCTCTTCTCTGGTATTGATGCTCATGCCGCTGGGAAACAAGGTTTCTTCCATGCCGCCCACAAACACACAGGGAAACTCCAGCCCCTTTGATGCGTGGATGGTCATGAGCTTTACGACGTCGGCATTTTCATCATCGTTTTTATCGGCATCGGTCAGCAAGGTTATTTGTTGCAGGTAGGTACCCAATGATGCGGTAGCAGCTGCATCTTTTGCAGGGCTGTTGCTATCAGGGGTTGATGCCATTTCGAACAAAGTGCCGCCAGAAGTGGTAGCTGCTGTAGTGTCACGTTCTGGTATTGGTGCAGTCTCTGGTGCCACATAACCTGCGGTTGGTTGGGTAATGCTGTCTTCAATCAGCGTACCGTCTTCATCAATCATGCTGCGGTTTTCGGCATCGTCTACCCATTCTTTAATAGAGTTGAGCAACTCCTGAATGTTTTCGTAGCGGGCCAAACCTTCGGCACTTTTATCGTTGAAGAGTTCTTTTACCAAACCTGTGTGTTTGCCCACCTGAAAGGCTACTTCATACGCATTGCTGGTTTTGAGCATGCTCTGGAAATACTTGATCATTTGCACAAAAGCTTGCATGCTCTCGAGGCTGCCACCACGAATGCCTACGTTTTGCGCCTGCTCCAGCACCTGCCACATCTGCATGTTTTTTTCATTGGCCACAATCACCAGTTTTTCAATGCTGGTTTTGCCAATGCCCCTTGCCGGGTAGTTGATGATGCGCTTCAATGCTTCTTCATCACGGGTGTTCACTATCACCCGCAGGTAGGCAATAAAATCCCTGATTTCTTTGCGCTGATAAAAACTGATGCCACCATAAATGCGGTACGGAATATTGGAACGACGCAGGCATTCTTCATAAGCCCGGCTTTGCGCATTGGTACGGTACAAAATGGCAAAATCGCCATTGCTGAAATGATTGCGCAGTTTGTTTTCCTGAATGGCATCGGCCACATACCGGCCTTCATCGTTGTCGCTAATGACCCGCACAATTTTCACTTTGTCGCCGGCTTCGGCTTCGGTCCACAGCTCTTTGGGTAATTGGTTCTTGTTGTTTTTGATGACCTCGTTGGCAATGTTCAAAATGGTGCCGGTGCTGCGGTAGTTGCGTTCCAGCTTCACCACTTTTACATCTTCGTAATCTTTTTGAAACTGCAATATGTTTTCGATGGTAGCACCACGGAAGCTGTAAATACTTTGTGCATCATCGCCCACCACGCAAAGGTTTTCGTGGGCTGCGGCCAACAGTTTGGTTATCTGGTACTGAGTGGTGTTGGTATCCTGATACTCATCCACCATCACGTATTTGAATTTGTGCTGGTACTTATGGAGCACCGGCGGAAAATCCCGCAGCAGTTCATACATCTTCAGCAGCAGGTCGTCAAAATCCATGGCGCCGTTTTTAAAACAGCGTTTGCAATAGGCATCATAAATGCGGCCGATAGCAGGGCGGTTTTGGCGGGCATCTTCTGCCTGTATGTGGCTGTCGCTCAGGTATTCCTCCGGGGTAATGAGGGCGTTTTTAGCAGCGCTGATGCGGTTGCCCACCACGTTGGGCTTGTATGTTTTATCATCAAGGTTCAGTTCTTGCACCACGGTTTTAATAACGCCGCGGCTATCGTCGGTATCGTAAATGGTAAAGTTGCTGGGGTAGCCCAGGTGTTGTGCTTCGCCACGCAGTATGCGGGCAAACACACTGTGAAATGTACCGATGTACAAATTGCGGGCTTCGCCATTACCCAGTATTTTCTGTATCCGTTCTTTCATTTCGGCGGCGGCCTTGTTGGTAAACGTAAGGGCCAAAATGTTGAACGCATCTACCCCGTGATGCCCCATGAGGTAGGCAATGCGGGTGGTGAGTACTTTGGTTTTGCCACTGCCTGCGCCAGCCACAATCATCAGCGGTCCGTCTTTGTGCGTTACTGCTTCCCGCTGCTGCTCATTCAATCCTGCTAAAATATCCTGCATAAGGGGTGCAATTTACACTGCCTGCATGGGCCCTGCCAGCGGGTGGATAATTTTTTACGCCAAAGGCACGACTGGCATAAAAAAGCTTTCTTTGGTGCATGTCTGCTGTTGATAAACAATACCGCTGGTTTAAAGTAGCCGAAAGTACCGCCGAGTTGTTCAATACCGGCCGCAGCCTGGTGCAGGTATCGGTGGCTGGCAAAGACATTTGCATAACCCGCCACCAGCAAGCATTGTATGGCTGTGCTGCCAAATGCCCGCATGCCAGTGGCCGCATGGCCGATGGCTGGGTAGATGCGCTGGGCAATGTGGTGTGCCCGCTGCACCGCTACAAGTTTTCGCTGAGCACGGGCCGCAATACCAGTGGCGAAGGTTATTTTTTGCGCACCTACCCCGTAAAAGAAACCGATGATGGTTTGTTTGTAGGCATTGAAGTAGTGCTGTAATCGTTGCATTCTGTGCTACCTTTCTACCATGCTGCGTATAGTTTTCTTTTTGTTGGCTAGTGGTGTGGCATCTGTGTCGCTATCTCAAACAGATACAGGTTACTCCCGCCAATGCTCGGCCATTCGGGAAGTGATGTATTTGTTTACCCAACAACACATAACCGAACTGCTCGATACCAAACTGCGCAGCAGCAACGGCTACCAAACCAATGGTGTATGGACGTTTAGCCACGAACGCTACAGCACCCGCCTGCCCTGGGCCGATGCACAAACCACCGAAGTAGAACATGCTACTGATTGTAGAGATACGCTGCAAACAGACAGCTGGCAGTACATCGCCAACTTTGCACCACTAACAGATTTGCAAAATGCCAACCGCCAGATGAATCGGGTACTACAACAGATTAATGGTTGCGTGTTACCATTTTCCGACAGTGTGAGCATTGCACTGCTGCCGGTGGACCCTGCTGAATTGCCGCCCAACAAACCGGACAATCTCGTAGATGCTTTTTTGTTTGCACTGCCGCCCGTACCCCGCACTGCGTGGCAACTCAGCCTGATGATTGGGTTGGAAAAAATGCGTAACGGATACCGTACTGTGCTGATTGTGGAATGGATGGAAGAACTGCGCAAAGCCGCAGGGAAATAGGAAATCTATTGTTTTTTCATTAGCACATTTTCACATTAGCTAATTGGCACATTGTTCTTCGCTTTTGCCCTCCACGCCCACCAGCCGGCTACCGCCAGTAGTAGCAACACCACATATTGCACACTGGTAAACACCAGCCCTTTTACAAAGTACAAGGGTATGCTGGCAATGTTGGTAGCCATCCACCAGTACCAGCTTTCCACTTTCTTTTTGGCCATGAGCCACATGCCGGTAAATGCAGTGGCACTGGCAAAAGCATCAGCCCATGGAATGGCTTCTTTGGCAAACCACTGGCGCATCAGTAATATAAAACCGTAGAGAGCCAAATAGCAAACGGTGGCAAACAACAACTGCTGTTGCCACTCTTTGCGGCTGCTGAAACTCACATGCATTACGGGTTGCTGTTGCTGGTCTTTTTTGGCCCACAACCACCAGCCGTAAATGCTCATGACCGTGTAGTAAAAATTGACCACCGCTTCGCCGGGCAAGTGGTATTTGAAAGAGAGGTAAATGAAAATGATGGTGTTGACCAAACCCACCGGATACACAAGGATGTGCTCTTTGCGGGAAAAAAACACACTGGCTATACCGGCTATCACGGCCACAAATTCGAGGGGCGTGGTTTGCTGCAAACCGCTCCAGACTTGTTGAAATAGTTCCTGCATTCGGCACTTGTTGGGGCACAAATATGCTATCTTACTATTCCTTAAAAAAATGACTTCCCATGAAAAGAAATGCAACTGCCGTTTGGAACGGTTCTGGTAAAGAAGGCCATGGCCACCTCACTACACAAAGCACCGTGCTGCAACAAACGCAATATTCATTCAACAGCCGTTTTGCAGAAGGCGTAGGCACCAACCCCGAAGAGCTGGTCGCCGCTGCCCATGCGGGCTGCTTCACCATGAAGCTCAGCTTTGTGCTCGGTGGTATGGAACTAACGCCCGAATCGTTGGAAACGACCTGTACCATTACGCTGGATAATGGCACGATTACCAACAGCCACCTCGTTGTAACAGGCAAAGTGCCCGGAGCTATAGCAGAGCAGTTTGCTGCCGCCGTAAAAGATGCTGAAGCCAACTGCCCCATCTCGAAGTTGTATAACTGCAGCATTACTTCGGAAGCAACATTGGTATAAATTGTTAGCAACGCGGTGACACGAAGACGTGGAGTTTTTTGCTGACAGATTTTACCGCGGAGATGCGGTGGTCGCATCGATAAATACAAATGATGTATAGTCTGATTCTTCAATCTTCTTCGTGAGCTCTGTGCCCTCCGTGCGAAAAAAACGAAGGCAACCTCATTTTTCAAAACAACCCTTGCGTATGAAAAACATAGCACATGAAATAAAATGGGCCGTCATTTTTATAGTGGCTGGCATGGCATGGATGCTGCTGGAAAAACTAACCGGCCTGCACGACAAACACATCGACATGCATCCCATTGTTACCAACCTGTTTATGATTGTGGCCATTGCGGTGTATTGGTTTGCTTTGAGTGCCAAGCGTAAAGCCAATGGCGGCACCATCACGTTTAAAAAAGCTTTTGTCAGCGGTCTGCTGATGACCTTGTTTATTACAGTACTGACGCCGCTGTGGCAGTATGTGTCGGTAGAAATTATTTCGCCCGGCTATTTTAAAAACGTAACGGACTACAGTGTGGCGCAAAAACTAATGACAGCTGAAGAAGCTGCTGCGTATTTCAACCTGCGCAACTACATCATCAGTTCGCTGATGTTTGCACCAGTTACGGGAATTGTTACCTCGGCATTAATAGCGTTGATTGTCAGCCGCAAGAAATTGGTGTAATAGAGGTCAACGCAAAGGCGCGGAAGAACCAGTAATAGAAGCCAGCACTGTGGTTACATGCATGACAGTTACAATGACAAGGCTGTATGTCATTAGCATGTTAGCACATGAGCATTTTATCTTCCTTGCTTGCGGCGTTTGCGCATGATGATGATAACCACAATAAGTGTGATAAAGAGTAACACGATAAACGGCAACCAGGAGCCAACCTGATAACCGAACTTATACTCAGCACTGGTGGTATCTATCTGCAGCAGCAGCGAGGAGAAAGTAGATTGTAACATGGCACAAAAGTAAAAGTCCTGCGGCAAGTATAACTGCCACAGGACTTTTTATGTAACGCAACGTCCTCTGCGAGAGACGTTGCTGGAAAATACGAACTGTATTGCATTAGCTAATTAGCACATCATCCAATTAGCACATTGCTTATTCAGCATCTGCCACTACTTCTTGTACTTCAGGAATCATGCGCTTCATCATGCCTTCGATGCCGGCTTTGAGGGTAATCATGCTGCTGGGGCAACCGCTACAGCTGCCTTGCAGGGCCAGGTTTACCACGCCGTCGGTATAGCTTTTAAACTGGATGGCGCCACCGTCCATTTCTACAGCGGGCTTCACGTAGTTTTCCAGCAGTTCCTTGATGCGTTTTACCACGTCATCGTCATCGGCAGCCACGGTGTTGCTGGCTACTTTCTGGGCTTTGCTGGCGGCTAGTTCTTCTTCGTTTACCACCACACCGCCGTTTTCGAGGTATTCTTTCAAAAACTGCTTCACGGTAGGGATGACGTCCATCCACTCTTCCGTTTCGTTGGTTTTGGTGAGGGTAACGAAGTTGCTGGCGATGAAAACGCTTTTGATGAAAGGAAAGGTAAACAGCTCTTTGGCCAGGGGCGAAGGAGCGGCGCTGGCTTCATCAGGAAAATCGATGCTTTTGCCCGGGTACAGGAGTTTGTTGGCCACGAACTTCATGGTTTCGGGGTTGGGCGTCATTTCGGTATAAATGCTGATTACGGGATTGCCTGTCTGTATCATAATGAGGTCAAATTTCGAAGGTTTGGCGCAAATGGCCGAAAAATATACGGCGGTAAAGGTAAAACCCTGACCGGCTTGGGCGTGGTAAAGCTTGGTTAAGCTCCCCATTGCGGGGGCTTTTTTCCTGTTTTCGAAAAGAGGATGAAAGAAGATGCACGGCTGTGGTACTTACTTATCAGCATGATGCTGGCAACCAGGAAGTCCTCCTCGGGAGACGATGACCATTCACATCGTCCCCGACTCCTGTCGGGGATGCCGTGCTGCAGCGACAACTGTCGCTAAAAAACTGGATGTGCATGAATGCAGCTCAATAAGTCAGCTTCAACTGATTCCTCGCGGTTCTTCTTTTTTCTTGCTGCTTGTACACCCAGCTGCTGATGGCAGTGCCCATAATGGCGCCCATTACCACATCGCTGCTCCAGTGTTTTTGCTGCTGCATGCGGCTGATGCCCACAGCAGTAGCGGCACCAAAACTCAGTACGCCTACCCACCATTTCTTTTTGCTGTGCAAAAAAATCATGTTGGCCGTACTAAAAGCCATGGCCGTGTGGCCGCTGTAAAAGCTTTCGTTGCCCCAACCGTTGATGGGCCCGTACCAGCGAAAAGCACCACTGCCGGTTTCGGGGCGGGCACGGTGAAAAAGATTTTTGATCAAGAGTGTAACACCGCCGGTCATGGCTTGTGCCTGCAGGTTATCGAGGCCAAATTGCAGCAGGCCGGGTTGTTTGGCCACCGACCCCAGTAAAATGGCGCTGCCGCTAATGCCCAGCTGCACAGGCAATCCTCCGGCCAAATCGCCGGCTTTGCCAAAGTGTACAGCATCGGGGCCATTCCAGGTTTGCAGGGGTATATTAATGGGTTCATCCAAGGCAATCATAGAGCCTGCAAACACCAGTGAGCCACTGACAGTAATCCATTGCTCGGCGTTGTAGTGCAAGGGGCGTTTCAACAGGCCAATGCCATTGTACCAATACGATTGAATATAGTTGGCAGTGTCGCTTTTGCTGAGCTGTGCATGGGCAGTTTGCTGCCAGCCTAGCAGGGCCATGGGCCACAGCAGCCATTTGCTTAAGGGTGCTATCAGGTTGGTTGTAATCACGACCCAACTAATATACAGGCATACCTGCATACCGACCAAAAATTGCCACAGCTTAGGTACAAACGGTTGTAAACCGGGCATTTGAGCTACCTTTCCGGCTATGGCTATTCATGTACGCATTCATCCCGATAATCCGCAGCCCCGGTTGATAGCACAGGTGGTGGAGTGCCTGCTGCGGGATGGCGTTATTATTTATCCCACCGACACGGTGTATGCCATTGGCTGCAGCATGCACAGCCGGGAGGCACTCACCCGAATTGCCCGCATTAAAAACAGCGATCCGGCCAAGGCGCTGCTCAGTTTTGTGTGCCACGATTTGAGCGACCTGAGCAAGTATGCCCGCCAGTTGGATACGCCCACTTTCCGCTTGCTGAAGCAGCACCTGCCCGGTCCGTTTACGTTTATTTTGCCGGCCAGCAAAGAAGTGCCCAAAATGATGCAGAGCAAAAAATCGACTATCGGTTTGCGGGTGCCCGAAAACAACATTGCTCTCGCCATAGCCGAAGCATTGGGGCATCCTATTTTATCGGCCTCCGTACCGGCCGAGCTGCCCGAGGACCTGGCCGACCCCGACCTGATTTTGGAAAACTTTGAACGTTTGGTAGACATGGTAGTAGATGGCGGCATGGGTGAAATAGAACCATCAACCGTAGTAGATCTCACCTCCGACAGCCCCGTGGTAATACGGAAAGGAAAGGGCGATTGGGAAGAGTGAATGTAAACGGCAATAAGGAATAAGAAATAAAGAATAAGAAATAAGGAATGAGGAAGTGGTAAGGCGCCATCTAATTTTTACCAATCAACTTGTGAACTAGTGAACACGTTAACCTCCCAACCTCCAAAATGCACCTCGAACAATTTCGCCAATACTGCCTCTCGCTACCGGCTACAGAAGAAACCCTGCCATTTGATGAAGACACGCTGGTGTTTAAAGTAGCTGGCAAAATGTTTGCCCTCGCCAACATGACGGTGTTTGAAAGCATCAACCTGAAGTGCGACCCGGAGCAGGCCATTGAGTTGCGGGAACGATACGCCGCCGTACTGCCCGGCTACCACATGAACAAGCAACACTGGAACACGGTATTGATAGATGGCAGCATATCCAATCAGCTGCTGCTCCAATGGACCAAAGACTCCTACGATTTGGTGGTACAGTCGCTACCCAAAAAACTGCGGGCTATGCACGGCCTTTGAGAAAGTCAGCAACTTTCTTCCACAGGTTTCATCAGGAAATTCATGTTTTTGATTTCCCTTGAACTAGTCAAGTAGTGAACCCGTAAACTCTGAAACTTGTTCCATAGCTTTCCGCAAATTTTCACCAACCGTGATGAAGCGAAGCCTGCCTCTTTTTGTTCTGCTTTTGTGCAGCCTTTTTGCACAGGCACAAGCCGATAAAGTACGTCAATTGGTGCAGCAGCGCCAGCAGCAATTGTTGCAGGAGTACATGCAGTTTGTGGCCATTCCCAATGTGATGGGCGATAGCATCAACATTCACCGCAATGCGGCTTTCATCCAGCAAATGATGGAGCGGCGGGGCATTGCTACGCAAATTCTCACCTTGCCCATAAAAGGTGCCAGCCCGCTGGTAGTGGGCCAGGTAAAAGTGCCCGGTGCCACCACCACCATGGGTTTTTATGCGCATTACGATGGCCAGCCCGTGAACCCCGCCCAATGGGCCAAGGGTTTGTCGCCATTTACGCCACAGCTCACCACCGACCGCCTCGACCGTGGCGGCAGTTTTGTACCCGGCAATGCGGTGCCTGCGGTCATTCCAGAAAAAATGCGACTCTATGGCCGCGGCAGTGCCGATGATAAAGCGGGGGTGTTTGCCATCATTGCGGCCTACGAGTTGATGAAACAATCGGGTCAGCAACCCAAGGCAAATCTCACGTTCATTTTTGAAGGCGAAGAAGAAGTGGGCTCCATACACCTCGACGATTATTTTACCCAACACAAAGCTTTGCTGAAAGCCGACCTATGGATGATATGCGATGGTGCCCGCCATGTAACGGGTCGTAGGCAACTGGTGTTTGGGGTACGGGGCGATATAAACGCCGAACTGAAAGTGTACGCTTCAGCACGACCCTTGCACAGTGGCAACTATGGCAACTGGGCGCCGAATGCCGCCATGCGATTGGCGCAACTACTGGCCAGCATGAAAGATGACAAAGGCATGGTCACCATCCCCGGTTTTTATGACGATGTGCAGCCGCTAAGCAAAGCAGAAAAGGAAGCCATTGCACAAATACCCGATGTGGTGCCTACGCTGCAAACAGAATTGATGATGATTCATCCGGATGGCGATGGCCGCAATTTTCAGGAGTTGCTGAATATTCCTACGCTCAACATCAACGGTTTTGCGGCTATGAATGTGGGCAGCATGGCCAGCAACATCATTCCTGCCGAAGCCACGGCAGCATTGGATTTGCGCCTGGTAAAAGGGAATACGGTTGAAGGGCAATTCAACAAAGTAAAACGCTACATCGAAAGCAAGGGTTATACCATACTCGACCATGAGCCCACCGCAGAGGAGCGGAAAAAATATCCGCTGATTGCCAAACTAACGATGAACGATGGTGCGTACCCAGCACAGAAAACGCCGATGGATTTGCCCATTGCTCAACAGGTGATTGCGGCCATTCAATCTACCACAACAGATGCGGTGATTAAAATACCAACCGTGGGTGGAAGCCTGCCGCTCTACATGTTTGAAACCATTTTACAATCGCTGCCGGTGAGCATTGGCATTGTGAACTACGACAACAACCAGCATGCCGAAAACGAAAACCTGCAGATCAGTTTTTTGCTGGAAGGCATTGTAACCATGGCAGCTGTCATGGGTGTGCATTAATTGATAAATAACGATTGCTGATTTATGACAACAGAAATATATCCTGGTGCAGTAGCCAGCCATACGGCTGAAGAGTTGCAACAATTGTACGCACAGCAGCAGGCATTTTTTCAGTCGGGTGTAACCCGCAGCTATGGTTTTAGAAAAGCCCAGCTGGGCGTGTTGCGCAAAGCCATAGGCCGTTACGAGCAGCCTTTGCAGGAAGCACTGTACAAAGACCTGCGCAAAAATGAATTTGAAGCTTACGGTACCGAGCTCGGGCCTGCCTATAAAGAGCTCACACATACGCAACAACACCTGCGTGGTTGGATGCAGCCACGGCACCGCAGTACGCCGCTCATGTTTTTTCCTTCTACCAGCAAAGTGGTACCAGAGCCACGGGGTGTCAGCCTCATTATGGCGCCCTGGAACTATCCTTTTTTATTGCTGATACAACCCTTGATGGCCAGCATCGCCGCAGGCAATACCAGCATCCTCAAACCTTCAGAAGAAGCACCGCATGTAGCTGCTGTGCTGAAGCAAATGATTGAGGAAACCTTTGAACCGGATTACATCGCCATTGTTACCGGACCTGGCCATCAGGTAAGCGAGGAACTGATTGCCAAACATCACCTCGACCTCGTATTTTTTACCGGCAGTACTGCCGTAGGCAGAAAAATTATGCAGGCCGCTGCTACACAGCTTACGCCAGTAGTACTGGAGCTGGGTGGTAAAAGTCCATGCGTGGTAGCTGCCGATGCCAGTATTGATTACACGGCGAAAAAAATCATTTTCAGCCGCTTTCTCAATTGCGGGCAAACCTGTGTGGCTGCCGATTATGTGTTGGTTCATTATAGCGTAAAAGACAAACTGATAGCGGCATTGAAAAAACATTTGCTGCAGATGTATGGCGATGATCCGCAGCAAAGCCCCGACTTGGGACGCATCATCAATCTGCGTCAGTTCAACCGGCTGACGGGCTATTTATCGCAGGGCAATATTGTGCATGGCGGCCAGCACGATGCTGCAGATTTATTTATTGCACCTACCATCATCGATGATGTGGCAATGGATTCGCCCATTATGCAGGAAGAAATTTTCGGCCCCATTTTGCCCATCATTGGTTTTGATACACATGAAGAAGCCAAGGCCATCATTTCGAAAAACCCGTATCCGTTAGCGTTGTATGTGTATACCAACAGCAGCAGCACCGAACGCTATTTTATGGAAGGCATTCAGTTTGGTGGAGGCTGTGTGAACAATGGTGTTATTCACCTGGGCAATACCGACCTGCCCTTTACCGGTGTGGGTTTCAGCGGCATGGGCGGCTATCATGGCAAATATGGTTTCGATCAGTTTTCACATTTGAAAAGCATCATGCGCAGCCATCGCTTGGGCGATACACCACTCTGGTATGCGCCATACAAAAAATGGTATGTGCAGGTGTTGCGTAAACTGATGCGGTAACCGAATCTTTATTCATCTTCCTGCACAACAATACCTTTACCACATGACCAATAGCATTTTGCAGCCTGCAGCATTGCAGCAAATAGAACAGCGACTTGTAGCCCTGCAAGAAACCTCCGCAAGGCAGTGGGGCACCATGACCATTGCCGAAATGTGCTGGCACTGCCGGCAACAGCTGGAATTTGTGTTGCAACCAACTGATACCAAAGTACTGAATACCATGTTTCGGTATCAGCCTTTTACATGGCTGGCTATTTATGCTGTTCCTTGGCCCAAAGAATCGCCCACGGCACCCAGCCTCGATGTAAAAAAAGCAAAGCCCGAAGTGGGAACACTACCAGAAGAAAAAGCAAAACTGACAGATGCGCTGCAAGCTGTGTTGCAAAAAGAATATATCGAAGCTACGCATCCGCTGTTTGGCAAACTGGGCCGCAAAGACTGGGGCCGCCTCATTTGGAAACACCTCGATCATCATTTAAGACAATTCAGCTGCTGATATGGCAAGACCAACACACAATCCGGCTTTACCTTTTATCATCGACAACTGGAGCGGCAATCCGCTGAACGATAAACATCAGTACATCAATCTCGACGGGCCTTCGCAGCGCAACTATTGGGACGTACTGAAATGGCAGGCAGAAAAAAAACCATTGAAGCCGCTGAAAAAAAAGCAGCAGCATGGTATTGAGGTCATTCATCAGCCCAAGCTGACGAGCAATACCGACAATGGCATTACCTGGTTGGGTCACGCATCTTTTCTTATCAGTATCAATGGCAAGCAAATTATTACCGATCCCATATTGGGTAAGCTGCCCGTGGTAGTGCATCAGATAAAACGCTACACGTCGCTGCCCATGGATGCGGCCGATTTAAAACATATCGACTACATATTGCTGACGCACAATCACCGCGACCATTGTGACCAGCGCAGCCTACAAATACTCAGCAGCCTCAATCCCAAAGCCATTATTTTAACCGGCCTTGGACTGGCACCACTATTGCGATCGTGGAAAATCAGCAACCCCATTGTAGAAGCGGGTTGGTTTCAGCGCTACAATATCGAAGAAGATTTTTCGGTAACCTACTTGCCGGCCAAACACTGGAACCGCCGCGGCCTTACCGACCTCAACGAAATGCTGTGGGGCAGCATGATGCTCGAAAGCAGTGCCGGCAATATTTACTTTGGTTCCGATAGCGGATTGGGTATTCACTTTGAACAAATTGCCCAACTCTTTCCACGTATTGATTTTGCCATTATTGGCATTGGTGCGTACAAGCCCGAGTGGTTCATGCATCCATCGCATACCAGCCCGGCCGATGCACTGCAAGTGCTGCACACATTGGGTGCCCGCCAGCTTATACCCATGCACTACGGCACGTTTGATTTGAGCGATGAACCCATTTTTTACCCCAAGCAAGAAATGCTGCGCCTGCAGGAAACACACAACATTGACAATGTGCTACACCTGAGCATTGGCGGTAAGCATTATGTATAACGGATGGGTGTTGTAGCAGATGAAAAGAATCAATTACCCTGTTGTTGTACTTTTCTATTTGCTGATTTTTGATTAACTCTATTCCCCTCTTTTCCAATGCACTTTGCTGCCAAAGCCCAGGCTGTTGTCGGTCATTTTGAGGATATCGAGGCGAATGGTACGTACCGTGCCGGGCATGGCCAGCGCAAACGGATATTTTAGGTGGTACTGCTTGCCGGCATGTGCCGCCAGCGGGTCGTTTTCGGCCAGTAGTACGCCCGACCATTGAATGCCTTTTACCACCAGCTTCTGCAGTTTGTCGGGCAAAATGCTGCCCGCTGTTTGCTTCATGGCCTGCAGCCATTGCATGTGTTGGGTATCGGCGGAGGTTTTGAAGTAGAGCAGCGTTTGGCCGGCGTCGAAAGCGTAATAGCAACTAAAGCAATGCAATTGTTGATCGGCATTGGTGCAACAAACCGTGGCCACCGTTTGGGCTGCTACAAAGGCAGCAATATGTTCATGCGCATTCATCCTTGGCCAAAACTAACCCATTTCAAATACTTTTGCGGCGTTGCAGCGCCGGCACAGCCCGGCCATTGTTTGATTTTTAAGTGTTGATGTTATGTTACGTGTGACCAAAATTTTCCGGTTCGAAACTGCCCATGCCATTTTTGGCTACTGCGGAAGTTGTAAAAATATTCATGGCCATTCCTATGTGTTGCACGTAACGGTGCAGCAGGCCAACCCCAACGAAGGTTTTCTGGATGGTACCGGCTTTGTAATGGACTTCAAAGATTTGAAGCGCATTGTAAAAGCGCAGGTGGTAGATAAAATGGACCACTGCATTATATTAAGTGAAGCGTACCTGGCGCAAAACCCGCACCTGAGCAGCCTCGAAAACCTCGACATCTGGCCCATTGAACCCACCGCAGAAAACATTCTGCTGAAAGTAAAATCGGCCATTGAAGGCGCCATGCCACCCGAGGTAAAACTCTGCCGCCTCAAGTTGTACGAAACAGCCGACTCATACGCTGAGTGGGAAGCGTAATTTTCCTTGCTTATTGATGCACCACATCGTACAGCGACCAAATGCGCAACGCTTTTCGTTGGCTCACCGGTAAGCCTTTGATGCTGATTACTTTTGTTTCGCCGGGCTGCAAATCGAAGTAGTTGTCGCTGAGCTGCAGGTTGATGCCCGGCACATGCAGGTACACATATTTAGCGGACACACTACTTTTCAGCAGCAGTGTATCTGCATTTTTCCATTGCAGTGTGTAGCTGGGTTTGGATAGCTGCAAGGCCTTGGGCCGCACAGCATCCCGTTGGGGCAACACATCATCGCGGTAAGCTTCTTTTACGGCATACCACGCTGCCTTTGGCTGTCGGCTGTAATCGGTAATGGCCCAGGAAGCTACGGGCCAGCAATCGTTGAGCTGCCACAGCAATGTGCCCATGTTTACCGGGTATTTACTACGGTGTATGGCTATGCTGTTTTTAAATGCATAATACTGCAGGCACTGGGTGAGGTACGTATACTGCTCCAGCGATAAATGTTTGATGCGGGCTGAGTCCATGAAATACTGGTGCAGGTAGCCATTCATGTTTTGAAAACCTGTGGGATGTTTTTGGTGCGTCTTCAACACATCGGAATAGAGATAACGGTCTTGCGGTAATGTAACCGAAGCCGTAGTATTCATATTGGGCATGGCCATCATGCCGTATTCGCTTACAAAGCGGCCGGTCTTTTTTTCAAACATTTCTATTTCCTGCATGCCCCACCAAATGCCCCAGTAATGGCTATCGCCTTCCGTAATGCTCGCCGCTCGGCCCCAGCCATGCATGGGTGATGTGCTTACATAGGGCCGGGTGCCATCGTATTGCTGCAGCCATGCCGGTATGCTGTCTTTAAACAAACGCTTGTAGGCATGCCATACTTTGGCAGAGTCTTGCCCGTGCAGGTTGAATTGGTTTTGCCAGCCCCAGTTGTGCCAGGCTTCTTCCACTTCATTGTTGCCGCACCACACAATGATGCTTTTGTGGTGGCGCAGTCTTTTTACCTGCTGTATCACTTCTTCTTTTACGTTCAAGAAAAATGCCTCATCCAGCGGCACCATGCCACCCGCAAACATGAAGTCTTGCCACACGTAAATGTCCAATGAATCGCACAGGTCATAAAAGTCTTCGGTTTCGTACACGCCGCCACCCCAAATGCGCAGCATGTTCATGTTGGCATTTTTGGCGGCCATCAGTATTTGCCGATAATCGTTTTTGGTAAGACGGGGCAAAAACATATCCGAAGGAATGTAGTTGGCACCTTTCATGTACACGGGCTGGCCGTCTATTTTGAAGTAGAAAGATTTGCCGATGCTATCGGGCTCTTGCACCAGTTCAATCTTGCGGGGATTGTGAAAAGGCTTTTCTGCAGCGGGCTGGTTGTAGCTGTCGAGGTACACATTTTTCCAAATGCCGGCGGTAACAAAAGTGGGGCCCCAGTCCCAACCAAAATGGTACTGTGCCTTGCGGGCATATACCCGTGGATTTTCGGCTGGTATTACGAGTGGCGAATCGGCTTTGGCAAAAGCAGCTACTTGTTTTTTGGCCGAATGAAATACAATGCGCAGCTCGTTGTTGGCTTTCAGCAAATGCTTCACTGGTATGCGCCACTGCCGGAACATGTTGTTGGCCTGCAGCAGCAATTGCCCGTTGAGGTACACATCGGCGTAGGTATCGAGGCCATCAAAAACCAGGTCGGTGTGTTGATGATTGCGCTGTGCGGTGCTGCTGGCAAATTGGGTTTTGTACACCCAGTTTTTATCATCTACCCATTGCACGGCTTTTTCGTTGCTGCGGTAGTACGGGTCGGGTATCACTTGCTGTTTCATCAAATCGGTGTGGACAGTACCCGGCACCGAAGCAGGCCGCCACTGTCTGCTGCCCTGCTCAGCAAACTGCCAGCCTTTGTTTAACAATTGAATGTGTTGCTGAGCGGCAGCTTTTCCCAAACCCATCAGCAATACGGCGAAACATAACAAGCAACGAATCATACCAATTGGTGCATGGCGAATGCAAACACATGCTGCCCGCAAGTTCCTGATGTTTGTGAATGGTTCCTACTGGAGGCAATAAAAAAATAATTGCACAACTGTGCAGCGCAGTACTTCAGTGCCATGCATGAAGCCAATTACGCTCCGATGTTTTTTTGCTTGTACACCAGTAATCGTAAGGCATTAAAAACAACGACGATGGTAGAGCCTTCGTGGCCAACAACTGCCGGTCCTATTTTAGCAATACCCAATATGGTAAGCGGTATCAGCAAAACCACCATGCCCAGGCTGATGGCCACATTTTGTTTGATGATTTGCCGGGCTTTTCGGCTCAGGCCAATGACAAAAGGAAGGTTGGTAAGCTTGTCGGCCATCAACGCTACATCTGCAGTTTCGAGGGCTACATCGCTGCCTGCTGCACCCATAGCTATGCCTACAGTACTTTTGGCCATGGCGGGGGCATCGTTTACTCCATCGCCTACCATAGCAATTTTTTGTTCGGCGGCTTTCAGTTTTTCAATGGCTGCCAATTTTTGCTCGGGTAGCAGGTTGCCCCAGGCATCGGTAAGCCCTATTTCTTTTGCAATGGCTTCGGCTACCTGTTGGTTATCACCGGTCAGCATAATCATTTTGCGGATGCCGATCCGCCGCAGTTGTGCAATGGTCGCTTTAGCTTCCGGTCTTGCTACATCCATCAGGGCGATGATACCAATAAATACATTGTCCAGTTGTACCAGCATGGTGGTGTTACCTCCACTTTCAAGCGATACAGCTTTGGAGATAATGTCTTCCGGAATGTGTTGTCCTTTATCTGTAAAAAGTTCTTTGTTGCCAATCAATACCGGCTTGTTGTTATAGATGGCTTTTACACCTCTGCCGCCTATTGCCTGCAGCGATGTAGCCGGTGCAATTTCTTTTTTCAGCTTTTCTTTACCATCTCTTACAATGGCTGCAGCCAATGGGTGATCACTTAGCTGTTCTACAGCTACAATAATTTCCAGCAGTGACGCTTCGCTGCAGTTATTGAATGCATAAATACCTGTGAGTGTTGGCTTGCCTTCGGTGAGAGTACCGGTTTTGTCGAAAGCAATGGCAGTAAGCGAACCGAGGTCTTCCAAGGGTTTGCCGCCTTTTACCAATACGCCACCCCAAGCTGCTCTGGCCACGCCACTCAACACAGCACTGGGGGTAGATATAGCGAGTGCACACGGACTTGCGCCTACCAATACAGCCATGGCTCTGTAAAAGCTGGCGCTAAATGGTTCATCTATCACGAGGAAAGCAAATAATAAAAGGGTCACCAACAACAGCACTGCCGGTACATAATATTTTTCGATGCGGTCGGTGAAATGTTGCGTAGGAGATTTTTGGGTTTGTGCTTCGTTCACCAGTTTTACGAGTCGTGAAATGGTGCTGTCGGCAGCTACACGGGTCACATACACTTCAATATTTCCGCTGCCATTGATAGAGCCTGCAAACACACTGTTTTGAGCCGCAATTTTCTCTGTTCCTTTTTTGGTCACTTTTTCCAGAGGCATTGGCGATTTATCAACGGGCATGCTCTCGCCGGTAATGGGTGCCTGATTCACACTGCTGTGACCTACAATCACAATGCCATCTGCTGCAATTTTAGAGTTGGGTTTTACCACCACCACGTCGCCAATTTGCAAAGCGTCGATCGATATTTCTTGTAGCAGATTGCCTTGCCGTACCAGGGCAGTTTTTGGCGCCAATCCCGATAGGGCTTCAATTGATTTTTTTGCCTTGGCCAACGCAAAATGTTCCAGCGCATGGCCCAGGCTGAACAAGAACAGCAAGAGGGCACCTTCGGCCCATTCGCCTAGTGCTGCAGCACCCAGCGCCGCCACAATCATCAAAAAATCAATTTCAAATTGCCCTTTAAAGATGTCTTGAATGGCCTGCTTGCTGGTATAGAAACCGCCGGTAATAAAGGCGCCTATATAGCACAGTATGGATACAAGCGGGTTGAGCTCTTGTACAAAAGAGAGACTGAAACCTGCGATCAGAAAAATACCGCAGGCAATGGCCAATATCATTTCTTTTTTCACAGCCAAACTAACCGGAGATTGATTTTCTGTAGTCTCTATGTTTGGTTTATCTGAAACAACTGTCATATAAAAGCTTTGGCAACTGTTGGGCTGCTTGCCGTAAAGCTATGTATAGCATGGTTTGATTTGAATGACATTGGTTAGCCGGGCCGATGTAGAAAAGAGGTTAGGGAACACCGCAGGCTACAGCGGAAAACGAATGAAGTAAAGATCCTTTTCAATAAATCAGCACGGCCATCAACGGAGCCTGCATTAATGAATGAACGGAAGGGTTGGCGGTTACAGCAAATTTTCCAACTGATGAAAAACAGGAATGAGCATTTTTCCTTTTGCTGACAACATGTATTCGATGTGCAATGGCTTGAGCCTGACAGTGGTTTTTTCCAGCAAGCCCTGCTCTTCCATTTCTTTTAAGGCTACAGCAATAGACTGTTTGTTGGAGCCATTGATTTGCCTAACGAGTGCATTGAAACGCAACGGCCCATCCACCGCCATGCGAAAGATTTGCGGCTTCCATTTGCCGGATAGCATTTTCAATAAACCCTCTGCCGGGCAACTGTTTTCCATTCTTTTTTTGATTTCAGCCAGTCAAGTTTTTCTGACTAATTGTTTCCACCAGTAGCCTTTCGAAACTTTGCATTACAAAACTAATCATAAAACAATGATTCCTCAGTTAGTTTAAACCCTCAAACGCATTTATAACTACAAATCAATCTTTAAAAAAATGAAAAAACTATTTAAGGTTCAGCCCGATAGCAACCAAACCGCCATCGGTATTTTATTGGCCAGAGTGGGCATTGCTGCACTCATGCTTACCCATGGTGTGCCCAAAGTGTTGCAGCTTTTTTCATCAGCGCCAGTAGAATTTCCGGCTGTAATGGGTATGAGTAGTCAGTTATCATTGATATTAACTGTCTTCACCGAAGTTATATGTTCATTGCTGGTAATGGTAGGCCTGGGTACAAGAATTGCTTCTGCCCTGTTGGCGGCTACTATGTTGGTGGCTGCTTTTTACATCCATGCTGCCGACCCGTTTGCAGTACAAGAAATGTCGTTGCATTTTCTGCTGGTATATCTGGTACTGATGATTACCGGAAGCGGAAAGTTTTCTATCTATTATTTGTTGCAGCAAAAAGGCCTGAGCAAATAAAACAAATCCTCATTTTACAATAAACAAACACAGATATGGACACTACAAACAACAACCCTTTATTGTGCGATATAGAAACCGGCATGTGTGCTGTGCCTGAAATAAATGATACAACAAATAATAGCACGATTGCTACAGCTCCTTCTACCATCAAAGTATTGTATTTCACCGATCCTATTTGTTCTTCTTGCTGGGGCATAGAGCCACAGTTGCGCAAGTTGAAACTGGAGTATGGCCACCTCATTGATATTGATTACAAAATGGGCGGCCTCTTGCCCGACTGGAAATACAACAGTGGTGGCATCAGCAAGCCGGCTGATGTAGCACATCACTGGGATGAAGTAAGTGCCTACTACAATATGCCTATTGATGGTGATGTTTGGTTAGAAGATCCTTTGTCTTCATCCTATCCGCCTTCTATTGCTTTTAAAGCGGCACAAATGCAGCATAAAGAAAAGGCCGTTGTATTTCTTAGGGTGATGCGGGAAATGCTGTTTTTACAAAAGAAAAATATTTGCAAATGGGAGCATTTACATAAAGCAGCACAGCATGCAGGATTGGATGTAGTGCAGTTGCAAAAAGATGCCGATGGCGAAGCCAATAACTTGTTTGCCGAAGACTTGCAGCTGGCACAGCAACTTGGGGTGCGGGGTTTTCCCACCTTGTTTTTTGCAGACAGCAATGGCAACCAGGAAAAAGTGTACGGCTACAAGCCGTATGCAGTGTTTGAAAATGTGATATCCAAACTGCAACCAACAGCCGAAAAGCAACCCTATGCATCCGATTGGCAAAGCTTGTTCAGTAAGTTTGCTTCGCTTACGGCCAAAGAGTTTGCCGAGTTATCTGCTGCGCCAATAGAAGCAGCAACAGCTTTGTTGCAAGAGCTATCTACTAACGGCCAGCTCGACATCATCGAAACTAAGAATGGCCATTTGTGGAGGAAGAAGTAAGCGCCAATTTGGCGGCAATGGCAACAGCGCATACTGCCTTATTGGTTGGAAAGAATAAAAAAAACGCTACCCAATATTCGATAGCGTTTTTTATTGCAGTAGCCCGGACAAGAATCGAACTTGTATCTAGAGTTTAGGAAACTCCTATTCTATCCATTGAACTACCGGGCCGGTAACAGCCTTACAGCTTGCGGCGAAATTAATAGAAATGCAGAAACTGCTGCCATTGGGCTTACTTTCATTGCAAATCCAATTGTTGTATGTACCGTTTTTTATTACTCTGTGCTTTGCTCTACAGCCAGTTATTGCCGGCGCAAATTACGCCTGCCAATAAGCCCACCCACTTCAACCACATAGCTTTTACGGTAAAAGATTTGGGCAAAAGCGCCGCCTTTTACCAGCACCTGCTGGGGCTCGATACCATTCCCGAGCCCTTTCATGATGGCAGGCATGTATGGCTCATAATATCAGAACAGGGGGCTTTACATCTTATTCAGGGCAGTAAAATTCCGGTGAGCATCAAGGAAAGCCACTTGTGTTTTTCAGTAGCGTCGGTGGATGCATTCATTGCCAAACTGCAAAAAGCAGGCATGGCTTTTGAAAACTGGGCCGGAGAGAAAAACCGCTATACCCTGCGCCCCGATGGCGTAAAGCAAGTGTACCTGCAAGACCCCGACGGCTACTGGATTGAAGTAAACGATCAGCACTGAGCCCACAAGTGGTGCAACCTGTTATCTTTGCCACCCCAAAAGAAAAAATATGAAGTTTTATAATTGGCTGTTGCGGTATCGGTTTTGGTTGGGTTTGGTAGCCTTGGCGCTGGCCATTTTCGTCAATGTGTATTCCGGCTTCTGGCCATCTTTTGTGTTGTATTTGTTGGCGGTAATTGCTATTGCCAGCCACTTCTTCATTGGTCCCATGCGCCTTATTCAGGAGTACATTGAGGCCGGCGATATGGAAGGTGCTGAAAAAGTGCTGGGCATGATTTGGTTTCCCAACCTGCTGTACAAGCCCATTCGCAGTGCTTACTATACGCTGAAAGGACAAATGGCCATGATGCGCCAGGATTTTAAAGGTGCAGAAGAACACATGAAGCGCAGCGAACAGCTGGGCATGCCCATGGCCGAAGCCGAAGGTGCCAACAAGTTGCAGCTGGGCATGCTGGCCATGCAGCGTGGCGATTTGAAGCAGGGCGAAAACTACATTCGTGCCGCCCTCCGTGCCGGTATTCCTGATGCCGATGGTGCTGCCATGGCCTACCTGCAAATGTGCCAGATATACATGAATAAAGGCGACATGCGTAGCCTGCGGGCCGCCAAAGACATGTATAGAAAAGCCAAAGAACAAAAGCCTACCAACAAAGACGTGGTAGAACAAATCAAGAAACTCAATAGCTACATCAGCCGCATTCCGGGTTAATTGTAACTGCTGACAAAACACCAAAATGGTTTGAGGTAATATTTGCCTCAAACCATTTTTTTTGCACCACTGTTTGGCAGGTTCACAAAATCATCGGCTTACTGTGGTCCTGGCAATTCGCTCCTCATCAACAAATCAACTCCTTCAACTCAATTCCCTGTAAGCTACCGCTTATCTTTGCCGCCACCTATGACAGACATTGTAACACAAATAGCGCAACATCAGGCCGATATAGCCGCTGCCGAAGCGCCCAACGCCGAAGCACTGGAGGCATTCCGTATTCAATACCTCGGTACCAAGGGGTTGGTAAAAACCCTGATGGGTGAAATGAAAAATGTGCCCAACGAACAGAAGCGGGAGTTTGGCCAAATATTGAATGCCTTTAAACTGGCCGCCGAAGAACGCTACGAAACGCTGAAGGCAGCACTGGAAAGCAATACTGAGTTTAGCTTCGATTACGATATCAGCCTGCCCGGCGATCCGTTGCCACTGGGTAGCCGCCATCCCATCAGCATCGTTCGCAACCGCATTGTCGATATTTTCAAGCGGCTCGGTTTTGCGGTAGCAGAAGGCCCCGAAATTGAAGACGACTGGCACAACTTTGGTGCCCTCAACCTGCCCGAAGATCACCCGGCCAGAGACATGCAGGATACGTTCTACATCAGCCAGGACCCAGCGTGGTTGCTGCGTACGCATACCAGCAATGTGCAAATTCGGGAAATGGAAAAAGGCAAGCTGCCCATCCGCCTGATTATGCCCGGCAAAGTGTACCGCAACGAAACCATCAGCGCAAGAGCACACTGCTTTTTTCATCAGGTAGAAGGATTGTATGTAGCCGAAAACGTGAGCTTTGCCGATCTGAAACAAACGCTCTACTTCTTTGTGAAAGAGATGTTTGGGCAGGATGTGAAAGTGCGTTTCCGCCCCAGCTATTTTCCCTTTACCGAGCCCAGTGCCGAAATGGACATCAGCTGCCTCATTTGTGGTGGCAAGGGCTGTAACGTGTGTAAGCACACCGGTTGGGTAGAAATTTTGGGTTGCGGTATGGTGCATCCCAATGTGTTGCAAAATTGTGGCATCGATCCTAACAAGTACACCGGCTTTGCATTTGGTATGGGTATCGAACGCATTACCATGCTCAAGTATCAGGTAAAAGACCTGCGCCTGTTTAGCGAAAACGATGTGCGTTTTTTACGACAGTTTACAGGAGCGTAATACAAGTTTGACAAGTTTGAAAGTTCCAGTGTTCACGGGTGGTGGGCACTGGATTTTTATTTGAACCACCAAGGCACGAAGGCAAATAAGGAGCACAAAGGCGGGTAAACCATTGCCATAGTTGGTTGATAGGCTAATAAAGGCGAAAAGTTTTTTATCTTCATATCATCATTCAAACTTTTGGTATGTCCATTGCTGAAATCAGAAATCAACTTCACTTATACATCAATAATGCAGATGAAGATTTGCTCGCATTGCTGTATAAAATAGCCAGTCAATATCCGGATATGAAGCAGGCAGAGCACAGTTTTTCTGCAACAGATATGGCTGAATTTGAACGCCGCCGCCAAAGTAGAATGGCTGGCGCTTCGGCTATATTCTCTTTAGAAGAAGTAATGCAAAAACTGAAACCTGAAAACTAAGGTTTGGTGCATGTATAACCTACAAGTACAGGCAGAAGCTTTTCATGAATTGCAAGAAGCTTTTCAATGGTACGAAACGCAGCAAGAAGGATTGGGATGGAAATTTATCAGCGCATTTGAAGAAGCCTGTGTGAAGCTACAGCATCATCCGCAACACTACACTGCCCTCAATGAACACTTCAGGCGGTACAGGTTGCAGGGCTTTCCGTATTTGCTGGTATATGAAATTGAAGCTGGCAACGTCATTATTATAGCTGTTAGGCATGCAGCCATGAGGCCTTTGTGAAAGCGTAAGCATACAAAGCCTGGTAGATTATTTTGCCATTGTTGGTTGGGCCACCAGCAAAGGCGGAGCATCTGATTTCAGATTTACAAGAAATTGCATATTTGGACTGGGAGGCGTTCCTGTACAAAGCATTCAGCATAAGATGAGGTACGCTGTTGTTACCGTTCGTCATGCAGCAAAGCGGTGTTGCAACCAGACAAATCATCAACACCATCCTCCGGGCTTTCACATGCTTTAAAAAGAGTATTTCCTTTTTCACCAACTGCAGTGCAGATGGTGTAGGCGGACCCAAAATTCGGCAGTTAATAATTAGAGTATCTGTCTAATTTTAAACTGTCAAAAAATGAAAAAGAG